>NZ_JADPVI010000001.1 GCF_015679325.1 Kaistella gelatinilytica
AAAAATGATATTTTTAAACTTAATTAAAAATATATACTTAATTTTAGTACATCAAATTTGTCTTTTAAACCTTTAAACCTTTAAACTTTAGAAGTTTGATAATCGTAAAGTACGAACTGAAAAAAAATAAGGATCAACTTTCAAATTAAAATTAATAATTGTCAATCTTCATTCATCAAACACCCATCATCGAACATCCATCACCTAACACCCATCACCTAACAAACTCTACATATTATGGCAAAAACAAACGGAACTTCAACGCCTACTTTCAAGCCGGATAACAGTTCGAAATCAATTTCCGCCAGTCAGATTTTTGGGATCAATCGATTGGTAAAACTTTTGGTGGTGATCGAAGGGAAAGTGATTTCCCATTACAAACATTTTAGTTTGAGCCAACACGCGGGGAAACACCATCGTTTTGAGATGGTTTTGGCCTATGATTCCTTAGGAAACAGAGAGAACCATAATTTAGAATCCTCCAATGAGTTTTTAGGAAAAAGACTTACGGTCGTTCAAAAATATAAAGATATTCCAGACAGTCCGGAGAGAACCTTTGTGGGAGTGATCACCGAAGTCGGTTATTTACAGGATCAAAGTGGACTGGGAAATATAGTATTGTCAGGATACAGTCCAACGATACTGCTGGATGCTGCGCCACATACCCAAAGTTTTGGTGGAGCACAATCGGTAAATATGAGCATCATCGCGAATCAACTCATCAAAGAAGGAATAAATACCGGAAGTTATGATGTAAGAGTAGATGCGAATGATTATTCAGAAATTATCTACAGTTCCCAGTATAATGAAACGCATTACAACTATCTCGCAAGAATGGCAGAAGCTTATGGAGAACAGTTTTATTATGATGGCGAAGTCTTGCATTTTGGAAAACTTCCACCACAGAATCAGCCTTTAAAATTAGTCTATGGCAGTAATGTCAACGATATTAAAATAGAGATTAAAGCCGTTCATACAAAACCTGAGTTTTATGGATATAACAGCAGTCAGAACGCTAAACTAACTTCGGGTTCTACGCCGGCAAATCATAAGAGTGATCTCGCCAATATTGCGTATAAAAAGAATGATGCAGACAGTGGTATCTTTAAAACACCAGCTTTACAGATTGCTCCGATCAGAGCAGTAACCGACAAAGATGTGGTGAATTCACAAACGAGCGCAGCGGGAAGTAAAGCCGTGGAAGTTTTGCATGTAAGTGGAAGTACAACGATCCCATTTTTATATCCAGGTTGTGTAGCAGATCTGGAAATGCGGAAAGAAGACAGCAACCAAACTTCCTATTTTACAAGATTAATGATCATTGAAACGAGCCACGACGTCGATACACTCGGACATTACAAAGGAACTTTCAAAGCCATTGCAAGTGATACTGGCTTTTTACCAAAACCGGAGTTTACGATCCCAATCGCACAACCACAATTAGCCACCGTAATCAGTAACACCGATCCAAGCGGACAGGGAAGAGTTACTGTAAAATTCGACTGGCAGTTGCACGATACGACAGATTTCATCAGAATGATGAGTCCGGATGCAGGTGGAACGGATCAGGTTTCTCAGAATCGTGGTTATGTCGCAATCCCCGAAGTTGGTGATCAGGTAATGGTTGGTTTTGTACACAATCATCCGGATCGTCCTTTTGTGATGGGTGGAATGTTTCATGGGGGAACTGCTTTGGGTGGAGGAGCAAACAATCACATGCGATCTATTCAAACGAAGAGTGGTATTAAAGTTTTGATGAATGATAACGAGAAAAGTGTGACGATTCTGGATCCGAGTGGAAATACTTATTTTATGGATGGAGCGGGAAATATTGAAGTAACGGCTCCAAACAATATGACTTTCACTGCAGGAAAAAACATGACTATTAATGTCGGAGAAAATATGACGACTTCTGTTGGCGCCAATCAAAGTGACACAGTCGGGATGAATAAATCCATGAATGTGACGATGAATTCTACCCAAAGCATAGGTGCCATGAAGATGACTACGGTGGTTGGAGATGCGAGTATGTTTATTACCGGAAAATTAACGGAAATGATTGAGGGTGATGTTCACAGTGAGACGAAAATGGAGAGAAATGAAGTAAGTGAAAAAGATATGAATATTCAGTCTAATGAATTTATTCACAAACATGCACAAAAAGAGGTTCAGAATAATAGTGGTGAAAAATCTAAAGCACATTAAACATGAGCAGAACTAGAATTGTAAAAGGGACTTACACGAAAATTTCCGGTGGTGGACATAGTATGTACTGTAAAGAAAATATAAATAGTTCTGCAGGAAAACAAGTAACTGAAAATGGCTGTGAAAACGGAGTTTTTTATAAAAATCCAGAGACCCCGAAAAAGACAGATAAGGTATATGATGTGGTGATGTTTGTGGCGGGAACAACAGATCCTCTTAACAAATCTGGCTTAAAACACGAGGCAAACACAGGTTACTGGCGAGATAAAGATGCAAAAAATAATCAAAGTAAAGAAAGTTTTTGGGCAAAAGTAAAAGAATTGGGACCACAATTTCAAAACTTATATATCGAAGGGAATTTCTACAGTTGGTCAGGCGATAATGATACTAATGAACGAAATCTTGCTGCAGAAAGATTATTAGATTTACTTTCACGTGTTTATCATTTTAACAACAATCAAGAAGTAAGTTTACATTTAATTGGGCATTCACATGGAGGAAATGTGATTAATCAATTTACAGAACTCATTACTAATAAGGCTATGATCGCTAAATCAGAATTTTTAAAAAAACGTAATGTGACTGGATTTCCAGAACATTGGAAAATTAAAAGCATTACATATTTATCCACTCCATTTTTTCAAAAAAAACACCAGTTAAATCATGGTAAATTGCATAAGGAATGCAAAATAATAAATGTGCATAATGGGTATGATCTAACGCAACAGCTTGTAGCAGATTTTAGTTTAGTGAATCTTGAAGGATTAATAAAATCTTTCGCAGTAGATAATTTTGCTTTGGGTATTAAAATGCTGAAAGAATTTAACATAGATGTAATATTGACCTATGCTAAAAGTTTTATTTGGCAAGATTTTGATAACAGAGCAATTGCGGCAAGAAAGGAAATGGCGAAAGCTGCAAAAGGGATTAATTTAGTAACTCAGGAATTAATTAAATATATAGATTCAATCAAGATAAATAATTCTAATTTGCAAAAGGAAAAAGCTTCATTTATTGGTTTTTTAAGAAGTTTTTTGCAGTGGTCTTATGATGTCTATACAAATTATTCAAACGGAAGCAAAAATTACGGAAAAGCAAAATTTGTTGCAGATTTAAATTTAACTAAGGGAGTAAAAGTTTTAAATATTCTGTTTGCTATTAAAAGTAATCCTAAAGACAGTTATTTGTTGAGTTTATTAGGAGGTGTTTTTGGTGAAAATAAAGGTATAACTGACAGTATCGATGAGACATCATGGAATCCTAAAAAACAAACCAAGAAATTATCAATATTAGATGTTCCTATCTTTGACAAAGATCCCTACAACACCAGAAGTAAAAAAAGCCAGTTTGATAATTTTTTAAAAGGCGCACAAAATGCTGTACATACTAATAATCTTGAAGAGATGCTGATGAGATTATTTAGTCAGTTCATCAATCCTGATAGTTTTGCTAGTGTAGTAAAAATTATTGATTATCTTGTAGAACCTTTTGTTTTTGGTAAACTCGATACTGAAGTGACCATTTTAAGAAAAAATATGGCAATATATTCAGAACTAGTAACCAAATATAATGCACACTTAGTTGCAGAAAAAGATAAAAATATAAAAGCGTTGGATCAAAAGCCTGGTTCGGTGGTTTATTTAGCAACAACATCTCATAGCTTAAGCCATACCCAATTTTGGAAAGAAGTGGAAAATGGGTTGAAAGCTGCTTTTAGTTCTCCAAAAAGTTCACATTATAAAAAAACATGAATATGAAAAGTGCGCAGTCTTATTTAATTAAATTTTTAATAATTTTTATCATTTCAACATT
Organism: Kaistella gelatinilytica; assembly: GCF_015679325.1. Classification (GTDB taxonomy): domain Bacteria; phylum Bacteroidota; class Bacteroidia; order Flavobacteriales; family Weeksellaceae; genus Kaistella; species Kaistella gelatinilytica. The sequence continues at coordinate 4,018 of NZ_JADPVI010000001.1, forward strand.
AGTTGTCACCCTTTTTTTTATATTTATTTTTAATAGTTCGTCTGCATCAGTCAATATTTCGTCAATATTTAAAATAGTAAAACAATTCAGTTTAGTAATTAGCATTCCAACTTCAATAATTTTTTTTTTGATAGACTTTATAATACAAAAAATTAAAATAAAGTGGGTTTTATACCTTGTTAGAGGTGTTGTCCTTTTTTCTTTACTTTATTTAGTGAGTTTATTTTTCTCTTTGTATTTAATATCAAGCGCATTACTAAATAATCCAGCAACATAGTAGATTGAATGCTGTTTACTTTAATAGAACCAATTTTTACTTTTTAAAAATTAATGTTTTTAAAAGAATAATGAGCAATTTAATAACTAATCTTGACTATTTAATATATGAGAAAACTAATTCCTTTAATTTTTATAATTTTAATTGTAGGCAAATCACAGTTTTTTGCCCAAAGCACAAAAAGTAAAGATGCTTTTAATGAGATAGTTAACGATGTCGAGGGAGATTTAAATAAAGACAACCTCCCGGATAAAATTATTGCTGCAACTAACAACACAGATGAAATCAGACCCTTTAGATTCCAAATATTTATTTCTCGGCCAAATACCAAGAAACTTAAATTAGTAGTTTCCACAACCAAACTTTTTGAAAGTCAGTATCCTTACGAAAAAGGTAGGGAAGAAAGAAATTTTCGCATACCTGATTTTTTTATTGAAAATGGGAAACTAACGATACTGACAGATGTCAAAGAACTTCACAGCCGTTATATTTTCAGATTTAAGGATGGTAATTTTGAATTGACTAACATTTCGAGAGTTATTCGTGTTGGAAATGAAACTACAACTCAAACTGAAATTAATTTACTGAGCGGAAGCAAAGAAGTTTATGATGAAGATTTTAGCCCAGGAAGAAAATATAAAATCAAACAAAAAACTAAGCCTAAAACTTTGCCCAAAATACAGGATTTGACGTTTTCTGATTTGGAAAGATATTAATTAGTAGTATAAAAAAAATTGAGATTATAAAAATATTTTAATTCAAAGTTCTAAATTGAAATCAATGACAAAGGAAGAACCAAAATATATAAAATTAAGAACAGAAGGAATTTTCAATCTTCAAAACACAGCTAAAGAATTTAATCTAACTTCTGCAGAATTAGTGGCGTTTCACAATCAATATTGCGGCATTCACGAGTTACTTCCCTTGTCTCTTCCAAAATACGTAGAATATATTTATTTACCACCAAAGAATTTTCTGGAAAGAGACATCAAACTTTTAAAAAGCGCAAATCTTCAAATCCCAAAAATAAAAAGTGAAAAAACATATGGCGTAGTTCTCAATTTTCTACCAAAAGAACTCTCGATCCACTATAAAATTAAAGTTATAAGAACTGGAGAAATTATCGAAATAATAAAAGAAAAAACTTACGTAAATAACTTGGAAATTGATCAAACGATTGAGCAGTTATTTGAAAAAGCAGAACAGGTTTTATATCCTCTAAAAATTTCAACAGATATTAATGGAGGTTTAAGTAAAATTTTAAACAGCAGCGAGATCAATGATCGTTGGAAAAGAGAAGCTGAATCTCAGCTAAGAAAATATTATCAGTCAGAAACCGGGGAAGAGATCATCAATAAACTGGATCAGGCATTTTCAGATATAAATAAAAAGCGGGATATGTTTGATAGAAATCTGTTTTACAAACTTTTTTTTCTACCCATTTATCAAAGTTATCAAAATTTTAAAAAAGATGATTATTTAAGCATTTATTTTGCAGGAATTTCTCAGGAAATAAGCTACAGGATTGAATATGACTTACAAAAAGAATTTACAAGAGGTGATAAAATAGCTTTAAATGTGACCGGAAAGGAAGAAGAAAATATTTTTAATAGAAACAGAGAAAAAGGGGAAATCGATTTGCTGTATAAATTGCATAAGGAAACCCATGAGATTTTTTCTATTACCGGAAGTATTTCCGCATTTGAAGACGGTTTAGAATGTAAAATAGATTTTGAATTGTACGAATTAAAAAATTCTCAGTAAATTTAGTAAATAATTAAAGACGCAAAAATGAGTGAAAAACATTTAGTTTGCCAAGGCGCCATTTGCCTCTGCAATTTTGGAACAACTCCGGATAAACTTAAGGTGCTGACGCAGAAAAAACGCTTTATCAACGATAAAGAAGGAAGTACAAAACTCATGGCTACAAATATGGATATTGGTGCTGCAACTTTCGAAAAAAACACTTTTGGTCCCTGCAAGATGCAACCTACGCCCGGCGGATTTAAACCTTGTCAAATTATCGTTACTGCTTGGACCGGTTTTTATGAAAAAATTACTTTAGAAGATAACAGCGGAAAAGCTTTATTAGAAGACAGTAAAGCAACGTGCCCAATTGGAGGTCCAGATTGTATAAAGATTATTGATCATGGACAAACGGCTGAGGTTACTGCAAAAAATGTGGAAAACGCGGATAAGGAAGTTTTGGCGGAGTTGATACCATTTGTGAATGTAAATAAAAAGGTGAAAAAGTATATACCAATCAATAAATAACATTTTTTATGAGTAATAAAACGCCTTTAAAAATACATTTAGAACTTGGGTCAGGACAAATTCTTAATAAAGAAATTGGTTGGCTATCAATCCCTTCAGCAGGAAAAATAAAAGTTTCTATTTTAGAATATTATGAAGAAAAGAAAAAAAATAAGGATCAGATTTTAGATTTACAACAAAAGAAAATTAGTTTACATGATGATTTAATAAAAGATGAAAAAAAATGGTCAGATCTTGCTAATAAACGTTTTAATGAAGGTGGTGATTGGCAGTCTTTTGTAGATGAAAATGGAAAAAAAATTTCTAAAGCTCAAGGAAATCTAAATGCAAATATAAAGCAGGGAAGAGCAGATTATAAAAAAAATGAAGCTGCTCTACAAGCAAAAATAGATGCACTAAAATCAGATATAAAAAAAACGGCAAAAAACTATGAATCTGTCCGATGGGTTTGGCAACTTATCGGAAGCGATAGACCAAACTTAACAAAAGAGAGTTTTAATGAAGCAATTGTGAGTGGTATTCCAGAAATGGAGCTTTCCTTTGACGATTTTTTGGAAGGTGGTGGCGCAGCCTATCTCGAACCTTTTTGGGACGGTGAAATTCCGACAGGTAAATATCCAAATGGTATAATTATCAATTGTTTGGGTAAAAAACCTCAAATCTTAATGGCTGATTGGCGCGATGCCGAAGACAATGAAATTACAAAACCTGTCAAATTTGGATCGACCGTTTATCTAAATGTTTATAGTGAAGCGTTATATGGGAATAATATATATGTACAACTGTTAGATAGAGATAAAGTCGTTCGGGTTCTTAGTTTGGGTTTTACCAACGCAGATGATAAACTATTTGCTTCAGACTATCTCAATAATGAGATAAAAGTTGAAGATCGAGAAGAAAAAGATATAAAGGAAACAAAGAGCCAATTTGAACGCGCTATTACAGTTCATTCAACAAAAAAATATCCTAAAGGTGCTAAAATTGGTAAATTAGTTGAGGATGATGGAAATAATAAGGATAAGAAAATAACCTTAATACCAAATGTTCAAAAATGTAAGTTTCCTGTTTTCATTGATCCTTTCTGGAAAATTTCGGGTGGAGATGAATTGGAAATATATCCGGAGATAGAAAACGGACGAATCCCAAGTGGTAAAAAAACACTTTCAACAGCAATTTTGCAGGTAAAAGATAGCGGTATTTTGGTTGGCGAGAATATTAGTAAATCTAATCAGGTTGTAGTTTTAAGTAATGTGGAAACTGATATGAATTTTTTTCACCATTGTAAATACACTTATATCGATGCGAAATTTAGAAAAGATGACGGTCATATTTTCGACATTAATAATCCTAATAAACGCTTTTTAAAAAAAATTGATTATTATGTTGTCGCTGGTGATAAAAAAGAAGAAAATTATACCATTACTTTTGAAATACCCGACCTAAAAACTGAGGATTGTGTTTTTGAACATGATCCGAAAAAAGACCACGCGTTTAACGCCATACTTGTAGCGGATAAATCAAAATTTATTAATCTAAATGCTACCAATACCAAAATTAGTTTTGATGTAAAATATCCAAAGCCATCAAGACTAGAAGGGGAAAGCATGATTCAAGAGAAAAATGTGAAACCTTTACATTATGCGCTAAGTATGAACTCTTGCGCTGTTTCACTTCCTATTGATCTCTATGTTTATCCCGACGTTTACTATGAATTGGGTTTTAAATTTATGACAAGTAATCCATTTTATGTAGGACAGACTAAATCTTACAATGAAAGAAAATATATGGGAAATTGGGGTTTTTTCGATAAAAGAACCAATAAAAATATACGGAAAGAGCAAACAAGCCAGCGGAAGAAAAACTACAAAAATGAAAAGCAGGAAGTAGGTGAGGGAAAACTGAAATATGATAACTTTGAGGCATTTTTAGAATATGGCTACAATGATGTAAAAGAAAGCAATCTCACCATTGACGGAGAGAATCCTGTTCTTAGTATCATTGATTCTACAATGTGGATTATCAACACCTTGGGAAAGTTAAGTTTTGATAAAGAGGCAGATGAAGCTAAAGCAGAAAATGATAAAAAGAGACCGGGACAGGTAAAAGATAGAAATAAAAAGCGAAATAAATACTTAGCAAGTAAAGGCAAAACTTTAAGTAAAATCCCTTTTAAAGTAGAAATAGGACAGCCCACATTTGCCGGTTCTGTAAAATGGCATTATGACCAGAGTGAAAAAAATGCGGGAGAAATTGGTACCCTCTATGAAGTAAATTTTAAAGCTGATCCTTTAATAAGCATAAAGGGTAGTTTGGATTTGCTTTTCGTTGCTACCAAAATACCTTATGTGGGACAGGCATTAAAAGCGATAACATTTGCCGCAGATACAGTAGGATCTTCAGATGATTTTTGGAATGAAATTGTAGATTTTTTTGGCGGTGGAGATGATTATAAAATACAAATTGATATTGATTATTATCTTGATCTTTTTATTGAAGGTGAGTTTAAAATAGAAGCAACAGCATTAGGCTTTCACACCATCGACCGTTTTCGAAAAGGAAAAATAGAACCCGTTGCGGAAATAAAAGTTGGCATTGAGTGTGGTGGGAGTTTAACTGCTAAATTTGGAAATATTTATTCACTTGAGGCACAGTTCGAAGGGAAAGCAGAAGCAGTGTGGCAGATCAAAAACGATGAAGAGACAAAAAAGTTATCATGCAAATATCAAGGTATTTATGCAACAATAAAATCTAGAGTTGAAATTGATGGAAAAAGAACTGGAAACGATAGTAGAACCTCAAATAAAAATAAATCTAATCCAGAAGAAAAAAAATTTCTATTACATGATGGCTTTTCTTATGAATTTAAATTAGATTAAAATGAAATATATAATTTTTCTTTCAGCCTTTTTTTTGATATTGAATTGTAGTAAAACTAAAACGGATAAAAATATGGATACAAAAATAGCAGCAGTTCCTCAAAGCAAACAAATTACCTATGCAATTGAGGCGCACTCAAATATCCCCATTATATTATATATAAATGATATAAAGGTGTCAGAACTTAATACACCTTTAAATTCCACAATTGATATAAATCCCTACATATTACAAAATGGAACGTATAAAATAAAATTAGTGTTAAATCCTGTGTTCCGAACAGCGGATCTAACATTAAGCCCAAATGATATAAATTCTGTAAAACTTTCATTTGGAAGTTACTTTAGAAATAAAAAAACAGATGACATCTCTGATTATAAAATGGATAAAGTTCTGTCAATTAATGCCCCAGAAGGTGATGTGCCATATTTTGAGCAGGAATGGGAATTACAAGTAAATGATTTACCATACCAAGTTGAAGGCTGGAGTAAAGGACAGGATTTGTCTAAAATCGATAAAAAAGTATTAGAAAGTAAAGTAGTATCTTTTTATGAAAAATTACGAACTATTTTGAATAATGGAGATGGAAAATCTTATGACAAATTATGGACTCAGGCAGACAAAGAACTACCCCTATATAATTATAGCGGTATAGATCAGATTGCTAAATTAAAATCAGTAACGATAGATGATGTAGAAAATAATTGTAAAGATACAATGGTACCTTTAGAAGACTATGAATTAAAATTGTATGGTGGTGGAAAATTAGTTGCTCTCGAAAGAAAGAATCACACGATGTCATTTAATAATAAATCACCACTAGATATCAAAGGTTGGAGTCCGTTAATTAGTAAAGGAGAATTATCTGGTGCTGCAGATTATCCAATTCTTTTATATCTTCCACAAGCAAGTAGAGATTTTGTAATCATCCGTAAGTAAATGAAGAATTTGGTTTTACTTAATTCTCTGTTTTTACTTATTTCTTGTAGTGGTCCAGATAAAAAGGAAATTCCTCAGGAAAAACAAATTACATACTCTATTGATGCTGCCGCAACTATACCAGTAATAATTTATTTTAATGATATTAAAATATCAGACGAAAACACACCCCTTAACGAAAGTGTAGATCTAAATGCATATGCTTTAAAAAACGGTAAATATAAAGTCAAAATTCAAATTCTTCCTGTATTTAGAAGAGGTGATACTAAAGTTAGTCCGGAAGATATTAAATCTTGCAAGTTTAGTCTTGTGAGTTTTGTAAGAAATAAAGAAAATCAAGACAGATTATAATATCATCACGCAACTACCAATAAAAATCCCAGATATACCGGTTCCTTATTTTGAACAAAAATGGGAAGTTGATCTCATAAAATTACCGAATGTTTAAAAAAAATGGCTTACTTGAGATTCTTTCCGCCTTTGTATTTTTGTTATTTCTATTGTTCAGTTTAAACTATTATCGAAGTGATAATTTTAAAATCCCTACATGTGGCAAAAGCCATCGTGGAATGATCACTTCAATTGAAAGTAGCCAGGTGAATTATCAGAACGTTACTATTACGTAATTAAATCATTAGAAGGCAAATATGATTTTACCTTTTCAGTTGAATCCTTTTTATTTATGGTTGTGTTTGGATTGATCTTGATCCTATCTGGATTTTTTTTAATAAGATTTATCAAGAATTAAAAAATTATCTGCATTAGATAATTTTGAGGTGAATCCTTATTCAAATGGTAAAATGGTCTCGCTTACAAGAACAGATTCCGACAGTTAATATGAATCTGTATTGCAAGCCAAATTAAATGTTAATAGCACACAAATATAGGCTCCGGTTTTGTAAAGTAGCAAAAGGGAAAGCCTGAAGTATTTGTAAATACTAAATGGAAAAAAGAAGCTGGCATTATTCTTAAAATTTATCCAACCGTTAAGTGGAGAATAACAGCTAACTTTTTTCAAAAATTCTCCGGGAAATGATTAGATTTTACTGACGATGGTACTTTCACAATACCGCAAAAAAAGAATTTCAGGTTATATAAAAAACAATATATTTTTTTTAAATTATGATTTTTATTTTTTGAAATATGATTCTAAAAATATTAATTAAATACTGTAGTATTTTTTAGTTTTAAATTTAAGAGATATATTTAAACATTGGAATCAAAAACAAATAAAACGCAAAAAATAGTCCTGGCAATTCTGGGGCTGTTTTTTTTGTTTTTTATCTACATCATCCTGTGGTTTATTTTTAAAGATAATATGCCATTTCACACGTATTTGCAATATTTGTCTGACAATTTTGATTACTTTGCTAAAAAGATAGTTTTTGCATTACCGTTATTTATAATCTCAGTTTTATCATTCTTCTTACTTCGCTCAACACCAACAAAACGATTTCTTCGTTTACAGGCATCACTGTCGACCTCCAGGATAAAATCTGTTGCCATGGGCTTGGTAGAAGTGGAAGGAGTCACGATGATGGAAGATTTTTTTATCTCGCCGGTTGGTAAGGAAAAATGCATTGGTTATGAATATCGGGTAGAAACCGTTTACAGAGATTCTGATGGCAAAGATTCGTACAGGCTGTTTAAAAAAGAAAATTTGTGCAAAGATTTTTTTATAAAAGATGATACAGGAAGTATTTTAGTCAAACCAAATGGTTTAGAATTTATTTTTTTCGAGAGTACAAATGTGAAAAGAATAAATAACGAAAGGCATACGGAAACACTTTTAAAAGAAAATCGCGAAGTATTTTTGGTCGGTAAAGCAAATTCTGACGAAGGAAAATTTTTTATTGAGAAAGATCCATACTATAAAATATTAGGTATAACTTTTTCGGACGGAATTTCAATTTGGAATAAATATAATCCACTTTTCAAATCTTTTGTAGCAACCTGTTTTCTTATTTTGGTCGCTATTGCCATTATACTATTGTACTGATGAATAATATAACCTCCACTTTAATAATAATAATTTTATCTGCATCATTTCTTTTTTATGTAATAGGGATTTATAATAAATTGGTAATGCTAAAAAATAATGTTGAAAAAGCTTTTTCCAATATAGATGTTATTCTGAAACAGCGGGCAGACGAAATCCCTAATCTCGTAAGTGTAGTAAAAGGGTATAAAATATACGAACAAGAATTATTAACAAAATTGGTTGAGTTGCGCAGCTCCTATGCTACATCCCAAACCAGCAATGAAAAGACAATGATCTCTAATAATACTTCAAAAGCATTGTCCCAAATATTTGCTGTTTCTGAAAATTATCCTGAATTATTGGCAAATAAAAATTTCTTAGAATTACAATTTAGAATTTCTAACCTGGAAGATATTGTTGCAGACAGAAGGGAGTTTTTTAATGAAAATATTTCAATCTATAACATCGCAGTGAAGGAATTTCCCACCATTATTTTTGCGAAGCTTTTTAATTATAGAGAAAAAAATTTTTTAAAAATTTAAAGGTTAAAAATGGATGCTTATTTTAACAACATAATATATTATTTAAACCAAGGTTCGGAAATAGTCATTTTTTGGGCAATGATTGCACCGCTTGTTTTTCTTTTATTTTTAGTAATTGCAGACAAATTATTGAAAAAGTTTACTAAAAAGTCATATCTGCTTCATGCACTTGTATATACCACTTTATTCACTTTCTTTTTTGGCACTTTTGGGATCTTAATTCTCTTCTTCATCACAGATGAAAACGGTGAAAAATTGGCTTTGTGTTGGCTTGCAATTTTTATGGGGATGTTAGTCTTCTCCCTTTTAAAAACCAATTCAATAACTAAAATGTTTGTGGATTGGTCTAAAATCATTCAGAAACAGAAAAAGAAATAAAAATGAAAAAAATATTAATAGCATCGATTCTCATAATTTCAATTGGTAGTTGCTCCCAGAAAAAAAATAATAAAATTGCTGGTGAGTCATCTGACAGCAAAAAGACCCAAATCAAAGGCGAAAATCAAAAAGATGGTTTGTATAAAACTTTTGAAAATGATGATCACAAATATGGCATTATTGATGAGAAAGGAAATATAGTTATTGAACCCAACTATGATGGTCTCGAAAAAAGAAGTGATTTTTATTATTTAACACATGCTGATAATAAAAAAGATAATTTTGTTTGGCTTGATGTTCAAAATAAGAAACTGATCATCCTGCCAAAATTTGCAGAATATCATTTAAATATTAAAAATAATATTGATGTTGTGTATGATAACGATCAAAAAATGGGTGTTGTTCAAAATGGAAGTAAGATTATCATTCCTTTTATCTATCAAAGTATAGAAAAGTTTGGAAAGCATATTTTTGCAAAAAATGTAGAAACGAGTTCAGTAGATCTCTTTGATGATGCTCTAAAAAAAATTGATGATCATGTAGCCCTTAAAGATGCAATTCTATTATCTGATCAAAGCAAATTAGTTGTTGTAACGGATCTGAAGGATAAAATGGGCATTATGAATTTTGACCTTAAATTGGTTGTGCCCTTTGAATACAGCAGTATCGTTCCCTACACCTTCGACGATAAATATTTCATTATTTCTAAAAAAAATATTGAAGGTAAACCGCTCTTTGGTATAATGGATGATAAATTTAACATCATTATTCCTTTAACCTACGATTTTATTGATGAGAGCGACAGTGCAGAAAAAGAATTAGATGTGACAGAGGGAAAATCTACAATTTCTGTTTTATTTACAGATTTTATTAAGAAAAAATAAAAGTGTTTTTAATCATGGCACCAAGCTAAATAAAGCTTTTAATAAAGCCTTAAGAAATACCGTTGTTGAAATTTGCAAATTCTTTTGCAAGTGAACAACACTCTATTTCATTTCATTAACTTCCTTTGATCAAAAAAGGAAGACGATGAGTAATATCACTTTTTAGAGAGTCCAGTCTATAAATGGGTATATTTATTAGTCCGATACAAAAAAAAACTAAAAATGGATGAGAAAATTTCCGAATCTAAAAAATATCCTTCTGATCATATACAACATTGTCATCTTTTCTTGCCAACAACACAGTAGCATGAAGAGATTTAAATACAACACAGGGAGTTCATGTCCGTCATATTACGGTATTACGACTTATGAACAGATAATGTATTCAGATAGTGACGAGATGATTATGATAGATGGAGTAGGTTCTTTGCGCTCGCCGTGGGGCGATGGTGGAGTAACTTTTATAAAAAATTCGCCGTCGGAAAATCCAGTACCCAAGATACTAAAGTTAGGCTACTATTCCGATACTGAAGATCAATTTTATGAAGGTGAGTTTCAACTTCCAAGTCAGGATATAGAAAAGTTTCTGGAAGAAAAGTCTACAAATTCTGGCGGTAAATCGCAGAATATGATTGAGCATAAATATGATAGAATTGAGATTGGTGTGGCACTTGGAGGAATGATCGTGGTTTGGATGAAGGGTGAAGGTGAACAGAGAGAATTGGGAAAATATAAGGCGAAAATAGTGAAACATCATTGGCAAGATATTTTTGATAACGGAACAAGAGAAGAGGAGGTTAAGTATAATCTTGAAAAAGTTTTTACCAATAAGGTTAAAGAAGAAGTTTTAAACAAAACGTTACCAATTGATCTATGGGAGAAATACCGCGAGAAATTTTCCTGGAATTACAGGGTGAATGTTCCAGAAAATGCAATTGTGAATTCAGTATATTTTAATATGATCAATGCAGAAGCCGAAACAAATAATCAAACCACCAACGCTGATAAGCCTTCAAAAAGAGCGGTGCCTTATCAAGCGGAAATCATTTGGACTTTAAACGGGAAAAGATATGAATCAAGAATTATTTTCGCAGAAGGTGAAAATTATTATAACACCATCTACAAAGGAACGATTGCCAGTAGCGACAATCCTTATCCTGCGGACCTAACAAAAGAAGAGACTTTTCAAAACTTCAAGAAAATGAAACCAGATCACCCTGCAGAATTAATTTTTAATCTTACCTCCAATAGAGAAATTGGTGTTAATTTAAAACAAGAAAGTATTAATGTTAACATTAGAAAAATAACAGGAAAAACCTTTCAACAGTAAAATGAAGTATTTCAATTATAGTATTATCTTATTTCTAATAATTTTAAATTTCCCATTGAGTTGCCAAACAAAAATGGAAAAATATGAATGGTTGCCAACCGCTAATGCTCCAGAGCTTTACCCAACTTATATTCACGATGGCCATTTTTACTTAGAAGATGGCGGTAGTGTTTATATACCTACTGCCGGTATTAATCAGGGTGGCTGGGGTAATTCTGGCTCTACCCACACACAAGGTGAAGACTTAAAATCTCTGCCAATTAAAATGGATATTACTTGGGCCTCCTATATTGAGAAGAAATTCTATACAGGCAGTTGGGATATGCCCATTGATCTTTTAAAAAATCTTTTTGAAAAAGGCACTATCGATTGGCGAACTGGCAAGGCCTCAAATTATAACGAAATCATAGTTAACTGTGCGCCAGGAGGTATGGTGGTAGTTTGGGTTTATGGTAATGACCAACAAAAAGAAGTGGCTCGCTTTCAAGCAAAGGAAACTAAAGTAGAAATGAAAGATTTAGTTCCTGCAAATCCCAATCTTTCTTATGAACAATATTTTGATGTAGAGGATGCGGTTCCTGAGGCTTATCAGAATATTAAAAAGAAAGGCGTCCGATTCGATATTTTTGACCTTTACAGGAAAAAATACAAATGGCGCGCAATAACTGAAATTCAGGGTCATAAATTAATGAATATAGGGTTTAATTTGTTTAATGGAGAAGAAGAAACTATTTTCAACAAAAATATTGATGAGCCTATAATAGAAAATCCTATCAAAGAAAGAGCTATACCCAAAAAGCTTAATTTTATTTTTGAAGATAATAAAAAGAATCAAACAGTTTTTGAAGTAAAACGCTTTGACGAAGAAGAAATTTTTGGCTTATTCAACCAAGCAGATTCCAGCGAGCCTATAGAAATAATTTTACGAATGAACGAGGATTTTTCTAATCGAAAACTAATTTTTAAACAAGGAGCAAAAGAAATTCCTATTAAGAATATAGATTTTCAGAATATCTGGAAATATGAAAATTAGAAAAATATGCAGATAATTTGGTTAATAGTCTCAAACATTATACACTAGAAAGCATTGCGCAAAATTCTGAAACCAGAGATTTATTTAAAGAAGAAGACCGTCAGTATTTAATCAAAAAATTATATTTTTAAAATATTTAAAACAGTTGTTTAATGTTTGTTCATACACTAAAACGATTTATTTTTATAATTCTACCAATTTCGTTTTTGGGAGTCAAACAATTTGGAATTCATCAGAGTGGGGATAGTGGTATCGGCTTCGACGCACCATTTTTTATATCATTATTCTTAATTGTAATATTCTACATCTTTATGATTTATGAAACGTTAAATTTTATTATTCTTAAAAAAAATATCTTTGCAGCTACAAATGCTATCTTAATGGTAATGACTGGGGGTATACTAGTCTTTCTCGCATCTGTAAAAAAAATAGAAGAAATTATGAAGTATTTTGAAAACCTAACGAAATGAAAAAAATAGTATCAATAATTATTTTGTTATTAATAAGTTTAATACAATGCCAGAACATGAAAAAAGAAAATATAGACGTATCGGAAGCCATTATAAAAGTAGATTTATGCGGAATAACCTACAAAGGCGAAAAATTAGAAATGGGTACACCAATAGAAGATTGGATAAAAGTATTAGGAAAACCCAGCCGAGATACAGATTTGGCTTTTGTTTGGGATGATTTAGGAATCGCTATTGATGATTGGCAAAATAACGATAAAAAAGTTACCGGATTGTATATTTTCTTTCTCAATTTAGACAGTCCCGACGCTAATGAGCAAATGCTTAATCATGCTAGAGATTGGGAGTCGGGAGAACATATTATTGCTAGGATTATGAAAGAAGATAACATTCCGATGTCAAATGAATTGAAAGAAAAATTAAAAAAATTCAATCGTGAAAATGCATTAAAGAAAAAGAATTACATCTACCCCTTCAAAGTTTACCAAGGCGTAGTTGATCTTCACGGTTTTCCTGTAAAAGAAGGAATGAAGATCAAAGAAATCAATTCTTATCGTGGAAAAAATCCTTCCATAGAAAAATTTGGTTATGTGGACGATGATATCGATGGAGTGAATGATTCTGGTAACACCACCGAAACTTTTGGTGGAGATTACCGCGCCCCAGGAAATGAATGTAAAGATGGCAGACTGCAATATTACGAAGTAACCTATACCGCGACTCAAAACCTGGAATATTTAAGAATCGGATACGAATCCAAAGAAGATTATGAGGGCAGAAAACAAATGCAAGCAGATTATGAACAAAGGATAAAAGAAGAAAAGAAAGCTAAATAAATTATCAAAATTGAGAAAACCAATATTCTTATTGTTTTTATTTTTTATGTTTTGTGTTCAATGCCAAAACATGAAAAAAGAAAATATAGACGTAACGCAAGCCATTATAAAAGTAGATTTGTGTGGAATAACCTACAAAGGCGAAAAATTAGAAATGGGCGATTCTAAAGAAAAATGGATTAAGGTTTTAGGAAAACCTAGTAGAAAATTACCTGCCTTTGGAGAAAAAAATCAAGGAATATCTGTTTGGGATGATTTAGGTGTTGCAATCGACAATTTTCAAAATGAAAATGGGACGGTAGCTTTTCTTTATATTTTCTTTCTCAATTTGGACAGTCCGGATGCTAATGAACAAATGCTTAATCATGCTAGAGATTGGGAGTCGGGAGAACATATTGCTGCGAGAAATATGAAGGGAGGAAAATCATTAATTACTGAAGAACAAGTTAAAAAATTCAATCGTGAAAATGCATTAAAGAAAAAAGAATACATCTACCCCTTCAAAGTTTACCAAGGCGTAGTAGATCTTCACGGTTTTCCCGTAAAAAAAGGAATGAAGATAAAAGAAATCAACTCTTATCGTGGGAACAATCCTTCCATAGAAAAATTCGGTTATGTGGATGATGATATCGATGGAGTGAATGATTCTGGAAACACCACCAAAACTTTTGGCGGGGATTACCGCGCCCCGGGAAATGAATGTAAAGAGGGCAGACTGCAATATTACGAAGTTACCTATACCGCAACTCAAAACCTGGAATATTTAAAAATTGGCTACGAATCGAAAGAAGAATTTGAAGGCAGAAAACAAATGCAAGCAGATTATGAACAAAGAATAAAAAAAGAAAAGTCAGCAAAATGAATTATAAAAATTGACAAATTAAATACTCTTAGCATAACTATTTTTTATGTTTTGTGTTCAATACCAAAACATTAACAAAGAAAATATTGATATATCGGAAGCCATTATAATATTAGATTTATGCGGTTTAAGTTATTGAGGCCAGAAGTAAGAACTGGATGTTCCTATATCTGAATGGGAAGAAGTAATGGAAAAAGTAAATAGAATTAAAAATTTAGCTTTTGTTTGTTACTATTTGGAAATTGCAATGGATGCTGAAATATTTTGAAATTTCTTAACGGGCAAAATACTCTTTAAAATATTTAAATAGGTTATAATTCTAACGAACAACACAAAGATCGAAAAGAGAGCGATAAATTTCAAATGATGGAATATGGAATCCGCAAATACTTTACGTCTATCATATTATTAAATAAATGTCTAAGATAATTAAATAGATTTCCTAATTTACAGCATGGAAAACTTTAACAAACATACGATTCAAAAAGACGAAACTCTTCAAAGTATCGCAGCTCTGTATGATTTTTCTGAAGAAGATTTGCAAATGTTTCACAACAATAATTGCACTGCCCAAGATATTATTTTTATAAATCTTAAGCAACAAAAAGAATTATTTATTCCCAGAACCGCTGTTTTAGATAAAAGGAAATTAGTTCGTTTTGAAAGAGGCAACCGACTTTCATTTCAGCCAGCAAATTCGTCATACAACTATGGAGTCATGATCACAATAGAAAATGGAGAAAAGAAAAACGAAATTAAATATGAGGCTTCCGTAAAGTGGTTGAAAACTGAAAATGATCTTCACTATTTTGAAATAGACCGAACTTCAAAACTCTTTATTAACGAAGAAGAAATTGATGATATTGCTGATCTATTAGCTTTTAAGACATCAAAAGTTCTTTATCCACTGCAAATTAGTGTGGATCAAACAGCAAAATTTAATGCAGTTGAAAACTTATCAATATTTAAAAATAGATGGGAAAATATTAAGGAAGAAGTTTACAAAGAATTTGAAGGTGAAATTGTCGAGGATTATCTATTTAAGATCGAAGAAAAGATCTACGAGCCGGAAATTATTTCCCTTTTAATTAAAAATGATTATTTCATTCGGACTTTATTTTTTGGGGTTTATCAAAAATTTAGTAAAGAATTTAATATAAATGAATTAGAAAGTTTTCCCATATTGGATAATGCGATAGAACCACTTTACAAAATTAATTTAGAAATTGATCCCTTGAAAGATGGTTACGATCTGGTAAATATTTCAGGCACGGGTAAATTGTATGAAGAAAGATCTGTTCATGATTTTATCAACGGTGCGCCCTTCTCTTTTGTGATTGAGGAGAATCCTGTTATTAATGAGGATGGAAATTTCAGATTACAGTTTTTTATGAACGGAAAAACTAATCTGCCTGAATCGCTATATCTGGAATGCGATATTATGTTGGAAGAAAGGAAGAAAATTTCGGTAGTAATTTCAAATTTAGAAGAAAATTGAAATTTTAATATAATTTATAAAAGTAGTTAGATGGCAGAAAAACATATTGTAGTTCAGGGCGCACTTTGCAAATGCCAGTTTGGACAGGTTCCAGATAAATTAAAGGTGCTTTCCCACAAGAAGGAGTACGCCAATGATAAAGAGGCGTCTAAAAAACTAATTGCCACCACCATGGAAATTGGTCCCGCAACTTTTGAGAAAAATACTTTTGGTACCTGCTCTAAAATGGGAAGTCCACCGCCACCTTGTGTTCCTGTGGTTACAGAATGGAAGGGATTTTACAAAGATGTAACTTTGAGCAATAGCGGAAATATTTTAGTGGAAGATAGTAAAGCTGTCTGTGCCGTCGCAGGAACACCCTGTATAGAAATTCTGGATCACGGACAAAGGACGGAAGCTAGCGCGCAGAATTTTAAAAATGCTGATAAAGATGTGCAACAACAGATAAATCCTTTGGTGAATTCTGATGAAATGTATGGGGCACAACCTATTTTTAGTGGAGGACAGGATAGTCCAAGTTAAATATTAAAAAAATGGCAAAAGGAATAAAAAAAATAAAATTTGTAAAGGGTGAATATTTTCCGAAAATGACTGTTGCTAACCAACGGATCACCATACCGGCTGATAAGACGGTAAATTTTGATGTTGCAGAATGGCTTCCTGATACTACAGCTGAAGATAAAAAAAAACCAATTATATGGATGCGGCAAAGTAGTGATAGAAAAATTATTATTAAGCAAATCCCTTCTACAACAGGTTATTCTTTGGTTATTGATAAAAAATATTGCGGAAGTTATCAATTTTACATTGAAGCAAGTCTTTCAGGGAAAAGAGATTTTAAAAACAATGTCGGGCTTTATGTAAAAGGTCATTGCGACCCCAAAATTATTACCAGTAAATGGACAACTCAGAGAGGAAGTAAGAGTAGCATAAAAAATAAAAATAAGACTAAGTACATTTCTTATGGGCACATTGTATATCTGAATTTATCGACAGAAGGTTTAAATGGTAGAACGGTCATTGTAGAACTTTACAATCAACAGTATGCTAAAAAAGACAAGCCAATTCATGTTTATATGGACGTTGCCGTTATGGATGGTGAAGTTAATATGAAAATTCAAAATACTTATTCCTGGATGGCGTATGTTGATAATATTCAAAATGTTGAAGAATTTTATGTTAAAGTAAAAGATCCAGTCTCGAATAAATATCTTGTAGATAATTTAGGCGATGACCTTCATGCTATTTATTTAAATGTAAAAAATAAAGTAGTCACAACAAACACCAATGTAAGCCAAAATCAGACTCCCACCAAAGTTTACGTACCAGATGTGAATGCCGCAAGAATTGAACCTTGTAAATTTGAGGTAATTAAAATTACTGAAAGCGACATAAAAGATGGAAAAGCAATTAATACGACTGTTAAAGTATTCAATAACGGAATTGGTGTTTCTAAGTTAAAAGGAGGTCAGGAGAAAATAGAAAGGACTATTTTTTTTAAATTTGATGGAACCATAATTGACAAGGATGGTGAAGCTATATTAAATAATATTCTTAAATTTCTTTTGGAACATAAAGATTCTACGATGAATTTAAGCGGTCACGCCTGTGTTATTGGAAAACAAAATTATAACAAAGGACTATCTCAAAGAAGAGCAGATGTAATAAAGAAATTTTTTGCGGATGGTGGTTTAGAAGCTGGAAGAATAAATTCTGTAGGAAAAGGAGAGGTAGATCCCACCGATGATAAAATGGGGAAAGATAACATTCGTTTCAAAAATGAAAGAGACTACGAAAATAACAGAAGAGTAGATATTTCATTTTTATTCAATGCTCATGATGCCCAAACAATTATCTACGATGTAGTAGCACCAAGTATCTCTACAAAAAAAGATTTATTAGTTGATGTCAGCGGCTTTGATATTAAATCCTGCTTTAGGGCAAATAACAAGCATAAAAAAGAAATTTATGTAGTAGATGTAGGACAGGCAATCGATAAAGGTGATACAAAGCAATCATTTAGCACACCATCTTTTACTTATAAAGTTTATTCGGATTTATCTAAGTTTAATTTATTTCCGATACAATACATTTGGCCAATGGCAACAACGCCAAATCAGTTTCATTTCCATGCGCACACCTGCAGATATTTTAGTAATGAAAAGCGGACAACTGTACTTTTAAAAGCTTACCCTGATGTTAAGTGGGATTTTAATTTTTTTCTTAATCTGACAAATGATCTAAGTGTAAAAGGGCAAAATATTGGAGGAAGTAAATTGGTCGATTTTCATAAAAGATCGGGAAAAATAGGAGCAGAGCGACGTTGGAAACAAAAAGACGCCTCGTTCGGGATTAGTTTAAAAGGCGAGTGGGATCAGGATAAAAAAGGATTGTATAGCAGAAATAATGAATTCAAGACTGAATATGAGACAAAGTTTAAAATGCTTTACGACACCTTTTCTTCAATAGGTGCAATTGCTGATGGCATTACAAGTAAAACAAAAGGTGGAGTAAGAGGTGTTGGCTTAAAAGGATTACCTGTAACTTTTGCTGTCAAACCGCCCAATCTTAAGTTCGGAGCCGTATGGAATCTCGAGAGAGCTAAAATTAAAAACAAAGAAATTCAACAAATAGGAACCCATGTTAAAATAGACTTCGGTGCACATCCATTAATAGGCATAGAAATGACAATTGATTTGTTGGGATCTCTAGTAGTTGGAGCAGGTGCGTTTTTTAGTGGGGGTGCTGCTACACAAGCAACACAAACACTTTATGACAGTATTATGTCTGCAATTAAAAAAGGAGGTAAAGTCGGAAATGATAATATTGGAGCAAACATCGAAGGAGATGTTTACATTGATTTAGTCGTTTCTTCAACAATTGAAACAGGTATCGGTTTTGAATTTAATACTGTAAGTGATAAAAGTGACACTAAAGTAAAAGTTGAAGGTACTAATAAACTTAAGGTAGAAATAAAAGCAGGAGCATATTTAAAAGCAGAGATTGTAATCGTTGTGATAACAGCTTCAGGATACTTTGAAGCGAAGGCAAGTGGAAGTGCGTCAATTACATTTGGTCATTCGGTAAATTATGATACTGAAGGTTTGTATTATAAACCCATGTTGGGCTTCGACGGTCTAATTGTTGAATACTCAGTTTCTGGTAAAGCAGGTTTAGCTTACAAGAAAAAAGTTCCGCGAATGAACGATACAAAATCTAAAACAAAAAAGGATAATATTTCCATCGGTGATGAATCGGGCGGCACTGTTTTTTTGAATGATACAATTTTACTTGTTCCTAAATTTGATGTCATAGAGGAGATGGAAAAACTATTTAAAATAAAAGTTCAAATACCAATTATAAAAAACAACTAATTATGAAAAGACTTATTATCGCATTTATTTCAATCTTTATGCTACAAAATTGTAATTCACAGGGAAAAATAGATCTACAAAAGATCATAAACAGCACAGAATTTAACGATTTATCACAAAAAGGCGTAGAATCTATAAAAGAGAATCAGGAGATAGTTACTAAGTTACCAGCATATTCATTTTCTGATCAACAAATTGAAAATTTTAAGTTCGGAGATATTTCTTTTCAAAAAGCCGAAAACAGTTATGTAAAAATATTAGTAAATTCATTCTCAAAACCTCAGGTTTTAGGTTTCATGGTTAATGAAAAAAACAATCCTGTTTTAGCTGAAAAATTAAATGAATATCTGATTAAAAATTATGGTGCACCAAAAATCATAGAGCCAGAACCAACTCTTAAAAAAGACAATATTATTTTGGGAAATTTTACAAGTAAATGGATCGATTCAAAAAATAACACTTCAATATATTTCTACAAGAATTACTTAAAATCTGATGGGAAGCAAATAATAGGGTTTTCATTACATGTAATTTCGAACAATGCAGAATATCCAACCGATTTAAGCAATTCATTACAAACTAAAAAAGTAATCGATTGGTATAATACAAGGTTTTAGAAATAATTCTGGAAGATATTACATGTAAAACTAATGTGAGGTAAGGCGCTATTAATGAAAGAAAAAAATAATACAATTCGTATTTTTGCAAATATTATAATAGGTTTGTTTCTATTTTGTTTAATGTATTTTATGCTTTGGGTTATTTTTAAAGAAAAAATGCCGCTTTATAATCGATTAAAAATGATTAGTGATAATTATGACTTCTACGCCTCAAAAATAGTTTCTTTCCTTCCTTTAGCAATTTTGATTGTTACGGGCGTCATTTTATTATTGCCTAATTCTAGGAAAAGATTCCTACGGTTACAGGCATCATTGCCAACTTCGAAAATAAGGTCTGTATCGAAAGGAATAGTAGAAATACAGGGGAAGTTGATAATGAACGAAGCCTTATTATCACCTGTTGGACATGAAAAATGCATCGGATACCATTATCTAATTGAAAATGTCAATAAGGATAAGGATGGAAATTATTCTTACACGACTTCTCACAAAGAGACAAAATGTAATGTTTTTAATCTTCAGGACGAAACAGGCAAGATAAAGGTTGAACCTGAAGGAATTGAATTTGTTTTGTTGCAAACGACAAATGTCTCATCAAACAGCAGTAAACGCTATAGCGAGATTTTGCTCAAAGAAAATCAGGAAGTTTTACTGGTAGGTTATGCAGATACGAATAAGGGTGTTGCTTTTATCAGGAAAGATGATCATTATAAAGTATTGGGAATCACTTCTTCCGAAGGGATTTCTGTCTGGAATTAATACCAACCGCTTTTAAAAACTTTTCTCTTAACGTGTATTTTAATCGCGTCATTAATTGCTGTAATACTTTCTCAATAATGAATAATATTGTAGCAGTTGTGATAGCAATTTTTTTAGTGATTTCTATCCTGGCTTTCTTAGTCAATTTATCTAATAAAATGGTGATGCTGAAATTCAATGTAGAAAAAGCATATTCCAATATTGACGTGATTTTAAAACAAAGAGCAGACGAGTTACCGAATCTTGTTATTGTTGCAAAACAATTTATGAATTATGAGAAAGATTTATTAATTCATCTTACAGAACTAAGAACTTCGTACTTTGAGGCAGATAAAGCTGATCTTAAAACGAAGGTGGCCAATGAAACTTCAAGAACGCTTAGATCGTTTTTCGCGGTTTCGGAAAATTATCCAAATTTAATTTCCAATAATAATTTTTTAGAATTACAAAGAAGAATTTCCGAACTGGAAAATAAAATCGCAGACAGAAGAGAATTTTTTAACGACAGCGTAAATCTTTACAATATAGAAATACACGAATTTCCTAATCTTTTAGTCGCAAAAACATTGGGATACAAAGATAAAACGATGTTAGAAATAAGCAATTCA
This sequence comes from Kaistella gelatinilytica, assembly GCF_015679325.1. Classification (GTDB taxonomy): domain Bacteria; phylum Bacteroidota; class Bacteroidia; order Flavobacteriales; family Weeksellaceae; genus Kaistella; species Kaistella gelatinilytica. The sequence goes on from NZ_JADPVI010000001.1 coordinate 25,560, forward strand.
GATAAGAAGTATGAAAGCATTAAATTTTAATACATTTTTCGGCTACGAAAATCTCTTGATTGAAAAACCTGAAATCGTGATGTTTGGTGCCTTTTTGGTACCGATAATTTTACTTTTAATGATCTCAATTATAGGATTTGTTCTTAGGAAAATTGGCGCAAATATGTATTTGATCCATTCCTTTCTTTACACTCTGCTTTTCACATTTTTTTTCGGAGTATTCACCATTTTAATACTTGTTTTTATTACGGATAGAAACGGTATAAAACTCGCTTACTGTTGGTTATCCATTTTTACCGGAATGTTTTTCTTTTGCCTCTTCAATACCAATTCTATTTCTAAAATGTTTATGGACTGGTCTAAAATCTTAAAAAAATAACGATGATAAAGAAGCCTTATTACATGATCGATTTTAGTGCATCTGCGTGCTTATTTGAAATCAGAATAAATGATTATCCAGTTGCTCACATGGATATAGCAGGTCAGGTTGCAAGCACGATCCCGATTAATTTTGCTATTTTATAAAGTGGTAAACAATCTTTATCGCTTACAGTTTTACCAAATTTTGGGGAATTAAAACTCAATCCAAAAGCAGATTTAAAGTTTAATATAAAACTTTTTGATGTTTCTAATGATTTTGTTTTTGAAAAACAATTTGGAGAATATCAATCAAAACCCATTGTCGACAATAATATTCCTCTTCTCAAATACGCAGATGTTTTTGAAGCAGAAGGTCCTTACAAACTAGAAGCTTGGCAAAATGGTGAAGACTTGAAAAATATTGAGGACTGCAGAAAGAAGTTAGAAATGGCTTACAATAAAGTTGGCAAAATGATTAGCGACAATAAATTTGAAGAGTACAAAGCGGTAATTTCTAGGAGGGAAAATAATATGGCTGCATCGATGTATTTATCAAAAAGCAAATCAGAAGAAAGAGTAAATGATTTGCTTAATGACTTTAATTCTGGTTTTAAAGTTAAGCCGATTGCTGAAGATTCGATCATGTTTTTGTACGGACAAAATAAAGTCGCAATGCTCAAAAAACCAAACGGGGAATCAGCCTTATATTTAGAAAATGCAGAAACTGAGGAAGAATTGATGTTAGATATCTCGTTTTTTATTCCAGAAGGTAAGACAGAATTCGAGATTATTTAGTTTAATGTTTTATGTTCGATAGAAATATTTAGCGGGATTTTAAAATTTTTGATTTGATCGCCCAGAAGTTGAGGTTTGATATTGAAAGAAATTTTAGCGCTTTAAATTTTTTACCAAGTTATATTTTACGCATCATATTCACCCAAATATATTTACTTTAAACCTTTGTAATTTATCGCATCAAAAAATTTTTTAAATTTTCACCCATTTTCATTTAAGGCCACTTTTATAGCAGTGCGATCTGTTAAATTTTTATATTTTCAATTCGACTTTAAAAAATGGAATAGAATCAAGATCAGTCGAGTCTGATGTAATTAATTTTGAAAAAAATTGTTTAGATTTTAATAAAATTTAAACAATCAAATGAAAATGAAAAAATCATTAATTATTTTATGTGGATTGTTTGGTAAGTTGTAATTCTCAGAAGAAAGATGATTCGCGACTTATTGATAAATGGGAAGTAATACTTAAAAATTCTTAAAATCAAAAGGTATTGAAAAAGCAGTTTTAGAATTTACAAAAGATGGAAGCTTTAATATGTTAGACGCTTTCTCTCTTTCCCGTAGTTATTTTTCACAATCAAATTCCAAGATTTGGTTTAACAGAAGAATTTTTATCTTCCTCACATTTCAGTACATTTGTCAAATCAGAAGGTATCTTGAAGACACAACCTAAGGTTGCCATGGCAATTGGCAGTATTTTTTATTCCTTGTTAATTACCTCACAACTGATCAAATTTTATTTAGAAAAACTTCAAAGATGAAAATAAAGCGACAGTAGAGGGAAGGGTGAAAAATGATAATCTTGAATTGGGTGTAATTAATGCCTTTAAATTCTATGCAAACCACTGCTTCAACTGATACTTAAATTATTGAACTTACTTTCTAAATAGAGACCCTTTCTTTATCTAATACAATGACCGCTGAAAAATTATAAAGACCTAACAATGAAACAGATCGTTAAAGTAGACTTTTACTTTCAGCATTTAGACCATATCCCAATTATCGACGTTCGGTCACCGGGTGAGTTTGCGAAAGGACATTTTCCCAGTGCTCATAACATTGATTTATTTACTGATGAAGAACGCGCAATTGTCGGCACTGCCTATAAACAAGAGTCCAAAGAAAGGGCTATTGAACTTGGTTATGAATTTGTAACTCCGAAACTCAATAATTTCATCACGCAATCTCTTGCAGTTGCTCCCGAAAAGGAAGTTGTTGTGCATTGTTGGCGCGGCGGAATGAGAAGTAATGCTTTTGCTGACCACCTTCTAGAGAATGGGTTTAAAAAAGTTTATGTTATTGAAAAGGGCTACAAAGCATTTAGAAATTATGTCCTGGAATTTTTTGAACAAGATTTTGATCTCAAAGTTTTAGGCGGATATACGGGCAGCGGAAAAACTGAAATTTTGCATTTTTTAGAGAAGAAAGGACAACAGGTGATCGACTTAGAAGGATTAGCCAATCATCGAGGATCAGCTTTTGGAGGCATCGATCTTCCGCCTCAACCAACCACTGAGCAATTTGAAACGAATCTTTTTTCCCTATTACGAACTTTTAATAGCAATCAACCCATTTGGTTGGAGGATGAAAGTAAAATGATTGGTAATATATCGATTCCTAATGCATTTTATTTTGGAATGATTGAGATGCCTGTCTATTTTTTGAATATTCCTTTAGAAAAAAGAATAGAACACCTCGTGAAGACGTACGCACATCTCGATCCCGATAAATTGGCGGATGCAATCAGACGAATTATTAAAAAGCTCGGAAATGATAATGCTAAAGTTGCTCTTGAAGCGCTGGAAAATAAAAATTACAATAAAGTAGTAGAGATCGTGCTTTTCTATTATGATAAATATTATCTGAAAGGATTACAAAAACGTCAGGAATCATTAATCAAAGAACTTGAAATCACCTCCGCGAATCATGAAGAAATTGCGGATTTTCTAATAAGCTTATTAGCTCAGAACAATGAATGAACCAATAAAAATGACAAGCTACAGCCACGGTGCGGGTTGTGGCTGCAAAATATCACCAAAGGTATTAACGACCATATTAAAATCCAATTCAATTAAAATAGACGATCCTCGGCTCTTAGTCGGTAACGATACCAGAGATGATGCTGCGGTTTATGATATGGGAAATGGAACTGGAATTATAAGTACGACCGATTTTTTCTTACCCATCGTCGATGACCCTTTCACATTTGGAAGAATTGCCGCTACGAATGCTTTGAGCGACGTGTATGCCATGGGAGGAAAACCCTTGATGGCGATCGCGATCTTAGGTTGGCCCATCGATAAATTATCTCCTGAAGTTGCTGCCGAAGTAATGGAAGGTGGTAGAAAAGCCTGCGCTGACGCCGGAATAATAATCGCCGGCGGTCATAGTATTGATAATCCGGAACCTGTTTTTGGACTCGCAGTTACAGGATCAGTGGTCATTTCGAATTTGAAACGCAATGATAAAGCAGAACCCGGAAGTATTCTTTATCTGACCAAACCTTTAGGTGTTGGCATTTTAACGACTGCACAAAAGAAGGGCGTCTTAGAAGACAAACATAAAGATATCGCTGCAAATTCCATGATCATTTTGAATGATGTCGGGTTAGAACTTTCCGAAATGGAAGAGGTAACCGCTTTAACTGATGTCACCGGCTTTGGACTCATCGGACATTTACTGGAAGTGTGTGAAGGAAGCAATGTCTCTGCAAATATCAATTTTAGTAAAGTACCAATTTTTAAAGAAGTTGAAGGTTATCTTGATCAAAAATGTATCCCCGGTGGAACGCTGAGAAACTGGGACAGCTACAGCCATCAGGTTAATATCGAGGATGAAAGAAAACGCCATATTTTATGTGATCCACAAACCAGTGGCGGATTACTCATTGCTGTAAAAAAAGAAGCTGCTCACAAAGTCGAAACTATTTTAAAAAACAGAGGTCTTTTTGCTGAACCGATAGGAGAACTTACAGAAAGGACAGAATTTCCCATATATATTAATGAGTAAAAAATAGAGATAAAAACATTCTTTAATAATATTGAGATTGTTATTATTTATTCATTACGATTTTTATTTGTGCAATTCAGAAAAGTGATGCCAGACTTAGATAGAAATGATAAATTTTGATGAGAATCAAAAATTAAAAGAATTCTTCACAGTATTTGAAAAAAAGAAATCGAAAGCAGTTATTCTATTACTTCGAATAACCATTGAGGTAATCTAATTCCAAAACGTAAGAAAATAAAAAAATCAGGAATAAATTCCTGATTTTAATTTTGTAGAGAGGATGGGATTCGAACCCACGGTACAGTTGCCCGTACACTAGCTTTCCAGGCTAGCTCCTTCAACCACTCGGACACCTCTCTGAATTGAAGACTGCAAAAATAGCGTAATTTATTGAGTTCTAAAAATCGAAACCAACTATTTTTCAAAATAAAAATGTCACGTCGAAAAATTCTGATTTCCACCTTTTTTGCACTTTACTTTCAACCGCTTTTCACTTTAAAAAACTTTTGTGACTAAAATTTTCATTCAGAAACTTCACCACACAAATTCTTCACAAAATTTTCCGCAAAAGTTCCCTTATAATTCGGATTGTCTAAAAGATGCATCGCTTTCGTGATCGCGCTTTCCGCCGTAATATCATTTCCACTGATCGCGCCGATTTTCGTAAAGATATTCGAGTTTGAATATTTACCAAAACTAATTCCACCCGAAACACACTGTGAGATCACCACGATCTCAGTTCCCTGATCGCGCAGCTTTTGTAAAGTTTCCAAAGTTTTTTGCGTGTTGAAAATTGTACCCGAACCAAAAACCTGCAGCACCAAAACTTTCACTTTCGGAATATCAGAAAAATGATTCAAATGCATTCCCGGGAAAATCCGCCAGAAAAGAACATCCTGCGAAATATGATTGTCAACGCAAAAAGCATCCGAAGTTTTGTTGCGCCATAAATAATCCTTCTTCACATTCAAATGTACTCCAGACTGCCCTAAAACCGGATAATTCGGCGTTTGGTAAGCATCAAAAAATTCCGCCGAATACTTCAAAGTACGGTTTCCACGCAACAATTTATATTCAAAATACACGGCAACTTCCTGAATGACCGCTTCATCGTCTTCGTACAAACTTGCGTAATACAAACTCGTCAAAAGATTTTCTTTGGCATCCGTTCTTAGATCACCAATCGGCAATTGTGAACCGGTCAAAATCACCGGCTTTGTCAAATTGTTCAACATAAAACTCAATGCTGAAGCCGTGTAAGACATCGTGTCTGTTCCGTGCAGGATCAAGAAACCGTCGTAATTGTCGTAATTTTTACCGATGTAATTGGCGATAATTTTCCACTCTTCCGGACCCATATCCGAAGAATCAAGCGGTTTTTTAAAAGGATGAACCGACACTTCGCACTCGATCATTTTCATTTCCGGGATTTTTTTAAAAATATTCCCAAAATCGAAGGCCCGCAAACTCCCCGTTTCGTAATCTTTTTCCATGCCGATCGTTCCGCCGGTATAAATCAGGAGCACTTTTCTTTTCATAAATCCAAAAATACGTTATTTGGCAGAATGTAAGATTATTTTGGGCGCCTTTTTCCGCCTTCCACTCCCAATCTTTTTGTTCCGCTTTGCTCCACAAAAAGGATTTCCGTTCAAGTCGGGGCGCAAATTTCGCTTCGAAATAAATTATTTTTCAAAAAGTACTTTTTATTCCCAAATCTTAGCGAAGCAAAAATCTTTTGTGCACTTTTATTTCACCAACAATTTCCCGAAAAACTGATGTGACTTATGGTTAAAAAACCTACATCAACATTTTTTAAAATTTCCCTATTTTTGACCTCATGAAAGACCAGAAAACCTTCGAATATCTTCAGCAGTTCCTCACCGAAGAAAGACTCCAGAAAATAAATCATTTCGCCCCCGAAAGTTCAGATTTTGTTTTGCCCGTCATCGAAGATGTCTTTCAATTTCGAAACGCTGCTGCAATCGTTCGATCTGTAGAAGCGTGCGGTTTTCATAAGATCATCGCCATGGAAAGTGCGCACGAATTTAATCCCAATCTTCGCGTAACAAAAGGAGCCGAAACCTGGGTAGAATTGGAAAGACTTCCACACAATTTGGAATCCATTAATGAAATTAAAAATAGAGGTTATAAAATCATTGCTGTTTCTCCCGAAAAAAATGCGACACTTTTACCCGACTTTCAACTCACGGAACCTGTTGCTTTGGTTTTCGGCACAGAAGCAGCCGGAGTCACTGAAGAGATCTTAGATTTCGCTGATGAAACTTTAGCCATTCCCATGTATGGATTTACGAGAAGTTTTAATGTGTCTGTCGCCGCCGCAATTTGTGTTTACGAATTAAAACAGAAATTGTTGAAATCAACTATCGATTATAAATTGTCCGAAGAAAAATTATGGGAAATGAAAGTTCGGTGGGCAGTAAACTCTTTACAAAGTGGCGACCAGATCTTAGCGAAATATTTAAATGATAATCGGTAACGAATAATGAGAAATAACCAATATTTGAAACTAAGATAAAAAGTTTTTACGGTTGCTTTTACATTTATCATGTGGAATAATGAGTGCTTATACATCCAAAGGCTTCATAGAAGCCAACTCTTTGTAGCAAATATTTTACGATCAAATAAAAAAGCTCCGTAGGAGCGACCACTACATCAGATTTTCATAATAATTCCAGGCTGCAACAAAAATTCCCGCTGTTTCTGTGCGTAATCTCTGACTTCCAAGAGAAACCGCTTTCACTCCATTATCTGCCAAAATCTGAATTTCTCTATCAGAAAAATCACCTTCCGGACCAATCAAAAAAGTAATTTTCCCCGAATTATTCGCAGCAGTGTCATGCTGAGCTTGTCGAAGCCTCTTCAAATCAATTCTTTCCAATTTTTCATTGCAGTGCGCAACAAAAGTATTTTCGGGACTGATATTTTTAATAAAATCAGAAAATTTTGTAAGTTCATTAACGATCGGAAAATGAAAACGCAGACTTTGCTTTGAAGCAGAAACGCATTGCTTTCTCAACTTTTCAATATTCAGATTTTTACGCTCTGTTTTTTCAGTTTGTAATAAAGTAATTTCAGAAATACCCATTTCTGTGGCTTTTTCTGCAAAGAATTCAATGCGGTCAATATTTTTTGTCGGAGCAATTGCAATATGAAGTTGCACGCGAAAATTCGGAAGGTCATTTTGAATTTGTTTCACCTCAAGAGAAACTTTCTTGCCTTCAAAAACCAGATTTCCTTTCGCCAGATTTCCTTTTCCGTCGGTGATAAAAATTTCTTCGCCAGATCGCATCCGCAATACTTTTACAATATGCGTTTGTTCTTCGCTGTCGATAATTACTTGATCCCCGATGATTTCACCGTAAAATAATTTCATTTAAAGCTTCTTATATTTTAACTTGAATGCGATTCTGTATTAAGGTTTTAGATAATTATTCTCACTTAAAAATGCCACACCTGTTTTGATGGTCGTATAAATATCGGTATCACATTCTCGGTAACTGCAGGGATAAATTTCTTCGATCCATTTTTCATTAATGAAAATCAGATTTAAATATTCAGTTTTTCTCAAATTATTTTTAAGAGATAAATAATCGCCTTCTTTCGGGGTGAAAGGAAAACTAAAGACGTTTTCAGTGTTTATTTTTTCTAGAAACTCCTCTTTAATATCCTGAAGATAGCTGGTTTCAGAACTTTCATTCAAGAATTCAGCTTCTTCCGTTGATGCTGCCGTTTTTCCAGTAACCGTTTCCAGGATCCAGTAATATCTCGAGCTCTTTTTGGAGTGACTTACCAGTACTTTTTCTTCTAATAATATTTTCATCTGAGTTTTGTAATCGATTAATCTGTTATTTGAACGTCTTTCTTAAAACTCTCCTCAATATCATATCGTGAAGTAGCAGAAACAGATAAGTCTGCAAATTCGCCGCGGTCAAATTTCAACTTTGCAACCATGGCGATCATCGCTGCATTATCGGTCGTATATTCAAATTTAGGAATGTAAATATTCCAGCCGAACTTTTCTGCATTGATCAGCATTGCTTCTCTCAAACCGGAGTTTGCTGAAACGCCGCCTGCAATTGCAACTTCATTAATATTTAATTCTTTTGCCGCTTTTTCCAGTTTATTCATCAAAATTTCAACGAGTGTTTTTTGAACCGAAGCACACAGATCATTCAAGTTTTCTTTAATAAAATCTGGATTTTTCTTTACTTCTTTTTGAATGAAATAGAGCACAGAAGTCTTTATGCCGCTGAAAGAGTAGTTGTAGTTATCGATGCGTGGTTTATTGAATTGAAAAGCATCTTTATTCCCCAGTTTTGACAATCGGTCTATAATTGGACCCGCCGGATAATCTAAACCGAAGATTTTTCCAATTTTATCAAATGCTTCTCCCGCTGCGTCGTCAATCGTTTTTCCGATAATTTCCATGTCGAAATAGTCTTTCACCACAGCGATCATCGTATGTCCACCGGAAACCGTTAAACATAAAAAAGGAAAATTGGGCGGTGTCGGATTTGCATCGTCAATGAAGTGTGCTAAAATATGTGCCTGAAGGTGATTAACTTCGATCAAAGGAACATTTAAACTCATTGCAAGCGATTTTGCAAACGAAGTTCCCACCAGTAAGGAACCCAAAAGTCCCGGACCACGTGTAAAGCCGATGGCAGAAATATCTTTTTGTTGTATATTTGCTTTGCTCACGGATTTTTGCACCACTGGAATAATGTTTTGCTGATGTGCGCGAGAAGCCAGTTCGGGAACAACACCGCCATATTCGTTGTGTATTTCCTGATTGGCTGCAATGTTTGAAAGGATTTTGTTTCCTTGAATGATTGCTGCTGAAGTATCGTCGCAGGACGATTCTATCCCTAAAATTATTGAGTCGCTCATAACAATGGCAAATTTAGAGAATAATAACGATAACGAAAATAAAAAATCTGTCCCAGAAAATATTGGCGATAAGATTCAGCATACTGCGGAAAATGTGAGCGAAAAAGTGCAGGAAACTGTAAAAGAAGCTTCACAACTCGCCTCAGATACCATTCATCATCCTTTAGAAACAGCAAAAGAATTTGGTGAACAGGCAGCAAAAGATGTTACCAATTACAAGTGGTGGGCAAAATTGTTACTTGTTATTTTCTGGCTGGTTCTTTTTCTCGTCGGGTCTTTTTTTCTCCTTGTAAGTTTACCGTCTACCAAAAACTGGGCAGCTCATAAGGTGATTGAAAAACTCAATAAAGATCTAAAGTCCCAAATGTCTTTCGAAAGTGTGGAGGTGAGTTATTTTGGAGATATTCATATTCATAATGTTGCCGTAAAAGATTACAAGAATTTTCAGTTTTTAAAAGCAAAGGAATTATACGCAGATTCTAATTGGTTTTCTATCATCAGCAACTCAAGAAATTTGCAGTTCCAGTCTTTATCTTTAAAGAATCTTGACTTAAAAGTGATCACTTATAAAGGGGACAGTATTTCTAATTTTATTCGTTTCGTCGATCTTTTCAATACGCCTTCTCCAACGGTCAAAAAAGAACCTTTTCAGTTAAAATCCCGTGTTTATATTACCGATTCAAAAGTAAGCATCATCAACCAAAATACCGATGGTGAGGCTGGAAAATGGATGACCGCAACACATGTCAATTTAATTGTACCCGAATTAAAAGTCGTCGGATCTGACGTAACAGCGAAAATAAATAACATGCGCTTTATCACGGAAAGATGGGGCAAAAAGCACATTGTTGATACTTTTTCTGCAGATCTTGCACTCACTCATCAATATTTGTCTTTACAGGATTTAACGTTGAATACCGATCATTCTTTATTGCAGGGAAATATCAAATTTAATTTGAATAATGGTTCCTGGGCTAATTTTGCAGACCGTGTTCGCTGGGATATGATGATGAAGCCGGGAAGTCAGATCAGCGGGTACGACATCAGTTATTTTGCGACGAACTGGGACAATTACAAACCGATCAATATTTCGGGCACGATGACAGGTCCTTTGAACCGTTTTTATCTGGATAATTTTCTCGTGAGAAATTCAAAAGTAAATATTCGCACAGAAACGATGAAGGTTTCTAATATTTTAAAAGGCAACTTCCAGATTGAAACCAATTCTCTTTCCACGGATCTCACTTATGTAGATTTAAAGGATATGATGCCGACTTTCATTTCCTCGAAGATGAAAAATTTCGCTGATGAATTTGGAAGATTAAAATATAAGGGTGCAGTAAGAGTAACTCCGAAAGAGGTTTTCGTTCCGAAAGCAAATTTAATTACCGGGATTGGACAGGCAAAAATCACGAATTTTTATCTGACCGACTACAGTTCTCCTTTACCGAAATATCGAGGTTATGCAGAAGTTAATGATTTGAACACTTCAGTCATTACGAAAAATAAGCAGGTTGGTTTGATCTCCGGAAAATTCAATTTGCAGGGCGAAAGTTTCGATGTGAACACGATGAGGTTGAAAACACGGTCTCAAATTTCAAAAATTGAAATTCTTAATAAAGAAATTAATAATATTTATTTAGATGGATTTCTCGATCACAAAACGTACAAAGGAATTGTAAACGTAAACGATGAGCAGGCTAAAGCAAACATCAATGGATTTATCGATTTCCGTACGAAAAAACTGGCTGCAGATATTGTAGCAGATGTTCAGTATTTAAATCTCAATTATTTTACGGGTGGGAAAGGAACTCAGATTGTAAGCGGTTTGGTCAACGGAAAAATTGCGATGACGAATCTGAATGATCTAAACTTAGATGCTGATCTGCAAAATGTGACTTTTACCAATGCTGCGCAGAAATTTTTGATCCCAAATGCTAAAGTAAAAGCTTTTTTCGAAAATGGAAACCGAATAGTTTCTGTTGATGCTCCGGAAGCGGTAAATGGGCAGATTTCAGGACGTTTTAATCTGGAAGATCTAGCTGGAATGATCCAGAACGGAATTGGAAAAGTTCTTGTTGGTCCGCCTCCGAGAAAATTATACCGCGGACAGAATTTCACGATGAATTTTGACGTTAAACAAGGATTGGTAAGCTATTTTGAACCAAACCTGCAAATTCCAAAAGGTGCTTCAATTAACGGTTCCTACGACGGAAATTCGAATAATTTGATCCTGAATGTTGATGCGCAGACTTTGAAATATGTCATGACCAAAAAAGAGGAGATCACAGATGCTGATCAAGCCTTAGCAAAAGCAAATCCTGCTTATAAAATTACAGAACGCAACAAAGTTACGCGAGACAGCGCCATGATCGACAGTTTGATGGTCAGAATTAATACCGCAGATCTCGATAAACAAATTTTCGCAAAAGTCAATAGAATAGAGTACAATAAAAATATTTTAAAGGATATTACTCTAAGCGGAAGGAACGAAAATAACAAGATTCTGCATATTGCAACCGCTTTCAAATTAGGTTCTCCAGAAGATGAAATAAAACAAACGCTGAAGGATTACGCTGTAAACCTTAATCAATCGACGAATGCTGCAGGTGATTACGTTTTCCGTTTTGAGCCGACAACAGTTACTTTTAGAAATGTCGCGTGGAGTGTCGATACCAATCCGGAGTTGAACCATTCGATCACTTACAGGAAAAATACAGGCGATTTTTTGATCCAGAATCTGCGAATTTACTCCGATGAAAGTGAATTGTTTCTGAAAGAATCCATTTTTAAATCGGCAAAAGATTTCTCCGCAAAAGGCGAACTAAAAAATGTTCAAATCGCAAAAGTACTGGCTTTAACAGGAAGCGATAATGGAATGGATATCAAAGGAGTTGCGAATGGAACTTTTGACATAAAGAAGGACCAAAATAATCTGGAACCGCTCATCGATTTAGATATTACCAATATTTTGATGAATGGAAAAGACATGGGAAATGTCATGATCTCGGCGAAGAAAAGCGCTGTTCCGAACGTTTTCGATTTAGAAGCGAAAGTGGTTTCCGCCGGAATCATCGGAAACAATGACCTTGTCTTGAAGGGAACCATTAATAATAATACGGCATCACCAACATTAAATCTGGTTGCAGATATGAACGATTTCGATCTACAGTTTGCGCAGGAATTTGTGAAAGGCGTTTTCGGAAATCTTCGTGGAAAAGCTTCCGGAGCCTTAAAAATTTCAGGTAAATTAAATGATATTGATTATAGTGGTGACATCGCGATGAAAGGTTTGGGCTTAAAATTAAATTTCACAGGCGTTGATTATTCTTTTGATGACACCGTGGTTTCATTGTCGAAAGGTTTGGCTATTCTCAATGATATTGGTGTAAAAGACGGCAGATCAAATTCAAAAGGTTCAATTTCCGGAGCGATTCAGTTTGAAACTTTGTCTTCAATGGGGGTCAATTTAGTCATGCGGGCCGATAATTTAATGTTGCTGAATACCACTCAAAAAGATCTCGATCTCTTTTGGGGAAGAGTTTACGGGACAGGAACGCTTTACGTCGATGGACCTGTTTCTGCGCTGAATATTTCTACGCCCGAAATGCGGGCATTGAACAATAGTGTATTTACTTTCAACTCTAATTCAACTTCGAATGTGGAAGAATTTAAAATGCTGAGATTTTTGAAACGGGATGAAGCAGGAGTTGTGAGTGTGGAAGATAAGAAACGGTCGAACGCTAATTTAAATGTAGATTTTACGCTCTCTGTCGATAAAGGGACCACGGTAAACGTTTTGGTTGGAGATGATATCGGTGATATTTCAGTTCGTGGGAATTCTGATAAACTTCGCTTTTTAATGAGCAGATCCGGATCGATCACCATGTCGGGCGACTATTTTGTGGATAACGGAACTTTTGTATCGAAAGCGATTTTGAACAGAACTTTCCAGATCTCCAAAGGAAGCAGTATTCGTTGGGATGGAGATCCGATCTCTCCTGATCTGAATATTGATGCCACTTATTTGAGAACCGTTACGAATGCAGGTCAATATTTAAACATGGGAAGTCTGCAACCGATTAATGTATTGCTCACGACAAAAATTACGCAAACCCTCAATAATCCGAAGATTGAACTGGGCGTTTCTGCGCAAGATGTCTCTTCTAATTTAAAGGAGACGCTGGCTGAAAAAATGAGCAACGAAGACGAAAAAATCATTCAGTTTGGTTCGGTACTCGTGATGAACAGTTTCAATGTGGGCAATTCTGCTTTTGATATTAATCTTGGAAATTTTGCAGAGAGTTCCGGTTACAATATGCTTTTCAAACAGTTGGGTTCTGTATTAAATAACATCAGCAATGAATTTCAGGTCGATCTTAATTATTTGAACGGAGACACTGGTTCCAATACTGGTAACCGTGCAAATGCAAGTGTGAGTTTTCTATTGTCACCGAGAGTAAAAGTAAAAACAGGTTTAGGAATACCAATTTCCAAATCGGACAATACCAACGCGGATTATCTTTCAGGAGAAGGAATTGTAGAATACGACTGGTCCAAAAAAAATGATGGAACCCGTTTATTACGAGCATATTCCAAACCTACAAACATCGGTTTAAACGGAACTGCTGCCGGTAATGCAAGTTCTAATCAAAGTTATGGAGTTGGTGTTGTGTATAGTAAAAGTTTCAATACTATCTTTAAAAGAAAGCAAAAGGATAAAAAAAATGTTGCTGAAAAACCTTTAATTAAAAGAGATTCTGTTAAAAATGATACAATAAAATAAGGATTTTATCAGAAAAGTATTTGTTTAAGTTAAAAATTGTTAATATTAACCTAAAATTTTTAGTTTTAATATTTTTTCGTAAATTTGCAAAAATATAGACGTAGTATTATCAATTATATAAAATTTAAAATGAATTATCAATTAGACGAAATAGATAAAAAAATCCTTGATTTTTTAGTAGAAAACACAAGAATGCCTTTCACAGAAATCGCTAAACAAATGGACGTTTCTGCGGGAACTATTCACGTGAGAGTGAAAAAGATGGAAGATGCAGGAATCATTTTAGGTTCTTCTTTAACCATTGATTATGGAAAATTAGATTACCATTTCACAGCTTTCATCGGTATCCTCTTAACCAAATCGAATCGTACGCAGGAAGTTTTGAAAGAATTGACCACAATTCCAAATGTGATCGAAGCAAGTGTAATTTCTGGAAAATACAATATCTTCTGTAAGATCAGAGCGAAAAATACCGAAGACGCAAAAAGAATCATTTATCAGATCGATGATATTCAGGATGTGATGAGAACAGAAAGTATGATCTCTATGGAAGAATATATTTCTGACAAAAACAGATTGATCGACGCAGTTTCTATCTAAAAGACTGATTTATATCAACTTTATAAAAAACTTTCGGATTCTTTCGAAAGTTTTTTTAATTTTACCAATATGGACGAAAATTTTAAGAACGAAGATCCCAAAAAAGACATGGGTTTCATTTTGTCATTAGGTGCTTTACTGTTATTTTCTTTAATGGGAATGGGTATTGATACTGATGAATTTTTACAGCGCGCCGAGCTGCACATTCCAATGAACTACTTTTTCGTTATCTTCGGCGTCGATCTTTTGATGATCGTCGGGATTATCCTCATTTTCTTTTACAGAAAAGTGGGTATTTTCCTTTTTCCCGTAGCTGTTTTAGCACATTACATGTTGCATAATTACTATTTAAATACCTTTCTTTACACCGATGTTACGAATTTATTTCTTTTCATATCGGTAGGTTTATTAGCCTTTATTCCGAAATGGCAATTTTTTAAATAATTCTAAAAATGTTTTCAAAAGCCTGCGAGTACGCCATCAAAGCAACTATTTATATTGCCCAACAAAGCCATCAGCAGAAGCGTGTGAACGTGAAAGAAGTTTCTAGATCCGTAAATGCTCCCGAAGCTTTTACCGCAAAGATCTTGCAGCAATTGTGTCGGGAAAATATTTTAGATTCGATCCGTGGGAAACAGGGTGGTTTTACCTTCGATATTACAAAGCAGAAAAGCACCAAGATCTTTGATCTCGTCCATATTATAGATGGTGATGGGATTTTTACCAATTGTGGTTTAGGTTTACACAAATGTTCTGCAGATAATCCCTGTCCTGTGCATGATGATTTCAAGATCGTGAGAGAAAATTTAGTTGCAATGACGCAAAAATATTCGTTCTACGATCTGGCCATTAAGACTGAAAATGGCTTGGCCTGGCTGAAATAGTTTTCTGTTTCTACAAAGTAATTTTCCAAATAAATCTTTTTTAAAAATAAAATTCAACGATAAAATTTTTACAATTTTAAATAGGATAAATTTGTCCGAATTAAAAATATGTCTTACATTTGTAGTATAATTTAAAATCACATACGACATGTTAACGAAAGAAAGAACAATAGGTGAAATGGTTGCCGAAGATTTCAAAGCAGCTGAAGTATTTAGAAAATATAAAATAGATTTTTGCTGCAAAGGAAACAGAACCATCGAAGAAGCTTGCGAAAACAAGAAATTTAAGGTGGAAGACGTTTACAAAGATCTGGAAAATCTCTCCAATCAGAAATCAAATGAGATCGATTTCAATTCCTGGCCTTTAGATCTTTTAGCGGATTATGTAGAAAAAACGCACCATAAATATGTTGAAGAGAAAACTGCGGTTTTGCTAGTCTATCTCAATAAATTATGCAAAGTTCACGGTGACAGACATCCGGAATTGTTTGAGATCAATAACCTTTTCTCAGAAAGTGCGAAAGATTTAGGCGCTCACATGAAGAAAGAAGAATTGATCCTGTTCCCTTTCATTAAAAGAATGGTCGCTGCAAAAGCAAAAGGGGAAAATGTAGATAAACCTCATTTTGGAAGTGTCGAAAATCCAGTAGCGATGATGAAACACGAACATACCGTTGAAGGTGACCGTTTCGTAAAAATTGCAGAGTTGACCAACAACTACCAGTTCCCGGAAGACGCTTGTGGAACGTATCAGGTAACCTATAAAATGTTAGAAGATTTCGAAAACGATCTTCATAAACACATCCACTTAGAGAATAATATTCTATTTCCAAAAGCTATCGAATTAGAAAAAACTTTTTAAACTAAATTTTCTGTTTTTTTACGGAGATCCATTTCAAATTTATTTTGAAGTGGATTTCTATTTTATAATCACAAAAGTCACAAAAGGATTATGGGAAAATGGGTAGAAAAAAGTTCACAAATTCATACGACAGTTTTTGTGTACTATTATCCGGCATCAATTTAAACTTTTTGCAAAGTGAGCTTTTGTGACTTTTGTGATTTAAAAATTTTTTAGTCTAATTTTTTAGTTGGAGGTTTTTGAGTTCAGATAGAAATCGTACGTGTAAACATTGTAAGGCAAGATCAGTTTTGAGATTGCAAAGGAAATCAAACAGCAGATCAAAATTGGGATAAATAAAACGTAACCATCGGGCAGAAGATTGCAAATTAAAACTACGGAAGTAAATGGCGCATAAAGAGAGGCGGACAAGGTTGCAGCCGCGCCGATCAAAGCAAAATTGATTGGAATTAAATGCATTCCAAAATAATTATTACCGAAGAAAGCTACCATTAAACCTAAGAAAGCTCCGGCAACAATACTTGGTGCGAAAACACCACCATCGCCTCCTGCTCCTAAAGTTAAAGAAGATGCTAAAGGTTTTAAAACCGCAACTGTCAAAAGAAAAAAGATGGGAATAGTCGCTGAGGTTGAAGTTTCATGCAAAATTTCTCGTAAACCGTGGTAACTGTCGCCATATAAACTTGGGAAGAAGAAGATCATAATTCCAACTGCGATCGCGCCCAGATTTACACGGATAAAATTATTAGAAATATTGGCAAAAAGTCTTTTCATTCGTGTCACCAAAAGCGTGAAGTAAACCGATAGTACGCCGCCCAAAATACTCAAAACAATAAAGAAAGGAATTGCAGAATACGTCCATTCTGTGACAGAATGTGTTAGTATCGTTTCAGAATCGAAAAGTTCGATGAAAACCCAGCTTACCAGAGCAGAAGCCGTACAAGCGATGACCAATGATTTTCGCATTTTTCTGGCGATGACTTCTAAGGCAAATAAAAATCCTGCGAGCGGACTTGTAAATAAAATGGCAACTCCGGCAACAACTCCGGCACAAATTAATTCGCGTTTATACATTCGTGCTGAAAATTCTTTTTCATAGGCATAATTCCCTAGAGTAGCGGTTGCGACTACGGTAGAAACTTCTACGCCCGTTGATCCACCAAAAATAACGGTAAGAAAACCATTGATAAAATGCGAAGGAATTTTGAAGAAAGGTAAATGATCTTTTCGCTGATCCAGGGTTTTGTAGATCTCTGTAATTCCTTTATTTTTTCTGTTTTGAAAAAGATATTTCCTTGAAAAGTAAATAGCCGTAATTCCGATGGAAGGTAAAATAATGAAGAGCGCCGTGTAACCGGAATTAACAGCATTGAAGAAACGGTGTTCAAAATATTCGGTGAGATGTTTCAGCGTGAAAGCCAGCAACGCACTTCCCAAACCAACCATTGCAGCAGCAACGATGAGCCGAAAATAATGTTGGGTAACGATTTTTGTTCTTTCCAAGGGGTACCTTTAAGATAATGTTGAGCAGAATTTAAACCTTTAAATCTGCAGTTTTCAATATGAAGTGTAAAACTTAGCAGGTTAAAATTTCAATGTTGCAAATTTAATAAAACTTAGATTATTTGAGTTAAATCAATTTCATTAAAAAAAAGGAATCAAAAATCAGTCCTATCTTAAAATCATTAGTAAACTTCCGATACTGATGGTGATCCAGAGAACGAGAGCGAAAAATAAAGGTTTCCAGCTGATGGTTTTCAAAGTCGCGATCGAAATGGTAGAGCCGATAAAAAATAAAGTTACGTTTAATCCAGATTTTGCGACCGTTGTTGCGATGGTGCTGAAACCTTTAAAGATAGGGAAGTAGGTATGCAATAAAATCGCGATAACGAAATACAGGATAAACCAGGGGATTTTTACTTTCGCTCCTTTTGTTTTGAAGAATACCATTGTTAAGACAGATACCGGAATGATCCATAAAGCTCGGGACAATTTCACAGTCGTCGCCACTTTCAAAGCGATATCACCATATTTGTTTGCCGCACCAACGACCGAACTCGTATCATGAATTCCGATGGCACACCACAAGCCGAACTGTTCCTGCGTCATGTGGAGTAAATGTCCTATTGGCGGATAAATAAAAAGTGCGACAGAATTCAACGTGAAGACAATGGCTAAAGCCAGGGAGATCTGTTTCGTATCAGGTTTGATAATTGGCGTTACAGCCGCAATGGCACTTCCACCGCAGATTGCCGTTCCGACAGATATTAAGTAAGATAAAGGTCGTTCCAGTTTTAATAATTTTCCTAAAAAATAACCCATCGTCATAACCGTCGTAATGCTGATAACCGTTAAAGTAATCCCTTCTCTTCCTGCCTTTAAAGCTTCATCCAGCTGCAAGCCAAATCCCAGTCCGACGATTGAAATTTGTAAAAGAAGGTGAATGTATTTGTGAACTTTTTGTTCGTAAGGATTTCCAATAATGATGGTGAAACCTATTCCCAAAGCCAAAGCGACGGGTGAACTTGCGAAAGGAGAAATACAAAAAATTACTAGAAGGAAAAATAGAATTTTTTGTAAAAGGTCTTTGCCTAAAGTAGTTTGCATTGTTTTACTTGATTTTGATAGGACAAATTTCGGTCATTTGTCATCCAAATTTTCATCATATTTTGTTCTTACCTATAACTTTTAATTATAACTAATGAATTTCATGAAGAGATGAATTAATTCGGATTGTTCGCCTTTCAAAGTGATGAAATTAAAATCCCTTTCAATGCTAAAGTTTTTAATATCAATCACGCTCAACTGATTGTTTTTTAATTCCTGCAAAATGGTGTTGATCGACAAAAAAGCCAGGGCTTCAGAATGCAGTAAATAATTTTTGATGCTTTCGCTGCTTCCTAATTGCATGATAATTTTCAGCAATTTCAGGTCGACGCCATTTTTCTTTAACTGATTTTGAATAAATTCCTGTGTTCCGGAACCTTGCTCTCTTACGATCAAATCAACGTTTTCCAAATCTTTCAGTTTGAAATTTTTGTTCACCAAAGGATGAGTCGCTTTACAAACCAATACGATTTCGTCGGGTTTAAAAATTTGATAATCAAAATAAGAAGACTTCGATTCGCCCTCTACAATTCCAAGATCGATCTGTCCGTTTTTAAGTAGCGTAGAAATATCTTCTGAATTGTGAGTGACCAATTCGATGCTGATGTCTTTATAATAAGAATTAAATTTTGCCAGAATTTCCGGTAAAATATATTGGGCGATCGTGGTACTGGCGCCGATCTTCAACTTTCCCTTTTCCAGTTTGTTGAGCTGGGAAAGTCCGAATTCAAGATCTCGGTAAAGGTTTCGAATTTTCTCGGCGTAATCCAGTAATATTTTTCCGCTTTCGGTGAGTTGAATGGTCGTGCCGTTTCGGTTGAATAATTTAGTGTTCAGCTGGTTTTCAATTTCCTTGATGTGTTTGGTGACTGCGGGTTGCGAAATATTGAGTTCGTTTGCCGCTTTCGTAAAACTCAAACGGTTGGCAACGGTGGAAAAAACTTTGAGGCGGTAATCGAACATCAATTAAAATTTTAAGGTCGTTGTTAAAATAAAATTTATAAATAAAATTATTTTCTGCAGTTTTTGATCAGATAATCTTGATAAACTTCAGTATTTCGACCTAACAAACTAACAGAATCTATCTTTTTTTGCTGCAGATATTTTGTTAAAAAACAGAAGTCTTTCCAATTCTCATTATTTAAGAAATACATAAAGTGATTTATCTTTTTAGCATTTGGTATGTTAATATTTCCCTTAAGATTTGGGGTGTCCGTAAAACCCAAATAGCTGCCCACGGATTCTAGTTTCGGCAGATCAACGTAAACCAATTTCGGGGAGAATTCAAACGTGATTGTTTCAGCAACTTGTTTAAGTTCAGGTAAAAATTTGACTGAGTCAACCGAAGATTGCGTAAAATATATTTTGTTGACCGATTTTAGATTCGAGAAGATATTTATTTTTTTTGAATTCAATCCAGTTATATACAAACCTTTAAGTTTCTCTATCGAATTAAATCCACTAAAAATTTCACTATCATCAGCAAAATAAAAGTCGCCATTTACTTTTTTTAAATTTTTGAAAAATAAATTACTATCTTTAACTTTTCCAGTCAAGGCAAAATCACCATTAACTGTTTGCAATTGGTCGAAACCATTTAAAGTTTCGAGATTTGGTAAACGTCGTAATTCAAGATTTCCGTTTATTTCTCTAATATTTTTGAAGGAATTAAAATTTATAATGGAAGTGTTATATCCATCTTCAGCATTTGCAATGCGAACATTTCCATTAATAAAAGTATATTTGGAATCAAAACTATCTACATCTTGCTGTGTTAAAAAAATAAGATCTCCTTCGTAGACTACGTCATTTTTAAGGGGAGAAAGAGCAGTGATTTTTTCCTCATTATACTCTTTTTCTAATTTTTTATGCTCGCCTGCACAAGATAAAATTGTTAGAATGAAAATGATAAAAAGATATTTTATTATTGGTTTCATTGCGTTGTTTTAAATAGGCTGCAATATACATCTTCAGTTTTACTAGTATTTACTAATAATTAAATTCAGATTCACGTTGCTTTTTTTAATATTATTTTCCAAAAGGACTGGTAAGTTTGACTTTTGTAATAAACATTTTTATTGTAAAAATTTGATTAATCTTTCGGAAACATTAAAGGCTTGGAAATTCTTAATTGCTATCTCGCTAACTTTTTATCTCTTTTCTATTATTAATTTTTTTTTTGACCAGTAAATTATCAACTGATAAAGATTTTTTTAATAAGTAAAATAATAACCTTTCTTGGTTTCTGTATTCACAAATACATAATTGCTGCCCGTATCTTTCGGCTTAAATTCAATAATTTTAGGAGAATCAAATTTTTGGACAGCATATTTTGCCGGGTAAATTTCATGGATATTGAGCCTTTCTATCGTCGTTGTTGGCGAAGGCGAACCAGATAATTTATAATCTGCAGTGCATAAATAACCATTATCGGTTTGCGCTTTTAGAAGAAAGCTATAACTGTCAGGTTCGAAAATAAAGAAACGCAATATAGAATCGTTTTCAATTTTAAATTCCTTCGTATTTTCTGGATAATAAAAATCAGTAATGTTGTAGGAAAAAGTACCGCCCCACAAAATACTTCCCGTTTTCTCCTCAGATTTTAGGGTCAGTTTTGTTTGAGGTAAAGAAATATACTTTCCTGCTTTTAAAAGAAAAATTCCTTTTTTCGGAGTGTTTTCCACCATTGTAAAATTTTGCGCGGCTTTCTCGAAGACAGGTAAATCGATTGTTATATTCTGAAATCCATTTTTTTCAATCGCGATATGATTTCCCAGGACTCTGAAAGAAAAATCGCCTTCATAAATGGGGTCGTAGCTTTTTTGAACTGTATCATTGATGTTGATCTGCACATTTTTAAGAGGTTGTTGAAAGACATCTGTGACTTTTCCAAATAGCTTAAAATTTTTATTTTTTGCAGGATCTGAATTTATAACATCATTTAAAAGCGATGGTTTTGAATTTCCTTTTTTTAAAATTATTTTACCATAATCATAGGAAGCGTCGTCAGAAAAATTTTCGATTTTCGTGGTTATAGTTTGATAACCTTCTTTTTTAAATTCTATAAATAGCGTTCTTGCTCGATCAATGCTATAATTTCCGACCGAATCGGTTTGAGTACTTACTGAAGATTTGCTGTAAAAAATAGAAACATCATCGAGCGAATTTCCTTGCTCATCCTGAAAATGACCGCTAATTCCAATTTCTGTTGAAGTATTATCCGAACAGCTGTTTAAGGAAACGATGATGAATGTAAGTAGGATTATTATAATTTTTTGTTTGATCATTTACTTGCTTTTTTTCTTTAATTTTTAAATGCGGTCAATAGTACTATTGATGCGCAATTAATCGGTAGTCAGTTTTGTAACAGCTGTAATTTCTCTCGCTGCATTTAAATTGAATTCGTAATATTTGATTTTTCCAGAATTAATTTCTGCAAAAAAATGGTTTTGAGCACCTTCTTTTGTTAGTTTCATATTTTGAATATCTTCAGAAAAATAACTAAAATCTTTGCGCAGTGGAAGTTCTTGGTTCTTATTTGAAGTACATTTAATATCATACAAATTTTTGCACCGTTCATTTCCTCCGTCCAAATCGCTCACAGAAGCGATGGCTGTTTCGATTTCCGCACATTTAAAAACAATTGAATGAGCTTTGATTTCTTTCTTCAAAACGAGGTTTGTTGCATAAAATATAGAATCGGTTTTAATCGTTTTTTCGCATTCACATTCCTTAAAAAGAGCAGTAATGGGATTTTGTTTTTGTTCTCCACAAGAAAATAAAAAGAGCATCAAAATTATAATAAGGATATTTCTCATCTTTCGTCTTTAAAAATTATAGCTCCTAATTATTTAAACAATGAACGAATCGGATAAGAGCAATCACAGAAATAAAATGCACTGCATTCATTTGAAACTTTTCGAATCGTTTGCCGCTTTGGTAAAACTCAAACTGGTGGCAACGGTGGAAAAAATTTTTAGGCGGTAATCGAACATCATACAAATGTAGAATAATTTTTATTCCTTCGTTAAAGCCGAACCTTTGTGTGCCGCGATGTGATCTGTTTTACTGCTTTTAATTTCGTATTGCGGATCATCATCTTTCGCGTGATGCGTGTACCCTTTGTAATCGAAATCTTTCGTGTGAACTTTGATGATCGTCCCGGAAACTTTCCCAGCTTCTGAATTCCAGCTTACTTTATCACCGACCTTAAATTTTTTTTCCATCGCTACTTTTTTAATGTTTTTACTACAGTTTGTCAAATCGAAGATTCGGCGGAGCCAAATTAAAATCTTTGACAAAGATTAATAGAACGTTTTTTTAAGAACCTTGTCAAGGTTTCCAAACTTTGACAAGATTAAATAAGGTTTTCCTCTGAATAAAAAACCTGATCACCCACAACTCTCGCCGGAGCGGTGTAAGGATGTTCGGTAACTTTTCCCAAAGCCATGATGTGCAAAACTTCCCAACCTTTTGCTTTCAGATAATCGGAAACCATTGAACGGTGACACCGCCACCAAACTGCTTCCGAACACATCATCGCTGTATTTTTTTCTAAAGCAAATTTTTCGAGTTCTTTAACGCCATGTTCAAAGGATTCCGTTTCCATGTAATCAGCGTACCCTTGAAAAGATTTATTTCTCCACGTTGTATTTTTAGAATCTTTTTTTGCGGGCCTTCTTCCACCAAGATCTTCAATGTAAACATATTGGATTCCGTTTTCTTCTAATGATTTTCTAAGTTCATCCTGATCAAACTGCGGATATTTTCTGGAACCCGGAAGTCGGCGAATGTCTGCTAAGATTTTAATATTAAATGAAAAGAGCAACTCCAGAAATTGTTCGATCGTTCTGGTGGAATGACCGATAGTGTAAATGGTGTGTTTTTCGGAAGGTGACATTTGAAAGATTTAAAGAAAGATGGGAGTTATAAATTTAATAATTTTAAAATAAAAAGAACTTTAAATTCAGTTAATATTTCAAATCTACTTCGTCAAATATTCCATCCAAAGATTGAAGTTCTCCATGCTTTTCTGCGTTCTTTTACTTTTTTGTTTACAATCCCTGAATAAAATTTTTCTCAAAGTCGTTTTCTTTTTATAGGAATAAATGGAATCTTAAGTATCATTAATAAAGTTTAATAAAATTCAAAACTTCACTTAATGAAACAAAACTTAACTCTGAGCCAAAGTAATGGATTGTCTTTTATTGATAAGGATAATAGGAATATCTCTTATAATCTCCGTTTTCAGCATTAATTGTTATAATGTCGGTTGCTCTGTTTTTGTCTTCTCTTTCTTCCTCAAAGACGTAGTAATTTCCTGTTTTCTCGATGTGAATGCCGCAAAAAATTTGAGAAAGCAAATGCTTGTTTTTTCTGTTATTATAGAAAATTTCTTCTGCCATCTTCAGCGATATTTTTGATATTTTAGAAATGACTTCTATTTCTTTATCGGTTGCGTTAATTATTTTGATCCGCTTGTTTTTTTCAGATTCAATTAATGCAATATTTTTTGAGATCGAATTTCCATGACTACCATTGATATTGAAATCTTCATCTAAAGAGCAGTCTGAAACACCGACCGGACCGAACATTCCATAATGTAAACCGGCAGTGTGATGAAAGTTTGAGATATAAAATTTAAGATTATTGCGGGTTGTCACAATAATGGTATCTGTTTTCAAAAATTCAGGAAAAGGAATCCGAATCTTTTTGAAAGATCTGTCCTCTGAGACGTAACTGAATTTATTACGAATAACGGTGTCTGAAAAGATCTCTTTTTCTCTCTTAATTTCAAATTTTAAGCTATTAATTTCATTTTCTTTAAATCCTGAAAAAGAAATTTCGGGTTGCTCGGTTATTATTTGGATAGAATCACATTTTTTAATGGTTGCAGATAGTTCTTTCTCGATTTGTCTCTTGCTGAAATAAGAAGAAATGGTGATGAAGAGTACAATCGCCAAGATGATGAGGCAAATTGCTGCGATCCCACGGAGTAAAAGTTTATAATTTTTTTTCATATTAATACCGGATAGAAAAGCATTGCTCTGCGTTTTAGCATTTTCCTGTTATATAAAAATACGAAAGAAATCCTTCGCTAAGCAAAAATCAATTTTTTTTGCTGAATCTTTCAGTCATAATTTCGTTCAAATCTTACACCAGGAAGCTGACCAATGTTAAGTTTTCAAAGCAAACACCATCCCAAGAACAGACAAAATATAAAAACCCAGAACGATCCAGGAATCGATGCCCATTCCTTTTTTGCGACCCGGCATTTTAAGAACCATTCCGATCAAATAAATGGTTGTGATAATGATTGCGATCACGGTTAAATAGACATCTACATTTTTTGCTCTGGGCAGGATGGGTTTATTGGTGATAAGTGTTGCGGCTAAAAACAAAACGGGAAGAAACGCATTGCCACCAAATATATCACTGATTATTGGCTGATAGGTTTTCTGTTTCACAAAAGCCAGTCCACTTGAAATTTCAGGTAATGAAGTGACGAACGCCAACACTGTTGCGCCGAAGATTAAACCGTTGATCTTAAAATGTGCCGCAATCGTATTGCTTGTATCTTCCAGCAAAACTCCGAAAATCAGGATGATCACCGAAATGCCAATTAACCAGATCATGGCAGATTTAGGCGTCATTTTAGTTTTCTCGCCTTTGGTAGAATCACTGAGAGAAGGTTCTCTTTTCGTCTGGACTTTTTTCAGGATAATAATACTCGTGATCCAGGAAAAAGCGATCAGCAGTTCGGGTGGAGTAGTTCGGAACATCAAACTTGAAGGCGTGAGTTCTTTTCCCAGAATAACCATGACCAAAATCAGGATCAAAAATAAACCCTGAATTAGGCTGGCTTTATTACTCACCAGAGTGCTCAACGGTTGTTTTTCTTTCCGCGAAGCAAAATCAAACAGGACCAGAAGCATAGACTGAATCACGATGCCGCCCAGAATATTTCCGACGGCAATATCAATATTTCCTTTTATAGCGCCGCTAATGGTAATTGCAATTTCCGGAAGATTGGTGACGACCGATAAAATGATTGTGCCGCCAAAGGAACTTCCCAGCTTAAATTCATCATCAATAAAGTTGACGACTTTAGACAATTTGTTGCTGAAGAGCCAAAGCAGAACAACGGAAGCGACAAAGATCCAGATGCTGTAATTAAAAGGAATGCCAAGATCCATAAAGGTTTTTTTTAAAAGAAAAAGATCGGGTGTAATTTAGCACATTTTGATGTTGAAATTTGGGTTTTATTTTTGAAACGCTCGCCGTGATGTCCGTTTGCGATCAAATAGTTTGATCATCACCTTTTTTGTTTTCTTATTTCTTCTGAAATAAGCTCAGTTTTCTTTTTTCGGGAATAAAAATAAAACGCTAAAATTAAGATTCCAAGGATTATAAAACTACAGTCATTTTTTTTAAAATAATTTCTTAATTTCCCTTTACGATTGGGATTTCTTATTCGGTTAAATCGTACAAGTAATTAAGAAGGTATTTTATTTAAAAATCTTTAAAAAATCTTTACGATATATAAATTTCAGTAGTACGATATATTCGTATAGCTGGCTTCCTTCTTTGGTTAATTTTTTTTAAATCAGACCAATAACGTTTAGGAATGCTGCTTTCCGTTAATATTTAAATCACATCGATTACATAGAAATACCACGTTTCATTTTCGTCGTTCCAGTGAAAAGGGACTTTTTTTTTTCAGATAATTTTATCTTATCAATGGTGATTTGTGTTTTTGTGAGATATTAAAGATAAAGATTTTCGGTGGATTTTGGAAAATAGTGAGCCGATTAAGATTTTAATCGGCTCAATATATTTAATGATTTTCTGGGTTAAAAAATAAAAGTACAAGTAAGCGCCCAAAATGTTTTGAAACAAAGCCAGTGAAGCCAAAATATCCTTCGGAGTAAGTAGTAAATTACATCGAAATTGTTGGGCCTTCAAATTCTCCTGTGCTATAGATTTGTTTTGTTTTTAGATTTTCAAGTTTAGTAACTTTTGTCTGTGCTTTATTAAGGAAGATCTTATATTTTACCACATTGCCAGTTTTCTTATCAGTCGTGATGATAATATTTTTATCGAACTTAATGTCTAAAAAAATCAATTTATAGGTTTGTTTTAAAGGATCATAAGCATAATCTTTTCTAATCTGGAAATCGTTGCTCGCTTCGTATTTATTTAATCTTCCTGAGTCGGAGCCTATCTCCAAATGTTTTCTATAGATTCCACCTTTCGCTAATAAAGTATCTGCATCCAAACGCCACTCAAATGCTAAAGGTGGGTGTTCACTACTATCAAAAAGTTTTTCGTAAATCGTTTGTTTGATCTCTCTGATTGGCGGCGGAATATCTTCTACTTTAGATATTTTTGGCGGTGGAGTTTTCTGTTTTAATTTTGATTTTTGGCCAAATGCAGTTTGCTGAAGTGAAACTAACAATACAAGAACTAATAATTTTTTCATGTTTAAAAATTAGATTTTAAATAAGATCTGAAATGTAAATATACTTCATCCAATGCAATACCTTATTTTCTATTTAAATTTTCTGATTTTCTAACTTCAAATCTTATGCTTGAATGATGCGATTGTTTTTTCGTCGTCTAGTGCCAGATCAATTTCTTTATTAAAATCTTCTATACATTTTGATTTCAGATTTTCTGCGAAAAATTCAATTCTTGTTTCGTGAAGTAAATTATCTAAAGACGTGATCAACTTTTCATTATCGATTCTCAAAAACTCCTGAACCAGTGATATTTTACGTGCTTCTAAATTCATTTTGGTAGAATCTTTAATTCAAATTTCAGTAATTTTTATTTTGAATTGTTTTGAAAAGCCTTTCAAAAATTAATTGACCGCAATCGATTGAACGAATATTTCAAAGTTTTCTTCTTTTTTATTGCCGATCAGTAACTGCATTTCAACCACATTCTCTCCATTGTAGTTCGGAACGTTTACAACTTCGCCTCTGTAAGTTGCCTGCATCGATTTAAATGGAATAGTGATGGTTTCCCAAACGCCATTATTGTTGGTTGAAAATGTAGAAGCATAAGAATGTCTGCCTTTCGGAGTTCTGATTCTAAAATTGTAATCTTTGCCGTCTCCCTTTAGATTTAATATAAAAGCGTCAGATTCTTCCTTAATTATAAAAGGTTCTATCTCGGAAGTTTGATGGATCGAGCAGAAACCACCATTGTTTTCCAGGGAAACCCGACCGCTGAAAAGTGCGTAATTTTCCTCAGTCATTTTTAGTTGACTTTCAGATCTGCCACCCATGACCACATCATTTTGGATTCGCCATTTGCCTTTGCCCTGTTTTGTGAAATCATAAAGCATCTGGCTTTTTTGTTCGGCTTTTGCTGCAATTTTATCCTTCATTTCGTCAGCTGGATTTTTATTTGAATTTGACATACAGGAAATTGTTAAAAGTGATAGAATGATGAGGAGTCGCATTTTGCTTTTGTTGGATATAAAAATACGAAATATAAAAGAATTTTTTACGCTGAGTTTTTATTAGTAGTCTAAAGGTAATGGATGAAGCCAATCTGAGTTTCTTACTAAAATGATATACTGATTTCCAAAGTCACTGTTTTTAAAATCGCCCACCAATTTTCCCTGTGGAGAAGTTCCATTTAATAATCTGCCGGATTTTAGAAAAGGCGAAGCAGGACTGTTCAGTTTAAAAAGCGTTTTAGAATTCGGTCGTGTTAACTCTTTCACGTCTTCAATTCCCTCTACTTTCAGCAAAGAATCATTATCGTAGGAAAAAGGTTTTTTGTCCCAACTTTTAGTTTCGTCATTCCAGACATTGTATTTTGAGTCTATGGGCAGAGCTATGATTGAAATAATTTTTTTTGCGATCGGATGGTCAGAATCTACCAGTTTTGAGATAAAATCACCTCCAATATATTGAAAGGGCACAAGATGCGCGTGAAAAAATCCCCACATGCCGTATAATTTTTTATTTTCAAGATGCTGCATGATGTAGAGTTCTTTGAAATTCCGGTAAATTCCTTCGGGTCTGTTGACACCCACTGATTTATTGTCGTAAATCAAATTTTTTATTAAATACTTGAAAAGAGGATAATCACTTCCCAACAAATTCTGAAAAGCAGCTGCATTTTTTTCTATTTTTTGATCTAATTTTCCCGCAAACATTGATACAGAAGCCATATTCGCATCATCATAAGGTTGGTCAATTTTCATTTTTAAAGAATCCAGTAAAGTGCCGTGATTCCCCTTTATTATTTTTTGGAGGAGTTTCAAATATTCTTCGTGATCCTGAACAACGTCAATTCCTGTAAAAGTGATTTTTTTGTCTTTTGATAAAGTTTTATTCAAATTTCTGATGTTGACGATCTTCTCATAAAAATCCTGATTTCCCCATTGTGCATGGATTTTTACCAGATAGTGAAACACTGTTTTTAAAAATTTTTCGTTGCCGGTTTTCAAATAATTATTGATGTTTTCCGCTTGTGCATAATCAAGTTCTGCAATATAATTTTTTGTTCCGACTGTTTTATTCAAAAATTTCAGAAGGTTAAAATCGATGAATTGTGTGTTTTGTGCGCCATGAGATTCACCAAAAATTATTAGTTGGTTTTTTTCTGCATCTTCTTTTAAAATTTTCCAGTTAGCGTCACTTTTAAGATTTATATTTTCGGCATTTTTTGAAAGGTAATTCTTATAAATATTTTCCTGCGCGAATGCATTGAAAAAAATTAAGAAAGTAAAAAAGACAGTTGCTAATCTTTTTATTAAAATTGTTCTTTCGGCAATTCTTACAATGATTTCAGATGAGGTTTTCATAATTTTTTAGGTTTTAAATTTTTATCTGATGCAAAGAAAATAAACCTAATTATGCGACAGAAAAATAAGTGACAAAAGTGAAACTTATGCCATGAAATTGAAGATTTTGGTTTGACTTTGAATCTTAGGGACGGTTTTGAAGATACTCTTTTACCCCTAAAAAGTATTTTGGAGAGATAGGAATCTCCTCCTTTAGGTGACGGATTGCGATCGCGCCTTTTCTGGTATTGCCCGATATTTTTTCAATTTGAGAAGGATTCACAATGTACGATCGGTGTACTTGCTCCGCAGAAGGGATTTCTTTGATAATATTAGCTAATGTTGAACGGATCATTTCCTTTTGCAAAACATCATTTTTCAGATAATAAATATCTACATAATTGGATTGCGCATTTGCCATTAAAAAGTTTCTTTCACTAAATTTTACTTCTTCGTTTTGGTTATTTCCATTGATCACAATTTCAATTTTGTTTTCAACAGAAACTGGTTGAATAACAATTTTACTAAAAGCAAATCGCAGATAAGCCCAGAATGGAATAAAAATAGGTGCGAACGGCAAACCAAAAATAATGCTCCACTTCAGAATATTTTTCGGCTCAATTTCCAGATGATTGATGACTATTGTATTGTAAAAATAGGAGACGCTTGAGATGAGTAGAAGTCCGGAAAAGAGAACGATGATCTCTTGATACAAATACCATTTTTGATGATTGAGTTTAAACCAGGATTGTTCAAAAACATGAATAAACAGAAGCGGAATTATGATGCAGATCCCATAACCCAAAACCTTTATATTTTTATGCGGGATTTCAATTGCATAAGTATTAAATGGTTGCAGAAATATCAAAATAAATACCACTAAAACTGCCAGTATAGAAGTCAGCAAGAGCGTATGAAACCAATTTGAAGTATAGGCGATCGATCTTTTAAAAAGCATATTTTTTACGTGTTTTTTTCTGCAGAAAGTGCAGAACCTTATCGAATCTATTAAAACTGCTAAAATTGCATATTTAAAACTTTGTTTGCTTCTTAATGAATTTCAAAATTTCTGCTTCATCCTTGACTTCAAAATCTGCGACATATTCTTTTTTGAAAGTTTCGTATTTTATTACGGAGAGTGGCACTAAATATAAATGATCCGGTTTACTCGGCTCTCCGCCAAATCCAAGAGCAATATATACTTTCTCTTTTTTATTTTTTTGATAATCGTTATAATTTCTGATTTGTCTTTCTTTCGCCCAAAAAATGTAGTCGTTTCCGAAAGATTGTCGCCATTTACATTCCACCGCAAATGCAACATTTTTATATTTGAATTTTAGATCTGGTTCCATATTTTCTAAGGCAGAGATTCCATTTTTATGATAATCAGAAACCTTTCCAACAAACTTGATATCATTCTGTTTTCCTAAAAGTTGAATAATATATTCTTCAAAATCATTGCCTTTTTTCTTATTGATTTCGTCAATAGTAAATTCAATTTTCTCTTTTTTGGAATAAAAATAAAAGGAAACCGCTAAACTTGCGATTCCGAGAATTAAAAAAAGTAATGCCATTTTTTTCATTTAAATAATTTAGGTGCGATTATTTTGCTTCAACGATGGCGATGTCGTCTTCGGTCAAATCGTACAATCGATAAAATTTTACTTACTCAACGCTTTATTTACTCGTTCTTCGTTAATTAATATATCTCGAAATAAAACATGAGGGAAAATATTGTATTTAGATTCTTTGAAAGTTTTATGGATTACCGACAATGTTGTAGATGTAATTAGAGATAAATTCATCTCAGTATCCATTTCACAATCGTACACAAAATCATCGCTAAATTCTGGAGCAACAAGTAGAATCTTTACGATACGAAGATTATTTTTAAGGGCTAGATTTTGATATGATTTTAATTGTCTTGAAACGGAACTGAACTTATTGTACCCCTTCTCTTTTATTGTTTTACATTCTATGATTATAATTTCACTATTGCCTAAATTCAATAATACATCAATCATATCTTTTTGTGTATTCAATTCATTTTTTAATTTCTCATCTACATTGAACCCTAAACCTTTAAAAATTATTCTTGTTAATTCCTCGAACTTCAGTCCTAGCTCACTTTCTTTAATTTGAATACCATTTTCTTTTAAAAGGTTTAAATTGCGATATCCAACATTTGCATAGTTTTCCATATAAAGATTTTCAACATCTTTATAATGCTCTAAAATGTTCAAGATATCATCACCACGCTGTTTCACACCATTCTCTTTTATGAATTGAGTCAGATCTGTTTTCGAAATCAAATCTAATATATCTCTAGGCTTAATGTTGTAGTCAAGCAAAAATGCTGCATTCAAAACGTACTCATCTTGAAATTCAAATTGCTCCTTGATCTCTTTATTTAATGTTGGTAATGATTGATTTAATTCAGTTAACATTTTATCATAGCCATCGTGTGATATTCCAACCTTATCATCTTTTTCGATATTGCTAAAATATTCTATTAAACTGTCTATTTTATCTTCTAAAGTATTTCCTTTTAAATTATCTATACCAAGTCCCTTTTCAACAATTTCAGCTAAAAATTTCTTTTTTTCAGTAAGCGAAATTCCTTCTTTATAAATCTCGTTTTTTAGTATTGAACTGAGAGAAACTCCATCATTAATAATCTTTTCAATTTTTTCAGATATTGACATTTTGCGATCAATATTATGGT
Organism: Kaistella gelatinilytica; assembly: GCF_015679325.1. GTDB lineage: Bacteria > Bacteroidota > Bacteroidia > Flavobacteriales > Weeksellaceae > Kaistella > Kaistella gelatinilytica. The sequence continues at coordinate 57,905 of NZ_JADPVI010000001.1, forward strand.
TTTTGGCAATTTGATTAATTGTAGGTTCTCTAAAAAGTTTAAGAGTTCGTCTATAGAATTTCTCTGCAACTTCTTTTTCTCTAATTTTTCGCAGCAATCGAACTACTTCATCTGCAACATAGATGCAATTATCTTTCTTTGAAAAAAATAAAATTCCCATATTTTTCAAATGATTCACCACTTCCTGAATTTCAATTTTCTTTATTGGTAGAACCGAGTAATTGATAAATTTAATTTCCTCTTGAGAAAGATCAAGCTGTTTTGCAAGCGTTAAAATGATGGAGAGTTCATCAGAATTAACTTTAGTTTCTCTATTATTTGAAACGTCATTATGAAAAGCCGTATGAAGACAGTTTTTGTAAATTCTGTAGTCTCTTTTTCTATGCTCGGAAATTTCCGATTTTTCACTTTCTAAGTCTGTATTGAGTTCTTTTATCTTAATTTTTAAATTCTTAATTTCATTTTCATAAAGTCGAGAAAACCAATCTTGTTTCATAATGCAATTTCCATCACGAATAATGATATCAATTAGAATGTCTAACTGAGAATTCGCTTCATTAAATTCGCAAATAATATGCTCTTTGAATTCGTCTGATATTAGATTGAAAATGTTTACAACATTGATATTATCTGCGTTCTTAAGACCTTTATCAGAATTACTTAACAGTTTTTCAATGTCTTTAGCATTTTTTGGATTTTTTGAAATTTTATTATCTATTATTTTTATAAAAGAGTTTTTCTCCAAAGATCCCAATTTATCTAAAATTTTTTCAAGCTTCATCTTATGTTTTATTTATGTTGATTATTTCTAATCTTATTGCCAAATGATTTGTAAATATTGTAAAAGCTAAAATAGGTAATATTTCTCAAAGTGCATTTATGGATTTTTTAGGTTTTTACAATTTAATTCGTGTGATAAGCCATAAAAAAACACGCCCTTCGACGTGTTCCAATAATATATCTCCAAAAAAATTATCTCTCCATAATTCTCTTCACTGCTGCTTGTACAGCGTCAGAATCAATTCCGTATTTTTTCATTAATTCTGCTGGGGTTGCAGATTCTCCGAAAGTGTCATTTACGGCTACGAATTCCTGAATGGTTGGTCTTTTTCTAGATAACATTCCGGCTACGGATTCTCCTAAACCACCGATGTAGTTGTGTTCTTCGGCTGTTACGATTCTTCCGGTTTTTTCTACAGACTTTAAGATGATCTCTTCGTCTAAAGGTTTGATCGTGTGAATGTTGATGACTTCACAGGAAATTCCTTCTTTCTCTAATGCATCCGCAGCCAATAAAGATTCCCAAACTAAATGTCCGGTTGCTACGATGGTGACGTCGGTACCTTCCTGAAGCATAATTCCTTTTCCGATTTCGAAAGGCATATCTTCCGGAATAAATACCGGCACAACCGGTCGTCCGAATCTTAAATAAACGGGTCCTTCGAAATCCGCGATGGCCAATGTTGCTGCTTTGGTTTGATTGTAATCACAAGTGTTGATCACGGTCATTCCCGGAAGCATTTTCATCATTCCGATGTCTTCTAAAACCTGGTGCGTTGCGCCATCTTCACCCAAAGTAAGTCCTGCGTGGGAAGCACAAATTTTCACATTTTTATTTGAATAAGCGATTGACTGACGAATCTGGTCATAAACTCTGGACGTAGAGAAATTGGCGAAAGTTCCGGTGAAAGGAATTTTTCCGTTGATGGTTAAACCGGCTGCGATTCCCATCATGTTGGCTTCTGCGATTCCGATCTGGAAAAAACGTTCCGGTGCTTTTTCAATGAATTTCTCCATTTTCAAAGATCCGATAAGGTCGGCGCAAAGTGCTACGACATTTGGGTTTTTATCTGCCAATTCTGCTAATCCAGCGCCGAACCCGCTTCTTGTATCTTTTTGTTCTGTGTATGTATATTTCATGTTTTTACTTTTGATTGATCAAATTACTTTGAATTTTAATAACGAGTTTTCTAATTATAAATAATCTGCAGCCCGGCTTGAACGGAGCTCTTTTTTCTTGGTGGCTGAGCTTGTCGAAGCCAGCAATAAAAAAAGCGGGAGTGGAAGGCGGAAATGTCTGCCCCGATTGCCAAGTCCCTCGCAATGACAATTTTAATAATCAGCCGGAGCTTCTAAATATAATTGTTTAAATGCCGTATCCAGTTGCTCGTTGCTTGGCGCTTTTCCGTGCCATGCGTGAGTTCCCATCATAAAATCTACACCATGTCCCATTTCGGTATGCAAAAGAATACATACTGGTTTTCCTTTACCGGTCTCGGTTTTTGCTCTTTCAAGAATTGCAATTACGGCTTCCAGATCGTTTCCGTTTTTCTCGTTCAAAACGGTCCAGCCAAATGCTTCCATTTTTGCGTGTAAATCTCCAAGATCCAAAACATCATCGGTATCGCCATCAATCTGACGTCCGTTATAATCGATGGTTGCAATAATGTTGTCTACTTTTTTAGCAGCGGCATACATGAATGCTTCCCAGTTTTGACCTTCCTGCAATTCGCCATCGCCTTGTAAAGTGTAAATTAAACTGGTATCACCGTCTAATTTTTTACCTAAAGCGGCACCGATCGCAACCGACAAACCTTGACCCAAAGAACCTGAAGCGATTCTGATCCCCGGAAGATGGTCATGCGTGGTTGGATGTCCCTGCAATCTGGTTCCCAATTTTCTGAACGTTGCCAATTCTGCAACGGGAAAAAAATCGAATCTCGCTAAAGTGGAGTAGAACACGGGCGAAATGTGTCCGTTGGAAAGGAAGAAAAGATCTTCGTTTTTTCCTTCCATGGTGAAAGGAAGTTTGTAATTCATCACTGTCCCATAAAGGGCGGTGAAGTATTCGGTACAGCCCAAACTTCCGCCGGGATGACCGGAATTCACGGCGTGAACCATTCTCAAAATGTCTCTTCTAATTTGTGTGGTCAGAGATTTCAGCTCTTCAATCGATTTACTCATTATATAGATTTATTTGGACGCGAATTTAGTGATTTTTAATGGGTTTCAAAAATGGGCGAAACGAAAAAATTTGTTCAGAAATCTCGCCTGAATTTGTAGAAAATTGATCTTAAGGATAAAAAGTATATTCTAAAATTACTTTTTTAATTCTTCTGTTGTTGAGAAAATCAATGGAAGTTAGCAGGTTTTTATCATTCAAATGGTAAGTGGCGTCCAGTTTGAGTTTTTCATTTTCTCCATTCTCGTTATTTGCAAAATATTCTTCATAAAGCTGATCGCTTTTTTTGAGGATTTTGTACTCTTTTTTCTGCAAAATTTTACCATCCTGAAAAGAAGTGTAGGTGTAAGAAAAAGGAAAAACCCGCGGATCACTGCTGCAGTTATTTGTCCAGATTTTGCCATCGATATAATATTTCACGCAATCTTTTTCTAATTTGTCCTCAGTGAAAGAATTTTCCTCGGCATTTTGATCTCCCGACATCATCATGAAAGATTTGCGCAGAAGATGATCGCCACTCAAAGTGTAAATTTCAGTTTCATCGGCATCACCCACATTTTTTTGCATGATCATTTGGTCATTGCTGTAATTGATTTTGGTCGTGTGCAACGCACCTTTGATTTCAGACAGTCTGTTGTTTTTATAAATAAATGTGGCGTTACCGGAGATTTTACCAGATTTATCATATTGAATGTTTGAAGTTGGCTGACCGGCTGGATTGAGTTCTTTTTTCTCAAAAAGCATTTTTTTTCCATTCTCCAGAATAAAGGTGGTCGTTATTGATTTTACTTTTTCCTGCGATCTGTTGAAGATCACGGATTCCTTTTCAATGAGCGCCATTTCGGGAACAGAACCAATCTGTAAAAAGGCATTCATGACCAACTTAGACTTGTCGGTGAAATTATCTTTGCTTAAAAGTTCGGCAATTTCTTTTTTGTAATTCGTAGTATTGGTCACATAAGAGGATTGTTTTTTAAGGCCCAATTGCGCCGCAACAAATTCGGTTGAATTTTTCTTACCTTCTTGTACGACTGCAGATTTCTTCAGGTCGCCGCTCCAGAAAGCGGTCGCCTGGAAAGTATTTCCTTTTCCCGACAGATCCAAATGTTCCCCGTTTTCGAAAAGCAGATACGTGTAGCGCACGATTTTTTTCAGCTGAAAATCGGTTTTTTTAAAATTTTTACGGAGTTCATTTTCTTCCTGATCTTCCTGAGACATTAAACCTTCACCTTGACTTTGATCAATGTCGATGAGGAATACGTAAGGTTTTCCACTTTTTATTTTAAGAGTATCAACGACGTAATCATTTTCAAACTCATCGCCGCCCGTCGCAACTGTAACCGCAGCTTCGATGGGTGTTTTTGGTTTTGAATTTTTCTTCTGCGGTAATTTTTTCTGCGCTTGAAGGCTTAGGGAGAAAAAAATGATAATGGAAGTGGAGATAATTTTGAGCATTGTTTTAAATTATTTTAAGAATTGGTATTGAAGGAATGCATTTTTAAATAGAAAAATTAAAGTCTACACATTTCAGATTTGTAATTTTTTAACAGCCTTCATTCAGGTAAACACTGATTTCTGTGACCACGTTATTGATCAATGTGAACGACAGGAGCGTTCCGGCGTCATTATCAGTGAGGATAAAGTTGCTTCTGGTCGTGGAAAATTTTTCGGTTTTGTCATCCCACATCTGGTTCACGGAGAAATTGGGATAATTTTTATAGGCTTCAAATAACTGGTCTTTCGTGCTTCCAACGCCCATTCCGCTTTTGGTGCGGAATTTTTTGCTTTTCGTCATCAGAGAATAAATTTGATAACCGCCATCATATTGTCCTTTGTCATCGGAAGTTTGAGAAATAATGATCTCGATGGTTTCTCTTGCATAATTGACTTTGTTGGTTTTGTAGTATTCATCTTGCCCTGTGAACGCTACCAACTTTGATCTGTACACTTTTTCTACTTCTTTCGCTTTCATATTAATGGTGAAAGGTCCGATCCGAAGTGTCGATACGTCAAAATTTTCCTGCGCAAAAGCAGTGGTATTTCCGAATGTTAGAAAAAATAGGAATAATACTTTTTTCATGGTCATTGGTTTTTTTTTGATCAGTTTTTCATTGCTAAAATAAGAAATTAATATGGGTAAGAAAAAGTCTCAAATTGTGGATTTCGCCGCAAGATGTTTTGATGAATTTTTCATTTATTTCGTTTTGCTTCTTACTCATAATAATTAATAGAACAGTATTTGAAAACCAACAATAAATCTGTTTAATCATTACTTAAAAGGTATTTACAAATTTAACAATTTACCATTTTCACGATAATGATAAAATGTTTGAAACATTAAAACCACTTCAAAGTTCAGACAAATATTATGTTAACTTCTTGAGAACCATAAAATTATATATTTAAGTTATTTTAAGTTTGTGATATGACCATAAATGCGCAGTGATGTGCTTCATAATCACTATATATCAGGAAGTTTTTCCCGATAATAATCTCTACTTTTACCATTCTTAATAGGGATTTTACAATGTTCAATTAGAAAATAGTGAGTATTTTTTATAAGAATAATTAAAATATTGTTTGAGAAGCGCGGCCTTAAATTTATATTTTCAGTCACGCATATAATTTTAAATAAATGATTGCTGCTTATTGAGCATTCAAAAAGTCTTTTATGAAAAAAATTGTTTTCCTTTTTTCTGTCCTGTTTTACACCGTTTCATTTTCACAGGATATGCAGGCTTTCAATAAAATTTACTATAAAACTTACGTAGAAACTGCTCAAACTGATTTTAAAGGTGCGGTAAAAGTAGCAGACTCTCTATTTACAATCTCCGAAACTCCTGTGCTGCAAGCTCGAAGCCTTATGTTATCTGCATCGCTGTACAAACAATCTGGCGAAGTTAAAAAATCGGTCGATTATGCGTTGCGCGCGGGCGAAATTATTCAGCAGACCGACAATTACAATTGGCAGGCAAAAGTTTATGGATTTTTAGCAACAGAGTACAGACGACTTAAATTGTATGACAACTCCAGACTTTATATGGAAAAAGCTTTTGATGTCAGCAAAAATATAGAAGATCCAAAATCTGCAAACAACGTAAAAGGCTTAATGCAGCAGGAAAAAGCCTACTATGAAATTGAGAAGAAGAATTATAAAAAGGCTGTTGTAGAAATTAATAAAGCACAGCAATTCTTTGAACTGTCGGGCGCTAATCTCGATTTTTTCACCGCTAATAATGAGCAGTTACTGGGATTGAGTTATTATCATCTGAACGAGCCTAAAAAAGCACTGCAACATTATAATTCTGCTTTGAGTTTTTCTAAAAATGATCCGGGAGGGTTTCTGGTAGGACTTAGTTACAATGGTCTTGCAAACATCTATCTCGATCAAAAGGATTTAAAAAATGGAAAGAAATATTTAGATCTGGCAGAAAAAATTTCAAAAAAATCTCCTTATTTAGAGCTTAAAAATGAGATTTACACGACTTCTCAAAAATATTACGCGGCGACGAATGACCTCAAAAATCTGGTAAGTGTTAAAAAACAGCAGGATTCTGTCGTCGAAAAACTATCAACTGAATCTACAGCCTTTATCGATCAGTCTTTTACTTCTATGCAGAAAGATAATAAAAGGGTAGAAGAGAAGAGCTCGAATAAAAATGTAATGTTGATTTTAGGAGGTTTATTTATCATTTTAGGAGGCATCTACTTTTTACTTTACAGAATAAAACATAAGCGAAATCTGGAACATTTCCGGGAGATCTTAAAAAATATCGAGGAAAAATCGGCACTTGCGAAACAACGTAATTTTGAGCTCCGTGAAACAGAAGAAATAAACGCAGAAGAGCAAAATCTGCAGTCGTATAAAGCAGAACCATCAGTAAGCATGAGTGCTGAGACGGAGCAGAAAATTTTGTTGAAGCTGAAAGAATTTGAAGAATCTGAATTGTTTACAGACAATAATGTTTCCTTATCAACGCTTGCAACCTATTGTGAGTCTAATTCGAAGTATCTTTCTCACATCATCAATTCTTACAAAAAACAAGATTTTAATAACTATATTAACGAGTTGCGCATTACTTACATTGTGAAAAAACTGCAGAATTTCCCTTTGTATAGAAAGTATAAAATCGCGGTCCTTTCTGAGGAAGCAGGATTCTCCTCCCAAAATAAGTTTGCCACCATTTTTAAGAAGGTCACTACGATTTCACCTTCCGTTTTTATTAAATATTTGCAGGAAAACGAAGAAGCTTAATTCTTAAAGCTTTAATAATCAATTTTTTATCGATCCAAGGTTTACCGTTGTAATGAAAACGGTAAGTCATAACCTTTCGTACCCGGCATTCGCCCTCTACTTTTGCAGCGTTAATTAAACACAGCGCGACTTCACCATTTTAAAAAATAGGAATTAAAAAATTGTCCTTTCGAGGCCATTTGATGAAAAAACAGATTGAGAAGGCGGAGTATTTTGTACTCCGCATCTTAACTGGAAATTCTCCTCTTTTCTAAATAATTGAATAATCCATCTGAGTCGGATCATCATTAATAAAAAGCACAAATTCAATGGCAATTAAATTAATTTTTGAGAAAGCCTTTCAATATAGGGAAAACGATAATTCATCTGCTTTTCTGGCCCGTCGGTAAACTTCATCTTTATTTTCGAAAAAAAAATTACCATCATCACTTTTAAAAAATCGAAACAAAAATCACCAAGAGACTTTTCAATTGTATTGAAGAGTATTTTGTTATTCGTTTTTTTATTGAGTTTTTCAGAATTTTCCGCAAAATTGATTGTGCAGAGAGAGAATACTTTATCCTTCGAAAGCGAGGCGATTTTCAGCGTGGGAGCTTTGATCTGCAGCAATACTGAAAAAAGTTCTCCTGTACCAAAATCGAATAGTTCTAAAATTTTTGTTTTAAAGGGAACCATTGTTTCAAATCTTGATCATCTAACCAATGCAAAAGTGGTTTATATCGATCGGTCGAAACTAAGCCAACCACTGAAAGTAAAGAATAAAAAGAAGGTTACATCAAGATCAAAAATGAAGAGTAAGGTTGAAAGGAAATTTCAGGTTGAGAAAGAAATTTTTAAAACTTTTAATGATCCATACAGCGACAGTCGATTTTCTTATGTTTCATCATCTACGGTTTTCGCAATGCTCTCAAATTTCAATTCGTCTGTTAAAAAATCAGGTATTGCAGCATTTTCCTGCCCGAAAGCCAAATTTTTTTTGTCACGTTCTATAAAATTGAATTTAGAATTTTATTTACAAAATAATTCAATTTCTAGATTTACGTGCTCTTTCAGTGTGCGACCACCACCATTTCCTGCTTTTTCGTAAAATTTTCTTCTTGAAATCATGCCCTTGAAACTTTGGAAAACAGCTATCCAATCAAATCTTTTACATCAACTAACAGTACCGGATGAAGATGTTTCAAATGTATTTTAAAATACTAATACCAAAAATAAATAATTCTTAAAATATGAATTACCTCTACAAAAATATACTTCAGAAAAGTATTTTCTTATTTGCTTTTTTAAGTATGCTCAGTGCAAATGCTCAATTTTACTCTCTGGATGCAAATGGCATCGACTTTTCTTTTACGAATGCGAACACGACGCGCCTTTCCGGAACACAAAGTGCAGCAGGTTCTGTTTACAAAATAGCTAATCTAGGTACGGTTGAAGGCCGTTTACTGTATGGTAAACTTACCATTGTTGCCTTGGTTAATGCTTCTCTCTCCACTTTTGATGACGACACTACAGTGCCAATAAGATTTCAGCCGGTTATAACAACAACCGCTTCCGGTCATGTACAGTATAAATTAGAGTTTTTCGATACGACTACTAATTTCCCCGTTTATCTCCGGAATTATTTTCTAAATGGGATCGACATCGATGGAAGTAGCGCTGCTTTAACGGAAAAATATCTTTTACCTTTAAATGAATACAGCAATTACACCGTAAGCAATTCATCGCAATTAGTCGTTACAAATATTGGAGCAGAAACACAATTTCGTGGAATTCCGGGTAGTTTAACTGGAATCGTCTTTGAAAATACTGCCAGTTTTTATGCGCGGTATCTTAGTCCTAAAACATCGATCACTTTTAAAATTGGCGCAACAGGTGCGATTGCCAACAGACAGGGAGCTTTTGCTTTGGGAACCAATGGAACTTTTACCGGCCCCACCACGCCAACAAATAATCCACCTGCAAATATTCCTACAAGCGACCTGGCTATTACGAAAACGGTAGACAAGTCGAGTGTTGCAGTAGGATCGAACGTTGTTTTTACAATTACAGCAACCAACAATGGACCTATTGCTGCAACAAATGTTAACGTTAATGATAAGTTGCCATCCGGTTTTACTTATGTAAGTAGTGCTGCAACGCCGGTTGGGACTACCTATGATTCTGCAACGGGAGTTTGGGCTATAGGAAATATGGCAGATGGTGCTTCCTTAGTTTTAAAAATTACCGCCACTGTAAATGCAACAGCAACAAATAGTGCCGGGATTACCGGCGACGAAACCGAATCTAATACTGCAAATAACAGTGCGTCAGCTTCCGTCACTGCGTTTACTGAGTCTGATCTGCAGGTCATCAAATCAGTTGATAAGTCGAGCGCACCAGTAGGAGATAATGTAGCATTTACGATCATCGCTAAAAATAATGGTCCTGCAAACAATACGGGTGTTCAGGTTAAAGATCTTTTGCCTACAGGTTTTGCGTATGATTCACACGTGGCTCCTGCAGGTACAACTTACATTCCCGGAACAGGAATTTGGACCATCGGTAATTTAAATAATGGCGCAACACGTACTTTAAAAGTGTATGCAAAATTAAATGCGACCGGAAATTATACCAATACCGCCGTAATCAGCACAACAAGTGGAATCTCAGATCCGAATATTCCGAACAATACCTCCAGTGCTTCTGTGGCAGTCATCTGTCTCGAACAAATTTTGGGTGAAACTTTTACTGCGGAAGGTGGTGCGACCAAAACATTTACACAACCGCCAACTAATTATGGTTTTGACTTCGATATTTTTAAGTTGGATAATTCGTTTAATTTAACCGTTAACGGAACTCCTTTAGCTACTGCAGAATTACAGTTTCAGTCGGCGGGAACGCCTGCGCCGGGAATTAATGTGCGTTTTGTAGACGGGACGTTATATGAAGTGGGAACGCCAAATATTTATTCATTTACCGGAACTGCAGCTGCTCCGATGATACGAGTGGTGATCAGTCCAACTGGTACTGTAAATCTCTTTGGAAGCAAAATGACCAACGGTCCGTTATTTCCCTTAGAACTGTTTAATGGAGCTAGTTTGAACACAATAATCTGGAATACGGTAACAAATAATGTTATTACGATCACTCAAAATGTAGTAGGTGTTACAAATATTACCGGTCGTGGTTACGGATTAAATATAATACCATGTGTGTGTTATGATTTACCAGCTGGAGGAACGGGTGTTGCAACCAATCACGGAATCACTTTGTTGCGAAGAGCTGGTGGTACAAATACCGACTGGCCAATGGCTCGATTATCAGCTCATACTGTTTTAGAATCCAATACCAAAGGTTTTGTCATCACGAGAATGACAACTACCGAAATTAACAATATAATTTCTCCACAGGAAGGAATGATGGTTTTTGATACCGTAGAAAAATGTTTGAAAATCAATTCCGATGGTACAACTGGTGGTTGGAGCTGTTTCAACAACCCGGCTTGTCCGTAAAAAATAAAGCAGAGAAAGCTCTCAACGGTAGATCTTGTTGCGGGCTTCTTTCTTTAAAAATAATTTAAAAAAATAAAAGACAATGAAAAGTATATTCACAATTATATTATTAAGTGCAGTTTCAGCATTCAATGCACAAGTAATCATCGGTGATGCGGTGGGAACAGCAACCACAAAAACATCTGTATTATTAGAATTTGCAAAGGGTAATAAAGGTCTCATCCTGCCTTACGTTCGAACACTTTTTTCTCCACTTCCGGCTACCGCAGGAACTATTTTATTAGATGCAAGTATACCAGCGGAGGCAAGAATCAAATTTTCTAACGGAATAAGCTGGGTTGATCTCAGTGGTCGGGATGGAAATGTTACCAGTGCTTTAACCATACAACCAATGGGCATTGTAGAAACTGACGCAAAATCAATTATTGGTGCCAGAAGTTCCGGCTCAGACGGCGTTTTAGTTTTAGAATCTACGACAAAAGCAATGGTTTTACCGACTGTTGCAGATGTTCAGGATATTCCGAGTCCTTCTCCCGGAATGATGGTTTACATCAATAAAACCGGTGCAAAAAGATTAGCGGTATTCAACGGAACAACCTGGGCTTACTGGAAACCATAGTTGAAAATATTCGAAGATCAAAAGTGAAAAAGATCTAATGGTAAATTTTTGTTATAAATGATTTCAGTTTCAGCAAACTCCATCCAAAACTAAATTTTTCACTTCCAATTGATTATTAAAGGTTTAATGAATTGATAATGAAAGGTTGTTGTATTTTTTGCAGCAACTTTTTTTGTGAAAAGATATCCTTTAAATGAGGAAATTAAGAGTACAGATTTATTTCTAAAGCTGTTATCATTTAAATAAAAAATAGATCAGTGCAAATGCGGCGGCACTCATGATAATCAAAGTAATAACACCCAAAATATTTGAAAATTTTGAGTTCGTATTTTTGCCCATGATTTTCTTGTTATTCCCAATGTGAAGGATGATCGCAATCAAAATGGGTGCAGTAAGTCCATAGGTTATGGCGGTAAAAAGTAAAGCTTTTATAGGGCTAATTCCTAAAAAATCAAGTGATAAACCTACGAGTAGCGAGATAATGATCGAAATATAAAAAGCTTTTGCCTGTGGAAATTTTTTGTCAAGCCCAGCTTCCCATCCAAAAGTCTCTGCAAGCATGTAAGATTGTGAACCTGCTAAAACGGGTATTGCTAAAAGTCCTGTACCCAAAACTCCAATTGCAAAAATTAAATAAGTGAGTTTCCCGGTGAGTGGTTCCAGGGCTTTTGCAGCTTGATCTACCGTATCAATTTGTCTGATCCCGGAGTTGTAGAGCACACTTCCTGTGGTGAGAATAATGAAAAACATGACCAGGTTTGATAATACCATTCCTGTATTTACATCGGTTCTCATATCGCCAAGAACGCGTTTGTTCACGATGATCTTTCTTTTACTTTGAGCCATGTTTTCAACTTCCATCGTTGCTTGCCAGAAGAAAAGGTACGGAGAAATCGTCGTTCCCAGGATCGCAACAACGATTGAAAAAAATTCTTTGTTGAAATGAACGGTAGGAATGAAAGTATTTTTCAAAACCAAAAGCCAGTCCTGTTTGATCATAAATGGAACGATCATGTAAAGCAATAAGGATAAACAAAGCCATTTTAATATTTTCGCAATTTTTTGGTAAGGATATTTAATAATGATAAACATTAAAACAGCCGTAAATCCGACACAAAACACTGAAACAGGAACTGCAGGAATGATCATGTGTGCAACCGCGCCCATTCCCTGAATGTCTGCACCAATGTTGAGCGTGATCGCGGGGAAACTGAAAAGCAGCATGATATAAAGCAGAGGTTTCGAGTAATGATTCTTTAAAGTAACCGTTAAACCCTGAGAAGTGACCAAACCAATTCTCGCACACATTCCCTGAATCGCCGCCATTAAAGGAAAAGTAAGCAACGCTAACCAAAGTGTTGCAAGACCAAATTGCGCGCCTGCTTGCGAGTATGTTGCAATCCCGGAAGGATCATCATCGCTTGCTCCGGTTACGAGTCCGGGACCTAATAAGCCTAAAAACTTTTTTAACTTTGAGGGGCGTTTCTTGAATTTGGTCATTTTGATTCTTAATAAAAATTAGATCTCGTTTAAAATCCTAAGTAAATATACGAACGTTATCCTTTTATTATATTTAAAATTTTACAGAGAAGTAAGTTATTTTACACTATTGGACATTAATAAAATTTCTGCTTCCGCATTCAATAATTTTCAAATCAGAAAGGCATTAGAAAGAAATAAAAAAGCTGCTTCCGAATGGGAAACAGCTTTGCTTTAATAAAGAATTCTATTTTTAAATCTCGTTATTATTTTGAAAACAGATTATAACTGAGGATGAGAGAAACGTTCTGGAATTTAGTACTCCAGTACGTATAGTTCTCCAGAATATTTCTTTCGGTAAAGTATTTAACTTCAACTCCGTATTTGTTTTTGAACTGATAACCAATTCCAAACGCAAAATTTTGATTCGATTTACCGTCGAGCGAGTTACCCAGAGTTCCCGTACTGTCTCTAAATTCAAAATTATTTTTGATCTTAAGGTCAAAAATGTACTGACCATTTATAACTAATTTCGAGTCATCATTAAGGAAAAAATAATGTCTGATCCCAAGCGGCAATTCGATAGAAGAGTAGTCAACAGATGCTTTGTACGGAAAAGATGGATCATCGTTATTGGTTTGCTGTGCTTTGTAATACTGGTAAGTCGGTTCGAAAATAACAGACCATTTGTTTCTGTTGAAAGGAAAAACATATTCCATTTCTACACCAATACCAAAACCTGTTTTAGATTCCATGTTAAATTGTTTCCCTAAAGCAAAATTAGAGAAGGTCATAGAAGCAAAGTTAACGCGCGGACGAACAGAAAGATTTAAAAATCCTTTTTTCTGCTGCACGATCTTATTTTCGTAGTTCGGATTTTGACACTGATTATTTGCCGAAACCAGCTTTACCAGATCTTTTTCTCTGTATTCTGCATTTTTCAGATCATTTGCTGGGATTTTCGGGCACGTCAATACTTTTTGCAGTTGTTTCTGGTAATCTCTGTTGTAAGCCATTTTGCTTACTTCGATGAGGTATGGTTTATAAATCAATTGTTCAGGCTGTTTATCGCCCTCTTTCAGGAAATATTTTGCAAAACCTCCGTCATCATATTTGTATAGTTTAACGTCACCTTCTACGAGTTCTTTTAAAAATACTTTCTTTTCTAAAAATTCTGGTTCGTATCTCGAACTTAGTTTATTCAAATTATCACTGGATTGATCGATATTTAAAGTAGCCCGTAAATATTTTGCTTCGTTATAGATTTCAAAAAACTTCACATTTTTGATGTCGCCAATTTTTACTGCCGAACCTTCCTCTATTTTGTATTCGAAAGAAGTAGGATTATTGCGCCAGTCCACATTTTTGATGAGACATTCCATTCTTAAGTCGTCGTTATTGATGAAATACGCTTTTTCAAAATGGATCTGCGAAAACGCAAATATTGAAAAAAGTAAAGAGAAAAATAAGGAAATTTTTTTCATAAAATTTTGTTAAATTATTATTTTTTACGGACGTTAAATCTAAGTGTTTTTTCCTTATCACGCTGTAAAAAAAAACGAAAAAAGTACCCAAATTTTCATTTAGAAATTCAGGCAATTTTCATCTCAGTTCTAAAGAGGAAAATTTGATGTCAGGCATTTTTTTTTAGCTGCGGCTTTTCCAGTATTTCTTTTCGAACATCTGAATATAATTAATCGACCGGTCGCTGAATAATGGAGGATTTTTAGAATCTTTCTTTGCGGCTTTGTTGTAAATCTGGATAAACTGAAAAGGATTTTGAATATTTTTAAGCAGTTGATTTCGGTAACCATTTCTCACGATGATATCTGCCATAAAATATCCCGGATTGTGTCCGCTCGTCCATTTCACCAAATTGCGGTAGTCTTTTTCTGTCTTAAAGGTTTTTCCTCCAGAAGCCTGCATTTCCTCAATATTTCGGTTGGCGACCTGGACAATACTGTCGGCTTGCGGCAAAAGAAAATCTCTGATTTGCAAACCATAAGGAATTTCATCGTTGTGTGCGATGTTCGTTGGTTTTTCGATCAGATCCGCAGAACCTTCGTTGAGCACAACATTTAAAAAATATAATAAACCTTCATCTTCTTTTGCCACATTTTGATAACCAAAAGATTTTCTTAAATAATGATGCATTTCATGACCCAATAATCCGCCGGGTTGAATTTTATCGGCGTTATATAGATTCCATAAAGTTAAAACCAAACCACTGTTTCCGGCGATCGCGTCGTTTTCAATACCTAACAAATAGATATTAATTTTTGGTTCCTTAATCTGAAGTCTTTTTGGAAGCCACCCAAAAGTATTTTTATAGCTTGTTGCAAGATATTGTGGAGTTCCGACGGTGGCTTGAAATTCCTTCAACTCTTTTTCGTATTTTTTGTAGACATACACTTTATAAGTCAGCCAGTATGTTGATGGATCTTTCTCAATGGCCTCGACTCTTTTCTTTAAAATTTCGGCATTTTGTGGCATGTAAACTACTTCCACACTTTTTCTTAAACGCTCCAGATAATTTTTGTCAAAGCCTTGATTTTTCACATAGATCTTATTGGCCTCAAGATCCAGAAATTTGTTCCAGGTTTCCTTAGAAAGGGAATCGCCTTTTTTCAAACGTTCGATCATTTTCCAGTACGCATCTAAAGCTTCGGTATGAAAAGTTTGCGCTCTTGCGAAGGTCGAAAAGGTGAGTAGTAACGTAGTTATAGAAAAGAAGAGAAGAAGTTTTTTCATAAAAAGAGTGGTGTTAAATCGGAGATTTTAGTATACTGTTTGTGTTTTTAAGACAACTTAAAAGGAGGAAATGTCACAGTGAAAATTAAGTCAAAGATTCACAATCAGTTCTATTGACAACTCGATCCCTGAATTTCTTTTTATCATTAAAATTTCTGGAGATATTTTGAACAATATCGGTGTAATTATCAGTTCCATCTTTTCTTTTGTGATAAAATGGTTTTACAGATGTACAATTATCGTGTTCAAAGATGG
This sequence comes from Kaistella gelatinilytica, assembly GCF_015679325.1. Classification (GTDB taxonomy): domain Bacteria; phylum Bacteroidota; class Bacteroidia; order Flavobacteriales; family Weeksellaceae; genus Kaistella; species Kaistella gelatinilytica. Next base: position 73,717 of record NZ_JADPVI010000001.1, read on the forward strand.
TATTAAGCATTGTTCTATCTGAAATACCGCAAGAATGTCCGAAAATAAAAACTTGGAAATCTTCACCATTGATAAATTCTAAAAGTTTCTTATAATTACTAGTTTGAAGATATGCAATTGATTTAAAAAAATCTAAATATCTATTTTCGTTTAAATTTTCAAATTTTTTATAATGTTCATCAATATCGTCTCCGAAGCCAAAAATTATTGGATTCTTTTCATTGTTTAATTCTCCATGTATATGGTTAATTGAAATGTTTGAATTACATTCATATCCTGCAGTTCTACCCACATAATTATCAGTAATATTAGTATAATTGAAATTCAATATTAAAATTGATTCGGGATTTAAATTTAAAATTTTACACAAAGATTTTTGACCTGATAATAAAAGATCTTTGATGACTTCTTTCTCTGTCTTTTTAGAAATTAAATCTCTAATTCTTAGTATCAATTCTCTTTCTTCATCGTTTTCTATATTATTTGCAGTTATGTTGTCATTTAATATCTCAACTAAATTTGTATTTATTTTTTTTAAAATTTCCTCAATTAGATTGTCATTATAAATAGCGCTTAAATCATTATACTTTATTTGAGAACAAATATGGTTCTCAATTATATTAATGTTACTGGCTTCTTTTGGAATTTTATTCAGATACTCTGTAAATAACATTTTTACCTCATTGAAGTTTTTATTTAAATTATCAATTTGTCCTTGGTCGCAATTTTTTAATATAGTATAATACTCATTTTCGATATCAACCCAATTGTCATAACTTTTTTTAGTAATTAACTTCAAGAAATCATTTTCAAAAATTATATTTATACTATTAAGTTTAGTTTCAAAAATTAAGTCAGAATAATTTTTAGAAAATTCTAGTATAAAAGAGCTGCTATAGTTTACCGTTAATTCTATATGATTGAGTTTTTGATTAGTCATGTAAACACCTAATTGTAGTTGTTTTAATTCATTCTCCCAGAAATCATCAATAAAATCCTTATAACTAGTTTTCAAACCGTGTGCTAAATCAAAACCGTTTCCTACTAAAATTAATCTATTCATTAAATTGCGTTTGTATAAAAATAGAAAAATCGATTGAGCTTTCAACCGATTTTAAATATTTAGTTTTCAACAATGCTTATTTCTTCCGAATCAACCACAACCCAAAGAAAGTGATCAATCCATTAATGATCAACAACTCCAAACCGATTTTGAAATCACCGAAAAAGTTTTCCTGGTATTTATCGATCAAAAAAGAAATAATTGGTGCGGCGATACAAACGTAAGGAACCCATTTGTCTTTCACCTGAAACTTAGTGAAGATTCCAAAAGCGAATAATCCGAGAAGCGGTCCATAAGTAAATCCGGCCATTTTCAGAATCAAACCGATCATCGAATTATCATTGATAAGTTTGAAAATAATGACCATTACTAAAAATGCAAATGCGACAACGAGGTGAACTCTTTTCCGGAATTTTTCCTGCTCTTTTTGGGAGATCGGTTTTTCTCTCAACCCAAAAATATCAATACATAAAGATGAAGTTAAAGCCGTCATTGCGCCATCTGCACTTGGGAAAAGCGCCGAGATCAAAGCCACAATAAAAATGATCGAAATGAAAGGCGGCATGTGATTCAAAGCAATATCCGGGAAGAGTTGATCTCCAGAAGTGGCAACATGTTCGGTGTTTCCGTAAAGATGTAAAAGTCCGCCCATAAAGAGAAACAAGGAAATCACACCGACTAAGATCACACCCAGAACAACCATGTTTTTCTGCGAGTCTTTCAGTTTGGTCACCGATAAAGATTTCTGCATCATTTCCTGATCAATTCCCGTCATTGTGATCGTGATAAAAGCTCCGGCCAGGATCTGTTTAAAAAAGAAAGCTTTGCTGTTCGCATCCGTATTAAAAACTTCTGTGTAACCGAGTTTATTCATTTGCGAAATACTTTCTGTAAAATTTAAACCCAGATGATTCATCATATAAACCGAACAAATGATCAGTCCCAAAAGCATACACGTCGTCTGCAAAGTATCAGTCCACACAATGGTTTTCACGCCACCTTCATAAGTGTAAAGAATGATCATGATCAAAATAATCAAAGTTGTCACGATAAACGGAACGCCTAAACTGTCCAGGATCGTCATCTGCAAAATATTCACTACCAAATACAACCTTGCAGTTGCACCAACCAAACGCGAAACGATGAAAATCCAGGCCCCGGATTTATAGGAAAGTTGCCCCATTCTCTGTTGCAGATAACCGTAGATGGAGGTCAGTTTTAGGCGGTAATAAAGGGGTAGAAGAACGTAAGCGATGACAATATATCCAATTAAATACCCAATCGTAATTTGTAAATAATGAAATTTATCCGCGCCAACTGCACCCGGAACCGACACGAAAGTCACGCCCGAAAGCGAGGTCCCGATCATTCCAAAAGCCACGAGCATCCAGTTGCTTTTTCGGTTTCCGATAAAAAAACTTTCGTTGTTACTGCCTTTTCCGGTTTTATAAGCGACCCATAGTAAAAGTGCGAAATACGCAATGATGATCAACAGCAACACAATCGGATTCATAGAATTTCGTTTTAAATTTTCACAAATATAGTTTTTTTGTTATGATTTGGGCGCCTATTTCCGCCCTCCGTTCCCGCTTTTTTAATTGCCGGCTTCAGCAAGTTCAGCCACCAATTAAAAAGAGCTTCACTCAGGTCGGGGCGCAGATTTTCGCTTCTGCGAAATAAGCGATAAAAAAAAAGCCCTTCAATAAAATTGAAAGGCCATAAATGAAGTTTGTAAATTTTACATCGAATCACCATTAAATAATGGGATCGCCTGTTTTAAGGTTCTCAGAACGTAACCTTTCCACTGGATGAGTTCATTTTTCCCGTCCGTCCAGGTATAATTTCCTTCTGTTCCTTTTCGGTCATACAAAATTCCTTTCTTTTCTCCGGGCAAGAAAACTTCTACTTTAGACTGATCATCATTGAAGATCAAATAGGCTTTTTCCGGGCTGCCTTCTTTTACAGAAGTTAAAGTCACAGCATCTTTATCCAACGAAACTTTTTTATTTTTCAGGGCAGAAAACATTTCTATTCCGGCTGCACTGTCCATTGATTTTATTTCAGGTTTTACGGTTGTCAAACTATCGGTGACCATTGCGTCAGTTTTCATGCTGTCATTATTTGAAATTGAAGTCGTTGCAACTTCTTTTTTACACGATTGCAAGGCAAAAATAGACAGAACTGCGATGATTGCGGTGTTTCTAAAATTCATGTTATTATTTTTTAAAGGTATTTGTGTAAAATTTAATTCACGAAAACATCATGGGTAGAATCGTCTTTTTCTAAAACTGATTTCGCAAAAGGACAATCGGCATTGATCTTTACATTTTTTTCCCTTGCAAAATTAACCGCCTCAGAAATCAAACTTTTGCCAATTCCTTTTCCGCCAAAATGCTCATCAACCTCGGTGTGTACAATGTCGAAGGTATTGTCATCGATCCATTCGTACTGCAAAACTCCTGCTCTTTCGCCATCATGCGTTGCAGAAAACTCCCCGAATTTTTCCCCGTTGTTCTGAATAATGTCTGTCATATATTTTAATTTTAACTGATTAATTTTTCCATGCGTTTGTCTGGGATCAACCAGATCATCGCGACTACAAAGTATAAAAATAATGAAATTAATGGATAAAAGAAGGAAAGTGCGATCGCAACAAAGTAACTTACAGTTGATATTGTTTCTTTCGTTGTGTTCTGCATTACTTTTGCCAAAGCGGAATCTGGTCCTTCACTTTTCGAAGCAACTTTCTGAACAACATTAAAAGAAATTGCGCACATCGCTAAAATAAATCCATAAACTCCGACTGTATTTTGTGCAAAATGATTCTCACCCATCCAACCTGTTGCGAACGGAAGTAAAGAAAGCCAAAAGAGCAAAATTAAATTTGCCCACAATATTTTGCCATTCACTTTTTCGATGATCTGAAAAAGGTGGTGATGGTTATTCCAGTAGATCCCAACGTACATAAAACTGATAATGTAAGAAATAATTTTTGGGATCAAAGGTTTTAAGGCTTCCAAAGTCCCGTTTTCCGGTGTTTTAAATTCCAGTACCATGATCGTGATAATGATGGCAAGAACACCGTCGCTGAATGCTTCTAATCTACCTTTCTTCATTTTGTTTTTAAAAACTAAAGGTAATTAAATTCTGTAAATTTAAAGATGAGCCTTTCTCAATTTTGTCATGCTTAAAATAAAAAACGCCAGAATTCCCATAATTAAATATCCTTCTGCAACTCCCAGCTGCATGGTGGGTCGAAGGATGGCAACAATGCTGTAACTTACTGCAGAAGTGATAATGTAGGAAACTCCACCCGTTAAACCTCCTGCGACTCCTGCAGAATTCGGAAATCTTCCGAGGCAATAGGCGAAATAATTATTGAAAATAAAACCTGCAGTCACGTGTATGACAAATGCAAAGGCGACAAGGCTGTAAATAGAATTCAGATAAAAAGAGGAAAAGAGCATGACCAGAATAAAAAATAACTGGGCATAATTCGCAAATCTATTTTTGGGAAGAAAATCTTTGTCTATTAAAAATTTACCTAAAAATCCTCCTGACATCCAGGCGAAACCAAGAATTAAAGAAACGTAACCGGCCACAACTTCTGAGTAACCCATTTTGTGTTCGATAATAAATGCGCCACAAAGATTGAAGAAAATGACCATCGCATAACTTATTCCACACATAAGCATGCCGTAGAAAAAATCTTTGCTTCGGAACATCATATCATATTCCCTGAAAACGAAATTGATGATAAAGGGCTTTTTAACTTTTAATGTTTCCCCAGAAAATAGATATTCAAAAATCAGTAAAAGAAAACTGTAAACCGCTAAAACATAAAAATTCGATTGCCAACCGAAAAGTTTCTGTAAATACCCACCAATAAAAGGGGCGATAATAGGACCGACTGACCAGACGATCGTCATGACACTCAAATAGTGTTTTCGTTTTTCACCTTCGTAAACATCCACAAAAAATGCGCGCTTCGAGACGATTGCAAAACCTGCTAAAACACCTTGTAAAATACGCATCGCATAGATGACCATAATGTCTTTGGTTAAGGCAGTGACTAAAAAACTCACCATAAATAATCCCAGAGAAACCAGCGTTACCCGATATCTTCCGTAAGAATCTACGACACTTCCTGCAAAAAACTGAGTGACACCATAACTGATCAAAAATAAAGTGAGCGTCAATTGAATTCTGGTTTCCGTTTGATGAAGTTCGAGCGCCATATTCGGCATGGAAGGCAAATAAATATCCGTCGCCAATCCCGACATTGGAATTAGTGCAAATGCGAGCAAGGTTGCAATAAATTTATTTTTCTCTTTTAGCATCTTTCCTTTAAAACTTCTTCATTAATAATTGAAGGCGCAAAAATCGGGAATTTCTGCGGAAAATAATGTGGCGAAACTTCAAATTGAAATATCGAAAAAAACAATGGTGGAAATGTTTTACAATGAGGAACAAAAAAAGGTGGAAATGTTTTTTTTAAAACTTCCCACCTTTTATCAGCCTAAAAAAATATTTTAAAGGACTAAGACTTTCTCGGCGCAAACTGGTCGTAGCGCGTCATATCAAAACTGTTCACTTCATCCATTGTCATTTCTAAAGCATTTGCAACGCCTTCTCCATATTCAGGATCGGCTTTAAAACAATTTCTGATGTGTCGAACTTGCACGAACTTTTCTGCTCCGCCAACATTTGCGGCGGTATTTTTAAACAGCACGTCGGCTTTTCCGTCAGCTTTTATAATTCGGAATAGATCTCCGGGTTGGGTGAAATAATCTTCATCGTCATCGCGGAAATTGTGTGCATAAGCATCTCCCGATAATTCTAAAGACGGCTCTTTTGCAGAAGGTTGTTCCTGCCATTCCCCATAACTGTTTGGTTCATAATGAATGGTGCCACCATAATTCCCATCAACACGCATTTGTCCGTCACGGTGATAAGCATTATACGGACATCTCGGTTTGTTTACCGGGATCTGATAATGATTCACGCCTAATCGGTAACGTTGCGCATCGCCGTAAGAAAACAATCTTCCCTGTAACATTTTGTCTGGAGAGAAACCGATTCCGGGAACAATATTTGTTGGATTAAAGGCGGCCTGTTCTACATCTGCAAAATAATTTTCTGCGTTTTTATTCAATTCAAACTGTCCAACTTCAATTAATGGAAAATCTTTTTTAGACCAAACTTTTGTCAAATCAAATGGATGGAAACGATAAGTTTTCGCTTCTTCTTCGGTCATGATCTGAATAAACATTTTCCATTTTGGAAAATTGCCTGCTTTAATATTGTCAAATAAATCGCGTTGGGAGGATTCGCGGTCCATTCCAACTAATTTTCCAGCTTCCTCATCCGTTAAATTATCGATTCCCTGTTGTGTTCTAAAATGGAATTTAACCCAATGACGAACATTATCTTTGTTGATGAAACTGTAAGTATGACTTCCAAAACCATGCATGTGTCGGTAACCGTTTGGCAGTCCGCGATCACTCATCACGATCGTTACCTGATGCAAAGCTTCGGGTAGTAAAGTCCAGAAATCCCAGTTATTTTGGGCACTTCTCATATTGGTTTTTGGATCGCGTTTTACGGCGTGATTCAAATCTGGAAATTTCATTGGATCACGGAAAAAGAAAACGGGTGTATTATTTCCGACCATATCCCAAATTCCTTCATCGGTATAAAATTTTAAGGCAAAACCGCGAATATCTCTTTCTGCATCGGCAGCGCCTCGTTCTCCTGCAACAGTAGAAAAACGTGCAAACATTTCGGTCTGCTTACCGATTTCATTAAATATATGGGCTTTCGTGTATTGTGAAATATCGTGGGTTACGGTAAATGTTCCGAAAGCGCCAGAACCTTTTGCGTGCATTCTTCTTTCGGGGATGACTTCTCTGTCGAAGTTCGCCATTTTTTCTAAGAACCAGTAATCCTGCATCAACATGGGTCCTCTTGGTCCTGCGGTTTGCGTATTTTGATTATCAGGAACGGGTGCTCCTGTTTGTCGCGTCAATTTTTTCTTATCTTCCATTTTTATATATTTTGATGTAATAAAATTAGGAATTAAAATTGAGGAGTATTATTTATTTTGTCTAAAAGCGTTATATGATTTAAATCAAGGTTCTGTTCTTTACGAATCTGATAAGGAATTGGGGAGATTTCTACAAAATAAAAAACAGCCAAAAATTGAAAATGCGTCCAAAATATTTTGGAGGAAGTTAATCCGCAGATTTCATATTATTCCCGTCTGAAATGTGAAGTCTTCTAAAGACAAATCCAGAAATTACAGTGAGTAAACCTACCGTATAAAAGGTATATCGAAAAGCGAGATGGGTATTTCCGTCTGTAATTCCCGTATTATTTTCAAATAATTTTAGGGCAATTAATCCTAAAGCAATTCCGAATCCTACCGCAAGTTGTTGATTCACGGCAAGCAAAGAATTTCCGCTGCTGGTGTGAGAATCGCGCAAATCTGCAATTGCGATCGTATTCATCGAGGTAAATTGAATGGAATTAAAAAATCCAAGAATCGCAATTATAGGAACGAACCAGTAAATGGAAGATTTTATGCCCGGAATTCCCAAACACGCAATTAAAATCCCGATGATAAAAGTATTCGTCATCAAAGTTTTTCGGTAGCCAAAAAAATCTAAAATTTTAATCACCAAAGATTTCCCAAACATTGCGGTTAAAGCCATTGGAGCGACAATCCAACCCGAAACTACGGCAGATTGTCCATACGCAATTTGAATCATCAAAGGCAATAAAAGTGGAATAGAACTGATTCCTAATCTTGTGGCTAAATTTCCTAAAATTCCCACACGAAAAGTTCTCACCTGAAATAAATTCAAAGGAAAAATGGGCTTTTTTGTTTTTTTCGCATGGATGTAATAATAGTAAATCATTAAAAATCCTAAGGTGAAAATAAATAGAACTAAAGTCGTGTGTTGCGTGTTTCCGAACATTTCCAATGCGATGGAAAGCAAGAGTGAAGCGGAGGCAAAAATTAGAAATCCCTTTAAATCAAAGGTGATTTCCTTCGATTTATAATCGGGCATAAATTTTATACTTAGAAAAATTCCAAGCAAACCGATGGGAACATTAATGAGGAAAATCCAGTGCCACGATAAATAATCCACCATGTAACCTCCGACTAAAGGTCCTAAAATTGGTCCGATCAAAGCTGGAATAATGGCGAAATTCATGGCTTTCATCAACTCGTTTTTCTCGTAGGTTTTTATTAAAGCCAATCTTCCAACAGGAGTCATTAAACTTCCGCCTAAACCTTGAATAATTCTGGAAATCACTAATTGCGTTAAATCCTGAGAAAGTGCACAGAATATAGAGCCCAAAACAAAGATGATCAAAGAGCTGATAAAGATTTTCCGCGTTCCGAATTTATCGGCTAAAAATCCGCTTACCGGCATAAACAAAGCCAATGTCAACACATAAGAAATGATCGCATTCTGCATATTCAAAGGCGATTCCTGCAAATCTTTCGCAATAGATGGAAGCGAAGTATTCAGAATCGTGGAATCCAACATCTGCATGAAAATGGACGTGGCGAGAATTAAGGGAAGGAATTTTTTAACTGAATTATCTTGGCTAAAAGGCATCTAACAAATTTAAGAATTTCTAAAGCAAAGTGATTGCCACAAATCCACAAATTTTTAGAAAATGGTGATTGATGAAATCTGTGAGTTGCGAGTTGCGAGATTCGAGAACAAAGATTAGAGATTCTTGCTTTTTTTTAAATAATATAATTACAGTCTGTGTTTAGGTAGATTTTGGCTAAAGCCGATTTCTAATGACAAAAAAAACGGGCTAAAGCCCGTTCCAATTGAATATTTAATAAAAAAAATAGTTTATGAAATTTAAATTTCTTTTTCAATTGAACCAAATTTAATAAGCGTAAACTTGGCTCTTTTTCCTTTTTACTTTGCTCTTCTAGTAAGAATCTTCATGCACCGATAAAACAGCTCTTCCGCTTGGATCGTTTGCATTTTTAAAAGCTTCGTCCCATTCCAAAGCAATCGGCGTAGAACATGCTACAGACGGAACAGAAGGCACGGTTGCTGCTGCAGTTTCACTTGGGAAATGTTCTTCGAAGATCGTCCGGTAACGGTATTCTTCTTTGTTTTGAGGCGTATTTAAGGCAAATCTGAATTTGGAAATTTTCATCATTTCATCGGTCACTTCTTTTTCTGCAACTTCTTTTAAGGAATCGATCCAGGAATAACCAACGCCGTCAGAAAACTGTTCTTTTTGTCGCCACGTAATACTTTCCGGCAATAAATCTTCGAAAGCTTTTCTCAAGAGCCATTTTTCAATTTTCGGTTCGTGTGCTGTAACCATTTTATCTTTCGGATTAAGTCTCATCGCAACATCCATAAACTCTTTATCCAGGAACGGAACGCGGCCTTCAATTCCCCAACTCATCAAAGCTTTGTTGGCTCGTAAACAATCGTAAAGATGAAGTTTGTTTAGTTTTCTTACGTTTTCTTCGTGAAATTCTTTTGCATTTGGCGCTTTGTGAAAATAGAGATAACCGCCAAAAATCTCATCTGCTCCTTCGCCGGAAAGCACCATTTTTATTCCCATTGATTTAATGACTCTCGCCAGTAAATACATCGGCGTTGAAGCACGAACGGTCGTAACATCGTAAGTTTCCAAATGGTAAATCACATCGCGAACTGCGTCTAAACCTTCCTGCACGGTGAAATGGACTTCATGATGAATAGAGCCAATATGGTCCGCCGCTTTTTGGGCAGCAATTAAATCCGGACTTCCTTCCAGACCAACTGCGAAACTGTGTAAACGCGGATACCACGCTTCCTGAGTGTCGCCACTTTCAATTCTGTTCCGGGCATATTTTGCGGTAACTGCAGAAATAATAGAAGAATCTAAGCCGCCGGAAAGTAAAACTCCATAAGGAACATCGCTCATCAATTGTCGGTGAACTGCATCTTCCAGAGCTTTTCTAAGTTCCGCAATATTGGTGGTATTTTCTTTTACATTTTCAAAATCTTCCCAGTCTCTCTTGTACCATTGCTGCATTTCGTAACCATCAGGACTGAATAAAAAATGTCCGGGTAAAAAAACTTCGATGGATTTGCAGACTCCTTCCAAAGCTTTTAATTCAGAAGCAACATAATAACTTCCGTTTTTGTCACAACCTTGATAGAGTGGGCAAATTCCCATGTGATCACGAGCAACGAAGTAGATATCATTTTCGATATCGTAAATGACAAAAGCGAAAATTCCGTTCAGTTTATCGACGAAATTTTTTCCATATTTTTGAAATAATGGAATAATGACTTCGCAATCAGATTCTGTTTGGAACTCATATTCAGGGAATTCTTTTCTTAATTCTTTATGGTTATAAATTTCCCCATTAACAGCCAAAACAATCTTTTTATCTTTTGAAAACAAAGGTTGTTTCCCCGAAGTTGGATCAACGATCGCCAATCTTTCATGAGAAAAAATCACCTTTTCATTTTGAAAAACGCCGCTCCAGTCCGGACCACGATGACGGATTTTTTTAGACATCTCTAAAACCTGAGGTCTTAAAATTTCTGTCTTTTGTTTAACGTCAAATAAGCATACAATTCCACACATTTTTTATAGTTTGATAAGTAATTATTAATAAATGATTAAAATTCTAATGCAAAAGTATTGTAAATGTTTATGAATCGGAAGTAAAAATTGACAAAAGCGAATTAAATACTATTATTACTTTAAAAAGAGGAAAAATTTAAGAAAAAAAGGAAATTTTAGGGTCTGTAGTTTAAAATATTTATTATGCGAAATCCTTCTCAATAATTTCTTCCATGCAATACTCCGCAATCGCAGTGATCGTAACAAAAGGATTCACGCCGATCGTTCCCGGAATTAAAGAACCGTCGATAACGTATAAATTTTTATGGCCATTTAATCTTCCAAAGTTGTCGGTTGCTTTACCTAAGACAATTCCACCCAAAGGATGGTAACAAACATCGGCGCCAAAACCGTTGTGAAAGAGGAGATGAGCACGTGTTCCGCCATTTGCTTTATTCATGGTTCGAAGAAAATTTTTTGCGTTGTCTTTCATGTGAGCAGTATGCGACTGATCCCAGTTCAACTGTAATTTCTGAGTTGCTAAATCGTAATTTACTTCGCCATATTTCTTTAGTTTATTGACCATTAAATATAAAGAAGTCGCTACATTCAATCCCATTGGTAAAGGCGCGATCTCCACAAAAAATGGACGGTCTTTATCTTCCCAATGATCAATTCCACCAACCGGAATCGTAGATTGCTGAAATCCTGTTCCGCCCGAAAAAGCTTTGACCCAGTTTCTCCCTGTCATGAAATTGCCGTTATTTCCCCAGTCTTTACCTATTTTATCATCCATCGGTAATTGCTTCATCGCTTTCGATTTTAAGAGTAATTCCAGAGAACCCATTGTTCCGGCGGAGAGAATTAATTTTTTCGTGTTAATGATCTTGTGTTGAATTTCTTCCCCTTTTGTATTGATAACAGAAATATCGATTGAATAAGATTTATCAGGATTTTGCGTAATGTGATTTACCTGGTGCAATTCCAGGATTTCCAGTTTCCCTGTTGCAGAAGCTTTTTTGAGATAGGTTTTGTCTAAAGAATTTTTACCATGATTATTTCCATAAATCACTTCTCCTGCCAAAGCCGAACGTGGCACTTCTTCTTTATATTCTTTTTCCATGTATTTGAAATCGTATACATTAGGAACACGAACAGTTTTGAAACCTGCTTTTTTAGCCTCTTCTTCACCAACTCTGTTGAATTTATAGAAAGAACAATCTTTTAGGAATTCCTCGGACGCGACATTCGATTTCAATTCATTATTGGCTAAAGGAAAATATTTGGAGTAAAATTGCTCCGCATCCAAATTCGGAAATATCTCTTTAAAATATTCTTTCTTTGGCGTTACAGCCATTCCGCCATTCACGAGAGAACCACCGCCAACTCCGCGACCGAGCCAGATTTTAATATGTTCAAAATCTAAACGATCAAGTGCGCCCGTATATTTTTCCAAACTAAAAAGATTGAAGAAAGGTGCGATGGTTTTTGTTTTCAACCATGCCGCAGAATGTCCGGGATTAATCATTGAAGAAAATTTCTGCCCCGATTTTTCCCAGTCTAAACCCATTTCCAAGAGCGTCACCGGAATATTTTTTTCACAAAGTCGCAAAGCTGCAACCGAACCGCCATAACCGGAACCGATGATAACAACATTTTTATCGATCATTTCAAAAGGTTTTCGTGATTCTTTTTCCAAAGGATTTGGAGACTTTCCAAAAAAACTACCCATTCCTAAAAAGAAAAAGGCAGCGGTTCCTAAACTTGTAGCTTGTATAAATTCTTTCCGATTCATTTTTCATTCTAAACAAGAACCGTACTAAAGGCATAAATCAAGTGATGATTAGATATGTGATACGTTGTAAATAGTGATTTAAACAGATTGCAAATGAACTTTAAAAAATAAACCTTCCGCGAAATATAGAATTAAAACCAAAACGTTTAAGATTAAGTTTATCTTTTCAAAAATTTCTGTAAAACAAAACTTTTTATTCCAGCCACGATCGCAACGGCATCCTTTTTTGAGGAGGAACGATGAAAAAAAGACCTGCCTGTCGGCAGACAGGTATAGTGGAGAGCGGGTAATAATCTTCGGACAAAGCAAATATCTTTTTGCTCCCAAAAAAAGCCACTTCAAATAATGAAATGGCTTTTGTAGGTATAAAATAAATCTTAAGCTTTTCTCTCGATCAAAGCCATATAGAATCCGTCGAAACCTTCGCTCGGCATTATTTTTTCTTCTTTTATCAAAGAATAATTTTCGTTATTTTTAAGGAAAATTGCGACTTGTTCGTTGTTTTCACTTGGTAGAATTGAACAGGTTGCGTAGATCATTTTCCCGCCTTTTTTCAAGATCTTAGAATAATCCTGCAGGATTTTTTCTTGCTCTTTTTTGATACGGTCGATGAATTCCTGGTCAATTTTCCATTTAGAATCTGGGTTTCTTTTCAAAACTCCCAAACCTGAACACGGGGAATCAATCAACAAACGGTCTGCAGTTTCGTGCAGTCTTTTGATGACTTTATTGTCGTCGATCATGCGCGTTTCGATGTTGTGCGCTCCGGCTCTTTTCGCGCGGCGTTTCAATTCTGCAAGTTTCCATTCGTAAATATCAAGCGCGATAATTTGCCCTTTGTTTTTCATCAAAGCGGCCAAATGCAAGGTTTTTCCACCTGCTCCGGCGCAAACATCTACGACTCTCATTCCTTCTTTCACGTCGAGAAGCTGACCGATCTTTTGGGAAGAAGCATCCTGAACTTCGAACAAGCCATCTTTGAAAGCGGTCGTTAAAAACACATTTTTCTTTACATCCAATTGTATAGCGTCCGGATAACTTTTGATCTGAAAACTGTCAACACCTTCCACTTTCAGGTCAGAGATCAACTCTTTCGCCGTTGTTTTCAAAGTATTGACACGAAGAATTGTAGGCGCCTGTTCATTCAGCGCGTACATTTCTTTTTCCCAGCTTGGTCCTAATTCTTTTTCTAAAGTTTCAGCCAACCAATCAGGGATTGAATATTCAACCGCTTTTGTAGGAACGGTATTTTTCTTAAGTTTATTAATGATATCTGCAGTTTTTACACCGTCGAATTCTTCAAATTTTTTGTAGTGCGTTTTTGTCCAGATGCAATAAGCCAAAATTAATTTATAAATATTGCTTGGTTTTACGCCTTCGCCCATGTAATATTCGAGGCGTTTTTTCCAGCGGATAATGTCGTAAAAAATTTGTGCAACAACGCGTCGGTCTTCGCTGCCCCATTGTTTGTGACCTTTCAAAAGCCTTTCTATAACCTTGTCTGCGTACTTTCTTTCTTCGAAAAATGTTTCCTGTAAAGCGTCGTGAATACCTATCAACAGGTTTCTGTGTATCAATTCCATTTAGGATGTTTTATAAAGTTCAATTTACCCTCGAATCTTCGGGATATAATTTTTGCAAAAATAAGGTTTTTATACCGAATAATTTGGTTGTCGATTTGGGCGCACATTTCCGTCTTCCGTTCCCGCTTTTTTGCTCCACTTCGTTGCACAAAAAGAGCTCCACTCAAGCCGGGGCGCAGATTCTGTATTTTTGAACAATTTCGTAAAATCAAGAGAGGTGTTGGCGTTGTTCGAAAATTTAAACTCGCTTTATTTAACTTTTTCATAACTCCACATGATGAAATCGCAACTTGTACTCTCTTTATTTTAATAATACCTTTGCAAAAATTATAATTATGAGCGATACAATAGTTTGTCCGAAATGTCAGTCAGAATTTACTTACGAACAGGACGATAAGATGGTGTGTTCCCAATGTTTTCATGAATGGACGCCGGGAGAAACATCTGATGAAGATAAAATTTTAGATGCACACGGACACGAATTGCAAAATGGTGATACCGTAGTTTTAATAAAAGATTTGCCTGTGAAAGGAGCGCCAAAGCCTTTGAAATCAGGAACGAAAGTAAAAAACATCAGATTACGTCCGGGTTCAGATCACAATATCGACTGTAAGATTGATGGATTCGGCGCGATGGCCTTGAAGTCGGAATTTGTGAAAAAGGCATAAAAAAAAGGAAAAATTTGGACAGGGTTCCGTTTCGAAGACTAGTTGTACAAGTAAATTGCACTAATTTCGTCTCAGGGGCAGAAAGAGAATTAACCAAAAATTTCCTTACGTTTTGTATCTCAAAGCTAAGAAATATTTGTGCAATAAAAAAGGAATATGAGAAAAGTCAATTGTACATTCACAACTGCTGAATTGCCTTGACTTTTTCTTTTTTAAAGACTAATTTTGACAGAACCTGTGATTTTTTCTGGTGTATAAATAATTAGATTTTTATCATTTAGAGAAACTTTATTCCAGTAATGACTTCCGGCAAATCGGCTTTCCAAAACCTGGGCGTCATTTCCCTCTTCAGAAATTTTGATTTCATGCGGATACCAAAATTTTTTGGTCACATTGAAGTTTTCTTTTTCCTCCTCAGAAAAAATATTTACTTCCCCAAAAAGCGCTGCGACATATTGATTATAAGGATTATTGTAGGTTTCTTCAGCGGTATCACTTTGAATTAAACGTCCTTCCTGCAAAACAATAATCTGATCCAACCAAGGCATCACTTCCTGAATTTCGTGCGTAGAAATGAGCAGCGAAATATTTTTTTCTTTTACGTATCTAAAAAGTCTCTCCCGAAGTTCAATTTTTCTTGAAAAATCGATATTGCTAAAGGGTTCGTCGAGCAAAAGAAGTTTTGGCATTACCGAAAGTGCTCTTGCGATTGAAACACGCTGCTGTTGACCGCCACTTAAATATTTTGGTAAAATTGAGGAGTAATCTTCCAGTCCAACTACGGTAAGAAGTTCCTGAACTTTCTCTTTTTTTTCTTCTAAATTAATGTTAGAAATAAATTTCCCTACATTCTCCGCAACGGTCGAATAGGGCATCAGATCGTAATTTTGAGCGACCAGTTTCATGTCGTCTTCGCCGGGAACAAGATTTTTTTTCGGACCTAAGATCGGTTTGTTATCAAAAATAATTTCTCCACTTTCACCGTCGAGTAAGCCGTAGATCAAATTTAATAAGGTAGATTTTCCGCATCCACTTTCTCCAGCCAACGCAATAATTTTCCCTTCCTCAACTTTCAGATTAAAATTGCGGAAAAGATTCTTTTCGGGGGAGTGAGAGAAAAATAAATTATTGATTTCTAGTAGCATCCTGCAAAAATAACATATTTGTCTTAAATAGGATTATTTTTATTATTTTAGCCAGACAATAAAAAATTAAGATTTTTGATGAAAAAAGCAGTTAAAATATCAATTTTATGTGCATTCGGTGCCGGAATTTTACTGGTTTCCTGCGGGAAAGATAAACCATTGACCGCGCAATCCAACGATTCTACCATCACTAAACAAGGAAGCGTTTACGAGTTAGACACTTTGAACAGCAGAATAGAGTGGAAAGGATTTTTGGTATTGAAAAGTGATAACTCAAGTCATTTTGGGACCATCAAATTTGAAAGTGGTGACGTCACGGTAAAAGACGGAAAACTTGAAAGTGGAAAATTCGTAGCAGATATGAATACGCTGACTTCTGTTGATTTGAAAGATGATAAAGAAAACTTGAATAAACTCAACGGACATTTGAAAAGCGGCGATTTTTTCGAAACTGAAAAATTTCCAACAGCTTCTTATGAAATAACCAAAGTAACTCCAAATGCACAAGGTGATTACAATACTTTATTAGATGGGAATCTCACGATGAAAGGAATTACGAAACCTGTTCAGTTCAATGCGAATGTTGCGGTAAGAAATGGCGAAGTAAGTATTGCAACCGAACCAAAAGACATTATGCGGGAAGATTTTAGCGTTAAATTTCAGATGCCTCTAAAAAATGGAGTGATCAAAGATGAGGTGAATCTTCAGATTTCGATTAAAGCTTTAGAGAAAAAATAAAAATTTACTTCTTATAAAGAAAATCCGTCTCATTGTTTGGGACGGATTTTTTTTTAGATAATTCTAAAATGTTTTCAATGCTCAACATCAAAAAATTTATATAAAAAAAGATTGCCTTTCGACAACCTCTAATTTTATGATTTCACTTTTGGAAGTGGATTTGCATTTTTTGCTTCTTCAAAAACCGAGAGTGGAATGTGACAATATCCACCAGGATTTTTAACTAAATAGTCCTGATGATAATCTTCAGCTTTGTAGAAATTTTTCAAAGGAATTGTTTCTACAACAACTGGTTTATCGTAATTTTTAGCCAGTTTAGCAACCTCTGTTTTTACAATAGCTTCAGCAGCCGGATCGGTCGTATAAATTCCGCTTCTGTAGTTATCTCCTCTGTCATTTCCCTGTCTGTCAATGGTTGTAGGGTCAATTGATTTGAAAAACATGTTGATCAAAAGTGGTAAATTAACTTCATCTGCATCATATTTTACTTTTACAGCTTCTGTAAAACCAGTGGTGTGACTGACAACCTGTTCGTAAGTAGGATTTTTGATTTTCCCGTTTGCATATCCCACTTCAGTTCCAACAACACCTCTTATGAGTTGAAATAAATGTTCTGTTCCCCAGAAACATCCACCTGCGAAATAAATTTCTTTAATGTTTTTACCTTCCATATTTGTTTCAATTTGTTTGTTTTCGTCAGCGACTTTTACTTTGGGTTTTGTGCAGGAAAAGCTGGTTGCAGCAAAAATCCCCACTCCAAAAATAAAGGCCATGAGTGTTAAAATATTTTTCATTTTTTTCTTCTTATTTTTATTCATTTCTTTTTGAATTAATTTTGTTGTTGATGCAAATATGAGGCTGAAATTTCAACAACCTAAAAGGAATTTTCTATCGCAATCATTTCATAAACTGGTTTCCTTGTCCAGCAATATGATATACGAGAAATAAGTACAGAAGGTTTGTTTTTCGAACATATTTAAGGACGTAATAAAGTCGTAAAAGAATATTTACGAATTGGAGAAATCAATATTTCACAATCATTTCAAAATCATTAAATTTGCCAACTTATCAATAAGCCAGGCCAATCGCTAAAAAGCCAATTCAATCATGACTTCACAACAAATAAGACAGCAGTTTTTAGATTTTTTTAAAGAAAAAGGACATCTCATCGTTCCTTCCGCACCAATTGTGTTGAAAGATGATCCGACTTTGATGTTCTCCAACTCCGGAATGACGCAGTTTAAAGACTATTTTTTAGGATATAAAGAACCAAAATCTCCTCGAATTGCAGATACGCAAAAATGTTTGAGAGTTTCCGGTAAACATAATGATCTGGATGATGTTGGTCGCGATACTTATCACCACACGATGTTTGAAATGTTGGGAAACTGGTCGTTCGGTGATTATTTTAAAAAAGAAGCCATCGATTATGCGTGGGAATTATTGACGGAAGTTTATAAAATTCCAAAAGAAAATTTGTACGTTACGATTTTTGAAGGTGACTCTTCTGAAAATTTAGATCGCGATAATGATGCGTACAATTTCTGGAAAGCTCACATTTCTGAAGACCGAATTATCAATGGAAATAAAAAAGATAATTTCTGGGAAATGGGCGAGAGCGGACCTTGTGGACCCTGCTCGGAAATTCATATTGATATTCGAACAGCGGAAGAAAAAGCAAAGGTTTCTGGTTTAGATTTGGTCAACAACGATCATCCGCAAGTTGTGGAAGTCTGGAATTTGGTTTTCATGGAATTCAATAGAAAAGCTGACGGAAGTTTAGAAAAATTGCCTTCCAAACATGTTGATACCGGAATGGGTTTCGAGCGTTTGTGTATGGCTTTACAAGGCAAAACCTCCAATTATGATACTGATGTTTTCACGCCTTTAATTGCAAAAGTAGAAGAACTTTCAGGAAAAAAATATACGGGGATTTTAGAAGATGAGAAAGATATTGCGATCCGTGTTTTAGTGGATCATATTCGTGCGGTTTCGTTTGCAATTGCCGATGGACAGTTGCCTTCGAATGGTGGAGCAGGTTATGTGATCCGTAGAATTTTGAGAAGAGCGATTTCTTACTCTTACCGTTTTTTAGGAATTAAAGAACCTTTCCTTTTTGAATTGGTAGCAGTTTTAAGAAATGAAATGGGCGACTTTTTCCCGGAGTTGGTGAAGCAGCAAAAATTGGTTACTGAAGTTATTAAAGAAGAAGAAACTTCTTTCTTGAAAACAATCGAACACGGTTTGAAAAGAATCGATCTCATCATTAACGAAACCATTTCCAAAAACGAAAAAACACTTCCCGGAGCAGCCGTTTTTGAATTGTACGATACCTATGGATTTCCTGCAGATCTTTCAAGAATCATCGCAGAAGAAAAGCAGTTGACTGTTGATGAAAAAGGCTTTGATGAAGAAATGGAAAAGCAAAAACAGCGTTCCAAAAAATCATCAGCACAAAAAGTTTACGACTGGGTTGTTTTGGAAGAAAAAGCAGAAACCTTTGTTGGTTACGACCAGATTGAAACTGAAACTTATATTACAAGATATCGAAAAGTTGAAAATAAAGACGGCGAATTTTACCAGATCGTTCTTTCAAAATCGCCTTTTTATCCGGAAGGTGGTGGACAAATCGGTGATAAAGGAATTTTAATTCCAAGTTATGCGGGAGGTTTTGATATTTCAAATCCAAGCATTTCTGCTATTAAAGATTGTACGGAAATCATCGAAGTTTTAGAAACCAGAAAAGAAAATAACCTGATCGTTTCTTTGATTAAAGAGTTGCCGAAAGATGCAGGCGCTTTATTTTACGCAAAAGTAAACGAGTCGGAAAGAAGAAATTCTCAGGCGAATCACTCCGTAACGCATTTATTGCACGAAGCTTTGCGCGAAGTTTTAGGAACTCACGTTGAGCAAAAAGGTTCTTTTGTAAGTCCGGAATATTTGCGTTTCGATTTCTCCCATTTTTCAAAAATTAATGAAGAGGATCTGAAACTGGTAGAAGATAAAGTCAATAGAAAAATTAAAGAAAATATTGCGCTTCAGGAATTTAGAGATATTCCAATGACAGAAGCGATTGAGAAAGGAGCAATGGCGCTTTTCGGGGAAAAATATGGGGATAAAGTGCGAATGATCCAGTTTGGTTCTTCGAAAGAATTATGTGGAGGAACTCACGTGAAATCTACGGGCGAGATCGGTCACTTTAAAATTCAGAATGAAAGTTCTACCGCAGCCGGAATCCGTCGTATTGAAGCCATATCCGGCGATCAATCCTCTGCATATTTCAATAATTTAGAAAGTCAGATGAAAGAAATTTCAGCTTTATTAAAATCGAAAGATCTGGTAAAATCTGTTCAAAAATTAATGGAGGAAAATACGGCTTTAAAATCTGAACTCGAATCCTTTAAAAAAGAAAAAGCAAAAGGCGAAACCGCCAACTGGAAAAATGATTTTGTTGATCAAAATGGTAAAAAATTACTGGTCAAAAAAGTTTCAATGGATGCAGGAAGTGTAAAAGATATCGTATTTCAACTGAAAAAAGAAACCCGAAATTCTGTAATCGTTATTATTTCTGATGCTGACGAAAAACCAATGATCACCGTTGGAGTTTCTGCAGATCTTGAAACTCAATATCATGCTGGAAATATCGTAAAAGATCTAGCGAAAGAAATCCAGGGCGGTGGTGGCGGAAACCCAGGTTTTGCAACTGCGGGTGGAAAAAACTTAGCAGGAATCGAGAATGCTTATCAGAAAGCACTTGAGATTTAATATAAAAAATAATTGCTTTTTACTCAAAAAAAAATACCGGAAATTATCTTTCCGGTATTTTAATATACATGAAAAAATTTTTATTTATTTCCGCCACCTCTCGCAACTAAAGCGATAATAACGATTAAAACCAAAGCTCCAATTACCCAAACTAATGGATTACTCATCCAGTCGCCACCCATTGCGCTTCCGCCTTTGTTAACGTCAACATCGACTTTTAAATCTGGTGCTTTTTCCTGAGCTTTTACGAGAACTACAGCTAAATTTGCCATTACTGCTAATGCAAAAAATTGAATTTTCGAAAGTAAATTAGTACGTGTCATAATTTTTAAATTTTTAAGTTATACGTTCAAACAACCTAAAATCATACCAAAAAAATATACTATGTATTTTACATCTTTCTATTTACAAATCAAAAGTAAATTCCATTAAATAATCATCCATCACAAATCCATTTCCAATATCGAAGACCGCCTCTTCATAGACTTGAAAACCCTGTGATTCGTAAAAACTTTTTGCGGAGTTGTCTTTGTTTACGTTCAAAATAATTCGATTGTCTTCATTTGAAGTAACTTCTCTTTTTAAAAATTTCATAGCTTCTTTACCGAGACTTTTTCCTTTGGCTTCCGGTACCAGATAGATTCTGTGCAGTTTGGTGGTTTTTTCTTCGTAATGAAATTCAAAACCTATAAAACCAACCGCTTTGCCTTCCTTAATTATTAAATAATAAAGATAATTGCTGTTTTTTATTTGTGTTAAAATTGTTTCTGAAGAATACATTTCAGACAACATGTAATCAATTTGCGCGGTCGAAAGAATGTTTTCATACGCTGCACTCCAGGAAATTGTTGCCAACTCGCGAATGAGAGGAATGTCTTTTTCTGTTGCTTTTTTAAAATTGGTCACGATCTGTAAATTGATATTTCTAACTTAATTCGATCAAGGTGATTTCCGGGTCAATTCCGACTCTTCCAGGATAAGCAATGACGCCAAAACCGCGGTTTACGTAGAGATTTTTTCCTTCACTTTCATACAAATCAGCCCATTTTTTATACCGAAACTGAACAGGTGACCAGCGAACATTTTTCAGATCCAAACCAAACTGCATTCCGTGCGTGTGACCGGAAAGCGTCAGTTGAACATTGGATGGATGTTTCTTTACGATCGCATCAAAGTGTGTTGGATCGTGACTCATTAATATTTTTGCAGCATCGGCAGGAACTCCCGCCGAAGCCTTATTTAAATCGCCATATTGTGGAAAAGGTTTTTCGCCCCAGTTTTCCACGCCGAGAATATAGAGTTTTTCCCCATTTTTTTCAATGATTCGATGCTCGTTTCGCAGCATTTCAAAACCAGCTTCTTTTTGTAGCGCTATTAAATTAGGAATATTCTGGGCTTTTTCTTCGGCAGATTTCCATTCGCCATAATCTCCATAATCATGATTACCGAGGATAGAAAGTTTCCCGTCTTTTGATTTGATGGTGGAAAATAAGGGTACGAATGGTTTAAATTCTTCCGCATAGTTATTCACCATGTCGCCTGTAAATAAGATCAGATCTGCTTTTTGCTCATTGATCAGATTAATGGCTTTCTGTAATTTTTCGGGATGAAAAAAACTTCCGCTGTGAACATCAGAAATCTGGATGATTTTATACCCTTTGAAACTTGCGGGCAATCCTGCAATTTTAAGTTTTACTCTTCTGACCGTATGCCGGTATTTTCCGAAGATGATTCCATCAATAAAAAGTCCAGCAAGGATTGCTGCACTTCCTAAACCGATAAGACTCAAAAATTTTCTTCTGTCCGGAAAGTGATTCGGTTCCGGCGTAAAAGTAGATAAACCAAAACGTAGAACTCTTATGAAATCTTCTGCCAGTAAAAAAAATAGAACGAAAAATTTCGGCAGGATAAAAATCAAAAATACTGAAGTGATAATTTGAATTCGGTGGTGGTCCCGATCTGATTTTTTAAAGGTTAAAAGCTCGTAAATGAAAAAACCATAGACCAGAATGGTAATTACCCAATATCCCAATCGTACTGCTGAATTGGAGGTGATGGTTTTGAAGGCTTGATAAATATAAAATTCCAGGAGGAAAATAAGTCCTGTAAAAATGAGAAAATTTCTTTGTAAGTTCATAGGTCGGTTTGAGAAAATAATTTTTAGTTATTTTTATGGAGGTCAAAAATAGAGTTAAATTAAAAAAGCACAAAATTATCTTTTGTGCTTTTGTCTATTTTATTGATGGGTTTTTATGGAAACCTGTAAACTATGGCGTTAACATTCATTCCGGCACCGACAGAAGTAAAGACGATATTTCCTTTTTCTTTGAAAGATTGTCCTTCCATCTTACCTTTAATGATCAAATCAAACATTGTAGGGATCGTTGCTACGGAAGAATTACCCAGTTCCTGAATCGTCATTGGTGAAATGGCATGATCGTAATCTGATTTCCCATACAACTTATGAAGTCTGGAGATCATGGCATAATCCATTTTTGCATTGGCTTGATGAATGAGGATCTTATCGATATCATCTAATGTTAATCCTGCTTTTTCAATGGTTTCTTTGATCGCATCGGGAACATTTTTCAAGGCATATTCGTATATTTTTCGTCCATGCATTCTGATGTAAAGCGGTCGTCGGTCTTCATCTAGTTTTAAGGAAGGTGCGTGCTCCAGGTAATTCAGTTCGGAATCGTTATCACAAATCGTGCAGTCCGCAATAATTCCTACGTTTTCATCGTCTGTCGCTTTCACCACCACAGCTCCGGCTCCATCTGCGAAGATCATTCTGTTTCGGTCGAACGGATCGGTAACCCGGCTCAATGTTTCGGAACCAACTACCAGTATTAATTTTGCTTTTTTTGCTTTTATTAAAGTATCTGCCAAGATCATGGCTTCAACCCAACCCGGACAACCAAAGATCATGTCGTAATTTACACATCGTCTGTTCTTAATTCCAAGTTTATTTTTCACTCTTGCAGACATCGACGGCATAAAATTCGTCATTCCATCCTTATTTACTTCGCCAAAATTACTGGCGTAAATAATATATTCTAAATCTTCCTGATCGATTTTTGCATCTTCGATCGCTTCTTTTGCGGCGCGAAAACCTAGATCTGAATTGAATTCGTCATCTTCAAGATAGCGTCTGTTCTCAATTTCTGTAATTTCTACAAATTTTTGAATGACTTCTTCATTAGGCTTATTTATTTTTTCACCTTCATCGGTGTAGAAAACAGAGTCTTTGAAATATTCTCTGCCGATGATTTTGGTCGGAAGATAACTCCCGGAACCTATAATGATTGTATTAGGCATATTTTAACTTGAAAAATTTAAGGCAAAGTTAAGAATTAATATTGTATCGTCTTAAAACAAAATTATTATTAAATTTGCAAAAGTTTTTTTAGAACAACTTTATGAAAATCAGTGCTTCCACGAAAGGTTTAATCATTTCCCTGCTTACCGTAATTTCCGCTTTCGGAATTTACTTTCTGTTTTTGGCGAAAAAGAATAGTTATTTGGTAGATAATCCTACAGAAAATACTTTTTACTTTAAAATTAATGATGGCAAAGAAGCAATTATTGCCGCTGGACAAAACGTAACCGTTGATCTTAACAAAGGCAAAAACCAGATCAAAGTCTTCGACGCAAACAAAAAATTGCTTTACGATTCTGCATTTGTCGTTAATAAAGTTCGCGGCTTACTCAATATTGCTCATCAGGATTACTATGTCAACGAACAGTTCTATGGTTATAATTTAAATAAAGATTCTCTTATTGCTGCCAGAAAAGCTACGGAGATCGATGGTAAAAATTACGTGAATACGCCGAAGCGATTTAATAAACTGTACACCGATGATTTTTATTACAATGTGGACGAAGATTACGATAAAGTGGTAAAAAACGTACAGAAAGTTGAATCCAGAAGTAAAATCTTCCGCAAACAGGATTTTTTGAACTACTACAAAGAATATTATAAATTTTAAATAAAGTATTTTGAATCAAGTTACCCCATATAATACAGAAGCAGGAAAAAAGAAAGAAGTCGAGGAAATGTTCGACAATATCGCTCCGAAATATGATCTGTTGAACCACGTTCTTTCCATGAAAATTGATGTTCTCTGGAGAAATACTTTGGTAAAATGGATGAACAAAGATGAACCGAAAGAAGTCCTTGATGTTGCTACAGGAACCGCCGATTTGGCGATTGCGGTACAGAAAGAAACCGGTGCTAAAGTCGTGGGACTTGATTTGTCGCAGTTGATGTTAAACGTTGGTATCGATAAAATTAAAAAACTTAAATTAGACGACCAGATCAGCATGGAAAAAGGCGACGCTGAAAACTTGCGCTTCGAAAGCAATAAATTCGATTCGGTTTGCGTTGCATTTGGAGTTCGTAATTTCGAGAATCTGGAGAAAGGATTAGCAGAATTAAGAAGAGTAGTAAAGGAAAATAAAAGCGTTTATATTCTTGAATTTTCAAAAGTAGAAGGATTTTTAGGTCCATTCTATCAATTTTATTTTAAAAATATTTTGCCGCAGATCGGCAAATTAGTTTCCAAAGACAACAGAGCTTATACCTATCTTCCGGATTCGGTGAACGCTTTTCCTTTTGGAGAAAAAATGAAAAATATTCTTTTGAACACAGGTTTTAAAAACGTAGAGTATAAAAAATTAAGTTTCGGCATCGCGACGATTTATAAGGCAACCAAATAATATGTGGAAAACAGTATTGAAGACAAATATCATTATAGCAATTTGTTTTGCGACAATAGCGAATGCTCAGCTTTTTCGTACCAAAGACCGAATGGATAATCTGGAAGGATTTGATAATCAGAAATTCAGCTACGGTTTTTTTCTTGCCGCGAATAATTTTGATTACAAATTGGTTCTTGATCCGAGATTTGGAATGGATGGGCAGAAAAGCTTAGTGCAAACCAAATCTTCTTACAGTTTTGGTGCAGGACTGATCGGGAAATTTCGTTTGAATGATAATTTCGATTTAAGGTTTGAACCGGGATTGCAGTTTGTAGAACGTGAAGTATTTTTCGACACCCAATCCAATGATCAGTTTCAAGCCGGAACGCCTGCAAACGCACCTTTTACACCAAGAGCATTAACCGACGCGGATAAATTAAGAACGGTAAAATCAACTTACGTAGATCTTCCTATATTGATCGAGGTTCACGGCGATCGTTGGTATAATTCCCGTCCTTACGCCGCAGCAGGAGTAAACTGGATGATGAATCTTCAGTCAAACAGTTCTTCGCCGGATGATAATGCACAGGGATTGTTCCGTACCACGACGAGTAATTTTGCGTGGTCTGCAGAAATTGGTATTCAGTTCTATTTCAGCAGATTTAAACTAACGCCAGGTTTTCGTGGAACTTTCATGATGAATGACGAAATGGTTGCCGATAATCCGGGAACGCCACCTTATTGGTCGGCTGCGATCTCGAGTGCGAAAACCAGAGCTTTGATGTTTGTTCTTAAATTTGAATAAAAAAAACCAAAATATTTACGAAAGAGGTGGCGAACATCGCTTTCTCTTTTTTTATTTCAACAAATTCGCAAATTAGTCCTGAATAATCCATCAATTCAAATTAAAATTTTATATTTTTGCTACTTAGTTAGAATTAATTAAGCCTGAAAATGCTCAAAGATTTAGATAACAATTTTTCGGTTTTAGAAAAGAGGATTTTGAATGTAACAAAGAACTATCAAAACCTTACCGAAGAGTATTTAGAATTGTCCCGAGAGCATGATGAACTGAAAAAGAAATACGAAGAGGAAAGAAAAAACAATCAGGTTTTAGCAGAAGAACAAAAGAAAATAAAGCTTTATTCAGCAATATCAGGAAATCCAGACCATAACCGATTGATGAAAAACCATATCAACAGGTTAATAAAAGAAGTGGATCATTGTATTGCAGAACTTCAAAACAGCGGATTGTAATGGAAGTAAGAAGAATTACCATCAACATTGCCGGAAGAAACTACCCGCTGAATGTTCCTGCCGCAGAAGAAGAAACTCTTCGTAAAGTGGGCAAAAGTATTGAAGCGATGATTAAAGATTTTGAACAGAATTTTGACGTGAGAGATAAACAGGATGCTTTAGCAATGTGTGCCTTAAAATTGGGAACCAACGCCGAAGTTTCACAGATCACGAACGAAAAAAATATATTAGCTTCCAACGAAAGATTAATGCAGATTAATCAAATGCTGGAGGAGCTGGAAAAGTAGATTTTTCTTTTCCGGAAAACAACTGCCTACAATAGTTCTAACACATTACAGGTAAACTCAACGCTATACAATTGCCGAACGAATGTTTATTTAATGGCGCGCCGACTTGCTCGGATTACAGAAAATAAAAAAAAGTTCAAATCGTGTTGATAAGGAGTTTACTCTATATCTTGAATTATTGTGGGCTTTTTTTGTGTAAAAAATTGAACTTAAAAGTGGAATTACTTTTAAAAAAATAAAAATAAAATGACATTTTGTAGTCAAACCTCAAAACGTCATCCGTTTAACTTTAAATATAATATTATGAACTATAAAACTAAACATATATGACACCAACAGCAATTATAATAGGCGTTGTTTGCCTCATTTTAGGAGCAGTGATCGGAATGCTATTTTCCAAAAGCTCTTTGAATGCGAAAGCAAAATTCATTGTAGAAGATGCAAAGAAAAATGCCGACAACCTTTTAGAAAAAGCAACTGTACAGGCAGAATCCATCAAGAAGGAAAAGCATTTGCAAGCCAAAGAAAAATTCATGGAACTGAAATCTCAACATGATGCAGATATTCAGACCAGAGAAAGAAAAATGCAGGATTCAGAAAAAAGAGTCAAAGACAAAGAGCAAAAACTCAATGATGATCTTAGTAAAACCGGTAAATTAGAAAAAGATCTGGACCGCCAGATCGGAGATTATG
Organism: Kaistella gelatinilytica; assembly: GCF_015679325.1. Classification (GTDB taxonomy): domain Bacteria; phylum Bacteroidota; class Bacteroidia; order Flavobacteriales; family Weeksellaceae; genus Kaistella; species Kaistella gelatinilytica. Next base: position 101,024 of record NZ_JADPVI010000001.1, read on the forward strand.
CGAAGAAACATGAGATCTTAGAGAAAAAACAACAGGAATTAGATGCAGTGACCGCGCAGAAAGTAGAAATGCTGGAAAGAATTTCTGGCTACTCTGCAGAAGATGCAAAAAGTGAATTGGTTGAAGCTTTAAAAGCCGAAGCCAAAACAAGAGCTCAGTCTCATGTACAGAATATCATGGCTGAAGCGCAGTTGAATGCGAAACAGGAAGCCAAGAAAATTGTTATTCAAACCATTCAGAGAATTGGTACGGAACAGGCGATCGAAAATTCAGTTTCGGTATTTAATATTGAATCTGACGAGGTTAAAGGTAGAATTATTGGTAGAGAAGGTAGAAATATCCGTGCTTTGGAAGCTGCAACTGGCGTAGAAATCATTGTTGATGATACCCCGGAAGCAATTTTGCTTTCATGTTTCGATCCGGTAAGAAGAGAGATCGCAAGACTTTCGCTTCACCGATTGGTTACCGATGGTAGAATTCACCCGGCAAGAATTGAAGAAGTTGTAGAGAAAACCAAAAAACAGATCGAAGAAGAAATTACCGAAGTCGGTAAGAGAACAGTGATCGATCTAGGCGTTCACGGTCTTCACCCGGAATTGGTAAAAATCGTAGGACGAATGAAATTCCGTTCTTCTTATGGACAGAATTTGTTACAACACTCCAGAGAAGTTGCAAACATCGCAGCAACAATGGCGGCAGAACTAGGTTTAAACGTAAAATTGGCTAAAAGAGCCGGTTTATTACACGATATCGGAAAAGTTCCGGAGCAGGAATCTGAACTTCCACACGCTCTTTTAGGAATGCAGTGGGCGGAAAAATATGGTGAAAGTGCGGAAGTAATAAACGCAATTGGAGCTCACCACGACGAAATAGAAATGACAGGTTTGCTTTCTCCAATTATTCAGGTTGCAGATGCTATTTCAGGAGCAAGACCGGGAGCAAGAAGACAAGTTCTGGAATCTTATATCCAACGATTAAAAGATCTTGAAGCAGCTGCTTTAAGTTTCGACGGAGTTTCCAGCGCTTACGCAATTCAGGCAGGAAGAGAGCTTCGTGTGATGGTTGAAAGCGGAAAAGTAAGTGACGACAAATCAGCGCAACTTTCTTATGATATTTCAGAAAAAATTCAAAATGAATTAACGTATCCAGGACAAGTTCGGGTTACGGTAATTCGCGAGACAAGATCTGTGAATATTGCGAGATAAACAATTGCAAATCATTAATAAAGAAAACTCCTTTCAGTCATGAAAGGAGTTTTTTTGTGCGAAAAAGAATCTGTTTGAATTCTTATTTTCCCGGATTTCGTATTTTAATTAAAGAGGTTTTTTTAGCAATTTTTGTTTTTGTGAGTTCTTTTCAGGAAATGTTATTTATTCAAATTGAGTTTCATCATAATGTCTGTTTGCTCATCATCTCCAACTTTAAAAATATGCTGGTCGAACTCAACAAAACCATTTTTAGTGTAAAACCTGATTGCTCGCGGATTTTCTTCCCAAACGCCTAACCAAATATAATCGGCCTTTTTATCTTTCGCAATTTCGATGGCTTTGTTATAAAGTAGTTGCCCGACTTTCTTTCCCAGAAACTCCTGAATCACATAAATCCTTTCTATTTCTATGGCTTTGTCGTCTTGCAATTCAGTCTGCGATGAGCCAAAATTCAATTTTAAATAGCCGATCACCATTTGATCTATGGTCGCAAAATAAAATTCGCTGTTCGTATCATGAAGTTCTGAAGTTAGTTTTTCTTGAGAAAAAGCTTCGTCCAAAAATATCTTCATATTCTCTTCTGTGTTTCCGCTTGAAAATGTTTCATAGAAAGTCTTTCTGCTGATTTTTCGCAGTTGCTCAAGATCGACAAGCGTGACTTTTTTAAGATCTACTTTTTCCATTTTCGCTTTATTTGAATTTCCTCAGTTTTATTTTTAATTTCGATTTTTGATCACTACATATCCTGATAAAATTCTGCCGTCGGAAACCACGATATGGTACCAGTAATTTCCTGTAGGTAGTTTTCTGCTGAGATATTCGCCATTCCAGGAGAAAGGTCCGTTCACACTTTTATCTAACACGATGGTTCCAAAACGGTCGATCACTCTTATTTTCGTGCCGGGATATTTTTCAATGCCTTCAATCTTCCATTCATCATTAATACCGTCACTGTTCGGTGTGAAAATATTGATGATCTTAAAAAGAATAAAATCTTTTTCTGCAATTGCGCAGGGTTGCGAACCACTTCTGACAAAAGCAGTATGGTTTCCGTTCTCTACATTGTAGAAAGTCGGTGAAGACTGCCACTGCGATCCATCAATCGAATATTCAAGTGTTCCAATTCCCGTTGCAATAATTCGCACCGTGCTGTTTTCTATTTGAATTTCGGTGATTACTGGTAGATCTACTTTCTTTACTACGACTGATTTAACGGTATTACAGCCTGAAATATTGGTAACGGTGATCTGATACGTTCCGCTTTGATTTACACTGATGATCTGCTGGTTGCTGAAAGGATTTCCGTTAAACGTCCAGGAATAAGATTTAATTCCGGCATGAGTTCCCGCATCTAACTGTACAGAATCATTAGGACAAAACTCTGCTGTTGAAGGCATACTAACAACAGGTGAAGCATTCAGTTGAAGCGTCAGTTTTACTTTTGCCTTACAACCTGACGTTGAACTTATCTCTACATAAAATGTATTTGGTCCCGTTTGTAAAGTATGATTGGTTGCATCTGAAACTAGTTGGTTATTCTGGTCAAAATAGACGTAAGAATAATTGGTGGAGTTCGCAACCAGATTAGTTTCGTACTGCGTTAAATTTAATTTTTTAGTTCCATTTTCATCTGAACATAAAGAAGGTGCGGCGAAATCATTCGCGGGAATATTTGTTGTTACTAAGATTACTGCAACGGGCAATCGCTGAACACTTTCGCAACCTTGAACAGTTTGAGTTGCATAGTAAGTGATTCCATTCTGAAGCACAGTACTGTTTGGAAGCGCAATAGAACCGGAATTACTGCTGTACCATTTAATCTGATTTCCTACAACCACAAGGTTTGAAACTGTAGCATTTTGACTGATACAGAAAGTTTGCGGAGAATTCCCGGTCGGTGGAGGAGTAGTGATGATGTTAACTGTTACCGGAGTTCGCTCACTCTCGCAACCGTTCAAAGTTTGAGTCACGAAATAAGTAGTCCCATTGACCAAAGAAGTTGTTGCCGGAATTGCAGTTCCACCAACTGCTGAAGCGTACCACAAAATATTAGTTCCTGTTGCCAAAATATTAGTAATGGTCGCATTTTGCTGTACACAGAAATCCTGAGTATTATTGACTAAAGGTTTCGGTGTTGGATTGATAAAAGTATTTACAACTACTGAAGCTGCGATTGACTCACAACCCAGTGTATTTTTAATTTTAGCAAGATAAGTTTTGGGTAATAAACCTGTGAAAGTATTTGAGTTTTGCCAGGTCAATCCATTATCAATACTGTACTGTGATGCACTTTCATTAATGGCGATTTTTGCAGACTGATGCGAACAGTCAATTTGCTGCACAGTCGCAGTAGGAATTTGAGGCGTATTTGTCGGAACATTGATCGTCACTGATACCGAACCAGATTCGCAACCCGCGCTGTTCTTTACTTTCAATTGATAAATTCCCGGAGCAAGTTGTCCGGAAGTTGAATTAAATGAATAGGTAAGTCCATTGTCAAAACTGTATTGATATTCCGTGGAAGTTATGGTAATACTTCCAAATGGATTTACACATGAGGCAGGTTGAATTACAGCAACAACAGGCAGTAGCGGCGCATTTGGCGGTACATCAACCGTTGCAATTGTTGCTGGTGATGAACAACCATTTACCGATAGTTTAATTCGGATATTATACGTTCCGGGAGATAAATTGGAAGACGCCGAAGTGATCCAGGTTGCTCCATCATCAAAACTATAAAAAGCTGCAGCGGAAATTACAGCTACATTTCCTGAAGAAGCAGTACATCCGGAAGGTTGCGTTACAGAAATCTGTGGAGCACCTGGTGTGATCGGTTGCACATCAACGGTCGCAATTCCTGCAAGTGAAGTACATCCTGCAATATCTTTGATCATTAAGTTATAGGTTCCAGGTCCCAGATTCGATTTTATGCTTGTAAGAACATAGCTAATTCCGTTATCGAAACTATATTCCGCAGCTGAAGTTGTGATCTGGATGGAACCCAACGAATTAGTACAATTCGGCTGCACAATAGAAAATGCAGGAGCAGGCAATGGAGCCGGAGTAGTTACGGTTGCAACAATTGCATCTGAAATACAACCCGCTGCATTTTTAATTTTGATTTTGTAGGTTCCGGGAATCAAGCCGCTTTTGGTGTCTGCATAAACGAAGGTTAGTCCGTCATCGAAACTGTAGGTCGCTGCATTTGTTGTTACCGTAATTGAACCTGTAGAAACACTGCAGGTTGGTTGTACGATCGAAACTGCGGGAGCTGCAATATTAATTCCTGAGTTTAAAGTGACCGCAACCGACGTAGATTCGCAACTTGCGCTACTGGTTTTAATTCTTACAATATAAGTTCCTGCTCCAATATTTTTCTTTACTGGATTAGTGGTCCAGGTCGCGCCGTCGTTAAAGGTGTAACTCGCTGCAGAAGTAGTGATGGTGATGCTTCCGTCGGTCGCATCGCAAGCAGTTGGTTGTTTTATAGTGACCACAGGTGTCGCAGGAATTGCTGGTGCTGCGTAAATAAAAACGTAAGAACTTTGCGAGATACAGCCGAAAGAATTCTTAATCAAAATGTTGTAATTGCCGGAATTCACGTTATTTTTCACTGGATTTGTGGTCCAGGTGACGCCGTTATCAAAACTGTACAGATCTGCAATCGTATTGATGAAAATACTTCCTTTCGGACTTGTACAGGTTGGTTGAATAGTAGTTACACTCGGTTGATTCAGATAAAATTTGCTGATGGAAGCCGAAGTTCCCTGCGAAATACAGCCCGCAGCATTTTTGATTAAGATCGTAAAATATCCGGGTGTCGGATTCAGCAGAACCGGATTTGTGCTCCAGGTTACGCCGTTGTCAAATGAATATTGGGCGGCTTGTGAAACAACAGTAATGCTTCCAAAATTTCCACAGGTTGGCTGAATTACTTTTATTAAAGGACGCGGTAAATAAAAGGTGTTGATATAAACACTCATATCATAAGGATTCGAAGTACATCCCTGTGCATTTTTAACGACGATCCTGAATGAACCTGATGTTAGGTTGGTCAATTCATTAACGGCACTCCATGTTTGCCCACCATCAAAACTATAAGAAGTAGCCGGTGTTGTAATTTTAATGCTTCCTTTATTAGCACAGGTCGGCTGAATGATCAGAACATCGGGTTGTGGTAGATAGAATTTAGTTAAACCCACAGAAACGCTATAGGAGTTAGATTTACATCCCTGCGCATTTTGAACCATGAGATTGTAGTATCCATCCGCAAGATTGGTAAAATTCGGGGACGAACTCCAGGTTTGTCCGCCATTTATACTATACTGAGTCGCAGATGTTGTGATTGAAATCGTTCCACCAACTCCGCAAATTGGCTGTGTAAAGGTATAAGTAGGATTTGGAAGTAAAAATGCTACAATATTTACAGAAGTTGTATTAGAAGTACAGGTACCAGATTTCACCATAACACTGTAATATCCCGGCGAAACATTATTCAAAATTGGTGAAGTTGTCCAGGTATAACCACCATCAAAACTATAGGAAGTTGCCACGCTTGTCACCGTTATGGTTCCTTTTGTACCGCAGACTGGTTGCACGATATTCACTGTGGGACTGGCGAGATTCGTCGTATTCATGTAAACAGAAATGCTGTTCGATTTACAGTTCGCATTATTTTTTACGACGAGGTAATAACTTCCCGCCGGTAGATTATCAAAGACTGGATTTGTGGACCACGTGTATCCTCCATCAATACTGTATCCGTCTGCAGCAGAAGTGAAAGTAATATTCCCAATATTCCCACAACTTGGATTGACCGCAGTGTACGTAGGATCATCAAGGTAGATCTGATTGAAATAGACGTAATTGGCTTCAGATAAGCAATTCTGACTGTTTTTGATCATCACATTGTAACTAGAACTTGCCAGATTGGTGAAAACATTTGTGGTATACCAGTTTACACCGCCATTAATACTGTAAAAACTAGCAGCTGTATTAATGGTGATCGTGCCTTTTGTACTACAGGTAGGTTGAGTGATAGTTACTGATGGAACGGGAAGTTTTGTTTCAGACAGATAAATACTTTGCGCATTCGAGGTGCAGCCTAGAGCGTTTTTGATCATGATCTGATAATTGCCGGCAGGTAAACTTTTGGTATTCGTGGTTACCCAAGTGGCGCCATTATCAAAACTGTAAAAATCTGAGACCGTGTTGATGGTGATGCTTCCATTATTTCCGCAGGTCGGCTGAACGATCGAAGTGAAAGGATAATCAAGCTTCGGTGGATATAAATAAACCGCTGCAGACAACGATTGACAACCCGCTGCATTTTTCAATTTGATACCGTAAGTCCCGGCAGGCAAATCTTTCGTATTGCTTGTTGACCAGGTAGCGCCATTATCGAAACTGTAGAAATCAGCTTCTGTTTTAATATAGATCGTACCCGTTTCGCCGCAGGTCGGCTGTATAACTTCATAATCTGGAGAAGTGTTCTGAAAAGGTTGTATATAAATACTCTGAAAGTAAGACGTACATCCTAAGTTGCTTTTAATACCGACCGAAAAATTACCGGATAAAACATTCGATAAGACATTTGTAGTCACCCACGTTTGGCCGCCATCGAAAGTGTAAAAATCTGAGGGCGTATTGATCGTAATGCTTCCCGGAACCGTACAAGCAGGACTTTTCACCGTAAAATCAGGATTCCCTAATGTTGTACTCGATATTAAAATTACTGCTGGATTTGAAATGCAGCCTGCAATATCTTTGGTTCTTATCGTATAGGTTCCTGGCTGTAAAAGATCCAAAGTAGAATTCGTGATCCAGGTTATTCCATTGTCAAAACTGTAAAAAGCCGAACTGGTGGTAATGGTAATACTTCCTGTATCTCCACAAAATTTCGGTTGTGTCGCATTATAATTGGGATAAGCAGTCAGAGCCGGAACAATGGTAACCGACTGAGCGTAAGAAGTACATCCTTTCGCAGTTTTGATCAACACCTCATAGTTTCCGGGATAAAGTCCGGTTTTTATAGGATTGGTGACCCAAGTTACGCCATTATTAAAACTATATTCAGATGCAGGAGAAATTACTTTTATGGTACCGCTGGAAACAAAACAGGAAGGCTGCGTGATTTCTAAAGTTGGCGTCACTGCAGTCTGGCTTGGTTCAATGGAGACCGTTGCGAGGCTGGAACATCCGAAACTATCGGTCACTGTAACCGTATAAATTCCAATATTTGTTACCGTGATTATTTGCGTAGTTTCTCCCGTGCTCCACAAATAAGTTGCGCCAGAAGAAGCTTTCAGATCGGTACTTCCGGAACAGACATTCAATATTCCCGAAATGTTCGCCGTCGGATTTTTTACTTCTACATTAACCGGAATGATCTTATAACAGCCTGCATCTCTCCAGACTCGGATATAAATTACGGCAGAACCGGAATTATAACTGGTGAAATTAGAGATCGGATTGGTATTATTAAAGGCGCTGTTATAATCTTTGAAATAAGTAAAAGTAAGGCCGGAAACCGAACTCACAATTTGCGCATCAAAACTGGTCAGATTAAAATCTTCGAAACCATCATGGTTCGTATCACATTTTGAAATTTTTGCAGTATTCACATTCAAAGTACAGCCTGAATAACAGTTCAGAAAACTGATATCCCAACCATCGTTCGCATCAGGATCGTTGGCTGAAGCAAATATCGAAGTATTGCCGCTGCTTCCACAACCTCCGCCGGTTCCGGCTGCGACATCAAAATCTGCGGTAACACCCACATTATAATTTCCGCTCAAAATATCCGGGAAATTCTGCGCTAAAAGGGAAAAACAAAATTTATTATTCACGGTATCCAAAGAGGAAGGAGTCGTCGTGGTATAAACAACATTTCCCGTTGCGCCGTATACTTTTAAGGTCAATTTTTTTAAAGAAGCTGTAATCCCTCCAGAATTTGGCAGGGTATAATTTCCGCAAACACTAATTGGAAGAGTAGGACAAACCGCATACAAAGGGTCCAAAGTAACTGATCCTACAAAACTCTCATTAGAGTGCAGAACACAGATGTCATCGACATAGGCGTAACCAAAATGTCCGCCCAAACCGCATCGGGACGCCATGAACTCTACCGTGAATTCTTCATTATTTGGGATAGAAGAAATATCCAAAATCCCTGATTGCCAGTTCGCGGTGTACAGAGTTACATAACCATAACCACCTTGCGGAACTTTCGTGAAAATACAGTTTTTCTCATCGCCCACTAAACAGAATTCACTTACAACCTGATTATTTTTATTAAGGATCCTTGCCTTGAAAAAGGGTTGATTATCAGTGTGACTGGAATCGTAAACCGACTGTAGTACAGCTTTGTAGTTGAATTTTAAAAAGTTTTCGTTATTGGTTTTAAATCTTTTTCCCTGCGCAATAGATCCGTACGTGCTTGAGTTTTCAAAATTTAATTTTAAAGCATATTGATCAAAGGCTTTGATGTCGCCCATGAATTTATCGATCAAATTCGCCGGAACCGAAGTCGCCATCACCGATGTATTCGTGGGACTGTATTGTGGAATTGAAGTGTCGCCCGTATTCGAAATCGATTTACACTGCGTTGGTCCAGGGGGATCACCGATATTATAAAGGAAATTTTTAATATAATTGGAGCCATTTATGCTTTCAACCTGTTCAAAACCACCATTCGTACACATTTCTACTGCGGTTTGCGTGGCTTTGTGCATGCCTTTTTTTTCAAGTTCAACCTTGCGGTTTCTTTCCTGTGTGAATTTTATTTTCTCGCTGTTGCTGGTAATTATTTTACCTGCAGCATTTTCAAACATGCCATTTCGAAGGTAGTTTGTAGTATCAGAAGGCTTGGTTTGAGAGTAAATATTTTGAAAAAAGGAGAGTACAAGTAAAAGGTAAAATTTCTGCATCAATTGTATTTTGGGTAAAAGCGGATACGTTAAAGGTATCTTAAAATTTTCTTAAAAAAAACTTAACAAATATAAATAAAAAACCGGAATTATAAGATTAAAACAAGTGCTGTCATCGCATTTTCACTATCTTTATTTCACTAAATATTAATTTATGGATTTCAATATTCCCGAACATTTAAAAGGCCTCACTGAAGCTGAACTTCAACGTTCGCGCGAAAAATTTGGTTTTAACCAGTTGAAGGAAGCGGAGAAAGGAAGTTGGCTCAAACTGTTGATTGATATTTTCAAAGAGCCGATGCTCCTTCTTTTGATTATTATCGCCATTATTTATTTGATAGTCGGCAATTACGGCGAAGCACTTTTCATGTTACTCGCCATTGTTCTGGTTTCGGGGATTTCCTTTTATCAGGATAACCGAAGTAAAAAAGCGCTGGAAGCTTTAGAAAAACTCAATGAACCTTTAAGTAAAGTGATTAGAAATAATAAGATTTTAGAAATTCCGACGCATGAAATTGCAGTTGGTGATCTATGCGTTACAGAGGAAGGTAAAATGATCAATGCCGATGGAGTGATCCTTCACAGCAATGATTTTTCAGTCAATGAATCGTCTTTGACCGGCGAAAGTTTTTCTGTTTTTAAAGATCATAAATCGGAAGATAAACAGGTTTATAGCGGAACTTCAACCGTTTCTGGTTTAGCTGTTTTTGAAGTGCAAAAAATCGGAAAGGAAACGAAACTGGGAAAAATCGGAGAATCGATTCTCAACATTAAGGAGGAGAAATCGCCGCTGCAAATTCAGATCGAACGCTTCCTAAAATATATGGCGATCATCGGGATTTCAGTTTTCCTTTTGGTTTGTGCCGTAAATTACTATCACACCAGAAATATTGTAGACTCTTTACTTAATGGATTGACCTTAGCAATGTCGATTCTACCTGAAGAAATCCCGGTTGCTTTTACGACTTTCATGGCACTTGGAGCCTGGAAACTCATGCGGGAAGGAATTATCATTAAAAAAAGCAGCATCGTAGAAACTCTTGGAAGCACGACCGTCATCTGTACCGACAAAACCGGAACGATTACAGAAAATTCAATGCATTTGAAAGCGGTTTATGATTTTAAATCTGAACGTGTTTTCAATGATAAAGAATTTAATGATCAATCGGTTTCAGAAGTCATCCAATATGCGATGTGGAGTAGTGAACCCGTTCCTTTTGATCCGATGGAAAAAACACTCCATCAAGTTTATACGGAAACTCAAAAAGAGGATTTGCGACCTCATTATAAAATGTTTCATGAATATCCATTAGACGGTAAACCACCCATGATGACGCATCTTTTTAAAAATAATGAAGGCGAAAGAATCGTCGCTGCAAAAGGTGCACCTGAAGCAATTATCACTGTTTGCAACCTTTCAGAAATTCAAAAATCTGCGATCCGACAAGAGATGGAAATTTTTGGCAAAGAAGGTTATCGACTTTTAGGCGTGGCAAAATCTAATTTTAAAGGAGATGATTTTCCTTTAAGACAACAGGAAATTTCTTTTGAATTTCTAGGATTGGTCGTGTTTTATGATCCACCGAAAAAAGATATTCAGAATGTTTTCAAACAAATAGAGTTGGCCGGAATAAAAATTAAAGTCATCACGGGTGATAATGCCCAAACGACAGAAAGTATCGCCATTCAGGCTGGAATTCCGAACGCTTCAAATCCTGTTAATGGTGATGAAATTGCAAATCTTCCGGAAGCAGAATTGATGAAAATTGCGAACGAAAAAGTTCTGTTTACGAGAATGTTTCCGGAAGCAAAATTGCGCGTCGTTGAAGCTCTGAAACAAAACGGAGAAATTGTCGCCATGATCGGAGACGGCGTAAATGATGGACCTGCATTAAAAGCAGCACACATTGGAGTCGCGATGGGAGAAAAAGGTACTGAGATCGCAAAAGCTGCAGCATCGGTTGTTTTGACGAACGACGATTTGGGTAAACTTGTCATCGCCATTGCAGCCGGACGAAGAATTTATACCAACATTAAAAAAGCCGTTCAATATATCATTTCCATTCACATTCCAATAATTCTGACGGTTTCTTTACCCTTGTTTTTAGGGTGGGCTTTTCCACAAATTTTTACGCCGGTTCACGTCATCTTTTTAGAATTGGTAATGGGTCCAACATGTTCGATCGTCTACGAAAACGAACCGATGGAAAAAAACACCATGTTACAGAAACCACGGCCGATCACAGAAACCTTTCTCACCTGGCGCGAATTGATTTTAAGTATAATTCAGGGATTGATGATTACTGCAGGTGTTTTATTTATTTACCAGCTGACTTACAGAAGTGGCGGCAATGAAGAACTAACGAGAACAATGGTTTTTACCACTTTAATTTTCGCCAATATTTTACTGAGTTTAGCCAATCGCTCTTTCTATTATTCGATGTTTGAAAGTTTCAGGAATAAAAATATTCTTCTGGTCATCATCACTTTTTTGACAATATTTATTTTGGGTGTAATGCTTTATATCGCGCCAGTTTCAAATTTTTTCAAACTGACCTCTCTAAATGTTGAACAAATCTTAACTGCCGCTTCTGCCGCGATCTTGTCTGTGCTGTGGTTCGAAATTTATAAACTGATCAAGAGATATCGTTGAATTTAAGGAACAAAATTTCATTGACAAACTTTTGTATTTTTTAAATATAAAATCCGTTTCAAAAAAGATTGAAACGGATTTTTAAAATTAAAAAGAATAAATTATTTAATAATTTTCTGAGTCTGAACTCCAGATTTCGTGTAAATTTTTACAAGATAAATACCTTTCTGAATTTTTGAAAAATTAAGCATTTTTGTATTTAATTCTGTAGAAATTAGTTTTCCATCAATGCTGTAAACTTCTGCTTTCTTAATATTTTCTGATGATTGCAGATGTAAAATATCTTTTACCGGATTAGGATAAACTTTAATTTGATTTTTAGCAACATTAGAAACACCAAGGTTGATCGCGTTAAAACGGATATTATCAATTCTCAAGGAGGAATTGTTCGCAACAGGAGCAGTCACATTTCCAAATCCAAAATAATATACACCTTCCGCAGGCGCTGTAAAAGATGAGGTATATTCGGTGTAAGTATTTCCGCTGATCGAATTGGAACTTAGTTCCTGAGTAATCGATTCTTTATTTGGTGAAGAAGCAACACTCACTTTTAAAGTTGCAGGAGAAGCAGTTGCGCTTCCCATCTCTGCAAAATACTTGACTTCTACTTTTTCACCGTTTTGCATTTTGATCGGATATGAAAAAATCCAGTCGTTTTTTGCGGAAGTTTTACTGGTATTATTAAAGACATATCCATCTCCGGTTTGTGCCGATCCGCTTCCATTGATCCAAGTTCCGGAAGTCCAACCGTCGGAATCATACTCACCATAATTTTCATCGGTATATTCAAAATCATAAGAATAGGGAAGAAGCGCTGCAGTAAAGACAGATTTCGGTCCTGCCCAACCTGAACCACAATCTGCATTTTTAAGGAAAAATTGATAACGTGTTCCTGATTGCAAATTATCGTAATTTTTGGTGGTTGCAGTTTGAATTCCTGTGGATGAAACGGGAGTTACGAAATTGGTGAGTCCGGTGTCAACAGAACTAATTCCAGAAGTTGCTCCCCAATTAGCAGTGAAACTTTTTTCGGTTAAGTTCGAGGAAGTGAAAGCTGATAAATCGGGCATCATACAGTTTTCAGAATTGCTGATATACAAATCATCTAATGCTAAAAAATAGCCATCTGTTGTATCATTTATAAAAGCCAAATGAATTGTTTTGCCTTTATAAGCAGACAAATCAAGGCTTCGTGCATTGAAATCGTATGCTTGTTCACCAGTAACATGTAGTAAAGTTGTGGTGAAACTCGCCATTTGATTGTCGGTTTCAGAAACCTTAATACTGTAAGAATCGGTAAAATCAAAATCATAAGATTTTGCTTTCCAGTAAAGCGTAGGATTACCAACCGCTGGAATAGTGATGGAAGGCGTAATCAACCAGTCATTCGAAGTTCCTGGGGGATCATAAGAAGAAGTACTAAAGGCAATTTTATTATCGAAACCGTCATAAAACTGAATCCAAGCTTCGGTATTAAATTCCTGAACCGGGGCATAAGATGCAACCATATTTCCGTCAGCATTAATTTTTGTATAGGAAGAAATTGGAGGTCCGTTATTGTTCTCGAATCCACTGTTAAAGATTTGCGCATTTATCTGACAAAGGATCGCCAAAGTGGTCACTGATAGAATTTTTCTTTTCATTGAGAGTTTATTTAGATTTAAAATTTATTATGCTATTTTTTACATGAACGGTTTCATTTCATCCTCTATTTTTTTCCGAAGATCCATGAGTTTGATCGCATAGTGTTCCATTTGTTTTTCCTGTTCTGTGACCGGATTAAATTTCGGAACTTCTACAGAATTACCTTCGTCATCAACCGCTACAAATACAATGATACAATGCGTTTTCTTTTCGAAATCTTTTCGTTTGATATTGCGTGAAAAAACATTAATGGCGATATGCATACTCGTTTTCCCCGTGTAGATGACCTCCGCTTCAACCTTTACAATGTGACCGATTTTGATGGGCGAATAAAACCGAATTCCACCTACATAAACCGTAACGCAATAGCTGGAACTCCAGGAACTTCCACACGCATAACCCGCCTGATCGATCCATTTCATTACACTTCCACCATGAACATTCCCCCCATAATTGACGTCGCTTGGTTCAGAAATGAACTGAAAAACTGTTTTGTTTTGCATTATTTAAAGTTTGAGTAGGACAAATATCTGTTTTTATTCTTTTTACTAAAAATTTCTCTCCTTTTATTTTGAACTAAACCTAATTTGAAATACCGCCATTAATAATCAGTAGATGAATTAAGGGATATAAGATTTGCGCCGGCAAAAAAATACAGACACCGCTTTTTTTGTTTTCTGAACTACTTCAGAAAATTCAACTTATGTGATTTTTGTGCTCTAATAAATGATATAATTTATCTTCAATATAAATGAAGATGATTTTATCTCTAAAATAAATTGGTAAATTTGAATTATGAAAAAAGTCTTCTATCTAAAAACCTGCGGAACCTGCACGAAAATTCTCAACCAATTTGATCTGACAGACTGGGAATTTCGGGAAATTAAAAGCAAAGCGATAACGGAAGAAGAACTGGTTGCAATGTATGCGAAGACCAATTCCTACGAAGCGCTTTTCAGCCGGAGATCAACTCAAATAAAAGCGCAAAATATCGACATGAAATCTTTGAAAGAAGATGATTTTAAAAGATTACTGCTCGAGCATTATTCTTTTCTAAAACGTCCGGTTTTCCTGACTGATAAAGAAATTTTCGTCGGAAATGAAAAGAAGAATATCGAGAATTTGCAACACTTTTTTGGAAAGGAATGATAAAATTTATTTTTATATTATTTCTTTCTCTAAACCTGTCTGCACAAACGGTTTACAGAACTTCATCCGGACAGAAATATCATCTCTCGAATTGTAGAATGGTAAAAAATGTCTCCTCAAAATCAACTGTTGAGAATGCGATGAAAGATGGACTTTCTCCCTGTAAAATTTGCAGGCCACCCTTTACATCGACTTATGGCATTGCAGCATCACCAAAAAAAACATCTGGAGAAAGCACGAAAAATCGCTGTCATGGAATAACTAAAAGTGGAACGCGTTGAAAGCACTTTACGAGCATCGGCAACAATTTCTGTTTCCAACATTTACCCTAAAAATAAATCCCGCCAATATTGACGGGATTTACTTTTTATTTTTTAGTTCGGCGTTCTAATAAATTATAAACGCTGATGCTGACAATGGCTCCGAGAAGATAATAACCTGTGGTCATCCATTTTTTCTGGTCCGTGTCGGTGGCTTTATTATTTCCTAAAATTTGATCTGCCAAACCAATTGTTCCTGCAGCGCCCAATAATCCTGTTCCTAATGTTTTCGTAATAATTTGGGTCGTATTGGTGGTTGTTGCTAAAGTTGAAAATAAAAGTGCGTTAGATATTATATTTCCGCCCATTGCTGCAGCGTAAACTTCTTCTTCATCCGACAATTTCACATCAACTTCTCCCAATGATTTTTCGAGTGCAACTTCTCCAACCTGATCAAGATTGGGCGAACCTTTCATGCATTTTTTAAATAATTGGTGAACTCCGGTCAATGCCAAAGAACCTGCTAAACCTGCGATACTTCTGTTAATAAAAGACATAATTGTAAAATTTTAAGTGTAATACAAAGACTGCGAAAATGGTGCCACACAAAAAAGCAGATGAAATCTTCATCTGCTTTCTAACCTTTTTAAGTTTTGCTTTATACAAAGGGAGTTTTCACCACTTTCGCCGGAATATTTTTATTTCTGATCTGAATAAAAATCTCAGAACCTACAGTGAAGTGTGGTCTCGCAACGTATGCCAAACCAATTCCGATTTTTCGCATCGGACTCATTGTTCCCGATGTTACTTTTCCAATTTCATTTCCTTCCGCATCAACCACCAAATAATCGTGTCTTGGAATCGCTTTTTCCTGCATTTCAAAACCCACTAATTTTCTCGTGATTCCCTCTTCTTTTTCTTTCGCGAAACGTTCTTTATCTACAAAATTTTTATCAAATTTCGTGATCCAACCCAATCCTGCTTCAAGCGGAGAAGTCGTGTCATCGATATCATTTCCGTACAAACAGAATCCTTTTTCCAAACGCAAAGTGTCTCTGGAAGCCAATCCACAAGGAATTAAGCCGAATTCTTGACCTGCTTCAGTAATCGCTTCCCAGATTTTTACAGCGTTTTCGTTCTTAAAATAAATTTCAAAACCACCACTTCCCGTATAACCTGTGTTGGAAATGATCACGTCTTCACAACCTGCAATTTTTCCTTCTGTAAAATGATAATAAGGAATCTCAGAAAGATCAATATCGGTCAGTTTTTGCAAAGTTTCCGTCGCTTTCGGACCTTGAATTGCGATGAGCGACATATCATCTGAAGCATTCGTTAATTTGGCTCGGAATTTTTCATTGTGTTTTGATATGTGATTCCAGTCTTTCTCAATGTTAGAAGCATTTACAACCACAAAATATTTTTCGTCGGTCATTTTATATACGATCAGGTCATCTACAATTCCACCATTTCCATTCGGCAAACACGTGTACTGCGCTTTTCCATTTTCCAGAGCATCTACATTATTTGTTCCGACAAATTGAAGCAAATCCTTTGCAGAAGGACCTTCTACAAAAAACTGACCCATGTGGGAAACATCAAAAATCCCTACTTTTTCCCGAACTGCGAAATGCTCTTCAGTAACGCCGGAATATTGCACAGGCATATCGAAACCTGCAAAAGGCACCATTTTAGCACCCAAAGAAACGTGTTTATCGTACAAAGCCGTCTTATTCATCTTTTATTTTTATTAATTTATTTTTTTTATTAGGAGCTATCAGATTCCGCTTTTTTCGAAGACTTCACCCGCTTTCCGCTCTATCTTTTTTTGCCTCCGCTTTTGCCCTTCCAAAAAAAAGGATGCCGCTGCAATCGGGGCTAGAATTATATTTGTTTTTCCTTCAAGAATTTTATGTGATTCAGTATTTGAGTATATGAATGTTTGAGTTTTTCAATTACTCATTATTCATTACCAATTACTCATCTACAAATGTTCCTTATATTCCTTCAAAATGATCTTAAACCATTCCGTGAAATTTTCCGGATCAGCGATCATTTCTTGCTCTAAATTTTCCATGGAGATGTAGCGAACTTCCGAAACTTCTTCTGGATTCATATGAACTTCACCATTAAAATCTCCTGTAAATACGTGATCCAACTCATGTTCCCACAAGTTTTGACCAACATCTGCTTTATAAACAAAATGAAATTTTGGACTTAGCTCTGCTTCAATGCCGAGTTCTTCTTTCATACGACGTTGTGCGCCTTCCAGATACGTTTCATTATTTCGGGGATGCGAGCAAACAGCGTTCGTCCATTGATTTGGAGAATGGTATTTATGGGCAGCTCTTTTTTGTAAAAGCATTTCGCCTTTTTCATTAAACAAAAAAACCGAGAAAGCGCGGTGCAGAATCCCATTTTCGTGAGCCTGCATCTTTTCCATCAAGCCTAGAATTTCATCATTTTCGTTCACTAAAACTACTTGTTCTTCCATATCACACAAAAATAAGTTTTATAAGTTACGCAGTAAAATTTTTAAGAGAAATTTATGCTTTTAAGATCCTTTTTACAAAAAATTTATTTGCTTGTTTTTTCAAATATTTTTTGATATCAAATTCCTGCAATAGGGATCGAAGTGGAAATCCCGGAGTCTTGTCTGAAAAGACAAGACGAGGAATTGCAGCGTAGAGCCCGACCCGAGGTGTGGGAAATCAGCGATGGAGAGGGGATTGCCCAAAAATTTCTAAAAATAAAAGATAATCAGCTGTGAATCAACGAAAAGTTGTAATTTTGCAACTTAAATTTTTAAGTGATGGAATTAGAATATAAAGACCACCTGAGTCCAATGTTGAAGGGTGATATCAAGAATTATTTGATTGACATTGATGGTACGATTACCGACGATGTTCCGAATGAGGAACCGGAAAGAATGGTGGATTGTATTCCTTATCCCGATGCTCTGGAAACTATTAACAGATGGTACGATCAAGGTCATATTATTTGCTATTTTACTTCCCGAACTGAAAACTTGAAGCAGATCACGATCGACTGGCTCGATAAACATGGTTTTAAATACCACAGTGTTCTTTGTGGAAAACCGAGAGGTGGAAATTATCACTGGATTGATAATCACCTGGTAAAAGCAACACGATACAAAGGTAAATTTACCGATATGGTAGAAAAAAAGGTAACAATTGAAGTTTTTGAAGATTAATAGATGAAGGTATTAGCAAACGACGGTTTAGATCAATCAGGAATTGATGCCTTAACTGAAAAAGGTTTTGAAGTAATTACGAAAAAAGTTCCACAGGATTTTTTGATCGATTACATCAATGAAAACAAAATTAAAACGATTCTGGTAAGAAGCGCAACTCAGGTTCGTACAGAAATGATCGATGCTTGTCCGAGTATTGAGATCATCGGCAGAGGTGGAGTAGGAATGGATAATATTGACGTGGATTATGCACGTTTGAAAAATATTCATGTAATCAACACGCCTTCAGCTTCTTCGGAATCAGTGGCAGAATTGGTTTTCGCTCACTTATTTACGGGTGCTAGATTTTTACAGGATTCTAACAGGAAAATGCCGGTAGTTGGCGATTCTGAATTTGCGAAACTGAAAAAATCGTATGAAAAAGGAATTGAACTTCGCGGTAAAACCATCGGTATTATCGGGATGGGAAGAATCGGACAGGAGGTTGCAAGAATGGCGCTTGGTTTAGGAATGCGCGTGATCGCAGCCGACAGCAATGTTGGAAGAGCAAGTATAAAAGTAAAATTTTATAATAATCAGTTCATCAATGTCGATATCGAAACTGAATCGATTGAAGGAGTTTTGAAACACGCAGATTTTATTACGCTTCACGTTCCCGCGCAGAAAGAGGGATATATGATCGGGGAAAAAGAATTCGCGATGATGAAAGATGGTGTTGCCGTAGTGAACTGTTCCAGAGGTGGAGTAATTGATGAAGAAGCTTTGGTTTCTGCTCTAAATTCTGGGAAAGTTGCTTTCGCAGGATTAGATGTATTTTTGAATGAACCAACTCCTTCGAAAGAAATATTGAATCATCCAAAAATTTCTATGACCCCGCATACAGGAGCCTCAACGATGGAAGCGCAGGACAGAATCGGACTTTCATTAGCAGATCAAATTTGTAGTATTCTGCAGGTTCACTAGAAATTGAAATTTTTGAAAAATACAAAAGACGCATTTTAAAATGCGTCTTTATTTTTTAATACTGGAAATTATTATCTACTTGTTTTTCAACAGATCTCTAATTTCAGCAAGAAGTTGTTCTTGAGTTGGTCCTGCTGCAGCTGCTACTTCAGGTGGTTTCTGCATCTTAGCTGCTGCTTTGATGATCATAAACAGTACGATCGCAATACAAAGAAAACTAATTATCGCAGAAAGGAAATTGCCATACATGACTCCATTCCAGGAAAGTTTTGCAATATTTTCTGCACCCGCCGCTTTTAGTGCCGGATTGAGTAATAGAGGTGTGATCACATCTTCGACCAGTGATGAAACGATCTTACCAAATGCAGCTCCGATTATTACTGCTACTGCCAAATCAATCACATTACCTTTGAAGGCGAATGCTTTAAAATCCTGTACAATTCCCATAGCTTTATATTTTTATTGTTAATAAACAAAAGTAAGAAAATTTTTGAAAAATATTTGGTTTCTATTATTCAGTGCTTACAAAAAAGCTTAAAAAAATATTTCACTAAATTTAAACATCAAAAAATGATAAAAATGAAAATTTTTCTTATCCAAACAACTGTAAGAAATAGATACTGCAAAATTTTTATAATGTAAATTAGAATCCTTTGCGAGTGATTTAGCTTTGATAATAATGTGATCTGTATTCATTAATTTTTCGGCTTTCTTAATGTTATTTTAACAGGTAATTTAAATTAATTACGTATTTTTATCCAAAATTCATAGTTCTTTATTATTTAATTGATTGTCAATTAAATGCTTAGTTATTGACGAAAAAGAAATAAGTTTTTTTCTCTAATTATCACATTTTAATAACACAAATAGGAATTTCAAGTGAAAATATTTTCAGCACAACAAATTAAAAATTGTGATACGTTCACAATTAAGCACGAACCTGTATATTCTTTAAATTTGATGCAGAGAGTCGCTGATTCGTGCGTAAACTGGATTTCAAATAACTTTAAGGATAAAGAAATTTTTTATATTTTTTGTGGAAATGGTAATAATGGTGGAGGTGGACTCGCTTTGGCCAGAATAATGTATCACAAAGGTTTTGATATTACGGTTTTTATCAATGAAAATGAAAATTTTTCAAAAGATGCAATGAGCAATCTCACGAAAATTAAACAAATTGCTCGGATTGATATTGTTGATTTCAATGAAACTCAGAATTTCCATTTTAAAGAAAATGCAGTTATCATTGACGCCCTTTTTGGGACAGGTCTAAATCGGAAGGCTAACAAGAAAGAAGTCGATCTGATCAATTTTCTGAATGGAGTGCAACTCACAAAAGTTGCTATAGATATGCCATCTGGATTATCGGCTGATCAGATGATAAATGACAATACAGTTATTTTTAAAGCTGATGAAACATTAAGTTTTCAGTTTTGGAAAAAAACATTTCTTCATCCTGAAACCGGAATTTATTGTGGTAAAGTTCATCTTTTAGATATTTCTTTGAGTGAAGAATTTATTGCTAAAGAACCAA
The DNA here is from genome assembly GCF_015679325.1 of Kaistella gelatinilytica. Classification (GTDB taxonomy): domain Bacteria; phylum Bacteroidota; class Bacteroidia; order Flavobacteriales; family Weeksellaceae; genus Kaistella; species Kaistella gelatinilytica. Next base: position 121,577 of record NZ_JADPVI010000001.1, read on the forward strand.
CTACTGAATTTGTGATTGGGGAAAAATTGATTCATAGTATTTACAAAATAAGAAATGAGTTTTCAAATAAAGGGACTTTTGGCAAGACTACTATAATTGCAGGGAGTTTCGGTGAAATGGGAGCTGCGGTTCTCGCAACCAAATCTGCACTAAAATCTGGCAGTGGTTTAACTTTTATCATTGCGCCAAAATGTGGATATGGAATTTTGCAAGCTACTTGTCCTGAGGCGAAATTTAAAGATGGTGGTGAAAATATTAATTATCATTTTGATATTGAAAATGATTCTGTAGTAGGTATCGGACCAAGTTTAGGAACAGCTCCTGAAACGGAATCCGCCTTTATGGATTTTTTGAAAAGTTATGAGATGCCACTTGTTTTAGATGCAGATGCACTAAACATTATTGCTAAAAATTCTCAATTTTTAAAAAAAATTCCAATAAATTCAATCATTACCCCACATCCAAAAGAGTTTGAAAGACTATTTGGCAAAACAGAAAATTCTTTCTTACGATTAGACCTGGCGCGGAAAAAAGCGGCAGAACTTGGAATTTACATTGTTTTAAAAGATCATCACACGCAGATCATTACGCCGGAAAATCACGTTTATTACAATATTACCGGGAATTCGGGAATGGCAAAAGGAGGAAGTGGCGATGCTCTTTTGGGAATCATCACTTCACTGTTAGCGCAGAATTATTCACCAAAAGACGCTGCGATATTCGGAGTTTGGCTTCATGGAAAAGCGGGTGATCTCGCAGCAGAAAAATTTTCTAAAGAGGCAATGCTTCCTACTGATTTGATTGATGAATTGGGAAATGTCTTCAAATCTTTAGCATAAAAAAATCCTTTCAAAATTATTGAAAGGATTAAGTGAATTTTTTATTAAGATTAATCGGGTTTTTCGTTTTCCTCTTCTGTGATCATGCGGTTTATCGACGTAAACATGATTACAAATCCAGCTAACATAAAAGGAATTGAAAGTATTTGTCCCGTATTTAGACCTGCAAAATGAATGAATTCATCACCTTGTGGTTCCTTTAAATATTCTACGAAAAATCGTACTGCCCATAAAATGATGAAAAACAGTCCAAACAGCCAACCTTGCTGGTATTTTTTCTTCGTGTACCTGTATAAAATCCATAATAAAACAAAGAGTAAAACATATCCGGCCGCCTCAAAAAGTTGAGTGGGATATCTTGGAACAATCGCACCGTATTCCGAACTTTGTTGTGGGAATAAAACTGCAAACGGAGAATTTTCTGGAGCTGCTTTCCCAATAATTTCTGAGTTAAAAAAGTTCCCAATTCTTACAAATGCGCCTCCCAAAGCAACCGGTATCCCAATTCTATCGTAAACCCAGAAAGGATTTTTACGGATTATTTTGAAGGAATAATAGAGTGTCGTGAAAATTAAAGCAATCGTCGCTCCGTGACTTGCCAATCCGGAAAATCCTGTGAATTCTAAATGTGGTTTGGTTCGGATGGGCAAAAACACCGACCAAAAATCTTCTCTGAAAAGTTCTGGCTGATAAAAAACAACATGGCCTAAACGTGCTCCCAATATAGTTCCGATCAAAGTCCAGGTGAAAAGTGGTTCTACATATTTAACGTTGACGTTATCAATTTTGTAAATTTTGGTCATGATCATATATCCTAAACCAAAGGCGAAAATAAACATCAAACTGTAATAATGTAGCGTAACAGGACCTAAATGTATTCCGGTTGAAGGATCCCAAGTTGAGTATAAAAAAGTCAGCATATAATTTAATTCAAAAATTTAATATTCAAAGTCGCACGTTCAGTATTTAAAAAATTATCCTTTAAATTAAAATTGATCATTTAAAGGTAAAATTTTTTGTTAATCTTTTTTCGGCGGAACCGGATCATAACCTTCGCCTCCCCACGGATGACATCTGGAAATCCTCTTTGATCCTAACCATAAACCTTTGAATGGCCCATGAATACGGAGTGCTTCTACCATATAACTGGAGCAGGTTGGTTCATAACGGCAATGATCTGGGAGTAATGGTGAGATAAACCACTGATAAATTTTTATCAGGACAACCAAAGGAAAAGTGATGATTTTATTGAACATGCAGTTGCAAAAATAACGAAATAGTTTAAATTTGTTCTAAGTTTCTCGTTAAACTTATTTTGACAGCATTTCTCATCATCAAACCCTCAATAATTTATCTTGAATTCTAATAGTCCCCTTGCCGAAAAAATGCGCCCCCAAACTTTAGATGAAGTTTTGGGACAGGAACATTTAACCGGGAAAACCGGCACCATTCGCAAAATGCTGGAGAATGATGTTTTGAATTCCTTAATTCTTTGGGGACCACCAGGAACGGGAAAAACAACTCTGGCCGAGATTATTTCTGAAAAATCGGGTCGGAAATTTTTCAAACTTTCTGCAGTTTCATCAGGAGTGAAAGATGTTCGCGAAGTCATCGATGAAGCCAAAAAACAAAACCTTTTTTCCGGGAAATCACCCATTTTATTTATTGATGAAATTCACCGTTTTAATAAATCACAGCAAGACTCTCTGCTTCATGCCGTAGAAAAAGGCTGGATCGTTTTAATCGGTGCAACTACAGAAAATCCCAGTTTCGAAGTTGTTTCTGCACTTTTATCGAGAAGTCAGGTTTATGTTTTGAAATCTTTGACTTTCAAAAAGTTAGAAGAATTGGCGGAAATTACCTTAAAAAAATACAACGAATTAGAAAATACTTCCTTCAAAATAAAAGACAAAGAAGCATTTATTCAGTATTCCGGTGGTGACGCGAGAAAACTGATCAATTCGGTTGAAAATGTATTAAATCAATTTAAAAATTCTGATAAAAAAGAAATCGCTAACCAAGATGTGCTCGATGTTTTGCAGGAAACGATGGCGCTTTACGATAAAAATGGCGAACAGCATTATGATATTATTTCAGCGTTCATCAAATCGATGCGTGGTTCAGATCCGAATGGCACCGTTTATTGGTTAGCTCGAATGTTGGTTGGTGGAGAAGATATTAAATTTATTGCGAGAAGAATGTTGATTTTAGCTTCCGAAGATATTGGTTTAGCGAATCCGAATGCGTTGATCATGGCGAATAATTGTTTTCAGGCTATCAATATTATCGGAAATCCTGAGGCGAGAATTATTTTAAGCGAAACTGCCGTTTATTTGGCGGTTTCCCCGAAAAGTAATTCTACGTATATGGCGATAAATGAAGCAATGTCTTTTGTGAAAAAGACGGGAAATCTGCCGGTTCCGTTACATTTACGAAACGCTCCGACTAAATTAATGAAAGATTTAGATTATGGAAAAAATTACGGTTACGCTCATTCACACGAAGGAAATTTTGTTGATTTAGAATTTCTGCCGGATGAAATTAAAGGAACTAAATTTTACGAACCTGGAAAAAACACCACTGAAAATAAAATTGCTGAAGAACTTAAAAAGAAGTGGAAAGACAAATATTAAAGTTCTGATTTTTAAAATTTAAGAAACATCTGATTGATTGTCAGGTGTTTTTTTTATCTTTAATTTAAATTTTAGATCATGAAAAAATTATATCTCCTTATATTAACTGCTCTTTTTTCGGTAACTCTTTTTTCTCAATCTTATTCTGAAAACAAAACTTTAGTTGATAATGAACTGAAGAATTACGAAAAAATGATCAATTTTAATGTGAATCCAAACACTTTAAATTATGATCTGAAATACCAAAGAATGGAGGTGAATTTAGATCCGGCAATTTTGCAGATTTCGGGTTCGGTAACTTCTCATTTTTTACCAAATTCAGCAATGTCGAGTATTTATTTTGACTTCACCGATCAAATTCCGGTATCTGAAATTCTGTATCACGGAACCAATTTAAATTTCCAGCAATTGTCCACGAAAGAATTAAAAATTGATTTCCCAACAACATTGCCCGCAAATACGTTGGATTCTTTGACTGTAAAATATTCAGGCGTACCCGATAATTCCGGCAGAACTTCTTTTTATGTGGGAAACCATTCAGGAAGTCCCGTGATGTCGACATTATCTGAACCTTACGGCGCACAAAACTGGTTCCCTACGAAACAAAGTATGAACGATAAAATTGATCGGTTCGATATGAAAATTACAACGCCAGAACTTTACAGCGTAGCCTCAAACGGAAAATTAATGTCTGAAAATTTAGTTCCAGGCAACAAAAAAGTTACATATTGGCGAACCCAATATCCGACCGCTGCTTACTTGATTGCATTCTCCATAGGAGAATTTGTGAAGACCACAGATGTTATGGGAAATACATCATTTCCGTATGTGAATTATTTATATCCTGACACGAGTACAAATCCTGCAATTCAAAATAATTTGGAATGGACGAAGCAGTGCATGACGATTTTTGAAAATTATTTCGGTCCATATCCTTTTTCAAATGAAAAATACGGTCACATGGAATTTGCTGTAAATGGAGCTTGCATGGAGCATCAAACAATGTCCTCCATGAGTTCTTTCGGGAAAACAGAGATTGCGCATGAACTTTCCCATCAATGGTTTGGTGATAAAATTACGTGTGGTTCCTGGAATGAAGCCTGGTTGAATGAAGGTTTTGCCACTTATGCAGAACATGTAATATTTGAGAAAAATATCAAGACGCACGCAGAATTTATGGCTCATTTAGCGAATCAGATTAATGTGATTACAAGCCTTCCGAACGGAAAGATTTATGTAAATGATAGTGATTTGGGAAATATTGCTACGGTTTTCAGCGGACGGTTGACCTATGTAAAAGGCGGTTTTACGTTGCGCATGATCAAATGGATTTTGGGTGATGATATCTTTTACCAAATGTTGAAAGATTATACTTCAAATCCGGCATTTATCTATAAATATGCAAAAACAGAGGATTTCAAAAATCAGATTCTGACTTCAACAGGAAAAGATTTTACAGAATTTTTTAATGACTGGATTTATGGGGAAGGTTACCCAACTTATACCATTAAATGGAATCAGCCGGTAGCAAATCAGGATCTTAAATTTTTGGTTTCTCAAACGCAAAGTGATCCTTCAGTAAGTTTTTTCAAATTGCCTTTGCCAATTACAATTACCGGAACGAATGGGGAAATTGCTGATCTGGTTTTAGATAATAATTTGAATGGTCAATCTTTTTCAAAACCCTTGAATTTTCAGGTTGCGACCGTAGAATTTAATAAGGAATATGAAATTATTGAAAAGAATTCGACTGTAGTTTTTGATGCTGCTTTAGCGACCGATTCTAAAGTAAAAGAAGAGATTGTTTTGTTTCCAAATCCTGTAAAAGATCAGTTGAACTTTAAAGGAATTTCAAAAATTACACCTTTCGAAATCTATGCGTTGGATGGAAAATTAATTAAAAAAGGAAATTATAAACCGTCCAATTCTATTAATATTTCCAGTTTGAATTCTGGCGTTTACATCATTAAAATAGAAGGAAAAAATTTAAAATTTTCGAAAAAATAAACTTTAAAATTCAGGTTATTGTAAATTAACCTTCCAGCAGATATTCCTTATAATGTCCGAGAAATTTTACATTCGCGCCAAAAGATCTTAATTCCTCCAAAGCGTTTTCTGATAAAATTGAATGCCATTCATTAGCAACATTAATAAAGAAAAAATAATTTCCTAATCCTGTTTTCAAAGTTCTGCTTTCAATTTTTGACAAGTTCATTTTTCGCCACGCAAAAACCGATAAAACCTGATGTAATCCTCCTGCGTGATCTTCGGGAAGCGTTATTATTAAAGAAGTTTTCTCTGATGTTTTAGGCAAATCTAACTGTAGATTATTTTTCTTCTTTGAGATGACGATAAATTTGGTGTGATTCTGTTCAAAATCCTGAATATTAGAATTGATGATTTTTAAACCGTACAATTTCGCCGCGTAAGAATTTGCGATCGCGGCCCATTTTTCCTGAGGATTTTCTGCGACTAATTTTGCCGAAGCTGAAGTAGAACTAAAATCCTGCGTTTCCATATTTTTAAAATGATCATTTCGGAAATGAAAAGTTTGCGCCAAAGCTTGCGGATGAGAAATGATCTTCTCAAAATCTTCATTAGTCGGATGAATCATTAAATGATGCGCGATCGGCATCACCGCTTCAGTTTCGATAAAAATATCTTCGAAATCGTAGAGATAATCCAAAGTCATAGAAACGGTTCCTTCAATAGAGTTTTCGAGCGGAACGACTGCTTTTTCGGCCTCGCCATTTTTTACCGCATTAAAGCAATCTAAAATGCTCGACTGCGGAACAAGATCGTTATCAGGAAAAATTTGAGAACACGCCAACTGCGTGAAACTTGCGTGTGGACCGAGGAAAGCAATTTTCATCCAGCAAAAATAAAAAAGCCATTCGAGATAAAGGCTTTTTATCATAGATAATTTTTTTATTTATTTTGATTGGAAAAGTTTTCAATTTTGGATGGTTATCACTAAAATTTATAAGTAAGGATTAACAGATCTACAAAAAAAAATCTGTACAAAAAGTACAGATTTTAGTATCCAGAAAATATTTTTCTTTTACGCTCTGACTTCGGTGCTGATTCCTTCACTGATTGCTCCACGGGAAATAGACATTTGAGGCATTGAATAGATTTGAGATTTTGCTCTCAATTCAACAATTTTTTTTACGTAATCTAAATTTTTTGCTTCTTCGATCGTCATGTCTTGAAATTCATAGATTTTCACAACATCATTTTTTTCGAATGATTTTTTAATAGTGTTCAATTCTTCTTCATTTCGAACTGCAACACTTGTGATCAGACTTTCAACTTCAGTTTTGGCCGGAGTTTTATCAATACCTAAAAGTTTTTTCCAGAAGTTTCTTTTATCTTCTTTGGAGCTGTTTTTATTGGTGGTATAAATAATATAGTCTTCATTTTTAATGCCTGACTGTTCGATTCCTTCTGAGATTTCTTTTGCGAATTTTTGGTTTGGAAACAAACCTACTACTGTATAATTCATCTTGATATTTTTTTGTTTTTAATTTCTATGCAAATATACTTCTGTTTTAGTTCAAAAAAGTTAATATTTAAGAAATTAATGCGTAATTGATAAAAATCATGTATTTTTTTACGAATATAATAATTGATATTGTCTATTTTAAGAAGTGATGATCTTTAATGTTGAAAAGTGAGTTGACCAGGCTTTGATGAGGAAAAATATTAAATATCTTTGTCTGATATAAAAATTCTACAAATGAATATTATTTTAGCATCAACTTCAACGCTTTTCGGCGGAAATTATTTTGAATATCTGCAACACGAAATAGCGGAACTTTTCACAGGAATTGACGAGATCATTTTTATTCCTTTCGCAAGACCGGGAGGAATTTCGCACGAAGATTATACAAACACAGCGAGAACATTTTTTGCGAAACTAAATATTAAAGTGAAAGGTCTTCATGAATTTGAGGATAAAATAGGCGCAATAAATTCAGCACAAGGTTTTTTCACCGGTGGCGGAAATACTTTTCTTTTGGTCAAAACTTTACACGAAGAAAATTTAATGACTCTTTTGAAGGAAAATGTAGAAAAAGGAAAACCTTATTTAGGTTCCAGCGCAGGATCGAATATTGGTGGTCTCAATATGAAAACGACGAATGATATGCCGATCGTTTATCCATCAAGTTTTGATACGATGGGTTTGGTACCGTTCAATATTAATCCGCATTATTTAGATGCAAATCCGGATTTGAAACATAATGGCGAAACCCGCGAAACTCGGATCAAAGAATTTTTGACGCAAAATGACACCAAGGTGATCGGACTTCGGGAAGGAAACTGGATTCGAAAAGTGGGGTCAAAAATTACGGTCGAAGGAAATCAACTCACCCGAATTTTTGAAAAAAACAAAGAACCTTATGAAATTGAAGCGGGAAATGAGTTATAATTTATTCCTGCCAGTTTTTTTCGATGAACTCCATTAAAAATGACGGGCATTTTACTACTTTATTTGTTCTGGAATCTAAAAAGAAAAGTGTTGTTTTGGCTTCCGTAATTTTCTCTTTAGAACTGTTATAAATTTCATATTCAAACTCGACCCGAACTCCCGGAATTTTTTTGATGAAGGTATGAATTTCGAGAATTTCATCATACAAAGCAGGCTTCATATACTTAATGCTGTACTCTGAAACAGGCAGCCAAATTCCCTGATTTTCAATCTCATCGTATGATATTCCTAAGGTGCGAAAAAGCTCAACTCTCGCAACTTCGAAGTATTGTGCATAGATGCCGTAGTATACATATTTCATGGGATCTGTTTCTGCGTAACGTACTCTAATTGAGTGGGTTGTGTGTATCATTGAAGTTTAAAATTGATCATACAAATATATTTTTAAATAACCAATAGCACAAAAATTTTTTTAAGAAAATTAAAAATTCGATATTTGTTGTCCTGCCAAAATTAAATAATTCAGGAAAAATTGCACAAGGAAAATGAATGAAAATTTAACTCTCATTTGGGAAAATTGTCTACAGTTCATGAGAGATAATCTCAATGCCGCTGAAGACAATACAGATCTTAAAAAACTAGAAAATTCTTTTGATTTACTGTTCGATAATGTGCAGCCAGTTTCTTTGGTAAGCAATAATCTTACGCTTCTGGTCCCAAGTGATTTTTACAAAGAATACATTGAAGATAATTATTTGTCTTTGCTTTCTGCAGCGCTGAAAAAAAATATTGGAAAGGGCGTAAAACTTTGGTATTCCGTGATGGAAAACAGACCAAGTGGTCAGGAAAAACCCATTACCGTCAACTTTAAAGGGAAAAGTATCCCTACGCCAAAAATTCAGGAAACTTTGCCACCTTCATTTTCTGCAAACCTGATCAATCCTTTTGTTGTTCCTGGAATGAAAAAAGTGAACATCGATTCTAATTTGAAAGCTGATTTTTCTTTTGATAATTATGTTGAAGGTGAAAGTAATAAATTTGCGGCGACTGTAGCGAAATCAATTGCGAAAAGACCGGGCGCCACTGCATTTAATCCACTGTTTTTACATGGTGGTTATGGAGTTGGTAAAACGCATTTGGGACACGCAGTTGGTTTAGAAGTTAAAAATTCTTATCCTGATAAAGTAGTTCTTTATCTTTCCTCCGAGAAATTTATTCAGCAATTCGTTTCTGCTGCAAAAGCTCATAAACAAACAGAATTCGCGAATTTCTATCAGATGGTTGATGTTTTGATCATCGATGATATTCAGTTTCTATCCGGAAAAAAATCGACACAGGACAGTTTCTTCCACATTTTCGATTATCTGCACCAAAACGGAAAACAGATTATTTTAACTTCTGATAAAGCACCTGTTGATATTTTAGATATTCAGGAAAGAATTGTTTCCCGATTCAAATGGGGACTTTCCGCAGAAATAAAATCTCCGGATTTTGATACGAGAAGAAGAATTATTATCGATAAACTAAGCCGCGACGGAATTGTTTTAACGGAAGATATGCTGGATTACCTTGCATCGGAAGTAAAAACTAATGTTCGTGAATTGATCGGGGTAATCAATTCAGTCATCGCTTATTCGACAATATATAAGTCAGACCTATCGTTGGAATTGTTGAAAGAAACAATAAGTAAGATCGCGGCGAACCAGAAAAAAGTAATCAATATTCCTTATATTCAGGATGTTGTTTGTGAATATTTTGGGATTGAAAGAGAGCAGCTTTTATCCAAAACACGCAAAAGAGAAATTGCTTTACCAAGACAATTAGCGATGTATTTTGCAAAAGAGTTAACCAACGCAACCTTTACGAAAATCGGTGAGGAAATGGGCGGAAAAGATCACTCAACCGTTATGTACGCTTGTGATACGATCAAAGATGTTTCGAAAATTGATAAGGAACTGAAAAAATACGTAAAAGAATTAGGCGAAAAAATTAGACAATAATTTGCTCGTGAAATATCAAAATAATAAGAAGGGATTTTTTTAAATTCCTTTTTTTTATTTTTAATTTTCGACCTTTGTAAAAATAGTTATTTATGAAAATTTTAATGGTTTGTCTCGGTAATATTTGTCGCAGTCCGCTTGCGGAAGGGATTTTGAAATCAAAGTTACCCGATGATTTTACAGTAGATTCAGCAGGCACACTTGAGAATAATGCAGGGAAAAGTCCGGATCACCGCTCCGTTTCGACTGCCCAAAAATATAATATCGATATCTCTGATCAACGATCCAGACTTTTTGTTCCACAGGATTTTCAAATCTATGATCGCATTTATGTAATGGATAAAAGCAATTTGAAAAATGTACTGGCTTTGTCTAAGGATGAAAATGGACGCCAAAAAGTTTCCTTAATTTTAGGAGATCAAGAAGTTCCGGATCCATTCTGGAGTGAAATGGAAGATTTTGATAAGGTCTATCAAATGCTCGATAAAGCTTCTGATAAGATTGCTGAAGAACTAAAAGAGTCCGTTTTAAAAGAGTCAGGTAAAAAGTAAAAAGAGCCAAGTTTTAATATTAATTTTTAAATAAGAAATTTTAATTCTAAACTCAAAAACTCAAAAACTCAAACATTCAAGTACTTCAAATCTCAAATACTAAAAAATCATGTTATTCCTTATTCCAGCTTATTTATCTGAAAACTCGCCCCTCGATTATTTTGCACCATCGATTAAAGAATATATTTTAAAGACCGATTATTTCTTTGTGGAAAATGAAAAGACGGCTCGAAAGGTCATCAAATATTTTGCGCCCGAGAAAAAACAAGCTGATCTGAAACTTTTCCTTTTAGATAAATATTCTGAAAGAAAAGATCTACAGGAAGCGCAGATGTTGATGATCAAAGGACAGGATTTCGGCTTGTTATCAGAAGCTGGACTCCCGTGTATCGCTGATCCGGGAAATGTCATGGTGAAATGGTGTCACGAAAATTCCGTAAAAGTAATTCCTGTTAATGGACCTTCTTCGATTATTTTAGCGCTCATTTCCAGTGGTTTGAATGGTCAGGAATTTACCTTTCATGGGTATTTGCCAATTGACCGTTCGGAAAGAAGATCTAAAATTACAGCACTTGAAAATCAAGTGAATGCTACAGGATATTCTCAAATTTTTATGGAAACTCCGTATCGCAATAATCCATTATTTGAAGATCTTTGTAAGTTTCTTTCGCCACATATAAAGCTTTGTATTGCGGGGAATATCAATGATCCTGAGAATGAATTCATCAAGACTTTGACCATTAAAGAATGGCAGAAAAACAAACCGGAACTGCATAAAATTCCGGCCGTATTTGTTTTGGGAAAATAAAGTTTAACAACCATTAACAGCTCTTTTGCATCATAGTTGATTATACTGCTGAAATAAATTATTATGTCAGAAAAAAAATTAGCAGGAATCTGGATGGATTCGGAAAGTGCAATCGTGGTAAAAAATCATGATATCGAAAGCTCATTCATGTTTTTCCTTTGCGATCCTGTAAAACGTGAAGTTCAACACGGAAATTCAAGCGAAAAAAACGCAAACAACGTTGAACAGACCAACACAGCAAAGTATTTTAAAGATTTGGAACACTTGATTACCAATACGGTAGAACTTTATTTAACAGGTACCGGAACGATTCAAGAACAGTTTAAAAATCATCTTGCAGAAACGCCTCAGTTTAAAAATGTAAAAGTGACACTTGGTACTGATCAGAAAATGAGTGGCGAGCAATTTTTAGAAGAAGTAAAAAATCACTTCAACGCTTAGCAAATTAGTTTTAAAAATATCAAACCGTTTCTTCATTTTTGAGGAAACGGTTTTTTTGTGATCTCTTTTAAAGTTTTTAATATTTAATTCCAGCTTTCTTGAGTAGGAAATGCAATAACCAAATCGGTCCAATCAAGAGAAACTGTAGATCTTTTAGAAAACTCGGTTTTTTGCCTTCAATATTGTGACCGTAAAATTGTCCGATCCAGGATAAAACGAAAACTGCGAGAAAGAAAATCCAGGATTGATGCTGCAGTTTGACATTAACGAAATAGACCAGATGTTCCATCAGCAGCATTATCAAAATCATGATCAAACCAATTCGCCAGGATAATCTAATGTAAAAAATAGTGACTAAAATCAAAGCAATTATGGAAACAATACTGATCGCTCCGAAATATTTAAGAAAAAAATGCGGCGCTGGAATAAGCGAAATAAATCCTAAAATAGACCAGAATATAAGAGGAACACAAATCCAGTGAATGGTTTTGTTGGTGTGGTTTTGGTGACTTTCGGCATATTCTGCGAAGAGTTGATCAATTTTTCTCATGGTTGTAATAATTGGTCTAAATTATTAAATTTTTGCCTCAATTCAATACGCTATTTTAAATTCATTTTAAATCGCTTCAATTTCTGATTTGGTGCACAATGATTTCACAACGATAACATTGTTTTGAATTTTCTTATTTTTGAAAAAATTTATTAAGAATGAAAGATTTGATGGGGAAAGCGATCTGGGACTTTTATCACGACAAAAATGCTGAAGATCTGCTGACGGAAACTTCCATCTCAGAAATTGATGAACTGCCCGTAGAATATTTTTTTCGCGGTTTTGAAGATATGAATTTAGTCGAGCAAAAAGCTTTGGAACTGTCGAAAGGAAAGGTTTTAGATATTGGTGCAGGAGCCGGTTCTCACAGTTTATATCTGCAAAAAAAGAATTTGGAAGTTCTCGCTTTAGATAATTCTCCCAAATCTATAGAAGTCTGCCAATTGAGAGGCGTTCAACATGTTTTGTGTTCAAATATCCTGGATTTTTCGGGGCAAACTTACGATACGATCTTGCTTTTGATGAACGGAACGGGGATTTTCGAAAGCTTAGATAAAATTGATATATATCTGGAGAAATTATCTTCTTTATTAAACGATGACGGACAGATCTTAATTGACGGGACCGATATTTTGTACATGTATGATCGTGATGAAGATGTTGGAGTAATGGTTCCGGCTGATCATTATTACGGAGAAGTCGATTATTTTATCCACTATAAGTTGGATACCGAAAAACCGATCAAATGGCTTTATCTGGATTTTGAAACTTTTAAACGAGCTGCGGAAAATAACGGATTTAGGATTGAGAAAATTTTGCAGGAAGAAGATTCTTATCTGGCTAGATTAACGAAAAAAGACCTGAATTAATTTTCAGGTCTTTTTTTTATGAAGGGTTTGAATTAAATATTATCCAATCTCCACACCGTTTTCTACTGTTTCGGTTGGCGTTACAAAAACTAATTTTCCTTCTGCATTGTTGGTCAAAAGCAACATTCCCTGAGATTCGATCCCTCTGATTTTTCTCGGTGCAAGATTTAATAAAATCATGACTTGTTTTCCAACGCATTCTTCCGGCGTGAAACTTTCAGCAACTCCAGAAACAACTGTTCTTACGTCAACTCCGGTATCTACTGAGAATTTTAATAGTTTGTCTGCTTTTTCTACTTTTTCTGCGGTCAAAATAGTAGCAGTTCTTAAGTCAATTTTAGTAAAATCATCAAATTGAATTTCTTCTTTCATCGGGTTGGCTTTAGGATTGGTTTTTTTATTGGATTCTTTCGTGTTCTCTAATTTTTGAATTTGAAATTCAATGGTTTCATCTTCAATTTTAGAGAATAATAATTCTGCCGGATTAATTAAATGGCCGGTTTTAATCAATATTTTTTCGTTTTTAATCTCTTCCCAAGTTAATTGAGAGACATTAAACATTTTCTGTAATTTCTCTGCACTGAAAGGAAGGAATGGTTCGCAAATCTGCGCCAATCCAACTGCAATCTGTGCAGCAACAAATAAGGATCCCGCAGCTTTTTCCGGATTGTCTTTAATGGTTTTCCAGGGTTCTTCAATTTGAAGATATTGATTTCCGAAACGTGCTAAATTCATCATTGCAGTCAAAGCATTTCTGAATTCGTAATGTTCTAAGAAATTTTCAACTTCTGTAGCCGCCTTTGTAATTTCGTTTAATTCATCGGCATTTTCATTTCCGGCTGGAACAACTCCGTCGTAATATTTGTGGATCAGAACGGCAACTCTATTGATAAAGTTCCCGAAAATTCCTACCAACTCTGAATTGTTTTTGGTCTGGAAATCTTTCCAAGTAAAGTTATTGTCTTTGGTTTCCGGCGCGGAAGAAAGAAGTGAGTAACGCAAAACATCTTGCTGTCCCGGGAATTCCTGAACATATTCGTGAGCCCAAACCGCCCAGTTCCGGGACGTTGAGATCTTGTCGTTTTCTAAATTTAAAAATTCAAAAGCCGGAACATTAGTCGGCATAATATAATCGCCGTGTGCTTTCATCATCGCCGGGAAAATAATACAGTGGAAAACGATATTGTCTTTTCCAATGAAATGCACCAAATCAGAATTTTCGTTTTGCCAGTAATCTTTCCAGTCTTTTCCGTTTTTTTCTGCCCATTCCTGGGTGAAAGAAATATAGCCAATCGGCGCATCAAACCAAACGTAAAGTACTTTTCCTTCTGCATTTGGAAGAGGAACCGGAACGCCCCAATTTAAGTCGCGAGTCATTGCTCTTGGTTTCAAACCGTCGGTCAACCACGATTTAACCTGTCCGTAAACATTCGGTTTCCAGTCGTCTTTATGACCTTCAATGATCCATTCATTCAAGAAATCTTCGTATTCATTTAAAGGAAGGTACCAGTTTTTGGTTTCCTTTAAAATGGGAACATTTCCGCTTAACATTGATTTTGGATTGATTAATTCTGAAGGAGAAAGGGTAGAACCACATTTTTCGCACTGATCTCCGTACGCGTTTTCGTTACCACAATTCGGGCAAGTTCCTACGATATAACGATCGGCAAGAAATTCATTGGCCTGTTCATCAAAGTACTGTTCTGAAACTTCTTCGATAAACTTTCCTTTATTATATAGCGTCTTGAAAAAATCCTGACTAACATCGTGATGTCTTTTTGAAGTTGTTCTGGAATATTCATCAAAAGAAATCCCTAAATCTTCGAAAGATTTTTTGATGATCCCGTGGTATTTATCAACGATATCTTGTGGAGTTACGCCTTCTTTTTTGGCACGAATCGTGATCGGAATTCCGTGTTCATCGGAGCCGCAGATAAAAGCCACGTCTTTTCCTAATCTTCTGTTGAATCTGGCGTAAACATCTGCCGGAATATAAACTCCCGCTAAATGACCAATATGAACCGGACCGTTTGCATAAGGCAAAGCTGCGGTAATTAATTTTCTGTCTGACATTTCTTCGTTCTAATTTTTGCAAAGATAAGGGTTTGAGGACTTAATTAAAAATCGTTGTTCTTTGATCTTATTTTTTTTATATCATAGTCGTGGCGAGTCTTTTTTAATGCGCTCATCTATTTATTTTGGAATTAGTGCGTTAATATTTTTATAAGGAATGGTCGTTTAGTTTATTTTTATTGTAATTTTATATTGTATTAAGGTGGAATAATCGTATAAAAGCACTTAAATATTAATAATCTTCTGAAATCCATTTTAGTAGTTTTATGTAATGTTAGCAACAACATTGATGATGAAAAAATATTTATTTCTATTCTCGCTATTTGCGCTGGGTGCAATAATGTCTGCACAAAGCTTACAGATTGACCTGCTCAAAAAAGAATTGAATGACCATGCGAAAGAGGATATCTTTCGGGTGAATAAACTTAACGAGTTGGCTTTTGATCTGTCAGTAATGCCCGAAGATCGGTCCAAATTCGCCACAGAAGCAGTAAGTATTTCGAATAAAATTAATTATCCTGAAGGAAAAGGAAAAGCTTTAGTTTCCCTGGCTTTGGTCAAAGGAAGAGAAGGGAATGCTGCAGAATTTTCAAGATTATTAAAGGAAGCGACGGTCATCTCAGAAAAAACCAGAAATACTGAACTCAAAGCCAGTATTTTTATCGTTGAAGGGATGGTCAATGATAATTTACAAAAAAAATTAATGTTCCTGCTAAAGGCTGATTCTGTTGCAGCCAGATCATCAAATCTTATTTTGCAATCCCGCGCAAAATATCTTTTGGCGAATACTTACGTAACTGCTTTCAGTGATTATGAGAAAGCGATCGATTATAATTTCAAAGCACTTCATCTTGCCGAATTGGCGAATGATCCGAAAAGTCTTATTATATGTTGGACCGGTTTAGGAAATATTTACGCGCAAATTGGTGATCAAAAAAATGCGCTTCTTTATTTAAACAAAGCAGAAAATGCAAATCAAACCTTTAAAGATTTAGGCAATGAATATCTTCTTCAAAATGCCTTAGGAGAGCGATACCGACTTTCAGGAAATTATCCTGAAGCAATTAAAGCTTATAATAAAGGATTAGAGGTCGGAAAAATTTTGGGTACCAACAGCTCTCTTAATGAAAGCAATCTCGCAGATGTTTATACCAGAATGAATAATTTACCACTTGCTTTCCAATATGCGAACAGTGCTTTAAAGGGAGCAACTCAAATAAATGATGTAGGCGGTGAAGAATGGATCTATGGAATTCTGTCCCGTGCTTATTTAAAAGATGGTGATCCGGATCGGGCTGTTTATTATGCCAATTTAGGTTTTTCTTCGGCCAAAAAATCTGGCGGCACAGAAAATCTACGGGACAATGCGCTTGCACTTTCAGAAGCCTACGCAAAGAAAAATGATTATAAAAATGCCTACGAAAATCGTTTACTGTACATCAAATATCGGGATTCTATTATGAATGACGAAGTGCGCAACCGCACAGCCGTTGAGCAGTATACTTATAATATAAATAAAAAAGAGGCACAGATCAATGTTTTGAACGAGCAAAAAAAAGGACAAAGAAATTTATTGATCGGAGCACTAAGTTTATTGCTTTTAATCTTCACTGTTGCCGATTTACTTTTTAAGAATAATCGCCAGAAGCAGAAAGCAAATAAACTGTTGGAAGTGCAAAAGCAGGAAATAGATGAAAAAGCCAAAGCACTTTCTGACCAAAAAGATAATGTGGAACTGCTTAATAATATTGGTCGCAAAATCACTTCTTCCTTATCCATCGAAAAAGTAATTGGAACGGTTTATAAAAATGTAAATAAGTTGATGGATGCGAATGTTTTTGGTATTGGTATTTACAATGATCAGTTAAAAACCCTCGAGTTTCCGTGTACGTATGAAAATGGCAAACCGCTTCCATTTTATTCGAATTCTGTAGATGATGAAAATCGTTTTGGGTCTAAATGTTTCAAGGAAGGTAAAGAAATTATCCAGCATAATCTGGCGAAAAATTATAAAAATCATTTACAGGAAATCGAAATGCCGGACAAAGGATTGCAGGCGGTTTCTGTTATTTTTCTGCCATTGATTGTGAAAGGTAAAAAGTTGGGCGTGATCACGGTTCAAAGTTTCAAAGAAAATGCCTACTCCGAATACCAGTTATTTATGCTGAGAAATATCGCCATTTATACTGCGATTGCAATCGATAATGCTGAATCGTATGAAGAACTAAATCACACTTTATCAACTTTAAAGGAAACCCAAAAACAACTAATTCAAGCAGAAAAAATGGCCAGTTTGGGTGAATTAACTGCTGGAATTGCACATGAAATTCAAAATCCTTTAAATTTTGTAAATAATTTTTCTGAAGTCAGCGCAGAGCTGGTAGACGAAATGAATGCTGAATTAGGGAAAGGTGATATTGAAGAAGCGAAAGCCATCGCCATGAATGTCAAACAAAATCTTGAAAAAATAAATCACCACGGCAAACGTGCAGATGCCATTGTAAAAGGTATGCTTCAACACTCAAGAAGTTCAAAAGGTGTGAAAGAATTTACAGATCTGAACGCACTCTGTCATGAATATTTAAGATTGTCATACCACGGGTTGCGCGCCAAAGAGAAAAGTTTCAACGCTATGATCAAAACTGATTATGATGAGACCATCGGAAGAGTAGAAATCATTCCGCAGGATTTTGGTCGGGTAATTTTAAATTTATTGACGAATGCGTTTTATGCCATCGATGAAAAAGCGAAATCAGGAATTAAAGATTACGAACCGACTGTTTCTGTTTTGACCAGGAAAGAAAATAAAAAAATTGTCATCAAGGTTTCAGACAACGGAAATGGGATCCCAAAAGAAATAGCGGAGAAAATTTTTCAGCCGTTTTTTACCACAAAACCCACAGGAAAAGGCACAGGTTTGGGTTTATCGATGAGCTATGATATTATCACCAAAGCTCACAATGGAGAATTGCTGGTAGAATGTGAAGAAAATAAAGGGACTACGTTTAGCATAATAATACCAGTGTAAGAACTGATTTTTTTCTGCTGTTTTAAAATTAAAAGTGTCTGCTTAAATCCCAGATTTGTTTGGGAATTTTAGCAGACACTTTTTTAAGGTTTATCTATTTGATTCGTTTGTCTCACTTCGAGGTGTCGACCTTTTTCACACTTTTGTCCGTCATGGTTCCATTCTGATTAATCATTGTTCCTTCCTGCATCTTTGTTTTTGAACCATCTTTATGAATTACATCACCATTCATCATCACTTTATCTCCGTTTTCCAGCGTCATATCATTGCTCATTGGCACTGATTCCCCATTTTGCACGGTCATTACTGTTCCATTTTTCATCAGAACTCCGCGATCTGCGCTCGCAGCAAAATTATCAACAACAACAGGCGTTACGACTGCTGGAGAAGGTTGCGGCGGAGGTGGCGGTGGAGTCGCGTCTACAGGCATCGGTTTGCATGACATCACTATAAAAAATGCAAAGACCAAAAAAACTGAATTTTTCATCGATTTTATTTTTTTAATTAGTTATGCTAAATTAATGAAAGTAATTAAATTAAATAAAGGTTTTGTAACATTATTTTCAGTTAAACTTTATAATAGTTCAGAATTCAAGAAAAAGATCAACTTGATTTATGAGAATCTGATTCAAAATTCGGAGTTTAGTTTAACGACTTTTGCAAAAGTTTTTAACGCTATTTTTAATAGGTAATACTTCTAAATCACGATGAACAGGTGAAATTTAAATGGGGTTCCAATTATGAAAAATCAAGATAATGACTTAAACCTTCAATTCTTCAATTCTATTGTGAACTTCTGTTCATATAGAGGAGTAAGAAAGCAATCCTAAATTTTAGATTATTGTCAAATTTTGCTTCTACTTTAATTTAATTCAAGTGTACGATTGCAAATTTGCTAAACAATCGTTTAACTAAATGTTAAATTCATAAAGTCTCAAAATGAGAAATTGAACTTTTAAAACATTGTATATCAATTAATTAAACATTTATGACCTTTTAAATATATGATTTTAATCAGAAAAAATTAACAATTTTAATATTAATTTAATAATAATTGATTTTTTGTTTAAATTGCAATGCTTTATTGATTGAAGTAATTATTAATGAATATTAATCCTTAAATTTTATTTTTGTGAGAAACTATACTACAGTTTTAAAAATTGCGCCGGCTTTCTTATTATTTGCCGGAACGATGTTACACGCACAGGCCAAAGACTCCCTGAAAACAGCGGATATCGAGCAGGTTGTTTTGATTGGTTACGGAAAACAGAAGAAATCTGATCTTACTGGATCGATCACCTCTGTTACGGAGAAAGATTTTAACCAAGGTGCAATTGTTTCTGCAGATCAATTGATTAAAGGAAAAGCACCGGGTGTAAGAATTACGAGTGATGGTGGTTCACCTGATTCCCCGATTAATATTAGAATTAGAGGTGGATCTTCTTTGAACGCTTCTAACAATCCATTAATTGTTATTGATGGTGTTGCTTTGGATTCAAATAATTCTGCCGGTTCTGGAAATTTCTTGAATTTACTAAACCCGAATGATATTGAGTCTTTTGCTATTTTAAAAGATGCAACTGCAACCGCAATTTACGGAAACAGAGCTTCGAACGGGGTTATTATTATTAAAACCAAAAGAGGTGGTGGAAAATTGAAAATTACTTTCAATACAAATGTTCAGGTTGGAACCGTTACAAAGTATATCGATGTAATGAACGCCGAACAGTTCACCAATTTTATTACTACTTATTATCCTCAGTACCGATATAGACTGGGAGTAGGTGGAAATATTTTGAAGCCAAATGTTACCGGTACGATTTACGATACGAACTGGCAAAAACAAATTTACAGAACTTCGGTATCAACCGATAATAACTTAAGCATCTCGGGTAGATTGTTTAAAACGGTACCTGTTAGACTATCAGTTGGTTACAACAGAACAGAAGGAGCCATTAAAACATCAGACTACGAAAGATATTCTGAGGCTTTAAATATATCGCCAACTTTCTTCGATAAACATTTAAAAGTAGACATTAGTTTAAAAGGAATTTATTCTAAATTTAATGCTGTTGATGAAGGTGGATCGATTGGTGGAGCTTTAAATATGGATCCTACGAAACCTGTTTACTTAAATCAAACTAATTTAACAGGAGATCCTTACAACCGTTTTGGTGGTTATTACCAGGATTTAGTTTTGAATGGCGCACAGTATAAAATTAATGGAGCCAGCAATCCTTTAGCGATTCTTCAGCAAAGAAATGCACCTAGTGAAATCTACAAATATTTGGGTAACATAGAGTTCGATTATAAATTGCATTTTTTACCTGATGTTAGAGCAGTCGTTAATTTAGGTTTAGAAGCTTCAAAATCGGATATCAAAACTGTTTATGGCAATAATGCCTTAGCAACGTATAAAAATCCGCAAAATAAGGTTGCTCCAAACGATTTTGTATTTAATCCGGGAGAAGATTATTCTGAACATCAAACCATTAATAATCAGACTTTAGATGCCTATTTAGTTTACGAGAAAAAATATACTGGATTAATATCCCATTTCTTAATTCAGGGAGGTTATTCTTATCAGAATTTTAGAAATGACGGTTACAAAAATAATTATACTTATAATGATGATGGTATCAGAACTTCGGTACCTGGAAATAAGTTAAATTTGAACAACCGATATTTCAATGAATTAAATCTACAGTCATTCATCGGAAGATCTAATGTTGATATTGCGAACAAATATTTATTCACGTTTACTTTAAGAGCTGATGCTACTTCACTTTATTTAAAGAGTAACAGATGGGGTTATTTCCCGGCAGTAGGATTTGCCTGGAAAATAAATGAAGATATTTTGAAAGAATCGGCTAAAGTAAAAGAATTAAAACTTCGTTTAGGGTGGGGTAGGACTGGTCAGGCAAATATTACAGGTATTGCAGGATTTTATCCTTCACGACCACTGTTTCAGGTTGGTAGTAGTACGTCACAATATTTTCCTGGAATCGGAACTTACAGTGCATTGCCATTTAATCCTAATTTAGTTTGGGAAACTACTGAAACGTATAATGCTGGTTTAGATTTCTCGTTCTTCCCGCAAGATCGAATTACCGGTAGTATTGATGTTTATAAAAGAAATACAACAGATTTACTGTCATTTGTACCCATTCCTCCAGGGCAGGCTTTAACAAATCAGTTCGTAGATAACGTAGGAACTTTAGAAAATAAAGGAGTTGAATTTAACCTGAACGTGATTCCTGTAAAAACAGAAGATTTTACCTGGAATATTGCTGGGAATATTGCTTATAATGAAGGAAAAATTACAGATTTGAAAAACGTTCCCAGTATCGTTGATGTTAATGGTGGTTTACCAATTGGAACAGGTGTGAAGTTAACTTATAATACGGTAGGACAGGCTCCTTATTCAGCGTGGGTTTTCCAGCAGGTTTACGATTCTACAGGAAGACTTTTACCAGATGTTTATGTAGACAGAAACGGTGATGGTAAGATTACAAATGACGACAGATACTACAGACAACTAAGACCAAACTGGAATTATGGATTCAGTACTACAGCCAATTATAAAAATTGGGATTTGAATGCGTCTTTCAGAGGACAAATTGGAGGTTTAGTTTACAACAGTAGAAATTTAGTTCAAGGCTTTATCAGTTATACTGCACCACAAAATGGTCAGAATTTGAATAATGTCTTAAACTCTACTGCAACTTCACCTTTTAATAACTATACAGATAATTCGTATTATTCAGATTATTTCTTAGAAGACGCAACTTTCTTGAAACTTGACAACGTATCCTTAGGGTATTTAGTTAAAAATTTCATAAAAAATGCGAATGTACGAATCTATGCGTCGGTAAATAACGTATATACTTGGACGAAGTATAGTGGACAAGATCCAGAAAACTATTCTGGTATCGACAACAATTTTTACCCAAGACCACGGGTTTACACTCTTGGCTTTAATTTTAACTTTTAATAATTACAAAAAAAATGAAAAATCTAACACTTAAAAGTTTAGCATTTTTATTCCTCTTTGCAATGGTGAGCAACTCTTGTATGAGAGACTTAGATACCACGCCAAAAGTGGATTTTACCTTAGAAGGTCTGTTAGCAAATGATCCAAATGCGGTTGAAGGTTTACTATCTAGATTATATGCATCTTTTGCACTATCCAGTGTTAACGGACCTGGGAAATCAGATATAGACGGTGCAGATGCAGGAGAATCTCCTTTCATCAGAGGGCTTGTAAATCTACAGGATTTCACTGCAGATGATATGAAAAACAGATGGGGAGATAATGGTCTTGACCAATTAACTACCGCTTCAAACTGGACAGACAATAATAAGTTTTTCAAATACGCATACGATAGATTGTATTACACAATCCCGCAGGCGACCAATTTGATCAGAATTATGAAACGTGATGATGTGGTATATGCAAACAAAGAAGAGGTTATCAATGAGTTAAGATTTTTGCGTGCAATGTCTTACTACTATATTATCGATCTTTTCGGAAAAGGAGTTTTGGTTACTGACGCAAATTTTAACAGCAGTGTTCCACTTCCTGAAGCAAGTAGAAAAGAATTATTTACTTACGTAGAATCAGAATTATTAGATGTTGAAGGTAAAATAGCTGCAAAAAATTCTTACGGTAGAGCAAACAAAGCGGTAGTAAGAATGTTGCTTGCTAAGTTGTATCTAAACTCAGAAGTTTATACAGGAACACCGAAATATACAGAAGCAGCAACGTATGCTGGGAAAGTAATTGCAGAAGGTGGTTATATTTTGGAACCTAACGTGAGAAAGAACTTTTCTGCAGATAATAATACCTCCAAAGAAATTATTTTCCCTTTAATTGCAGACGCTTTAACAAGCCAAAGTTACGGTAACACAACTTACTTAGTGAACGGAAGTTTATCTACAGACACCATGATTCCAGCAGATTTTGGATCTACAGATGGTTGGGCAGGACACAGAGCTACAAAAGCTTGGTACGGTCTTTTCGGAAATTCTGCTGCTGCACTGGCTGCAAGTCCTGATAAAAGAGCTCAGTTATTTTGGACAGGAGGTCAAACTTATGAAATGACAAATTACAAAACCTGGACAGACGGTTATCCTTCAACAAAATTCTGGAATAAGAATTCTGATGGTACCGGTTCAGTTTCTACTTTCTCATCGACAGATTTTCCTTTGTTTAGATTAAGTGATACTTATCTTATTTATGCAGAATGTGCATTAAGAGGAGCAAGTTCTGCGACAGTTGGTCAAGGCTTAACTTACCTGAATGCTGTACGGTCAAGAGCTGGCGCTGCACCTATTGCAAGTTTAACACTTCAGAGTGTTTTAGACGAAAGAGCAAGAGAATTAAATTTCGAAGGTGTGAGAAGACAGGATCTTATCCGCTTTGGTAAATTTACAGGAAGCTCTTACATATGGCCTTGGAAAGGTGGCGTAGAAGACGGAACTTCAATTCCTTCTTACTACAATGTTTTCCCGGTTCCAAGTACCGCTCTTCAGGCAAACCCTAATTTAACCCAGAACGCGGGTTATTAATTTCAATCATCAAACAACTTTAATACAATGAAAAATACTCATATTTTTAAAGCAGTTTTCGCACTGGCAATATTAATCGGTCTGTCGTCATGTCAGGACCGGGAAAATATTCTGGTAGAAAACAGTTCAGCTCCAATTGTGATGGATCTTTCTTCAGAACATTTGTTCTTAGACAAGAATTTTCCAGATAATCCAGCCTTGAATGTGAACTGGAGTCAGGCAACATACAGTGTTCCTGTAGAAGTTGGATATAAGATAGAAGCTTCTGGAACGAAAGACTTTGCTAAAAAAGTAGTTTTAGGAACAGTAGCGCAATCGATCAGAACCTCCACTTTTACCGTTAAGCAGATCAATGCCGCTACCAAAACGCTGGGCTTATCTCCAGATGTTGAAGGTACGATGTATGTTAGAGTTATCTCTTCGCTCGGTGTTGGTCAAATGACATCAATGTCTAATGCAACTTCTGTTAAAGTAACGCCTTATAAAACAAGTCCGATCTATTTGTATCAGGATTTATTTTTGATCGGTGCTGCAACTGCGGGAGGTTGGGATAACCTTGCAACTAATAATAACCTTTTACCACTTTTGAAAACAAGTGATCCAACAAAATATACTTTTACCGGTTATTTCAAAGCAGATGGTTTCAAGATTATTAAGGTTAAAGGTTCTTGGACCGATCAGTTCGGTTTAGGTGCCGGTGCCGGAACTTTGAGTACAGACGGAGGTTCAGGTAATTTAAGTGCGCCTACAGCTGGTTATTATAAATTAACTGTGGATATTTTAGCACTTACTTACACCTTTGTACCAGTTACAGTTCCCGCAACAACTTATACCAGTATTTCTATTATAGGTACTGTGAATGGTAATTTTAACAATGATACTGAATTAGTGCAATCTACTTTCGATCCCCACATGTGGCAGATCATGGGAGTTGATTTAAACGATGGTGAATTTAAATTTAGAGCAAACAATGCTTGGGATACCAACTGGGGAGGAAGCACTGAATTTTTCGGTACTGCAACTCAAGGTGGTGCAAATATCCCATTATCTTCAGCCTGGAAGTATGATGTTTATTTTAATGATGCTACCGGAAGTTACACCATAATTCCTGTGAAGTAATCACCTTAATTAATAATTAAAATTATATGAAAAATATATTTAAAATTTTGCTGTTAATGGTTTTACCATTGCTCATGATTACCTCTTGTAGAAATGAGGTCGATAAAAACTGGACCACTCCGGAAGCGTCAATTAAATTGTACAATTCATCATTGAGCAGCAATACGCTTTATCCATCAATGGCAGATAATACATTCCGATTGACTTGGGATGCCAATCAAAGTGCGGCAGAATATACCGTGCAAATGTCTAAAACAGTTGATTTTGCAACTGCAGTAACTCTTGGGAAAAGCACCAAAAATGATTTCACTACCAAAATTAGTGCATTAAATATGGCATTGTTGCAGGCAGGATTTTCTCCTTATGCACAAACGCCCGTATTTATGAGAATTATGGCTGGAACAAGTGTTTCAAATGTAATTTCTATCGGCGTAACTCCTTATCCTGTTTCGGTACCTGTGATTACAAGTCCAACTTCTGGACAATCTATCATTTTAGATGTAGCAAATCCAAATGTAATTGCTGCAACTGTAAAATGGAGCGACTATTCTTATGGAGTTGAGGCCAACTATAATGTAGAAATTGCAAAAAAAGGATCTACAGATTTTAAAGCTGCAGGTTCTACAGTTGATACTAAACAATTAAGCTGGACAAATTTTGTCTTAAATGACGCGGCACTTAAATTAGGTTTACCAGTTGGTGTTTCTTCAGAAATGCAGGTTCGTGTTACTGCGACTACTGTATCAACAGGAGGAACGATCATGAAAACTTCAGATGTTGTCATATTCAAAGTAACTCCGTATCAGCCGGCATATGTAAACTTCTATTTAGTTGGAGCTGGTACCGCAGTTGGTTGGAATGCGACAAGCTCACAACTGTTGTACAACAACAATAATATTTCAGAAATATATACATATTTGCTTGCAGACGGTGAATTTAGATTTTTGGGTCAGCAAGACTGGAATCCAATCAATTACAGTTTAAATGCTACGGGAATTAATGACGGTTACAAATATTTTAATACGTGGTCAACTAATTTAGCAGCTTCCGGAGCAGAAAACATCAAATTTTCTGGCGATTCTGGAATGTATAAAATGACGATCGATCAAAATTCAAGAAATATCACCGTAACTCCATCAGCGATCCCAACTTTACCAACCGATGTTTATTTGGTAGGTTCATTAACGGGATGGGATCCTACAACTTCCATTAAAATGGATCAGATAAATGATGGTATTTATGAATATACAATTGCAATTCCCGATAATTCTGAATTCAAATTTATTGGTCAGCAATCTTGGGGAGATTTAGATTGGGGAAATATTCACAATGCTAATGGAAACTCTGGATTCTTAGGACCAAAAGGAGATAATTCAAATATCAAGTTTAATGGTGGTGGTATGATGTACAAGATTACTGCAAACATTAAAATGGGAACTTATAAAGTTACACCAATGTAAATTGAAGTGTAATAATTCAAAGAAAACTGTTGCTATTTTGCAGCAGTTTTTTTTTGCCTTTTAGGGATAATGGCGCTCTAAATAATTGGTCATGACCCCCTTTTTCTCTAAATTTATTGATTGGAAATAATTATTATGAAAAATCTAAAAACATCGGTACTTTTTCTTTTACTGGGAAATTTTTTGCTCAATGCGCAATCATTAAAATCCCCGGATGGAAAATTTGAAATGAATTTCCAGTTGAAAACAGGAGTTCCTTACTACAATCTAAAATACGACGGTAAAACGATTGTCGAAGATTCTAAATTAGGACTTAGATTGCTAAAAGATGGCAACATCAAATTCGCCTCGGAAATTGAAGCAGTAGATGGGAAAGGTAAAGATCTTGATAATGGTTTCACCAAAACCGCCGAAAAATACGATACCAAAAATGAATCTTGGGATCCAATTATGGGAGAGAAAAAATCCTATATCAATCACTATAATGAATTAGCAGTAACATTAGATCAAGCTGCAAACGACAGACATATTATCGTGAAATTCCGTTTGTTCAATGATGGTTTAGGTTTCCGATATGAATTTCCGGAGCAAAAAAATCTCAATTATTTCGTCATCAAAGAAGAAGATTCTGAGATCGATCTGCCAACTGATATGAAAGCTTGGTGGCTCGCCGGAGATTATGATACCGAAGAATATCAAACTCAAACTTCTAATCTTTCAGAAGTTCCTGCAAAATGGCCAACTTCCTATGACGGCAACGCTTCCCAAACTCCAATTAAAAATGCAGTGCAAACTCCTTTAATGTTGAAAAAAGAAGGAAAAGATCAGTTGTATATGAATATTGCCGAAGCTGCCGTCATCAACTATCCGGCTTCAAATTTAGAACTTGATGCTGTAAATTTCAGATTTAAAACACACTTAACTCCCGATGCTCAAGGTGCGAAAGGTTATATTCAAACGCCTGCAGTTTCACCATGGCGAACTATTATCGTTTCCCCAAAAGCGGAAGAAGTCTTAGCTTCAAAAATGCTTTTCAACCTTAATGAACCGACGAAATACAAAGACACTTCCTACATTCATCCCACAAAATACATGGGGGTTTGGTGGGAAATGATCATCGGAAAATCGCAGTGGGCGTATTCAACCGCAAATAACGTCCACATCGGAGTTACAGATTTTTCTAAATTAACGCCAAACGGAAAACACGCCGCCAACAATACCAAAGTAAAAGAATACATCGATTTCGCTTCAGCAAACGGTTTCGACGCCTTACTCATTGAAGGCTGGAACACCGGTTGGGAAGACTGGTTCGGCCACAGCAAAGAATTCGTTTTCGATTTCATCACGCCATATCCCGATTTCGATATTAAAATGTTAAACGATTATGCCCATTCAAAAAATCTGAAATTAATGATGCACCACGAAACTTCCGGTTCTGCAACGAACTACGAAAGATGGTCCGATGACGCTTTCAAACTCATGAACAAATACGGTTACGAATCAGCCAAAACCGGTTACGTCGGAAATATTATTCCACGCGGCGAGCATCATTATTCACAATGGATGATCAATCATTATTTAAGAATTGCCGAAAAAGCCAACGATTACAAGATCATGATCAACTCGCACGAATCCGTTCGTCCAAGTGGTTTAAGCAGAACTTATCCAAACTGGATCGCCGCAGAAGCCGCTCGTGGGACCGAGTTTGAAGCATTCGGTGGAAATAATCCTGATCACCAAACTATTTTACCTTTCACGAGATTTATGGGTGGACCAATGGATTACACGCCCGGAATCTTCCAGACAAAATTCGATTATTATTTTCCTGGCGACACCAGATTTGTGAAAACAACTTTGGCGAAACAGTTGGCTCTTTACGTTGTCATGTATTCTCCACTTCAAATGGCGGCCGATTTACCCGAAAATTACGCCAAACATATGGATGCTTTTCAGTTCATCAAAGACGTTGCTTTAGATTGGGATGACACCAAGATTTTAGCCGCAGAACCTGGAGATTACATTCATACCGCACGCAAAACCAAAGGAAAAGACGAATGGTTCGTGGGTGGAGTCACCGATGAAAATGCCAGAACATACACGGTGGACTTCTCTTTCCTTCCAAAAGCTAAAAAGTACGAAGCAACCATTTATGCCGATGGCGACGATGCCGATTATATCAAAAATCCGCAATCCTATAAAATCTACAAGAAAACCGTCACCAGCAAATCAAAACTTCCTATGAAGTTAGCAAGAAGCGGTGGTTATGCAATTTCTGTCGAGCCGGTGAAGTAGAAATTCGAAAAATAGTTTTAGGAGCTGATCCCGCTCTTCGCTATATCTTTTGTTTCGCTTTGCGCAACAAAAGGATGCCGCTTCGATCGGGGCTAAGAATTTTTGCGAATAACGAAGACTTTGTCGAATCGCAGGTTTGGCGCATCCAAAATTTAAAAAATCACAGATTAGTGATTCTCAAACTTGTCAAAGTTCCAAACCTTGACAAAGTCATTTTAAAAGTAATCAATGAAAAAATATTTTGCACTTCTTTTTCTTCTTTTTGTGGCGATTTCGTTCGCGCAGATCCAAAAAGTAGAACCCGCATTCTGGTGGCACGGAATGAAAAATCCTGACCTCCAGATTTTAGTCTACGGTAAAGCCATTTCAAAATATCAGGTTGAACTTTCCGATAATATTAAAATAAAAGACCTGACCAAAACCGAGAATCCAAACTACGTTTTTATCACCATTAACACAAATGAGGTAAAAAAATCTTCTTTCAAAATTAATTTTAAAAACGGAAGCAAAACGATTGATTCTTACACTTACGAACTCAAAAATAGAAATCCAGGTTCTGCAAATAGAAATTCATTTTCCTCAAAAGATGTCATGTATTTAATAATGCCTGATCGATTTTCAAACGGCGATACTTCCAACGATTCTGAACCCAACCTTACCGAAAAAGCCAACCGTAATTTACCAAACGGACGACACGGTGGCGATTTGCGCGGGATCATCGATCATTTAGATTATCTACAAAATTTAGGAGTTACGGCACTTTGGCTCACTCCCGTAAATGAAGACAACGAAAAAAGAACTTCCTATCATGGTTACGCACAAACTGATTTATACAAAATCGACGGTCGCTTCGGAACCAACGAAGAATATGTAGAACTTTCCCGCGATCTTCAAAAACGTGGCATGATGCTCATTCAGGATTACGTCACCAATCACTGGGGAATTTCACATTGGATGGTTCAGGATTTACCAACCAAAGACTGGATCCATCAATTCAAAGATGGGGAAGGAAAATACGGTTTCAAAAGATCCAATTACAGAATATCTTCCCAATTCGACACCAATGTTTCTGAAATTGATAAAGAAGAAGCATTAAACGGTTGGTTCGATACGACGATGCCCGATCTCAATCAAAGTAATCCTTTACTTTTAAAATACCTGACTCAAAATGCAATCTGGTGGATCGAATATGCCGAACTTGGCGGTTTGCGCGTCGATACTTATCCTTACAACGATAAAAATGCCATGGCAAAATGGGCAAAAGCAATTACCGATGAATATCCAAATTTCAATATTGTCGGCGAAGCCTGGATGTCGAGTCCGGCGCACATTTCCTATTGGCAAAAGGATTCTAAAATTGCAGCCATAGAAAATTATAATTCGAATCTTCCGTCGGTCATGGATTTTAGTTTATATACCGATTTACCAGAGGCTTTGAAAGAAGAAAAAAGTTGGGATAAAGGAATGACAAAAATCTACGATTCTTTTAGCAATGACTTTTTGTATCCGAATATCAATAATATTCTGGTCTTTTTCGAAAATCATGATAGCCAAAGATTCAATGAGATCTTCAAAGGTGATGTACGGTATTACAAAATGGCGATGACTTTAATTGCAACCGTTCGTGGAGTTCCGCAATTATATTACGGCTCCGAAATCAGGATGCAGGGCGATAAGAATAAAGGCGGCGATGCTGATATTCGCAGAGATTTTCCCGGCGGCTGGAAAGGCGACGTTCAAAATGCTTTTAATTCGGAAACTCAAACTTTAGAACAGAAAGAGTTTCATGATTACACCCAGAAACTATTAAACTGGCGAAAAGGAAAAAACGTTATCCACGCTGGAAAAACCAAACATTATATTCCAAAAGAACAGGTTTATGTTTACTTCCGGTATAATGAAAACGTCGGCGAAAGTCGCGACTTCTCCAGTCAAAATAACCATCTAACGAACGAAAATGTAATGGTTGTCATCAATAACAATGAAAAAGACCAAACTTTTGATTTAAACCGATTCGCTGAATCCTTGAAGGGAATTTCGAAAGGAAAAGATGTTATTTCGGGTAAAGAAATTCCTATTTCTATTGAAAATAAATTAACAATTTCAGGAAAATCTTCACTAATTTTAGAACTTGAATAATAGAAATAAACTGGTCAAAATTCACAGCGTCATGCTGAGTTTTTCTACACCTCTTTAAAATTAAATAAGAATGAAAAAAAATATAACATTTACATTAATTACCTTTCTACTGCTTTTCTCCAATTCACTTTTCTCCCAAAAGAAAGGCTTCTACGAAAATGTACAGAAAAAAAATGTAAGCAAAGTTTTAGACGATCTCAATTTGTATGCATCAACCGCAGATTTCAAAAATTACTTTAATCTTTACGCCGAAGAATCAACCTTCATCGGAACTGATGCAAACGAAGTCTGGAACAAAAAAGAATTTATGGCGTATTCCAAACCGCATTTCGAGAAAGGAAAAGCCTGGAGTTTTACTTCTTTAAAAAGAAATATCACATTCAGCGCTGACGGAAAATACGCCTGGTTCGATGAATTGCTCGATACTCAAATGAAGCTTTGCCGTGGAAGTGGCGTTCTGGAAAAAATCGGGAATCAGTGGAAAATTAAACAGTATGTTCTCTCCATGACGATTCCAAATGATGTCAGTAAAGAAATTATCAAAATTAAAACACCGATTGAAGACGCAATAATTTCTGATTTAAAAAAGAAATAATATTGGCATCCATTATTCAACATCTAACATCCAACATTAAAAAAATGATAAAAAAAATAAAACCAAATCTTTCTATTCCGCAGATCATCAATATGAGTATGGGTTTTTTAGGAATTCAAATGGCTTTCGGTCTTCAAAATGGAAATGCGAGTAGAATTCTTGCTAACTTCGGTGCAGACGTTGGTCAATTATCTTGGTTTTGGCTCGTTGCGCCAATTACAGGTTTAATTGTACAACCAATTATTGGTCATATGGGCGACAACACCTGGAGTCCGCTCGGACGTAGAAAACCTTACTTTTTAATCGGTGCTACTTTATGTGCAATTGGTTTAGTTGCCTTACCAAATGCAGCTTCTGCAACAACGATGTTGGGCGCTAGTGTTTTACTTTTAGCCGTAATTTTCTTAGCAATGATGGATTTTTCCATCAATATTGCAATGGAACCGTTCCGTGCTTTAGTAGGAGATATGTTGCCAAAACATCAGGGAACGATTGGATTTGGCGTTCAAACAATTTTAATAGGTATTGGTGCAGTTATCGGCTCTGAAATGCCAAACTGGCTTACAAAATTAGGCGTTTCGAATGTTGCTGCCGAAGGTTTTGTCGCTGATAATGTGATCTATGCTTTTTATATTGGAGCCGCAGTTTTAATTATTTCCATCCTTTATACGATCGTAACAACTAGAGAATATTCGCCGAAAGAATTTGCCGAATTTGCCGGAGATGAAAGTGTCGCAGAACCTTCTAAATTTTCTGAAATGTTCAGAGATTTTTCGAAGATTCCTGCCAAAATGAAAAAGCTTGGGGTAGTACAGTTTTTCTCCTGGTTCGCTTTATTTACCATGTGGGTTTTTACCACAAGTGCTTTGGCAACGCATACTTTTGGACTTTCACCTGAAGACACAAAATCGTTACAATACAACAAAGCCGGAGATTTAACAGGTCATTTATTCGGACTCTATAATTTATTCGCCATTCCGTTTGCATTTCTTTTAACTCCTATTGCAAAAGCTATTGGTAAAAAACAAACGCACGCATTAGCTTTATTTTGTGGAGGTTTGGGTTTAATTTCTATGTTTTTTATTAAAGATTCAAATATGCTTTGGATCTCAATGGTCGGACTTGGCTTTGCGTGGGCAAGTATTTTGGCGATGCCTTATGCAATGTTGATCGATGCTATCCCACAACATAAAATGGGAGTTTATATGGGAATTTTCAATTTCTTTATTGTCATTCCACAGATCATCAATGGTATTTTTGGTGGACCAATTGTTCAAAATCTTTTCGGAAATATGGCGATGGATTATGTCGTTGTGGGCGGAGTTTGCATGTTGATCGCTGCAGCAGTAACCATGTTCCTAATCGAAAATGATAAAGACGAAACGCCGCAGGAACTTGAAAAAGAAATTAAGACCGTTCACTTTTAAAGATAATTATTTATCATAAATTCAAAACCCCAAATCTGATTTGGGGTTTTATTTTTTTAGCGCTTCACGAATCGATTTCAACGCTTTTGTCATATGAATTTCAATAGTTTTTGTTGAGATATTCATTTCCTCGGCGATTTCTTTGTATTTCATTCCTTTCACTTTGCTGAGGATGAAAACTTCCCGACATTTCGGTGGTAGTTTATCAATTTCCAGACGGATTTTTTCTAATAAGATCTGATTATCCTGTTCGTCTTCGATCTCATCAATCGCTTCAATTACGGTACTTTCGATATTCGGAAACTTGCTTTTTTTCCGGAGGTACATTAAGTATTCATTGTAGGACACTTTATACAAGTAGGCTTTCAGAGAAGTCGTTAAAACAATTTTATCCCGCTGTTCCCAAACTTTCACCATGGTACGCTGCACAACTTCTTCCGCAAGATCTTTATCATGCGACATTTTAGAAATGAACTGAGTGAGCTTGATAAAATATTCCTCGTAAACCACTTTGAAGGCAGTTTCAGAATTATTCTTAATCGAGTCAAATAGCTTTTTGTCGTCTACTATGCCAAACAAAATAGGAAAATTTTAAAAAAAAATTAAAAAAAATGCAAAATGACTAGGGGATTGATAAATGTTATGCATCATACCAATAAGCAAATGTACTTCTTATGAGCGAAAATCCTGAAATTTTTAAAATTATTACCGATTATTTCTCCGGTGAAATTTCCGAGGGTGACAAACAGATCCTCGATGAGTGGCTGAAAGATGCTTCAAATAAAAAAGAGTTTAAAGCCTATGCTAAAGCGAATTTCCTATATATCGCAGAACCTGATTACAAGGTGGAAACGAAAGGAAAAGTGATCAGTTTATTTAATCGCAACTTCCTAAAGATCGCTGCGATCTTTGTGCTTTTATTAGCAGTTGGCGTGATCTGGAAATTGAATATCCCTAAAACTTCCGCACCAAGTACTGAATTTATAAGCATTGCAGTGAATGGTGATTATAAAGTTTTTGAAAATTCAAGTCAGCAAAAATTCTTGACGGATACTGATGATGTGAAACTTGCAAGTTTAGAAAACGGCACGCTTCGTCTATTAAAAAATACGACTACTAATAATTTAACCATTAATGTTCCGAACGGTAAAAATTTAAAAGTTCTCTTAACCGATGGAACTGAAATTTTACTGAATGCAGGAACTGAAATTGGGTTCAATTCAAATTTTGTAAAAGATCATTCCCGAAAAATTAATTTAAAAGGACAGGCTTTCTTTGAAGTGGCTAAAGACAAATCGAATCCCTTTTATGTAATTACCGATCAGTTTACAACGAAAGTCTTGGGAACTAAATTTAATATTTCCTCTTATAAAAATGAAAACGAAGCTTTCGTAAATCTTGTTGAAGGAAAAATCGAAGTGAGCGGAACTAAAATTCCGACCCAGAAAATTCTTGCACCGGGACAGAAGATCAGTTTCAGCCCGGAAATTAAAACTCCGGTTGTAGAAGCGGCGAAACCCAATCAGGATATGGACTGGTTAAACAAAGAGATCGCTTTCGAAAATAATACGACCGACGAAGTTTTAAGCAAGATCGAGCGTGTTTACGGACTTCAAATCGTTCGAAATCGTGTAGAGGTAGAAAACTTTCATTTTTCCGGGACTTTCAAAATAGAAAATCTTGATCAGATCACCAATACACTTCAAATCTTGCTGAACTGCAAAATTCAAAAAGATGGAAGTAAACTCATTCTTATTTCAAAAAATTAATAAAAATAGATTCGTTTAAATCATGAAGAAAACAAACCACAGCAGGTTACGACTTCCAAACGTTCGTTTGGGTATTGCAGCCAGTTTTTTGCTATTTGGTCTTACGCAGGCACAAATTTCAACCTCAGAAGATTCTGTTACCATTGAAAATGCTTTTAAAACCATTGAAAAGAAAACAGGTTACAGTATTTTTTATAAAAAGGAACTTTTCAATGCAGACGCAAAAATTAATCTTGAGAATCAGGATGATAACATACAGGCTTACCTTTCTGAACTGACCAGAAAAACTGGATTAAAATTCACGGTAGTTGGAAAGCAGATCATCGTAAGTGAGATTACAGAAATGCAGGTTTCAGGGAAGATCTCAGAAACCGGTAATGTTGCTTCTGCGAATGCTCAGGTTTCAAATTTATCTACTTCAAGATCTACTGTTGCAGATGAGAACGGAAACTTTACAATTCCAGCAAAACTTGGCGACATTCTTTTAATTACGAGAGGTTCGCTTTCTGAAAGAGTAAAAGTGAATGGTAATGTTTTAGATTTTGTTTTGGAACCGCTTCTCTCAGAATCTGCGAATGAAACAGCGATAGAAGGAGTTCTGATCACGGGTTATCAAAGAGTTGATCCCAATAAAGCTGCAGCTTCTTACACCACGGTGAACATGCAAAATTTTCAGCGTCGTGGGAATCCAGATATTGTAAGTTCTTTGGAAGGTTTAACTCCCGCGCTTTTGGTTTATGCAGATCCTTCAAATCCTGGTTCTAAATTATTTAATTTAAGAGGAGTTGCTACACTTTCCGGAAATACAAAACCTTTGATCGTGGTCGATGGTTTTCAGTATGATGGCGATATCAACAGTATCAATCCTTACGAAGTTGAAAGCATTACTTTATTGAAAGATGCTGCTTCTGCGTCGATTTACGGTGCGAAATCAAGCAACGGGGTTATTGTCATCACCACAAAAAAAGGAAAAAAAGGTGAGACGGTTTTCCGTTATACGACGAATTATTCTATCAGTGACAAAGTAGATCTGAATTATGCGATGAATCGTGTAAATTCTTCTAAACTTCTAGATATACAAAGCATTTCTCCTAAATCGGTTATTGCGTCGGGCGGTTTACTTTACGACTATGAAAGCGAATTTAATGATCCTTTTAATTATCTGGGAAACACTTTTTCAAATTCTACCAACGAAGTTTATCTTCTTTATGCAGATCTTCAACAGGGAAGAATTACGCAGGATCAGTTAAATTTGAGACTGAGCATGATTCGAGGCAGAGATAACACGGAGGATATCCGAAGATTATATCTGCAGACACCGATGATTTCTCAGCACAACATTTCAGCTTCCGGTGGCGGTGATTCATTTAAGTACAGAACTTCATTGAATTATACCAAAGAGTACGGCAATATTCAGGGATCTGAAAATAACAAAGGTATTTTTGATTTCGTGATGGATGCTAAATTATCACCGAAATTATCATTAGACCTGCAAACTAATTTTACGCTGAGAAATGATAAATTAACACCGGTTGATTTTTACAGCGATAATCCGAATGATCTCAGTAATGTTTTCAGAATAAGTTCTTATCAGAAATTTTATGGACCAAATGGAGAAGCACTTCCAGTTTACAAACCATTAAACTACGATACGACCAACAGTTATGGTGGTAAAACTCCTTATGAAATCCTAAGATTAAAAGAACTGGGTCTTTATGACGAAACGTATTATCCTGTTAATGATTTCAATAAATATACGAACACGACAGACAGTTATATTTCGCGGGTTCAGGGAATGTTTACTTACAAATTGACTTCTGATTTAAATTTGAAATTTGGCGGTCAGTTCTCTAAGAGCAGCAGTACGAATGAAAGAATTGCAGATGGTAATTCTAACGAAATGTTTTCCCTGCTCAATAATACGACTCAGCTTTTGGAAACCACAGGAAACATCAAGAAAACCTTATTACCACTTGGTGGAAGAAAGATTGAGAGCAAAACTGATGTGACCAATTATTTATTAAGACTTCAGGCAGATTATGATAAAAAATTCGGCGATCATTACATCAATGCAATTATTGGTGGTGAAGTTCAAAGAAATCATACCGTAGGAACAGTGAGCGACTTTTTCGGATACAACAGAAACAGTAATACTTTTGTACAGACCGACAAACTCTTTGCAAATTCACTGTTGTTCGATGTTTATAATCCAGGCGGATTCTTAGAAAGAGTTAACTTTTTTGATCAGTTGGTTGATCTTGATGACCGTTTCGTTTCGATGTACACAAACGCCAATTATTCCTTCAAAAATAAATATGTTTTAACAGGAAGTGCGCGGATCGATCAGTCTAACTTTTTCGGAACAGATCCTCAGTACCGTTTCAAACCATTCTGGTCTGTTGCGGGAAAATGGAGAGCAGGAGCCGAAGAATTTTTGGGTGCCAATAAAAACACCATCGATTTGAGAGCTTCTTATGGAGTTAATGGAAATATTGCCAATAAATACGGTCCTTATGATGTGGGCAAAATTGTTCAGGGTTATGTAACCGATTATAATGCAGGACTTTCTATCGACAACTATAAAGTGTCAGATTTAAGATGGGAACGTACGAATATTTTGAATTTAGGTACCGATCTTTCCTTCCTTAAAAAACGCGTGACTTTAGCGCTTGATTATTATAAAAAAGATTCTCATGATTTGCTTTCTATTATAACAGCCGATCCTACTTTGGGAGCGCCGACTTTAATTAAAAACAGTGCTTCGATCATTAATAATGGTTATGAAGCTTCATTAACTTCCCAGAATATTCAAAATGAAAAATTCAACTGGAGCACGCAAGCGAATTTCCGTTACAATAAAGGGAAAGTGACCGAATCTTATTCTGACCAAAGTTCAGTAAGACAGATTTTAGGACAGGTTCAGAATATTGAAGGATTTGAACCAAACTCGATTTTAGTTTTAGATTACGCCGGAGTTGACAATCAAGGTTACGGTTTGATCAGAAAAAAAGATGGCTCTTTAGTTCAGTTGACTGATGATTCTTTCGGTGTTAAATTCTCTCAGGATGATCTTGTTTCCGGTGGAACTACTTTACCAAAATATACAGCATCCTTGAATAACACCATTAATTATGAAGGTTTTGGTTTATCATTCATGTTTGTTTATCAAGGAGGATTTTCTTTATTGAAAGACAGTTATAATGGAGAATCATTGTATGATGAGATCTCATTGGTGAACGCAGATGCTGCACATGCATGGCAAAATCCAGGTGATGAATTAACTACCAACATCCCAAGAATCAACAGTACGCAACCGTATTCTTTCGCAAAATATTCTACGAAAAACATTATCGACGGTGATTTTATCAGATTGCGTGATGTGATCTTAAGTTATACCATTCCTGCAGGTTTAAGTAAAAGCTTTGGCTTCAGCGAATTCACTTTGAATCTTAGAGCGAACAATCTTTTCCTTTGGACGAAAAATAAAGAAGGAATCGATCCGGAATCTCACGGTTTGGGTTACAGATATTACAAAACACCAAAAACCTTCTGTTTAGGACTTAATGTTAGCTTTTAATAAAATTTAATTTAAAGAAAATGAAAAAATATATGTTACTGTTGGTAGGAAGTTTACTCCTCTTTTCCTGCCGCGATTATTTAGATGTGGTGCCAAAAGGCTACGTAATCCCAACAACAGTTGCCGATTATGGCTTGTTGCTTATCGGTGGAGATTCCGGTCCCAATGTTACGGGAAACGAACAGGTTCTCCACTACTCGAACGACAATTTTTATCTTTCTTCTACAGAAGTTGGAAATGTGAACAATCCTTTGAATATCAACTTTGCATTGTATTCCTGGAGCGATTACCGTTACGCTGATCCTACCGTTGCCAATTCTGCATGGAATGATGCCTACCGAAATATTTACACCTTCAATAAAATCATCGAAGAAGTTGACGGCGCCACTTTAGGAGCTGGAGATACTGAAGAATTGAGAAGAAAAATAAAAGCACAGGCTTATTATGGTAGAGCGTATGAATATTTATTTCTGGTGAATACTTTTTCAAAGCAATATTCTGCAAGTTCTGCAAAAACCGATTTAGGAGTTCCATTGGTTTTAAAAGCTGATGTTACCCAAAAATTACCTTCCCGTGGAACCGTAGATTTAGTTTATACGCAGATCATTAACGATTTAAATATCGCAATTAAGAATTTACCGGATAATTCGGATATTAAATTATTACCAACGGTTGCAGCCGGTTATGCCCTTTTGGCGAGAACAAATATTTACAAAAGTGATTATGAAAATGCAAAGAAGTATGCAGAAATGGCTCTTGCAAAAAATTCTACACTCGTAGATTATACGCAGCCAAGTTTTTCAAATGATAATCTTTCTATCAAACTTAATGAGCAGTACGCAACTCACAGCATGAACCAACCTGGAAATGGTTATCTGAGTGAGGATGCTGTATCTATATTTCCACAAGATGGTAGTGACATCCGATTAACCGAGCAGTTTATCGAAAATCCTGTCATCATCAATGGTCAAACGGTCATTAAATATATCATGGGAAGTTATGATTATAACTTTAAAGGAACGACCTCTGTTTCTGTTCCGGAAATGTACATTACGCTTGCAGAATCCGAAGCACGTTTAGGAAACACTGATGCCGCTATAAATTTATTGAATTCTTTGCGCGACAAAAGAGTTTTAGATAATGTGCAACTTTCAGCAGATGACTTTCCGACACCAAATTCCTTAACTAAATTTTGTTTAGAAGAACGCCGTCGTGAAATGATCTATACCAACACGCGACTTTTCGATCTGAAACGCGAAAATCTGGAATCTGCATATGCGAAAACAACCATTCATAAAGTTCAGGGCACCAATAATATCACGATCACGGCAGAAGCCAATTCCAGAAAACTGATCATGCCAATTCCGGCGCAAGTTTTAAAGTTTAATCCTGATATGCCTCAAAACTAAAATTAAAAAACATTTAAATTAAAAATAGGAGATCACCATTAACAAAAATCAAAAGCGAAAAATATTGATTGGTGATTTCGTATGAAATAAAAAACAAGAAGTTACATATGAAAAAATTAGTAAGAAGTTTTCTTCTCTCATTAGTCTTAGCTGCAACTGCAGTTTCGTGTTCCAAAGAAAAATCGGAGTATCAGGTGACGGTTAAATTACCTGCCGAATTTAAAGCAGATTCACTTTATCTTTTAGATTATAAAAATGAAAAAATTGCAGGTGTTACACCAGACAAAGACGGCAATTTCGTTTTCAAAGGAAAGGCTGCAGAAGCTGCACCAGCAGGTGTTAGTAATGATAAATTGCACCTTTATATTCCTTTTATTCTGGAAAATGATAATATCAACATTGATATTAAAGACCGTGATATGAATACAGATATCACAGGTGGAAAAATTCAGAGTATTGTTTACGGCTATGAAAAAGACGCGAATTATGCCAAATTAAATATAGAAAGAAGAAAGGTTTCGAAAGAGCAGTTCACCAATCTGGATATGAATGATGAAGCTAAAGTAGAAGAAGCGCGTAAAATCGTCAACAAAGTAGGTGATCAGGTTTATAAAATTAAAAACAATTATTTGAAAGAAGTAGTTGCTAATGATAATCCACCAATGGCAAAAGCGATCGCTTCTACGATGATCAGCGACAAAGATTACACCGCCGAAAAAATCTTAGCAAGACTGGATAAGTACAAAAAAGAAGTTGGAAAAAGCGATTATATTACCTACTACGAAAAGATGATGAATGAATTCAAAACCATGGGCGACAATGCGAAAACGGTCACAGTTGGCAGCATGTACAAAAATGTATCCGGGAAAGACAGAAATGGAAACGAAATTAAATTAGCAGATATGGTTGCTAAAAATAAATATACCATTTTGGAATTCTGGGCAAGTTGGTGTGGACCGTGTAGAGGCGAAATTCCTAATTTAAAAAAGGCGTATATTAAATACCACGGAAAAGGATTAGACATCTTATCGGTTTCTTTAGATTCTAAAAACGACGCCTGGATCAAAGCTTTGGATATTGAGAAAACAGTTTGGCCTAATATAATTCTTGAAGGAGAATTTAGAAATCCACAAGTTGCAGGTTATGGTATTTCCGGTATTCCTGCAAGTTATTTAATAGATCAGAACGGCAAAATTGTAGCTTCAAACTACGAACTTCGTGAATTCGATTTAGACAGAACACTTTCTAAATTCATCAAATAAAAATACTAAAACTGCTGGCTGTTCAAAGAACTGGTTTCTTCATATTAGAATTTTTTCCCCATTTCTAAACCAGCAGTTTTTTCTAAAATTAAGTTCCTCCACATTATGAAAAAGTTTATTTTGCTCTTTCTAGGACTTTTCAGTTTGTTATTTACGGCGCAAGTCAAAGATCCAGTCAAAGTTGATTTTAAGATCAATGCTTTGGGAGACAATGTCTACGAAGCTGTTTTTCACACGACCATCGATCAGAACTGGCATATTTATTCGAAAGATCTGCCGCCAAACTCCGGAATTCCCACTGAAATTAAAATTGCGGGAAGAGATGTTGATCTCATTGGTGGCGTAGAAGAGATCGGCGAAAAGCATGATGAATATTCAAAAGCTTTCAAAGCGCGAATTATTTATTACTCTGAAAAAGCTGACTTTAAACAAAAATTTAAGGTTAAAGATCCTTCGAAATTAGCCAAAGTAGAAGCTGAAATTTACTATCAAACTTGTGATGATAAAATCTGTTTAGCACCCAATACATTAAGTTTTGAAAAATCGATCGAAAATGGAAAAGTTTTAGAGGATGCAAAAACCGATTTGAAAGATTCCTCTGGCGATGAGGGTGATAATTTGAAAGTGGCAAGCATCGATTTACAAAACCCTTTGACAGATTGCGGTATTGCCGCAGAAAAACCTTCCGAAAATTACTGGTCTTATCTTTTACTCGGATTTATTGGTGGATTGATCGCTCTGTTGACACCGTGCGTTTTTCCAATGATACCTTTAACTGTTTCGTTTTTCACTAAAGGAAATAAAGACAAATCCAAAGGAAAAAGAGACGCGTTCATCTACGGATTTTTTATTCTCCTGATCTTCGTTCTGCTAAGTGTTCCTTTCCATATTATCGACGGGATTGCGGGAAATATATTTAATGAGATCTCGACTTCAGTTTGGCTGAATGTTGCCTTCTTTATCATTTTCATATTTTTTGCAGGAAGTTTCTTCGGTTATTACGAGATCACTTTACCAAGTTCAATTGCGAACAGATCTTCCAAGGCAGAAGAAGCAGGCGGAATGATCGGTATCTTTTTTATGGCTTTAACTTTAGTGATTGTTTCCTTTTCATGTACAGGTCCGATTTTAGGAAGTTTACTGGGAAGCGCTGTAACAGGTTCTGCAAATGTTCCCATGTTATTGACTTCCGCTTTAGCCGGATTTGGTTTTGCTTGGGCAATCGTTTTCGGACTTCTCGCATTATTTCCACAAGCTTTACAAAGTTTACCAAAATCTGGTGGCTGGATGAATACCGTGAAAGTAGTTTTAGGTTTCATCGAATTAGGATTGGCTTTAAAGTTCCTTTCCAAAGCAGATCTGGTAACAAAAACATTCTTGTTGAAAAGAGAATTATTCATCGCTTTGTGGATCATCATTACGATTGGTTTAGTTCTGTATCTATTCGGAATTATCAAATTTCCGCACGATGATAAAAAAGCCAAGATCTCCTGGACAAGAAAAGGTTTCGGAGTATTAGGAATTGCTTTTATCGTCTATTTAATTCAGGGATTAATTCCTTCCGAAAGACCGCGACTTCAATTATTATCTGGGATTTTACCTCCAGTAAACGTGAGTTATTTCCATAAAGAATCCGACGGAATTTACGGAATGCATCCCGAACATGATTTCTTCACCGCTTTAGAATTAGCCAAGAAGGAAAACAAACCAATTCTAATCGACTTCACCGGTTATGGTTGTGAAAACTGCCGTAAGATGGAAGAGTTTGTCTGGAACGAACCCGATATTTTACCAACCCTTCAAAATGAATTTATTCTTGCTTCATTGTACGTTGATGATAAAGAAGCTTTGCCCGCAGATCAGCAAAAAACAATTGATATGGGCGCTGGCAAAATGAAAAAAATAAAAACCATCGGTGACAAGTGGAGCATGTTTCAGCAAGTCAACTTTAATAACAATTCCCAGCCGCATTATGTTTTAGTAACGCCAGACGGACAAATTATTAACAATCCGGTCTCTGGCTACATGCCAAAACAACATTTCAAAGACTTCCTCGAATGTGGTTTAGATTATTTTAAAAAGAATAAGAAATAGAAATTTTCCGTGGTTGACTTTAAGAAATTTACTCTAAAGCCTTGGCTAAGTGAAACGCCTTTGCGCCCTTAAATAGCCACAACGTTTACAGCAAAAGTAAAAGACTTTGCGTCTTTGCGTTAAGAATTTCCATTTTAGTTAACACAGAAATTCAATAAAGAAATTAAAAATAAAAATAAATAAAAAGTTAAATGAAAAGAAGTAAGAGTTTATTTATTCTACTGTGTGCACTGGGAACTTCGGTTCTCAGTAACGCGCAGGAACATGTTTGGAAAACGGAAACCGCAAACGGTTACACCTACAAATATGTCACAAATGATCCGATGCAGGCACGTTTTTACACTTTAAAAAACGGTTTGACGGTGATTTTAAGTCCAACCCCAAAAGAGCCAAGAGTTCAGGCTTTCATCGCAGTAAAAGCCGGAAGTAAAACCGATCCTTCTACGAACACCGGTTTAGCGCATTATCTGGAACACATGATGTTCAAAGGAACCGACAAATTCGGATCGCTGGATTATGCGAAAGAAAAACCGGAGCTCGATAAGATCGATGCGCTGTATGAAGTCTTCAATAAAACAAAAGATGAGGCGAAAAGAAAAGCCGTTTATCATCAAATTGATTCCATTTCCGGCGTAGCGTCAAAATATTCCATCGCCAATGAATATGATAAAATGATGAGTTCAATGGGAGCACAAGGAACAAATGCCTTCACCAGTTTTGAAGAAACGGTTTATACGGATGATATTCCGACGAATTCCTTAGACAAATACCTAGCGGTTCAGGCAGAACGTTTCCGAAATCCTGTTTTACGAATTTTCCATACGGAACTGGAAGCAGTTTACGAAGAGAAGAACAGAAACTTAGACAATGACGGCGCGCAGGCTTTCGAAACTTTATTGGCGAAACTTTTTGTGAATCACAATTACGGAAAACAAACTACGATCGGAACGGTTGAAGATTTGAAAAATCCCTCTTTAGTGGAGATCCGAAAATATTATAACAATTATTATGTTCCCAATAATATGGGATTGATTCTTTCCGGAGATTTTAATCCGGATGAAGTCATTAAAAAAATTGATCAGGATTTTTCTTATTTAAAAAATAAAGAAATTACGCCTTATCAATTTGTACAGGAAACGCCGATCACAAAGCCAATTATCAAAGAAGTAGTTGGTCCAAATGCGGAAAAAGTAATGATCGGTTACCGTTTGCCAAACAATAAGAACAAAGATATTTTGATCGCAGAATTGGTTGGCGATATTTTAAGCAACGGAAAAGCAGGTTTATTGGATCTGAATCTTGTTAAAAAGCAGAAATTGCTGTGGGCTTCAGTAAGTGTTTTACCGCTGATCGATTATGGTGTTTTCACGGTTTCTGGCGCACCAACTTCTGGACAAACTTTAGAGGAAGTAAAAACTTTAATATTCCAGCAAATGGAACTTTTAAA
The DNA here is from genome assembly GCF_015679325.1 of Kaistella gelatinilytica. Lineage (GTDB taxonomy): Bacteria > Bacteroidota > Bacteroidia > Flavobacteriales > Weeksellaceae > Kaistella > Kaistella gelatinilytica. Next base: position 165,962 of record NZ_JADPVI010000001.1, read on the forward strand.
GTCAGGAAATTTCGATCAGGAATTATTGACTTCAATCATCAATAACAGAAAGAAGGCTGAAATTATGCAGAGTGAGCGCTATGGCGAACGTGCAGATATCTTGATGGAAGCTTTTACCAATGAATTAGATTGGCGCACTCAGGTTGCTGCAACGGATGATTTATCTAAAATTACGAAGCAACAAGTTGTAGATTTTGCAAATAAATATTTTGCAGATAATTACGTGGCAGTTTACAAGCGAAAAGGAGAATCTCCGGAAACTGCAAAAATTGTAAAGCCAGTGATCACGCCGGTAGAAACGAATACCGATAAGCAAAGTGCTTTCGTAAAATTGATCGACGAAATGCCTTCCAAAGAAGTGAAACCTGTCTTTTTGAATTATGATAAAGATATTCAGCGCGCTAAAATTGGCGGTGCAGAAGTATTGTATGTTCAAAATAAAGACAATCAATTATACAGACTTCGTTACCGTTACAAGATCGGAAAGAACAACGATCTGAAACAGGATCTTGCCGCGAAATATTTGCAGTTTTTAGGAACCAATAAAAAATCTTCCGAAGATATTTCTAAAGAATTTTACGAGATCGCAAGCAGCTTCAATATTATGACCGCCGAAGATTTTACCATGGTGACCATCGAAGGTTTGCAGGAAAATTTCGATAAAGCCGTGAAATTATATGAAGATCTTGTGGTAAATGCAGTTCCGAATGAAGAAGCGCTTATTGCATTGAAAGCCAGGTTAACGAAATCCAGAACAGATATGAAGAATAACAAAGGCGCGATTCTTCAGGGATTAATAAGTTATTCGTCTTATGGAAAAGACAATAAATTTAATTATAATTTTTCTGATGAAGCTTTAAATAAAGTGACGGCGAAAGAATTGTTAGAGACCATCAAAAAGTTAAACAGCTACGACCAAACGATCATTTATTATGGACCGGAAAGTTTGACTCCCTTAACTTCAAAGTTGAAAAAGCTTCATGCAATTCCAAAGAAGTTCGCAACACCACCAACTCCGAAAGTTTTCACGCAGATCATGACGGAAAAACCACAGGTTTTGTTTGCTGATTACGATATGGTTCAGGCAGAAACGCAATGGACAAGAAATTCTGGTATTTACGACGCGAAAAACCAACCATTAATTACAGTTTTCAATAATTATTTTGGTGGAGGAATGGGAACGATCGTTAACCAAACAATCCGTGAGAGTAAAGCTTTGGCTTACAGTACGTACGCATTATATGTGAGTCCAAGAAAAAAAGACGACCATTATTTTGTGACGGCTTATGTTGGTTCGCAGTCTGATAAATTCGCAGATGCAACAAAAGCGATGAATGAATTGTTGACCGACTTGCCAAAATTCCCGGAGAATCTTTCCTTAGCGAAAGTTCAGGTTAAAAAGGATATTGAGAACGAAAGAATTATGCAGGATGATATCATCTTCGATTACTTGGCAGCGCGTGATCTGGGAACAAATAAAGATATTCGTGAGGACATCTATAATCAGGCAGGAAGTCTGGAATTTAGCCAGCTGAATGATTTCTACAAAAAGAATATTTCCGGTAAACCTTATACGTATTCGGTAGTCGCTTCAGAAAAAAATCTGACCGAAGCTGATCTGAAAAAGCTCGGAGATCATAAGAAATTAAATCTGAAAGAAATTTTCGGTTATTAATAATTAAAGTGTTTTAAAAAAAAATTAGTTCATAGTTTTTTTAGTTTAATAGTTTGTGTTAGAAGAAGTTCGGTATTTTACCGGACTTTTTCGTTTGTTTTAATGGTTTTATTGTATCGTGATGAATTCATTTCTTATCTTAAGTCAATGAATTTCAATCGATAACGCAGTATTTTTGTATAATAATTAATGGTAACAAAAATTAATTAAAAACAAAACAATATGAAAACAGTTTATCACAAATCAGATTCCAGAGGTTTTGCAGATCACGGTTGGTTGAAATCTCACCACACTTTTAGTTTCGCAAATTATCACAATCCTGAAAGGATGCACTTTGGGGTTTTGCGTGTTTTAAATGATGATCAGGTCGCATCAGGAATGGGTTTCGGAACACATCCGCATCGGGATATGGAAATTATTTCTATTCCACTCGAAGGTGATTTAGAGCACAAAGATTCTATGGGGACAACTGCGGTCATCAAAAAGGGAGAAATTCAGGTAATGAGTGCCGGAACTGGCGTGAAGCATAGCGAATACAATAAAAACAAAGATGAGGTTGTTAAGTTTTTGCAGATCTGGATCATTCCCAACAAATTAAATGTTGAGCCGCGTTACGATCAAATCAGTATTAAAGAAGGTGAGAAATTAAATGATTTTCAACAGATCCTGTCTCCAGATCCCGATGATGAAGGAGTTTGGATTCACCAAAATGCCTGGTTTAATCTAGCGAAATTTGAAAAAGGAAATTCAGAAGAATATCATTTACACGACCCGAAAAATGGTGTTTATTTATTTGTTTTGAAAGGTTCCGCAAAAATTGGCGATCAAAATTTAGAAACTAGAGACGGCTTAGGAATATGGGAAACAGAATCTTTCACTTTAGAAGCTACAGAAGATTCCGAAATATTAGTAATGGAAGTTCCCATGGATCTCCCTAAAATGTAATACAAATCTTTTGTAAAATTGCTGGCAGAAAAACGGGAGCCTTTGCTAAGTGAAACGCCTTTGCGTCCGCAATTGTAAGAAATAATAACAATAATAACTTTGCGTTCCCAGCGTTTAAATTCTTCAACCGTTTCAAAGTTATCCTTACGATTTTCAAAAAAAAAACGGGTTGCAGTTCATGCGACCCGTTTTATTTATCATTCTAAAATTTTATTTCTTTACAAAACTCCAAAACTTCTTTCCACCCAAAACAATTACCACCATGATCAATCCCGCGATAATTCCGTAAATAAAATGTTTCGGCATATCAGGAAAAGTGGGAAGAAAATGATGAATGATTTCAATATTATGATCGAAAATTCCTCCTGAAACAAGCAATAAAGCCAAAGTTCCAATAACGGATAATGCTTTAATAATGATCGGTAAAGATTTTACTAGAACAGTTCCCAATACTTTCAAAAATCCTTTGTCATTTGATTTCTTGATGAGTTTATAACCCGCATCATCCATTCTTACGATCAATGCGACAATTCCGTAAACGCCGACAGTTGCTAAGATCGCAACGACAGAAACCGTAATAATCTGGATGGCTAAACTTTTTTCAAGAACCGAACCTAAAGCAATAATGACAATTTCTAAAGACAATATAAAATCGGTCGTGATGGCAGATTTTACTTTAATTTTTTCAGCTTCTGCATCATCTCTAACTTCTTCGATAACTTCTGCGTGTTCTTCTTTTTTATGAAAGAAATATTCAATGATCTTTTCCACCCCTTCGTACGCCAGATAAAGTCCGCCCAGAATCAAAATAATTTTAATCGCAGGTGCATAAATAAACTGCAGCAAAAAAGCGATCGGAATAATGATCAACTTATTAATAAAAGAACCTTTTGTTATCGACCACAATACCGGAATTTCTCTTGATGATAGAAAACCTGTAGCTTTCTCCGCATTCACTGCTAGATCATCGCCCAGAATTCCTGCCGTTTGTTTGGTGGCTACTTTCGACGCAACTGCGACATCGTCCATCAATGCTGCAATATCATCTAAAATAACGAAAATTCCCGAGGCCATATTTTTTTATTTGCCGCAAAAATAAAGAATTCCTTTAGATGTTTTCAGAATAATTTAAACAGTGAATAAATTTGTATTTCTAAAATTGTGGAAAAATTATGGTTTATAATTTTAGTGTCACCTTAAAAATCATTATTTTCGCAGAACAAAATTTTCAAAGTGAAACTGCATCAATTACATTCACCAAAAAAGGAAATCCAAGAATTTGGAAATGTAAACGACGCTGAAAAATAAAGAAAAAGCCGACGGTCAGAATGACTGCCGGCTTTTTTATTGGAGTCAAAATAAACCTTCAAGTTTTAAATAAAAAAATTAGAATTATACCCTCAAAGAAAAGAAAATGAGCAATACCTATAAATCAGCAGGAGTCGATAAGGAAGAAGGTTACAAAACCGTAGATAAAATAAAAACTGCCGTTGCAGAAACACATAATGCAAATGTGTTGAATAATCTCGGAAGTTTCGGCGCATTCTATGAAATCGCAGGTTACAAAAACCCTGTCTTAGTGAGCGGAACCGATGGAGTAGGAACCAAATTGAAAGTTGCTTTGGATTCCAAAAAATACGATTCGATAGGCGTTGACTGTTTTGCAATGTGCGCAAATGATATTATTTGTCACGGCGCAAAACCTTTATTTTTCCTCGATTATTTAGCGTGTGGAAAATTAGATTCCGAGATCGCTGCTGAAATTGTGATGGGAATGGTAAAAGCGTGCAAAGACAATAACTGCGCTTTGATCGGTGGAGAAACTGCAGAAATGCCCGGAATGTATAAACCCGGCGATTATGATGTTGCAGGTTTTTGTGTCGGAATTGTAGAAAAAGATCAGATCATCGATGGTTCAAATATTAAGAAAGGTTGTAAAATTATTGCACTTCCAAGCTCTGGTTTTCACTCTAATGGTTTTTCCCTTGTAAGAAAAATTTTCCCGGATTTTAATGAAGAATTTGAAGGAAAACCTTTATATGAAACACTTCTCGTTCCTACTAGATTGTATTACCAGCCGATTCATAAAATTTTGGAAGAAATTGCCGTTTGTGGGATCGCCCATATTACCGGTGGTGGAATTATTGAAAATATTCCGCGTATTATACCGGAGAATTTGTGTGCAACGATCGATGCCTCAAAAATTAAAATTCCTTCCGTTATGCTGGAATTAGAAAAGCGCGGAAATATTGATCGAATGGAAATGTATGGAACTTTTAATATGGGAGTTGGAATGGTCGTAGTAATTGATGAACAACATGCCGAAAAAGTACTCGATCTTGTTGATGACGCTTACGAAATCGGGGAAATTACTGAAGGTTCAGATAAAATAAAAATAATCTAAAATCGTCGCAAACGGATAAGTGATCGTAAAGTGAGATTACTTTAAATATATTACTTGTTCCTGATTGTTGAATTTAATGAAAAATATTGTCGTTTTAGTTTCCGGTAGCGGAACAAACCTTCAAAGAATTATCGACTGCATCGAATGTGGAGAAATTCCAAATGCTCAGATCTCTTTAGTGATTGCTGATCGCGAATGTTTCGGTTTGGAACGTGCCAAAAAATATGGTATCGCTGTTCACATAATTCCAAGAGGAAAAAATTTCTCTTTCGAATTAAAAGAGACCATTCCAGAAAATACAGATTTAATTGTTCTCGCCGGATTTTTATCAATTTTAAATAAAGAATTCTGTGAATCTTTTAATGGCAAGATCATCAATATTCATCCTTCATTATTACCAAAATTTGGTGGAAAAGGAATGTGGGGACATCATGTTCACGAAGCAGTTTTAGAAGCAAAAGAAAAAGAAAGTGGTGCGACGGTTCATTACGTAACCTCCGGGATTGATGAAGGTGAAATTATCCTCCAAAATTCTTTTCCACTTGCCGAAAATGAAACGGTAGAAACTTTAGCCCAAAAAATCCATCAGACAGAATTTGAAATTTTTCCCAAGGCAATTAAAATTGTTTTAAATAAAATGTAGGCATAAAGCCATGAAATGGCGTAATCAAAAGCATAGGGTAAAGCCCTATGAAAATAGAAATAAATATCAAAAAACGAATTCCGAAGGAATTCAACTATAATAACCGTTGGTGAAAGAACGGTATCTAATAAAAAGTAAAAAAGAAAGAAAATGTCAAAGAAAAGAGCGCTCATCTCCGTTTCCGATAAGTCCGGACTCATAGATTTTGCAAAGTTTTTAGAAGCAAACGATTACGAATTGGTTTCCACAGGCGGAACATTCAAGCATTTAAAAGAAGCGGGTTTAAATCCGATTCAAATTGATGAAGTCACCGATTTTCCTGAAATGTTGGATGGTCGCGTGAAAACTTTACATCCGAAAGTTCACGGCGGTTTACTGGCGGTTCGTACGAATGAAGAACACATGAAAACCGTTCAGCAACACGGTATTGGCTTGATAGAAATGGTGATCGTCAATCTTTATCCATTTTTCGAAAATGCAAATTCTAATATTTCTCTGGATGAAAAAGTAGAGTTCATCGATATTGGCGGACCTTCAATGTTGCGTTCCGGTGCAAAAAATTATAATTCAGTAACAGTTTTGACCGATGTTGAAGATTATGCAAAAGTGCAGCAGGAAATTGCAGAAACTGGCGACACGACTTTAGAAACACGAAAAAAACTAGCCGGAAAAGTATTCAATTTAACTTCTGCGTACGACAGCGCGATCTCTAAAATGCTTTTGGAAGAAGAATATCCACAATATTTAAATGCTTCTTACAAGAAAGTTTCTGACCTGAGATATGGCGAAAATCCTCATCAAACTGCTGCTTATTATGTTTCAACAACGGATAACGGCGCGATGAAAGATTTCGAGATTTTGGGCGGAAAAGAATTGTCATTCAACAATCTCCGCGATATGGATCTATGTTGGAAAGTTGTTAACGAATTCAAAGACGAAATGGCTTGTTGTGCCGTAAAACATTCCACACCTTGTGGAGTTGCAGTCGGAACTTCAGCTTTAGAAACGTACAAGAAAACTTTTGAATGTGATCCAGTTTCCATTTTTGGCGGAATTATTGGTATGAACTTCAAAGTAGATGCAGCAACTGCAGAAGAATTGAATAAAACCTTTCTCGAAATTGTGATGGCACCAGATTTCGATGAAGAGGCTTTAGAAATTTTAAGAAAAAAGAAAAATTTAAGAATTATCAAAATTAAAAATCCCATTTCCGATGCTCAAACCTGGGTAAAAGTAGATGGCGGAATTTTAGTTCAGGATAATGACAGTCAATTTTCAGAAAAAATAGAAACAGTAACCGTTTTTCAACCAACTGCAGAACAGGAGAAAGCACTTTTATTTGCGCAGCGTGTTGTAAAATATGTGAAATCAAATGCAATCGTTGTTTCCAACGGTTATCAGGCTTTAGGAATTGGCGGCGGACAGGTGAACAGGATTTGGGCAACCGAACATGCCGTAGAAAGAGCGAAACAGAAATTCTCCGGAGATCTGGTTTTAGCTTCAGACGCATTTTTCCCTTTCCGGGATGTTGTAGATTTCTGTGCAAAAGAAGGAATTAAAGCAATTATTCAACCTGGTGGAAGTATGCGCGACGAGGAAAGTATTGAAGCTGCAAACGAACACGGAATTCCGATGATGTTCACAGGAATGCGTCATTTTTTCCATTGATTAAATGCTGATTATCAATGTTATCCGCAGTGGTAACTAAAAATTAAGAAACTTTTCTTCAAACTAAATTTGAAATCCATTTACAAATCAGTAATTTTGTAAAACTCTAAATAAGCAAACTAAATATGAAAATATTAATCGTAGGAAACGGCGGAAGAGAATCTGCACTCGCTATGAAATTACACAGCGACAGCAGAATTTCTAAAATGTATTTTGCAAAAGGCAATGCAACCACCGCTAAACTTGGTCAAAACGTATATGAAGAAAGTGTAGTCGCTTTGCGGGATTTTGCCATTAATGAAAGAATCGATCTTACCATCGTTGGTCCGGAAGCTCCTTTGGTAGAAGGAATCGTGGATGAATTTAAAGAACACGGACTGAAAATTTTTGGTCCAAGAAAAAGAACTGCCGAATTAGAAGGCAGCAAAGCTTTTTCCAAAAAATTCATGCAGACCAATAACATTAAAACTGCAAAAGCCGTAGTTTTTGAGGCGTATCAAGATGCCATGGATTATGTGAAGATTCAGAAATTCCCGATCGTTATCAAAGCAAGCGGACTTGCCGGCGGAAAAGGAGTCGTGATCGCCAATGATCTGGCAGAAGCTGAATTAACGATTCACCGTTTTATGATCGAAAGAATTTATGGTGATGCCGGAATTCAGTTGGTCATCGAAGAATATTTGAGAGGTTTTGAAGCTTCAATTATTGCATTTGCGAACGGTAAAAAATTGTTCCCATGTGTTTCTGTAAAAGATTATAAAAAAGCATGGACAGGCGATAAAGGTCCAAACACTGGTGGAATGGGCAGCGTTGCACCAAGTCCGGAGTTTACAGATGCGCATTACGCAGATTTCGAAAAAAATATTTTAGCGCCAACTTTGGCTGGACTTCAAGGTGCAGGTATTCATTTCAAAGGATTTATTTTCTTTGGTTTAATGGTCACCAATGACGGAACTTACCTTTTAGAATACAATTTGAGACTGGGCGATCCGGAAACTCAGGTTATTTTGCCATTGCTGGAAAATAATCTTCTCGACGTCATCACCGATTGTCTGGATGGAAAAGATATTGAACTTAAATTCAAAGACGAAAAAGCAGTTTGTTTGGTGATGTGTTCCGGCGGTTACCCCAATAAAATTGATACCGGATTTGAGATTAAAAATTTAAATAAAGTTACAAATAGCCAGATCATGTTTGCAGGCGCGAGATATGCCGGTGACAAAATTGTAACCACTGGTGGTCGCGTTTTAAGCGTGGTCGCAACAGGCGACAGCTACGATGAAGCCCGGAAAAAAGTCTATGAAGATGCGTTGAAAATTCAATTTGATTACGCGTTTTACAGAGAAGACATCGGGAAATTTTAAAATATAAAGGGCGTGATTTTTCACGTCTTTTTTTTTCAGTTTTTTCAGGAGCTATTTCCCGCTTTCCACTACAATCTTTTTTTTTAAAAAAGAATTTTCGTTACAATCGGGGCTAGTTAAGACTCCATTTCAAAATAAAATAAATGATCAGACAAAACGTTTTATCATTACAGACCATAAACCAAAGAAATAAATTCTATTCATGAACAACGGTATCATCATTTTAGATTTCGGTTCTCAATATAATCAGTTGATCGCCAGAAGAATTCGGGAGCACGGCGTATATTCAGAAGTCATTCCTTTTAATACTCCGATCGACGACATCTTGGCAAGAAATCCTTCCGGCATCATCCTTTCGGGCGGACCAAGTTCTGTGAATGCAGAAAATGCACATTTAATAGAAAAATCACTTCTTGAGAAAAATATTCCCATTTTAGGAATTTGCTACGGAATGCAGCTCATCACCCATTTATTGGGCGGCACTGTAAAGAAAGGTGTAAAAGGAGAATATGGAAAAGCAAAACTGGAGATCCAAAAATCCAACAGTTTACTTTCCGGCGTGAGTCGTTTTTCTACCGTCTGGATGAGCCATTTCGACGAAGTAGAAACGGTTCCCGAAGGATTTTATGTCAATGGAATGACCGATGTTATTTCTGCGATATCCAATGAATCCAAAAAAATATATTGCGTTCAGTTTCACCCCGAAGTTTCTCACACGGAAGAAGGAGCAAGAATGCTCGAAAATTTCATCTTCAATGTTTGTAAAGCACCAAAAAGCTGGAAACTCACCAATTATATCGATGAAACCATTGCAGATATTAAAGAAAAAGTTGGTGATCAAAAAGTGATCTTAGGACTTTCTGGCGGTGTAGATTCTTCCGTTGCTGCTGTTTTAATTCATCGTGCGATCGGCGATCAGTTGCAGTGTATCTTCGTTGATACCGGACTTTTGAGAAAAGATGAAGGAAAAAAAGTGATGGAAAATTACGGCGAACATTTTAATTTAAAAATTAAGATGATCGATGCTTCCGAAAGATTTCTTTCCAAGTTAAAAGGAATTTCAGATCCGGAGCAAAAACGGAAAATTATCGGTAATGAATTCGTTGCTGTTTTCGACGAAGAATCTCATAAAATTGAAGGCGCGAAATTTTTAGCACAGGGAACAATTTACCCGGATGTTATCGAAAGTCAGTCTGTAAAAGGACCTTCTTCTGTCATTAAATCTCACCATAATGTCGGTGGATTGCCAGAAGAAATGGGTTTTGAATTATTAGAACCTTTGCGCGAACTTTTCAAAGATGAGGTTCGTAAAGTAGGAGAGGAACTGGGAATTCCCCATCATTTGGTTCACCGTCATCCTTTTCCCGGACCAGGTTTGGGAATAAGAATTTTAGGAGAAGTAGATGAAGAAAAAGTAAAGATCCTGCAGGAAGCCGACGATATTTTTATTGAAGAACTGTACAAAAATGAACTGTACGATAAAGTTTCGCAGGCATTCGTCGTTTTACTTCCTGTGAAATCTGTTGGAGTAATGGGCGACGAAAGAACATATGAATATACTGCAGTCGTTCGTTCCGCAAATACGACCGATTTTATGACTGCAACCTGGAGCAGACTTCCTTACGAATTTTTAGATACGATTTCTAACCGAATTATCAATGAAGTGAAAGGGATCAACCGTGTCGCTTATGATATTTCGAGCAAACCACCTGCAACAATTGAGTGGGAATAATTTAGATTTCTCAATATAAAAGACATGACAAATATTCCCCTTTTTTAAAGAATTGGGGAATACTTTTTGCCAAATCCCTGTAAAACAACTTTATGTTTAATAAACAACAACGGAAATTAAAACGGTCAGCAAAATTGATCTCCATTTTTAGCAAATATGGTTTCAAAGATATTTTAGCGCGAATGAATCTGGCGAAGAACGAACCTTCCGTTGATGAGAATGAAGTTGTTTTTACGAATTCTGTTTACGAAAGAATCAGGATGGCTTTAGAGGAATTGGGACCTACGTTTGTAAAACTGGGTCAAACCTTTTCCAGTCGTGAAGATTTATTACCACCAGAATTAATTACGGAATTACAGAAACTTCAGGACAAAGTAGAAGAAGTTGATCTGAATGTGGAAGAAATTTTAGAGCAGGAATTCAATATTTCTCCGAAGGATTATTTTAGGGACATTCAGAAAAAACCAATGGCAACGGCGTCAATAGCGCAGGTTTACAAAGCAGTTTTACATGACGGTACAGAAGTAATTCTGAAAATCAAAAAACCGAACGTTCAGGAAAATATTCAGGATGATTTGCTGTTGCTGCATGATTTGGTGAAAGTCATTACGACCTATTCAGAAATTGGGGAGAAACTCGATTTGAAACAGGCGATCTCTACGTTCGAAAAATCTTTACTGGAAGAAATTTCCTTGATCAACGAAAAAAATAATATTCAGCAATTCGCTTTAAACTTTAAAAATAATAAGGAAACCTACGTTCCGAAAGTATATGAAGAATTTTGCAGCAACAATATTCTTTGCATGGAATTTATTGATGGACTGAAAATCACCAGTAAAGAAGGATTTTTGGAAAATGAAATCGATCCCGTGAAAATCTCCGAAATTGGTTTGCGTTTATTTGTTTCTCAGATTTTAGATTACGGCTTTTTCCACGCTGATCCGCACGCCGGAAATATTTTGGTGAAGAAAGATGGCAAAGTCGTTTTCATTGATTTTGGCGCGGTCGGAAAAATTCAACCCAATGATAAAGAAATTCTGGAGCAGCTCATCGTGGCATTTGTCTCGAAAAACGCGCCCAAGATCGTTAAAAATCTAAAGAAGATGGCGGTGAGTTATGAGATTCCGGATGAAAAAGCTTTTCAAAATGATGTTGAAGACGTGCTCAATTTCGTTCACAGCGGTTCGATCCAAAATATTGATGTTCCGAAACTAGTCGCCAAAATGGCCAATACTTTAAAGAACAACAGAATCAATATGCCCGATTATTTGTATCTGCTTTTGAAAGGTATCAGTCTGATAGAGGGCGTTGGAAGAAGTATTAATCCGGATTTAGATATTGTAAAAAGTCTGCAGCCTTTCACTAAAAAAATCATTTTCAATAAAATATCTCCCAAAAAATTAGTAAAATCCGGTTCGCAAAAACTCCTCGAACTTGCGGATAATATTGAAGAGATCCCGAAAGAATTGCGTTCGCTTCTTCAGAAATTAGATGAAAATAAATTTACAGTCACGAGCGAGATTAAGAATATTGATAAGACACATCAACTGATTAAATCGAGCATTGTGAATCTAATTTTAACCATGGTTTTGTGTGCGAATATTATTTCCACCGCTATTCTCTGGAATTCAGAAAGTGCTTACAATATTGGTGGAATTCCGCTTTTAATTATCCTCAGTTTTACACTTTCGATTTTTCTGATACTGATACTTTTTCTTAGATTGATGAAAAGATAATTTCAAAAAATGCTGAGAAAGGTTTATTAAAATGTTCAAACTATTTTGATCCACCGCTATCTTTTTCCACATTCGTTTTCGTGTTTTCTTTTACTTTTTGATTTCCAAATCTTTTGACCAAAGAAAAAGAAACGCCGTACCAGTCAAAAACCGATGCCGTTCTAAAAGTTCCAATTGGCGCATAAGTCGTACTATCGAAAGAAGGTTTAGAGAAAATATTATTTAATCTTAAAGTTGCTTCCATTTCCAGTTTGGGAAATATTTTAGTCGCCGAGATGGTGTGGAAAATATTTGTTTTATTGCCAAGCGAATTTCCATTATTTTGAGTGAAAACTCCAACCCAACCGTTTAAATTAATATCTTTTCCAAATAAATTGGTGTAAGACATATTTGTTGAACCTGTGAAATTGGTGATGTAATTTTTAGCATTTAAATTATTTCTCGTATTGAAATCACTGTTGTCCGCGTAATTTGCATTGATGTTCACGTTAATATTCAGCTTGTTTTTCAGAAAAGTTTGATTCGTATTAAAACTCAAAGAATACCGTTCTGCTTTACCATCAAAATTCGTAGGTGTACTGATGGTTTTTCCATCTTCAACAACATAAGAAGTCCAGTAATCATGGTTGGTAAAGAAGTAAGATAGGGAGACAAAATATTTTTTCTTCAACCCTAATTTCAGGGAAAAGCGATCGCTCGGATTGGCTTGAAGATCCATATTTCCGCGGTAATACGTTCCGTCGTCTCCAGGCAATAAAAACGGATTAAACTCTGAATAATAAGGTCTCCAAATATTATGGTTATAAGTGGCGCTCAAATTATAATTTTCCGATAGGGAATACTTTACCAGCAAGTCGGGAAGTAGCGTACTGTAGGAATTGCTTTTTTCGATAGAACCAACATCTTGCTTTATGGTGTAAGAAATATGTTCAAACCGTAATCCAATTCTCGTTTCCAGTTTTTTAAAAAATGTCTTGCTGAAATTGGCGTAAAGTGAATTTAAATTATCCGTATAGTGAAAATTATTACTTCTCGAATTGTCAAAAACCCATTGGTTATCCGCAAGATTTAAATAGTCGTACGGAATAACATTGTTTTTGAAATCAATTTTCCCACCGAATTCCAGCTGACTTCCGCCAGAACCGATCGGTTGAGAATAATCTGCTTTCAAATAATATTCCCGCTCCTGATTATTGGCAATAATTCTCGTTCCGAGCGGAATAATTGCAGTATTGAAATTGGTTATATGATCATTAATGTCACTCACACCGCTGTAATTAATTCCCATGTTAAGATCTAAGATCTTATTTTTTACCTTATCATAATATTTATAAAATAAGTTGCTACCAAGATTCTGCGAGCTCCCTGTCAAATATTGATTTTTGGTGTAGGAATTTTGAAACTGATCATTCAGAAAGTTACTTCCGTAAGAATCTGTATTTTGATTTCTTTTTGATTTAGAATATTCGAAGATAAAACCGATATTATTTTTATCATTCAATTCTAACTCCGATGTTGTGGAGATCGATGGAGTAAGGTTTTTATCAATATTTTCAGAGTGATTAAGACTTAATGAATTATTTGCATATAAAAAATTTTCGTTATCGGTTTTGCTTACACTTGTATTATCACTATAACTTCCGGTCAAATTTTGGGTGAAGTTTTTCCGGTGGTAATTAAGATTTAAATTAGAATATTGTGAATTCTTCGTGCTTTGACTGTTCGTGAACGTTGCGCTTCCTTTCAAACCTTCATTTTCAAGCTTTTTCAAAACAATGTTGATGACTTCACCTGTAGTTTCATATTTCGCAGACGGACTTGTGATCACCTCAATTTTCATGAGATTATCTGCAGGAATCGTTCTTAGATATTCCTTCAGTTCTTTTCCCGTGAACACTGATTTCCGGTCGTTGATGTAAACCGTCACACTTTCACCTTCTGCTTTTATAACGTCATTGTTATCGATACTTATCAGCGGCGTCATCCGAAGAACATCCCACGTTGTATTCCCGGAAAGAATCGAGCTGTTTGCAACATTAAAGACTGTTCGGTCGACTTTGTTTTCAACAGTCGGTTTTTTGGCGATCACAACAACTTCCTGAATGTTTTTTTGTTTGATGCTGTCTTGTTTGGTTTGTGCGGTAAAAATTGTAGCGCAGAACACGGCGGAAGTGATAAGGATAAATTTCATTCGATAGTTTATATTCTTTATAGACAACGCAAAGTAGCGTTTCGTTACACCAATTTATTTTTATCCTGAATTAGTGTTCATTAAAATCTAAAAGTTACTTGAATGAGGTTTTGTTAATGATTATTTAAAATTACTCCACTTTAATTCCTTTACTTCTCAATCTTATTTTTGAATAAGGCGTTTCAAATTTCAAGGTATCTGGATAAATGTATTTTTTTGCTTTATTTGTTTTAAAGTTAAACTCCATTTTAAATGCGATTTTCTCGTAGGAATTTCCCAGTAGTACTGCCACAGAATCACTTTTCCAGTACGCATCTTCCACCCAGAACGACGGTCCAAAGAAAGCGATCTGTTTTGCAGATTTTTTTTTAAGATCTACGACAACAACTTGTTGATCGGCTTCATAACCAGCATTTCCATTGGGATCGATGAACCAGTTGTAACTGTCGAAATCTAAATAGTGATCTCTGCTTTTATTAAAAACTAAAAATGGTTTGTAGATTTCGTTAAAACCCTTTTGATGTAGAATATCAACAGAAGATTCTTTGTAGGAAATTGGAGAAGTTTCCTTCAACTGGAAAAGTTCGGGTTTAAAATTTGGATTTTCTTTTTGATAATACTGAGACCAAGCGGTTAATATGGAGTCTTGCTCTTTCGGAATTTTAAGTGGAATTGTTGAATTTGAGTTCGCAGAATTTACATTTGAGCCTGTCTTAACCTTCTGTTCACAGGAAAAAAATAGGATAAGAATGAGAAAAGTATAATTTTTCATTCATCCAAAATACATAATATTTAAATCTTATCAAAAAAACTATCTTTGCAAAATGGAAAAAACCACTTTTGCCGATTTTGATTTACCGGAAAAAATTCTCGATGTTTTAGCAGATTCAAATTTGTTTGAACCAACTCCCATTCAGGAAAAAAGTTTAGGACCTATTCTTTCAGGTCGCGATGTCATGGGAATTGCTCAAACCGGAACCGGAAAAACTTTGGCGTATTTGTTACCCGTTTTAAAAAACTGGAAATACAACAAGTCGGGAAATCCTACCGTTTTAATTCTAGTTCCTACGAGAGAACTTGTTGTTCAGGTTGCAGGAATTGTAGAGAATTTAACACAAAATATTACCGCAAGAGTGATCGGAATTTACGGTGGTAAAAATATTAAAACGCAAAAATTACTTTTCAATGATGGTTGCGATATTTTAGTAGGAACACCCGGAAGAGTAATGGATCTCGCGATAGACAATGCAATTTCTCTGAAAGAAGTCAGCAAATTGATCATCGATGAGTTTGATGAAATGCTGAATTTGGGTTTCAAAGCTCAGTTGACGCATATTTTCCAGATGATGAAAGAGAAAAGACAGAACATTCTTTTTTCAGCCACCATGACTGAAGCGGTTGATGCATTATTGTATGAATATTTTTCAGGTCCGATGGAAATTTCTCTCGCAAAATCGGGAACGCCATTAGAAAAAATCGAACAGATTGGCTACAAAGTTGAAAACTTTAATACCAAAATTAATTTGCTTGAATATTTATTGAAAACAGATTCTGATTTTTCTAAAGTATTGATTTTCTGTAATAATAAAAAACACGCCGATCTACTCTATACTAAGATTGAGGAACTTTTCCCGGATCAGTTTGATGTTATTCACTCTAATAAATCGCAGAATTATCGTTTGAATGCGATGCGAAGCTTCGAGAAACAGGAAGTTCGTGGTTTGATAACAACCGATATTATGGCGAGAGGTCTTGATATTTCTGATATTACGCACGTTATCAATTTCGAGATCCCGGAAGTGCCGGAACAGTACATCCACAGAATTGGTAGAACAGGAAGAGCTGACAAAAATGGGATCGCTGTTTCTTTTGTGACGCGAACGGAAGAAGCTCAATTATTAGATATTGAAGTTTTGATGGATAAGTCTTTAATTATTAAAGAATTTCCGGCAGAAGTTAAAATTAACAGAGTTAAAATCGCTTCTGAAAAAGATGAAGTGGTGATGAAAAACGCCAATGTCATTAAGTTGGAAGAAGGCGGCGGCGCATTTCACGAGAAGAAAGATAAAAATAAGAAGGAAAACTGGGGTGGTCCTCACGCTAGAAAACTTCCGAAAAAAATTGGAGCCAATCGGGCACAGGAAAAAGCGAAATCGAAAGCAAAGAGAAAAAAATAAAAATAATCCGGAATTTACTTCCGGATTATTTTTTTAAGGTTTTCGGAAATATTACTTCCAGAATATATCGTCGTACTCAGGTTCTTTCAATTCCGGATGGTCTAGTTTTAAAATGATTTCTAACTGTTCATCGGTTGCTTGTTTCTCAATTTCAGGAAAAATTTCTCTTTCTTCTGTTCGAATATGAAGTTCTAACAAAGCACGGAAAGTTTCTACTTCTTCCGGACTTTTAAATCCATCCTCTATCATTTTTCGAAAGGTTCTGTGTTGCGAGATCGCCTCTTTGATCAAGGGATGTTTTTCGCCTAAAACTTTAAAGATCGTTTCCTCTTCTTCATCAAAATGAGGCTTTAGATTTTGAACATAAAAAAGGCTAATATATTTCTCCATCCTTTCTACAGAAACTTCTCTTTTTAATCCTTCTTTTAATTTCCAGCAAAGCAATAAACCAAAGTGATGATCGCGGCTAAGTTGTATTAAAGCTTCGTGTCTTTTCATAATTTTATTTTTAAATGCATTATTGTTTTTGAATGATGCAGAATTCCTTTTGCAAGTTCGGTAATTTCATCTTCAAAGAAAACTATTTTCGGCGGATTTGAGAAATACAATAATTTTCATGGATATTAAAAAAAACTCCTTTAACTTTTTTAGTTAAAGGAGTATACCATTTGTGTTTTTAGAACTCGTCGAAACTTTAAGTAGTAATAAAGGTTCGATAATTATTTTTTTTCACTGTAAATGTAAAATTTACCCTCAAATAAATCTAATTTACGTGGTGGACAATGGGTGGACAAATTCTGAATTCGTCTGTAATAAAGTTTTTTCCAGTGTTATTGACTACATTATCAATTAATTAGCAGTATGTTCTAAAAATTATCAATTTTGCTCGGTTTTTCTGATACCATTGAAAATATCATTTTTATTTATCTTTTCTATCCTTTAATTATATGCAAAACCGACTTTGAGTATGCTATAAACATAATAAAATATGCCGTTATTATATACATTTATCAGAATTTGTTATATCTTCATGTATAATTTTGTTTTAAAAGTTTAATGCGAATAAAATATTTTTTTAGTTTATTTCTTATACTTTCCACTTTATTCTTCCGGGCACAAACAATACAGCTGAATTCTGCTGAAAATAATATTGCTGAATGGGAGAGAATTTTATCGCCAAAAAATAATTTGGTGCGTGATACCACTGCGTTTAAAAATTTTTTGGAACCGCTTCGAAAAAGGAATTCGCAATCTGATAAGGTGTTATATAACCTCTTGCTTGCAAACGTTCATGCAAAAGCATATGACCGAATTAACAGCGTAAGCAATCGATATTATTCAAGATCTATTGCCAATGCGAAAAAACTGGATAACAAAGCGCTTGAAATTTGGGCCACGCTTTGCTACGCAGAATATTTTTACAATTACAGGCAGGTAACAGAGGCGCTCCCATATTTTGTTGCTGCCATCGAAAAAATAAATCAAAGTGATCCTGCACAAATTCTATTTCCCAGCGAATCTTTTACGAAAATTGGTTTTTATTTGGGAACCATTGGTGATAACAGGGAAGCCATCAACTATTTGAAAAAAGCCCTTAAATATACCAATAAGAATACCGCCGAATTTGCGAAGATCAGCGATAATTTAGGAGCCTACTATCTGGAATTGGGTGATGTTGTAAACGCCCGAAAAAATATAGAGATAGCTTCTGAAGTGGCGAAATCTGTAGGAGACAGCGTGCGATACGCCAAAACGCTCGGTAATTTTGGAATTATTTATGAAAGAAATCACGATTACGCTAACGCGATCAAACTGCTTCTGCAAGATATTCAAATTTCTGAACGTTTTAAAGCGCAACAAAACACCATGTTTGCTTACACTGTTTTAGCAAGATTATATATCGCAAATAATCAGATTTCGGAAGCAGATTCAGCTTTAAAAAAAGCAGATCTTATCGCTAAATCAAAATCTTATTTTAAAATTAATGAGCTGGAAATTTTAAAGTTGAAATTAGAGATCATTTATAACCAAAAAACCGGTGGTGAACTTGCGGTCAGAAGGCGAATTGGTGTTCTGGAGGATTCATTGAATAAAACCGATGGGATCATGCCACTGAATCAGGCGAACTGGATGATGCAAAAAAGAAATTATCAGCAAAATATTGCGTCAACGGAAAGTGAACTCTCGAAACAGTCTTTCATTAAAAATCTCATTTTTGTCGCATCAGGTTTATTGATCTTACTCATACTTTTTATTATTTTCAATGCGAAAAGCCGGGAGAAATTGAGGCAAATTCAAAATGATAATAAAATAAAAGAATACGAAAAAACAAAAGCAAGTAATGAAAGAAAACTGGCTTTTGCCAGCAAGACTTTGGATTCACAAATCGATTTTTTGAAGGAAAAAAATATTCAGATCCAAAAACTGCATCTCGAAATTGATAAAATTAAAAAATCAGAAGTATTTTCGGATGATCAGGACCAGCGCAAGCTCGATAATCTGCTGCAGTCTCATTTAATGACGGAAGAGAACTGGCGTAATTTTAAAAATGAATTCCAGCGTGAACATTCTGGTTTTTACGATCATTTAATTCAGAATTTTCCAGAGATCACTGACTCTAATTTGCGGATAATTCTGCTTCAAAAATTAGGATTTACGAATACTGAAATTTCCGGATTGTTGGGAATTACTGTTGATGCGGTAAAAAAATCAAAGCAACGATTGAAAAGAAAGCTGGGCGATAAATATGATCTTCTGTTTCAAATGATCGCTGTAGAAAACTAAAAAAACGCTCTGAAATTTTCAAAGCGTTTTATTTTTGCTAATTGCTAATTGCTAATTGCTAATTGACTAGTATCTGTAGTATTCTGGTTTGTAAGGACCCTGAACTTCAACTCCAATATATTTAGCCTGTTCTTCTGACAAAGTTTCTAATTCTACGCCTAATTTTGCAAGGTGTAAATAAGCTACTTTTTCATCCAGATGTTTTGGTAACATATACACTTCGTTTCCGTAAGCTGCTGCGTTTGTCCATAGTTCGATTTGAGCCAAAGTCTGGTTTGCAAATGAATTACTCATTACAAAACTTGGGTGTCCAGTGGCACAACCTAAGTTGACCAAACGACCTTCTGCCAAAATAATGATTTCTTTTCCGTCGATGTTATAAACGTCAACCTGTGGTTTTACTTCATATTTGGTATCACCATAATTTTCATTCAACCAGGCCATATCCAATTCATTATCGAAGTGACCGATGTTACAAACAACAGTCTTGTCTTTCATTCTTTTGAAATCTTCGCCTTTAACGATATTGTAATTTCCAGTTGTCGTAATTACGATGTCTGCGTTTTCAACAACAGTGCTTAATTTCTTAACTTCGAAACCATCCATTGCAGCTTGTAATGCACAGATCGGGTCGATTTCTGTAACGGTAACGATCGATCCAGCACCTTTAAAAGAGGCTGCAGTTCCTTTACCGACATCTCCGTAACCACAAACTACGACTCTTTTTCCAGCCAACATTAAATCTGTTGCTCTTCTCACTGCATCTACTGCAGATTCTCTACAACCGTATTTGTTATCGAATTTTGATTTTGTAACTGAATCATTTACGTTGATTGCAGGCATTACCAAAGTTCCGTTTGCCATTCTTTCGTATAATCTGTGAACTCCAGTTGTAGTTTCTTCAGAAAGTCCTTTAATTCCGGCAGTTAATTCCGGATATTTATCGAAAACAAGGTTCGTTAAATCACCACCATCATCTAAGATCAAATTTAATGGTTGTCTGTCTTTTCCGAAAAATACGGTTTGTTCTATACACCACTCAAATTCTTCCTCAGTCATTCCTTTCCAGGCGTAAACAGGAATTCCTGCTGCTGCGATCGCTGCTGCTGCGTGATCCTGAGTAGAGAAAATATTACATGATGACCAGGTAACATCGGCTCCAAGAGCAACCAAAGTTTCAATTAAAACTGCAGTTTGAATCGTCATGTGAAGACAACCTGCGATTCTTGCTCCTTTCAAAGGTTGAGAAGGACCGTATTCTTCGCGGATCGCCATTAAACCTGGCATTTCTGCTTCGGCTAAATTAATTTCTTTTCTGCCAAATTCTGCTAATGACATGTCCTTCACTTTGTAAGGAACGTATTGTGTTGTAGTTTCCATCTATTAAATAAACTTTTTGCAAATATACGAAAACCCTTTCTTTATCTAAAATGAGATTATGAAATACTTATTATTACTTAAATCTATGAGTTGATATTTACTAATTGTCAAATTGCTTACTTTTACGATATAATATTTTTTGATGCCACTTTATAGAGATTTTTCAGATGATAACGCGATGATTCTCCTTTGGAAATATGATGAAAAGGAAGAATTAAATTCTCAATTTTTAGTTGAGGAAGAGAATTATGACAAGATAAAAGATTATCACCCGACTAAAATGAAAGAACTTCTTTTGGTGCGGAAAATTCTGAAATCTGTCTTGCCTGATCACAAAATTCTCTACCAGGAAAGAACTCCTTATTTATTTCCGAATGATTTTGAAATTTCGGTAACGCATTCTTTTCCTTACGCGGCTTTGGCGATCTCAAAAAATAAAATTGGGATCGATATTGAGCCTTTTAATGAAAAGATCAAAAGAATTCAACACAAATTTTTGCATGAAGATGAAGCTGGTTTTATCGAAGAAGAAAAAGAAATTGCTTATCTAACGGTGATCTGGTCTTTGAAAGAAAGCCTGTACAAAATTCATCACTCTAATTACTGGTCGCTCAAAAAGCATTATGAAGTAAAACCTTTCAGTCTGGATTTTCCTTTCAATATTCAGTGCAGAGTCCATGACGAGAAGGTTTCAGATCTTTATAGTGCAAGAGTAGAATTTTTTGAAAATTATTGTTTTACTATTGTTGACTGATGTTCCGGTTCTATTTTTTCCGCCCCTTTTCTTTGTTCTTTGGCAACGTCGTAGATCAGTTCCAAGATTTCCTGTAAATTTTTCAATTCTGTGAGATGCGTGATTCGGTTGGGATCGCGCAGATTAGAAATTTCATTTTCGGTAATTTCTTTTTTTCGAATTTCCATTAATTTTTCTACAGAATCTTCTGGCTTCAGAGCGCTTTCTTCTCTAATGTTTTCATGAAATTTCTCCTGTTCCAGAAGTAAACTCGTTCGCAATAATTCAGCAGAAATTTTACGCTTCCAACTTTCAAAATCGATCTCTGGATAATCTTTCGCAGATTTTGGATATTGAGAGAATGATGCGATATAAGCCGTTATCAAATGCGCCGTATTCACAAACTGATGAATATTTTCGAGTTTTTTCTGCTGATTTTTGGGATCAGAAATCATTCGCTGGAAATTGTCAGAAAGATTGGCCAAGTCGATCACAGCATCTTTCCTTCGCAATTTGTATTCTTGAATTGCAGTGTTTTTATCATTAAAGAAATTCATGACCGCCGTGAAATATTTTAAATTGCTTTTCGCGGCTTTCTTCATTAAATCTAAATTCTGGGTATGTTCCCAAACCGGCAAGATGAAATAAGAAACTCCGAAAGCTACAATTCCGCCTATCGCTGTATCGAGAATTCTGTCTTTAAAAATCAGATTTACGTTTCCGGGTTTCAGAAAATTGAAACTTAAGAACACATAAATTGTCATAAAGAAAACTGCCCAAAAATAATTGGCTTTCAAAAAACTAAAGCACAAGATCATATTTAACATCAATAATGCAAAAAGAAAAGCGGTGTTCGAAATTCCAAATAAAATAAGATAGGCTACGACTGCACCTGCGACGGTACCGTATAAACGCAAAAGATTTCGATGTTTGGTGGTGGAATAAGCCGGTCGCATGATGGCAACGATCGTAATTAAGATCCAGTAAGAATGACCAATGCCGAGGAATTCTAACTTAGAAAATAAATAACCGATCAATAATGCCAGAACGATTCGGATCGAATGCCGGAACTGCGATGATTTCAAGGAAAAATTATTCCATAAAACCTTTAAATTTAATTTTTGAGTGCTCGGCAAGAATTTCTCCAGATCTAAACCTGTTGACAGACTTTTTGCCAACTTTTGATCCTGGCTGAACACTTTGTAAATGGTTTTTACTTCGTCTGTAAGGTCTGTGATACGGACTAAAATTAACCGCATTACCATAAAGTTTTCCAAATTACCGGAGTTCAATTTCTGATTGCGCAAGTCAAAATATTCTTCAAAAAGTTTATTGAGTTCGTCTTCAATTTGTAGAATAGGTTTTGCTTTGGAGCCACTTTGCAGTGCAATTCCGATATTGCTTAGTTCCTCCGAAAGTTTTTCCAGGTATAAACTGATTGATTTTAAAAAACCGGTGTCACCGAAACTCTCCTGAACTTTATTATAATCACTGTCTGAAGTCATTAACTTCTCATGAAGATCGATGGAGTTGAGAAACATCAACATCAATAATCTGCTGGTCGTCGTTGATTCATTGACGATTTTTCGTGTTTTGAAAACAGTTTCCCGCGTTTCTTCCTGTAGATTTTTAATTTTGATCTGTTCTGCAATTACTTCCGAATATAAACTGGCAAAATCAGGTTTGTCGAGGTAGAATTTAGATTTTATTTTCAGATAATCCGCAAGGAGAAGATAATTTTCGCCGATCATTTGTCCTGCTAATTTGTAGGGCTGAATTCGGGAAACTACAAGGAAAATAAGGAGATAACAGATAGAACCGGCTAAAAAGATGAGGGAACTTTTAATAATATTTGTACCTGTCAAATGACCATCAATAAAAATCGCCAAAACGACCAGAGATAAAGAACCGACTGCAGCAAGTCTTTGTCCGTAAACACCAATGATGGAAAAAAATAATCCAAAAACAACTATTTCTATATAAATAAGTGGCGGATAATCTTTAATAATACTCGCAATAAGCGCCACAAAAAAGAAGCACACAATGGCAAGAATCAGAGAGTTCCTTCTTCTCACAAAAGGGCCCGGTTGATCTGTTAATCCTACAAAACTCGTTGCAAGAGGGAAGAGAAAGAACTCTTTGAGCAAGCCGAAATAAGCGAAAATAATGCTTGGAACTACGATTGCCAAAGTAATTCGCACTGCCGAAAAGATATACTGGCTCGTTGCAAATTTTTTAAATTCTGTGGCGTAATTCATTATGTAAATTTAGGAGTTTAAGGTATAAAAAAAGTCTCAATTTCTTGAGACTTTATTATTTTAAAATTGAGAAGAATTAATAGTCTTGTGAATTTGAAGAATCTTCTCCAATATTCCATGTTAATCCGAATCTCAAAGTATTATCTAAAGCTGAATTAACTTTGGATGTATTGATTAAATAAGACATATCTAAACCGAAAGACTGGTATTTAAGACCAACCCCAACTGTTGCGTATTGTCTAGCTCCCTGTTCTTCACTTTCATGAAAATAACCACCTCTTATGGCGAAAGCATTGTCGTACTCATATTCTACAGCTCCACTAAACATTAAACTTTTTTGGTTGCTGAATGATTTTCCGATGCCATCAAGTACACCAACATTGGGAACGTTCCCCGTATTATCAGGTCCCGGAACCAAAATTTTTGAAGCTTCGAAATTTAATCCTACACGGTTTAGATCATCAACAAACAAATCGTAACCTGCACCTAACCTTGCCATGGTTGGAAGGTATGATCTAGATTCGTCGTTACCAGTATAATCTAACCTTGGTCCTAAATTCTGTATAGCAAAACCACCTCTCGCACGACCTTCAAAGTCATTAATACTTGCATGTTTCGGAGACATATAATATCCTGAAACATCTACTGCGAAAGAGTTTGCAGGCTTCAAAGTATTATCGGAGTTGAAACCACCCGACAAATCTGAACGGATAAATCTACCTGTAACTGCCATTGAATAATTATCGGTAAGCTTTAAACCATAAGCAACATCAATTGAAAATTCATTTGGTTTTGCTGTACCTAACTGAACTACTTCATTTCCAACATAATCTGTAAGATCTACAGAACCCATGTTGAAATAATAGATACTCGCAGAGATCGTTGATCTCTCTTCATCGCCCAAAAATTGGTGATAAGCACCATAAAGTAGAAATACATCATTGGTCAATTTACCCATGTAAGGAGTATAATTAATTCCGATCGCAGAAGTTGTTTTGCTGAATGGATATTTTGCGGCATTCCAAAACTGAGAGAAGGCATCAGTCGTCGTTGCAACTCCCTGATCTCCCATTCCTCCTGCTCTTGCATCTGGAGAAATCCGTAGAAAAGGTGCACCGGTAAGAACTGGCTGAATCTGCGAATACGCCACAACACTCAATCCTAATCCTAATCCTAAAAATAGTTTTTTAGTCAATGTCATAAAGTAAATTTTTTATCGTTATTTTTTTATTTTAATAGAACCATTTTCTCTACTGCCGTTGCAGTACCCTTACATTTATCTTGATTCTGGCTTTTTGCAAATATTTTAAAAATATAAGTTCCTTTTCCAACTGCGTCACCAAAATCATCATTACCATCCCATTCAATCGCAGTTCGCGGTGTTCTAAACCCCTGGAAAAAAGGTTCTGCCGTCACGGAGGTGCTTATTGTTTTTACTAATTTCCCTGTGATGGTATAGATCTGTACATTTACATCTAATATATCATCGCAGTTATGTTCAAACTGAACATAGGTTTTGTTCGTAAAAGGATTTGGCCAATTTAATAATTTATTAACTACTAAATTTTGGTTGGTTTCATCCTTAACTACAAAGTTTAACGTTTCAGTTGTAGAATTATTGTTGATGTCCCAAACTTTAAAACTTAATTGATGAGCTCCCGGTGCTAAGTTACGGAAAGGATAGCTGACATTTCCCTTTTGGTAATCTTTAAGCGAAGCATCAGTACAGCCATTTCCGTCCCCGGAAAAATAGAAGTCATTGAGTACAACGGTATCTACAATTTTACCATCTAAAATCGTGGTGATGTCGTGACCAATACCAGAACCTGTTGAGTTAATTCCCTTATCATCATTGACGCAAGCGAGAAGCAAAGGGTTTTGATCCGTAATTCCGCCATCTGCAAAATTGGTATTGTTCATGTACAATTTTACTTTCGGTGGAGTAGTATCGTTAATACCATCTGGATTAATTCCCCCAACCTTTTGAATCTGATTATTAAAAACATCAAATACTTTATTGTCAGCGTAGGCTAAAATTCTTCCGTCTCCAATTTCGTAATTAATATCTTTAGGCACATAAAATTCAACCGCGAAAACACCATTTACAGCAAGACCTGAAGATTTTACGATAGGACCATTTTCCTCTGAAAAATTAAGAACGGGTGTCATCTTCGGCTCATTGTCGTTATTTAATGTTTTCTTATTTAATCTCTTATCAAAGATATTAATTGCAACTCTGCCATTAAATGAGGTATCTATTGTACCATCTGCTTTATTAATATGCCCTTTAACGGTTACAAAATCAAGCGCGCGTAATTGTCCCGAAACTGGTGATTCAATCTGGTCAATATTGAGCAATCTTTTTGGGCGACTCAATTTCATTGCAGGATCTCCGAGATAATTTACTTTCAAATGGTTCGCATTTGTCTTCTTTTCTATTTTTGCTTTTAAAAATGCATCGCCAAGATTAGTGAAATCATCATTGACCAATTCAAAGATATGCTTGGTGAAAATTTGGGTAAATTCTTCGCCATAACCTACACCAATTGCACGGCTCGATGTAATCATTATTGCAGCGCCGCCTTGTTTTGATTTGATAACCTGTTCTCCTGCCGAAAATGTAGCAGGATCATCCCATAAAGTGAATTCACAAGTGATTGTAGAAACTAAAGGAAAACGCGTGTAAACGTTGTTGTAATTATTAAAATTCTGAATTTGATCAATTGTTAGTACTCGTTCCTGCGCCCAACCATTAATTCCTCCATGTCCGAAATAAAAGAGATAAAGACTGTTCCCAACATCATTAGAGATCGCTTGGTTAACCTGCGGATATCTTTGTCCACCCGCAGAAGTTTGAGCAGTGAAAGCGTCCAGATATAATTTCCGAACATTATATTCTTTTCTTAAAGTACCTGCTTCAAAATTATTGACCAGCGAAATGTTCATCGTATTGTGGAACGGAACTAAATTATCTGCATCATCATCTACGACAAAATCAAGTTTCATCCGCCATTCCCCAAAAGGGGTTGATTGTCCGGGAAGTGCATTGGTATATGCAAGCGTTTTATCAATCAACAATTTGGCTTCGGAAATATTTGCTGCAGGTAATCTACCGACTGGTAGATCGGGTAGGGTATCAGACAAAGCATACGTAGAAGGGCTTTGCAATGAAGTCATTCCGTAATAATCATCTGTCACAAAAGAATCGGCATAATTTCCACTCTCTTCACTTTCGTAAGACGGAATAATGTCTGACCCGGGGTTATTTTTCCCCTTGTAATCGTAAGAAGTATCACCAAGAATAAATAAATATTTTAATTTTCCACCTGGCGTATTGAGTTTCGTCGCGAAATCCCGAACTGCGGTAATATCTTTGCTGCCACTGCTGAATTCATTGTAAATTTTATTGATGTCGACTACAGCAACATTATATTTATTTTGATAGAAATTTGCAAGTCGTTGTGCCTGACCCATCATTTGCGGAACCGTGATCATCAAATAATCAATATTTTGTAATCCTGCGAGATCCTGATTTTCGATTTTTCCAACAAAAGAAGGTGCGAACGCATCACTGCTTTTAAATGCTACAAATTCGTTGACGAAAATATTATTGTTGGCGTTATAACCAAAAGCAAAATTCGATGTACTTCCGGATTTATTTACTTTTTTAGTGACATTGGTGATGTCGGAAACTTGCCATATTTGCTCTACAGAAGAGGCATCTGCAAGATTGAATGTGTAAGTGGTTCCACTTCCTTCATTAATATCATATCTCCGGAAATTCATCTGGGAGTTATTAAATTTTAAGTCCTCTTTATATTGAACCTCGGCGTAATCAAAATAAAATTTCCCATTCGGATTGCTGGACGTATTTGGCAGATAATTGAAAGTTAAAGTGTTTCCCTGTAAATTTGTAATGGTACCGGCAAACACTTTAGGGATGACAAATTCCTTTATTTCGTCTGAAGGAATCGCAGATATCTCTGAGTTTAAACCATTAATATTTCGTGTGATACTGTTTCCACTGGATTGGTAACCAATAACTCTGGTTCTGTATTTAATGACATCTGTAGATTGGATCGGGGATTTTGTAGTAAATGAAACCGCTTTACTTCCAGAAAATGAATCGCCTGTCCAGATTCTTCCGATTTTCATCAGATTAAATTTCTCCTCATTAATATACTGATAATCGTCATAACGACTAATGATATTCCCATTCACCGCTTCGTCCATTTCCTGGATTCTTTTTCCGGGGCCTAAATCAAAATTGATAAAGTAGTAGGCGAAATCATCATATATATTGATGAAATTATTTGATTTTTCAGTTCTGGTATCTATTCGGCGGTTTCCGTTTCCATTTGAATTTCCATCAGATTTATAAATATTGTAACCGTTTGGACCTTGAGCGTAAAAAAGTGCATAATCGTCATCGTTCCAAACACCATCATTTTCACCAATTACTTGAATCGCATCTTCCTGTAAAGCAGAAAATCGTGTATCCAGATTATGTTCAGGCAACATTAATCCCCCATTTCCATAAATTCTGAAATTTTTCGGATTGATATTGGAAGGATTAATGCCATTGTCACGCAAAAATTTCGACGTGATCTTGAAAACCCCGGATTTATCGACTTTAATTTTATAGAAATTTCCTGATTTTAAAGGATTATCGTTAGATCCAATTTTACCAGTTATTGATAATGCCGGATTCGCGTTTCCACCGCTTACAATACTAAAAGAAACCAATCGGAAAAGATTGTCTTTTTCTAATTTTAAGGTAGAGACTCTAATATTTGTCGTTTTTTCCTGAGTGTAAGGATCGGTATAATAGGAAACTGATGATTTTTCCTGCATCGGAATGCTGGACGTACTTACTTCAAAAATTTCTTTTGAGGTTATTTTTTCCCAAACAAAATTCCCTATTTTTTGATTACCACCCGAAAATTTTTCACTGGAACGAAAAAAGATAGAACCTTCTTCGTAAGCAAAACCTTCATTGGTAAAATATGGGACGGTTGTTTTATAACTTCCAAAATCAATGACTTTGCTTCCATTCCATTGAATATTAATGGTTTGTGCAGCAGCAAAAGAGAAAAACAAACTGGTTAAGACAAGAGTTAAGATGCGTTTCATGTGGTGTATAGTTTCACGGATACAAATTAAACGAAAAATAATAAATAATAATATGGTACAATAAAATTAAATTGTTAACGTTTTCCAAAAAAATCAATATTATAATTTGATTTATAAGATTATTTCTTTTTTCTTTGTACTTTGATAAATTCGATATAAACTATGAGCAAACTAAAGTTGTTTTCATTAATAATGCTAAGTTCTACCATTTTACTTATGAGTTGCGGCGGAAGCGGTGGCGGTAAAAAAGGTGGTGGTACAAAACGTTTTACCAGTAAGACCGGTTGGAAACCAAATGATCAAAAAGGTTGGTTTTTTACAGGAAAACAACAGAAACAGAAAGGGTGGCCGGGAATGGTTTATGTAGAAGGCGGAACCTTCACCATGGGACAGGTAAAAGATGACGTAATGCATGATTGGAATAATACTCCAAAAAGAATGCAGGTAAGTGCATTTTTTATCGGCGAAACTGAAATCACCAACTACGAATACAGAGAATATGTGACCTGGTTGAAATTTGTATTTCCACCATCTGATCCAAGTTTTAAAGAAATATACAAAGGCGCGCTTCCAGATACTTTGGTTTGGAATAATAAATTGTCAAGAAACGATTTTGCAGAAACCTATTTCAGACGACCAGAATATGATTATTATCCTGTTGTAGGAGTTTCCTGGTTGCAGGCTTCAAGATATTGCGACTGGTTGACTGATCGTGCAAACGAAAAAGCATTGATGGAACAAGGAGTTATTTCGAAAGATTTCTATACTAATGACGCGAATAATCAAGGAGCCAATTCCTTTAATTTAGATAAATTTAAAGCGAATGATCCTGAAATGGAAGCGTACATTAATACGCAAAGATTACAGCAAAAATCCGGGATCAAAACTTCGAATCAAAGAATTCTTGCTGCTAACCGTAATGCAACTGCAGGTGTTGTAGAAAAATTCAGACTTCCAACGGAAGTTGAATGGGAATTTGCGGCACTTGGAATGCAAAAAGAAAGAGAATACAATCTCTACACCAGCAAAAAACCTGAGATCCAAATGCTGAAAGGTAAAAAAGGAAAAAACCGGGGAATGTATCTTGAAAACTTTAAGCAAGGTAGAGGAGATTATTCTGGAGTTGCAGGATGGAAAAATGATGGTTCGCCAACAACTTCCGATGTTAAACAATATCCTTCGAATAATTTGGGAATTTTTGGAATGTTCGGTAACGTTTCTGAATGGACTGCCGATGTTTACAGACCAATTATAGATGAAGATGCAAGTGATTTTAATTATTACAGAGGAAATGTTTCCAAAGAAGTGGTAAAAAATGCTGATGGAACATTCAAGAAAATTGAAGCAGCGAAATACGATACGCTTTCTGACGGAAGATTAGTGTATAAAGGCTTACCAGGACAATATGAGAGAGAAACAGTTGCTGATAACAGAAACTTTAGAGACGGAGATTTCCAGTCATCTCTTGATGCAGGTTATGGTAAAGAAGAAGACAGTACAACAGCAGGTTACAATATGTACAATTCTAAGCAGAAACGATTTATTGTTGATGATAGAGGTAGAGTAGTTATGCAAAAAGATAAAGTATCCAGGACCACCAGAATTTCTAATGAGGTACGTGTAATCAAAGGAGGTTCCTGGTTAGATGGATCTTACTGGTTAGATCCGGGTCAAAGAAGATTCCGTGAAGAAGGAAAATCTTACGGATGGGTTGGTTTCCGAGTATCGCAAGATGCTAAATCAACTGGAAAAGGTAGAACAAAAAGATAATTTTATTTAAAATATTTTAATAATCCTTCTGTAATTGCAGAAGGATTTTTTATTTTTGGAGAATGAATGCAGCCACTTTTTATCCCATTTTTCTACAAGCCGGGAAAGTAACCATCGACAACAGAAAAATTGAAAGAAATGATATTTTCTTTGCTTTTTCCGGAGAGAATTTTAACGCTGCAACTTTGGCAGAAAAAGCCATCGACCAGGGAGCTTTAGCAGTTATTGTAGAACAAAAAGCCTTTGAAAATACTGAGCGTAATATATTTTACGTTTCTTCTACTGTACAATTTTTGCAGGAATTAGCTCTTTTGCACAGAAGCCGTCTCAAAATTCCGATCATTGCTCTAACCGGAAGCAACGGAAAAACGACGACCAAAGAAATTATTCACGAGGTCCTGTCGCAAAAGTATAGCGTTCAATACACTTTTGGAAATCTCAATAATCATATTGGTGTCCCTCTAACTTTACTTTCTATCAAACCGGAACATGAAATTGCCGTTGTAGAAATGGGAGCGAATCACCAGAAGGAAATAGAAATGCTTTGTAAAATTGCACAACCGAATTTAGGATACATCACCAACTTCGGTAAAGCACATCTTGAAGGTTTTGGAGGAGTTGAAGGCGTTATTAAAGGGAAATCTGAAATGTATGACTATCTGATAGAAAACAAGCAAACCCTTTTAGTGAATGAAAATGATCCCATTCAAGTAAAGAAAACAGAAGATTATTCTCCTAAAATTACTTTTGGTAAAGAAAATTCTGACTATCAATTCGAAGAATTTTCGACGCAGAATTTTGTAGGATTATCTTTTAAAGGAAATCAAGCACAGTCCCATTTAACAGGTAATTACAATTTTACCAATCTTTGTGCGGCGGCGAGTTTAGGATTTCATTTTAACGTCGGTTTTGAAGACATTAAAAAAGCCATTGAAAATTATATCCCGACCAATATGCGGTCGCAGATTTTAGAAAAGGACGGAAAGGTTTTTGTGCTCGATACATACAATGCCAATCCGAGTTCTATGGCTGAATCGCTTAAAAATTTCAGCACGTTCGACGGCACAAAAACAATTATTATCGGTGATATGTTAGAATTAGGCGCAGATTCAGAAACTGAACATCAGGCGATTCTGGACTTAGCGCAAAAGCTGCATTTTGATGAAATGATCACCGTTGGAAATCATTTTACAAACGTCAATCAAAATTCGGGGTCTTTTCTGAATTCTGCAGAGCTTTCAGCTTATTTAAAGGAGCATTCAATTTCTTCAAAAAATATTTTATTAAAAGGATCGCGCGGAATTGCTTTAGAGCAAATTCTGGAATTTATTCATTAACTTAAATTCCAGTAATCATTCAGGACAAGTTTAATATTCTGAAAAGTCATTGGCAAAACTTCTCTGTTGATCATCTCTTCATTTTTCCAGGTAACTTCCGAAATTCCTTCTTCGATTTGAGGAACAGGCGTTTCGTTTCCGACGTAGGTCATTTTGAACCAATAGGTAGTTTTTAAAATCTTTTCTCCATTTCGTTCGGTGTAAATGTGAAACGTATTGTTGAGGAATTCTTCTAAAATTAATTCTTTTAAACCCGTTTCTTCTTCAACTTCCCGAAGCGCCGCCTGTTCCAAAGATTCATCTTTTTCTATTTTCCCTTTCGGCAGATCCCATTTGCCCATTCGCCGGATAAACAGCAGTTCGTCTTTTTTGTTTTTTACAAGACCACCTGCAGCTTCAATAACTTTGAACATGTGCGTGAAATCTTCCCAAATTTCCTCAATATTTTCCCCGTAAACATTCATTTCTGAGCATGAGGTGTTTTCTAAAAGATCAACTGCAATTTCTAAAGTTGCAAAACCTTCGAAGCGCAAATTTTTTTGAATGTCTTCAGGATACTTACTTAAAGTTAATTTTTTTTCATTCACAAAAACTTTATACATTTGCAACGTTTTAATTAATACAAAAATATAAAAATGAATTTAGAAGGACGCAAGATTATTGTAAATAAATCAGTGAATGAATTGGTAGAATTGTTGAAAAATCCTGAAGATTATAAAACATTAATGCCGGATTCATTACAAAGTTTTGAAGTTCGCGATAATGGTTTTAAATTTAGCTTGAAAGGAATGCCCGAAATTGCCCTGAAAATTGAAGAAGTTACAGAAAATCAGGTGGTTTTGAAATCTGCAAGTTCAAGCTTAGAATTTTCTTTGAAAGGAATGTTTAATGCGATCAGCGAAAATCAAACTGAAGTTCAATTGCTTTTTGAAGGCAATTTTAATCCGTTCATTAAAATGATGGTTGAAAAGCCCCTTCAGAATTTTATTAATTCGCTAACCGACAATATCGAAAAGATTTAAATACAACTTTATAAAAATTAAAATCCCCAAAATAATTCATTTTGGGGATTTTTATTATTGGGTGTAACTGGCAAATGCTTCTTCCAAACTACCGTATCTCCCCTTAAATTCCTCAATATTCGAATCCTGGATAATGTTTCCCTCATGAATCAAAATTACGCGGGAACAGAGCGCTTCTACTTCCTGCATGATGTGGGTGGAAAGGATGATCGTTTTTTCTTTTCCGATCTGTTTAATTACGTTTCTAATCTCTATGATCTGATTGGGATCTAAGCCATTTGTCGGTTCATCTAAGATCAGTAGATCAGGGGAATGTAAGATCGCTTGAGCCAGACCAACTCGCTGCTGATAACCTTTTGACAATTGGGAGATTTTCTTAGATTTTTCAGGTGTGATCCCAACCAAGTCAATAACTTCCTCAATTCGTTCTTTTGAAATTTGATGTAGATCAGCGACGAAATTTAAATATTCTTTTACATACATTTCGCTATACAAAGGATTATTTTCCGGGAGAAAACCCATTTTCTTCTTTACGCTAATTTCATCTACCCGAATATCTTTTCCATCAAATAAGATCTCACCATCATCAATTTTCAATGCACCTACGATAGATTTCATCAACGTGGATTTTCCGGCACCGTTTGGACCTAATAAACCTATTATCTCGTTGTTGTTGATTTCGATATTAATATTATTCAGAGCGATCTGTTCGCCGAATTTCTTGCTAAGATTGATGATTCGTAGTGACATAAACTTAATTTGAAGACTGCAAATTTAGGAAAATGAAGTAGAAGTTTTTGTGATAAATAAAAATAGTCATTAATAATGTTTAATAAAAAAGACCCAATAATTATTCCCAGTCTATAAAGAAAAAAGGAAGAGTCATAAATTTTCTGTGAACGTCCGGATTAAAATCCCGAAGCCTTAACAATTTGATCTCCATTTGAAACAAAAAAAACCTCCACAAATAAATGTGAAGTTTTTAAGTGAGCGCGACAGGATTCGAATGCCGACAGATCGGCACTGGCTCTGTGACCGTCCCGATTAAAAATCGGGATGCTCTATCTAGTTTTACATTTTATTTTAAACAAAAAAAACTCCACAAATAAATGTGAAGTTTTTAAGTGAGCGCGACAGGATTCGAACCTGTGACCGTCTGCTTAGAAGGCAGATGCTCTATCCAGCTGAGCTACGCACCCAAAATATTGGGGTTTTTGAACTTATCTCTGGGAAGATGAAGTCTCTAAAAAAAGAAAACTCTCGAAAGAGTTTTCTATAAAGTCGGGGCGGCAGGATTCGAACCTGCGACCTCCTGGTCCCAAACCAGGCGCGATGACCGGACTACGCTACGCCCCGAATAATTTTTTTGTGAAAGTTGCGGAGAGTAAGGGATTCGAACCCTTGGTACAGTTTCCCATACGCTTGTTTAGCAAACAAGTCCTTTCGGCCACTCAGGCAACTCTCCATTGCAATATTTATAAGAGCTTCTGTTCTGTAATTGCGAGTGCAAATATAGAAAAGTTTTGCCTACTAACCAAAATAATTTCCTAAAAAATATTTGTATTTTTGACATTATTTTTAACAAAATTTTTACAACTATGCGTAAGCCATTATATATCATTTCTTTAAGTTTTCTTATTGTTTCCTGTGGAAGTCAAAAAAATATTCAAAAAGTGGTTACAAAACCAACTTTACCCAAAACGATGCCTGCAAACCCACCAGTTTCTGTTGCAAAACCTAAAATTGTGCATGAAGGGGGAGTGGATTTTTACAAGGAAAATATTGCAGATGCCACCAAAAATGATAATACGATCAGTTACGGTTCTATCGTTTCTGCAAATCCGAACGGTTACAATGTTGTAAAAACTTATTTTCCTGCAGTCGGGCAAAATTTTAGACAGAAATATATTATTTTACATTACACTGCTTTGGATGATGATAAGTCTGTCGCGGTTCTTACCCAGCAATCGGTGAGCGCGCATTATCTTGTCAATAACTTGGGTGACAGAGAAATTTATCAGCTGGTTGATGAGAATAAACGAGCTTACCACGCAGGAATTAGCGCCTGGAGAACGGATAAGATGCTCAACGATACTTCTATAGGGATCGAAATTGTCAACAGTGGTTACAAAACAGATTCCACAGGAACGCGCGTTTTCCCGGAATTTGACGATGCACAGGTTCTCAAAATCGCAGCTTTAGTGAAAGATATCGCGAACAGATATATGATTCCGGCGACGAATATTTTAGGACATTCTGATATTGCGCCGACAAGAAAGCAAGATCCAGGTCCAAAATTCCCCTGGAAAAAATTATACAAAGACTATCAACTCGGAATGTGGTACGACGAAGCTACAAAACAGAATTTCATTAGTCAGATCATTCCGGAAACTTTTGGGGCAGAGATGAGTACCGCACAATCTATTTTCAAATACCAAACTGCTTTGAAGACTTTAGGATATGGTCTAGAACCATCGGGAACGATCGATGATGCCACCAAAAAAACGATCGAAGCTTTTCAATATCATTTCAGACCGGAAAAATATGACGGTTTGATGGATGCGGAAACCTGGTCAATTTTGCAAGCTTTGAATCAAAAATATCCTAATAAATAAATCTTCTTTAATTTCAATTGAATTATTCAAATTGAATTAAAGAAATTTCAACGAAAACCATAAACGGACGACCATATTTCGTCCGTTTTTTACAAGAGGAAATTGAAAACTCATTTTAAAATCCGACAAAAAAATCTTAACTTTTCAACAAATTATTTTTATGGAAAATTTCAGAAATGAAAGTGATCTTTTAGGAACTTTACAGGTTCCTGCAAACGCATATTACGGTGTTCAAACACAGAGAGCGATTGAGAATTTTAAAATATCCGGTCAGTATCTTTCTTCCTATCCACACTTTATCAGAGGTTTGGCAATGGTGAAAAAAGCAGCTGCTAAAACAAATTACGAATTAGGTTTGCTGGAAGAAGGTCTTTATCAGAAAATTGCGCAAAGTTGCGATGAGTTGATGGAAGGTAAATTTCACAATGAATTCCCTATTGATATGATTCAGGGTGGAGCGGGAACTTCTGTGAATATGAATGCCAATGAAGTAATTGCTAATATTGTCTTAGAAAAATTAGGAAAAGAAAAAGGCGATTACCAATTTTGTTCGCCAAACGATCATATCAATCTTTCGCAATCAACAAACGATGCATATCCAACCGCGATAAAAATGGCTTTGTTGCAGATGAACAAAGAATTGGTTGAGAAACTAAAGAAAACAATTGCAGCTTTTCGCCAAAAAGGCGTTGAATTCAACGATGTGATCAAAATGGGAAGAACGCAGCTTCAAGACGCCGTTCCGATGACAATGGGTCAGGAATTCGAAGCGTATGCCGCGACTCTGGAAGAAGATATTTCAAAATTGAACAACAACGCTCACCTTTTTGTTGAAATAAATATGGGTGCAACTGCGATCGGAACAGGAATTAATGCTCCGGTTGGTTATGCCAAATTGTGCGCGAAAAACTTAGCTCAGATTTCTGGTTATCCTGTTGTTTCTGCACCAAATTTGGTCGAAGCAACTCCTGACACTGGTTCTTATGTCATCTACTCTTCGGCAATGAAAAGACTTGCGGTGAAACTTTCTAAAATTTGTAATGATTTGAGATTGCTTTCTTCCGGTCCAAGAGCAGGTTTTTTTGAAATCAATCTTCCGCCAATGCAACCTGGATCTTCAATTATGCCCGGAAAAGTGAATCCAGTAATTCCGGAGGTTGTTAATCAGGTTTGTTATAAAGTTTTTGGAAACGATTTAACGGTGACTTTCGCCGCCGAAGCCGGGCAATTACAACTCAATGTAATGGAGCCCGTTTTGTCGCATGCTATTATGGAAAGTATGAATTTCCTTGGGAATGCGTTAGATACTTTAAGAGAAAAATGTATTGTTGGAATTACTGCCAATAAAGAAATTTGCCTCAATATGGTTAAACACAGCATCGGAATTGTGACAGCGTTGAATCCTTACATCGGATATAAAAATTCTACAGAAATAGCGAAAGAAGCTTTAGCAACAGGAAACAGTGTATATAATTTAGTTTTAGAGAAAGGAATTCTTTCTCAGGAAAAATTAGATGAAATTTTGGATCCTAAAAATATGTTGAAACCGCATCAGTTTTAATTGATATCAAAATTTTCAATTATAAAATTTTTTAAGTAAACCAATGACAGGATCGATTAAAATGACAGGTGCAGCCATATTTCAGACAAATAAGTTCACAGATAAAGCAGGATTTTCTTACGAATCGGTAATCGATGACAAAAATGGAGTTCGAATTTACGCCCTAAAAAATGGGTTGAAAGTTTACCTTGCTCAAAATTTCGATGCTCCAAAAATTCAAACTTATATTCCCGTAAAAACTGGAAGCAATAATGATCCGTCCGACAATACAGGTTTGGCGCATTATCTGGAGCATATGATGTTCAAAGGAACGTCTAAATTAGCTTCGGCGAACTGGGAGAAGGAAAAACCACTTTTGGAGGAAATTTCCAACCTTTATGAGCAACATAAAGCGGAACAGGATCCAGAGAAAAAGAAAGAACTTTATAAAAAGATTGACGAAGTTTCGCAGGAAGCCAGCAAGTTTGCCATCGCGAACGAATATGATAAAGCGATTTCGTCGCTCGGAGCTTCGGGAACAAATGCGCATACCTGGCTCGATGAAACGGTTTACAAAAATAATATTCCGAATAATGAGTTAGAAAAATGGCTGAAAGTTGAGAAAGAAAGATTTTCTGAACTCACTTTAAGATTATTCCATACTGAACTGGAAGCGGTTTACGAAGAATTTAACCGTGCCCAAGATAACGACGCTCGTTTGGTGAATTATGAATTGATGGACGCACTTTTTCCCAAACATCCAAATGGTCAACAAACGACTTTGGGGAAATCGGAACATCTGAAAAATCCATCCATGGTCGCGATTCACAAATATTTTGATGAATATTATGTTCCCAACAATTACGCAATGGTTTTGGTGGGAGATTTAGATTTTGAGAAAACGATCGAATTAGTCGATCAATATTTCGGAACTTTTCAATACCGTAAACTTCCAGAAAAGACGAAGATTTCTGAAGAGCCAATGACCGAAATTGTAGAAAGAACGGTAAAAAGTCCGTCTGCACCGAGATTACAAATGGCGTGGAGAACTGATTCTTATGGAACACATGAAGCCAGACTTGCTGAAATGGTTGCCAATATTTTATCAAATTCAGGCGAATCTGGATTGATCGATCTAAATATCAATCAAGGTCAAAAAGCTTTGCGCGCCATGGCTTATTCGTCGCCTTTCAAAAATTATGGAACTTTTTCGATGGTTATTGTACCGAAAAATGAGCAAACTTTAGAAGAAGCAAAACAATTATTGCTCGATCAGATCGAATTGGTGAAAAAAGGCGATTTCCCCGAGTGGCTTATTCAGGCGGTAATCAACGATATGAAGATCCAGAGAATGAAAGCCTTTGAAACCGCAGATGGTTTGGCGACAACACTTTATGGCGTTTTTATCAATGACCAAACCTGGGAAGAAGAGTTGAATGAAATTAATGAATACGAGACGATTACAAAAGCAGATATTGTACAATTTGCGAATGATTTTTTCAAAGAAAATTATGTCGTTGTAAAAAAAGAAAAAGGGATCAATGATAAATTGGTTCGTGTAGAAAACCCCGGAATTACGCCTATTAAGATAAATAAAGATGCACAGTCTTCATTTTTAAAAGAAGTTTTAAAGGAAAGATCCACTGATATTAAACCTGAATTTATTGATTATTCAACAGCCATTAAAACCGCTCAAATTAAAGGTAAGGAAGTAAGTTTTGTTGAAAATAAATACAATGATGTTGCACAGGCTTATTTTATTTTCCCTTTCGGAAGCGATCATGACAAAGAGCTCGGTTTGGCAACTCAGGTTTTGCAATACTTAGGGACTGATAAATTAAATGCAGAAGAACTCAACGAGGAATTTTTTAAACTGGGGATTTCCAATGATTTCCGAACGATTTCAGATCAGCTCATTATTTCAATCAGCGGTTTGGAAGAAAATTTGCCGCAAGGAATTGAATTGTTGAAAGACTGGATGCAAAATGCAAAACCTGATGAAGAAGTTTATCGTCAGAACATCAATACTATTTTAGAAAGTAGGGAAGTCGCTAAAAAAGACAAGGGTAGAATTATGGCGGCGCTTTCCAGTTACGCGAAATTCGGCAGGGAATCCCGTTTTACAGATATCATTTCTGAAAAGAGACTGAAGGAAATTAATTCGGAGGAGATGACGGAAAAAGTTAAAGACTTGCTTCAAATGCCTTATCAAATTTTCTTTTACGGAACTGACTTTGATCATTTTCAAAAATATGTAAAGCCTTTTATTGAGGAAGAAATTATAGCAATTCCACCAAAAAAAATATATGAAGAACCTGCGACTGAAGGAAAAATTTATTTTACCAATTACGATATGGTTCAAACTGAAATGACCAAAGTCGCAAAAGGAAGCAATGTGAACCTGAAAAACTTCGGAAAAATAAAATTATTTAATGAATATTTTGGGCGTGGATTATCTTCAATTGTCTTCCAGGAAATTCGGGAGAGTAAGAGTTTGGCGTATTCTGCGTACGTTTCTTACGCCACTAACAGTGAACTCGATCATCCGGATTATATCACCACTTATGTGGGAACTCAGGCCAATAAATTATCACAAGCAGTCATTGCGATGGATGAATTAATGGCTGATCTACCGCAAGTTCCGGCTCAGTTTAATAATGCTAGAAATTCGGCTTTAAAACAAATTGCTGCGGCAAGGGTGAACCGAACCAATATTTTCTTTAATCATTTAAATTTAAAGAAATTAGGAATTGATTACGATATCAGAAAAGATATCTATTCCGAAATTGAAGAACTGACCTTAGCAGATTTAACCGATTTTTATACTAAAGAAATGAAACCGTTGAAATATAATACTGCAATCATCGGTAAAAAAGAGAATCTCGATTTTGAAGCTCTAAATAAAATGGGTGATTTTAGAGAATTAAGTCTGGAAGAAATTTTCGGATATTAAAAACAAAATCAATAACGATAATAATAAAAAGATGAAATTTTACTTTCATCTTTTTTTATTTTGTGCCGTTTAAGAAATAAATATGGATTAATTTTGTTTATTAAATAAATAATTCCTTGTTTTCAAAATATCTTATAATAATTTTTGCAATTTCTCTTCCTGTAATTTTATTCGGTCAGGAAAATTTACCTTTTACAAATGATCAATATAGTGGAATAAACGCTGCATTAGTTTCGCCAACACAAACTTTTCTTAATCCAAATCCCTGGGATATTAATTTATTTGCAGAAGATGTTTTTTTGCAAAATGATTACGTTTATATTTCGCAGCAAAGCTTTTTGGGGCTTCGAAATACGCCAACAAGATCACGCAATAAAATAAAAAATATTAATGGAGAAAATACCGCAAGTGTCGTAGATTTTTTCAATAAAGATTTCGGTAATTACCATTTCAGTTCCGATATTTTAGGACCTTCTTTCAGTAAAAAAATCCAAATTAAAGATAAATATTTCACAGTCGGTTTGTTCTCAAGATTACGAACACAAACTTCTGCAATTAACGT
Organism: Kaistella gelatinilytica; assembly: GCF_015679325.1. Taxonomy (GTDB): domain Bacteria; phylum Bacteroidota; class Bacteroidia; order Flavobacteriales; family Weeksellaceae; genus Kaistella; species Kaistella gelatinilytica. The sequence continues at coordinate 206,584 of NZ_JADPVI010000001.1, forward strand.
TGATAATTACTTAAAATTTGGCAATCAAGGAATTGTAGAACCGGAGTTTTATTCTTTAAAACCCTTGCAAATTAATTTTATGAACTGGGGCGAAATTGGTCTTAATGTCGCTACAGAAATATTTCCTTATTCCGATTACCAATGGATTGTAGGCGCAAATGTTAAATATGAGATCGGTTTTGATGCTTTGCAGGTGAACAGTAATTCACCGATCGAGCTGCACAGGACTTCGGAGATCACAAACGGAGTCGATACGAAAACCATCTATGCGTCGAATTATGACATTGAAGTTAACCTCGCAACCAATTATAATTTTGACAAAAAACGTTATGAATACAAGCAAAAAGGGAAAGGATTTGGTTTAGATTTCGGAATTGCAGTTGTTGATCCTATTGAAAATTCTGATGATTATAATTTTAAAGCCAGCTTAAATATTCTGGACCTTGGAAAAGTCAATTATGACGGTGAAAAACATTTGTTTGCAGGAAATAGCATCAAAGTAGTTAATAATACGAATCTTGATAACACCAAATTTAAAAGTCCTGATCAATATTTTCAGCTTTTAAGCAAAGAAGTTTATGGCAATGAAAATGCCTCTTTTCGTGGCAACGATTTTCAGATGGGATTACCGACGAGCATTCATTTAAACGCTAGTAAAAACGTTGGCGAGCATCAGTATGTCAATGCAGACTGGATTCAGCGGATCCCAGTTTTCGAAAATTCTTTAAAGAGAAGCAATGTTTTTTCAGCTTCCTATTCTGTTCATAAGCCAGTTTTAGGTTACGGTGCCTCAATGTATTTGTATGAATATAGAAGTCTTCAATTCGGTGGATATTTGAGATTTGGACCTTTAATTTTAGGCAGTTCTAATGTTTTACCTTTACTTTTTAATCAGAAAAAACTGCATTCCGGTGATTTCTATATTGCGTTAAAAATCTATCCTTTTTGGGATAATGAAATGAAAAGACACCGTCGGGCAAACTGTAATTGTGATTAAAAATCGATTAATTTAACTGGGAAAATTGATGATTTTCAAATAAAGGGTGATTACACTCTTGTTTAGACTCGCTGGATTGCAGATATTTGCAATGTAAAACATAATAACTTTACATTTTTTCATTAGAATTTAAACTAGAAACCATGAAAACTAAAACTCCGGAGGTAAGTCCGGAGTTTTTTTGTGAGAAAAATTATTGATTTCCACTTGACAATTTTGAGATCAACATTTTTTCATATAACCAAAAAAAAATCCCGTGAAAATTATCCCGTGAATTATTATTACTAATTTTGGCGGATTATTTCACCACTTTCATCTCATTGATCAACCATTTTGCATCTGCATATTTGTCGATGATGAAAAGGATATATTTCGTATCGACCATAATATTTCGGCTGAAACGGGGATCGAAATTGATGTCGCTCATCGTTCCTTCCCATTGTCTGTCGAAGTTAAGACCAATTAAATTTCCATAAGCATCCAAAGTTGGACTACCCGAATTTCCGCCGGTCGTATGATTTGTCGCGGTAAAATTTACAGGAACATCGCCGCTTTTGTCTTTATAAATTCCATAATCTTTCGTATTATAAAGTTGGATCAGTTTTTTTGGAACATCAAATTCATAATCTCCAGGAACATATTTTTCCATAATTCCCGCAATATGCGTTTGGTAACCGTACGTTACAGCATCTCTTGGACTGGAACCTTTGATCTTTCCATAAGTTACACGAAGTGTAGAATTCGCGTCTGGAAAGAAAGTTCGGTTTTTATCCGTTTCCATCTGCTGTGCCATATATTTTTTCTGCAAAACATCGATTTGATTTTGATAATCACTGAACTGAGAATCTGTCCCTTTCATGTACGTTTCTCTAAAATTCATGAAGAGTTTCATCAACGGATCATTTTTTAGATTTTTAATTAAAGCATTCTGATCTGCGAAAACTTTATTAATATCAGTATAAGTTGTTGCGCCATTGATAGAACCGCGTCCTGTAATTACGGAGTTTTTTGAGAGCTTTTCAATATCGGCAAGATTTTTTGCTTCATTTTTATATTGATCGAAACCTGAAGGTAAAAATTTAGATTGTGTTTTATTTGCATAAAGCGCCAATAATTTTGCGGTTACTTTCGCATCCAATTCACCATCGTAATCCTCATAGATCCCGGATAATCTGGATTTAAAACCTTCTAAAGCTTTAGCATCCATTTTACCGGATTCTGCCGCCTGCATATAATTGTAGAAGTTATTGGCGAGAGAAAGCGTTTCTGCATTTCGAACCGTCTCAGAATAAAAAGATTTATTCAAAGAGTATGGAGATTGCTCTGTGTAAAGTCGGTTCAACTCGTCGATCGTTGATTTGATCTGTGGATTTTTCGCAATTAAAGTCTGCTCGTACGCTTTCTTTTTTCCGACCGCATCCGATTTTTTCAAACCTTCGACTTCGCCGATCCATTTTTTCCAGTAATTAGCTACAGAGGCGTATTTCGAAGCATATTTAATTCTCGTTGCATTGTCCGAACGCATTTTTTCATCTAAAGTTTTCAGGGCAACTTCACGAACCGCGATCATGGTTGGATCAGTTTCCGTCATTATTTTTTCTACCGCAATTGCCGGTAAATATTCAGTCGTTTTTCCTGGAAATCCGAATACGAAGGTGAAATCATTTTCCTGCTTGTCTTTAATGGAAACGGGTAAGAAATATTTTGGTTTGTACGGAACATTGTCTTTCGAATATTCTGCCGGTTTATTGTCTTTATCCGCATAAATTCTAAACATAGAGAAATCTCCCGTATGTCTTGGCCAAACCCAGTTATCGGTATCTGAACCAAATTTCCCAATACTTTGCGGCGGTGCTCCAACCAAACGAATATCCTTGTAAGTTTCGATGAGATAAGCGTAATATTTATTGCCATAATACATCGGACGAATCATTAATTTTTGCCAAGGCTCTAATTTGAAACCAGATTTTACGGATTCCATATTTTTTTTAATGAGTTCTTCAGAAGCTTTTGCATCTAAATTCTGAGTTCCTGCTAAGACTTGTGCGGTAACTTCTTTAATGTCTGAGATAAAATCAACCGTAACTCCCGGATTTGGCAGTTCACCATTCATATCTTTCGCCCAGAAACCATCGCTTAAATAATCATGTTCAACACTCGAATGTTTCTGAATTTGCCCGTAACCACAATGGTGATTCGTTAGAAGCAAACCTTGCGGAGAAATAATTTCTGCGGTACAACCACCATTAAACTGAACAACAGCATCTTTTATGCTTGGTTTAGAAGTATCGAAGATCTGTTTTGCAGAAATTTTCATTCCTAAATCTTTCATTTCTTTTTCATTGAGTTCCGTGGGAATCCACATTCCGCCGTACTGTTGCGCGAATGCCATCACCGCCGGAAATAATACTGCTGAGAGTAAAATATGCTTTCTTTTCATTTTAAAAATTTGCCCTAAAAATAAGGAAATTTTAGGAAACAAATTTGGCGTAACTTTAGGGAAGATTTTATGGTTTTATCTTTTAATATTGAATGATTTTAACTTTTAAAAATAAATTGAATTGAGATCTTTAATTGAGGTTGATAGTAATTCCATAAATATTAATTTTGAGAAAAATGAAGTCTTCAATTTAATGAGGTATAATTTTTGAGTCGAAACAGATAAATTAAAACATGGAGCTTTCTCAACAAATTACCTGGCTTTTTATCCTTGCCATTCCTATTGCTTGTGTCGCGTGGACGGTGACGCACGAAGAAATTTTTAAAGAACCTCGGTCATATTGTGTAGAAAAATCGCAGGAATGTAAAAAACTCGTTCAAAGAAAATTTTTCTATCTTTTCACCTGTGAATATTGTTTCAGTCATTATGTTACCGCGATATTTCTGATCATTACAGAATATAAATTGCTTTATGACGATTGGCGGGGTTATATTGTTTCCCTTTTTGCTTTGGTATTTGTAGCCAATGTTTATATGAGCCTTTTTGCTTTTTTGAGACAAAGTTTGAAAGCTGAAAAAATCGAAGCGAAGTTGAAAGATAATGAGTGGCACGAGGTAAAAGAAGAAATAGAAAATAAGAACAAATAAATTAATAATATGAAAAATACAGAGAGACTACAAAAGTATCAGTTTGAAAATTACACTTATGTCACCAATTTCGAAAGATTTGAAGACGCAGAAGAATATGCAGCGGAAAATGCAGGAGAAATTGTTGAAGTTGGTTTTACCGATGGTGCCGATAATCCTGAAATGAATTCTGACGGTCATTTAATGGCGACAAGAAATACGTTTAGAGTAGGTTTAGATCCTGAATATGAAGTGCTGTATTCTGATGATCCAAGATTTCAGGAAATGGCAGAAGATATTTTAGAAAATATGAAGGAAAAAGAAAATGATGTCTTGCCAGAAGACTGGATTTCTGACCAGAACATCGCATCAGGTGATCGCATCATCATCATTAAAAACGGAGAAGTGAATACCGTGACGACGAGAGAAAGAATTAAATTCCTCATGCGCGGAAATGTTTATGAGATCGCGGTGAAAATTGCTAATTCTCAGACAGAGAAACTTTAAAGTTTTGATTTCAAAATATTTCGGCGACAGTTTATCTGTCGCCGAATTTTTTTTTAAAAGCATAATCAAATTCTCCTTGTCGAAGCTGATGTTTTAAATTTCGCTTGTTTCGTTTCTCACGATCTCCGCTTTTGCCGCCAATTCTTTCGGGTCTTCTTCCGTATCGTAAAATAACCATTCGACCGCTCTTGGAAATTCCTGCGACCAGAAAAATTCCTGATGTCTACCTTCGTTATTAATGCTGATCTTAAATTCAAACTGCAGCGAATGCGAATCTTCCCAACCTTCCATGGTTTTTTCGAAAAGATCCATTCTTTCGGTCATTTCAGAACCTTCCAGTTCGCCACCATACAAATAAACTTTAATATCATAAGGATTTTTGAAATTCATTTGCGGATAATTATTCTCCGGATTGATCCAAAGCGAAGGGGAGAAGATCATCAGTTTCGAATAAACTTCCGGATACAAAAATCCACTGTAGATACTGATCAAAGCACCCAAAGAACTTCCACCAATTCCAGTAAATTCCCGCTCCGGTTTTGTACGATAAACAGAATCAACATAAGGTTTTAAAGTATCTGCAAGAAAACGAATGTATTTTTTGCCTTCTGCATTTTCCGTGATCGAATTATTATCTAAAACGTATTCTTTAATTCGGTCTTCACTACCATTTTCGATGGCAATGATGATGACGTCGCCTCGTCCGTATTCCGCGAGGATTGACATTTTCTGATCTATTTCCCAGTTTCCAAAAGCCGAACCTTCATTAAAAAGATTTTGAGCATCATGAAGATAAAGAACGGGATAATCTTTTTTAGTTTTATGATAATTGTAGGGTAGAAGTGCCCAGATCTTTCTTGTTCGGTTCAACTGTGGAATAAAAAATTTCTCAGAAATTATTTCAACAATTGGGAAGAATTCTTTTTTGAACGGTCCCCAGTTTACACGCCATCTTTCGACATGATCTTCTTTTTCGCTGTCCGATTTATTCGCTTTTCTGTTGGGCGTAATATTTCCGAAACGGTCGATCTCTACATTTCCCCAACCTCCGCGCGTATATTTATATTCAATCGCCTCCGGAAGTTTCTCATCGTCAATATCGATGGTATAAGAATTTGTATCGATAAGTTTAAGTTGAAAAGCTAAATCTTTCGGATCCCATTTGTTAAAATTACCGGTAATAAATACGGGTCTGTCGTCATCTTCATTAGATATTATCGTAAAATTCATTTCTTGTTCTGCTGTTTTTTGAAGGTCTAAAAATAAGAATTTTAATTTGTAAATGTTTCTGTCCTGGAAAATGCAATTCGTTTTCTTTTTTACGTAATGATTTTAAGTTATGATTTGAGAATCGGTAATTTAATCATAAATCATTTTCCGACTGTTTTTTACTTTTATTTTAAATATATTTGATGTGTAAAAGGCGGATTTCTGGATAACCTAAAATTTTCACCTTTTTTAATTCTTAAAACTATGGAAAAAGTCCTGCCTCATTCCTTATTTACCGATCATGACATCTATCTTTTCCGCGAAGGAAAGCACTACAAATTATACGATAAATTTGGTTCTCACAATGCGGAAATCGATGGTGTAAAAGGCGTTTATTTTGCAGTTTGGGCACCTTTTGCAAAGAAGGTTTCCGTCATCGGTGATTTTAATGAATGGCATTCTGAAAAGCATAATTTGTTGCCTAGATGGGACAGTTCGGGTATTTGGGAAGGCTTTATTCCCAATTTAAAATGGGGCGATATTTATAAATACGGAATTCGAACCAATAAAGATATTCTCCTCGAAAAAGGCGATCCTTTTGCGCTGAGTTGGGAACAAAATGTTCAGGCGAGTTCTGTAATTTCAACAACCTGGTACGAGTGGAATGATGAAAACTGGATGGCCGAACGCTGGAAAAGTAATTCTCTAAATGCTCCGATTTCCGTTTACGAAATGCACCTCGCTTCATGGATGCGTGGACTAGATGATCCGACAAGATTTTTCAATTATCGCGAAATTGCAGAACGGCTCGTTCCTTATTTGATGGAGATGAATTTTACACACGTAGAGTTTATGCCGGTCATGGAATATCCTTATGATCCAAGTTGGGGTTATCAGGTGACTGGATTTTTCGCGGCAACTTCCCGTTTTGGGTCTCCTCAGGATTTAATGTTTTTAATTAATGAGCTCCACAGGAATAATATAGGGGTCATTCTTGATTGGGTTCCTTCTCATTTTCCCGGCGATGCGAACGGTTTGCATTATTTTGACGGAACTTTTCTCTACGAACACGAAGATCCGCGAAAAGGTTTTCATCCCGACTGGAAATCCTATATTTTTAATTATGGAAGACCGGAAGTAAAATCTTTTTTAATTTCAAATGCCATGTTTTGGCTCGACCGTTATCATGCCGATGGATTGCGTGTTGATGCCGTAACGTCAATGCTGCATTTAGACTATTCGAGGAATGAAGGCGAATGGGAACCCAATATTGAAGGTGGAAATGTGAATTTGGAAGCAAAATTATTTTTGCAGGAATTCAACACCGCAGTTTACAAAGAGTTTCCCGATATTATGACGATTGCTGAAGAAAGTTCTGACTTTCCGATGCTTACAAAACCCGTTTACGACGGCGGAATCGGTTTCGGTATGAAATGGATGATGGGCTGGATGCACGACACCTTAAAATATTTTAAAGAAGATCCAACCGGTCGAAAATATTTGCATAATAAGATCACTTTTGCTTCGATGTACGTCTATAATGAAAATTATATGATGCCTCTTTCTCATGATGAAGTCGTACACGGAAAATCAAGTTTAATTTATAAAATGCCGGGAGACGAATGGCAGAAATTCGCCAATCTTCGCGCTTTATACACGTACATGTTTACGCATCCGGGAGCAAAACTTCTTTTTATGGGCGACGAATTCGGCCAAACAAATGAATGGAATTTTAAGATTTCCCTCGATTGGCATTTGCTGAAATATCCTGTTCATAAAGGTTTGCAGGATTTTGTTAGAGATTTAAATATTCTCTACAGAACTGAAACCTCTCTTTACGAAAACCAGTTTAAACCGGAAGGATTTGAGTGGGTTGAAGCGAATGACTGTGATAATTCGATTTTTATTTATTTGAGGAAAGGCAAAATTGAAGAGGATGTTTTGATGATCGTTTTAAATTTAGCGCCACGAGTTTTCGATTATAAAATTGGCGTTGACGAAGGCACAAACTGGGAAGTTATTTTAAATTCAGATGACGAAAAATATGGCGGAAGCGGCGTAAAAGCAGTTATCGTAGATGAAGAAGATGACGAATGGATGTTCCGTCCCAATGCAATTATTTTAAATTTGCCACCACTTTCGGGAGTCGTTTTAAAACAGAAAAAACCTGTTAAGAGAAAGAAAAGTACCGTTTCGAACACAGCTAAGAAAATGGACTCTTCAGCGAAAAAATCGGTGGTTCCCAAAACAAAATCTCCTGGTCTTGTCAAAAGTAAAGTGTTAGATAAAAAAGGCGAAACTGAAGTGAAAACTGAAAGTAGTACTGCAAATAAATCTAAGCCTGCGGCTAAAGTTTCCCGGATTAAAAAAGTGATCACTGAAGCTGCACCCGAATTAAAAAAGATTACTAAGAAAAAATAAAACGCTCGAATTGCTTTAAATTCACTTATTCTCATAGTGAATTTTGAAATTTAGAAAATTGAAATATGAAGATTTTTAACCTTTCCATGGAATGTTATCCTGTTGCAAAAGTCGGTGGACTCGCCGATGTAGTAGGAGCTTTGCCAAAATATCTGAATAAAATTGAAGGCGTTGAAGCCAGCGTAATTATGCCGTGGTACAATAAACCTTTTGTTCACGACCACAACTTCGAAATTGTTTTTGATGGATGGATTCACCAAAGTGTACACACTTTTCAGGTTCAGGTGATGAAAGAAAGAAGTCAGTCTTTAGGTTTCGATTTATATTTGGTCAAGATCCCCGGACTTTTAGACCGCGATAATCCTTACGGTTATTGGGATGAAAGTCAACAGTTTTTAGCTTTTCAGCACGGTGTTTTGCACTGGCTTTCTGCGATGCAGATTCGTCCGGATATTTTACACTGCCACGATTATCACACCGGATTAGTTCCGTTCATGATTGAAAATTGTCCCGAATTTAATTTTTTGAAAGGCGTAAAAACTATCGGTACCATTCACAACGGAGAATATCAAGGACAAATGCGATGGGACATGGCGAATTATATGCCGTGGTTTTATGGGGAACAATGGGGACTTCTCGATTGGAATGGCTATATCAATCCGTTGGTGTCAATGATCAAATGTTGTCATGCCTTTAATGCCGTTTCTAATGGTTACATGCAGGAACTTTTTCAGAGTTTCCGCGGTTTGGAAAGTTTGGTTCAGCAAGAAGGTAGCAAAGCTTACGGAATTATCAATGGTATTGATACCGAAGTTTGGGATCCTGAAACCGATGCTTTTCTAGATTTTAATTTTAATAAAAAAGATGCACTCGAAGGAAAATGGAAAAATAAAAAAGCCCTGTGTGAAGAATATGGTTTGAATCCAGATCTGCCTTTATTCAGTTTTATCGGAAGATTCGCCGGAGAAAAAGGCGCAGATTTTCTACCGGAAATTGTATGGAAAAGCATTCAGCAGACAGAAGGAAGACTGAATATTATGATTTTAGGTTCAGGTGAAAAACAGATAGAAAATCAATTGCTTGAGTTAAATGAAACCTATTCCAATTTTGCGCTCGATTTGGGTTACAAAGAATATCTCTCTCACAAAATTTATGCTTCTTCAGATTTTCTTTTAATGCCTTCCCGCGTAGAACCATGCGGATTGAATCAAATGTATGCAATGCGTTACGGGACAATTCCTATTGTGCGGTATATCGGCGGTTTGCGCGATACTGTGGAAGACATTTCTACAGGAGGAAGTGGCATTAATTTTGGAAGCGCCAGTGCAGAAGATACGGTAAATGCGATGCACAGAGCGATGCATATTTATCACGACCACGATCTGATGAAAAATTTGGTGAGATCGAATATGAATTATGATTTTTCCTGGGATCATTCGGCGCAGTTGTATCTAGAGCTTTATCGAAAATAAGTTAGTCATTTAAAATTCTTCTTGATAAATTTCATTTAACCCATTTAATGATCAGATTCACATGTTAATACCTACGCTCGGTACTTTTTGGAGGGAAAAAAGATATCGCCAATTGACAGTCAGTACGATCGGTGTTCTGGTTTTAGGAATAATCGGATACCGTTTTTTGGAAGGCTGGAGTTGGCTCGACTGTATTAATTATGCAGTTTCAATAATGGTAACCACGGGAAATGCCGAAGTTTATCCGAAATCTGACTGGGGAAAAATATTCAATGTTTTCTACATGGTTTTAAGTGTATTTTTAATTTTATTTTTTATTAATACCCTTCAGCAACACTTCCATGAAAGCCGACAGTCAGGAAAAATAAAACGCAAAAGACACCAGAAAATAATTGAAAAGAAGATCACGACGCAGTTAAGTGACGACGAATAATTTGAATCTTTTTCTCCTAAAATTTAAAAATAACTTTCAAAATAAATTTTCTCTCATCTGATAACCTCAGAAACTTATAAAACCGTAAGTTTGCAGGCTGAAAAAAAGAATGGAGAAGAAAAGTATTTTTAAAGGAGTTTTATACGTTGCGATGGGCGCAAGTATTTTTGGAATGTTGGCGACTTTCGTGAAATTATCTTACCGGGATGGCTACACCACTTCAGAAGTTACGACCGCACAATTTGTTTTGGGTTTGTTGGGATTATTAATTTTAAATGTAATTCAGACCAAAACTTCAAAAAAAAATCTGGCAAAACCCACTGCGAAGGAGATCAAAATTTTGATGCTCGCAGGAACTTCTTTAGGTTGCACGAGTTTATTCTACTATCTGTGTGTACAATATATTAATGTTTCTATCGCGATCGTTTTGCTGATGCAGTCCGTTTGGTTTAGTGTTGTTGTTGAAAGTTTTATTTCTAAAAAATTCCCCAATGCGAAGAAAGTGATTGCTACGATCATTGTTTTGGCAGGAACCTTTCTCGCTACAAATCTTATCAATTTAGATGTGAAATTAGATTGGCACGGCGTATTTTGGGGATTAATGGCGGCTGCTTCTTTTACGGCGACAATGTTTACTTCAAATACATTGGCGACGCATATTCCGGTGTTGAGAAAAAGTTTGATCATGCTTTCCGGCGGTGGTGTGATCGTTTTTATATTTCTCTTTTTTGCACAGATCGGTCCTTTGCATTTTGATGTTTTGAAATCATTTTATTTGAATTTTACCGATAATACGCAACATATTAAGCCGTTCGAATTTTCGATTTTTTATACGTACGGATTTATTCTCGCCTTGTTCGGAACCATCATTCCACCAACTTTGTTTAATCTTGGATTCCCAAAAACAGGTTTAGGATTAGGGAGTATTATTTCTTCCTTAGAATTGCCCGTTTCAGTGACGATGGCTTTTATATTATTGGGTGAGAAAGTAATTTTAATTCAATGGGTCGGAATTGTTTTAATCCTGTTCGCCATTGTGTTAATGAATTTACCTTCCAGAAAAAAGGATTTGCTCCCTGAATTTGTTAAAGTTAAGAAGTAAGAAAAATTAGATTTTTTAATCGTCCGTCACCACGGCATCTCTTTCACCTTCTTCATTTTTTCCTTCCTCGATCATTTCGTCAGCTTCGGATTTTTCATCAGAATCTGCTTTTTCTATTTTTTCTTTTTGCCGGTCGTTCTGATGATCGATAAAAAATTCGCAGAAAACAGGTAAGTGATCGGACCCAAATTTTTCTAAAGTTTTTAATTCTTTAATGAAGATATGTTCGCTGTGAAACATCAGATCAATAGGAAATCTCAGCAAACGGTACTTTGCGTGAAAAGTAGAAATAAAAGCTTTTCCCACGCGAGGATCGATTAAATGACTGATTTTCCGGAATAGGACCGAAGATTTTGACCACGCAACATTATTAAAATCGCCCACAACAATTACCGGTTTTTTGATCTCCTTGATCCGTTTTGCAACGCTCAGTAAGTCGCCATCTCTCTCTTTCGAGGTTTTTTCTTCCGTGGGACTCGGCGGTGGTGGATGAATTCCAAAAAAAACAAATTCAAAACCATCTTCCGTCCGAAGATGCGCTTCAATACTCGGAATATCGTCAGCAACAAAAAAATGAGTTTTAGCGTTTTCTAATCTGATCTTCGAATAGAAATGCATTCCGTACGTATTTTCCAGGGCAACTTTATGATGATGCGGATATTCATTTTCTAAAACAACAAGTGCTTTTTCCCAGTCTTTATTACTTTCCATGGTGAGAAAAACATCAGGATCATTTTTTTTAATGAGGTCAACAAAACGGTGAAATTCGGTGTTGAATTGATAAATATTCGCTGAGATGATCTTTAAAGTATTCGATGCACTTTGAGTAGAAGTTTCTATTTTTTTGACCGGATAATATCGCGTGTATTTAATAAGTGTAATGCTGTGATAGACGATGATCAAGAGTAAAAGCGTTTGCGAATACCAGCAGAAATTATTTTTGTAGAAAAGAAATCCTACTATAAAAGTAATGAGCGCGAAATGATTGATCTGAATTTTACCAAAATCTGCCACCCGGAAAATCCAGTAAGAACTTGGCACTTTGGGCAATAAGGTTAAAATCAAAAGAAGTACAACGAAGACAAGGTAAATTTCCCACATATTATATTAATGTCGGATAAATTTATACTTTTTAGTAATACCGACAAAGTGTAAAATAGAACTTAAAAGTGCTGTGAAAAATAAAATGTAGGTGATAAATATCAAATTTTAATTTTTTAAAGATTTATTGAAACAAGCTGATTATCTTTGCTCATGGTACTATTCTTGCAAACGCTACACGAAATAATTTAAACATGTTCTCCACTAAGAAAAAATTTCCTTTTTTAAATCTCTTTTTTGCTTTAGTCACGGTTTCGGTTTTTATCCATTGTAAAAAAGATGATGTGGTAATAGAAAAAACTTTGCCTCAAAATAATTCAGCACGATCTGAAAAAGATTCCTTAAAGAAAGTGGAAGCTGAAAAACCTGCAATTAAATACACCGCTTTTATTTTTCCGAAAAAGAAGAAAGATTCTGCGATGGCAGCTTTTAATAAACAATTTTCGAAAGATGAACAGTATACGATTCTGGCTTTGAACCGTTTAGATCTGAAGAATAAATGGCGTGCCGATACGCTTGCTGTTCCCGATAAAATAGATTCTACGTTGATGGCTTATTCACCCTTTCCCAATAATTTAGAGATCTTAAAGGATGTTCATAAAATTGTTCTATTTTCTTATCCAATTCAGGCGTATGCACTTTATGCGAATGGAAATTTGGTAAAATGGGGTCCCACAAGTATGGGTGCTAAAAAAGCACAAACCGAACGTGGATTAACATTTGCGAACTGGAAAAAAGAACTGTCAATTTCGTCTGTATCAAGCGAGTGGAAACTGCCGTACAATTTTAATATTCATAATAGACTGGGAATTGGTTGGCATCAATATGATCTGCCCGGTTATCCTGCGTCGCATTCTTGCTTGAGATTATTGATGAACGACGCAAAATTTCTTTACAACTGGACCGACCAATGGACGTTGAATAAAGGCGGCGCAACAGTTAAAGCCAACGGAACACCAGTTATCGTTTTTGGCGATTACAAATGGGGTGGAAAAAAGCCCTGGAAAAATTTAATTCAAGATGCAAAATCTAACGATATTTCCGTCAAAGAATTGAATGACCTGATCCAACCAGATCTTGCTAAAATTCTTCAGGAACAGAAGAAAACTGATGAAGTTCATTCTCAACTGACGGCAAATAATACTGAACAAAAACCTGCAGCTTAAACATTTTCAAAACTTCGGATCGATTCTTCGGCAAACTCCCGCAATTTTTGCATTTCTTTTCGCGCTTTTATTTGTCCGAATCTTGCGGCAATATAAGTTGCGATCAATAAAAAAAGCATTACAAAAAAAGCCGAAGGTGCCCAGGGAAAATCGTTGCTTTTAATTTGTTTTTCTACGTACCAAAGCGTGATAAAAACCATCCACACAATTGAAAGAATAAAATACAGGAACATAAAAAACGTCCATACGGCGCTGGTTGGGCCAAAAACTCCACGAATTACGGTTTTATTTTCTTCTTCGTCAGTTTCTGTTCTTAATGCTAAACATGGTTTCCAGAATTGGTCATGATCGCTTTTCACACTGATGATCGCAGCTTCATTATTCACATTTCCGGTATATTCAGCGGAATGCTCGCTCAAAAATTTCTGCAGTAAAACCGTATAATTTTCCCGGCTTATGTCGGTAAATATTTTAAATCTCGGTCGGGAACGTATGCTGTCTAAAACGGTTTCTTCAATTTGCATCTTGGTAAGGAATTGGGTCGATTAATTTTATTTCAAAAGTCATTTTTTGATTTTTTCGCTCTATTTCAAAGGTGATTCTTGTACCATCTTCATCTTTCAGCAGATTATTGATTTTCTGCAAAGTGTAATCGCCCACTTTCTTTTTATTAATACTGATGATTTTATCATCTTTCCTGATTCCGGCAGTGTAACAAGGAGAATTGATGCGACAACCGGCGACTGAATACAGTGGTTTTAAAACAAAATTGTACTTAAAAGTATCTTTGGATTCATAAGCAAGTACACTGTTATCGTTTTTGCTGCGTTTTGCAGTTTCTATGGTGACCAGATCTTTTTCCCACGTCATTCCGTCATGTTGAATATCCAAACCGCTCTTGTTGAATAAAAAAGGATCATCGAAATTTTTATTTTTACGCAAATAAATTTTCTGGTTCGGATAGTCGAAGATCACTGAAAATCTACGCAAAATATCGCTGCCGATGGAACCTTTTCTGCCGAGAACGATTCTTACATTTTGTATCGAATATTCATCAGGCATTGCAGTTAAAGGTTTTTCAAAAACAAAATCACCAATATAAAAGCGATGAATTCGGCTTCTTTTACCAAAGATATCACCATTAAATCCCTGTCCTAAATAATCTTCAATATTCGGGCGGTTATAAACAAAATCATCGATCAGCTTCGGGAAAAGCCAGATTGCATCGCTATTACCAAGATCGAGGAGCATTTTTGAATCGATATTAGAATGAGTCATTTCTACACCCGCCATTAAATAAGGTTTATTTCCTTCAATAGAAATCGGAAATTCGGTATATCTCTTTTTGCTTTTCTGAAGAAGTTGATCATCGTTGAATACGGTTATTTTTTTGGAGACAAAATCAATTTGTACAGGGTGATCTTTAAAAAACTGATATCCGATAATGCCATTTACGGGAATCCCAACATGGGAAGAAAAGTTAATGCTTTCGTCTAAAATAATAAAAACGGTGTGTTTTAAATCCTGGAAATCCTTTCCAATTTTGACCACATTATTATCAGATCGCAAACCTTCGATATTTTTACTTTCACCCAGACCCGAAAATTTAATTTTTTCGATATCATTAAAGTTGATTTGTTTATCTTCTAAGCTAAAGAGAATCGTCTCATTGACGCCGGAATCAAGTAAAAAAGTAAGGTCAACTCCATTTATATTCAGTGGTACAAAAATAAGATTGTTGATCAATTGAAAAGGGATCACCGTTTTCTTGTGATGCGTGATTTTGAATTCATTTTGACCCCAGGAAAAACTAAAAAAAAGAAGAAATATTATTTTTACAAATTTCATGTATTGAAGATACAAACTTTTGATACATCGCAACGCTAAAAAGTGATTGACATTTTGTATTAATCTTTTCGATTATAAATGCTTTGAAATTTAAAATTACCTAAATTTGTTAGATGCGATACGAAGAAAAAATTGAAAAATTCCGCCAACTGGTGGAGAATAAATTCCAGATCTATAATTCTCTTTTCATGAGTTTGCCTTATGATAAAATGAGTAATATCGGTATGTTGCTGCCTTTTTTGTATGAAGAAAGTAGAGTAGGTTATGAGAAAGGTAAAAATCCGGAAGAAATTATGGATGAGTTTTTCACCAAACATACGGAGCTTGAAACTGAGGAACAAAAAACGGAACTGCTCTTTAAAATCATACAGTATATTGAGCGACAAGTTGTGTTGTTTGACAGTATTGAAGATGCGGCTTTCGCAGAATTGCATTCAGAAAGTGATGCCGGAACTTTAATGCAGCTTCACGAACGGGCTTCTCAGGAACATCAGCTGGAAGCGACGCGCCAAAAGATGAAAGATTTTGGGATTAAAGTAGTTTTCACGGCGCATCCGACACAATTTTATCCCAATTCTGTACAAAGAATTCTTCATGATCTGCGTACGGCAATAATGAAAGATTCTGTCACAGAAATCGATATGCTGTTGCAGCAGTTGGGCAAAACTCCTTTCGTCAACAAAGAAAAACCGACGCCTTTAGATGAAGCGATGAGCATTATTTTTTATCTGCGTTACGTGTATTACGATACGATCGGTGAACTGTACAAAAAAGTGAAAAATTCTTTTGGGACCGATTCTTTTGTGCCGAATCAGGATATGATCCAGCTCGGTTTCTGGCCTGGAGGAGATCGCGACGGAAACCCCTTTGTCACCGCAGAAATTACCTTAAAAGTGGCGGAAGAACTTCGTCTTTCCATTCTGAAATCTTATTACGAACATTTGAAAAATTTAAGAAGACGATTAAGTTTTAGAGGAGTTTCGGAGATTTTAGAAACGCTTGGTCATGAATTATATGACGCCATTTTTAAAGATGATCAAAGCATTACTTCCGACCAAATTTTAAAATATATCAACGCGGCAGAAAAAGTAATTATCGAACAGCATAACGGACTTTTCCTGAATCTTCTACAGGATTTCAAAGATCGGGTCAAAATTTTTGGGACCCATTTCGCTACTTTAGATATTCGACAGGACAGTCGCGTTCATCAGGAAGTCATCGATGATATTATGACTAAAAAATCGGGTTTAAACAGTGAAAGTATTTCCATTGAAGAAAAATTAAAATGGGTGCTCGAAACTGATATTATTCTCGATCCTGACGATTTTGATGGCATTACCAAAGACACTTTAGAGAACATTTATAACATAAAATACATTCAGAAAAGGAATGGTGAACAGGGATTGAGCCGCTATATTATTTCTAACTCTGATCATATTAAAGATGTTTTGAATGTTTTTGCGCTCTTCAAATTATGTGGTTATCAAGAAGAAGATATTAATATGGATATTGTTCCGCTTTTTGAAACCATGGAAGGTTTGGATGCCGGTGAAAAGGTGATGCGACAGTTGTATGAACTTCCAGTTTATAGAAAACATCTGGAAAGACGCGGAAATGCGCAAACCATTATGCTCGGTTTTTCTGATGGCACCAAAGATGGCGGTTATTTAAAAGCCAACTGGGAAATTTATGAAACCAAAGAACAGCTTACGAAAGTTTCAGAGGATCACGATATTAAGGTGATTTTGTTTGACGGAAGAGGCGGCCCTCCTGCACGAGGTGGCGGAAAAACCCACGATTTCTATGCTTCACAGGGAAAAACGATTGCAAATAATAAAATTGAAATCACGATTCAAGGTCAAACAATAACAAGTGTTTTTGGCAATAAAGATCAGGCGAAATATAATTTTGAACAATTATTAACTGCCGGAATTGAAAATGATGTTTTCAAAAATGCAAAAAAGGATTTAAGCAAAAAAGAGCGGCAACTCATTGAAGAACTGGCTGAAATAAGTTTTAAAAAATATTCAGATCTCAAAGCGCATCCGATGTTTGTGCCGTATCTTCAGGAAATGAGTACGCTCGAATATTACGGGAAAACCAATATCGGAAGTCGGCCTACAAAAAGAGGTGCTGGAAATGCTATTAAATTTGAAGATCTGCGCGCAATTCCTTTCGTAGGTTCCTGGAGTCAGCTGAAACAAAATGTTCCCGGCTTTTTCGGATTTGGATTTGCTTTGAATGCTTTAAAGAAAGAAGGTCGTTTTGATGAAGTGATCGATTTGTACAAAGGTTCAGATTTCTTTAAAACATTGGTGTTGAATTCGATGATGAGCATGAATAAATCCTATTTTCCACTCACGTATTACATGAAAAACAATGCAAAATTCGGCGAATTCTGGACAGTTATTTTTGAGGAATACAAACTTTCAAAAACGATGACTTTAGAATTGACCAGTTTTAAAATGTTGATGGAAGAAGAACCACTCTCAAGAAAATCGGTACAGATTCGGGAAAAAATTGTTTTGCCCTTATTGAGTATTCAGCAATATGCTTTAATTAAAATTCAGAAAAAAGAAGGTAATAAAGAGGCGTATGAAAAACTGGTCATGCGTTCCCTTTTTGGAAATATTAATGCGAGTCGGAATTCAGCTTAAAAATTTTATTGGAAATTTAAATTCTGTAATTGAAAAAAACGCTTCGAAAAAGAAGCGTTTTTTGATTTTTAAAGGATTGAATTATTTCGTTTAAACCATTAAGTTAATGAAGATATGAAGAAGGATTAATAAAAATCTGAAGATTTTATAAGCGTGCTTCTTAAATTTTATTTCAAATTCTTATTAATATTAAAGGTTTATTGTTTAATAATTTTCTCGATGTATTCGTTTTTCTCGGTTTTTACTTTCACGAAATAAACGCCTTTTCCAAGACTTTCAATATTATTTGTTTTCTCTTTTGTCAATGTTTTTATTTTTCTTCCTAAAACATCATACAATTCCACAGAGTTGATCTTTTCTGAAGTTGTAATGGTAAAAGTCGATTTTACTGGATTCGGGTAAATTGAAATTGAGGATTTTGTTGCGTTTTCATTCGTTGCTAATGTCACATTTAGAGCTTTTCCAAAATTTAAAATTCCGTAACCCATTGGATCAGTATAGTTGGGGAAAAGAGAGGCGTTCTGACGAAGCAAATTTCTTACTTCCGGTAATGATTTGGTTGGAATTGCCTGAAGCAAACAAGCGACTCCGCCTGCAGCAAGTGGTGTTGCAAAAGAAGTTCCACTGCCTGAAGTTACGCCATTATTATAACCCATATAAGTAGAAGTTCCTCTTGCGCTTGCATCGGGTTTTATTACGCCTACATAATTGGGTCCGAATGAGGAAAAAGAAGAGCTCGCACCCGTTGAAGTTACTGCTCCTACCGTAAAAACTTTTTCGTTATCAGACGGAGTTATAATGTAATGCCATGGTTTTTGGGCTTCATTTCCGGCAGCTGCCAAAACAAAAATTCCTTTTTCCGTCGCGATTTGAGCAGTTCTTGCAATGAACGAGGTTGTTCCCGTCATGTCCGAATAAAGCAAGCTGTATCTTGGATCATCGAAATCATAGTATCCCAATGAAGTTGAGATCACATCAACGCCCTTTCTGTCGGCTTCTTCCGCAGCTTCTGTCCAGTAAATTTGCTCTTCGGGAATTTCATTTACGGCATCTTCACTTGCGTATAAATAAAAATCTGCATCCGGAGCGGTACCAACGAAACTGTTTGCAACATATCCTGCAATCGTTCCTAAACAGTAAGAACCGTGATTATTAAGCGTGGTATTATAGATGTCTGTACTTTTGTTCACGAAATTGTAACCGCCCTTGATCTGTCCATTATTTCTGATTCTTGCATAAGCTGAACCTGTATTTACAGTTGGGAAACCAGTGTCGATCACGGCAATCGTCATTCCTGTTCCGGTAAAACCCGCAATATGAAGTGGACGTAAATTCACCTGGTTAATTTGTGCTAAACCTTGACCATAATTAAAATCGGTTTTTCCCTCGTTGTTGTTGAAGTCTTCGAATTTGTTTACTTTTTTAATGTTATTTGGTCCGCGATTTCTGTGCTTAATGAAGCTTTCTACAGAATCAACATACGTTTGCGCTTTGATCTGAATAATTTGTTCAGCAGTTGCATTTACCGCAACACCATTCATCCATTTCGAATAATCGGTTACTGTGAAACCAAGATTTCTGATATTCTGAATATAAGTAGGTTCGATGGGAGCATCCTGATCATTAAGCGCAATTCCCAGTCGGGTTCGCCGATCCAGAGATTTCTGGGTAAGTTCTGTTGTAGGATTTGCGTAAAAAGCAGCTTTGTTCGGTTTATCTTTGAAAATCACAAAGACAAGTTCTGTTTGGGCACTTACAAAACTAAAAAGTACAAGGATGAAAACGGATAAAATTTTCTTCATTTTTAAATTATTAGATTGAAACAAAAGTAAAAAAAATGCTGAATATTTTCAGCATTTTTAAGACGATTATTTTAAAAAGCTTATTTAATATACGTTTTGTTTCCGTTTTTATTAATATAGTATTTTCCGCCTTTTGGACCTACAAGAACCTGATGTCCATTATAATCTCCGCCATTGGTAGGATTATAAGCTTGCTTTACGGTGTTGTGCGCAAGAGTTGTTTTTGCGGACGTCGCAGTTTGTGTGTATTTCGTTGCTGGTTGTGCGGAAGCTGCAGGTTGAACTGTACTGGTTGTTGGAGTTGCAGAATTTAACACCGTTTTTCTGGTATACGTTCTTTTTGGTTTTACCATACTGTTATCAGTCGTGGTTGCAGAAACTGCGGGAGTCACCGCAACAGCTGTTTTTTTCGTATATTTTCTTTTTGGTTTCGCATCAGTATTAACGGCAGTTACCGGACCATTTGCAGTAACCATTGTCAAAGTGGAAGCATCACTTTTTTTGGTGTACTTTCTTTTTGTTTTGGTGGTCGGTGTGCTCGTATCAACCGTTTGAGCAAAGAATTCTGTTGTTCCAAAAGCTGTTATTAAGAATAACATCAAGAACAATTTTGTCGTTTTCATAATTTTATTTATTAAGTTAATTGCTGAATATTTATCTAAAATTATTCCATAACTTATTGGAAATCAAAAAATAAAAGATTTTATGATAGATTAAAAAAACATTAAAGAAAATTAATTTTTTAAAAAACTTAATTTTAGTAAATTTGAACAAATATTTTTTTTATGAAATCGCCATTAAAATTTTCTGTAAAGAAACACTAGTGAAGATAGGCGATTGCATATGACCAATAAAATCCAATAAAATTTTCATATGAAAAAAATTCAGATGGTTGACCTTCAAAGTCAATACTACAAGATAAAAGCCGACGTCGATAATGCAGTTTTAAACGTGATCGATTCGGCTGCCTTTATTAATGGACCTGAAGTGAAATCTTTTCAGGCAGAATTGGAGCAGTACTTAGACGTAAAACACGTAATTCCCTGCGCAAATGGAACTGATGCTTTGCAAATTGCGTTAATGGCGCTTGATCTACAAGAAGGTGATGAGGTGATCACGGCAGATTTTACTTTTGTCGCCACCGTAGAAGTTGTTCATTTATTAAAATTAAAATCAGTTTTGGTCGATGTAGATTACGATACATTTACCATTGATATCGATAAATTGAAAGCTGCCATAACGCCGAAGACAAAAGTGATCATTCCGGTTCATATTTTTGGTCAGTGTGCAAATATGGAGGAAATCTTAAAAGTAGCGAAAGAACACAATTTGTACGTGATAGAAGACAGTGCACAAGCAATTGGGTCTGATATTATTTTCGCAGATGGGACAACGAAAAAATCGGGAACAATGGGAATTTTGGGTACGACTTCTTTTTTTCCTTCTAAAAATTTAGGTTGCTACGGTGATGGTGGTGCAATTTTTACGAATGATGACGAGCTTGCGCATAAGATTCGCGGTATCGTAAATCACGGAATGTACGAAAGATATTACCACGATGAAGTTGGCGTTAACTCCCGTTTAGACAGTCTTCAGGCTACGATTTTAAGAAAAAAGCTTCCACTTTTAGATGGTTATAATGACGCAAGAAGAAAAGCTGCAGATTATTACGACGAAGCATTTGCCGGAAATCCAAATATCTTAACACCGAAAAGAGCTAAGTATTCTACGCACGTTTTTCATCAATATACGTTGAGAATTTTGAATGGAAAAAGAAATGAACTTCAGAAGTTTTTGACGGAAAAAGAAGTACCTGCAATGATTTATTATCCTGTGGCATTAAGAAAACAGAAGGCCTATTTCCAGGAAAGCAATGATGCCGATTTTGTAAATACCGACAAATTGTTGGAGCAAGTTATTTCTTTGCCGATGCATACAGAATTGGATGAGGAGCAGCTGAAATATATTACCGATTCGGTTTTGGAGTTTATGAATAAATAGTTTACAGCCACTTTGTCAAAGTTAAAATCTTTGAGAAGTTATTAAGTATAATAAAAAAAGAAATGCAATTGTTTAAATTTAAATTCGTTTATTATTTGGCGATTGTCTTCTCTTTTTTGACGTCTTGCCTTTTTGGATACATTGTGGTTTTAAAAATTAATACCGTTACTGAAATTGGTCTTCTTAAAGATGATTTGATTTATTTTCCTTTAAATTTTATTTCATTTCTGTCTTTTACAGTTTCATTTTTTCTGCTGATTAAATTCAGATCATCTGCGATAAAAGCTTTAAATTTTGGAATAATTGCATTTTGTATTTTAATAATTTCAATAATATATAAATCATTTATATTCAATGAAATTCAGTTTAAGTTTTTAGTTGGCTGGTTTATAATTTTTTTAATTAATGTATTTATTTTAGTAGTAATTAATAAATATAGAATCGAAAATATGCATAAAATTTATTCAGACGAAATTAATGAAATTGGACAGAAGAAAAGTTGAAAGATAGATGATTAGTAAGTTTTAAAAGTTATCATTAAATTTACATTATGAATACCGAAACCTTAAAAATAAATTTAGCACAAAGGATTTTATCTTTGAACGATTTACCACTTTTAGAGAAAATAAAAAATTTACTTAAAGAAGATGATGATGTCATCTACTATACTGTTGAAGGTAAATCTATTACAAAAGATCAATTTATTTCTGAAATGGATGAGCAGCAAAAGGATATAAAAAATGGAACTGCTAAATTTCATACTACTGACAATGTTAGGAAAATTGTTAAGAATGAAAGTAGTTTGGGAAGATAGGGCTTTATCAGATCTGAAAAATGCTGTTTCATTTATTAAATTGCAAAGTCCAAAAAATGCTGAAATGGTTTTAGAAAAGTTGGTAAAACTCTCCGAATCACTGTCGAATATGCCTTACAAATTTCCCAAAGAACCTTTGTATGATAGGGAAAATATTCGTTTTGTTACAAAATGGAGTTTCAAAATGATTTACCAAGTTGAAAAAGAAATGATTATTATTCTAAGGATTTTCAGTACACACCAAAATCCTGATAAAATTTTAGAATAAATACAAAATCTAATTAAATCACCAATTAAAAATACATGACAATACTCGTTACCGGCGGACTCGGTTATATCGGTTCTCACACGGTTGTAGAACTTTTACAAAATAATTTTCAAGTCATCATTGTTGATGATACGTCTAATTCTGAAAAATTTATTCGCAATAATATTGAAAAAATCGCTGGTAAAAGACCCGTTTTCTTTCCATTTGATTTAAAAAGAAAAGAACTGCTTTCCCAGGTTTTCGATGCTTATGAAATCGATGGCTGTATTCATTTTGCCGCTTACAAAGCAGTAGGAGAGAGCCAGGAAAAACCTTTGGATTACTATGAAAACAATCTCTTTTCTCTGATCAATGTGTTGCAGGAATTTAAAGCAAGAAATATTTCGAACTTTATTTTCAGTTCTTCCTGCACAGTTTACGGACAAGCAGATAAACAGCCCATCGACGAAAATACACCTCTGAAAATGCCGGAATCTTCTTACGGAAAGACCAAGCAAATGGGCGAGGAAATTCTGAAAGATTTTGCAACAGCTTATCAAAAGAAAGTCTCTTTGCTGCGTTATTTTAATCCTATTGGTTCGCATCCCACTGCTTTATTGGGGGAATTGCCAATTGGTGTTCCAAATAATTTAGTTCCTTATGTGACTCAAACCGCTTCCGGAATTAGAGAGAAATTATCGATCTGGGGAAATGATTATCCGACGGAAGATGGAACTGCAGTTCGCGATTATATTTATGTTGTTGATCTTGCAAAAGCACATGTGAAAGCATTGCAAAAATTGATGAAGGAAACTTCCGAAACTTTGATTGATGTTTACAATCTTGGGACAGGAAAAGGTTCCTCCGTTTTAGAAGTGGTTGAAGCGTTCGAAATTGCTAACGATGTAAAAGTTCCCTATCAGATCTGTGAAAGAAGAGCCGGCGATATTACGGTTGCCTATGCAAATGCAGATAAAGCCGAAAGAGAACTGGGTTGGAAAGCCGATACTTCTCTGAAAGAAGCTTTAAGAACAACCTGGGAATGGCAGAAATATCTGGAAAGCAGAAAATAGAATCCGATAATCTTAAGTTTAAAAAATAAAAAAATCCTGAAAAATTAATTTTCAGGATTTTTTGTATTTGCAACAATCATCAATCTACATTGGTGGACCTTGTTCGTCATCACCGCTGGAATTGCTGTTGATATCTTTTTTACGTTTTTGCTGCTCTACTTTATCACCTTGCTTAAATCGGTAACTCAAAGAAATACTCATTTGTCGCGGTTGCCATTGCTGATAACTGTACTGAGAATAACTTGAATTGGTTACTGTATTTTCTCTTGCCCGAGTATTGAAAATATCCTGAATATTAAAAGCGATCGTTCCGTTTCCTTTCCAAATTGTCTGGCTTGCTCCTAAATTTACAGCATACATTGGTTTTCTTTGGTTAGAAACTGTATTTTCTGCACCTCGGTAAAATCCTTGTATCTGAAAACTTGTAGTTTTAGTAGGTTTAAACGTATTGGTCAAACGTAATCTTGTAGAAAATCCATTTCCAGAAAAATCTCTATCAGTTAAAGGATTGTTTGGGAAAAGATTGAAACTACCTTCGTTTTTGTAACCGTATAAATCTGCACTTCCCATGATTTTCCACCATTTGAAAGGGTCGTAAGTTGCATTAATATCTAAACCATATTGTGTTTCACTTCCTGCATTTACAGGCATGGTGTAGATCACCGTGTTTCCGTCTCCATTTAAACCAGAATATTGGTAAAAATTAACTTCGTCTTCCGATTTTTTATAATACAAAGTTGGGTTAAAAGTAACTTTGCTCTTCGTTAAATTATATCCTAATTCAAAAGAGTTTTCATAGGTTGGGTTCAAATCAGGGTTTCCGCTGAAGAGGTTTCTGTTGTTGTTATAGGACATGAACGGGATAAGGAAAAATGAACGGGGTCTGTTAATTCTTCTGGAATAATTCAGCAATAACTGATTGTTTTTATTCAGATCATAACTTAAAAATACACTTGGGAAAAATTTCAAATAATTTTTATCAACGCTGGTCTGAGTCGCATCATTCATTTTTTTAAAATTGACACTGATGTCTGTATTTTCAGCTCTTAAACCCAATTGATAACCAAAACTTTTGATCTTGCTTTTGAATTGTGCGTAACCTGCAAGAACATTTTCTTTGTAAGAAGTGTCGCTCGTGAAATCAGGTAAAATACTTGCTGGACCATTATTTTTACTTTCATCGACATAGTAATTGTACCTGTTTTCATTTCCGTCAAACCTTACACCTGCTTCAAATTTAGAAGCTTCACCAATTGGCAATTCGTAATCTCCTTTTCCTAAAATTTTGGTGTTATCAGATTGCGTCAGGATATTATTTAGAGTCAAGGTCGGAACATCTAAAAGATTGTCGAATCCGTTTTCTGTCGTTACTGAATTTCCGTCGCTTTTACTATTCTGATAACTTGTAGCCAAAGAAAGCAACTGTCCTTTGTCGCCAATTTTTTGGTCAAAACCTAAATCTGCCTGAAAAGAATTATTTTTATTCGTGCCTTCATTCAATCGGTTTGTGAACTGATCTTTTAAAGTAAACGGAACATTAGGATAACCAGCTGCTGTTCTGTCTTTCACAATAACATTATCGAAATAGTTGGTTTCTCCCGTCGATTGATTATTGAAATTTCTGAACATTACAGAAGCGTTCAAAGTCGACTTATCAGTAACATCTAAAAGAATTCCGGTCGTCACATTGTAGTTTTGGTTTTCACTTTTATTGGTTCCATCCTGAATAGATTTCATGGAAAAACCGTCTGTTAGATTTTGTGGATTTAAAAATGAATTAAATTCAGAGTTATTGGTAGAATTACTTCTGTTGTAACCACCACCACCATTGATGTAATAAGTTAAAGAACCTTTTTTCCAGCTTAAATTGGTGTTTAATCTGGTAGTTGGTAAATAGCCCAAAGTTCCTTCAACACTTCCGTTGAAACCTACTTTCTTAGATTTCTTGAGGATAATATTTAGAATTCCTGCTGTTCCACTTGCTTCATATTTAGAAGATGGATTGGTAATTACCTCAATTCTTTCAATTTGATCAGCCGGAATAGATTGCAGCGCATTTGCACCATCATCAATTCCAAGCATAGAGGAAGGTTTTCCGTTGATCAAAAATTTTACATTGGTATTTCCACGCATAGAAACAGTTCCATCTGTATCTACATCTACGGAAGGAACATTCGCTAAAACATCCTGCAGATTTCCGCCTTTTGCTACAATATCCAAAGACGGATCGTACACTTTTTTGTCAATTTCTACGCGATAAGCTTTCACCGCTTGACCTGTAATTACAACACCTTGAATATCTGAAGTTTTCGTGCCGGTAACTGAACTTTCAGCTTCTATGGTAAAATTACCGAGGTTTGCAGCTTCGGAAATTTGTTTGTTTAAAGTTGTCTTTTTAAAGTCGATCGCTTCAACGGTTATATCATAATTTCCCGGAGTTAAAGGCAGTTGATAAGCGCCTTTGTCGTCTGTTAAAGTCGCATCACTAAAAAGTTTGTTGGCTTTATTGCTAAAGGTTACAGAAGCATAAGGAACTGCGTTATTTTGCTTGTTTACAATTTTTCCCGTAACATTTACTTTCTGTTGAGCAAAGGCTAAACTTGCCGCTCCCAAAACGAAAGTTAGTGCCAAAGTTCTTTTCCTGATAATTGATGAGATCTCAATTCTGTTCGTCATATTCTTAGTTTAAACTATACTGATTGTTATTTTTAACAAAAGTTAAATTAAATGTTTGTTTGATAATTACGTAATTCCAAAAAAAGTCCTCAGAATTTTCTGATATTCGCTTTTTAAATTTTACAATTATCTGATATTTTTAGAGTTCAGCCATTGCTGATATTCTTTTGCGTTAACTTCATGTTCGGCTGCATTCGCTGTGAATTTGTGAAAACCAAATCTTTTCGGATCAGCGCACATATAAATAAAGTCACTTTTCTGCGCGTTTAAAACGGCATCAACCGAGTTTTTATCAACCATACAAATTGGTCCGGGCGGAATTCCTGCCGTGTAATAAGTATTGTAGGGAGACGGTTCGCGCAAATGTTTGAAGAAAACTCTTTTCAATGTTTCTCCCTGAAAATTATTGGCTTTACTCACTGCGTAAATTACAGTTGGATCGCTTTGCAATTTCATGCCTTTTCTATATCGGTTCAGATACAAACCTGCAACGGTCTTCATTTCGTCAGGTTTTCCACCGGTTTCTTTGTAAACTAAAGATGCCAAAGCATAGATCTGATCACGGCTTAAACCGGAATTTTGCTCCTTCGCTTTTCTTTCGGCAGTCCAGAAATTGTTATATTCTCCTTCAAATTTTTTAAAGAAATCTTTTGGAGTTACCGTCCAGAAGAAGTTGTAGGAATCGATGAAGAAATATTTTTTCAGATCTTCGGCGTTGGTAAGACCTTTATCGGCTGCAATTTTATTTAGATCGGTGGCAAATTTCAAAGAGTCTAACTCTGTTTTTTTAGCAACTTTTCCTATCATCTGATAAACAGAGAAAAAATCACCAATTCGGAACGTATTTCCGGTTTGGTTACCAGCTTTGATCATGTTGACCAGATCGGTGTTATTGGTTCCAGATTTTATGTGGTATCGACCGGCATTAAAAAATTGAGTAAGGTTTTTGCTTTTTGCGACCTCTGCAAATGTTTCCTTATTTTTGATATACGGCGCAATCGAATCCAGGATCGAATTGAAATTGGCGGAATGAGGAATTAAGACATAGCCTTCTTTTTCCACATTATTGCCATAATACTTTTTGTAATATCGGTATCCAAAAAAACTTCCGACTGCAAAAAGTAGAAAGACAATGACCAAAACTATACCCGAAGATTTTTTCATTAATATGATCTGAAATATGCTATAAATTAATTTTACCTTTAAAAACCTGTTTTGCGGGACCTTCTAACCAAATGTTTCTGAAGCTTTCTCCGTCCTGTTCTGCGTAAACTTTCAGATTTCCACCCAAAACTTTTACATTGACAGAAGTTTGATTTTTATCTTTTAGAAAAACCAGGGCCGAAGCGGTTGCTCCGGTTCCACAACTGAAAGTTTCATCTTCAACTCCTCTTTCGTAAGTTCTGATGAAAATTTCGTTTTCCGAGAGTTCTTCCACAAAATTCACATTGATTCCTTCTTCGCAATAAGACGAAGAATTTCTAATATTGTTACCGTTTTCGAAAACTTTATAATTCTTTAACATTTCCACAAAAGTCACATAATGCGGGGAACCGGTATTGAGTTCAAAACCGTTTTCAACGTTTTTAATAACGCCAACATCGATCATTTTTAATTTAATGATGCCGTTGTGGATTTCCGCTTCGTGTAAACCGTCGATTGCGGTAAAGGTTGTTTGATCTTCAAAAACATCAAGAAAATGGGCAAAAGCAACAAGACATCTTCCACCATTTCCGCACATTGTACTCTCGTTCCCATCGGAATTGTAGTAAACCATTTTGAAATCAGAGGTCGAATCATTTTCCAGTAGAATCAGGCCGTCACCACCAATTCCGAATCGGCGGTCGCAGAGTTTTTCTATGATCTCTTTCTCTTTTGGGAATTGCAGATCACGGTTATCGATCATTACGAAATCGTTTCCCGTTCCTTGATACTTAAAAAATTCTATGGTATTTTGCATAAAACTTGGCGGTTTTTACCCGGATATTTTTGGGAGTGCAAAGATACTGAAAACTTTATCACCGCATAATGAACCTTATCGTTTAAATCACTTGCTGTGATAGGTTTGATGGTCTTTTCGCCATTCGATGTATCCAATAATTGCCATAATCGTGAAGATAAAATATTGAATCGATGTGATGCCTAAACCTTTGTAAATCATCATTGGTACGCAAATTAAATCACCCACGATCCAAAAGATCCAGTTTTCAATTTTACGTTTCGCCATTAACCACATTCCGACAAGGAAAATCGCAGTGGTAAAAACATCCAACCAGTTTGCCCAATCCAGATGATATAATCCAAGCTTTACGTTGGTCATTGAAAATTGATTGTCGATAAAAGGTTTGTAATAATAAACGATGGTGACTAAAATTAGACTTATAAAAAATAATATTCCGGAGAAAAGCCATTCTTTTTTGGTCGCCCAGGAAACTTCTACGTGAATATGATCTTTCGAACTTTTTGACCATAAGATCCAGCCATAAACACTCATCACGCTGTAGTAAAAATTGATCATCATGTCGCCAAGAAGTCCGAATTTATAAAGGATATAAACGTAAAGTACAGTAGAAATAATTCCTGTGGGATAAACCCAGATGTTCTTTTTGATCGAAAAGAAAACGCTTAGCAAACCGAAAATGGTGGCAATTGCTTCCAGAAAAATTTGATAAGTTTGGTAAGATTCGTAAGGCTTCAGAAAAAGATCGTGGAAATTCATGAGCTCAAAGATAGTAATTCTGTGAAATAAAAGAGGTCGTTCTTTAGTAGAGAAATTGTATAAAGCAATCGATTTTTCATCTCTAAGTCGACCAATTCGTGGTAGTGTTTACAACTTAGACATTTCAATTTTTATGCTTAATGAGGAAACGAGGTTTTAATTTTTCTCTTAAATTTTAATATATATTTGTTAAAAATAAATAGATATGACTAAAAATTTCTTAATGATGATCGCATTCTTAACATTTGCAAACGTTTATTCGCAGGAAGAAGGTAAATTCAGAGTCGGTTTAGATTTCGGGGTCGCCATTCCTACCGCGGGAGGAGTCGGAGCCTTGAGCGCAATAGAGCCCAAATATAATCTGAAAGATAATATGAATATAGGTTTGCGAATGGGAATCGCAGGAATGGTTCGAGACATTCAGGGTTCGACGAATTACGAAAGCGCTAAAGTTTCTGCAAATACCTCTTATCTGGCGACTTACGATTATTATTTCAATAATTCCGGCGGCTCATTCGTTCCATTTGTCGGGGCCGGAGCCGGATATTATTCCTTCGCGAGCGTTGTGATTGATAATAATTCCAATTCAAACGGAGTGTCGTTAGACATTGCAGGAAAATTTGCGGGAATGGCAAGAGCGGGATTTGAATGGCATAAATTCAGAATGGGCGCAGAATATAATTTTGTTCCAGAATCAGATCTACAGAACACGGCAGGTGAAAAGGTAGGAACTACGGCAAATTCTTATTTTGGAGTTTCCTTAGGATTTTTCGTAGGTGGTGGAAAGTGGGGTCAATAAACTCCCTTTGGTTTAAAGCCGAATTCTAACAGAAAGAAAACATTTTAGGACTTTTCCTGCTCCGATGAGGTTCCGAACCCATAATTATACGTTGGTCGACGTGTAATATGTGGTTACGAACGTATAATTTGGTGTTTGCGACGTATAATTATACGTTGGTTGACGTATAATTACTCGTTGTCAACGTATTGGATGAGGCCGGGAACGTATAATTATGGGCAAACAACCGCAAATGGTAAATGATCATTGTATACATAAAGCTTAAACTCCACAAGATTCTCCCTCATTACTCACTCCAGTTTTCGTTAAAATTTTATCTAGCAAACACCAATTCGTCATCGATGATTGCAGTAAATTAATACCTACAAATCCAGTTAACCACAACCAATTTTGGCTCACGTAAATTGATAAAAGGATACTTGTCAAAATCATGGTTCCGGCGAAAGCGTGTATTATTCTAGTTTTCATTTTATTTATTTTAATATTTATATTTTCAAAATTGCTGTTCCAAAGCGATCAAAGCAATGTGAACTTTGGATAATGTTTCTTGTCCTAAATTGAACTCTTCAATTTTTTTAAGAATTAAAGGCGTATTTTCCTCAGGTACAAAAACCGTAAATAATAGAGAGTCTGTTTCTGCATATGAAGAAGCAAACCAATTATCGACGACGTTGCTTTGAGCGTCATTTTTAAAACCTTTTACAGTACTGTAAGTAAAAGATTTTACTCCTGATTTTACCAAAATATTTTTGATTTCACTTTCAAATTCCTTGATCGCGGTGATGAGTAATAATTTCATAATTTGATGTTTTGAAAATTCTCTGTCGAAATATTATCCGACAGAGAAATAGGTTAATTAATCCTGAAGATCTCCTTCAATGGAAACGGATTCTGCTTCGATAACTGCAGGTTCGTTGTGAAGCCATTTTTTCTTTTCAGACATATAATAAATCAATGGAATAACAATCAAAGTCAAAAGCGTAGAAACGATCGCTCCAAATACCAATGAGATTGCCAATCCCTGGAAAATCGGGTCGAATAAAATCACGATTGCGCCAATTACCACTGCTCCGGTTGTTAATAAAATCGGTGTCGTTCTCACTGCTCCTGCTTCAATGATTGCGCGTTTTATTGGCGCTCCTTCTTTCAAACGAATTTCAATAAAGTCAATCAAAAGAATCGAATTTCTCACCATAATTCCTGCTAAAGCAATCATTCCGATAAAGGAAGTTGCCGTAAAGAAAGCGCCTAATAACCAGTGTCCGAGTACAATCCCAACCAGCGAAAGTGGAATAGGGATCATCATCATAATTGGGGTTTTAAAGTTTTGGAACCAACCTACGATCAACATATAAATAATGAGAATTACCACTAAAAATGCAACACCCAAATCCCGGAAAACTTCCAAAGTAATTTGCCATTCTCCATCCCATTTCACAGTATAATCAGATTCGTCTTTTGGCGCATTCATGTACAATTCGTTCAAGGAATATCCCGCTGGAAGTTTGATGTTTTTCAATTTTTCATCCATTCCGAGAATTGCATACGCCGGACTTTCTAATCCTCCTGCCATATCTGCAAGAATATAAACCACGCGTTTTTGGTCTTTTCTGTAAATTGATTTTTCCAAAGTTTCGCGCTGAACTTTTACAATATCACTTACCGGAACCATTCCTGCCTGACCTTTCACTTTTAAGTCCGTTATGTCGGAAATGCTGGTTTTGTCGCCATCATTTAATTTCATTACAATATCAATCGCGTCATTTGATTTAGGGTCAAATAAATTTCCGACAGAATGTTCGCTAATTAGATAAGTAAGATTTCCAACAATTTGTTGAGGTGCGACACCGTTCAACATTGCTTTTTCTTTATCGGCTACGATTTTAAATTCAGTTTGTGGCGATTCTACCATCCAATCTACATCAACAACATCATCGGTATTGATGAGGATTTTCTGAACTTCATCTGCAATTCGAACTTGCTCGTCATAATCTGGTCCGTAAACTTCGGCAACAATGGTTGATAAAACTGGCGGTCCAGGTGGAACTTCTACGATTTTTACATTCGCTCCATATTTTTTCGCAATCTTGTGAATCTCTGGACGAATCACTTTTGCCACATCATGACTTTGTAAATCGCGATCTTCTTTATGTAAAAGATTCACCTGAATATCTGCAGTATTGCTACTTCCGCGCATATCGTAATGACGAACCAATCCATTAAACGTAATTGGCGACGCCGACCCAATATAAGATTGATAATTCACCACTTCTGGAACGGTTTTCAAATATTGAGCAATGTCTTGCGTAACTGCAGCAGTTCTTTCTAAAGTCGTCCCTTCTGGTAAATCGATGACTACTTGAACTTCATTTTTATTATCAAAAGGAAGCATTTTCACCGCCACCCATTTTGCCGCAAAAGCAAACATGGAAATCATCAACAAAACACCCGTAATTCCGAGCATGGTCCATCTTTTCTTTTTGTTATCAAGCAAAGGTTGCTCAATCTTTTTGTATATTTTATAGATGAATCCGGTTTCTAAACCTTGCTCTTCTTTATGTTCCTCACTGTCTTTTACTTTTAATAAATGGAAACCTAAATAAGGCGTAATCGTTAAAGCCACAAAAAGGGAAAGTAACATCGCAATCGAAGCGCCAATCGGCATCGGCGACATATAAGGTCCCATCATTCCAGATACAAATGCCATGGGTAAAATCGCTGCAATCACTGTAAATGTTGCTAAAATCGTTGGATTTCCAACTTCATTAATGGCGAAAATTGCGGCTTGCTTAAACGGTAATTTCTTCATGTGGAAATGCCGGTGCATATTTTCCGCGATAATAATACTGTCATCAACGACGATTCCCACAACGAAAACTAGGGCGAAAAGCGTAATCCTGTTCAGCGTATAACCCAACATATAATACGCGAAAAGCGTTAATGCAAAGGTTAAGGGAACTGAGAAGAACACGACTAAACCGCCTCTCCAACCCATTGCGAGCATCACCAAAAGCGTCACTGCGACAATCGCAATTCCCAAGTGGCTCATTAATTCAGATACTTTGTGAGAAGCCGTTTCCCCGTAATTTCGGGTTACTTCAACATGGACATCATCGGGAATTAAAGTTTTCTTTAAAGTTTCCACCTGATCCAAAATCTCTGCAGAAATATGCATCGCATCGGCACCTTTTACTTTAGAAATAGAAAGGGTTACCGCAGGATATTCTGATAAAAAACTCTTGCCTTTTTCAGTCGCGTTTCCGTAACCGAAATTCACATAATTCTTTGTGGAGGAAGGTCCATCTTCAATTTTTGCAACTTGTTTTAGATAAACCGGCATATTTTGAGAAGTTCCAATGACCAGGTTTCCAACATCTTCAGCAGAATTTAAAAACTCACCAGTTGTTACCAAATATTCCTGATCGTTGCTCGCAAAACTTCCAGATTGTGAACTGCCATTATTGGCCTGAATCATTTGCATAATTCCCAACGCATCAACATTGGATTCTGCCATTTTATCTTTGTCAACTACCACTTGCAACTGTCGGCTTCTTCCGCCAATCACGTTCGTTAGGGAAACATCTTTAATTTTTTTGACTTCTGAAGCAAGTTCTTCGGTCATTTGTCTTAACTGAAAATCGCTGTATTTTTCACTCCAAAGCGTCAATCCCAGCATCGGAACATCATCGATGGAACGGGTTTTAATTAAGGGTTCGTAAACTCCTTTTGGAAAGATGTTTTTGTTTTTCATCATCTCATCGTAGAGTTTCACGTAAGAACGTTCGGTATCTTCACCCACGTAAAACTGCACGATAATCATGGCTTTGCCGTTCATCGCCATACTGTGAACGTGCTCTACACCTTTGATGTTGGAGATTATTTTTTCCAAAGGTTTCACCACGCGATTTTCTACTTCCGTAGGATTTGCGCCGGGATAACCAACCATTACGTCGGCCATTGGTACAATAATCTGTGGTTCCTCTTCTCTCGGTATTAATGTCGAACTGTACATCCCAATCGCCATCAACGCGACCATCAACAGAATTGATAGTTTTGAATTGATGAAGACTTCGGCAATACGTCCTGCTATTCCTTGTTGCATAATTATTAGTTTAATTTAACAATGAATCAATTTACCAGTGTAACAAATTTTATTTGAATTGATTGGTAGACTGTTACATTATTTTATTGTTACATTATTTAGTTACTTTTGCTCCGTTATAAAGTTTTCCTTGCGCCGAAACGATGTAAGGTTCTTTTGCTGTAAGTCCAGATAAAACTTCGACTTGATCGCCAAAATCTTTTCCTACTTTCACCCAACGAAGCACTGCCGTATTATTTGAACTGATGGTATAAACTCCCGTCAACTGGCCTTTTTCGACCAAAGCAGATTTCGGAATCATCACGCCTTCCTGAAAATCCTGATTCACTTTCCCAGAATTTTTAAAAGGAAACTGGATGTTCACAAACATCCCCGGCAATAAATTTTGACTTCCCGAAACATTAACTTTCACCATATATTGTCCACCAGTATTTGTCGATGATTTGCTTATTTCTGCTACGGTTCCGCCAACTTCTTGGTTTGTTGATTTCAAAGTAATTTTCACCGGCATTCCTTGAGTGATTTGGGTAATGTTTTGCTCCGAAACCAAAACTTGCGCTTGCAAAGCAGATGGAGATTCGATGGTTAACAGAGGCATTCCCGGACTTGCCATATCTCCTTGTTCTGCAAATTTAGCCGTGATTACTCCGGAAATTGGTGCGGTAATATTCGTGTAGCGATATTGAGAATTCACTTCACTTTTCATGGCTTGTGCGGCTTGTAAACCGGCTTGAGCCATTTCGTAGCGCGCTCTCATATCATCAAGTTCTTTTTGAGAAGCACTTTGATTTTTATATAAATTCGAGAAACGCTCGTAATCTTTTTTAGCTATATGATAACTTGCCTGTGCTTGAGAAATTTGCGCATTGGCTTGTCCACCTTTTGCCTGAATATCTGTGGAATTGATGCTTACCAATAATTGTCCCGCACTCACGTTTTGTCCAACTTCGGCTTTCATTCCCGTGATGTAACCCATCATTCTGGTACTTACATTCACGGTGTTTTTCGCGACTAATTTTCCACTTGCGCTTGCATAAGCCCCTTCAGAATTATTTCCGGACTGATTTACGGTTACTTGAATTGGCGTCTGCTTTAGTGCTGCATCCTTCCCGTCTGCCGAGCAACTGCTCATGGTTAATCCTAAAAGTAGGACGGAGTAAACTAATATTTTCATGTTGATTTATTTTGAGATTTGAGATTTGAGATTTGAAGATTTAAGATTTGAGATTTGAGATTTGAAAGATGTCTCTTGTCTCATATCTAATAATCTCTTGTCTAATTATTTTAAAAATTTAAAGTATTCCAGCGCCGAATTATATTCGAAAATCGCCTGTTGATATTCCAGTTCTTTTTGGGACATTTGAGTTTCTGCGGAAAGCAAATCAGAAGATTTATCTAAACCTTTATCGTATCTGTTTTTTCGGATTCTGTAGGCTTCTGCACTTTGATCCCAGGATAATTTGGTTAAAGAAACTTTGTTGTCCGCATCTAAAACCTGACGATACGATTTGTTGAGTTCTAACTGATTTTGTTTTTGATATTGCTGAATTTCAGTTTGTGCTTTTGAGAGATCTGCTTTGTAAACTTCTTTTTCGCTTTTGGCTTTGTAACCATCGAAGACATTCCAGGATAATTGCAATCCGAGTAAATAACCATTGCCATTGAATTTATAAACTTTATTGTCATTTAATTCAAAACTTCCAAAGGCATTTAATTTTGGTAAAAACTTCGCATCGGCTGATTTCATCATAAAATCGTAGGCTTCCAAAGATTTTTCATACGCCTGCAAATCTTTTCTGTTTTCATTGAGTTTTGGATTTTGCTCCAAAATATTTTCCTGATAAGAAAACTCATCCATCGGCTTGAAAACTTTATTTTCCGAATCTTCATTCAATAAAAAATAAACATAATCCGAAGCATTTCTCACATTAGATTTCGCATATTGAATCTGACTTTCAATTTCAGAAACTCTAACATTCATATACAACACTTCAGATTTCTGAATCATTCCGTTTTTGTAATAATTATCGATGACTTTTTTGTTGGCCAATGTTGTGTTTTTTGCTTCTTCTAAAACTTTCACCACTTTATACGCCATTTGCAATTGGAGATAGGCTTTATTCAAATCAAACTGAAGATATTCTTTGGTACGTTCTGCTTTTATTTTCAAAACGTCCACTTTTACTTCTCCCGCTTTTTTCTGATAAACCGCATCTTTATTAAAAATGGGTTGCTGCACTTCTAATTTCGTAGCGAAATTGAAAATATTATCGGGATTATTTAATTGAGTTGGATCGAAATCCATCATCGTAATTCTGGATTGGTTGAGTTTTGTTCCGAAAGCCATCAACGGACTGTTAGTCGCAGTTCCTGTGTAAGAAGCGGTTACGTTGGGCAAATACATTGCGCGAGTTTGCAACAAACCGGCTTGTGCAGAATTTACTTCATCATTCGCCAATTTCAAGGAAAGGTTTTGACCTTCAATTCTGGATTCTAAATCTTTTTTAGAAATTTGAATGGTATCCTGCGCGAAAATTTGTGTTGATATAAATAGTAGGAATAATACTTTCTTCATGTCTTAATAATTTGATGACAAAAGTATTGCAGTAAAAAATCCTGCACAGTGACAAATGTTACAGAGTCTATTAACATTGAAAGTTAGCAGTGTTTTTTTCGCACGGATTTCACAGATTTAAACGGATGAATGTATTAGTTTGAAATTATTAATTGATGTCAAAAAAAAATCTGTGAAAATCCGTGTGATCTGTGCGCTGAAAATAATTAAGATGTGGTGCAAAATGAAAAACCCCGAAATTAATCGAGGTTTTATCTGCAGAATATAGTGATGTATTTAAATTTTACCATTCAAACTTCCCCAACCGCCACCGTTGTGAACGTCGGTATAGCCATTATTCAAAAGAATTGTTTTCGCAGAACCACTTCTCATTCCAGAAGCGCAACATGTAATAATCGTTTTGTTTTTGTCCTTTAATTTGCCAAGATTATTTTGAAGTTGGTCCACCGGAATATTGATGGAACCTTTAATATGTCCACTTGAATATTCTCCTTTGCTGCGAACATCAAGGATAATTGCGCCTTTTTTTACAAGGTCTGCGTAATCTGTTTTTGTGAAGCCGAATAATTGATTAATAGTATCTAACATAATTTTGAGTATTTGATTGATTTAATACTGCAAATTTAGGTCAGCCAAATTGGGACTACAGTAATCTATATCACAGAAGTTCAATTTTATTTCGGGAAAGAATTAAAAGATGATCTTTTTCCATTTGTTTGAGAACTCTGCTCGTTGCTTCCCGTGTAATTCCAAGTTCATCCGCCAATTGCTGATGTGTTACTGAAATTTCTTTAGAATTATACAGTTGAGTTTTCTGTTTGATGAGGTGTAAAAGTCTCGTATCAATTTTTTGGAAAGCCACCGAATTCACAACATCCAGTAATTCCTCAAATCGTTTTTGATAGAGATCAAAAATAAATTCCGTCCAGTCTGGATATTTCTTCACCCATTCTTTGGCTTTATCTGCCGGGATCAGCATGATATCTGCATCTTCTTCTACAATGGCTTTGATTTTCGATGTTTCATTTTTCATTCCGGCCAGAATTGAAACGATGCAGCTTTCACCCGGCGTTAAATAGTAGAGTAGGATTTCGCGACCATCTTCTTCAGTCCGGATAACTTTAATACTTCCGGAAATAACCACGGGAATATGTTTGATATAAGAATCCATGTTCACGATAGTTTCACCTGCTTTAAAATGTTTCAGGTTACCGGAATCTTCAATTTCTTTCACTAAATCGGACTGGAAAATATCTTTTAAAATCATAGTTCAAAGTTAATCATTAATATTATTCTACAATTTCCGTCCAGATAACAGAGGAACATTAAACAATGCACAATTCCAGGCACAATGTTGATGTATTTTTCGGTTTTACATTTTTAGTATGAATGTCAGGTTTTTACCGCTTGCAAAAGTGTTTAAGAAAAATATTTTATCGAATTATAGTTAATAATTATTAAATTTTTATATTTTTGGGAATCTTAAACAAAAATCAAATGTCAAATCTTTGGAAAACAAAATCCCTCAGTTCACTTCTTGCAAGCGCAGAAGATTCGGAAAAGGGACTAAAAAGAACTCTTAGTGCAGCTTCACTGGTCGCCCTGGGAATTGGAGCTATTATTGGCGCAGGATTATTTTCTTTAACCGGAATTGCTGCTGCAGATAATGCAGGTCCAGCCGTGGTTTACTCCTTTATATTAGCTGCTTTAGGATGTGCATTTGCCGGACTTTGTTATGCTGAATTTGCCTCCATGATCCCAGTTGCAGGGAGTGCCTATACTTATTCTTATGCAACAATGGGTGAATTTATGGCCTGGATCATCGGCTGGGATTTAGTTCTTGAATACGCACTTGGAGCTGCCACGGTTGCCGCTTCATGGTCACAATATGTCGCAAAATTTATGCTGAGTTTCGGCATTACTTTACCCGTTTCCCTTTTGCATGGTCCATGGGACGTTATCGTAGATGCGAACGGCGTTTCTTCGACACCCGGAATTTTAAATCTACCTGCGATCCTGATCATTTGTTTGCTGTCTTTACTATTAATTAAAGGAACGAAGGAATCAGCGTTGATCAACAATATATTAGTAATTCTAAAAGTAACCGTAGTTTTAGTATTCATCGCACTTGGTTGGGGTTTCATCAATCCAGCGAATCATACTCCTTTTATTCCTATCAATCAAGGTGAAGTCTTGATGGATCAGGGGAAAATGGGTTTCTTTGAATTTTTCCAGAGTGATTATTTCGGACATTATGGTTGGAGCGGAATTTTACGTGGAGCCGGAGTTGTTTTCTTCGCATTCATCGGTTTTGACGCCGTAAGTACTGCAGCACAGGAAGCAAAAAATCCTCAAAAAGGAATGCCGATCGGAATTATCGGATCATTGATCATCTGTACCATATTATATGTGCTATTTTCTTACGTTTTGACAGGTTTAGAAAATTATGTCAACTTCAAAGGAGATGCAAGTCCGGTGACAACAGCTTTTGCGAAAACTGGATATACCTTTTTAAATTCAGCCTTGACCATTGCAATTATTGCAGGTTACACTTCCGTAATGTTGGTGATGTTGATGGGTCAGAGTCGTGTATTTTACAGCATGAGTGTTGATGGTTTGTTGCCTAAATTCTTCAGTGATCTTCACAAAACAAGTCAAACTCCCTGGAAAACCAACGTAGCGTTCATGATCTTCGTGAGTTTATTTGCAGGATTTGTACCCGTTTCAGATTTAGGACACATGGTAAGTATCGGAACTTTATTTGCCTTCTCTCTCGTTTGTATCGGCGTGATCGTAATGAGAAAAACAAATCCAGATGCAGTTCGTGGTTTCCGCGTTCCATTTGTACCGGTTTTACCAATTTTAGGAGTGATCATTTGTGTGGCGTTAATGGCCGGTTTACCGAAAGAAAGTTGGGAACGACTTGCGATTTGGTTGGCGCTCGGTTTAGTCGTTTACTTTGTTTACAGTAAGAAACATTCTAAGCTTAATAATGATAATTAAGCGATATTAATTATACTGATCCCGCCAATTTTTGGCGGGATTTTTTTTTACACTTCTATTTTTAAATTTTCTATTTTTGGGTAAATTATTTTTTATGAAAAATGCTTTTAGGATTCTAATTTTTCT
This sequence comes from Kaistella gelatinilytica, assembly GCF_015679325.1. Lineage (GTDB taxonomy): Bacteria > Bacteroidota > Bacteroidia > Flavobacteriales > Weeksellaceae > Kaistella > Kaistella gelatinilytica. The sequence continues at coordinate 246,500 of NZ_JADPVI010000001.1, forward strand.
TTTTTGTCTGAATTTTTCTTTTGCGCAAAAAGTTGAATTTGAAACCCTATTGAAAGATCAAATTTCGATTCGTGCCTTACAGATCTACGATGGGAAAGTTTGGTATTCCGGAACTGATTCTAAATTTGGCTATGTCAGTTTAAAAGATTCTGCGGACAAAATGCAGATGAGACTTTCTGAGGAAAAACTCGAGTTTCGGACTTTGGCGCAGGATTCTAAACAATTTTATGCTATTAATATTTTGAGTCCAGCGTACCTATTTGCTATAAATAAGAAATCGTTAAAATATAAGATAACCAAAGTTGACACTGCTAAAACTGCTTTTTTTGATGCTTTTATTTTTGATAAATTCGACAGAGGAATAGCAATCAGCGATCCGATGGAAAGTGGAAATGCTAATCCGCTCCTATTTTTTAAATCTGTGTTAAATCCAAAAGAAACAGTTAGACCGACTTTCCCAAAATATTTTCCGGGTGAAGCCCATTTCGCTGCAAGCAATACCAATATTGCGATGAATGGCGATAAAGTCTGGATCGCAACAGGTGGAACACACTCAAGAATATTTAAATTTTCCTGGAGTGATCCAATGAAGTGGGAAGCGTTTGAAACACCATTCGTCCAGGGAACTTCTTCCACAGGAATTTATTCCATCGATTTTTACGATAAAAATTTCGGTATCGCAGTTGGTGGTGATTATACAAAACAAGCCGAAAATATCGACAATATTGCAACCACGAACGATGGTGGAAAAACCTGGCAAATTCAAGCTTCCGGGAAAAATACTGGTTATAAAACCTGCGTAAAGTTTCGTCCTAAATCTAAAGGAAAAGACATTATCGCAGTCGGTGATCAAAACATAGAATTCTCTTCTGATTACGGCAAAACATGGAAAACCATTTCTGAAGAAAAGGGATTGTATGTTTGTCAATGGATCGATCAGAATACGGTAGTTTTCGCCGGGAAAAACAGAATTGTGAAAATGAAAATTGAGTGATGCTTTTAAACATTGCTACGTTTTTTATTTGCATTAGAAACTGTCAAAACTCATTTTGACTGGTAAGAACTTTTAAGTCATAATTCGACAACTCCTAACAAATTTCGTATTTTTGCACAACGAAATTTCAAACTGAATTTCAGAATTACAACTTAAACCAGAGTTAAAAATGAATTCTTTAATCGATAAATATAATATTCCCGGACCTCGATATACGTCTTATCCGACCGTTCCTTTTTGGGATGATGCTAGTTTCAGCAGCGATTTATGGCAACAATCTGTCCTTAAAACATTTAATGAAACCAATGATTCCGAAGGGATCTCCGTTTATATACACCTTCCTTTTTGTGAGCAGTTATGCACTTTTTGTGCGTGTCATAAGAGAATTACAAAGCAACATTCTGTAGAAACTCCTTATCTGGAATCTGTTTTGAAAGAGTGGGATCTGTATGTGAAACTTTTTGGCAGAACTCCAAAAATTAAAGAACTTCATTTAGGCGGCGGAACACCAACTTTTTTCTCGCCAGATAACTTGAGAATATTACTGGAAGGTATTTTTTCAAAAGCAGAAATCGCGGACAAACCACAATTTTCTTTTGAAGGACATCCCAATAATACGACAAGAGAACATTTACAGACTTTATATGATTTAGGGTTCCGACGCGCCAGTTTTGGTGTTCAGGATTATGATCCTAAAGTTCAGAAAGCCATTAACCGAATTCAGCCTTTTGAAAACGTGAAAAACGTTACGGAAATGGCGCGTGAAATTGGTTACGAAGGTGTTTCTCACGATTTAGTGTTCGGACTACCTTTCCATACGTGGGAAAAAATGGAATTTACAATTCGCAAAACGTTGGAATTAAAACCAGACCGTTTGGCTTTTTATTCTTACGCACACGTTCCCTGGATCAAAGGCGTCGGACAAAGAGGTTTCGATGAAAATGATTTGCCAAGTGGGGAAGAAAAAAGAAAGCTTTACACCAACGGAAAAAAATTACTGGAAGAGTTAGGATATATCGAAGTAGGAATGGATCACTTTGCTTTGCCACACGATGATCTTTATCAATCGATGGTTTCCGGAGATATTCACCGGAATTTTATGGGATACTCTTCCAGCAAAACCAAATTAATGGTTGGTTTGGGAATGTCTGCAATTTCAGATTCCTGGTATTCTTTTGCCCAAAGCAACAAAAGCGTTGAAGAGTATCAAAAGCTTGTAGAACAAGGGATAATTCCTGTTGTTAAAGGTCATGTTTTGAATGAGGAAGACCTCATTATCAGACAGCATATTCTGAATTTGATGTGTCGTTTGGAAACTTCCTGGGATCTGCAAACCAGTTTCCCGGAAATCGAAAATGCTTTAGAATCTTTAAAGGAAATGGAAGCCGATGGTTTGGTAGAAATTTCTGACAACTCCATAAAGATCACCGATAAAGGTCGAGCCTTCACCAGAAATGTGGCGATGACTTTTGATTTAAGAATGATGCGAAACAAACCCGAAACCCGGATTTTTTCGATGACGATATAAAAAGAAAGCGGCTTGAGAAAGTCGCTTTTTTTTTTGGATGTTTTTGAAGTTCAGTAAAAGTTTGATTCAAAACTGTCGGCAGATTTGATTATCTTAGGGAAATAAAATATTGAAAAAAATTCCTTTCTATGACCATTTCAAATAGTTCAATTAAAGATATTCCCGAGATATTCAGACTTTACAAACTCGCGACTGACTATCAAAAAATAAAATTTCCCGGAAATGTCTGGCCCGATTTCGATCTCGAATTTATCACCACAGAAGTTCTTGAAAATAGACAGTTCAAAATTACCATCGATGACAAAATTGCCTGCATTTGGGCAATGACTTATAATGATTTAGCTATTTGGGAAGAGAAAGAAAACAATGATGCCATCTACATTCATCGCATTGCGACAAACCCAGATTTTAGAGGGAATAATTTTGTCCAAATGATTGCGGATTGGTCCAAAGATTTTGCGAAAAAAGAAGATAAGAAGTTTGTCCGAATGGATACTTGTGGCCAGAACGATCGTCTAATTAATCATTATAAAAACTGTGGCTTTGAATTTTTAGGAATGAAAAGACTTCAAGCTTCTTCCGAATTACAGGCACATTATCAAGATGCAGATGTTTGTTATTTTGAGATTGAAGTGAATTAAATTTTCTTTAAAACGTGATGACTAAATACTTTAGCCTAATATTACTATTCATTTTTGCGTTTTTTTTCAGTCAGAAAAAGCAGTGTTACTGCGCAGAAGATTCGGAGATGAATAACGCCACAACTTCCTGTGAAACCAAAGTTCTGCAAAATGGCGGAAAATTGTACTGGCAATATAACTGTAATAAAATTTGGCTCACTTTAGAAAATAAAAAGAAGAAAATAGAAATTGATCAAATAGATGTTTCTGATTTCGGGCTCACTTATCGTTTAGGATTTCACTTCATCAAAGAATATAAGAATAGTCTCTTGTTCCGAACTGGTTGTGGTGCGAACGGACCTTGTTCTTATATTTTGATCGATAAAAATTCGGGTAAAAAATTGAAAGAATTTAACCAGTTGATTTGCATTGATACCGATATTAAAACGGAGAATGCACATCCATACTCATTTCCGTTTGTTGTTTATTTATCGCCAGAAACTGATCATCTTATCATCTATTTCATCGACATTCAAAAAATAATTAAAGTTCCTTTCAGAGAAAAGTTGGTTTATGCCATACCGGAAAATCAATTCACAAAAATGGAAGTTAGAAATAACACATTAATCATTACTTACGATACGAGTACCGATATTTTGAAATCATTAAAAATTGACTTGAAAGACCAGTATTAATAATATTTTCAGCCGCTGATGAAAACAGGTATTTTTTAAATGCATATATTAGTTACCTTAAATCAGATGGTGTAAAAGCAATATTAACTCAAAATTAAAAACGAATATGACCTTAAAACAAGCCACTTTACTGGCAATCTTCGCAATTGTAATACAAGTACTTATTTCGATTAGCTATATCTTACAACTTCAGTATTACATGGTTCTCAGCGCGTTGGGAATATTATCAAATCTCGGCTTACTGCCTTTTTTTGTATTAATTTATCAGAAACAAAAAGATGGAAATTAACGAACTTTTCAATTTAATAGACTCGAATGATCCTGTTAATAAACTGGTGGAAGAGGAGAATGTTTTCAAACATCTTACGAAGCGGTTAGGAATTTTTTTTGGTATCCTCGCTGTTCTTTTCATTGGTGCTGCGATTATTGATGACGATTATGTCATGTTAGGAGCCGCGATAGTTAGCGCAGGTTTAACAGTAATTTTGTTGCTTTTTTTACTCATCGAAAGTTTTACTTTATTTTCTAAAAAGAAAAAGCAATTAGGTAAAGGGAATTTAATTGTTATTGCCATCGCTGTTTTTATATTCGGAGTCTTTGTTTTAAGTAATTTGTAGATGTATCTGTAATGCAGTGCGGGGAAATAGGTGAAAAATGATTTCCAGATAAAAGGATATTAAAACAAAAATTATTGATGAAGAATATTTCTCTTTTTCTATTGCTGGTTTGTTCAGCACTTTTAAATGCGCAAAGATTTCAACTTCCAAAAAACTGCACCATTGTTAAAACAATCAAAGGTGATCTGGACAAAGATGGAATTGATGAAACGGTTTTGGTTTGCAATATTAATCAAACCAGCGATTTGAAAGAAAGCTTTGGGAGGAAACTTTTTATCTTAAAGCAGAACGGTAAAGATTTGATTTTATGGAAAGAAAATTCGACAATTTTACGCGATACAAAGGATTGTGGATTTTGTTTTAATGATGGTGAAACGCCTTTAACAAATATAGAGATCAAAAATAATTCTTTGACTATTGTTCAGGAAACGTACAATAACAGTCGCAGAACAGAACGTAATAAACTCATCTTTCGATATCAGAATAACGACTGGTTTTTGATCGGGTCCACCTACAGATATTGGGATACCTGCGATTTTGATCACCGTTGTGATATTAATTTTTCTACTAATCAGGTGATCATTACAGATATTGAGGGAGATTGTGACGATGTAGAATATAAAAAGAAAGGAACCTCATTCAAAAAATTTGATCATAGCTTTAAGAAAATCACCCTAGATTCCTACAAACCGACCGAAATTAAATTGAATAAAGATGTTTACTTTATCTATTGAAAGTGAACTTTCTCAAATCTAACCTTAGCAAAATTCTTAAAATAAATGATCGATTTTATTGGAGATATTCACGGACATGCAGATAAACTGAAAGAATTACTTTTGAAGCTGGGTTATTCTAAGCCAGATAATTTCTACGTTCATTCAAATCCAAACCGGAAAGTTTTATTTGTTGGTGATTATATTGATCGAGGTCCAAAAATCAGAAAGACTTTGGAAATTGTAAAATCAATGGTTGATAATGGAAGTGCGATTGCATTAATGGGAAATCACGAATACAACGCGCTTTGCTTTCATTTTCAGGAAACTGCTGGTGGACATTTAAGAAAGCATTTGATTAAAAATATTATTCAGCATTACGAAACATTGAAGCAATTTCAAAACAGGCAGGAAGAATACGAAGGTTATTTGGAGTGGTTTAAAACCTTACCGCTAGTTTATGAGACAGAACAATTCAGAGCTGTTCACGCTTGTTGGGACGATAAAATAATTAATTTTTTAAAGACAAAACTTATCAATAACCGGCTTACTGATGAATTAATATATGAATCTGTAAAAAAAGAAACTCAACTTCATGAAGCCATTGAAGAAACTTTAAAAGGAAAAGAAATTAAAATGCCTGAATGCTTGAATTTCAAAGACAAAGACGGCACGGTAAGAACTGAAATCAGAATTAAATGGTGGGAAAATCCTGCCCAAATTACTTATAAAGACATCAGCGTTGAACCTTTGGATAATTTACCTGCAACTAAAATTGATTTGACCCTTTTAAAAAGTACAGACTTTTACAAAGAAGATGAAAAGCCCGTTTTCTTTGGACATTACTGGTTGAAAGGGAAACCGTTATTAAATAAAGAAAATGTTTGCTGTTTGGATTACAGTGTTGCAAAATGTGGATATTTAGTTGCTTACACTTTTGATGGAGAAAGTACACTCGATCCTCAGATGTTGACTTTTGTCGAAAATTTTTGTGACGACAAGGAAACTTTAGAGGAGAAATCTTCGGTTTCAATGTAATTTTACACATTAACCATGAAGATTCTCACCTGGAATTTAGAGAGACCGAAAGATGGAAATCCATTAATTCTTAACAAGCTTAAGGAAGTGAATGCAGATGTTTTAATTCTGACGGAAACGAATATTGCCATTCATCCCGGAAGTGAATATTCATGTGTTTCTACCGAAATTTTACCTCCAGATTTTGACGGAATAAAATATGCTTCAGGCGAAAATAGAACAACGGTTTGGTCGAAATATAATATTAAAGAAAAATATGAAACGTATGATGACTTTACTTCAGTAAGCGCAGCGATTAAGGTTGAAGAAACTATTTTAAATGTCTACGGAACAATCATTGGCGTTTTCGGTGGAAAAGGGGAGCGTTTTAAAACTGATTTGGAAAGTCAATTATTAGATTTTGACAAATTTTCTTCTGGAAATTTTACTTGTATTGCCGGTGATTTCAATGTTATGTTTTCAGGTTTTGCTTATCCAAGCCACGATGCAAGAAATAAATTGAATTCGATATTTCAAAAACTTAATTTAATTAATTTGACGTCACAGATTGAAAACAATGTAGATCATATTGTGATCAGTAAAGATTTTATTGCTGGAAAAGAAATTAAAATTGAAACTTGGAATGAGGATAAAACTTTGAGCGATCACATTGGAATTTGTATAGAAATTCGATAAAATTCTTCCTATAAATATCAGTTATTTAATAAATTATTCTTTCCAAATTTATTCTACCTTAGCTAAAGAAAAGCTTGCTTAAATAATGAGTGGTGAACTTTCTAAATTGCATATCGCTTCAATGTGCTCGCTCAATCTACTTTCCGTAAAATTTAAAATTCAAAAATAAAAATAATGGCAAACCTCGATACCTACCTCGATTCCCACTACATTCACCGAAGCAACTGGTTAAGAGCCGCAGTTTTGGGTGCCAATGACGGCATCATTTCAGTTTCCAGTTTAGCAATTGGTGTAACTGCTGCAAGTTCAACCACCGAACCTATTATTTTAGCGACGGTTGCTGCGTTGGTTGCGGGAGCTTTGTCAATGGCTGCAGGAGAATATGTTTCTGTAAGTTCACAAACAGATATTGAAAAATCGGATATCGAAAGAGAGAAATTAGAACTGGCAGAAATGCCGGAAGAAGAATTGAAAATGCTGGCGCAGATCTATGAAAAAAGAGGTCTCAAAAAAGAAACTGCGATGACCGTTGCGCTCGAATTAACGGAACATGATGTTCTGGGAGCGCATGTTCGCGATGAATTGGGCATCAATGAGATTAGTCAGGCAAATCCGATTCAGGCTGCATTGGCTTCCGGAAGTTCTTTTATTGCAGGTGGAGTTTTACCGCTTTTGGTTGTTCTTTTTGCACCACTTTCTGGAATGGAGTATTGGCTTTATGGTTTTACGATTATTTCTCTGATGATATTGGGTGCTCTAGCCGCAAAAACAGGTGGGTCAAGTGTTACGAAAGCGATTTTACGAGTAACGATCTGGGGAACAATTGCGATGGGATTATCCGCATTTGTCGGTCATTTGTTCGGCGTGAATGTTTAATGTTTTGAATGGTTAAGGTAAAACCCGGTGGATTTTTTAGTCTTTAAAAAATTAGGTATTTACTAAAAGTTTCGGTACGATTTTCTTTCATTAAAAACTCAGATCATGAAACAGATTTTTCCAGTTCTACTTGCTTTCGGACTCATTTCCTGCAACCAGAAAGCAGATGAAACTCAGGCTTTACAAAAGCGTGTTGACATTTTGGAACATAAAGTTGCAGATACTTACAAACCCGGTTTCGGTGAATTTATGAGCAGCATTCAGGTTCATCATAATAAATTGTGGTTTGCAGGTCAAAATCAAAACTGGAAACTGGCTGATTTTGAAATTCACGAAATCATGGAAGCGATTGATAATATTAAAAAATATCAAAAAGAAAGAAAGGAAAGCGAAGTGATCGATATGATTGATTCCGCCATTGACAGCATGAATATTGCCATTAAACTCAAAAATCCAGCGCTTTTTAAACACAGTTATATTTCATTGACGAATACGTGCAATCAATGTCATCGTGATGTTAATTTTGAATTTAATGTCGTGAAAATTCCCGATCAACCGCCATTTAGCAATCAGGATTTTAAACATCAACTGGAAAAATAATTAGGACAAAAACTGAATTTTTATCAAATGAAAGTTGAGGGAAACTTAAAAGAAATTGCAAAACTTTTTTTGAAACTCGGGATTATCGGTTTCGGTGGTCCGGCTGCGCATATTGCCATGATGCAGGACGAAGTCGTTGTGAAAAGAAAGTGGTTAACCGAACAGCATTTCCTCGATTTAATCGGGGCTACTAATTTAATTCCCGGTCCGAATAGTACCGAAATGGCCATTCATATCGGTCACGAAAAAGGCGGCTGGAAAGGTTTGATCATCGCCGGACTGTGTTTTATTTTGCCTGCCGTTTTCATCACTGGAATTTTTGCCTGGCTTTACAAAAAGTTCGGACAACTTCCGGAAGTTCAACCTTTTATTTATGGAATAAAACCTGCTATTATCGCGATAATTTTAAGTGCGGTTTATCCCTTAGCAAAAAGATCTTTAAAATCAGTTGAATTAGGAATAATAGGACTCGTAGTTTTAATCGGTTCCCTATTTAATTTTTATGAAATTTATCTCATGTTCGGCGCCGGATTTCTGGCTTTGATTTTAGCCTACTTTAGAAATAATAAGTTAAAAAGCACGCACAGTTTTCTTCCAATTACCTTTTTAGAAATTGTCAACACTGGTTTTCTGTCGGCTACCAATTCAAAACTCTTCTGGATTTTTCTGAAGATTGGCGCCATTCTTTACGGCAGCGGTTATGTGCTTTTTGCGTTCATCGATACCGAAATGGTTTCAACCGGAATTATTACAAGGCAACAACTCATCGATGCCATCGCAGTAGGACAGTTTACTCCGGGTCCGGTTTTTTCTTCCGTAACATTTATCGGTTATCAGATCAACGGAATATCTGGAGCCGTAATTTCTACGATCGCAATTTTTCTGCCTTCCTTTATTTTTGTGGCTTTCCTGAATCCATTAGTTAAAAAAATGCGAAGCTCAATATTGTTTTCAGCTTTTCTTGATGCCGTAAATATTGCTTCAGTTGCCATTATTATTTCAGTCTGTTTTTCAATGGGCAAAGATTCTGTGACCGACTGGCGCACGATTTTGATTGCAGTTTTAAGTATTGCGATTACCTTTAAGTATAGAAAAATAAACAGTGCTTTCATTGTTTTAGGTGGTTCAGTCATTGGTTATTTACTGACTTTAATATAAAAAATTAAAGCTTAAATTGTTTAGAAAAAACCGAAGTTGCAAGAAAAATCATGCTTCAAATTCTAGGAAAGATGACTTGTAAAATTTCGATTTCTTCATGAAATTTAGAGATAATGCATCGATTTATCTCAGTTTTTGATAAAACATAAATGCTTTCCGCAACACGACTGAATTAAATTTTAAAATCAATTGTTAAATAATTCTTAATTGTAGTGAAAATCATTATATTTGCCGACTATAATTTTAATGTTGTAAACTATTAACAATGCAAGGAAAAGGACTTATTACGCTGGTTGCGGTTATTCTGGGACTTATTTGTCTTAACGAATTGTTACCAACTTGGTACGCTAGTAAAATTGAAAAACAAGCCACCGAGTTTGCTGGGAACAATCCCGAAAAGTATAAAAAAGAATTGGCAAGACTTTCTAAAGACACTCTGAATCTAGGTTTTACAAAATTGTATTATTCCAGAGCGAAAGAGAGAGAAATGAAGTTGGGTCTGGATTTGAAAGGCGGTATCAACGTTCTTTTGGAAATCAACCACAGAGATTTGGTTAATGATTTGACCAACTATTCTACCAATCCAATACTGCTCGAAACGCTGGACAGAACTGATAAAGATCAGAAAAATTCAACCAAAGCTTACATCGAGAATTTCTTCACAGAATTCGAGGCCGTAAATGCGGAAAAGAAAACTAACCTTAAACTGGCAGATCCGGAAATTTTCGGAAACACCAACCTTAGCGAAATAAAATATAATACGACTGATGCAGAGGTAAAAAATATCATCCGTAGAAAAATTGATGCTTCTGAAGGCGCTGCATATGAAGTGATCAGAACCCGTATCGATAAAATGGGGGTTACTCAACCAAACGTGCAAAAAGTACCGGGAACAGGAAGAATTTCTGTAGAAATGCCGGGAAGTAAAGATATTGACCGCGTAAAGAAAATGCTTCAGACTTCTGCTAAATTACAATTCTGGGAAGTTCAGCAACCACAGGAAATTTTGCCTTATTTCGAGCAGTTAAATGCTCTGATCTCTGCGAAAGGAGATTCTATAGGTGTTCCAAAAACTACCAATTTGGTAAGTTTGATGCAGTTGAATACTTTAAGAGCAAATGGAGTAGGAAACATTAAACTTTCTGATACGGCTATTGTAAATAAAGTTTTAAACTCCGATCTGGCTAAAAAACTTCGTCCGACCAACATTAAATATTCACAATTTGTTTGGGGTTACAAACCTGAAGCGAATGACGAAAATAATTTAGTTCTATACGCACTTCGTGGAAATATCAATCAGAAAGCTCCGGTTGACGGTGCTGTAGAATCTGCGAGAGTGAATTACGACGAAATGGGAAGAGTAGTTGTTGACATGCAGATGGATTCTAAAGGTTCCAAAGACTGGAAAACCATGACGGCGAAAAATGTGAACAAACCTGTTGCTGTAACTTTAGATAATATCGTTTACACCGCACCAAATGTTGTTAATGAAATTCCAAACGGAAGAACGCAGATCTCCGGAAATTTCTCTCAGCAGGAAGCACAGGATCTTGTAGATGTTTTAGGAGCTGGTAAACTTCCGGCGAGTGCTAAAATTGTTCAGGCAGATGTTGTAGGACCTTCATTGGGAGCCGAATCAATTAATGCAGGGATGCTTTCATTTATGATCGCATTCTTAGTAATTGTTGCATATATTATTTTCTACTACGGTGGAGCTGGTGTTTTTGCAGTAATTGCAATGGTCATCAACTTGTTCTACATTTTCGGAATTATGGATTCCGTTGATGCGACTTTAACTTTACCTGGAATCGCAGGTATCGTACTCTCGATGGCGATGGCGGTCGATACGAACGTTATCATCTATGAAAGAACCAAAGAAGAACTCTTCGCCGGTAAAAATATTCTCGAAGCCTACAAAGACGGTTTCAAACACGCACTTTCGGCGATTATCGATGGTCACTCGACTACGATTCTAACCGCATTGGTATTGTACATTTTCGGAACAGGACCAATTAAAGGATTTGCCGTAACCTTGATCATCGGTATCTTAATGACATTCTTTACTTCTGTATTATTATCCAGAGTAATGATTTTTGCAAGATTAAATAAAGGAAAAGGACTTTCAGTTTGGACGCCTTTAACCAAAAATCTTTTCAGAAATGTTTGGATCGATTTTATTGGAAAAAGAAAATATGCATACATCATTTCAGCAGTTCTTACGATTGCGAGTTTGATCTCAATGAAAGTAAACGGTTTCAAATACGGGATCGATTTTACTGGAGGTCGTAATTACGTAGTGAGATTTGATAAGCCTGTAGATGCAGATAATATTGAAAAATCCTTGATCAAACAATTCCAGACCGCAGATGGTAAAAACTCTGCTGTAGAAGCAAAAACTTTTGGAAGTGGAAATCAGTTAAAAATTTCTACCGATTATTTAATTGATGATGAATCGTTGAAAGCCGATCAAACCATTGAACAGAAATTATTTGATGGACTGAAACAAAATCTTCCAGGAAACTTAACCTTAGCAGAATTCAAATCTGCAGATGTTAATCATGCGGGAATCGTTTCTTCTACGAAAGTAGGACCAACCGTTGCCGATGATATCAAAACCGGTGGAATGTATGCTGTAATTGCAGCTTTAGCAGGGATTTTCCTTTATATTTTGATAAGATTTAGAAAATGGCAGTTCTCTTTAGGAGCCGTTGCAGGTCTTGCTCACGATGCGATCATCATTTTGGGAGCTTATTCATTGCTTCATAAGTACATGCCGTTCAACATGGAGATTAATCAGGATTTCATTGCGGCAATTCTAACCGTTTTGGGTTATTCAATTAATGATACTGTAATCGTATTCGATAGGATCCGGGAGTATTTGAGAGAGAAAAAATCCCTTACATTGGCAGGATTGTTCGATGATTCAATTTCCAGTACATTGGGTAGAACGTTCAATACTTCATTTACCACGATTTTGGTTATTTTGGCCATCTTCATTTTCGGTGGAGATAACTTGAGAGGATTTATGTTCGCCTTACTTTTGGGTATTGCGTTTGGAACCTACTCTTCGATCTTCGTCTCTTCAGCGATCGCTTATGATTTCTTGAAAGGAAAAGGAGGAAAAGAAGAAAAATTGCATGGCAGAACAACAGAAGATGTTGAGATCATTGACAAAAGAACGAAGAAATAATTTTCTTTAATAAATACAAATAGTCCTTCGAAAGAGGGACTATTTTTTTGTGCAATATTTTTTATTTGGGTCTCGTCATTCAATGACGAGATCTTCCGTTCCCGCTTTTTTCCTTCACTTCGTTCCGCAAAAAGAGCTCCACTCAAGCCGGGTCGCAGATTTCGCTTCTTAAATAAAAACCTATCAACTCATAAAATTCTGAATTTAAAACCGGCATCGGAAGCGTAGGCGTTAAGAAAAATTGATAGAAAACCGTTAAAAAATTTCTTTGTCCGACGCGCGCAATAATTTTAATACTCATGAAAAAATCTTCTGTCGCGCTAGTTCAGAAATTTTAGGTTTTCTATCAATTTTTTAGCCGCAGTTTCCAAGCCTTGAATTTTTGGTTATTTTGTTTCAAGACAAAAGAATACGAAAAAAAATAATTATAACATTCTTCCTTCTGCAAAATTAAAAAAATGAAAAGGCTAGATATGAAATCATTAAAATCCGAATCTAAAACCGGCATCGGAAGCGTAGGCGTTAAGAAAAATTGATAGAAAACCGTTAAAAAATTCCTTTGTCCGACGCGCGCAATAATTTTAATACTCATGAAAAAATCTTCTATCGCGCTAGTTCAGAAATTTTAGGTTTTGTATCAATTTTTTGGCCGCAGGTTCCAAGCCTTGAATTTTTGGTTATTTTGTTTCAAGACAAAAGAACATAGAAAAAACGCGAATAAATAATTAAAAGACTATTCCCTCCACAAAATTACACAACTGAAAAAGGATAGATTTGAAATCATTTAAATCGGAATTTAAAACCAGCATCGGAAGCGAAGGCGTTAAGAAAAATTGATAGAAAACCGTTAAAAAATTTCTTTGTCCGACGCGCGCAATAATTTTAATACTCATGAAATAATTTTCTATCGCGCTAGTTCAGAAATTTTAGGTTTTCTATCAATTTTTTAGCCGCAGTTTCCAAGCCTTGAATTTTTGGTTATTTTGTTTCAAGCCAAAAGAACAAAAAAAAAAGGAAATAAATAACTGAAAAATTCTTCGGTCGTCAGAATTACAAAAGAATATTTTTAAAACTCTTCCAAATACGACTCATAAAAAACAAATATAAATTTTCAAAAAAAATCCAAAAAAAACTATCTTTACACCCGCAAATGAAAAAAAATCCAAAATCCGCCGCTGTAGGTTTTATCTTCATCACTTTACTCATCGATATTACCGGTTGGGGAATTGTAATACCCGTCGTTCCGAAATTAATTCAGGAACTTACGCACAACGCAGATTTAAGCATTGCCTCGCAATACGGAGGATGGCTCAGTTTCGCTTATGCCGGAATGCAATTTATTTTCGCTTCCGTTTTAGGTGGATTAAGCGATAAATTCGGCAGAAGACCGATCATTCTTTTTTCTTTGTTAGGATTCTCAGTCAACTTTTTTATTCAGGCAATTGCACCTTCTATATTTTGGCTTTTTGTCGGTAGAATACTCTCCGGAGTTACAGGCGCTAGTATTACCACCGCAAGTGCCTATATCGCAGATGTTTCTACAGAAGAAAATCGGGCAAAGAATTTCGGAATGATCGGTGCCGCTTTTGGGGTCGGTTTTATTATTGGACCGGTAATTGGTGGTTTGCTCGGACAATACGGAGCCCGAGTTCCCTTCTACGCCGCTGCGGGTTTATGTCTGGTTAATTTTCTATACGGATTATTTGTTCTGCCGGAAAGTTTAGACAAAGAACACCGCCGAGATTTCAACTGGAGGCGTGCAAATCCCGTTGGTTCATTGTTGCAGCTTCGAAAATATCCTCAAATTCTCGGCCTAATTGCCGCTTTAATATTTGTCTATATTGCAGGTCATGCTGTGCAAACCAACTGGACATTCTTCACCATGTACAAATTCAGCTGGTCCGAAAAAATGGTCGGACTTTCTCTCGGAGTTGCTGGTTTAATGGCAGCTTTGGTGCAAGGATATTTGATCCGTTTTATTCAGCCCAGATTAGGCAATGAAAGAAGTATTTTCTATGGCTTACTTTTATATGCATTGGGAATGATTTTATTCGCTTTTGCCACCGAAAGCTGGATGATGTTTGCATTTCTGATTCCGTATGGTTTGGGTGGAATTGCAGGTCCGGCTTTGCAATCCGTGATTTCTGCTCAGGTTCCAAAGAATCAACAGGGTGAATTGCAAGGAGCTTTGGCGAGTTTAGTAAGCTTAACTGCGATTGTTGGTCCGCCTTTAATGACCAATACATTCTTTTATTTTACCCATGATAACGCACCGTTTAAATTTGCAGGAGCACCATTTTTTCTCGGATTTATATTAATGATGATCAGTGCGGTTATTGTATTTTTTGTTTATAAAAAGAAACCAATTTCTTAGATTTATCGTATAGTTTAGAATCAAATTTATTTTTTAAATAATCGGTGTTGATATTGTCTAATTTGCCTTAAATGAAAGAAAATATAGTAATTTCGCATTGTATTTTGTGATTAATTTAACTCGAATCAATGAAAATCGATACCATAAACTTTTGTAATTTTACCCCATGGAATTAAGCATAGGAGAAATGATGTTAATCGCCGTCGCAATCGTAGTGTTGTTCGGTCCCGATAAGTTACCCAAAATCGCACGCGACTTAGGTCAGGGAGTGCGAAAAATGCGCAGTGCAATGGAAGATGTAAAATCTGAAATTTTAAAGGAAACCGATAATCCGGTTTCTGAAATTAAAAAAGAAATTGAAAAAGTAAAGCAAGCTGCGCAAGATTACAATCCCATGAGTAATTTAGAAAAAGAAGCAATTGCAGAAAGAGAGATTCCCAAAGTAAATCTTGCGGAAAACGACCAGCACGAAGGACCTGTAAGCCGTTAATATGTACGAAATTATTCAGGAAGACCGGCATCTTTTTCTTTTCCTAAATAATTTAGGGAGTCAGCCTTTCGACCAGTTTTGGATTCTTATTTCCGAAACCTGGATCTGGGTCCCGCTCTACGGCATTTTTCTTTATTTACTCTACAAAACTTTCAAACTTAAAAGTTTGGTTTTCATTTTAATATTTATCGCTTTAGGCGTTACCGTTTCCGATCAGCTTGCCGGCATTTTTAAAACTGGGATTGCACGATTAAGACCTTGTCACGATCCAACTTTAAATAATTTGATGCGAAGTGTAAAATGTGGCGGTCGTCTCGGATTTTATTCCAGTCACGCTTCCAATACTTTTTTTATTGTTACATATTTGAGTATGCTTCTTTACAGGAAGTATAAATTCTTACCTTATTTTATGTTCGTTTGGGCGATCGTCGTTTCTTACAGCCGAATTTATTTGGGCGTTCATTTTCCTATGGATGTTTTAATGGGTTCAGCAATGGGATTTTTACTGGGCGGACTTTTTGCCACCATTTCATTGAATGTAATTCAAAAACAAAAGAGGAACGCGGTTTCAAACCATTAATTTGCTCCATCAAATTTTAAATTTGATCATAAAAAATTTAAAATAAATTCCTGAATTTGAAGGGAAAAAAAATATTTACTTTGATTATTGCGTGAAAATTTTAGTTCTTCAGATCCTTTTTCCAAAACTTCCTTCAACCATCTTTTTTCTACGGTCAAAAATATTATCTTTGCTTCTATGTCAGAAAACAACGATAAACGCCTTTTCCTCATCGATGCTTATGCGATGATTTTCCGTGGATATTATGCACTCATCAGAAGTCCCAGAATTACAAGTACCGGAATCGATACTTCGGCAATTTTTGGTTTTACGAATTCCTTAATTGAACTCATTCGCAGAGAAAGACCAACGCATTTAGCCGTCGTTTTTGATGTGGGTCAGGCAAGTGTAAGAACTGCAGATTATGCAGAGTACAAAGCCAACAGAAGCGAAACACCGGAAGCAATAAAACTCGCCATACCTTATATTCACCGGATTTTGAAAGCCATGCATGTTCCTATTTTAGGACTGGAAGGTTACGAAGCGGATGATCTTATCGGAACCATCGCCTGCAAAGCCGAAAAAGAAGGTTATACCGTTTTTATGGTGACGCCCGATAAAGATTTTGCACAACTAGTCACTCCAAATATTAAAATGTATAAACCCGGCTTGAAAGGAGCTGAGTTTGAGATTTTAGGCGTTGAAGAAGTCAAAGCGAAATACGAAATTGAAGATCCAAAACAGGTAATCGATTTCCTCGCAATGATGGGCGACGCGGTTGATAATATTCCAGGTTTGGAAGGAGTTGGAGAGAAAACGGCGAAGAAATTTCTGAAAGAATATGGCAGCATCGAAAAGTTGTTAGAAAATACTGCCGATCTTAAAGGAAAACTCAAAGAAAAAGTAGAGAATTCTGCGGAACGTGGAATTTTATCGAAGAAGTTAGCAACAATTATTTGTGATGCTCCGATTGAATTTCATCAGGAACAATACGATTTAGATGATCCCGACTTCGAAAAGGTAAAAGAAGTTTTCGACGAAATCGAATTCAGACGATTGTATGAAAATTTGTATCGTGCTTTTGCTCCTTCTGCCACAGTTGCTACAATTCCTAATAAAAATGCTGCGGAAGAAAAAGTTCAAAAACCAGTTATTGTCAATCAAACGATGCAGCTTGATCTGTTCGCCAATTTTGAAGATTTAGATCAGGCAACGACAACGAAAGAAACTGTTTCAGACAGCGATCATTTATACCAATTTATCGA
Organism: Kaistella gelatinilytica; assembly: GCF_015679325.1. GTDB lineage: Bacteria > Bacteroidota > Bacteroidia > Flavobacteriales > Weeksellaceae > Kaistella > Kaistella gelatinilytica. Next base: position 263,892 of record NZ_JADPVI010000001.1, read on the forward strand.
TTCTCCAAAAGCACAGAAAGTTTTAGTTCATAACCTTCTGCAGCAAAAGGCAGTGAGTTTCGATACCGAAATTACGTCATTAGATGAAATGGAAGCTGATCTGATCGGAATGAGTTTCAGCTATAAAAAAGGTTTGGCGTACTATATTCCTTTTTCTGAAAAGAAAGAAGAAGTTTTGGAAACACTGGAAATTTTCCGTCCGTTTTTTGAGAAAAAAGAGATTATAAAAATTGCTCATAATCTAAAAGCAGATTATAAAATTTTAAAACAATACGGAATCGAAGTTGAAGGTGCGATTTTCGATACCATGATCGCGCATTACCTTTTGAATCCAGATGGTCGTCATGCGATGGAATATCTTTCTGAAATGTATCTGGGTTACAAACCTGTCGCTATCGAATCGTTAATTGGAAAAGGAAAAAATCAGATCAGTTTCAAGGAATTGTCTGTGGAAGAACAAACGAAATTTGCCGCTGAAGATGCTGATATTTCCTGGAGATTGTACGAAGTTTTTGCACCACAATTGAAAATAGAAAACCTTGAAGACCTGTTTTATAATGTAGAAATGCCTTTAATGAAAGTTCTGGCAAAAATGGAACTCGAAGGAATTTCCCTTGATAAAAAATGGCTCGAACAGGAAAGTAAAGATCTTGAAAACGATCTGCGTCAACTGGAGAAAACGATTTTTGAATTGTCAGGCGAAGAATTTAATATGAATTCTCCGAAACAATTGGGCGAAGTTTTATTTGAAAAAATGCAGCTTGATCCGAAAGCTAAAAAGACAAAATCCGGTCAGTACGCAACTTCTGAGGATATTTTGCAGAAATTATCTTCCAAGCATGAAATCATTAAACATATTTTAGAATACAGAACCTATCAGAAATTAAAATCAACGTACGTCGATGCTTTGCCTTTGCAAATTGATAAAGATGACAATCGCGTCCATACCAATTTCTCTCAAACTACTGCTGCGACTGGACGATTAGCAAGTGTAAATCCGAATTTACAGAATATCCCGATCCGTACTTTGCGCGGTCAACAAATCCGTGGTGCTTTTGTGGCAAATGCCGGAAATAAATTGATTGCAGCGGATTATTCTCAAATTGAATTGCGCTTAATTGCAGCCATTTCTGAGGAAGATAATATGATCAAAGCTTTTCAGGATGGCGAAGATATTCACGCTTCTACGGCTTCAAAATTATTTAATATTCCTTTGGAAGAAGTTACGAAAACGCAGCGTTCACAGGCAAAAACCGTCAACTTTGGAATCCTTTACGGACAAGGTGCTTTTGGTTTGGCGGAACAAACCGGGCTTTCCAGAAAAGAAGCGAAGGAAATGATCGAGTCTTACTTCGAAACTTATCCAAAGTTGAAAAAATATATGGCAGATCAGGTTATCAAAGCGCAGGAAATGGGATATGTGGAAACTATTTTGAAAAGAAAAAGACATTTAAAAGATATCAATTCAGCCAACTTCGTAGTTAAAGCTCACGCGGAAAGAAATGCGGTGAATGCACCAATTCAGGGAAGTGCAGCCGATGTCATTAAATTGGCAATGATCAAAATTGATGAACAATTCACCGAACAAAATTTAAAAACAAAAATGCTTTTGCAGGTTCATGATGAACTTGTTTTTGAGGCGCCGGAAGAAGAACTGGAAACCGTAACAGCTTTAATTAAAAAAGAAATGGAATCTGCATATAAAACAACCGTTCCTTTGCTGGTCGAAGTTGGAGTAGGAGATAACTGGTTGGAGGCGCATTAAATTTAATGAAGAGGAAATCAAAAGAATGTCTTGATATTATAAAGTTGCTATTTTGTTTTAAATAAACTCCAGAGGAGTTTAATCTCTGTAGAAAATATGAAATGAAAATATCCAGCGTTCCGTAGGAACGCCATCTAAAAAACTAGAATAAATGTAAAATCTTGTTTATTAAATCCATATCGTAAAATCAAATTTTTTAGAAAAATGGCGAATACCTACACACAAATTTATATTCAACTTATTTTTGCAGTAAAATTTAGGGAAAATAAAATTTCAGAAGAAATTAGAGATGACGTAGAAAAATATATTTGTGGAATTTTCAATCATAAAAAACAGCGTGTTTTAGCCATTTATGCAAATCCGGACCATATTCATATTTTCTTTTGTTATAGAAATCTTCAAATTTCAATACCAGATTTAGTAAAAGTGGTTAAGGTTGAATCAACTAATTTTGTAAATGAAAAGAAATATTTATCCAATCATTTTTCTTGGCAAGAAGGATATGGTGCTTTTTCTTATTCGAAAAGCCAGAAAGAAAACGTCATTAATTATGTTTTAAATCAAAAAGAGCATCATGAAAAACAGAGTTTTAAAAATGAATATATCGATTTTTTGAAGAAGTTTGAAATAGAATTTAAAAATGAATATTTATTTGATTTTTTTGAATAATCACGAGATAGCGTTCCTGCGGAACGCACCTTTAAACTTGTAAATTATTAACTACAGAGATAAGATTCCTCTGGAATCTGTCGTAACAAATATTTAATGAAATTCCTACTCATCATTCCGACGCACAACGAAGAGAAAAATATTCTTTTTACGCTTAAATCTCTGTATGAACAGACGTTTAAAGATTTTTTCTGTGTTATTGTTAATGATGGTTCTAAGGACAACACGCAAAAAGTAGTAGAAGAATTTATTGGAGATCATAAAAAATTTAAAATGTTAAATTTAGAAGCTTCAACGCATGAACCCGGCGCAAAAGTCGTGCGCACTTTTAATAAAGGTTTAGAATCTGTAGATTTAAAAGATTTTGATATCATTTGTAAATTCGATGCAGATATTATTTTCCCGCCGAATTACCTGGCGAAAATCAATCAAGTTTATGAATCTAATTCAAAAGCAGGAATGGTTTCAGGGATTGTTAAAATACAAAAATCTATTTTTGAGAAATCATTGGCGCTTGATTTTAAAGATGAAAAACACCAGTGGCAATTTGAAAATTTGTCCTCAAAAAATCATGTTCGTGGACCGATAAAATCCTATCGTAGAGAATGTTTTTTAGATATGAATGGTTTACGAGCGGTTTTAGGCTGGGATAATATTGATGTGATGTTGGCGAAGAAAAATGACTGGGAAGTTATAACCATTAAAGATTTGTGGGTGAAACATTTACGTCCAACTGCGTTTCAATATAAAAATCAAAAAGCTGAGAAACTGGGAGAATATTTTTATAATATTGGTCTCAATCTACCATTGACAATCATTTCGTCGGGAAAATCTGCCTTCAAGAATAAATCATTTGCAGAATTTTATACAACAATGAAATCTTTTTTAAAACAAAAAGGAGAGAAGTCATTGTCAAAAGAGGAGATCAAGTTCATCAGAAAATTAAGGTGGTCAGAGATGCGAAAAAATTGGATGTAGGGACAGGTCGCGACCTGTCCAAAATCCGAAGGATTTTAAATTGCCGCCCATCAATTTTTATTTTTATTAATTCGTTAATTACCCTAAATTTAAAGTTTTTCAAAACGTAAAAAGATGGAAGGAAGAAAAAGAAATAGAAAGCAAGACTTTGATTATTCAAATGATGCGGTCTATTTCATAACCATCTGCACGAAAGATAAACTACATCATTTTGGGAAAATTCAAAATGGAAAAATAAATTTAAGCGAAATGGGAAAAATTGCTGAGAATCAAATCTTCTGGTTGAAAAAGCAATATCCTTATTTTGAATTGCATAATTTTGTGGTGATGCCGAATCATGTTCACTTTTTGTTTGGAATTAATCGGGATTTTTCTACTAAGGATTTTGTTGAAATTCCTGTGGGATTTCGGACAAGTCACGACTTGTCCCTACGGAATGATGAACAGATTAAAATAAAATCTGTCTCTTCTCTAATGGGTGCTTATAAAACTACTGTTTCGAAACAAATTCATCAAACAGGTCATTCAGATTTCCTTTGGCAGCGGTCATTTCATGATCACATTGTGAGAAATAAAGAACGTTACGATTAAATAAATAATTATATTACAACAAATCCTGAAAATTGGAATAAAGATAAATTTTATGAATAATTACGCTATTATAAATCTTCGATTTTTGGACAAGTCGCGACTTGTCCCTACGATTATAATGATACTTTTTTTCGGGATGTTTAGTGCGCAAAAAAACGCCGATCTCATCATCACTAATGCGAAAATCTATACCGTCAATCAAAGTTTTGATACCGCCGAATCAATGGCAGTTTTGAACGGAAAAATTATTGGTGTGGGAAAAACTGCGGATATTCTCAAAAACTTTAAATCTAAAAATATCCAGAATTTGGAGGGAAAAACAGTTTTTCCAGGTTTGATCGATGCCCATTGTCACTTCACCGGTTTTGCAACAGATAAATGGAAATGTCAACTTTGGGGAACAAAATCCTGGGACGAAATCATTGCAAGAATTTCAGATTATGCGAAAACAGCTCCGAAAGAATGGATTTACGGCCGTGGTTGGGATCAAAACGATTGGGCAATTAAAGAATTTCCAAACAAAGAAAAACTGGATCAATTATTTCCAAACCGTCCTGTTTACTTAAAAAGAATTGATGGTCACGCCGCAGTTGCCAATCAGAAAGCTTTAGACATCGCCGGAATTACAAAAGATTCTAAAATTTTAGGAGGTGAAATTGAATTGAAGGATGGAAAATTAACTGGAATGTTAGTCGACAACGCCATGACTTTGGTGGAAAAATATATTCCGGATATTGAAGATAAAATGGCGATCCAATATTTTTCGGAATTGCAGAAAGAATGTTTTTCATACGGCTTGACTTCCCTTCATGATTGCGGTATTACGGAAAAAACTTTAGGACTTTTAGAAAAAGCACAGGCCCAGAATTCTTTACAGATGAAGATCTTTGCTTTGATGGAAGACAATCCGGCTTATTATGACCGTTGGATCAAAAAAGGAAGATACACCAATAAAAACATTACAGTCGGAGGATTCAAGGTGTATTCAGATGGAGCTTTAGGTTCGAGAGGTGCTTGTTTAAATCACGATTATTCCGACAAAAAAGGTTGGAGAGGTTTTCTTTTGAGCGATAGAAAACATTTCGAAAATTTAGCAAAAAGATTAAAAAACAGCGATTTGCAAATGGCGACGCACGCCATCGGAGATTCTGCAAACCGAACGATTCTTCAGATTTATGACGAAGTTTTATGCGGAAAAAATGACAGAAGATGGAGAATCGAACACGCTCAGATTATTGATAAAAATGATTTTGATCTGTTTGGAAAATATTCGATTATTCCTTCTGTACAACCGACTCATGCGACTTCAGATATGTATTGGGCGGAAGATCGATTAGGAAAAGATCGCTTGAAATATGCGTACGCGTACGAAGATTTATTGAAACAAAACGGTTGGCTTCCGTTGGGAACAGATTTTCCAGTGGAAGAAATAAGTCCTTTGAAAACTTTTTATTCGGCAGTTGCGAGAAAAGATTCCAAACATTTTCCTGCGAATGGATTTCAAAAAGAAAATGCTTTAACCAGAGAACAGGCAATTCGCGGAATGACGATTTGGGCAGCGAAAGCAGCGTTTCAGGAAAAAGAAATTGGCAGTTTGGAGCCTGGGAAATCAGCAGATTTTATTATTGTTGATCAGGATTTAATGACGGTTTCAGAAGATCAAATTTTAGACACCAAAGTTTTGGAAACATTCAGCAATGGAAAAAAAGTTTTTTAATTAAATTTTAACTGATCCCTTGAAACAGATTGCTTACATAGAACTCGATACCCACGCAGAAATTGCGCGTAATTTTATGGAATTAATGAAAGATTCCAAAGAGTTTGTGATCGATTACTATTTTTCTGACAAAATATTCAAACAGATCAAGAAAAATGAATCCAATGTTTTTTTAAGTGAAAATACGGAGATTTTAAATCAATTGAGTCAAAAGAAATATGATGTAGTGATCATTGGAACAGTGCATCGTTATTTTAATTTATTCAAGGAAATCACTCAGGAATATAATACTGCGGTGATTGTTCACAATCTTAATTTTACGAATATTTCCCGGTTTCAATTGTTTAAAAATATTTTTAAAAAGGACTTCGTTTACCGTTTAAAATTGTGGTTAAAAGAAGATCTACTCGCTGCCCCCGATGTTTTTAAAGGAGCGAGAAATATTTTGGTGTTAGACAAAAGCTTAGTTGCTGGGAAACTCAAGTATTTACCGGTTTTCTTTAATGAGTTTCAGGAAAAGATTGATTCTAAAGTTTTTACGATTGTAATTCCAGGTGCAGTTTCGCAAGCAAGAAGAGATTACAAAAAGGTGATCGGTCAGTTGAGTGATTTGAAAATTAAAACTTTTGAGAAACCACTTGAAATCGTTTTTCTTGGTAAAGCTCATGGAAAAGAACTAGATTGGATCCGGGATTTTGACAAAAAGAAACCGGAGAACATTTCGATTAAATATTTTGACAAAAAAGTTCCACAAACTACTTTTAATGAGTGGATGAACAAAGCCGATTTCCTTTGGTGTCCGATTCAAAGTGAAACAGAATTCTTTAGTAACAAAGAAATTTATGGAGAAACAAAAATGAGCGGTAATATTGGAGATGCAATTAAATTCGGAAAAATTGCTATTTTTCCGACAGATTACCAATCAAATTTTGATTTTATTATTAACGAAAAAATAGACTCAACTGAGGAGATTTTTAATTTTAAATCTGAGAATTCTTACGATTTCCAAAAGGAATTCAGCAAGAAGAAAATATCTTCTGAACTTGAAAAAACGTTACAGTCAATACTTTAAATCATTAAAATTTAAAAATACTTTTAAAGAATTTTTTGTTCACATAATCTTCAATCGGGAAGATTTTCATAAAATGATTTGCTCCGAAAATTACGATCAAAACAAAAGCTGGTTTATAAAAAAGGTTTAGAAGATTGCTTTTGGTTTCGGGAAACATAATTGCTAAAGTAATTGCCAACGTACAGATAATCGCCACGTACATCATTTCGATGGTCAATGGGAACACCTTGAATTTCACATAATTAAAATAAATTTTGATGATGTTGAACAAAGTAAGTGAGATCGCGGTTGCCATTGCAATTCCAATAATTCCCAGCTCAGTTTTCGTAAGAAAAAGATAGTTGAGGACAACGGTTGTAACGGCTAAAAATAGCATGATCACTATATTAAACCGATAGTGTTTGGAGAGGGAAATAATGTGTCCGTTAAATCCGGTCGCTAAGTCAAACAGCATCGCAAATCCTAAAATCCACACGACAGGTTCCGCTTGTCGAAGCTGGTCGCCATTTTTAATAAAGTTGGTCAGGTAAGGAAATCCCACCAGAATTGACGAAAATAATACCGCACCTAAAAAGAATAAAGTAAGCGAGGTTTTTTTGTGAAACCGGTCAAGTTCTTCGAATTCATTTTCTGCAATCGTTTTGTTAATGATAGGTGCAGAAATATTAAACAATCCCATTTGCGGAATCAGGATGAAGGAAAGTATGGATAAAATAATACTGTAAACTCCATTTTCCTCAAAATTTAAAAACTCTCCGATCATGAAATTATCTACTCTGAATGCAATGTAATTACCGATATTTCCTAAGAAACCGTAAAAACTATAATTGAGGATTTCTTTCCAGAGACCATCTTTCCGAACATAGTCGGTACTGAAATCAGGGGTGATCTTTTCAAGTTTATTGGCGTAAAAATAGTAGCCTAAAAAAGAAAGAACAAACATTCCTAAGAAAAATCCGTATGAACCTTTTTCAGAAACTCCAAGGAAGAAGAAAAGACAAAAAGCACCGATGTTCGCAATCTTTGGAAAGATATTTTCGAAAATATTCGGAACAACGATCCGCTTAAAATTGGAGATGTATTTTGTGAAAACAGCTGATAGAGCGAGAATAAGAATCAGCGGCAGGATCAGCCGCTTCATTTTCCAAAGTTCTAAACTTTTATATTGTGGAAATAATTGAAAGAACGCAAAAAATAGGATGCAAAAAATCAGAAAATTGACGAGAATCCCTACCAAAGAAAGCGATAATATATTTTGATTTTTACCGTCTTTTTGCGTTTGATGGAAAAACTTAACATTAGAAAAGGAAAGTCCGAAAACTACGATAGGCAAAAGCATTTCTGCAGTCGGCATGATGTAACGCAATTTTCCATAAAATTCCATATCGTACGGAAATATAAAAATTGCAGAAAAAGTTCCGAGTAAAAAACCGAAATAACCAATTAAGGAATATTTAAAACCCTGTCTTGCAATTACACTCATTTCTGCGAAGTTTTCAGGTGATTTGGAACGAAAATTATATTATTGATATATTCTTTTTTATTGATTAACGTATTATTTTCCTGATCACTAATTAAATCTGAAGTTAATTTGTCCAGCTGAAAATTTTGTCGGTTCAGATAGTAGGAAGTGAAGTTCCAGTTTTCGATCTCTTTAATTAAATCCCAGATCGGCTCAGAATGATGGCGTTGTTCCATTTCGATCATTAATATTGGCATATATTTTCTAATGATCTTTTCGGCGCCTTTCAGTGTTCGCATTTCATTTCCTTCTACGTCAATTTTAATGAAGTCAATTCTGGTGAGCTTTTCCGTCTCTTTCCAGTCATCAAGTTTAATGATTTTTACGTTTTGCAGAACGTGCTTTTCTTCATCTTCTTCTCTGTAATTGACTTTCAATGTTCCGCGGGAATCAAATGTTTTTCCTTTAATAACAGGTATTTTGAATGATGCACTTCCATTTTCATCAGAGAGCGCAAACGGGAAAATCTGAACATCTGGAAATATTCTTTTTAAGCGTTCAAACAATTTATGATTAGGTTCAAAAGCGTAGATGTTTTTTGGTAAAAGTTTCTTTTCAAGCAGATAAATAAAACTTCCGTTATTGGCGCCAATGTCGATCATCACCGACTCTGCGCTTAACAAATCTTTAAGCCAAATTAATTCAGGTTCAATGTTTTTTTGACTGTAATTTTCTTTGGTAAGATGTTTTAAATTTCTGAAAAACCGCTCTTTATAAAATCGTGGAGTTACGAACTGGAGTTGATTGGCGATGATATGGTAAAGAGACATACTTTTATGTTGAAAAAACAAAGATAGAAAAATATGTTAAATAATGTTAAAATATGATTTATCAATTGATTCTTTTTCTTTCAATCTTGCTTTTAGATTACCTTTAACACTCAAAATTGACTATGAAAAAAATATTATTTTTCCTCGGATCCTTATTGATCACTTCCTGTGTTTCGCAGCAAACTTCAAAAAAGCAAGCATTTAACTGGGAAGGTGCAAATATGTACTTATTATTAACGGATCGTTTTCAGAATGGCGATAAATCCAATGATGTTAATTTTGGCAGAACAGAAAAAACCGGAGTTTTACGCGGTTTTGAAGGGGGAGATCTAAGAGGAATCATCCAGAAACTGGATGATAATTATTTTTCAGATTTGGGGATCAATGCGATCTGGATGACGCCGTTGGTAGAACAAATTCATGGGGCAACCAATGAAGGAACCGGAAATACGTACGCTTTTCATGGTTACTGGGCAAAAGACTGGACGGCGCTTGATCCTAATTTCGGTACGAAGGCAGAATTAAAAGAACTCGTTGAAAAAGCCCACGCGAAAGGGATTCGCATAGTTTTAGATGCCGTTATCAATCATACTGGTCCGGTTACGCCGATCGATCCCGTTTATCCGAACACCTGGGTGCGAACTTCGCCACAATGCAAATACAATAATTACGAAAACACCACTGCTTGTACTCTGGTCGCAAATCTCCCGGATATTTTAACAGAATCAAATGAACCGGCTGAACTTCCAAAAATGCTCGTTGAAAAGTGGAAAAAAGAAGGAAGATATGAATCAGAAGTAAAATCGCTCGATGAATTTTTCGCCAGAACAGGTTATCCACGAGCGCCGAAATATTATATTATGAAATGGCTCGCTGACTACGTTCAGGATCTGGGAGTCGATGGTTATCGAATTGATACGGTGAAACACACTAATGAAGATGTTTGGAAAGATTTTCAAAAAGTTTGTCAGCAAGCATTTGCTATTTATAAAACAAATAATCCTCAAAAAGTTCTTGACAATCAATTGTTTTTCACGGTTGGCGAAGTTTACGGTTACGGAATTTCACAGAAACAACTCTATGATTTCGGTGACAAAAAAGTAAATTATTACCAGAACGGCTTTAAATCGCTCATTAATTTTGACTTTAAAGGCGACGCCAATAAACCTTATGAAGAATTATTTTCGAATTATTCAAAATTATTGCACTCCGATTTAAATGGTAAAACGGTCATGAATTATCTTACCTCGCATGACGACGGTTCGCCTTTCGATAAAGACCGAAAAAGAACGTTTGAAGCTGGAACAAAACTGCTGTTAGCTCCCGGAATTTCGCAGGTTTATTATGGAGATGAAACCGCCAGAACTTTAACCGTTCCCGGCGCAGAAGGTGATGCGAATTTACGTTCGGATATGAACTGGAGCGATGTGAAATATAATTCAGGAACGCAAAAGTTATTAGCGCATTACCAAAAATTAGGGAAATTCAGAGCGAATCATCCTGCCGTTGGAGCCGGCGTTCATCAGATGGTTTCTTCTTTCCCTTATTGGTTTACAAGAACTTTGAATAATGATAAAGTTTTAATTGGTCTTGATTTAGCGTCAGGGTTGAAAGAAGTTTCTGTTCAGGGGATTTTTGAAAATGGCACGAAATTGCATGATGCATATTCTGGTAAAATTGTAAAAGTAGAAAACGGAAAAGTTTCCATCAACTCTGAATTTTATATCGTTTTGCTGGAAGAAATTTAAAAATAAATTAATGAAAAGTATTGTCAGTCTTGGTTTAGTATTAATTTCTTTCGGCGTTTTCGCTCAGAAAGTTCCCGCAATTAGCAAGACAGAATTTTCAAAAGAAGCAGTTGCTCAGAAAATCACTTCGTTGCAGGGTAAAAAAATGGTCATTTCAGAAATTATAAATAACCATAAAGGCCGGATTTTAATTATCGATTTCTGGGCAAGCTGGTGTCCGGATTGTATCAAAGCACTTCCTTCAACTAAAATTTTAAAGGAGCAAAATCCCCAACTTGATTTTGTTTATTTCTCTTTGGATCGCTCTTATGACCAATGGAAACGAGGTCTGGATAAATACGATCTAACATCGCAGGAAAATTTCTGGTTCGATGAAGGCTGGAAAAACAACTTCAATAATTACATCGATCTTAACTGGGTTCCAAGATTTTTAGTTGTAGATCAAAGCGGAAAAATTGCAAAATATTATTCAATTTCACCGACCGATCCAGATATTCAGAAAACAATTGATGAATTGAAAGCGAAAATGTTTTAGAGAAAAGGCCTTTCAATAAAATCATTTAAAGGTTTGATGCTTTTAAAAATTTGAGCAAATTCCTGAGCAGCATTTTCTTTCAGTAATGACTCATCTGAAATCGGATAATTGACGATGAAGTTTTTTAGTTTCAGAAATTCAGCCATTGGATCATCTTTTTCAAAACCATTCGGAACTCTTTGTAATTTGCTTTCTACACTCAATCCACGGAAATTATTTCTAAAATCATCTTCCTTCAGGATTTGCATAAATTCTTGAGGATATATTGAAATTTCTTTTCTGATCTCTTTCAAAATCGGTGATTCAGGTTGAAAAACACCACCTGCTAAAAATGATTTTCCAGGTTCGATGTGCAAATAATAACCGGACGTTTTACCATTTTTCCCAAAACCCAAACCTGCGCCAAAATGGGTTTTGTAGGGGATTTTTAATTTTGAAAAACGAATGTCCTTATAAATTCTGAAGAGCGCTTTTTTCGGATCGATCTTTAAAATCTCCTCATCAAATTTCGCCATTTCCTCAATAAGATTCTCCAGAAACGAAAGAACATCCTGTTGAGCCTCTAAATAAAGATTTTTGTGTTCGTTGAACCATTCGCGATTATTGTTTTTTTCTAAAGTTTTCAGGAATTTTAAAGTGGATGATTTCATAGATTAATTTTAGATAGACAAATTTAGGATTTATAATAAAGGGAAAGCAGGAGTTTTTTCTAATTTTACTTTTTCCAAGGTTTTTCCATACCTTTTTATCAGAGAAATTTCAGCAAAATAAGTTTAATAATGATTTTTAAAATTTTCATTAGAATAGCTAAATTTGTACTCACTTAATTCAATGAATGTCGGAATTAAAAAAAATTAGAGAACACCAAAATCTAACTCAGGAAGAGTTGGCGCAAAAGTCTGGACTTTCTGTCAGAACCATTCAAAGAATTGAATCGGGAATGAAGCCGAAAGGATTTACTTTAAAAGCATTGGCTGCAAGTCTCGAGGTTCCGGAAAATGATTTACTCGTTTCAGCTGTTTCTGAAAAAATAAATGAGTTAGATGAAGTTTCAATTGTAGAGACTGCTTCACCGGTTGAGAAAGGGGAAATTTTAAATGTGAAATTGATAAAAATTATTAATCTCTCCTCGCTTCCTTTTTCCTGGTTTCCTATTGCGAATTTCCTGCCTCCAATACTTTTGATGTTGATTATGAAACAAACATCTGAAATCATTAAGCAGATCATTTCCCTGCAGATTTTTCTGGCAATTATTTTTCCCATCCTTTTTATGATCCTTATTTTTTTAAAGTTAGGAAAAGAATCAGTGATCATCGGAATTATTGTGCTCACGCTCGCCAATATTTATATCATTTTGAGAAATGCGTATGAAATTGATAAAAGACAAAAACTTTTTTATAAATTGAATTTCAGTCTGTTATGAAGTTGTCGCAAGATTGTCGGGTTTTTGTCGGGTAGATTTTCTCCTTCAAATTCGGTTTATTCTCAATCTTTGTCAAAATTATTTTTATGACAAAGCACTTTGGAATTATTATCACTTTCTTCTTTTTATTCGGAAATTTTAAGGCACAAATTGCTAAAAATTCTCCTCTCTTTCTTGAACTTAAAAAAGAAGACAGTCTTTTCTTTGAGCGCGGATTTAATCAGTGTGATCTAACTTACATGGAAAAATCGGTAGATGAAAATTTAAAATTTTATCATGATAAAGGTGGTTTTCAGGATAAAAAATTATTCATCCAAAGAACCAGAGATAACATCTGTTCCAACCCAGATCAAAAACCTATTCGTAAATTGATAGAAGGCAGTCTGGAAGTTTATCCTTTGTATAATAATGGAAATCTATATGGAGCAATTCAATCCGGGAATCATCAATTTTTTATCAGAGAGAAAAATAAAGCAGATGTTTTGGGTGGTGAAGCGAAATTTACGACCGTTTGGCTGAAAAAAAATGAAAAATGGGTCATGAGTGATATTCTTAGTTATGATCATCAGGGAAAAGAATCTGAACAATTTACTGATGATTTACAACAATTACTGAAAGATAAACATATTCCAACTTTAGGTTTAGGCATCATTAAAGATGGAAAATTAACGCAGATAAATGTTTATGGAGATCTTAATGATAAAATAACCGCACCTTATAATAGTCTCTTCAATGTGGCGTCTTTAACGAAACCTGTTACTGCAATGTTGGTTTTAAGGTTGGTCAGTCTTGGGAAATGGAATCTTGATGAACCGCTAGACAAATATTTTATAGATCCAGATATCGCAAAAGATGATAGACATAAAAAGTTGACTACAAGACTGGTTTTAAGTCATCAAACCGGATTTAAAAACTGGAGATTCTTAAATAAAGATCATAAACTTAGTTTTGATTTTGATCCCGGTACTAAATATCAGTATTCCGGGGAAGGATTTGAATATCTGAGAAAAGCAATTGAGAAAAAATTCAAAAAAAATCTGGAAGAATTAGCACAGGAGTATGTATTCAAACCACTTGCGATGAATGATACCAGTTACATTTGGGACGAAAAAAAAGATGCAGGAAGAATAGCAATTGGATATAATAAGGAAGGAAAGCCGTATGAAATCATTAAAAATAAAACGGCAAACGCCGCAGATGATCTGACAACCAGCGTGGAGGATTACGGGAAATTTTTAGTTGGAATATTAGATAATAAATTGCTGTCACCCGCTGTTTTTGAATCTTTGAAAAGCAAACAGGTCGAAACCAAAAAGAATAAATATTTTGGACTTGGCTTTGAAATTTATGATTTGGGAAATGATGAAATTGCGCTTTCACACGGCGGTAGTGACGAAGGTGTAAATACGATTTTCTTTATTTTACCAAAAACAAAAGAAGGTCTGATCATTTTTACCAATGTAGATGATGGTCAGAAGATCTATGAAACGCTCATTGAGAAATATCTGGGAGAAAGAGGCAAAAAAATTGTTAAAATTGAGATGCAGTAAAAGTGGTTTACAGCGATTTGCCAGATAATTAAAAATTTAAAAGTAGAGGATTTAATAAGTTTTTGAAATAATATATGAGAATTTCAGTGACGAAACAAGCTGGAAACTGCTCTTCGGACAATTAACATAAATTTAATAAATGCCCCCTTTTATTATCGAAAACAAAATTGTATCTTTGCACCCAATTTATAGACGATCTTTTACATGAATTTATTTACGGAGACCAATCTAAGTCCGGCAATCTTGCAGGCAATTGGCGAAATGGGCTTTGAAAGCCCAACAGAAATCCAAAAACAGACTATTCCTTTTATCTCTACAGATATACGCGATCTAATCGCACTTGCGCAGACAGGAACAGGCAAAACAGCGGCGTTTTCGCTACCGATTTTGGATATGATTGACGACGGGAGTCGCAAAATCCAATTTTTGGTGCTTTGTCCAACCAGAGAACTTTGTTTGCAGATTACCAAAGACATTAAAAATTATTCGAAATACATGCCCAACATCAAGACTACAGCAGTTTATGGTGGAAGCAGTATTACCGACCAAATCCGCTCTCTACGAGACAAACCACAGATTATTGTGGGAACTCCGGGACGTGTGATCGACCTTATTAACAGAAAAGCACTTGATTTTTCTGAAATTCAGTGGCTCGTTCTTGACGAAGCTGATGAAATGTTATCGATGGGTTTCAAAGATGATTTGGAAACAATTCTACGTGAAACTCCTGATACGAAACACAATTATTTATTCTCGGCGACGATGAATAAAGAGGTGGAGCGTATTTCTAAAAGTTATTTAACGAGTCCACACCGTATTGTTGTTGGCTCATTAAATGAAGTGAAGAAAAACATCAAACACGAATTTTATGTGGTTGGTTACCGTTTCAAAAAAGAAGCTTTGAAGAGATTGATCGATGCAAATCCAAATCAATATTCAATTCTATTCTGCAGAACGCGTATGGAAACTCAGGAAGTTGCAGATTTCTTGATGCAGAATGGTTACGCAGCAGATGCGCTTCACGGTGATTTGTCTCAAGCGCAACGTGATACAGTAATGAAGAAATTCAGACTGAAAAATATCGATATCTTAGTGGCGACCGATGTTGCGGCGAGAGGTTTAGATGTTGATTCATTGACGCACGTTATTCATTATTCTTTACCGGATGATCCTGAAGTTTTCGTTCACAGAAGTGGAAGAACAGGTCGTGCAGGAAAAGATGGAATTTCAATGTCATTGATCAAGCCTGAAGAATCAAGAAAATTAAAGCAGATCAAACAATCAACTAAGATTGATATCGTTGAGAAGAAAATTCCTACCGGAAAACAAGTGATCGAAGCTCAGGTTGGCGGTGTTTTCACCAAATTATTGACAGAACACGAAAACTTATTTGAATTCGATGCATCTTTAATTCCAGACTTATCTGCGTTTACCAAAGAAGAATTGGTTCACCAGATGTTGCAGTTGCAGTTGAGAGATATGGCGCTTTATTATTTAGATAAAAATGATTTAGCTGACCAGAAATTCAATGCTGATGACGGAAGAGGCGACAGAGGTGGAAGAGACAGAGGAAGGGGCGATCGAAGAGACGGCGGCAGAGACCGTGACAGAGGTGGCGATAGAAGAGACGGCGGATCTAGAAATTCCAGAGATGGAGGAAGCAGAGACGGCGGAAGCAGAGATTTCGGAAATCGTGAAGGCGGTGACAGAGAATTCAGAGAAAGAAAGCCAAGAAAAAATAATGGCGATATGGTGCGATTTTTCTTTAACTTAGGAAAACGTGACAATCTGAAAAAAATTGATATGTTGGAGATCATCAACAAATCAACTGAGAAATCCAGAAAAAGACCAGATATTGGTGAAATCGAAATTTTAGAGAAATTCTCTTTCTTTGAAGTAGAGAAATCATTCAAAGACGAAGTTTTGAAAGGATTACAAACTCAGAAATTTAAAGGCAAAGACATGAGAGCTGAAGAATCAAAATAATTTTTCAATCTTATTACAATATTTTCAGTCTCATTATTCGTAATGGGACTGATTTTTTTGGTGGAGAACTAATTTCGCAATGTTAATAAAACTTAATATAAAATCGGCTAAGTTGGTTGAGTTTTTCGGAAATTTGCAGCACTAATTAATAAATGAATAATTATGGGAATTGGTAATATTTTTAAAATGTTCCAGCCGAAAGACAAAGTGTTTTTTGTACTGTTTGAGAAAGTTGCAGAAGAACTTGTAGCGATGTCAAAAGAGTTTCACGAGAGTCTGCTTGATTTCGATATCAATGATGATACGATGTTACAGCACATGAGTGATTACGAACACAGAATGGATGATTTAACCCACGAAATTTTTGTTCAGTTAGGAGAAAACTTTATTACCCCGTTTGATCGCGAAGATATTAGTCATTTAGCCAGTCGGTTAGATGATATTGCTGATTTCATGTATGCTTCGGCGAAATATATTTATTTGTACAAAGCACCGCTGGATCCTGCTTACACTGAATTTACACTTTTGATTTACAAATCTTGTATTGAAATTGAGATCGCCATCAAAAATCTGAATGATTTCAAAGATCCAAAAGCAGTGAAAGAATCTTGTATTAAGATCAATTCCTTTGAAAATATTGCAGATGATGTTTTGAGTCAGGCAATTGTAAAGTTGTTTGAAACGAATGATGCCATTAAAATTATGAAAGTGAAATCGGTTCTGGAATATCTGGAAACAGTGACTGACAAAGCAGAAGACGTAGCCAACACGATCGACAGTATTTTGATTAAATACGCTTAATCTATTCCTTAATTTATTATATAAAAATAGAATGGATTTACCAATTCTTCTTATTATAATCATTGTTTTAGCCTTAATATTTGACTACATCAATGGTTTTCACGATGCCGCTAACTCCATTGCGACCATTGTTTCAACTAAAGTTTTAACCCCTTTTCAAGCCGTTCTTTGGGCTGCAATGTGGAATTTTGCCGCATTTTTTCTCGCTGCTTATGTCATCGGAGAATTCAAAATTGGAAATACGATTGCAAAGTCGGTGAATGAAAATTTCATCAATCTCGAAGTAATATTTTCTGGATTGATAGCCGCGATCGCCTGGAATTTACTGACTTGGTGGTTTGGGATTCCATCCTCCTCTTCGCACACTTTAATTGGTGGTTTTTTAGGAGCTGCTTTAATGTTTGCCTTGGTTTCGGATTATCATGTAATTGCAGTCGCACAGCCAAACTTAGGAATTTCTGATAAACTGATACTCGCCTTTAAGCAACTATTTACCCAAGATGTGGTGCGTTATGATAAAGTGATTCCGATCTTTTTATTCATTTTCCTGGCACCTGTAATTGGTGGAGTGATTTCAGTGATTATCACTTTATTTATTGTTAATGTTTCCAAGAGAACGAGCCCGAGAAAAGCCGATAATGTTTTCAAAAAATTACAGTTGGTTTCTTCCGCACTTTTCAGTTTAGGTCACGGTACGAATGATGCACAGAAAGTAATGGGAATTATTGGAGCAGCCGTTATTTATCATCACACCCAAACTTTGCACGATCCCGTTTATCTCGCTTTAGACAGCACACACCAATTCAACTATTTTGTAGAACATTATTTCTGGGTACCTTTTACCTCATTCTTAATGATTGCTTTAGGAACCATGAGTGGTGGCTGGAAAATTGTAAAAACAATGGGTACAAGAATCACAAAAGTAACACCACTGGAAGGAGTTGCAGCTGAAACGGCAGGAGCAATCACGCTTTTCATTTCAGAACATTTTGGAATTCCAGTTTCTACGACGCATACCATTACTGGTGCGATCATCGGAGTCGGAGTAACAAAAAGAGTTTCCGCAGTTCGTTGGGGAATCACGGTAAGTTTATTGTGGGCCTGGATTTTAACCATACCGATTTCTGCGATGGTGGCGGGGATAACTTATTTATTGGTCGTATTTTTTAGATAAAGGTTACTTCATATATATAAAACCATTTCGAAAGAAATGGTTTTTTTTGTGTCATTTTAAATCGGTAAAAACTTTTATAAATCGTATTTTTGCACAAATAAGAAATTTTATGCAGTTTTTAGACGAATATCAGGAGACCGTTGCAAGTGCAATTACCAAATACATCTTTAAAGATAAGCCCGAGGAACTTTATGGTCCGATGAATTATATTATTTCACATGGTGGCAAAAGACTTCGTCCTATGATGGTTTTAATGGCTTGTGAAATGTTTGACGGTGATTTGAAAAAAGCCCTTAAACCCGCGTTAGCCATTGAGTTTTTCCATAATTTTACTTTGATCCATGATGATATTATGGATGAAGCGCCTCTTCGCAGAAACATGCCGACTATTCATACCATACACGGTATTAATACAGGAATTCTTTCCGGAGATGCCTTAATGTTTAAAGCCCTTAAGTTTTTTGAAAATCTTGAACCTGAATTGTACAAAGCTTGTATGAGAGTCTTTATCCACACGGGATTATTGCTGTGTGAAGGTCAGCAATACGATATCAATTTTGAAACGCAGGAAGAGGTGACTTTCAATGATTATATTAGAATGATCTCCTATAAAACCGGCATTTTAAGTGCTTCTTCTTTTGAAATCGGTGCATTGATCGCAGGTGCAGATTTCAAAGATGCAAAAGCCATATTTAACTTCGGTAAACACGTAGGAATTGCTTTCCAGATCATGGATGATTATTTAGATGTATTCGGAAATCAGGAACAGATCGGTAAAAAACATGCCGGAGATATTTACGAAAATAAAAAAACGGTGCTTTATCTTTTAGCCAAAGAACATGCAACCGACGAAGAGAGGAAAGAACTGGAGTTTTGGTACTCTAAAAAAACCGATAATGTGGATAAAGTGTATAGCGTAGAAAAGATCTTCCGCCGTACCAAAGTTGATGAAAAATCGTTACTGTTAATTCAGGAACACAACGAACTTGCGCAGAAATATTTAAATAAGATCAGCGTGTCTGATGCAAAGAAAAAACCATTCATCGAACTTGCTAATTATCTGTTACGTCGCGAATCTTAACATTAATAAATTTACAAAGTGCTAATTCCCCTTAATTAAAATTGGAGTAGTTTAAAATAATATGAAATTTAGAACAGAAGTAGAAATTCCAAATTCTAAGATCAAAATAGGAGTTGAAGACCGTGTTTTTTCAATCGGTTCCTGCTTTTCTACGGAGATGACCAACCTTTTAAAAGCAGGTCAGATCCAAACTTTAAATAATCCTTTTGGGACACTTTTTAATCCGTTCTCTATCAATAACGCCGTAAATAGAATACACGGTGCTGGATTTTATGCGGAAGAAGACCTTGTTAGTTTTAATGAAGAAGTTATTTCGTTGGACCACCATTCCTCCTTCAATTCGCAATTTGCACACCAGACTTTAGAAAAAATTAATACTCAAATTGAGAACGGAAATCAGTTTTTACAAAAGACTAACTGGATTATAATTACGTACGGGACTTCTTTTATTTATGAATTTCTACCGAAGAAAAAACTCGTTGCAAACTGCCATAAAATTCCAGCGAAATATTTCGAAAAAAGACTGTTGACCCATTTAGAGTTAACAGATTCTATTTATGAAACGGTGGAGAATCTGAAAGATATTGCGAAAGAAAATGTTCAGATCTTGTTTACCGTTTCGCCCGTTCGTCACACTAAAGACGGCATGGTTGAAAACAATTTAAGCAAATCAAAGCTTATCACCGCTATTCACGAAATTTTACCACAATTTGAAAATTGCCATTATCTGCCGGTTTACGAGATTTTGATGGATGATTTGCGGGACTACCGATTTTACAAAGAAGATTTAATTCATCCCAACAATCAGGCGATTAATTATATCTGGGAGAAATTTGGAAATGCTTTTTTTTCTAATGATACCATGGATTTCATTGAAGAAAATTTGAAAATAGGGAAATCATTGAGTCACAAATCTTTCGATGAAAAGAATCAAAAACATCAGGAATTTTTAGAAAAGTTAAAGCAAAGAATTTCTTCACAACAGGCAAAAGTGAAGCATAAAATATTTTAAAATTATTTGGGCAGCTTTTTCCATCTTCCGTTCCCGCTATTTTTTGCCAAGGCTTTCCCCAACGTAAAAAAATGAGCTCCACTCAAGCAGGGCTGCAATAAGGTGTACTAAAATAGATTTTTAATTTCACTATCAACAATCAACTAAAATGATCGATACGCACACTCATTTATATTCCGAAGAATTCGATAATGACCGAAAAGAAATGATCGAAAGAGCCATTAATAAAGGTGTTTCTAAATTTTATCTTCCCGCAATCAATTCGGAAACGCACGAAAAAATGCTCAGTTTGGAAAGCGAATATCCTGAACAAATTTTTTCGATGATGGGACTTCATCCATGTTATGTAAAACCGGAAACTTGGGAAGAAGAATTAAAATTGGTCGAAAATTATTTGAATGAAAAGTCATTTCCCGCAATTGGTGAGATCGGAATTGATTTATATTGGGATAAAACCACTTTAGATATTCAGATCAAAGCTTTCGAACAACAGATTGATTGGGCGATAGAAAAAGATTTGCCGATCGTGATTCATACGAGAAGTAGTTTTGATGAGGTTTTTGAAGTTTTAGATCGAAAAAAACATCCAAAATTACGTGGCATTTTTCATTGTTTTTCCGGAGATTTAGACCAGGCAAAAAGAGCCATCGATTTAAATTTCATCTTAGGAATCGGTGGAGTAGTTACATTCAAAAATGGTAAGATCGATCAGTTTTTACACGAAATTCCTTTCGATAAGATCGTTCTAGAAACCGATTCACCTTATCTCGCGCCAGTTCCGCATCGAGGAAAACGAAATGAAAGTTCTTATCTGGATTTGGTTGTCGGAAAACTCGTCGATATTTACGGGAAAGATTTTGCAGAAATAGATCGTATCACCACCGAAAATGCGGAGCGAATGTTTGGTAAATAATTTTCATTCCGTTTTTGAGACGAGGAAAATATTTTCCATGAATTTTATTGCTATTTCTACTTAATTTGAAATTATTTAAAAAATAAAAAAACCGCAATAAATAAATATTGCGGTCCTCCATTTCCTTCGCTTCTTTGCGTGACCAATTTGGCGTCGTAAATTTATCTGTTTCTCGTGAAATTACTTTTGTTGTTAGGCTTTTTACTGCCCGTTGTTTCTCTCGACTGTACTCTTGGTCTTGGCGTAAAAGATTTATTATTCGAATCTCTTTTCTGCGCAACTAAATTGTCCGTGTGAAAAGGATGATCTTTTTCTACCGGTATTTTTTTACCGATCAACTTCTCCGTGCTTTTTAAATTTGCCAGGTCTAAACCATCAACAAAAGAGATGGAACTTCCTTCTGCGCCTGCTCTTCCTGTTCTTCCAATACGGTGAACGTACGTTTCAGAAACGTCAGATAATTCGAAATTCAGAACGTATTTTAATTCGTCGATATCAATTCCTCTCGCTGCAATATCAGTCGCCACCAAAATTCTGGTTTTCCCTGATTTAAAGTTGCTCAAAGCATTTTGTCTTTGATTCTGAGATTTATTTCCGTGAATCGCTTCGGCAGAAATTTTATGACTTTGTAATTTTCTTGCGATTTTATCGGCACCATGTTTCGTTCTGGAAAATACCAAAACCGATTCTTTGATGTCGTTTTGTAGAATATGCGTCAACAATTCAAGTTTATCATCTTTGTCAACGAAATATACTTTCTGATTGATGGTGTCTGCAGTTGCAGAAACTGGCGCTACTTCAACTTTAACAGGATTAGAAAGCATGGAGTTTGCCAGCTTGCTGATCTCATCGGGGAATGTTGCAGAGAAGAAAAGTGTCTGTCTTTTCGGAGGTAATAATTTGATGATCCGTTTTACGTCGTGAACAAAACCCATATCGAGCATTCTGTCGGCTTCGTCTAAAACGAAAACTTCTAAGTTTTGAAGAGAAACAATTCGCTGCGAAATGAAATCTAATAATCTTCCTGGAGTTGCCACCAAGATGTCAACGCCTCTTCTTAAAGCTTTTTCCTGTGCAGCTTGTTTTACTCCACCAAAAACTACGAGGTTTCTAAGGTTTAAATTTCTTCCGTATGCATTGAAGCTTTCTTCAATCTGAATCGCTAATTCACGGGTTGGTGTTAAAACCAAAACTTTGATATTATTGTTGCGGCTGTTTTTTTCTGCCAGATTTTGTAAAATCGGGATCGCAAAAGCAGCTGTTTTACCGGTTCCGGTTTGTGCTGTTCCGAGTAGATCTCTACCTTGTAAAATGCTTGGGATCGCCTTTTCCTGAATAGGAGTTGGTTGCGTGTAACCTTCTGTTATAAGCGCATCGAGGATGGGCTTAATTAATTTTAAGTCTGTAAATAACAATATTTTCTGTATTAAAAAATGATTGCGGATGAAGTGTTTTACTTCTACATTTTTGGCTTGAAAACGCAAAACTTGTAGAAGTGATGATTTTCTATTTGAGTAAAAATGAATTACTGAAATGGCTTAAGAATGCCGCTGAATATTTTGCAAAGATAGTTTATTTCTCCGTAAAAATGAAAAACTGACTTAAAACTGGTCTGATGAAAACTAAAATTTACTTTTTCAGAATTTTCTTCGAAATTGCTCCGATCGTTGTACCCTGAATTAAAATACTGAATGCCACACAAATATAAGTCACGATCATCAAAATATCTTTGAATTCTGAAGCTGGAAGCGACATCACCAAAGCTAAAGATAATCCGCCCCGAAGTCCGCCCAAAATAATAATTTGAGAAGTAGGTTTGTCAACTTTTAAGATGCTTATCGAAGTTTTTCGGGGAATATTAACGGTGAAAAACCTTGAAACCAATAAAATTAAAATACTCAAAACACCCAGAACGATATATTTCAAATTGAATTCGAGAACGACCAAAACCAATGCGATCATCATGAAGAGTAAAGCATTTAAAATGATCTCCAGTAACTCCCAAAATTTCGCGACATACTCTTCCGTTTCTGTACTCATGGCTTCCTCTTTCCTGAAGTTGCCCACCATTAAACCCATAATAACCATTGCTAAAGCGCCTGAAATGTGTATTTGTGCGGAAACAAAATAACCCAGCATGACGTAAGCTAAAGTCAGTAAAACTTCGGTTTCATAATGATCAATTGTTTTGAGAAGGTAATGTAAAATATAACCGAGAACGAGGCCGAAAATTATTCCGCCACCTGCTTCCTGTAAGAAAAGCCATCCAAAATGGGGAAAATCGAATTCTGTAGCACCAGACGTCAACATCTGCGTTAATGCGATAAAAATAACAACGCCAACGCCGTCATTAAACAAAGATTCACCAACAAGCGTGACTTCTATTTTCTCCGGAACCTTCGCTTCTTTTAAAATACTCAAAACTGCAATGGGATCGGTGGGGGAAATCAGTGCTCCAAATATTAAACAGTATAAAAAAGGAATTTCCAAACCTAACCAATGCGAAACGTAGAAGAAAGAACCTGCAACAAAAATGGTTGAAAAAATGACACCTCCTAAAGACAAAACCGTAATGTCTTTCAAGTAATTTCTCATGCTGAACCAATTGGTATGCATGGAACCTGCAAAAAGAAGAAAACCGAGGAAAATATTGAGTACAGAAGTACTGATGTCTGTATTAATAACAAGTTCTCTGATTTGATCAAATGGCAAACTGTAGTAAGATTTGATGACCAGTGCAAATAGCGAAAGCAGGCTGGAAAGAAAAAATAAACCAATAACAAAAGGCAATTTGATGAACCGCTGATTGATGTAAGCAAAAGATGCCGCCAACGAAATAAGAATGATGATGTAGTAATAAGATGACATTTTTTAGTTTCTCTTGTAAATTTCGATGGTATCGATCTTCAGTTTGACTTTGAGCCAGTTTCTGAGGGTTGTTTGCTGAGCCGTGGAAAGATTTTTTTCCGCTTGATAGAAAGCCACAGGAATAATTTTAGTCGAATCGCTTTTATTAAAAATTTCCTGTTTTGCGATGGAAATACTTGTGATTTCGGGAATGATCGAATTCGCTTCCGGGAAAATATTATCTGGTTTAAAAGTGTATTTATTAACCTGATTTTTTAAGTCAGAGATAATAGCATTAGACTGATCTGTGATTTCATTCGTTTCTGCATTTTTAGTGGTCGCGTTGGCCAAAAAAGCACTGTCTTGGCGGATAATTACCTGCGTGTTGGTAATCTTGTACTTTTTCAGACTTTCGTTGACTTCTTTTATTTGAGCGGCTGAAAATTTACGGGAGAGAAAAGCGAGCTCTATTTTTTTCGGAATAGAGGAGTAGGTGGTTTTTTTGTAAACAATGGTGTTTCCTTTTTCTTCAAATTCTTTTGTTAGAAAGTTCTTAACTTTAACCTCATAGTTCTGCTGATCGATAAATCGATAGGCGAAAAAAACGCTGGGAATAATCATTAATGCAGTAATTATAGAAATCCACAACCTGATTTTATCCGATTTTTTCTTATCTACAAATTCTACTGCCGGATAATTTAGAAATTTTACGATAATGTAGGTTGCAATACAAATGAATACACAATTGATCGTGTAAAGAAAAAGCGCTCCGCCAAAATAAGCGAGATTTCCAGTCGCTAAACCATAACCGGCCGTACAAAGTGGCGGCATCAAAGCCGTCGCGATCGCAACTCCCGGGATCGGATTTCCTTTTTCAACGCGCGTTACTGCAATAACTCCAACCAAACCACCGAAAAATGCGATCAACACATCATAAATATTAGGTGCAGTTCGGGCAATAATTTCTGAATGTGCTTCTTTGTAAGGACTTAAATAAAAGTAGAGAAAAGAAACAACCAGACCAACGATGGTCGAAAGGAGAAGATTTTTTAATGATTTTCTTAAGAGATGAAAGTCAAACATTCCCAAGGCGAAACCTGCGCCAACAATTGGTCCCATCAAAGGGGATATTAACATCGCACCAATGACAACCGCAGTTGAATTCACATTTAAACCAACCGACGCAACCATAATTGCACAAGCCAAAATCCAAAGGTTAGAACCGCTGAAAGAAATATTGCTTTTTACGTTGGCTAAAACTTTCTGCTTGTCTTCTTCGCCATTGTGAAGATTGAAAATATTATTCATCAAAAAAAATTAGAGAAACCAAATCTACTAAAAAGACCGCCGAAATCTAGGGGAATTTTTACTTTATTCCTTGTACCATTTAATTTCCTGAATATTTGCTGGCAAGGATATTTTATTGTCCAGTAGTTTGCTTTTTACTTTTTGAATGACTTCACTTTTGATCTTTAGGGCATCTTTGCGATAATCATCTGAACTGATCCAAAAATAAACGCGAATATTTACGGAGTTTACGCCCAAATCTTCCACAGCAGTAAATGCTTCCTTATCGGGATCTTTCAATATATTTTGGTTTTGAAGAACTGTTTCCAAAATCATCGCTTCTGCTTCAGAGATATCATTTTCGTAAGCAATTCCGACCAGGAAATCCATGCGGAAAAATCCATCTTCAGTGAAATTGAAAACTGGTTTTTTCATTACATCACTGTTTGGAATGTAGACATCTTTCCCATCAAAGGTTTTAATTTTCGTGTAGCGAAACTCCATGGTTTTTACTTTACCAAAAATATCTCCAATACTCACGGTGTCATTGACGTTGAAAGGTCTGTTGAAGGACAGAATAATCCCGGAAATAAAATTTTCCCCAATGTCTTTGAAGGCGAAACCTAATATCAGTGCGGATGCTCCAGCTGCAGTGAATAATGCAGAAGCAATCCCTTGTAAACCGGCTGCTTTTAATCCTAACATCAAAACAACTGCGCCGATAATTAACTGAATAGTTTTTCCTAAGAAATTACTCATCAAAGGATCGGAAGTTCTTCTCTTAATTACTTTCTTGGATAGATCTGAAATCTTGGACGCTAAAAATAAACCAATGGCTATGATGAGAATTGCTAAAACAATACCTGGAATTTTGGTCAGTAATACGTCCCAATCTTCTTGAAGTGCTAAAATTATTTTATTTAAATCCATTTTGTTTTATTCCTGATTAAAATGCAAAACCCTTTGTGGAAAAGGAATATCGATGTTGTTTTTTTTGAATTCCTCGAAAATTTTGATGCGAAGATCACTTTTAAGATTTTCTACGCGAAAAACATCTTCTGCCCAAAAGTAGAGATTAAAAATCAGCGAAGAATCTGCATAATCATTAAGTCGAACAAACGCAGGCGGCGCGAGGGAAATCTTTTCATTCTGCTTTGCGGTATCAATTAAGATTTTCATGACCTGGTGAATATCTGCGGAATAAGAAACGCCAACCTGAATGTCGAAACGTGAATTGGGATTCGTGTGAGTCCAGTTGAGGACGCTGTTTTTTGTAAGTATCGTATTGGGAAGAATGATGTATTTGTCGTCCCGTGTTAAAACGGTCGTCGTTCTTAGATTAATTTCTTTGACCTGACAAACGAGTTTATCGGTCTCAATAATATCGCCAACTTTGATACTGGAATCAAGCAGAAGAACGATACCAGAAACAAAATCACTGAAAATATTTTGTAATCCTAAACCAACACCGACCAAAAGAGCTGCGGAAGCTCCTAAAAGTACAGAAACATTAATGCCGATCATGTTCATCCCCATGATAAATCCTACCACGTAAAAAACATATTTGATCAAACTGAAAATGGTGAACTTTTTCGAATCGTCCAGCTTTGATGTGCTGTAAATTATTTTACGTAAAATTCGAAGCGTAAAGGAGATCGCGACGATAAAAAGAATCAGGAAAAGGACCGAAGAAAGTTCTATACTATCTTTTCCGACGCTGAATAGTTTATATTCTAAAATTTTTTTGAGGTCAAAATCCATGGTGTGGTTACATTATTAAGCGAACTCCGCCCAGATCTGCAACACGATAACTGAATCGGTCGCTTGGTGAAGCGATGAACATAAAGTTTTTTGGAATATTCCATTTTTTTGAAAGTTCCTCGATCAAATCTGGAGTAAATTCCCCAATGATTTCTATAAATTCAATATCGATATCGGGATAAGCGCGATCTAAAACCCGAAGATCTACCTTTAGTTCTTCATTATTTTCGCCTTCCCGCATGACGTTCACGATCTTTAATTTTCGCGTGGTTTCATTATCCTCAACATATTGCATGACTTTATTCAAGATGGCAACGTTATCTTTCTTAGTAAAAAATACGAATTCCTGTGCATTAATTCTCCGGTGAAGTCGGTGAAGTTTTTTATTGCTGCTGATGACAAAGCCGCGAAAAGGATTATAGATATTTTCCAGCATTTGAATGATCGCTTTGATGATCTTAATTCTGTTTAACATGATCATCACGACTAATAAGGCGGGAAAGAGATATTTTAGAAAAGTAAAGAATGCATCACTATTGAGAACAATATTTCCGTAAAAAGCAATCGCGATAAAAGAAACTGCGACTAATACAGAAGGTATTGAGGCGCGAATTGGTCGTGGAAGTTTTTTTCTTTTAAATTTCAAAAGTAAATTTCCAATCCCGAAAAGTGCCATTACTGATAAGAAAGAAAAGGTATAAACCCCGGCTAAAGACGTCAAATTTCCCATCGTTACGAATAACACAGAAATACACAGAATAAAAAATCCGACTGCAATTCTATAATGCGATCCTTTTTTGTTTTGCTGTAAAAAATAATTGGGTAAAATTCTATCTAAAGTCATTCTGTTAACCAATCCCGAAACTCCAACAAAGGATGTCAAGACGGCTCCACAAAGAACCAGCACCGCATCGATCGCAATAATATAAGCGAGCCATTTTCCACCTGCGATTTCGCCGACATACGCTAACAAAGCAGTTTGATGTTCACCGACTGTTGCAAGTGGCAAAACGAAAATAATGATCAGAGCCAGGAGCGGATTAAAGAAACTCACGATTGCCCACATATTGCGAAGCGTTTTGCTAAAAACGCCGGCTTCCTGCTCTTCTACAAAGTTTGCGGAACTTTCAAAACCGGAGATTCCAAGCATCGCGGCAGAAAATCCCAGAAAAAGGGCTGTAATTATTCCACCGGACTTTAATGGAGTATTCCAGTTAAGATGAAATGTATCAAAACTGTGGGTTGATATAAACCAAATTCCCGCGATAACAAGCAATGAAAGCGAAACCAGATGGATCAAGAAAATAACGACTGCGACATTTGCAGATTCGCCAATTCCCGAAATCGTAAGCATCGTGAAAATAAACAGAACCAAAACCGTCGCAATAATGACGTTGATCCAGGGCAAAAGATTGTGAAGATAATGCATCGCTTCACTTGCAGAAATTACTGCGGTTGCCATGTAAGACAAAACAGTTAAGGTTGCAGCCACCGAAGCAGTGCGTTTCGAGGCGGTATTTAATAAAACATTATAAGCACCTCCATTAAGAGGTAACGCTCCAACAACTTCTACGTAAATTTTCCGAAAAATAAAAAGAACTGCCGCAACAATTAGCAAAGAAAGCCAGGCGTATTGTCCGGCATACATAATGGTAAGCGCAGAAACGTATAAACAGGAAGAACTGATATCATTGCCCGAAATCGCCGTAGATTGTAGTTCATTGAGCTTTTTATGAACTGTTTTTTCCAAATTTAAAGGTTTCATTTAATTTTTTTTTCGTTGACGTTTCAGCGATTTCTCTTACATAAAAAAAATTCAGGGAATCAATTAGAATGTAAATGTAAAAGAAAATTTTTTGGGATAGAATAAAATGTTATGGCTGAATTTGATTCTTAATCAATTTTTTTCCAGGTTTGATCAAGACGTAAGTTTTCCATAATCTCATAAATTTCCTTCAATTTCGGTGTGCCATTTTTCCCGTAATCTTCAATGTTTTTCGAAGTTCCATCTGTAAAATTAATTCTGAGATAAGAAGTTGGCAGATCGGAAACATTTCTGTTTTTGTAATGATCTTTTAGGGATCGTAGATCAGCGCTGTTCAAAAGGTTGATCATTTTATTGTAATCAGCTTGTTTGATGGTTGCTGTAAAAGTTCCTTCCTTTTGCTCCGAAAATTCGCCCTTCGAATGGTTTTTAGTAAAGGTAAAATGCTCCGCTTCAATCACCGCAGTTCTGTCGGGATTGATCGTCATTTTAAAAATAGGACAAAATCCAAAACAGGCGCCGGCTTCATATTGTATTTTAGAATATTTTGTGGGATTCTGGGTCGTGCAAGAGAGCAAAAAAACCGATAAGAATAATGTTAAATAGTATTTCATTAAATTAATTCAAAAAAATACTTCAACTATTACGCCAAAAATTATTTAAATCGATAACCGAAACCTGCTTGTAAGAAACCTATTTTTGTAATTGGTGCGTCTTGAACAGCAGCATTAAAAAAGTTAAAATGATACCTTGCATCTGCGAAAAAATGCTCGTTGAATTTATATTCAGTCCCGAGGAAAGGGAAAATATTTAAGGTCTTAAACAAATCGGTTTTCCCACTCGGTGTTTGATCAGAATTAAAGGTGTTCTCGACTTTAGATGAAATGTTGAAACCAAAATTCATTCCTGCTGATAAAGAAAAATTTGGAACGACATAATACTTTGCAGCGATCGGAACCTGAATTTGTGAAGTCGTAAAAGTGGTTGCGTTCGTACCAATTACGAGCACTTCATTTCCAACAACAGTTGTAAGCTCTTCTGCAGGACTTTGTCCACCTAATTCGGTGTAAAGTAATTCTGCCTGGATTGAAAATTTATCGGTTAAATGATGTTCAGCTAGCCCACCAACATAGAAATATGATTTGGAACTGAATTTGAAATCATCGAAACCGGAAACCTCCCATTTCATATTTGAAAGGTTGTAACCTGCTTTGACCCCAAATTCAGTTTGAGCATTTATATTTCCAGAAAGAACGAAAGTAATGAGTAGTAGATAGATTTTTTTCATGCCTCTAAACTACTGAAAATTATTTAGAGATTTTCCCCTTCACCGTGCAATCTTTTCCAGATCGCATCTTTCAGTTCCATAATTCCTTCCTGCGTTACGCCTGAAAAGAAAATTGGTTTTCGATTTTCAGGAAACTCTTTTAATATTTCTTCTTTCAACTCATCATCCAAAAGATCAGATTTTGAGATTGAAATTAAAAAATCTTTGTCCATCAATTCAGGATTATATTCTTTCAGCTCATTTTCCAAAATTTTAAATTCCTGAAAATGACTTTCAGAATCAGCCGGAATCATGAATAAAAGAATTGAATTTCTTTCAATATGTCGTAAGAATCGGTGACCAAGACCTTTTCCTTCTGCTGCACCTTCGATAATTCCCGGAATATCTGCCATTACAAAAGATTTGTAATTTCGGTAATCTACAATTCCAAGATTCGGAGTTAAAGTGGTAAAAGCGTAGTTTGCAATCTTTGGTTTAGCAGCAGAAACAGCTGCCAAAAGCGTAGATTTTCCTGCATTCGGAAAACCAACAAGACCAACATCTGCCAAAAGTTTCAGCTCAAAAATGACAAAACCTTCTTCACCATCCATTCCAGGTTGTGCAAAACGTGGAGTTTGGTTGGTAGAAGTTTTAAAGTGTTCGTTTCCCTTTCCACCTTTTCCTCCATGTTTGATGATGATTTCCTGGCCGTCTTCTAAAATTTCAGCAATGATCTCACCTTCTTCATTTCTGGCAATTGTTCCCAATGGAACTTCAATATACACGTCTTCACCATAAGCACCGGTCAACTGATTTTTCATCCCGTTGTGACCTTTTTCCGCTTTGATGTGTCGCGTGTAACGAAGTGGTAAAAGCGTCCATTCATGGGCGTTTCCTTTCATAATTACATGACCGCCTCGTCCGCCGTCGCCACCATCAGGACCACCTTTTGGAATATATTTTTCACGACGAAGGTGCGAAGAACCTGCACCACCGTGACCTGATTTACAATGAATTTTAACGTAATCTACGAAATTGGACATAATTTTTAATTTTTAGGACTGGAGTAAAAGGTGGTTCTGCTAGAACAAAAACCTTTTATTTCGACCTATTTTATTTTTTCTACTTCTGCAAAAAGTTTTTCAGATATTTCATCAATTGCTCCGACTCCGTTTACCTCGACATATTTGCCTTGTTTTTTGTAGAGTTCAGCAACTTCTGCAGTTTTTGCGTAATATTCTTTAATTCTATTTCTAATAATCTCTTCGTTGGAATCATCTATTCTTCCACTCGTTTTACCTCTGTTCAAGAGTCTTTGCACTAATATTTCATCATCAACAACCAAAGAAATACAGATTGAAATTTTATCATTCAAAACTTCTTTTACAATTTTCTCAAGTTCCTCAGTTTGGTTGGTCGTTCTCGGATAACCATCGAAGATGAAACCTTTTGTAGCAGATGGTTTTTTAACTTCATCGGTCAACATATCGGTCGTAACTTGATCAGGAACCAGTTCGCCTTTATCGATAAAAGATTTCGCAAGTTTGCCAAGTTCAGTATCATTTTTCATGTTGTAACGGAACAGATCACCGGTAGAAATTTGTTTCAGATTAAATTTTTCAATTAAATTCTGAGCCTGTGTACCTTTTCCGCTTCCTGGAGGACCAAATAGAACGATGTTAATCATTTTTTACTGTTTGAATATTTTGAAATTTACTTCTTACTATTTCTTTCAAAAAGTCGCCTTATTCATTGATACGACCTTCTTCTAACTGATATAAATCTTTTAGATTTCTTCCCAACTCATCATAATCTAAACCGTATCCCAAAACAAATTTGTTCGGAATTTCTTTGCCAACATAATCTAATTTGAAATCTTTCTTGTAAACATCGGGCTTTAAAAGGAAAGTCGCTAATTTAACTGATTTTGGTCTTTGGGTTTCTTTAAAATATTGAAAAAGACTTTCTACGGTGTTTCCCGTGTCGACAATATCTTCGACCAGAATAATATGACGGTCTTTAATATCTTTCGTCAGTTCCATTTTTTGATAAACAATTCCTGTTGATTGCGTTCCTGCATAAGAACTCATTTGCAAAAATGCAATTTCGCATTTCCCCGGATAATGTTTCAAAAGGTCAGAGAAAAAAAGAATTACACCGTTTAAAACTCCAATAAAAACAGGTGTTTCATCCTTGTAATCTTCGTAAATTTTGAGTGCAGTAGCTTTTACAATTTCCTGAATTTCCGCATCTTTCAGATAAGGAACGAATGTTTTGTCGTGAATTTGTACAGTTTCCATAGATTATTTTCAAAGTGCAAATTTAAGGTTTTTTAAGGGATTTTTTTGTATTTAAATTTTTGTCCTTCTTAAATGAAAGTTTACCGGTAAAAAAGATGATTATTTATTCCGAAATTTTTGCCCAAAACTTTTAATAAATCTATTTTTGTAGAAATCTATAAAAAAAGTAAAATATGGCGACTTATGTGGTTGTTGGTCTTCAATATGGGGATGAAGGAAAAGGCAAGATAACAGACGTTTTATCGGCAAAATCTGATTACGTTGTACGTTTTCAGGGAGGCGATAATGCGGGACATACTGTTTACGCAGGTGAAGAAAAATTTGTTTTACACTTGCTTCCATCCGGAGTTTTGCAGTGCAAGGGAAAATGTATCATCGCGAATGGAGTCGTGGTAAATCCTAAAGCTTTCTTAAAAGAAATTGGCCAGCTTGAAGCGAAAGGAATGCGTACTGATCACGTTTTTATCAGCAGAAGAGCGCACGTAATTATGCCGTATCATATTTTACTCGACACTTATCGCGAGGAAGAAGAAGAAGGAACTCACATTGGAACGACCAAAAAAGGAATCGGTCCTTGTTATGAAGATAAGATCGCAAGAGTTGGGATCAGAATGGTTGATCTTTTAAATCCTGAAGTTCTTGCAGAAAAAGTAAGAAAGAATCTAAAAATAAAAAATTCTCTTTTTGAAAAATATTTTGAAAAACCAACTTTAGAATATGACGAAATTTATAATGAATTTTTAGAATTAGGGCAAAAATTAAAGGATCGCATTGTTGATACCGAAGTTGAATTGAACCAGGCGATTCACGATGGAAAAAATATTCTGTTTGAAGGTGCGCAAGCTGCAATGTTAGATATTGATTTTGGAACGTATCCTTATGTAACATCATCTTCACCAACAACGGGTGGAGTTTGTTCCGGAGCTGGAGTACCGCCAACAAGTCTTCAAAATTTAATTGGGGTTGCAAAAGCGTACACCACAAGAGTTGGAGAAGGACCATTCCCAACAGAATTGGACAATGAATTGGGCGAAAAAATCAGACAGATCGGTTTCGAATTCGGGGCTACTACAGGAAGACCGCGAAGAACAGGTTGGCTCGATCTGGTTTCATTGAAACACGCAACAATGATCAACGGAATCAATAATTTAGTGATCACAAAACTGGATGTATTATCAGGAATCTCTCCAATCAAAATAGCGACAAAGTACAAAACTGAGGACGGAAAGATCATCGATTACTTCACATCATCAACTACCAAATTATACAAGTACGAACCGATGTACGAAGAACTGGAAGGTTGGGATGAAGATCTTACCAAAGTAAGAAGTTACGATGAACTCCCGGAAAATGCGAAGAAATATATCGAGTTTATCGAAAAGTATTTGGGAATTAATGTTTACCTCGTTTCGGTAGGTCCGGAAAGAAGTCAGAATATCATCCGAAAGGAATTATTTTAAAAATAGAAAAGCTGAGAAAAACGTTTTCTCAGCTTTTTTTATAAATTATATTTAGGAGTATTTCTCGTAAGCCTTTTCCAGTTTCTGGTCGTATTTATTCAACTTATAACTTTCGCCATTATATTTCTGTGCCACTTTTTCCCAGTTTCTATTTCGGAGATCGGTCATAATATTATTGACTTCCAGAAATTTACCGAACGCTTTTAAATGTTCTCTTTCATGAAGGTACATTTTATCTACAAAATCCTGTACCGAAGCATAACCCAAACTCACTGCATGATAACCCATGATCTGAAAACTTCCCCAGGATGCTGAAGCTAAAGCGGCTTCCTTTACTCTGGAGTCTGAACTGATCGCGATGGCTTCGTTGAGTCGATCATATTCTTTAACGCCTCCCTGGTAAAATGCTTTTGTCCATTTTGGATAAAGCACATTTTTATTTTCAGATGTTAAAATATGTTCCGGATTGATGCCTCTGTGTAATAGTTGCTGCCAAAAAACATGACCTTCAAACAATATTTTAGGTTTGCCATTGATCAGAAAACCTTTTCCGGAGCTTTCTACCTCATTGATTGCTTTTACAGCAGCCAACTCGAGATTGTGCGCCTGCGAAAAATCGATAAGATCTGCTTCTGACAGAAAGAGACCGTTACTTGAGAAGATCTTTGAGCTTTTATCGAATAAGACCTGCCATGTTTTTATGCCAACATTTCCATCGCTTACAAGCGAGTTTTTTTCCTGAAAATCTTTAACTGCTTCATCTACTTCAAGAGTAAACGAATCAGAAATTTTTATTTCATATCCTAATTTGTGCAGCATTTCGCAGAGGGTATAAACTTCCAGTGCTTTTGCGCGGTATTTTAAAGCGATCATAATTGGTAGTTTTTTGGTTTAAGTTATGCTCAAATATTATCAGGACTATTAGAACAAAAAGCGCAGAGGTAAGATCAATACTTTTTAGAAACGATATTTTTTACTTCTTCTGCACTAGTAAAAAATAATTTTCCTAAACGTTTTTTTTATTGATTTTCTTTTAACACTATGTTTTTCATTTGCAAATTTACGTGAATTGCATGCTGAATCTCACGGTGTATTCCCCGTAAATGAAGCGTGTTTTATCTGTTTTTTTAAGGGGTAAAACACCTGTTAAATTAAATCTGATAAAATCGAGCGCTTCTCTTCTTATGTTTGTCCTAAAAATGTAAAATATTGCCTGAATAAAGATAAGATTCAAAATTGTTTATCTAAATTCTCATTTTGTTATGAATTGAATAATATCTATTGATATTTGTCAAAGATTTGGTTTATTATTTGATATGTTTTTAATGTTATTGAAATTAACATATCAAAATAACAATTACCTGTTTTTTAACTCTTTAATATTTACAAAATGAAAAATTTTTTAAACTCAGGAAAAGAATATCGCTTCAATGAAATTCTTTTCGAAAACCGCAACAAGAATTACGGTGCTTATGTAATGCGCAATGATGAAGCTTATAACCTTACCAAAGCATTGTTTATTGGCGTAGCATTTTTTGCTACATTGGCAATTGCGCCTTTAATCATCAATTCTTTCCAAACTCCGGATGTGATTGATTCTGATTCTGGCGGATTTATAATTACGCCGGTACAATTGCCTCCTGATGAAATTCCTGTTGTCGTAACACCAGTCGTTCCTCCAAGAGTTATTGAAAGTACAGTGAAACTGGAAATTCCGACACCGGCAAGAAATCCAGTAATAGAAACTCCTGCAACACCATTAAGTGCAACTAATGATGCGAGAATTGGTACAGACAATGTGATCGGAACTCCACCAGTTACTATTTCTGCACCGGTTATTGTGGAACATGTCATTATACCTTCACCCGCGGTTCCTAAACCCGTTAATAATGATATAATTGATAAAGTGGATACTGAAGCAATTTTCAATGGTGGAATTAATGCATTCAGAAGTAAAGTGATACAAAATTTTAATGCAGGGAGTTTTGACGGAACTGGCGATCTGCTAAAAACTACAGTCACGTTTATTGTTGAAAAAGACGGATCGATTTCAAGTATTACGGCTAAAGGACCCGATTCAAAATTTAATAAAGAAGCAGAAAATACCGTTAAAAATATAAAAGGAAAATGGATGCCTGCAAAATTAAATGGGCAGAATGTAAGAAGTTATTTTAATTTTCCAATTTCTATGCAATTTGAGTAAAGTCATTGATCTCTATTTCATATTCTTACTTATCCACAAAAGATTCGCTTTTGTGGATAATTTTTTTATTGATTAAACTCTTAATTAACAATACTTTAACGTAAAGTGAAGGTTTATGAATCCTCTGAAAATCAGAAAAAAGTGTATTTTTGGTGATTAAAATCGTACAGAATGGCTAAAATTATAGGTGTTGCAAATCAAAAAGGTGGTGTTGGTAAAACGACAACTGCCATTAATTTAGCCGCCGCATTGGGAGTTTTGGAAAAGAAAATATTGCTGATCGACGCTGATCCACAAGCGAATGCGACTTCAGGTTTAGGAATTGAGCAGTCTAATTTTTCCACCTACAATCTATTGGAACACAGCGAAAACGCTAAGAAATGCATCCAAAAAACAACTTCTCCAAACCTTGATATTATTCCGTCTCACATCGATCTGGTCGCAGCTGAGATTGAACTGGTAGATCGGGAAAATCGAGAATACATGCTAAAGGAAGCGCTCAAAACAATCAGAGATGATTACGATTATATTATTATCGACTGCGCGCCAAGTTTAGGTTTGATCACCATCAATGCGTTAACTGCGGCTGACTCTGTAATTATTCCTATTCAATGTGAATATTTTGCATTGGAAGGTTTGGGTAAACTTTTGAATACCATCAAAAATGTGCAGAAAATTCATAACAAGGATTTAGATATTGAAGGTTTGCTTTTAACGATGTATGATTCCCGTCTGAGACTTTCAAATCAAGTTGTTGAAGAGGTGAATTCACATTTTCCTGAAATGGTTTTCGAAACAATTATCAGTAGAAATGTCCGTTTAAGTGAAGCGCCGAGTTTTGGGGAAAGCATATTAAATTACGATGCAGAAAGCAAAGGTGCAATTCAGTATCTTCAGTTAGCAGAAGAAGTTTTGCTAAAAAACGAAAATTTAGTTCAAAATTAAAATAAATATTTTTTGATTTAAATACTTTTAATCATCAGATATTAATCATCATTTATATAGAATGAAAGACAAAAAAAGAGCAATGGGACGTGGTTTGGGCGCAATTTTAAGTGCAGAATCCAAAGCATCTGTCAATTCTGCAACGGACGAAGGTGCAGATAAATTTGTAGGAAATATTGTAGAAGTAGCGCTGGAAGATATTTATCCAAATGCTTCTCAACCGCGAACTTATTTTGATGAAAAAGCGCTTGCTGATTTAGCGCAATCCATCAAAAATCTGGGCGTCATTCAGCCCATTACTTTAAGAAAAGACGGCGACAAATTCGAGATCATTTCGGGAGAAAGACGTTTCCGTGCGAGTAAGATCGCTGGTTTAGAAACACTTCCTGCTTATATTCGTTTGGTTAATGATCAGGAATTGCTGGAAATGGCTTTGGTTGAAAACATCCAGAGAGAAGATCTGGACGCTATTGAAATCGCTCTGACTTATCAAAGATTGCTGGAAGAGATCGGCATGACCCAGGAAAATTTGAGTCAGCGAATTGGCAAGGAAAGAAGTACAATTACCAATTCTATCCGATTGTTGAGGTTAAATCCTGATATGCAAAATGCCATCAGAAGTGGGGAGATTTCGGCAGGTCATGGTAGAGCAATCCTAAGCTTAGAGGAAAAAGAAACTCAAGATGAGCTTTTCCAAAAAATTGTAAAAAATAACTGGAGCGTAAGACAGGCGGAAGAAGAATCGAACCTTCTGAAAAATCCTAAAGAAACGGCAAAGAAAACAAAAGCAGCGATTCCAAACCATTTTAAAAAAGCAGAAAAAAATCTTGCTGATCTGTTAGAAGTGAAGGTTGAGATCAAAACTGCCGCAAATGGCAAAAAAGGTAAAATAGTCCTCGATTTCAAAAATGAAGAAGAACTTGAAAATATTCTTTCACACTTTAAATAGATGAAGAAACTTACGCTGATTTTCCTTCTTTTATTTTCCCTGAATTCTTTCGCTCAGGTCAACCGGAACGATACAATTCGGGTTGAAAATTATCCTACAGATTCAATTTCTACGAAGAAGCCAAAAGCAGAAATGGAAGTTTTGACTGATATTAAAGAAGCGAACGCTCCAGTAAAAGCAATGAAATTTAATCCTACGAAAGCTGGATTATATTCCGCAGTTTTACCAGGACTTGGACAATATTACAATAAGAAATACTGGAAAATTCCCATCGTTTGGGGTGGGATTGGAACAGGGATCGGTATCACGCTTTATAATCAAAAACAATATACGAGGTACCGAAATGCATTTATTGCACAGCTCAACGGGCAACCGCATGAGTTTTCAGAGATTCCCGGAATTACCGCGGAAGCTTTGGGCAGAACTCAGGACCGTGCACAAAGACAGCGCGATTATGCGATCGCAGTTACGGCACTGGTTTATGTTTTAAATATTGTTGATGCGGTCGTAGATGCACACTTGTATGAAGGAAGAAAAGATCCTGATTTGGCATTGAAACCAACGGTGATCTTCGATGAGTTTTCCCAGCAAAATTCAAAAGCCGGTTTAAGTTTAAGTTATAATTTTTAATTAAAAGCAAACGTTTTTACGTTCAAAATGATGAAAATAGCATTAGTTGGTTACGGAAAAATGGGCAAGATAATTGGAGAGATTGCCACCAAAAGAGGCCACGAAATTGTTGCGCAGTTGAACGAAACTCCAACTTTGGAAAACTTAAATAATCCAGATGTTGCCATCGAATTTTCGAATCCGGAAGTAGCTTTTGATAATATCAAATTCTGTCTGGAAAATCAAATTCCTGTCATTTGCGGGACAACAGGCTGGCTCGATCAAAAACCGGAAATTGAGAAAATTGCAATCGAAAATAATACCGCTTTTTTATACGGTTCTAATTTCAGTTTGGGGGTGAATTTATTTTTCGCCTTAAATGAAAAGCTGGCAGATCTGATGAAGAATTTCAGCGAATACCAGGTTCAGTTAGAAGAAATTCATCACACCCAGAAAAAAGATGCGCCAAGCGGAACAGCCATTACTTTAGCGGAAGGAATAATCAATAATGATACAAGATTTGATGCCTGGAAACAGGACGAAACAAAAGACAGTCAGTTAGGAATATTTTCGGTGCGGGAAGATGAAGTTCCAGGAACGCACAGCGTTTTCTACAAAAGTGAAGTCGATGAAATTGAAATTAAACACACCGCATTCAACAGAAACGGTTTTGCAGTCGGAGCAGTGATCGCTGCCGAATGGATTCAGGATAAAAAAGGAAATTTCTCCATGAAAGACGTCCTCTTTCATAAGTAATAAACAATGAATAATAAGTAATAAACATAACGCAATTACTCATTACCAATTACTTATTGCTCCTGTATTTGTAACAAAAGCGCTTTAAAACAAACTAATAATTTAAATATTACCAAATAGAAATATGAACTACTTTCTAACTTACGCGGTTTACGTGATCATTCTTTCAGTATTGATGGGAATTTCTACGTGGAAACTCTTTAAAAAAATGGGTTACAATCCGCTTTTTGCTTTTGTGCCTTTTTATAATTATTATATTATTCAGAAAGAAACAGATCACTCCAAGTGGTGGGTCATTTTAGCCTACGTTCCAATTGTTGGACCGATCATGATGACGGTTTTCCATTTGTTTTTAATGAAACATTTCGGTAAAACGAGTTTCGTTCAAAAATTATTGACGGTAATTCTTCCTTTTATTTACATGGCATTCGTCAATTATTCGAAAGATTCTGAATTGCATGTCGAAGATGATTTATATTTAACTGAAGAAGAAAAAGCAGAAGGTAAAAAAGAATCATTTGTTGGATCAATTACTTTTGCCGTTGTTTTCGCTACAATTGTCCACGTTTTCTTTACGCAACCTTTCGGAATTCCGACTGGATCAATGGAAAGAACGCTTTTGGTAGGAGATTTTCTTTTTGTAAATAAATGGAGCTACGGTTTCAGAATGCCGATGCGACCGCTTGCAATTCCGTTTTTGCAGGGAACAATCATGGATACTGGCGAGAAAAATAACCCAAAAGATGATCCGAAATCTTATGTTGATGCCGTAAAATTACCTTACGCAAGGATTTTGCAATTCAACAAACCACAGAAAAATGACATCGTGGTTTTCAATTATCCACAGGATTCCGTTCATACCGCGACCGACAGAAAAGATCCTTACGTAAAACGCTGCGTCGCTGTTGCAGGTGATATCATGGAATTCCGGGCAGGAAGACTTTTCATCAACGGTAAACCCGAAAGTATTTTAGGCGATCAGAAAAAACAGCATAAATATATTGCAACGACCGGAAGTCAACTCGATGTTCCTTCGTTATACAAAAAATACGGATTTCTTCCCGTGCAGGAAGTTCAAACCCAAACCGGTTATCTGTACGATTTCCAAGGTTTGACTGATGAAACAGCAAAAGAAATCAAGATGTTGCCACAAGTGATCGATTTGAAGGAACATATTTGGCCCAAAGATTCCGGTGCAGTTTCTTTCAAACTAAATGCAATGCACGATGCCTACACGAAACATGTTGATACAACCCAATCAATTTTCCCCATCAATAAAAAATGGAATCAGGATTGGTACGGCCCTTTAAAAATTCCAAAAAAAGGTGATGTTGTCACTTTAAATCATGAAACTTTACCCGAATATCGCTGGATTATTTCAGAATACGAACACAACAAACTCGAAAATAAAGACGGTAAGATCTTTGTCAACGGCCAAGAGGCTACGCAATACACCATCAAGCAGGATTATTACATGATGATCGGTGACAACCGCGATGCTTCCTTAGATGCGAGATTTTTCGGTTTCGTTCCGGAAGAAAATATTGTCGGTTCGCCAATGTTTACGTGGTTAAGTGTCGAAGGTCTTTTCCCGGACAAAAGTTCCTCTTATCAACCCGATGGTAAAAAAATCCGTTGGGACCGTATGTTCAAAGCAACAAACACCGGTGAAGCCAACAAAACCTCTTATTGGTGGGTTGCAGCGATTATTTTACTCTTGTTTTTTGGGTGGGATTATATTGCAAGATTATTCAAGAAAAAAGAATCAGAAGAGTAGGATTAGAAGCTGTTGGACGATGTGGAATCGTAATTTATTATTTTTTATTAGGAGCTATTTCCCGCTCTCCACTATATCTTTTATTCCGCTGAAGCTTCATAAAAGGATGCCGTTTCGATCGGGGCTAAAAAAGATTATTTTTAGTATCGACGATTCGTTTTTTATTAATTTTATCGACAGGTTTTTTAAGTATGAAAATTTTATTACCACTCTTTTATTTACCGCCCATTTCGTGGTTTTCGGTTTTTCTGAAAGAAGATTCTGAAATTGTTTTCGAACAGTTCGAGAGTTTTCCCAAACAGACTTACAGAAACAGAACCGCAGTTTATGGCGCAAATGGAAGGTTGCTGTTAATCATTCCTGTAAAACACGACGGTACAAGAACCATCAATGAAATTGAAGTTTCTCACCGCGATCCCTGGGAAAAAATCCACTGGAAATCGATTAAAACTGCTTATCAAAGATCGCCGTATTTTGAATATTACGAAGATCAGCTCGAACAGATTTTTAATTTCAAAACGAATTCTCTCTTTGCCTTCAATTTGAATACTTTAAAAATTATTCAGAAACTTTTGAAAACAAATAAAGCCTATTCTTTAAGCGAAGAGTATTTCAGAAATCCAACTGAAGAAAATTACAGAGAAAAATTCTCTCCCAAAAAAGAACAGGAATTTGTTCTCGCAGAATACTATCAAACCTTTACTGAGAAATTTGGTTTTCAGGAAGACCTTTCAATTATTGATCTGCTTTGTAACAAAGGACCGGAATCTTTGACTTATATTAGAAATATTCAAAACAAATAAATAGTTCCTTATGAAAAAAATATTCATTGCAGCTTGTTTTATGACAGGTTTTGCTTCTTTTGCACAAACTGCAGTTGCACCTTTGGATCCGATGCAGGACAAGGATTTGATGACTTGGTATCACAAAGATTTCGCTTCAACCAATGTATATGGTGTAAATACGCAGAATGCTTATAAATATTTAGAATCCAAAGGTTTGAAACCAACTCCAGTAATTGTGGGCGTTTTAGACAGCGGAGTTCAAGTAGATCACCCAGGTTTGATCAAAAATATGTGGACGAACGTAAATGAAATTCCAAATAACGGAATCGATGACGACGGAAACGGTTACATCGATGATATCCACGGCTGGAATTTTCTAGGTGGTAAAAATGGAGATGTTTACGATGATAATTTAGAAGTTACCCGAGTTGTAAAAAAATACCAACCAATTTTTGAAGGTCCAGATTCAACTGCAAACAAAGCAAATCAGGCGAAAATGCCAGAAGATTTCGCAATGTACATGAAGTCGAAAGAAATTTATACGAAGAAAGGCGTTGAAGCAAAGCAAGGCTACGAAACGTATAAGAAAATCCAGGACATGATTCCGACAATGATTTCAATGTTAAATGGACAGAATTTGACTCCTGAAGTGATTGCAGCAATCAAACCAGCGAATCAAGATCAGGCAATGGCAGCTTCTGTTTTAGGCCAGGTTGCACAAGATCCTGCAGTGAAAGGAAAATCTCCAGCAGAAGTTCAAAAATTCTTG
This sequence comes from Kaistella gelatinilytica, assembly GCF_015679325.1. GTDB lineage: Bacteria > Bacteroidota > Bacteroidia > Flavobacteriales > Weeksellaceae > Kaistella > Kaistella gelatinilytica. The sequence continues at coordinate 306,679 of NZ_JADPVI010000001.1, forward strand.
AATGATCAAATGAAACAGGCAGTTGATTATTATGAAGTTCAGGCGACAAAACAATATAATTTAGATTTTGATCCTCGTGCGGAAATCGTCGGTGATAATTATGATGATTATTCTCAAAAAAGTTATGGTAACAATCATTACGCAGATCCAAAAGGAGAACATGGAACTCACGTTGCTGGAATTATTGCCGGTCTTCCACAAGGAAAAGAAGTACAATACGGTGTTGGTTATAAAATTGCCAAAATAATGGCAGTGAGAGCTGTTCCAAATGGTGATGAAAGAGATAAAGATGTTGCTAATGCGGTAAGATATGCAGTTGACAACGGCGCGAAAATTTTAAATATGAGCTTTGGTAAACCGGTTTCTCCAGGGAAAAATGTTGTTTGGGATGCCTTCAAATATGCACAGGATAAAGGAGTTCTTTTGGTAAAAGCTGCTGGAAATGACAATGAAAATGTCGCTGAAAACGTGTATTATCCAACTAACTTTAAAAATGTTGACGACGCGAAACCGTTCATTAATAATATGATTGTTGTAGGAGCTTCTACGAATAACAATGAATTTTTGAGAGCCGACTTCTCTAATTATAACCAGAAGATGGTAAATGTTTTTGCTCCAGGTGAGAAAATTTATTCTACTGTTCCAGGGGGGAAATATGAGTATCTTCAAGGAACTTCTATGGCTTCACCAGTTGTTGCAGGAGCTGCAGCAGTACTTTTAGCCTATATGCCAAATCTAACTCCAGCTCAAATAATAGAATCTTTGGTTAAAACCGCAAATAAATCAACGGTAAATGCGATGATCAGTTCAAACACGAACAACAGATTTGATCTCATTTCTGAGGCAGGTGGCGTTATCAATTTGAAAAAAGCCGCAGAATATGCTTATACTAATTTTTACAAAGCCGGTGCTTCTGCTCCCACCGTAAAAGTAAAAGCGGTAAATAAAAGAAAAGGTAAGAAAGTAAAATAGATAGTTTTCTCTTAAATTACTCATAAAGTCCGTTTTTAACGGACTTTTTTTTATGCAATTATAATATTGGCACGGTTTTTTGTAACTTGTACTTAAATAATTAAATCACTATGAAAAATTTATTACTAGTAGGAATTTTAGGAGTTGCAATGAGCGTTTCTTGTTCCACCGTGAAAACCGCAAAGACGGCACAAACCGACCGCGTAGAGTTTCTTAAATTAAAAGGAGATTGGGAAGTTACAAGCATTGATTATGACAAAAATTTCAAAGTAAAACCTTTTGATGAAGGAGCTGATGCAAAATGTTTCGTTGGAAGTCACTGGAGATTGATCCCGAATAATTACAGCGGATCTTATACTTTAAGTGGTGGCGGAGCTTGTCCAAGTGTTATTCAGCCTATTAAATTTGAAGTAGTAAATGGTACTGAATTTAAATTTAAGAAATTGCTGGAAGGATCCAAAGCGAAAGCGGTGACTGAGGGATATTCTTTAAATCTGATCAGTCAAACAACAGATTCTTTTTCTTTAGAACAAAATGTTCCTTCAGGGAGCGATAATGTAAAAATAGTTTACAATTTCGCCAGAACAGGAATGAAATAATAATATTAAAATTTAAATTATGAAAATTTTTAACAAAACAAACATCGCAGCACTTTTCATTTCTTCTTCACTAATAATGACAAGTTGTGAAGCAGTGAAAAATTCAAATAATCAACAAAGAGGTACTGTTATTGGTGCAACAGGAGGAGCCGTTCTTGGTGGAATCCTGGGGAATAACATCGGAAAAGGTGGTAATTCAGCATTAGGAGCAGTTCTTGGTGGTATCGTAGGTGGAGTTGCCGGGAACGTGATCGGTAATAAAATGGATAAACAAGCGAAGGAGATCAAAGATACTTTGCCTGGAGCTGAAGTAGAAAGAGTTGGTGAAGGAATTAAGATTACTTTGAAAGAGAACATGGTTAATTTCGCGTTTGATTCTTCTAACTTAACAACACTTGGCAAAACGAATCTAGATAAGTTAGCGACTGTTTTATCTAATAATCCAGATACCAACATTAATATTTACGGTTATACTGACAGCAAAGGTGCAGATGCTTACAATCTTTCCCTTTCTGACAGAAGAGCGGCAGCTGTAAAAAGTTACCTGTCTTCCAAAGGAGTTTCTTCAATGAGAATGAATACAATGGGAATGGGTAAAGCAGATCCAGTTGCAAGTAATGATACCGATGCAGGTAGAGCTCAGAATAGAAGAGTAGAATTTGCGATCACAGCAAACGAAAATATGATCAAAGACGCGAAAACAGCGCAATAATCATTTGATCATCTTATAATTATAAATCCGCTTCGGCGGATTTTTTTATTTTAAAATCACTAATTTCGCATTTGATTTTTTACACGGATGATTAAATATTTAAAACTGCTTCGCGTAGAACAATGGATAAAAAACCTTTTCGTGTTTGTTCCTTTGTTTTTCTCCGGCAATATTACCAATTTCGATTTACTGGCCAAAAGCATTTTTGCTTTCATCATTTTTTCTCTGGCTGCAAGTTCTATTTATATTATTAATGATTATTCTGATATCGAGTCAGATCGGAAACATCCGGAAAAAAGAAGACGTCCTCTTGCAAGTGGTGTAATTTCAAAAGAAACGGCGCTCCTTATTCTGGCCGCTCTCATCATTTTGTGTATCATCCTGGTATTCTGCGGTGCCCAATATTTCCATCATAACTTCTGGAAATTCGCCACGATCATTGGCTTTTATTTTGTCATGAATTTGGCTTATACTTTCAAACTTAAACATGTTGCGATCATCGACGTTAGTATCATTTCACTTGGTTTTGTCTTAAGAGTTTTGGCAGGTGGTTATGCGACGGGAATTTTTATTTCTCAATGGGCGATCCTGCTCACTTTTATTCTGGCACTCGTTCTTGCGATCGGAAAGAGAAGAGGGGAATTGATCAATGCGCAGATTTCCGGCAAAACCAGAAAGTCATTAGACGGTTACAATGTTCAGTTCGCAGACATCGCACTTTCTATAAGTTGTACTTTAGCAATTGTATGTTATTTAATGTTTACACTATCTCCTGAAGTTCAGCACCGTTTCCATCCAAGAGTTTTTTACACTGTGATCTTTGTTGTCTTCGCTATTTTAAGATATTTACAGCAAACTTTGGTTTACAACAAAACCGAATCTCCAACCAAAATTATTTATAGAGACCGCTACATTCAGATTACTTTGGTGCTTTGGGTTGCTGCATTTTTACTTCAAATTTATTACAAAAAATGAAGAAGAATTTCACACAGAAAGTTGCGAACTGGGGTAATTACCCCGTCGTAGAAAAAGAAATAAAGTCCGAAGACACGCTTCAGAAAATTAAAGACTACGTAAAAAACAATAACGAAATTATTGCACGCGGAAATGGCAGATGTTACGGCGATGCAGCTCTTTCAGAACATATTTTCTCAACGAAAAGATTAAATAAACTCATCAGTTTTGACCGCCTTAATGGAATTCTCGAATGTGAATCAGGACTTTTGCTTTCGGAAATTTTAGAAGTCATCGTTCCTCAAGGTTATTTTCTTTACGTAACGCCCGGAACCAAATTTATTACGGTTGGCGGTGCGATCGCATCCGATGTTCATGGTAAAAATCATCATGCTGAAGGGTGTTTCTCTGAGTATGTCTTGTCTTTTTCTCTATTGAATGAAAATGGAGAGGTTTTAAATTGTTCTAAAACCGAAAACGCTGAAAAATTTTGGTCAACCATAGGTGGAATGGGATTAACAGGAATTATACTTTCTGCAAAATTCAAATTAAAAAATATCGAAACTGGTTACATTCGTCAGGAAAGCATCAAAGCAGAAAATCTAGACGAGATATTCAAACTATTTGATGAAAGCGAAAACTGGACTTACAATGTCGCCTGGATCGACTGTTTACAAACCGGTAATAATATCGGTCGTAGTATTTTGATGAGAGGTGAACATGCTTTTAAACATCAGTTGCCGAAAAATTTAGAGGAAAATCCATTACGATTAAAGAAAAAGTTTAATCCAACAGTTCCTTTTTATTTTCCGAATTTTTTGCTGAGTAATTTCACCGTTAAGCTGTTCAATCTTCTTTACTTTAATAAGCAGCGCAATAAAGAAGTCAAAAGCTATATCGATTATGAAACCTTTTTCTACCCTTTGGATGTCGTAAACGATTGGAATAAAATTTACGGTAAAAGTGGTTTTATACAGTATCAAATGGTGATTCCGAAAGAGAAAGGCAAGGAAGGAATGCGAAAAATCCTCGAAACTATCGCCAAGAGTGGAAACGGATCTTTCCTCGCAGTTTTGAAACTTTTTGGAAAAAATAATCCGGAAGCTTACAATTCATTTCCTCTGGAAGGATATACTTTGGCTTTAGATTTTAAGGTTAATTCAAAATTGAAAAATTTAGTTGAAAAATTAGATAAAATTGTTGAAGAGTATGGCGGCAGAATTTATCTGACGAAAGACAGCATGAGCAAGTCTTCTTTGACCAATTATCTTCAAAATGTGCAGAATCCCAAGTTTGTTTCGATGCAGCACAAAAGGATCATCAATAATAATTAATTTTCCATCACCTATCAAATATGATCATTCTCGGCAGCAATTCGGAAATTTCTCAGGCTTTTGTTGAAAAAGCGCTGGAAGCTCATGAAAAATATTCAACCATTTATCTTTTTACCTCTAATAAAGAAACTACGGAGAAATTCGCAAAACATATCGATGTGAAATTTTTGCAGCAAACAGAAGTGATCGAACTGGATTTGAGAAAGGAAATTGATTATACCAAATTCGATCATATCAACTCTGATCTGCTTTTCTGTGCAACAGGTTATTTAGGAGAAGGAACAGAAGAAAGTCTTTATGATCAGAAGAACACCGAATTAATCATTGACATCAATTACGCAAAATTAGTTCCAGTTCTCAATTTTTTTGCTTCAAAGATGGAAAGACAACGTGCTGGAACGATGATCGTACTTTCCTCCGTTGCAGGCGAACGCGGAAGACAGAGTAATTTTATTTATGGAAGCGCAAAAGCCGGTTTGACAGCTTATCTAAGTGGTCTAAGAAATTATTTGTTCGAAAAAAAAGTACATGTTCTCACCGTGAAACCGGGTTTTATGGATACCAAAATGACGGAAGGTTTACCATTGAATCCCAAATTAACTGCGACACCGAAAGAGGCTGCAGAAGGAATTTACAAAGCGTATAAAAGTGGGAAAAATGTCGCTTATGTTCTACCAGTTTGGAGTGTAATCATGTTGATCATCAGAAATATTCCGGAGTTTATTTTTAAAAAATTAAAACTTTAATTACGCCTCAAGTGCATTATCAATAATCTTTTAACAAAGTATGAAGAAGCTGTATTTATTTGATTTCGACGGAACTTTAACCTACAAAGACACCATGTTTATGTATCTTAAATTCTACAATCCATCTAAATTCAATATTCAGTTCATTAAACATATTCCGCTTTTTGTCCTTTTAAAATTAAAGCTTGCCGATGCTGAAAAGGTGAAGAAAAGTTTTATTTCATCCATATTGAAGGGAGAACGAAAAGCGAAGATTGAGAGGAAATCGCAGGCGTTTTTTGAAAAATATGAACTTGAAATTTTTCGAGAAAATGCCTTAGAATTCATTAGAAATATAGACCGGAAAAATACTGACAGTTATATTGTTTCTGCTTCGTTAGACATTTGGGTAAAACCGTTCGCGGAGAAACTCAATATAAAACTTATAGCGACCAGAGCTGAATTTGAAAATGATATTTTCACTGGAAATTTAATAGGGAGAAACTGCAATGGCGCTGAAAAATTAAATCGAATTAAAGAGGAAATTGGGGATAAAAAGTATGATAAAACAATTGCTTTCGGCGACACTTCCGGCGATAAAGAAATGTTAGCGTGGGCAAATGAAGGTCAGTTTGAATTTTTTCACTAATTTTATCGCCAGAAAAATCTAAAAAAAAGAAGGGAAAAATGGAAAGAATTTACTTGGATAATGCGGCTACAACGCCACTTTCTGAAGAAGTAATCGATGCGATGGTTGAGGTTATGAAAACAAATTACGGTAATCCGTCTTCGACGCACAGTTTGGGGCAGGATGCTAAAGTTTTGATTGAAAATGTAAGAAGACAAGTTGCGGATTATCTTCATGTATCTCCTGCAGAAATTATTTTCACTTCTTGCGGAACTGAATCGAACAACATGATCATCAAATCTTGTGTAGATCACTTGGGAGTTGAAAGAATCATCACTTCTCCGATGGAGCACAAATGCGTTGCTGAAACAGTTTTGGATATGAAGAAGCGCCGAGGAGTGGAAGTAGTCTATCTTCGTCCTGATAAAAAAGGAGATTTTGATTTAGTGAAATTAGAAGAATTGATCAAGAGCTCCGACAAGAAGACTTTAGTTACTTTAATTCATGCAAATAACGAGATCGGAAACCTTTTAGATATTAAGAAAGTTGCAGAAATGTGCAAATTAAATAATGTATTGTTTCATTCAGATACGGTACAGTCGATGGCGCACATGGAGATGGATTTCTCTCAAATTCCTGTAGACTTCGCCTCTTGCAGTGCCCACAAATTCCACGGACCAAAAGGAAGTGGTTTTGCATTCATTAGAAAAGCTTCAGGTTTAAAGGGAATTATTACCGGTGGACCGCAAGAAAGATCTTTACGAGCAGGAACGGAAAATGTGTGTGGCATCGTAGGTTTGGGTAAGGCGTTAGAACTTTCCCTGGATCATATGGAGCAATATGCTTCTCACATGAAAGAGATTAAAAATTATACGAGAGATCGCCTTTTAGCTGAAATTGAAGGCGTGAAATTCAACGGTCGAAGTGCCGAAGAAGATACAAGTTTATATACAGTATTGAGCGTTTTATTGCCTTTCAAAGATCCAATGATCGGTCTTAAACTTGATATGAAAGGGATTGCAATTTCTCAGGGAAGTGCCTGTTCATCGGGTGCTGCAAAACCATCTATGGTGATGATGATGATTTTAGAAGAGGAGGAAATGGAAGATTGTACGCCTTTGCGTGTTTCTTTCAGTCATTTAACCACGAAAGAGGAAATTGATGCTTTAATTGACGCGTTGAAAGAAATTTCAGCCTCCTTTAATATAGAAAAAACAAATGTTCAGCATAGATAATTTACTTTTTGCCTTGGCGGGAAAATTGTAAATTTGTACTTTAAACTTAATTTAAAAATATTAAAAAAATGGCATTAGAAATTACAGATCAATCATTTCAGGAAATGGTTTTGAATTCAGATAAACCGGTATTGGTAGATTTTTGGGCAGTTTGGTGTGGACCTTGTAGAATGTTGGGACCAATTGTTGAAGAAATCGCTGCTGATTTTGAAGGAAAAGCAGTAGTTGGAAAAGTAGACGTTGATAACAATCAGCAAGTTTCTGTGGACTATGGAATCAGAAATATACCTACAGTTTTGATCTTCAAAGGTGGACAAGTAGTTGATAAAATCGTTGGAGTTGCATCGAAAGAGGTAATTGCAGAAAAATTATCGGCACATTTATAAAAAATAAGCACGTGATACTTAATGCTTTCGATAATCGGAGGCATTTTTTTTGTGAAAATGTTTTGTAGATAGGGATAAAGTTGTATTTTTGCACTCACCAAAAAGAAGCATAGTTTCTTATTCTAATGATCCGGTAGTTCAGCTGGTTAGAATGCCGCCCTGTCACGGCGGAGGTCGCGGGTTCGAATCCCGTCCGGATCGCAAAAAGTTCATCAATACTTTTCAAAAATTGATCCGGTAGTTCAGCTGGTTAGAATGCCGCCCTGTCATCTCGTTGATGACGAGACGGATTCAAAAGTTGAGACGGGAAAAAGTTCATCAATACTTTTCAAAAAAATTGATCCGGTAGTTCAGCTGGTTAGAATGCCGCCCTGTCATCTCGTTGATGACGAGACGGGTTCAAAAGTTGAGTCGGTAAAAAGTTCATCAATACTTTTCAAAAATTGATCCGGTAGTTCAGCTGGTTAGAATGCCGCCCTGTCACGGCGGAGGTCGCGGGTTCGAATCCCGTCCGGATCGCAAGTCTCTCAAATTTTATTTGAGAGACTTTTTTTGTGAAGTATTTACTTTCATCTTAAATCCCTAAAAGTTTACTTTTTAGAATATCGTCCTGTCATTTGGACGAGACGGATTCGAATTTTCTCACCTAGAAACCACACAATTCTCGAGAGTTTCATGGAATATCTTTTTCTAAAATTGTATTTATTTTTTATGTATTTTTCTTTTATGAAATTTTACGTCTACATACTTTATTCACCTTCTTTAAATATTTATTATAAAGGATTTTCTACGGATGTTGAAAAACGATTGAAGTATCATTTCAATTCTGAGCACAAATTTACATCGAAAACTCGTGATTGGGTAATTGTTTATAAGCAAGAATTCTTAGAAAAGTCAGATGCGTTAAAAGAAGAAAAACGTTTAAAAAAACTAAATCGTAAATCGATAGAAAAATTAATTTCTTAGAATATCGTACTGTCATCTCGTCATTGGACGAGACGGGTTCGAATCCCGTCCGGATCGCAAGTCTCTCAAATTTTATTTGAGAGACTTTTTTTTGTGAAATATTTAATTTCATCTTAAATCTCAAAATACTTATTTCTTAGAATGCCGCCCTGTCATCTCGTCATTAAACGAGACGGGTTCGAATCCCGTCCGGATCGCAAGTCTCTCAAATTTATTTGGGAGACTTTTTTTTGTGAAGTACTAAACTAAATTGTAAAGCTATAGAAGAATTGATAAGTTGGAATAGAATACGATCAGCGCTGTTTATTTTTTATTCTTTCAATTCTTAATCACTCTTCAAAATCATTATTAAATCCTGTTAAATGGATAATTCTCCCTCTATAAAATTTTGTTTAGTGCGTAAAAAACACTAATATTGTTATAGATCAAATAACTTGTAATTAACAAAATTTATTAAGTATGAAACCCAATGTCATCTCAATCGTACTCGGTGGTGGAAGAGGAAGTCGGCTGTTTCCGTTAACCTATTCCCGCTCAAAACCTGCTGTTCCTATTGCAGGAAAATACAGATTAGTTGATATTCCTATTTCTAACTGTTTAAATTCGGGCTACAACAAGATTTTAGTCTTAACCCAGTTTAATTCGGCCTCTTTGAATTCGCACATTAAGAATTCTTATCATTTTGATATATTCAGCAGAGGTTTCGTTGATATTTTAGCCGCAGAACAAAATGTAGAAAACGATCAGTGGTATCAAGGGACTGCAGATGCCGTGCGCCAGTCGATGAAGCATTTGGATAAATATGATTATGAATATATCTTAATCTTATCCGGTGATCAGCTTTATCAAATGGATTTCAGGGAGCTTATCGATTACCATTGCAAAAACGAAGGCGATATTACTATTGCTACCATTCCTGTAAATGCGAAAGATGCTCCAGGTTTTGGAATTTTAAAATCAGATGATGACGGAAATATCACTTCATTCATCGAAAAACCGAGTTCTGATTTGTTGAATGACTGGAAATCAGAAGTGTCTGAGAAAAGCAGGAATGAAGGCAAAGAATATTTGGCTTCTATGGGAATTTATGTTTTCAGCAAAGCAGTATTGAAAAAGATGTTTTCAGAAGATCCCGGCGATGATTTTGGAGGTGAATTAATTCCGAACGGAATAGGAACTTATAAAACGTTAAGCTTTCAATATGATGGTTATTGGACAGATATTGGAACCATAGAATCTTTCTTTGATGCTAACATCGATTTAACCAGAGATTTTCCGAAATTCAATCTATTCAGTAATGCACCGATTTACACAAGAGCGAGAATGCTTCCGCCTTCAAAGATTTTAGGATCGTATGTAAGCAAAGCTATTTTTGGCGATGGTTGTATCGTGATGGCAGATAAGATTGAAAACTCTCTCGTGGGAAACCGAAGTAGAATTGATAAAGGGAGCACCTTAATGTGTACCTATATGATGGGAGCAGATCTGTATCAAAATACGGAAGACATCATTTCTAATGATCAAAATGGTGTTCCAAATTTGGGTGTAGGAAAATATTGTTACATCGAAAATGCAATTCTCGATAAAAACTGCAGCATTGGTGATAATGTTCGCATTATCGGGGGGAAACATCTTCCTGATGGCGATTATGAGAACCATTCAATCAAGGACGGAATTGTAGTAGTGAAGAAAAATGCAGTAATTAGTGCAGGAACTATAATTCCCTAAATGAAATTATTCGATCAAGAAACACGGCAATATTTTTATCGCCGTGTTTTTTTGTACTAGTTTTTGTATTTTTGCGCCATGCGTTGGTTAAAATACGGAACTCTTATCATCATTATTTTCTTTGCGGTATATGCCGTTTCTATGTCTTTCGTAGAGGAAAATAAAAATTTCACTATTGAAAAAGAAATTAATTATCCTGTAGAAAAAGTATTTCCTCAATTTAATAATCTCCAGAATTTCAGCAGTTGGAATTCCTTCTTCAGTAAAAATGATCAATTGTCTTTTGAGTATTTCACGCCTTACGAAGGGCAGGGAAGTGCCATGACTTTTCACGATAAAAAAAACGAAAATATTTCGGGAGATCTCTTTATAAGATATGCAAATCCCAACAAAACATTACGTTACCGTTTATTCGAAGGCAAGCAAAGCAATCCTTATCTGATTGATGTAAAATTCGTAGCCGATCACGAGAAAACTAAAATTGTTTGGTACATTCAAACTCCGAAACAACCATTTTTAAAACGTTCTCTAAATTTACTGACCGAGGATTATATTGCAGATCAGATCAATGCAAGCATGAAAAATTTATACAGTATGCTGGGTAATAAAGTGGATAAAGATAAACAACGTGAAAGGTTAAAATTCGACAGTTTGATGGTGGAGAATCAGGAAGGCCAGTTGCTTTTGGGAATTAGTGTAAATTCTAAAAATGATAAAAATGCGCTCTTTAAAAATATTATCATCACTCATAACAAAGTGCTGAATTATGTGAAAATGGATTTGGCGAAGAAAAGCGATGAATACGGAGAACCAATACTGATCACCGACGCCGATAATTTCAAAGACAAAGAAGTTTCTTATTTTTACGGGATTCCGCTTTCAAAAAGAATTTCAATTTCAGATAATAATTTCAGTTTCAGAACCCTTAATGCTTCAAAAAACTACGTCATCTATTACCGTGGAAACTACGCCGGAAGAATAAAATCGATCCAGGAATTACTTCTCAAAGCAAAAAGAGATACGCTTCGCAGTGGAGAATTGCAACAGACTTTTTTGGAGGAACCACGAGACGAGGGTAATACGGTAATTAAATTGTCACTGCCCGTTTTCAGATAATTTTTTTAAGTTTTTTAAAGGTCCTTCAGCTTTATTACCTCACTTTTTTTTGCTAAATTTGTCTTTTAAATAAAATAAAGAGTTAATCTGTAAAAAATGGACAAATTTTCATTCCTGAATGCTGCACATTCGCAGTTAATAGAAGACTTATATCAGCAATATTTAAAATATCCCGATTCTGTAGAGCCTTCCTGGAAAGCATTTTTTCAGGGATTTGATTTTGCGCTCGAAAATTACAGCGAAGACGATTCGGAAAATATTTCCGCACCATCAATGCAAAATTCGGCTCCGGTTGCGAATCAAATTGTTTCTAAAGCACAAATTCCTGATGACATTCAAAAAGAATTCAAAGTTCTTAATTTAATTGAAGCTTACAGACAAAGAGGGCATTTGTTTACCAATACCAATCCTGTAAGAGAAAGACGACACTACGAACCAACTTTGGATATCGAAAATTTTGGACTTTCATCAAGCGATTTAAATACTAAATTTAATTCTGCAACTGAAACAGGAATGGGTGCTGCTGCGACGCTGCAGGAATTGATCATCCATCTTGAAAAGATTTATTGCGAATCGATCGGTACAGAGTATATGCACATTAACAATGTCGCAGAAAAAAAATTCATCAGAGAATGGATCACCGTTAATGAAAATCATCCTAAACTTTCGGTTCCGGAAAAAACGGAGATTTTAGAAAAATTGAATCAGGCAGTTGCTTTTGAGAATTATCTTCATACCAAATTTGTTGGTCAAAAAAGATTTTCTTTAGAAGGTGGCGAATCTCTTATTCCAGCTTTAGATCAGTTGATCACGCGTTCTTCTCAATTAGGAGTTGATGAGGTTGTGTTAGGAATGGCTCACCGCGGGAGATTAAGCGTTTTGACAAATATTTTCGGGAAATCTTACAAACAGATATTTTCGGAGTTTGAAGGTAAAGAATTCGAAGAAGATGTATTTTCCGGTGACGTGAAATACCATTTAGGTTCATCTAAAATTATTAAAGCAGAATCTGGTGAAGAAGTTATCATTAATTTAACTCCAAATCCATCACACTTAGAAACTGTAGCAGCTTTGGTAGAAGGTATTTGCCGCGCTAAAGTTGATCATAAATACAAAGATTACAAAAAAGTTTTACCGATCGTTATTCATGGTGACGGTGCTCTTGCAGGACAGGGAATTGTCTATGAGATCGCACAGATGATGACTTTGGAAGGATACAAAACAGGTGGAACGATTCATATTGTCGTGAATAATCAGGTTTCATTTACCACCAATTATATAGATGCCCGTTCGTCAGTTTATTGTACAGATATCGCAAAAGTGACCGAATCTCCAGTGATGCATGTAAATGCGGATGATGTTGAAGCTGTTGTTCACGCGATTAGATTTGCTGCAGATTTCCGTTCGGAATTTGGTAAAGATGTTTATATCGACTTGTTAGGTTATAGAAAATATGGTCATAATGAAGGTGATGAACCTCGTTTCACGCAACCGAATTTATATAAAACGATTTCAAAACACCCAAATCCAAGAGAGATTTATAAAGCTGAATTGATCAAAGAAGGCGTAGTTTCTGATGAGCTTCTAAAAGAAATGGAATCTAAATTCAAAAAGCTTTTAGATGAAGATTATGATGCTTCAAAGGAAATTGAAAAAAATACAATGGATATTTTTATGTCCAAGGACTGGACAGATTTCCCTTTAAGTCCAAAAGATGCGATGCAGATTCCTGTCAATACAGGATTTAATTTAGAGGAATTAAAAAAACTCGCCATTAAAATGACGACGTTGCCTGCAGACAAAAAATTCATTTCTAAGATCACAAGACTATTTGAGAACCGTTTAAAAATGATCGAAGCCAATTCTTTGGATTGGGCACTTGGTGAATGGTTAGCTTATGCGACTTTGCTCACAGAAGGGAATGATATAAGAATTTCCGGTGAAGATGTGGAGAGAGGAACTTTCTCTCACCGTCACGCCGTTGTGAAAACAGAAGATACAGAAGAAGAATATATTCCGTTGAGACATATTTCCGAGAGCCGTTTCGATATTTACAATTCCCACCTTTCCGAATATGGAGTGCTTGGTTTTGATTATGGTTATGCCATGGCTTCACCGCAAACTTTAACGGTTTGGGAAGCTCAATTTGGAGATTTCGTGAATGGAGCACAAATTATTATCGACCAGTATTTGGTAGCCGCAGAAGAGAAATGGAAAATCCAAAATGGATTGGTAATGCTGCTTCCACATGGTTTTGAAGGTCAAGGTGCAGAACATTCTTCCGCCAGACTGGAAAGATTTTTAACGCTTGCTGCAAACGAAAATATGACGGTTGCCAATGCGACAACGCCTGCAAACTATTTCCACTTGTTGAGAAGACAGTTAAAATGGAATTTCAGAAAGCCATTGATAGTAATGACTCCGAAATCTTTGCTTCGTCACCCGAAAGTTGTTTCGCCTTTAGAAGATTTTGCAAACGGACAATTCCAACCGATCATCGACGATTCTACTGCGAATGCCGATAAAATTGAAAAACTAGTTTTATGTTCAGGTAAAATTTACTACGAACTTTTAGCTAAAAAAGAAGAATTGAATTGTGAGAATATTGCTTTGGTAAGATTTGAGCAGCTTTATCCACTTCAGAATGACAAAATTGAAGAAATCTTCGCGAAATATAAAAATAGAAAAGAACTTCTTTGGGTTCAGGAAGAGCCAGAAAATATGGGAGCCTGGACTTTTATTTTAAGAAATTTCAGAGACACAGGAATTCAGGTTATTGCAGCAGTTGCGAGTGGAACGCCAGCTCCTGGTAGTCATAAAATGTTTGAGAAAAATCAGAACAATGTGATCAACAGAGTTTTTGACCGAGACGATGCACCTGTAAAAAGACCAGTAACTGCTTAATTTTAAATGAAAAAAATCTTTTTATTTTTAAGTTTAATTTTTTGTGTTCCGTTTTTTGCGCAGAACATGAAAGCTGATATTGAAAGTCAGTTTCGGGATTATAATAATTTAATTATAGAAAAGCATTTTGAAAAAGCACTTCAGCTTTATGGTAATGAAGATTTCTTGAAACTCTTTTCGAAAGAGCAGTTGGTTGAAAAAATGAACGCCATGTTCAATTCACCGGAAATTGATTTTCATTTCGTAACTCCAGAAAATATAGTGGTAAGTGATAAAATTATTGATCAGAAAGAAAAGAAATTTGTGAAGATCGATTTTCAACAAAAACTGGAAATGAAATTTAATGAAGCTGATCTAAACAAAGATGATTTGCTGGCTGCTTTGCAAAAATCTTTTGGTGATGAACATGTGAAATATAACGATAAAACGGGATATTTCTTAATAGATACGGACAAAACAGCGGTCGCAAATTCCACTGACTTAAAAAACTGGAAATTTACCGTTCTGGAAAAAAAACAAATTCCAGTATTAATAGGATTTATTCCGGAGCAATTTTTAAAAGATTTAAAATAATAAACAAAAATATTAACGATGTCAATATTAGAAATGAAAGTCCCGTCGCCGGGAGAATCCATCACAGAAGTTGAAATCGCATCTTGGTTGGTAAAAGACGGCGATTTTGTAGAAAAAGATCAACCGATCGCTGAAGTTGATTCCGATAAAGCAACGCTGGAACTTCCTGCAGAACAAAGTGGTGTTATCACTTTAAAAGCGGAAGAAGGTGAAGTGGTACAGGTGGGACAAGTTGTTTGTTTGATCGATACTGCGGCTGCGAAACCGGATAGTTCAGCTGCTCCAAAAACGGAAAATGCCGAGGCTCCACAAGCAGAAAAAAAGGTTGTTGAAAAACCAGCGATCGTTCAGGAAGCTAAAAAAGAAGAAAAGCCAGTTGCTACAAGTTATGCATCGGGAACTCCTTCTCCCGCAGCTAAGAAAATTTTGGACGAAAAAGGAATTGACACTGCGCAAGTTTCAGGTTCCGGAAGAGATGGTAGAATTACAAAAGATGATGCCGAAACTGCCTCTGTTGCAGCAATGGGATCTGCTTCTTCTACAACAGGATCAAGAGGTTCAAGCACTACAAAACTTTCAGTTTTAAGAAGGAAAATCGCAGCAAGATTGGTTTCTGTGAAAAACGAAACTGCAATGTTGACTACCTTTAATGAAGTCGACATGTCTGAAATTTTCAGAATTAGAAAACAATATAAAGAAGAATTTTCGCAAAAACACGGTATCGGTTTAGGATTTATGTCTTTCTTCACAAAAGCAGTTACTAGAGCGTTGCAAATGTATCCTGACGTAAATGCTTCTATCGATGGAGATTACAAAATTAATTACGATTTCTGCGATATTTCAATTGCGGTTTCAGGACCAAAAGGTTTGATGGTTCCGGTTCTTAGAAATGCTGAGAATATGACTTTCAGAGCTGTTGAAGCAAACATCAAATCCCTTGCTGAAAAAGTAAGAGATGGTAAAATTACGATTGATGAAATGACAGGGGGTACTTTTACATTAACGAATGGTGGTACTTTCGGATCGATGATGTCTACGCCAATTATTAACCCGCCGCAGTCTGCAATTTTGGGAATGCACAATATTCTTCAAAGACCGATGGCGATTGACGGACAGGTTGTAATTCGCCCAATGATGTATCTGGCGGTATCTTATGATCACAGAATCATTGATGGTAAAGAATCTGTAGGATTTTTAGTAGCCGTGAAAGAAGCGATCGATAACCCGGTACAATTCTTAATGGATGGCGACGAAAGAAAAGCGCTTGAATTGTAAAATTTATTTAAAATATTTCTAAAATATTCACAATCCCGCTAATTAAAGGCGGGATTTTTGTATTCAATAAAAAAAAATAACCAATATGTTTTCTGCAACTACATTCGATATTAAGGTTTCCGTTGTTCCAGAATATGACGTTAAAAACAGTTTTCCCTCAGAAAACCGTTTTATTTTTCGTTATCACATTACGATCGAAAACTTAAGCGACTTTCCCATTAAGTTTCTGCGAAGAAAATGGTTGATCTATGACGTTGGTTTTGGATTTACTGAAGTGATGGGAGATGGGGTGATCGGTTTAACTCCCGAAATTCACCCGGGAGAATCTTTTAAATATTTTTCAAATGTCAATCTCAGATCCGGTGTTGGAAATATGTCGGGAACTTATTTTTGCAGCCATCTACTGACCAATGATACTTTAGAAATAGAAATTCCAAAATTTAATTTAGTTGCCCAGGTTCTGAGTAATTAAGTTTCCTGATTATAGAATTTTTAGATTTTTTTTCATAACCTCATTTACCTCTTCATTTCTCGTCAGCATTAATCTCTCAAAGGCAAGCAGCGATATTTTTGCACAAACTTCCGCGTCAGCTCCCGCTCTGTGGTGGTTGAATTGGATATTATGCTGTTCAGCCAAAGATTTAAGTCCGTATTTTGGTAGATCTTTCCAGGATTTTTTCGCTAAAGAGATACTGCATAAGTAATTAATTTTCGGTTTAAAAAAACCATAATAATCCAGACAGCTTCGCAAAACTCCCGCATCGAAACCAGCGTTGTGAGCGATCATCAGATTTCCGTACATCAGGTTTTCGGCTTCGTGCCAGATCTCTTCAAAAGTGGGTGCGTTTTGAACTTCTTTAGGAGTGATCCCATGAACATCAATGTTTCTCGGGTGAAAATAAGGGAAACTTGGAGGTTTAATAAGCCAGGTTTGTGTTTTAACTATCACGCCATTTTCAACGACGCAAATTCCCATCTCGCACGCAGAATTTCTTTCGTGAGTTGCAGTTTCAAAATCAATGGCGCAGAAATCAATCAATTTTTTATCATTTTTTTAGATATTATTTAAATTCGGAAAGTTGTTTTTTTCAGGAGAGAATGTTTTTTATTTCATTTATGAATTCTTCAAATGAAGCTAAGTCATCATGATTTGCACCAGAAATTTCGATGAATTTTTTTTCTATTTTTGGTTGTGACTTTTCAAAAACTTCAAATAATTTTTTGCCGGATTTTAGCGGAACGACCTTATCTTTTGTTCCGTGGAAATGATACAGAGGAACTTTTACTCGTGGTATAATTTCGTTGGACATAAAATGATAAGTCATCGTTGGAGAAACGCGATCGGTCACCTTTTTTGGTAACCAACGGTTTACTATATCCTGCAAATTAAAAAATGTAGCTTCCAAAATCAAAGCTTTTGGCAGATTATCAGCAGCAACTTTTAAGGCAAAAACACCACCTAAACTTCTCCCGTAAACGACCATCTTTTCTTCTCCATAAATCTTCTTTGCAAAGTTATAGAAAAACTGAGCGTCGGAATAGAGCAGATCTTCATTTCTGGGACCGGAACTTTTCCCGTAACCACGATAATCCATTACCAAAACATCATACCCAAATTCTGTAAATTCACCGGCAATTTTCCCCCATCGATGAAGGTTGGCCGAGTTTCCGTGAAAATAGAGAAGAACACCTTTTGGATTTTTAATTTTGAAATGAAGCACATTGATCGTTCCATCAAACGGTGTTTCCCAGAAATATTCCTCGAAATCTTTTTCAAAGTCGAATTGGTGTTGATTCGGTAAAATGACTGGTAAAAAAACTACTTTTTCCTGAAAGTATTTTAGGATTTCCGACATGATGCAAATTTATGAAAACTAATTTTTCCTGTGGCTTTCATTCATACTTGTTTTATCCATATCGATAAAAACTTTTCGCTCCTCAAAAATTTCTTCCATCACGCGATGGTATTCTTCAAACTGATGAATATTAATATGACCTGCTCCTAAAATTACGTAAAGTCTCGTCAGTTTTGGATTAATTTCAGACAGGTCGATTGCAGTTTTTATGGGAACTAAATTATCGTCGCTACCGTGAATAATTTTAATAGGGCAACGAACATTTTTTAGATAATGAAAAGTCGGAATATTATAACGAAGAAAAGGTTTTGCAGGCATAAAAGGAAGATAACGGTGAATAGTCCGCAAAAGCGAGTAGAGCGGAGAAGTGAGGATCAACATTCGAGGATTATTTTTTGCAGCCAGTCTTGCCGCAAATCCAGAACCGAGCGATCGACCATAAACTATAATTTTATCCTCGGAATATTCTTTTTTAGCGATATCATAAATGAACTGGGAATCACGTTTCATCGCTTCGACCGTTCTTTTTCCCGTACTTTTCCCGAATCCACGATAATCCATCATAATTACTTCGTAGCCGAGTCTTGTAAAATCAATTGCGAATTTTCCCCAACCTTTGATGCTTTTGGTATTACCTTTCAAATAAATCACAACTCCTTTCGGATGATCTACGAGGAAATGGAGATAATTAATTTGTGCGCCGGGTTCAGTTTCTACGGTTCTTTCCTCGGCTTTCAAATTGTCATAAGCAAATTTAAAATCTGGCGCCAATTTCTCCGGTTGAAAGAAAAATCTATGCTGAAAAAAGTAAATGAGTAAACCCAAAATTAGGGTTACAGTTACAGCAATGGTCAGGATAAAGTAAATATCTATTTTCATATCGGTGATATAAATTTAGATAAATTTATCAGAAGAATTGGATATAAGTTGAATTTTTACGAATGATTAAAGGAAATGTTTAAATATTAACCATTTTGAATGATAATAGTCTTTATTCTGATTTTTACCACGAAGCTTTAACGTTCCTGCAAATTGTCCGTACCAACTTCCGTGTGCTCTGATAACTGCCCAGAAATGAGCGAAACTATTCGTCAAACCCAAATAAATTCCTGCGAATCCGTCTAAAACCATACGAAATGGGATCAACCAAAATAAAGTTGCAAGTGGAAGATTTTTCAAAAGCATTGAAAGGTTATTCTTGAAGTTTAAAAAAGTTTTCTGTGGGTTTTGTTTATTTAAAGTTCCGCCTCCAACATGATAAATTGTAGATTTTCCTGTGTAAAATATTTTCTTTCCCGAATTTTTCAAACGCCAGCAAAGATCGATTTCCTCCTGATGCGCAAAAAATCTTTCATCAAAACCATTTTGAGCCCAAAAATCTTCCGATCGGATAAAGAAACAACAACCTGAAGCCCAGAAAATTTCGGTTTCATCGTCGTATTGTCCTTTGTCTGTTTCAATGTTTTCAAAAATTCTTCCACGGCAATAGGGAAATCCCAAATTATCAATGAAACCACCTGCAGCTCCTGCGAATTCGAAATAATTTCTTCGATTATAATCTAAAATTTTAGGTTGAATGGCCGCAATTGTGGAATCACTTTGAAATAAATTTATAACCGGAGAGATCCAGTTATCAGTGACTTCAACATCAGAATTTAAAAGACAATAAATTTCGCTGTCAATTTCTTTTAAACCTTCATTGTAACCGCCTGCAAATCCGTAATTCTTTTCGTTTTGAACAATTTTTACGCTCGGAAAATTCTCTTTTAAAAAAGAAACAGAATCATCTGTTGATGCATTGTCAATAACAAAAATATTAGTGTTTACAGAGTTTGAAATAACATTGGGAAGAAACTTTTCTAACCAACTTTTTCCATTCCAGTTTAATATGACGATTGCTAAATTCAAGATTTAAAAATTAATGATTGATCAAAATAAATTTGCAAATTAAGAACCCATGATTTTAATCGCGTTTTGATATTTCCATCTTCTGTGCGACCAAAGATAATTGTCGGGTCTTTTGTTAATGGTGTTTTCCAGCAGACGGTGAAATTTTTGCACCACTTCATGTTCCACAAACTTTTCTCCGTCAGGATATATTCTGTAATAATTGATTTGATAATATCCCCTTTTTACTTTCTTCATCTCACAAAAAACAAACGCCAGATCGATCCTCGTCGAAAGTTTATCGTATCCAACAAAAGCTGGGGTTTTTTGATTCAGAAAATTTAAACCATAAGTAACCTCCGAGTAATGTGGAGTTTGATCTGCGACAAACATATAAACAGAATTTCCATCATTAGGATTGCGGAAGATATGACGGATCACTTCTTTTGCTTCTAAAGCTTGATTCCCAAATCTGTTTCTAAGCGATTTTATCTTTTCTTCCCAAAAACTGTTTTGAACTTTTCTATAGACAGGAAAACTGTTTTCTTGCGGGATAATGGTAGCTAAAGCGTTGTACCATTCCCAGTTAAAGATATGACCTGCAAGCAAAATCACATTTTTGTTTTCTGCTTTTGCCTCCTGAAATATATCCTGATTCAAGTGCTGCACCCGAACTCGCAATTCCGTAGAAGAAATGGTAAAGGATTTGAAAGTTTCTACAATATAATCGCAAAAATTGACGTAAAATTTTTTCTCAATTTTTTTTAATTCTAAAGGCGACTTTTCCGGAAAAGAATGCTGTAAATTTTCAAGTACCACTTTTCTTCTGTAACCAATAAGATGATAGATCACAAAAAACATAAAGTCCGAAATCAGGTACAAGATCCGCAATGGAATTTGTGATAACAGCAGGATTATTTTAAATAAAAATTTCATAGATAATTTACAAATTTAACGATAATAAAGTTTATCGTTGGCTCTATTTTTGTTAATTTGCGACGAATAAATAATATAAAAAGAATGATTGATATGAATTTCAAGGTTCTCGCTTTTTCGTCATTGCTGATCACTAGTTTGGCATGTTCGCAAAAAACTGATCAACTAAAAACTCAAAACAATGTTAAAGATAAATCGCTGATTGTAAAAGTTGACAGCACTGCTATTTTAGAAGCAAAGAAAAAAGCTGCTGCAGCCGAGATCGCAAAGCTCCCGAAACCTTACAACGACAAGGAAAATGCTGAAGCTAAAATCGCAGAATTGGTTAAACAGGCAAAGAAAGAAAATAAGAACGTCATGATTCAAGCCGGTGGAAACTGGTGTATTTGGTGTTTGCGATTCAATAATTACGTCCAAACTACGCCGGAATTAAAGGAAGTAGTTGATCAAAATTACGTGTACTATCATTTGAATTATTCGCCGGAAAATAAAAATGTGAAAGTTTTCGCAAAATATGATAATCCCGGAGCAAAATTTGGCTATCCTGTTTTCCTGGTTTTAGATCAAAATGGAAAACTCATTCATACGCAGGACAGCTCGGTTTTAGAAGATGGAAAAGGATACAGTTTAGAAAAGACCAAAGCATTCTTTAAGGAATGGTCTCCGAAATCATAATTATAAAAAAGTCTCGTCAAATAAATGACGAGACTTTTTTTTATAATAGTTTTTTGATCCAGTTTAATTTTTTGTCTGTGTAAGGTGGATATTTAAAATCCGGTTCTGCCCAGGTTGCACGATCCAAAATTGATTTCTGATGAGAAAATGCGTCGAAGCCAAATTTTCCGTGATAATTTCCAATTCCGGAATTTCCAACGCCGCCAAATGGCAGATAATCATTGCTTAAATGCATCACGACATCGTTAATACAACCACCACCAAAAGAAATTTTAGAAATAAAATTTTCTTTTTCTTCAGAACTGGCAGTAAATAAATAGGCAGAAAGGGGTTTTTCCTGTGCAGCGATCTGAATTAAAGCTTCATTGAAATTTTTAAAAGTCAAAACCGGTAAAATGGGTCCAAAGATTTCTTCCTGCATCACTGCATCATTCCAGGTAACATTTTGAAGGATCGTCGGTTCGATAAATCTTTTTGCGGCATCCGTTTTTCCACCAAAGAACACTTTATCCTGATCGATTAATTTGGTAAGTCTTTCAAAATTCCGATCGTTAATAATTTGCGTATACTCCTTAGAATCTGCTTGATAATTGAATTTCTGAATGTAAGATTTTAAGGAATCCAAAAAACTGTCCTTTACTTTTTCATCAACCAAAATATAATCCGGTGCGACACAGGTTTGACCCGCATTCAGAAATTTCCCCCATACAATTCTCTTTGCAGCAACCTCAAAGTTAGCAGAAGAAGTTACAATTGCCGGACTTTTTCCGCCCAGTTCTAAGACGACGGGTGTTAAATGTTTTGCTGCAGCTTCATAAATGATCTTTCCGACTTTGGGACTTCCTGTAAAAAATATTTTGTCGAATTTTAATTTTAGAATTTCAGTGGTTTCTTCTACGCCGCCTTCTGCAACGAACAAATATTCTTTCGGAAAATTTTCATTGATGATTTTTGCCATTGCCTTCATGCAATTTTCTGCAATCTCACTTGGCTTCACGATACACGTATTACCAGCTGCGAGAGCTGCAACCATTGGTGAAAGTGAGAGTTGTAAAGGATAATTCCACGCCCCGATCACCAAAGTACAACCAAGTGGTTCTGAATAAATCTTACTGGAGCCAAATTGATTGGCTAAATTAGTTCGGACACTTTTAGGTTTCGCTAAAGATTTTAAATTATTCAAAAAATAGTCGATATCCTTGATAACAAAGGAAATTTCTGTCGTGTACGTGTCAAATTTAGATTTTCCGAAATCTTTATAGATCGAATCACACAATAATTCCTCATTTTTTAGAAGCACTTCTTTCAGTTTTTCTAAGTACATTTTTCTGAATTTCAGACTTTTAGTTTTCTGAGTGTTAAAGAAATCCCGCTGATTTGCTAAAATATTTTGAAAATCCATTATTTTTTATTTATAATTTGAAGTAAATTTAGTCTAATATTATTTTAAATTTCTGAGAATCAATTTGTTTTTAATATAAAATCTGCGGCCTTTTCACCGATCATGATACATGCAGCATTCGTATTTCCCGAAATAATATCTGGCATAATTGAAGCATCTGCAATTCTCAAATTTTCAATGCCGTGAACCTTTAATTGGTCATTTACGACAGAATTTTCACCGTTTCCCATTCTGCAGGTTCCAACAGGATGGTAAAGTGTTTCTAATGTTTTTTTAAGGTGCTCGATCAAGACTTCATCAGATGAATTTCTTGCGGGCCAATTCATTTTGCTTAGTCTTACATTATCAAAACTCGGCGAATCCAAAACTGCCATTGCTTTTTTTAAGCCGATCAACAATCGTTTAACGTCGTTTTCTTCAGATAAGAAATTAGGTTGAATAATCGGTGGAACTCTGCTGTCACTGGATTGTAACCCTACAAAACCTGAACTCTCTGGATGCAATAAAATTGCCAAAATAGTATAACCATTCGTTAGCGGAAGTGAAAAAGGATTGTAGAGATCCGCTTTGTAATCATTTCCCATATGTAAAGGCGAAAAATGAAATTGCAGATCTGGAATTTCTTTGTCTTCTGAAGACTTAAAAAAGGACGTCGTTTCAATGATAGAGTGGTTCAGCAAAGATTCCTTTTTTCGAAAATACTGAAATAAGTTATTGACGAAACCCGTTTTTTTAATGATAGTATTTAACCCATTTACATTACTGAAATCACTGGTTCCAGTCCAGACGTGGTCTTTCAAATTTTCGCCAACAGCGGGTAAATCTTTAATTAAATCGATATTAAATTTTTTCAGTTCCTCTTTTGGACCAATTCCAGAAACTTTTAAAAGCTGTGGCGATTGAATAGCACCCGCACAAAGAATGACTTCTTTATTGCAAAATATTTTTTCAGAGGTGTTTTTGCCGGTGTAAATTTCTACTCCAATCGCTTTTCCATTTTCAATTAAAATTCTTTTTACGAAAGTTTTTGTTTTGATGGTTAAATTTGTCCGATCAGATATGGGTTTTAAAAATGCTTCATACGTGCTTTGACGAATATTTTTGTCAATGGTGAATTGTAAAAATGAAGAGCCTTCCTGTTTTTCACCGTTATAATCTTCATTAAATTTTAAGCCGTTTTCTTTACAGGCTTCAATAAATTGGTAAGTCGATTTGTTGTATTCTTTTCTCAAAGAAACATTCAGTTCTCCATCCTTGCCATGAAATTCATTATTAAAGGAGTGATTATTTTCAGATTTTTTGAAGTAAGGTAGAACCGATTCGTAATTCCAGCCTCTATTTCCTTGTGCTTGCCAATCATCATAATCTTTCGAGTTTCCGCGGACGTAAGCCATTGCATTAGTGGCAGTCGAACCGCCTAAAGATTTTCCTCGTGGAATATAAATTTTTCGATCATTGACAAATTTTTGGGGTTCGGTTGAAAAAGCCCAGTCCATTTTACTGCGGTTTAATAAACTGTACCAACCCGGAATTTTAGATAAAAAACTCGGTTTTCCACCGGCTTCTATCAACAACACAGAATTTTTTGGATTCTCACTCAACCGATTCGCCAAGACACATCCGGAGGAACCTGCGCCAATAATTATAAAATCTATATTCATTTCTTTAGAGTCTAATTTTTAAATTTAATCATTTAATTGACCATTTTTCAAAAAATCAACAATTTTTAATGATGCTTTAAATAAGATATTAACAAATAAATTTTATTTAAGATTGATTAACTTTTATTTCTCCTCTTAAAATATTACTTTTGTGTCCTTAAAGATTTAAAATGAATTCCTACAAAAATCCTCTTGAAGAACGCTATTCGAGTGAAGAAATGCTCTATAATTTCTCCCCCAATAATAAGTTCCGAAACTGGCGAAAACTATGGATATCACTCGCTGAAATCGAGAAAGATTTAGGACTTGACATTTCCGAGGAGCAAATCGCTCAACTTAAAGAAAATGCTGAAGACATTGATTATGTCAAAGCTGCGGAATATGAAAAGAGATTTCGTCATGACGTAATGGCGCATGTTCACACCTATGGCGACGCTGCTCCTTTAGCAAAAGGAATTATACATCTCGGTGCAACTTCGGCTTTTGTTGGAGATAATACAGATCTCATTCAAATGCGCGATGGTCTTTTGTTGATCAGAAAACAATTGGTCAACGTGATGAAAAATCTGGCTGATTTCGCTCTTCAATATAAAGATTTACCAACCTTAGGATTTACCCATTATCAACCGGCACAGTTAACAACTGTTGGAAAACGTGCCACTTTATGGTTACAATCCTTAGTCTTAGATTTTGAAGAATTAGAGTTTTTCATCGAAACTTTAAGATTTAGAGGCGTAAAAGGAACAACCGGAACAGCTGCAAGTTTTTTAGAATTGTTTGATGGCGATTATACCAAAGTAAAACATTTAGATAAAGAACTTTCTAAACGTTTTGGTTTTGATAAAGTGTTTGGAGTTTCAGGACAAACTTACGATAGAAAAATTGATGCAAAAGTAGTGGCATTGCTTTCTAATATTGCGCAATCTGCACATAAATTCACCAATGATTTAAGGCTTTTACAGAATTTAAAAGAAATTGAAGAACCTTTCGAGAAAAATCAAATTGGATCTTCTGCGATGGCTTACAAACGAAATCCAATGCGTTCGGAAAGAATAGGCGCTTTGGCAAAATTCGTGATGTCACTATCAACAAGTTCAGCAATGGTCGCGTCTACACAATGGTTTGAAAGAACTTTGGATGATTCTGCCAATAAGAGATTAACTATTCCCCAAGCGTTTCTTTCAATTGATGCTATTCTGATGATTTGGAATAATATCATGAACGGAATCGTGGTTTATGAAAATAGAATTCAGAAACATATTATGGAAGAACTTCCGTTTATGGCGACCGAATATATCATTATGGAAGAAGTGAAAGCCGGCGGTGACCGTCAGGAAATTCATGAAACCATCCGCGTGCATTCCATGGAAGCCTCAAAAAAGGTGAAAGAAGAAGGAAAAGAAAACGACTTGCTCGAAAGAATTTTAAATGATCATTCCTTAAAACTGGATAAATCGAAATTGATGGAAGTGCTAGACCCGAAAAACTTCATCGGATTTGCGCCGATTCAGACGCAGGAGTTTATTGAAAATGAGGTAAATCCAATTTTGCAAAAGTATGCCGACCTAATCGGGTTGAAAGCCGACCTTAAAGTATAAATAAATAATGCAGTCTTTTTGGCTGCATTTTTTTTATAGTTTTTGTCAAGTAAATGAATCTTATAAAGTCCTGAAAGGACGCTTTAATAAAGAATAGGCTGAAAACCTATTATAAAAATTAAAAATGAAAAAAAGAATCTTCGTAGAAAAAAAAGGAATTTTCGATGTTGAAAGTCCTCAGGTTTTTAATGAAATAAAAAATATTGTTCCGACTATTAAAGATGTTAAAGTCTATAATGTTTATGATGTTTTTGGTGTTAATGACAATGAGTTTTCAAAAGTCATCAACAGTACTTTTGTAGATCCGGTGACCGATATTTTACATGAAGAAAATCCGGCGAGAAGCATTCATTTCGCAACCGAATTTTTACCCGGACAATATGATCAGCGTGCAGATTCAGCACAACAATGTATTGCCTTATTGACTGAAAATGAAAACGGTAAAGTAAGAAGTGGAAAACTCATCGAATTATTCGGAGTTTCTGAATCTGAAGTTGAAACCATTAAAAATCATTTGATTAATAAGGTTGAATCTCAAGTTAAAGATTTATCAAAATTAGAAATTCCGGCGGAAGAAACTCCTGATCCGGTTATTGTTCATGAAGGTTTCAATGATTTTTCTGCAGAGGAATTAAAAGCGTTTTATGACCATCACGGTTTTGCCTTAGATATTGATGATTTAGAATTTATTCAAAATTACTTTAAAACCGAAAATAGAAATCCAACCGAAACAGAATTGAAAGTTCTCGACACGTATTGGAGCGACCATTGCCGACATACGACTTTCGAAACTGAACTGACTGATATTCAGTTTAATGATTCTTTTAAATCTACTTTAGAAACGATTTTTAATGATTATTTAGAGAAGAGAAAGTTCTTGGGCCGTGAAGCAAAACCGGTTTCGTTAATGGATTTAGCGACTGTTTGTGCAAGATATTTTCATAAAACAGGTAAATTGGAAAACCTTGTCGTTTCAGATGAAATAAATGCCTGTACGATTGAAATTGAAGCTGAATTCGATGGAAAGAAAGAACCATGGTATTTGTTGTTTAAAAATGAAACTCATAATCATCCAACTGAAATTGAACCTTTTGGTGGTGCGTCAACTTGTTTAGGAGGTGCAATCCGTGATCCGTTGTCTGGTCGTGCTTTCGTGTATCAAGCGATGCGTTTGTCCGGAGCAGCCAATGTTTTAGAACCGATTTCTGAAACTTTAGCCGGAAAACTTCCGCAACGAACGATTACGAAACAAGCCGCAAACGGTTATTCTTCTTATGGAAATCAAATCGGTTTAGCCACGACTTCTGTGAATGAAATTTACCACGATGGTTATAAAGCAAAACGAATGGAAGTCGGTTTTGTGGTTGGAGCCGTTAAAAAAGATTGGGTTAAAAGAGAGCAACCACAAAATGGCGACCTCGTTATTTTATTAGGTGGCGCAACCGGAAGAGACGGAGTAGGTGGTGCAAGTGGAAGTTCTAAAGTTCAGGATGAAACCTCGATTCATACTTTGTCAACTGAAGTTCAGAAAGGAAATGCAGTTGAAGAACGTAAAATCCAAAGACTCTTCAGAAAGCGTGAAGTCACAACTTTAATTAAAAAATCAAACGATTTTGGTGCAGGCGGAGTTTCAGTTGCAATTGGCGAAATTGCTGATTCACTTGAAATTAACCTTGACATCTTGCCTTTAAAATATGAAGGTTTAAATGGAACTGAATTGGCGATTTCTGAATCCCAGGAAAGAATGGCAGTCGTTATTGAAGCGAAAGACAAAGAAAAATTCATCAGGTTCTGTGAAAAAGAAAATATAAAAGCCGTAGAAGTTGCTAAAGTAACCGATTCTGGTAGAATGCAAATGTTCTGGCAGGGAAATAAAATCGTTGATTTAAGCCGAGCCTTTTTAGATACCAATGGTTGTGCAAAAACGCAGCATGCTGAAGTTTCACACTTGCAACCAATTGAAAATGAGATTATAAAGTTCAATGAAGATAATTTCTTCAACATACTTTCCAGTAAAAATGTCGCCTCCCAAAAAGGTTTGGCAGAAATGTTCGATGCTTCTGTAGGCGGAACTTCTGTCGCAATGCCATTTGGCGGAAAACATCAGTTGACCGAAATGGAAGGAAGTGTACAAACGCTGCCTATTTTAAATGCTAAAAATATCGAAACAGTGTCTTTGGCCTCTTGGGGATTTGATGCTGATATATCGTCTCAAAACTCGTTGGTTGGCGCTGCCAATGCGGTTGTTGAAAGTGTGGCTAAGATTGTTGCGATGGGTGGAGATTATAAAAACATCCGTTTGAGTTTCCAGGAGTATTTTGAGAAGTTAGGAAATCAGCCGGAGAAGTGGGGAAAACCCTTAGCTTCTCTACTTGGTGCTTATGATGCGCAAATGAATTTTGAATTGGCTGCGATTGGAGGTAAAGATTCAATGAGTGGAAGTTTCCAGGACATTCACGTTCCACCGACCGTGATTTCGTTTGCTTGTGCGAACGGAGAAAAGAAAAATATCATTTCACCTGAGTTCAAAAAGGCCGGAAATAAATTATACTTATTCAACCATATTTCGCAAGAAAATGGATTGCCGAATTACGGAGATTTGAAACAGATCTTTGATTTTATATTTGAGAATATTAAGTCGAAAAAGATTGTTTCGGTTAAGACGATTAAAGAGGGTGGAGTTTCAGTTGCCTTAGCGAAAATGAGTTTTGGTAATCACCTTGGAGCAGAGATTAAAGTAGATGAAGATTTACTTTTAACAAAGAATATTGGAAGTTTAATAATCGAAAGTTCAGAGGTTTTAGAAAATAATTTACTTCAAGTTATTGGTGAAGTTAAAAATTCAAATATATTGAAAATCAGTGGTTTTGAATTTAATATCGAAAAACTACTTGAAGTGTGGAGAGGAACTTTTGAAGAACTTTTTCCAACTAAAGAAAAATTAAAAATGGTTGTTGAAATTGATTCAAAATTGAATTCAATTCGTCCGCGAACGATTCATATCTTAAAACACAATTTAGCGAAACCGAAAGTTTTTGCTCCGATTTTCCCAGGAACAAATTGTGAATATGAAACTCAAAACGCCTTTCGAAAAGAAGGTGCTGAAGTTTCAGGATTGCCCTTAATAAATCTCAATCATCAACTTTTAAATGAAAGTTTAGATGCCTGGATTTCGGAAATTAATCAGTCTCAAATTTTAGTTTTATCGGGTGGTTTTTCTGCCGGAGATGAACCCGACGGTTCGGCAAAATTCATCGTTAATGTTTTGAAAAATGAGAAGATGAAAAATGCAGTTCATCAATTATTGGAACGCGACGGTATGATTCTCGGAATCTGTAACGGTTTTCAGGCCTTGGTAAAATCTGGTTTGTTGCCTTATGGTGAGATTCGGGATTTAGATGCAGATTCGCCGACTTTAGCACATAACGCAATCGGACGTCATATTTCTCAAATGGTTGATGTGAGAGTCATCAATGACGATTCTCCTTGGTTAAAAGGAATGAAAGACCAAGTGTTCACGATTCCGATTTCGCACGGTGAAGGACGATTTATGGCTTCGGAGAAGGTGATTCAGGAATTGTACGAAAACGGACAGATTGCAACGCAATATATTGATCACGACGGAAAGATTGCACACGGAATGCCGTTCAATCCAAATAACTCACTGTTCGGAATTGAAGGTCTTACTTCTAAATCTGGAAAAATATTTGGTAGAATGGGTCATCCGGAAAGATATGCAGAAGGTTTAATGAAAAATATTCCAACTGCGAATTATCATAATATCTTTAAAAACGGAGTCGAATATTTTAAATAATATTCACTCTAAATATAAATTATAATATAAGTTAATTTGCTTATAATCGGGCATTATTAGTAGATTTGATTATATTTTATACTTATTGAAAGCGGAAATTTATTAGGTGTTTACCTTATATTTTGAATTTATAAGGATTATTGCTTATATTTGTAACATGATCGCGATTATTACCGGAGATATTATCAATTCTCAAAATTCCCAAAGCGAATTATGGCTCCCCAAGCTAAAGGATTTATTGGGGTCATGGTCTGCTACACCACAAAATTGGGAAGTATATCGCGGTGACGAATTTCAGTTAAAATGCAGTGTTGATGAAGTATTTCACAAAGCATTGTTATTAAAATCGCTCATTCGAAGTTTTGAGAATTTAGATGTTCGTCTTGCCATCGGAATCGGAAATGAAGTTTTTCAATCGGAGAAAATTACTGAATCCAATGGGTCCGCTTATGTAAATTCCGGGCGGTTGTTGACTGAAATTAAATCTCAGGGAAGAACATTAGCGATACAAACAGAAAATGAAAAGGTGAAGCGCGATTTGAACATTCTTTTCAGATGGGCTTCAATCGATTTTGATAACTGGACCGCCGCAACTGCGGAGATTATTCACCAGTTATTGCGAAATCCAGCTTTAACCCAGGAAGAACTCGCAAAAGAACTCAATATCACACAATCTTCAGTTAGTCAAAGAATTAAAAGAGCTAATTTTGAATTGTTGCAGGAAACCGACCAATTTTTTAGAAAGAAAATAGCAGAATTATAAATGATTTTCATCCCTCTCATATTGGCACATTTATTAGGAGATTTTATTCTTCAGCCTAATTCTTGGGTCGCTGATAAGGAGCAAAAAAAAGGCGGAAGTATCTATTTATACATCCATATTCTACTGCATACCGCACTTGCCTTCTTATTTTTATGGAATTTTAACTTATGGTGGATCGCTTTAATTATCGGGGTAACTCACTTTTTAATCGATTGGGCAAAATTGAAATTTCAAACGCCGAAAACGAAAAGAACCTGGTTTTTTATTGATCAGATCGCACATATAGTAGTAATTGGAGCCGTTTCGATTTTCTATTTTCCCTATTTTAAATGGCAAGATTTCTTTAATCCGGAAAATTTAAAATTGTTCACCGCGTTCGTCTTTTTATCAGTTCCGTCTTCGATATTGATCAAGACCATTATCTCAATTTGGACGCCCATCACCATAGAACACAGTAAATTACAAACCGAATCTCTCGTAAATGCGGGTAAATATATCGGTATCTTAGAACGACTTTTGGTTTTTGTATTTATTTTGGTGAATCATTGGGAAGGAGTTGGATTTATGATCGCCGCAAAATCGGTTTTCCGATTCAGTGATCTTGCCGAAGCGAAACAGAGAAAACTCACAGAGTACGTCCTGATAGGAACTTTGCTAAGTTTTGGTATTGCAGTTCTTACAGGGATTTTAGTAAAAATTTAATAGAAATAAAATTTAATAAAAAGTAAAAATGACAAAAGGAGCAATGCTTTATGAAGGAAAGGCAAAGCAAGTTTTCGAAACTGATAATCCCAATGAAGTGATTGTCCGTTTCAAAGATGATGCAACCGCTTTCAACGCACAAAAAAGAGGAAGTGTAGATCTCAAAGGAGAAATGAACAACGCGATTACCACACTGATTTTCGAATATTTGAACACGAAAGGAATCGCAACCCATTTCATCAAAAAATTAGATGAAAGAGAACAACTCGTTAAAAAAGTAAATATCATTCCTCTGGAAATGGTGGTTCGCAATTATTCGGCTGGAAGTATGGCGCAAAGATTAGGTGTGGAGGAAGGAATAAAATCTCCCGTAACCATTTTCGATCTTTGTTATAAAAGAGATGATCTTGGAGATCCTCTTATTAATGATCATCACGCCGTTTTCCTGGGTGCCGCAACTTATGACGAACTCGATGAAATGTACGAATTATCATCAGACATAAATGATATTTTAATTGACCTTTTTGATCAGATGAATATCATCCTCATCGATTTCAAAATAGAATTGGGTAAAGATTCAAACGGCAAAATTATTTTAGCTGATGAAATCTCCCCAGATACTTGCCGACTTTGGGATAAAGATACCATGAAGAAACTCGACAAAGACCGATTTAGACGCGATTTGGGCGAAGTCACCGAAGCTTATGTTGAGATCTACGAAAGATTAAAAAAAGTATTACACAAATAAATTTTTGTTAGGAAAAGTAAAAAATGAAAGATTTACGCCAACACAGAGAAGATTATTTAAACCAGTTCAAAGAACGACCGTACGGCAGAAATCTGCTTAAAACAGAAGATCCTTTTGATGCTCCTTCTGAGGAATGCGGGATTTTTGGTCTGTATTCTGATAATGATCTAGATACATTTTCCCTTTCGCAATTTGGTCTTTTTGCCCTTCAACACAGGGGTCAGGAAGCATGCGGAATTTCTGTTATGAAAAACGGAAAAATTTTTAATATTAAAGATGAAGGTTTGGTTCTCGATGTTTTTAAAGAAATTCGAAATCCAGAAACCTTCATGGGGAATTCTGCCATCGGTCATACAAGATATACGACTGCAGGCGATAAGAAAAAATATAATTTTCAGCCCTTCTTTGCTAAAAATGAATATGATCAGATCATCCTTTCCATCGCGCATAACGGGAATTTAACCAACGCAGACGAACTTAAAAAAGAACTGGAAGCAGAAGGTGTTGTCTTTAAAGCAACTTCAGATTCAGAAGTCATTTTGCGTTTGATCCAGAAAAATCTTGATCTGGGTTTAAGAGGCGCCATCAAAGCGACTATGGAAAAAATAAAAGGTGCTTATTCCGTAGTGGGAATGACGCGCAATAAATTTTTTGCCTTTCGCGATTTTCACGGGATCCGTCCTTTGGTTTTAGGAGCAATTGATGAGAAAACATTCGTTGCTGCCTCCGAATCTGTTGCTTTAGACGCAGTTGGAGCGCAATATGTTCGCGATATTTTACCTGGAGAAATTGTTTACACGAGTGAAAATGAAACAGGTTTAAAAAGTTTTCTTGTGAGAGAAGACTGTGAAAAAAGGATTTGTGCCTTCGAATATATCTATTTTGCTCGTCCGGATTCTATCTTAGAAAATATTAATGTTCACGAAATTCGGGAGAAATCCGGGATGAAAATTTGGGAACAGGCTCCAGTGGAAGCAGATATCGTCATCGGAGTTCCAGATTCCGGCGTTCCTGCTGCAATTGGTTTTTCGATTGCTTCTGGTATCCCTTTTCGTCCGGTTTTAATCAAGAACAGATATATCGGCAGAAGTTTCATTGTTCCTTCTCAGGAAATGCGCGAAAGAATTGTCAATTTGAAACTGAATCCTATTGTTTCCGAGATCAAAGGCAAAAGAGTCGTCATCATCGATGATTCAATTGTTCGTGGTACAACTTCAAAACGTTTGGTAAAAATTTTAAAAGATGCTGGAGTGAAAGAAATTCACTTTAGAAGTGTTTCGCCGCCCATTATTGCGCCATGTTATTTGGGAATTGATACGCCATCAAAAGATGCTCTGATTTCTGCCAATATGAATGTTGAAGAGCTTCGACAGTATTTGGGAGTTGACTCTTTGGAATTCTTAAGTATGGATAATCTTAAAATTATTTTGGGAAGCTCCAATCATTGTTTTGGCTGCTTTACCGAAGAATATCCAGTTCCGGCAGGACCAAGTCCTGATTATACAGATGAATAAAAACTAAAAAGGTTGGGAATAAATTCCCAACCTTTCTTAATAATATATATGAAGTGTTTTTGCTTAGAATTTGTAAGCTAATCCTACTTGGAAAGTATTGTTTCTAACAGCATCAGATCCACTTGGTCTGTTTTTCGCAACATCAGTTAAACCTGCAACATATCTTGCTGTTAAGCCTACTTTTGGTGTGAAATAATAACCTGCACCAATACCTAAACCTAAATTAAATCCGTTGATATTGTCTTTGTAGTTATCTGATTCTGCAACGGTTTCCCCTGTAGTTTCATTTTTCACTTTGTCTTTAGCACTTACAGATAAACCGAATTCCGGACCTGCCTCTAAATAAAATGCTGGAGTAGCATTATATTGAAACATTACTGGCAATGCGATATAATCGAAATGCGTTGAAGACGAAAATTCTTGGTTTACGATTCCACCACTAGTTATAACTGGAGCAGTGAAATTTCCTTTCGCACCATATTGAGTATAAAGTAACTCAGGCTGGATGCTAAAGTTAGATCCCAATGGAGCGTTCATAAAAACACCTGCGTTGAAACCAATTTTAGATTTTTGATCGCTTAATGAAGCGTCTTTAGACAAAGAGGATACATTCATTCCTGCTTTGATACCGAATTGTTGTGCAAATGTCAATGAACTCATTGCTACTGCTGCACCTAAAAATAACTTTTTCATAATCTTAAATTTTTCTTGTTAATTTTACGTTTCTAATAATTTGATTTTTTCTTAACTACTAATTGAAATTATTTAATTTCTAAATTGTAAAAATCCTCGTTACTATTGCGTTTGATTTTTGTTTTACGAGTGGAGTACTTTCAAATGCTGTGCCAAAACTATACATAATATAAAAAAATTAAACAATGGTTTAAATAATAATTATTTTAATTACTTTAAAATCAGATAGTTAAAACAAAATAAAAATTCCCACACAATATTTGTAGGGGAATCAAGTTTAGCAGTATAATTACTTTTTAAGATATATTTTGATAATAAAGCAATGAATTTATTATGTTTTCAGCAGGAACGGAACAATTAAAAATAGAATTTCCTATTCCGGTTAATAAAGAAAAATTAATATTCCCGTGAGAGTTCTTTTTATCGTTTTTCATTAGGTTTAAAATTTCTTCTTCTGAAAAGGCACTTATATCAATGTGAGGAAAAAATTTTCTCAGGTTAGAAATTATAGTATTTGATGTTTCTTCTGAAATTAAATCCTGCAACAGCGAAATCCTCGTTTCACAGATCATTCCTAAAGCTACCGCTTCACCATGCATGATCGGTTTACCTTTCAATAAGAATAAACTTTCTAAGGCGTGCCCAATCGTGTGACCGAAATTTAAAGTTTTACGGATATTCTCTTCTTTAAAATCTTCATCGACCACATTTTGTTTAATGTTCATCGAAGTTTCAATGTAAGGAAAGATGTTTTCTGGCGTTAAATCTTTAATGGAAATTAAATCATTCCAATGCTTTTCATCTGCAATTAAACCATGTTTCAGCATTTCAGCAAAACCACTCCGAAGTTCCTCAAATGGGAGCGTATTCAAAAATTCCGGGAAAACAAAAATTGCCTCCGGATGTGCAAATGTTCCAATAATATTTTTTAAAAATTGATGATCAATTCCTGTCTTCCCGCCAATAGAAGCATCGCACATTCCCAGAAGAGTAGTAGGAATATTGATAAAAGGAATTCCTCTTTTGTACGTTGAAGCGATAAATCCACCCATATCAGTGATAACGCCGCCGCCTAAATTAATGATTAAAGCTTTCCGGTCCGTCTCAAATTCAGTCAAAATTTCCCAAAGTTGAGTCGCCGTTTCCAAGGTTTTCAGTTCTTCGCCGGCTTCAATTTCGATAATTTCAAATGGAATTTCGGTTTCTAAATTTCCCAGAAGTGTTGGAAGGCAATATTCATACGTATTTTCATCAACCAGAATTAAAAGTTGAGTCGGTTTTTGCTGCGTAAGAAAATCGTTGAGTTGGGAGAAATCCTGATCTAAAATTGATATCATTAAACTGAAATTTATCACAAAATTAAACTTTAATTTAGTTTTATCAATTCATAGACTTACATTAAATTTGTTGCACTTTAATAATTATCATGAGTATTTTCAATAACACGCAAATTGCCTTTGCAGACAAAACTGATTCTCAACTCAAAAAAGCATTTTGGATGTTCAAAGCCATTGAGCAACCGCTTATTACGAATGTTGGAATTTCTGCACTCAATTTTACAGTGAAAAATAATTTCCCTTTCGTTACCGATATTGTGAAGAAAACTTTGTTCGAGCAGTTTTGCGGGGGCGAAACCCATGAAGAAAGCATGAAAGTGGTGAAACAAATGTTTAAGCATCATGTCGGAAGTATTTTCGATTACGCCATAGAAGGAAAAGCAGAAGAAAAGGTTTTCGATGATACTTGTACAGAAATTAAGCAAAACATCAAATTTGCAGAAGGAAATCCGGCGATTCCTTTCGTAGTGTTTAAACCAACAGGTTTCGGAAGAATTGAAATTTACGAAGAAATTGGTAAAAATGTAGAATTAACCACTTCTCAAAAAGAAGAATGGGCGAGAGTTGTACGAAGATTCGAACAAGTTTGTCAAATGGCTTTCGATAGAAATGTCGTATTGATGATCGATGCCGAAGAAACCTGGATGCAGGATTCCACCGATAATTTGGTAAACGAAATGATGGAGAAATTCAACAAGCAGAAAGCCATCGTTTGGAATACCGTTCAAATGTACAGAACAGGAAGATTAGAATATCTGGCGAAAGATCTGGAAAGAGCCAAAGAGAAAAATTATTTCCTTGGTTACAAATTCGTTCGTGGCGCCTATATGGAAAAGGAAAGAGCGCGTGCTGCTGCGATGAAATATCCTGATCCGATTCAGCCAACCAAGCAAGCTTCCGACGATAATTATAATTCGGCCATTGATTTTGTGTTAAAGAATTTAGATAGAGTTTCCGGCTTTTTCGGAACACACAACGAAAAATCTACCGAATTGGTGATGGATAAAATGAAAGCGATGGGATTGCCACACGATCATCCGCAAGTTCATTTCGGTCAATTGTACGGAATGAGCGATAATATTACCTACTATTTAGGAGCAGAAAAATACAACGTTTGCAAATACCTTCCGTACGGTCCGGTAAAAGATGTCGTTCCTTATTTGACAAGAAGAGCGCAGGAAAATACTTCTGTTGCAGGACAAACAGGACGAGAATTAGGTTTAATTCAAAAAGAATTAGACAGAAGAAAAGGCAAATAATTTTAAATTAAATTCTACATTTTGAATTTTTTAAATTGTAGATATCAATAGGAACGGGCTTTAGCCCGTTTTTTAATGGAAAAAATGCCATTGGCTTTAGCCGAAATTTATTTCTAAATTTGTAAATCAAACTTTCGAACATTACCAAATCATCTTATCATCAAATCAACTTTTGCCCAAATCATTCTTCCGCTTAATTTAAAAGGAACTTTTACCTACAAAGTTCCAGCTGAACTTGCAGAAAAAATAGAAATCGGAATGAGGGTTTTGGTGCCTTTTGGTGGAAAAAAGATTTATACCGGAATTGTTTTCGATCTTCATGATCAAGAACCAGACACTTTTGCGCCGAAAGAGATCATCAATCTTTTAGATGATTTTCCTATTTTACCGAAAGAGCAGATCTCTTTCTGGGACTGGCTTTCGAAATATTACCTCTGCAATATTGGCGAGATTTATCGCTTTGCTTTTCCTTCTTCTTTAAAGCTGGAAAGTGAAACTTATTTAAAATTAAAACCTGGCGTAACAATCGATTTCCAAAATTTAGATGTGAATGAAATGTATCTTATTCAAGCTTTGGAAGTTCGGCAACTCATTAATTTAACCGAGATTGAAGCTTTTATTCCTAAAAAGGAAATTGTGAAAACGATAAAATCTTTAATTGATTTACAATATATTGAAGTTGACGAAAAAATTGCTGAAAAGTACAAAGCCAAAGAAATTGCTTTCTTAAAAATTAATGAAGAGGAGGTTTCTAGTAAAAGTCTGGCTCAAATACTTTTGTTATTAAAGAAAGCACCAAAACAACAGGAATTATTTCTTTTATTGTTAGAACAACATACTGAAGATCCTGAAAAAACGATCAAAAAATCAGACATTTTCGAAGACGGAAATTTTGCACATTCCCAGTTGAAATCTTTAATGGAGAAAAATTTGGTACTGGAATATTATCTTCAAAAAGACCGTTTGCAAACCTATGAAGGCGAAATTGAAGATTTAGATTCTTTGACAGATGCACAACTTGAAGCCAAAACAGAAATTGATAAAGCTTTCGAAGAAGGAAAAAATGTTCTGCTTCACGGCGTTACTTCTTCCGGGAAAACGCATCTTTATTTAGATAAAATTGAAGAAACAATTGAAGCCGGGAAAAATGTTCTTTTTTTGCTTCCCGAAATTGCCATAACGAAACAAATTGTACAGCGTTTAGAAAAAAAATATGGCAAACAACTCGGTTTTTATCACCAAAAATTGACCGATTTTGAAAGAGTTGAAGTTTGGCGAAGAGTCAGAAATAACGACTTAAAAATTTTGATCGGAACGCGAAATGCACTGTTTCTTCCTTATCAGAATTTAGGTTTGATAGTCGTCGATGAAGAACACGATTCTGCTTATAAGCCACGGGAGGTTTCGCCTTTTTTCAATGCGAAAGATGCGTCGCAGGTTTTAGCAAAAATGTATGGGGCGAATGTAATTTTAGGTTCTGCAACGCCTTCTGTAGAATCATATTATTTGGCTAAAAAAGAAAAACTGGCTTACGTTTTTTTAGGAGAAAGGTTTGGAAAGGTGAAGTTGCCTGAATTTGAGCTGATCAACTTTAAAGAAGAACAGGATTCAAAAAAAATCATAGGAAATTTCTCTTTAAAATTAATTGAAGAAATAAAAAAAGAAGTTGATCGGAAAAAGCAAACCATGATCCTACACAACCGCCGTGGTTACGCCAATGTCGTAGAATGTGAAAGCTGTGGTTATGTCAATTACTGTTCAAACTGTGATGTTGTGATGACTTATCATAAATTTTCGAATGAAATGAAATGCCATTACTGCGGTCAGAAAGCTTCTAAACCGAACGCCTGTCCGAAATGCAATTCAGAAAATTTGAATGTTAGAGGAGTCGGGGTAGAGCAGATTCACGAGGAAATGGTGAAGATTTTCCCGGAAGCTGAAGTCGATCGAATGGACGTAGATTCAATGCGCAAAAAATTCGCATATGAAAAATTGTACGAGAAATTGGAAGATGGCGAAACCGATATTTTGGTCGGAACGCAAATGATATCAAAAGGTCTGGATTTCGAAAATATAGAGTTGGTCGCCATTCCACGAGCTGATTCGATGTTGTATGTTCAGGATTTTCGTGCGGAGGAGAGAGCTTTTCAGTTGATCACCCAGGTTTCTGGTAGAGCAGGAAGAATTTCGGGCGAAGGAAAAGTTTTAATTCAAACTTACAATCCGGAACATTCTGTTTTCCAGTTGATCAAAGAAAACGACCCTTCAAAAATCTATAAGCATTTTCTGGAAGAGCGAAAGAAATTTTTGTATCCGCCTTTCGTTAAATTAATAATGATTGAACTGAAACACCGAAAAGAAGACAAGGTCAATCGTGCTTCTCAATTTTTGGGTTCGATTCTGCATAAATATTTACCACCAGAATGTATTTTGGGTCCTGAAAAATCACCCATCGGAAAATTGAACTTAATGTACCAGTATCAAATTTTGTTAAAGCTGCCAAGAGGGAAAAATTACAGTGAGTACAAGAATTTAATTTTGAAAAGTTTTGAAGAATTTGAGGAAATCACTGCGTATCAAAGTATTAAAAAGCTGATTTTTGTGGATTTTTAACAGTATTTAACATAATTAAGATGTTTTTATTAGGGTGAGAACACGGTTCTTCAATAATAATTGATATTTTTGACCGTTGAAAGTATGTTGCTGTATTCATAAATGGTTAACATCATCAATCAGCGATAATCAAATAAATTTATATTAAATGATTAGACTTAAAAATATTTTTGTTTCTTCCGCACTTGCTGTTTCAGCTTTTGCATTCTCTCAAGGAACTTTTACGAATTCTACTTATCCTCAATCTTACGATAATCAATCTTCAAATTCACCTAAAGACTTCACTTCTACAGAAAAATTAATGACCGCCAAAGAATTGGTTGACATTAATATTAATTCTCTGATGAGTGATCCTGTTCTTCGAAATGCGAGTTGGGGTTTTGTAATTTATGATCCAAAGACCAAAAAGGTGGTGAGTTCTTACAATGAAAATACACCTTTAGTTCCGGCTTCAACTACAAAATTGTTGACTACCGAAACTGCGATGAGTTTGATGGGTGAAAAATTTCGCTGGATCACGCAACTCGAATATTCGGGAACGATCGATGCAGACGGAAATCTGCAGGGGAATTTGTATGTTGTTGGCAGCGGTGATCCTTCTTTAGGAACTAATAAAGCCGGCGCTTCTTCTTACAGAGATATTGTTTCTGATTTTGTTTTGGCAATGGCTGCAAAAGGAATAAAAAAAGTAAGCGGTGATATTATCATTCAAACTGCAGTTTTCAAAGCCAATAAATCTCAGACTTTACCCGAAAATATTGTTTGGTTAGAAAATGGCAATTATTATTTACCGGTTGGTTCTACTTTAGAAATCAGTCCTTCTAATGAAAAGTTGATCGCAAAACAATCTAATCCATTCGCTGAAAATAAAAATTTCTATTACATTTCTCCCTACATCAAACAGATGGTTTATGCCGACAAGTTTGAAGGAAAGGGTTTAACGACAAAAGTTCCAGACGCTCCTGCTTATCTAGCCAATACTTTAAGAGCAACTCTAATAAAAAGTGGTATTCACGTAACTGGAAAAGTAATTCCAAGAATGACGGATCCAAATCCTGAAAAGAGAGAACTGATCACGGCTTACCAGTCTCCAACATTGAGCGATATTATGACTTATACCAATCAGCATAGTGATAATGGTTTGGCTGAAGCTTTTTTGAGAACAGTTGGTTTTCAGAAAAGTGGCGATCAGACTTTAGAATCGGGTAGAAGTGCAGTGGTTGCTCATTTAAATTCGATTGGTTTTGATACGAGCGGCTTAAATTATATCGATGGAAGTGGATTATCTAGAAGTAATCTGGTAACGCCAATTGCTCAGGTTAAATTTCTTACAGGTTTAATGAATGAAAAATTTTATAAAACGTATTTCGACTCTTTACCAATCGGCGGGCAAACAGGAACGTTGAAAAGAATGTTTAATGGAAATGGGAACGGACAAATTTTTGCAAAAACCGGAACATTAAATAAAGTAAAAACTTTAGCAGGTTACATGAAAACAAACACTGGAAAAACATTGGTATTTTCCTTATTGATCAATAATTATGCAGGTTCTGTCGATCAGGTGAAAAGCAAAATGGAACAGCTTTTACAACCTGCGTTGAGTTTATAACAATATTTTCCTAAAATGATTAACCTTTCAATAATAATTGGAAGGTTTTTTTTATCTTTATCGCAAATTAAATTTTTAAATGAAAAAATTATACGTCCTAGTTCTTGCGATGATTTTCGTTCAAATTTATTCCCAAAAAAATGAGGAAGCTGAACGAAAAAGCATGATAAAGAGTGAGCTCAACAGATATTCAAAAATGATTGGTTACAATGAGAATCCGAATACTTTGAATTATGATTTAAAATATCAGCGTTTGGAATTGAGCTTAGATCCTGCAGCACAATTTGTAAGTGGTACCGTTACGAGTCATTTTCAGGCGAAACAAAATATGTCGAGTATTTATTTTGATCTTTCAAATGTTCTTACCGTTTCCGAAGTTAAATACCATGGAGCAAATCTTACCTTCACTCAATTATCTTCGAAGGAACTTAAAATAGATTTTCCTGTTAATATTCCAGCTGCTACTTTAGATTCTTTGTCCGTGAAATATTCTGGTGCTCCTGATACTGCCGGAAGTGCGGGTGACGCGTTCACCGTTTCTACACAGGGCGGAACTCCGGTTCTATTTACCCTTTCTGAACCTTACGGTGCACAGGAATGGTTTCCTACAAAGCAGAGTATGAATGATAAAATTGAAAAAGTCGATATGAAAATTACGACTCCTTCTCAGTATAATGTTGCCTCGAACGGAAAATTATTTTCGGAAACAATCACCGGAAGCAATAAACTAACATTTTGGCAAACCAATTATCCGATTCCTGCCTATTTAATTGCATTGGGAATTACGAATTATACCAAAATTAATGATACAATGGGAACGCCGCCGTTTCCGTTTGTAAATTATTTATATCCTGCTACAACTGCCAACACGACAATCATGTCGAACATTGCCTATACTAAAAATATTATGGAAATGTTCGAAATCTATTTAGGACCATATCCTTACAGAAATGAAAAGTACGGTCACATGGAATTCGGTTGGGGCGGTGGAATGGAACATGCAACAATGTCTTCTATGGGAGCATGGAGCAGATCAATTATTGCCCACGAATTAGCCCACCAATGGTTTGGTGATAAAGTTACTTGCGGCGCGTGGAATGATGTCTGGTT
This sequence comes from Kaistella gelatinilytica, assembly GCF_015679325.1. GTDB lineage: Bacteria > Bacteroidota > Bacteroidia > Flavobacteriales > Weeksellaceae > Kaistella > Kaistella gelatinilytica. The sequence goes on from NZ_JADPVI010000001.1 coordinate 348,963, forward strand.
GAATGAAGGTTTTGCCACTTACGGCGCTACTCTTGCCAATGAAAAATTACTGATGACCAATGCGCAATTTATGACCTATCTTTCGAACGAGATCACCAATATAACAAGTTCTCCTGGCGGAAGTGTGTATGTTGCAGATGCTAATTTGAACAATAATAATGTGCTTTTCAGCAGCAGATTAAGTTATTCTAAAGGTGGTTATGCCTTGAAGATGTTGAAATGGATACTGGGAGATGAAGTTTTCTATTCCGCACTTCGGGATTATCATTCCCGTCCAAATCTTGCGTATAACTATGCAAAAACTGCAGATTTCAAAAATTCTCTTTTACTTTCAACTGGAAAGGATTTTACTAAATTTTTTAATGACTGGATTTACGGACAAGGATATCCTACTTATACGATCAAGTGGAATCAAAATGCAGATCAAATATTAAGATTTAAAGTGAGCCAGACTCAAAGTAATCCATCGGTGAGCTTTTTTGAATTGCCTTTACCAATCAAAGTGAACGGAACAGGAGGACAAGTTGCGTATCTTGTTTTAGATAATACCACCAATAATCAGAGTTTTGCAAAAACGGTTGGATTCCCGGTTGCATCTGTTCAGTTTAATTACGAATATCAAATTGTTCAGAAAAATTCAACCGTTACCAAAGACACGGGAATTTTGGCAGTCGGAGATTCAGAAAAAGAAGCGGTTAAAATTTATCCTAATCCTGTAAAAAATCAAATTACAGTGACTGGAATTTCAAAAGCACAATCTTTTGAAATCTACAGCATGGATGGTAAACTGATAAAAACCGGTAAATATTCTTCTGATCAAACGATCGATGTTAATATCCTGCCGAAAGGAATTTATTTCTTAAAAATTGATGATCAAGATCTGAAGTTTATAAAAGAATAAAACTAAAAGCTCTCAGTAATGAGGGCTTTTTTCTTAAATTAGCATTTCTAAAAATTTCAATTATGATTTCAAAAAAATATCTGGAAACACTGCAGGGAGAACTTCAAAATATCAAAGATGAAGGGCTTTTCAAAACCGAAAGGATCATCACTTCTCAACAATCTGCAGAGATCGATGCGAATGGAAAAAAACTCCTCAATTTCTGTGCGAACAACTATTTGGGACTTTCTAATAATCCGGAAGTCATGAAAGCTTCTCAGGATATGGTCGAAAGTCACGGTTATGGTTTGTCATCCGTGCGTTTCATCTGCGGAACCCAGGATATTCACAAAGAGCTGGAAAGTAAACTGTCGAAGTACTTAGGAATGGAAGATACCATTTTGTATGCAGCGTGTTTTGATGCTAATGGCGGTGTTTTTGAACCTCTATTTACAGAAGAAGATGCCATTATTTCAGATTCTTTAAATCATGCTTCTATTATTGATGGCGTTCGTTTGTGTAAAGCAGCAAGATATCGGTACCAAAATAATGATATGGCGGATCTTGAAGCGCAATTAATCGCAGCTTCCGAAAAAAACCACCGATTTAGAATTATTGTCACCGACGGAGTTTTCTCTATGGATGGAATTGTTGCTAACTTAAAAGGAATTTGCGACTTGGCCGATAAATACGACTGCATGGTGATGGTTGATGATTGTCACGCTACAGGATTTATTGGTAAAACCGGTCGCGGAACGCATGAAGCGAATGACGTCATGGGAAGAGTAGATCTAATCACTTCAACCCTGGGAAAAGCTTTGGGCGGCGCTCTTGGTGGTTTTACGTCGGGTAAAAAAGAAATCATCGATATGTTGAGACAGCGTTCCAGACCGTATCTATTCTCAAATTCTTTACCTCCAGGAATTGTTGGTGCTGCGTTGAAAGTTTTAGAAATGATCTCAGACGATACGACTCTTCGCGATCAGGTGATGGAAAACGCAGATTATTTCAGAAAAGGAATGAAAGCCAAAGGTTTTGATGTTCCTGATGGAGATGCGGCAATCGTTCCTGTGATGTTATATGATGCACCTCTAGCTCAAAAAATGGCCGAACATTTAATGGATGAAGGTATTTATGTCATCGGATTTTTCTTTCCCGTTGTGGCAAAAGGAAAAGCCCGAATCAGAGTGCAACTTTCTGCCTCTCATACCAGAGAACATTTAGACAGAGCCATTGCAGCTTTTGAAAAAGTAGGAAAAGATCTGGGAGTAATTTCTTAGTTCTAATTTTAAATAAATCAAGCCTTTCCGCCTACCAGAGGTTGAAAGGTTTTTTTTAGTAGAGAATTTCGCCGCGAATCGAGTCATTTTAATAATAAATTTCTCTTCATAACTTTATAAAAAAATAGGTATGTTCGCAATTCATTAATTTTATTTGAATGTTCAGCAAACAGGAAGCACAACAATACAGACAGGAGTTTTGGATCGCTTTTGGGAAAAGTTTCCCGCGAAAGTGGATTCTTTATAATACAAAAATTAAAGATTTCTCCTTTAAATTTAATGCAGATCAGAAAAAAGCGGAGGTTTCTTTAGATATAGAAATGAGTGATGAACTCTTTCGGAATGCCTACTTTGAAAAAATGTGGTCCTTGGAATCTATTCTGGAAGAAGAAGTTGGTGCGGTTCAAAAAGATGAATTTTATATTTTAGAAAACGGAAAAGTAATCTCCCGTTTCTGGATCACCAAAGAAAATGTTTCGATCTATAATAAAAATACGTGGCAAGAAATCTTCGAGTTTTTTGTAGAGAAAATGGACGCCTTTGAAAGAGTCTTCTACGAATATGAGGATTTTATCAAGGATGTTTAAAGTCATTCTCTTTCGGAATTTTAACCAAAAAAAAACCTTCAAGATTTTTACTTGAAGGTTTTCTGTTTATCCAAACTTCCTTTTTCGCCACCAATAGAAAAATCCTCCTAAAAGTGCAATAACTGCTAGTGGAAATAACAAATTGATCCATTGCCAGTATGTTTTTTCTTCGTCGATTCTTTGTCTGTCGAGTAATCTTGCTTCAATATTTCGGTTTCTTAGTTCCATTAAATTAGAATCATCCAATAGAAAATCCAGAGAATTTCTTAAAAATTGCTCGTTTCCGTACGTTTGTTTTGTCAGCAGATCTTCACCGAGCGGAAGCGCTTTTCCTTTATATATTTGATTTCTGCCCACATCACCATCTGCAATCACGATCATTTTATTGTCTTTACTTTGCGCTTTAAAATTTGGATAGGAATTTCTTTCACTTCTGGTTGCGTAAGCAGAACTAAACTTCCCCTCTAAACTGACAGCGAAAATTTTCGGCGCTGTAGGTTTATCAAATTCACTCAAGGAATCTGTTCGCACAATTTCTGCCAGAGAAACATAATTCGGAACCTGTTTGATACTCGTTCGTTCACTGGATTCAAAAAGAACATTAGTTTTAATGTTTTTCCTTCCTAAAGTATCAATAGAAGTTGGAAATTCAAATTTAACTGGATTAATATTTTTGGTAATAGGATTTTTATTTTCTGCGATTCCCAATGGAAAGTAAGGCCATAGAAAGCTGCTGAATTGAGGATTTCCCGCGACCTCTCCCGAAACAATTCTGATCAGTGCAGATTTTTTCATGTCTTTCACCAAACCTGGATTAATTCTAATTCCATAATTGAAGAAGAAATCGGTCAAGTTGATATCCATCGGATAAGCCATGATTTTTTTAGACTGAAAAAGCGTGTCCATTTCAGCATTTACCGCATCGATCATCCACAAAGTTTTTCCGCCGTTCATGATGTATTGATCTAAGATCAACTTTTCGTTTTCGGTAAAAGCTTTACGGGGTTTTGCAATAACGATTGCGTCCATATTTTTCAGTTTTGGCGCGTCAGCTAAAGAAAGTTCTTTCTGGTTTGCTGGAATAATGGGACCTGCGTTATAATTTTGCAGCGCCATATCCATAAAACCTTTAAATTGTGTCGGTCCTAATTCATCTTGATTAATGAGGATTCCCACGTTTTTTTTGCGATCTTCAGTGAGTAATTTAATGTTGGAAGCAAAATTATATTCCAGATTTTCGATGGATCGATTAAGCTGTTCAGACGCGTCAATTCCGCTTTGATTGATGATTAAAGGAATAGGAAAACTGTTAGAACTGTATTTTAATATCGCATAAGGAAACATCACGATCTCAGAAATTTTTCCGTCTTTCATATCCGGAAGAATCGAGGGTTGCAATCCCAACGCAGCCAAAGTTTCTTTGGACATTTTGCTTTTGATAGGATCGATAAATTTAAAATCGATCTTCGGATTTACCTTGCGAAATTCCTCTAACATAAATCGAGTTTCATTTTGCAATTGGCGGAAACTTGCGGGAAAATCACCTTCCAGATAAACATCGACTGTTAAAGGTTTATCTACGGATTCTAAAATTTTTAAAGTTGATGGTGAAAGCGTATATCTTTTTTCCTGCGTAAGATCGAAGCGCTTCGAAAAAATTCCGAAAACACCGAGTAGGAAGAAAATTCCAAAAATAATATAAATGATCTGTTTTTTGTTCATTTGATGAAATCTAATAAGCTGTTATTTTTTCTTTTCTACGAAAATTTTAGCCAGAAAAAGGCAAATCCCAATAACTAAAAGGAAATAGAAGACATCTTTGGTATCGATCAATCCTCGTGTAAATGCTATGAAATGCTGGTAAAATCCGAGATTGCCCAGAATATAATCGGCGCCACCCAGTAACTTGTAACTCGCTAATTGTTCAATTCCGAAATAGAAAATGAAACACAGGAAAACGCCAAGCAAATAGGCCATGATCTGATTCTGAGAAAGTGAAGAGGCTAAAATTCCGACTGAAGAAAAAGCAGCAATCAAAAGAATCAAGCCAAAATAACTGCCCAAAGTTGCGCCCAGATCGATATTTCCTTCCGGAACGCCTAAAATATAAATCGTGTAAAGATAAATGAAGGAAGGGATGATGCACAAAATTCCCACAAGCCAAACGGAAAGAAATTTACCGCCAATAATTTCAGAAATTTTCACTGGTTGAGAAAAAAGCCAGTTCAAAGTTCCCGATTGCTCTTCTTCCGCTAACGATTTCATAGAAACTGCCGGAATGATCAACATTAAAAACCAAGGTGCCAAAACGAAATAGCTTTGCAAACTCGACGTTCCGATATCGAAAATATTGGAATCATTTTCAAAGAAAAATAGAAATAAAGACCCAATTAAACTAAATGCCGCGATAATTAGCCATGCGCTCCAGTTTCCGAAAAAGGTCCAAAGTTCTTTTTTAAATATTGCGATCATATTCTGGGTTCAAGTTACGAGATTTGTGTTGTGAGGTTTGTAATCATCATTTATTAACCATTACTAATTGTTAATTAATTCTTCTTATTTTTATTCACAAGTTTCACCGTTGCCATAATAAGTCCTACCAAAACGATAAAGCCTACGATTAATTGCCACCAGTATTCAATCACCATCGATTTTAAAATCACCGTGAAGACAACTAAAAATAATATAAAAGTCGCAATTTCATTTGCCTGACGAAGTTTGATGTTTTCAATGGGCAGAATATTTCCCTCCAGATTTTTGATCTGTAGAACTTTTTTCCAGCACCAGTAGTGATAAGCTGCAAGTCCGATCAGGAAAGTGAGTTTTAAATGAAACCACGGCGTTCTCATTAATCCGAAATTTAGAAAGATCATGGTCAGACCAGTGACCAGCATTATGATTCCGGCCGGAACGGTAATAATATTCCATAATCTTCTCGTCATAAAAACATATTGTTCCCGAAGAATTTTTCTTTTCGTTTCCTCAAATTCATCGGTGTCCTTGTAATAGACGAACAGCCGAACAAGGTAAAAAATCCCTGCAAAATAACTGACCATAAAGATAATATGAACGGCTTTGAGAATGGTATAAAGCATCTGAAAAATTTAACGACAAAGATAAAAATTTAACCTTTACAAAGGGAGATTGTTTAGCTTCTGTTCGCTCATTTTTTTGAATTTTGTCTTTTGTTGGCATTATCAGTTTTTTTTACTTATTTTGTAAACTAATAAAATTTAGTTTAATGATTATGAAAAGAATTTTCCAATTATGTTTCACATTGGCATTTTTCGCTCTCGGATTTTCGCAGAGTTTAAGGCTGGTTGCTGAAAAAGTGAGCAAGTCTCACGCTGCAAATAAAACGTTTGCAAAGTATAATTTCTTCACTGTAGATCCTTCTACAGAGAAACAGCGTATTTATGATGCCGCTGCGGAAGGAATTACCGTAATGAAATTGAATACGAGTGAAATTCAGAGAATTACCACTGAAAGACCGGAAGCTTTAGAAATGAATTTTCCATTTGAAGGAAAAACGATTACGCTGGAACTGATCAAAAATAATTTTTTCACCCAAGACTTCAAGGTGAACACTGATAAAGGCTATGTTAATTATACTCCAGGAGTTTATTACCAGGGAATTGTAAAAGGGGATGATGAATCGATCGTAGCGATCAGTTTTTTCAAAGATGACGTTGTTGGTGTAACTTCAATTAAAGACATTGGTAATATTGTTATTGGTAAAGCGAAAAATTCTCAGGATTTCGTTTCTTATAATGACGTAAATCTAAAAGGAGTAAATCCTTTTTCTTGTGGTAGCGATGAATTGTTGGAAAATCAAAATACTGCGATCCCTTCCTACAATCCAAAAACCATGACTGCGAAGAAAACCGATAATTGCGTAAGAATTTATTACGAAGCCGGTTACGGTCCTTATACTCAAAATGGTTCTAACGTTACTACGACAACTAATTGGGTATCTGCAATGCATAATAATATTTCTACGCTTTATGCTAATGACGGCATTACAGTTGCGTTGAGTGAAGTTTTTGTCTGGACAACCAATGATCCGTTTTCGGGAACGCCTTCTGAGATCTTAAATCAGTTCAGAACGACGCGAACTTCCTTTAATGGTGATGTAGCTCAGCTTTTAAGAAATCCTGCAACAACAAGTATCGCCTATGTTAATTCATTGTGTACTACTTCTAAATATTCTTATTCGGGCGTAAATTTCGCTTATAGTAACGTACCCACCTATTCCTGGAATATTGAGGCGATGACTCACGAAATTGGTCATAATTTAGGATCTCCACATACACACGATTGTTTCTGGAACGGTGATAATACAAGGATCGACGGTTGCGGACCAGCTTCCGGGAATGCAGGAAATGGAACTTGTCCAGCAGGACCGTTACCAACTGGTGGTGGAACGATCATGAGTTACTGTCACCTGGTATCAAGTGTTGGAATTAATTTTACAAAAGGTTTTGGACCACAACCAGGCGCATTAATTAGAAATACCATAAACTCAAGAAGTTGTCTGGGAACAGACTGTATTACATCCTGTGTAGCAACAATTGCTGGTTTGTCTCTTACTAATCTTACGAAAACCTCTGTTACTGCGACGATCAACGACGCTAGCGGAACGAGTTGGAAATACAAACTTGCCAAAATGGACGGCACCATCATATCTTCAGGCACCACGACCAACAAAGTTATGAATTTTACAAATTTGATGGAGGGTAGTTATTACACCATCGCAGTTGGAGCTGATTGTTCTGCAGCTTTTGCTTACGAACAATTGATCTTTACTGATGCAGATTGGTGTGGTGGAGTATTGTTTACCGATTCTGGTGGTGTTAATGGGAATTATGGCGACAGTCAATCTTATTTTAAAACTATTTATCCAGTAAATGCTAATGATAAGGTTAAACTTACTTTTACTCAATTTGATATTGATGCAGGTGATTTTATGACCGTTTATGACGGACCGGGAATTGGATCCCCAAGATTTCCAAATGGAGCACAGTTAACTGGGAATACTATTCCGGGACCATTCCAGGCTACAACAGCAACAGGTGCGATCACTGTTAGATTTATTTCTAATTCAAGTGGTATAAAAGCCGGTTGGAAAGGTAGTGTTGAGTGTTTAACTTTAGCAACGGGAGAAACTTCACTTGCTAATGCTCTAAATATCTCAAGTACTGCGATAAAAGGTGTTTTTGCAATCACTTCTAAAGATAGGATCCTTTCTTACAAAGTATTTGATGCTTCAGGAAAATTGGTTAAGAATACTGGAAAACTAAACAGTTCAGAGGAAAAATTAGATATTTCGAATTATCCGGCTGGAACTTATGTTGTGAGTGTTTCTACTTCAACAGGAACGATCACTAAGAAGATCATCAGATAATCAAATCTTAATATATATAAATAGCCGGCTCTTATTGGAGCCGGCTATTTTTTTTCATAATTTATTCTTTTGAAATTATTGAAATTCGACGTAAATATTTTCGCCAACCTGAAGACCAAATAATGTTTTAGCACCATTGTGTTCGTTGCCTTTATAGATAGTGAGTTCCAGTAAACCGGCATCGTTAAAAATCGCCGCTGATTTGCCGTGATATTCATGTTCATTTTTCCAGTCGTTTACAAAGTCGGTATATTGATTGTAAATTTTCGAAAGCGCCAAATTTCTAAATTTAATGATGAAGTTTTCCAGGGCAATGTTATTCTTTTCAAAAAATTTTCTGCTGATATTGGAAACCACATTTCCAAAATTATCGATGTACATGATTTCCCCAATGATCATCTTTTCACTTTCATTATAAACAGGTCGCGGAAACGAAAGTTGTCTCGGTGTTTTAAATTTTCTGCCAATCACTTCCGGTAAACCACCATTGTGAAGATGAACTGCAACAGGCGCAAAAATGTCGGTAGAAGTGAAACTTACTTCATCATCAAACCGATTGTTTAAAGTGATTTCGTATACTGCTTCAGGTTTGATATCATAAAAGATCAAACTGAGAAGACCATTGTCTGCGGCAATAAAATAATGTCCGTCGTTTTGGTAAAGAATGCATTTTCGGTCTTTGGTGAAAAAACTGTCTACCGAAATAATATGAACCGTTCCTTTTGGAAAAAAGGAATAAGAATTTCTTACGATATATGCCGTCTGAAGTAAATTATAAGCCTGAATCTGATGAGAAATATCGATGATTTTCACGTCTTCATTTAAGCTTAAAATTTTGCCTTTCACAGAGGCGACTCTGTGATCTACCAACCCGTAATCTGATGTAAAAGTGATAACTGCCATGAAAAAATTTAGAGAATTACAAATTTAGCTTAAAAAAAATGTTTCGAGCCCCATTGTGGAAAAGTAAAACCTTATATTTCAAATAAAATTGATACATTTAATAAAAATATTAACCCAAATAGACTGTGAATGTTTGAATTGAATTATGACCTGAAAGACATCGATCCAAAAATATTTTATGGAGTCAATAATCAATATTTTAATCTTCTGAAATCACTCTTTCCAACTTTGAAGATCACTGGAAGAGACCATGTTGTTTTCGCTCATGGAAATCAGGAAACGCTTGATTTTTTCGAAAAGAAGTTAGATGATATCTTAAGTTTTATCTCCACCAATAATTCTATCACCTTAAAAGATTTCGAAAGTATTCTGAAAATTAAAAACGACTCTGAAAAACAGCTCGTTTTTGATCAGGATATAATTGTAAAAGGGGTTCATGGAAAAGTCATCAAAGCCAAGACCACAAACCTGAAAAAATTGGTAAAAGCGACCGATACCAAAGACATGGTTTTTGCGATTGGACCAGCTGGAACGGGTAAAACTTATACCAGTGTGGCTTTAGCAGTGAGATCCTTACGCGATAAAGAAGTAAAAAGAATTATCCTAACCAGACCGGCTGTGGAAGCAGGCGAAAGTTTAGGTTTTCTTCCAGGCGACCTCAAAGAGAAACTTGATCCTTACTTACAACCTTTATATGATGCACTTCGCGACATGATCCCTCACGAAAAATTAGAAGGTTTTATGGAGAAAAATGTAATCGAAGTGGCGCCACTTGCTTTTATGAGAGGTAGAACGCTCGATGAAGCGTTCGTGATCTTGGATGAAGCACAAAATACAACTCATGCGCAAATGAAGATGTTTCTCACCAGAATGGGAATGAATGCGAAATTCATTATCACCGGAGATCCAAGTCAAGTTGATTTACCGATGAGACAAAAATCTGGTTTACAGGAAGCCATGAGGATTTTAAAAGATGTGGATGAGATCGGTTTCGTATTCTTGACGGAGGAAGATGTAGTGCGGCATCCTATTGTAAGAAAAATCATTCAGTCTTATAGTAAAGAAGAACAAAGAGTGCGGGAAGAGTAAATTTTTAAGAAATAAGATAACAGTACTATAAATTAAATATTTTATAAAATTTATCTTAAAATTGTTAAATATTTGTTAATTAATAAAATTAGTTTATATTTGCTCAACTAATTTTTAAAATAAAATCATGAAAAAAGTATTTTTAGTTGGTGCTATCGCACTTTTCGGAGCAATGAATGCTCAAACATTTGGATTAAAAGCAGGTATGAATGTTTCATCTGTCTCTGAAAGTGGTACAAAATCTAAAGTAGGATTCTACGGAGGCGTTTTAATGAATGCACCTATCGCAAGCAGCTTTAGCATTCAGCCAGAGGTCCTTTACAGTGGAAAAGGTTTTAAAGTAGATTCAGGAATTGGTGATGTAACAGGAAATTTAGATTATATTTCTATCCCTGTTATGATTCAGTATAATGTAGTTCCTCAATTTTATTTAGAAGCTGGACCAGAATTTAGTTTTTTGATCAGTGCTAATGCAAAAGGTGGTGGTGCTAGTGTAGATGTAAAAGATTCTTTCAACGGTTTTGACGTAGGAGTTGGTTTAGGTGCTGGCTATTATTTCATTCCAAGTGTTGGTATTAACGCGAGATATGTTGCAGGATTTACTGATATTGTAAAAAATAACCCTGGAAGTTCTGTTAAGAATGGAGTATTCCAAGTTGGTTTGACTTATAAATTTATGAAATAGTCATAAATAAAATATATATAATCCCGCTTTTAGCGGGATTTTTTGTTTTACATGATCTGTTATTTTGAATGTTAATTTTTTATAAATGTATTTTGGCATAAATTATGTTAACGTTAAAGAAAATAAATATTATGAAAAAATTATTATTAGCAGGTGCTGTTGCATTTTTCGGAATCACAGCTAACGCACAATTGCAAAAAGGAAATATAATGGTAGGTGGTGAATTAGCTGCAGCCAACTTCGGACTGAACGAAGGTGCAGGTTACAATTTCGCAATTACCCCACAAGCAGCATTTTTTGTGCAGGATAACTGGGCAGTTGGACCATACGTACGCCTCGGATTTTCTGGAGCTAAAAATTCGCCAACTCTATTCAATTATGGAGTAGGAGCTTTATCCAGATATTATTTCTCTCCTGGAGAGCAAGGTGTAGACAGTTTGTTGAAGCACGGTAGATTCTTCCTTGAAGGAAATGCTGGAATTGGCGGTACTACGATCTCTGATGGTGGAGATTCTGCAAACGGTTTAGATTTAGGAGTAGGACCTGGCTATACTTATTTTATCACTAAGAACGTAGGATTAGATGCATCTGTTAAATTAAACGGAAATTTGGGTTTTGGTAACAGAGGTACCACTTCATCAATCGATTTCAGATTGGGAATGAACATTTTCTTACCATCAAGAATGGCGATGAAGAATATCAAATCTGAATAGTAGATTTATATAAATTATAAAATTAAAAGGCTGTGTCACCAAGTGTGATACAGCCTTTTAATTTAGAGAGAGGTCTGATTAAGCCTATTTTTTTATGATATAAATCATTTTTTTTTAGTTGAAATTTAAGATTACTTTTGCCACTTAAATTTTTAAACTATGAAAAAAATATTGCTTGTAGGTGCGGTTGCACTTTTCGCATCAGTAAACGCTCAGGAAACTGAAACAGTAGGTTTTAACAAAGGTAACACTTTCATGACCGGAGCTGTAGGATACAGTTCTCAAAAAGAGGGTGACTTCAAAAATGACAGTTTTACAGTTGCTCCGAGCGTAGGTTACTTTGTAACTTCCAACGTAGCAGTAGGAGCTAGATTGGAGTATATGAATGCTACTGCAACTACTAAAGTTCTTGATAAAGAATTTAAAAATACATCAGATGTGTTTACAGCTGGACTTTTTGGTAGATATTACTGGATGCCTGCTTCAAGATTCTCTATTTTTAGTGAATTAAATGTTAATTACGCTACTGCTAAAACAACAGTAAATAACGGAATTGGTGGTACCGTTGATAGTAAAGCAAATGGCTTTGGTTTCGGTATTGCTCCGGGTGTTAATTATTTCCTTTCGAAAAATTTCGCTTTAGAAGCTTCTGTTGGAATTTTAAACTACTCTTCTGTAAAACCAGATGCTGATGGTGCTGAGTCTACTGAAAACTTCAATATTGGATTAAATTTAAGAGATATTTCTCTAGGTTTGGTTTACAAGTTTTAATAAGACACAATCAACAAAATATAAAATCCCGATTCTTATGAATCGGGATTTTTGTTATCTGGTAATTTTTAGATTTTATTTTCCAAATAAATTTCCGCCTCCCATTCCTGGTACCTTCGGCATTCCTTTACTCATCATTTCCATCATTTGTTTTCCTTGTGGTCCCTGCATCATCTTCATCATTTTACCCATTTGCTCGAACTGTTTCATCAAAGCATTAAGATCTTCAATTTTTCTACCGGCACCTTTTGCAATTCTGTTTTTTCGTTGCGTATTAATTAAAGAAGGTCGTCTTCTTTCTTCCGGCGTCATTGAGTGAATCATCGCTTCAATATGTTTGAACGCATCATCTTGAATATCGACATCTTTAATGGCTTTTCCAACTCCTGGAATCATTCCCATCAAATCTTTCATATTACCCATTTTTTTGATCTGATTGATCTGTTTTAAGAAATCATCAAAACCAAATTCATTTTTGGCAATTTTCTTATGAAGTTTTTTTGCTTCTTCTTCATCAAACTGTTCCTGAGCTCTTTCAACCAAAGAAACAACATCACCCATTCCAAGAATACGATCTGCCATTCTTTCCGGATAGAAAACATCGAGTGCTTCCATTTTTTCTCCCGTCGAAATAAACTTAATTGGTTTTTCCACCACAGAACGAATCGTTAAAGCCGCTCCACCTCGAGTATCACCATCTAATTTCGTAAGGACAACACCATCAAAATTCAAAGCATCATTAAAGGCTTTTGCAGTATTCACCGCATCTTGTCCGGTCATGGAATCTACGACGAACAAAGTCTCATTCGGCTTAATGAAATAATGAACTGATTTAATTTCGTTCATCATTTGCTCATCGATCGCCAAACGTCCCGCTGTATCCACGATCACAACATCGTGACCATTCGCTTTTGCAAATTTAACTGCATTTTCTGCAATTGAAGATGGGTTTACGGCGCCTTCTTCTGTATAAACAGGAATTCCAACTTGTTCTCCTAATATTTTTAACTGTTCAATTGCCGCCGGACGATAAACGTCACACGCAACCAAAAGTGGTTTTTTATTTTTCTTCTGCTTTAAAAAATTTGCCAGTTTACCAGAAAAAGTAGTTTTACCAGAACCTTGAAGTCCGGCAATTAGAATAACGCTTGGTTTGCCGGAAAGATCAATTCCTTCTTGCGTTCCACCCATTAAATCAACGAGTTCTGTGTGAACGATCTTCGTCATCAATTGTCCCGGACTTAAACTCGTTAAAACATTTTGTCCTAAAGCTTTATCCTGAACTCTTTTGGTTAGATCTTTCGCAACTTTATAATTCACATCGGCATCTACCAACGCACGGCGAATTTCTTTAACCGTTTCTGCAACGTTGATTTCTGAGATTTTCCCACGCCCCGAAATATTATGAAGCGCTTTATCTAATTTATCCTGTAAACTGTTGAACATTGTATTTTATTTAAGAATTGCAAAAATAGGGAAATATTTGCGGATTTGAAATTGAAATTATTTAACCTGACATTTTATTGATGATTTCACGTAGAGACGCGATTTATCGCGTGTCAATAAAAAAAAGAATTCGATTAGAATCAAAAATATTAATTAATATAAACAAAGAAGTTCAGAGTATCTACGATCTATTTAAAACAAAATCGTTAAATTTAATTGATAATATTTTCGTTTACAAAATGCAAGATAAATTCCAAAATATGTACAATAGAAATTCCGCAAGACTGCAGTCATGGGATTACTCTTCTGATGGAATTTACTTTATCACAATTTGCACTAAAAATAGAATCAATCATTTCGGGAATATTATTAATGGTGAAATGGAATTGACAGAAGAAGGTAAAATTGTGTATAAAAATTGGCAATCAGTTCCGGAAAATTTTGATTTTGCGGAGATAGGAAAATTTATTGTAATGCCAAATCACTTTCATGCTATTTTATCAATTACAAAAAATACCAAAATTCATAATACAATCAGTGAGATTTTAGGAGAAGGGATTTTAAATAGTACAGGAGGAGGATTTGCTGGTGAGAAAAATCCGATGTTAAATGATAATGTTTCAAAGATTGTGAGATGGTTCAAAGGCAAATGTACTTTCGAAATTAGGAAAGAAAATGAAGATTTTTCTTGGCAAGCCAGATTCTATGATCATATTATTAGAGACGAACTTTCATTACGAAATATTGAAAATTATATCATTAATAATCCTGCAAATTGGGGAAAAGATATCTTAAAATAACTAATGTTTTCATTTACCGTTTTTATCGACTGTAATTGACACGCGATAAATCGCGTCTCTACGAAATGTCATCACGAAATTTTCCCTATTTTTGCAAAAACAAATTAATGGCCAACGAGAATCCTTCCAATCAGGAATTTAACGAAGAAGACCAGAAGAATTATAATAAAAATGGTCTTCGGCAATACGGTGTTTATTCCGCTATTGTTTTTCAAATGTTGGCAACGATGGGATTGGCATTTTGGGGTGGAAATAAACTGAATGAATATTTAGAACTTCCAAACAAACTTTTAACGGTCGCAATCGGCTTTCTCGGAATGGGTCTCGCATTCTACAATCTTTTAAATCAATTAAAAAAAGTCCAGAATAATGAAAATAAAAAATAACACTTTATATATCGTTCTCTATTTTGTGATGTTTTTCGTCCATTTTGCAATTTGGCAAATTTTGAATATCGGTTTCGAAACTACTTTTGTTAAATATTATCTTTTTCTGACTTTGCTTTTCGTCATGGTTTTGACAATTCTTTCGATTATTAAGAAAATTTATCCGACATATATCGGTTTTGCTTTCATGGGATTGGTCATGTTTAAGATTATGATTATGTTTTTGACAATGAAAAAGCTCAATTTAAGTGAAGTTCCAAATTATAAAATTCATTTTATAATTCCTTATTTAATTTCTTTGTTGCTCGAAACCCTTTATGCGGTGAAGTTGATCAACAAAGATGAAGTTACTGTTGAGGCAAAAGATGAATAAAATCAGTAAAAAATGATTTTTATATTATGAATATTTGTCCTATTTTTGCAAAACTTTAAAATAAGATATAGCAATGCTGAAAAGAGTAGTACTTATAATTGGTTTTTTATCGACATTTTCAACATCGTTCGCACAGCACGAAACTGCAGTTGTTTCTAATAACGAACCGGTTGGTGTAACGGCCGCTTCAAACGAAGTTGCAGCGCCGCTTTCTGAAGCTGAGAAAACTAAATCTGAAAATAAAACCTACATTGATCATCACTTGTTAGATGCGCATAGTTTCGATATTATGGTTTCTAAAAATGCTGATGGTACAGAAAATCACATTGGCTTTCCTTTGCCGGTTATTTTTTACGACAGCGCAAACGGAATTCACGCTTTTATGAGTTCAAAATTTCACCACGGTGAACAAGTTGTAGAAAGTAAAGGAGGTCATTACGCTCTTTCTCACGAGAAAATTTATAAAACAGATGCGAACGGAACCTTAAATCCTGATGAAGAAGGTCACTCAACAAATGAAAAAGTTTTAGATCTTTCAATCACTAAAAGTGTATTAATGATTTTGATTACTTCATTGATGTTAATTTTAATCTTCATTTCGATCGCAAGAAGTTATAAGAAATCTTTAGTTCCGTCTGGAGCTGCTAAAATATTAGAGCCGGTTATTTTGTTTATCAGAGACGATATTGCAAAACCAAACATCGGTGCGAACTACAAAAAATACATGGGTTATTTATTAACCATCTTTTTCTTTATCCTTTTCCTAAACATTTTTGGATTAATGCCTTTCGGGATTAATGTTACTGGGAATATCGCGATTACTTTCGCTTTAGCTCTATTAACATTCCTGATCACACAATTTACAGCGAACAAAAATTACTGGCAACACATTTTCTGGATGCCGGGATTGCCTTGGCCAATGAAAATAGTGATGATGCCGATTGAGATCATTGGATTGTTTATAAAGCCTTTCTCCCTGCTTATTCGTCTTTTTGCGAATATGTCTGCAGGTCACATTATCGTGATGAGTTTGATCGCTTTGATTTATTATTTCCAAAACGTAATTGCAGGAATTGCTTTTCCTTTCTTGACATTCGTTATTTATTTGCTGGAAGTTTTGGTAGCGTTTTTACAGGCGTATATCTTCACCATGCTTTCTGCAGTATATTTCGGTATGGCAAACGAAGAGCACGGTCATGAAGGGGAAGAAGGAATGGCTCATTAATAAAAGAAACTAATTTTTTAAAATTTATATTATGGCAGACGTTGCAACAGCAGGAATGGTAATCCCAAAAATTATTGGGGCAGGTTTAGTAGTAATCGGAACAGGTATCGGTATCGGAAAAATCGGTGCTGCTGCTTTGGAAGGAATGGCTAGACAACCAGAGCAAGCTGGTAAACTTCAAACAGCGATGTTGATCGCTGCAGCTCTTGTAGAAGGAGTTGCTTTTGCTGCATTATTCGCAGTAAACTAAGAAGTTTCTACACAATTTATCACTTGCCGGGAACGGTTGGTTACGGCAGGTGATTTTTTAAAAAATTAAAAGAATTAATTACACTATTTTATTATAACTCATATGGGATTATTAGAAAATTTTTCATCAGGTTTATTTATCATTCAATCGATAATTTTCATCATCTTACTTTTGGTTTTAAGAAAGTTTGCCTGGAAACCGATCATGGATGCTGTAAATGAAAGAGAAGTGACCATCGTAGATTCTTTGAACCAAGCTAAATTGGCAAAACAGGAAGTTTTAAATTTAAAGGCTGAAAACGAAGTAATTATCCGTGAAGCGAAAGTGGAGCGTGATAACATTTTAAAAGAAGCCAGAGAAATCAAAGACAGAATTGTTGGTGAAGCAAAAAGTTTGGCGCAAACAGAAGGCGATAAAATGATTGAGCAAGCGAGACAGTCTATTCAGGCTGAGAAAGCTTCTGCAATGTCAGATATCAAAAACCAGATCAGTACTTTATCTGTAAACATCGCAGAAACAATTTTGAAACAAAAATTGGATAACGATGGTGCTCAGAATGCTTTGGTAGAAAATATGCTTAACAAATCTAACCTGAACTAAAATGCTTACAAGTAAAGTAGCAAAAAGATACGCACAAGGTTTGCTTAATTTCACGCAGGAATCTGGAAGCACTGCTTCTGTTTTCTCTGAAATGGGCGATGTTGTGAAAACCATCAGTAATTCTAAAGAACTGCAGAATTTCTTCGGTTCGCCAATTATCGATGTAAAGAAAAAAATTAGTATTGCCTCTGAAATTTTTAAAAGCTTTTCTCCAGTTTCCATAAATATGATCACCATGGTCATTAAACACGGAAGAGAAAGTCAAATGCAGAATATTGCTCAGGAATTTGTGAATAAAGTAGAAGATCTTAATGGAGTTCAAAGAATTACTTTGACTGCTGCAACTTCACTTTCTCAGGAAAATATCCAGAATATTTTAAAATCTTCAGCTTTGGTGAATCACGACAATAAATTTGACGTGAAGACCATCATTAATCCTAATATTTTAGGAGGTTATATTTTGAGAGTGGGTGATCAGCAGATTGATGCTTCGGTAAAATCGAAATTGACACAGCTTCAAAAAGAATTTCAATTAAATTAAGACAAAAACAACCATAAAATGGCAGAAATAAATCCGGCAGAAGTATCTGCAATTCTTAAACAACAGTTAGCAAACTTTGATACACAGGCAAATGTGGAAGAAGTTGGAACTGTATTGACCATCGGTGATGGTATCGCTTTAGTATACGGTTTAGAAAATGTTCAGTACGGAGAATTGGTAAAATTCCAAAGTGGTATTGAAGGGATCGTACTAAATCTTGCAGAAGATAACGTAGGTGTTGCACTTCTTGGTGAATCTAAATTGGTAAGAGAAGGTGATACCGTTAACAGAACCAAAAGAATTTCTTCTATTAAAGTAGGAGAAGGTATGTTGGGAAGAGTAGTTGATACTCTTGGTAACCCGATCGATGGAAAGGGCCCAATTGCTGGTGTTACTTATGAATTGCCTTTGGAAAGAAAAGCTCCGGGAGTAATTTTCCGTCAACCGGTAACTGAACCATTACAAACTGGTATTGTTGCGATCGACTCTATGATCCCTGTAGGAAGAGGTCAGAGAGAATTGATTATTGGTGACCGTCAAACTGGTAAAACTACCGTTGCGATTGACACGATCATCAACCAAAGAGAATTTTATGATGCAGGTGAACCTGTATTCTGTATATATGTTGCGATTGGACAAAAAGGTTCAACCGTAGCACAAATTGTTAAAACATTAGAAGACAGAGGTGCGATGGCTTATACAGTAATTGTAGCAGCAAACGCATCAGATCCAACTCCAATGCAGGTTTACGCGCCAATGGCAGGAGCTGCGATCGGTGAGTTCTTCCGCGATACTGGTAGACCAGCTTTAATTATTTATGATGATTTATCAAAACA
This sequence comes from Kaistella gelatinilytica, assembly GCF_015679325.1. Classification (GTDB taxonomy): domain Bacteria; phylum Bacteroidota; class Bacteroidia; order Flavobacteriales; family Weeksellaceae; genus Kaistella; species Kaistella gelatinilytica. The sequence goes on from NZ_JADPVI010000001.1 coordinate 367,732, forward strand.
AGCGGTAGCTTATCGTGAGCTTTCTTTATTATTAAGAAGACCACCGGGTCGTGAAGCTTATCCAGGAGACGTTTTCTACCTTCACTCCAGATTATTGGAGAGAGCTGCAAAAGTGATCAAAGATGATACAATTGCATCTCAGATGAATGATTTACCAGAAACTTTGAGACCAATTGTAAAAGGGGGTGGTTCTTTAACTGCACTTCCTATTATTGAAACTCAAGCAGGTGACGTTTCTGCATACATCCCAACGAACGTAATTTCAATTACAGACGGTCAGATTTTCCTGGAAACAGATTTGTTTAACTCAGGAGTTCGTCCAGCGATCAACGTAGGTATTTCTGTATCTCGTGTTGGAGGAAATGCTCAGATCAAATCAATGAAAAAAGTTTCCGGAACTTTGAAATTAGATCAGGCACAGTACAAAGAATTAGAAGCATTTGCTAAATTCGGTTCTGACCTTGATGCTTCTACACAAGCAGTTATTTCTAAAGGAGAAAGAAACGTAGAGATCTTGAAACAACCTGTAAATTCACCACTTCCAGTTGATGCGCAAGTTGCGATGATCTATTCCGGAACTGAAAATCTTTTGAAAAATGTTCCTATCAACAAAGTGAAAGAATTCCAGATAGAATATGTTGCATTTTTGAGATCAAAACACCCTGAAACAATGGCAGCCATTAAAACAGGTAAAATTGATAACGACATTACAGGAGTTCTAAAACAGGCGGCAGCAGAATTAGCTTCCAAATACAACTAAAAAATATTCAAACTTCAGTATTCAAAATCTTGGTTTTGAATACTGAATTTTTTAAACTTTGAATTCAAAGAATGGCAAATTTAAAGGAAATACGGGCAAGAATTACTTCGATCTCTTCCACAATGCAAATTACGAGTGCTATGAAAATGGTTTCAGCAGCGAAACTAAAGAAAGCAACCGATGCAATTGTGATGTTGAGACCTTACTCTGAAAAACTGCAGGAAATTATTGAAAATGTAAGTTCCACTACAGATCTGGAAGGCGTTTCGATGTACACTGCGGAAAGAGAAGTAAAGACGGTTCTTTATATTGTAGTGACTTCTAACAAAGGTCTTGCCGGTGCATTTAACTCTTCAGTAATCAAAGAATTAAATACATCGATCAGCAATACCAAACATGAAGTTGAAATTCTTTCTGTGGGTAAAAAAGTATATGACGCGGTGAGAAGAAGCCGAAAAGTATATGATAACCAAAGCGCAATTTTTGATTCGATGAGTTTTCAGGGCGTTTCCAATTTCGTGGAAAATGTGATGAATGATTATAAAGAAGGAAAATTTGATAAAGTTTTTGTGATCTATAATAAATTCATTAATGCTGCGACTCAGGAAGTGCATTCTGAGCAGGTTTTACCTATTGCAATGGCCGAAAAGAAAGACGCTGTAAATACAGATTATATTTTCGAACCAAATGCGGCAGAAATTTTGAATGTTTTAATGCCTAAATCTATTAAAACTCAAGTTTACAAAGCGATCTTAGATTCAGTAGCATCAGAGCACGGAGCGAGAATGACGGCAATGCACAAAGCGACCGACAACGCTGAAGCACTAAGAAATGAGTTGAAAATATTTTATAACAAAGCTCGTCAAGCTGCAATTACCAATGAGATCCTGGAGATTGTTGGTGGAGCGGAAGCTTTGAAGAATTCTTAAGCGATAAATTTTTAATCGATATAAAAGACTGTGAATTTTCACAGTCTTTTTTTTGTGCAAATTTGGGTTATTCCACCTTTTCAAATTGGGTTATTACACTCTATATCATAGCTAAGACATATTCTACTTTTACGCTCTAAAAACAATAAATCTGGGTTTAGATAAAGGTAAAATGTTCCAAAATAGAAGCCTTTGGAGAAAAAAAATATTTAGAAATATATAACATTTCAGAACGATGCAAATGAATATTAAATCTTCTTTTTTCTTAAACTACTATAACTACGATCACCAATTAAATTAATAAAGATGAAGAAAAAATTGCAACTAATGATTTTGTTGCTTTTGTGCTTTGGGATTTGTCCTGCACAACAGGCAACTGATGCTTCTGGTGGAAATGCCACCGGAACAAATGGAAATGTAAGCTACTCCTACGGTCAGGTATTTAATGAAAGTACTTCAGGAAGTGGTGGTTCAGTAAGTCAGGGGGTCCAACAACCTTTTGAAATCGCAACACTGGGAACTGAGAATTTTGCCGGAATTACGCTACAAGCGATAATTTATCCCAACCCAACCGCGGCAGATATTACCTTGAAAATGGAAAATTATTCTTTAAAAAATATTACTGTAATTCTCTATGATGCTCAGGGACGACTGCTTCTTAAACAAAATATTACCCAAACTGAAACTAAAATTATGATGGGAAAATTCCCTAGTTCAACTTACATTCTCCAAGTTCTTGATAATCAGAAAGCAATTAAATCTTTTAAAATAATAAAAAATTAACACAATATGAAAACAATTTACAACATCTTGAAAAAAGTGCTCATTGTTAGCTCTTTTTTCTATTTTATGAACACTTTTGCGCAAGCTCCAAACTTAATGAGTTATCAGGCAGTGGTGCGAAACAGCAGTAATGCGTTGATTACTAATAGCAATGTAGGCATGAAAATTAGTGTTTTACAAGGATCAGATGCGGGTACACCGGTTTTTGTTGAAACTCAAACTACAACTACCAATAATAATGGATTGGCAACATTAAAGATAGGTAGCGGAACTGCGGTAAATGGAACTTTTGCCGCAATAAACTGGGCAACAGGACCGTATTTTATTAAAACCGAAACCGACCCAACTGGTGGAACTTCTTACACCATCACTGCAACGTCGCAATTAATGAGTGTACCATATGCGCTTTTTGCAGCCAACGGCGGTAGTTCTACAGGATCTGGAACCGTAAATTATGTCTCAAAATTTACCACAACTTCAACTTTAGGCAACAGTCAGATATTCGATGATGGAAATGGTGTAGGAATAAACAATGCTACACCTACCTCAAAATTTTATGTAAATGGGCAAGGTTCCGTAGATATCCCATTAGGTGATATCGGGTATACAGGTGGTACTAATAATAATACAAGGGTGGGAACAATTGCGAATAATTCAGTTGTTACAGCAGCTGCCAATGTGGGAACGTATAGCAATGCGGGGAAAGCAAAAAACAATGTTGCTTTTTACGGGACCACTGATCAAAGTTCTGATGCGGCGGCTTCCTACACAGGAGTACTGCTAGATAATTATAATAACCACATCACCACAAGCGGATCAGTTAACGGTATTTTTAATGATGTGGGTAATTTTGGAACTGGAAACGCATCCGGAATTAGAACTTTTATTCGTCAAGGAGGTGCTGCTGCAAATGCGACCGGAATCTACAACAATATTTCAGCGCTCGGAAAAGCAATAGGAATTGATATGATCACACAAACCAGTGGCGATAAAGACATCACTGGAATCAACAATATTACAGCAGGTGGACCCGATGGAGGAAGCAGCATGACCACAGGTGCAATAAATATTGGTGATGGCTTTGGGCAATCCGCAGGAGCTGCTAATATTGGATATGGAGAGGATGTTGCTCCTGCGTATGGTGCTTACAATGAAGCAGATGGCTATGGAACAGGTATCGTTTACGGAAGCAATAACATAGGACTTTCCTTAGCTGAAGGTGATGCGTACGGCGCAAACATTAGTGCGACTGGTGGTTCTGGTTCAGGATCGAGTACAACGAATGGTAAAACCATCGGTGCAAATGTAATCACAAGTGGTAATAATGATATTCCTCTAACGACAGTTGGAATTAAGATCGTAAATAATAACAATGATCATATAACAAATGTAAGTTCTTATGCTGATCCTGCAAATCCAGCTGGTTATTTCAGTGGAGCTAATGGTAGCGGGCAGGGTATTTACGCGGAATCTGTGGGCAAAGGATATAATGTGAGCGGAAGTTCCGTTGGAGTTGGAGTCACAGGTACTTCCACAAGTGCTGTAAATAAATATAATTATGGAGTTTTGGGAATGGCTTCCGGTGGCGCAAACAGTAGTATAGGAGTAGTAGCAGTTACCGATAGTAATTCATCCAGTGTAGGATTCGACATAGCGCTTTTCGGACAGGATGAAATAGCAGCAGCTAATTCTTATGCGGGATATTTTGTCGGTAAAGTCTTCGTTAATGGAACATTGACAACAACTGGTCCAAAGCCGTTTACCATAGATAATCCAATGGATCCACAGAATAAATTGCTTCGACACTTTGCGGTTGAAGGACCAGAGGTTTTAAACAATTACAGTGGAAATATTGCCACCAATGCAAGTGGGAAAGCAATCGTAAAATTACCCAATTATTTTGAAAGCATCAATAAAGACTACCGTTATCAGTTGACTGCTATTGGTACGTTTTCTCAAGCAATTGTAAGCAAAGAGATAAGCAACAATCAATTTGAGATTACAACCAGTGTACCGAATGTGAAAGTAAGCTGGCAAGTAATGGGTGTTCGAAACGATGCCTACATGCAAAAAGTTAATAATCTACAGGCTGAAGAAGATAAACCTGCTTTTATGAGAGGTAAATATCTTACACCAGCTGCTTATGGTCAACCTGAATCGATGAGTGCATTTTATTTGCCAACAGATAAAAAATCACAATTTAAAAATACGGCAGTTAGAGATGCTGCTCAACAAACTAAGCAGCAATTAGAACATAGTAAAGCTTTTAGATCAAAAATAAAAGCCGCCATTGATGCCGCTAAAAAAGAAAGTGAACTAAAAAGTACATCTAAAATAACTAAATAGCAAATAGATAATCTTATAATTGCCAACTTCACTGTAAATCTATAAAGAGTTGGCAATTTTTAATTTGTTGAAAGAAAATTTAATATTATAATTTAAATTTAAGCTCGTCTCAAGTGGTTGAAAGTAACTTCGAGTCTGGTTAAGTGAACGAATACTATTTCAGAGAAATATAAGTTGGCAGGGAATTAGATCAAATGAAATGTGGAAAGTTATCGATAATGCGAATTATTATGCAGATAATTTTAAAATATCTTTTAATAATTCAAATAGAGTGTTGATGATGCCGATAATTTAGAGTTCTTTCCTCATAAACAACAACTTAATATTTCTTGAATTTTCCTTCAAATATAAAATTGAGACTGTGATTTTTCACAGTCTTTTTTTTTTAATATTAAAAGTGGGTGTTTTAATGGTAAAGTTGGTGGAAAAGAGTGTTTAAATTTGTACAATAACTAAACCTAATACATCATGAAAAAACTTTACTTTATTGCAATCAGCTTAATTGCATCAAATTGTCTTGTACAAGCACAAATTTTCCAAAACACAACCGCTACAGCGGCAGTAGATGCAACAACTCGAATTTCCGGATGCGGATTTGGAACGCAGCCTGGTGTGAATATGTCAGATATCACGATCCCACTTGCTGGAACGATCGCTGATGCCACAAAAATTACAATTAACGTAGCCATTTCAGCAGCATGGCTTGGTGATGTTGCGGTGGATATAGTAAATCCGCAGGGACAAGCTATAACACTAATCAGACGAATTGGTGCAAATATTAATAGCAGTTGTGGGGATTCATCGTCATTTATTGCTGCGAATATCTTAAGTTTTAATTCTGCCAATACGGGTCTTATCGATGCGGCTTCCATCGCACTAGGTGTTCCTGTTCCTTCTGGAAATTATGCACCAACACTAAGTGCTGCACCATATCCAACTCATAATCCGGGGAGCATGACTCCATTTTTAACGGGTAAAACGTTGAATGGAACTTGGAGAGTGGTTGTGTATGATTATGGTCAGGGTGATGCATCAAGCGTTGCCTCCTGGCAAATTGTTGTTGCACCTGGAGCTTTATTAAAATCAAATGAAGGTGGGGTTTTCAGCAATGACATTTCTTTACAACAAAATCCGGTAAAAGATTTTCTTAAATTAAATGTGCAGAAAGATTTCAAAAATTTAGTTTTCGAGATCTATGATGCTAGTGGAAAAGTGGTAAAGCAAGAAAGTATGTTGAACAGCGCAAAAGATTTTAATATTGATGTCAGAACATTATCTCCGGGAATGTATCTTTTAATTCCTGTTAAAGATGGTGAGCGTAAACAAACGATCAAGTTTATTAAACAATAGCTCAAAATTATTTTAAAGTGAAAGCATCTGTATTACAGATGCTTTTATTACGGATCGCAATTTTTCAAAGATTACAAAGGGAAATTATAATTATTTTATTTACGTATCTTTGCATCAATTATTTTAAAAAATTAAATGGACTCAGACGTCGTCAAGCTTTTACTGGCTTTATTCTTAGTAGTACTCAATGGTTTCTTCGTAGCCGCAGAATTTTCTATCGTTAAGGTTCGTTACTCCCAAATCCAACTCAAAGCCGCCGATGGAGATTCCATGGCGAAACAGGCCGAACACATAATTAAACATTTAGATGAATACTTATCGGCAACTCAGTTAGGTATCACCTTGGCTTCACTTGCTTTAGGTTGGGTCGGCGAAAGTGCGATGCATCATGTGATTGAAAATGTTTTTCATTATTTTAATTTAGCAGTTGCAGACGGCACCATCACGACTATTTCTTTAGTTTTAAGTTTCCTTATAATCACCGTAATGCATATTGTTTTCGGAGAGTTAATCCCGAAATCAATTGCGATCAGAAAGGCAGAACCTACGGTGATGGCGATCGCCATGCCGCTTCGTATTTTCTATACCGTTTTTAAACCATTTATCTGGTCGATGAATCATATGTCGAATGCCTTTTTGCGTTTGATAAAAATTCATCCTGCCTCAGATCAGGAAATTCATTCGACTGAAGAATTACAATTACTGGTGAAGCAGTCGGCAGACTCAGGCGCGATCGAAGAAGAAAACTACGAAATCATAAAAAATGCTTTTGATTTTACAGATCACTCTGCGAAACAGATCATGATTCCGAGACAGAACATTTCTTCCATCGATATTGAGGAACCGATTGAAAATATCATCAACATCATTATGGAAGGTGGTTATTCCCGACTACCTGTTTACGAAAATTCTATTGACAACATTATAGGAATATTTTATGCCAAAGAAATTATTCGGGAATATGTTAAAAGAAAAGGCGCAATTAATCACGACGATTTAAAAGAATTAATGCGTGATCCATTTTTTGTTGTTGGAAGTAAAAAGATCTCTGACTTGTTGAAAGTTTTCCAGCAGAAAAAGCAGCATTTAGCGGTGGTGATCGATGAATTTGGTGGAACGGAAGGAATCGTCACTCTGGAAGATATTTTAGAAGAATTAGTCGGTGAAATTCAGGATGAAGAAGACGATGAGGAGAGAATCGTTGACAAAGTAGGCGAAAATGTGTTCTGGGTAAAGGCGACGCAGCCTTTAGATGAGATCAATGAAAATCTCCCCAAAAAATTCCCGCTTTCTGAAGATGGTGAATACAATACTTTAGCAGGATTCATATTGCATGAACTGGAAGATATTCCAGAAGAAAATCAGGAGTTCAACATAAATAATTATCACGTAAAAATTCTTAAAATGCAGAATAAAAGTGTCGATTTAGTTGAACTGGTTTATGACGAACCAAGTCTTCTCGATGAGCTTTCAGACGAAATGACAGAATTGTAAGAGTCTAACATGTAAATTCAAAAAATATGTTCAGTACAGTTTATAACATTAAGGATTACGAAAATCCACAGCGGGAATACGACGAAGATGTCGCATTGCTCGAAAAAGAAGACGAAGTTTACAAAATTGTCCTTTGGAACGACGACGTAAATACTTTCGATGACGTGATCGATGCCTTAGTTGAAATTTGTGGACACACTTTAGAACAGGCAGAACAATGCACAATGCTCGTTCATTACAAAGGAAAATGCACTGTAAAAACCGGCAGTTTAGAAATTCTGAAGCCGATGCATGAAAAATTACTTTCCCGGAGTTTAACTTCAGAAATTGTTTAACTAAAGTTTCGTTTTTCGAAACTTTTCTTTTTATAAAAAAATATGAATTCAGTTTTATTAATCATTATTGCAGCCACGTCGATCATCAGTTATATCGGTTTTACGAATCAGTCACTGTTCGAAAAATACAAGTTCAATGTCGGAGCGATTATACGCGACAAAGAATATATAAGATTGATTTCTGCGGGTTTTTTACATGCAGATTTCATGCACTTACTGCTGAATATGTATGTATTGTACATGTTCAGTCAACCAATTCTCGAGTCTTTCGGCCCAGCTGGGTTTCTTTTGATCTATTTCGGTTCCATTTTACTCGGCAATTTATTCAGCCTTTATTTGTATAAAAACCAATCCTGGTATTCCGCGATCGGCGCAAGTGGCGGTGTTTCGGGAATTATTTTTGCCAGTGTTGCATTGTATCCGAATTTGATTAAAATTGGGATTATTTTTCTTCCACCGCAGTTCAGTCTTCCCGGTTATATTTTCGGATTTTTATACTTCGGTTACTCCGTTTATATGATGTTGAATCCGAAACAACACGATAATATTGGTCACGCTGCCCATTTAGGAGGCGCATTTTTCGGTTTGGTTTATGTTGTAGCAACTTTCCCGCAGATGGCGATCGAAAACGGTTTTTATCTCGGAATTATGGCTTTACCATTGTTGTATATGGCGTTTCAAGTATTTGTAAAAAAGAAAATTAACTAATTTTTTAGAAGCCCGAAGATTTCCGCTTTGTTCCCGGATCATACCCGTTTTCCGCTACAATCTTTTTTATAATTGTTTTACAACAATCATAAAAAAGGATTTCCACTACAACCGGGGCTAAAACTTCAGGTGTTTTTTCTAAAAATCAATAGGAACGGGCTTTAGCCCGTTTAAAAATTGCCGAAAGTAAGTTGGCTTTAGCCAAAACCTATTTTCTTCCTCAAACAAACCGCTCGTTTCGCGACAGATCCTTCATCCAATTATCTTCAAATATTAAATAATTTATTTACAGTTTGGCGATTTTTGTCATTTCGACTAAGTGTGAATATCAAAAAGAAAAAGTAATAGATTAAAATAAAAATCTATTTTGGGTAAAACTCTCTATTAAAACTTGTCGACGCTCGCTTCGCTCGCGCCAAACCTCAAAAAATCAATAGGAGCGGGCTTTAGCCTATTCAAAAATTTTCAAAAGGAAGTTGGCTTTAGCCAAAACCTATTTTCTTCCCCAGACAAACCTCTCATTTCCCGACAGATCCTTCATCAACTCAACTTCAGACAAAACACCAACAAACAATTTCCTCGTTTCAATCCCTAATTTCTGATTGATCTCTAGAAAAACCAATCCATTTTCCACCAAATATTTTTCACAATCCTGTGCAATTTTTTCATAAAAAACCAAAGCATTTGAATTCGGAGAAAATAAAGCCATTTTCGGCTCAAACTCTTTCACCGAATCTGCGATCTCATCTTCTTCCTCAATCCCAATATAAGGTGGGTTAGAAATGATCACATCAAAAGATTCCTTTAATTCTTCATTCAGATAATCCTGATGAATAAAATTAATTTCAACCTCGTGAAAATCTGCATTTCTTTTCGCAGTCTTCAAAGCATCTTCCGAAAAATCAATCGCAGAAACTTTCGCTGCAGGAAAATGCTTTTTCAATACGATCGGAATAATTCCAGAACCGGTTCCAATATCCAAAATCTTCAGCTCATTTTTTAATCCTGATTTTTTAATCTTATCAATCGCTAACTCCAGCAATTCTTCCGTTTCCGGACGTGCGATTAAAACATTCTCATCCACGAAAAATTTCAAGCCATAAAACGCTGTTTCTCCCAAAATCTGTTGAAAAGGTTTACCCGTTTTCAATTGAGAAATTATATTATTTAAATTTTCAATCTGGATTTCAGAAAGCCTTTCATTCCCAGATTGTCGTTGCTCAAATTTACTGTAGCCGATTTCTCTTTCAATAAAAATAGAGTAGAGTTCTGCGCTTTCTGGGTGAGTGTAAAGTGAAGATAAATTTTCGGTAAATATTTTTTTAAATTCTAAAATAGTCATGATTATTTCGGCAATAAAGTAATTTTTAAATATAATTCCTTTTTAGCAAAATCAATTCAAAATCATTCAAAACATTTATTAAATCACGGAAAAATTCTAAAAGTTCTGTCAAATGAAAATAATTTTACTATTTTTGAGAACCACTAAAATAAAATATGAAAAAGTGTTTATTTGCAATCCTTGGATTTCTATTTTTAGTTTCTTGTGGAGCTTCAAAAACTGTTGTTAAGAGATCAATTCCTACCAAAACAGTCGCTAAAACTGCAGATCTCAAAACCCTCGAATCCAACTTCTCCGGAAGTTTAAATGGCGAGATCAAAGAAATTTTAAAAGATGCCGAAAAATATCTCGGTGCTCCTTACAAATATGCCGGAAATACTTCTTCTGGCTTCGATTGCTCTGGATTTACAACCAAAGTTTTCGACGAGAATAACACCAAACTTCCACGCCGTTCCGAAGATCAGTCCAACGCGGGGAAACAAATAACCATCAGAGAGACAAAACCCGGTGATTTGCTCTTTTTTGCAACAGCAGGTGGAACCAAAGTCACGCATGTCGGAATTGTACACGACATTGGAAACGAAGGTGAAGTGAAATTTATTCACGCCTCCACTTCCAAAGGTGTTATTATTTCTTCTCTCAACGAAAAATACTGGAACAAAGCCTACCTTTTCGCAAGAAGAGTTTTGTAAATTTGCTTCCAAACTTCAATTAAAATAAATAAGTAATGACATTACAGGAAACAATAGAAAATATTTGGGATAACCGCGAATTATTAAAAAATGAAGACAACCACAAATCGATTCGCGAAGTTATTCGTCAGTTGGATCTTGGTGAACTTCGTGTAGCTGAACCTACTGAAACCGGTTGGAAAGTGAACGAATGGGTAAAAAAAGCAGTGGTAATGTATTTCCCAATTCAAAAAATGGAAACCATTGAAGTTGGTCCTTTTGAATTTCATGATAAAATGCCTTTGAAAAGAAATTATGCAGAAAAAGGAGTGCGTGTTGTTCCTCCTGCAGTCGCTCGCGAAGGCGCTTATATCGCACCCGGCGTAATTTTGATGCCTTCTTATGTCAATATCGGAGCTTATGTAGATTCAGGAACAATGGTCGATACCTGGGCAACTGTTGGTAGTTGTGCACAGATCGGAAAAGACGTTCATCTCAGCGGCGGAGTAGGAATTGGTGGCGTTTTAGAACCACTTCAGGCGGCTCCCGTAATTATTGAAGATAATGTTTTTGTAGGTTCGAGATGTATTGTTGTAGAAGGTGTTCATGTTGAAAAAGAAGCAGTTTTGGGTGCAAATGTTGTGCTTACCGCTTCCACGAAAATTATTGATGTGACGGGTGAAACTCCAATAGAAATTAAAGGCAGAGTTCCCTCAAGATCTGTAGTGATTCCCGGAAGTTATACGAAGAAATTTCCTGCTGGCGAATATCAGGTTCCATGCGCTTTAATTATCGGACAAAGAAAAGAGTCAACCGACAAAAAAACTTCTCTTAATGATGCTTTGAGAGAAAATAATGTATCGGTTTAAATATTAATTCTAAACAATTTTGAAAAATAAATTTTTAAAATTCATTTCAAATCCCAAATATATATTTGGGATTTATCTGCTTGTATCGGTTTTGTCAGCAATTGCAAAATTCCGCGGCGGTCCAACGAAATATAATAATTATTTGATCTTCAAAAACGTTTTCTATAATACGATCAGCGAGAATAATATTTACCTTCGGTATCCCGAAGTTCATCTGGATTCCAATCATTACGGCGTATTTTTTAGTTTACTCATAGCTCCTTTTGCGATGTTTCCCGATTGGTTAGGAATGCCTCTTTGGAATGTAGCGAATACTTTGGTTTTTCTTTTTGCGATTCATAAACTTCCTTTTTCTAATCAGAAAAAAGCCTTTTTTGCGTGGCTCTGTTTGCAGGAATTTATCACAGCTGCAGTGAGTTTGCAATTTAATATCGCTTTAACAGGATTGTTAATATTGTCTGCAATTTATATTTATGAAAGAAAAGAAACCCAGTCGGCTTTTGCGATAATGATCGGTTTTTTTGTAAAACTATATGGGATTGCTGGACTTTCCGCCTTCTTTTTTGTAAAGAATAAATTAAAATTTATTTTAGCATTAATAGGATTCGGAATTTTGTTTTTTGTTTTGCCAATGTTGCTTTCGAGCTATCATTTCGGAATTCAGTCTTATGCAGATTGGTTTCTGTCATTGTCCGAAAAAAATGTATCGAATCAGGTTTTAGGAAATCGACAGGATTTTTCTTTGATGGGAATTGTAAGAAGAGTTTTAGGTGATGCATCGATTTCTAACCTTACTTTTTTACTTCCGGGAATGTTCGTTTTCGCACTTCCTTATTTAAGGATCAAGCAATACAAAAACCTTCCGTTTCAACTCTTGATTTTATCCTCAACGCTTTTATTTATTGTGCTTTTTAGTTCTGGATCAGAATCTCCCACGTATATTATTGCAGTTGCTGGTGTGATGATCTGGTTTATTATTCAGAAAGAAAAAACACCTTTAGTAATTGGATTGTTGATTTTTGTCATTATTTTAACTTGCTTTTCCTTCTCAGATCTATTTCCGAAATTCATCAAAGAAAATTATGTCATTAAATATTCTCTAAAAGCCTTACCTTGTTGTTTCGTTTGGTTCAGAGTAATTTACGAACTCCTGACCAAAGATTTTCAAAAAGATTATAAATTAGATTAAAAGTGAAGAAAATTTCCATCGTCATTCCCGCTCATAATGAAGAAGGCAATATTCTTTTGATCCATCAGAGAATCAAAGAAGTTTTTTCTAAACTCGAAAATTACCGTTTTGAAATAATTTTCGTCAATGATGGAAGTCGGGATCAAACTCAAGCGAAATTAGAAGAATTAGCAAACCAGTTTGAGGAAGTAAAGTTTATAGAGTTTTCCCGAAATTTTGGTCATCAACCTGCCGTAAAAGCTGGTATGGACCTTTCCTACGGAAACGCTGTAATATCGATGGATGCTGATTTGCAACATCCACCAGAATTGATTCCGGAAATGATCAAAAAGTGGGAAGAAGGATTTGATATCATTTATACGATACGAACTTATCCTAAACAGATCTCTGCTTTTAAGAGAAAAACTTCGTCTTTATATTACAAATTTTTATCTGCTATTTCCGATGTTAATCTTGCAGAAGGCGGCGGTTCTGATTTTAGATTAATGGATGCTTCCGTCGTAGATGTTGTTCGCAATATGAATGAAGCTGATATATTTCTTCGTGGCTTATCTAACTGGATGGGTTTCAGACGAGCCGGAATTCGTTTTACAGCTGGTGAACGCGCCTTTGGAGAAAGCAGTTATGATCTTAAGAAAATGATGAAGTTTGCTTTCACAGGAATAACAGCTTTCAGCGTAAAACCATTGTATTTAGCGGCGTATCTTGGCTTCATCTTTTCTATTTTTTCTATCATCGGATATGGGATTTATGTTATTCATTCTTTTATTTCGCAGACCGAAATTTCAGGTTGGGCTTCCTTAATTATGACCGTCGTTTTCTTTGGAGGACTCCAGTTAATTATCCTCGGGATTATAGGAATTTATCTGGGGAAAATTTTTAAACAGGTAAAAGAACGACCGAATTATATCATCCGTTCTAAAAATTTCTAAAGATGAAAATTGCTTTTGATGGAAAACGTTTTTTCAATAACAGCTCAGGTTTAGGAAACTATTCCCGCGATCTGGTCCGGATTTTAGCGACTTATTTTCCTGAAAATAAATTTGTACTTTTTAATAAAAATCAATCAGAAAAAGGCATCGATATTCTAAAACTTCCCAGTGTTTCATTTGTCGAAACTTCGAAAGGGAATTTTTCCCGACAGTTATTAATGGGAAAAGATGCACAACAGAACGATGCTGATATTTTCCACGGACTTTCCGGCGAACTGCCATTAAAATGGAATGATAAACCTATAAAAAAAGTTGTCACCATTCATGATTTAATCTTCCTCAGATTTCCCCAATATTATTCTTTCTTTGATAGGAAAATCCATTTCTGGAAGTTCAAAAAAGCTGCGGAACAGGCAGATTTAATTATTGCCATTTCTGAACAGACGAAGCGAGATATTATTCAGTTTTTAAAAGTTGCGGAGGATAAAATCAAAGTTATTTACCAGGGTTGTCATCAAGCCTTTAAAGAAGAACAAAACGAACACTTTATCAATTCAGTTAATGTAAAATACAAGCTTCCAGAGAGATTTATTTTAAATGTTGGAACGATCGAGGAGAGAAAGAATTTATTGAATATCGTAAAAGCCATTAACGGAACCGAAATTCCATTAATTGTAATCGGTAAAAAAACAAAATATTTTAAAAAAGTTCAGAAATTTTTAAGAAGGAATAAATTAAATAAACAAGTTTGTTTTTTAGAAAATGTTTCGATGGACGAGCTTGCCGTGATTTATAAACTCGCAGATATTTTTGTTTATCCAAGTTTATTTGAAGGTTTTGGAATTCCCGTAATCGAAGCTTTATTTTCAAAAACTCCTGTTATCACAAGTAATGTAAGTTGTCTTCCGGAAGCGGGCGGAAAAGATTCGGTTTATGTAGATCCTTACAATTTTGAAGATATAAAAGCTAAGATCTTATTTCTGTGGAACAATGAATCGGAAAGAAGGCGAAGAGCTGAAAAGAGTTTAGAATTCATTCAAAAATTTAATGACGATAAAATTTCCAATGAATTGATGCAAGCTTACGAAAGCATTTTGTAATTTAGTTTTGGTAAAAAATTCTTTTTCCAATTCAAAAATTAAAATCTTTATTCAAAAGTTATGGATGAACCTAAAGATATTTCGATTCAACCTTTAGACTTTAATCAATTCAAAGAGAAATATGGAACCGATATTTCTAATAAAAATGAAATTTTAAAGTTGTTGAAAAATGATATTGAAGAGCTTGCTAATTTTGCAATAGCTCCTTATTTTTGGTTTGTTTCGAGCAAAGATTTGCAGGTTTTAGACAGTAGCGACAATATTCATCAACTAACGCCATTTGGAAAAGATGAATGGAAAAAACATTATCCCAATTTTTTGCAGCACATCATTCCACCAGAAGATTTCAGTTACTTTTTTGGTGCTACAGATTTTATGGTTGATTTTCTTGAAAAAGCAGATCAGAACGAGAAAAAATATTTGAAGTTCAGTATCTACTGTAGAATGCAGGATAAAAATAAAATGTTGCGGTGGGTTGTTTTTCAGTTCCCCAAAATTATTTATGATGACTTTGGTAAATCACTTGCCGGCTTAGTTTGCATCACAGATCTTGGTGCTTTTGAAATTGTGAATAAGCCGAGAATGACCATTATGAATACAAAAAATAAGAAAAACCCTTATTATTTGGCGGTCGTCGACCAAAAGAAAATTGAGAATTTAGATATTCCTCATATCACAAAAAGAGAACGGGAGATCTTAGTGTGTGTAATCAATGGTTTAAAAACGCCGGAGATCGCCGAAAAACTTTTTATTTCTTATCACACCGTGGAAAATCATAAACGGAATCTTCGTACAAAAACGCAATGCAGAACTTCTGGTGAGCTGGTAAACTATGTTCTTCAAAACCAATTGATGTAAATAATCGATTTACTAGCTTGTTTTTTTGTGTTATCTCGCAAGTTCTCCCAAATAGACTTTCAATATAATTTTGTACTCATTTTATCACCTTAAATTCAACCCTTCGATTTTGCATTTTATCTTTTTCAGAAGAATTTTCGTTTAAAGGTTCAGATGCTCCTTTGCCAAAAGTTTCTAATATTGATGCCGAAATTTTGAATTTAGTTTTAAAATAATCTGCAACTGCTTTTGAACGGTTTTCCGAAAGTTTTTGATTATCAGCATCTTTCCCCACATTATCGGTATGACCGGTTATACTTATGTTCACCTTTGGATTTTCTCTTAAAACATTTCCCAGTTCGTCTAAAATTTTAAAACTTGAGGGTTTAATGATTGTTTTGTTGGTGTCAAATAATATATCAGTCGTGCTAAAACTTCCGTTTTCCAAAAGTTGATGCCGAAGATCTTCTCCTGCTTCTGCCAGTTTAATATTAGAAATGAACAGTTTATCATTAGAATTCTTATAAGTTCCAATGAAGAAAATTACCTGATTGTAATTCACGTCGCCAAACGCGGAGGGCAGATCCCAAAATTTCTTACCATCAACATACATTCTGAAGCGCGATTTTTGTCGCCAAACCTGCACGTGAACTGTTTTATTGTTTTTGCTAAAAACCGGAACATCAACTTTATTTTTGATAAATTCTTTCTTGTCTGCAATTACAAAAACTTCGCTTCGGCCGCTTCCGGACAAGGAACTTGCTGGATGAATATTAAAAATAACTGCTTCTTTGCGCTTCAGTGTGGTGTTCCAAATTTGATCGATCTTGGTTTTTTTCTCCGTAAAAACAACTTGCAGTGGAGTGGAATAGAAATTATAATTATCAGTGGTAGTAACATCAAATTCGAAGGTGAAATTTTCCGGAAGCTGCGTTAATTTAATTGGTGTAAAACTTCCTTTATCAGAAAGCTGCAGCCATTTTTTATTATTAATGGTTTTAATTTCTCCACTGCTGTTCGTGAACCATTCAACTGGAAAATCGCCTTCTGCATCATTCCTGAAATTTTCTTCAAACAATACTTTTGTGCCCGATATAAAATCTGAATTTTGTGCTGAGGATTTTCCACCTGACCTGGAGTCTTCGGAGGAATCTGGTTTTTCGTTTGTTCTATTGTACACTTTTTTCTCAAAAGCTTTTTCTGTAGAATTCTGGGCCTTTTTACCGAGGTTGTTAGTGATCTGAGAGTAAGAAAAAGTAAAAAGAAAAACGAAAAGTGTTGTTATTAATATCTTCATGACGAGACTATTTTATTTTTTGATGAATTTTTTCTGAACAGTTTTTCCATCCGTCAAAATTTCTAGATAATAAATTCCCACAGGAAGATTTTGAACGTTGATCGAGTTAATTTGTTCTTTTTCTTCCATTACTATTTTACCACTTGCGTCGGTAATATTAACTTTCTTTATTTTAACATTACTATTATTTTGAATCATAAGTTTTGACTGTGCGGGATTCGGATAAATAGTAAAATTGTTATCTCTACTATCTTCAACATTTAAAACTAAAACATTGCAGGTATTTACTACAGTAGGAATTGATTTATTGATCAAAGTGCCGTCGCCAAGTTGTCCGTACTCATTTTTTCCCCAGGTACTTATATAATTAAAAACAATAGACCCAACTGATTGTCCTAAAGAATAATACCCACCTGCAAAAAGATTCGTCCAGCTGTCCGAGGTTCCAATTTGTGTAGGAACTTTTTTATTGATCAAAGTATTATCTCCTAATTGTCCGTAAGTATTTTGTCCCCAAGTCCAGATCGTTCCCGTACCTTTTAATGCAGCGGAGTGAAAACCTGCTCCCGAAATTGAGAACCAGTTTGTATCTGTACCGATTTTTGTAGGGCTGGTTTTGTAAATAATAGTATTATCGCCTAGCTGACCGAAATCGTTATTTCCCCATGCCCAGAGTGAACCATCACCTTTAATTGCAAGTGTATGAAGTCTACTGGCTTTTATTTTTTGAAAAGGAACTGCGGACGGAATTAAAACTGGTAAATACCTGATGATCAGAGTTCCGTCTCCTAATTGTCCCTGATCATTTTTCCCCCAAGCTCTGAGCGTTCCATCTAATTTCAATCCGAGTGAATGAACATAACCGGCGGAAATCGAAAGCCAGTCAGTATCTGTTCCCAGTTTTGTAGGCGCTTTCTTTGCGACAGTTGTTCCGTCGCCTAATTGACCTTGCGCATTGTCACCCCAAACCCATAAAGTACCATCAGTTTTCAAAGCTAAAGTGTGAATTCCTCCTGCCGAAACGCTATCCCAATTTGTTGCGGTTCCGATCTGAACAGGAACATTGCTTGATACATTAGAATTATTTCCCAACTGGAAGAACGTGTTATTTCCCCATGCCCATAGTGTGCCATCAGTTTTAATTCCAAATGAGTGAATATCGCCTGCTTCAACTTTTGCCCAATTAGTTGCTGTTCCAATTTGAACTGGTAAACTTTTACTTACAGTTGTTCCATCGCCTAATTGGGAATATCCATTATTTCCCCAACCCCACAATGTACCATTTGATTTTATTGCGAGGACATGACCAAATCCCGCGGATATTTTTGTATAACACTGCGCGTTAATTTGAAGAACAAAAAATAAAGACAGAAAGAATATAGAGATTGTTTTCATGGTTTTCATTTTTAAAAAAAACCAGTTAAGCTGTATTTCCATAGAAGGAAAAGATGATTAAATTAACTGGTAGTTTTCGTGGTTATTAGTTTTAACGTAAAAATCAATAAAAAAAAAGAATTAGAAAATAGTAGATATCTGTCATTTTTAAAGAAAAAATAGTAGCATAAAGTTTGAAATTTTTGCGAGTTGAACTAAAACATTTTTTAAAACTTAAATTTAAAATGTTACTATTTTAAAAAAATTGTATAATTAAATTAAAATAATGGCGCTATTTTTCAATGACTTATGAGAAAATGAAAGAATATATTTGCGTAGTAAAAAAATTATTAGATATATTTGCAGAGTTATTATAACATGAAAAATACAATCGCTTTATTCCATCATCATCATCTCATCTAAAGACGAGTTGATTTAATATGGTCCAAAGTGACTACAAATAATAAAAACCGTCTGAACAGAGACGGTTTTTTTTTGTATTATGCATCAAATCATTTGTTCAGACCCAATCTTAAAATTGAAACATGAACAAGTTAAAAATTGCAATACAGAAAAGCGGACGTTTAAGCGAAAAGTCCCTGGAACTTTTAAAAGAATGTGGAATTAAAATTCCTGATTTTAAAAGCAAACTGAAAAATTCAGCCACCAACTTTCCTTTAGAAATTCTCTTTCTTCGCGACGATGATATCCCAAAATATGTAGAGCAAGGAATTGTAGATATTGGAATTATTGGAGAAAACGAAGTTTTGGAGCAGAATAAGAACGTAGATCTGGTACGCAAATTAGGTTTCGCCAGCTGCAGATTATCTTTGGCAATTCCGAAAGAGCAAGAATACTCTGGTTTAAACTTTTTCGAAGGAAAAAAAATAGCCACTTCTTATCCTGCCATTGTAAAAAATTATTTTGAAAGTAAAAATATCAATACAGAAATTGTAGAGATTTCCGGCAGCGTGGAAATTGCGCCAAGTATTGGTTTAGCAGATACCGTCGCCGATTTGGTGAGTTCCGGAAGTACGCTTTTGCACAATGGTTTGAAAGAAGTAGAAGAAGTATTAAAAAGTGAAGCGGTTATTATTTCCAATAAAAATATTGCAGATGATGTATCCATCATATTAGAATCATTTTTGTTCCGAATTCAAGCCGTTATCAATTCCCGGGAGAACAAATACATTTTGTTAAACGCTCCGAACGATTCCATCGAAAAAATAATTGAAATTTTGCCAGGCATGAAATCTCCAACGGTTTTACCTTTAGCAGAATCTGGATGGAGTAGTATTCATTCGGTTGTTCGGGAAAATGAATTCTGGAGAATTATCGATGAGTTGAAAAAGTTTGGGGCCGAAGGAATTTTGGTTATTCCAATTGAAAAAATGGTAATGTAATTTAAGGAAAATGAAAAATATAATTAAACATCCAGAACGAAACTCTTGGGAAAGTTTGTTAGAAAGACCAGCTTTGGAGAAAAAGGATTTGAGAAATACCGTTCAGCAAATCTTTTTGAAAGTACAAAATGAAGGAGATGCTGCTTTAAAAGAATTCTCTGAAAAATTTGATCAAGTCAATATTGAAAACTTATTGATTTCTGAAAAAGAAATTGAATTTGCAATCAACGAGGTTTCAGGTCAATTAAAAACCGCCATCAATCAGGCTAAAGAAAACATCTATAAATTTCACGTTGCTCAAAAAGGAAATACCGAAGAAATTGAAACGACCGAAGGAGTTGTTTGTTGGCGCGAATCCCGAGCGATTGAAAAAGTTGGATTATATATTCCAGGCGGAACAGCGCCACTTTTTTCAACGGTCTTAATGTTGGCTGTTCCCGCTCAAATTGCAGGTTGTAAAGAAGTGATTCTTTGTACACCGCCACAAAAAGATGGTTCGATTAATCCCGCAATTTTATACACCGCGCAATTATGTGGAATTACAAAAATTTTTAAAGTTGGCGGTGCTCAAGCCATTGCAGCTTTAACTTTTGGAACAGAAAGCATTCCCAAAGTTGATAAAATTTTCGGTCCCGGAAATCAATATGTGACGCAAGCGAAACAATTGGCGATGGAATATAATGTGGCCATCGATTTACCAGCTGGTCCAAGCGAAGTTTTGGTCATTGCCGATGAAACTGCAAATCCTGAATTTTGTGCCGCAGATTTATTATCTCAGGCAGAACACGGGACCGATTCTCAAGTCATTTTTATTTCTACAGATGAAATTATTTTTAATGAAACTTTAAAGGAAATTGAAAAACAGTTAGCAGAACTTCCAAGAAACGAAATTGCAAAATCTGCTTTAGAGAACAGCCGTTTTATTTTATTGAAATCGATTGAAGAAGCAATTGAAATGAGCGATTATTATGCGCCTGAACATTTAATTTTATCGGTGGAAAATCCGAGGAATTATATTCTTAAAATCTCGAACGCAGGTTCTATTTTTCTCGGAAAATACACGCCGGAATCAGCCGGAGATTATGCGAGCGGGACCAATCACACTTTGCCAACAAACGGTTTTGCTAAAAATTATAGTGGCGTTTCGCTCGACAGTTTTGTGAAGAAAATTACCATTCAGGAAATTACAAAAACGGGACTGCAAAACATTGGAAAAACCATCGAATTGATGGCAGAGGCGGAAGGTTTGAACGCTCACAAAAATGCTGTTTCACTGCGCTTAAAATCTTTACAAAATGGAATTTAATTTAAATAAAATGATTCGTCCGCATTTGGCTGGAGTGAAATCTTACCAAACTTTGCGCGATTCTTACATCAATAAACAAGCGGTTTATTTGGATGCGAATGAAAATCCGTTCGGTCAATTTAACCGGTATCCAGATGGTGATCCGATTCAGTTAAAAAAGATACTGGCTGAAATTAATCAAGCAAAAACCGAGAATTTATTCTTAGGAAATGGCAGCGATGAATTGATCGATTTGACCATGCGGATTTTCTGCGAACCAGCGAAAGATTCGATTATGATTATGAATCCGAGTTTTGTGATGTACGAAATTTATGCAAAAATGAATAATGTTAAGGTTGAAAAATTACAACTGAATTCTGATTTTCAATTGGAGAAAGAGCAGTTTTTAGATACAATTTCGAAAAGTCAAGCTAAAGTTTTATTTCTCTGTTCGCCAAATAATCCAACAGGAAATTCTATTGATGACTTAGAATTTTATATTCAGAATTTTAAAGGAATTGTAGTCGTTGATGAGGCGTATATTGAGTTTTCTCCAGAAGATTCTGCGGTCAAATTATTGAATAAATATCCAAACTTAATGGTTCTAAAGACTTTATCAAAGGCTTTTGGAATGGCAGGTTTACGAATTGGAGTTGGCTTTGCCTCAGCAGAAATTGCGAGTTTGTTCATACAACTAAAACCTCCTTACAATATCAGTTCGGAAAGTCAAAAATTGGCTTTGGAACAATTTAATAATATCGAACAAATTCAAAATAATATAAAATTTATTTTGGAAGAAAAGAAAAAATTAAAAGAAGGTTTAGATCAAATTAATGAGGTCGTAAAAATATATCCTTCCGATGCTAATTTTTTCCTCATTGAATTTAAAGATGCACAATTAATATATCAGAAATTGTTAGGCAAAAATATTTTGACAAGTTTAAGACATCCCAATTTAAAAAACTGCCTTCGAATAAGTGTCGGAACTGCTCAAGAAAATTCAGAACTATTAAAAGTATTATCAGAAATAAAGTAATCATGAAAAAAGTATTATTCATCGACCGCGACGGAACTATAATTATTGAACCGCCGACAGATTTACAAGTAGATTCTTTAGAAAAATTAGAATTCTATCCAAAAGTGATTCAGAATTTAGCCAAGATCGTAAAGGAACTGGATTACGAATTGGTCATGGTCACGAATCAGGATGGTTTGGGTACGGATTCTTTTCCGCACGAAGATTTCAGAATTCCGCAGGAAAAAATGCTGAAAACATTAGCCAATGAAAATATCAACTTTTCAGATATTTTAGTTGATAATAGTTTTGAATCAGAAAATTCGCCCAACAGAAAACCACGAACTGGTTTGCTTCAAAAATACATTTATGGAAATTACGATCTGAAAAACTCCTTTGTTATCGGTGATCGAAAAACAGATGTTGAGCTGGCAAAAAATTTAGGAACGCAATCAATTTTTATTTCTGATGAAAATTTTGAGGCAGCAACTTTAACAACGAAAAACTGGGATGAAATCTATCAATATTTAAAACAAATTCCGCGCAAATCAAAGGTCAATCGAAAAACCAAAGAAACTGAAATATCTATTGAATTGAATCTTGACGGAAGCGGAAAATCAAATATCAACACTGGTTTGGCGTTTTTCGATCACATGCTCGAACAGATTTCAAAACACGGGAATTTCGATTTAGAAGTTTTGGTCAATGGCGATTTAGAAGTTGATGAGCACCACACAATTGAAGATACTGCTTTGGTTTTGGGAACATGTTTTGAGCAAGCTTTAGGATCGAAAAAAGGAATTGAACGTTATGCTTTTGCATTACCCATGGACGATTGTCTGGCGCAAGTCGCATTAGATTTCGGTGGACGAAACTGGTTGGTTTGGAATGTTGATTTTAAAAGAGAAAAAATTGGAGATGTCCCAACTGAACTATTTTATCACTTTTTTAAATCATTTACAGATACCGGAAAATGCAATCTCAATATTCAATGTGAAGGCGATAATGAACACCACAAAATTGAATCGATCTTTAAAGCGTTTGCGAAAGTTTTACGGGATGCAGTGAAGCGAGACGACAATAATTTCTCCATACCAAGTACCAAAGGAATATTATGATAGCCATTATCGATTACGTTGCCGGAAATGTAAAATCAGTTGAAAATGCTGTGAGAAAGTTGGGTTACGAAACTTTGATTACTTCAAATTCGGAAGAAATTAAAAATGCTGAAAAAGTGATTTTTCCCGGAGTTGGTGAAGCTTCAACCGCAATGAATTATTTGAAATCTTTAAAATTGGATGAATTAATTCCAACTTTAAAACAACCTTTTTTAGGAATTTGTTTAGGACAACAATTATTGTGTGATTTTTCAGAAGAAGGAAATACCAAATGTCTTGGAATATTCGACTTGAAAGTAAAACAATTCCCCTCCACAGATATTGTTCCGCACATGGGTTGGAATAATTTGCAGAAGATGGATGGTCCACTTTTCGAAGGGATTTCTGAAGATGAAAATTTCTATTTCGTCCACAGTTATTATTGTGAAGTAGGAGAAAACACGACTTCAGAATGTGATTATATAATGCCTTTCAGTGCGACTTTACAAAAAGATAATTTTTACGGAACACAGTTTCACCCGGAGAAATCTGGCAATGTTGGCTCCAAAATTCTAGAAAACTTTTTAAAAATTTAATAATGAAAATAATTCCAGCCATAGATATTATCGACGGGAAATGTGTTCGACTTTCAAAAGGAGATTACGATACGAAAAAAGTCTACCACGAAAACCCACTCGATATTGCCAAAGAATATGAAGACAACGGAATCCAATATTTGCATTTGGTAGATTTGGATGGTGCAAAAGCGAAAACGATTAAAAATTTAAAAACGCTAGAAATTCTAGCTTCTAAAATAAATTTGATTATTGATTTCGGAGGCGGAATAAAAACACGGGAAAGTTTGGAAAGTGCTTTTAATGCAGGAGCAAATCAAGTGACTATAGGAAGTATTGCCGTCGAAAATCCAGAAATGTGTGAAGAATGGATCCATGAATTTGGCGCAGAGAAATTAATTTTAGGCGCGGATTGTTTAGACCGAAAAGTAAAAACTTCAGGTTGGTTAGAAAATTCAAATTTGGATGTAATTGACTTTATTCAATCGTACCAAAAAAAAGGAATTAAGGATGTGATTTGCACCGATATTTCTAAAGATGGAATGTTGGAAGGACCTTCTTTCGAGTTGTATAAAGAAATTTTAGACCAGTGCAAAGTATCCTTAATCGCAAGCGGCGGAATTTCCTCCATGAAAGATTTAGAGGATTTAAAAGAACAAGGCTGTTCCGGCGCCATCATCGGAAAGGCTTTATACGAAGGGAAAATTACTTATAAAGAACTTCAGAAATTTTTATAAAATGTTAAAAAAAAGAATCGTTCCGTGTTTGGACATTAAAGATGGAAAAACGGTAAAAGGAATTCAGTTTGAAGATTTACGTATTGCCGGAGATCCAGTTGAACTCGCAAAAAAGTATGTCAAAGATGGCGCTGATGAATTGGTTTTCCTGGATATTACGGCAACTTTAGAAGGACGAAAAACTTTAATAGAATTGGTAGAAAAACTAAGTTTAGAAATCAATATTCCTTTTACGATTGGTGGTGGAATCTCTTCCGTTCAAGATGTTGAAGCCTTACTAAAAGCAGGAGCCGACAAAGTTTCCATCAATTCTGCTGCAGTTCGACGTCCGGAATTAGTTCGGGAAATCGCCCAACAATTCGGAAATCAATGTGTTGTGGTTGCGATTGATACAAAGCAAATTGACGGTGAAGATTATGTTTTCATCAACGGCGGAAAAATTAAAACCGAATTGAAAACTTTAGACTGGGTAAAAACCGTCGCAGATTTAGGAGCCGGAGAAATTCTGCTGACTTCCATGGATTTTGACGGAACGAAAAATGGGTTTGATATCCGAATGCTGCAGAACGTTTCAGAAGTGTGTCACCTTCCAATTATCGCGTCTGGCGGTGCTGGAAAGATGGAAGATTTTACAGAAGTCTTTACCAAAACGAAAGTAACCGGCGCTTTGGCGGCGAGTATCTTTCACTTTAATGAAATAAAAATCTCCGACTTAAAAGACAATTTAAAACAAAACAAAATATCCATAAGATGATGAAATCGCCAGGAACCAGTTACAAATAAATACGAATACTGTTTAAGGCGATTGCATATGACATTTAAAAACAATAAAAAATCACATATGAACTTAGATTTTGAAAAAGGAAACGGTTTAGTTCCTGTAATTATCCAGAATGACCGAACACAACAAGTTTTAATGTTGGGTTACATGAATGAAGAAGCCTTAGAATTAACTCAAAAAGACGGACGAGTTCATTTTTTCAGCCGGACCAAAAATAGAATTTGGCTCAAAGGAGAAACCTCTGAAAATTACCTATACGTAAAAAGCATTAAAGAAGATTGTGATTCTGATGCGCTTTTAATTCAGGCAAAACCTGCCGGAAATGTTTGTCACACTGGAAGTTTCAGTTGTTTTGAAGAGAAAAATTCAAAAGGTTTTTTATATGAATTAGAAGAAACCATTTCAGAGCGAATTGATCAAAAAGTTGAAAAATCCTACACGTATGATTTGTATAAAAGAGGCATCAATAAAATGGCGCAGAAAGTAGGAGAGGAAGCTGTGGAATTAGTTATAGAAGCAAAGGACGATAATGCTGAATTATTTAAAAATGAAGCCGCAGATTTGCTCTATCACTTCTTAATTTTACTCAAAGCGAAATCGTTTTCATTTGAAGAAATCGAAGAAGTATTGATGGAAAGGAGCCGGAAATAAAAAAAATCCTAAAGTTTATACTTTAGGATTTAAATTTTCTTTAACTTTTAATTTATCTTACTATAAACTTCTTAGATGTTTTTTTATTATTAAAATCTAAGGTTCCAATATAAACCCCAGGTTTTAAAGATGAAACTGAAATTCTTTCTTTATTTTTTGTTTTAGAAATCAGCTGACCGCTCATATCTGAAATTTCAAAACCATAATTCTTAACTTTTGAATCTAACAATAAGTTAATAAAATCTTTTGCTGGGTTGGGATGGATAAAAAACTCATTTACATCAATTGTTGTATCAACCGAATGTAAAGTACCACTAATACTGGCCACGGAGAAGTGCTGCATAGCGCCGAGTGCTGATTTAGTAATTTGAAAAAGATATGGATATGATAAATTAGCGATAGTATCGGTATTATTGTGATAATAAGTATTAGAAACTACATTATTATTATTGTAATTGGTATTTATTGTAGCACTAGATGTTGGTCTTTCATAAAAACCAGTAATAATTTCACCATTATTTTCGAAAGGAATATAGTCTGAACTATAAGCGTAGTTTAAAGCTCCAGTTAATGAAGAATAATATCCTACATACTGAACTAAACTATTTGTAAATGCTAAACTCGCTGCATCATTTGTCGTTTTTGTCCCTGCTGTGTGAACAGTTCCCAATTCGTCAACAAATCTATCTGCTTCGCAAGTAACGGTATTATTAACCTTATTTGCCATTCCTCCAACCTGATCTAGATTGAAAACCAGCCTAATTTTCATTTTGGGATTAGTAGCATTTACGACTTGTGAAACATAACTTTTGCTGCCATATAATCCTTGCTCCTCTCCAGAGAAATTTATAAATTTGATAGAATATTCAGTTGGGACATCCTTCAAAATTCTAGCGATTTCTAAAATCGCAGAAACTCCAGATTCGTTGTCATTTGCACCAACGCTAATGTTACTTCCAGTCGTACTGAAAGTATCATAATGGCCACAGATAATAACATACTCATTGGGATAAGTTGTACCTGTTTTTGTAACAATTATGCTTTTAGAATCTCCCGTAGTAAATACTTTGTAGGTATCATTTGTAATTTGACTTGCAGTATATCCAAAATCTTTATACTTTTTTGTTAAATAAGCTAAAGCATTTGCATTTTGGGTAGATCCACTTTTTTTAACTCCGATATTTACAAGTTCGGTATTAAATTTTATAATACTATCCTGTTTTATTAGGTTCACTCGATCTTGATAAGAAGATACTGCTTGCCCATGAAGAACTGAACTCAGAACAACACCTGAAATTAATAGAAATTTATTCATTTTTAGTAACGTTTTTATTTTTCCCAAATATAGATAAAAATCCTAAACAAACGTTTAGGGTTTTTCATTTCATAACTAAAACTTTTGATTTATTTTGATGAATTTACAGTCCTTTACAGACGTTCTGTAGACAAATAACAATACTATTGTTAGCTATTGAAAAAAGCATAATACTTCCCGCGCTTTGCTACATTTAAAAACTACGTACAGAAATTTAGTCTGTCATATGGAAATCAAAATGTACTAAACCAAGCAAAGAATTTCCATTTGCGGTTGAGCGTTTTTAAAGGGAACCTAATACTATTGTCGCTGTTATAATAACAATCTACGCGATATTCTAATTGGTATTTAGAGATTTATTAAACAAAACTTAACCAACTGTTATAATAGAGCAATTGGTATTTCTCTGTTTTAATGGGAATTTTTAACATTATATAAAATTTCGAATAGATATCAAATAAAAAAAATCCCACACCAAATGGTATGAGATTTATAATTGATAACAAAAATTCTACATTTATTTTAATGAATCTACGATCGCTTTGAAAGATTCAGGGTGATTCATTGCTAAATCAGCTAAAACTTTTCTGTTCAATTCGATGTTGTTCGTTTTTAGAGCGCCCATAAACTGGGAGTAAGACATTCCGTGTTCTCTAGCCCCTGCGTTAATACGCATGATCCACAAGCTTCTGAAACTTCTCTTTTTCTCTTTTCTACCACGGTAAGCATATTGCATTGCTTTTTGTACCGCATTTTTAGCAACAGTCCAAACGTTTTTTCTTCTACCGAAAAAACCTTTAGCCAGTTTCATAACTTTTTTTCTTCTAGCTCTAGAGGCTACTGCATTTACTGATCTTGGCATAATTAAATTTGTTTTTTTGAAAAGGGCGGTAATTTATTTCATTACACTTTTTTGCACCGTTTCAGGGTTAAATTTTCTGAATTTGTTAATTCTTATAAACCGGTTGATTTATAAAAACTATCTTAAAGCTAATTGACGTAAAACGCTCTTTTTGTCCACTTCTGCAACATAAGAAGTCTGCGTAAGATTTCTCTTTTGCTTCGTTTCTTTTTTGGTCAAGATGTGGCTTTTAAAAGCACCTTTTCTTTTAATCTTTCCGGTTCCGGTCAGCTTAAAACGCTTCTTAGCACCTGATTTAGTTTTTAATTTTGGCATTTTGCTTAATTTTATCTATTTGTTATCAATGTCGTTTCTCTGTGTAAGTGAGGACCTCGCGGTATTCTGCACATTTTTCAGACTGCAAAAGTACGAATTCTCACCCAATTAAAAAAGACATTCTCCTTTATTATTTTCAGAATTTGGGCGTGCCCTTCAGTCGTTCATTATTGCGCTCGCTTCGCTCGCGCAACCATTCACTTCTTCAGGTCGGGCTATACACTCATACTCCTCACGCCAAAACTTTCCCATCTGCTTGTTCCGGGGTAACCGTTTCTATCCCTCACGCGAAAGTCATTTACGTTTCGATTAATGTATAACAATAGAATATTCAATTTAAATAATTTAAAAAAGAAGATTTTTTGTATTTTTACAAGTGACTAGGCAATACTAACAACTGTTTTAAATCGATTATGGTAATTGATCCTGAAAGCTCGAAAGAAATTATTAGCGAAGCAAAAGCTTTGGCACCTGAAATTTACAAAGATTTAGCGAGGCCTGCTTTGCAAGAAATTGGTACTGTAGCAGGGAGAACTGTAAAATCTTTGCTCGCGCCTTTGAGAGGCTTGTTGTGGGGTTGGGAAAAAATAGAAGAATATGTAGAAATTGAAGTAAAAAAGAGAATAGATAGAATTCCCGAAGAAAATAGAAAATCACCCGACCCAGAAATTGCTGTTCCGCTTATTCAAGCCTTAACTTATACTGCACAAAATGAAAGTTTAAGGGAAATGTACATTAATCTTTTAGCAAATGCGATGGATAAAGATAAAGACAAGATTGTTCATCCATCATTTGTAGAAATAATAAAGCAGATGAATACGTTAGATGCCAAAGTATTCGAGAAAATATCTCAAAATTTTGGCTATCAATTAATTGTTAATCCTTTTATTCAGATAAAAAATGAAAGTAATTTTATTGGAAGCGCTTTTCCTGATTGGTATATTGGTTGGAAATTAGAAGGATATAATGAATTTGATATTTCTGCAAGTATGGTTAGGTTAAGTAAGTTTGGACTAATCGAACTTATGCGTAACCAACAACTTGAACAAGGTGGCTATGAAATTCTGAAAAATAATACATACTTAACTGATACTTTAAATATATTTATAAGTAAGAATAAAGATTTGGAATTAGAAATTGTAAGCATTGAAAGTATGTTGTATGTAAATGAATATGGCAGACAATTTAAATCAGCTTGTAAATAATAAATACACTTTTCTGCGCAAGTTATAATATTTCACCCATTTTAGATCCCAAACAATCATGAAAAGAAGCGATTTTTTAAAGAACACAGCTTTAGCTGCAATCGGTATTCCAACACTACTTGCCGCAAACTCATTTGCCGAAAATAAAATAGATTCCAAACCAGAAAATACTGCTGAAGAATCCGACAATAATTTTGAATTAGATGAAATGACGGTTTCAGAACTTCAGGATAAAATGGAGAAAAGAACTTATACTTCGGCACAAATTACCCAACTTTATCTGGGTCGAATTGAAACCATTGATAAAAATGGTCCGAAGCTTAACTCAATGATAGAAGTTAATCCAGACGCTTTAAGTATTGCAAAAGCCATGGACCAGGAAAGAAAAGAAGGCAAAGTCAGAGGTCCTTTACACGGAATTCCGGTAGTTATAAAAGACAATATCGACACCGCAGATCAAATGATGACGACAGCCGGAGCACTTGCTTTGGTCGGACATATCGCAAAAAAAGATGCCTTTATTGTGACACAACTCAGAAATGCGGGTGCCGTAATTTTAGGAAAAACCAATTTGAGTGAATGGGCTAATTTTCGCTCCACTAATTCCTCTTCTGGTTGGAGTAGCCGTGGTTTACAAACCAAAAATCCTTATATTTTAGATCATTCTCCATGTGGTTCCAGTGCAGGTTCTGGCTCAGCGGTTTCTGCAAATTTATGTGCGATTGCGGTGGGGACAGAAACGGACGGTTCGGTAACTTGTCCGGCTTCGATCAATGGCGCAGTTGGTATAAAACCCACGGTTGGTTTGGTGAGTCGTTCCGGAATAATCCCAATTTCAAGAACGCAGGATACAGCAGGACCTTTGACGAGAACGGTTACCGATGCAGCCATACTTTTAGAAGTTTTGGCAGGCGTCGACAGCGCAGACGGTGTAACTAAAGAAAGCCATGGCAAAAACACCAGTTACACCAAATTTTTAAATAAGGATGGTTTAAATGGAAAAAGGATCGGCGTAGAAAAGAAAAAATATACCAATCAATTCCTCAATGAATTACAGGAAAAAGCTTTGGAGGTTTTAAAAAAGCAAGGAGCCACCATTATAGAACTCGATTATTTAGACAGCATCAATAAGTTGGCAAATGATGAATTAGAAGTGTTGAAGTATGAGTTTAAAAGTGGCGTAAATAATTATCTTTCAAATACGAATGCTAAAATGAAAACTTTGGCAGCAGTCATAAAATTCAATAAAGAAAATGAAGATGCAGCGATGCCGACTTTTAAGCAGGAACTCCTGGAAGAAAGTGAAGCCAAAAAAGATTTAAATGATCCTGTTTATATTAAAGCATTAAAAAATAGTCATAACGGATCTCAGAAAATTATTGACAGTGTTATGAAAAAAAATAATCTCGATGCACTCACTGGTTTGACAATTGGACCAGCGTGCAGTATCGATGTAATATATGGCGACAAATGGGGCGAAGTTTCTCTCACGGCGCCGGCTGCAATGAGTGGTTATCCGCACATTTCTGTGCCGTGTGGGAAAGTTTACGATCTTCCAGTTGGATTGTCTTTTTTTAGCGGTGCTTATCGCGAAGGTGAAATTATTTCTTTAGCTTACGCATTTGAACAAGCCACGAAACACAGAGTGAAACCGGAATTTAAAAAGTCGTTTTTGGCTTAATGATTTATTTAAATTAAAGTTAAAGCCTTTAAGGCGTTTAATGAAATATTTTTGACAACCAGTACATAAAAAAGAGACTCCAAAAGAGTCTCTTTAATATTATAATTTTAAAGCGATTGTAATTATCAAATAGTCACATCACTAAATTTTCAAATTATTTAGCCGGTTTTTTCGGGCTCATCATCATGATCATTCTTTTACCCTCTAATTTAGGCAATTGATCAACTTTTCCGACGTGCTCTAATTCCTGTGCTAATTTAAGAAGAAGGATTTCTCCCTGATCTTTGAATATGATTGAACGTCCTTTAAAGAAAACATAGGTCTTCAATTTTGAACCTTCTTCTAAAAATTTTTCAGCGTGTTTTTTCTTGAAGTCGTAATCATGCTCATCGGTTTGAGGACCGAATCTGATCTCTTTTACGACAACTTTAACCTGTTTCGCTTTTAGCTCTTTTGTCTTTTTCTTTTGCTCGTAAAGAAACTTTTTATAATCCAGAATTCTGGAAATAAAAGGTTCTGCTTTATCTGAAATAACCACTAAATCTAATTCCAGATCTCTAGCTATTTCCAATGCTTTTTCTAGAGGATAAACGCCGGGTTCCACGTTATCACCTACCAAACGAACTTCTCTTGCACGGATCTTTTGATTGATCTGGTGCAAATCTTCCTGAACTCGTCTTTGTGGACCTCTACCTCTGTAGTTAAATTTCTGTGCTATGGTGTCTTATTTTAATTGTTTAAATTCTAATTGCTAATTTTTGCTTCTTTTTTGAAGTAAGTGATGAAGTCTTCTACGCTCATTTCGCCCAAATCGCCTTCGCCTCTTCTTCTTACAGAAATAGTGCCATTCAATTCTTCGTTTTCCCCGACTATGAGCATAAATGGTAGTTTGTTCATTTCCGCATCGCGAATTTTTCTACCTGTTTTTTCGTTTCTTTCGTCAACTATTCCGCAAATATCGTGATTTTCCAGCAATTGTGAAACTTTTTTTGCATAATCCAAATATTTTTCGCTGATCGGCAAAATTGTGAATTGATCCGGAGCCAGCCACAATGGGAAATCTCCCGCTGTATTTTCCAGTAAGATCGCTATAAACCTTTCCATAGAGCCAAACGGCGCTCTGTGAATCATGACCGGTCTGTGTTTTTCACCATCGCTTCCGGTATACCAAAGATCAAATCTTTCGGGTAAGTTGTAATCAACCTGGATCGTTCCTAGCTGCCATTTTCTACCCAATGCATCTTTAACCATGAAATCGAGTTTCGGTCCGTAAAATGCAGCTTCGCCATATTCTACAACATAGTTTAATCCTTTTTTAATGGCTGCCTGAACGATTGCATCTTCTGCTTTTTTCCAGTTTTCGTCGCTGCCGATGTATTTTTCTTTGTTTTCTGGATCTCTTAAAGAAACCTGCGTAACAAAATCTTCAAAACCTAAAGATTTGAAAACATATAATGTTAAGTCAATTACATTTTCAAATTCTGACATTAACTGATCTGGTGTACAGAAAATGTGTGCATCATCTTGAGTAAATCCACGAACTCTGGTTAAACCATGTAATTCACCTGATTGTTCGTATCTATAAACGGTCCCGAATTCTGCAAAACGTTTTGGCAGATCACGGTAAGACCATTGACCAACTTTGTAAATTTCACAGTGGTGTGGACAGTTCATCGGTTTCAACATAAACTCTTCACCTTCGTTTGGAGTTTTGATGGGTTGAAAACTGTCTGCGCCATATTTATCCCAGTGACCGGAAGTGACGTACAATTCTTTGGACCCAATATGTGGCGTCATCACGAATTCATAGCCTGATTTTTTCTGTGCTGCGGAAAGAAATTCTTCTAATTTTTTTCTTAAAGCCGTTCCTTTTGGTAACCATAACGGTAATCCTGCACCCACTTTTTCAGAGAAAGCATAAATCCCTAATTCTCTACCGAGTTTTCGGTGATCACGTCTTTTTGCTTCCTCTAAAAGTTCCAGATATTCTGTTAAGTCTTTTTGTTTCGGGAAAGAGATCGCATAAACTCTTGTGAGCTGTTTGTTTTTCTCATCACCTCTCCAGTACGCGCCGGCTGCGTTTAATATTTTTACGGCTTTTACAATTCCTGTTGCAGGAATGTGACCGCCACGACATAAGTCAGTGAAGTTTTCGTGCGTACAGAAAGTAATTTCACCATCATTTAAGTTGGTGATCAATTCTGTTTTATAAGGATTGTCTGCATATTCTTTTAATGCGTCGGCTTTTGAAACCGGATAAATACTGAAGGTTGCGTTTTTCTTGGCATTCTCCAACATTTTCTTTTCGATCTTCTCAAAATCTTTCTCTGATAAAACCTCATCACCAAAATCAACATCATAATAGAAACCTTGCTCAATTGCAGGTCCGATCGTTAATTTAGCTTCCGGATAAAATTCCATGATCGCTTGCGCCAAAAGGTGAGCGGAAGAATGCCAAAATGCTTTCTTGCCCAAATCGTCATTCCAGGTGAGCAGCTGAACCGTAGAATCTGTCGTCATCTGCGTGGTATTTTCAACCTGTGTTCCGTTTACCAAAGCAGAAATAACATTTCTGGCTAAACCTTCACTGATTGATTTTGCGACGTCAAGCGGAGTTACTGCGCTTTCAAATTCTTTGATGCTCCCATCGGGAAGAGTAATTTTTATCATTTTGAACGAGAAATTTTAAGTGGCAAAAATACGGTTTTTCTGCGAAAGGGTCTTTTAGTTTTG
The DNA here is from genome assembly GCF_015679325.1 of Kaistella gelatinilytica. GTDB lineage: Bacteria > Bacteroidota > Bacteroidia > Flavobacteriales > Weeksellaceae > Kaistella > Kaistella gelatinilytica. The sequence continues at coordinate 401,703 of NZ_JADPVI010000001.1, forward strand.
AGGTTTTTATAAGATTTTACTTTTATTTTCCTAAAATTTTTTAGAATTAATGTGCTGCATCCCTGATTAGAAAATAGAAATGAAGTTTTAGCACCGATTGAACGGCGTGTTTGAGCTCTCCCGATTTATCGGGAAGCGAGTAGTGAAAGCGGTTAGAATATTGGAGATTCAAAAAGATCTTCGGGCTTCTAAAGAAAAATCGATCTCAAAAATTGAAACCGATTGTATTAATATGAAAAATGTTTTTAGAAAGTATTTCTGCTTCCGTCCGGATCCATGTCTGATTCCATACCGTCGCTTGTTGCATCATAAAATCTTTTATCATCAGTCATATAGAGATTGTTTTTTGCCTTGCTGATAATTCTGGCTCGTTGCGCTTCACTTAAATCATCGTGTTTAGCGGTGTTTTCCGTATTTGGATACCGTTCCTTTGTGAAGTCATTTACATTGATCGCACCCTGATCATTCATAATGTCTCTTGCTTTTTCTGCGCGATCCATATCATCTGTATAAACGGTTACCAGATTACTTTTGGTTCCTGCATAACTGTATTTATTCTTTTCATGTTCGTCATCACCAAAAAGCCAGTTCCAGAAGCCGGAAGTTTTTTCGTCCTCTTTGTAATGGTAATTGCTGGATGATTTATCGTAATTTCCGGTGGTCGCGTAGTGCGAAACTTTATAGTCTTCTTTTGCGAAACCGGCGCTGTCTAATTTATTTGATGCTTTGTCTGCATCCTCGGTAGTTGGGAACATTCCCACGATCGTGTAAGCCATAATTTTGAAGTTTTAATGTTAATGAATTGTGATTTGGTATTTAACATAATATCAAAAACTGTGACAAAAGAGATGTGGTGCATAAAATTTACGAATTTTTTAACACATCAAATAATGAATGTTTTTACTGCAAATTCAGTTTTAAGAAAATATTAAAACTTGATTACAACCCATAAAAAAAGCGAAAAATTAATTTTCGCTGTTCGTTTCTGTATTGTCGGTTTTGCCGTCTTCGTGCAGTTTCGATGTTTTCTTGATCTGCTTTTTCATTTTCTCGCCAGAATCTACTTTTTCTGAGGATATCGGCATATTAGGAAAATCTTCATTTTGTTTTTGAACTTCGGATTCATTGCTTTTTTTGATGTTCTTTTTGTCGTTCATGATATTGTTTTTAGATGTTAAATATTTAATGTTCAAAAGTGTTGCCAAATAGTTCAGCAATTTGATTTCTCTTTTAATATTTTAAAGTTAAACTTTTTGAAATGGAGAAGATCTATCAAAAAAAAGCCGCCTCAAAGAAAACTCTGAGGCGGCTGAATAAAATTCTTAAATTTATTTTTTGATAAATTTATTGGTGATTTTACTACCGGTTTTGTCGGTAAGCTCGATGATGTACGTTCCAACAGTAAGTTTCTGAACATTCACTTTTTTATCTGCAGAAGTACCGTTGTTCACGATCTGTCCTGCTGTATTAAATATCTTGTAAGAAAACTCTCCGCTCACTTTGCTTTGAATATTGATAACATCTTTTACAGGATTTGGATAAATTGCTGTAGTAGTATTATTTACATTTGAAGCTGCTAAAATTTTGTCTTTAACATTTAAAGTGTAATCTTCAATTTGACCATAAGGAATTGTTCCACAAGCGGTCGTTGGAGTAGTACTAAATCTCATGATCACTCTCATACGAACCGGTCCTGTATAAGTGTACGTCGGAGGAACCGTAATATTTCCCACCACTGGGGTAACTGTAGAGGCCGCTTTCGTAAATGCGGTTTCGCCTGCATCTAAGAAATCACCGTCATTATTCCAATCTACAAATACAGCATACGCTTCACTGTAAACGGTAGAAGTCCATTCCGGGGTAATTGTAATCGGATAACTGGATTCTTTCGTTACATCTGTAGTAAGGTATGAGAAATCTTCATAACCTGCGAGACTTGTACTTGGATTGTCGATCGTTCCGATTTGTACCCGTTTGATTCTCTCGTCTGTTGTACTGCTTGATGAAGCCACACAATATGCCGGAGTATTTAATGTGGTAACTGAAACGGTGTTACTTGCCGCGGAAACATTATCATAAGGATCAACTGCTTTTATATAAAAACTATAGGTCGTATTGGTTGAGAGACCAGTAACGATGGAAGTTGTTACATTCCCCGCAACAGTTGCTGTTTCGGTGCCATCTTTGTAAATGACATAGCGGTCTATTCCATTTGTATCAGTAGATGCGTTCCAGGTTAATTTGGTCTGTACTCCTGTCGTATTTGATGCTGCTAAACTTGTAGGAGCTGTAGGAGCTGTAGTATCTGGAATTGCTAAATATTTCGGTCCAATCCCAACTGCGTAAAATGCATCCTGTGTTGCAATAGCTTCCGGTGAACCAACTCCATACAAATCTTTTGCTGCCTGAATACCAAAATCTCTGGCATTTCTGTAGTTGGAAGAAGGAGTTAAATAAGTAGTTTCCAAACGGTAAACAATTTTTTCCGCTTTTGCAATGGTGATCCCTGTCACATTATAAATGCTTCCGATGTCATTTGTACCCGCTTTTCCGACAGAAAGAATATAGAACCAATGGTTTAAAACTCCGCTGTTGTAGTGCACACCACAATTATCGTTTGTATTGGAATTAGGCGCTGCACAACCTTCTTCAATCGTTGCAGGTTTCCAGTTGATACCGTGATAAGTATCTGGTTGTGGAGAAAGACCGGATTTCGGATTACTCATCGAACGAAGGTAGAAAGGAGAAACTTTCGTAATATCCTCGCCGATCAACCAGGTTTGTTTAGTTGGTGCGTATTTAAATTCCGCTGCAGCTGCCCAAATATCAGACAAACCTTCATTCATAGCTCCAGATTCTCTGTTGTAAATCAAAGCCGCTGAACTTGAGCAAACGCCATGACCTAATTCATGTGCAGTAACATCATATGCGGTAAGAGGTTTAAAAGTCGAGGCTCCATCACCGTAAATCATTTCAGAACCTGTCCAACCTGCATTTTCGTACGCATTGCCGTAATGCACGTAACTTCTTAAAAGTGTTCCCGATCCGTCATAACTATTTCTACCAAAAGTGGTGAAGAAATAATCGTACGTATTTTCTACTCCCAAATGTGCATCTAAAGCAGCATTGTCAAAAGTAGCATTGTCAAATTCTGCCGCAGTCCAGTTATTGTCATTATCTTCGAAATCAACTGCAGCCGAAAGTGTTGTACTTTTTTTCAAGTTATAAGTTCGAACACCACCGCCTCTCGTTGTATCGTTCAAGGTATACTTAACTGCAGATACCATTGTGGTTTGTATATTTTGGGTACCGCTGTATCTCGTATCCGCAGTGCCCAGAACTAAAGTCGGGAAATTTTTACTTGTTTCTGCAAATGGTGCGACCGAAATTGGTAAATTTTCATCATTGCTCTGTTTCTTTTGAGCATGTTTCAGAATCGGATCAACTGCAATAATTCTTCCCTCAGTTGCATCCACGAAAATATAATCTCTACTCAAAGGTTGCGCCGCATAAATATCGAATTTATAAGCTAATACTAAACTGTATTTATCAGCACCTTGAGAAACCGGCATGTAAACCAATTCACCGGTGGGTTTTTTGTAGGTGTTTTCTGCAATATATGCAGCATCTTCCCACATGTATTTTTCAGCACCAACACTTTTAACGGCTTGTTGAAAAGCTGCATTTGAAGATAGAACAGGTGTTGACGAAGTTTTGTCATCCTGAAAAATTTCACCATTCATACTGATGAGTTTTCCATTTTGATAATGCATAAAGTAAATTCCGCCCTCTACCTTGATGTTGTTTTGATACAATTGGTATTTAGCATCAGTAAATTTTCCCGTAAAATCTTTCTCAGATTTTAAAAGTCGCAATTCTTCTGTAGGACGCAATTTCAAAATATCTTGAAAAATTGTTTTTACAGAACTTTCATTCAGGTTCGAATTATCATTGAAAACGACCAGACTTACACCGCCATTTGCATTGGTTATTCTTTGCTTAACAAGATCTTGAGCAGAAATTGAATCAGTAAAACTAAGGAGCATTCCCAAGATACCGAGCGTGAGTAATTGTTTTTTCATAACTATTGGTTTAATGTGGTGTAAAATTAATAATTATTTTAATGTCCCATTAAAAAATTGCTATTAAATTTCAGCGAAGTTTGGTTTTTATATAATTGGAGCGCGGAGACAGAATTTAAAAATTATTATCACAAAAAAATTTCCTTTCTTTAAATAAGGAAAGGAAATTAAATATTAAGAAAATTTGCAATATAGAGCAGGAAAGGATTTAATTTTTAATTACTTTTTCATTCAAATTTACTTTTTTTTGAAAGATAATCAATGATGATATAGATGATTTAGCTCCTTGATCTTTTTTATAGGAGATCCCTGTTGCTTTTTTGATGTCAGCACCAAATTTCAGCAAAATATTTTTTGCTTTATGCGCGCGATTCAGGTTTGGTGTATAAACAGTAATTTCATTTTCATCTAAAAAGTGATCTTCGACTAAAGATTCTGGTTGAAACTTTGTATTTCTTGTAAAACCGGGGAACTGTTTTATAAAACCTGCTTTTTTCAGTCGGTTTGCTGCCGAAATTGCCTCATCGATCGTTGGAAAAATTCCGATAATATTGTAAGTCATGGCTAAATGTTTGAAGTTAATAAAATAATATGCTCTACATAGTGTATGCAAATTTTATGACATTCGATGACTATTTTTCGACTTTAGCAATTCTTTAACATTAAAAAAAGCGAAAAAATTAATTTTCGCTTTTATGATTGCATCATTGCTTTTTATAACACAGCTTAAGTTTAAGAATTTTACTTCTCTCTTAATTCCTGTTTGAAATTTATTGCTTCTTTATTAAAGTTTGGAAACATCAATTTGACCGGTTTTATCTTCAATCTTATAATTTAACGCTTTGGCTAAAACAAAAATATTGTCGAGATTTTCTAAAAGCTGTTTTCTGCCTTCCGCGCGAAGTCGATTTTGATTCACACTTTTATACGCATTGTCCTTTGCCGATTTCGTAATTTTTTGAAAATCCTTTTCATCAAAACGGTTGAAGAAAGAATCATCGAGGGACTGAATTTCTACACTGGGCGTAATTCTTACATCTGCATTTGGCAATTCTTTGATGATCAATTTTTTGTTGATCGAATCGACCTCGAGTTTCATTTTGGTGAGATCGTACGAAACCTGAGCATTGGTCTTTGTAAAGGTGATGAGTTCTTTTTCAATTTTTGGCAACATTCCTCCTAAAAGCTCCGAAGAAATTTTGGTTTTCTGCATGCTCGAAAAATCCTGCTCCATAACCACCAGTTTATTCATTTTCGTGATTTGATTGGTGATAATGTAATAATCGTTTTGAACTTTGTCTTCGGATTTTTTGGTGATCGCATTCCAGATTAAAAACAGAAGAAGCATTGCCGCAGCTCCTAAAACGAACGCTATAACTATTTTGTTTGTTTTCAATTTATTTAAGTAGATCTTTAAATGAGGTATCATCTTTTTTCAGAATTTCAACCAAGTCTCTCTCGAGATAACCTGATTGAGGACTTTCAATAATCCGGCCAATTTCTTTGCCATATTTTTGAACGATTACGGTGGGAACTTTCTGAATGTTGTAAGGACCTTCTTCACCACCGGGAGCTTCTTTTTTACGGTTTACTGCAATAATATCCACTTTGTTCTCTGGATAATTTACGGCTTCCAAAATTTTAAATAATCTCGGAACTTCGCGATGGCTGTCTTCACACCAGGTTCCCATGACCAAAGTGATGTTATACGTGTTTATTTTTGCTTTTTTCAAGTCTGCAATTGCATTTTGATCGATCGCATAGTCATCATGTTCTTTAACGTACCATTCACTGTATGGTTCTTTCAGCAATTGATTTTTGGTTTGATGTCCTAAAAGCATTTTTCCGTCATTTGTAGTTTGAACTTCTCTGTTAACGACCATTTTTTGAGTATTACAGGATTGAAGGGTTAAAAATAAAGTTGTTGCAGCAAGTAGAGCCTGAGATATCTTTTTCATTGAGTTGGAATAAAATTATAATTAAAAAATTTAATTTTCTAAAATCGTTTTTAAATCGGCAGGAGAGTAGTATTTGTTTTTTAAAACCTTGTGATCCGTTTTACGGTGAACATTAATCTTTTCACCAGATTTCTCCGAAAAAGCATCTTCTCCCTTTTCTTTATAAAATTCGATGGTTTCATCTGCTTCCTTTTGACTGGAGCAAGCTTTCGACATATTAGATCGCTGAACTTCATTAAAAAGTGCTGGAAATTTTTCGCCTAGACCAAATTCTAGAACTGCGCCACTTAAAACATACTGAAGATCGCACAAAGCATCGGCAATTTCTACCAGATCATTATCGGCAATGGCTTCTTTCAATTCATTTAATTCTTCCTGTAAAAGGGAAACTCTCAATTCGCATCTTTCTTTGGACGGAATTTGAGGTTTTTCTAAAATCGGAGCATTAAAGGTTTTGTGAAATTCTGCAACCTGATTCAGCGCGTCTATTTTTTCCATTAAATTTTAATTTGAACAAAGATAAACATTCAGTTTAATAAATTGAAATGGCTCAAGAAAACAATGTTTATTTAAGCACTATTCATGGCAGATTTTTTTTAAATTTTTAATCACGAAGATCACTTAAAATCTTTCAGGCAGGAACCCAAGAACTTCAAATTTCTATTTATTCACAAATATTCATCTGTAAAACTCTGCCATCATTATTGAACATTTTCCCGCTGAAGCATCCGTCATCTCGTTTTTTTAAAACACAGTTTGCCGAAATATTCCCTTTTGTCAATTCGTTCAGGTGCAGATCATTATTCATCGCGATCCCGGAAAGTTCATATAACTGGTCCTGTTTTTTATCATAGGAGTATGTTCCTTTGACGGCTGTAGATTTACTGTTAAAAGATAATTTAAACGTAGCTTCTAATTTCCCTACCTTTCCGTGGTATATTTTTTCAATATTTTCTACAAGATGTAAAGGATTGTTGTTGTCGTGTAATGAATTTGGCGATGGTGATTCAGTGCATAAATTAATCCTCCTCATGCAGTCATTAAGGTCGCAATTGCGGTAATCGTGACCGCAATCGATGTTTTCTCGGTTTTGTTTTCAGTTGTCATTTGTGTAGTTTTTGTTATTATAAAATTAATAAAAATTTGAACACAAAAAAAAGCACCTTAAAAAAGATGCTTTGTATATCATAAAATTGCAGTTGCTATTTTGAAATTTCTCTTCCAATAACCAGTCTCTGGATTTCAGAAGTTCCTTCGCCAATCGTACATAATTTTGAATCTCTGTAGAATTTCTCAGCCGGGAAATCTTTCGTGTAACCATAACCGCCAAAAACCTGAACAGCGTTGTTTGCAATTCTTACACAAGCTTCAGAAGCGTATAGTTTGGCCATTGCGCCTTCCTTAGTCATCGGTTGTTTTGCATTTTTCAAATTGGAAGCACGTTGAATTAAAAGTTCAGCAGCATCAATTTCTGTTGCCATATCTGCCAGCATAAAATTGATCGCCTGGAATTGATTGATCGCTTTACCGAACTGATGTCTTTCCAGTGAATATTTTAAAGCTGCTTTGTAAGCTCCTCTTGCTGTTCCTAAACTTAAGGCAGCGATAGAAATACGACCACCATCTAAAATTTTCATGGCTTGTTTAAAACCTGAACCAACTTCTCCTAAACGGTTTGCATCTGAAACTCTTACATTATCAAAGATCAATTCTGCAGTTTCGGAAGCACGCATTCCTAATTTATTTTCTTTTTTTCCAGAGGTAAAACCAGGTGTTCCTTTTTCTATAACAAAAGCTGTAGAATTATTTTTTGCTCCTTTTTCTCCAGTTCTGGTCATAACGACTGCTATGTCACCGGAAATAGCGTGGGTTATAAAGTTTTTAGCACCATTGATGATCCAGTCATCGCCATCTTTCACAGCAGTTGTACTCATGCCACCAGAATCAGATCCTGTGTTATGTTCAGTTAAACCCCATGCTCCGATTACTTTTCCGGAAGCTAATTGTGGCAACCAGCGGTGTCTTTGTTCTTCACTTCCAAATTCGTAAATATGATTTGTGCAAAGTGAATTATGTGCTGCAACAGACAATCCGATAGAAGGATCAACCTGTGAGATCTCATCTAAAATCGTTACGTATTCATGATAACCTAATCCGGAACCACCATATTCTTCGGGAATTACAATTCCCATAAAACCCATATCTCCTAATTCGTGGAACAATTCTACGGGGAAAGTCTGGCTTTCGTCCCAATCCATAATGTTCGGTCTGATCTTTTTTTCTGCGAAGTCTCTCGCAGTTTCTGCGATCATATTAATGTTGTGTAAAGTATCACTATTCATATCAAATATTTGTTTTCAAAGATAATTAAAATGCTCAAGTCTGAAAACACTTTTTTTAAGAAAAATGTTATGCTGTGATCGGTTCATTTAGATAATCATCAGTTTGAAATTTTAATTTCTCTAAACTTTAATATGAAAAATACTTTTTGATGTACTTAATTATCTACTTTAGCAATCCAAAATTTTTAGTAATGAAAAGAATTCTACTTTTTTGTTTTTTAATTCCTTTTATAGGATTTGCTCAGATTCCATCGGGATATTATGATGGGACCTCAACGTTGACAGGTTATGCTCTGAAGTCCAAACTTCACGATATTATTGCCAAAAAAACGATCAGTTGGCATTATGGTGATCTGCAGAATTTTTATAACCAGACCGATGTTGATAAATATTATGATTATGATGCATCGAATACGACCATTTTATTAGATATGTATTCTAATAATCCGACAGGAACCACCGCTTATCATTATACCAGTGCGCAAATGATCGGTTCTGCAAATGCGGAAGGATTGGGTTGGAATAGAGAGCATATGATGCCGCAAAGTTCGTTTAACAGTAATTATCCGATGTATTCAGACTTATTTTTTGTGATCCCAACAGATGCAAGAATTAATCAGCTGCGAAGTAATTATCCGTACGGAATGGCGGGAACAACGAATTACTGGTTGTTTACGAACGGTTCTAAAATTAATAAAAACGGCACGCCAAATTCCGGATATACAGGAAGAGTGTATGAGCCAATTAATGAGTTTAAAGGCGACATCGCAAGAAGCTTATTATATTTCGCTGTTCGATACGAAGGTAAACTCAACTCTTTTAATTTTTATAATGGAACTTCGCCCGCGAATGACACGAGTCCATTAGATGGAACGGAAGAAAAAGCTTTTGAAAACTGGTACATTGCCATGTTGCTCCAATGGAATAATCAGGATCCCGTGTCCCAGAAGGAAATTGACAGAAACAACGCAGTTTATAACATTCAGAAAAACAGAAATCCTTTTATCGACCATCCTGAATGGGTTAATTTGATCTGGTCACAAACTCCCGCGACTGTTGCTCCACAAGCTGCTTCAAATTTAGCCAGCTCACAAACCAGTGCGTATTTTGTTAATTTAAACTGGACTCCGTCTGCAGATACAAACGTGATGGGTTATAAAATTTATCAAAACGGAGTTTATGTAGATTACAGCAGAACAAACACTATTATTATTGATCACCTCACGCCGTCAACTACTTACAATTATACGGTAAAAGCTTACAACAGCAGCTACATGGAGTCTGCTGAAAGTAATTTATTACCAGTAACCACTCTTGATTCTGATGTTTATGCGCAGGATTTAATAATCACAAAATATCTCGAAGGAACAGGTGATAACAAAGCCCTGGAAATTACCAACAAAACAGGACATCCTGTTAACATGAATAAATACCGTTTATATATTCAGTATTACAGCGGTACCAATTACTATTCTCCCGCACCTTTTGAATTGGAAGGAACTGTCGCAAATAATGAAACTTTCGTTGTTTTAAATCCAAAATCGAATTTTACATGTATTACTAATGATCAGGCGAGATTTGTTTCAGATGCACCACAAATGACTTATGACGGAAGTAACTACATCGAACTTAAATACCTTACTTCAACTGTAGAAAGTGTAGGAAGTTATGGGGTTAATAATTTCTCCACCTTAGGGAATGTATCGTTATATCGATTGCCTTCTGTTGGTCAACCTACCAAAACCTTCGATCTTTCAGAATGGAAAGCTTATCCTTCGGATTATTGCCAGAATATAGGCAGTTTGGCTGCATCAAATGTTAATCTTAACACAGAAAATGCATATTCTATCTATCCGAATCCGGTTGTAGGAAATACTTTATCTGTTAAAGGAATGCAAATTGAAAAAATCAAAAATGTTTCGGTAATTGATCTTTCTGGAAAACTGATCCTTCAGGAAAATGAACCATTTAAGAACAATAATACTTTAGATGTTCATCAATTGAAAAGTGGTGTTTATATTCTACAGCTTGATGACCAATCAGTCAAGTTTATTAAAAAATAAATAAAATTCTAAATTTCATAAAATCCCATCAATTTATTTTGATGGGTTTTTTTTTAGCGAAATTTAATCTTGAGCCAAATATAATTTCATTCTCGCTTCGTATTCTGGTTTTACTTTAATAAAATTGAAGATTTTTTTATTGTTCGGCGATGTACTTCGGATGTAGATGATCTTATCTGCAGAATATTTAAAATATGGATGGTTTTTCAGCCATTCTTCTGGAGCTTCTGACAAAGTATATTTCACGATTCTCGATTGATCCAGTCGTGCGACTGCGATCAATTTTTGGGCTAAATCTTTATCAATTTCATACGTGTCGATAATTTGCTGCATGTTTGCAAAACCTCCTAATTTCTTTCGGAAACTCAGCATCATTGCGGCGCTCTTCTCATCGAAACCAAATTCGACCATTTGTTTAAATGTAATTTGATTCAAATCAATTTTTGAAAAATCTGTTTTAGATTCAGAAGCAATTGTCTTAGATTCCGAAGAGTAGTTTCCCTCTTGTTTACTTCTGGAAGTGGTTTTAATATTTTCAGGATTTAAAATGATGAAAGGTTTGATTTCTTCCATTTTTTCTGCGGAAATAACGAAACAGCTTGCGATATCGTCAATGTTTTTGAAACTGCCTTTCAAATTTCTATCGCGATAATTTAAAATTACTTGTGCTTGTTTTTCAGAGAAACCTAATTTTCTCCAACCTTCGAAATCAGTCGTATTAGGATCAAAATTTTGATAAGCAGTTTTGGCTTTTTCAGTTGGTGTGCTTTTAAATTTTGAAGAGGGAGAATAGTTTTCCGGCGTATTTTCCGGCAGTAAAAGATAAGGAGCCATTTTGCGATAATTATCCTCAGTGATCATAAAACAAGCTTTGAATTTTTCCTTGCTTAGAAAACTTCCGCCTAAATAATTTTTATATTTTAAAATAGAGGTTGCCTGATTTTCGGTAAAACCCATTTTTACAAAATCATTTACACTAAAGTTGTCAGGATTGAATTTCCCTGGAATAATAAGGTCTTTTTTCTTAAAAGTTTTGTAATTGTTGGAATAGTTACCGGAACTTTTATATCCACCTGAAGAGTAGCTTTTATAAGCAGATGAGCCAGTTTCGGGCAACAAAATATAAGCTTCCAGTTCATTAAATTTCTCTGGGGAGATCGCGTAACATTTTTTGAGTTGTGCTTTTGATGTGAAATTTCCACCGACTACTTCTTTGTATTTCAAAATGGTCGCAACTTTTCTTTCTGTAAATCCCAATTTTGCCCAACCTTCTTCTGTTAACTCATTTGGATTAAATTCTTTTAAAGGAATTTTTTCTGAAGCGATATACTCCTCAGTCTTAAAAGTGGGAGTCGAGGAAGGTTGATTTTTGCTGTTAAAATAAAGTAAACTTGAAAATAGGATCGTCCCGGAAGTGGCGAATCCTAAAAAGTAATTTTTGGCGGCGGAGAATTGTATGTGGAAACTCATGGCGTTATATTTATGCAAACATAACCTCATTCAAGAAAAAAATCGCGGGTAAATTTACCCTTTTGATATAGTGAATTAACCCATTTTATTCGGGTTTTTCCACCAGAGAATCTTTCAATTTTTGTAACTCTGCTTTTACGAATTCCAACCGGTCAATCATACTCACGGTTTCAGAAATTTTAGAATTGGTCGTCACTGCAATTCGGGCGCCGTCTAAAGTATACCCTTTCTCTTTAACGAGATGGTAAATGATTTTCAGATTTTTAATGTCTTCCGGCGTAAAATAGCGATTCCCCTTTTTATTTTTTTTAGGCTTAATGATGGGGAATTCTTTCTCCCAATACCGAATAAGCGACGCGTTCACATCAAATGCTTTTGCGACTTCACCGATGGAATAGTAGAGTTTGTCTGGTAGATTTAGTTTCATGAAATGTCGATCAGAAATTTAAGATTCGAATAATGAAAGGTATTAAAGTTCAATTGAAATTTTAACTTTTCCACCCAATCCTTTTTCAACGATGTCAAATAAAGTTTTTAGGGTCAAATTACTCCCATTATTTTCGATTTTTGAAATATACTCCCGTTTTTTATCTACCAAATTTGCTAATTCTGTTTGGGTAAGTTGCTTCTCTTCACGTGCTTTCTTTAACTGTAAACCAATTTTAAAAGATTCAAAATCTCTGTCTAATTCATCACGTCTTTCTGTTCCTGCCTTTCCGTAAACATCATCTTTTATTTTTTGCCAACTTTTAGTTTCCATTATCTCTAGATTTTTGTTCGTAATATTCAGCCATTATTTTTAAGGCTTTTTCAATTTCATTCTTAGGTGTTTTCTGTGTTTTCTTTTGAAAAGCATTCATTAAAACAACCAATTTTTCTCCGTTAAAAAAGCAAAAAACTCTCCAAATGTTCGATCCTAATTGTATTCTCGCTTCGTAAAGACCTTCAGTTCCAACAATATGTTTTAAATAGTTTGAGGGAACACGTTCCAAAGTTTCAATTGCTTCAATAATTTTATAAATCTTATTTTGAACCTTGATGTTTTGGCTCAAAATAAAATCTTCGAAATAGTTTTTAAAGGCAATAACTTTTCGGACTTTCATTTTACAAAGGTAATTTAAAAGTTACAATTTAGCAAATGAATAAGTAAAATAAGGTTTCTAACAAATGATGAGTCGCTATTAAGATTGAGTCAAAATTTAATCTTGATGTTAATAAGCAATTTCAATTTTCAGTTTTTTGTTCTTCAATCTCTGACCCTCCAGTTTTTTCAAGAGCGCAACAACCTTTTGTCGATTGACTGCCACATAAGAAGTGGTGTCTTTCACTTCAATGAGACCAATATCGTCTTTTTCTAATTCTCCTTTTTTGATGAGGAAACCTACAATATCTACTTTATTCACCTTATCTTTTTTTCCGGCACTTATATATATAGTTAGATACGGCGTTCTTGCAGGCATTTTATAATCCTGAGTCAGCTTTTCTTCAGGCGTATTTTTTTTAATGAAAGGGAAATTTTCATCTTCCGTCATTATTAAATAGACGAAACCTTTTGCATTCATTCTCGCCGTTCTTCCGTTCCTGTGGATGAACGCATCTTCTTTTGGCGGCAATTGATAATGAACGATCGATTCGACTTCAGGAATATCTAAACCACGGGAAGCTAAATCAGTTGTAATTAAAATTCGGGAAGAGTCATTTTTGAATTTTAGCAAAGCGCGTTCTCTTTCGTCCTGTTCCATTCCGCCGTGAAATGTTTCGCGGGAGATTCCTTTTTCTTTCAATAATTCTGAAATACGATCGACTGCATCACGGTGATTACAGAAAATCAAAGTTCGTTTATTTCCTATTTTACATAAAAGTTGAAATAGCGTTTCCAGTTTTTCCTCTGAAGTCGTGATTACTTTTCGCAGCTGAAAATCTGGTTTTATTTCCAACACTTTCAAGAAATCAACTTTCTCTTCATTGTTTAAGCCTGTGAAATCTGGAATTTGATCCATTGCGGTTGCAGAAGTCAGGATTCGTTGGGAAAGAAGGGGCATTTCACTGATAATTAAACTCATATCATCATGAAAACCAAATTCTAATGATTTATCAAATTCGTCTAAAACTAAAGTTTTGATGGTGGTTGCGTCAAAATTATCGTTTTTTAAATGATAGGCTATTCTTCCGGGAGTTCCTATTAATAGAGCCGGAGCTTCAATTAAATTATTGACTTCAATTTTTTTATCGTGACCGCCGTAGCAAACACTCACTTTAAAATCGGTTCCCATTGCTTTGAAAACCTGTTCGATCTGTAAGCCTAATTCCCGGGAAGGAACGAGGATCATGGCTTGAATTCCTGAATTTTCTTTTTTGAGATTTCTTAAAACCGGAAAGAGGAAAGCGAGCGTTTTACCTGAACCTGTAGGAGATAAAAGGAGAAGATCTTTTTCATTTTCGGAAGCTTTATAAGCAGATTTCTGCATTTGATTCATATCCTGAATCTGCAAATTTTGATAGAGTGACTGTAATTCCATTTTGCAAATGTAAGAATTTCGAGGTTGAATTGTATCCAGATTTAGTTTTCGGGGCGAGATTTTCTAGTCCGGATCGGAGCGGCATCCTTTTTTATTATTGCTGTTTCGCACTTTTTCGATAGGTTGCGTGTTTTCATTCCCAATGACAAAAAAGATAGAGTCCTTCGGCAAGCTCAAGATAAACTCCTAGCGGGAAACAGCTTCAAATTATTTAGAATTTATTTAGGCTCATTTCATTTAAAACGCTTATCTTTGCACCACTTTTTGTGGAAGCATTTGGCGCAGTTAAAACATTAACAATTAACATCTTCTCTATTTTTCATCCCACCACATTGAGCCAGAATTGAAAAATTTAGAATACAAATTATTTTATTTTATGTCAGAAACGACAGACAAAGCAGGGGTTCTTTTGAACCAAAACGTAGCTCCAGAACAATTTGACTGGGATTCTTTTGAATCAGGTTTAGATGCTGAAGCAAGACAGGAAAAAAGCGATTTGGAAGAAATCTATAATGGATCTCTTAACAATCTTCAAGACAATGACGTACTTATTGGTAGAGTTGTAAGACTTACTGACAAAGAAGCTATTGTTGATATCAACTTCAAATCTGAAGGGGTTATTTCTCTAAATGAATTCCGTTATAACCAAGGACTTGCTGTAGGCGACGAGGTGGAAGTAATGGTTGACAGAAGAGAAGACAAATCTGGTCAATTACAGTTATCTCACAAAAAAGCAAGAACGCTTAAAGCTTGGGATAGAGTAAACGAACTTCATGATACAGGCGAAATCGTAAACGGTTTTGTAAAATCAAGAACGAAAGGAGGTATGATCGTGGATATTCACGGTATCGAAGCTTTCTTACCAGGATCTCAAATTGATGTTAAGCCTATTAAAGATTACGATCAGTTCGTAGGGAAAACAATGGAATTCAAAGTTGTGAAAATCAACCCAGAATTTAAAAACGTTGTAGTTTCTCACAAAGCATTGATTGAAGCAGATCTTGAAGGTCAGAAAAAAGAAATCATTGGTCAATTAGAAAAAGGACAGGTTCTTGAAGGAACTGTTAAAAATATTACTTCTTACGGGGTATTCGTAGATTTAGGTGGTGTTGATGGATTGATCCATATTACAGACCTTTCTTGGAGCCGTGTTAATCATCCATCAGAAATCCTGGAAGACGGACAAACTGTAAAAGTGGTAATCCTTGATTTTGATGACGAGAAAACTAGAATCCAGTTAGGTATGAAGCAATTGGAAGCACATCCTTGGGATGCACTTTCTGCCGATCTTAAAGTTGGAGACAGAGTAAAAGGAAAAGTAGTGGTTCTTGCAGATTACGGTGCATTCGTTGAGGTTGCTCCAGGTGTAGAAGGATTAATTCACGTTTCTGAAATGTCTTGGTCAACTCACTTAAGAAGTGCAGGTGACTTCGTTAAAGTTGGTGATGAAGTAGAAGCAGAAATCTTAACTTTAGACAGAGAAGACAGAAAAGTTTCTTTAGGAATGAAACAATTGAACCAGGACCCTTGGTCTAATATCGAATCTAAATATCCAGTAGGTTCTGAGCACACAGGAACAGTAAGAAACTTTACTAATTTCGGTGTATTCGTTGAATTGGAAGAAGGAATTGATGGATTAATTTACATCTCTGATCTTTCATGGACTAAGAAAATCAAACACCCATCAGAATTCTGTGCAGTAGGTGATAAATTGAAAGTTGTTGTTCTTGAATTAGATACAGCTGCAAGAAGATTATCATTAGGTCACAAACAATTGTTAGAGAATCCTTGGGATAAATTTGAAACTAAATACGCTGAAGGAACTGTACACGCAGGAAAAGCTACAGAAGTATTCGACAAAGGTGCACAGGTACAGTTTGACGATGCTGAAGTTGAAGCATTCTGCCCATCAAGATTATTAGAGAAGGAAGACGGATCTAAAATCAAGAAAGGAGAAGATGCTCAGTTCAAAGTAATCGAATTCAACAAAGAATTCAAAAGAGTAGTAGTTTCTCATACAGGAATCTTCAGAGACGAAGAGAAGAAAAATGTAAGAGATAACTCTTCTAACACTTCATCTGTTAAACCAGCATCATCTTCAAACAACGAAGAAAAATCAACACTTGGTGATTTAGATGTTTTAGCAGAATTGAAAAAGAAAATGGAAGGGAATTAATCCTGATTTTCAATTATAAAAAAGACGCCTCAATAACATGAGGCGTTTTTTTGTGTTAAATATTCAAAACATATCAAAATTTTTTATAAATTCGGTGCCAGATAATTAATATATATGAAAAATAGAAATTTACCCTTGAAGATTGCGGCGGTTTGCTTTATGTTTTCTTTTGGTAGTGTGAATGCACAGGATTTTAAATCGATAATCCAGAGTCACATCTCAGCAAAGAATACATTCCTAAAACCTAATCTCAATAATTTTGAGATCGTTAATCAGGATTTTTCCAAATCAATGAATGGCGAAGTTGTAAAAATACAACAGTCCTTTAATGGAATTCCGGTTTATAATGCATTAGGTACTGCGTTGGTTAAAGACGCAAAAGTTACTTACATTAATGACAATTTTACAAAAAATTATGTAACTGCTTCACAACCGAGCTCAGCAAAAGCAACAAAATCAATTTTTGGAGATGTAGCTCAGACTTTAAAGCTGAAAAACAGCAGTACTTACCAACTTATCGGCATTAATGATGCTGATACAGACGGTGCATTCGTAAAGTCGCGTTTAATTTATTTTCAGACAGAAAGCAATGACCTTAAATTATGTCATGAGTTTATTTTCGAAGAAAAAGGAACTTCTAACTATTGGGATATTCTTGCTGATGCATCTACAGGACAGATTTTAAGCAAACAGAACCTTACGCTTTCCTGTAATTTTAAGCATGATGCTTACAGTCATGATTATTCAGCACACACCCCAGAAGGTTTTGCTAACGATTTCTCTTCTAATAAAGATGCGATTGGTGCAGCTGCTTTAAACGCAAGTTATCGGGTATTTGCTTTGCCTTTAGAAAGTCCAAATCATGGTGCCAGAACTTTGGTTAACAATCCATGGTTCATTGATGCTTCACCAGACGGATGGCATTCTATCGCAGGCGGAAGTTTCCCGGGAGATTATACGACCACAAGAGGTAATAATGTTATGGCTTACGATGACAAAGCCAGTGCAAATGCACCTGGCTCTTATGCTGATGGTGGTGCAGGCAGAGCTTTTGATTTTCCTTTTATCTTAAATGATACTGCAGGAAATCTAAATGCAGCTACAACGAATTTATTTTACATTAATAATAAAATTCACGATATTTTTTATCGTTTAGGATTTACAGAAACAGCTAGAAATTTCCAGGCCTGGAACTTTAGTAAAGGTGGTGCGCAGAATGATTATGTTCAGGCAGAATCACAAGATGGCGGTGGAATGAATAATGCGAATTTCGCTACCCCAGGAGATGGTTCAAGACCAAGAATGCAAATGTACCTTTGGGATGCAAAGGTGATCGAAAGAGTATTTTATAATGCACCAGCAGAAGCAGTTGGCAGAGTGGTAGCCAATTATATTTCTACAACTTTTGGTCCTGCTTTGGATGCAACAGGAGTTACTGCAGATGTTAAAATAGCTGCTGTGATCGATGGTTGTACACCTTTACCGGCAGGTTCACTTACAGGAAAAATTGGATTGATCGCGAGAGGAACTTGTGAGTTTCAGGCGAAAGTGCAGGCAGCACAGGATGCAGGTGCAAAAGGAGTTATCATTTATAATTTGCCTGAATCTGCACCAACAGCAGGTATGGCAGGAGTAAATCCAAATATTACCATTCCATCTGTTTTAATTGACAGTTCTGAAGGAATTTACATGAAAGGTCTTTTAGCAACTAAAAACGTAAATATCACTTTAAAATATGATCCTACAGGACAAGCAACCAGAGACGGTAGTTTTGATAACGGTATTGTAGTACATGAATACGGCCATGGAATTTCTAACAGAAATACCGGAAATGGTTCATCTTGTCTTAACTCATCAGTTTCTAAAGAGCAAATGGGTGAAGGTTGGTCAGATTTCTTTGCTTTGATGTTGACTAATCAACCGGGAGCTACAGCTGCTGTTGCAAGAGGAATTGGTACTTATGCTACATCTGAACCGATTACTGGTGGTGGAATCAGACCTGCAAAATATTCTCCGGATTTTGCGATCAACGCTTACGGATATGGTGATACCAACGGAATGGAATATTTACCTGCTGGTCAAACTGTTAAAGTTCCGGATGTTCACTCAATTGGATTCGTTTGGGCAACAATGTTATGGGATCTGCACTGGAAATATGTTGAAAAATACGGCTATTCTTCAGATGTAAGCTTAAACGCAACCAACGGAAGTACAAGAGTACTGCAAAATGTAGTGAACGGTTTGAAACTTCAAGCTTGTAACCCTACATTTATCGATGGTAGAGATGCTATTTTAGCTGCTGAAGCGGCAAATACAACTACAGGAGGTGCAGACAAATGTATGATATGGAATGTTTTTGCAGCCAGAGGTTTAGGTATTGATGCTTCTGCCGGTTCTAAAACAGACATCAACGATCAAACTTACAGTTATGACGTTCCTGCAGAATGTGTTTTAGCAACAAATGATGTGAATGCTACAAAAGCCTTCAGTATCTATCCAAACCCTGCTAAAAACGAATTTTTCTTAAAATCTAACAAAAGTATTTTAGGAAAAGTTAATGTAGAAGTTTTCGATGCTAGTGGAAAATTAGTTTCCAGCCAGAAAATTGCAGCTACAGAAGCAGTAAATACACAAGCTCTTCCAAATGGAGTTTATGTAGTGAAAGTTACAGGATTAGGAGTAGAGTATTCTTCTAAACTAATGATTAAAAAATAATTTTTAATTAATATTTTTAAACCGTCTTGTATATGCAAGGCGGTTTTTTTTATGGCATTTTTTTTAAGTTGAGATTTTTCGTAAAACATTTCTATCTTTATACTAAACTCAAAATACCATCATGAAAAAAATCTACATTTTAATTTTAGGATTGTTCTGCTTTTTCGCTTCGGCGCAACCCTACAGTATTTTACTCAAAAATGCAAACTGGACGATCACGAAAATCCAGTGGAGCGGTGTTGATCATTATCCACCGGTTCCCTTTACACAATCAGGCAAAGTGGCTTTCGATTTCGATAACAATAACGGATTCAAATCTACATTTTTCAATACTGCGGGTGGGAAAGTTACTTTTGGTGCTAACAATGCAGCTTATTTTACACTTCAGAATGTTGCGGTTACTTTAGCCGAATATTATGGAGAAAACGAACAGGCTGTTCGACAGTTTGATTCGATGGCAACTGCCTTTTATTTCGGATTTCAAACCTCAGATCAGTTCACTTTTCAATATGAACAGATTTTTTCCGGTAAAAATTTAATTGTCACCAATAAATATGGAAACAAAATTTTCTACTCCAATCTGATCTTAGGGAATAACGAGGTTCCTTTAAACAACGAAAATTCCATTTATCCTAATCCTGCAAAAAATGAGATCTTCCTGAGATCATCAAAAGCTATCGCAGAAAATTCTACTGTAGAAATTTTTGATAACTCCGGCAAATTGATTTCTACACAGAAAATTTTGACAAAAAATTCATTTAGTGTACAAATGCTTCAGAATGGAGTATACACGGCTAGAGTCAGCAATTTAGCAGAGCAATATTCTTCCCGATTTATTATTAAAAAATAATTTTTGGAAAATACTTTTAGACTTTCTTTCCATTTGAAGACTCGTTTTATATATTTTCAAATCCCACATCACGTTTCAATAAATGCGCTCTAAAAAATAAATTTGAATACAATTTTACAAAATACTGGCAAAATATCCAGCTATTTCATCGAAATGGGGATTTCTGATTTTGAAGAAGCCTGTGAATTCGTTAAAAACCTGCCTTATAAAAGAAATTTTAATAAGGAAAATATTTTCTGCATTTTGGAGGAAGAAGGTGGTACCTGCAGCACGAAACACGCTTTGCTCAAAAGAGTAGCCGATGAAAATAAGATCCTCGGCGTAATATTAATGCTCGGAATATTTAAGATGAATTCTCAAAATACTCCAAAAATAGCCAAGATTCTTCAAAAATATGATTTAAGAGAAATGCCGGAAGCGCACAACTACTTAAAATTCAAAAACGAAATTCACGACTTCACCACCAGAAATTGCAAACCTGATGATTTTATACACGATCTCGTACAAGAAATAGAGATTCAACCGGATCAGATCACCCATTTCAAAGTAGAATATCACAAAAAATTCCTCGGAAATTATCTTTATAAAAACCCTCATCTCAAATATTCGCCCGAAGAATTCTGGCAGATCCGCGAAGAATGTATCGTCGCTTTACAGCAATAAAAAACCCATCAAAATTAATTGATGGGTTTCTCTATTCTGATAAACAGAATTACTTTTTGTAAGCAGCGTCTTTAATTCTCGCTTTTTTACCTCTAAGGTTTTGAACTTGTAGAAATTTCTTTTAAGATAAAATCCATCATTTAAAATATTTTAAATAAAATGATATAATTTTACAAATTTAATTTTGGTAAAGTGACTTATGTTACATTATTAAAAAAAATTGTTTACTAAATTTGAAGATAATTAAAATTTTAGATTTAAAAATTATGGAAATGTTACAACAAGAACAGGAAGTTTTTACAATGCCTAGAATTGGAGATAAAGCGCCAGAATTTAAAGCGGTAACCACTCAGGGTGAAATTAATTTTCCATCAGATTATAAGGGAGAATGGTCGATTTTATTTAGTCATCCTGCAGATTTTACGCCGGTTTGTACCTCAGAATTTATAACTTTTGCACATTTAGAAGAAAAATGCAAAAAAGCAAATTGTAATTTGGTAGGTTTATCAATTGATGGTTTATACAGCCATATCGCCTGGTTAAGAACCATAAAAGAAAAAATAAAATTTAACGGAATGCAGAATGTTGAAGTTAAATTTCCTTTAATAGAAGATATTTCAATGTCTGTTGCCAAAAAATATGGCATGATTCAAGCCGGTGAAAGCAAAACTCAAGCTGTGAGAGCGGTATTTTTTGTTGATCCAGCGGGGATTGTGAGAGCATTAATTTATTATCCTTTAAGTTTGGGACGAAATTTTGATGAATTGTACAGAGCATTAATCGCGATGCAAACTGCAGATAAATTTGATGTGGCAACACCCGCAGATTGGAATCCCGGTGATGATGTCAGCATTTCGCCTGCTGGTTCATGCGGCGTTGCAGAACAAAGAATGAATAGCACAGACGAACTGGAATGCGAAGATTGGTTTTTCTGTACCAAAAAATTAGACAAAGATTTAATTTTAAGCGAAATTCTGAAAAAATAATATAAAAACCTAAAGAGCATTGTTACAAATGCTCTTTTTACATTCTAAAAATCCTTTTATGGAAGACATGATTTTTTACGATCGGTTGCAATTTGCATTTACGATCACCTTTCACTACATATTTCCTCAATTAACGATGGGATTGTCTTTATTGATCGTCTTTTTCAAATGGAAATATTTAAGAACCAATGTTGATCAATACAACGATGCAGCAAAATTTTTTATGAAGATTTTTGCCATTAATTTCACCATGGGAGTCGTCACAGGAATTCCGATGGAATTTCAATTTGGGACCAATTGGGCAAAATTTTCTGAATTAACCGGGGGAATTATCGGGCAAACTTTAGCCATGGAAGGCATGTTTTCCTTCTTTCTAGAATCTTCATTTTTAGCACTTTTTATTTTCGGTGAAAAATTAATGGGACAAAAACTGCATTTTCTAACAGCGTTTCTCGTGTTTTTAGGTTCTTGGGCAAGTGGTTGGTTTATCTTAGCAACCAACGCATGGATGCAACATCCCGTGGGTTTTGAAATTTTAGATAATGGAAAGTTTGTATTGAATAATTTTTCTGCACTATTTAGCAATCCTTGGCTTTTACCGGCTTTTTTACATAATCAATTGGCATCAGTTGTTACTTCTTCATTTGTAATGGCAAGTATTGGTGCTTTTTATATTTTAAGAAAAAAACAAGTAGAATATGGCCAATTATTTATTAAAACAGGCGTTATTTTCGGCTTTGTTTCTAGTGTTTTATTGGCATTTCCTACTGGAGATTGGAATGCAAAAAATGTGGCAAAACATCAACCAGGAAGTTTTGCTGCAATGGAAGGAATTTTTAAAACGGAAGAAAAAGGAGCAGAAATTGTGCTCATAGGCCAACCCAATATGGTTGCAAAAAAATTGGATAATAAGATTGCAGTTCCAAATGTTTTAAGTTTTCTAACGTATCAAGAATGGAATAAACAAGTACCCGGAATGGATCAATTTAAAAAAGAAGAATTACCTGATAATATACCGGCTTTGTATTATTCTTATCATATTATGGTTGGTTTAGGCACCGTTTTCATTGGCGTAATGGCATTGGCTTTATTCTTTTTGTGGCGAAAAAAACTCTACACTTCTAAGGCTTTATTATGGACGATTATGTTTTTGGTGCCGTTTCCATATATCGCAAATCTTACCGGTTGGTACACTGCAGAGTTGGGAAGACAGCCATATTTGGTTTATGGATTATTGAAAACAGCAGATGGAATTTCGCCTACCGTTTCATCGGGTAACACCTTATTCACACTACTCGGTTTTGTCGCTTTATACATGTTACTAGGTTTACTATTTCTCCTCTTGGTTGGTAAAACCATCAATGAAGGTCCAAAACCACAAACACATTAATTATGGAAATATTTTGGTTTATCATCATCGCTATTGTTTTAGCCATGTTTTTTATTTTAGATGGATATGATTTCGGTGCGGGAATTATTCACTTATTTTTCGCAAAAAAGGAAGAAGACAAAGAGCTCATCACAAAATCTGCGGGTTTGTTTTGGGATTCAAACGAGGTTTGGCTTGTAGCAGCTGGTGGAATGCTTTTCATGGCTTTTCCCAAATTTTACGCTTCCGTTTTTAGCGGCTTTTATTTACCGCTAATTATTGTCTTATGGTTAATCGTTTTTAGAGCGATTGGTTTGGAATTTAGAAGCCAGTTTAATTTTCAAATGTGGAAAGATATTTGGGATGTCTCGTTTGGCTTTTCAAGTTTGTTATTGGCATTATTTTTCGGAATTGCATTGGGAAATATCGTTCGAGGGGTAAATTTAGGTGGTGTTGAAAACGGCGTTTCCACTCATGAAGGTCATTATTTTTTCTTGCCTTTGTGGGATAGTAGTTTCAGCCCTTTAAGCGCAACACCAGGAATTATAGATTGGTTTACCATTATTATTGGTTTAATTTCTGTAGTTACTTTAGCAATGCATGGTGCAAATTGGATTATTCTTAAAACCAATTCTACCATTAATAATAAACTGAAAAATGTCATTTTTAAATTAAATATTGTACTCGCAATTCTTACCTTCATATCCTTATCCGTTTGGCAAATCGTAAAGTCCAATTCATTAGATAATTTCTTTCATAAACCATATTTATTGGTGTTTCCAATCATTTATTTTACAGGATTAATCGGTCTATTTTATATCAAAAAATTGAAAAAAGATCTCTATGGTTTTGTGTTTTCCACTTTAATAATTTTGGGCGGAATTACCTCTTCATTGGCGTCATTATTCCCCGTCATATTACCATCTACTAATAAGGTTAATGAGAATTTAACAATTTATAATACCGCTGCAGAGAAATATGGTTTATCAGTTGCTTTGATTTGGGGAATCATTGGTATTGCTCTCATTATCATTTATTTCATTGTCCAAAAAAGATTAATGGGCGGAAAAATTGATAACATGGATTACGGCAAACATTAATTAAATTTCAACCAATGACAGACACATTAATTGCATTAATCAGCATTCTTGCTGGGATTTTTGGAGCCAATCTTTCGGGTTTAATATTTAAAAAATATTCTTTCGGTATCATAGGAAATACTATTGCAGGCGTTTTTGGAAGTATCTTTTTTATTAAATCATTTGGAAGGTTGGGTTTTGATCCTGTTTCCATTATGAAATTGGGCGAGGTTAACTTAATAGTATTTCTGATCAATATGCTCATTTCATTCTTTGGCGGAATATCAGCCGTTTTTTTAATTTTTCAATTGAAAAACAAAATGAATAATTCAGCAAAGAAAAAATCTGTAAATAATTGATTATGTGTAACCAAGATTACAGTCTATCGATTTTTTAGTATCTAAATTTGAATTAACAAAAATAAAAAAATGTCAAAAATAGTCATTTTAGGTGCCGGAATTTCTGGCCATACAGCCGCCGCACATTTGCGCAAGAAATTAGGCAAGGAACATGAAGTTTTAGTCGTTTCGCCCACTCACAATTACCAATGGTTTCCCTCAAATATTTGGGTAGGAACTGGTAAAATGAAAGCAAAAGATGTGATTTTTCCACTTGAACCTTTATATAAAAGAAAAGGAATTGGCTACAAACAAGCCAAAGCAGTGTCTTTTCATCCAGAAGGGAATGCCGAAGAAAACAAAGGATTTGTAAAAGTAGAATATGTTTACGGGGAAAAACTAGGCACGCAAGAAATCGTAAACTACGATTATCTTATTAACGCAACGGGTCCAAAATTAGCCTTTGATTTAACGGAAGGTTTATTACCAGCAACCAATAAGGTCTATTCGGTTTGTACTTATGACCATGCTGCTCATGCTTCGGAAGCGCTGCAAAAATTAATAAATGATATAAAAAATTCTGATAAAAAAGTGAAAATACTTATCGGAACTGGTCACGCAAAAGCCACTTGTCAAGGTGCTGCTTTTGAATATATTTTGAATGTAGAAAAAGAGTTGGTCAATTTTGGCGTAAGAGATAAGGTAGAAGTTACTTGGATTTCCAACGAATATGAACTTGGCGATTTTGGTATGGATGGAATGTTGTTGGATTATGGCGGCATCAATATGCGCTCAAAAGACCTAATAGAAATGGTTTTTGAAGATAGAGGCATCAATTGGATTTTAGGAGCGGCCGTAACAAAAGTTGAAGATGGTATCCTTTATTACGAAAATTTAGATGGTGAATATAGAACTGAAACTTTCGATTTCGGAATGCTAATCCCTGCTTTTTCTGGGCATGGTTTTAAAGCATTTGATAAAAATGATATTGAAATCACCGAGAAGTTATTCAAAGGATTCATGATTGTAGATGCAGATTATACCGCAAGACCTTATGAGGAATGGACTGTGCAAGATTGGCCAGAAACCTACCAAAATCCATCTTACAAAAACATATTTGCCCCAGGTATAGCATTTGCGCCACCACATTCTATTTCAAAACCGAGAAAAAGTAAAAACGGAACAGATATTACACCATCACCACCAAGAACCGGAATGCCTTCTGGAATTACAGCCAAACTTGTTGCCGACAATATTATAGATTCTATAAAATGTGGCAAAGAATCCCTGCACCACAAAGGTTCTATGGGAAATATGGGCGCCGCTTGTATCGCTTCTGCAGGATTTGGAATAACGAAAGGAAGCGGAGTAAGCATCACAACTTACCCAATCGTTCCAGATTATGTAAAATATCCAAACACAAGTGGAAGAGATATCAATAAAACATTTGGAGACATCGGTTTAGCAGGACATTGGGTGAAACTTTCTTTGCATTATGCCTTTATTTGGAAAGCGAAAATGCGTCCGTTTTGGTGGTTGATTCCAGAATAATTGAAAGTTAAATAATTAATCTTCATTTTTCAAAAAACGTATCCAATAATTAAAATTAAAAAAAATGACACAAAGAATATCAGACTCACAGAAAGCAAAAATGCAAAATCCTTTCCTTCAATTTTTCAAATTCCTTTACCTGAATGTAAGGATCTTAAAAATTGTAGCAAGCGGCCATGGCGGAACGAGGAAATAGAATTTATGTAAAGTCTAAAAATATAACTGGCAACTAAAACACTAAAAAACCCATCAAAATAAATTGATGGGTTTCTCTATTCTGGTAAACAGAATTACTTTTTGTAAGCAGCGTCTTTAATTCTCGCTTTTTTACCTCTAAGTTGTTTAAAGTAGTAGATTCTAGCTCTTCTAACTTTACCTCTTCTGTCGATTTCAATTTTTTGCAAAGCAGGCATGTTCAAAGGAAAAACTCTCTGTACACCAACATCACCGCTCATTTTTCTGATGGTAAATGTTTTGGTAGCACCAGTTCCTCTTAATTGAAGAACAGTTCCTTTAAAAAACTGAGTTCTCGTTTTCGCGCCCTCTTTAATTTCGTAATACACAGTGATGGTGTCACCGGCTTTGAATTCTGGGAATTCTTTTTTTGTGATGTACTTGTCTTGTACGTACTTTACTAAATCCATTTTTATAATAAAAATTTGTTTTGTCGAGCTAAGCAACTTTCACGGCCATCGTCAGAGGTTGATTAACAGGTTGCAAAAATACTACAAATATTATTATCACCCAACACTTTAAGAAAATAAATCACATATTTCTTAACCTTAACCTTAACCTTAACCGTAACCTCAATCTTTTTTTGGGCGTGTCCATCACTCGGTCATTAAGCGCTCGCTTCGCTCGCGCAACATTCCCTCATTCAGGTCGGGCTGTATGCTAAATCTTTTTTGCCCTTCCTTTTCCCCTCGCAAAAAAAAGGATACCGCTTCCATCCCTCACGCAAACTCCGCGAAAATAAAAAATGTAGAAAATCAAGGTATTTCAAACCTTTGTATACTTAGGTCATAACTAATTTTTCTAAGAACTCATCTTACTAATGTGTTAAGAAATCTTTCTGACTTTCTGGTTAACAACAATTCATAACGATTTACAAAAATTCCAAATTCCAAAAAAATTCGTAAATTCATGCCACCAATTTAATAAAGAAAAATGATCGATAAAAGAGTAAAAAATGTAGAAGAAGCCATCGCAGGAATCAGCGACGGAATGACCTTGATCGTCGGCGGATTCGGACTCTGCGGAATACCTGAAAATACAATTCATGCTTTAGTAGAAAGCAATGTTACCGATTTAACCTGTATCTCAAATAATGCAGGAGTTGATGATTTCGGCTTAGGATTACTTTTGAAAAAGAAACAAATCAAAAAAATGATCGCTTCTTACGTAGGAGAAAATGCCGAATTCGAAAGACAAATGCTTTCCGGAGAATTAGAAGTTGAATTGACGCCACAAGGAACTTTAGCCGAAAAATGCCGAGCAGCACAACATGGAATTCCGGCTTTTTATACTCCTGCAGGTTACGGAACAGAAGTCGCAGAAGGAAAAGAAACCAAAGATTTCGAAGGTAAAATGCACATTCTCGAACATGCTTTCAAAGCAGATTATTCCATTGTAAAAGCCTGGAAAGGCGATCACGCCGGAAATTTAATTTTCAAAGGAACGGCAAGAAACTTCAATGCGCCGATGGCAGGAAGTGGAAAAATCACAATCGCTGAAGTGGAGGAATTGGTAGAACCGGGACAACTCGACCCGAATGAAATTCACATTCCGGGAATTATGGTTCAAAGAATTTTTCAGGGCGAGAAATTTGAGAAAAGAATTGAGCAAAGAACAGTTAGAAAAAGAAGTTGAAAGTCTTCTGATTTTAAGACTTCAAGTGATGATTAAACGAAACATTTCCCGAATGGGAAATGTTTTTTTGGATCCACGTTTAAAGATTACTCTGTTCAAACGCAATCCACTCACTTTTAAAATACTCTTCCTCAATTTCTGAACAATTGAAACCATTTTCAAAATCTTGAAGTTTGAAATCATTATCTGTCCAATATCCGTAATTATCTTTCCAAGGCATTATCATTACAGTTTTTCCATCTTTATCTAAACCAATTTCTTTTTCTGGAATTCCATCTTCATCAAATTCAATAAGCCAAATATTAATATTTTGAATTTGATTTTCAAAATCAGGATTTGCTTTTGGAATTACTGTCAATAGAAATTTCGATAGTATAGTTTGAAAGAAACTTGATCTTTTAGGTTTAATAGTTTCCTCTAATTTTATTTTTAGATAGGTGTTTTGCATTTAAATATTCGTCACGATTCAGTTTTATGACTGAATTATATTTTTTGTAATTCTACAATTTTCCGCACACTTTCCTTTGCAGAAATTACGGCTCCTTCCATATATCCAGGAAATCTGGATGAAGTTTCAGAACCGGAAATAATTAGTCTTTCGTCAAAATAAGTACTTCTAAAAATTGGATTTCCATTATTTTGATGCGGAAAAAGGGAATGTTCAGAATCTTGAAAAGTGTTAATTTCTTCACTCCAAACCCATTCTTCATAAGTCAGAAATTCAGTAATCCGACTTCCAAAAATAGTTTTCAACTGTTTTAAAACAAGTTCTTTTCTTTCAGATTTGGAAAGATTTTTAAAGGCAGAATTGATAAATCCGCACAATGCAAATTTCGAGTTTTCCGCATCCGACTGATCGTAAAATTCTGTAACTGGACCAACATTACTGAAAAGCGTTCGAGGTAAATTTTCTTCCTTCCAAAAAGGTTTTTCAAACGTAAGCGCAACTTTTATAGAATCTTCCATCCACGTATGAGTTTGTAGCGCAGTTTCCCGCAAATCAGCCTGAAGTTCAGGCTGAAATGTGATTCGATTCGCCCACAATTTCGGCGGTAATGCGAGAACAACAGCATCGCCTTCAAAAATATTTTCTGCTTTTACGCTAACTGAATTTTCTTTAAATGAAATCTGACTTACCGATTCATTTAGAAATAAATCAGCGGAATCTAAACATTCTAATAAATTATTAATAAGAGTCGAAGTTCCACCAGAAATTCGGTAGCTCGGTTCACTTTTAGGAATCTCCACGATTTGTGTCGGAAATTTGGATTGAGGTTGGTAAAAAACTTCCTCGTCCATATATTGCTCAAATCGGCTGATTCCTAAGTCTTCCAAAAGTGCTGTTAAATTCAGATGTTGAGCAGTAAACCAGGTCGCACCCATTTCTATCGGAGCTTCCTCTTTTCTGTAGATGGTGTTTATTCTTCCGCCAACTCTGTTTCTGGATTCTAAAATTTTGAACGGGATACCTTCTTTTTTCAAAAGATAAGCGGTTAAAAGTCCCGATAAACCTGCTCCTACGATGATGATCATTCTTAATAATTTCTAATTGTAATATAATTTGACTGCTCCATTTTCAATATTTTATGAAAAATTAGATGATGGTGCTTTCTTGAAGAAAGTCATAATTGCAGCAATAAATAAAGCTATAATGCTCAAAAGCCAAAGATAATATCCAGAACCAAGTGCTGTAATGTTTGTCGTTGCGCCACTTTCACCGTCCATAATAGAATTGAGGCTTGTGAAATAGATTGCAAGAATTAAAGATAAGGTTACCGGTATAACTGCAAATTTCTCTTTATTGAGTATCAAAAAACCACCAAAAAAATAGAGTGGATTTGCGAGCCAGATGATTGTTGGGATTAATCCTCCTCCCAAAATGGCCATCCATCCAGCAAGCAAAATATAAAAGGAATTGGAATAAATATCTGCCTTTGGATTGGCAACATAAAATGGCGTAAAAAACATTGAAGAAATATAGAGCGTAAAACTTCCTACTACCAACCAAAAATGCACACTTTTAAACTTTTCTTTTATCATCATAATATTTTTGGCGCTAACAAATTCAGTAAAGGTAGCTCTTAAATATACGTAATCTCACTAATCCGTTCGAAAATCGAAACATCGATATTTACACGAAGTTGTGAGTAAAAACTTATTACTTAAACCGTCGTTCCAACCATTTTCCTTTCCCCAATTTGTTGTCTCCACATCGCATAGTACAATCCTTTTTCTGTCAATAAATTTTCGTGAGAACCGGTTTCGATAACCTGACCTCTTTCCAGAACATAAATTCTGTCGGCATGCATAATCGTGCTCAATCGGTGCGCAATCAGAACCGTAATTTGTTCTTTTTCTTTGGAAATTTCCCGGATGGTAGAAGTGATCTCTTCCTCTGTGATACTGTCTAGAGCCGATGTCGCTTCATCAAAAATAAGCAAGTGTGGCTTTCTTAATAATGCTCTTGCAATGGCGATTCTTTGCTTTTCTCCACCACTTAACTTTAAGCCAGCTTCACCAATTACGGTATCAATTCCTTTTTCCGCTCGTTCAATTAATGCAGTACAACTTGATTTTTTCAAAGCCAGTCGCAGATCTTCTTCGGTCGCATTTGGATTTACGAAGAGAAGATTTTCTTTAATGGTTCCAGCAAAAAGTTGTGTGTCTTGCGTTACGAAACCGATCTGATTTCTCAGTTCATCAAAATCAAATTCATTTCCGTTGATGTTATTGTAGAAAATAGAACCTTCTTTCGGGCGGTACAATCCCACTAATAATTTCACCAAGGTACTTTTTCCGGATCCACTTGGACCGACAAATGCAATGGTTTCTCCATTTTTCACTTCGAAAGAAATGTTATTCAACGCTTTGTATGACGCAGATTGATGTTGGAATGAAACTTTTTCAAACTGTAATTTTTCTATCGCACCAATTTGTTTCGGCGTGTGCGGTTTTTCTTCACTCGGTTTCTTCATTAAATTATCGAAATTAAAAAGCGATGCTTCTGCTTCCCGATAAGAAATAATGATGTTCCCGATTTCCTGCATGGGTCCGAAAATAAAGAATCCATAAAAAACCAGGGATAAATACTGTCCCGGAGTCACGATATTTTTGAAAATTAGAAATAATAAAGTGAAAGTGATCACCTGTTGCAGAAAATTAACCAGCGTTCCCTGAATAAAACTCAAAGAACGGATGCTCTTTACTTTTCGCAATTCCAGTCCTAAAATTTTGTACGTATTGCTGTTCAGTCGTTTAACTTCCTGATTGGTTAAACCCAGACTTTTTACGATCTCAATATTTCTTAAACTTTCTGTCGTACTTCCTGCTAAAGCCGTTGTTTCTGACACAATATTTTTTTGAATTCCTTTAATTCTCTTACTCAACATATTGGTAATGAAAGCGATGAAGAAAATTCCAACCACATAAACCGGCATGATCGACCAGTGCAAACGGATCGCATAAATGGAAACGAAAATAATACTTACCAGAATTCCGAAAAAGATGTTGATGAAATTGGTGATAAATTTTACTGAATCTTCCCGAACTTTCGTTAAAATTGAGAGTGTTTCGCCACTTCTTTGATCTTCAAACTGTTGGTAAGGCAATGCCATTGAATGTTGCAGACCATCCGTAAAAATATTGGCGCCAAATTTTTGGGTGATGACACTTACCACATAATCCTGAAAAGCTTTCGCAATCCGGCTTACCATGGCAGTTCCTATCAATAATCCTAAAAAATAAAAAACACCGTGATAAAGATCGGTTCCCTTTAAAAATTCATCTAAAGTTCTGGGCAACAACTTTTTAGTATCAAAAAAATTAGGATGTGTTACCAACTGATCCAGAATATTTCCCGTGATCGCCGGACCGAACAGGGAGAAAACCTGATTAATTGTTGCTAAAGCTAAAGATAAGATCAGCAGCCATTTATGTGGTTTTAAATATCGTAATAATGTTTTCATTCTGTAAAAATAAGTGGGCGCAAAATTACAGATATAATTCCGATTGCTCACGAAATCTCATAGATTGACTCGATACTATTTTTATATTAAAAGGAATTTCTATAAATTGCAGCATAAGATAAAGCCATGCTCACAAAAGAACAAATCGCCCAAAGAATTTCAAAAGAAGTTAAAGACCGTTACTACGTAAATCTCGGAATCGGAATTCCGACTTTGGTGGCGAACTTCGTTTCTCACGATCTTTCTGTAGAATTCCAGAGTGAAAATGGTGTCCTTGGAATGGGACCTTTTCCTTTTGAAGGAGAAGAAGATCCGGATTTAATTAATGCGGGAAAACAAACCATAACCACGCTTCCGGGAGCATCGTTTTTTGATTCTGCTTTCAGTTTTGGAATGATCAGAAGTAAAAAAGTTGATCTCACCATTCTTGGTGCGATGGAAGTTTCGGAAAAAGGAGATATCGCCAACTGGAAAATTCCGGGAAAAATGGTGAAAGGAATGGGTGGCGCGATGGATCTTGTAGCTTCTGCAGAAAATATTATCGTGGCAATGATGCACGTGAACAAAGCCGGAGAAAGCAAAATATTGAAGAATTGTACGCTTCCTTTAACGGGAGTTGGTTGTGTGAAGAAAGTGGTGACAGAAATGGCTGTTTTAGAAGTAACGCCAAATGGATTCAAACTTTTGGAAAGAGCACCCGGAGTTTCCGTTGAAGATATTATAAAATCAACAGAAGCCGACTTAATTATCGAAGGAGAGATCCCCGAAATGCAATTCTAACCAGATAGATCTACTTATCATACAAAAATCCTTTTCAAAACTGAAAAGGATTTTTTGCGAGAACTTTCTCGCGTTGCTTTTTCAAATTAAGTAAATTCAAAAAGTAAAAATCTATGTGATTTAAAATCTTTTAGAAATTATTTTACTTAAATTCACAGTCAAGCTGAACTTGTTGCAATATTTTAAATTATTTCAAAATCTCCTTCAAAAACATCATCGTGTGATTCCAGGCTCTTTTCGCCATCACTGCATTATAATCCGGTGATTCTGGATTGGTAAAAGTATGTTTTGAATTCGCGTAAGTGATAACTTGCCAATCCGCTTTTCCTTCCTTCATTTCTGCGACCAAAGCGTTGTAATTATCCTGAGTTACGCCTTCATCATCTGCACCATTTTCAACTAACATTTTTATGGAGATCATTTCGTTTTTTCTCGAGGCATCTTTTCCTAAACCTCCATGAATAGAAACAACACCTACAACCGGCATTTTTCCCCGCGCCACTTCCAAAGCTCCTGTTCCGCCAAAACAGTAACCGATCACCGCAATTTTTTCAGGATTTGCACCGCTTTTTTTCAATTGTTCCAGCGCCAAAGAAATTCTTTTCTGGTAAGCTTCAAAGTTTTGTTTGTAAGAACCAGCGATTTTTCCGGCAGATGGATAATCAGTTGGATTATTTCCTACTCCATATATATCGGCGATAAAGGCGATGTAACCAGCTTTTTCTAATTCTTCAGCGGCCATCTTTGCCTCCTTATCAATTCCCATCCAAGCGGGTAAGATCAAAACTCCGGGAAGTTTCTTTCCTGCATTTGAAGTGACTAAACCACTTAATTTTTGAGCGCCGTCCTGGTAAGAAACGCTCTTCAGTTTTTGCCCGAATAGTGTTCCTGATGCCATAAAAATCGCTGCTAAAAATACATTACGTATCATATTATTTATTTTTTATTGCTGTAAAAGTACATACAAACTCATTTATATCGATGACCAAAAATAAAATCATGTCGATTGATATTTTTAATAATAAAATCACAAAGATTTTCATTTCGAAAAAGTCATGCTCTAATTTTTGATTTCTAAATTTAAAGATTTAATTTTGTTCTGATCGAAGTTGTAATTTATTTACTTTCCTTCTCATTAAGTTTTTTAAAAATTAATAAAATATGTCAAAATATAAAATTCAAAAATCACCTTTCATCGTTCCCACAACTGACGGAAAACTTATTGAAGAGATCTGGGGAAATTCCACTGATAATTCTAATATTTCGATTGCTCACATGGTTGCACCGCCAAAATGGAGCGAACCTTCTCAAACGCCAGAATTTGATGAATTCACCTATATTATTAAAGGAAAAAAGCAATTTGAAATCGACGGAGAAATCGTCATTTTAGAAACCGGACAAAGTATTCTCATTCAAAAAGGAGCTAGAGTGAAATATAGCAATCCGTTTGAAGATCCATGCGATTATTTAGCAATTTGTCTCCCTGCATTTTCTATGGATCTGGTAAACAGGGAAGAATAAAACTTTGCTGTCATTCAGAATGAAGCAAATCGGAGTGATAAATTTCCTAGTATAATGAGTTTGGGCAAAGTGTTCTTTAAAATCTACCAACAGCGCTTAAAATTCCACGCCCAATTCCTTCAGTTCTTTTTCTAAATCGGTATCTTCTTTAATATGAATACAGATAAATCCTAAGGATTTGGCTACTATTATATTTTGGGAATTATCATCGATGAATACTGATTCTTCTGCTTTAATCTGATACCGGTTTAACAGAACCTCCCAAATTTTTGGATCTGGTTTAATCAATTTTTCTGTACCTGAAACCACAATTTTATCTTGAAATATTTTAAAGAAATCATACTTTTCCAACGCAAAAGGAAAAGTTTCTGCGGACCAGTTTGTTAAACCGAAAAGTTCATATTTTGAATGCTCCAGTTTCCGTAAAACGGCAACGTTATGAGGAATATCCGACTTTAGCATGGTCGTCCAGTTGTCATAATAAGCACGAATTTCCTTTTCCCATTCCGGATGTTTTGCTACCTGAATTTCGGTTCCTTCTGCTAAAGTTCTGCCACGATCCTGCTCTGAATTCCATTCATCAGTGACGATGTTTTTCAGAAAATGTTCCATCTTTTCATCATCATTAAAATGTTCCTTGAAATAATAACGCGGATTCCAATCCATTACCACGCCACCGAAATCGAATATAATATTTTTAATGCTCATTAATTTTCATTTAAATTGTTGACTTATTAAGCGTGAATTTTTTAGTATTTCTAAATATAATTGAAGCCAGAGTAATCACCAAAATGAGATGCAGATAAAAAGAGTTCAGAACCAAATCGGTGTAACTCATTTTAAAATTACTCAAAGAGATCAAAAGTAAAATTTGGGCACCGTAAGGAATGATACCCTGAACATAACAAGCGAATATATCAAGTACAGAAGCGCTTTCCTGGGGTTTCAATTCATATTTATCGGTAATTTCTTTAGAGACTTTTCCGGAGATTAAGATAGCGATCGTATTGTTAGCAACGCAAAAATTTGCAACACTTACCAAACCGCCAATTCCCAATAAAGCAGTTTTTTTCGAACTGATTATTTTGCTGATATTTTTTAATAAAAAGTTAATTCCACCCGCTTTTTCAACCAGTGCTGCTAAACCACCTGTTAGAAGAGAAAGTAAAAAGATTTCGGTCATACTTGTAAAACCTTCGTAGGTATTCTTTGCAAATTCCATCACGCCAAAGGTTCCGTAACCCATTCCTAAAACTCCGGCGAAAAGCAATCCTGAAAACAGGACTACAAAAACATTAATACCAATGATAGAAAGCGTAATAACTAGTAAATAAGGGAGAATCAAGATGAAATTAAAATCCTTTTGTTCCATTACAACCGAGCTTGGTTCCTGATTAAATCCCATAGCAACTAAAATAATAACGGCAATTATAGCGGCTGGTAACGCAAGTTTAAAATTGACTCTGAATTTATCTTTCATGGCACAACCCATACTTTGAGTCGCCGCAATCGTGGTATCGGAAATTACGGAAAGATTATCGCCGAACATGGCTCCCGAAAGCAAAGCCGCACCAATTAAACCCAGCGGAGAACCACTTTTTTCCGCCAAATCAATTACGATCGGTCCTAAGGTAACAATCGAACCAACTGAAGTCCCGGAAGCGAAAGAAAGAAAAGACGCAATCACAAAAATTCCGACCGGGAAATAAGCTGCCGAGATATAATTTAAACCTAAATTAACAATCGTATCAACACTTCCGGTTGCTTTTGAAACCGTGGCAAATGCGCCTGCTAAAAGATAAATAATACACATGGTCAATATTTTACCATCGCCACATCCTTTTAGAAAAGTATCGATTTTCTCGTTCACTTTACCTTTAAGTAAAATAAAGGCGAATACAATTCCAATTAAAGCTGCGACAGGAGAGGGCAAGGCGTAAAAATCCTGATTATATATT
The DNA here is from genome assembly GCF_015679325.1 of Kaistella gelatinilytica. Classification (GTDB taxonomy): domain Bacteria; phylum Bacteroidota; class Bacteroidia; order Flavobacteriales; family Weeksellaceae; genus Kaistella; species Kaistella gelatinilytica. Next base: position 437,957 of record NZ_JADPVI010000001.1, read on the forward strand.
CCCGCTCCCAAGAACACAAAAACGAAGATCAGTAAGGGAATTATGGAGGTAAAAGAGCCATTTGTTTTAGTCATGTTGCAAAACTAAGCTTCAAAATATCAAAATGCAAAAAGTTGATGATGAAAGAATGATCTGTAAAGATTTTTAGCTCAAAATGGAAACCTCCATTAAAATTCACCTTTATAAAACTCATATTTTCCATCAATAAACTTTGCGGAAATATGTTGCAAACCATTGCTTAAAATAATCTCTTCCGCAAGTAAGACCGAATTATATCTTGCCGTTTGCTCAAATGTTTTTTCGGTGAGTTTAATTTCCGGCGCTTTGCACTCCACTAAAATTTTTGCTGTAGTTTTTTCGGTCACGAGCAAGTCAATTCTCTTTGTTGTACCGTTTAAAATCAATTTTTTTTCCAGAATTAATGAAGACAGATTTCGGCTTTTAATAAAGTGAAAATAATGCACCCAATGTTGTCGTACCCATTCTTCCGGCGTTAACAGGAACCAGGATTTACGCACCACATCATAAATAAAAAACTTATCTTTGTCTCTCTTGATTTGAAAGACAAAATCCTCATTAAAATTCAGTTTCGGAAGTTCCATTTATGAAAGAATTAGATTTAATCCTCAAAAATATTAAAAATAAAGAGCTTTTGCCTATTTATTTTTTTCATGGTGAAGAACCTTACTTTATGGATGTTGCTTTGAAATCTTTTGAAAATGATTATTTAGAAGAAGACGAGAAAGCTTTTAATCAAACCGTCGTTTACGGAAAAGACACCAATTATTCCGACGTTCTTTCTTTGGCGCGACAATTTCCCATGATGGGAGATAAACAGGTCATTATTTTGCGGGAAGCTCAGGAAATTAAAATGACTGATAAAGAAGCTGAAGCGCTAAAGGTTTATTCTGAAAATCCTGTCGAATCAACGCTTTTGGTCATCGCGCACAAGTACAAAAAAGTAGATGCTCGAAAAAGTTTTGCCAAAAATCTCACAAAAAGTAAAATGCTTTTCCTCAGTGATAAAGTCAAGGATTACGAAGTGGCAAAATGGATCTCGGGCGAAATGATCAAGTTGGGTTTGAAAAGTAAACCTCATATTCCTGTTTTGCTTTCAGAGTATTTGGGTACTGATCTGTCTAGAATTTCAAATGAGTTGCAAAAACTCAAAATGATTTTAAAGGAAGGCGAACTGATTGACGAGAAGATCATCGAAACCCATATTGGGATCAGCAAAGATTTCAATATTTTCGAACTCATCAAAGCTTTAGGTAAGAAAGATTCGACTAATTCTTTTAGAATAGCTCATTTTTTAGGTAAATCACCTAAACAAAATTCTTTTCCGATGATGATGGGGAATTTGTATAATTTCTTTTCAAATTTGGTTATTTTCCATACAATGAAGGGAGAATCGCCTCAAAATCAAGCTTCTTCGATGGGAATAAATCCTTATTTTATTAAAGATTTCGCCGAAGCTGCGCGTTTTTACAACCTTAAACATTGCACCAGAATTATATCCATTTTGCGCGAGATGGATCTTAAAAGTAAGGGGTTAGGCGCTGTAAACATGACGGAAAGTGAATTGTTAAAAGAGATGGTGTATAAAGTTCTGCATGTTGATCAATACAAAGTGAAGCTTTAATTTTTCTTTATTTTTGGGCGACTTTATACGCCTTCTCTCGTCATCATTGACGACACTTTTTTTTTCCACTTCATTGCACAAAAAGAGCTCCACTCAGGTCGGGTCTTAAGTAGTGCATAAAATTAAGATGGGCAATCATCTTAATTTGCAAGAAATTTAAAAAGATTTATTTCACTATTTCCAATTCACTTTTGGAATAGATATTTTTAGTCATTGACAAAATTCATCGGCAAAAACTTCTTTACCCCAAAATAAATCACGATTTTTGACAACTCAAAATTGTATCTCAACTTTAACCTTAATTAATGGAAGAAAATATTTTAGAATGTGTCATCGTAGGTTCCGGTCCAGCCGGTTTTACAGCTGCAATTTACGCCGCAAGAGCCGACTTGAAACCAGAATTATATACCGGACTTGAACCAGGTGGACAATTAACAACCACCACAGAAGTTGATAATTTCCCGGGATATCCGAATGGAGTTACTGGTCCTGAAATGATGATGGATCTTCAAAAACAAGCCGAACGTTTCGAGACAAAAGTTCATTACGAAATGATCACCAAAGCCGAATTTTCTACTGAGGTTGGTGGAAATCATAAATTATGGGCAGGGAATAAAGAAATTGTAGCAAAATCTGTCATTATTTCTACTGGAGCAACTGCAAAATATTTAGGTTTAGATGACGAAAAGAAATATTCGGGAGGCGGCGTTTCTGCCTGTGCAACCTGCGACGGCTTTTTCTACAAAGGAAAAGATGTTGTGGTTGTCGGAGCTGGAGATACTGCTGCTGAAGAAGCTACTTATTTAGCAAAGCTGGTCAATAAAGTGACGATCCTTGTTCGTAAAGATTATATGAGAGCTTCAAAAGCGATGATCCACAGAGTAAGCAATACTCCAAATATTGAGGTGAGATTTAACCATGAATTAATTGGTATTGAAGGTGAAAATTCTTTGGTTGAAAGAGCGGTTGTCATTAATAACCAAACTCAGGAAACTTCAAAGATAGACGTTCACGGGATTTTTATCGCAATTGGTCATAAACCTAATACAGAAATTTTCAAAGATCAGATTACTCTAGACGATAACGGTTATATCAATACCATTCCCGGGACTTCAAAGACCAATTTACCTGGTGTTTTTGCTGTTGGAGATGTTCAGGACAGTCATTACAGACAAGCAATTACTGCAGCCGGAAGCGGTTGTATGGGTGCGATGGATGCAGAAAAATATTTGGGAGAATTGGTTTAATAGTTTGAAAGAGCCAAGTTAAAAGTAAAAAGAGCCAGGTTAAAATAATTCGAAATATATCAGGTTAGTTTTAAAAAGTAGACGTTGGGTAAACGTTCCAATAAATTAAATTTGTCTTAAGCGAAAGTGAAAAACTTAATCTATATATTTATCGGTGGCGGATTAGGAAGCGTTTTGCGTTTCCTAATTTCTAATTATACTCAAAAGCTTTGGAACATTAATACGTTTCCAATGGGGACTTTTGTAGTGAATTTGATTGGATGTTTTTTGATCGGAGTTCTGACTTCCTATTTTATCAAAGTAGATAATTACCTCAAATTTCTTTTAATAACAGGCTTTTGTGGTGGATTTACAACATTCTCCACGTTCTCCGCGGAAAATTATTCTTTATGGCAAAATGGCAACTATTCGATCTTATTAATTTACATTTTTTTAAGTATAGTTGTAGGTTTATTAGCTGTTTACTTGGGTTTACAAGTTGCTAAAAATTAATTTTTCCTTTGATAATGAAGGTTTTAAAACTTTTTTGCAAAAATAATTTGGTCAATGTATAAAAGGTCTTTATATTTGCACCACTGAAAAAGAGAAATCTATTTCATTGGAGAACTGGCAGAGTGGTCGATTGCGGCAGTCTTGAAAACTGTTGACTGTAACAGGTCCTGGGGTTCGAATCCCTAGTTCTCCGCGAAAGCAAAGCCCTAAACAATATGTTTAGGGCTTTTTTTGTGATCATTTTTCTTTTACTTCAAAAAAATTGGATCAATTAAAATTACTGAAGTCTAATAACTTTAAAAATAATCTACGATTAATTTTTACAGTTTGCTGATATTTTAATATGAAAGCATTAAAAAGGTAAATCGATAGATTCTGAATCAATAAAATCTTTCGTATACGGTTTCTCCAAAAAACTCAGTGGTGGCTTTTGAAATTTAAGAATATCTTCTCTTTGAATGCCATAGACTGACCAGTAATTCGTCATCAACTGCGCAAATATATCTTCGTCCCAAAATCCGAAAACAGGGCGGTTTTCATTAGGCAAAACAGGAATTGCTTCAATCGTAATTCCTTCATCCGTATTTTCGATTTTAAATTCCGGTTTGTACTGTAAAATATAATCGGAATAGTGGAATCTTGCGAATAATTCTTCAAATTGAACCGGATGTAAAATGTGACCTTCCATTTTCTCCAGAATTTCTTTTTGTTTCTCGCCTATGATACCATTGTCTTGTAAACACGCAATAAATCCGAAACCCTGAACGCCAAACTGAAACAGTAAATTCACCGTATCATCGCGATAACTGATGATATCTTCTGAATATTTAAGCGGAAATACTGCAATGCTCCATGGTTTTTTTCCGACAAAAGAAATAGGTTCAACAATAGATTGCATCATTAAATGAAAATTTCCGAAACGTTCCCGCAATGTTTCTGATAAATCAAAAATTTGTCTTAATCTCAGATTTCGTTCACTTTCATACCTCATTTCGTAGTACAGCATTCCGTAAACCATTCTTCCGCTCCAAAGAAAAAGTAATTGCTCATCGAGTGCTTTCATGCCTTCAAATCCTTGTTGGTAGGCTTCCTGAATTTTTTTTTCTAACTCCTCAAAAGCTTTTTTCACGCGTGGCGAACAGGGTAGCTGTAGATCAGCGTAAGTGTACGATTTCGATTTATCCATCATTTCAATTCGGTCTGTTCCAAATTTAAAATGATCTAAAAGCCAAACGGGAAATACAGACATTTTTTCGGTGGTCAGATTGCCGGTGAGAAAACAGAATTGGTCGTCGAAAATAAGATCCGTGAATGGATTAAAAAGAGATAAGGACATAAATGATGAGATATTAAATTGGAAAATTTTTGCAAATATAACCATTAATGATGGCTTCCTTTAGAATTGGAAAGTAGAAATTCAAGCCTTTATGAATTTAACATCTTAGCTTTTTCCAGCTGGATCTTTTCGATCCATTCTTCAAATAATTTTTCAAACTTTTGCTCAGCATCCAACTGTTTCAGCTGTTTGATCATTCCCAATAATTCATTTTGAATGTATTGATCTTCTTTTCCGTAATTCCAGATTGGAATGATACATTTTTCAAAACTTTGCAGAAAAGTTGAACTTGGACGGTAGATGCGAGCTGTTTTTTGGTCGTCGAATAGGAGTTCTGGAAGTTCATGCGTCATTTTATATTGTAGCAAAGAAAACAACGCGTGAAGACTGAGCACCGCAGTCGCCGGATCATTAATTCCGGGACTTAAACCTTTGAGGGCAATTTCTGCGAGCTGATTGAAGCCGTAATCTGCACTTCGATCGATAGGTTGTCCACTGAAGAAATCTGCGCACTCTGAAATATTTTTCACTTGATCTTCTGAAATTTCACCCTTTCCATACACGCGCATACATGGCGAGTTTTCTAAAATAAAAGTGCCCTGCTGAAAATAAAAAGAAACATATAAATCGTTTTTATCGCAATAATGCAGGATCCTCTTTTCATTAAAACCCTGGAAATATCCGGATCGATCTGCTTTAATTTCTACGAAGGGCAAATTTTCCCAGGTTTTTATCTCTTTTTTGATGGGTTCAAAATCTTTTTTCATCGTAAGAAAAGTTTGTTTTCTTACCCTGTCGATCACCGTTTCGTATTTTACTGTTTGAGTAACATAATCCAGAAAATAAATGAAGAGAAAAATGTCAATCACCGTCAATAAAATAAGCAGATATATGCTGAGTGCGGGAACATAAATTCCACTTGAAATATCTCTGATTGTACTCAATAAAAATAAAGCATAGACAATTGTTCCGATATAAATTCCTAAAATAACCTGCTGAAACCGGTTCTCGATCATGCTGTTCAAAACGCGGTTGCTCATTTGTGAAGCCGCCTGATTCAGCACGATCATCACCATCGAAAAACTGAAAACGGTGAGAGAAATGATCGCGCCTGCAACCGTAGAAATAATAGTTCTCGCTGTTCCCGCATCTTTTAAACTCAGCCAACTTAGATTCGATTTTAATTCTTTTCCAAAAGGTGAGAAATCTAAAACCAACATCACCCAAGATAAAAAAAGAAAGCCAACTGCGATCAAAGCAGGGTAGAACGCGATGCTTTCCACCATTTTGTTATAATAAATTCGGGACCATTTGGGAAAGCTCATCTTTAGAAATTTTGTCCTTTAAAAATAGGATAAATTCCTGGGTTTACTCATTAAACCTTTTTTAAATTTCGGAAGCTATAACTTCAAAAGACTTTTCAATCAGAATTTTGATCTCCATTAAAAAAGAAAATCTTGAAAATCATCCACAAAAAAACCTTGAAAGTTTTATCGATCAAGGTTTGGAGAGATTTCTGAGTTTTAGATTATTTCATTTTCATTTCATTTTTTTTCAGCGGCATCAAAATCGGGATCATTTTACTCACGCCCTGTAGATAAGCTTCCGGATTAGAATTTCCGCGGTGACACGTGATGCAATAAACGGAGGTTATCTGTTTGGGTTTCGGATCGGGAACATGGGGCAGAAAATATTTGGAATTGATGTCATTGGTCATGACCAGCATTCCACGCGCAATTTCTTTGTTCATCTTCGCATCTGACGCAAAGTCCAGCTTTTCGGGATTGTCTTTCTGTGCGGCGTGACAATGCGAACAGTCGACACCTAAAGAGGCGTTAAAAGTGTGCATTACAAACATCAGGCTGTCTTTCGTGATGTTCTGTGGCAAAACTTTGAGATTCTTCCAGTCCGTATTCATTTCATTTACGGGATGGTGAATTTTTGTAGAATTGGTTGTTAAAGTAATGATAACACCAATCATTCCCAATAATCCAAAGAAGGATAAGAGCGATTTTAGTCTGTTGCTTTTCATAATGTTATGTTTTTAAAGAACATCTAAGTTATTAATTTTTAGGCGATGAAATTTAATAAATCGCTATTATTTAATTGTAGTATATTTTTAAATAGCAATTGAACCCATTGAGATTTAGCACCTTAATTATTTCACAAAAACTATATTTAAAGAAATTTGTTTCAATATTAGGAAGGTTCATGCCTATTTAGAAAGTTGAAAACCAAGTTGAAAAGATGATGAACATTTTGCATGTTTAAGCATTTACTGATTTCCTATTTTAAATTCTGAAAGTAAAATTTCAATTATCGAACGAAATTTTTTATCCCACACTTTTGTGAACTTTATCCCTTTATTTTTAATAAAGAATTTTCAGATCATCAACAACCACTATCCAGACATCATCAAATCATCACGCATTGTCGCAAACGGATTTCGCTAATAAGTAATTCATACCACTATTCAACTTTTTATTGACATCTTTTTGGAGTTGAGAGGTGTAATTTTGCAGTTCGAATTAGATGAACCAGAAAATTGAATGAAGATGAAAACCGAAATTAAAACTATTTTAGTACCACTCGACTTCTCCGATAAATCAAAAAATGCACTGAAAGTTGCAGCAAAAATGGCACTTAGGCATCAGGCAAAACTGATTGTCGCTCATATCGTTTATACCTATTATTTGATTGATCGCGGTGGGAAGGAAGTGATTGGCTCGCAAACGGTTCAGGAAAATATGGATGACGGAAAAATAAAGCTTGAAAAATTGCGTCTTCGATTGCTGGAGAAATACGATCTAAATATCGAAACCAAGATCAGTACTCAGAATATGGTCGATACGATCAATGAACTGGTATTGACGGATGAAGTTGATCTTGTGGTAATGGGAACTTCCGGAAATCAAAAAATGAAGCAGTTTATTTTAGGATCCAATTCCTACAATGTTCTTTTACATGCGAACTGTTCGGTGCTGCTAATACCTGAAAATTTCAAAAAGACATCTTTCAAAAAAATTCTTTTTCCAGTTCGGGTCAAACATCAATTGCATCACAAAGCTGATCTATCTGTTTTATTAGCCAGTAAAAATGAGGGCGGAATTAATCTTCTGGGAGTTGGGAAACCAAACAAACTCGTCGACGTGAGAAAAGCTTATATGGAAATGAAGAAAAATTTGCTTTTAAAATCAGCAGATTATCTTTCAGAATTTCAGGTGTCGAACGATAATGCCGGAATGATCTGCAAAGCAGCGAAAGACAAACAAAGTGACATCATTATTTTGGCAGATCAGGATGAAGAGTCCTGGAAATCATTCATGTCAGATAATTTCTTCAAGAAAATGATCAACAAAAGTGATGTTCCTTTATTGATCGTAAAGTCGAAATTAAAGAAAATAAACAGCAATATGGAACGCATCGCAAACTATGATGTAACAATGCCAATTCCGGGATAAAATAAAGAAAAATGATTACTATAAATACTTATTCAGAGCAAAATAAAGCGCCAGAAGAAATCAAAAAAGAGATCATCGATTTTCTCTTTGAAAACTTAGAGCAATACGGCGATCCTAAAAGCGATATTGAAAAATCTTTGGATTATGCTTTTGGGAAAGAAAACAAACCGGGTGGAAATGTACTTTCCGCCGTCGATTCAGAAACCCAGAAAATTGTCGGCGCCGTTATCATTAATAAAACTGGAATGGACGGATATATACCGGAAAATATTTTAGTTTATATCGCGACCGATAAAAATATGCGCGGAAAAGGAGTTGGCAAACAATTGATGCAGAAAGCGATTGAAGTCTCAGAAAGCGACATGGCTTTACATTGTGAACCCGATAATCCTGCCCGATTTTTATACGAAAAACTGGGTTTTACCAGCAAATATCTCGAGATGAGATTAAAAAAATAAGATGTCATATATTACTTTACACGCTACAAAACTTCGGCATAATTTCAAACTCCTCGATCAGATCTTCGCAGAAAATAAAATCGAGTGGGCGATCGTAGCGAAATTACTTTGTGGCAATGAGAAATTTCTGAAAGTATTGCTGAACCTGTCTGATAAAGAAATTTGTGATTCGAGGTTAAGCAATTTAAAAACGATTAAAAAACTATCTCCAGAAACGCAGACGATTTATATAAAACCACCTGCAAAACGCTTGGCAACAAGTATTGTGAAATTTGCAGATGTAAGTTTCAATACTGAATTAGGAACTTTGGAATTGCTTTCTAACGAAGCTGTTTTACAAAATAAAATTCACAGAGTTGTTTTGATGGTTGAAATGGGAGAACTTCGGGAAGGAATTATGGTGCGAAATCTCATGTCATTTTATGATGAAGTGATTGCTCTACCCAATATCGAAGTCGTAGGATTAGGCACGAATTTAAAATGTTTGAACGGGATTTTACCCGATGAGAGAAAACTTTCCAAACTTAAACGTTTCAAAGAGATCATCGAAGAAAATTCTGGGGAGAAAATTCCTTACATTTCTGGTGGTTCTTCAGTGACGATCCCTTTGATCTTTAAGAATGAAATTCCGCTTGGGATCAATCATTTTCGGGTGGGAGAAACTTTATTTTTTGGAACAAATGTTTATACCGATTCTTTGATTGCAGGAATGTACCACGACGTTTTCACCTTGACTGCTGAAATTATTGAGATGCAGGAAAAGCCAACGATCCCTTCTGGAATTGCAAGTACCAATTTGGTAGGTGAAGTTCCTGTTTTTTCGAAAGAAAAGAAAGGGAAATCCTCGCTTCGGGCAATCGTTGATGTTGGTTTGCTGGATATTGATCATAAAGATATTGCAGCATTACTGCCAGGAATTGAAATCATTGGCGCAAGTTCTGACATGCTGATCTTAGACTTGGGGGAAAATGTAGAAAATCTGGAAGTTGGTGACACCATTGATTTTAGTATGAATTATATGGCAGTTTTACGCGCAATGAATTCAGATTACGTCGATAAGAAAGTAGAAAATGAAATGGTTCCTTTTGGAATTGGAAACGACGAATATCTTTGTTTAAATTAAAGTAGAGATTGCTTATTCAGTTTAATTTATTTTCATTAAAATGGTTTGTTTTACCTTTGATAAAATATTAAAACAGACTACTTATGCCTACTGTTATCAATGCAATTACGATCGATTCTTTGAAACGTCCTTTTTCCTTTGATGGAGAATTTGTGATATTAATGGCTTCTGATCTTATCTCTGTTTTTTCTGCACAGAATTCCATCAAGACTAAATTTTACACTTTATTAATTGTAGAAAGCGGTTCGGGAAATTTGATGATCGATCATGAAAGGTATGAATTGAAGAAAGGCAATGTTTTCTTCGTCAATTATAATCAGGTTTTTCGCTTTTCGGAAGTTGAAGATTTTAAAGGAGAAGCCGTGCTTTTTACGCGGTCTTTTTACAATTTAATTTACACCGGAAACCGAAAGATAAAAAATGATACTGCTTTTTTGAACTTGCCGCCATTAATGGAATTTTCAAAGAATGACCTGGCCAATTTTAAAACAGGAGTTGCAGATATGAAGAAAGAATTTCTGTCGCCCACTATTTTAAGCAAAGAAATAATCTGTCTTTTATTAAAGGCTTCGATGCTGAAATACATCAGAAAGACCGATCATACCGAATATATCGACTTCAAGACGAATCGAAAAAGTTTGTACATCGAAGATTTCAGAAATCTGGTGGAGATTCATTTTAAAGAATTGAAAAGAACCTCGGACTATTCACAAAAACTAACGATCTCAGCCAACTATTTGAATGCTTTGATCAAAGAAAAATTAGATCTCTCTGCAGAAAATTATATTCAGAATAGAGTCATTTTAGAAGCGGAAAGACTTCTTCTGAACACGCATTTATCAGTAACCGAAATTTCTTTCGAACTGGGTTTTTCAGACAAATCTCATTTCGGAAAATATTTCAAAAAAATAACTCAGGAAAGTCCTAATCAATTTAGAAAGAAGTTTCAGGACGCAAACAATAATTTTTAACCTTTAAATTAGTATTATGAAATTAACTACAAATAATAAAACAGCCAAACTCCCAAAATCTTTTTACACCGGGATAAAATCGTTGATCGGCGGCATCAATCTGCTCAGCAATAAACAGATTCTGAAGGAAAAGGATAAATTAAACAACATGCGAAACGGAAAGGTTCGCGCTTAAATTTTCAACAGAAAGTCAACAGACTTTATCAATCATTAAAGCAATTTACGCATCGTAGATTGCTTTTTTAATTGTTAATGTCTTTAGGTTTAACTTATTCAGGATCAAACCGATAAAAACCATAAACTATCAAGAATATTTTATAAAATCTCACCGGTTTAGGCATAATTTTTTCTTTCGGAAATAAAAATCTTAAATCATGGCCACAAAAAATTTTTTCGAGAAATTTGCTAATGCTGCAACCACTTTCACTGGGAGTTCATCTGCATTTTTGGGAGCTTTGGCGATTGTCATTATCTGGGCTGCAACAGGTCCTGTTTTTCAGTATTCAGAAACCTGGCAATTGATCATTAATACGGGAACGACCATTATCACTTTTCTGATGGTTTTCTTAATTCAAAAAGCGCAGAATAAAGATTCTAAGGCCATCCAAATAAAATTGAACGAATTAATTGCCGCCAATAAAACCACGAGCAACAGGATTGTAAATATCGAAAATTTAACCGAAGAAGAACTGGATCGGATTCATAAATACTACGAAAAATTATCGGACGAAGCGGAGGAAGATGCAGATTTACATGCTTCCCATTCTATTGATGCGGCCACAAAAAATCAGGAAGAAAAATCAGAGTACTTTCGGAAAGAACATGTCTGATCATCTTTATAAACCAAAATAAACAACATTATTTAATCATTTTCCGCAGAGGTTCAAAACAAATTTTATGTTAAAATTTGAGCTTTGAATGTTTTTTCTGTAATATTGAAAGATCAATATTCATTGTGGAAGAACTTATAAAACGTTTTTTATCTCTAATAAAGTTGAAATTTAGTAATTTGGTAGTGATGCTTTTTTTAGTGTTCACCAATTTTTCGTTAGCAAAACCGCTAGCTTCTAGAAATGTGATCGACAGTTTAAAAAAAGAACTCAATCGAAATTCGATTGATGATCTGCAAAAATTTTCAATTTTTAATTCCTTAAGTATTTCTTACAGAAAAGTGTCTCCCGACAGCAGCATGCATTATGCAACAAAAGCTTTGGAACTGGCAAATAAATTGAAGTTGGAGAAAGAAAAAGGAGATGCGCTTCAAAATTTGGGGATCGCATATTTCTATGCAAATGACTTCAAAAAATCTTTAGATTATTTATACCAGTCTTTAAGCATAAGGGAAAAAATGGCAGATTCTGATAAAATTGCTCATACCTTAAACAGTATTGGGAATGTTTACTTTAATCTAAATAATGTTTCGGAAGCTCTTAAATTTTACAAACGATCTTTAGTACTTGCACGCAAGTTAGGCGACCAAAAAAGGGAAGCTTCCATTTTGAATAACATGGGAAGTTTGTACGTTTCTAACAATCGAATAGACACTGCTTATGTTATTTTAAATCAATCAATCGCAATACTTGAAAAGCAGCACGATTCTCCTACACTAAGCAGTTCTTATAACAATTTGGCCCTTTTGTACCGTAAAAACGAAGCGTATGAAAAGTCCTTGAAGTACGATCAAAAAGCCCTGAACATTAATAAAGAAATGGGGCGGAATTGGGAAATCTCTTATGTCTCCAATTCTATTGGTGAAACCTATTTGTTGATGAAAAATTATCAGAAGGCATTTGAATATTTTAGTGAAGGTTTACGTGTTGCTGAAACTTTACAAAATCAAGATGTTTTGCTTTTTAGTTATCGGTCGATGACAAAATACAACAATGCGGTAGGAAATCATGCTGAGTTTGATAATTATTTCAATAAATATGAATCAACCAAAGACGCTATTTTCACTACCCAAAATACGAACTCCATTGCAGAAATGCAGGTGAAGTATGAAACGGAGCGAAAGGAAAAGGAAAATGCCTTGCAGAAACTACAGATTACCAAAGAGCGAAGTTTAAAGAACACGTTTATTTATCTTTCTATTCTTGTTTTGGTCGCGGTAGTTATTCTCTTTTTCCGATTCAGGGTGAAGAAAAAACTCAGTTCCAAACTGGAAATTTTAGTTAATGAGAGAACGCATGATCTGCTCTTAAACCAATCGAAACTTACCGAAGCGCAACGTATCGGAAAATCTGGAAGCTGGGATTGGGATTTGGTGAATGATCAATTGAGCTGGTCCGATGAACTGCCTATTATTCTGGGGCGAAAAAACACGGAGATGAATTGGGTTACTATTTTGCGTACTGTTCATGTAGAAGACCGTCCTAAACTCATTGAAATTCTCCGAAAAAAATTTAGTGAGTTGGATTCCCATTTTGTTTTCGATTTTAGAATAGTAGCAAATAATACAATAGAAAAATATATTAGCGTTTACGCGGAATTAACGAAAGACAATTCAGGCAAAATAATTTTAGTTCAGGGAAATATTCAGGATGTCACCGAACGAAAACTCGCTGAACTCGCTTTAATTGAAAGTGAAGAGTTATACAGAAAATTAATTAGCGCTTCACCGGACGCTGTTTTCAAAATAAATGAAGAGGGCTTAATTGTTTTCGCAAGTCAGCAAAGCAAAAAACTTTTCAGAATTTCAGATGAAAGTTTGATTATCGGAACCCATATCAACGAATGGATTGTGAAAACGGATCAATTAAGAGTAATCGAAAATCTCACGTCGAAAAGTTCCGAAAAAAGCAACAGAGATACTGATATACTTTTACAGCGAAAAGATGGAAGCACTTTTTCGGGCGAGCTAAGAACTGCGATCATTAGTGATTCTGACGGAAAATCTACAGGATTAATTGTTGTGGTAAGAAATATCACCGACAGAAAGCAAATGGAACAGCGAATTTTGCGAAATACCATTGAAACCGAAGAGCGCGAAAGACAGCGTTTTTCAGAAGATCTGCATGATGGTTTAGGACCTTTATTATCTACGGCGAAGATTTATTTAGAATTAATTGCTGCTCGAATGGAGAAGCCTACTGAACAAAAGGAATTTATAAAAATGACAGATGATCTCCTACTAGAATCCATAAAAAGTACCCGTGAAATTGCAAATAATCTCACGCCAAATTTATTGAACGATTTTGGACTTATCGAAGCATTGAGTGTAAATGTGGAGAAGATCAATAAAATGAATACCATTTCTGTGGCTCTCAAAATTGATGAGAACTTTCCCGAGTTACCCAAGCAAACGGAAGTCGCTCTCTACAGAATTATTTCAGAATTACTCACTAATTCCCTGAAACACGCTTCCGCAACTAAAATAGATATTGCACTTTTAAAAACGCAAAAAGAAGTGAAAATTACCTATTCTGACAATGGAATTGGGTGCGATATTCAAAAAATACTTTCATCACCTTCGAAAGGTTTGGGCTTATCAAATATCACTTCACGCGTAAAATCCATTAACGGAAACTGTACTTTTAAATCAGTGCCCGGAGAATATTTTAGAACAAATATAACCTTATCACTCGTTGAAGAACACGAACAATACAATGCAAACTTTTTAAAAGCATGACAGACATTATTAAAATAATTTTGGTAGATGACCATCCGATTTTTTTGAAGGGACTTCGTTTAATGATCAACGAATGCAGTCAGTTTAAAGTCATCGGAGAAGCGACGAATGGGCAGGAGTTTTTGGAACTTTTGACCAACCTAACTCCAGATCTTGTTTTAATTGATATTAAAATGCCGGTGATGAATGGAGTCGACGCAACAAAAGAAGCAATAGAAAAATATCCTGATTTGAAAATTATGGCACTCACCATGTTTAGCGACTTGAAATATCTTCGGCTTATGGCTGAAGCTGGAGCGAGTGGATTTATCTTAAAAAGTATTGGTAAAGCGGAGTTGGAGTTTGCAATAAATACCTTGAAAATCGGTAAAACCTATTTTTCACCGCAATTACTCGCCGAATTTGCAGAGTTCGATCCTGCACAATCTTCAGGCATTTTTCTGGAGGATTTAAATGAGCGTCTTACCGAGCGGGAACTTGATGTTTTACAATATATTGTCAATGGTCTATCTACACAGGAAATTGCTGATAAATTATTTATAAGTAAACGAACAGTAGAAGGACATCGTGCTAATCTTATCGCTAAAACTGCGACGAGAAATGTTGTTGATCTCGTAATTTATGCCATTAGAAATAAATTGGCGATCGTATAAAAGAAATTCCTACAGCTTTTTTTAAGTTTTTTTCAACAGATATTTGATAAACTTGCTCTTCACATCAGGTATTTTTACGCTGTCTCACATCCACTTTTTACCCTAATTTCATCCTTTATAAAATGAGTTGAATGACAAAAATAGTAATTGTGGACCATCATGTTAGTTTCCGGCGGAGCTTGCGTTTAATGTTGCAGGAAATTCCGGAAGAAATTGAAATTACCGAAATCGATAGCAGCTTTAAATTTATTGACGATCTGAATCTTCTTTCCCCAGATCTTGTTTTGATGGACAGCAGATTATCACAACGGAGTGGAATTGAAACTGCAACAATCGCGCTCTCCAAAAAACCAACACTGCGTATTATTCTTCTTACCATGTTTAATGAAAATAAATATGTTCAAGAAGCTAAAAATGCAGGCATAAAAGGTCTACTTCCAAAACCGCCAAGTCTTTTAGAACTTAAAGAAGCTTATTGCGCTGTAATGAATGGCGGTTTTTATTTTCCTTCCAAATTAAAATAAATGGAAAAGCAGAAACTTTAAAATCACGTAAAAATACGCTTACGCAGAGCAACCAAATAAATTAACTTCGCCAGTAAAGATCTACTAAATTACACTTAATGATCTCCTCTATTTTATCACCAAATTAAAAAAAAATATTATGAAAAAAAACTCCTTATTTAAGTTTCAGAAAAGTCGCACCGCTCTGTTGTGTGGGATGATGATCAGTTTTGTATCTGCTTCTTCTTTAAGTGCTCAGTATTTTACGAAAGTAAATACGGGAACGCTGGTAGAAACACCGATAAAAACATATAGTGCTTCATTTGCAGATTACAATAATGATGGATTTGATGATGTTTTAATTGTTGGAACTATTGATGGCGCCACTAGTACTTTATTTGTAAATAATGGAGACGGAACTTTTACTGCAAAGACAGACAACGTTATTCACAGCACAGTTGGACCGTCAATTGCGTGCACTTGGGGAGATTATAATAATGACGGAAATATAGATCTTTACATTTGTAACAGCGGAAACAGTGGCGCTGCGCAATCTGTCAATTTTTTATACCGTAATGATGGAAACGGCGTTTTCACGAGAATTTTGACGGGTGATATTGTAACAGATCAGGATTGGTCATTGGGCGCAGCTTGGGCAGATTATGATAATGATGGTTTTTTAGATTTATATGTTGCAAATTTTGAGCAGCCAAATCGCCTTTATCATAATAATGGAGATGGTACTTTTACTAAAATTACGACAGGTGCAATTGTTACCGATGACTTTAATACCTACAGCGCATCTTGGGTAGATTATGACAATGATGGTTTTCAGGATATGTATGTGGTGAACTATTTTAATAATTCTTTGCCGGGACAGAATAACTGTCTGTATCACAACAATGGCGACGGAACGTTCACAAAAAATACCACTTCTCTCATCGCAAATGATTTGTCGGCTTCTCAGGGAAGTTCGTGGGGAGATTACAATAACGATGGTTTGATGGATCTTTTTATGACGGTAAATGATTTCGCCGATATCAAACACAATTTTCTCTACAAAAATTTAGGTGGCGGAAATTTTGAAGTAGCGAATGCAGCTCCTTCAATTGATGGTGGAGCAGGTTTCGGATCCGCCTGGCTTGATATGAATAATGATGGTTTTCTTGATCTTACCGTTTCAAATAACGGAAGTACCGCAAAACGGCTGAATAAATTATATCTTAATAATGGTGATGGTACTTTTACGAATCAAGCTGCAGATGATGCTACTACTACACCAATTCGGGATTATTGTTCTACTATTTCAGATTATAATAATGATGGTTATCCCGATATTTTCACCCCTTCTTATTCTACAACGATCGTTCACGGATTGTATAAAAATAATGGCGGTACCAATAATTGGATCAGTTTGCGTTTGCAAGGCGTACAATCTAACCGTTCTGGGATTGGTGCCCGAGTTGTTTGTTATGCCAATGGCAAAGTTCAAACAAGACAGGTTTCTTCTGCTTCAGGTGAATATACCGGCAGTACGCTCGTTCAAACTTTTGGTCTTGGAACTGCAACGGTGATTGATAAAATTGAAATTTTCTGGCCATCAGGAATTCAGCAAGTAATTACGAATCCCGCAAAAAATCAGATTTATAATATTTTGGAAACTGCTACTTTAGCAACCACAGAAAATACAAATAGTAAATCTCTTTCAATCTATCCAAATCCTGCAAAATCTGATGGAAATGTATATGTTAAATCAATGAAAAGTGGGAACTATGATTTGACCTTAACCAATTATGTGGGTCAACGAATTAAGAATTTAAAAGTTAACCTTGAAAGCGGAAAAAGTAAATCAATAAATCTCGGATTGTTACAGCCAGGAGTTTATATCATCTCCGCTTCAAATAAAGAAGATCGATCTTCCCAAAAGCTGATCATCACAAAATAATATTTGAAAAGTATTATTAATCAAGACTGAAAATTACACTTTACTGCAATTTATACCTCTCAAATCATTTTGGATTTGAGAGGTTTTTTATACATTTAAATTGGCATCAGAAATGTTAAAAAATTTCCATTTTCGAAGTCTCGTCCAAGAGACGAGACGAGTTTTGGGGATTTTAGAATTAGATTATTATTTAGCCTGAGTTTCCAAGCCTTGAATTTTCGGTTTTTTTGTTTCAAGACAAAAGGATAAGAGAAAGAATTTCCACCCACCTTAATTTTCCCTGGAAAATCTTAATCTTCCTTCATCCCTTAATCATCTTAATGTTGAAAAATCCTAAAAGTTATTTTCTTTTAATCAAATCAATCTCCTTCTTCAAACTCAAAAACATCTCCTTCACCGTCATCATATCCAAAGTTTCCGTTTCAAATTCGGCCGTGTTAATACTGCACGCATATTCCCAAATCTCTACCAGGTCAGAAAGTTTAATATCATAAGGTTTATACAGCGGATTATCTGAACTCACCGTGATATTTCTCGACGTTTTCTTTTCAAATCTTTTGTAAACAACACCTTCATTTTGAGTGATAAAAATATAGGTTTTGTTGTTTTTCAGATCATTCACATTTTCCACATATTTCCCTACGATATACGTTCCATTTTTAAAAGGCGGCATCGAATCTCCTGTTGCGGGAAAAGCCCGGAATTTTCCGTTCCTCAAAAAAGGAAGAGAAATGGTTTGCAACTTTTCAATATATTCCGGATCACTGTAACCTTGAAGATAACCCATTTGAGCTTTTTCCGGAATAATTTCTATTTTGTTTTCCCCTTTTTCATCTACCATGATCGGAAGAATAACGCGGTTATCCGGCAACTGCATCATCTTTTCCAAAGAGTATTTTCGAACATCCATTCCCACCAGTAAATCAATACTCACGCGGTAATATTTAGAGATCCGAATGAGAAGTTCAATAGGCGGTTCTGTCGCGCCATCTTCATATTTTGCGTACCGTCCGCGCGTAATGATAAGGTCGTCGGCGATTTTCTGTTGCGAGTATTTTTGCTGAGCTCTCAGATACCGCATGTTTTCTGCTAAAATTGACATTGCTATAAATTATACCAACAAAGATACAAAAATTTGATATAAATCGTACTAATTTTGTCCACATGGAAAGAGCAATTGCACATATGGATCTGGACACTTTTTTTGTGTCTTGCGAAAGGTTACAGGAACCAAAACTGAACGGAATTCCCGTCATCATCGGAGGTGGCGATCGTGGAGTAGTCGCGTCTTGCTCCTACGAAGCGCGCTATTTTGGCGTACGTTCTGCAATGCCAATTAAGATGGCTTTAAGGTTATGTCCGGAAGCTAAAGTTATTCGTGGAGACTACGAAAGATATTCAAAATTCTCCAAAGAAGTCACCGAAATTATTCAGGAAAAAGTCCCGGTTTTAGAAAAAGCCAGCATCGATGAATTTTATATGGATCTCTCTGGAATGGATCAATTTTTTGGGTGTTATCAATGGACCAAAGAAATTGCAGATTCTGTCACGAAAAATACAGGTTTGCCCATCAGTTTTGCTTTGTCCACGAACAAGACAGTTTCCAAAATCGGGACTGGAGAATCGAAACCTGTCGGAAGATTAGATATTCCGGCTCAAAATATAAAACCTTTCCTAAATCCTTTATCGGTGCGCAAAATCCCGATGGTGGGAGACGTCACTTTCCAATTGCTTTCCCGCGTCGGAATTCGAACCATTCAGACTTTATCAGAAATGCCAGTTCTTGTTTTGCAGCAAATGATCGGTAAAAATGGGGGCGAACTCTGGAAAAAAGCTAACGGAATTGATCTCACACCAGTTGTCCCGTATTCCGAAAGAAAATCACTCTCCAGCGAACATACTTTTACAAATGATACCATGGATATTTTCGAATTAAAGAGATTAATTTCTGCCATGGCCGAATCTTTAGCTTATCAACTTCGACAAGAAAAATGGCTGACTTCCACCGTAGTTTTAAAAATTCGCTATGCCAATTTCGATACCGAAACCAAACAGTGTAAAATTTCTTATACATCGATCGATCACACTTTAGCCAGAGTCGCGCTGGATTTATTTGAAAGACTTTACACGCGGCGAATGCGACTGCGATTGATTGGATTACGGTTTACGAATCTGGTTCACGGAACCTATCAAATGAATTTATTTGAAGACAGCGAAGAACTCATGAATCTCTATCAAGCTATGGATCGCATGAAAAACCGCTTCGGTAAAAATGCTCTAGGACGAGCTTCGGGATTTGAGTTGGTTTGTTGAAATGTACAAAATAATGTCATATTCGATAAACATAAATAAAATAAATCTGGCAGGTTTCATTATAGCGAAACTTTGTTTACCTTTGAATTAACCGAATATCTAATGAAAAATCTTTTTGAAATTATCTTTTTAGAGGAAGTATTTCAGTTTTTAAGTGGACTTGAAAAAAAGCATTATGAAAAAATTCTTTACAATATTCGTAAGTCTCAAATCAGTCATGATCCGGAACTTTTTAAAAAATTGACAGATGAAATTTGGGAATTTAGAACGCTTTATCAAGGTCTTCAATACCGGCTTCTTGCATTTTGGGATAAAACTTCTCCCACACAAACACTGGTTATTTCAACCCATGGATTTATAAAGAAGAGAAGTAAAGTTCCTGATAATGAAGTTCAAAAAGCAACTAATGCAAGAGTTAAATATTTTGCAGATCAACAATTAAAAAATAAGAAAAAATGAAAACATATACTTTAAATCAAGTTCAAGATCAATTGATAGGAGAAATCGGAACCACTGAACGTGACCTATTTGAATATGAACTTCAAATGGATTTAATTGGTAAGGCAATAAAGGAAACCAGAATTGAAAGAAATTTGACCCAAGAAGAATTAGGGAAATTAGTAGGAGTACAAAAAGCTCAAATATCCCGATTAGAAAGTAACGCCAGTAATGCAACAATAGACACTTTATTGAAAGTTTTCACTGCTTTAAAGGCCAAAGTAAAATTACAGGTAGAACTGCCAAATTTGAATATTAGTGTGGGAAAATAGTATAATTAAATATATTCATATTATAAGATTGAAAGTATTAAAAAAAACTCCTTCATCCCAAATCTTAAAATTGATAAACAGTAAAAATCTCAAACTAAAAAATGACTAAAAAAATTTTAAAAGGTGAAAGTCTTATTAAAAAGAAGAGAAGTTTACAAAAAGTTGGGACAGATGAAAACGGCTGGAATATATATTACATAGCAGATAATTTTGAAAAATGGGTTGAAGAATATCCTAATTCCGAATTTCACGGTGGTGGAATGCCTCAACTTCGATTAATACAAGAATTTCCTTTAGGAATAGGTTTTAAGTTTCCCAATAAATTATTGAAATGACATATTTTTTTAAATCTTAATATTGCTTAAACCCTTTCCGTCTCTATGTTCAAGAATATTTTTAACCACAAAATTTTTATTGTTTTTAAGTTCTTCAAAAAAAACTCGAGTAAAAATTCCTTTAGAAAACCTTAGAATTTGTTTGAAACTTATTCAAACACATAAGGCACATAAGATTAGAGAATAATCATGTAAAAAATAGAACAAATCAGGTGAAAATCTTTGATTTTTGAAACTAATGTGTGCTCTCAACAGTGAAAGATATAAATCTCTAATGTGACTTATGTGTTTACATTTCTTTTATCGAATTTAAAAAGGATTAAAATTCTCTTCATTTCTCGGTGTCTGGAATTCCGAAATATTTTCAACCGCAAAGTCGCAAAAGTTTTATTTTTTAGTCATTTAAAAAATCAAAAAAAGTGCATCAGAATTTCTCTTACTAAGTCAAAGGTGTTGCGTTAAAAATTAAAAATCTAAAATTCATAATTAATAGTCGTGTTCCTCAATTCTCACACTTTCCACAGCCTTCGTTACGGCACTTTATCAGTTGAAGAACTGGTGAAGCAAGCCTTCGATTCTGGTGCAAAAGAATTGGTTTTGACTGATATCAATACCGTAACCGCGATTTATGACTTTAAAAAAGAATGTGAAAAATTCGACATCAAACCAATTGTTGGAGTAGAAATTCGGAAAGAAAATCAACTCCTTTATATTACCATTGCAAAAGATGAAACCGGAATTGCAGAGATCAACCGTTTGCTTACGAATCATAATTGCGACGGCGCAGAACTTCCACAAGTTTCTCCCAATTTTCAAAAAGTATTTGTCATTTATCCGCTTCAAAATATTCCGGAGGAGTTAAAGGAAAACGAATTTATCGGCGTTCGGGCAGAAGAATTGAATGTTTTAATTCGACCTGAATGGAAAAAGTTTTTAGACAAAATGGTCGTGTTGCATCCGATCACATTTAAAACGAAAAAGGATTTCAATCTTCATAAAATTTTACGTGCGATTGATCAAAATACATTGATTTCGAAACTTTCAGAAACTGATTGTTGTTATCCAAATGAAGTTTTTCAGCCCGTAGAAATAATCGCAGAACAGTTTAAAAATCACCCGAAAATCATTGAAAATACCCAATATATTTTGGACGAATGTTCTTTCAATTTTGATTTTAAAACGCCTAAAAATAAAATCCATTTTACGCGAAATAAAAAAAATGACGATGCTCTTTTAAGGAAATTCGCCTACGATGGCTTAGAAAAAAGATATCCGGAAAAATCAAAAGAGGTCATCGATCGTATTGAAAAAGAACTGAAAGTAATTACCGATCTGAACTTTTCGGGCTATTTTTTGATTACTTTAGATATTGTAAAATACAGCATCAGTCGTGGTTTTCTGCATGTCGGACGGGGAAGTGGCGCCAATAGTATCGTAAGTTATTTGCTCGGAATTACAGAAATTTGTCCCATTGAACTCAATCTTTATTTTGAACGTTTCCTTAATAAAAACCGAAACAATCCACCTGATTTTGATATTGACTGGAGTTGGCGTGAACGCGATGAGATTTTAACTTATATTTTTGAACGCTACGGAAGAGAGCATGTCGCATTTTGTGGAACAAATGTCGAATTTAAGTATCGCTCCATCTTTCGGGAAGTTGGGAAAGCATTTGGTTTACCCAAAGAAGAACTCGATGTTCTGGCGAAAAATCCCATGGCAACGCACGATGATAATAAAGTCGTGAAACTCGTCCAAAAATACGGAATGTTGCTGGAGAAATTCCCGAATCAACGCAGCATGCATTCCTGTGGAATCATCATTTCCCAGGAACCGATTACGAATTATACCGCTTTGGAAATGCCGCCGAAAGGTTTCCCGATTGTTCAATTTGACATGAATGTCGCAGAAGATATTGGCTTCGAAAAGTTTGATATTCTTTCCCAGCGTGGATTGGGAACGATTAAAGATACTTTGGAACTCGTGAAAATAAATCAAGGAGTTACCATTGATATTCACAATACAACAGTTTTTAAAAATGATAAAAACTGCAACAATTATTTAAGCATCGGAAAAACAATTGGGTGTTTTTATATCGAAAGTCCTGCGATGCGTGGATTGCTACGGCGTTTGAAATGTGAAGATTATAAAACTTTAGTCGCTGCTTCCTCTATTATTCGTCCCGGTGTGGCGAAAAGTGGCATGATGAAGGAATATATTTTCCGACATAACAATCCTACTAAGTTTGAATATTTCCATGATGTTTTTAAAGAGCAACTCGGCGAAACCTATGGAATTATGGTTTATCAGGAAGATGTAATTAAAATCGCTTTACATTTTGGCGGTGTTTCTGCAGATGATGGCGATGTTTTGCGACGAGCGATGAGTGGAAAAAGTCGGTCGATTCAAAAGCTACAGGAAGTTCGCGATAATTTCTTTAAATCCTGTGCGGAACAAGGGCATCCGGAACAATTATCGAAGGAAGTGTATCGACAGATCGAATCTTTTGCGGGTTACTCTTTTTGCAAGGCACATTCGGCTTCTTATGCCGTAGAAAGTTATCAAAGTTTGTATTTAAAGGTTTATTATCCGATCGAGTTTATGGTTTCGGCCATCAACAATGGTGGTGGATTTTACCGGACGGAAGTTTATGTTCATGAATGCAGAATGGGCGGTGGAAAAATTCATAATCCGTGTGTGAACAAGAGTTTGTTTGAAACCACGGTTTATGGGGAAGATGTTTTTTTAGGTTTTATGCATATTGAAAAACTAGAAAGCAGAATTGCCAATTTTATTCCGGAAGAAAGAAGAAAAAATGGAGATTATGTTTCTTTGGAAAATTTTATTAAACGCGTTCCAGTGGGAATTGAAACTTTACAAACTTTAATTTTTGTAGGTGCTTTTCGATTTACGGGAAAACCTAAAAATGAGTTGTTGATTGAAGCGAGATTATTAATGATCCACTTCAAACCGGAATATCGGTTGCCGACTTTCTTTGAAACTCCGGTTCAGGAATATCAACTTCCAGTATTGAACAGAAACCGATTTGAGGATGCTTTCGACGAAATAGAAATCCTCGGATTTTCGGTTTCCTGCAGTCCTTTTGATTTGTTGCAAACGAATTACAGGGGAATTATTATGGCGAGACATTTACCGCAACATCATAAACGACAGGTGAGAATGTTGGCTTATTTAATTTCCAGAAAGCACGTTCCAACTAAAAAGGGAACGATGTTTTTCGGAACCTGGATCGATGCGGAAGGAAACTTTTTCGATACGGCGCATTTTCCGGATAATTTGCAGAAGTATCCTTTTCAGGGAGGCGGTTGTTATTTGTTATTGGGAATGGTAGAAGTTGATTTTCATTTCCCGACGATTACGATTTTCAAGATGGCGAAAATGCCGTTTATTCCAGATCCGCGTTACGCGGAAGATCAAGAAAAAAGTTATGAAGTTCACAAAAAAATTAATGAAGATGTGAGTATGACGACGAGAAATCCTTATCCGCAGGAACATGAGATTGGGTTGCCGCGGAATAAAATGGTGGTGGAGAAATAGTAAAATATCTAAAAAATTTTCAATATTGAAATGATTATTACTAAGAATATATTTGTTTGATAAAGACTTTGAGGATAATTTTTAAATTTGTTTAAATCTTTTATGCGATGAAATCTACACGGGAAATTTTCAACTACAATCCTTCCTTACTTGAAGAAGCAGAGGTAATCGAGCTTTTGGAATATTGCGGGGAACTGGAAACCGAAATTATAGAATTCAAATTTGAGAAATCGAACAGCAAAGAATTAGCAATGATCGATATGCTGCAGGAAGTGATAAAAGGATGCAGTGATTTGGAAAAAGAACAGATGGAACACGACCGTTTTGGGTACGAAGCTCCAAATTATCAGAACGCAATTTTAAGCTTAAAAAAATATATTTTGGACCGCTGCAGAGAGGAGAAAATCTGGCTGTAATATATATTTTGTTTAGACTAAATTTTACAATAAAAATCAGGTTTTTTATCCCAAATATCTCCTCAAATTCTCCACGGCTTTTAAAATAGTCTCTTCTTTTTTCGCAAAACAAAATCTCACGTTTCCTGTACTTTTTTGATCATGGTAAAAAGCAGAAACTGGAATCGTAGCGACTTTTGCTTTTTCGGTAAGCCAAACTGCGAAGTCTTTATCTGAAAGTTCAGAAATATTTTTAAAACTGAGAATTTGAAAATATCCCGCTTCGGCTTTTTCATTTAAAGTAAAAGGCAAATCTTGAATTTCATTGAGAAAAAAATCTCTTTTCTGCTGCATGATTTTTTGATTTTCTTTTGGCTCAAAAACTTCTAGATATTTGGCTAAAGCGTATTGAGCCAGCGCATTTACACTGAAAGCGAGATATTGATGAACGCGACGGTACGCTTGGGAAAGTTCGGGAGAAGCCAAAACATAACCGACTTTCCAACCCGTGATGTGGAACATTTTGCCAAATGAAAAAATGCTGAAACATCTTTCCCGAAGTTTTGGATGATGAAAAGCGCTGTAAAATTCATTTTGATCGTACGTTAGAATATCATAAACCTCGTCTGAAATGATAATGATTTCGGTGTTTTCAACGAGATCAGAAAGTTGATTGAAATCTTCTTTTTTCCAGATTTTACCGGAAGGATTGTGTGGTGAATTGATGATAATGGCTTTTGTCTTTTCGGTGATGGCTTTTTTTAAAGCTTCAAAATTAACTTTAAAATCATCATTAAGACTTACAAAAATTGGTTTTCCACCATTCATTTCAATCGCCGGAACGTAAGAATCATAATTGGGTTCGAGAACAATTACTTCATCACCAAAACTAATGACAGAAGCTAATGCCGTATAAATTCCGTAAGTTGCGCCGGGAGAAATGGTGATATTTTCTTTGCTCACAGAAATAGGAATTGTTCTCTTGTTATTAAATTCAATAAGATTTTCAATGAGCAACGGATTTCCCGACATTGGGGCATATTGATTAAAGTTTTTTTCTGCCGCTTCACACAGCAGTTTTTTCAAACGGTCATCAATTTCATAATCTGGAAATCCCTGAGAAAGATTCACCGCCTCCTGTTTTTGAGCGAGCGCTGTCATCTCAGAAAAGATCGTGTTGTCGGAACCGGAGTGCTTTTTCGGAAGAAACATATTTTAGTTTTTATCAAAATTACTTAAAAAAACGATTGAGCTATCCTAAAAATAAAACTTATCTTTAGGCTTGAAAAATTGATAAAAGATGAAAAATTCAAAATTACTGATACCGATTATTGCGTTCGCTTTACTACAAAGTTGCGCGGCAAATCTATCTTATTCAGGTTCACCCTTTAAAAAATCTTATGAGTCGATCACTTCTGCTGATTTGAAAACAAATCTTTATGTCGTAGCTGGCGATGAAATGGAAGGTCGTGATACCGGAAGTGAAGGTCAGAAAAAGGCAGGTCGCTATTTGATTGAACAGTACCAGAAAATGGGAGTTTCTCACCCGAAATCGATGAGTTCTTATTACCAGATCGTACCAAAAGAAGCTTTGATGGGAAGAAGGGGAAATTTACCTGAATCTGAAAATATTTTAGCGTTTATCGAAGGTTCAGAAAAACCGGAAGAAGTAATTGTGATTTCTGCACATTACGATCATCTTGGAATGAAAGATGGTCAAATTTACAACGGTGCAGATGATGACGGTAGTGGCACAGTAGCTGTTCTGGAAATTGCAAAGGCTTTTCAAATGGCAAAAAAATCTGGTAACGGGCCGAAACGTTCGATCTTATTTTTACATGTTACGGGCGAGGAACACGGACTTTTGGGTTCAAAATATTACGCAGACAATCCAGTTTTTCCCATGGCAAATACGGTTGTTGATCTGAATATCGATATGATCGGAAGATGCGATCCTGCGAACTGTGGAAAAGATTATGTTTACGTGATCGGGTCTGAAATGTTGAGTAAAGAATTAAAGAGGATCAATGTCGCAGCCAACGCTGCAACCGTAAAATTAGAACTGAATTACAAATACGACGATCCGAATGATACGGAAAGATTGTATTACCGTTCTGATCATTATAACTTCGCGAAAAACGGAGTTCCGGTTGCTTTTTACTTTGACGGTATTCACGCCGATTATCACAAACCAAGTGACACGCCGGATAAAATTGATTACGTTGCTTTACAAAAACGTGCGCAGTTGGTTTTCGCTACAGCTTGGGAAATTGCGAACAGAAAGGAGCGAATTATGGTAGATAAGAAATAGAAGAGCCAAGATAAAAGGTACAAGAGCCAAGTGGAAAGTAGAGGAGCGAAAAATGTTTCTTTTTACTAGTTACCTGGCTCTTTCTCTTAGTAGCTTCACCGGGAATCGAACCCGGATCTAAAGTTTAGGAAACTCTTATTCTATCCGTTGAACTATGAAGCCGGAAGTAAATCAAATTTAAGAATTTTTAGGGAGTGCTAAAAAAGAATCCACTCTTTAGAAGTGGATTCAGTAGATAAGAAAATCTCATTTTTTAGTTAAACACCAAGAAAAAAGAGAAGCCGACGGTGCTTCTCTTAAATTTTTACATTCAATAATAATTTTGAACTCGATAAAAAGAAATTGATCATCATCTCAATTTTATTTATAAGTAAAAATAGTAATTATTTTCATGTTGAATGTGAATTTAATGTTAAAATTAACAGCTTACTAACATTTTTTTGTGGATAAGTGGCTGATTATGACGAATGTTAGCGATGATAACTGAAAATGAAAATAGATTTCTTCTATTTTGTAGAATAAACAAAATTTTATTCTAGTCCCGATTGAAGTGGAAATCCTTTTTGTTTTGGCGCAAGACAAAACAAAAAGATTGTAACAGAAAGCGGGTGGAATCTTCGGGAGAGAAAACAATCTTCTAACTCCTAATAAAGAAACTAAATACCATCTAAACTTTTCAGAAATTCATTCGCGTACTTTAAATGAGCTTCTTTTTTTTCAGGATCCATTTTTTGAAAGGAATAATGCATCATTGAAACGCGTGGATTTTTTTTGAAAAATTCTTCCTGCGTTCCCACAAACCGCCAAAATAGTCCGTCCCAAATTTTTTCCCAATCGCCCGTAGAATAATCACTCATTTTTTTGATGTAATTGGAGCCGCTCAAATAGGGTTTCGTGGCGAAAGTTCCGCCGTCTGCAAACTGACTCATCCCATAAATATTGGGAACCATGACCCAATCGTAAGCGTCGATGAAGAGTTCCATGAACCATTTATAGACTTCTTTTGGATTAAATTCGCAGAGCAGCATGAAGTTTCCGAGGATCATCAAACGTTCGATATGATGGCAGTAAGCATTTTTCATCACTTTTTTAATGGTTTCGTCGATGGGCTGAATTCCGGTGGTGCCATCATAAAAACTCTTTGGAATTTTTCGGGTGAAGTTGAAGAAATTCTGCGTGCGGGAAAACCGACCTTTGTAAAGATACATTCCGTGCATAAATTCGCGCCAACCGATAATTTGTCGAATAAAACCTTCCAGAGAATTCAGTGGAATTTTATTTTTCTGCGAAAAAATCAGCGTTTGATTAATGACGTCAACGGGTTGTAAAAGTCCGGAATTGAGGAGCGGAGAAAGCACGCTGTGATTCAGAAATGCCTCTTTTTCTACGATGGAATCTTCAAAAATTCCAAAATCCTGGAAACGGTAATCGAAAAACTGCTGAAGCCAGTTTTGAGATTCTTCATGAGTGATCGGGTAGAGCGGATTTTTGGAAAGTTCCCCGGGATTATTTTTAAACTTTTCTTCGGTGTATTTTAGAGCTTCCTTCCAGAACTCTGAGTTTTCGGGAAAATGAATTGGAGGTGGAGTTTTGGTTTTGGGATATTTCTTCCGATTATCAACATCGAAAGTCCATTTTTCACCTTCAGGTTTTCCGTCGTCCGTCATCAAAATATTAAGGCGAATTCTTTCCTGTTTGTAAAATGCCGTTTGAAAATAAAACTTTTTTTCAGGGTTAAAGAATTCCGCTAAATCACTATTGTTATTAATGAATTGGGGAGAGTCGAGAATGTTGAGTTGTATGTTTTCGCAAACTTTTTTTAATCTGCGTTCCAGCCAATCGTCGCTTGGACAAACGACATTTATTTCCGTTACCTTTTTTTTATCAACTTCGACATGAAAATTTCTGATGTCGGATAATTCGTCGTGACTGTTAATGTAAATTACTTTCGCCTCTTTCTTTTCTAAATAAGTTTGAAAAAATTTCATAGAAGCTCGATGGAATGCGATTTTCTGCTTATGAAATTTCAATTCCTTAAAAAATAGGTACTCTTCAATTAAATAAATATCACCACCGTTCTCAAGCAAAGCATGATTTTGAAATAATTGATTTGGGAAAATAAGATTGATCGATCTGGACATTAATTTTTGAGGTTTTTATCTGGTTTCAAATTCTTTTTGCAATTCTTTTTTGATTTTTTTCCAGTAAGAAAAAAAAGAAGGGAAATCTCCTTCTAAAGTGGAAAGCGATTTGCGGTTTTGCTTTGTTCCTAAGTAATGCAAATTTGTTGGATGGTCTTTGTAGTGCAGATTTTCAGAAGAAATTATTGCATGCAGATCTGCAAATTCTCCAACGAAAACTTTAAGATCAGGAATGTTTTTGGATAATTCCAAAGCAAAGTTGAGTACTATCTTGGAAACGGGAAATTTTTCAAAAAAGGAAGGTTCGAGAAGTAAGACGTGTTGGTAATTTTCCGCAGATTTCCAACTTGGATTTAGATTGTAATAATTAAATATCAACGTTTTCTCATTTGTAACAACGTCGCTCTTTAAAAAATTTAGTGAAGTTTTCAAATTAAACTTTTCAGTTTCTTTTAAAATTTCGGGCGTTTTTATAGTTTCAAATTCTGAATAATCAACATCCAGAAAGGTATTTTTCTGAGTTCCGCCAAAATACTTATTCAGATTATCCTGGTTCGCAAAATACTTTTTATTAGAAAAACTTCCGGCGACCCATTGCCAACTGAAATGATTGCTTGCCAAATCTCCGTCCAGTAAATTACTGTAAAGCCATTTCGCCGGTTCTGACCAATGACAATGCGCAATATTGCAACAAACTGAAGCCAGATACATTCGCAAATGATTGTGAAGATATCCAGTTTCGTAAAGGGTTTTTACGGCTTCATCTAAAATTTGAATACCAGTTTCACCTTTTAAAATCGAAGCTGGAAATCCGTGATTTTCTACATTTTCCTGCGGTTGTTTAAGATCTGAAAAAATTTGGGTTCCTTTTTCTTTCCAGACACTTTGAAAAAAATCGCGCCAAGCTAATTCCTGCACCAATCTTTCGACCTGAAACCATTCTAAATCCAATGTTTTTAAATGATCAAAAATATCGCGCGTGGAAATAACGCCCCGAGAAATGTAGGGACTTAATTTAGTTACTGCGCCGTTTTTAAAATTACGGGTGATGCCATATTGAATGGGATCAATTTCTTGAATTCTTTGCTGGATTTCTGAAATGGATGTGGGGAATTCGATGGTAGGTAATTTATAATTATTGAAATCATTGTTCAATTTACTTTAAAATTGAAACGGAATAAATTTATAAAAAAGAATTTGAACCTGAAGAAATTTGAACATTAATATTTGAATTAAAACTAAAAAAATCCACTTTGAAAAAAGTGGATTAATTATTTATATTATTTTAATTTTAGTATCCTTTAGCATGGCCTAAAGCAAAAATTCCGCGCGTGTTCAGGTAGAGCATTTGTAAACTTGGCATTGGGAATCCAGGTGCAAGAGTTGATTTTGGCTTAAGGTCGATTATTGAGCAATCGTAAACTTCACAATAGCCACAATTGGTATCTTTCCAGCTTATTTTCCTGCAGACTTTTGCTTTGGTATGACAGCAAGAAAGTTCTTTGTCCGGAGGTAAAACATAGGTTAATTTAATAAAATCTCCAACAGCTAAAGTTTTGGGAATTGAAAAGGCAAACACCACTTCACTATTATTAGCACTGGATGTTGCTCCGCTACCATAAGGTTGTAAAGTTGGTCCGCTCATCACACCTCCAATAGAAACTCCGCCAAAGAGTGAACCTAAATTATTGGTTTTTATTTGGCATTGTTTGCAATCTTCAGGACCGTCGAGCCATTCGAAACTGGTTGTTTCCACTCTGATTTCTGTAATAGGCGCACTGGAAGGTGCTGTAATATTGTACAATTCTACGGCGTAAGTTCCATCAATGTAAGGATAGCTTGGCGGAACTGGAACGGGAGTTACCATGGATAAGGTGTTTTTGCAACAAGGGTTTGGTGGATTAGCTGGTGGTGGACAATCTCTCGTCCAATCATTATTTATACCTGCCACAAAGCCAGAAGAAGATGATAATGTAGAAAAGGAGGTTGCTGAAAATGTAAAATTTCCTTTTACAACAATATCATAACTGCCGGAAGGAATTGACCCAAAAATTGTAATTGGAAAATTAAAAGTTCCAGAAGTTATGTACATTGATGGAATTGTTACGGGACCAGCTACCGGAACACCTCCTTGATATAAATAGGCTTGAAGTGAATTTAATGTGCCAGTTGTTGTACTAGAATGAGGTAATGTATAAGTACCACTTATCATAGCAGATAGCCCACATGAATCCGAAATACCATTAATGCTTGCATCTCCCAAATCCGATCCTGAACATCCCATACAAATATCATCTAAATAAGCATAACCAAAGTGACCAGCGTGGGAACAATCATTAACGATAAATTCTATTGTTATTGTCTGTCCAATATATGAAGATAGATCTACTTTTCCACAAGTCCAAGGTCTCATTGCAATTGCTTCTGTGTATGGGCTTGGCATTCCGCTAGTTAAGAAGGGGTTATTTAGTGCTTCGATGGGTGCTGTTCCACTTCCTACTACTGGTATAATTGGAACATAATTAAAAGCTGAAGTTGATTTTATTCTCACACCAAATGCAGGAGCTTCACCAGTATTATGAACATTAGAACTTTTAAAAGGATCTTGTAAAACTAAAGCATACCAAAATGTTAATTCTTTATTGCTAGTAGTAATATTTATAGTTTTTTCGATGGATTCTGCACTACAGTTTGGTAAAATAGATGGAAGTTCGGATCTTCCTAATTTTAGTGCTTTAGTTCCCGAATGTACAGTAGGAAGAGTTGGGAATATAGCATCAAATCCTGTAGAAACTATTTCCCATTGGGATAAAGCTGTTGTACTAGGAATTGTAGATGTTACTAGCGAGCCACTACCAGTAATTGTAGAATTATAAGTTATACTAGTACCGGTTTTTCTATTATCAACAATAGTCCATCCCCATGTAGAAAAATCTTTAGTTTCAAAACCTCCGTCATCACAAATATCTGTAGAAACCTTAATTTTAGGTTGTATGTTTTTCTTACTCAGTTCTTTTTTCAAATTTGCGATATAGGTTAATTTGAAATTTGAAATTTGATTTTGAGGTATTTTTTGTTCCCTTGCTGCACTTTCAGCCCATCTATTATAATCTTGACCAAAGCCGAAATTAGAATAAAGTGTTATAATTAAGATATATAATATTTTTTTCATGATTTTATTTTTAAAGTTTATTTGGTAATTGCGTAGCTGTTCCTGTTGAAGTTCCTGTTCCTGTTCCGCCACCATTAGAACCAGCGCAAGATCCATCACGGGTAATTATTGATTGAACCAATTTATCACAAACATGACATTCCGTATCCCAAATTGTATATCGGATCCAGATTTCAACCTTGTCTCCGCAACAGGAATTTGGGGAAACACCAACAGTATGAGTAATATTTGTTGGCGATGCTAAATTGACACCAGCTGCACTTGCAGAAGTAAATACCAAAGAACGAGAGGTATTAAGTGCAGAATTTTCGCCTAAATAAAATTTAGGATTTCCACTGTTTGTCCAGCCAGTTCCGCCGATATTATTAGTTCCAACAAAATTATCCTGGTTTGCGTTTTTGTTGTTGCATTTCACGCAATCACTAGTAATCGGAAAATATTTTATCGAAACAATATCTGCATCAACTCTCACAATATTTTTCGGGGAAGAAATGGAGTTTACAATTCTTATAGTTCCAGTTGCAGCATCTAATTGCGTGGTAGAAATTGGATTTGCGGTGAGCGGATTTAATTCGCAACCATTACAACAATTCGGAAACTGTAGTGTAATTGCATCATCACAATTCCCACAACTTGTTGCACTATTAATTGTATTCCCTTGAATATTTAGCGAATAGAAAGTGGTGCTGGGAACAATATCAAAAGTAATATTTGTAGTTGCTAAAGGAGCAATTGGAGTTAAACTAGAAAACGCAGGACTCAAACTTGAAATAGTTGCGCTTCCAACTGGTGAAACTGCTAAGTAGGTGCCATTTGAGGTTGTCGGAGTGCATGCTACTGAATAATGTCCAAGTGTAGAAGTTCCAGTTGTAGAATTATTTTTATAAGTAATCACAACATGATATTTGGCTTTTCCTTGACTGTCTTTTCCATTACACTGAATATCAACTTTCGTCACTTCAAAATTACACTTCGATTGTGCAACTTTATTTGTGTTTTTTGCGTACTCAAAAGTTTTATTTAATTGGGCATCCTGTGCATCAATTAATTTTTGAATTTCAGCGGGAAATTTTGGCTCATCGGTATTTTGATCTTTAAAACCAGAATCTGCTTTTGTCATTTTAGTCTTCCCATTCCAACCTTTATCGTCAACTTTTTTACTGTCACGACAGTCTCCATTCGGACATCTTCTTCGACCAAAGTCAAAACTCAATCCCACGTTTAAAGCCAGCGCGCTGTAGGAAGTAGATTTAATATCACTTTTTACTTGCGTTCCCAGATCCAATTGTTGTTGTTCATATTGCCCCGCTTGATTGGGGTTTCCTAATGGATTTAAAGTTGAAGTTTGCGTATTGATCTTCGGTCCGAAGATATAAGCAGCGTCAGCAAAAATGCCGAACGTTTCGTTGAACATATATCGCACCCTTATTTTTGGCGTTATGGCGATACCTGTTGTTTTTGTTTCAGGTAAAGTCCACAGATTATATTCTTTGGTTTGGCCATTAACTTGAGTTGTTTGTACGGCACTGACTTCTTTTTGCGTCATGCTGAAATATTCTGCCAAAACCATGGGAGAAATAGTGAAATGTTCTCCTAAATTAAAATTAGCTTGTGGTCCTCCACCAATTCTAAAACCTGGATTTTTTTGATCTACCCCTCTATAACTAACAGAACTTGAGGTTTGTCCAAAAATTGGAAAGGCATTAGGTAAAGCAACACTCGGGTCTCCATTTCCGCCAAAATTATAAGTTCCGCCAATATTTAAACCTATTGAAGTTTTTGGCCAACCATCCCATCCTTTTCTAAATAATGAAAAAGGGACAAAAACATCTCCACTAATTCCAGATGAATTATTAACATAAGCATCTTTGGTTGCAGAATTAGGCATTGTAGAATTGTAACTTACATTAAGTCGAGGACCGCCTTTTACGACGCCGTCCCAACCTTTACGGGCATTCTCTTGCGCATGAGTTGATAAAAATGATCCGAAGAGAAGTAAGATCATAAATTTTTGAATTGTTTTCATACTGGTGATTTTTTTTAGTTTTTTATTCTTTAATGAATTTTGTTTTATAGGATTTATCTGATGTGGTAATTTCCATGATGTACAATGCTTTTGGTAAGCTCGAAACATTCATTATGTCAGAAGTTGTTTTGCTTTCTTTCACAAGTTTTCCCTCAGAATTATAAATCTTAATTCCTGTAATATTTTCAACGTCTTTGATGAAAATTTTATCTTTGGTAGGATTGGGATATAGAGTAATTTTAGAATTGGTTTCTGTTTCTACATTGCTTAGCAAACTGTAATCTATACTTGATCTCACACTTTCAATAAAAAATTGAGATGCTGTGGGAATGGTAACCCGTAAACGATAATTTCCGGGTGCCAAACCAATATAATCCTGTTTATTTATTTTTGAATTTGGCCAGGACGTACAAACCCCTGTAGTAGTAGTGACGCTAGAGGTCGCCATCACCATATTTGTTGTGTCATTTACCAGCTCAAATAAAGCTGGTGTTATGCTATAGATCACTGCATATCCAATGGTCAGCGTATAAGTTCCTGATCCGCTGATGGTGAAAATTGGAGAGAGAATAGTTACGGGGATGGTGTTGTAAAGATTATTTACAAACATTGCTACGCAACCGCCGTTGAACCAGGTTTTGTTTACAGTTGTAGGGTAAATTGCCCAATTATTAACATCTGCCGCTGAGTTGAAAGAACAAGAAGGTATTTTGTACTGGCTAAACATTAAATTAATACCCAAAAAGGTAATAAGTAAAGTAGAAAATAATTTTTTTTTCATGATGTTTTTTTTTAAGATTTTTATTATTCTTTAATGAATTTTGTTTTAAAAGATTTGTTTCCAGATAGTATTTCAATGAAATAAATTCCTTTATTTAAATTGGAGACATCAACTGCATCAGTATTTGTTTTAAGATTTTTCACAATTCTTTCTGTGGAATCATAGATTTTAATCCCCGATATATTTTTAAAATTTTTAATGAAGATGAGGTTAGAAGCAGGATTAGGATAAATTGAAGGATTAGTTTCTTGCAGATTGCTTTCTGTAGCAGATAA
This sequence comes from Kaistella gelatinilytica, assembly GCF_015679325.1. Taxonomy (GTDB): domain Bacteria; phylum Bacteroidota; class Bacteroidia; order Flavobacteriales; family Weeksellaceae; genus Kaistella; species Kaistella gelatinilytica. Next base: position 473,493 of record NZ_JADPVI010000001.1, read on the forward strand.
AGTATTTATTGTAATTGTTAAAGTATTACTTGATCTTACATTTCCTGCCGTACAAATAATATCACTTTTCAGTTCACAGGTTATTACATCTCCGTTATTCAATATATTGTCTGAATAAGTTGCAATGTTTGTACCCACATTAACTCCGTTTTTCCTCCATTGATAAATAGGAGAACTTCCACCCGAATCTATTATAGAAGTAAAACTCACTAAATCTCCATTATTGACGGTGGTGGAAGGATGTGCAAAAATTAATATGGCAGGAGTATGTAGACCTCCAGGATTTCCAATTGTTTTTTCACAATCACAAGCATCTCCAATTTGATCGCCATCTTCATCTGTTTGATCTGGGTTGTAAGTATATTTACAATTATCGGAGCTATCTAAAACTCCATCATTATCAATATCCTGAGCATTCATTTGAACAAGAAAAAAACTTCCGAAAATAATGAGGGTTTTTAAAAGAGAAAAAAAATAGTTTGCTTTCATCATATTATTTTTTAAAATTTATAGAAGCAAAAATGAAAAGAATTCTCACAAAAAAAAATCCCTAAAACTAGGGATGAGGTAAATAGAGCTAAGAAAAATTTTACTCACAGATTTTTATAATACCAAGCGATCGCTTCACCTAAAGAGGAGATATGCAATTTTTCGTAAATATGTTTCGTGTGAGAATTAATGGTCGAATAACTTACGCCCAATTGATCCGCAACCATTTTATAACTGTTTCCTTCCGCGAGAGATTTCAGAACCTCCTGTTCTTTAGAAGTTAAAATTTCCAGATTTTTTTTGGGGGAGAAATAATCTAAAACTCTTTTAGCAATCGCCGGATTCATCGCCGCGCCGCCTTCATAAACTTCTTCTATGGCTTGCAAAATTCGGGTTGGATGGTCGGATTTTAGAATGTATCCGCTTGCACCATTAGAAATACTTTGAAAAATTTTATCGCTGTCGTCAAATGCGGTCTGAATTAAAACTTTTATCTGTGGGAACTTCGATTTTATTTGCTTTAAACCTTCTAAACCATCTACAATTGGCATATTAATATCCATCAAAACAACGTCTGGATAAAATGCTTCCATTTTACTCAATACATTTTCGCAATTTTCTGCATCTCCTACATATTCCAGATTGTCGCTTAAGGAAATAAGTGCTTTCAAACTATTGAGCCGTTCTAAACTGTCGTCAAAGGCGAAAATCCGAATCATTATGAGGTTTCTTAAAAAATTATTTTGACAAAGTTAAGGGTAAAATCACGGTATGTTATTCCCTAAATCTAGGGATGTCGATGATGATTGAAGTTCCGTTATTAATTGATATTTCGAATTTCGCTCCTAATTCTTCCGCTCTTTTTTTCATATTGGTGAGACCGTTTCCACCGTTTTCTGAGTTTTTAAACCCCGTTCCATTATCAGAGATCTGTAATCTGAAGTGAGTTTCATTTTTTTCTATCGACAACTCAGCTTTCGTAGAGTCGCTGTGTTTAAGTATGTTATTGAGTGCTTCTTTACAAATTAAAATAATGTTTTTACGAGCAGAAAAATCATTGATCTCCTCGTTAATCAATTCGTCAATTTTTATTTTATACTTAATATTTGAACTGCCCAGAATCTCGCTCGTTATTTTTTTTATTCGTGTACTCAAAGACATAAATTCATCTTTGCTGGGTTTCAAACTCCAGATAATATCTCCAATATTTTCCGAAATACCTTTTGCCTGCGATTCTATTTTCTTCAGTATTTTTTTTGCTTCCGCAGGATTTTTATCGAATAATTTCTGTACGACAGCGCTGTTGATCTGCAAACTACTCAATGAAGCTCCCAAGTCATCATGCAGATCGGCGGTAATCTTATTTCGCTGATGTTCCAGTTCAAGTTTTTGTCGAAATTTTCTTTTTTGGAGCGTATATTTTCGTCTGTTATAAAGATAAAACAGCAAACCCGTTATTAAGATCGAATTGATGATCCAGAACCCAATTGTCTTATAGAATGGATTTTTGATGGTGATTACAATTCTTTTTTGAAGTTTATATTTGTTGGTGAATTTATCATAAATCGCCAATTCTAATTCATATGTTTTTGGCGACAAACTGGTGAAATCAATTTGTGCTGAATTCGACTTTAAGATCCATTTTTTGCCGTCAATGCGGTAAGCTATTTTGTACGATTCCGCATTACCTAAATCCGAAATGATGACTTTGAGAGAAATATTATTTTCTTCCGTTTTAAAATTGAGATTTTTGATATGATCCGGATTTATATCAGGTCGGAAGATCTTAGAATTTACCTGAATTTCATCAATATAAATTTTCGGGTGATAATTTGAACTGTGCTTTAATGGAGGTTTAAAATAATTAAAACCCATTGCGCCACCAAAATATAAAGTTCCATCTGGTGTTTTACAAAATGACCGGTTATTAAAATCCCAGTCTTGCACGCCGTCTTTTAAATCGTAATTGATAACTTGAAATGTCGAAGCATTAATGGAGCTTAAGCATCTCTGATGGCTCACCCAAATATTTCCGAGATCATCTTTTAGCAAACCATATATATACGTTCCTGCCATTTCTGAATTCGCGTCAAATGTTTTTAAAATATTGAAGTTTTTGTCTAAAAGATAAAGTCCGTTATTGGTACCAACCCAGAAATTTTCTTTTTGAATATCTTCCTGCATATAAAAAGATTGCTTGCCTGGAAGAATATTTTTTTCAAAAATAAAATCTCCATTTTCAGTCTTTTTCACTAAAAGCATATCATGATTAATATAGCTTATTGCAAACCGATTCTCCGAAAGCGGATTGATGTAAAACGCATTCTTTTGATTTTGATGAGGTATTTCTGTAAATTTATTTTCTTTGATATCAAATTTGATGAGACCGATCTCCGTTGCCAACAAAAGTTGATTTTCGGAAAGCGCTTTTAAATCTTGAATTTTTCCAAATGGACTTAAATTTTTACTGGATGCAAACTGGGAAACGTTTTTATTTTCGTCCATGAAAAGCAAACTGCTACCCGGAAAACTTGCGTCATTATATAACCAGATTCCTTTCCGGTATTGATCGTAACTGCTTCTAAAACTAGAGTTACTATTTATAGATCCGGTGATTTTTTTTGCAGTTTTTGTATTTTTATTCCAGGTGTAGTTTGAGTTGATGAGCAATTCGTTTTCATTTATAGAATTAATGGTAGCAACCCCGTTAAAATCCGGATTCGTAAACGTATTTTCACTTGTCGCTTTTTGAATTAACGGCCCGCCAAAATCGAATATAAGTTGTCCCTTTCCATCATCACAAAACCACAATCTATCATTTTTATCAAAACCAAATTGATAGTAAGAAAAGTTCTTAATTTTTTGGTAAATTATCTCCCTCGTTTTTTCCTTTAAAATTGTTAAGTTATTTTGTCGAAAAAGAACTAAAAGATTCCCGTTCGAAATAACTGACAATAAATTTTGTAAAGAAAGAGTACCGATTTGATTTTGAATATGAATATTGTTCGTTTTAAAGTCGTCGATCAATAAACCTTTATTGGTAGCGAAAAGGAGTTTCTTATTTTCTTTGGTGTAGGAAATAGAATTGAATTCTAAATTCTCTTTTAAAGAAATTTCCTTCAAAGGTTCTTCAATTTTTTTCGTTTTTAAGTCTATTTGCAAGACTTTATTCTTCGTGCAAAACCAAGCTTTATTACCAATAATTACTGGAAAACTTTGATAAAAAGCCTTCGAGAAATTCTGGTTATAAACATGAACTGAAGACAGTTCCGGTAAATTAAGTTTGGTAAGAAATGATATTTTTTGAGTCTTAACATCGAAACTCGAAATTTCAAATTTATTGTTGAAGCACCAAATTTTATTATTCCAAAAACCAAAAGGCATTGTTAACTGGTTTTTTTTATCTGAAAAAATCTGGAGTAAATGAAAAGTATTCTTTTGCCTTGAATAGCAATATAGACCATTGGTAGAACCAAAATACATATTGTTTTCTGCGTCCTCGGAAATCCCATAAGCTTGCGCTAAATTCGGGCATTTTTCAAAATAGCGATTCAAATTATATACTTTTACCTGGCTTCCGTCGAATCTGTTGATGGCATCATTGGCAGAAAGCCACATGAAACCGAGCTGGTCTTCGAAGCGAAAATAGTTTGAACCCTGCGAAAGTCCCTCGTTCAAGGATAAAGTTTTAACTGAAAAATCTGGAGTTTGAGAAAAAATAAAGATTCCCGAAAATAGAAGTAGTATAAAAACTGTAAATTTTCGAGTGATCATTCATGGGAATTTAAGTAAAGTTAAAAATATTTTGGAATAATCGGCGAGAATATTTTTTGAAGGTTTTTGTAGCAAAAAAGCCAGCTTCAAGAAGCTGACTCAGTTTTTTTTCGAAAAATTGCATAAAGTCTATTCCAATTTTTCCGTTAAATATCCGAAGTTCTATAAATCTAAAGTTTTTAATTTGGCAAAAATTAATGCTCGATGATATTTCTAAAATTGATTGTAAAGAATGATATTAATCTCCAGTAATTATTTTGAATTCATTTTAAAAAATATTCATAGCGATCAACTTAATGAAAGCTTTTTTAAATTTCAAAATTCAAAATTCAAAATTCAGATTTCAAATTTCAATTTTACATTTAAATAGAAAAATTTTCTTATTCCACAGTGAATGTAATTGTTTTTTCAGAATTACTCGCGCCATCAGTTTCCCAAGGTCTGCGTTGGGAGAAAACAACTTTTGTGGTTCCTGTATTTTTTCCAATGACTTCAAAGTTTTCATCGGCACTGCGGCCAACTGCATCGTCAGGTTTTGAATTTAAGTTTTCAACTCTTTTTATTTCAATGATATCTTTGTTTTCGATATCATAGCTCCAAAGATAACCTGCAGTGGAAAGACTTGTTAAAGACAAAGTTAGGTGTTCATCTACTTTCATCTTATAGGTTGATTGTAAAGACATAACTGGTTTATTCTTGTTAGGATTATACTTTTTCTGTTGCTTACATGAGGAAGAGCAATTAGCAATGATTAGTGGAACTAGAAGAAAGGTTGCTCTTATTTTCATTATTCAAAGTTATAAAAAAGAACGACTGAATATTTAATAAGCAGTCGTCCTCATTATTTTTCCGTTTTCAATTTTTAGAAAGCGTAAATTTCATGGATTAAACCATCTGCTTCTGTTCGATAATTAATCGGAGAGTTCAGCTGTTTCGCATGATTTCCGATGATTGTTAGAGCCATGTTCGCGCTGGAAGAAGTGTTAACGATTTTCTTGAAACCCGCTCCGGTGATATTTAACCACTGGTTTTGATCATTGGCACTACCGAAAGTTTGTACAACTTTTTGTCCGTTAAAAACTGTTCCTACTGCACCCAAAGTTGGTGGTTCAAGGGTAGGGAAATTTTTTGCTTTCGCAATTGACTGATTGGCTTGCATTGCTTCTGGAGCAGGAATTGCTGCGTTTTTATCATTATTTTGTTTAGACATGATATATTATTTTTAAAGTTAAAGGGAGTAAACCTGTTTGATGATACTATTTTCTAAATAAACATTAACTGTTCTGTTATTCGCTTTTGCATCTGCAAACAGCGTAAGTAAATTAATTACGATATTGTCATTGTCGGGGGAAATTTTTCTCCAGCCTAAATTTTCCAGATATACATAAACATTACGATCGCTCTCATTACTCCATAATCCCTGCACATGGAGATTGGTGTTCCAGCCGGTTTCTACAACGCCGTCAACAGCGTGCATTTTTGCGTCAATTCCGCATTGACCATAACCAATTTTAAAAAATCCACCCTGACCAAAACCTGTACCCCAACTGTTTTTTGCGATCCAGCATTGTTCGGTATCGCTGTAACCTATGATACAAACGCAGTGACCGCCTGCAAGTGCTCCTGAAACATGACGATAGACTCCTGAACTGTAAGCGAAAAAGTCATTGTAAACCGTAAAACATGCCGCTAACGGTCCTCTGGTACTTAACCAGTTTTTCATATCCGCAGCATTGGTAATCGCATGATAACTGGATATTTTGGTAACCATTGATTGCCAGTTTGCTGGTGCGCCACATGCTTGATCGCCACCTGTGTATGGGTAAGCAGATTCTGGAATGACACCAACATCTCTGAATTTGTTAAAAGCGTTTTCCGGCCACCATCCGCCGTTTGCTCCACCACACTTCCTGCCTTCACTGCCTCCTAAGCAGTAAAAAAGATGAGCTTCGGAAAAATCGATGGCTAAATTAGGATTTCCCCGCAATACACGCATCGTAGATTCAGTAGTTGCAATTGCTCCAAAAGCAACACATGATCCGCAAGCCGCTTGATTTTTAACAGAAGTTACATAATTATTTCCTCCAACATTTCGCCAGTCGAAAGTGGTAGGATATCCTACTGCACCTTTTGCAACTTTAAATGCTGCGAAGCTCGCCAAAGCTTGCTTCTCCCTTTCCATCAATGAGGCTTCTCCAGGAGCTGGTGTGAAACCTAAGAATTTTTGCATTTCACTTTCAGATAAAGAAGTGAATTCATTTTCAGCTGCAACCCATGTTGCATTTGAAGCTAGCAGTTCGGATTTTAAATCCTCGATTTTTAATTTTTGATTTGCCATGATTGTTGTTTTATTTTTTTGAAGTTTTTGAAGTTTTTGAAACTTTTGTCGGCGTTAAAAGCCGAATGGTCCAGAAGTCATCACATAGATGATTATTGGTAATAAAGGCGTACGGCATATAAAAATACCCTTTGTCTGCCCAGCTTTCACCCCATGAATTACGCACGATGAATAATTGTTTAGAATCATCATATCCAACTGCCATTACGCAATGTCCACCAAGTCTGGCTTCTGTACTTGTAGGCATTGGCATGATGCCGTCTTTACCTATGGTTCTGAAGCTTTCGTACACTGTAAATCCAAAAACAAAAGGATAACCGTCAGACAAACATGATTGTAATTGAAACAAACTGCTGTTGTTTAATCGCATATAGCTTTGGATCGTATTTTTGTGAGCGGCAGAGTAACATTTTAAACTGGGTTTTTTTGTAAACTTTGCAATGTTGTAGGTTAGCAGCGTTTCAGAACAAACACCATCTGTATTCAATGATTTAATACCGTCTCTGATAAAAGCTCCACTGTCGGAATTTACAGTGTTGATCATCACCCTCTCATTGTAATAAAGAAAAAGACGGGAGGGAGTAAAAGATTTTAACTTTTGTTTCATTTGTCCGAACTGAAACGCTGCACCTAAGCCATTTGCAGTACAGCTCCCCAATTGTCCCTGATCATAAACGGGAGGACACATTGACCGCAGATTGATTTTTGAGGTCATACTCTTCATAACGCTGAGCGGTGCAGAATACATCAGATCTCGTTGATCCGGAACATCGGGTATCCAGCCAAAAAGATGTTCTGTAGGATCAGATTTTTTTTTGATTTGTTTTGCCATTTTTAATTCGATTTTTGTTTTTAATGATTGGTTATTAATTAATTACATTGCAAAAGTACAATGAGAAAAGTGCTTTTTAATCCGTTGAAACACCTATTCTAAGAGCGTGATTTCGCTCTAAATCACACCGTTAAAACACGCTTAAATTTTCTTTGCCAAAATCACCTTGATGTTCAATAAAATCTAGTTTAAGTCGAAAACTTCCTGATGATAGACCTTTTGATTAAGTTTAAGATTACGAAGACCTATTGAATTTTTGATATGATATACAATTTCTTCTTGAACAGTTAGTAGCTGTCTTTTTTTCGAAATATGTTTTGTGTGGAATAAAATGCATGAAAAAAGCCAACTTCTAAAAGCTGGCTTATATATTATAAATTATGAAATCAGTTTATTCTAATTTCTCCTTCAAGTATTTACCTGTATGCGATTTTTTATCTTTCGCTAAATCTTCCGGTGTTCCGGCGAAAACAATTTCACCACCGTACTTTCCTGCTTCCGGACCAATGTCGATCACATAATCTGCAGTTTTTATAATATCTGGTTGATGCTCAATTACGACCACCGAATGTCCCAATTCTATTAATGCCTGCAAAGATTTCAATAATTTATTAATATCATGAAAATGCAATCCAGTTGAAGGTTCATCAAAAATAAAAAGTGATTTATCCGTCGTAACTCCTTTTACTAAAAAGGAGGCTAACTTTACTCTTTGCGCTTCACCGCCAGAAAGGGTAGAAGAACTTTGACCCAACTGCAAATATCCTAAACCAACTTCCTGCAAAGGTTTTAGTTTGGTCACGATTTTTGTCTGGTTATTTTCTGCGAAAAATTCCAACGCCTCATCAACCGTCAAATGAAGGATATCGGAAATGTTTTTTTCGTCGAATTTTATTTCCAGAATTTCATCTTTGAAACGGGTTCCGTGACAGGTTTCACATTCCAGTTCAATATCTGCCATGAACTGCATTGACACAGTGATTACGCCGTCTCCTTTGCATTCATCACATCTTCCGCCATCAACATTAAAGGAAAAATGTTTCGGTTTTAAATTTTGAACTTTCGCTAGTTTCTGTTTTGAATATAGATCCCGAATATCATCATAAGCTTTCAAATAAGTAACTGGATTTGAACGGCTTGATTTTCCGATGGGGTTTTGGTCAATGAGTTCAATGTTTTTAATGATTTTCTCCGGAAATTCCACCGAATCGTAATCACCTTTCTTTCCACCCATTCCGAGCTGAATCTGAATGTCATTGGTTAAAATATCTTTCATCAAAGTCGATTTTCCACTACCGGAAACACCGGAAATGACGACCAGACATTCCAAAGGAATATCAACATCGATGTTTTTTAAATTATTTTGTCGCGCTCCTTTTATATGGATCCATTCTTTTGGTTTTCTGCGAGTTTCAGGAACTTTAATTTCCAGTTTTCCTGTTAAATATTGGGCGGTTAAGGAATCTGAATTTTTCAATTCTTTAAAATGTCCCTCAAAAACCAGTTCGCCGCCTAGATATCCTGCTTCAGGACCAATATCAATGATGTAATCTGCAGCTTTCATCACGTCTTCATCATGTTCTACAACGATTACCGTATTTCCGAGATCACGCAGATTTTTTAAAACTTCAATTAAATTTTCAGTGTCTTTAGAATGTAAACCAATCGAAGGTTCATCCAAAATATAAATAGAACCAACCAACGAACTTCCCAGACTTGTCGCCAGATTAATTCTTTGACTTTCTCCTCCCGAAAGGGTATTCGAAGTTCTGTTAATGGTCAAATATCCCAAACCAACTTTCTCCAAAAATGCTAATCTTGTGGTGATTTCATACAGCAAACGTTTCGCAATTTCTGCATCGTGTTTGTTCAGTTTTAGAGAATTCATTAATGGTAAAAATTCATCTAAAGGCAAATCGATCATCGACTGAATGTTGTGCCCATCGATCTTCACCCATTTTGTTTCTTCACGCAAACGCAAACCTTCGCAAGTCGGACAAAGAGTTTTTCCACGATAACGGGAAAGCATTACGCGATACTGAATTTTATATAAATTTCCTTCGAGCATTTTGAAGAAATTATTTATAGAAGGGAAAGTTTTCGACTCGTCGCCTTTCCATAAGTAATTTTTCTGCTCTTTCGTCAGTTGAAAATACGGTTTGTGAATCGGGAAATCTTTTGCTTTTTTAATGAAATCTTTTTTCCATTCACTCATGCTTTCGCCTTTCCAGCTTGCAACAGCGTCTTCAAAAACAGAAAGATTTTTATTCGGGATCACCAGATCTTCATCGATACCAATTACTTTTCCGTACCCTTCACATTCCGGACAAGCTCCGTAAGGATTATTAAAGCTGAAAAAATGAACATTTGGTTCCATAAATTCAATGCCGTCGAGCTCAAATTTATTGGAGAATTCTCTGATCGTTCCGGTTTCAATATTTTTCAAAGAACAATAGCCGCGACCTTCATAAAAAGCCATTTGAATGGAATCAGCCAGCCTTTGAAGAAAACTTTCGTCTTCCTCGTAACTGAAACGGTCGATGACCAGTTGAATTTCCATTTCTTTTTCCGGTATGAAACCAAAACTTTCCAGATCTTCAATTCCGGCTACATTTCCATTCACTTCTAATCGAGTAAAACCAGTAAGTTTTAAAGTTTTTAAAAGTTCAGTGAAATTTTCAACGCCGAAAATCAAAGGACTTCTCAGCAAAAAAGTTTGATTTTCGTTCTCCTTGATGAAATTAATAACGTCTGTTACAGAATCTTTTTTCACTTCATTCCCGGAAACTGGCGAATAGGTACGACCAACTCTCGCAAAAAATAATTTCAGATAGTCATAAACTTCCGTAGAAGTTCCAACCGTAGAACGGGGATTTGAAGAAATGACTTTCTGTTGGATCGCAATCGACGGCGCCAAACCTTTGATGTCATCAACTTTTGGTTTTTCTAATTTCCCTAAAAACTGTCGGGCATAAGAACTCAAACTTTCTACATATCGCCGTTGCCCTTCTGCATAAATCGTATCAAAAGCGAGCGATGATTTACCACTTCCCGAGACACCTGTGATCACAATGAGTTTGTTCTTTGGCAGAAGTACATCAATGTGTTTCAGGTTGTTAAGATGTGCGTTTTTTACGAAAAGTTGTTTCTTAATATCGATTTCGGTCGTTGTAGCCATAAGTAAAATTGAGACCTACAAAAATACTATTTTTTTTAAGGAAAAATTTTAATAATATTCACAATAAAAGTTGGATTGTATTGTTATTTTTCCAATATTTGTGTAACAAATAAGTAATAAAATCATGAGAAAACTATTCAATGATCTAATTACACATTTGATGAGAAAAAGATAAAGTTTTAAGTTCTAACTTTTAACAAGATGCAGCTCTACCGAGTTGCATCTTTTGTTTTTCATATTAAAAAATTCCGAGAGAAAATCCTTTGTTTATTGGTTATTTCTGAAATATATTTGCCGCTTCTTTTATAAAAATCTATTAATTCAACACGATTATTTTAAATTGAGTTTAATGAAAAAAGCAGTATTAAGTATTTTAATTCTAGGTGCAACGGTCAATTTTTCAGCCCAGGAAAAAGAAGGCAGTATTTCAGAAGTGATGGTTTCGGGTAAATTACTCGAAATGCCTTTGAAAAAGGTGAATGAAAATATCACCGTGATTTCCAAAGAAGAAATTAAAAATTCTCCCGCAAAAAGTGTAGAAGAACTTCTTGCACAAATTACAGGATTTGACATTCGCAGAAGAGGCGGAAACGGCGTACAAGCTGATATTTCTTTGCGGGGAAGCAGTTTCGAGCAGGTTTTGATTTTGGTGAACGGAATACGGATGAATGATTCACAAACCGGTCATAATTCCATGAGTATTCCTTTCGATCTGGCGTCGGTAGAAAAAATAGAAATTGTGAAAGGTCCTGCTGCAAGACGTTTTGGTCAAAATGCTTACGCTGGCGTTGTGAATATTATCACCAAACCAAGTTCGGCGGAAAATGTAATTATTTCCGGAAGTGGCGGTGATTTCGAAACTTATTCTTTAGGAATCGGTGCTAATTTTGGAACAGAGAAATTCTCTAATTTTTTGCAAGCTGGTTCGTCAAGCTCGGAAGGTTACCGATACAACACCGATTACAAGATCAACAATATTTTTTACCAGAACCAATATCAGTTGGAGAATGGTAGTTTAAAATTTCAGGCTGGAATTCAAGAGAAAAAGTTTGGTGCAAACGGCTTTTATTCTACGCCAACTGCAACAGAACAATATGAAGAAACACAGGCATCGATCGTAAGTTTGGGTCTTACAAAAAAGTACAATAAATTCAATTTAAATTCAAATATTTACTGGAGAAGAGGGCAGGATTTGTATTTATTCAATAGAGCGAAACCCGAAGTTTACCGCAATATGCATATCGGAAATAATATTGGCGGAGAAATAAGCGGAAATTATAAATCTACTTTGGGAACGACCGGACTTGGAGTTGAATTGCGGAAAGAATTTTTGGCCAGTAATAATTTAGGGTCGCGCGAAAGATTTGTAACACAGGTTTTTTTGGAGCATCATTTTTCTTTCTTTCAGGATAAATTCCACCTTTCTCCCGGCATTTCCTGGGCGAATTATGGTAAAGAAGGAAATTTCTTTTATCCAGGTCTAGATGTGGGTTTTGACTTTAATGAAAACAATAAAATTTACGGAAATATTGCAAAAGTAAACCGTGTTCCCACTTTTACTGATCTGTATTATGTAAGTAAAACAGAAACTGGAAATCCTAATTTACTGCCAGAAAACGCCATCTCTGCGGAGGTTGGTTATCGTTTTCAGCAAAATAATTTTGCAGCAAAAGTGAGCGGTTTTCTACGGAATTCGAACAATGCGATCGACTGGACAAAGCAAAATCAAAACGATATTTGGCGGGCGGAAAATATTGGTAAAATTGAAACAAAAGGGGTAGAAATTGAGGTCGGACAAAATTTCAATGCTTTTCTTAAATCGTATTCCGTAGGTTATACTTATTTGGATAGTAAATCGCTGCAACCGACCAATTTAATTTCGAGATATGTTTTAGAAAATTTGAAGCATCAGTTTGTCGCTAAACTAGAAAATAGATTCTTTAAAAATCTGACCAATCAATTAATCTACAGATATAACGAAAGGGTTACAACAGGAAGTTATCAAATATTAGATGAAAAGTTAAGCTATGATCTCAAAAAGTTGAATCTCTATATTTTGGTCAATAATATAACCAATTCCTCATATACAGAAACATTTGGCGTTCCGATGCCAAAACGCTGGTTTCATGTAGGTTTTACTTATAAAATTGGACTTTAACACTCATTAAAAAACTGTGCTTTATTCCGCTAGTTTTATTATTTTTGTGACATGAAAAAAAGGATTTTCCAGTTGTTTATTTTTCTTCTGATTCTGAAGGTTTCGGCTCAAAGTGAACATGTTTCAAGTTTTGATGCCATTTCAATAACATATAAGTTTCACCCTAAATTTTTCCTTTTTGCGGAAAGTCAAATTCGGGGAATCGAAGACTATTCTTATCCGGATTATTATGAAATTAAAGGCGGAATCGGGTATAATTTAACGAAGAATCATAAACCTTTCATCGGAATCGGAAGATATGGAAATTACAAAAATCATGAATTCAGCAAAGAGGAATTTCGAATCTGGCTTCAAGATGTTATTGATCTGAAAGCCGGAAAATTTAAATTTGAAAACCGTTTCCGTGCAGAAAAAAGCTGGTTTTATGAACCGCTGAAAGATGTGCATTCCGACCGAATTCGTTTGCGTTACCGGATGAATATCTCAGTTCCATTGAATTCTGAAACGGTAAAACCCGGGACTTTGTTTGCTAATGCTTATGATGAAGTATTTTTTGTAACCACAGAAAAACCATTATTTGCCCGAAACAGAGTTTATGGTGGATTTGGATATCAGATTGATGAAAATTTCGGAATTGCATCGGGATATCTTTGGCAGCGGGAATTTGCAAATTCCGGCAATAAAAATTTACATTTTTTATATCTCGCTTTAAACATCACAATCGACGGTTCTGCGGAGAAACATTATCATTTTCCGGGGGCAGATTAAGTGTTGATAACTTTTTCTCAAATTAACCTTTAATTTTTGCGTTTGTTTCCTTATTTTGGTCCAAATCCTTATATTTGTCAAAATATTTTTTGAAGGGGACGAATATGTTTCACAAAACTTTAGAAAAAATAAAAATTAACGAATGAAATTTATTGTTGCAAGCGGAGAATTACAGAAAGCCTTGAACACCGTAAGTGGTGTGATTTCCAGTTCTCAATCGAGACCAATTCTCGAAAACTATCTTTTTGAGCTTGAAGAAAACAATCTAAAAATAACAGCTTCTGACGGTGAAACTACTTTGATCACGACTTTGGAAGTTAAATCTGACGATACCGGAAAATTTGCGGTTCCTGCAAAGATCTTTCAGGATTTTGTAAAAACGTACAACGAACAACCATTAACTTTATCAGTGAAGGAAGCTTCAGACGGAAATGGAAGTTTGCTGGAGATCTTAGATGAGAAAGATAATTTCGCTGTCGCATTGGATAATGCAGATGATTACCCGGAACTTCCTGAATTTGACGCTTCCCAAAGTGTAAAAATTTCTGCCGGAATTTTATCTGAAGCTTTAGCAAATACACTTTTTGCGACAAGTAATGATTCTCTACGACCTGTAATGACTGGAGTTTTATTCCAGTTTAAGGAAGATGAAACGAATTTTGTTTCTACAGATTCTCACCGATTGGTGGTTTACAAAAGAACAGATCTGATCAATGCAGAACCGATTGAATTCATCATGCCGAAAAAACCTTTGGCGATTTTCAAAAATATTTTAGCCAATTCCGGTGAAGATGTTACGATTGAATTTAATGAGAACATGGCGAAATTCACTTTTGGAAATAATACCTGGATCTGTAGATTGATCGACGGAAAATATCCAAATTATACAGCGGTGATTCCAAAAGAAAATCCGAATGTTTTGACCATAAACAGAAATTTATTGTTGAGTTCCATTCGAAGAGCTTCGATCATGTCGAACAAATCGACGAATCAAGTTCGTTTTAAATTATCTGGAAATATTCTTCACCTTCACGCAGAAGATACAGAATATGCAAACAAAGCAGACATGCAGATTCCTTGCGATTACAATGGAGAAGACATCAATATCGGTTTCAGTTCGAAATTTTTAACAGAAATGTTATCCGTTTTAAGTTCAGACGATATAACGATGAAAATGTCTCAACCAAACAGACCTGGAATTATCGAGCCTGTTGACGGTTTGGAAGACGAAGAGAAAATCTTGATGCTTTCGATGCCGGTAATCGGAATGTAAATATAGATCACTTTATAAAATACCAATTGAGATTCAAACTTTTTGAATCTCAATTTTTTTTTAACCTTCGAAAACACGATATTTGCACCGTTCAAAATTTAGAGCGATTGCTCCGTGTTTTGAAATCTAACATCTGAAACGTACATCAAAAATGAAAATCTCAAATAACTGGCTTAAAGACTATATCAAAACAGATCTAAAATCCGACAAGATCGGAGAATATCTTACCGATATCGGTCTTGAAGTTGAAGGTATCGACAAATTTGAATCTGTAAAAGGAAGTCTGGAAGGAATTGTTGTGGGAAAAGTTTTGACTTGTGAACAACATCCGAATGCGGATAAATTGAAAATAACGACGGTAGATATTGGGAAAGGAAAAATTCTAAATATCGTTTGTGGAGCGCCAAATGTTGCTGCAGGACAAGTTGTTCCAGTTGCGATTGTAGGAACAATGATTCACAAAGGTTCAGATTCTTTTCCTATTAAAGAAGCCAAAATTCGGGGAGAAGTTTCTCAGGGAATGATTTGCGCAGAAGACGAAATGGGTTTGAGCGACGATCACGGTGGAATTATGATCTTAGATGAAACAAAATTCGAAGTTGGAAAAAATTTCGTTGATTATTTTGAATTGACCAATGATGAAGTTTACGAAATTGGTTTAACGCCAAACAGAACCGATGCAATGTCACATTATGGTGTTGCCCGTGATCTGAATGCATTTTTGGTTTCCAATCAAATGAAATCAGATTTCGAAAAAGCAGTTTCAAAAACTTTAACTATTGAAGGAAATACCGATTTCCAGTTAGAAATTGAGGATTCAGAATTGTGTCCGAGATATATTGGAGCGGTCATCGAAAATGTAACGGTTGCAGATTCTCCGGCTTGGTTGAAAGACCGTTTGAAAGCGATAGGTTTAAGCCCTATTAATAACATTGTAGATATTACAAATTATATTTTGCATGGTTTTGGTCAACCGCTTCATGCTTTTGATGCTGATAAAATTTCCGGTAAAAAAGTGAAAGTTGGCGTCAATCCAGCTGGCTCAAAATTCACAACTTTAGATGGAGTAGAACGTACTTTGAATGGGTCTGAAATCATGATCAAAGATGGCGAAGATCACGCAATGTGTATTGCAGGAGTTTTCGGTGGTCAAAATTCTGGCGTCTCTGCAGAAACAAAAACCATCTTTTTAGAAAGTGCTTATTTCAATCCAATTGCGGTGAGAAAAGCGGCGAAAGCTCACGGTTTAAATACCGATGCTTCTTTCCGTTTCGAACGTGGAGTAGATCCAAACAGTACAAGAACGTCGATTACTCACGCAATTTCAATGATTGAAGAAATTGCAGGTGGGAAATTAGCAGGACAACTTTTAGAGCATTATCCGAAAAAATTAGATGATCATTATGTGATTCTAAGATTTTCAAAAGTAGAGCAGATCTTAGGAACAAAAATTCATAAAGAGAAAATAAAAGAAATTTTAAAATCTTTAGAAATTGTCGTTCTTAATGAAATTCAAAATGGATTAGAACTTTCTGTTCCTGCATACAGAGCCGATGTAACGCGCGAAATCGATGTTATCGAAGAGATCCTAAGAATTTATGGATATAACAAAATTGATTCCCCACAGAAGTTTTCGTTCAGCCCTGTAAAACTAAGCTTTGATAATCAGGATGCGTTAGAAAATTCCTGGGCAAGAACGTTACAAAGCAATGGTTTTAATGAAGTGATGAATAATTCGCTTACTTCTGTGAAAGATGAAACCGACGCGGTAAAATTGTTGAATCCTTTGAGTGGTGATTTAGCATTTATGAGAAAGTCATTATTAGAAGGACTTTTGGAGAATGCTGATTACAATATTAAAAGAAAAAATCAGGATATCAAATTTTTCGAACTGGGAAAAATTTACCATAAAAAAGAGAAGTACGAAGAGAGAAAACAATTAGCTCTTTTAGTTTCCGGACGTAATGTTTCTGAAAACTGGTTGCAGCCAAAATCTGCGACTGATTTTTATGTTTTGAAATCTTACGTAAAAGTTCTTTTGGATAAACTCAATTTAAAAATAGAAGAGCAGTATTTAGAAGATGCGCGTTTTTCTGATGCTTTAGAATTTGTTTCTAATGGAAAAATCATCGCAAGATTAGGAAAAGTTTCTCCTGAATTGTTGAAAGATGCGGATATTGATCAAGATTGTTTCTACGCAGAAATCGAGTTGGAAAACTGTCAGGAACTTCGGTCAAAAGATAATTTTAAATTTGTAGATATTCCAAAATTCAACAAGATCAGACGCGATTTGGCTTTGTTAATCGATAAGAATGTGACTTACGCAGATCTTTACAAATCGGCGAAGAAAAACCCTTCTAAATATTTGAAAAACATCAACCTTTTTGATGTGTATGAAGGCAAAAATCTTCCGGAAGGTAAGAAGTCATATGCTTTGAGTTTTGAACTTTTAAATGAAGAAAAAACTTTGGAAGAGAAAGATATTACTGAGGTGATGAATTCTCTCATCAAAACATTCCAGAAAGAATTTTCTGCAGAATTGAGATCATAAAAAAGATCTTATTATATACAAAAGCATTTCAGCCCGAAATGCTTTTTTTTGGCAGTATATCTAAAAGCGATTCTGTGAAAGTCGATATAATTTCTTAAATTTGAGAAAATAAAAAAAATGAAGAATATTTTTTTAGCCTTGTTTGCGGTTGCTACATTTGCTTCTTGTTCTACAATGTCAAGTTCAAAAGTTGGTGGCGCTCAAGCAAACATTAGCAATACACACTGGACTTTGGCTGATAATGTAAAAGGAAAAAAACCTACGCTCAATATTGAATCTGGTAAAATTACTGGAAATGCAGGTTGTAATAATTATTTCGGGGAATTATCTCTAGATCCTACTGCTGGAAATTTTATGACCAAAAATGTAGGCGCTACAAAAATGGCTTGTGACAATCTGCAGGTTGAAAATCAGTTTTTGAGTATGTTGAATGAAGCAAACAAATACGTAGTTTCAGGAAATACTTTGGAATTGTATAAAGGAAATCTTCTTTTAATGAAGCTTATTAAATTATAAAATATTTCAAATATAGACCTAAAAAAAGGAGCTCAATTTCGAGTTCCTTTTTTCTTCTTTATTTATGCTTCTTCGTCTTCTTCGTCATATTTTGCGAGTTCTTCGTCGCACCATTTGAAGGCCGCTTCTACAACTTTGGTGGCTTCGTCTGCCATTGTTTCTTCATCATCGCCTTCTAAATCATCGAACCATTCAACTTCTTCTTCCTCTACATTGAGGACAAATCTTGGGTATTCTGTGTGAACTACGAATAGATCTTCAGGAAAATCTGAATTGTCGGCTAATAAAAACTTTGGTAATTTCATAATAATTAATTTAACTCGTCAAAAATACAAAAATTATTGAAATTTATTCGTGTCGATCTTAATTTTTTGTAAAACTTTATATTGCGTTAATACATTTTCTTTCAGCGTATCACTTGCTTTAAAAGTGACTTTCACATTTGGATTTACAGTGCTGATCAATTCGGCGATCTGCATTTTTGAGAGGTCAGTTTCGCTTTCCATATAAAAATTCACGCGGCCTTTTTCTAATTTTTCAGATTTGAGAAATTTGGTGATTTCTCGCCGGTTTTCCAGATAGTTTCCTTTCGAGAGCCAGGTAAAAACAAAGCCGGTCATCAAACTTAAAACTGTAATTCCGTAGGTTAATTTACCAAAAATTTGATAGAGTTTTTTGAAATAAACCATCCAGATCCCCAAAGAAAAAGGTGCCATTAAACGGTAGTCGATTGGATTTACCGAATAGAAATACTGAATAAAATAAGAACAGATTATGCCAATAATTCCGATGAAAACGAAGAAAAATTCAGTTTCAGAAAGTTTATTTTTAAGAAACAGAAATGCCATTAACACGATATTTAATAATCCAATTCCATAAATGGCAACGTTTATAATTCCACCCGATGGATTTGCAATGTGAATGAAAGGATTAAAAACAGTCGTTAAACCTTGGAAAAGCTCGACCAGTAGAGTAGAAGTGGAATGCAAACCGATCTCTAAAAATGTAGCAACATAATTTTCATTAAAATAATCGATGAACAAAAATTTGTATGCAACCACAAAAATAAATCCGATCAATCCTGAAAGAACGAAGATTTTACCATAGGATCTTTTAAATCTTAAAAGCCCAAAAAGCCCGGTTCCAAACATTAGAAATAACGCCGGATAACGAATATTGTACAATAAAATTAGGATCAAGCTCAAATATAATATCGATTTCGAACCTTTGATCTCCTCATTAATTATTTTATGGGATAAGTAAAGAAATACGAATACAACAGGTAAAATTAATGCTTCGCTCATGGTATAGGAAAAGATGGAAACGAAGCTAAAAAGGCCACCGATGAGAACAGTTTCTGTCAGATAAAATTTCTTCTTTCTGGCGAAATAAATGATAAATAAATAGGATAGAATTCCAACAATTTTACTTCCCCAAAATTCATCAAGTCCAAAAATCGTAAAAAACTTTAAACTTAACGGATACCCAAGCGGAGTCACCGTATTATCGATCACGGGAAAAGCGTCGGCTGTTCTCATATACCGAATAGAATCAGGATTTACCCGTCCTTTTTCGTTGAGCAGAAAACGCAAAATGATCATTACAAAAGTTGCAATGACCAATAGGATTTGGATACGGATTTCGGGTAATTTTCTGCGCATTTATTATTTAATCGTGGTAAAGTCGCTTTTTCTCAGCTTCATAATATTTAACATCTTGATCCATATACTTGTAGAAAACATCGTCCAAATCATCAAAATAAATTTTCGGAAAAATCATTTTCTTTTTTATCGAAGGCATTTTAACCAATTTACTCTTTTTCACATCGTAATAATTCCAGTCAGCGATATAATTGTTTGTGAGTAAATTTACACTTGATTCACCGCTGCCATCGTTGTTTGCGGGACCAAATTCGCTGCGCCACATTCCGATCAACCGCATCTTTTTCGATTCTTTTTCATACCTAAACTGGTAAGAGTTTCCGGCTCTCATTTGTGAAACACTGATTTCAAAGCCATTTTTAGTTTTCCCTAGAGTAAGTGTGCCATCATCATTATAACTTTTAGTCTTTACCTTCTTAAATTTTTGAGATGAAAGCTGACAGATCACCATTCCACTTGCCGAATCGAAATAAACCTTGTCCATGATTTTATCACCATCAAAATCGCTTTTAACTATTTGATTTTGAGCAAATAAGATGGCGGGAAAAATCAGAAAAAAAAATTGGAGACTTTTCATTTTTTATTTTAAAAACATCTTTGAAACTTTCTCTGCTTTTCTACTTTCCGAATAATCATAAAAACCTTCTCCAGATTTCGCGCCCAGTTTTCCTGCCATTACCATATTCACTAATAAAGGATTAGGAGCATACTTTGGATTTTTGAAACCGTCGTACATCACATTTAAAATGGCTAAACAAACATCAAGTCCAATAAAATCAGCCAGTTGCAAAGGTCCCATCGGATGAGCCATTCCCAGTTTCATTACGGTATCAATTTCTTCAACACCCGCAACTCCGTTATATAAAGTTTCGATGGCTTCATTGATCATTGGCATCAAAATTCTGTTTGCCACAAATCCCGGATAATCGTTTACCTCCGTCGGAACTTTTCCTAAAGTTTTACTCATGTCGAAAATCGCATCAAAAGTTTCTTTAGAAGTAGAGTAGCCTTTGATGATTTCTACCAGTTTCATAATCGGAACCGGATTCATAAAATGCATTCCGATCACT
Organism: Kaistella gelatinilytica; assembly: GCF_015679325.1. Lineage (GTDB taxonomy): Bacteria > Bacteroidota > Bacteroidia > Flavobacteriales > Weeksellaceae > Kaistella > Kaistella gelatinilytica. The sequence continues at coordinate 494,101 of NZ_JADPVI010000001.1, forward strand.
TTTTCCGGACGTTTCGTAACAGAAGCGATCTTCGTAATAGAAATAGAAGAAGTGTTGGTTGCGAGAATACAATTTTCCGGCGCCAATTCATCCATTTGTTTAAAAATTTTCAGCTTCAGATCTAAATTTTCTGTTGCTGCTTCTACGATCAAATCTGCATTTGAAGCGCAATCTTTTAGATTGGTGAAAGTAGAAATGTTATTTAAAGTTCCTTCTTTTTGTTCTTCTGTGAGATTTCCTTTGATAATAATTCGGTCCAGATTTTTTGTAATCGTGGCAATACCTTTTTCCAGCGCTTCTTGTGAAACGTCAACTAATTTAACCTTGAATCCGGTTTGTGCAAAAGTGTGGGCAATTCCGTTTCCCATGGTTCCGGCTCCGATTACTACGATATTTTTCATAATTATTGATTTAGAATATTTTTACTAATTACTTCTTGAATACGATTTTTTTTCCTCCAGATAGATCGCATTTTTGCTGCCATCAACTTTGAATTTGGTTTTGATATAGTTTCGTTCTCCATCGATTTTTGGAGTGAAAACTGAAAAGTGAAGATGTGGACCTTTTGACCAACCTGTATTTCCGCTTAATCCCAACAACTGATTTTGGGTTACATTTTCTCCAACTTTTACTTTAGAGCCATTTTGTTTCAAATGAACGTATTCCGCTAAAGTTCCGTCTTCGTGCAAAATAACAATTTTATTATTAAAATTTGCGCATTCTTTAGTTGCGCAGTTTTTATCATTTTTGGTGACGACTTGCACAACTTTTCCCTCTCTTGCTGCATAAACTTCTTCACCTGTTTTCAAACTGAAATCAAGAGAATAGGTATGTTGATGAGAGAAATTTCCATTGTAACCTTGATAAATAAAATACTTTTTATTTTTTGCGAACGGCAAACTGTAATTGAAATTAGTTTCTGAAAAATTCATATTCACGTCACCTAAAACATAATCAGCATTATATTTAAAATTGGTTGCTTTTTTTGGATCAATGACTTTTAATTCAGCAACAAGAAATTTCTTCGTGTTGGCGGGAATAACAATTACTTTTTTATCACCGAGAGACGAGCTCAAATTATTTGCGGTAAAGCTGTATTCTAAAGAAACTGGCGCAAACTCTTCATTATCGGCATATAAGAAATTAACTTTCTCTACATTCTCGCGATAAATTTTGAGCCGGATGGAATCTTGGGAAAAAGTAAAATTAAATAAAACCATTAGAAATAAAATAAAAATTCTCTTCATATTAATCAGTCGTTTTTGTATAACTTTTTCCCTCTTCTAAAAGCGTTCCCTCACTTTCTGAGGTTTTAAACTTTGTTTCTATAAACGTTCTTTTTCCGTCGATTCTATTGATGAAAACTGCGAAATGCAGATGCGGACCACTTGCAAAACCCGTACTCCCACTGTAACCGATGAACTGGTCTTTTTTTACTTCATCACCTTTTTTCACAACTGCTCCGCGATATTTTAGATGCGAGTAATCAGCAAAAGTTCCGTCGCTGTGCATGATGAGAATTTTATTATTGTATTTTGCACAGGAAATATCCGGACAATTTTTATTGTTATTATCGACTACTTGAACTACAATTCCTTCTCGGGCAGCCAAAATCGGACTTCCCATTTTCAAATCAAAATCCAGTGCAAATTCGTTTTGGTGAGAAAATTTCCCGTTGTATCCTTGAAAAATTAATTGTGTTTTTCCTTTCTCGAAAGGCAATGAATAAATGTAATCGTTATCGAAATTTTCCTGCAACGCATTTCCAAAATTGTAAGTATTGGTATAAGAAAAAGAATTGGCTGTGTTGGGTTTAATTTCTTTTAAGACTGTGATCAGAAATCGTTTTGTTTTCGCCGGGATCACAACGATTTCATCATTCGGAAGAGTAGATGATAAATTGGTTAGTTTAAAATTAAACTTCGACGACATCAGCATTGGCTCTTCATTATCTGCAAAAATCGAAATTTCGCGGTTGTTGATTTCATTGTAAAAACGAAGATTCCATTTCTCCTGCGAAAAGAGTAAGGTTTGTATAAATAGAAAAAACAGAAAAAGTTTTGCTTTCATTTATTTTTTGCTAAAATAATCAAAAACAATTTTAGAAATATCGGCGATCATCTTGGTATTTGTCGATTCACTTTCCATCGAATCTGAAACGAAAACGCTGATTGCATAATGCTTTCCGTTCGGTAGCTTGATAATCGCGATGTCATTTTCGGCGATTGTTAAACCTTTATCATTCTTGCCAGAGGAGCCAGTTTTATGAGCGACCTGAGTTTCTTTTGGAAGTTGTGCGACAATTTTATTGGTTCCTGTTGTCGTTTCGATCATTATTTTGATTAGGAAATCGGTCGAATTTTTTGATACGGCTTCACCGTTATAAAACTTTTTGAGCAAATCATTCGCAGAATTTGTAGTCGTGAAGTTTTTATACATCATCTGATAACTTTGATGCATTTCTTCCTCGTTGGCTTTTATTTGAAAATTTTTAATTCCTTTACCATTAATAAATTTTTGAACGGTTTCTGTTCCGCCGATTAATCTCAATAATAGATCACAACCGTTATTATCACTTTGTGCAACGGTATATTTGATGAGTTCGCGTAAAGGCATTTCGATATTTCCCTCCGGATATTTCTCCCGAATCGGACTCCAGGTATTTTCTAAAAGTTCAGATTTCTTAATGAAAATATTTTGGTTTAAACTTAATTTCCCTTCATCCACCACATTCAAAACCGCCAAAGCAATATGGAATTTGAAAACGCTCAACATCGGAAGTTTTTTATCACCGTTGATGTTTAAATTAAATTGATCCTCAAATGAATTGATAGAAACTGCGACAGTAGCATTTTTATTTTTCGTAATGTCAAGAATTTCTTTTTTTAAATTTTGCTTTTGGGCAAAAGTGAAGGATGATATCAAAAGGAATAGGTAAATTATTTTTTTCATTAAATACTTTTATAATTGTAAAATTAGATAAAGTCATTGCGAGGAATGAGGAACGAATGACGAAGCAATACGTTTATTTTATAGATTCATAACGCTTAAAATACTTTCATATAAATCATTCCAATCGGGATTTATACTATTTATTAAATCTATTTTTTTCTGCCTGGAACCGCCTTTCAATTGCTTTTCTCTTCCAATTGCATCTCCTATGTCTTGAAAAGATTCCCAGTAGACCAATTTGTCTAAATTATACTTCGCTGTGAAACTATTTTTGAATTTTTTCGTTTTATGTTCCAAAATTCTTCCGGGTAAGTTTGAAGTTACACCAATATATAAAGCAGTGTTATTCTTATTGGTTACAATATAAATAAATCCGGGTTTCATCATTGATTTTTATCAAAGGATTGCTTCGTCGTTCCTCCTCGCAATGACGCTAAGAAATAAGTCTCACAATTTCCAAAGCCACCTTCAAAGCTTCTGTTCCATCTTCCAAAGAAACTTCTACATTTTTATTTTCAGTAATCGCATCTGCAAAACTTTCCAGTTCATCTAAAATCGCATTGTTCGGCTGAATGTTTGGATATTCAAAAATGATCTGGTTTTTTTCTCCTTCTGCATTTTCGATGATCATATCAAAATCACTTGGGTTTTCCGGTGCTGGTTTCATACGAATTACTTCTGCTTTTTTCTCTAAAAAATCAACGGAAATATAAGCATCTTGCTGAAAGAAACGGGATTTACGCATCGCTTTCATCGAAATTCTGGAAGTCGTCAAATTCGCTACACAACCGTTTTCAAATTCAATTCTCGCATTACAGATGTCCGGCGATTTTGAAACTACCGAAACGCCACTTGCATGAATGTCTTTTACCTTAGAATCAACTACAGAAAGTAAAATATCCAGATCATGGATCATTAGATCTAAAACCACAGAAACATCAGTTCCACGTGGATTAAATTCTGCCAATCGGTGAATCTCAATGAACATCGGATTTTTTATATATTCTTTTGACCCAATAAAAGCCGGATTATACCTTTCAACATGTCCAACCTGCGCTTTGATACCAAATTCACGGCATTTATAGAGAATTTCTTCCGCTTGTTTTAAAGTTTGCGTAATGGGTTTTTCAATAAAAAAATGAATGCGCTTTTCAATGGCTTTCATCGCATAATCATAGTGATAAAGCGTCGGAGTTACAATATCAAGCATTTCGATCTCATTCAGTAAATCTTCGAACTTTTCAAAATATTTATAGCCTAATTCACTTTCCAGCTTTTTGCCATTTTCGGCATCTGCGTCGTGAAAGCCGACTAATTCGTATTTTTCTGACTGATTCAGAAGTTTTAAATGTATTTTTCCTAAATGACCTGCGCCAACCAAACCCGCTTTTAGCATTGAAAATTAATTTTTGTAAAGATAATAAATTGGTGCGATATGCGGGGTTTGGGAGCGTAAAAACAATACTGATTTTTGTAAATTTCGATTAAATAGGTTAGTTTTGTTTTTAGCGGGATTTAAACACGGATCTCGCATCTTGAAACACGGAATATTTATGCAGGATTCATTTGTACATAAAGGAAAAAGGAAAATTTTGGTAGAATATCTTCGGGAAAAAATGGGCATTTCAGATGAAAACGTTTTGAAAGCCATCAACGAAGTTCCACGTCATCTTTTTCTGGAAAGTATTTTTGAGGATTTTGCTTACGAAGACCGCGCTTTCCCGATTTTAGCCAAACAAACGATTTCGCATCCTTCAACGGTAGCCGAACAAACGGAACTTTTGGAACTTCAGGAAAAAGAAAAAGTATTGGAAATTGGTACAGGAAGTGGTTATCAAACTGCTGTATTGATCGCGATGAATGCTTGGGTTTATACGGTAGAACGTCAAAAAGATCTGCACGATTTCTCTCAGAAAAAATTACGTGAACTTCATCTTCGTCCGAAATTTCAAAGTTTTGGAGATGGTTTTGCGGGACTTCCGACTTTTGCGCCCTTCGATAAGATCCTTGTTACTTGTGGCGCAGAAATCCTTCCTACCGAATTGCTTCATCAATTAAAAGTTGGTGGTATGATGGTAATTCCGCTCGGGAAAACTGATGAACAGGTTTTGACGAGATTCACGAAAAAATCGGAGAAGGAATTTGAGAAAGAAGAATTTGGTGCTTACAAATTTGTTCCGATGTTGAATAATACCAACCATTAAATAAGATGAATGACCTAATTTTCAAGACTAAAAAAATAAACAAAACATTTTTACTCCTTTATTTAGGATTTTTGTTGTTGTTCATTATTTTTGCACTTTATACTTATTATATTGCGAAGGATTTTAAAACTTTTTTAATAGGTTTTATTGGTGGACTTCCTTTAATGCTCTCTTTTGCGGCGAGTAAATGGCTGAAAATTATCATTAGAAATGATGAATTAATTATTCATTGGATTTTTACCATTTACAAAACGAAAATCCAAAACATTACCAAAATCAGAAAGGGCGAAACCATGTGGAGTGGTTTTCACAAATACGGCAACACCACAAAAGGTTTGATTATTTTTTCAAAGTTCAAAAATGACCTTTATATTACTCCCAATGATGAAGAACTTTTCTATCAAAAAATTTTAGAGATTAATCCAAATGTCATCATCGAGAAAGTTTAAAATATTTGGTAATCGGTTTTTATCACAACATTTTCCCAATATTTCTAAATTGGAAAACCCTTCTTAAAACTGATAAAAAACATATTGCAAATTCGCTTATTAAATATATACGCAGTATTTTTGCACATCTTGAATCCTATTGCGGAATTTTTTGTAGAGATGAAAAGTTTTCCAGTAGGCTAAAAAAATTATTTTTCCTAATGAAAAAAATTCAGAATATTTTTATCTCAACCCGCACTATGGCGGTTCTGTTGTTGTTATATGCCTTTTCAATGGCTTACGCAACTTTCCTCGAAAATGATTTCGGTACACCAACAGCGAAGGCACTCATTTACGAGGCGAAATGGTTTGAAGCCATTATGTTATTGCTCATCTTAAATTTTATTGGAAACATTTCACGTTACCGACTTTGGCGCCGGGAAAAATGGCCAACTTTGGTTTTTCACCTTGCATTTATATTGATCTTTATCGGTGGTGCAGTCACGCGTTATGTAAGTTACGAAGGAATTATGCACATTCGCGAAGGAGCAACTTCAAACGAAGTGGTGACTGATAAAAATTTCTTTAAAATTCAAATTGAAGAAAAAGGTGATATTTTAAATTATCAGGATGTTCCTTTCACCATGATTCCCGATGATGCACGGGAAAATAAATGGATCGCCAAATTTACCGCGAAAGATTTCAAAGCAGGTTACGATTATCACGGAAAGCAGATCACCGTAAAACAATTGCAGTTTATTCAAAGAAAGAAAGACAGTTTGGTTGCAGGAGATAATGGCGTTGAATACTTACACGTTGTTTCCGCAGGACAATCTGGTCGCGAAAATATTTACATCAAAGCTGGCGATTCGAAATTGGTCAACGGAACTTTGGTTTCTTACAACAGACCAATTGATGGCGCTGTAGAATTTAAAAACGATGGAAGTGGTTTGATGATCAAAACGCCGGTCGATGCGAATTTTATGACGATGGCAACGCAAGCAACCGGAACAACGAAAAAAGACGAATTTCAACCTTTAGCATTAAGAAGTTTATATACCATTAATGATTTAAAACTGGTAGTTCCGGAAGGTTTAAAAAAAGGAAAACTCATCGCTTATGAAGGTGATCGTAAAAAAGATAAAGATGTTCCGGATCAATTGACCGTTGAAGTTCAGGGACCAAAAACAAAGCAGATCGTTGATCTATCCGTAGAAAAAGGAAATCCAAATGCCTTTAAACAAATTGCAATGGATGGAATGAACGTTATATTAGGTTTCGGACCCAAAGTTTACAACACGCCATTTTCTTTGAAATTAGATAAATTCGTCATGGAAACCTATCCGGGAAGCTCAGCGCCAAGTGCCTACGAAAGCCACGTTCAGGTAATTGACAAAGGAAAACAAACGCCCTATAAAATTTTCATGAACCACGTTTTAAATCACGGCGGTTATCGATTTTTCCAGGCGAGTTTTGATCCGGACCGAAAAGGAACAGTACTTTCAGTAAACCATGATTTTATCGGAACGATCATTACTTATTTCGGATATACTTTCTTGTTCTTAGGAATGTTTGTGACTTTCTTCTGGAAAGGTTCTCATTTTTGGAAACTGAATAAAAATTTAAAATCAGTGAATCATAAAAGAGCGATAACGGTTATTTTGTTGTTGTTAAGCATGAGTTTTAATGCCCAATATATTGATACTCACGGAACCGACGGTTCGAAAGAACAGGCACATTCCGCCGCAGATGGTCATGGTCACGGAAATGCTGATGCAGCTTTAATGGAGGAAGGGAAGCCAAAGAAGGAATCCCAAAATTCTTTAGGCTTAAGATCACCAAAACCGATCACCGCAGATGAGATCATCGGGAAAAATAAAATTTCAAAAGAACATGCTGATCAGTTTGCCTATCTTTTAGTACAAAACTACGACGGTCGAATTGTTCCTATGAATACGCAGGCTCTAGATGTTTTAAGAAAATTATACAAAAAAGATTCATTTACAGGAACTGATGGAAAATCCCTGGATGCTAATCAGTGGTTTTTATCCATCAACACCGATACTGCGAGCTGGACCATGGTTCCGATGATCAAAGTTGGTGCAAAAGGTGGCGATGAATTAAAGAAAAAAACAAAAGCCAATGAAGAAGGGTACACTTCATTAATGCAAATGTTTCCCGCAGATGCAAGCGGACAACTTCATTATGTTTTGGAAGATGACTACAACATCGCTTTCCGAAAAAAACCTGCCGATCAAAGCAATTATGATAAAGAAGTTATTGCGGTAAATGACAGAGTACAGGTTTTCAATGAATTTTTCAGCGGTCAGTTGATGCGGATCGTACCGGTTCAAAATGATCCAAATAATACATGGCATTCCTGGTTAGATCAAAATTTCGAACCAGACGAAGCTTCTCAAAAAGTGATGGGTCCTTATTTCTCCAGTGTTTTAGATGCACAGAAAAATGGCGACTGGAATAAAGCAGGAGCTGAACTCAAAAAGTTAGAGCAGTACCAAAATACCTGGGGTAAAAATGTAGTTCCTTCCGAGTCAAAAGTGAAGCTGGAAGTGTTCATGAATAAAGTCAACCTGAATTTCAAACTACTTATCTTCTATACATTGATCGGAGGTTTGCTTTTGGTCTTAGGTTTTATTGAATTATTCAAACCCAACAAAATTTTGAATAAAGTCATTAAAGGAATTATCGCAATTGGGATCGTGGGTTATACCGCGCATTTCCTTGGCTTGGTTTCAAGATGGTATTTGTCAGGACACGCTCCCTGGAGTAACGGTTACGAAGCCATTATCTTCATCAGCTGGATCGGAATTTCTGCCGGTTTAATGTTCTATTTCGGATTTGGTAAACCTAATTTCAACCGTAAAAAAGATTTAAATAAAACGATAAACAAAAATAATGTTTCAAACGCTTTAATTCCTGCAGCCGGATTTATGGTTGCCGTGATTATGATGGGATTTGCACATGGTGGTTCCGCTTTGGATCCGCAAATTACGCCGCTCGTTCCTGTTTTAAAATCCTATTGGCTCATCATTCACGTGGCAATTATCACATCGAGTTATGGCTTTTTTGCCTTGTCGATGATTATCGCTGTGATCACTTTGGTCTTTTACATTATCTCGAATAAAAAATCATATCATTTACACCATGATTCTACTTTAAAAGAACTCACCATCGTTTCAGAAATGTCTTTAACAATAGGACTTTTCGCTTTAACGGTTGGTAATTTCTTAGGTGGGATTTGGGCAAATGAATCTTGGGGACGATACTGGAGCTGGGATCCAAAAGAAACCTGGGCATTTATTTCCATCATGGTTTATGCCTTTGTTTTACACATGAGACTTGTTCCGGGATTGCGCGGAAGATGGTCGTTCCACGTTGCAGTAATGTTCGCATTCTGTTCCATGGTAATGACGTATTTCGGAGTAAATTACTATTTAAGCGGACTACATTCTTACGCCGCAGGAGATCCGGTTCCCGTTCCAGCTTGGGTTTACATCGGTTTAGGAAGTATGCTTTTGCTCTCCGCAGTTTCATTCATCAGATTCAAAGCATTAAAAAAATAAGTGCTCAATTCAATAATAAGATCCCGAAATTAATTTTTCGGGATTTTTTTTGGGAGCAACGAGTCCGTTTTCTTTCTGGAAGATCAAACCCGCTTTCACTACTCGCTTCCTGAAAGATCGGGAGAGCTCAAACACGCCGTTCAATCGGGGCTAAAATCCCATTTTGTTTCTTCTTCCCAAAGTCCCCAAATTATCATTAAATTTGTAAAAATTAAATAACCAACATCAGACATCCATCACCGAACATCTAACATCAATCATCCTAAGATTTGAGCACTTATTTAACAATTCTCGGCTTTAATTCCGCAATTCCCACCATCACTTCTTCCCCAACTGCACAGTTTCTGGAAATGGAAGAACGTGCATTCCTCATCGATTGCGGCGAAGGAACACAGGTTCAGCTTCGAAAAGCCAAAGCCAGATTTTCTAAGATCAATAATATTTTTATTTCTCATCTTCACGGTGATCACTGTTTTGGTTTACCCGGATTAATTGCTTCTTTCCGACTTTTAGGTCGCGACATGCCTCTCAATGTTTACGGTCCAAAAGGCATCAAAGAAATGATGGAAACCATTTTTCGACTCACCGAAACGCATCGTGGTTTTGAAGTTATTTATCATGAACTTAGTGGCAAAACTTCTGAGAAAATTTATGAAGACAATCGGGTAGAAGTCTTTACGATTCCGCTTGATCACCGCATTTATTGCAACGGCTATCTCTTCAGGGAAAAACCGAAAGAACGCCATCTCAATATGCAGGAAGTTTCAAAATATTCCGAAATAGAAACCTGCGATTATCATAATTTAAAACTCGGCAAAGATTTTATTTTAAGCGATGGTTATGTTTTAAAAAATTCGATCTTGACCAATGAACCAACCAGATCAGTTTCTTATGCTTTCTGCAGTGACACGAGATATTTGGAAGACGTAATTCCTATCATCGAAAATGTTGATGTGCTTTATCACGAATCCACTTTCCTTCACGATCTGAAAGAAATGGCAGATTACACCGGACACACAACGGCTTTAGAAGCTGCAAGAATCGCCCGAAAAGCCAATGTTGGAAAATTGATTTTAGGACATTTTTCCAATCGTTACGGAGACTTAAGCGTTTTCACCGATGAAGCCCGCGAAGTTTTCCCGAACAGTTTTTTACCAAAAGCTTTGGAAGCGGTGAAGATTGGATAGAATTAATTTTGAAAAAAGTCCTTTGTTGATTAAAGAAAATTCTGAGAAATGATTATTGATTACAGTTTAACGAAAGAGGATTTTTTGCATTATCTTTTATATGCAGAATCGAAAAATAAGAAACTCCCTAAAGTTATCCGACAGACTTATATTTGGATTTCCGTTGCTTTCGTTATCTTTGTACTTAATATTTACAATAGAAATAAATTCGCGCTATGGTTTTTCATCCCGGCTTTTTTGATATTCGTAATTTCATTTCCTTTTTTATTGAAGTGGCTAACTAAATCACATTACAAAAAATTTATTGAAGAAAATTTTAAAGAGAGGATTGGATTAAATACTTCGATTGAATTTCATAGCGATCAACTTATCATTAAAAATTCGGTTGGAGAATCAAGATTTAATTTTGACAGTTTTGTGGAAATTAATGAAGTTGCCAATTATTATTTTCTGAAATTAAAAACTTTGGAAAGTGTCATTATTCCAAAAAGTAGCATTCAAAATATTGTAGACTTTAAAATCTTTGTTGAAAAACTTAAGGCAAAATATGATATCGCAGAGAATGTAGAATTGGATTGGAAGTTTAGCATTACTTGAACTTATTCTTAGTCCAGAATTTCTTTTCTGAGAAAATTTTAATTAATACTCAAAAAATCAAAAACACAATCACTCAATACCAAAAATGACCTTGCCCGAACTTAAAGATTTCCTCGACGAAAAAGCAGATTTCTACAATAATCCTTCTTTTATCGACGACGATCCCATTTCAATTCCGCACCGTTTTTCTTTAAAACAGGATATTGAAATTGTCGGATTTCTCACCGCCACCATTTCCTGGGGAAATCGAAAATCCATTATCAACGACGCCGAGAAGATGCTGAATTTTATGGAAAATTCTCCTTTTGATTTTATAAAAAATGTTTCCGGGAAAGAGTTGAAGTCTTTAGAGAAAATGACTGTTCACCGAACTTTTATGGGAGAAGATTTTCGGGAATTTATCCTAAATTTAAAACGGCTTTATTCTATAAATGACAGTTTAGAAAATTTCTTTCTAATACAAAATGACGAACAAAATTTCTACCACGCTTTACACCGGTTCCGCGAAAATTTTATTGGAGAAAATATCCATCGAAGCAAAAAGCACGTAAGTTCAACCTATAAAAATTCTTCAGCAAAGAGACTGATTATGTTTCTGCGCTGGATGGTTCGCAAGGACCGAAAAGGCGTCGATTTCGGCCTCTGGAAAAACATTGATCAGCGCTATTTATCTGTTCCATTGGACGTTCACACCGGTAACATTTCCCGCAAGATCAACATCATCCAACGAAAACAAAACGACTGGAAAACCGTGGAGGAAATGGATCTGGTGTTACGAAAATTTAATCCCGAAGATCCTGCTCTTTACGATTTTGCGCTGTTTGGTTTGGGAGTTTCCAAGGATTTTTAACTAAATTTGCGCTCTTATGGAAAAAATCAGCAGAGCCGAATTGCGCGAAAATAATATAAAATTTTTAGAGAAAATTACCGACTGGGTCATGTGGTGGATTGGTTCTATTCCTTCACTTATTGTCCATTCCATCGTATTCCTGATCGCTTTTTTACTGCCTGTTTTTGGAATTGTCGCGGTAGATAAAATGCTCTTAATTTTAACCACCGTATTATCTTTGGAAGCAATTTACCTCGCCATTTTTATCCAGATGTCCGTGAACAGAAGTCATGAGCATATTGAAGACATCCGCGAAGACATTGAAGAAATTCAGGATGATATCGAAGAAATTAGTGAAGATATTGAGGAGATCAGCGAAGATATTGAAGAAATTAGTGTTGATATTGATGACATCCAGGAAGACATTGAAGATATCGCGGAGGATGAAGATGAAGAAGATCACAACGAACGCGCCAAAAATGTAATGCTTAAAAGCCACGTTTCATCCAATAAAAGTGATATTAGGGAAATGCGTGCGATCATTGCAAAACTTCACACTCAATTAGAGGATCTTAAAAAAGAACAGGATAATAATTCAAAATGATAACGGTATTGCAGTTTGAATGTAATGTAAAATTTCCTCAGATCAGAAAAGAATTACTCAAACATTCAACAACTTAGGCATTCAAACACGATCTATTTTTAATTCGCCGACGCTTCTTTCCATTCCTTTGTAAACGAAATAAAATCCTGGATCGATAACTCTTCCGCTCGTTTATCCATAAAGATATGCGTTTGCAAAGCTTCCGGGATTTCTAGAACTTTCAGAGAATTTGACAGCTTTTTCCGTCTTTGTCCAAAGCCAGCTTTTACAATTTTCTTAAATAAAACTTCGTTGCCAACCAAACCTTCTTTCGGATTTCTTGTCAATTTGATAACACCCGATTTTACTTTCGGTGGTGGATTAAAGACATTTTCGTGTACCGTAAAAAGATATTCCACATCATACAAAGCCTGAACTAAAACTGATAAAATTCCATAAGCTTTTGTACGTGGAACAGCCGCAGTTCGTTCTGCAACTTCCTTCTGAAACATTCCTACCATTTCCGGAACGTGGCCGTAATAGTCGATGATTTTAAATAAAATTTGAGAAGAAATATTGTACGGGAAGTTTCCAATGATCGCAACCTGATCGCCAAAAGTTTCTTCAATATTCAATTTCAAAAAATCTCCAATGATATGCTGATCGTCTAGTTTTGCGTAATGTTTCTGCAGATAATCAACAGATTCTTTATCAATTTCCGCTACGAAAATTTCTGAATCTTTTTCCAGAAGATATTTCGTAAGAACGCCCATTCCTGGTCCAACTTCCAGTATTTTTTGGTACTGATCAAAGGAAAGTGACTCAACAATATTTTTTGCGATATTTTCGTCCATAAGGAAATGTTGGCCGAGATATTTTTTTGCTTTTACGTTCATAAATTCAATGTTCAAAAGGAAAAATCTGCGTTAAAAAGTATTTTCTTTATGTTTTTTTTAACACCGATTTTCTAGGATTCTCGGCAAATTACGGAAGATTTTTTCTATTTTAGCAGAAATTTATTATTTAATGGCAAAGACAGTTGAAGATTTTAACAAAAGACGGCTTCGCTCCAGTAATATTACCGTTGTGGTAAGTATTGCTCTGGTGTTATTTTTATTAGGATTAATGGGTCTTATCCTCATCAATGCTCAAAAATATTCCGATTACATCAAAGAACAATTGGTCGTGAATGCCTATTTTGACGAAAATTTTGATGCAAAGGATTCCGTGAAGATCGTGAAGCAGGAAAATGATGCTTTCAAAAAAATTCAAACTTTAGCACCCGTAAAACGGGCCACTTATATTTCTCGGGAAATGGCGGCTGAAGAAGCCAGAAAAAGTATGGGAATCGAATCCAGCGCACTTTTCGAAGAAAATATTTTCCCTTCCTCTGTAGAAATTGCACTGAAACCGGAATACGTGGATCCTGCGAAAATCAATGAAGCCATCAAGCAAATAAAGGCGACACCCGGAATTATGGATGTCAAGAACAACAGCACTTTGATGGTTGAAGTGTATAACAATCTGAACAATATTTTAAAATGGATCTTAGGATTTTCAATTCTGTTCCTCGTTTTAGCGGTGGTTTTAATTAACAACTCGATTCGACTCAAAATTTTCTCTAAGCGATTCATTATCAAAACAATGCAACTGGTTGGAGCAAAAAGGCGTTTCATTCTAAAACCTTTTATTAAAGAAGCAATAATTCTTGGTGTAGTTGGCGCAGTCATCGGATTAGCCGTTCTTTTTGGAGCATGGTATTATTTTATCACCCAGATCGGAACTCCGTTTGTACAAGACAATAATCAACTGATTATTTTAGTGGTCGGAATTTTCTTGTTGGGCGTAATTATTACCGTTCTCAGCACTATTTTCGCCACCTGGAAATTCCTCAGATCTAATGTAGATGATCTTTATTATTCATAAAAATGAGCAAAAAAAATCAAAAATTTTCCGCTGATAATTACGGAAAAAAAGAAGTCAAAACAGTTCCTGAAAACACCTTTTATTTCGGCAAGGAAAATTATAAATTCATGTTGATCGGTTTGGCTTTAATTGTCGTAGGTTTCCTTTTAATGATGGGACCCGACGCAAATACTGTTGATGGAAAATACGATCCAAATGTCTGGAACGAAGGAATTTTCTCCATCCGCAGAATCCGTATCGCACCCATGTTGGTCATCGCCGGTTTCGCAGTAGAAGTTTACGCAATACTCAAGCGAAAAAAAGTCTGATTTTCACTCAAAATATTCACCACTTTGTCAAAGTTAAGATCTTTGACAAAGTTTTTTTTTAAAACTATCATATGGATACACTTCAAGCGATCATCCTTGCAATTGTCGAAGGTCTCACCGAATTTTTGCCGATTTCTTCCACCGCACACATGGGTTTTGCCGCCAATTTGATGGGAATGGAAGAATCTGAATTTCTAAAAATGTTCCAGGTTTCGATACAGTTCGGAGCTATTTTAGCAGTCGTTGCAGCTTACTGGAAGAAGTTTTTTGATTTTTCTAATCTAAAATTTTATTACAAATTAGGTTTCGCCGTTTTGCCCGCTTTAGGTTTAGGATTTTTATTCGATGATAAAATTGAAGCCGTTCTCGGTAATCAAGTCGCCATTTCCTCCATGCTTGTTTTAGGTGGAATCGTTTTGTTGTTCGTCGATAATTGGTTCAAAAATCCTGTCATCCACGATGAAAAAGAAATGTCCATCAAAAAAGCCGTCATCATTGGTTTTTGGCAGTGTCTCGCGATGATGCCCGGAACGAGTAGAAGTGCAGCCTCAATTATCGGTGGAATGACGCAGGGTTTAACCCGAAAAGCTGCGGCTGAATTCTCTTTTTTCCTGGCCGTTCCAACAATGTTAGCAGTAACCGTTTATTCAGTTTTCGTGAAAACCTGGGGAAAAGGAACGCCAAATCCTATGAAAGGATACAAAATGATAATGGCAGACAATCATCATATTTTGCTCTTTTTCCTCGGAAATGTAGTTGCATTTATCGTTGCCTGGATCGCTATAAAATCATTCATCAGTTTGCTCAATAAATACGGATTCAAACCTTGGGGTTGGTACAGAATTATTGTGGGAATCGTTTTGCTGATTTATTTTACACAGTTTCAATAATTTTTTTGGGCAGACATTTCCGCCCTCCGTTCCCTCCCGATTTTACATCGGGATCCACTCAGGTCGGGCTGCAATTGGGATATTCTTACCAAATTTTATTTTAAATGACAGACGAAGATTTACTTTCCGGACAAATAATTCTCCTAGACAAACCTCTGGACTGGACGAGTTTTCAAGCCGTCAACAAACTCAAATACAAACTCAAAAGCGAATTTAATCTTCCAAAGAAATTTAAGATCGGTCACGCTGGAACTTTAGATCCAAGAGCAACAGGATTATTGATCGTCTGCACCGGAAAATTCACCAAAATTATTCCTGAAATTCAGGATGCACCCAAAGAATATTTCACCGAAATAAAAATAGGCGTGCAAACAGAATCTTACGACACCGAAAAACCCGAGATTTTTCAACAGGATATTTCAGAAATCACGGAAGCGCAGATCAAGGGAACTTTAGAAAAATTCCTTGGTGAGATCGATCAGAAACCACCCATTTTTTCAGCGATTAAAATTGAAGGAAATCGTGCGTACGATTTAGCCAGAGCAGGAAAAGAAGTGGAAATGAAATGGCGCAAAACCACCATTAATTACATCAAAGATATCGAAATCGAATTGCCTTTCGTCCGATTTACGGTTGGTTGTTCAAAAGGAACATATATTCGAAGTTTAGCGCACGACATCGGTCAGGAATTGGGAGTTGGAGCCTACTTAACAAATCTAAGAAGAACTAAAATTGGCGGTTACACGATTGAGAATGCAAGTTCAGATTATCTGCAAAACGATTTTAAATTTAATAAAGAGTGAAAAAATTAATTTTACTCATTTTTCTTACCACATCGATCTTCTTTTTCGCTCAGAAAAAAACGACAAAACTAGGAGTTTTTACTACCATCGATGCGAATATCGGCTTTGATTTAGGAAGTATTATTCGCGAAAATCAGGCGCAAAATGATTACGAAAAAAGTCAGCTTCCTCCTGGAAAATTTAATTATGGTTTCAGCCTTTTAGCAGGTTATCAACCTTTAACTTGGTTTTCGGTAAGTGGCGGTTTGCGATACAGTTACATCGATCCAAATTTTCATTTGCTCTATTATAAAATTCAACCTAATTTCTATATCAACGACCCTGAAACGGATGATCTTGTTTATCTTTTCGCTAACTTTGGCACCAAAATAAATCATACTGCAGCAAAAAAGGCTGGATTTGTCGGTATTGGAATTGGTAAAACCGAACCTTTAAGTAAAAGATTCGGTCATCAGTTTCAATTGAGTTTAGACGATCAGATCATCGATGGAAATGCCAGTATTTTTATAGGATTATCCTACGGAATAATCCTTTTTAGCAACAAAAATCTTTAATACAATTGGAACAGACACGCATAAATAAATATCTTTCAGAAGTTGGTTACTGTTCGCGCAGAGAAGCCGACCGTTTATTGGAACAAGGTAGAATTACCATTAATGGAGCAATTCCCGAAATGGGAACTAAGGTTTCCGACCAGGATGAAATTTTTGTGGACGGAATTTCCATCAAAAAGTCAGAGGAAAAACCAGTTTATATCGTTTTGAATAAACCGGTTGGGATTGTTTGCACGACCGATACCAAAAGGGAACTCGATAATATCGTTGAATTTGTGAATCATCCGAAAAGAATTTTCCCCATCGGACGCTTAGATAAACCGAGCGAAGGTTTAATTATGCTGACAAATGACGGTGATATTGTGAACAAGATTTTGCGCGCCAGAAACAACCACGAAAAAGAATATATCGTAAGAGTTGACAAGCCGATCTCTCCAAAATTCCTTATGCAAATGCGGGGCGGAATTCCGATCTTAGATACGGTGACGAATAAATGTGAAGTAGAACAGATCGATAATTTATCTTTCAGAATTGTTTTGACGCAGGGTTTAAACCGACAGATCCGTAGAATGTGTGAGTTTTGTGGTTATGAAGTGAAAAAATTGAAACGCATCCGAATCATGAATCTCAAACTCGATCTTCCGGTTGGGAAATGGCGTGATTTAACGGAGACTGAACTTTCTGATTTAAATAATCTTTTAAGCGATTCTGATAAAACAGTTGAGTAGAAACTGACAAGTTGTAAACCACAAAAGCCGCAAAAGTTTTATTTTCTAATTTTTCAAAAGACAAAAAAAGTATATTGGGAATTTTCCCGGAAGTGAATTGCTAATATTTCTCCTTTAAATAAAGATAAGCCGTCAAATATTTGTTCAGGCGGATCATATCTTTTTCTGTGATCGGTCGGTTAAATCTTGTGAGATTCATATTATCCTGCAGATCATTCATTTTCACCGAAACTGCAAGTGGGGATTTTTCGGTCTGTTTTACAAATTCCATATAATCCTGATCTTCCGGATGTTTCGTCAAACACTCGATCGCGAAAACAAGATCATTCGGAAAACCTTCTGCCAACAAATAATCTAAAGTGATTTCGGGGCAGTCTTCAATCACATCATGCAAAACTCCCACGATCTTTTCATCGTACGTTTTCCCGGAATTCATCACTCTGATAACGTGTCCAATATAAGGGGTGCCAAATTTATCAGTTTGTCCTTTATGAGCCTTCTGAGCGATTTTCATGGCTTTATTTAAGAGTTCGTCTTTGGTCATTTTGAAATGTTTTTTAATAGAATAATCCGAGTGAAATATAAGGGGATTTTCCGAAATATTAATAATGTTGAAGAAAAATTTTGAGGAAAACTAAAATGAAATAGTAGCAGGATTTCGATATCAAGTTGATTTTTTACTGAGAAGTTTTCAATCAGAAATGCCTTATCAACATTCAGTTTACTGAAACCAAAATTTTCTCAAAATAACGAGCACTATTAAGCCAATTCCTGCAATGGCTACCTCAAACAAAATTTCGGCGATTAATTCAAATCGGCGCATGCGTATCTTGTTTTCAGTTTTAATAGAAGCAAAAGACAGGATTACAGAAAAACAGAGCAAAACCGCGACGATACTTGTAAATTCATCTAGAACAGAACTTTTTGTAGAGGAACTGATGTGTAATGAAGTGATCACAATAAGACAGAAACCCAAGAGATTTGACGCAGTTGGTAAGATATGTTGTGAGGTTTTGTTCGACATTGAATTGAATTTTAAAAGTATTTTACGAGCGTATCGGCTAGCATTTTAGTGTTGCCTCCGAAATGGTGATCACCCGGAATATGAAGAAACCGATAACCTCGGAGCGTAATTTCTTTTCGCGGAAAATATCTGTTCTCGAAATCACTTACAACCAAAGTGAAAGGCACGTTTTTTATCTGGTTAATTTCGTTCGTAACACTGTATCCATGCTCCATGTGACCGGTTATGTATTCTTCCAGATGAATTTCAAAATCATTTACCTGCGATGGACCAATAATGATCAACTGCTGAATATTTTTCTGAAATTCCGTATCGAAACGGTTGTAAATAAAAGGCGAAACATCTGCGCCGTAGGAATATCCGATGATGATGATTTTTTTATTTGTACGGTTTTTGGTGATCTCTTTCAAATATTTTTCTGAATCTTGTGAGGCTTTTAATGGTGTTTTTTTATTCCAGAAGTATTTCTTCGTGTTCAGTGCAAAAACATCGTAGCCATAACGGTGAAGTTCCTGGCCAAATGTTTTTGAAAAAGTGTTGAATCCCGCATCACCACTTACGTAGAAAATAACCGGTTTGCTGCTGTTGCTGTTCCATTCTGTCACGGGAAATGAACTGTCATCCGAACATGAAAACAGGAGGAATAATGCAGTTAGACTCAGAATTTTTACTAACTTTTTCATTGCGGTTTAGTAATTTTATTTAAAGCTGCCGGAATTTGCAACAGATCAAAATCGTTACTGTACATCAAATATTTATTTTCCCACTGGTTTGCATATTTTTCTTTGAAATCGCGCAGACTCTGATAATGTTTGAAACTTCCGATCCGGTTGTAAACAAATTTCAAAATTTCTTCTGCCGTATTGTCGGGTTGCTTCATTCCGCCCAAAGGTGTTAATCCCAGGTTGATGTAAAGCATTTTTTTGGTCTTCGCATACTCCACGAGTTTTACAATCATGGCATCCATACTTCCATTTGGCGCAGTTACTGTCTTTCGGATCAGGTCATATGTACATTCATCGGGCGCAAAATCTGGAATAACATTTAGAAATGCTTCTATCTTTCCAGCTTCATCTTTAATAACGATCAAATCCTGCGTTTTTATTTCAGATCGCTCAAACATTCCCTGTGAAAATACCATTTCTTCTTTATCAAATTCCTTTAACCATTCATCGGAAATACTTTGAATTTCATTTAAAATTTCTTCATTTTGAGGCTGGTATAAAATCTCGGAGGTGTAGCCTTTTTTAGATAAAGAGTTCAGTCCATTTCTTAAAGTTTTTCTGTCTTTTCCTTCCAGTTTAAAGTCTTCGATATTCATGATCGCTTCCTGACCAATAAATAATTTCTGTTTTTTAAAAGGTTTAAAGAGAAATAAACTTTGCTCATCAATTCGATAATAAATAGTTTTTAAACCATTTTTTTTACAGAAATCTTCGAACTCTTCAATTAGTTTTTCTTTATGCTCTTCGTCGCAAACAGGTTCTTCTAAAACGATGGCAAAATGATTTGCAATGCGGTAAGAAATGAAACCTTCTACTTCATCGGAAAAATGAAACTGTTTGTCTTTGGCTATTTTAAAGAAATCAAGCGCTGAAGTTCCGTAGGTTTCCATTAAATTTTGGGCATCTTGAAAATCACCTGAACGATCATCACTTTTTGTTAATTGCCGAACATTAAACAGGGAAAAAATAAGGAGCAACCAGGAAACGATTCCGAGGAAAACGTTGATGTATTCAAAATCCCGCGCAAATCCGGTTTTCGGCACCAATCCACTATCCTGAAAAAGAAGAAAACTATGAATCGTGTAATACAGTGATTCGCTCCAGGTAAAATCAATCCCAAAATGGCGTTTATCAATGAAATAAAAACTGAGAAAATTAAAGATGACTACGCTGATCAAAAGTCCTATTAACCAGGAAAAACCCAGTTTCAAATATTTTCTGTTTGTTTTTAATATGTATTCTTTCCGACTGATCAGTAAAAGTAAAATAATGAACAAAGCAAAAGATGCTTCTTCGTAATCTAAAGCTTTAATGATATTTCCAAAAAATGAAATTACGGCAAGGATCATCGCAAAATACCAACCGCGTTTTAATCCCCGCAATAGGTATGCAGCCGTCACCAATAAAAGAATTCCTGCGACCAAAGTCAGTATTTTTGAGAAGTGGATCGTATCTTCAGAGAGATAAAGTTTTCCCAGTTTTAGCCGGTGTTTTATTGGTGGCGTGATGACCGAAATAATATTAATGAGTCCTAAAATAAAAATAGCGAGTGCGGGAAAAATTCGCGCGACTATTTTTCTCCCTTTCCAGATAAAAGCAAATAATCCCAGAAGCAAAGGCAACCAAAATTCAAAAACCCGGTAAAGCAAGGTTATTCCTAAACCCTGGCTGTGCGAGAATCCGAAGCTTGCGAGAATATAGATCAGTGTGAATTCTACGGCACCTAAACCTCGTAAAAATGGGGAAACGAGCATCAGTAAAACCGAAATAGTATAGCCAACTGCAGCCGCAGAAAAAGATCCTTCTGCACCAAATGCAAACATCGCGATCAAGAGGTGAAAAATCCCACAGAACTCTATTAAAACTGAAATTAAAACGGTAATGTAAAAGTGTTTTTTGTGAATTTCTCCACCAAAAAATTCGTCGATATCACTAATTTTCTTCGGAACGCGTTTTTCTAAAAATTGATAAAGAATTCCTTTTGTTCGAAGGGAGTTCACCATCCAAAAAACCAGCGCGATAAAAATCCCAACTCCCAGCAACCACATCCAGGAATTTCCAAAATTTTTATTGACGAGAGCAGCATATGCAACAACAGGAATACCCACAAGAAAAACAGTCACAATGCCGACAAATCCGTAAATGGCACTTGCTTTATGAATGCTGTTTTTATCGTAATCTTTTCGTTGAAGTTGTCGCGGCGTATAAGCCAGAGAACTGATTCCGCCTGCAGGAAGAAAAACGCTCAGGAAATTTCTTTTTAAAAATAATTCCAGCGCATCTGAAAGTTTCAGTTTGATGCCCACCGCTCTGAAACTCGCCATATACATGAATGCCTGCAATAAAACGTAAATAATGGTGAGGAAAATTCCGGCAGAGATCCAGATTGGTTTTGCCTGATGAAGTTGTGACAGAATAGAGGACATTTCCTTTCTTTCACTTCTAAAAAAGACGAAAGCCAGAAATAAAATTAAGACGGCGAGAATTTCCTGCCATTTTATTTTTGAAAGATTTTTTTTGAAAAATAATTCTATTTTTTTAATCATTAATTTTTTCTTTAATCTTCGGTTCTTTAAAATAAATAAGGAGTGAAATTACGGCGCCGATCAACATAAAAACGCCGCCTGCAAAAATAGTTTCTATCATTTCACCATGAAAATATTGTTTCGTCATAAAAGCCAGTAAAAATGCCGCAACAGCTTGCGGAATGACGGTAGAAAAGTTAAAAACCGAATAATATTTTTCATTCTCTTCGTCGGGCGCCATTTCGCCAACCAATAAATACGGCGTTGTACTGATGCTGCTCCAGGCGATCCCGATAAATACAAATGAGAGCAATAACAAATATTTTGAGTGGATAAATCCCATAGACATTAAACCTAAGGCACCACAAAATAATGCGACAGCGTGCACTGCATATTTCGAATTTCGCTTTAAAATTTTATGCAAAGTGAAAGTTAAACTTGCGCCTAAAATACTGTACAGTGCAAAACAGATCCCGACCCATTTTGTGCCGTTTTCAAAATCGAAACTCTCTGAATTTCCTGTGGTAAAAAAGTATTTCGTAATGACCGGCGTTGCATAGATCCACAACGAAAATAATCCCAACCAAGTGAAAAACTGCACGAGAAAAAGAGGAAATAATTTTTTGTATTTGAACATGCCCCAGGTTTTTAATTAAAATTACGTCGTTTTCACATTCCCTGTTCTTTTCAAAACGCCCCAGTTTTGAATTTCTCCTTTGATCGCTTTTCTGAAAGATTTAAACAGAATATAGTACATCAATTGTCGATAGATCAACCTTTGCGGAATCATCCAGACCAGTTTGCTGAATTTTTCTTTTTCAAAGGCAAAAGCTATGGCAGCTCCTAATATATCGACGAGGGAGAAGATGATATAGTATAAAATAATGTGATACGGATCTGCGACTATTAAACCTAATCCGGAGAGAATTAAACTCATTACCAAAAGTAAATCTGCGAGTGGAGCCAGGAATGGCAGTAAAATTTGGTAGAGCAAAATATTGGGTAATGCAACCCGACCGAAGTTTTTGTATTTTTTTCTGAAAATCGCATCGCGGTGTTTCCAGAAACTTTGCAGGATCCCAAAACTCCAGCGGAAACGCTGTTTCAAAAATTGACCGATCGTTTCAGGTGCTTCTGTGTAAGAAATTGCTTCATTGCACTGTTCGATAATATAGCCCAGCTTATGCAATCTCATGGTCAAGTCGCAATCTTCGGCTAAGGTATCAGTCGTAAATCCACCTGCTTCGATAACCGCTTTTCTTCTAAAAGCTCCTAATGCTCCGGGAATTACCGTGATACAGTTCAATAATGAAAATGCACGACGGTCGAAGTTTTGGGACGTAATGTATTCAATACTTTGCCATTTGGTGATCATATTAATTTCGTTACCGACCTTCACATTTCCTGCAACCGCACCGACTTCATTAGGTTTTCCAGCCAAATAAAAGGTATTCATCAATTGCGTAACCGCATCGGTTTTTAACTGCGTATCTGCATCGATACACACAATAAATTCGGAGTCGGTTTTTGAAATTCCGAAATTTAAAGCGGAAGCTTTTCCGCCGTTTGGTTTGGTGAACACTTTTACTTTCGGATTTCCTTCGAAGGCTTTTTTTACATTTTCAAACGTATTGTCTTTACTGCCGTCATCCACAAAAACGATGTTAATATCCGGATAATCCTGACTCAATAAAGAATCGACCGTTCTTATGGCATTTACTTCTTCATTATAAGCCGGAACGATGATGCTCACTTGCAAACCTGCAGGAATTCCTTTGAAAGTTTCACGCAGTTTTTTCTCTCTTTTGGTTTGAAGATAAGCGAGAACACCCATGAAAAGCATTCGGCTGATCGAGAGAATGATTCCAAGTAAAAATAGGGAATAGATGACCTGTCCGATCCAGTAACTTGCCGCAGCAAAAAAGAAATTCAGATCATTTTTCCAGCTTCTTGGTACGGGAGGCATCAGTTGAGATTCGGGAACTTTCATCAAATCTGCAACTGTTGTAAACTTACAGCCTCTGTCCTTAAAATATTTAATAATCCGTGGTAGCGCATCTACAGTCGGCTGTCTTGTATCACCACCGGAATCGTGGAGCAGAATGATGCTTGCATTATTTTGTGTCGCGAAACGAATGGTTCGGTTCACAATAGAATCTGCATTCATTTTGGGATCCCAGTCATTCGGGTCTATACTTTCGCCGATCGCGATATAATTATCTCTTTTACTTTGTACCAAAGGTTCCAGTTCCTCATAAGTTTGAGGCTCAGAATCCGCATTATAAGGTGCGCGGAAAAGTACAGTCGACTTTCCCGTGATGCATTCAATTAATGAACGGGTTGTTTTTAATTCTAAGGCAGCTCTTTCGGGAGACATTTTTGCCAGATTTCCGTGGGTGAACGTATGGTTTCCAATTTCGAAACCATCGCGGTTAATTCTTTGAACCAGAGGAATATTTGCTTCGGCATTTTCACCAATGAGGAAGAAGGTTGCAGGAACTTTTTCCCGCTCCAGAATATCCAGAATTTTGGGCGTATATTCTGAACTTGGGCCGTCATCAAAAGTTAAGATGATCTTATGACCGGGACCAATTTTTGAGCTATCCTCCGCAAATTTTTCGTAAAGAAATCCAGATGGTAATTGTGAATAAGTTTCGTCTGCAATTAAATTTTCATTTTTATCGGCCAGAATTTTTGTGCGACCCTGTTGTGGTGAGTAGAGAATATTAATGATCTCCCCATTTCCAATTGCAGTTGGTTTGCTGTTGAAATTCGGCGGCATCATTTCTAACAGAGTGAAATTATATGGGCTTTTATTTAAACTTTCTGTACTGAGATCTCTCGCGTAAAAAGACCAGATTCGTGGATCCTCACTGCCTAATCTCCATAATGCAGTTCCTGCATTCCGGTAATCATCAGAAAATCTTAAGATATTATAAACTGATGCAGCGTCGGTAAACCAAACATCGTTTTTCGAAGCGGGTTCATCTTCACTTCCCGCAAAATTATAAGCATAATGGAGATTGTAGGAATTTTCATCGAAATCAATATCAGACTTCGAAATTTTTGCACGATCGATAACCTGGCTGTAGGTGAGATCTTCCGTCCTTTTACCATTTTCATCTGTGATCCATTGTCTTCCGTATGCTCCAACACCGAGAATCAGTTTTTCGGAAGGAATATCTTTTGCAATTTGATCCAGCTGCTTCTCGATCCATTTCTGATCACTGATGGGTCCTGCGTGTGAAGGATCATTAAACTGATCATAGGCCATTATGATAAAATAATCGGTATAATCTTTTAAATAATTGTGATTATAATCGGTGTTATCTGCCATGATATCTATGGAAACTATCAGTCCGTTTTGTTTGAACTGCGTGTATAAGTTTTTCATAAAGGCGTTCAGAAACTCATCTGAATTCTCCTTCATTTCCTCGAAATCGATATTTATTCCCTGCAGATTATTTGTTTTTAAGGTCGTGATGATCTGACCAATCAGCTGATTTTGAAGTTTTTGATTATGAAGAATGGTGTGAAGCAGATCTCCGTTGAAATTTCCCTGTTTCCCAGGAATAGAAATAAAATTATTCAGGATCGGCTGAACACTTAATTTATGATATTTCATGACCGAAAGCGCCTCTTTATCGATGCGCGAATCCAGTTGAAATGTTGTTGGATTGATAAAAAACCATTCCGGATAAATCGTATTAAGTTTGCTTCCGTTCGCACGAAGATCAGAAAGCGAAAGCGGCGACCACGGAACATAAAATGCGCCACGGATCAATTGTGCATTCACAACATTCCTCGGTTTTTTTTCTTCCTGAATTCTCTTCTGCAGAAAATCTTTGAAACCTTTGAACTTTTTGTTCAGTGGTGTTGCTAAAGTGAATTTGTTATCGGGATTAATTTTCGACTCAAAGGATTTGCGAATTGAATTCATTTGTGGCATCGAAGGGTTTTTTCCTCTTGCCACCGCAATTCCGACCACTATTAATACGAAAAGGAGAATGGAACCAATGACTCTGATTGTCCACTGTGTGAGTCGGTAACGTTTTGCGTTATTGGTCTGAAATATCTGTCTTTCTTTGTCTGACATTGATTAATTAATTATTTATCAAAGGTAATTCAGTTTTAAAGTTTTTATTAGTCTAAAATTGTAATTTTAATTGATAGTTTAAATTTAAATTATATTTAATTGATGATTTCATCTATTTTAATGAATGTTCTATTATTGAAGTCTGATCCGTAAAAAATATTCGACTTTATTTATTCTAAACGATTTGTTTAATCATCATTCAGATCTTAAATAAATTGTTATAATTATTTTTAATTGTTTTCTGTTAATTGTACCTTTGTTCTAGAAATATCATGAATTTATCTCCGGAAGCACAAAAACTCTTTACGAAACTAACTTCTGAAATGTTAGAAGACGGTTTTGTGAAAATAAGCGAATATACTTTCTATAAAAAATTGGGGAGTATGACGGTATCTTTGGGAGATCACGCTTTGAAGATCATGCATCAGGGAAAATGTTACAGCATCATTCCGGAACGGGAATTTCTGAAGTTAGCAAACGGATTTGAACCGATTCTCTTCCAGTTAAAATATTTACTGGCTTTCTCCATGCGACAGGATATGAACAGACTGGTTAATTTTCTTTCAACCTATTTTTGGAATTAAAAAGTTTCTGCTTAGAAGCGTTTTCATAAATCTATCTTCCTCACTTCATCCTCAGAATTTTTAAATGTGATAGAGGTCAAAGTATTTTGGAAATAATTAATCTTCCACTGCTACTAAATATTCTGGATCTTTCATAATATTCACATCGATGACCGCTTCGGCATTATTTAAAAGTCGAATGCAATCGGCGCTTAAATTTTGAAGATGAACTTTTTTTCCAGCCTCAAGGTATTTTTTTGTAATTGAATTCAAGGCTTCAATAGCCGACATATCTGCAACGCGGGATTCCTTAAAATTGATAATGATTTCAGCTGGATCTTCTGCAATCTTAAATTTCTCTGAAAAAGCCATAACTGATCCGAAAAATAACGGTCCGTAAATATCATAGTGCTTTATTCCTGCATCATCAATTCGGGTTCTTGCACGGATCCTCTTTGCACTTTCCCACGCAAAAACCAGGGCAGAAATGATAACTCCGACCAAAACTGCCAGTGCCAAATTGTGGAGATAAACAGTGATTGCTGCAACCAAAATCCCGATAAAAATATCCTGTTTCGGCATTTTGTTAATGATTTTAAAACTTGCCCATTCAAAAGTTCCGAGAGCGACCATGATCATAACTCCGACCAAAGCCGCCATTGGTAATTTGCCAATAATGGGTGCGCCGAAAAGAATGATAATTAAAATGGTGACTGAAGCAATAATTCCAGAAAGTCTTGCTCTGGATCCTGCGGAAAGATTGACTAAAGTTTGAGCGATCATGGGACAACCACCCATTCCAAAAAAGAATCCGTTTGCAATATTAGAAGTTCCCTGTGCAATACATTCGCGGTTTCCATTTCCTTTTGTGCCCGTCATTTCATCCACAAGATTTAGAGTTAAAAGTCCTTCGGTTAATCCAACCGCCGCAAATATCAAGGAGTAGGGAAGTATGATCTTAAAAGCTTCTATACTAAAAGGAATATTTGGAATATGGAAGGGAGGAAAACCGCCTTCAACGGAGGCAATATCCTGCACTGTTTTGGTGTTGATTCCAAAACCTACAACCAAAGCAAAAACAACAATAATTGCAACTAAAGAAGCAGGAATTTTTTTTGTGATCTTCGGAAATAAAACAACGATGGCAATTGTCAAGGCAACTAAACCTATCATAATCATTAACGCTTCGCCTTTAAGCCAGGATAACTGCCCATTTTTTAGGATTTTAAACTGTGTTAATTGCGACATGAAAATAATGATAGCAAGGCCGTTTACAAAACCGTACATCACAGGTTGCGGTACCAGTCTTATGAATTTGCTGAATTTAAAAAGTCCGATTAAGATTTGAATTACTCCTGCAAGTGCGACCGCTGCGAAAACATATTCAATTCCGTTGGAGCGCATTAAAGCGATGATGACTACTACGGTTGCACCAGCTCCGCCAGAAACCATTCCGGGTCTTCCCCCAAAAACTGCGGTAATTAATCCGGCGATAAAAGCGGCGTATAAACCGACCAAGGGTGGGAAACCAGCCAGGATCGCGAAGGATAAGGATTCTGGGATCATTGTCATAGCAACTGTTAATCCTGCTAAAACTTCGTTTCGGTAATTTATTTTTTGAGAAAAATCAAATAGATTGAGAAATGCTTTCATATATTGATGGTCAACCTTTTTACAAGATCATTTTTAAATAAAACTTTCACTTTCTTAATTTTAAAAAAAGTAAAATAACCCCGGATTTGAAAATGGATTCAAATTGAGTTTTTTGAGGATGCAAAAATAATAAAATAATTAGTAGGCAATGATCTTGCTCACGGAATGAAAGTATCTAAATTAAACGCTCTTCTTCAACCGTGCTGCAATTTTGTAAACCGCCGGATCGGAAATCATCCATACACTTTAACAAAATTCCGGATAAAAAAAAGCCAAACTTAATTGGCTGTAATTTTTAAACATAAAGAAAATTCCTATCCCAAAAGTTCGATCAGTGCTTCTGCAGTTGGTCCTGCTGATAAGGGATTTTGTCCCGTAATTAAAAGTCCATCTCTTTCGACATGAGAAGCAAAAGGTAGAAGTGCATTGTGATAATCTGCACCTAATTCTTTCAAGCGATCTTCCAGCTGATAAGGAATTTTTTTTGCGCGCATTGCCAATTTTTCCTCCATATTAGAAAATCCTGTTACACGCTTTCCTTTTAAAAGAGAAGGGTCTAGTTCAGCGGCTTTAATTAAAGCAGCCGGTCCGTGACAAACCGCTGCGACGGGTTTTCCGCTTTTTAGAAAATCTAAAATTAATTGTCCACTCAAATCATTGGTCGCCAGATCGAATATTGGACCATGACCGCCCGGATAAAAAACCGCATCATAATCTGAAGCGGAGATCTCATCTAATTTGTGCGTATTTTCCAGCGCTTTTTTTGCGAGTTGATCCTCCTGAAATCTCCTGTTAGAAGAAGTAATATTTTCAGTTAACGCACTCATCGGATCAATGGGCGGTTTTCCTCCTTTTGGACTTGCCAGTGTTACTTTGTATTCTTTGTCGATAAATTCGTAATAAGGATCTGTAAATTCACCGATCCAAAGTCCGGTTTTGTCATCTGTATCTTGTAGCTCTGCGTGAGAAGTTAAAACCATTAAGATTTTTTTCATAGTATCATTTTTATTAAAAGAAAATCCGGCAATTTTTTTTGGATCAAAAAAACCACGAGCACTCTACCGGAGAATCTTTAGGTTAGAATTTATGCTAATATTTTGTCGATCGCTTTGGCCAGTTTATGATCTTTTTCGGTGACCTTATCTCCTGCGTCGTGCGTAAACAAATTGATCTCTACTTTGTTGTATTCGTTGGACCAGTTTGGATGATGTTGCTGACTTTCTGCGATGAGTGCAACTCTTGTCATAAAGGCAAATGCTTCGGAAAAATCCTTGAACTTAAAAGTCTGATGAAGTTTTCCATTGGTTTCTTTCCACATAATATTATTATTTTAAATGATTAAACGTGAATATCTTTAAAAATGAGCACGCTGTTAATTGCAATTTTCCATTTCTAGGATATAATAGCCGTTTTGGTTGATCTCCTCCTCAAAATGTGATTGAAGCGTTTCGATATGGCAAAAACTGCATTCCTTCGAAGTTAACAACTGCTCCGGTTGCCCTTTAAATTTTAAATAGTTTTTTCCGTAATTCTGAATGATCGTTTCATCCCGAATTTCAGAAGGCGCAATAATGTCGAAATGCATCACAGTGCCATCTTTTTTTGTTACATAAGTATCCCAAACTGCTACCTGCATCTTATTATTTTTTGAATTATAATTTAATATCAAAATACCTTCAGCAAAGAAGGTATCTTGGTATAGAATCTAAGTGTTGAATTCTTAATTATCAAATCCCTGACTGATCTCAAATAAAAACCAAATTCTTCTCTCAGTCGCATCTAATTGTTCCTGCAAAAGATTACTGGTCGGCGAATCGCGGTTGTCTTCCGTTGTTTTGATCGCTTTTCTTTGATTACTCGCAATATGACTGTTATCCGACAATAATTCTGCGATCATATCTTGTGCACTTACGAAATCGTCATTGTTATCAGAAATGGTTTGTAATTGTGAAATATGCGAAATACTTCGAATGGTTGTTCCTCCAATTCGTCGTACGCGCTCTGCAAGAATGTCGATGCTGTCGAAGATCGCTTCTGCTTGCTCATCAAACAAAAGGTGATAATCTCTAAAGTGTGAACCGGACAAATGCCAGTGGAAATTTTTTGTTTTCGTGTAAAGTGCGAACGCATCAGCTATCAGTGGATTCACCGCATTGACGACATTTTGTACTTCGCCTGGTTTTAAATCTGTTGGAACAGAAAGTTGTTTTGGTGCTGGAAATCCTTTAGCCTCCATTTTTCCTGAATTTTTTTTAGTTACAGGATTTGCTGTTTTGTCTTGTTTTGCCATTTTGATATTTATTTTAATGTGAATTGCGTATTGCAATCGACAATTATTATACCGAGATTAACTTGTAGAAATTTTTATGATAACTTTAACGTAACTCATGTTTTTTTAAAAATATGTGAATGATCCGAAGAAATAAATTTAAAAATTCATGAGCTTTATTTTAATGTTTAAGACTGAATTCTATTATAAATAAAAAAAGTTTACCAAACCGAAGTTCGATAAACCTTTTTAACAAAAATAAAGCTAGAAGTAGAACTGATGTTCTTACGGTAATTTCGGGAGTTAAACTCCAGAAAGATGTTTAAATTTCTTTGGTAGATTTTACGGCTAAATTGTAAACCACTAATCCAAATCCGATTTTATTGATCGCATCTGCAATGTTGTATACAACATCTACACTGCCTTTTCCCAGGATTGAAGTGTACCATCCATCAGTTCCCAACATGTAACCGAGCGGATAAATTGCCCAACCTACGAGTACAAACCAACACAGTAATTTGTGCGATTCTAAAACTGAACCACCTGCAGCTTTTGCCAGTTTCGCAGCGCTACCGAGCCAAATCTCATATACGATGGCGAAGTAAGCGATACCAGAAACCAATCCCCAGATCGCTGCATTTTCTTTGAAGATCGTCTCTCCTAAATATCCTGTAACCAACATGACAACAGACAGGAAGATCATTTTCCACAATAAACCGATTTTTGCGCCCGCAAATTTTAAGATCAAATAAAATTCAACGCACATTAATGGAACGGTTAAAATCCAGTCTACATACCTGAAAAAGGTTGGAGACTCATGAAATGCGCCCCAGTATTCTTTCATGTAAAAATAATGGACTGCTGCAATAAAAGTAATTAAGCCAGAAACTAAAACGGAGGTTCGCCATTTTTTATCAAACTGACTCAGCGATAAAAAGAAAAATGCCGATGCGGCCATCATGGCCATTGTACCTACAAAGAAGGTGAATCCAGTGTAATCATCTGGTAACATTCTCGCAATTCCTGCGGAGAGTAATAATAACTTTGTCATAATTTATAATTTTTTTTGTTCCTCAAATGTACATCAAAAATCGATATTAAGTAATAGATATTACCTATTTATGAAATATAGTAAGATATCTTACTATCGGTATAAAGAACTATAATGGTTTGTTTTTCAACTAATTAATGTTTAATACCATCATAAATAAGTTCAATAATAAGATGATTAATCGTTTTTTACATTTTTGATTCAATTACCAAAATGTATATTTGTTCAGAATTATGCAAATCAGCTATAAACTGTTTGTTTTGCGCATAATTAATGGCGTTTAACTTTCGGTAAATCATAGAGTAAAACCATATTTTAATTTTCGCGGAAATTCGTAAGTAATACTCAAAACCATTTTTAATGAAAGAAATTTCTAAAATATCGATCATCATCAGTTTTCTGGCTTTGTGGATTACGTCGAGACTAAACAGCGATGATCAAACGCTCATCGGATTTATTTTTATATTTTCTTTCGGAATTTTGCACGGCGCCAACGATCTGGTTTTGATTAAAAATTTGAAAGGCAATAAAAATCGATCCTTTTTGACTTTTTTAGGAATTTACGTCTTGGTCGTCTTCATTTCGGCCATTTTATTTCTGACAATACCTTTGATCGTTCTTATTATTTTTGTCGTGATCAGTGCGTATCACTTTGGGGAACAGCATTTTCAAGATTTAGAAAATTACAAATGGACATGGGGAAAGCCCGTATTTTACTTGGTGTACGGCAGTTTTATTCTTCTTCTTCTATTTTATTTTCACAACATTGAAGTGCAGAAAATCATCTTCAGCATTACGAATTATGAAATTAGTCTGGTGACGAATCCGGCTCCATTAATTATTTCTGGAGTGGCTTTATTGTTATTGATGATCTATAATTATTTTTATATCCCGACTTTCAAAAAAATCATGGTGGCGGAAATTATATACCTGATTGTTTTTGCTTTGATCTTCAAACTTGGAAGTCTGATTTGGGGATTCGCCATTTATTTTATTTTATGGCACAGCATCCCATCTTTGCATGATCAGATCAAATTTCTGTACGGCAAATATTCTTTCGAAAATTTCAAATTGTATTTTAAATCAGCCTTCGTTTACTGGATCGTCTCTTTGATCGGAATAGGCGTTTTTTACTACTTTCTAAAAGATGAGAAGATATTTGATGCGATCTTCTTTTCTTTTATTGCAGCCATTACTTTTCCACATGCTTTTGTGATCTTAAAGATGTTCGAGAAAAAGGCGTAAAAATTATTCATATAATCGGAAATTTAAAAAAGTAGAAATTAGACTCTATATTAAAATTTGTAGACTATCAATTTATTTGCTTAAAGCTTCAATAACCGCAAGTGCCGCACTTTCACCTGACAGCATTGCCGCGTTCAAAGAGCCATTGAGTAAAGTGTCGCCCGCAAGGAAAATTTGAGAAGAGAAACGAGTTTCATTTGGTGACAAATTATATTTAAGGTTTTTCAGATCTGGTAAAGCTTTGGGGATCTCATAGATTTTAATCAATCTCAAAACCTCAATATTAAAATGTTCTTTTAATTCGTTTTTCACTTTTTCAGTGACTTCGTCACCTTTTAAATTTTGATCATCCACAACAGTCACGGAAAGTAATTCTTTACCACCATTTTTGAAAGTCCCTAAACTTGTATGGTAAAATAGATTATTGATCAGCTTTTTTTCTTTAGGTAAAAGTCCGATCAGGGGTTTTTCGATAACTCTTTTTTCTGTTTCAAAATAAAGGGTGAAGCATGATTTCCATTCTAGCGGTTCTTTATTTAATTGTGGGAGTAAGTTTGTTGAATCCGTAGCAATGATCGTAAAATCGCTTTCCAAAACTTCGCCGTTTTCTAAAGTGATTGCGCCATCTTTTACAGAACTTGCAGTAGTGTTAAAGAGAATTTTTGTCGTTTTTAATTTTTCCACGAGTTGATTTGGAATTGCCTGGATTCCGGCTTTTGGTAAAGCAGCGCTGCCTGTTCCGAACATTTTATAGACAAACTCAAACATTCGACTCGAAGTTTCCAATTGTGTGTCTAAAAATATTCCACTGAAAAAGGGTCTGAAAAACTGACTAAGTGCCTGATCTGAAAAGCCGAAATCTTTCAAATATTCTAAAGTGGTTTTTTCCTTCTCTGCAAATATTGCTGAGATATCTTTCTTCTTTAATTGAAGATTTAACTGCAATATATTTATTTTATCGCGGAAAGTAATAATGCTGGAAAATACCGTGGGAATTAGGAGAGAAAGGTCGCGCAAAGGATCACCGATCTGATTTTTCTTTCCTTTATTAAAAATGGCAGCACCCGGCAGAAAATTTTGCAATTCCAGAGCTTCATAATCCAGAAATTTCTGTGCAGCGGGATAGGAAGTTAACAAAACCTGAAAACCGTGATCCAGTTGATATCCTTCCACAATATCGGTTTTCACACGACCACCTACAGAATCTGTAGCTTCAATAATTGTAGGAGAGAAGCCGTGTTTTTCCAGCGTTTGAGCAGCGATCAGTCCACTTACTCCGGCGCCGATGATGTATATTTTATATTCCTGTTTTTCCATGATATTTTCTAATGATTACAAAACTACCATTTTTAGTTTGAAATTTTTGAAACGGCTTGATTGAGGGATCGAAAATTATTCAAACAAAAAAAACCAATGATCGCTCATTGGTTTTCTGATCAAATTACTTTAATTTTATTTCTTGATGAACTGTAGCGTTGTTGCTTTAGTTCCGTCGTTTAACCTTACGAAGTAACTTCCTTTTACCAGAGAAGAAACGTTGATCGCTGATTTGGTCGATACTGTTGCAGTCATTACTTTTTGACCAGCTATATTAAATATTTCTACGTCGTATTCTTTTCCAGACTTCGCAAAATCAAGATTGATATAATCTGTAGCCGGATTTGGATATAGTTGAGCTACTGCACTTTTTACGTTTTGTACGGCTAAATTTTTGTCATTATATCTTGCAATAAAATACTGTATTGGCAAGCCAGGTAATTCTGTATCACCCGAAACCACAATCTTGCCGTCTGGCTGAATTCCTACGTTATAAGATTCACCATAAGTACTGTTCGGGATATCGGTAAATATTGTACCTCCCTGACCGAATGTGGTATCCAGCTGGCCGTTTGCAGTGACACGTGCAAGACCGAAATTGTAATCACCGGCTTCATTTGCAGTCGCTGTTAGAACTAATTTTCCATCATCCTGAAGCGTCATTCCTGAAAGGTAACTTGTGCCATTTGCTACCAAACGAGTTTTGAAAATTCCGTTTGTACCGTAGGTGGTATCGAGACTTCCATTAGGATTAAGTCTTGCCACTGCAACTTCATAGCGCAATGGACTGGTTGCATACCAGGAATGACCACCGATTAAAATCTGGCCATTATTCAGCTGAAGGATTCGCATACCAAAATCGTTGTCTGTACCTACATGGAAGTGCAGGATTCCCTGGTCGCCAAAAGTGGTATCTAAATTTCCGTTTGAAAGATAAACTGCAAGTGCATATTCATATTTATTTTGGTAGCCGTCTAAAATCATCCCGCCGAGTATAATTCTTCCATCAGTGCTACTAACGATAGTATCGTGGCTATAACTTGCAAAATCTGAAAAAGGCGTAATTACCCAACCACCATTTCCAAAATCAATATCTAAAGTACCATTGCTTTTTACTTTAGCCATCGCGAAATCATCTTCAACGTAGCCTGAGATGATATAGTCACCGTTACTATCGATGTCGAAAGATTCTGCAACTTCAGTTTGGCCGCCGTCGATGATGGCAATACCATTTGTTCCAAAAGTCGTATCGAAACTTCCGTCTGGATTTAATCTCACCATGATAAAATCACCGGTAGAATTATTCCAGCGGTATCCTCCCATAACGATTTTTCCGTCTTGCTGAAGTTTGATGTCTTTCACAAAAGATTTAATCCAGCCTGAAGAGAAATCTCTTTTTCCATTATCGGCAAAACTGGTGTCTAAACTTCCATCGGCATTGTATCGGCTGACTCCAATTTTTACGCTGGAAGATACTCCGGTTGCCCCTGCGACGATTATTTTTCCGTCGGGCTGAACCACCATTGCGTCTGCGGAATTATTTCCTGAAGTGTAATTACCGGTAACGATTCCGTTCCCGTTGAAGGTGTTGTCTAGGCTTCCCGATTGTGCATTTACAACCATAGAAAATGTTACAAACATAAAGCTGGTAAAGGTTTTTTTCATATTATTTTTATTAATGAATCAAATGTAGAAAAAAAAATTCCACGCTATTAATTTAGTATTGTAAAATTCATGAATTTCTAAAATTGATTTTTCTTAAAATACTGATAAACAGATTGTTAATGTTCTCAACTATTATTATGTTTACTTAAATTTAATTAGATCAGGTAGAGAAATTTGTTGCATTTTATCTCTATATCGAGTGGTCTTGAACGCTAATTATTCATGCTAATTAGAATTAAATGTTAAGAACGATAGATTAAAGCAAACATAAACTATGTATAATAAATATCGTTTTAATTACAATCGATAATTGTCAAATTCGTAATTTTGAGTAGTATTAATTATAGAAAATTAAATTTTGGAAAATTTAATGTTTAAATAGTTGGAGAAAAATGTCTTCTCAATCCCTCTATTTTAAGAACAAAAGTAGAGAAGACAAAAATCACAATGAGTACTCAAACTTATTACACCGTCTTCATCATTTTATTTGTCGCAGTTCTAATTTTCAGCATTATTGAAATTGTAAAAAGTCCTTATTCTACACCGCGAAAATTGATGTGGCTTTTTATCTGTATTCTGATGCCGATTTTGGGCTCGGTTATTTTTCACTGGTATCGAAAAGGGTAGGTAATTAAATTAAAGAATTCAACATCGGTCACAATGACGGTAGGAAGTCCTTTGAAGGAAAAAATTATTTCTTAACCTGATAATTTTGAGTTCAGCATGTCGAGAAATAATGCTAATTCAGACAATCTTGTTGCGATTTTTTTTAATGTGAAATTCAATTTTTAAAAATGGTCGTCACGGTTTGCAAATCCGCGGCAGCTCAAAAATAATTATTTTTTAAAAATTTTCCTGAGTCAATTTTAAGTCTTCGATGATAAGCTTTTAATTATTTTCTTTTTACAAAAATCATCTTATAAATTTCCAGCGTAACCAAAGGAACTAGACCCAGCAAAATTGCCATGATCCAGCCTTTTGAGTCGGGCATATGAAGTTTAAAAGCGCTTCTTAAAACCGGAACAAAAAGCAACATTAACTGCAGGAAAAGTCCCAGTAAAATAGCTCCGTTTAAATAGTGGTTTCCAAAAATTTTGATCTGATAGAAAGGTTTTTTGCTGTTTCTTAATCCGAAAGAATAGAAAAGTTGTGCACATACCAATACCAAAAAAGCCAGCGTTCTCGCATTTTTAACGACTTCCTCCGGAATATTTTTCATGAATGGAGTGTAACCGAGTTCGTAAAAGCCGTACCAAAAAGCAAAAATAGTTATGAGACCGATAAGGATCCCGCCGATTACCACATGAGTTCCGGCGCCGTGGGAAAAGAAATTTTCATTGGCATCTCTTGGTTTTTCCTGCATCACGTCAGGATCATCACCATCCATTCCGAGGGCGATTGCGGGCAAAGAATCCGTGAGTAGGTTGATCCATAAAAGTTGGGTCGCAATAAGTGGAGCCGGCCAGCCAAAAGCGATGGGCAGAAACATGGCCAAAACTTCGCCCAGATTACAGGTCAATAAAAAGATGACCGATTTTTTAATGTTCTGAAAAATATTTCTTCCCTGTTCTATGGCAACAACAATCGTAGAAAAATTATCATCGGTGAGGATCATATCGGCGGCGTTTTTGGCCACATCGGTGCCGGTAATTCCCATTGCCACTCCAATATCTGCAATATGCAGCGAAGGTCCGTCATTCACGCCGTCACCGGTCATCGAAACAATGTTTTCGTTGGCCTGCAGCGCTTTTACGATCTGCACTTTATGTTGAGGAGAAACGCGGGCAAAAACTCGGTAGTTATTTACTTTTTCAATGAATTCATCCTCGCTGATTTCCTCCAGTTCTGGACCAGTGAGAACCTGGTCGATACTTTCCGCAACTTCCAGATCTTTTGCAATGGCGAAAGCGGTATTCTTGTGATCTCCAGTAATGATAATGGTTTTAATACCGGCATTTGCGGCAAGTCTTATCGAAGGTTTTACTTCTTCCCGTGCGGGATCGATCATTCCGACCAAACCGACGAGTACCAGATCTTTTTCCATTTCCTCCGGTTCTAAATTTTCATCTGCAGGTTTGAATGCTAAAACGAGGGTTCGTAAAGCATTATCAGACATTTTTATCGCTGCCTCACTGAAATTCTTAAGGTCTTCCTCGGTAATGGCTCTAATATCTCCTTTATCAAAAATATGAGTTGCTACTGTGCGCAGACTGCCCAGAGCACCTTTCGTAAAAACGCTGCAACCACTTTCAGATTTCACCAGAACCGACATCATTTTACGGTTGCTGTCGAAAGGATTTTCTCCGATACGTGTATATTTCTGACCTAAGATTTTGCGGTCGAGTCCGAGTTGATCACCCAGAACAAGCAGGGCAATTTCGGTAGGATCTCCTGTTGCTTCTTCGTTTTCTAGCGTTGCGTCGGAGCAGAGAATCATTCCTTCAGACAGTAATTTTGCCGATTCAGAAATGGTGGTGTTTTCTGTTTCATCCAATACTATTAAACCGTCTGAGGTAAAGATTTGAGTCACGGTCATTTTATTCATCGTCAAAGTTCCGGTTTTATCGGAGCAGATAATGTTGACGGATCCTAAAGTTTCTACAGCAGGAAGTTTTCGGATAATCGCGTTTTTGCGGGACATGGCGGTAACTCCTATAGAAAGGACAACGGCGACAATTGCAGCCAGACCTTCCGGAATGGAAGCAACAGCAAGTGAGACTGAAATCAGGAACATCTCCGCCAGATCGCGCCCCTGAAGCCAGGAAACTCCGAAGATCACAATACATATTCCGACCGCAATTTTTCCGAGTGATTTTCCGAGTTCGCTGAGTTTCTTTTCTAATGGTGTTTTAATGTTGGAGTCGGTATCCAGTAAATCTGCAATCTTTCCGACTTCGGTGGTCATTCCAGTATCGACTACAATTCCTAAACCTCTTCCGGCAGTGACAATGGTCGACATAAAGGCCATGTTTTCAATTTCCGCCAGCGGCATTTTGATGTTCTCAAAAACGCTTTCTGCTTTTTTATGAACGGGCAGAGATTCTCCGGTTAAAGATGATTCTTCAATCTGAAGGTTTACGGTTTCCAAAAGACGTAAATCTGCGGGAATAATTCGGCCTGCGTCTAAAATAACAAGGTCGCCCGGTACCAATTCGGCACTGTCGATTTCTTTGGTTCGTCCCTCACGTTTTACAACAGCTTTCGGGGAAGACATTTTCAGAAGCGCGTCGATCGCCTTTCCGGCTTTCACTTCCTGATAGGTTCCAATGGCGGCATTAAGAAAAATAACGAGCGTAATAATCACGGAATCTATATATTCTCCCATGAAAGCGGTGATGATCACGGCTGCGAAAAGTACAAAGATGAGCCAGTCATTTAGTTGAGAAAAGACAATTTTTAAAAGAGATTTTTTCTTTTTGCCTTCCAAAATATTTGCGCCAAAATGTTCTTTTCTTTTCCGCGCTTCCTCTTCAGAAAGTCCTGTGTCTGCTTCCACTGAAAGCAGCGTTAAAGTTTCGGGAACAGACTTGGTAAACCAGTGTTTTATTTTTTTATCCATAAGGAAAATTATCGTTAGAAATGGGTAAGTGCAAATTACCGATTTACAGGGAAATTTCAGATAAATATTGTAGTGAAATTTGAAAAAAAGCGATAGGGAAAAAGAGAGGAGAAAAGAAACTAGATATTGGATTATTTTAAAAAATCTTTTGAATAGTTTTTATGGGGTGATTGAAGTTCCTGTAGTCGTCACGGATTGCAAATCGGCGACATCGGATTTATATATCTAAGATAACAATAAATATATTTAAGATAACAATAGATATGTTTAAGATAAAAATCAATATGTTTAAGATGTCAATAGTTATGTCTAAGACATCAATAAGAATATTTAAGATAACAATTAATTTAGTTTAGGTATCAAAATAAGGTTTTGTAAGCAAAATTTTTTAATTTTATATTTCTTATTCGATATGATAACAATGATATTCTATTATTATTTTCCTAAAATTGAAGAAGATTAAGTCTTAAACTGACCTCAAAAACCAAAATTCAAATGTCATGGGAACAAATCGAACCTATCTTCAACAAGGGATTCATCCATATCCACACATCGGAAATTTAATTCGGCAAAAATTGAAAGAATTGAATATTACGAGTACCGAAGCTGCGCGCAGACTGGGCGTGAATTCTACCAATATGCATGCTTATTACAAAAATCCTTCGCTACAGTTTGGGATCATCTGGAAATTAAGTATTGCCATTAATTATGATCTGCTGTCTGATATTATGGATCATTATCCCGAGAATTTCCCGAAAAAAATTGATCCCAGAATTGCGGAAATGGAAAAGGAACTGGAGATCTATAAGTCGCTTTTGAGAAGGTGAGTTGTGATTGAGGAATGCAAATCGTCGAAATTAAGTAACCGATGTTTTTAGAAAACAGAAATTTGTCTGCAATTAACTCAGTCAAGTTTCAAAGCCTTGACTGGATTTTTTAGATATCCCGTGAAAAAAAAAGATTGTGTCAGAATGGGAGAGTTATTATTTTAGCGCATGAAGATTTCTAGTTAATTACAATGTGTTTTTTTAATAAACTAACAATTACTATTTATGCATTTTAAGCTATTGTATTGACTAGTATAAAATGGGCCTTATATGCGTTGAATTTAATTTCCTGCACGAATTATTGAGAATATTCTTTGGTGAAGAGTGGCTGTACCCTTGTCAACTTTCCACCGCACATTAATAGTTTCTCCTGCTGCTACTGTTACTATAGCTTGTAGTGGTACAGTGGTTCCCAGCAGAATAGTTCTTGATGATTCAAGCACCTCGACATTGTCTTTAAAAATACTATACATACTTGCGTTTGAGGTACTTCTGGTACCAGGGCCATAAATCTCTCCTATAAGTCCAGCGAAAGCTGTGGGAATTCCGTTTGCAGTACCAACATCTCCTGTTATCGAACATCCCAAATCACAACCCGAAATAGCTCCATCAGCAGTAAACATAGCAAATGAGTGGAGAGATCTAAAGTTGATTAATGAAGCGCCCGTAGTTACTTTAAGCACTGTCCCCGCCCCCATAGTTATTGCGCCCATGGTAGAAAGTAATCTACCATTATGTGTAGTATGAGCACCCAAAGCAATAGCAGCATTTGAAATTAGAGTTCCCTTCATTGTAGTAGGATCAGCAGTTGACATTGCTCCCCCACAGACCCAAAAAATATTGCAGGCGCGAGCTCCGTTAATTAAATCTACTTTACTACTGACTCCAGTCGTAAATGCTCCCGTACCTCTGATGATAAATAAGGCATTAGGGTCATTTTGCCCATCCAAAGTCACTGTTCCAGCAATTGAAGGTGCGCCAGCAACGTCGTAAACACCAGGAAGTAGAATCTCGTTATTGCCAAAAACCAAACCGTGAGTAACGCCACCGGGGAAATTCATCAATTCAGTAAAAATGGCATGTACATCGAGAACGCCTTGTTGTGAGCTAAAGGTATAATTACTGTCGATCAACCCATTAAATAAAGTTAGGTATGTTCCTGCAGGTGGAGTAATACTCATACCACTTACAACTTCATATACTAAAGAGTTAGTTGTAACAACATCACCCTTTGTCACTGATTGAACTATAGCAGAACTTTGCCGACTTTTAATACCTTCCCAAGTAGGAAGGTCGGAAGTTCCGGTATTGATTTGTCCATCATTTAATGTGCTGTTATAAATCATTAATCCTGAAGCTGGAAGTACAATGTTATCGCGTTGGATTGTGGTTAAACGTGGCATTAAGAGACCTTTGTCTTCAGAAAAAATCTCCAGAGCAGAAGAAGGATCTATAGTTGTCGTGTTAATCCCAATTTGAGCGTAGATACCTTTGGGAATCGAAATGGCAATGAACATCAGGAATAATTTTAAAATTAGTTTCATGTAGTTGTTGTTAGTTTGATACTTTATATGTAATTAAATCAGCGAGAATAGTTGTGTATATGCTTGTTAAACTAAAATGAATGATCTGTAGTCACTTTTATCTGAAATAACATCCAGGTTAGCTTACGTTGCTTCCTTTTAAAAAATTATTACTTGAAATGATCAAAAAATACTGAAAGCATCATTTGAATAATAGTTTACAAATCGAAAAATGATAGGAATTTGGGAGGCAATCTCAGAGAAAAATGCAGCAGGTTGCAAGCAGTTTAAATAGCTTGTTTTGTCGGGATAGTACAGATTGTTCTATTGCATCAAAGATACAATTTTTTATTACATGCTATTCAGTTGTTTTATAAAGGTACTTATAGATAAAAATAATTTTGGTAAATTTCTCCACATAAATGTTACGAATAGTAATTAAAACAAATTGCGACTTAATATTAAAATAATTAATACTATTAATGATTTACAATCCATGCCTATCATTTCTAAAAAAAAAGAACGCCCTGATTTCTCAGAGCGTTCAAACCACATATCAAACTATTTCTAGTAAGATCCTTTTTCCACGAAATGGGCTGCAACTTTTTCAGTTAAGGCAACTACATTTGGCATATTGGTGTATTTTGTAAATCTGCGTAATCCAGAAAGCATCATGCGCTGTTCGTCGCCTTCTGCAAAGGATACGATTCCTTCTTTCGCGGCAGTGGTAATTGCTTCCACGGCTTTGTAAAGATTTAATCTCGCCATTGCTGCTTCTACAGAATCGGTATCGAAATGTTTTTCTGCTCTTAAAACTGCAGATTCTGCCATATAGATCTGGTTCAGAATTTCAGAAGCATTTAATAAAAGATGCTGCTGTTTTTCGATTTCCATCATGTATTTCTGAAGCGCGGCTCCGGCAACCATTAAGAATACTTTCTTCAAGTTGTGAAGTAGGGCTTTTTCTTCAGACATATATTCTGAATAATCAGGAACTTCAAAAGATGGAATTCCCATCAATTCTTTTCCGATTGCCATGGCTGGTTTCAATAGGTCAAGTTCACCTTTCATGGTTTTCTTGATCAACATTCCTACAGCAAGAAGTCGGTTAATTTCGTTGGTTCCTTCATAGATTCTACCGATACGGGCATCTCTCCAGGGTGCTTCCATTGGCGCATCTTCGGAGAATCCCATTCCACCGTAAATCTGAAGTCCTTCATCTGCGGTGCGTTGCGTTAAGTCTGAAACATACACTTTTAGAATTGAACATTCCACGGCATATTCTGCCAAAGCATTTAATTCTGCGTCTGCATGAGACATTCCACCTGAAATGAATTCCTCGATTTTATCTTCTACATTTTTCGCTGCTCTGTAAGAACCTGCTTCTGAAACGAAAATACCTGTTGCCATTTCAGCAATTTTTTTACGGATCGCACCAAAAGTAGAAATCGAAACGCCGAACTGTTTTCTTTCGTTGGCATATTTAATCGCTAAACCTGTAAGTCTTCTTTGTCCGTCAATGTTTGCTGCGGCTAATTTAATACGACCGGCATTCAAAGCGTTCAAAGCGATTTTGAATCCGTTGTTTCTTTCTCCTAAAAGATTTTCCACCGGAATTTTCATATCATTAAAGAAAACCTGACGGGTAGAAGAGGAGCGAATTCCTAATTTGTGTTCTTCTTCGCCCATCGTCATGCTATTTGGATCTTCCAGTTCGGAACGGTTGATCACAAATGCAGTGATGTTTTTATCATCTCCAATTCTTGCAAAAAGGGTGAAAGTCTCTGCAAATCCTGCATTCGAAATCCACATTTTCTGACCATTGATGATGTAATGTTTTCCGTCTTCTGAAAGAACGGCTCTTGTTTTCCCGGAGTTCGCATCGGAACCTGCATCAGGCTCTGTCAAACAGTACGCACCGAATTTTTCACCTGTTGCTAAAGCGGGAAGGTATTTTTGTTTTTGCGCTTCAGTTCCATAAAGTAGGATAGGAAGTGTACCAATTCCGGTGTGCGCACCGTACGCAGTTGCCAGGGAACCATTTCCTCCGGAAACCATGTCACAAGCAAGCATCGTACTCACGAATCCCATTCCAAGACCGCCGTATTCTTCCGGAACCGCAATTCCTAAAGATCCAAGTTCGCCCAGTTTTCTCATGGTTTCTTCGGTCAACGCGTAGTCTTTTTTCTCGAAACGCTCTCTATTCGGGATCACCTCGCGATCCATAAATTCTGTTAAAGATTCACGAAGCATTTTTTGCTCATCTGTCAGTTCTTCAAGACTGAATAGTTCTGCTGCAGGAATATCTTTGATGATGAATTCACCGCCTTTTAGTGTTGTTTTTGTTGTATCGCTCATGATGTTAATTTTTTTAATTTTAAAGAAGTTCAAAAATCGAGGCTGCTCCCTGTCCCGTTCCTACGCACATTGTTACCATTCCGTATTTCATGTTGCCGCGTTTTTTCATTTCGTCTAGCAATTGAACAGTTAATTTTGTTCCGGTACACCCAAGTGGATGTCCGAGTGCGATGGCACCACCATTAACGTTTAAGATATCTGGATTAAGATTCAATTCTTTTTTCAAAGCCACCGATTGAGAAGCAAAGGCTTCATTCAATTCAATTAAATCGATGTCTTTTAATTCTAAACCGGCTTGTTTTAATGCTTTAGGAACGGCGTATAATGGACCCATTCCCATAATTCTTGGCTCTAAACCTGCTGCCGCGTACGCTGCTAATCTTGCTTCCGGTTCCAAACCTAATTCTTTCACCATTTCTTCCGACATTACAATTACGAACGCCGCACCGTCACTCATTTGAGAGGAGTTTCCTGCCGTTACAGATCCGCCATTTGCAAAAACAGGACGTAATTTTGCCAAACCTTCTAAACTCGTATCTTTTCTTGGACCTTCATCCACTGTAAAGTCGTATTTCTTGGTCTGCATTTTCTGGTTCTCGTCCAGGTAATTGTATTCTACCGGAATCGGAACGATCTGATCTTTAAATCGGCCAGTTTCATTTGCTTTTAAGGCTTTTTGGTGAGATTCAAAAGAGAACTGATCCTGCTCTTCGCGGGAAATTTTAAATTGATTTGCCACTTCTTCCGCCGTGTAACCCATTCCCCAATAATAATCAGGATTGGATTTTGCCATATCGCTTTCCGGAACGGGTTTGTAACCACCCATCGGAATGTAAGACATCGATTCTGTTC
The DNA here is from genome assembly GCF_015679325.1 of Kaistella gelatinilytica. Lineage (GTDB taxonomy): Bacteria > Bacteroidota > Bacteroidia > Flavobacteriales > Weeksellaceae > Kaistella > Kaistella gelatinilytica. The sequence goes on from NZ_JADPVI010000001.1 coordinate 538,926, forward strand.
CACCTGCGATAATACAATCAGCCATTCCTGCCTGAATTTTCGCAGAAGCAATAGCAATCGCTTCAGATCCGGAAGCGCAATATCTGTTCACCGTAACACCCGGAACTTGATCGGTATTTAATCCCATTAATGAAATTAAACGCGCCACGTTCAAACCTTGTTCTGCTTCTGGCATTGCATTACCAACGATTAAATCGTCGATTCTGTTTTTATCCAATTGCGGCACTGCTTCCATTAATTTTTCAATGACGGTTGCTGCCATGACATCGGGACGCGTAAAGCGAAGTGAACCTTTCGGGGCTTTTCCTACTGCGGTTCTAAACCCTTTAATTATATATGCTTGTTTTGACATTTTTTAAATTTTATAATTAATACCTCGGAGAGGTTTTCTGTTAATTGCCTTTTTTATTAATGTATTTTTTGAGCTCCGTAGGAGCGACCTTTTAATCGATGGAGCGACCTGTTAATCTTCAATCCAGTCGAATAAATATTTTTGATCATATTCAATTTCAAATTTTTCTAGAAGACCCAAATATTCTTCTTTGAATTTTTTCTTCTTATGATGTTCTTCCTGATTCAAAATATATTTCACCACAGAATCTACACCGCTTTTTGAGTATGAAAATGCTCCATAACCTTCCTGCCAATTAAATTTCCCGTTGATCCAATTTTTATCATTAATGAATTTTGAAGAACCTGCTTTGATATCTCGAACTAAATCAGAAATCAAAATGGTTGGACCGATACTAACCAGAATATGAACGTGATCTGGCATTGCAAAAACGGCAAATAATTTCTGACCTCGATTGGTAACAATACCTGTAATAAATTTATGCAATTCTTCTCTGTTCTCTTTTGCAAGAAGGTTTTGTCTGCCTTTCACTGCGAAAACAATTTGAATGTAAATTTGTGTATAGGTGTTTGCCATCATTAACAGGTCGCCTCTACGAGGCTTTCTAAAAAATTATTATCCTATTAGCAGGTCGTTCCTACGGAACTTTTTTTAATTTCTTAGTGGTTTCCCTTTAGTTAACATGAACTGAATTCTTTCCAAAGTTTTTCTTTCTCCACATAATTGCAAGAATGTTTCTCTTTCCAGATTCAATAAATATTGTTCTGTAACGATTGTTGGTTCAGAAAGATTTCCTCCGACTAAAACGTTTGCTAATTTGTCAGCAATCAGTTTATCGTGCTCAGAAATATATTTTCCGGTTAACATTTGATCAGTTCCCACTAAGAACATTCCTAAAGCATCGCGACCTAAAACTTTTACTTTTTGTTCGATTGGTTGCGTGTAGCCGTGTTCCGCTAAACTTAAAGCGAGCATTTTTGCAGTTTTAATCTGACGGTTTTTATTTACCACCACAATGTCTTTATGGTTTTCTAAAATTCCCATATCGTACGCTTCGTAAGCAGAAGTTGCTACTTTTCCCATTGCGATATTCATGAACATGTCCCGAAGTCTGTTATTTTTAACATCATCAGAATGGAATTCACGGGAAACTCTCAACGCCATTTCTTTCGTTCCACCACCACCAGGAATTACGCCGACACCAGTTTCTACCAATCCGATATAGGTTTCTGCTGCAGCAACAACGCGGTCAGCATGCATCGTCATTTCGCAACCACCACCTAAAGTCATTCCGTGTGGAGCAACTACAACAGGAATTGAGGAATAACGAACGCGCATCATGGATTTTTGGAAATAAGCAATTGCCATATTTAAATCATCCCAATCCTGATCGATGGCCATCATTAAAATCATGGCTAAATTTGCTCCAACAGAGAAATTTGCTCCTTGATTCCCGATAACTAATCCATCATATTCTTTTTCGGCTAAATCAATGGCTCTGTTCAAACCATCTAAAACTTCGCCTCCTAAAGAGTTCATTTTTGAATGGATTTCAAAGTTGATAATTCCATCACCCAAATCCTGAATGGAGGATCCTGAATTACTCCAAAGGGTTTTATTTTTTCTAATGTTATCAAGAATGATAAAAGATTCCTGACCTGGAATACTGTTGTAGTTTCCAGAAGTTTTATCGAAGTAGATGCTTTGACCTTCGTCATTCACTTTATAGAAAGTCGCAACGTTTTTCACCCAATCAGAAACTTCATAACCGGCGTCTTTTGCCAGTTCAATTCCTTTTTGAACACCAACTGCATCCCAAATTTCGAATGGTCCATTTTCCCAACCAAAACCAGCGCGCATCGCATCATCGATTTTATACAGTTCATGAGAGATTTCCGGAACTTTATGAGAAACGTAAGCGAATAAAGCGCCTAAAGATTTACGGTATAATTCTCCGGCTTTATCTTTTCCACCGATAAGAACTTTAAAACGGGCGATTGGTTTATCAATCGCTTTGGTTAAAGCAAGCGTCGGGAATTCTGTTTTTCCCTGCAGCTCATATTCCATAGTATCCAAATTCAACCCATGAATTTCAGATTTACCTTCTGCATTTTTAATTTTTTTGTAGAAACCTTGCTCAGATTTAGAACCCAACCATTTGTTGTCGACCATTTTCTGCACATAATCCGGCAATTTGAAGACATCGTTGAAATCATTCGCTTCAGCCTTACTGTCACGAACACCATTAGCAACCATCACCAAAGTATCGAGACCAACAACATCAGCAGTTCTGAAAGTTGCAGATTTTGGACGACCGATAATTGGACCGGTTAACTTATCAATATCAGAAACATTTAAGCCTAAACCTTTGATCTCGTGAAGCAAATTCATCATGGAGAAAACGCCAATTCTGTTAGCAATAAAAGCGGGAGTATCTTTGGCTAAAACCGTGGCTTTTCCTAAGAATTTTGCGCCATAATCCATGTAAAATTGAATAACTTCAGGATCAGTTTCCGGCGTAGGAATAATTTCTAAAAGCGGTAAATATCTTACCGGATTAAAGAAATGTGTTCCTGCAAAATATTTTTTGAAATCGTCGCTTCTACCTTCAATCAAGAAATGAATTGGAATTCCGGACGTGTTCGAAGAAACTAAAGTTCCCGGTTTTCTAAACTGTTCTATTTTTTCGTAAACCGATTTTTTAATGTCGAGTCTTTCAACAACAACTTCAATAATCCAGTCAGTCTTTTTGATTTTTTCTAAATCATCATCAAAGTTTCCGACCGTAATTCTTTCCGCAAATTTCGGAGAATACAAAAGTGCCGGACTTGATTTCTGTAATTTTACAAAATTCTCTGCGGCGATTCTGTTTCTAACGATCTTATCTTCTTTTGTAAGACCTTTTTTCTGCTCGGCTTCTGTTAGTTCGAAAGGAACAATATCCAGCAGAAGTACTTGTACACCAATGTTGGCGAAATGTGCTGCAATACCGGAACCCATAATTCCTGAACCTAAAACCGTAACGTGTTTGATTCGTCTGTTCATATTCGTTATTATTTTTTATTATTTAATTCGTTGGCAATTTTCAAAATGTCGGTCATTACTTCTTTAAAAATTTCCATTTTTTCAGCTGGAATATTTTCCATTACTTTCTTATTGAAGTTCACGACCACTTCTTTGGATAAGTTTCTGGAGTTAAGACCTTTATCAGTCAGTTTAATGATCACTTCCCGTTTGTCGTTGGTGGTTTTCTCTTTATAGATGTAGCCATTGTCTTCCAGAAGTTTTATTATTCTGGTTAAAGATGTTGGTTCGATGGCCATCTTTGGTCCCAGATTCGTACTTCGTGTTCCTTCTTTCGGGTCGATCTTCAAAAGGGTCAGAGCTTGAACAGCTGTTGCATCATGGACTTGTGCTAATTCCGAATACATTTTCGAAACTGCAAGCCAGGTAGATTTCAAAATGAGATCTACATTTTCAACTTTTTCATGAGGTGATTTATTCATATCAATAGTATAATGTGGTTATGTCAAATATAAATAATATTATGCATGCATAGTATATTTAATTTGTTAATATTTTGTTAAATACTAGAAATCAACTACTTAAAAGATATGAAAAGCATAATACTATGCATGCATAGTATTTGAAAAAGGCCGGATAAATAAGGATTCAATGAAGGTTTTTGATCAATCTTGAAATATCCGCAAAAGAATCACAATTTCGCTGAAAATTATGATTAGATATTAACCAAAAAGTACCTTTCCACTCAAATTTGTACTCAGAAAGATTTTTTGAGAAGTTTTTTTGAAGAAAAGAGTAGAGCATTTCTTTCTCTAAAGAAGGTGCAGAAATGTGTGGCGGAGAAAATTCTTCGTCGATATGAAAAAGCTGTGGATTTAAAAGTTCGTCATGTTTTAATAAAAGATCTTCCGTAATTCCAGCTTCTAATTTCTCGTTGTAAATAAACCACATTTTGTCCGCAAACTCTTTAGACAAACGCCAGTCGTGAGATGAAAATAGGATGCACTTATTTTGATTTTTCGCTAGTTTTCTGAGCAACTTTAAGATGATGATCTTATTTTCTTCATCTAAGTGAGTAGTCGGCTCATCTAAAATGATCATTGGGGAATTCTGCGCTAAAGCTCTTCCAATAAAGGCTTTCTGAAGATTACCATCTGATAACTGGTTTAAAGAAAAATTTCGGTATTGCGTTAAATTTAAATTTTCGATAATTTCATCAACTTCTTTTTTATCTGCAGAATTCAATTCAAAATAATACGGATAATGAATATATTTTCCGAGTGAAATTAAATCAATCAGCGTAAAGTTGGCAGGAATCGGTGCTTTCGAAAATACAACCGCGATCTGCTCTGCAATTTGTTTATTTGAAAGATTTTTTATGTTTTTGTCGCCAAGAGTTATCTGGCCTTTTAAAGTTGAAATTTGATGGAGAATGCTTTTAATCAAAGTCGTTTTACCAACACCATTATTTCCGATCAACAGACAAATATCACCTAGATCCAAAGAAGTTTCAACACCTTTGATCAAAGGGGTTTTATAACCGATCGCTGTATTTTTTAATTCTAAAAACATTAAAGTTAAATGGATATTATTTTCACTTAGACTTATTACTTTATACCTGGCTCTTTCTACTATTCAGCATCATCATCAATATCACCGGAATTCCAAACAGAGAAGTGATCACATTTAAAGGAAACTGCGACATTTCAGAAACAATAGAAAAGATTTCCATAATTAAAATTCCTAAGATCATATTCAAGATCCACTGTTGCCAAAGCTTTGCAGGATTAAAAAGCATTCTGCAGAAATGTGGAACAACAATTCCTATAAATAAAATGGGTCCAAGAAACGCTGTGACAGAAGCCGCCAGAAGAGAGGAGGCAATGATTACAAAAAACTTCAGTTGAGTCAGATTCACTCCCAAACTTTGGGCATATGCCGTTCCCAAAGAATTCCCGATCAAAGGTTTTATGGTTTTAAAAGTGAGCAAGAGTCCAATGATGACGATGATAGAAAGCACCCAAATTTGATTGGTAGAAACCTGATTGTTTGCACCGAAACTCCACAAAATATAATTTTTTAAACTTTGATTTTCCGCGTAGAACTGTAGAATTGAAACTACGGCTCCAGCCAAGGCTGAAACTAAAAATCCAAAAATGATCAGAAATGATTTATCCTGAAATCTGCCGGAAAATAGAAGTAGAATCGCCATTAAAATTAAACTTCCACCGATTGCCGTAATGCTTAAAAAACTGTTTTGCAAAAATTCAGGAAGAAGAAGGTTCTGGGAAAAAAAAATATAAAAAGCGACACTCAGACTGGCGACAGAAGTAATTCCCAAAACGGATGGTCCAGCCAAAGGATTTTGAAAATATTCCTGCAAAAGAAATCCGGATGTTGGGATCGAGATTCCCGCTAAAAGCATTACCAATATTCGATTAACGCGAAGTTGAGCGATCTGAGAGTTTTCAGAAGTGGAGGAAAAAAAGTCTGAAAAATGAAGTTCCAAAAAACCAATGTTCAAATTTACGACAATCGAAATTACGATTGCAACGAGGATTAGAATGGTGGTGATCTTGAAATTTTTAGTCATAATAAGAACTTGCGGTAAATTTAAAAAAAAGAAAACACCTTGTGAAAAGATGTTTTCTATAAATTAAAATATTTTGGTTATTTGAAAGAGTTTAGCTTTTCTGTCAACATTTCCTCACTCATTGATCCTAAAGTTTCGTCGGTTTTATCGCCTTTTCTTATAAATGTAAAGGGAATTGCACCGCCGTCCCATTTTTTGAAATTTGCTTTAAAAAATTCTGGAGTCAGTTTTGAACCATCAATTAAAACCATATGATTTGAAAGACCCTCTTTCTCCGCGAAATTTTTCACCTTCGTATCCCAATCTTCTTTCTGGTCCAGATCAACAAACGTAAATTTCACCGGTTGCCCTTTCATTTCCTCCATTTTCTTTTTGAAATGTGGAATTTCCTGCATACATGGACCACACCAGGTTGCGAAAAAATTGTTGACATATAAGGTATCGTTGTTTTGTTTCCCTAAAAATTTTGCAGTTTGTTCAGGATTCAACTCGATTTTTTTAAAAGGTGTTGCCGCTTCAGTAGTTTCATTAGATTCCGGAACAGTGACAGAATCCGTCTTCATATTTTCAGAACTTTCAACGGTTTTATTTTCTTTTTTACACGCTGTAAAAGTCGCAGCCATCATAATTCCTAAAATTACTTTTTTCATATGTAGATATTTATTTTTGTAAGCTGATATGCAATCGCCAATCATTATTAGTATTGGTATTTTCCCAAGTAGGGCGATTTCATATTATTTTTATTATTTTTGAATTCTTATACTATGGAAAATCTTTTACTCAAAACAAGACCAATCGAATTTCACTGGCTAAAATTAGCGAAAAAGCAAAGACTGACCAAAAGTATCTTCGCGCTTGAATTTGAAATTCCTCATTCTTTGAAACCAAATTTCACCTTTGAAGCCGGACAATATGTTACTTTAAAATATCTTTCGAAGGGAGCAGTTATCCAAAATGATTATTCGATGACTTCTGCACCTTTTGAAGGTAAAATTTCTTTAGGTATTAAAATTAATTACGATAAAAGTTCTTCTGAAGATTTATTTGACAATTTAGAAGTTGGCGATTCCCTTGAAGTTTCGGAACCGAGAGGACGTTTCACGATAGTTTCAAAACCACATGAATTCCGCACCATTATTGGTTTTGCGGGTGGAATTGGTATTACGCCTTTGATTAGTCACTTCAAAAATATTCTTAACAACGAACCACGAACGCGACTTTTTCTCTTTTACGGCAATAAAAATACGCAGGATATTCCTTTCAAAAATGAACTGGAGGAACTGCAGAAAAAACATGCAGATCGGTTACAAATTCAATACTTTTATTCTCAGGAAAAAGTAGGAAACGGATTATTTGAAGGTCGATTAAATGAAAAAAAAGTTGCTTTGATTATCAATCAATTTTTGAATTTAGATGATACTGATGAAGAAAGCACAATTTGGGATGCGGTAGATGAAGTTTTAATTTGTGGGAAAGGCGAGATGATCAAATCGATCGCAAATGCATGTTATCATCACGGGATTCCAAAAAAGAATATTCATTTTGAATTATTTGAGGAGTTTAATGAAGATATTTATCCGATTGAAAAAGAATTTCCTTTGATAGAAAATATCGAAGTCGTTTTGAAACTTTTTAATCATCAATATACTGCAACTTTAAAAAACAATAAGGTCAAACTTTTGCAGCAGCTTTTAATTGAGGGATTTCCAGTTCCGTATTCCTGTAAATCCGGGATCTGTGGGAGTTGCGAATGTATTTTGGAAGAAGGAGAAGTGGAGCTTTTGGAGAATGAATATTTAACGGAAACGGAAGAAAAATCGGGGAAAATTTTAGCGTGTATGTCGGTTGTTTTAAGTAAAAATATTAAAGTTAACTTTGATTTAAACTTTTAATTTGAAAAAGATTTTAGATGTATTGAAATCGTTTTTCACTTTGGTGGAAATTGGGATCTTGCTGATGATTTTAGCAAACATATGGGTATTTGCCGTCACCAATGGGAAAACTTTTACTAAGATTTCAAAGATTCCGCCAAGAGAAACTGCCTTGGTTTTAGGAACTTCACCTAAGATGAAATCAGGAATTTCAAATCCGTATTTTACTTCCAGGATGGATGCAACGGCGCTACTATATCACCATGGAAAGATCAAAAAAATCATCGTGAGCGGAGAAAAAAGCCAGGGCTACGACGAACCTTCTGCCATGAAAGATTATCTGGTTTATCAGGAAGGAGTCCCTGAAAATATAATTACCGAAGATCCAAAAGGTTTTAAAACGCAAACCAGCATCAATAACTGCAAAAATATTTATCATCAGAACGATGTGATCATCGTTTCGCAGGGTTTTCATAATCTGCGGGCTTTATTCTATGCGAGAAATAATGATATGAATGCTTTGGGTTTTGATGCGCAGGACGTTTTGAGCAATCAAAGTTTTTACAGAAATCAATCCAGGGAATTTTTGGCGAGAGTTTCTGCAGTCCTCTTTTATATTTTAGACATTGAGAAAAAAGGGTGATTTTGTAGGATTTTGGTGAAATTCTTGACCTTAATTTTCAGAAAATTCGTACAAAAAGCTATATTTGTACAAACAAAATAATATGCTCGTTATCGGAATTGCAGGTGGAACCGGCTCAGGAAAAACCACTGTGGTGAATAAAATTCTTCAGCAACTCAATGTTGAAGGAGTAAACGTACTTTCTCAGGATAATTATTATCATGATAATCAGCATCTTACCCTTTCAGAAAGAGAAGTCTTAAATTATGACCATCCCAAATCTATTGATTTTGATCTGTTGATCAAACATGTGAAAGCACTAAAAAATGGGGAACCAATTGAACAGCCGATTTATTCGTTTGTCACACATTCCAGATCTGGGGATTTCGTTTCTATTGAACCGAAAAGCGTATTGATCGTGGAAGGAATTTTGGTTTTGACCAATTCTGAATTATTGAAAGAATATGATCTAAAAGTCTTTGTTCATGCAGATTCTGATGAAAGATTAATTCGTAGAATTCGTCGTGATACACAGGAAAGAGGCCGCGATCTGCAGGAAGTTCTGCACCGTTACCAAACTACTTTGAAACCGATGCATCAGGAATTTATAGAACCTTCGAAAAATGAAGCGGATCTGATTGTTCCCAACATGAAGCAGAATACGGTTGCAATTGATTTTCTTTCGACGGTGATCAATAATACTTTGAAAAAAACGCATTAAATTTGAAATGAAAATTTCAATAATAATTTTTGAAATAATCCTATTCCAATGAAAGAATTAATTAAAGAGATCACGCCAAAATCACCAGTTGTGAAATTTCTTCAAAAATATATTTTGACGAAATATTTTATTACTGTTTTTCTCTTTTTAATATGGATGGTTTTCTTTGATAATACTTCTTTTCTCGTTGTTAATGAGCTTAATGGTGAGATCAACCGGTATGAAAAACAACTCGTTTATTATAAGGAAGAGTATCAAAAAAATGATGATTTCTTTAAAAAATTAATGAATAATAAATCCGAGAAAGAAAAATTTGCCCGGGAAAATTATTTTATGAAAAAGCCAAATGAAGAAATCTTTATTTTGGTTGTTGATTCTTCGAAAGTGAAAAAGAATTAGACTAAAGTTGATATAAATTATTCCATTATTTCTAAAATTCATGTTGACCAATAACAAAAAATATATCATTTTATTTTCCGTATTTTTATCAATGTCATTTGTTGGTGTCGTAATGAATTTATACACCGAACTGAATGATAAAAAAGTAATTGATATTCACATTTTCAATTCACAATTATTAAAATCGATGGTGATTTCCTTTGCTGTTTTGCTGATTATAATGATAACGAAAAGAAAGCAAATATTTTAAAATATCTCTTTAAAATTTTTTTAGAAGAATTATTAATCAATTTAAATTGTTAGCTCTACAAAATAATGTTTACAAAAACGACTTTAAAAGATTGGGAAAATTTAGTGCAAAAGCAACTGAGAACTGAAGATATTTATTCGATTTTATCAAAAGAAAATCTCGAAGGAATTGAGGTTAAACCTTATTACGATTCAGTTTCAAAACCTTTAAGCAATTTGCCAAAAGTAGAAGAATCTACGCATCTTGTTTCGCTTTATCATGAAAGTGCGGAAGAAAATGTTTTTGCTTTTCTCCTCACTCAGAATGTCGAAGATTTAACGGACAAAGTGATTTTTGTGAATGATAAAGATTTGGCAGACCATATTTCTTTAGACGAAACAAACCGTTATTTTTCTCTGATCGATGTTTTTTCGGAAGATCAAAATGGCGCAATCAATCAACAGTTAGTTAAAGAATTATTAGCGAAAAACTTTGAAAGAAATGTTTGTATTGACATTTCTTTGCATCAAAATTCGGGCGCAACGATCATTCAGCAATTAACATTTGCTTTGGCTAAAACTAAAGATTTGACCGAGACTTTTGGAGCAGAAATCTTAAATAAATTGATTTTTAAAGTTGCTGTTGGTGGAAATTATTGCTTTGAGATTGCTAAAATTCGGGCGCTGAAATTAATTTTCAATCAGTTTTCAAAAGAATTTAATTTAGATGAGATTCCATTTATTTTTGCTGAAACTTCTTTGCGTAATAAATCGAAAAATGATCCGGAGAATAACTTAATTCGGTCAACTTTAGAACTTTCTGCAGCCATGATCGGTGGAGCTGATGCGGTTTTCAGCAATGATTATAAAATTGAAAATTCTGATTCTGTTTCGGAAGAAATTTCGTTTAAACAGCAAATAGTTTTGGCGTACGAAAGTATTATCAATGTTTTTGATGACGCTGGAAACGGAAGCTATTATATTGAAAACATCACCCAACAATTTGCAGAGAAATCCTGGCAAGAATTTTTAAAAATGGAAGAAGAAGGCGGTTATTGTCAACTTTTAAAAGGTGGAAAAATTCAGGAAATAATTTACGAAAGCGCCACTAAAGAACAAAATTGGGTAGAAGAAGGTAAAACAAAGATCATTGGTGTAAATCTTTATCCGAAACTTGAAAAAACAAGGTCTGCGGAGGAAATCTATGACAAAAACGAAATAAAAAAAGTTCGTCTAGCGGAAATGTTTGAGTAACTTTTTCGTCTTTGAAAGAAATCAATTTTTCTTAAAGAAGACCTTTTGTGACTTTTAGTTCATCAATTTATTATCTTTCAATAGAATCAGTGAATCTTCGATTTGTGCTTTAAAAAAATACGTTGAAAAATATCCTTGATAAAGAAATTCAAAATTATATCAATGCAAATCTAAAAACAGATTTGCATTCTTTGTTATTAAAAAAATCACCGTTTTCAGAAGTGTCCATGCAGGAAATTGTGCAACAGATCAAAGGTAAAAAGGTGGCACAGAAAAAATTTCCGTTCTTATTGAAAGACGGAATTATTTTTCCACCGAATCTTAATTTGGAGCAGGCTTCTTCTCAATCGACGGCAGAATTCAAAGCTCAACATCTAAAAGGCAAAAGTTTTATCGATTTGACTTCAGGTTTTGGAATTGATGCTTATTTTCTTTCCAAAAATTTTGATGAAATAACTTTGGTGGAACAAAATGCTGAACTTTTAGAAATTGTAAAACACAATTGGGAAATTCTTGAACGACAATCTAATTTTGTCAACGAAAATTTAGAAAACTTTTTAATCGAAAATAAAGAGAAATTTGATGTCATTTATTTAGATCCGGCAAGAAGAGATTCCGAAAAAAATAAAAAATTTCTACTCGAAGATCTGTCCCCAAATCTTTTAGAAGTTCAGCACCAACTTTTAGCGATTTCTACGCAAATTATCATCAAACTTTCACCTTTGATCGATATTTCTTATTTGATCTCTGTTTTAAAGAATGTTTCTAGAATTCAGATTATAGCGGTTAGAAATGAAGTGAAAGAATTAATTGTTTTCCTGGAAAGCAGTAAAATAATTGACGATGTGGAAATTTCCTGTGTTAATTTGGAAAGTGATGATGCTGATTTTACTTTCAATTTCAAGGAGGAGAAAACTGCGGTTTCCGATTTTTCTGAACCAGAAGAGTTTTTGTATATTCCAAATAATGCCGTTTTAAAATCGGGCGCATTTAATTTGATTACAGATAGATTTAAGTGTACTAAACTTCATCCCAATACTCATTTTTATACATCTGATAAAAGAATCCAGGATTTTCCTGGAAGAGTTTTGAAAATTAAAATCATCGATTCAAAGTCCATTAAAAAAGTCGAGAAGTACAACATCATTTCAAAAAATTATCCGCTATCACCCGAAGAAATTAAGAAAAAATATAAGATTTCAGATGGTGGAAATTCCTATTTAATTTTCACGCAAACGCAAAAAGGAAAGATTATTTTAAAATCTCAATAATTTGGTTGTGAAAAATGCCAATATTTCTTACTTTTGGGGCAGTGAAAATTTTAAAAATTCATAATAATCATAAAGTACATATGAAAAAAGTAATTTTAGGTGTTGCGATCGCAAGTTTGGCGATGAGTTGTCAAAAAGTTCAGGCAGGTGGAAACTTAGGAGTTCTGAAAAGGGAAGCAGGCACAGAAAGATACAGCGATGATGTGATGTCTGACAAAGCAATGAGCGGTAAGGAAGCAGAAGCAAAACCAACTGCAGTAGCGGCAACTGGAGACAGTACCAAAACGGCTGCTCCTGCATTAATGGACAGTACGAAAATTATTCCGGCAAATTTGCAATCTCCCATGAGAGAACGAAAATAAAATATTTCTAAAATATAAAATTCAAAATGTCTTGCTTCTGCGGGACATTTTTTTTATTTTTACTGAATTCCATTTTTAATAAATTTAATAAAAAAAATAATGAAAGAAACTTTAAGTTACATTCAAGAAAATAAACAGAGATATGTTGACGAACTTTTCGAATTGCTGAGAATTGCGTCGATCTCTGCAGATCCAGCTTATAAAGACGAGGTTTTAAAATGTGCCGATGAAGTGGCAAAATTTCTGAAAGATGCAGGTGCAGATAATGTAGAAGTTTGCCAAACTAAAGGTTATCCTATTGTATATGGTGAAAAATTAATTGATAAAAATTTGCCGATTGTTTTGGTTTATGGGCATTACGATGTACAGCCGCCGGATCCGTTAGAATTGTGGAAAAAACCACCTTTTGAACCCTATATTGAAAAGACAGAGATTCATCCTGAAGGCGCTATTTTCGCAAGAGGTTCCGCCGATGATAAAGGACAGTTCTTCATGCACATCAAAGCACTCGAAGCCATGATGAAAACAAATACTTTGCCTTGTAATGTGAAATGTATTTTTGAAGGTGAAGAAGAAGTGGGTTCAAAAAGCTTGGAGGATTTTGTCAATGAAAATAAAGAAAAATTATCATGTGATGTGATTTTGATTTCAGACACTCATATTTATTCAAATGAACAACCTACCGTAACCACGGGCTTAAGAGGATTAAGTTATGTTGAAGTTGAAGTGGAAGGACCAAACAGAGATCTGCATTCCGGACTTTATGGTGGTGCAGTTCCAAATCCGATTCACGTGCTTTCGAGAATGATCGCAAATTTAATTGATGATAACGGACACATTACAATTGAGGGTTTTTATGATAATGTAGAAACCGTTTCTGATAATGAAAGAGCTGAAATGAATAAGTTGAAAGACGATCAGGAACATTTCAAAAAATCAATCGGGTTGAATGGAGTAGAGGGTGAAAAAGGATACACTACACTGGAAAGGACTTCCATTCGTCCGACTTTAGACTGCAACGGTATTTGGGGTGGTTATATTGGTGAAGGTGCGAAAACTGTAATACCGTCAAAAGCTTTTGCAAAGATATCCATGCGCTTGGTTCCTTACCAAACTCCGGATGAGATCACAGAAAAGTTCACCAAATATTTTGAAAAGATCGCTCCTTCAAATGTAAAAGTTAAAGTAACACCACATCATGGTGGAATGCCATATGTTTTACCGAGCGACACCAAAGAATTCCGAGCCGCTAAAAAAGCAATGGAGACTGCTTTCGGAAAAGAAGTTTTGCCGTACAGAAGCGGCGGAAGTATTCCGATCACCGCAATGTTCGAGCAGGTTTTAGAAGCAAAATCTGTTTTGATGGGGTTTGGTTTAGATTCAGATGCGATTCACTCCCCAAATGAGCATTATGGACTTTATAATTTCTACAAAGGAATTGAAAGTATTCCCCTCTTTTTCGCGAACTACGCGCAGGATTAGATAATATATTAGAAGGAAAAATAAAAAGTTGATTAATTAAATTAATCAACTTTTTTTTATAAATTTGATGAAATAAAAAAAATTTATTATGAAAAAACTTTTACTTATTGCATCCTTTGTAGGATTTGGTTTATTATCTGCTCAAGTTGCGGCACCCGCTACGGCAAGCTTTACAGAAGGCTTCGAAGGTGCAACTGTCCCTGCAGGCTGGTCTGTTCAGAATTTAAGTGCTCCAATTGGGACAAATGTTAATTGCTGGAACATTTTTACAGGAGCTTCTCCTTGGGTGGCACAAGCGGGAAATTCACACATCGGTGCTAATTTTAATTGCACTGCGGGTGCCGGAACAATCAGCGGTTGGCTTTTCAGTCCTGTTATTATGTTTAACAATGGTGATAAAATCAAGTTTTGGTCTAGAATTGCGACCGGAGGAAGTGCTTATCCTGATCGTTTAGAATTGCGTCTTTCGACCAATGACACGAGTGTAAATGCGGGCACAACTGCAACTTCTGTTGGTGATTTTACCACACTTTTACTTTCAATTAATCCAACTTTAGCAACAACAGGTTACCCAGAAATTTATACAGAATATACTGCAACAATTTCTGGACTGGCTGCATCAACAAACGGTCGTGTTGCTTTTCGTTACTTCGTGACGGATGGTGGTCCTGCAGGAAATAATTCCAATATTTTATCAGTGGATACTTTCTCTTATGTAAATTCTGCATTGGCGGTAAATGACGCAGCAAACGCAAAAATGGCTGTATATCCTAACCCGACATCAGACTTTTTACATTTTAATGCAAATGTATCTAAAGTACAAATCTTTGACATTGCAGGTAGAAAAACTGGTGCTGTTGAAGTTGTAAATAACATTGCTGACGTTAGAAGTCTTGAAAAAGGAGTTTATATTGTTCGATTTGAAACTGCTAAAGGAAGTCAGACTCAAAAATTTATAAAAGATTAATCAAAATATAGAATTTGTTAAGAAAACGCCTCTACTTGAGGCGTTTTCTTTTTTTTGATCGGATAATTTTTTTATATTTGTCTGTAATTAAATAATTAAAATATTATGAAAAAAGTTTACTTATTAGGAGCAGTATTTTTTGCCCTTTTCGCTAATGCACAAGATTTTGCTGCTGTTAGTTCATCACAATCAACACAGGTTTTGCTACCAAAAGCTCCTGGAGTTATTTATTCACAACCAATTGTTGGTACATCTGGAATAGTTTCTGATATGCTAGCCAATGGTGATTTTGTTGCAACTGCTGACGATTTTATTTTAACGGATAACAGCACAATTTCTAAAATAAACATCACGGGTTTTCAAAATCAAGGAAATTTAGAAACTACAATTTCTACCGGTTTAATTATGTATATCTATAGTGATGCAAGTGGTGTTCCTTCTGGAAACCCTTCTACCACGGCAGTAACACCAATTGCAAAGATTGATATTTCAAAAACTTCTCCTGCATACAGTTTGGTGAAAACAGCAACTAATTATGTTTATACTGTTGATGTGCCATTGGCTTTAGGAACTACTTTAACACTGAACAAAAACACGACCTATTGGTTAGTTTTTGCAGCGAAAACAAATCTTTCCGCATACACTGCTACTACAAGATTCAATTGGTATACCGCTGCAGTGGTTGGTAATAAAGCAAAATTAATAGATCCCCGTAATGCGTTTGGTGCAGGAGCAACAGATTGGACAGATATTTCATCGTTAACAGCAGATCCAAGTTTTGATGGTTTATCTTTTTCAATTGAAGGTGAAACTGCATTAGGAACAGGTGAAGTTTATAATTCGAATAAAGTGAGTATTTCACCAAACCCAACCTCTGATTATTTAAACTTTAACAGTAAAGTGCAGTCAGTTCAAATCGTTGACGCTTCCGGAAGAAATGTTTCTTCAAGTAAAGTGGTTAATAATCAAATTGATGTTAGAAACCTTACAAAAGGAATTTACTTTGTTAAATTTCAAACTGAAAAAGGAGTTCAAACTGAAAAATTCATTAAAAAATAAAACAAATACTAATGTTTGTTAAAAAGCGCCTCTATCTGAGGCGTTTTTTTTATATTTAAACTTTAAAATAAAGAATATGTTTACAGGGAAAGTTGCCTATATAACGGGAGGTACAAAAGGAATCGGTTTTGGGATCGCAAAAATTTTATCGGGGCAGGGAATTAGAGTAGCCATCAGTGGTAGAAAAAAAGAAGATGTAGATCATGCAGTCTCTCAACTTTCATCTGATCCTTCGAAAGTTTTAGGGATCGTTTCTAATGTGAGGAATTTTCAGGATGAGGAAAACGCAGTTTCAGCAATAAAAAATCACTTCGGTCAATTGGATTATGTGATTGCTAATGCGGGTTTGGGAGTTTTTAAACCGGTTGATGAACTTTCTGTTGATGACTGGAACGATATGATCGAAACCAATCTTTCTGGTCTTTTTTATACATTGAAAGCTTCGGTTGAAGAATTGAAAAAATCGGAAGGATATTTTATCAGTATTGCGAGTTTGGCAGGAACTAATTTTTTCGAAAAAGGTTCGGGCTATAATGCTTCCAAATTTGGTGCAGTAGGTTTTACACAAGCTGCAATGGTTGATCTTCGGAAATACAATATCAAAGTTTCTACCATCATGCCGGGTTCCGTTTCTACTCATTTTAATGGAAATGAACCTTCTGAAAAAGATGCCTGGAAAATTCAACCCGAAGATCTGGGAAATCTTGTCTTAGATATTTTCAAAATGAATCCCCGCTCTTTGCCGTCAAAAATTGAGATTAGACCCTCAAAACCAAATAATTAGTCGCTATAATTATTATGCGGTTAATATATTTTCCTTTAAATATATTATGCATGCATAGTATTTATATTTATATTTACAAAAATTAAAACAAGATGATAAAGATGAAATGTAAAGTTTCAAGTTTATCAAAAAAATAATTAAACTTTGACAAATGAAAATATTAGTATGTATAAGTAGTGTTCCAGATACTACTTCAAAAATTAATTTTACTGCAGACAAATCGGCTTTCGACAAAACCGGAATTCAGTGGGTGATCAATCCTTGGGATGAATTTGCGTTAACGAAAGCGATCAAATTGCAGGAATCTCAGGGTGCAGCGGTAACTGTATTAAATGTTGGCGATGCGACTACCGAACCTGTGATCAGAAAATCATTAG
This sequence comes from Kaistella gelatinilytica, assembly GCF_015679325.1. Classification (GTDB taxonomy): domain Bacteria; phylum Bacteroidota; class Bacteroidia; order Flavobacteriales; family Weeksellaceae; genus Kaistella; species Kaistella gelatinilytica. The sequence continues at coordinate 556,292 of NZ_JADPVI010000001.1, forward strand.
CAATCGGGGCAAATGATGCAATAAGAGTTAATGTAGAGCCGAAAGACAGTTTTTCTGTAGCGACTGAAATCGCAAATGTTGCTCAAAATGGTGGTTACGATTTGATTCTTTGTGGAAGAGAATCTATTGATTATAATGGTGGCGCCGTTCCCGGAATGGTTGCGCAGTTATTAAATCAACCTTTTGTAAACGCATGCGTTGGTTTAGACGTCAATGGCGCAGAAGCAACCGCTGTTCGTGAAATCGAAGGGGGAAAAGAAACTATTTCTGTGAAGCTTCCCGCTGTAATTGCCGGACAAAAAGGAATGGTTGACGAGAAAGATCTCATCATCCCAAACATGAGAGGAATTATGTCTGCGAGATCCAAACCTTTGGTCGTTGTAGAACCTGCTTCTTCTGATGTAAAAGTAGAAGGTGTTTCCTATGATTCAGTTCCGCAAAGAGCTGCCGTGAAAATGGTTGCAGCAGATAATCTTGACGAATTGGTGAGATTACTTCATGAGGAAGCAAAAGTAATTTAAGTTAAAATTTAACCTATAAAATTCAACAAAAATGGCAATATTCGTATATGCAGAAAATATAAATGGAATTTACAAAAAAGCGGCCTTTGAAGCGGTTTCTTATGCAAAAGCAATTGCAGATCAAGCTGGCGAAACAGTGACTGCGATTACCGTAAATCCAACAGATCCTTCAGATTTACTTTATAAATATGGAGCGACCAATGTGATCAATATTAAAGATGAAGGTTTGAAAAATTTCAGTGCAAAAGCTTATGCTCAAGCAGTGAATGAAGTTTCAAACGGTAATACAATCGTTTTTCCTCACACTACAGATGCTTCTTCTATCGCACCGATGTTGGCGATAATGAATGGTTTTTCGTTGATCACCAATGTAATCGAAGCACCGGAAAGTATTTCGCCTTTTCAGGTAAAAAGAAGAGCCTTCTCCGGAAAAGGTTATATGCACGCAAAAGCAGACGCTCAAGGAGTAATCGTAACGGTGTCTCAAAATGCTTACGGCGTAAAAGAAAATTCAGTTTCAGGATCTGAAGAAATTAAAGAACTATCAGTCGCAAATGAAGATACCAAAGTAATTTCTCACGAACAAAGTTCGGGTAAACTAGATCTGAAAGAAGCAGAGATCGTAGTTTCCGCAGGACGTGGAATGAAAGGTCCGGAAAACTGGGGAATGGTAGAAGATCTGGCGAACCTTTTAGGAGCAGCAACTGCTTGTTCAAAACCCGTTTCAGATATCGGCTGGAGACCTCACTCCGAACATGTTGGACAAACCGGAAAAGCAATTTCTCCGAATTTATATGTGGCGATAGGAATTTCAGGTGCGATTCAACATTTGGCAGGAGTAAATTCTTCTAAAACTATTGTGGTCATCAACAGTGATCCGGAAGCGCCATTTTTCAAATCTGCAGATTATGGAGTAGTAGGTGATGCCTTCCAGATAATTCCCGCATTAACGGAGAAAATAAAGGCTTTGAAAGGATAAAACATTTTTCAAGGAAATAAAAAGCGTCAGAGAGATCTGGCGCTTTTTTGTTATTCATTTTAATATTATAAATACAAATCATTAAATTTCTGATAAAAATGACTAATTTTACTCTAAATGCGAATTATCCCTAAAATTTTTTATTGATGGAAGTGTTTGTTTGGAACATGGCCATTTCTTTCCAGCTCCTGTTTATCATAGTAAGCGGGGTTATTTTTATTTATATCAGCAGCAAAAGTTTTAAATATTATGCGCTTTATAATATTTGTCTGGTCATCTATCTGCTGGGTCGTAATGATGATTATTACAATCAGTTTCAAGGCTGGATCGCTTACCTGATAGGAACGGAACATGCGGTTGTTTTTACAGATATTTTCAATTTTTTTATTCAGGTTGTATTTTATAATTTTTATTCCTTTTTTGCGCTTTATTTTTTAGATTTAGATAAACGGAAAAAATTTTTTAAAAGGGTTCGATGGATTTTCAAATTTTTGGGAGTCTTATTCCTTTTTTTCGCAGTCTTGACTTATTTTATGGGAGATGCAGATCTCTATATTTCCCTATACACTTTCATATATCTTCCCGTGTTGCTCACTATTTTTATTCTCAGTGTTGTGAAAGCCATGAAATATTCGGGGAAACATAAATATTTCTTTCTCGTTGGAGTTTGTTCATTTGTCATCTGTGCTTTAACTGCTTTTGCAGGAACTTTTGTGCCTGCTTTAAATTTGACCAATCCAATTCTTTTTTTCTTTGTCGGAATCATCATAGAAACCATATTTTTCAGCCTCGGTTTAGCCTTCAAAATTAAATTGATGAATGATGAAAAAAACAGAATTCGTGCGGTGGTGACGAGACATAACCATCAACAGGAGATCAGCAAAATTCAGGGTTTACTGGAAGGGGAGGAAAAAGAAAGAAAAAGAATTGCAGAAGAACTTCATGACGGAATTGCTGGTGATCTATCTGCCATTAAATTAAATTTAACATATTTGGAGACCGAAAACAGTAATCCAAATAATGACGATGTTCTACAGAATTTATCTAAAATAATCGATAAATCCTGTCAACAGATCAGAGAGATCTCGCACAATCTTTCTCCTTCGTCGCTTACCAATTACGGTCTTGTGGGTGCGGTAGATAATTTTTGTAAAAAGGTCGCAGACCTTTATAAAATTAAAGTCATTTTTAAATTTTCAGACAAAGAGATCGAACTCACCGATACGATAGAAACTCATATTTACAGGATCGTGCAGGAATTGCTAAATAATGTGGTGAAACATTCGGAAGCCAAAGTTGCTCACGTCACCATTACATACGATCACCCTTTCATTGAAATTTCTGTGAAAGATGATGGCAAAGGATTTACGATCAATTCATTGTCAAAAGGGATCGGTTTGAGCAATATTGATTCCAGAATACGATTTATGAATGCGCACGTTAAAAAACAAAGCACCGAAAAGGGAAGTACATTCACCATCGTCATCAATTTGAATGATATTCCTAAAACTTAGCGATTTAATGATTTACTTCATAATTAGTTAAATAATTCTCATAAAACTTTTGAAAATAAATCCCTAATCTAAAAATTCATTTATATTTGTAGCTATGGATTACAAACGATTAATCATACGTGGAATTTCTTACAGCCAAACACAATCGGGAGCTTACGCGCTTCTTTTGGAACATGAGGAAACCAACGTAAAATTACCTGTCGTAATAGGGAATTTCGAAGCACAGTCAATTTCTTTAGGTTTAGAGAAAGATATTCATCCGCCACGACCATTAACGCACGATCTGTTTGCGAAATTTGTGACTTCTGCCAATTTCACGATAACTTCGGTTATTATCTATCAAATTATTGATGGTGTCTTTTTTTCAAACATCAATTTCAAAAATAATTTGAATGGCGAAGAGTTGATCTTAGATGCCCGAACTTCCGATGCCGTCGCAATGGCAGTGCGCTTTGAGGTTCCTATTTATACCACTCCACAAGTTCTTAGTGAAGCAGGTATTTTGTTGGAACTTGATGATCCGGGAACAACAGAAGCAGAATTTTCTCCTATCGCTTCAGAAGGAGATTTAGCATCCTTTCCCTTAGAAGATCTGCATAAATTACTGGAAGACGCCGTAAAAGATGAAGATTTCGATGCTGCGTTAGAATTGCAACAGGAGATAAAAAGACGAAATAAAAAAATAGAATAAGAAATTTTATAAATAAATTATGAATTTAAAATTAAGACTTACCATATTGTCCTTCCTGCAGTTTTTTGTGTGGGGAGCCTGGTTAATTACAATCAGCGTTTATTGGTTTGGAACGAAACAATGGGGAAGTGAAGATTTTGGAAAAGTGTTCACCACTTTGGGGATCGCTTCTATTATTATGCCTGCATTAACCGGTATTATTGCCGACCGATGGATCAACGCAGAAAAATTATTTGGGATTTTGCACATTTTGTATGGAATTACACTCTGCTTCTTGCCTACTGTTACCACTGCAGATAATTTTTTTTGGGTAATGCTTCTTGCGATGATGTTTTACATGCCTACAATTTCCCTTTCCAATTCAATTGCCTATTACATTCTGAAAAATAATAATTATGATGTGGTAAAAGTTTTTCCACCCATTCGTGTTTGGGGAACAATTGGATTTATCGTCGCAATGTGGATTACCAACCTTACAGGAAATAAAGCTTCTGGAAATCAGTTTTATATCGCTGCCGTAATTGCTATCATTTTGGGTATTTATGCGTTCACTTTACCAAAATGTCCGCCTCAAAATTTAATTCCTGAGAAGGCATCTTTATCGGAGAAATTAGGTTTAAATGCTTTTTCTTTATTCAAAGATTACAAGATGGCATTGTTCTTTTTCTTCTCTATGTTTTTAGGCGCCGCACTTCAGTTGACCAATATGTACGGTGATATTTTCTTGTCGGATTTTGGGAAAATTCCAGAGTATAAAAACAGTTTCGTCGTAGAAAGATCTACGTTAATTTTGTCCATATCTCAGATTTCTGAAACATTATTTATCCTCGCAATTCCTTTCTTTCTCAGCAGATATGGAATTAAAAATGTGATGTTGCTTTCTATGTTTGCGTGGGTTTTACGTTTTGGACTTTTTGCTTACGGAGTTCCTGTTGGAATTGGTTTAGGATTAATTGTTCTTTCCTGTATTATTTATGGAATGGCATTCGATTTTTTCAATATTTCAGGTTCACTTTTCGTGGAAACAACTACAGATTATAAAATTCGTTCGTCGGCTCAAGGATTATTCATGATGATGACCAATGGTTTCGGCGCAATTGCAGGTAGTTTAGCCAGCGGTTGGATGATTCAGAAATACTTCACGCTAACAAATGGTGATAAAATGTGGCACGAAATATGGCTCGTTTTCGCAGGGTACGCTTTAGTAATTGCAGTATTATTTGCGGTCATGTTTAAGCATGAGCATAAACCGGAAGAAATCGCCGCCGTAAATCATTAAGAATTACCTTTAAAATAAGATAAAACATGCTTTTCCGAAAGTGTGTTTTTTTTTGTAATTTGGCGTACTGAAAATCAAAGCTTACAACCTGAAAAATTCAAGTTTAAAGGCATCTGTAAAAAATATAAAATCTATTTATGAAAGAAGTATTCATCGTTTCTGCAGCAAGAACTCCAATGGGAAGTTTCATGGGAAGTTTATCAGCTGTTCCGGCTACGAAATTAGGTTCAACCGCTATTAAAGGCGCTTTAGAAAAAATAAATCTTGATCCGAAACTGGTTCAGGAAGTGTATATGGGAAATGTTTTGCAAGCAGGTGAAGGTCAAGCTCCGGCTCGTCAAGCTGCAATGGGAGCAGGATTGTCTGAAGAAACTCCTGCAACTACCATTAATAAAGTTTGCGCATCTGGAATGAAGGCAGTAATGATGGCTGCACAATCTATTAAATCTGGTGATCAAGATGTTATCATAGCAGGTGGAATGGAAAATATGTCCTCAGTTCCGCATTACTACAACGCAAGAGTCGCTACCAAATTGGGTGACGTGAAAATGCAGGACGGAATGGTTCTCGACGGTTTAACCGATGTTTACGGAAAAGTTCACATGGGAGTTTGCGCTGAAAAATGTGCAGCTGAATATGGTTTTACACGAGAAGATCAGGATAATTTCGCAATTGAATCTTACAAACGTTCCGCAAAAGCCTGGAGCGAAGGGAAATTTAATGACGAAATTGTTTCTGTCGAAATTCCACAAAGAAAAGGAGATCCAATTATTTTTAAAGAAGACGAAGAATATAAATCGGTTAATTTCGATAGAATAGGAAGTCTGGCTACTGTTTTCCAAAAAGAAAATGGGACGGTAACTGCAGCAAATGCTTCTACTTTAAATGATGGTGCTTCTGCTTTGGTCTTAATGTCTAAAGAAAAAATGGAAGAATTGGGATTGAAACCTTTAGCCAGAATTGTTTCTTATGCAGATGCAGCTCAAGCGCCGGAATGGTTTACAACTTCCCCGTCAAAAGCAATACCGATCGCTCTAAAAAAAGCCGGTCTCGAAATTTCTGATATCGATTTCTTCGAATTCAACGAAGCATTTGCAGTTGTAGGTTTAGCCAATAACAAAATTTTAGGACTTGATTCTGCAAAAGTAAATGTGAATGGCGGCGCAGTTTCGCTGGGTCATCCACTGGGAAGTTCAGGTTCAAGAATCATCGTTAGTTTAATCAATATTCTAAAACAAAATAACGGAAAATACGGCGCAGCTGCTATTTGCAACGGCGGTGGTGGAGCGAGTGCGATCGTTATCGAGAACATGTAATTCCTCTTAATTTTTAAAGTGTAAACCATTAAGAATTATTAATGACATTTTTTCATTGATATCTTAATGGTTTTTTTATTTTTGTTCAACTAATTATTTCAAAATGTCAGAAAACGCCGATTTGCAAAAGCCAAATATAAAGAATAATCCGAAGATCATGAAAGCCTGGGCTTTTTACGACTGGGCAAATTCTGTATACTCTCTGGTAATTACCTCCACGATTTTTCCTATTTATTATTCTATTATTACCACTGCATATAAAAAGAAAGTCTTTATTGAAGCTTCCGGCGAATGGAAAGAGGTTCCTGTTCCACACATGATCAATATTTTGGGCAATTCTTACGAACCCACTGCGATTTTTAGTTTTTCCTTAACTTTATCTTTTTTGATCGTTGTTGTAATTTCGCCCATATTATCTTCATTAGCAGATACGATCGGCAACAAAAAATCATTTCTACAGTTTTTCTGCTATTTGGGATCTTGTTCTTGTATGGGTTTAGCCATGTTTACGGGAATGCAAAATGTATTTTTGGGTTTACTGTTTAGTGTGACTGCAAGTGTTGGTTTTTGGGGGAGTTTAGTCTTCTACAACTCGTTTTTACCCGATATCGCAACGCCCGATAAACAGGATGCGCTTTCTGCAAAAGGTTATGTTTACGGTTATATTGGTTCTGTAATTTTATTAATTCTTTGTTTATTGCTAATTCAGGTGGTAGCAAAAACGCCGGAAGAAACTAAAATTTATACAAGGATCACTTTCCTGATCACTGGAGCTTGGTGGTTTGGCTTTTCACAATACACCTTCAGATATTTGCCACAATTCGGTTTGGTTAAGGATAAATTGCCAAAAGATCTTGTGCTTTTAAATTATAAAAACATCTTCGAAAAACACGAAGAGCACGGCGGAATTTTCGAAGTAATTAAAGATAATTTAGCCTTTTACAAAGATGTTGCGAAGGAAAGTTTCCGCGAATTGTTTAAAGTAGGAAGAGAATTATTTAAGGACAGAAATCTGAAGTTTTTTCTATCCTCCTTTTTCTTTTACAGCATTGGGATGCAAACTATTTTCTTGATGGCGACCTTGTTCGGAACCTCAGAAATTTTCACGAAAGAAGAAGATCAGTACAAATTGATCATTACAATTTTAGTTATTCAGATCGTGGCCATTTTTGGTGCTTTGGCTTTTTCCAGATTATCAAGATCTATAGGAAATAAAAATGTGATCAGCATCGCGGTCGGAATCTGGATCATCTGTTGTCTTTCTGCCTTTTTCCTGAATAAGGAAAATCCTAAAGTTGAGATGCAGTTTTATATTTTGGCAGCATTCATAGGTCTAGTAATGGGTGGTTTACAGGCAATGTCCCGTTCAACTTATTCGAAATTATTACCGGAAGATTCGATGGACAATACGACTTATTTTAGTTTTTACGATGTTTTAGAGAAGCTGGCAATTATTTTAGGATCCCTTATTTTCGGTCTTACCATTCAGAAATTTCACAATATGCATTACGCATTCATTGGGATGTCTGTCTTTTTTGCAATCGGTTTAATATTGATAAGGTTCCTCAAATTAAAAGCTCATAAATAACAATTGACATCTTGGTCCACACTTTGATAACTTAATTTATTGATAATCAGAAATGTTGTATATTTGCAACAGGAAAACAGATTAAAAACGATGACCAATCCTTTATTTTACGCAAAAATCTTATTGTTCGGTGAATACGGCATTATTGAAGATTCACAGGGACTTACTTTGCCGTATAGTTTTTATAAAGGTGCGCTGAAATTTTCTGATTTAGATAGTGATTTTGAGAAAGAATCAAATGAATCTTTGCTGAAATATGCCAATTATCTCAAAGATCTGGAACTTCCTGAAGCCTATAAAATTAGTATTTCAAAATTTCAAAAAGACATTCGCAAAGGACTTTTCTTTGACTCCAATATTCCGCAAGGTTATGGTGTTGGGAGTTCTGGTGCTTTAGTCGCAGCAATTTTTGAACGTTATTCTGTTAAAACTTATCTTCCTGAACATATTTCGAAAGACGAATTGAAAGATCTCAAAATGATTTTCGGTGAAATGGAAAGTTTTTTCCACGGAAAAAGTTCTGGAATTGATCCACTCATTTGCTACATGAATCTTCCTATTTTAATTGAAAATAAGGAAAATGTAAATAAAGTTTTGATCCCAGCAAGTGAAGCTGGCAAAGGTGCCATTTTCTTGATCGATTCTGGAATGACGGGCGAAACTGGACCAATGGTTCAAATTTTCTTTGAAAAAATGAAGACTGAAGGTTTCCGGAAAACCATGAAAGAAGAGTTTATTCGCTACAATAATGCATGTATCGAAGCTTTCCTGAAAAAAGAAATGACACCACTTTTCAGAAATTTAAAAAGTCTTTCTGTTTGGGCATATGAACATTTCAAACCCATGATTCCGGAAAGCATTTATAAAGTCTGGAAAAAAGGTCTCGATACGAATGCTTATTACCTCAAACTCTGCGGAAGCGGCGGCGGCGGTTATATTTTAGGCTTTACCAAAGATTACGAGAAAGCTGAGAAAATGCTCGAAGGTTTTCACAAAGAAGTCATCTACAGATTCTAGAAATTGAAGTCGGAAAATTTGCAATCTATTTTACATTTATTCGGCTTTTTTTATGAATAATCCTCTCTTTTACAGAATTTCGCAATTGATAGGTTTCCTCTTGGGAGCGCGTGTTTTTGTTGCTTTACTCTTAACATTTGCTTTGTATGTTTCTACTTTTTTTCTCTTCAGCAGAGAAGAAAGCGTACGAAATTTTGTCTTTGATTTTAGAGTTCACGGCATTATTTTCTGCACCGTTCTAAGTATTTTGGCAGGCGGAATTATCAACCAGTTTTACGATCGGGAAAAAGATCAGTTGACGAAACCTTTCCGAACAAGAATTCAAAAATTTTTAAAGCAGAAATATTTTCTCTACGCTTATCTTACCTTAAATTTAGTTTCCCTTGGAATCGCATTTCTCATCTCTCCGCGTGTATTCTTCTTCTTTTTGACCTACCAGTTCTTCATGTGGTTTTACAGTCACAAGCTTAGCAAAGTTTTGATCATTAATAATCTCACTTTTGTAACGCTGACTGTTTATCCCTTTTTTGGAATGTGGATCTATTATAAAACATTTTCAGCCAAAATATTTTTGATGGCGATTTTTTTGTTTTTAATTCTTTTAATGATCGACATTATCAAAGATCTTTTAACGAAGAATGCTGATAAAATGTTTGGTTATGCTACGATTCCAAATCAGTTCGGAAGTAAAGTTTCTCAGGTTATTCTGGGAGTTATTTCTGTTCTTTTAATGTGGATCTCCACTTTGATCATCAGCAAAGAAGGAATTCACAATATCATGAATCTTTATTTTGCCGGCGGATTACTGGTGCTTGTATTTGCTTTGTATCTGCTTTTGAACCCTTACAAAAAAAGCAATTTCTTTGTTCTCAACATACTTAGAATCTGGGTGTTCATAGGTATTATCGCCATGTTAATGGACGGAATTATTGTAAGATTCTAATTTACTTTTTTTCACTTTATTTAAAGGTTTTATTCTACGATGGTTTCTTTTCAAAAAAGAATGGGATCGATTTCAAAGCCCCGCAAAAAGAACTAAAAAATACCTTATCTTTGCAGATAAATTTTTCAGAACATGAGCAGAGATAGAAATAGTAAAAGTAAGCCACAAAGAATAAGCAAAATTTCCAATTCCGGAAGTACCGCGAAACCACGTGCACAAAAATCTACGCGACCACGTCCTGAAAAATCAGAAGAAAGCAAAGAGCCCAAAGCTCCAAAAACTCCCAGAGAACCAAGATTAATGTCACAGGCGGAAGCGAAAAGCTACGATAAATCATATGAAAGACATGCGAAACCAGCTGGTAAAAGAGTTGGGAAATCTTTTGGTGCAGGAGGAAAATTTGTAAAAGGCGACGATAAAACCCGCACGACAAAACTTTTCAAAAACTACGAAAGACCTGTTGATGAAGGAGAAAAAACAAGAAATTTCGTTCAAAAAAGAAGATTTGATAAGTTAGCGAAAGAGGTTCCAAAAGAATCTATTCGTTTAAATAAATATATTGCCAATTCAGGGATTTGTTCGAGAAGAGAAGCCGATGAATTAATTACGCAGGGCTTAGTTCAGGTGAATGGTACTGTTGTCACTGAAATGGGTTACCAGGTTCAAAAAACAGATAAAGTTATTTTCGACGGTCAGGGAATTACCCCGGAAAAACCCGTTTATATTTTGTTGAATAAACCAAAAGGATATATTTCTACAACGAAGGACGAAAAAGCCAGAAAAACCGTAATGGATCTTGTTGCAAACGCGTCTCCGTACAGAGTTTTTCCAGTGGGAAGATTAGACCGTTCTACGACTGGGGTTATTTTGCTTACAAATGATGGCCATATGACGAAGAAATTGACGCATCCATCATTCAACATGAAGAAAATATATCATGTTACTTTAGATCGGAAATTAGACAGAGCTGATTTAAATGCAATCGCAGAAGGAATTCGTTTAGAAGAAGGTGTTGCTGAAGTTGACAGTATTTCTTACATCGAAGGAAAACCTAAAAATGAAATCGGAATTGAGATCCACATTGGTTGGAATCGGGTAGTGCGCAGAATTTTTACAAGACTTGGTTATGAAGTTGAATTGCTGGATCGTGTAATGTTTGCAGGGTTGACTAAGAAAAACATCAAACGTGGACACTGGAGAATTTTGTCAGAATTAGAAGTTAACAATTTGAAAATGATGTAAATTTCTTTTATTTAAAGAAATTTAATAAATATAAAAAACCCTTTTTGCTTCGATGCAGAAAGGGTTGTTAGTTTTAAATCAAATTTATTTTAATCCGGAAGTATTGATTTCGCCAAATGCTTTTAATAGATCCTCGTAAGAAATTCCTTCGCCACTCATAGTAAAAAGATATCGTTTTTTTGCAATGACCTGAATTTTTGAACTGACGTTTTCTCCACTTTTTTCCTCGGAAACTAAGGCTTTCATTCCATCGATTTCCGTGGTTTTTTCAAATCCATTTTCAGTGGTTTTTTCACGATTTCCGCCCAATCCCATCATCATGGAGGAAACCATTGCAGATCCCATTTCACCGGCACCATCCATTATTTGTACGTCGATCGATTTTCGATCTTCTGATTTGTACTTGGCTTCCGCAGTCGTAAGAGCCATCATTGAAGTATCGCCTACAGAAATCTCGGTTCTTTTCAGTCCGAGCAAACTCTCTGGTAAAATCGCTTTTAATTCTTCGTTAGAAAGTGGAGTTGTTTTCTTTAAAACCTCGATGTTTTTAGAAACTTCGTCCACCGATTTACTTATTTCGCTGTAGTTTTTAACACCGGAAACGAGGTCAGATATACCGCCTGATTTTTCCTCTGTCTTCGTTTCACTTTTCGTACAACTGATCAAAGTGAGGGCAAGAATGCTCATCATTAATTTTTTCATGGTATTTGCTTTTTAGTTTAAACAAAAATAGAGAATTTTTTTCATATTAGATATGGTACAAAAAATAGACTCTCCAAATAAATGAAGAGTCTTATTTAAGAATATTTTTTTTAAATTAAATCGAATTAATAATAGCGTTCAAAGTTTCCGAAGGTCGCATCGCCTCATCCGTTTTCTGGAAATTCGGCTGATAATATCCGCCAATATCCTGTGCTTTTCCTTGAGAACCGATTAATTCTTCATTGATTTTTGACTCATTTTCTTGCAACGCTTTAGCAATTGGTGCAAATTTCTGAGAAAGTTCAGCATCTTTCGTTTGATTGGCTAAAGCTTCCGCCCAATACATCGCCAGATAAAAGTGTGAACCTCTGTTATCAATCGAACCAACTTTTCTGGAAGGTGATTTATCATTGGCTAAAAATTTCTCATTAGCCAGATCCAAAGCATCTGCCAAAACCTGTGATTTATTATTATGCTGCGTTTGTGCCAAATGTTCCAGACTCGCTTGCAGTGCCATAAATTCCCCTAAGGAATCCCATCGCAAATAACCTTCTTCGATGAACTGTTCGATATGTTTTGGTGCAGAACCTCCCGCTCCGGTTTCAAATAAACCACCTCCATTCATCAATGGAACTATGGAAAGCATTTTCGCCGAAGTTCCCAGTTCTAAAATAGGAAACAGATCGGTCAGATAATCTCTCAAAACATTTCCGGAAACTGAAATGGTATCTAAACCTTGACGAATTCTGTCTAAAGTAAAATGCATCGCATCTTCAATATTTAAAATTCTGATATCCAAACCATTGGTGTCATAATCTTTTAAATATTTCTCTACTTTTTTGATCATTTCACGGTCATGCGCTCTTTGATCATCTAACCAGAAAATTGCTGGAGTGTCAGATAGGCGCGCTCTGTTTACAGCCAGTTTCACCCAATCCTGAATCGGTGCATCTTTGGTTTGACACATTCTGAAAATATCTCCTTTCTCCACATCCTGTTCCAAGAAAACATTTCCATCGGCGTCGGAAACTTTTACTTTTCCGTCAGCAGTCATTTGGAATGTTTTGTTGTGAGAACCATATTCTTCAGCTTGTTGCGCCATTAATCCAACATTAGGAACTGAGCCGATAGTCGTTACGTCTAATGCTCCGTGTTTTTTCATGTCATCAATCGCTGCCTGGTAAAAACCTGCATAACTGCGATCCGGGATCATTGCGATCGTATCTTCTTCCTGTCCCGCTTTGTTCCACATTTTTCCGCCGCCTCTGATCAATGCTGCCATAGAAGCATCAACAATAATGTCGGAAGGAACGTGGAAATTGGTAATTCCTTTTTCAGAATTCACCATTGCAACAGCAGGTCCGTTTTGCAGCGCTGCGGCAATATCTGCTTTGATGGCTGATTCATTTAAATTTCCTTTAACTTTCTCCAATAAATTTTGAAGACCATTATTAGGATTGATGTCCAATTCTTTAAATAAATCGCTATATTTTTCAAAAATCGCTTTAAAATAAACCTGAACCATGGCTCCGAAAATAATTGGATCAGAAACTTTCATCATGGTCGCTTTTAAATGTCCTGATAGAAGTACATTCGCAGCTTTTGTTTCTGCGATAGATTCAGCCACAAAAGTTTTCAAAGCCGAAATACTCATTTTCGAAGAATCAATAATTTCCAAAGCTTTTAGTGGAGCGAGACCTTTCAATTCTTTTACAGAACCGTCGTTTCCGAAAAACTCAATTTTGAATTGGGAGTCTTTTTCTAGGGTTACCGATTTCTCCGTACCATAAAAATCACCTTCTGTCATGTGCAAAACTTTCGTTTTAGAATCTGCGCTCCAAGCTCCCATTCGGTGTGGGTTTGCTTTGGCGTAGTTTTTTACTGCTTTTGGCGCTCTTCTGTCTGAGTTTCCCTCACGAAGTACAGGATTTACCGCACTTCCCAAAACTTTTGCATATTTCGTTTTAATGGCTTCTTCCTCTGCATTTTTTGGTTCTGCCGGATAATTCGGAACCGCGAAACCATGTTTCTGCAATTCAGCGATCGCTGCTTCCAACTGTGGAGAAGATGCAGAAATATTCGGTAATTTAATAATATTGGTGTCAGATTTTGAAACCATTTCTCCCAGTTCCGCCAATGCGTCTTCTACTTTTTGATCTTCATTCAAAAATTCGTGAAAATTGGCTAAAATTCTCGAGGCCAAGGAGATATCTTTAGGTAAAATTTCAATCGCTGCCGTTTTGGTAAACGCTTTTACAATAGGTAAAAATGAATGAGTTGCCAACATCGGCGCTTCGTCTGTCAACGTATAGACGATTTTTGAATTTTCTGACATTATAATATATTTTTATTAAAAATTTAAGAATTACAAATTTACTGAAATATTTAAATTTTAGGGCAATCCCGCCCAAGATTTTCCCCCACACCTTTTCCCAGGCTAAAAATTTGGTCGGTCGGGCTCTTCTCTCCAATTCCTCGCCTCGCCCCGCCTTTGCAAGACGAGTCGAGGCTGCGGGATTTCCGTTGCGATCCCTATTGCGGGATTTTCGCTTTTGTCGAGTGATAAGTATAAAACGAAGAAGATGATATTGCTTTTTCTTTAATTTTTGAGAACTGATTTAAGAATATTTTAACTTTTATTGAGATCACAACCTCTAAAATATTCAGTAAATTTGGGTAAATAAAATAATTAGAATTATGGCAGATATTACATTGCACGGTGGTGCAGTTCATACGATCGGTTCATTGCCGGCAGTTGGCAGTACAGTAAAAAAATTCAATTTGATCAGCAAAGATCTAAAAGAAATGACGAACGATGATTTTTCTTCAAAGAGGATCATTTTTAATATTTTCCCCAGTATCGATACCGGAGTTTGCGCTGCTTCTGCGAGAAAATTCAATGAGGAAGCTTCTGGATTAAATAATACCGTAGTGATCAACGTTTCTAAAGATCTACCTTTTGCATTAAACAGATTTTGTGCAGCTGAAGGATTAGATAATGTCGTGAATCTCTCAGATTTCCGTGGAACTTTCGGCGATGATTATGGCGTTACCATGATCGACTCACCAATGCAGGGTTTATTGAGCAGAGCGGTAATTGTTACGGATGAGAACGGAAAAGTTCTGTACACCGAACAGGTTCCGGAAATCGCTCAGGAACCAAACTATGAAAATGCTTTGAACGCTTTAAAATAAACCTTTTAAAAGATAGTTTTAGCCTTGTCAGGAATTAAAACTTGACAAGGTTTTTTATTTTAAGATCCAAACTTAGAAGTCCAATTTCTCAATATGAAACGTTCAGGTTCTGCAGATTTACCACTTCACTATGGCTATGTTCCGCAATGGCTTTACGAACGGATGTCTAAACTTGGTTTGGCGGTTTTCGAAGTTTTATTGAGTGATTATGGTAAAAATGAAGTATTGCGCAGAATGAGCGATCCGTTTTGGTTTCAATGTTTTGGCGCAGTTATGGGAATGGATTGGCATTCTTCCGGCGTTACAACTTCCGTTATGGGTGCTTTAAAAAGAGTTGTAAATCCCAATGCAAAAGCTCTCGGAATTTATATTGCGGGTGGCAAAGGCAAACAATCGCTTGCAACTCCCAATCAACTTTTGAAGATTTCTGAAAGCACCGGTTTAAATGGAACAGAATTAATTCGTGCGAGTAAACTTTCTGCCAAAGTTGACACCACAGCACTTCAAGACGGTTATCAATTATACACTCATAATTTTTTGGTGAGTGACGAAGGAAACTGGACCGTAATTCAGCAGGGAATGAATGTAAAAGATAAAACTGCGCGCCGTTATCATTGGCATTCAGAAAACTTAAAATCATTTATTGAAGAACCGCATACTGGAATTTCGGGAATTAATCAGGGAAAAATCTTAAATCTGACTGCTCATGACGCCAAAGAAAATAGATCCGGAATTCTCGAAATTTCACACACCAATTCAGAAAAAATCATGTCTGATTTTGCGCGTTTGATTCTACCTGCACATCACGATATTCAGGCTGCAGACGTCGATCTTAAACGTTTGGGTGCATTATTACACATCACGAGAGAAACGCAACCCGAAAATTTTGAAGAACTCTTGTTATTGAAAGGAGTTGGACCCAGAACTTTACAAAGTTTAGCTTTGGTCAGCGAAGTCATTCATGGCGCACCGTCTAGATTTCAAGATCCTGCAAGATTCGCTTTCGCACATGGTGGAAAAGATGGTCATCCGTTTCCGGTTCCGCTCAAAATTTATGATGAAACCATTTCAATTCTGCAAAAAGGAATTGAAAAATCAAAACTGGGAAATTCTGATAAACTTCAATCTGTTGAAAAATTACATCGACTCATTTCGAAAGCGGAGGAAAACTTTACACCAAACTTTGATATCAATGAAGTCATTGAAGAAGAGCGCGCCAATTCCTGGAAATATGGCGGTAAAAAAGTTTTTGGAGATGCTGAAAAACCCAAAGGACAAAAGGGTATTCAACTATCATTATTTTAAATGATATAAAATAAACAATCTTTCGCGAGTTCATGAAGATTTTGTCTGGATGTAATTTTGATGCTTCTTTTTAAGTTTTTAAATAAATTTTTATCTTTAAATCTAAATAAAAAATATGGACCTCATAAAAATTGATATTACCATTTTAAAACCTGTAAATAAAGTCTGGGATTTCTTCACGGACCCCGAACACATTACCAAATGGAATTTTGCCACTGAGGAATGGGTTTGTCCCTCTGCCGAAAATAATTTAAAAGCAGGCGGAGATTTCAATTACAGAATGGAAGCAAAGGATGCATCTTTCGGTTTTGATTACACCGGAACGTATGATGAGATCATTCCCCTTCAGAAAATTAAATATCATTTGAGTGATGGCAGAAAAGTAGAGGTAATATTCGAAAATATCGATGCAAACACGACCAAAGTGATCGAAATTTTTGAGCCCGATCCATCGCAACCCCGAGATATGCAACGCGACGGATGGTATGCAATTTTAAATAATTTTCATAAGCATGTTGAAAACAATTAGCTTATAACAGCGCTTCACCGAATTAGCTTTAAATAAAATTCCGTATTTTTAGAAAAATTACTATATATGGAGCCGATCACGATTGATATTATTATTCTGCAACCTATTCATAAAGTTTGGGATTATTTCTATAATGCTAAACATATTGTGAAGTGGAATTTTACAACCCCAAATTGGCACTGTCCAAAAGCCACGATTGATTTTCGCGAAGGTGGGCGTTTCGATTACCGGTTGGAGTGCAAAGACAATAGTTTTGGCTATAATTTTTCAGGGATCATCAATGAAATTATAGATCAGGAATCTGTAAAAAGCAAATTAGATGATGGCCGGTTAATTGAAGTTCATTTCAGAAAAATTGACGAAAATACAACGGAAGTTATAGAAGTTTTTCAACCGGAAGCTCAATATTCAAGGGAAATGCAGCGAACTGGTTGGTATGCGATCTTAGACCGTTTTCACAAATATGTCGAGAAAAATTAAATAACGAACAGCATAACAAATGCTGTTTTTTTCTATAAAAACTTAAAATGAACAATAATATATTTCCCTGTCTTTGGTTTGATGGAAACGGAAAAGAAGCCGCAATGTTCTATACCCAAACATTTGGTGGGAAAATTACAACCGACACTTCAGTAGTTTTGAATCTTGAACTTTTTGGGCAGCAATTCATGATTCTCAATGCCGGTCCACAGTTTGAAAAAAATGCATCAATTTCTTTTATGGTTCTATGTGAAACCGAAGAAGAAGTCCAGAAATATTGGGAAAATCTCTCGCAAGGTGGAATTATTTTAATGGAATTGGGTGAATATTCGTGGAGTAAAAAATACGGTTGGGTTCGAGATCATTTTGGTGTAACCTGGCAAATTTGTCTCGCTGAAAATTTAGGCGATCAAAAACTCGTTCCTAATTTAATGTTCATTCACCAAAATAATGGCAAAGCTCTGGAAGCGATGCAATTGTACACCAAAATTTTCCCGAATTCTAAAATTGGCGGGGTTTTAAAATATGGAGAAGGCGTTGAAAATGAAACGCACGAAATTCCGGAGAATGTGCAACATGCTGATTTTGAAATTAATGGCTATTCTTTTTTCTGTATGGACAATTCTTTTGATCATCAGTTTGATTTTAATGAAGGAATATCTATGGTTGTAATGACCGATGATCAGGAAGAAACAGATCATTTATGGAATTCTTTGATTGCCAATGGCGGAAGAGAATCGATGTGTGGCTGGCTCAAAGATCAGTTCGGAATGAGCTGGCAAATTGTACCCAAGAAATTACTGGAATTGATGAATGGTGAAGACCGAACAAAAGGCTTAAAGGTAATGAACGCAATGATGAATATGAAAAAAATCGTGATTGCAGACTTAGAAAATGCCTGATTAAATAAAATTAAAAACTTCAATTATGGAAACTTTGAATTACGAAATTATCATCAATGCGCCTGCTCAAAAAGTTTGGGATATTCTTTGGAACGAGAAAACCTATCCTGAATGGACGAAATTTTTTATGGAAGGTTCTCAATTAAAAACCGACTGGAAAGTGAATGGTCAAACTTATTTCCTGGATGCAAAAGGAAATGGAATGGTTTCAACGATTAAAAATCTGAATGAACCTCACGAAATAATCTTTGCACATTTAGGAATGATCAAAGACGGCGTTGAAGATACCAAAAGTCAGGCAGTCGCAGAATGGAGCGGAATGGAAGAGAAATATTTTCTGAGAGCTATTAACGAAAATACAACTGGACTCCGCGCCATCACGCACATCGAAAAAAACTACGTGGAATATATGAATAATGGCTTCAACAAAGGTTTTGAGATCATAAAAGAACTTGCAGAAAAATCCTGATCATAATTGGTCTTCAACAATAATTTCAATTCCTAAAAAAACCACTTTTTTTAAAGTAAAATAAATCTTGCATCGTCTTATACAATATGGACGTTGAAGTTATCGATATGTCGGAAAGGGAAAAAGAAAGTCTCATTGCACAAACTGTAAGAAATTATGGTGGAAAGTTGCTGTCTTTTATTCGTCCGAAAGTGAATAATACGGAAGATGCAGAAGATATTTTGCAGGAAGTTTGGTATCAGTTCAGCAATCTGACTAATATTTCTGAAATCGTAAACTTAAGTGGTTGGCTCTATACCGTTTCCCGCAACAAGATAACCGACAGTTATCGCAAGAAAAAAACAGAAAATTTAGAGGATTTCACCTTTGAAAATGATGACGGCACTTTTTCCATCAAAGATATTTTGCTTCTGGATGATTCAGAAAACCCAGAACTTTTGGCCTTTCGCGAAGAGGTTTGGAAGGAACTATTTAGAGCCTTAGAAGAACTTCCGGAAAAACAGCGTCTGGCTTTTGTAGAAAGTGAAATTGAAGGAAAGAAACTGCAGGAAATTGCCGATGAACAAGGGGAAAATATCAAAACGATCATCAGCAGAAAAAATTATGCAGTGAAGCATTTGAGGAAAAGAATGGCAATTTTGTATAAAGATCTAAACGAATAAAAAAGAAAAAATGAAAAATAGATTTAAGGGAAAGATCGCACTTTTTGCATTGTTTGCAATAGCGATGTTTTTTGCGGTTTCAGCAATTGTGATGGGACTTTGGAATTGGTTGCTACCTAATATTTTGGGTGCAAAAGTGATCACTTTCTGGCAAGCTGCGGGAATTTTAGTCTTGTCTAAAATTCTTTTCGGCGGATTTGGTGGAAGAAAAGGTTTCGGCAGCGCAAAATTTCGCAAATTAAAAGAAGAACGAATGAACGGAATGTCGGACGAGGAAAAACAAAAATTCAAAGAAATGTGGAAACAGCGTTGTGATCGTGGTTTCTTCCGGGATAAATGTTAATTAAAATTGTTATTAAGATCAATAGAAACGGACTTTTGTCCGTTTTTTTATATTTAAAGTGAGAAATGGCTTTTTCTGGCAATTGAAAATATTTAAATTTTTTAGTCAACTTTTAATGTAAAATTTAGAGTGATTCGTCTTGATAAGAAAGATGATCTTCTAAAAGTTTAAACTTTAAAATAAATTATAAAAATGTTTAAAGTAAAATAGGAAATGATTCGTCTTTAATAAAAGAATAGTAGTAAAACATAAAATTTAAAATTTAAAAAAAATGAAAAATTCAAATTTAAAAGGTGCATTCGGTGCACTTGCAGTAGTAGGAATTGCTTTGGCAGTTAAAAAAATGTCAGCAAGAAAAAAAGCGATGAAAGGAATTTTCGAAGAATACGACATCAAAGGTAGAACGCCTTTCGCATTTGCCGACAAAATAAGAGAACTTGATGATGAAAAATATGCAGAATTAAAAGGAAAATTAAAAGAAAAGTTTTCTTCTAGATGTTGCAGTCGAAATCGAAAAAACGAAAGTGCTGAAGCGTAAGAAAATTTGCGAGTCGCTCATTAATTTTTAAAACGGAGGGATTTATTCTCTCCGTTTTTTTTTGCGGAAAACTTTAAATCCTTACTTTTGTGTATCGCATTCGTCAATGAAAAACTACTATTATTTTCTCGGGATCTTAGAAAATGCTTCGGAAGAAGATATTAAGAAAGCCTTCAGAAAATTATCTTTAAAATACCATCCCGATAAAAACCCCAATGATGATTTTTTTGAAAATCGTTTTCGGGAGATCCGTGAAGCGTATGACATTTTGGGAGATCCTGAAAAACGCCGGATTTACGACGAAAATTTAGGACATCAACAAAGAAGTTACCGGCCGACGATGCCACCTTTCATCAAAACTTTTTCAGCAAACAGAATCAGAGTTAAAAAGGGGGAAGAAGTGATCATCACCTGGCAAACTCAAAATGCAGACATTGTGAAAATTCTGCCTTTTGGTCTTGAGAAAGGGTATGGAGAAAGAGTTTTTAAGATCAATGAATTTAAAGACGGTAAATTTAATATTTTACTTCACGCGACCAATTCACTGCTCAACAAAACAATTGTTCGGGGAATTACGGTTACTGAAGTTTTTGAAAATGATAAAGAGAAATTCAGAAATGACGTGGAGGAAATGTTTAAACCGCAGAAACCTTCAAGAACAAATCCAGGCGGTCAGTCAAAATTTTTACGGTTTGTTTTCGCTGCAATTCTTTTGCTCGTTGCTGTTTTGCTTCTGATCAAAACATTTTCCAGCTAGATCGAAGTTGTTTTCCTACGCCAATTTTAATCTTCCGGGACATTTTTTACATCGTTTTCCTTTCTTAAATTTTTTGCAGCAATTTTTTTTAGTGCAGAACATTTCTTCCTGTCTAGCAGAGAACGGGCTCAGTGGAGCAATTTTAAATGGAACGATGGATACATTCATGACGCAAATATAAAATTTTATTTAGAATAACTCCAAATAACGCAAATATTATTTTAATTTGATGAGATTTATCAATTGTACTTTTCACCAAAAATTTGTATTTTTACGAACCTTTATTTTGAAATATAATCTACCGTAAAAATATGAACACCACACAATTTGTAAACCGTCACATTTCTATGAACGAAGCCGATAAAGAGGCGATGTTAGAGAGAATCGGCGTTTCGAGTATTGACGAATTAATTGATCAGGCAATTCCAAGGGCTATTCGTTTGGAAAAAGACCTTGAGATTTCGGCACCACTTTCAGAGCAGGAAATGTTGATGCATTCTAAAGACTTAGCTTCAAAAAATATCGAATTTGATAATTATATTGGTTTCGGTTATCACAGCACGCTTTTGCCAAGCGCAATTCAAAGAAATATTCTAGAAAATCCATCCTGGTACACCGCTTATACACCGTATCAAGCAGAAATAGCTCAGGGAAGATTAGAAGCTTTATTAAATTTTCAGACTGTAGTTTGCGATTTAACTGGTTTTAAATTAGCAAATGCTTCTCTATTAGATGAATCTACCGCCGCTGCAGAAGCGATGCACATGTTTTTTGAAAGCAGAACAAAAGAACAGAAAAAGGAAGGTTCTATAAAGTTCTTCGTGTCTGATCTTGTTTTGCCACAAACGATCGCAGTGTTGAAAACTAAAGCAGAAGGTTTGGGAATCGATATTATTGTAGGAAATTATAAAAACCACCAGTTTAACAATTCTTATTTTGGTGTTTTATTGCAGTATCCCGGTAAAAATGGGATCATTGTAGATTACACAGAAAATATTCGATATTACAAAGAACATGAGTTGCAGGTTGTGGTTGCTTGTGATCCGTTGGCGTTGGTGAAATTAAAATCCCCCGCAGATATGGGAGCAGATTGCGCAGTGGGAACAACACAACGATTCGGGATTCCGATGGGTTATGGCGGTCCTCACGCGGCATTTTTTGCTTGTAAAGATGTATACAAAAGAGATATTCCCGGAAGAATTATCGGGGTTTCCCAGGATGCTTACGGAAAACGCGCGCTGAGAATGGCTCTGCAAACTCGTGAGCAACATATCAAAAGAGAAAAAGCAACTTCAAATATTTGTACAGCACAGGTTCTTTTAGCAGTCATGGCGGGAATGTATGCCGTTTATCACGGACCTAGAGGTTTGAACTTTATCGCTGATCAAATTCATTTCAAAGCAAATGCATTGCATGACGGTTTAAAAATGTTGGGTTATGATATAGTAGAAGAAGCCATTTTCGATACCGTAAAATTCCGTATTCACGAAGATGAGAAAAATTCTTTGATGCGTTTGATGCGTGACCGAAGAATTAATCTTAATTATTTCTCTGAAGGAATCGTAAGTATTTCCGTGAATGAAGCTTCAACTGTAGAAAAGTTGCAGTGTTTATTTGATGCTTTTGCCCAGTTCAAAGACAAACAAAGTTTTAAATTACTCATTAAAGAAGAGGTTCAAATCCCAGCAGATTCTTTGAGAACTGAACCTATTTTACAGGACGAAGTTTTCAACCGTTACCATACCGAAACCGAATTGATGAGATACATCAAGCGTCTGGAAAGAAAAGATCTATCCTTAACGCATTCTATGATCTCTCTTGGTTCCTGCACTATGAAATTAAATGCGGCGACCCAAATGTTGCCACTTTCCTGGTCAGAGTGGGGAAATGTTCATCCATTTGTTCCAACAGAACAAGCAGGAGGTTACCAAATTTTAATTAAAGAATTAGAAAAAGATTTAGCAGAAATTACTGGTTTTGCCGGAACTTCTCTACAACCAAATTCTGGTGCTCAAGGTGAATATGCAGGTTTAATGGTGATCCGCGAATATCACAAATCCCGTGGCGAAGGTCATCGAAATATTGCTTTAATTCCGCAGTCTGCACACGGAACAAATCCTGCGTCTGCAGTAATGGCAGGAATGAAGGTTGTTGTTGTAAAAAATCTTGAAAATGGAGAGATCGATTTCGAAGATCTAAAAGCGAAAGCGGAATTGCACAGCGCAAATCTTTCTGCGGCCATGATCACTTATCCTTCAACGTATGGTTTGTTTGATGAAAACATCAAGGAAATTACCCAATTAATTCACGAACACGGTGGTCAGGTTTACCTGGATGGCGCGAATATGAATGCTCAGGTTGGTTACACAAGTCCGGGAAATGTTGGAGCCGATGTTTGTCACCTCAATTTACACAAAACTTTTGCCATTCCTCACGGTGGAGGCGGTCCCGGAGTTGGTCCGATCTGCGTTGCGGAGCATTTGGTGAAATTTTTACCGAGCAATCCAAATATTAAAATAGGAACCAAAGAATCTATTGATGCGATCTCAGGAGCGCCTTTTGGTTCAAGTTTAGTTCTGAATATTTCTTATGCCTACATCAAAATGCTTGGTACAGATGGCCTGATGAAAGCAACTGCACATGCGATTTTAAATGCAAATTACCTGAAAGTAGTTTTAGGCGAGCATTTCCCAATTTTGTATGCGAACAAAAAAAATAGAGTAGCGCACGAATGTATCGTAGATTTCCGACAGTTCAAAGCCATTGGAATCGAGGTTGCCGACGTTGCAAAACGATTGATGGATTATGGTTTCCACGCTCCAACAGTGAGTTTCCCCGTTGCCGGAACGATGATGATTGAACCGACAGAATCTGAAAGCAAACGCGAACTAGACCGTTTTGCAGAAGCGTTAATCTCTATCAAAAAAGAAATCGATGAAATTGCAAATGGTGAAGCTGACGAGAAAAATAATGTCTTGAAAAATGCGCCTCACACAGAACAGATCGTAATTTCTGACTCTTGGGACAAACCTTACAGCCGTGAAAAAGCTGCGTATCCTTTAGATTGGGTGCGAGATCATAAATTTTTCGCCACCGTTTCCAGAGTTGATGAAGCGTATGGCGACAGAAATTTAATTTGTACCTGCGCTCCAATCGAGAGTTATATGGAGTAATAGATCTTTCATAAATATAAAATTCCTGAATATGATATTCAGGAATTTTTTTTTGAATAAGAGTTTGATTGTATTATTTATTTGGGCAGCCATTTCCGCCTTCCACTCCCGCTTTTTTTACTCCACTTCGTTCCATAAAAAAGAGCTGCGTTCAAGTCGGGCTGCAGATTATTGCTTCTAAAATAGGGGATTTCTAAAAAATTTAATTTTCATTATATTTTAAACATTAAACATTAAACATTAAACATCAAACATCAATCATCAAGCATTTACATCCCAAATGTCAAAGTATATTTTCTACCCAATTTCCATTTACCCTTGATGAATTCTGCGGAAATGGTTCCGTCGCCGGTTGCATCAGAGAAATCGGTAAAATAGACTTCCGGGTAATTTTCATACGTTTTCATTTTACTGTATTTTCCGGGGAAGAATAGATCTAAAACATCTTCTTTGATCGGTGCTTTTTCTGAAGTATTGTACATTAAAACTTTCAGATTTTTAGGATTTATTTTCTGGAAATATTCACAGTTCGTCAAAACTTCGGTAAAAGAATATTGCTCGTTTTTTACTGGTTGATCCACCACCAATTCGTACATCGAAGTGAATTTTGAATTTTCAGATTTATATTTTGGGTTATGATCTTCAAAATCAGGAATTCCGTCTCCATCCGAATCTGCAGAATTTGGATTAAGACCAATGAAATTTTCAAATAAATCATTGAAACCATCTTTATCATTGTCTTTTCTTACATCATCTAGATTGATTGTAAATGAAATACCATCTTTAATCACTTCATATTTCGGCAACATCGGAATTCTTGATAAGCGCTGCACATCTACCAAAGTTCCATTCATCACAAACTGATTATTCTGAATAAATTTTTGACTCTTTCCATAAAAATCCTGCAGATAACAATTTTGAGTTAGGCCTAAAAAATATGGTTTGTATTGATCATTTATTTTTTCAACCAGCCAAAGTCCGTATTTATTTTTTGCCAACGCGAAATTATCATTTACAGAAACGTAATTGAATTCAGGTAATGCAGCGATCCAGTCTTTGAATTGATTTTTGTATTCATTGGATTCAAAATATTCTTTTTCTTTTCCTTTCATTTCTGCAGTTTCTTTCTTATCATAACTGAATTTTTTGAAATCTGGTAATGACTTGATCTGAATATGTTTAGGAAGATTTTTTAGAATTTCTTCATGAGTCGGAATCGAAACTGGCTTCGAAGCTTCGTCATAATTGATACCATTGCTTAGTATAAAACATTGATTTTCAGTATTTTCATATTTTTTGTGTTTATCGGTTTCACTCTTATTACAGGAGAACAAAAGAATTGGCAACAACAGTAGGTAAACTTTCATATCAAAAATTTTTATTCTTTAAATTTAAGGCTTATTTTTGGCTTTCTATTATGATTTTAAACAGACTTTATACGCATCAACGCACAGGAAAAAATCTTGCAACTTCCGCTTCAAGGACAGATTTCCAAAGAGATTTTGACCGGATTATTTTTTCGGCAGCATTTCGAAGATTGCAAAATAAAACGCAGGTTTTTCCGCTTCCCGGAAGTGTTTTTGTGCATAACAGATTGACGCATTCTCTCGAAGTTTCATCAGTTGGTCGCAGCTTAGGAAGTGTCATCGGTGAGTTTATTGTCGACAATTTTGAGAATGAACTGGATGAGAATTCAAAAAATTTCTATCAGCATAATCTTCAAAATGTAATTGCCGCGGCGTGTCTTTGTCACGATGTTGGTAATCCTGCTTTCGGACATTCAGGTGAAGATGCGATCGCAAGTTATTTTGAGAAAAATGAGAGAGATTTAAAGCAAAAATTTACAGAAAAAGAGTGGGCTGATTTGGTGAATTTTGAAGGAAATGCTAATGCGATACGGGTTTTAACCCATCAGCAAAATGGCAAAGATGAAGGTGGAACGCAACTGACTTATACGACCTTGGCGAGTATTGCAAAATATCCGTGTGAAGCGATCGCCAAAAAAAAGGGAATTATTCATCGTAAGAAATTCGGTTTTTTTCAAAATGAAAAGGATACTTTTCTTGATATTGCAAAATCGGTGAATTTGGCGCAGGAAAGTGAAGAGCCAACTATTTTTAAACGACATCCTTTTGTTTGGCTTGTAGAAGCTGCAGACGATATTTGCTACAATATCATCGATATGGAAGATGCGCACAGGTTAGGAATTGTCTCAACTTCTGATTGTGAAAATCTTTTTATTGAACTCATCAGATCAGAAAATTCAAATATAAAAAGGGTAGAAGAGAAGCTATCGATTCTCACAAATGCTAATGAAAGGATTTCTTATTTAAGAGCGAAAGTTATTAATGCTTTAATTAACAAATCCCTGGAAATTTATAAGACTAATTTTTCTAAAATTTTGGAAGGAAATTTAGACAAAGCCTTGCTTGATATTTACAAATCTGAAAATAGATCCTTGCAAGAAATTGAAAGTTTTTCTATCGACAAAATTTACAATCATAAAAATGTAATTGAAATAGAAAACGCGGGTTATAATGTAATGAATGAGTTACTCGATCATTTTATTCCGCCCATTTTAAAGGAAAATTCAGAAAGGAAATCGTACGATAAAATGGCTTTAAAATTACTACCACAACAATTTGTTTATGAAAATGGAACCGACTATCAAAAAGTTTTGGGAGTTATCGATTTTGTTTCCGGCATGACCGATAATTTTGCGACAGATCTTTACCGCAAAATAAAAGGGATAGATATCGGCATGACGATGTAGAAACTATATTTTCGCTACTTTTCTCCTAAACACTAAAAATAAGATGGTGGCCAGGAAAATGTAAATGAATGACACTATAAAATAGTTATCAAGTAGCAGTAAACCTTTAAGACCCTCCGTTTGAAAATCCTTCGTAAATTGTATTAGATAAAACAGAACGAGTGCAACTGGAATTCCGAGAAATGTAAGAAATGAAGAGAATGTATTATTTCTAATTCGGTCGTTCAGGTTGAGAAAATAAGTGGCTGAACAGACAATCATCACCAGTGAAAATAGACCAATGACATAGAGGTCTAAAAAGAATTTCATAATATATAAAATAAATTCAAAGGTGTTGGTCTCTTCTGTTTCGGTATTGCTGATCACGATCCTGAAACCAATGTATAACGACAGACTTAACAATAGATTAAAGATCCAGAATTTAAATATTAATTTTTTCATTAGTTTTGATTACGTATTATGATTGGATCCAGTTAATTTGAAATTGGAGCAATACAATTCGTAAGGTTAAAGTTGACGTATTTTTGTCAAACATAACAATTATAATAAAACAAAATTCCTAATAATGGGTAAACAACATACATTTTACTTTAAAAGATTTGAAATTAATATTGAAATGAGGATATAATTAGCAGCCAAAATTATTCAGCCATCTTTCTATAAAAATTTTACCGTTTTCAAACATGATCCCACGAACGATTTTTTTAAGATCAGCGGTCGATTTTCCAAATAAAATACGGGTTCCACCATTTTCATTAACGTAAGCTTTTTCTGCGACGGGAAGCCATTTGATCATATTTGCTTCCAATTCTTCCAACGACGAAATGTCGGGAGAAATTTTCAAAGGTTCGATCAAACCATCGAAATCACTTCCGAGACAAATCTGTTTCCAGGGTTCTTCGATGTCAGTTTTGAGTAATCCAACCTGAATGATATGAATAATATTGAAACAGAAAGATAACGGATGTCGATCTTCTTTAGTCGGGATCAGCCAGCTTTCATTCTCAGAAATCATTGATTCCATCGTATTGAGCGGTAAGTTTTTCACCGCGATCTGCGGGAAGTGTGTATGAAAATCGGCCGTGCTCAAAAATTCATTTTCACTCGTTAAACTGATCCCATATTCAGATTGAAATCCTAAAATTCTCACATCCAGACTCATTCCTAAAATTCCGTTGCTGTTCAAAATTTCGGTAATATCTTCATCCATTAAATTGATGGACCAGGGGTTAAAAGTAAAATCATTGTTGACAAAAGACCCCCATTTTCCGCAATTTTTTTTATCCATTTCTATAGAAACCGCGCGAGCTCCTTCGTAATTATAAACGGTGCAATTGTTTCTTTTCAAAGCATTTTTCCATTCATTATTGGTGTAGCCCGTAACTCCGATATGAGAAGCGATGATTGGAATGTTTTCGTATTTTTTTTCTTCTATAATTAATGATTTTCGGAAGGCGTAAAAATCCTGCCGCGATTTTAAACCTAAATGTTTCACATCTACAATGATCGGTCGATGCTGATCGCTGTCATTCGTCATCGAATAACATTTTTTAATTACTTCATATCCAATGGTTGTAATTCCGTTTCCAAAAGGATAGAAAGAAGGGTGTTTCAACATTTTCATCCCAAAAGCATGCGTCGCCAAAAACTGTTCATTGATATGCGTGAGATGAGTCAACGTAATATAAACCAGATCCATTTTTTCTTTGGAGAGACTTTTGTAAAATCTTTCCAGATTTGCCGCAGGATTTTGATTGTAATTTGCGGTAGGATCTTCTCCATTTTCAGTATCAACGATCATTTCTTTCCAAATGTTATCGGCAGTTTGCGACAGTTTTTTGGTTTTTGTGGAGTCTGTGAACTGGTCTTCTATAAAATCTATTTTAAGAGAATTTCCAATCATTAATTTACTGAAGTTATGAGAACCTTCTAAACTCAAAATAATGTTGAGTCCGTTTTCGCTGGCTTTCTTGGTATTATTTCGGGAGAGAATTGTGATGTTGCTTTCCTTGTTATCCCGCAATAGTTTATAAAGACTCAACTCCATCAACATCAATCGGTAGTAGGAAACTTCTCCATTTCTCACTTTCTCGAAGTACATTTTGTCAAGGGGATTCGAAAATTTACTTTTTAAAATATTGCCAAAAAATCCACGGCTGTCTGCAAAACCAAATTCCAGATTTACGATCGCTGCAACTGCATAATTCACATTCCCTTTCTTACATTGCTGAACGCTGCTTTGACTTTTTAGAATATGGATAAACAATTCATCCACAACACTTGTCAGCACATTCGACATTCTCACAGGTTGCGTTAATTCTTCCAGCGTTCTGGTTGTAGGTGGGATCGCAACATCATAATGACTGAGGAAGTTTTTGAATAAAGGATGAAGATGCAGGTCAAAATATTTTTTTTCCATGGTTAGCTTTTTTTATAACTGTCGAAGTACATTTTTAAAATTTTTTCAGAATCGGTAACAGAATTGATACTGTCAGATTCAAAAATACTGGAAACCGTATTTCCCGTCATGGCAGTGATCGCAATTCGGGAACGTTCTGTCATCACCATTTCCTGACTTGATTCTCTTGTAGAAATAGTTTTTTTGAGAAGTGTTTTCCAAAGAAAATGAACTGCTTCCCGAACTCCTAAATCCCATTCCTGGCGCGGATCGTTCGCATATGCGTATTTTTTTTCATCAATATCCGGTAATTCACATTTCAGAAGTTCATAAATGTTAAGAATTCCGGCGCCATAATTATCGGTATCCCAAACTGGTGGTTTTGTTGCTGACTCTTTTAAACAGATTCTAAATGCTTCTACAATTTGCCACGGGAATTTATATTTCTCAAAAATTTTATCTCTTTTTGTAGCTTTCCAAAGTGCTGCAGCGGCTGCAACATGCGGTGTTGCATAACTTGTTCCACTTCCATAAACCATAATTTCATTATATTTTTCATCCATCGAGGGAACATAAACGTCTTCTCCTGGTGCAGAAATATCGACTTCAGTTCCGTAACTGCTTCCACGCCAAGGTTTTTGATTGGGATTTGTGGCGGAAACAGCAATAGTTCCTGGATATAAAGCGGGTGAAACGACCATTTCAACTTCATTTCCGGAAGCACAAATCCAAATTACGCCATTATCGTACGCAACTTTTGCCGCCTCTGCGATCATAGGTCGAGGATAAGTTCCCATGCACATAAACATGACATCAGCATTCGTATGAACCGCCTGATTCACTGCATCAACAACGTTTTTTCCTCTATTGATTAAAACCACGGATTCAGAAATTCGGTAAGGAATAATATTCACTAAAGTATTTTTCTTTTCGTCACATAAAATGCCATAATTCCCGTCATTTTTATAGACAGAACTCATGTCGCCTCCAGTAATGATGCTCGCAGTTCTAGTTCCGTGACCTGGATGTCGTAGAAAACCTGTTCTCATTTCATCCCGTGCATCAGAACCATCTATAAAATCTTCATCACAATCAAAATTAAACCTTCCTTTTACCTTTGCATGATCGGTATAACCTGTATCGAGCTGAACTAAATTGATTTTCTTTAAATTTTCGATGATCTCATCAACTTCTAAATTATTAGCGACAGATTTGTTTTTATTGTGAGCGTTTTTATTTTCGATAACCTCTTTTATTAAAGAATAGACATCGATATGAGTTGTATTTTTAATTTTTAGACCTACCGCAGTTCTATTCCAAAGTCTTTGGTTCAAGACATCAGAATCATCGAGTTTGAAATAGGTAGAAGCGCTCCATTTTGTTTTAAAATCATCTTGTCTTCCGGCTGCATTGCTGGTTTTCATGTTTTCCAGCATATCAGATTCGGTAAGCTCATTGTCATTTTTGTTTTTTTTCTGAAGGTCAGTTTCCATTTCCAGATCTGGAGTTGCAGTTTTAATTTGGGGTAAAGCTTCCAGTTTTGCTGCAATTTCCCACGGATTATCATTGGAACGTAAAGTAATATATTGAATAATTTTTTGCGATGGAATGGTAGACAAAGGAAATAATGGTTCTGAACTGATCGCTTCCTGAACCAGCTTTTTGTAATTTTCTTTCCAGTCATCTTGCATGGTGAGAATATTAGAAAGTTCAATTTCAAAATACTGAACAGGAAGATTGTTTTTCGTAGAAACATTCTGAATCATATTTACAGCCTGATTCAAGACCGATTCGTTTGAGTTTTTCATTTCGGTTTCAGGTTTTTCTTCTTTTGGTTCTTCTGAATTTTTTTGAATTTTTTCCGGCTGTGTTTTACCTAAAATAGTATTTCTCAGCGGGGACATTTCCTCCGATACTTTTATATTTCTAATGCGTCGGATGAGCGAACTAACTCTAATTCCTTCATTTCCGAGCCAGTCTATCGTTTCATCGGCATCGCCTTCTTTGTAAACTCCGCCATCTTTTCGCAACCATTGTCCCTGCGGATTTTTATTCGGAATACTGCTGTGATGAAGCGCAACCACTTCACCGGTTCCCAAACCAATAACAACCGCGCCAGATGAGCCGGGAAGCGTGTCGGATTCATAAATTAAAAAATCATCTTTCAGCGTTAGCATTCGAATGTCTTTCATCACCGTTTTTTTATAATCCCCTTTTGGATGTTGAATGATGACACAATTTTCGCCTTCAATAATTTTACCCAAAGTTTCATCTAAAACCGTACAAGGAATTTCAACGATATTTTTTCCTTCTTTTGATTTATCTGAAACCGCAACAATTGTAAAATCGAGTCCACTGTTCACATTGCCCGGATCTGCTTGGTAAGATGAAGTCATGAATAATTTTTCCGGCACAAAACCGAAAGTCTGAACTTTTTTTGATTCGTTATTTTCATCGAGTTCGTAATAGAATTGCACCATCGAATTTCTGGCAGTTTCGGCATCGGGAAAAACATGATTATTGGTGATCAAAATTCCCGGGGCGACTAAAAAGCCGGTTCCATATCCCGAATTTCCGTAGCGGGTTTTGATGGTAATTCTTCCAACAGATTCGGAAATTTTTAGAATTTTATAAAGAATATTGATATCCTGAAAATTTGGCACCCCATTTATCCTTTCTAAAGCCGCAGAAATAGGCATGTTTTCTCGGGCAATTCTTTTAGAAAGTTTATCACTATCTGTTTGAATATCCGTCAAGCTCGCTTCACCCATGCGGTTTTCCTGAATGCCTTTTTTTACACTGTCGATCTTGGAGGTTGCCTGCTGGAAACGCTCGTAAGCAAGATCATTGATAATTTTTTGGGACGACATTTTTTGATGATTTTAATTTTATTTAATAAAGAAACTTTTCAATAAAGAAAAATAATCCCCTCAAACTGCTAAATTTCTTTAAAAAAAGATTTAATATATTGATTTCTAGTAATTTACATTTCCTATCCAATCAAAATTACGATAAAAATAGTTATGCAAACCATAAGCATCTAACAAACAGTGTTTTCCCTCATTAAATAGGGTGTTTTAACCTTTTTTAATGGTAATCCCAATTTTTTAATTATCTTTATGAAATCAGCAAAATTAACAGCTGAATAATTTATTAACCCAATAAAATTAAACCATGGCATTTTTAGGAGCTATTATTTTTTTCGGACTTATTGTACTGTTCGCTTCATTTTTTACAGTGAAACAGGCGACCGCTGCAATTGTAGAACGATTAGGGAAATTTCACATCGTGCGTCAATCAGGACTGCATTTAAAAATCCCCTTCATTGATCAGGTTGCAAAACGTATGAATCTGAGAATTCAGCAGTTAGATGTGATCATTGATACCAAAACTTTAGATAACGTTTTTATCAGAATGAAAGTTTCTGTACAGTACCAAGTTATTGCCTCGCAAGTTGCAGATTCATTTTACCGTTTAGAAAATCCAGAAAATCAAATTACGTCTTATGTATTTGATGTGGTAAGAGCAGAAGTTCCAAAGTTGAAACTGGATGATGTTTTTGTGAGAAAAGACGATGTCGCAATCGCTGTAAAAGGCGAACTTCAAGAAGCGATGCAAAGTTATGGTTATGACATCATCAAAGCTTTGGTAACCGACATTGATCCAGATGAGCAAGTAAAACACGCCATGAACAGAATTAATGCAGCAGAACGTGAAAAAACTGCGGCTGAATACGAATCTGAAGCTCAAAAAATCAGAATTGTAGCCGTGGCAAAAGCAGAAGCGGAATCAAAGAAATTACAAGGTCAGGGTATCGCCGATCAGCGTAGAGAGATTGCTGCCGGTTTGGTAGAATCTGTGAAAATGTTGAATGAAGCAAATATCAATGCTCAGGAAGCTTCGGCTTTGATCGTAGTAACGCAGCATTATGATACGCTTCAGGCAATCGGTGCAACAAACAAAAGCAGTTTGGTTTTATTACCAAATTCGCCTAATTCTGCAAGCACTTTATTAAATGATTTAATGGTTTCTATGGCTGCAACACAGCAAATGGAACATATCAAATAATTTCTTTTTTTATGTTCGATTTTTAATTTAACATAATAATGTGGCAAGTTTTAATATATTTGCCAAAAAAAAATCAATATGAGTAAATCTACTATTTTGGGGCTTTTCGCAACGTTTGCGGTTTTAGTTTCTTGTCAGGTAAATGTTCCAATGAACGCGGAATATTTGAATAAACCTTCTAAAGTTGGAGTTTTTGTCAACGTAAATGATCCGCAGAAATTTCGGGAAGGTTCTCAAGGTTTACTCGATTTAGCAGTAACTTCTGGCGATAAATATCAACCGATGTTGGATTTAGCAAAGCAAAAAATCCTCTTTAAAGATCAGTTGATTTCGATTTATTCTGAATCGTTAAAAGCAAAAGGAAAAGAAGTGATCATCATCGATGAAAAATTTGATGGTAAAACTGCAGCTAAATTTAAAGGTGACAAAATTGAAGGAAAGAAATATGCGTACTACGATTTGAGAAATTTAAAAGAAAAATACGGAGTTGATGATGTGATTTTCGTGAATGTAAATTGGGGTGTGATGATCAGTTATTACAGTATGATTGAAACGGGAAGAGGTGGATATATATATCTGGATAATAATGTGGTCAATACCGCAGATAACACTTTATATTTTGCACAAAACAATGTGAAAATGGAAATCATCAAAGGAAAATGGAATACGCCGCCAAACTATGATAATGCCATTGGTAAAATTACAGAAGCCGTAAATAAAGCCATCGAAGAAGAAAGAAATATTTTCAAATAGAAATTTTTAAAAATAGAAAAGCCCGAAAATATTTTCGGGCTTTTTTTATGCTTTAAATTTTATTTTTCCGATTAGTAATTGAAAGAACATTTTGAAATCTGAAGCCAAACTCCACAATGGATATTTGAAAGTTGCAGGTCTGTTCTTTTCGAAAACTGCATGACTGAACCAGGCAAATCCATATCCGAAAATTGGAATGTACCACAGGAATCGCTCTTTTCCTGATTTGATCACGTAAAAAAGAACGAAAAAAATCAGAAGCGTTCCTATAAAATGGAAAATTCGTGTGCCTAATTGAGTGTGTTCTTTCAGATAAAACTGGTAGAATTCATCGAAGGTTTTTATTCTTTCTGCCATTACTTTTGAATTAAGTCGTCATTTGAAGTTCTGTGCAATTTACTATTTCTATATCCGTAGGAAAAATAAATGATCAGTCCAATTGCAAACCATACCAGAAACCAAAACCAGTTGTTATGGCTCATTCCTGTGAGAAGATAAAGACAAGAACTTAATCCCATTAATGGAATCAAGGATAGATTTTTGACGAAAGCTAAAACGCAAAGTCCGATATTAATTATAATAAAAAAGAACATCGAAATCCGGAATTCACCTTCTGTCTTATGATCCCATTCCATTAACGTGTGGAAAAATTCAGGTTGCCACCAGTAAAAGAAAAGAAGTCCACCCAGGAAAATAATTGGGAAAAGAATCTTAGCATTGATATAGGGTAAGTGAAATCTGCCTTTCAATTTTTCTTTTGATGGAAGCAACAAAACACCACCACAAACCAGAACAAAGGCGAAAATAGTTCCGATACTAGTGAAGTCCAAAATAAACGATTTATCAGTAAACAAAATTGGCACTCCAACTACGATTCCCGTAATTATGGTAGCAAAAGAGGGCGTTTTATGTTTAGGGTGAATTTCCATGAATTTTTTTGGCATCAAACCATCGCGGCTCATTGCATACCAAATTCTCGGTTGCCCCATTTGAAAAACCAATAAAACGGTCGTAATCGCAATGATAGCACCAAGAGACACCAGTAATTCCATCCAGGCAATATTCGCATTAGACCTTTCGAAAATAAATGCGAGCGGATCACCGATACCTTCAAATTTTCGATAATCGACCATTCCCGTTAGAACCAAGGTCAAAATAATATAAATTACCGTACATAAAATAAGGGAAATGATCATTCCTCTTGGAAGATTTTTCTGCGGATCTTTGGTCTCTTCTGAAAGCACACTCAATGCATCGAAACCAATATAGGCAAAGAAAACCCCGGAAACTGCACTCATCACGCCGGCAAATCCATTCGGCATAAAAGAAGGAACGTGCGTAACCGTACTAACAGGAAACCAGTTATCAGTGCTGATAAAGGCGACTCCCATTGCGATCACCATTAAGATGATAAAAAGTTTTAGAATAACAAAAACGTTATTTAAATTTTTAGATTCTTTTACACCAACATAAACCAACCAGGTGATCAATCCATTAATAACCAAAGCGGGAATATCTAAAATAATTTTTAAATTTCCTAACATTGGTGCCGTTTTCCAGGCATTGATCAATTCTACATTTTGAGAACCACCGAAAAAAGCTTTTTTCGCTTCAGGATAACTGCAGGTTAAAAACTCTGGAATATGAACGCCAATTCGGCCCATAAAACTTGTAAAATAGTCGCTCCAGGAAAACGCCACATAAATATTTCCGAAAGAGTATTCCATGATCAAAGCCCAACCAATGATCCAGGCAATTAATTCGCCGAAACTTGCGTAGGCATAGGTATATGCGGAACCGGCGGTAGGAATTCTGCTCGCAAATTCTGCGTAACAAAGTGCCGTAAAACCACAAGCGAAACCACAAATAATATACAGAATAATTACTCCGGGACCACCACGAAAAACGGCTTCTCCTAAACTACTAAAACTCCCGGCACCAATAATTGCGGCAATACCAAAAAATACGATATCCCAAACGCCTAAAACACGTAATAAACCGGAAGGATGATCATTTGCACTGTAGTTTTTTCTTCTGAAAAGCTGATTCATATTGGAAAGTAATTTACACAAATGTAAAATAAAATTTGAGAAAACTGATTTTTTTTAAATTTGAAATACTAAAATGGGTAAAAAATGGGTTATAAATAATGGTTTAAATTTGTTAAAAATTATTGGTGAATGAGGAATTTCTCCGTTGTACTTTTTCTTTTTTCTTTTCTTTTGGGTCACACCCAAACAGTAAATCTTTTCAATCCGGCAGATAACGTAGCTTATCCGTCGCAACTTTATTTTTGCAATGGGGAGAAATTTAATTTAAAAGTAGATGCAGTAGCTACTTCGACGGGTGATTATGCAATGACCAAAGATCAGCCCTCCAATTATCCTTTGACTGCTGGTGGAACGCCGATCACATTTTCGGCGACCGGAACAGATAAATTCAGCACCGCTTTTCCCATTGGTTTCAATTTTAGTTTTTATGGAAAAAATTATTCTAAAGTTGTGGCAGGAAGCAATGGAAGACTGGTTTTCACGAATGACGCAGAAATTGATAATCTGAAAGACATCAATACTTATAAAGACCGAACTTTTAGCGGAATTACAGGATATAATACCTATTCAGCATTGCCTTCCACAGATTATAATAAAGTTTTTAAAAACAATACAGCACAGGAACTTAATCTCGCGCAAATATTTTTTGGCTACACCGATTTAATTCCAAAATCTCAAAATTCCAGCGTTAATTATTTGTACAAAAACATTGTCGTTGGAGGAGTAAATGCATTGTTGGTTTCTTTTCAAAATCAAATTCGAAGCAATGGAACGGGTGGGTTTTCTAGTTCCACCTACAGCAGCAGTATTTTGTTGTTCGAAGATGGCAGAGTAATTATTTATGTGAATAATAAAATTGAAGATACCTACAACGCAATTTTAGGAATTCAAAATGATGACGCTTCTAAATTTAAAGTTCCGGCGCACAGCAATGTTTCTTATAACTATAATAACGGACCTTGGAAAACTGAAGGTGTTGCATGGGTTTTCACCCCAAATCAAAATTTAGTACCGCAATTTAAATGGTTTCAAAATGCAACTTTGCTGGGTGAAACTACAAATACTTTAACTGCTTTTGCACCGAATGACGGCGATGTTTTAAAAGTTGAAGTAACCTATCGTGACTCGAATGGCGTGCAAGTTGGAAATGCGGTTTCAGATCAGGTGACTTTCAAAAAAATTGCGAAACCTGTTATTACTACAAACGGTGGAAGTGGATGTGTAAGCGGAGTCACAATGACTGTTCCGAATGATCCGGATCTTAATTTTGAATGGTTTCGCGTTGGAAATACTACGGTTTTGGGTACGGGAAATTCTTATTATGCGACCCAAACCGGAAGTTATTTTGCACGCACTTCCAGAAAAGCTTCGCCAGTTTGTTCAGTAGATTCTGATCCTTTTACGGTTAATTTGAATTCAACGATTCCTCCTTTTAATGCGAATAACGTTTCTCTCAACTATTGTGACAATACGGGAGCATCTTCCAGAATTATTAATTTGTACGATTACTATCCGCAAGGTTCAAATTACACGTTAGTTTTTATGGATGGAACGACAGTTATTCCTAATCCTGCGAATTTTGTAATTGCTGCGAATACGGTGAAAACTTTAACGATAAATGTTAATGATGCTGTTTCTGGATGTTCAATCAATCAAAATTTCAGTATTCGTTTTGATTCCGTTCCGGCTGCTGTTAATAATTTGGCGAAAAAATATTGTTTTGGAGAAACTACAGAAGACGTTTCGAAATATTTATCTGATTTAGCAGGTGCTGGTTTCGCGATTTTTGATTATCAATATTCCACAGACGGGATTAATTATTCCACCAACTCAACAGTTAATATTAATCAATTTCCAAAGGTTTGGGTGAAAATTTCTCCTAAAAATTTAAGTACTGGAAGTTGCAATACTATTTCTACGATTATTTTTACAGAAGATGCAAAAGTAGTTGCTAATGCTCCCACAACGCAACTGGCGCCTCAATGTGCAAGTGCGACACAGACTTTCGATCTGGCATCTTTAATTCCGCAAATTAACCCTGATCCAAATGTTACGGTAACTTTTCATAACTCTCTCTCGGATGCAGAAAATGGGATTAATCCGGTTACTTACAATTTCAGAAGTGGACTTAATTATACCACTTTATATATCAGAGTTGTTAATAATTTGACGAGCTGCGTTTCACCGGATCATCCTGCGATCACAATTTTGGTCTATTTAAAACCGAAATTGCTTCTCAATTCAATAACTAAGAAAAATTGTCAGGGAAATACAACTTTTAATTTAACACAGACTGCATCAAATCTTACGGATGCGCAAAGTCCAGTCACTGTGAATTTAGAATATTATTCTACGACCGGAACGCTTTTAACACCAGGTCAGATCCTCAATTATGATGCAAATGTTTTTGGTGTGAATCCTTATATTAAATTGATCTATAATACAACTTGTAACGATACAGTACCATTTAATCTAAGTTATATTCCTAAACCTGCAGCCACTTCCAATCAGATTTTGATCTGTGAAGAAGTTGTTTATTCCCTTCAAAATTTTCAAAATTCTGTGATTTCGAATCCTGCACAATATACTTTTGTCGATGCAAGCGGAAATCCACTTCCAGCCAGTTTTGATGTGACCAATCTGCCGAAAACGGTTCAGTTCTATATTAAAGATAATCTTACAGGATGCATTTCAGATGTACAGTCAGTCACTTTTATAAAAGGCGGAAATTCCGCTTTATCAAATACTCAAACCGACTACACGCTTTGTGATGATAATTTTGATGGACAAACGCTTTTCAATCTAGATTCTAAAAAATCAGCATTTACCACTGATCCTGATGCGGTTTTTGAATATTTCAAAGATGCAGCTTACACACTGTCAATTTCGGCGAATTATACCAATGACACCCCTTTTGCACAGACTGTCTATTTGCGAATTACCCTTCCGGGATTTTGTCCTTCGTCAGCGAAAATTAATTTAATAGTCAACACGCCAAGTAAGTCTTCAACGCTTTTACCTAAATATTTCATCTGTTATAACGAAAAAGTTCTTATTGATGCTGGCACAGAAAACGTCTCATGGAAATGGAGTACAGGTGAAACAACTCAAACTATCAATTTAAATAAACCCGGGAATTATTCAGTCGAATTAACGAACTTGAGCGGTTGTAAGTACACTCATAATTTTATTGTTTCTGATGAAAATCAGCCTAAAATTGAAGTGATCAATCAAACCAATAATTCAATTGAAGTTATTGCAAATGGTGGTGTAAAACCTTACAAATATTATTTTAATGGCGTTCCACAAACTTCGAATATTTTATCTAATCCAACCGATCGGTCTTATGTAATTCAGGTAGAATCTGCAACCGAATGTTTTGGTCCGCCAAAAACCGTTTATTTTATTAAAATAAATAATGCCTTCACGCCCAATGCCGACGGAATTAATGATGTTTGGAAAGTTGAAGATCTGGATAAAATGCAGGAAGTTTCCATCATCATTATTGACAGGAACGGAACCAAAGTTTTCGAGTCTACCAATCCAAATAAAACGGAATGGGACGGAAAACTGAATGGCAGAGCTTTACCAACTTCTTCGTACTGGTATATTATTTCCTGGTATGATGCGGTTACTCAAAAAACGGAGCAACGCCAAGGTTGGATCTTGTTGAAAAACAGAAGCTAGCAGAGATCAACTGTAAATTGTAATTTCAATTTTCAGCCTTTAAATACGGTAACTTATAAGTCGGATCTGATACAAAAATAATAGTTATCCACATTTCCACAACCATCAAATAAACTTGTGCAGGCAATAACTTTTCTTTATTTTCGTTGATTAAATGTGGAAATCATTCTCGGCATTTAATGCCTTGATCTTCCATACGATTAATTCTAAAACTTTCCGAAAATCAGGATTAAATGAATTCAAAAAAAATCTTAATTGCGACAGCAATATTCTATTTCGGCTTATCCGAAGCTCAACAATCTCAATATTTCAGCGACCGCGAAAACTACCGTTTCAATCTCGCCGAAAATCTTTACCAGAACAAAATTTATAACGCCTCTCAGTTTGAGTACGCCCGACAGTATTTCTATAACGAAAATCTTTCAAATTCTAAAAAAGAAGCAGCTCAGTTTTTCGATAATGTCATCGGCGTTATTTTACGAAAAAATCATGCTGAAGAAGGTTTAGATGCTTTCATCAAAGAATATCCAAACTCAGCGTATTTTGCTCAGGCCAATTTACCTTTGGCAGATTTTTATCTGGCTCAAAAGGATTTTGAAAAAGCGCTGGAAACTTTGAAAAAAGTAAATCAATACCAACTTTCAAAACAGGAAAATACGCAGTATATCATGAAACTCGGTTATGCGAAATTCATGACCGGCGATTCGCAGGGTGCGATTGAAGCCTTAGAAGAAGCCTATAAGACAAGTGAAGGTTCCGATAAAAACGACATTGGTTATATGTTGGGACATCTTTATTATGCTGATGGACAAAATGATAAAGCCTTTACTTATTTCGACCAAATTAAAGACAACGAGAAATATGCGCGCGTTGTAAAACCTTATTATGTACAGCTTTACTTTAATAACAAAGATTATGATAAGGCGATCGCAGAAGGAAATGCTTTACTTAACGAAAATATTTCCGCTGATTATAAAGCCGAAGTCCACAAGATGATCGGTGAAAGTTATTTCATGAAAGGCGATTACAGTTCTGCTTATCCGCATTTAAAAATTTATCTGGAAAGTAAAGGAACTCCGTCTGAAAGTGATTTGTACGAAATGGGATTTGTTTCGGCACATTTGAAGAAATACGATGAAGCGGTTTCTTATTACAATCAACTTTTGAACAGCAATTCTGCGACTTCACAAAACGCATATTACCAATTAGGAAACGCTTATTTTGAAGTCGGTAAAAAACAGGAAGCACTTTCTGCCTTTCGTTCGGCGTATCAAATGACGTACGACCCAAAAGTTCAGCAACTTGCTCATTTGCAATACGCAAAGTTGAGTTATGAATTGGGGAACCCTTTTGAATCTGCATCTACAGTGATTCAAAGTTATATTTCAAAATATCCAAACAGTCCTGATACAAAGGAAATGAAATCACTTTTGGTGAAATCTTATTTGTATTCCGGCGATTATAAAGGAACTTTGGCAGCGATCGATAAAATGCCGAATTCCACTCCGGAGACGAATAAAGTTGATCAGGAAGTTTCATTTTTAATCGGTACCGAAGAATTTAATAAAGGGAATTTAGATGCTGCAGAAAAATATTTCCTGCGAAGTTTAGAATTTAACATCAATAAAGAATTCAACACGAGAGCAACGTATTGGTTGGCTCAAACGTATTATCAAAAAGGAAATTATCCTTCCGCGATCACGCGTTTTGAAAAATTAAAAAGCGAAAACTTTTTAGAGAAGCAACAGCTGAATTACGATCTGGGTTATGCTTATTTTAAATCAAAGAAATTCGACAAAGCGAAACAGTATTTCGAAGCTTATTTGAAAGACCCGAAACCGGCATTTAAAAATGATGCAGAACTTCGTTTAGCTGATACTTATTACGCGAATAATGATCTGAATGAAGCGATCGCCATTTACGATAAAACCGAAAATGCTGATGATTACACCATGTTCCAAAAAGCAATGGCTCTAGGTTTCAAAGGTGATACGGTTGCGAAAATCGCAGAACTGAAGAAATTGCTAACTCAATATAAAAACTCAGAATATTTTGACGATGCACAATATGAAATTGGAACTTCTTATGCAGCAAATGACGATTTCAAAAGCTCCAATGATTATTTCACACAAGTTATTAAAACAAGTACTGATAAGGATTTGGTAGCGAATGCTCAAATTTATCGTGCTCAGAATTACATTGATCAGAATGAAGATGCGAAAGCTTTATCTGAATTAAAGTCCCTTGGAAATCAATATAAAAATACCGCGTTTGCAAGTAAAATTGTTCAGGCAGCCCGACCAATTTTCACTAAAAATAATGATGTTTCAGGTTACCAGAATTTTGCTCAAAGTTTAGGCGTAAGAATCGATGCTTCAGAAATTGATGAAATCAATTTGAATACGGCGAAATCTTACTATGCCAGCAAAGAATACCAAAAAGCCATTCCGCTTTTTGAAAAATATTTAACGCAAAATCCAACCGGAGAAGGTTTGTATCAGGCGCAATATGAATTGGGTGAAAGTTATTTCCAAACGAATAATTCTACAAAAGCCTTGTTGGTTTTACAGGATGTTGCGAATGTGCAGAACGATTATCAGGAAGATGCGCAGACCAGAATTACGCAGATTTATTTAGCGCAGAATAATACCAATGAAGCGAAGAAATATTTAGTATCGCTATCTAATTCTACGAATGTGAATGTTAAAAACTTTGCGAATGTAGAGTTAATGAAAATTTATTCTGATGAAAAAGATTTTAAGAAATCAGAAATGCTGGCTGATCTCGTTTTACAAAATCCTAAAAATTCAGCTTCAGTAAATGAACTTGCGAAAGTTATTAAAGCCAGAAGTTTGATGAACAAT
The DNA here is from genome assembly GCF_015679325.1 of Kaistella gelatinilytica. Lineage (GTDB taxonomy): Bacteria > Bacteroidota > Bacteroidia > Flavobacteriales > Weeksellaceae > Kaistella > Kaistella gelatinilytica. Next base: position 599,031 of record NZ_JADPVI010000001.1, read on the forward strand.
GGAAAAGACAACGAGGCGAAAACTGCGTACACGGCTTTAGAAAAATCTTCAAATACCGAAGTTGCAGCGGAAGCTTTATATGCGAAAGCCTTTTATCAAAACAAAGGAAAAGCCTTTAAATCATCGAATGAAACGATTTTCAAACTGGCCAATAATTATGCGTCCGAAGAATATTGGGGTGCGAAATCGTTGGTTTTAATGGTAAAAAATTATATCGGTTTGAAAGATAATTATCAGGCAAGTTATACCGCCGATCAGATTGTCGCCAATTACGGTGATTTCCCGGAGATTGTTGCAGAAGCAAAGGATTTAAAAAAACAAATTAAGAAATAAAACTTTAATGTAAAACGTAGAATGTAAATGCATTTTTGGGATTTTTACATAAATACAAAATATCAATGAACAAACGATTTCAAATATTATCGCTGTTATTTTTAGGATTTTCGCAGTTTGCGTTTTCCCAGATCAAAGACGAAAAATTGATTTTGGACAGAAAACGGGAACCTGAAGTAAAGAAAATCGAGAAGAAGAAAACTTCTATCGAAGCAGAAAAAAATTATCCACCTGAAGAAAAGTCTGCAAATCCGCCAACTTACGATATTACCAATGTTCCGGCGTCTTCAGATTTTAAAACTTCAATTATTCAGGGTGAAGACATTTCGCCGAAATTTGATGCAGAATATCAGGACAATTATTTTCAACTCGGAATGGGGAATTACGGTAAAATTCTTGCCGACGGAAATATTTCTACGAAATTAGAAAACGGAATGGAGGTAGGCGGAGATGTTCATTTCCTTTCTACCAATGGTTTGCGTAAAGTTTATGACTGGAATTCCAAACAAAGTACTGCGAATGTAGGTTTATTTCTAAACTCTTACGGAGAAAAAGGAAAATTGAGTGTTAGTGCTGATTATGGTTTAAATGATTATAATTATTACGGGATTTACGCTTTGACGCCGGCTTCAAATGACGTCGATCTGCAGCAAAAAACCAATCGTATCAAAGTGAATGGTTACTATGATTTTTATTCAAATGAAATTTTAAATGATGTTCGCCTGAAATCATCTTTCCTAAGTGATCATTTTGGTTCTAAAGAAAATCAGGCAGAAGTTTTGGTGAATTTATCAAAGCATGGGGTAGAAATGCCGAGTTTCGATGATGTAAAGTTTAATGCTGATTTAGGATTGAATTTAGAAACGGTGAAAACAGATTTTGATTTACTCGATAAAAATTCTTCTCAATTTTTGAATGCTACTTTAGCTCCGAAAATGACTTTCCTTAAAGGGAAATCGTACTTAATGATCGGTTCTGATTTCTCCTTTTTAAATGCTAAAAATTCAAATTTAATTTTAGCTGAACAGGTAAGAAATAATAAAACCTATTGGTTTCCGAAAGCTGAATTACAGTTTGCCGCAGCTGATGAATTCAAGTTTTACGCAGGAATTACGGGTGGTTTAAAATTAAATTCTTACGCCGATCTATTGGAGCAGAATCCTTATTTGGTTTCCGATCAGGAATTGCGTGCGACGGAAACGAAATATAAATTCTATTTTGGTTTGCGTGGTGATATTGATCAGAATATTAAATATGATTTCAGCGCAGGATTCGGAAAAATGAATGATATCCTTTTCTTTAAAGCGAATGATCTGTTCAATAGTACGGTCGATTATAATCGTCCGGCTTATGATTTTGCGAATACTTTTTCTTCTGTTTACGACAATGGAACTGTAAGTGAAGCAAAAGCGAGTGTACAATATTTTCCTTTGGCAAATTTGGCTGTAGATGCTGAAGTCAATTTTGAGAAATATTTGCTCGATAATTATGAAAATATTTTTAATAAACCTTTAGTTAGAGCAAGTTTAGGAGCAAAATACTCGATGTTGGATAAGAAATTGAACTTAGGAGCGAAAGCTATTTTTGCGACAGATCAAACGACAAACTCTTTTGAGTTGAATAATGGTGGCATTAATTCAAACGTATTTATTTCTTCAGAAAACAGAAATGATAAAGTTGGTGGATTTGCTGATTTAAATTTGTCTGCAGAGTACAAAGTTCATAAAAATTTCAGTATTTTTGCACTCGGAAATAATTTACTCAACACCCAGTATCAAACTTACAAAGGTTATAAAGTTTTGGGAGCGCAGATTTTGGGCGGTGTTAAAATTAGTTTCTAAATATGAGTAATAAGCAATAGGTAATGAGTAATTTTAGATTGCTTAGTACTAATTATATATTGCTTATAAAGAAAATGGCTGCGTAGTTCAACTGGATAGAATTTCGGATTTCGGCTCCGAAGGTTACAGGTTCGAACCCTGTCGCGGTCACAAAAAAAGGATAAAATTAATTTTTTATCCTTTTTTGTTTTTAGAATTCAAGTTGGGCAATCCTCAATTAAATAAGAAGATGTAAAAAAAAACAGCAAAACTTATAAAAGCTCTGCCGTTTCTAATTTCAATTAAATCTCCTGATCGATTTAATCTTCTATATATAATGATGTGTTTCTAAATAATCTGACCTGAATTAATTATTGGTCACTGCAAGTTTAACCTCAATATTATTTCTGGTTGCGTTCGAGTAAGGACAAACCTGATGTGCTTGTTCTGTCAACGACTGCGCTTCTTCTAAAGAAACACCGGGAACATTTACATCTAATTCTACCGCTAACCCAAAACCGCCGTTTTCAATTTGACCAATGCTCACTTTTGCTTTCACTGTAGTTTCGCCGGTTTCAATTTTTGATTTTTTGATCATCAAGTTTAAAGCACTGTCAAAACAGGCCGAATAACCTGCTGCGAAAAGCATTTCAGGATTTGTAAATTCATCGCTTGCGCCACCCAAAGCTTTTGGAGTTCTAACATCTAATTCTAAAATTCCGTTTTCACTTTTAACTTTTCCGTCGCGTCCGCCTTTTGCCGTGACGCTTGTTGTATATAATGTTTTCATTTTTTTATTTTTCTATAATTTGCATTAATTTAGTCACTGTTTCTTTCAATTCTACAAGATCTTCTTCAGTTAAATTGAGTTTTTCCTGCATTTTTCCAGGGATGATACAGGCTTTTTTTTGAAGCTGATTTCCTTCTTCTGTCAGAAATACTTCTACCACGCGTTCATCTTCTTTTTTTCGATGTCTGATGATGTAGGATTTTGCCTCAAGTCTCTTTAATAGAGGCGTCAAAGTTCCGCTGTCTAAATACAATTTTTCTCCGATTTGATTGACGGTCAATCTCTCATATTCCCAAAGAACCATCATCACTAAATACTGAGAATATGTGATGTCTAATTCCTCTAAAAAAGGACGGTACATTCCCGTAATTTCTTTTGCGATCACGTAAAACGGAAAGCACAACTGGTCGCTTAATTTCGGGGTATCTTGATTTTCCATCATTTGAAATTGAAAAAATTAAGTATCTAAAATTATTTTCTGATGATAAATTCCTCCATCGGAATTCTCACTTTCTTCATGTGTGAAAGGTAATCTTTCTCCAGATCTCTGTAACCAAGATAGAGTAAAGTTACACTTCTTAAACCGAGTTCTTTCAAACCTAACATTTCGTCAACTACTTCATTGCTAAAACCTTCTGCGGGAGTACTGTCAATTTTAAGTTCTGCAGCTTGAGCCATGGCTAAACCCAGAGCAATATAAGTTTGTCTTGCAGTGTGTGCAAAATGTTCTTCTTTCGTTTGACCGTTGTATAATTCTTTGATTTGATCGGTATAAGAACCAAATCTTCCTCTTGGTAAATCTCTCACATCGGTGTGATGATCATAAACTTTGTCAATTTTTGCATCCGAATAGCTATCCCAAGCTGCAAAAACTAAAACCTGCGAACAGTCTTTCATCACCTCGGGATTCAATGCACCTTGAACCATTTTCTCTTTTAGTTCCTGATTTTCAACCACAATAACACGAAAAGGTTGAAGACCTGAAGAAGTTGGAGCCAATCTCGCCGCTTCTAATATTTTATTAAGATCTTCTGATGAAACTTTTTTAGTGGAGTCGTAAGCTTTTACAGCGTGTCTCCATTTTAAATCTTCTATTAATGACATGTACTTTAAATTATTTTTGTTCGTATTTGGAATTGCAAATATAGTAAACAATTAAATTGTACACAATTTAATAGTAAATATTTTATTTAATCTTTTTTAATTAAGAAGAAGGCAGAAAAGCTTAATAAATTTTTTTCGTGAAAATAGGGTGTTTTCGCCCCCAAATTACGTGACGAAATTTCTTAAATTCGCCGTAACACAAATTACATGAAAAAACTTCTATTTTTTCTGGTTGTCTTCTACGGCACTCAGTCATTTTCGCAGATTAATATTACAAAAGATCCTGCCTTTGGAAACGGTGGAATATTCACCGCTGACTTTAGCAACTCGCAAACTATTCTAAACACTAATATAATTGTTCTACCAGACAATTCTATTTTATATCTTATTAACAGCACCGAAAAGAATTATATTCTTAAGCTCACACCCAACGGAGCACTTGATTCGAGTTTTGCAAATAATGGCAAGCTTGAATTCCAGGAAAATAATTTTATGAATGCAATGCTGCAGGGTGATAAAATCATTGTTTGTTTCGGACCTAAACCGTCTGGTGATGATCCCTACGAAGGTTCTAAAATTATTAGATACGATCATAATGGAATTTTGGATACCACTTTTGGGGAAAATGGAGTTCTAAATGAAGTTACAGAAAGTATCAATCCTCAAGCGTTAAGTGTTTTAGTTCTGGCTGATCAAAGTTTAATTATTACCAATTCTGATAGCACAAATGCGAAGAAATTTACTGCAGATGGCATGTTAGACACGACATTTGGGAACAATGGCGAAATAAGTTATTCCTATCATTTCCCGATGGGACAATCTTCAAACGGTAAAATTACGACGTGTGATATAAGTTCGATTTCGTCTTCCGTTTTTTCATTTTATGATTTAAATTCCTTAGAGACCAATACTGTGTTGAATTTAAATCAGCATTCCTGTCACCATCACAACGGTGCTTTGTTACAAAATAAAACGAATCTTTCGACACGGATGACTTCCAATGGGATGGTTTATTCTGTTTTTGAATATAAGAATTATCCACTTCCTGATTTCAGCAGGTTAATTGTGATCAAAGATGATCACCTGGATTCTAATTTTAATGGAAATGGTTTTGCAACCTCTGAAGATTATGAACAGTTTTTAGATATGGGTTTCTCACAAAATCAATTTATCATATTAAATCAAAAAGGAAATCAAAAAGCTTTAAACGCTTTTTCTACGACTGGTAATGCTTTAAAAATTAATAATAACAGAGATTTTAATCTTTTGTCCGGTCACGAAATTGAGTTGAAAGACAATTTTATTCTGGTCAATTCTATTCTTCCAGATCAAAATCAAAACCTGATCCGAGTGAAAATTGAAAAGTATTTAGTGCAGACTGAGAAACTTTCCACTTCAAATACCTCTCTTAAAAAAATTGAAATTGAAAATCCACTGAGAGATTTTTTAAACATTAGAAATGCAGAAGATGCTGAAAGTTTAGAACTTTTTTCAATTGAGGGAAAGAAGGTTTTAGAATCCAAAAATGATAAAAAAATTAATACTGCAATTCTTCCAAAAGGAAATTATATTCTGAAAATCACTATGAAAAACAGTGAACATATTTCAAAAAAGTTGATTAAGAATTAAAATATTCTTCCATGTGATAGTACAAAAAAACCGTCTGAAATTCAGACGGTTTTTTTTATTTGTGAAGAAAAACTCTTTCTAGCTCATTTTTTTAGCATCCGCAACGAACTGCGCCAAACCTTTATCAGTTAAAGGGTGATTCAATAAATTAAGAATTGAATCTAAGGGCGAAGTGATCACATCGGCACCAATTTTCGCACAGTTGATAATATGCATAGGCGAACGGATGGACGCTGCCAAAATTTCTGTGTCGAACATATAATTATCAAAAATTATTCTGATCTCTTCGATTAAATTCATTCCGTCCACTGAAATATCATCTAATCTTCCTAAGAATGGAGAAACATAGTTTGCTCCAGCTTTCGCCGCCAATAAAGCTTGACCAGCTGAGAAAATTAAAGTACAGTTGGTTTTGATTCCTTTGTTGGAGAAATATTTTAAAGCTTTGATACCATCTTTGATCATTGGAATTTTCACTACGATATTTGGGTGAATCGCTGCTAATTCGTCGCCTTCTTTAATCATTTCTTCATAAGTGGTGCTCAAAACTTCCGCAGAAATATCGCCGTCTACAATTTCGCAAATGGTCTTGTAATGGTTTAGAACAGCTTCTTTTCCGCTGATTCCTTCTTTAGCCATTAAGGATGGATTGGTAGTAACTCCATCTAAAATTCCTAGATCCTGTGCTTCTTTAATTTGCTCCAGATTAGCGGTGTCGATAAAAAATTTCATATTACTTTTTGTTTTTGCAAAGGTAAGATTTTCGTGTGCAATGGGAAAATGATTCTATTTAAAAATATTGTGTAATTATTTAGCGGCCAGTTTCTCTTCAATCACGGCCAATGCAGATTTTACGTCACGCATTTTCTCCATCGAATCAGCATCTATCTCGATATCAAAAACTTCTTCCACATCTAAAATGACATCAACCAAATTCGCGGAATTAATATTTAGATCGTTGATAAAATCGGTATCTTCATCGATGTTTGCTAAAGCTTCCTCATTTTTCACATAAGGTTTTACGATTTCTTTTAATTTTTGAATTGCCTCTTCCTTGTCCATATTGAGATTTAAATTTTATTAAGAATATTTTTTAAAGATAATACATCCATTCACGTCACCAAAACCAAAACTGACTTTCGCTGCGATGTTGATGTTTTTTTCTACTAAATTTTGTGGAATACAATCTGAGTCGATAATCACGGAAATTTCTGGATTTAAATCTTCGCAATTGATATTGGGTGCTACAAAATTTTCTGACAGTTGTAAAATAGCAGCAACACATTCAATACTTGCTGCCGCAGAAAGACAATGTCCTGTTAAGGCTTTTAATGAATTGATGTAAGGGAAATCTTTCCCAGATCGGTTTAAAGCAGTTGATAAATTCTCAATTTCGGTAGCATCTTTTGAGGTTGCGGTTAAATGTCCACTGATATAATCGATGTCTTTTGCTTCAATTCCAGAATCTAAAATGGCATCTTTTATACATTTCTGAACAGCGGTTGAATTGGGCGCAGTCATACTTCCACCGCCGCGTTGACCGCCGCTATTTAAATTTCCGCCGAGAATTTCGCAATAGATTTTTGCATTTCTAGCTAAAGCAGATTCCAAATCTTCAACTACCAAAGCTCCGGCGCCGCTTCCCGGGACAAAACCCGCTGCAGAGGCACTCATCGGCCGAGAAGCGGATTCTGGATTTTCATTTGATTTAAAATTACAAACTTTTATCGCATCAAATCCTGCCCAAATATAAGGACCGGAATCACTGGTACTTCCAGCTAAAATTCGTTTTGCTTTTCCCGCTTTTATGCGATCAAAAGCCATTAAAATACTTTCTGTTCCTGTAGTACACGCAGAAGAATTGGTCGTGACTTGATTTCCGAAGCCTAATTTACCACCTAAATAAGCAGAAATTCCACTGTTCATGGTTTGCGAAACGGCGGTGCTTCCTAATCTTCGTGTTTGAAGCGCATCAATTTTATAAATACTTTCCCGAAATTTTTCAATGCCAGAAGTTCCGGCGCCGAAAATCGTTCCGCTGTCCCAATCTGGGTTTTCATCTTGCGAAGGTTCTAAACCAGCATCTTTCCAGGCATCTAAGCCTGCGATAACGCCGTACATAATTCCGGTTGAATTAAAATTACGTAATTCTAAATCAGTAAAATATTCGCTTAAGTTTTCTTTATCAACGGGTGGAGTTCCGGAAACCTGACAGGAAAATTGCAAGTCGGCTAATTGTTGATCAAACTGAATTCCAGAGCGTCCTTCCTTTAAAGCAGCACGAAAGCTTTCGAGACCAACTCCATTGGGTGCAACGACTCCTAAACCTGTTATTACAACTCTTGTTTCTTTCATAATTATTACACTGCTGTTTGTTAAGACTTTTCGCACAGATTTTCACGAATTTTCACAGATTTTAAAAATGCTGACTCTGGGCAATTTGAGCATAACCCCTGAAACTGTTCCTATAGATTTTCTAACGCGATAATAATTTTTGTTCCACGACTTCCGTTAAAATCCTTGAAAATCTGTGGGCGAAATTTAGCGGCATATATTTCTATTGCCGTTCTAAACTATTTTATAATCCCTGCAATAATCCCTTCACAAACAATTTCTGATTGTTCATTCAGCATCTTTACTTTGCATTTTAATTTATTAAATCTAAAGTAAATTTTCTCTGAAATCACCGTCACTTTTTCACCCGGAAAAACGGGTTTCAGAAATTCGATATCTGTGGAAGTTAAACCAATCTGGCTTTCTTCAGTCAAGTCATTTCCAACCAGAAAAATTCCTAAACAAACCAATCCAATTTGCGCCATGGTTTCGGTTAAGATAACTCCAGGAGTAATTGGATTGATTTTAAAATGACCTTTATAAAAATCTAAATCTTCTTTAAAAGTAAAAGTTCCAGTCACACCATTTTCGTCCATGCTCACCAAATCATCCACGAATAAAAATGGAGTAGAATAGGGTAGTTTTTCTAAGATTTCTGCGGTATTCATTTAACTCAAACGTTCGCCGCCATCCACGGGAATTACACAACCATTAATCCAAGCGGCTTCATCTGTACATAATAAACTCACCACATTTGCCACATCTTGCGGCGTGGTTAATCTTTTAAAAGGATTGCGTTTTTTAGTGTGTTCTTTTATTTTTTCACTTCCTGGAATCATCTGCAAAGATCGCGTATCCGTTACTCCGGCTTGAATACAGTTTGATCGTAAACCAAATGGAGCAAACTCCAAAGCGATATTTCTGGAGATGGCTTCCAAAGCAGCTTTTGCAGCAGAAACTGCGCCGTAATTGTTGATTGGTTTTATACTTCCTTCACTTGTAAAAGCAAGAATTCTCGCATCTTCCGCAAACAGATTTTCATTGAAAATTAATTTCGTCCAGTCGTATAAACTGGTTGCCATGGCTTGAAGTGTAATTGAGAAATCGTCGGTTGATAAACTTTCATTTTTAGAACCAGTCATCGGCTTTAAATTTCCTTTGGCAATACTGTGTAAGAGACATCGAATTTTTCCTTCTGAACCTAAAATATTTTTTAATTCGGTTAAAATATCCTGTTGATGTTGAAGGTTTAAAGCGTCTTTATTCAAACTTATAAAATGAATATTTTCGTTTTTAATTAAATTAAATTCTTCATTAATAGTTTCCATTTCAGCACGGGAACTGCGGTGAATAATACAAATATTCATTCCTTCTGAAGCCAGTTTTTTTGCAGAAGCTAAACCTAATCCTGAACTTCCGCCCAAAATCACAGTCCAATAATTTGTATTTTTAAATCTTCCTACCATTGCAGTAAAACTCTTTGCGCAGAAAATCCAGGCCCGAAACTTAACATTAAACCTTTCTCGCCTTTCTGCGGTTTTTGATTGATAATTTCTTCTAATACGTAAAGAACGGTCGCGCTCGACATATTTCCATACAATCTTAAAATCTCTTTTGTCGTGTCAATATTTTTCCCCAATTCTGAAAACAATCCTTCCACCATTTGCACTATTTTTTTTCCACCTGGATGGAAAATAAGATAATCGACATCTTTAATTTCTAAATTTTGTTTGGCTAAAAACGGATGGATTATATTTGGGAAATGTTCCCCAATCGTGTCGGGAACTTCAATATCTAAAATCATTTGCAACCCAGAGTTCGTTAATTTGAAACCCATCATGTGTTCATTATTATAGAAATGATACATTTCTTCTGCCACGATCTCCGGACCTTCCGCATCTTCTTCCGATGATAAAAGGACACACGCAGCGCCGTCGCCGAAAATTGCGGCACTTACAATATTCGCCATGGAGAAATCCTCTAACTGAAAAGTAGCGGTGGGACTTTCAACTGCGATTACTGCAGCACGCTTTCCTGGATTTGCCTGAAGAAAGTTCTTGGCATAAATAATTCCGGAAACTCCGGCTGCACAACCCATTTCTGTCACAGGTAATCGTACAATATCCTGACGTAAATTTAATTTGTTGATCAGATAAGCATCAAGCGACGGAATCATAATTCCAGTACAACTTACGGTAATAATGTAATCCAAAGATTGCGGATCCCAATTGGCTTTTTTCAAAGATTTATCCAAAACCTGTTCGCCTAATAAAACAACTTCACGGGCATAAATGTCATTTTTATCTTCGAAAGATGTTGCCGTGAAAACTTCAATCGGATCCATAATGGAATACCTTTCGTCAACGGCGGCTCCTTCAAAAATCTTTTTGACTTTCCGCACAAATCGGCTGTCCTGACCGACCAACCATTGATCTAAAAAAGGCAAGACTTCGGAAGTTTTTCGGGAATATTTGGGCAATTGCTTAGCAACTGTAATAATTTTTACACTCATATTTTCTCAATAATCCATTGGTAGCGGAATGCCCACTTCCATTTAATATTTACTTTTTTAAAATTTAACTGCGTAGAAAATTTCTCCAGATCTTTCCGTTTAAATCCGCGTAATATGGAGATTAAACCATCATTTGCAGTCATTTCTTTTAATCTGAATACGAAAATTATCACCTGAAAAAGACGGTATGCTAATTTACTTCTTTGCAGATCATTTACCACAATTCCTTTGGTAACAAGACCGTAAATAACTTTCATTATGTTGATGATCCCATCGTTTTTAAAGTGATGTAAAGTAAGCGTAATTAGGGCGATATCTATACTAAATTTCGAAAAATCGTATAAAAATATATCTTCAGCCAAGTAAGAGATATTTTCAAATTCTGCGGAACATTTCTCCGCGTGTCGAATCGTGGCTTCATTGGCATCGATTCCTATTAATTTGAAATTTAAGTTATTATCTGTGCCATATTTTGAAAGCATTCTTAGCATATCGCCGCCTCCGCAACCAAAATCGATGATCGTTATCAATTTATCTTTCGGAAAATCTTTAATTAAAGTTTTTACTCCATCTAAAGTCACGGAGTTTCCACCGAGCAACTGATTAATTCGGGCGATATCGTCCAGAGCGGTTACTAAACCTTCATTATCCATCGAAAAATCATCCATCGATTCTTCTAAATCCGTTCTGTAAGTTGTGTCTAAAGCCATTATTGATTGACGGTAATTTCCTTACCGTGGGTTTTTCTGATAATTAAAGGAAGTAAAAAGGGAACGTAAGTAATTAAAGTGGTCAAAATTTCTGAAAGTTTTGAATGTTCGAAAGTACTACCTAAAATTCGGCCATACCATAATCTTTGTTTGAAATTTTTATTCCAGATCGAAGAATAATTCTTTTCGAGCTGATCTCTTGAAATTTTATTGGATAAAAAATCGATTGTTTGTTCTGCGGCCAATTTCGCACTGTGAATCGCCATTGCCATTCCATTTCCGCATAAGGGATGAATTAATCCGGCCGTATCGCCCATCATTAATATATGATTTTCCACATTTTCTTTTTTTTCAAAACAGATCTGACTGATGGTCAAAGGTTTTTCAAAAACTGAAGTTGAGTGTTCTAAAATATTTTTTAAATGTGGATTTTGAGAAACCACATTTTCCTGGAATTCTTCAATATTTTTATATTTTTTGAAAGATTTAAAATTAGTTAAGTAACAGATATTGAGCAAATTGTTTTCAATTTTCGAAACGCCACAATAACCGCCTTTAAAATTATAAAGTCCAACAACTGTTTCATCAAATTCACCTTCGTAATGAGCCTTTACACCCAACCAAGGAGATTTTTTCTGAAGAAAATTTCTTTTCATTTTCAAGTCTAAGTTGGATCTTTTTCCAAATCCACCTAAAATAGCTCGAGAAGTCAAAATTTTTCCAGAGGCTAAATAAACTTCAAAAAAATCATCTTTAAAAATGACTTCATTCACCTGATCTCCGATAATTTCACAGTTTTGAGAAAGAGCCTTTTTATAAAGTGCATAATCTAAAGTATATCTACTAATTCCAAAACCACCGAGTGGAAGTTGGGTTTTAATCGTTCGTCCAGACTCGGATGAAAATTGCAGTGTAGAAATGTGCGTTGATTTTAATTCTTCAATATTTACATTGAGCCATTTAAAATAGGGAAGAACCTCGTTGGAAATATATTCGCCGCAAACTTTATGTTTTGGATAAGAATTCTTCTCAATAACAATGACTTTACAACCCATTTTAGTAAGGTGTATCGCGCTCGTTAAACCTGCTAAACCACCGCCAATGATGAGGACTTCAGTATCGCAATTTGAATTCTTCAATTTTTTATTTAAATGTAGTAAAAAATTTTAGCACAAAGTCACAAAAGTTTTATTATGCTACTTCTTGTTTATTTTTAAACACATTAGTCACATTAGTTTAATTGGAAAAGGGTTGCGTGTAAAAGAAAACATTAGTGTTCAATTTCCGAAGGAAATCTTAATCATCTAAACTCCTTAACCAAAATTTTAATGGTAAATTTTTGCATCATTCTTTATGCATTTTTTTGAATATCTAAATTTTTAGCCAATCCTTTTTGTCTCTTTTGCGGTAAAAAACAAAAAACCTCACGTTGCCGCAAGGTTCTATAGTTTATTGTAAGATTGTAAACATCCATCATCAGACCTCCATCATCCAACAATCTTAAATCTTCTCATTCTTAATCTCCTCCACAATCTCCGGATTCAAAAGCGTAGAAGTATCGCCGAAATTAGCAAAATCACCTTCCGCAATTTTTCTTAAAATACGGCGCATGATTTTCCCGGAACGGGTTTTTGGCAAGGCAGAAACAAACTGAATTTTATCCAGTTTTGCGATTGGTCCAATTGTGTCGGAGATCACGTTGTTAATTTCTTTTCTCAAATTATCTCTATCACGATCTTCGCCGCTGTCTTTCAACATCACAAATCCGTAAAGCGCACTTCCTTTCACATCGTGTGGATACCCAACAATCGCAGATTCCGCCACGGCTGGATGTAAATTCACGCTGTCTTCAATCGGCGCAGTTCCAAGGTTATGTCCGGAAACAATGATCACGTCATCAACACGTCCTGTAATTCTGTAATAGCCAACTTCGTCTCTCAAAGCGCCATCTCCGGTAAAATATTTCCCGGGAAAAGCAGTAAAATAAGTTTCTTTATATCGTTGATGATCGCCCCAAATTGTTCGTGCAATTCCAGGCCACGGAAAACGGATACATAAATTCCCATCCACTTGATTTCCGGTAATTTCATTTCTTTTATCATCCATCAAAACGGGCTGAATTCCCGGCAACGGCAAGGTTGCATAAGTTGGTTTCGTCGGTGTGATAAAAGGCAAAGGCGAAATCATAATTCCTCCAGTTTCAGTTTGCCACCAAGTATCAACAATCGGACATTTTTTCTTACCGACATGATCATTATACCAATGCCACGCTTCATCATTAATCGGCTCACCAACAGAACCAATCACTCTCAAACTCGACAAATCGTGTTTCTCAACCCACTCGTAAGATTCTTTTGCCAAGGCACGAATCGCTGTCGGAGCCGTATAAAATTGCGTTACTTTATGTTTTTCGATCACTTCCCAGAAACGATCCGGTTCCGGATAAGTTGGTACGCCTTCAAAAATAACAGTCGTCGCGCCATTCAATAAAGGTCCGTACAAAATATAAGAATGTCCCGTGATCCAGCCAATATCCGCGGTACACCAGTAAATATCGTTCTCCTTATAATTGAAAACATTCTTAAAAGTATAAGCCGTGTACACCATGTAACCAGCGGTCGTGTGCAGCATTCCTTTCGGTTTTCCAGTCGAGCCGGACGTATATAAAATAAACAAAGGATCTTCCGCATCCATGATCACCGAAATAAAATCAGAAGGCGCTTTGTCATAAAGAGGCGCCAACCAAAGATCTCTTCCTTCCTTCATGTTCACCTCGCCACCAGTTCTTTTTACGACCAAAACTTTTTCCACGGTCGGGCATTTTTCTACGGCTTCATCGATGATTCCTTTCAAATCAATTGATTTTGTACCGCGGTAACTTCCATCAGAACAGATGATCATTTTCGCTCCACAATCGTTGACTCTGGATTCCACAGCGTTTGCCGAAAATCCTGCAAAAATCACGGAGTGAATCGCACCCAATCTTGCACAAGCCAACATTGAAACCGCCAGTTCAGGAATCATCGGCAGATAAATACAAACGCGGTCGCCCTTTTGCACACCCTGATCACGCAGCACATTCGCCATTTCACAAACCCGGTCGCGCAATTCGCTGTAGGAAATATGTTGCGCCTCCTCTTTCGGATCATTCGGCTCAAAAATAATCGCCGTTTTGTCCCCACGCTCATTCAAATGCCGGTCGATACAATTCTTCGTAATATTCAGTTTTGCATTTTTAAACCACTGAATTTTAGCATCTTCCATATTGTAATCCACCACTTTGGACCACCGTTGATACCACACAAAATTCTCATCGGCCACTTTGTCCCAGAATTTTTTCGGGTTTTTAATCGATTTTTTATACTGTTTAAAATAGTCCGGCAAATCGTCTATCACGTAATTTTTCATAATATTTAATTTTTTTTAATTCTAATTTTGTTCAGGAGCCAGGAACCTGCTATCCGCTCATACTCCTCACGCCAAGGCTTTTCCCAGCGCTTGTTCCGGGGTAACCGCTTCTATCAGGGCTAGTTACGACCCATCTTATTTATTCCAATTTTCGTTTATTAAAATTCAGTTTTATAAAACCTGCATTTCCCAAAGAAATAATTTTCCAACCCTCAATTCATCTTTGATGAACCTTAATCTTCCTCAATCCCTTCATCTACCTTAATGTTAAATTTCCGATACGCAAGTCTTTATTTTTCGCAATTCTTTGCTAAGTGAAACGCCTTTGCGTCCGTAATTTTATGAAGCATAATAAAATGTTTCTTTGCGTCTTTGCGTTAAAATATTTCCCGCAATTTGACACAACAATTTACAAATACTTCTTTTTATATTCATCCATTTTCAATTGCAATTCCTCTACAACACTTTCATCATCAATCGTCGACGGCATTTGATATTCCTT
Source organism: Kaistella gelatinilytica (assembly GCF_015679325.1). Taxonomy (GTDB): domain Bacteria; phylum Bacteroidota; class Bacteroidia; order Flavobacteriales; family Weeksellaceae; genus Kaistella; species Kaistella gelatinilytica. The sequence goes on from NZ_JADPVI010000001.1 coordinate 614,173, forward strand.
TCCATCCAACATCGTCCGAATCAGTTTTCTCAATATTTTCCCAGATCGTGTTTTCGGTAAACGGTTCACCACCAAAGCATTTTTCATGCACGCCACGGCGCCGATTTTTTCGCGAACCAATAAAACAAGATCCTTCTCCAAAGTTTTCTCATCCGCTTCGGAACCTGATTTTAAAACCGCGATGGCAAAAGGAATCTGACCTTTCAAATCATCATCAATTCCAACCACACAACATTCTGCGATTTCTTTGTGAGCAGAAACCACTTCTTCCATTTCCGCTGTAGAAAGTCGGTGACCTGCGACATTGATGACGTCATCAACTCTTCCGGTCACGAATACATAACCGTCTTCATCTTTAATTGCACCGTCACCGGAAAAATAATAACCGGGGAATCTGGATAAATATCCAAATTTAAAACGTTCCGGATCGGCCCAAATTCCCATCATTGCTCCAGGCGCTAAAGGAAGTTTGATTACCAAATATCCTTCATGATGCGGTTCGAGTTCATAACCTTCTTCGCTGAAAATTTTAATATCATAACCTGGAATCGGTTTTCCAGCCGAGGCTCTTTTAATTTTAACATCTTCAACTCCCGGCATTAATCCCAACATCGGCCAACCTGATTCTGTTTGCCACCAATGATCAATTGCAGGAACTCCCACAAATTCTTCATACCAATCCAAAGTTGCGACATCACATCTTTCGCCAGCCAAAAACTGCGTTCGTAAAGACGATAAATCATATTTCTTGACTAGTTTTCCTTCAGGATCTTCTTTTTTAATAGCACGAATTGCAGTTGGAGCCGTAAACATGATGGATACTTTATGCTCTTCGATCACGCGCCAAAAAGTTCCTGCATCCGGAGTTCCGATTGGTTTTCCTTCAAAAATTACGGTCGTATTTCTATTGATCAAAGGACCATAAACCGAGTAACTGTGGCCAACTGCCCAACCAATGTCAGAAGCGGCCCAAAAAGTTTCGCCTTCATTTGCACCGTAAATATTTTTTATTGAAAATTTCATGGCAACAGCGTGACCACCATTATCGCGGACAACTCCTTTCGGTTTTCCAGTCGTTCCAGAAGTGTACAAAATATACAAAGGATGCGTAGATTCTACGGAAACGCACTCGGTTGCTTCTGATTCGGTCATTAACTTTTCAAAATCAACTAACGAAGAATCATTTTTAAAATCAACCCGATTTCCTAATAATTTACGATCAAAAGCCACGATGTGTTCTGGTTGATGTTCAGACATCGAAACTGCTTCTTTCACGAAAGGCAAATACGGAATTCTCCTGGAAACTTCCATTCCGGAACTTGCGGTGATAATCGCTTTCGGATTACAGTCGTCTATTCTGATGGCTAATTCCTGCGGCGCAAATCCGCCAAAAACAACGGAATGTGTAACGCCTAATCTTGCACAAGCCAACATGGCAAATACAGATTCCGGGATCATCGGCATGTAAATAATCGCGGTATCACCTTTTTCTAAACCTAATTTTTTCAGTCCTCCCGCAAATTTTGAAACGTGCTCCAAAACTTGGCTGTACGTATATTTGATGATTCTGTTCGTTACCGGAGAATCGTAAATAATGGCAACCTGATCGCCAAATCCATCATTTACGTGTTTATCAACTGCCAGAAAACAGGTATTTAATTCACCGTCTGCAAACCAAGTTGGGTAATTTTCGTCGTCGTCGGTTAAGATATGTTTGGGCTTTTTAAACCATTCAATTTGTTCTGCCTGTTCTGCCCAGAATTTTTCTTTGTGGGTAATACTTTCTTTAAACATTTGATCTGCGTTCATGATATTTAGGTTTTAGGTAGTGGGTTTTTAGGTTTTAGTCTAAATTCCCAAAATTGAGTTTTATTTATTGCTTATTTTCGATTATTTAGTTCTTATCTGTCAAAAGTTCTTCAACCCGTTCTGTGAGTTTTTTTATTGAATAAGGTTTGGTTATGTAATCATCTGCGCCAAGTTCCAGCCCTTTTTTAATGTCTGCTTCGCCACTTTTTGCGGAAAGTAAAATGACTTTAATTCCACTCAGGTTTTTATCTTTTTTTATTTCTGAAAGCGTGGTGTAACCATCAACATTGGGCATCATAATGTCCAATAAAATCATATCGGGAATTTCTGTTTTCAACAGTTCCAAAACTTCGGAACCGTCTCTGGCGATAAAAACTTCATAACCTGCTTTCTTAAATGCGTATTCCAAGGTCATGATGATTTTGTGTTCATCGTCGGCGATTAATATTTTTTTCATGTTTTTTTCATTTGCCGTAGGTTTCTCCTACAGTTATTATTGTTGAACGCTTTGCGTTCTTTGTTCTTTTGGGCGACCGCGAAGCGGTCGAATTTCTTTGCCGTATGTGAAACTTACGGACTAGGTTTATAAAAAATATTTTTCATCAAATTCAATTTCATTTTCCAACAATAATCTCCGGTATTCGGATTCAAAATTTTCATCATGGTGATGCTTTTTTTGATTTTTAATATAATTAATAATCAACTCTTTATCTCTTATGCAATAGGTAAATGCGCCATAACCTTCCTGCCATTCTTCGAAATCTTGAAATAATCCGCTTTCTTTCATCCAAAGATTACTGGCAACTTTAATGTCTTTTACCAGATCGCTCAGTCGAACGGTTGGATGTAAACTGGTGAAAATATGGAGATGATCCGACATCCCATTAATCCTGTATATATTGCATTTTTTGTTTTTAATAATTCCCCAGATATATTTATACAATTCGTCTTCGTGTTCAGAATTGAGGGTCGGTTTTCTATGTTTTGTAGAAAATACGATGTGATAATATATTTGGGTGTAGGGTGACATTTTTTTTTGATCATTTTTTCCGTAAGTTTCACATACGGCTATTGTTGTTGAACTCTTCGAGTTCATTATGATGTTCTTTAATTGGTAAGAAAATCTCAAATGTTACTCCGATTTCTTTATTTTTTACTTCAATGTCGCCATTTTGCGCAATCATGATTTTTTTACAAATCGCTAAACCTAATCCGCTTCCAACGGGTTTGCGAAGGTTTTGATTTTTTGACTGATAAAACTTATCAAATATGAACTCCACATCTTCTTCCGGAATCGTTTTTCCGGTATTGAAGATGGAAATTTTCAGTTGACCATCTTTTTCCTGAAATTTTGTTTGGATCATTCCCTGATCGTTTGTAAATTTCAGAGCATTTCCTAAAATATTTTGCAATACCTGGATCATCCTTAGTTCGTCATATTCGAAAATTTCATTCTCTAAAAGATGAACTTCTGAATGATGAAGATGTCTTTTTTCGAAGAGATGAATTAAAGGTTTCAGGGATTTTTTAAAAGTTTCAACGATGTTGTTTTCTTTAATATTTAATGAAATTGTTCCGCTTTCCAGTTTATCCAAGTAGAGAATATCATTGATTATTTCAGTTAAACGATCAGATTCTGAAATGATGTTTTCCAGAAAGTCTTTCTTTAATTCTGGCGGCATATCTTCATCATCCAGCAAAATTTCACTTGTTGCACGAATTGCAGTAATCGGAGTTCGAAGTTCATGAGCGACAGTGTCTAAAAATTCATCTTTTTGCTGATCTTTTACAACCAGATGTTCATTCACATTTTGTAATTCATCTGAAAGTTTTAAAAGCTGACTTGATTGTTCGCTCAATTGTTTGTTGAGAGAAATATTTTCCTTTGATTCCTCTAATATTTTCAAAACTTCCGGAAGAGAAATTTTATCTTCTTTGGTTACGCCTTCAATTAAAATTTTCGCAGAAGCAGTGCCGATCCTGCCGCTTAGAAGGTTTTCTGAAAATTTGATGAATCTGGAATCTGCGGTGTCATTTTCGTCGGTAATATTATACTTTAAATTAAATATTTTCAAAGCTTGCTGCGTTTTTTTGTCGCCCAAAAATTTGACCAAGATCTTTTTGATATCCGAAATGTTCGCCGTTCCTTTCCAGATATAAGCGTTTTCGTGATTCTGAATATAATCATCGATATCAGCGTACAATTCTGCATAGTTTCGTTCCCGATAATTGGCAAGCGTATTTGTTGAAATTAAAGTGAACAAGGAAACATTTACGAAGAAACTCCAGAAGAAAATTTGTGAAATAGGAGACAAATAAGGTATTGAAAAGAAGGTGAAGAAACTGCTGTTATAAAAGCTGCTTTGAACATAATTTTCTGAAAAACTTGGCAATACCAATCCCAAAAAGCAGATCAATATTCCAGATAAAATTCCAACCAGTGAACCTGAATAAGTTCCCCGACGCCAGAAAATTGCTCCAAAAAAGGAAGGTGCCAATTGCGCAATCAGAACAAAAGATACTAAGCCAATACTGAATAAACTTTTGCTTAATATTAAATATTTATAAAATATATATCCGGTAATTATCAATAGAAAAATACTGATTTTTCTAATGTTAACAATACTTTTAGTGTTATCAACATCTGAATTAATTTTAAATTTATCCAGCCATCCGTAAGGAATGATGATGTTATTTGACAGCATGATCGAAAGGGAAATACTTGAAATAATGATCATCGAAATGCAGGCACTTAATCCTCCAAAAAAAACCATTACGGCAATAAATGTATTTCCGAACTTTTGCGGAATTAAAATAGAGTAGAGTTCTGCATTTACATTTTCATTCAGAAATAAAATTTTTCCACCCCACGCAATTGGGAAGACAAAAAAGTTGAAGATCAATAAATAAAGCGGAAAAAGCCAAATTGCTGTTCGAAGGTGCTTTTCCTTTCTGTTTTCAATGATCGCAGTGTGAAACTGTCTCGGTAAAAGAAAAATCGCAGACATGGAAAGCATCGACATTAAAAACCAATTGAAACCTCCTTCCAAACCATTGAAAGTGTTTTTGGCTGCGAAATCCGGTAATTTTGAAGCTTGCGTATAAATATCTTCGAAACCATTGAAAACGCCATAAACAACGAAGATTCCTAAGATGATGAAGAAAATTAATTTCAAAAAACTTTCTACTGCAACTGCGGAGATAATTCCGAGTCTTTTTTCAGAGGCATCCACATATTTTGTTCCGTAATAAGAGGAAAATAGGGCGATAATTAAAACTACATAAGTTGCTGAGTCAAAAAGAATATTATCGGATTGACCGGTTTCTGTAATTAAATGGAACGTTTCGGAAATCGCTTTGATCTGTAAACTGATGTAGGGAACAATCGCAATCATACAAACTAAGGCGATCAATGCGCATAATGAACGGCTGTTTCCATACCTTAATGAAATAAAATCTGCGATACTGCTTATTTTATTTACCCGGGAAATTCTGATGATTTTTGTACTAATATAGATCCAGGCGGGAATAATAATGATCGGTCCGATGTAAATCGCCATATATTCAAGACCTTGATTTGCTGCAACACCAATACTTCCATAATAAGTCCAGGCTGAACAGTAAACTGCCAAAGACAGGGCATAAACGTAAGGATTGTTCACCCAAAAATTGCTTCTCTTCTTCTCTGCAAAATGTGCAATGAAGAACAGAAGTCCCAAGTAGAGTACAACCAGTGCGAAAAGCAAATAACTATTCATGAAATTTTTTGAAAATGATGAAGGAACTGAGAACTGAAAGCGTCCAAACGATAAAAATGTAGCCGTAAATAATGGGAAATCCCAGAAAATTTTGACCGCTGTTAAACAAAAGCAAAATCGGCGCATTGAATAAAATAAACAATGCAATACTTAAAATAACCAGTTTTTGTTGATGTCTTTTTTTCATTTTGGTAATTAAAAGAAAAGTACGGGAAACGTATTTCCCGCTGCTTTTCAAACTTTTTCAAGACTACATATTTTTGTCAGAATATTCGCCTTTGAAGGAATACCAACCGAAAATCCCTAAACCACCGACGATGATCGGCATCAGTACGGTGAGGATGATCCAGCCGAAAACATGATCTTCCTGTTTGTCAGACATTATTTTTGGGATTCCGAAAACAGTTAACCCGTAATAGGCGACTACCAAAGCTAAAATTAACCAGACAATTCCTAATATTTTTTTTACTTGATCCATTTTTTTTGTTTTTTAAAGTTAATGAAATTTGAGAGATGATGTGATTTAAACAACTGGATTTTCCGCCGGTGTTTCTTCAACCAATTCATCTTCTTCTAAACTCTTATTTTTTGTTTTTAAATAAAGGGTTCCGATGATCAAACAGACTCCCGCAACTACGATCGGATACCATAATCCTTCGAGATACCATTCTGAATGTCCGGCATCTTTTCCTGACACGACGAGATACGTTGCAACTGCAGGAAGTAATCCTCCAAACACCCCATTTCCAATATGATAAGGCAATGACATCGAAGTATAGCGAATTTTGAGTGGGAACATTTCAACTAAGAAAGCTGCAATTGGTCCGTAAACCATCGTTACAAAAACAACCTGTATAAATACCAGCATAATGAGCAACCATCTGGTGTCCGGATTTACCGTAATCGCCGTCTTAATAAGCGGTGCTTCAGGTTTTCCGTTGACTATGATTGGTCCGGCTGCTGCCCAATGTACGATGCTGTCTTTTTTCATTACCGTTCCGTCTGTAAATACTTTTTCCTGATGGAACGTGATCAAGCTGTCTGTCGAAATCTTTGCGTGAACTTTTACCGTTCTCTTTTCTGTTAATCCGTTTTTAGCAACTACTTTACTTTCGATGTGTACCGAATTATACATTGCTTTATAGATTGGTCGGTAAGCGATAATTGCTAACAACATCCCGATCATCATAATTGGTTTACGACCGATTTTATCAGATAGCCAACCGAAAAGTACAAACAATGGCGTTGCTACAAAAAGTGCTAAAGCCATCATCGTATCAACTTGTGCAGATTCAATATTCATTACTTTCTGCATAAAACTCATGGAGTAGAATTGACCGGTGTACCAAATAACTCCCTGTCCCATTACGGCTCCAAATAAAGCAAGCAATACAAATTTGAAATTAAATTTATTTCCAAAACTTTCTTTCAAAGGATTTTTAGAAGTTTTTCCTTCTTTTTTCGCTTTGGCAAAAAGTGGTGATTCTGCCATGTTTCGACGGATCACATAAGAAACACCAACCATTAAAATAGAGATCCAGAATGGAACTCTCCAACCCCAACTGTCAAATTCTTCCGGAGAAAGCGAAGTTTTAGTTACCAAAATCACGATCAGTGAAATAAATAAACCTGAAGTCGCAGTCGTTTGAATCCAGGAAGTCCAGTATCCACGTCGATGTGGTTGTGAATATTCGGCAACATAAGTTGCAGCACCTCCATATTCTCCACCTAATGCTAAACCTTGTAAAAGTCTTAGGATTAAAACCAAAACCGGTGCAGCGTAACCGATCGTTTCATATTCTGGCACACAACCGATCAGGAAAGTTGAGAATCCCATGATCAAAAGTGTTACCAGAAACGTATATTTTCTACCGATGATATCTCCCAGTCTTCCGAAGAATAATGCGCCGAAAGGTCTTACTACAAATCCTGCAGCAAAAGTTGCAAGCGTAGATAAGAAGGCCGCAGTCGGATTATCTGCCGGGAAAAATTTTGTGGCTAAAACCACCGCTAAACTTCCGAAAATGTAGAAGTCATACCACTCGATCAGTGTTCCGAGTGAGGAGGCCATGATGACACCCCAAATCGTTTTGTTCTTTTTTCTCTCCGCAACATAAGCATCATGCTCTTCCTGCGTATTAAATTTTTTGGCCATAATTTATTTGTTTTTGTTTTTTAATATTTATGAGTTATAGTGCGCTTGACCTTAATTTTTTTAGAATGAATACATCACTCTCACCATAGCGCGCAAGTTTCCGACATCTTTACTATTATTTTCAGCTTTAGCTTCTGTATTTGTATCGCCCCATTTTGCTGCGGTATATTCGATTTCCGGTGCGATATTAAATTTATTTTGTTTGAATTCGACTCTCGCAGAGGCGCGCCAAACCGCATCAAGGATTCTTGGTCCAGAAGAACCTCTCACGTAAAGATTTTTAAAACCAGCATCAACTCCCGAATTTTTGGTATAACCAAAGAAAACTCCCGGAGCAATTTTCGAATTTGCACTTGCAACATCAACCCAAAAAGCAGAGGTCTTGGTTGGTTTGTAAGATTCCTGTCCGTTGGGTTCTGTATAACCTGCGAAACCTCCAAGCATTACCAGATGATTCAGATTTCCACCAGTAATTCCATATAATTTGGTGATGATCTTATCGTTCGCATATTTAAAATATCCGAAAAACATCTCAGAATTTACTTTTTCGGTGGAAACTAAACCTGCCGATTCAATAACCGGTTTCAAAGATTGGTATTCTGCACCAACTCCGGTCGTAATTGTTTTTGTTTTGTATTGTAATTGTCCGTGGAACGTCGGAATAGAAGAATTGAAGGTCGCGCTGTTCGCAGAAGCGCCTGTTGCATTGGCAGTCTGAAATTCCCGGTCTTTGTATGCGACAATACTTAAAGTTAATTCTGGTGTTAGTTTTTGAGCAACTTTAACTTGACCTGCCCAACCAAATGGGTTAAAAATAATTCCAGAATTAAAGTTCGCAACTCCGGGGAAAACATCAGGAATAACAGAAGGATACCATGTTTGTCCGAAAGTAACTGCTGTTTTTGGCCATGTTAAAGTCGCTGTAGCATGGCGAAGTCTCATTAATCCAGTACTTCCGCTTCCGCCCGAAGTTTTGTTGAGTTCTGTATTTCCGAAGAAATCGGCTTCAATATTTCCTGTAGCTTTTGCACCCCAAACATCTGGACCTCTAAACCTGATTCCGACTCTGGACGTGATTGCTAAAAAATTACTTCCTCCGGCTGCATTGATATCTTTTCCGTTCGCATCTAATTTCTCATCGAGTGGATAAAGATTCAGTTGAAATTCCCGCGAATAAGCCGATTGTCTGCTGTCAAAATTATATTCTGTTCGAACCCAGCCGTATAATGAAGCGTCCCATTCTTTCGGTTTAGCTTTCTCAGCTTCTAACGCTTCGATTCTTTTTAATAGATCTTCATTTGAAGGGGTAACCTGTGAAACTAATTTTCCGGAAAATAATAGAAAAGAAACAATTCCCAATGAAATAGTAGTTTTCTTCATAGTTTTATAATTTTTAGTTTGTTTTTTTGTAGAAACGAAATTGAAACTAAAAATTTACCTGAAGAAATTTAATATATATCAGTGGTCTGACTATAGTTTTTGAAAATAGATTTTTAAAGGTGAAGAAAATACTCCTGAATAAGATTGATTTTATTTTTTAAACCGCTCCCATTTGATCATCATATATTTATCACCAAACTCAGTGATGACAAGACCTGAGCCTTTTATATTTTCTTCTTTTGACATGTATTCCAAAAGCTCGGTATGTTTGAAAACTTTATAGACCGGATGAAAGTCAGAGTGTGGCGGTCTTGTAATATTATACTTTTTGATCCAGGAGCTCACCGTGTTGTGAGAAACACCAATGATCCGCTCAATTTCGCGATAACTTAATCCTTCCAGATAGAGTTGAAGCGCTTTGGTAACAACATAATCATCGATTTGTTTGCCTAATTTTTTCACAGTGAAATAGTAGTTGCAGTCCTTACAAAAAAATCGCTGTCTTTCATTGATGATACCACTTTTTACAATGTTTTTCTCTTTACATTTAGGACAGGAATTTGGCATAACTATATCTTTTTAGCAAAGATATATTAAATTAGCAAACTTTAAAATTTAATAGTTTAACTTATTTTAAATATTGTGACTTTTGAAATAAAATTCTATCTTTGCATCTAATGAAAAGAATATTTCCATTAGACAATTTACATAAAGGCAGCGATGCCAATAATCACGATATTTATTGATAACGAAGCCGTTTTGGCTTCGTTTTTTTTTGATTTAAAAACTAAAATTATGCTTAGAACATCTGATCTGTCCGTTGAGAAAATTAACAAGTTGCTTCAGGAAGCCAACGAATTTTCAAAAGGTAAAGTCCTTAAAGCTAAAACTGAGATTTATGTTGCCAATCTTTTTTTTGAAGACAGCACACGAACAAAAACTAGTTTCGATGTTGCCGAAAGAAAATTGGGTTTAAATGTCGTTCCCTTTGACATCACTGCAAGCTCGGTAAATAAAGGAGAATCTTTGTATGACACCGTGAAAACATTAAAAAGTATCGGAATTGATCTTTGCGTGATCCGTCATAAAAAAGAAAAATTTTATGATGAGTTCAAAGGAATTGACATTTCTATTATTAATGGTGGCGATGGAACAGGAAATCATCCTTCCCAAAATATGCTCGATCTCATGACGATTCAACAGGAATTCGGAAAATTTGAGGGATTAAAAGTAGGAATTGTTGGTGATGTAAAACACAGTCGGGTTGCAAACTCAAACGCAGAAGTATTAAGAAAATTAGGTGCTAAAGTTTATTTCTCCGGACCTGAACAATGGTTCGACGAAGGAGCAATCATCAACGGAACTTATCTTGCCATTGACGATCTGGTAAAAGAAGTTGATGTTTTGATGTTGTTGAGAATTCAGTACGAAAGACACGAAAGTGACGAACAACTCAAATTGTCTCCCGAAAAATACCACCGAAAATTTGGTTTAACCAAAGAGCGTGAAAAAGCAATGAAAAAAAATGCGATCATTATGCATCCAGCACCGATCAATAGAGGAGTGGAGATCGATGACGAACTGGTAGAATGCAAACGTTCCCGAATTTTCAAACAAATGGAAAACGGCGTTTTCGCGAGAATGGCCATTTTGAAAACAGCTTTGGAAGCAAAAGGTTTTGAGTTTGAGTAATTCGAAAAGAGCCAAGTAAAAAGTTAGAAGAGCCAAGTGTTTTTTCGAGCGACTTATTTTAATTAAAGAATTAAAGGCCACTTAAGTACTAAACTGTCAGAAAAAGTGAAAGAGTTTTTGACGGAGTGGTTTAAAAGTAGAGATAAAAAGTAAAAATGAAAAAGAAATTAGTATTAGAATCCGGCGAAGTCTTCCACGGCAAAGGTTTCGGTGCCGATCAGGACATTGAAGGCGAAGTCGTTTTCAACACCGGAATGACCGGTTATCAGGAATTGATATCAGATCCTTCCTATTGTGGACAAATCGTTTGTATGACCTATCCGCTCATCGGAAATTACGGAATTAACCGCGATGATTACGAAAGTATCGAACCTGCCATCAAAGGTTTAATTGTAAAAGAAGTGTGTGATTTTCCTTCCAACTTCCGAACTCAAATGGATCTGGATGAATTTTTTCAAAAGAGAAATCTCTCCGGAATTTCTGGGATCGATACCAGAAGATTGACAAGGGTTCTTCGAAATTCAGGTGTTGTAAAAGGAAAAATCGTTGCGGAAGATGCTGATGAAAATTCAGTCATAGAAAGTTTGAAATCCACCGATTTCCCAACCGATCAGGTCGCCCAGGTTTCTACAAAAAAGGCTTATGCAAGTCCGGGACGAGGTTTGAAAGTGGTCTTGGTAGATTATGGTTCAAAATCAGGAATTTTACGCGAACTTACCCAAAGAGATTGCGATGTAACCGTAGTTTCACAAGATACAACGGCTGAAGAAATTCTGTTGATCAATCCCGACGGCGTCATGCTTTCCAACGGTCCCGGTGATCCGGAAGATGTAAAAGGAGCCATTGAAATGATTCAAAATATCCTTGGTAAAGTTCCAGTTTTCGGAATTTGTTTGGGACATCAACTCATCGGTTTGGCGTGTGGCGCGAAAACTTTTAAGTTGAAATTTGGACATCGCGGCGGAAATCACCCGGTATTAGATCTCAAGAAAAATAAAGTCGCTATTACTTCTCAAAATCACGGTTATGCTGTTGATCAGGAATCTTTAAAAAACACCGATTTAGAAGAAACACATATCGCTTTAAACGACAGAACTAATGAAGGTTTAAAACACAAAATTCATCCATGTTTTTCTGTGCAATATCACCCGGAAGCAAGTCCAGGACCGGAAGATGCGAATTATTTGTTTGATGAATTTATTGAGTTAATGGAGGAATTTAAATCTAAAAAAGTATTGAATTAAAGATGGCAAAACGTACAGATATAAAAACAATTTTAGTAATAGGAAGTGGTCCCATCATAATCGGACAAGCCGCAGAATTTGATTACGCAGGAACTCAGGCTTGCTTATCATTAAGAGAGGAAGGCTACAAAGTAATTCTCATCAACTCAAATCCGGCAACCATCATGACTGATGTAGAAATTGCCGATAAAGTATATATAGAACCGATTTCTCTGGAATTCGTAAGTCATATTATTCGTAAAGAACGTCCAGATGCGCTTTTACCAACTCTGGGTGGACAAACTGGATTAAACATGGCTGTAGAATTACAGAATTCTGGAATTTTAGATGAATGTAAAGTGGAAGTTTTAGGAACCAAACTTTCAGCCATTAACCAAGCTGAAGACCGCGATTTATTTCGAAACTTAATGCACGAGTTAAACGAACCAGTTCCAGATTCTGATATTGTAAATGATGTTGAAGGTGCTTTAAAATTCGCGGAAAAAATTGGATTCCCACTAATAGTTCGTCCCGCATTTACGATGGGTGGAACCGGTGGTGGAATTGCCAATTCTGTAGAAGAATTGAAAGAGATCACCAGTTTTGGATTGAAATATAGTCCGGTTCGTCAGTGTTTGGTTGAAAGATCCATCGCTGGATATAAGGAAATCGAGTATGAAGTAATGCGCGACAAAAACGACAATGCAATTGTCGTTTGTAATATGGAAAACATCGATCCGGTAGGAATTCACACTGGAGATTCGATTGTCGTTGCGCCTTCGCAAACGCTTTCTGACCGAGAATATCAAATGTTGCGTAATTCTTCCTTAAAGATTATTCGTGCTTTAGGAATTGAAGGTGGCTGTAATGTTCAGTTGGCTTTGGATCCTCATTCTTACAATTATTATATCATCGAAGTTAATCCTAGAGTTTCGCGTTCATCGGCTTTGGCGAGTAAAGCAACCGGTTATCCAATTGCTAAAATTGCTGCTAAGATCGCAGTTGGTTTAACTCTAGATGAAATTATGAATCCCGTTACAGGAAAAACTTACGCATGTTTCGAACCGGCTTTGGATTATGTCGTAACGAAATTCCCGCGTTTCCCTTTTGATAAATTCGAAACTGCTGACAGACGGCTTTCAACACAAATGAAAGCGACTGGAGAAGTCATGGCGATCGGTAGAAATTTTGAGGAATCTTTGCAGAAAGCCATCCGTTCTTTGGAGACAGGTTTAAGACATATTGGTTTAAAATCAAAAGACGCTGCAGCTTTAACCGACGAAGAAATCGAAAGAAGAATCCGAGTTTGTGATGATGAGCGTTTATTCATTATTGGTGATGCTTTACGAAGAGGTTACGACTGGGAAAAAATAGTAGAGTGGAGCAAGATCGATAAATTCTTCATTTGGAAAATTAAAAAACTCATCGATTTTGAAAAGGTTATCGCAGAAAATAAATTCGACAAAGAAACTTTACTGGAAGCCAAAAAATTAGGGTTTTCAGATATGAGTATCGCTACTTTATGGGATTCTAATCAAAAAGAAATTTTTGAATATAGAAAGAATAATGGAGTTATGCCGGTTTACAAAATGGTTGATACTTGCGCGGCAGAATTTGAAAGTGAAACTCCGTATTTCTACGGAACATATGAAGAGGAAAACGAAAGTGTGCCTTCTGATAAAGAAAAAATCATCGTTTTGGGTTCTGGACCAATTCGAATTGGACAAGGGGTAGAATTCGATTACGCCACGGTTCACTCGGTTTGGGCGATCAAAGAAATGGGTTACGAAGCGATCATCATTAATAATAATCCGGAAACTGTTTCTACAGATTTTTCCATTTCCGATAAGTTATATTTCGAACCTTTGACGGAGGAAGATGTCATGAACATTATCGAACTCGAAAAACCAAAAGGCGTCGTAGTACAGTTTGGTGGACAAACCGCCATTAATTTAGCAGACAAATTAGCAGCACACGGCGTGAAAATTTTGGGAACTTCTCTTGAAGATCTTGATCGCGCTGAAAACAGAAATAAATTTGAATCCGCACTTCAGGAAATGGGAATTCCGCAACCTTTGGGGAAAACCTGTTTTACGAAAGAAGAAGCCTTGGTGATTGCAAACGAAATTGGATTCCCGGTTTTGGTTCGTCCAAGTTATGTCTTGGGAGGAAGAGCCATGGAAATCGTTTATGATGATGCAGAACTCGCGCATTATATGACCAATGCGGTGAAAGAGAATTCAGAACATCCAATTTTGATTGACCGATATTTAACTGGTAAAGAAGTTGAAGTTGATGCCATTTCCGATGGTGAAACGGTTGTGATCCCAGGAATTATGGAGCATATCGAAAGAGCAGGAGTTCACTCCGGAGATTCGATCGCCGTTTATCCGCCCCAAAATATTAATCCTGAACAAATTGCAACTTTGGTAGATTATACCGAAAGACTGGCGAAAGGTTTAAATATCATTGGTCTAATGAATATTCAATATGTTTTGTTTGAAGGAAACGTTTACGTGATTGAAGTGAATCCCAGATCGAGTAGAACAGTACCTTTTTTATCGAAAATTACAGAAATTCCGATGGCGAATTTGGCTACTAAAGTGATCCTCGGACAAAAATTAAAAGATCTCGGTTACAAAAACGGTTTAGCGCCGGTTAAAGACGGAGTTTTTGTAAAAGTTCCGGTCTTCTCTTTTTCAAAATTAACGAGAGTAGATATTTCTCTCGGCCCGGAAATGAAATCCACTGGAGAAGTGATGGGAAAAGACACAACCTTAGAAAAAGCCCTTTACAAAGGTTTGATCGGTTCAGGAAGAAAAGTTCCATTACACGGCGCGATTCTTTTTACCGTTGCTGACAAACACAAAGCAGAAGCTTGTGAACTGGCCAGAAGATTTCAGGAAATTGGATTTAGAATTTGGGCAACCGAAGGAACTGCCAATTATTTTGAAGAACACGGCGTTCGTACAAAAATCGGTTATAAAATTGAAGAAAATCCAGAGATTAATCTGATCGATCTCATTCAAACCGGAAAAGTTCAGTACATTGTAAATACCATGACCAAAGGAAAACAGTCCGAAAGAGACGGTTTCCAAATCCGTCGAACTTCGGTTGAAAATGGTGTTCCATGTTTAACTTCAATGGACACGGTGGAAGCGATTTTAAAAGTGATTGAAAGCATGAGTTTTAAAATGGAACAGATGTAAATATTTTTGCATATTGACCTAATAAATGTCACGTTTAAACCTTCAGGATTTTAATTCCTGAAGGTTTTTTTATGTTTAAATTTACTAGCAACAAATAATTCAACACAACATGAGTTTTCTCACCGCCGAATGGAATAATTTAGCCATGATCAATTACGTAGTCGAACCCAAAATTCTGGAAAAATATGTTCCGGCCGGAACTGAACTCGATTTTTTCGAAGGCAAATGTTACGTGAGTTTTATCGGATTTCTTTTTGAAAACGTGAAAGTTTTAGGATTGAAAATTCCATTTCATACCGATTTTGAAGAAGTTAATCTAAGATTCTATGTAAGACGTTTTGAAAATGGTGCGTGGAAAAGAGGTGCGGTTTTCATCAGCGAAATTGTTCCAAAATTTGCGATCTCGTTCATAGCAAATACTTTCTACAACGAACATTATGAGACTTTTCCGATGAAACATACATTGAAAGTCAATGACAATTCCCGCGAATTCATCTATCAATGGAAAGTCAATGAGAAATGGAACACGATTCAGGTTGAAACTAATAAGGGTCCGATTGCAATTGAAATTGGTTCTGAAGCTGAATTTATCACTGAACATTATTTTGGGTATAACAAAGTGAGTGATCACGAAACGATCGAATATCAGGTCACGCATCCAAGATGGCAACAATATGAAGTGACCAGCAATAATTCTACGATTAACATTGAGGAAGTTTATGGAAAAGAATTCGCATTCATCAAGGACTTAAAACCAACTTCTGTATTTCTCGCAGTGGGTTCAAAAATAAGTATTGAAGATAAACGAAAAATTAAATTGTAAATCGGTCAAACTCACCTATAAATTAGAATAGCATACAGCGAATTTTTATTGCCTACAAAAAATATAATTTTTACCTTGTATGAAATTATATCAATGGATTTCTGGGAACGCCGAATTTATTATCTTAATCTCGCCGCAGAGCATTTGCTGCTTTCCCTGGGTTCGCTTTTAGCCGTGACTTTTCTTGGAATTTCGCTCGGTATTTTTGTCTTTTATTCTACGAAAAGCCGGAAAGTAATTCTTCCTTTAATTAATTTTCTCTACACCATTCCTTCCATCGCGATGTTTGGTTTGCTGATTCCCATTGTTGGAATCGGTTTAAATAATGCTTTGATCGTCCTGGTTTTATACGGTTTACTACCAATGGTAAGAAGCACGTTCAGCGGTTTAAAGGAAGTTCCCGCGCAACTGGTAGAAGCAGCGCAAGGTTTAGGTTCAACACCATTTCAGGTTTTCAAAAACATTTATTTTCCGCTCGCCCTACCTTCTATTTTATCGGGTTTAAGAATTACAGTAGTAATGATTGTGGCATTGACTGGTTTGGCTGCATTAATAGGTGCGGGTGGCCTTGGACAAGCAATTTTTCGTGGTTTGAATACGATGAATACTGGTTTAATTGTCACAGGATCTCTCGGTATTTCCCTCTTTGCAATTTTGGGCGATCAATGGATCGGAGTTTTTGAAAAAGACAATAGTTTTCAAAGAGTAATTTCAAAAAATGCTACGAGAAAGCAAAAAAATAGAATTGTTTTTCCAAGTCTTTTGGTTTTAATTTTTACGATCGCCGCTTTATTTTATTTAAATCCTTTAAGTTCAAGTAATTCCAAAACCATCGTCGTAGCTTCAAAACCTACAAGTGAACAGTTTATTTTAGGCGAAATAATCGCGCAGGAGATTGAAGCAAATTCCGATATAAAAGTGATCCGAAAATTCGGAATTGGAGGTGGAACAACGAATATTCATCCCGCAATGCTATCTAAAGATTTAGATGTTTATGTGGAATACACGGGAACAGCCTGGCTCAATGTTTTAAAGGAAAAGCTGCCGGAAAATCACCTGATCAATTTTGAGGAGTTAAATAAAACTTATCAAAATAAGTTCAAATTAAAATGGCTCGGACTTTTAGGTTTCAATAATACCTATGGTTTGGCGATCAGTAAAAATGATTCTCAGAAAAATAATATCCTTACTTACACAGAACTTGCATTGAAAAGCAACGACTATACTTTTGGAGCAGAATTCGATTTTTTTGAAAGAAGTGACGCTTTTCCAGGGTTGAAAAAATTGTATCCATTTCAATTTAAAAAATTAGAGGAAATGGATATCAATCTTCGGTACAAAGCTTTTGAGGAAGGAAAAATAAACGCAGTTGATGTATTCACAACCGATGCACAGATTAAAAATTTGAATCTTAAAGTTTTAAAAGATGATAAAAATTATTTTCCAAGCTATGAAGCCGGGATTGTCATTCGTCAGGAGATTTTAGAAAAATATCCCGAAATCGAAACTCTTTTGAATAAACTTCAGACTAAAATCTCGACCGAAAAAATGCAGCAGCTCAATTATGAAGTTGAGATTGAAAAGAAAAGTCCGGCAGAAGTGGCAAAAAATTTCCTAAAAACTTTAAACTAAAAGAATGGAAAACAAAGCGGTAATTTCAGTTCAAAATATCAATTTCTTTTACGGTTCACAAAAAATTTTAAATAACTTTTCTGCAGATTTTGAGAAAGGAAGTTTTACCTGCATTTTGGGTGAAAGCGGAAGCGGAAAATCAACTTTACTGCGTATTATCAATGGACTTTTAACACCGGAAAGTGGTTTGATCAAAATTGATGGTGAGATTCTTAACGCAGAAAATTTAATTCAGAAGCGATTAGAAATGGGTTATGTTTTACAGGGAAATTCCTTATTTCCGCACTTAACGGTGTTCCAGAATATGATCTACTGCTTGAAACTATTGAAAAAATCTGATGCTTTTTGCGAAGATAAAATTGCAGATCTGCTGCATTTAGTTGGGTTGAAAGAAGATCTGTTAAAAAAATTCCCGGATGAAATTAGTGGTGGACAAAAACAACGCGTAGGAATTATCCGAGCAATTGCACACGACCCAAAAATCGTTTTGATGGATGAGCCTTTTTCAGCCCTCGATAGTGAAACGCGTGACAAATTACAGCTTTTAGTAAGAGACATCCACGAAAAATTGAAAACTACTTTTGTTATGGTAACGCACTCTAAACAGGAAGCCGAAGTTTTATCAACGAACATCTTGCAATTATAAAAAGCTTTCAGAGAAATTTCATCATTGAGATTTCCTGATAAAAAAAAAGCGAAGAACAAATCTTCGCTTTTATATTTTTAAAAAATTTTCTCATTAAATTGTACCCATCACATACATTTCATCCATTGTTGGAGTAGGATTTCCACCTTCTTTTTCAAGGGTTATTGCAAACGCTTTTGCATTAGTTACCGATTTCATTTCCTGAATGGTAGAAGATTTATTCGCACTATACATTCCCATGTCTACAGGTTTCCCGTCAACAATCGCCCAAAGTTGATATTGTTTACCACTTGGCGCTGCAGGTAAGTTTTTTATTTCCAGGAAAACCTTTTTAGAAGTGTGCCAATAAACGTCGGCCAGCATATTTGGATGATTGGCAACTCCTTTAAGTTCGATCTTAACAGAGTTTTGCATCATCGAATTCATTTCCTCTAAATTGGTAACTTTCGTTGCAAGAACGGTATTATTTTGAGCAATTTGCTCGAGTTCCGTGTTTTTCGAATTCACTTCGTATCCCAAAAATCCTAACCCAAAAAGAACAGCAACTGAAGCGACCTTAATCCAAGTTGGGATCTGATAACTTGTTTTTTGCTCAACACGATTGGTCTGAAGCGGAATTATTTTTCCACTCATTTCTTTTGGCGCCGAAAAATCTAACTTTTTCAGCAATTCCAATTTAATGTGATTTGGTGGGGTGATCGCGGTTTTTGTCGCAAATTCTTCTAAAATTCGTTGGTATTCCAATACGGCAGTTTTAACTTCTGGATTATTGGCCATCACGCATTCTAGAATCGAGGATTCTTCCTGAGAACAATTTCCCAAAACGTAATCTTCTATAACTCCTGATGATATGTAATTTTTAATATCCACTATTATTTAAGTAAAAAAAATAAAATAACAAATTGAAAATCTCTCAAAACTGTTTTTAATTCTAGTAAAGCTGCTCTTGTTCTTGTTTTTACGGTTCCTAAAGGAATACCGAGTTGTTCTGCAATTTCTTCCTGCGTGAAACCTCCAAAATAAGCTTTGTTGATCAAAATACTGTAGTCCGACCTCAATGTGTTCACTAATTTCTCTACTTCCTGGAACTCATGTTTCTGTTCCGTAGAGAGTGACTTATTATCATCTACGAAATCTGGAATGCTTTGGTTTTGCAAATCGTTCTGAAATGATTTAGATTTCAGTCGGTCGATTGCAGAATTTCGAGCAATATTAAGCATCCAAGTATAAAGTGTGCCTTTATTTTGGTCGAACGAAGTTATGGAATTCCATATTTTGACAAAGGTATCTTGTAAAACTTCATTAGCTTCCTCTTCATATTTCACTATACGAAAAATCACCCCATAGAATGCAGGTGAGTAATTATCATATAAATAATTGAATCCTTTTTGATCCCTACTCAAGAGTAAGGAAACAAGTTGATCTGTGTTTAAGGATTCTTTTTTCATGAAGTTGGAAGGGCAAATATAAAAGTATTTAATCAAAAACAAAACCAATTTCTGTTTATAGTCGTAAATAATTTTCATTACATCATCAATTATGAAAAATATTCTCAAAATATCGGCTTTCCTATTATTGGGATCAGTACTTTTCAGTACGACAAATGCGCAAAAAATGCAGGTTGTCAACGGAAAAAGTATTGTGAATCCTTATTATTCCAGAACCAATACCCAAATTTTAAAAATTCCAAATTCAACCTGGAAAAAGGTTTTAAGCTCTGATTTATATTCGGTTGCAAGATTGGGTGATACAGAAGCAGCTTTTACCGGTAAGTATAACGAGTTCGACGGTAAAGGAACTTATTATTGCGCAGTTTGCGGAAATGCTCTTTTTCGGTCAGATGCAAAGTTTTCAAGTACGTGCGGGTGGCCAAGTTTTTATGAACCAATCCGTCCGAAATCGGTTATCTATAAAAGAGATGAATCTTTCAGTATGGTAAGAACAGAAGTACGCTGCGGAAGATGTGATGCTCACTTAGGTCACGTTTTCGATGATGGCCCAAAACCTACCAGAAAAAGATTCTGTATGAATTCAATCGCTTTGGAATACGAAAAGTTAAAAAAATCATAAAAGTAAATCCAAAGGAAATTTGGTCTCGTAAATTATAGCAACAACAAATTATACATAAACATTAAAATTTTTTATTATGAACTTCTTAAAAATCACAACAGCTGCTTTAGCACTAACCATGACTTTAGCAATCGGAAACACTGCCAACGCACAAATGATGGCAAAAAAACAAAAGACAGTAATGGTAGGTGGAGCACAAATGTACCCTTCTAAAAATATTGTTGAAAATGCAATGAATTCTAAAGACCACACTACTTTGGTTGCCGCAGTAAAAGCAGCAGGTTTAGTAGAAACTTTAGAAAGTAAAGGACCGTTTACAGTATTTGCTCCAACCAATGCAGCATTCGCTAAATTGCCTGCAGGAACTGTAGAAACATTAGTAAAGCCGGAAAATAAAGAAATGCTTACTAAAATTCTTACTTATCACGTCGTACCAGGAAAAATTTCTTCAAAAGAATTGATGACCTGGATCAAGAAAAACGGCGGAAAATACATGGCAAAAACAGTTCAGGGCGAAGAATTAACTTTCTGGATGAAAGGAGCAAACATGTATGTAAAAGATGCAAAAGGAAACTCTGCGAAAATTACAATTGCAGATGTTAATCAGTCAAATGGTGTTATTCACGTAATCGATACGGTTTTAATGCCATAGTTTCATAGTTTTATTTTTAATGGGGCCACTTCAATTTCGGTTGAAGTGGCTTTATTATTTTATTAAAACGCATATCATATCTGCACTTTTTCTTATCTTTAACTAAATTAAATTTGATATGAAAAAATTACTTTTTACTGCATTTCTGGCGGTTTCTGTGACTGCTTATTCACAATGGTCAACTCCGGCACCAAGTCCTAAACAAATGATAGAGCAACAATTTTCTCTTTCCAAAATTACAGTGGAGTATGGAAGACCGGGCGTTAAAGGCCGAAAAATATTCGGAGATCTTGTTCCTTTGAATAAAGTTTGGAGAGCTGGAGCAAATGCAGCGACAAAAATCACATTTGGTCAAAATGTAAATTTTGGTGGAAAAATGGTAATGGCTGGATCTTACAGTATGTTTGCCGTACCGATGGAAAAAGAATGGAAGATCATCTTAAATTCTGTAGCAGATCAGTGGGGCGCTTATGAATACAACGAAAAAATGAACATTGCCGAAGTTACTGTTCCCGTTCAAAAATTAGGTGATAAGCAGGAATATTTCGAGATTTCTCTGCAGCCTGTTGATGATCACACGACCAATTTAGCTATGAAATGGGACATGACTCAAGTGATGGTTCCAATAAAAGAAGCAAAACCTGAAACAGTTTTGAAAATTATCGAAAAACTAAACGATATCAAGCAGATTGAAAAAGAAGCTGCAGCTAAAAAATAATCTAAAGTGAACTTCGGTTCACTTTTTTTTTGGAAAATAATGAAGCTTTGTTTGGGTCTCGTCTTTTAAGCACCAGATCTTACAATCCTGCAGGTTTTACATCGCGATTCGTTCAAACCGGGATGCAAGAATTGTGCGTCTAATAAAATTAGTTCTCAACATCCAACTTCCAACTTCCAGCATCCAGCATCAAGCGTCCAGCAAATAAAAATACTTGTCTATTTTTCGGTTGCGCTCTTATTTCACCTCAAGTAAATTTGCTTTAAATTTACAACATGCAACTTTCAAACGACATCATGTATCAAGCTTCCTTCAATAAAAACCCGGATTTTGAAGGTGTTTTTTGGATGGGCGTGAAAACCACCGGAATTTTTTGCAGACCAACCTGTACTGCCCGGAAGCCAAAACCAGAAAATGTAGAATTTTTTCAGAATGCAAAAGAGGCGATATTAAAAGGATATCGACCGTGCAAAGTTTGTAAACCCTTAGAGAATCCAAATGAAACACCGGAATATATTCAGAAAATCTTAGAAGAGCTTCGGGAAGATCCTTCCTTAAGATTTAAAGATATAGATCTGGTAGAACGTGGATTAGAACCTGCAACGATCAGAAGATGGTTTCAGAAGAATCACGGAATGACCTTTCAAGCTTTTCAGAGAATGTTTCGACTAAACACAGCTTTCAAAAAAATACAGCAAGGTGACAATATTATCGACACTGCTTACGACAGCGGTTTCGATAGTTTAAGTGGTTTTAATGAAAGTTTCAAATCGATATTCGGAGTTTCGCCGAAAAATTCAAAAACCCAGAAAATTATCGATCTAAAAAGAATAGAAACTCCCATCGGAACAATGTATGCTGCTGCAACAGAAGACGGAATTTGCATGCTCGAATTCACCGACCGAAAAATGCTGGAAATGGAATGCAAAGATCTGGCAAAATCCTTAAATGCAATCATCGTTCAAGGCGAAAATCCTCATTTTAAAACTTTAGAAAAAGAACTTGCTGAATATTTCGAGGGAAACAGAACAGAATTTACCGTTCAACTTTCTCCAGTAGGAACTGAATTTCAGAAATCTGTCTGGAAAACTTTAATGAAAATTCCTTACGGCGAAACCTGGACGTACCGAAAACAATCGGAAGTTTTAGGAGATGCAAAAAAAGTTCGTGCCGTCGCAAACGCGAACGGAATGAATAAAATTTCGATCCTTATTCCTTGCCATCGCGTTATCGGAAGCAATGGAACTTTAACCGGTTATGGCGGCGGAATTTGGCGCAAACAAAAATTACTGGAGTTGGAAAAAGCGATTCTTTTCTAAATAGATAAGATTTTCAAGACAATTAAAAATTTAAACTTATGAATCCGGAAGATTTAAAAAATATAGCAAAACTTTGGTTCAAAGCATTCAAAGATCATAATTTAGAAGATCTGCTCGAATTATATGATGACAATGCCGAACATTTTAGTCCGAAATTAAAAATCCGCGAACCGGAAACAAATGGTTTAATTCGGGGGAAAGAATCTTTGAGAAAATGGTGGAAAGACTGTTTTGAGCGATTGCCCACTTTACAATATTCAGTCAATAAATTAACTGCCGATTCCGATCAGGTTTTTATGGAATATACCCGAAAAGTGCAGGGAGAAGAAGATATGCAGATCGGCGAGGTCCTTGAAATAAAGAATGGTAAGATCGTTTTCTCCAGAGTTTATCACGGCTAACTTTCAGAAAATATTATTACGTAAACTAAAACTAATTTTTATCTTTGAAAAAATTAACGCTATGAATTTCTCAATACAACCGACTCTGGAAAACGAATATGTCGATTTGGTACCTTTAGAAAAACATGATTTCGAAGAGCTTTTTGATGTCGCTTCAGATCCTGAAGTTTGGGCAATGCATCCGAACAAGGAAAGATACAGGAGAGAAGTTTTTGAAAACTTTTTTGCAGGAGCACTTGAAAGTAAAGGTGCTTTCTTGATCATCGATAAGCATACGGAAGAAGTTTTAGGCTGTACCAGATTTTATGATTTTAATGAAGATGACAACAGTATTTTTATAGGATATACTTTTTACGGAACTAAATCCTGGGGTAAAAATATTAATGCGGGAGTAAAAAAAATGATGCTGGATTATATTTTTCAGTTCGTCGATAAAGTTATTTTTCACGTTGGGAAAGATAATATTCGTTCTATAAAGGCGATGAATAAATTGGGTGCAGAAAATTTAGGTGAAGAAGAAGTTGCTTATTTTGGAGAAGATTCAAAAACCAATACCGTTTTTCAAATTAAAAAGGAAGACTGGAAATTGAAACAGAATTTGCATTAAATTCTCTTTAATTAAATATTTAAAGATGATCAAAAAAGGAACAATTGTGCAGTGGAAATGGGGAAGTGGAAGTGCCAAAGGAAAAGTGATTGAAACCTTTACTGAGGAAGTTCATAAGACCATCAAAGGTTCGAAAATTACGCGAAAAGGAGAGAAAGACAATAAGGCTCTCCTCATCGAGCAGGAAGATGGCGACAAAGTTTTAAAACTGGAAAGTGAAGTTACAAAAGCCTGATCGATGGTAACGGATTCTGATCGAATAAAAAAGCTTCATCTCAAATTTGCGGAAGATCGCGGTCTGGATAAAACCTATTGTCCGTCGGAAGTCGCACGGGAATTATTCCCCGATGACTGGCGAGAAAAAATGGATGTGGTTAGAAAAGTTGCGGATGAATTAGTGATCGAAGGGAAATTAATTGTCCTGCAAAAAGGCTTTGAAAAAAAAGAATTACCCTCAAAATTGACAGGACCAATTCGTTTGCGAAAAAAATAAATCCCATTAACTCAATCAATCCTTCAATTCTTGAATGAGATTGATCGCTCTGGTCCATTTCTTATAAACTTCAATGGGATTTGGGTAAGCAGGAATATCAAATTCCCACGGAATTAAGGTTTCAATATCGTTTTTATCTGTTAATTCCGGGATCCATTTTCTGATGTAATCCTGCGCTCTATATTTATTGGATTGATGGACAGGATTTGTGTAATAAATCTCAAAAGCCTGCATATGCCAGTTCATCCAGTTTGAAGTCACGTCGTAATCGATCAACTTACTTTCAAAATACGCTGCTCCCCAAGTCCAGTCGATGTTTAAGTCAACTACAAAATAACTTGCACAATTTACACGACCTCGATTGCTCATGTAACCTGTTTCATTCAATTGTCTCATGTGTGCGTCTATGAAAGGAATTCCCGTCATTCCGTCACACCATTTTTTAAATTTTTCCGGATCATTTTCAAAAGGAATTTCTTTGTCTTTATAACCTTTTGTTTTAAAGATCTCATCCCCAAATTTCATTCCTTTAAAAGTAAAATAATCCCGCCAAACCAGTTCGAAGATGAGCCACCACGTACTTTGATTTTTTGTCACCATTTGTTCATATTCTTTCACGGTCTCATAAATTTCCCGCGGAGAAATACAGCCTAAAGCCAGATAGGGTGAAAATTTTGAGCTGTAATCCAAACCTTCCGAGCGGTTTCTTGTCCAGCGATAACCAGTTAAAAGTTCTGATTTAAAAGTATAATATTGAAGTCTTTCCAAAGCCAAAGTTTCGCCACCTTCTAAAAATGGATCTGCATCATCATATTCTTTTTTTGTAAAACCATACTTCTTGTAGGACGGGAATTTTGAGCTTTTTGCATTTTCACAACTCTTTAATTGTTGTGAAGTTTTAAAGGTTTTCCGTGGTTCAGATTCTTTACCCGCCGGAATTCGATAAGCTTTGCTCGTCAAAGGAATATCTGGAATTCCAAAAGGGATATCATTTTTGTGATAAAGCGTTTTTCCCCAGTAAAAATGGTAGTTGAGTGCGGGTAATATTTTCTGAACTTCCGAAATGAGATGTAGTTCTTCACTGCAATATTCTTCTTCTGCGTAAAGATCGGTGATCTCAAATTCTTCAATTAATTGAGGTAAAGTTTTCAGGGCTGATTCTTCCCCGATCAAAAGATGGCCACCAATTTTTTCTAAATTTTCCTGCAAATTCAGGACAGATTGTTCCAGAAATTTAAAACGGTTAATGTCTGCTTTTCGAAAACCTAAATCCAATTTTGCAAATAATTGTTGTTCTAGACAAAAGCAAAAAACCAATTCCTCACACTCAATTATTGCATGATGAAGCGCTTCGTTATCATGAAGGCGCAAATCATTTTTAAACCAAACCAAACCTCTTTTCATTGAAAATAAAATTAATAACTAAACAAGAATTCTTTTACACATTTTTTAAAATTACGGGAGAGTCAATCAATTTTTATGCTATTTCCATACAAAAAAACTTTAATTTAGAAATTCAGCTGAAGCGTCAAAAAATAAATGCTTTTATGTATGTTTGTAAAAACATACTTTATGGATTTTCTCAACCCTCTGGCTTTAGTTTCGGTTATTTTACTCATCATCATCTTGCGGAAGATCAATTCTTCGCGATCTATCTCTGAAATTAATTTAAAAAAATTAGAAGATAAGCTGGATCGCCTTCAAAAAAAGATGGAGGAATTGACAGTTTCGGGTGTAAATGTAACAAACGTTTCGACAGAATCTCCAAAAGAAGAAATTATCAAAGCACCAGAAATTATTGTGCGAACAGTTCCTTTGCATGAGGAAGAAATAATTGAAGAGGAAATCGAAGAACCGGAAACTGAATTTGATTCAGAAATGCCTTTAACAGAAGAGGAATTCGAGTTCGAACATCCGCAAGACACGAGAATCGTTGCGTTTTCAAATGATCCGGTTGCCAGTCCAGTTTCCAATATAATTCAGGAACCTAAAATTCCTAAAAAATCCTTGTTAGAGAAATTCAAAGAAGAAAATCCAGATATTGAAAAATTTATCGGGGAAAATTTGATCAACAAGATCGGTATATTAATTCTGGTTTTAGGAATTAGTTTCTTCGTTAAATATGCCATCGACAAAAATTGGATCAACGAACCTGCGCGAGTTGGAATCGGTGTTTTAGCCGGAGCTTTGGTGATGGGAATTGCCCATCGATTGAAGGCGAATTACAAAGCCTTTAGTTCTGTTTTTGTCGCGGGAGCTTTTGCCATTTTCTATTTTACGATCGCCATTGCTTTCCAGGAATATCATTTGTTCAGTCAATCTGTTGCGTTTGCGATAATGATCGTAATTACAATTTTAAGTTCCTT
Organism: Kaistella gelatinilytica; assembly: GCF_015679325.1. Lineage (GTDB taxonomy): Bacteria > Bacteroidota > Bacteroidia > Flavobacteriales > Weeksellaceae > Kaistella > Kaistella gelatinilytica. Next base: position 641,126 of record NZ_JADPVI010000001.1, read on the forward strand.
TATTTCTGTGTCCTACAATCGACAGGAATTGGGCGTGCTTTCCCTCATAGCAGGATTTGCCGTACCGTGGATGGTAAGTACCGGCGAAGGAAATTATATGGTTTTGCTCACTTATATCGCAATTTTAAATATCGGGATGCTGATCATTTCCTACTATAAAAAGTGGAATATCGTAACCATTTTAGCATTTGTATTTACCTGTCTGCTTTTCTCAATCTGGTGGAATCAAGCGATTAATTTGCCAAATGTGCCGCATCGTGGCGCTCTGTTTTTCGCCACTTTATTCTACTTAATATTCAGTGTTGCGACGGTTCTCAATAATTTACGAAGTTCCGGCACATTTTCTAAAATTCAGTATTTCCTCATCGTTGCCAATACTTTCTTTTTCTTCGGAATGGGATTAGCCATTATCACGGACTGGAATATTCCGTTCAAAGGTTTATTCACCGTTGTTCTGGGAGTTTACAACTTAGTTTTTGCGAGCATTCTTTACAAGAGATTTGGTCTCAACAGAAATGCAGTTTATTTGCTTTTAGGTTTAACATTGACTTTCGCTACACTTACGATTCCGATTCAGTTTAAAGGAAATTATATCACTTTATTCTGGGCATGTGAAGCGGCACTCTTATTTTGGTTGGCTCAGAAATCTAAAATCGAAGTTTTCAAATGGAGCGCTGTTATTGTTCAGGCTCTAATGTTAGTGAGCTTGATGATGGATTGGGAACATTCTTATTCGGTCTTTAAAGATTCCGGAGAGATCATTCGACCAGTCTTTATTACAGGAATTGTAGCCGTAATTTCTCTTATTTATACTTCTTATTTAATGAGAAATGAAACAGAGAAAAAGACCTTTTACGGGATCACCTTCGATCCTAAATTTTACGGGATGATCGCTTTCAGTTTATCGATAATCGTCGGCTATTTTACCGGAATTTTTGAAACAGTTTACCAGGCGAAATTATATAATGAAAGTTCCGCAACCGTGATTTCCTACGGCGCCGCTTTCCACTTCACCTTTTCCGCAGTACTGATCTATTTTATTTTTAAAGGGAAATCGCACTTCTTAAAACAGGGTGCAACAGTTCTTGGTATAGCAAATCTGTTAATCCTCATGTTTGCTTTCATGAATTTGCCGACTGCCGATCTGCACGATGGACCTTTAAAAATGTCAAAAAATATCTCCGCTTATTTACTGCATTTCGTTTTGCTGGCAAGCGTAATTTTCAGTTTATATGTCATTATTAAAAATAGTTTAATTACTCCGGTTTTAGGCCTTTTGAAATTGAAATGGGCGCTCTGGATTTTTGTAATTGTGGGAGTTACAATTTTGAGTCAGGAAATGATCGTTCAGGTCATGTTTTATAACAGCGCCAATATCATTCCAGATACGATTGCTTCAATCACTAAAATGAATGTGAATTCAGAAGCCTATAATTCAATGACTGAGAAATACTTCACCGGAATATATAATTTAGAAACTCAAATTGTAAAAGTTGGATTCCCTGTTTTATGGGGAATAATTTCCTTTGGTCTACTCATTGTCGGGATAAAACGGGGTTGGAAACAATTGCGGATCATCGCTTTGGTTTTACTGGGAGTTACTGTTGTTAAACTATTCACTTATGACATCAATGATGCCTCTGAAACCGGTAAAATTATCGCATTTATTCTCTTGGGAGTTTTAATTTTAATTATTTCTTTCGTGTATCAAAAATTGAAAAAATTAGTATCGGATGAACCGAAAATTGTTGAAGAAGAAAAAGAAGATGAAAGTATTTAAAGTTTTATTTTTAATGATTGCAGCATGGAGTAGTGCGCAGAATTTTACGGGGACTTTACAACCCGTAGAGAAAGATGGTCTGACTCAAATTATTGTTCAACCCGAATTACTTTCAGCTTTGCAAAACAACTGGGATTATTTTCGGATTTTAGATTCAAAAAAAAATGAAGTTCCCTATGTTTTAAATCCAAACCTGAGTTCGAATAAGAAAAGTGTTGTTGAAAATCTGAAAATTGTTGCTGTAAATACGCTTCCAAATATTTCAACTTCTGTCATTATTTCTAATGAAAATGCCGTCAAAATTGATCAGCTGAATTTGACCATAGCAAATACGAATGTTGAAAAAATATATTCTATTTCCGGAAGCAACGATCAAAATCAATGGTATGGTCTGGTTTACAATGAAAGTCTGAATGACCTGGAAAGTGCTACCAATACTGAGGTTTTAAAGAATTTTCGTTTTCCTTTAAATAATTATAAGTTTCTAAAATTTGAATTCGTGGATAAAAAATCCCTTCCCATTCAGGTTTTAGCAGCTTCTTTAAAAAGTGATCAGGCGACGCAGGAAGTTCCTTTAATTCAATTAAAAAATTTCAAGCAAACAGTGTCGCAAAATAAAACAGATAAAACCACAAGAATTGATATTACTTTCGATTCGAAGCAAGTCATAAACGGTTTGAAATTTACGATCTCAGCGCCTCAGTTTTATTTAAGAGATGCCGCAATTTTGGTGAACCGAACCCATGTTGTAAAGCGTGAAACAAAGAATTATCTGGAATCGCTCGTGGATTTTCAATTAAATTCGAAAGCGCAAAATCAGTTTAAGTTTGGAGAGATCTTTGAAAAAAACTTAAGTATTATTATTCAAAATGAAGATAATTTACCTTTACAAATATCTGATATTCAGTTTTTCCAAGAACCGGTTCTTCTCATTTCAGAATTGAAAGCGGGTGAAAAATACAATATTGTCATCGACTCCACACTCTTGCGACCGAAATATGATTTATCCAATTTTGAGGAAAATGTGCAGTCTCAGCTTCAGCAAACAGAAATTAGTAATTTAAGTAAAGTGACAGCCATAAATCAGAATAAAAATGAAAATGAATTCTGGAGAACGCCTTTGTTCATGTGGCTTTGCATCGGATTAGCTTTACTGGTGATCGGTTATTTTTCTATGGGACTTTTAAAAGATTTAGGGAAGAATGACTAATTTATTTTCCGCTGCAATCCTGAAATAATTCCGCACCATAATAGAAAACAAAAAGCCAGGCAATTCCTTTCACCGTAAAAAAGATTACGCCGCCAATTCCGACGCGCTTAAACCACTTTTTAAATTTCTGGTTTTTATCTTCAGGCTGTAAATTTTCCATGGAGAACTTTTCCCAAAATTAATACTATTATTTAGACCTTTAAAATTTAGATGTCAAAATAATTGATACTGATCTCATTAAAGAAAATCATGCTATTCATTGTATTTGCGATATCGTTTTCTAAATTCCAAAATCCTTTAAAATTCAATAAAACCCTGTTAAAATTTTTCTGATTTCAGCAATTGTAGTATCTTTAAGGACAATTCAAAATAAAATTATGTCCCAAACAAATCAGGATTTTGGAATCGAAAAATCCCTTTCTAATTTAGGTATTCAACAAGAAAATTTAGGAGTTTCAACCGGTGGAAAATACTTTGCCAACGGTGATTTACTTGAAAGTTATTCTCCAACAGATGGCAAGTTAATAGCAAAAGTTACTACAGCGAGTTCTGCTGATTACGATCAGGTCATTGAAACTGCAAAAAAAGCTTATTTGGAATTTCGTCAAATTCCCGCACCGAAAAGGGGAGAATTGGTACGTCAGTTTGGTTTAAAATTACGGGAATATAAAGATGACTTAGGAAAACTCGTTTCTTATGAGATGGGAAAATCTTTGCAGGAAGGTTTGGGTGAAGTTCAGGAAATGATCGATATCTGCGATTTCGCAGTGGGATTATCCCGTCAACTTCACGGTTACACGATGCATTCGGAAAGACCTGGACACAGAATGTACGAACAATATCATCCTTTAGGAATTATTGGAATTATTTCCGCCTTTAATTTCCCGGTTGCAGTTTGGTCCTGGAATACCGCACTTGCCTGGATCTGTGGAAATGTTACTATCTGGAAACCATCTGAGAAAGCTCCGCTTTGTGGGATCGCCTGTCAAAATATTATCACCGAAGTTTTAAAAGAAAATAATCTTCCTGAAGGAATTTCAACCATGATCGTAGGTGATCACAAAATTGGGGAGAAAATGGTAAATGATAAAAATGTGGCTCTAATTTCTTTCACCGGTTCTACGAGAGTCGGAAGAATTGTGGGAACTAACGTTGCTCAAAGATTCGGCAAATCAATTCTGGAATTAGGTGGAAATAACGCCATTATTTTTACAGAAAACGCAGATTTGAATATGTCAATCATCGGAGCTGTTTTCGGCGCAGTAGGAACTGCAGGACAGAGATGTACATCAACCAGAAGGTTAATTATTCATGAATCTATTTTTGAAGATGTGAAAAACCGTTTGGTAAAAGCGTACGGACAAATAAAAATCGGAAATCCTTTAGACGAAAATAATCACGTTGGACCTTTGATCGATAAACAAGCAGTTCAGCAATATATGGATTCCATTGAAAAATGTAAAAAAGAAGGCGGAAAATTCGTGGTTGAAGGCGGCGTTTTAGAAGGTGAAAATTACGAATCCGGATGTTACGTGAAGCCATGTATCGCTGAAGTACAAAATTCGTTCGAAATTGTACAACACGAAACATTCGCACCGATTCTTTACATCATGAAATACAAAACTCTGGAGGAAGCTATCGCAATGCAGAACGATGTTCCGCAAGGTTTAAGTTCCGCGATCATGACGACTGATATGCGTCAAGCTGAATTATTTTTGTCTCAAAATGGTTCCGATTGTGGAATCGCCAATGTGAACATAGGAACTTCAGGTGCAGAGATCGGTGGCGCTTTTGGTGGTGAAAAAGAAACTGGCGGTGGAAGAGAATCCGGTTCCGATGTTTGGAAATATTACATGAGAAGACAAACGAATACCATCAATTATACCGACAGTTTGCCTTTAGCACAGGGAATTAAATTTGATTTGTAAAATAATAAAAGTAATTTGGGCAGACAATTCCGCCCTCCGTTCCCGCTTTTTTTATTGGTGGCTTCGGCTTCGCTCAGCCACCAATAAAAAAGAGCTCCACTCAGGTCGGGCTGTGTTTGGGATTTAAAAATCTAAATTCACAGGTAATTTATTATCAAAAATATTTAAAAATAATACAAGATATGAACGACGCAATTGCATCTCATCCACAACCAACAAATGAAGTAAAGAAAACACTTGGCAGACACATGCTTGCTGATGGTTTCGACTTCGTAATGGATTTCGATAAATCTCATGGGTCCTGGATCCACGACCGAGTTACAGGGAAAGATTTCCTGGATATGTTTTCTATGTTTGGTTCTGCTTCCATCGGCTACAACCATCCTTATTTAATGGAAAGATCTGCCTGGCTCGGAAGAATGGCAGTAAATAAACCAACTTTGGCAGATGTTTATTCTCAGGAATTTGCAGACTTTATGACTGTGTTTGAAAGAGTAGCGATTCCACAACATTTGCAGTACGCATTCTTCATTGAAGGTGGAACGATGGGTGTAGAAAACGCCATGAAAGCTTGCTTCGACTGGAAAACACGCAAGAATTTTGAAAAAGGACTCGATTTGGAAGCTGGAATTTGCATCCATTTCAAGCAGGCCTTTCACGGAAGAAGTGGTTATACGTTGAGTTTAACAAATACTTCTGATCCACGAAAATATCAATACTTTCCAAAATTTAACTGGCCAAGAATTATCAATCCACACTTAAACTTTCCTATTACCGAGGAAAATTTAGCAGAAACCATTAAACACGAAAATCTAGCACTTTTAAATATTGAAGAAGCTATTCTTTCTAATCCTGATAAAGTTGCCTGTATTATTATAGAGCCTATTCAGGCAGAAGGTGGTGACAATCATTTCCGCGACGAGTTTTTTGTTGGCTTGAGAAAAATTTGCGACGACAATGAGATTTTATTAATTTTTGATGAAGTACAAACCGGTATGGGTTTGACGGGAAAAATGTGGGCATTTGAACATTTCAGTGTACAGCCAGACATTATTTCTTTTGGTAAAAAAGCACAGGTTTGCGGTGTTTTGGCCAACAAAGAAAAATTTGATGAAATCCCAAATAATGTTTTCAGAGAAAGCTCCAGGATCAATTCAACTTTCGGTGGTAACTTCATAGACATTCTTCGTTTCCAATTGATAATGGAAGTTATCGAAAAAGACAATTTAGTAGAAAATGCCCGAATTGTCGGTGAATATCTAGTGGAAGGTTTACAGAAATTAGCAAACAAATATCCAAACCTAGTTTCTAATCCCAGAGGTCGTGGATTAATGGCGGCAATTGATTTACCAAGTGGTGAACAACGTGACAGAATGAGGGAACTGGTTTATGATGAAGGCGTAATTATTTTGTCTTGTGGTGATCAGTCAATCCGATTCCGTCCGCATTTAAATGTTTCGAAAGAGGAGATTCAAATCGCACTGGATAAGATCGAAATTTGTTTAGGGAAATTATAATATTAATTGAGATTCAAAGATTTTCGATCAGATTAATTTTGAATCTCTAATTATTTTTCATATTTAAATCTAAAAAATAAATTATATTTATGTATATTTAAAATTCAAAATTGAAAAGAATATGGAAAGAGAAACGAGAGTATCAGTGTTTGAAAGTGAAAAACCATCAGAAATACAGTTAATAAAGTCAAAATTAGATGCCCAAAGTATATCTAGTTTTTTAAATGATAAGTATATGTCTTTTACGACAACTCCTACTGCGAGCACTATCAAGTTAATGGTTAATCTACAGGATGAAGAAAAAGCCTTCAAAGTAATAGATGCTTTTTTAAAAGAAACTGACTTAGACCTAAAAGGTAATCTTCAAAATTAATTCTATTAATTTAAATTTTACGTTTTACACCAATCGAAATCTTTAAAAAAGGTTTCGATTTTTTTTTATTATGAAGTAATAAGAATCAGTCTAAATCCTGATATATTGGAAAGTTTTATTTAGAGAATTTAATTCTACAATTTATCTTTCATGAGCTTAATAAAGACAGACGGTTTTAAATCAAATTTCCTGCGGAAATTATCTGAAAAATTCTCGGCACTCGAAAATCCCGCAATGCAGGCAAGTTCTTTAACATCTTTATTAATATATTTCATATCATTTTTAAGATGATCAATAATAAAGTCCAGTCGAAGATCACTGATGTAAAGGGCGAAATTTTTTCCTTTATACGTATTAATAATTTTTGAAAAATAGGTAGAATTGGTACCCAGCTCTTCGCTTAATGATTTTTGGGAGATTTGAGAATCCAGAAATTTATTTTCATTTTCAAAAATTTCCAGTTGTTTCAAAATGTTTTCTACAAACACAGGATTGAGTCCGGGGATTTTATTATAAAATTCGTAGTCGAATTTTTGCTGATGTTCGTAATCGAGAGATTCTGTGACTAGTTTTTCTTGTTCTTCTAACTTATTTTGCTGTGCGATAATTTCTTCAAACCTTTTCTTGTAATTTTGTTTCTCTTTCGATATGCGATACCCAAAAAATAAAAAACCAATTACCAAAAGGATTACTAAGCTGATAAAAATTATTCGTTGATTTTCCAGCGAACTTTCAATTCTATTTTTCTCCGATACCAATTTTTTAGTATCGTATTCTTTTACAATTCTTCCGTAAAGATATTTGTAATTTTTCTCGTAAGATCTGTCAAGGAACATTAGTTTATTAATATATTCCAGTTGTTTATCTGTATTACCTATAGAATTATAATATTTAATTAAGATCTCATACGCTGATCGAAATTGAGGATCGAGTTTTTTCGTTTTATTGTAATGTTTATCGATCTCTTCCAAGTATTTTACAGCTAATTTTTTCTTGCCGATATTCCAGTAAGAAAGTCCTAGGTAGAAAATTTCAGTATTATGTTGCCATTGATCATTATAAAGTCTTATCGCTTGCGAAAGTTTAGTAATTGCAGCCTCATAATCTTTGGCATAATAAGCGTCAGTACCTTCAGAAGAAATAAAATACGGAACATATTGTGATAATTTATTTCTCTCAAGATAATCGAAGGCTTCTTTCAAAAGTTTTTTGTTTTCTTGGAAATGACCTAATTTTGTATTGGAGTCAATCATACTCATTAAAGAATAGATATAATAAACTTCATAATTTTTTCCTAAAGATGTTTTGTTTTCCAAATTATCTTTAAAAAACTTTAAGCATGTAACAAGCTCTTTATTAGCGTCCTCATACTGTCCAAGATAAATCTTATTTTGAGCGATGTAATAGATGGTTTTATTAAAAATATAGGCATCACCAGATTCTTGTGATAATTTATTGGCAACTAATACGTCATCGAGAGCCTTTTGATAAAATTCCTCAGACATATTTATATTACCTCGATTCAGGTATGCATCTAATAATATCTTTTTAACCTTCGATTTTTTTCCTGTAATCAATGCACTGTCAGCAAATTTTATATTTAAAGGATAAGTACTGGTAATACTGGCATAGCGATATGCATAAAATAAAGCCTCGGTATTTTGTTCTTTTTTTGATTTTTTGATGTAGAAATTGATAAGTTCCCACATTTTTGTAGGATCATTGCTATAATCATCTATCTTCTTTTCAATCTCTTCATTAGTTAGGTTTGAATTCAAAACACTTTGAGCATGAAAATTTGTAGAAAAATTTAGGGTAAATAAAAATAAAAAAGCTAAAATATATTTCAACTGCATAAAACCTTAATATGATGAGCGTTAACGAGATAACTAATTTTTCTTCACTTATTTTACAATATTACTGCAATTTTATTTAAAAAACAGCATATAATTTACAATATGCTTGTGATTTTTTATAAACTAACGGTTGTTTTTTTTGTCCGATATTGCCTTACTACCATACATTTGTAAAAATTAAACGTATGAAAAGATTAGCACTTATCGCAGCAGTAGTTTTAACTACAATTACATTACAATCTTGCAGACAATCAGACGATGTATTATCTCCTGAAGAAACAGCAACTTTACAAAGAGTTCAAGATTCCTCCAACAATTTATCACATAAAGATAATGCTAATAACTTAAATACTGAGCAAAACAATAACCCAGCTTCATTAGTTGATGGCGAAATTGTACCTCCACCAAAAAAATAACAATTCAAGTTAAATAAATTTTTTTTTTCATCATTTGTGTTGGTTCTTCCGTGAATTTATTCGCGGAAGAACTGTGTTTTTACAGAAGTTCGTAAAATTTCTATAATTCCTTATTTTATTAAGTTTCCTTATTTTTGTATATTTGTAAAATATCCCTTTGTTATGCAAGAAACCTATATTCAAACTCGAGAAATCTCCTTTGAGGATTTTAAAAAAAACATATTAGAAGATTATAAACTGGGTAGAATTTCGCGCGAAATGTCCTATTTAGGAAGACGCGAAGTCTTAACTGGAAAAGCAAAATTCGGAATTTTTGGCGACGGAAAAGAATTACCGCAACTGGCGATGGCGAAAGTTTTCAAAAATGGTGATTTCCGATCCGGTTATTATCGCGATCAAACATTCGCTTTAGCGATTAATGCAGTCTCCGTTGAAAGTTTCTTCGCTCAGTTATACGCTGATACAAGTATTGAACGCGAACCGGCTTCTGCGGGACGACAAATGAACGGTCATTACGCAACCCGTAGTTTAAATGAAGATGGTAGCTGGAAAGATTTAATGAATCAAAAAAACATTTCTTCTGATATTTCTCCAACAGCAGGACAAATGCCTAGATTACTTGGACTTGCCTTGGCTTCGAAAGTTTATAAATCGGTAAAATTTGAAGGTTCAGAAAAATTTTCCAGTAATGGAAACGAAGTTGCTTTTGGAACAATCGGCGATGCATCAACGGCAGAAGGACATTTCTGGGAAACATTAAACGCAGCTTGCGCTTTGCAGGTTCCTATGATCACTTCAATTTGGGATGATGGTTACGGAATTTCAGTTCCTACACAAAACCAAAGAGCAAAAGCTGATATTGCAGAAATGCTGTCAGGTTTTCAAAGAAACGAAGGAGAAAATCAAGGTTGTGAAATTATTCAGGTGAAAGCCTGGGATTATCCTGCACTATTAGATGCTTATGCTAAAGCTGAACATTTTGCCCGAACTGAAAGCGTACCTGTAGTTGTTCACGTGATTGAAGTGACCCAACCTCAAGGACATTCAACTTCGGGTTCACACGAAAGATATAAAAATGAAGAGCGTTTAAAATGGGAAGGTGAATTCGACGGATTATTGAAATTCAGAGAATGGGTTCTTAATTATTCTATAGAGATTGAAGGTCAGGAACAACAATTAGCAACAGTTGAAGAACTGGAAAAAATTGAATCTGAAGCAAAAAAATACGTTAAAGAAGATCAGAAAAAAGCCTGGGAAAATTATCAGAAAACGATTCAAGATCTAAAAGCTGCAATTCTTCCGTTGGTTCAAAATTTGAAAGGTCAAAATACAGAAATTGCTTCTGAATTAGAAAAATTCAATACAATAATAACTGTAGCTAAAAAAGATATTTTTCATTTGGTGCGAAAGTCTTTAATGGCAACGAGAACCAATCGGACTTCAGAAAGACAAGATCTTCAAAATAAATACGAAGAACTTTTCGCAGTTGAAAAAGACAATTACTCCTCTCACTTATATTCGCAATCTGAATGGAAAGCCACCAATATTAAAGAAATTGCGCCAATTTATTCCGATGCTTCAGAAACCGTTGATGGTAGAGTAGTCGTTCGAAATAATTTTGATAAAATTTTTGAAAATAATCCTGAATGTTTAATTTTTGGTGAAGACGCCGGAAATATAGGTGACGTGAATCAAGGACTGGAAGGTCTTCAGGAAAAATATGGTGAATTAAGAATTGCAGATACTGGAATTCGGGAAGCTACGATTCTTGGACAGGGAATTGGAATGGCGATGCGTGGATTAAGACCCATTGCAGAAATTCAGTACCTGGATTATATTTTATATTGTCTGCAAGGAATGAGCGATGATTTGGCGACTGTTCAATACAGAACGAAAGGGGGACAAAAAGCACCATTAATTATCAGAACTCGTGGTCACCGATTAGAGGGAATCTGGCATTCTGGTTCACCAATGGCGGGAATTCTTAATTTATCGAAAGGGATTTTAGTTCTTGTTCCAAGGAATTTAACAAAAGCTGCAGGATTTTATAATACCATGTTAAAATCCGATGATCCAGCTTTAATTATTGAATGTTTGAACGGATATCGTTTAAAAGAAAAGCAACCTGATAATTTAGGAGAATTTACAGTTCCTGTCGGAAAAATTGAAGTTACTAAAGAAGGTTCAGATGTTACTCTTGTCACTTACGGTTCAACGTGGAGATTGGTCATGGAAGCAGCTCAGGAATTAGAAAAAATCGGCATCTCCGCAGAAGTGATCGATATTCAATCTTTAATTCCATTTGATTTAAGTCATGAGATCGCGGAAAGTATTAAGATAACAAACAGATTAGTCGTGATCGATGAAGATGTTGAAGGAGGTGCAACTGCATTTATTTTACAGCAGATCTTAGAAAAACAAAAAGCATTCAGATATTTAGATTCCGATCCATTAACTATTTCTGCAGAAAATCACCGTCCACCGTATGGAAGTGATGGCGATTATTTCAGTAAACCTAGTGTTGATGATATGGTAGAAAAAATTTACGCATTATTTACAGAAACAAACCCGGAGAAATTTCCGAAGATCTAATAGTTTAAACTCACTTTGTCAAAGTTTAAATCTTTGACAAAGTTTTTTAAGGATCAACCCTTTCAGCCTTTAATAGGCTGAAAGGGTTTTTTAATCAGCACAAGATTAAAATTAATATTTACGTAGATTCAATAGGAGCGGGCTTTAGCCCTCTTTATTTCGTTAACCAAATAAATGGCTTTAGCCAAAACCTATCTTCCAAATTTAATTTCCGAAGTAAATAAATCCAATTATTTAAAATAAACTTTCATTAATTACTGAAAGTTCAATAATATTTATTATCTTTGTATTAGAAATTTAAACCAATCGAAATGAAACTCGCAGAAGCCAAAGAACAATATATCCAAACCTGGGGAACTTTCGCCACCAATTGGGGAATTAACAGAACAATGGCTCAAGTCCACGCATTACTGTTAGCAAGCGGAAAAGCACTGTCCACAGACGAAGTAATGGAGGAACTTCAGATTTCCCGAGGAAATGCGAATACCAATCTCCGGGCCTTAATGGATTGGGGAATTGTAAAAAAAGAATTGGTTAAAGGAGAACGTAAAGAATATTTCTCCGCAGATAAAGATGTTTGGTTTCTTTTTAAACAAATTACCAAAGAGCGCAGAAAAAGAGAAATTGAACCGATCATTACTTTTTTAGCAGAGTTAAAGGAAATCGAAGACAACGATTCCGAAGAAGCACAAGAATTTATAAAACTCATGAATGATTTCGGAAACGTTACCAGCAAAATAAATAATATAATGGATTTGGCGATCAAGAGCGACGAACACTGGCTCGTTGGAAAGATCACTAATCTTTTAAAAAAATAAGAAGGGAAGAAATTCCTTTTTTATTTCCCTGATAGTTTCATTAATTACTGAAAGTATAAAAAATTAAATAAAATGAAAAATATAATTTTTAACTGGTTCTTCCATTTTTTCTTTAAAAATTCCAAAAGAACAAAATCTGATTTTCTTCCATTTTAAAATTCTTAATCATGAAAAATCTCGCCAACCACAGTTTACTTTACGACAAAGATTGTCCAATGTGCAATGCTTATTCCAGTGCATTTATCAAGTGTGGAATGTTAGGAAAAGAAGGTAGGGAAAATTTTTCTGACATGTCAGAAAATAATAAACTGATCATTGATTACGATCGTGCTAAAAATGAAATTGCACTCATCAATCATCAAAATAATGAGGTTGCGTATGGTTTAGACAGTTTGTTGTTGATTATAGGAAATTCATTTCCTTTCCTGGAAAAAGTCGGACGTCTTCAACCCGTTTATTGGTTTTTTAAAAAATTATATTCTCTAATTTCATACAACCGTAAAGTGATCGTTCCGTCTTCAAAAATAATTGATGAAAAATCCTGTGTACCAAGCTTTAATTTAAGATACAGAGTTTTATATCTTATTTTCGCAACGCTATTTTCTTCCTTTATCTTTGGGAAATTTTTAAGTCAAACTTTCTCTGGAAATTTACTTACCGAAAAAGTATTTTTATTAATGATGGCTTTAATCTTTTGGCAAACGCTTTTTAAAAAAGGGTTTTCAAAAGAAAAGTACTTTGAATATATCGGAAATTTCATGACTGTCATTTTAATTTCAGCTTTGATCACAATTCCTGTTTTATATTTAAATTTTACAATCGAATCAACTTATTATTTTGCTGCTTTTCTATTACTTTTTATAATTTTTGAAAATTTTAGACGGTCCAGAATATTGCAACTCGGCTCTAAATCAACAATATCATTAGTCTTATTTTACTTATTCGTTATCGTTTTTAGTGCTGTGGAAAGTTTCTATTAATTGCTAAAAAGTTTTAAAATATATAATCAATCAAAAATATATCAAGATGAAAATTATAATCGCAGGTGGAGCCGGATTTTTAGGCAAGGAATTAAAGCGTTTTTTCCTTTCAAAAAACAGCGAAGTAAAAATCCTCACAAGAAATTCAAAAAATAAAAACGACATTTACTGGGACGGACGAACAGTTGGAGATTGGAAAACTGATTTAGATAACGCCGATGTCCTCATTAATCTTGCGGGAAAATCTGTCGATTGCCGCTACACCGAAAAAAATAAAAAAGAGATTTTATCTTCCAGAATTGAAAGTACGAAAGTTTTGCAGGAGGCGATCGATCAATGCGAAAATCCACCAAAAATTTGGTTGAATGCGAGTTCCGCGACAATCTACATTCATTCAGAATCCAATTTGCATACCGAAGAAGACGGAATTATTGGAGATGATTTTTCGATGAATATCTGCAAACAATGGGAAGCAGAATTCTTCAAAAAAGAGAATAAGAATGTTCGCAAAGTTGCGCTGAGAACTTCCATTGTTTTGGGTAAAAACGGTGGTGCTTTTCCAAAATTTGTCCAGATCTCTAATTTAGGTTTAGGCGGAGCACAAGGAAAAGGAAATCAATTGATGAGCTGGATTCACATCGAAGATTTCTGTAAAGCAATAGCATTTATTATTGATAATGAAAACATTAAGGGTTCGATAAATGTAACCGCTCCAAATACTTTGCCGAACAAAGAAATGATGACTTTACTCCGCAAAAAAGTAAAAGCTCCATTCGGAATTCCGGCTCCGGTTTGGCTTCTGGAAATCGCTGCAATTTTTATCAAAACAGAAACGGAATTGATGTTAAAAAGTAGAAATGTATTTCCTCAAAAATTAATAGATGCCGGTTTTGAATTTAGCAATCCGAACTTTAACAAAGCCTTGGAAACTCTCATTTAAACCTCAAAAAATTTCCGTAAATTCGCATCAAATTTTTAAATAATGAACTACGATATTATTGTCATCGGAAGTGGTCCCGGTGGATACGTTACGGCAATCAGAGCCGCACAATTAGGTTTTAAAACTGCAATTATTGAAAAAGAAAGTCTGGGCGGAATTTGCCTGAACTGGGGTTGTATCCCAACCAAAGCATTGTTGAAATCTGCGCACGTTTTTAAATATTTACAGCAAGCCGAACAATACGGTTTAAATAAAGTAGAAAATCCAGGTTTTGATTTCACAAAAGTGATCCAGAGAAGTAGAGGCGTTGCAAGCAAAATGAGTGGTGGAATCGCTTTCCTGATGAAGAAAAATAAGATCGATGTCATCATGGGAACTGCAACCATCCAAAAAGGAAAGAAAGTTTCTGTAGTTGATAAAGACGGAAAATCAACCGAATATTCCGCAGAAAATATCATTATCGCAACCGGAGCACGTTCTCGTGAATTGCCAAATATTCCTCAAGATGGAAAAAAAATAATTGGTTACCGTCAAGCGATGGTTCTTCCAGAGCAGCCGAAATCGATGATCGTTGTTGGTTCAGGTGCGATCGGAATTGAGTTTGCTGATTTTTATAATACGATGGGAACCAAAGTGACCGTTGTTGAATTCATGCCAAACATTCTTCCTGTGGAAGACGAAGACTCTTCAAAACACGTTGAGAAATCTTTGAAAAAAGCAGGGATCGAGATTATGACCAACGCTTCCGTAGAATCAGTTGATACTTCCGGGAACGGTGTAAAAGCTACCGTGAAAACTGCCACTGGAAACATTATTTTAGAAGCAGACATTTTACTTTCAGCAGTTGGGATCGCTTCCAATATTGAAGGTCAAGGTTTCGAAGAAGTAGGAATTCAGACTGATAAAGGAAAAGTTTTGGTGAACGAATGGTACGAAACTTCTGTTCCGGGCTATTACGCGATCGGTGATATTTTGCCAACGCAAGCTTTAGCGCACGTCGCGTCTGCGGAAGGAATTACCTGTGTTGAAAAGATCAAAGGACTTCACGTAGAAAAAATCGATTACGGCAATGTTCCGGGATGCACGTATTGTCATCCGGAAGTCGCGTCTGTTGGTTTGACCGAGAAGCAAGCGAAGGAAAAAGGTTACGAACTGAAAGTAGGAAAGTTCCCGTTCTCAGCTTCCGGAAAAGCAACAGCAAACGGCGATACCGATGGTTTCATCAAAGTAATTTTCGATGCGAAATACGGCGAATGGCTCGGTTGTCATATGGTCGGCGACGGCGTTACCGATATGATCGCAGAAGCAGTTGTAGCGCGTAAATTAGAAACAACAGGTCACGAAGTATTGAAATCAATTCACCCGCATCCAACCATCTCAGAAGCAGTGATGGAAGCAGTTGCCGCCGCTTATGGCGAAGTGATTCACATTTAAAATATTCGAAATATTGATATAGAAAACTCCAGTGATTAGCTGGAGTTTTTTTATCGGGGCAATCTCGTCCTTAAAGACGAGACCTTCCGTTCCCGCTTTTTTGTAATTGCGAGCATAGCGAAGCAGTCCGTTGAAAGATATCGAAGTCGCAATTACAAAAAGAGCTCCACTCAAGTCGGGTTGCAAGTGGGAACTTCTAAATAAATCTCAATATAATTTATGGAACTTGCGTATATTTGAGAGTTATGTGTAATACTAACCAAAAATAGATATGAAAATAAAAAAAATATTATTCAGCATATTAACCGCTCTTGTTTTAATTATATCAATATTCCTTTATATGAATAGGGATAAATTTGTCTATGTAGGTTCAGTAGATATTATTGAAGTCGATTGCAGCAAAAAAGTTCAAATCTTGAGCGAAGTTTTAGAAAGTGACCAGCGTATAAGAAGATCAAATGACTTTATCAAATTCGCTAAAGAAGATCATAGGAATCAAGAATTAGTGATTAGCATTGTTGAAAAGTGTGGTATGCCAACATTAAAGGAGGTAGGTCAAAAACAAATGGATGCAATCTGGTTGGGACTTCAACATAGTACTAAAGAAATCAGAAAAAAGTATTTTCCGCAAATAGAGAAAGCGGTTGAAAGTGGAGACTTATCTAAACAACAATACGCATTGATGAAAGATAGGATTTTAATGGACGAAGGAAAACCCCAAACATATGGTTCACAAATAGAAAAAGGTAAATTGTATAAATTAGATAATCCTGAAACTGTGAACGAAAGAAGAAAAGAAATGGGAATGGGACCAATAGAGGATTATTTAAAGAATTTCAATATTCAGTTTAATCCGAATTAAAATACTACATATAACACGACATTCCTATTAGCGGGTCCGAAGTTTCTATCATAAAGGTTTTCGCTAATTGTTCAATTTTTTATATTTACAAATAGTTGTTATAAAAAGTCCTCGCCAAAACAAATACCCAAACGTTACGACATTCTAAATCAACGTTCGTGAAAAATTAACCTGCACAAAAAAATGCTGAAAAAACTGCTGCTTCTTTTAATTCTTTCTTCCGCATTGAAATCCTGTAAAAACCTTTCAGAAAACCAAAAAAGAACAGAAATTCAAAAATCAGAACAGAAAAAAATCACAGAAATTAATAGAAATATAGACAGCCTTCAAAATGTTGGTCAATATGCTGATAGCGACGATATGCTATTTGATATTGCAGGAAATTACACTCTTACAAAAGATGAAGTCACCGATTGTAAATTTTTCCTCTCCCTGTTTTTCAAAAACGGCATTTTAAAATACGAGATGCAAATCAATACGCAAAAACATTCCGGTAATGTGGAAATTGTGTTAAACGAAAAGGCAGACGGTTATTATATTACTTTCAAAGATATCGAATGGAGTGAATATTTAGGCGCAATTGACACTGAAGGAACAAATTCCGAAGAAGATTTAGAATTGCCAAAAGATATACAAGGCGTTTTATACAAAGATGAAATAACCATCCAAAACTCTGGAAATGCAATGAATTATTATGTAAAATTTGCTGAATGCGATCTGAAGTATATTCATTTAATTAAATAAATTTGGTTGCAAACAGAATAACGGTTTCTAAATTATTAAGTACAATAGCACAAGTTGATGGCGCGGATTTTCAATCCGTGTTTCTCAACAAAGCTTTGTCTCCCAATAATTTAACATCAAAAATAAATTTATAATATCAACATGTGGTACATTTGTATAAACAAAAACCATAAGATGAAAACTACACTTTTATTATTGTTAGCTTTAATAAGCTACAGCGGAATGACAGCGCAGACTTCCGATGCAGATTTGAAACAGATTATCCAAAAACAGGAAGATGACTGGAATAAAAATGATATGAAAGCATTTTCAAATGCTTTCAGTGAAGATGCGACTTTGATAAATTTCCTGGGAATGTATTGGAAAGGCAGAGAAACCATTATTAATCAATTTTCTCAAATTAACGAATGTTGCATTAAGCCAACCTCAGTTAAATTTGAATTGATTGACAGTAAGATTATTAATGAAAATGCTGCAGTGGCTCATATAAAAGAATCATTAACAGCAAAAAATGACTACAATGTTCCGGGAGGCATTGTAAAGAAAGGAAATGTTGATCATAAATATATTACGACCGTACTCGAAAAGAAAGATAAAATCTGGAAAATTATTTCAATGCAGGTAACTCTAATAAGTCCACCACCGAAACAATAGAAATTCAGCTACTTCTTGTCCGTGATTTCCCCAACCCTTTTTCGATAGCGCCGATTTCCAGTCCAACCCGATAGCGCGGATTTCAATCCGTGCTTTTCTCCGCGAGCGACGAGCCAAATTTGCAAACTGAATTATTTTAACATTTACCATCATTGTTAAAACATATCAGCAACACGATCAAACAAATACGATTTATTTCTATCTTCGAATCATTAATTAAACCCTTAAATATTCATTATGAAATTAGTAAAAACAATTTGTGCATTTTTAGTAGTAGGAGTGATCGCTACTTCATGTCAGAAAAAAGCAGAACAGTCTACAAGCATGACAGATTCAACAGCAGTAGCAATGGATTCTACAAAAACGGATTCCGCAGCGGTAGTTGAAACTCCAAACATCGTAGGCGTGGCTTCTGCAAATGCAGATTTCTCAACGCTTGTATCTGCAGTAAAAGCAGCAGGATTAGTAGAAACGCTAAGTGGAGCAGGACCTTTCACGGTATTCGCACCAACCAACGCTGCATTTAATAAACTTCCTGCAGGAACGGTTGATGGTTTATTGAAACCGGAAAATCTTGCTAAACTGAAATCAGTTTTGACGTACCACGTAGTTGCGGGTAAATTTGATGCTGCAGCAGTAACTGATGCGATCAACAAAAACAAAGGAAAATTCACCGTTACCACTGTTGAAGGCGGTAAGATCGATTTAAGTTTGAAAGATGGCAAAGTGATGCTAACAGATGCAAACGGCGGAACAGCAATGGTTGTAATGGCTGATGTACCTGCTTCTAACGGAGTAATTCATGCAGTTGATACGGTAGTAATGCCTAAATAAGATTTCTAAAATCTCAATTATAAACCGTCGTATTTCTACGACGGTTTTTTTTTGCAAAATAATTTGTTTTGCAAAGTATTTGTAATATGATCACTGTCAAAACGAAAACTTTACCTGCATTTCTATCCTTTAAAAAATTTTTAGATCGTCTAACTCAATTGTGACCAGATATCGCTTATTTATAAACATGATATCGCGAAAATTTAATTCTTGCCGCTGCCTGCAAATAAGCAATCATCAAAATCATACCTACAAATTTTGATTTTTTACTTCTTAAAAATTGCTATCTTAACATCAAGAAAATAAACCAAAAGCTATTAAAAAAATCGCGGCACTTTGTTACGTACATTTTAATAAAGAAAACTAATTTTTTACAATGAAAAATAAAAAGAATCTATCCTTCACTTTTATAATTATTGCGGTCATTTTAGGGGTGACTTTATACAAACAATTCGATTTTGAAAATATGAAATTCGAGAAAACAGGATTAGCGATTGTTTACCTGATTGGATTTGCGATCTCTATATTCGTTTTAATAAAAAATTACAGGAACAGAGCTGCAAAATAAAATTACGTGATCAGATTTTTACAAAATTTTTACTCCCAAAGAATATTCACTGCAAAATTATAGTAGGATAAGCATCTTAAAAAGTTCTAAGAAATCTGCGATTTTCAGCGCACGTTTCTTACTTTTGAGGAACTATTAAAAATGGAAAAATATAATTTAGGTTTGGTTCTTTCCGGAGGCGGTACAAAAGGTCTTGCTCACGCCGGAGTTCTAAAGTTTCTAGCTGAAAAAAACATTAATGCAGATGTTTTGGCGTGTTGCAGTGCCGGTGCAATTGTGGGTGCGCTGTATGCGGCTGGAAAATCAGGCGAAGAAATTTTAGACTTTTTCAAATCGGTTTATTTCTTTAACTGGCGCCATTT
Organism: Kaistella gelatinilytica; assembly: GCF_015679325.1. Taxonomy (GTDB): domain Bacteria; phylum Bacteroidota; class Bacteroidia; order Flavobacteriales; family Weeksellaceae; genus Kaistella; species Kaistella gelatinilytica. The sequence goes on from NZ_JADPVI010000001.1 coordinate 660,994, forward strand.
TGCCTTCAATAAACCGGGTTTGGTTTCCTCCAATATTTTTTCAAATTATCTGTATCCTGTTTTTAAGGACATGACAATTGGCGATCTTGATATTAATTTGAAAATAATCGCCACAGAACTGGTTTCCGGCGAACAGAAAATATTTGAGGGCAAAGACAGAATTGTAGATGCGGTGATCGCTTCCTGTTCAATTCCAGGGATCACAGTTCCTTACATTGTTGGAAATGAAATGTTCAGCGATGGTGGAGTTTTGAATAATTTTCCTGCAGATATTATTCATCAGGATTGTAAAAAGCTGATCGGTGTTTATGTTTCGCCACCACAAGATGTTGAAATTGGCGATCTTAACACGATCAAAGCCGTAACAACAAGAGCTTATGAATTAATGTCGCATCGCACAGAGATCTATAAATTTTCTTATTGCGACTGGATCATTACGTCTAAAAAACTGGCGAATTATGGCACTTTCGAAAGAAAAGCCAACCGACTCGAAGAAATTTTTGAAATTGGTTATCAGGCTGCAAAAGATTCTTACGAAAGTTTTAGCCTTTAAAAAATATATTTCCAGTAAACTAAGATTCCCACGCATATTGCCGCAAATGACATCAAAACAACTGCTGCTGCGGAAATATCTTTGATGATCTTGACGCGTTCATCAAATTCAGGTTGTACAATATCACATATTTTTTCGGCTGCGGTATTTAAGATTTCCAGACTTAAAACTGCAAAACTGACGATTAAAATTAAAGCGGTATCAGTTGCATTTAATTTCAAGAAAACGATCAAAAATAAATTCAGGATGAGTCCGATAATTTCGAGCTGAAAATTTCTCTCAGATTTCAACATCCAGAAAACACCATGAATTGAATTCAAAAAACTCTTGTAAAAAGGAGGTTTTCTCATTACCAGCTTTTATCGATCATATAAATTAATTGTCCCATTGTAGTGGCTCCTAACAATAATTCTCTGCGATTCACTTTATCAAAAGTATCTTCGTCAGAATGGTGAATATCGAAATATCTCTGAGAATCGGGAACTAATTCTGCCAAAGGAACGCCGAGAGGTTCCATCGGTTCAATATCGGTTCCGGCGTACTGCATATCGAAATTATAAACGCCATAAGGTAAAAATAAATTTTTCCAGGACTGAACTTGCTGTCTTTTTTCGGGGCTCATTACCAAAGCAATTCCACGCGGTGTAAAACCACCACCATCGGTTTCGATCGCGAAAATATGATTTTCATTATTTTTCTTAATATTTTCCGCGTATTTGTTTCCACCTTTCACGCCATTCTCTTCATTGGCAAAACATACAACCCGAATCGTGTGGTTATTTTTTAAACCCATTTTTTTGAAAGCTCGCAGAATTTCGATACTCTGCACAATTCCTGCTCCGTCGTCTTGCGCACCTTCTCCAACATCCCAGGAATCAAGGTGTCCACCAACGACGATCACGCTTTTGTCTTTATTTCCTGTAATTTCTCCGATAACAGAGTGGGAGAGTTTCTCGCCTTTCATCGCACAATTCGAATTGAGTTTTGCAATTACTTTTTGAGTTTTTAAAGTTTTTTCCAGTTCATCGGCACTTTTTGGTCCGATTGCAACAGCGGCGATCTTGAAAGTATCATCTGCATCATATCTCATCATTCCAGTGTGTGGAACATCATCAAACGCAGAAGAAAGTGAGCGAATAATTACGGCTTTTGCACCTCTCTTTCCAGCCCAGGAAGCTGCACTTCTTCTGTATTTTCCGGCATCGCCATAAGCTTGACCTGTAGAAATGAACTTTTGATTAAAGGCATAATTAAAGAATACGATCTTGCCTTTTATAGCAGCATCGGGTAGTTTATCAAAATCTTCTTTGTTTTTTACAAAGACGATCTCAGCTTCCACATTTTTGCCTTTTGTTCCTTCAGAATTACCGAGAGAAAGCATTCTTAAAGGTTTCCACTTTCCATTTTGATCCTTAATTTGAAGAGATTCTTTGCCTCGTTCCCAAACTGGAACCATTACTTCTTCTTTCCAGACTTTATCTGCACCGGCTTCTTTTAATTTTAAAACTGCCCAGTCTGTCGCCTTTTCGTAAGCATCAGAACCGCTTAATCGATGACCGATATTTTTCGTGAGTTGATGCAGATTTTCATACGCAGTTCCGTTGACCAGTATTTCATCGGCAATATTTCTAAACTGTAAAGAATCCTGCTTACTTTGAGAAAATAAAATTCCGCCCAAAAAGAGCGGAAGTATTTTTATAGTTGAATATTTCATAGGTTTTCAAAATTGATAGACCCAAATTTAAAGAAAATAATAAGAATAATTCAAATTATTATTTCATGTCATACATCACCAAAGCTGTTACCAGTTTCGGTTCAATATAAGTGCATTTTGGAGGCATTACTATTTTGTTGTCCGAAACTTTTAGCAAGTCATTAAAACTGATGGGGTAAATTCCAAATCCAACTTTATATTCGCCGGAATCTACATTTTCTTTTAGATCGATAATCCCTTCAACTGCAGAATTTCCTTTGCAATACGTAATTTTATCTGTCGTTTTCGGATCTGTAATTCCCAGAATATTTTTAAAAACAAATTCTTCTAAAAGGAAATGGTCAAGATCATTAAAATCTCCCTGTTTTTTTCTGACATCATGTTTTACATGAAGAGAATAAAATCTTCCACCCAAATACATCGAAATATGGAATTTCTGAGAAGGATAATACGGAGTTTCTCCCTTGTCATGAACTAAAAAAGTTTCTTCTATCTTCTTTAAAAACTCATCTTCAGAAAGTCCGTTGAGATCTTTTAAAAGTCTGTTATAATCATGAATCTTGATGGATTGATTGGATACGATATAACTGAAGACAAAATTATAATGCTCAGTTCCGTTGTGCTTCTTGTTTTTGTCCTGAAGGTTTTTCGCATTCAAAGCAGTAGAGCCGATCCGGTGATGACCATCTGCAATATAAAACGAATCGATCTGTTCGATAACATCTTTAAACTCCTTCATTTTTAAACGATTATCGATGCGCCAAACTTTGTGTCTGGTTCCATGATCATCTAAATAATTGAGTATTGGAACATTTTTTTCTTCGTGATTCATCAACAATTCCACCTTCGGATTAGCGATATAAGTAAGCAGAACAGGTTCTGCCTGAATATTAACTTTTTCTAAATAATAAGCAAGCTTTTCCTTCTTCTGAGTAAGGGTTGATTCATGCTTTTTTATTTTTCCATTCCTGAAATCATCAACGCTTACCAAACCCAAAAGTCCACGAAATACAGATTTATTAGGTAAAAACTGCTCATAAAGATAATAAGAAGAGGGATCCTGAACGACAACTTTATCGTCGAGAAGTTCTTCAAAATTAGTTCGGATCTTTCGAAGGTTGCGATCAACATCTTTAGATTTACTTACCACATAAGGTTTTATCATCTGAATATAAGATGATTCCGTTTGTGCTTTTTTGTTGATCTCTTCCTGAGAAAAATTATCCAGAGGATGAGTGGGAAAAATTTCAACGAAGTCTTCACTTGGTCGAACGCCCCGAAAAGGTTTGAAGATAGGCATTGTGTATTCTATAGTTTCGTTTTAATTGCAATAATTTGATTGGCCAGTTCAGTTCCGATCTTTTCCTGAGCATCTAAAGTATTTCCCCCTAAATGTGGAGAAAGTGATAGATTTGGATTCATCAAAAGTGGAAGTTCGGGAGCGGGTTCATTTTCAAAAACATCTAAAGCAGCACCTGCAACTTTTCCTGATTCAATTGCTTTTAATAGCTCAACCTCATTCAGAACGCCACCTCTAGCAGTATTTACAATAAATACGCCATCTTTCATTTTTTCAAACTGAGGCGCATCTAAAATATATTCTGTCGTTTTTGGCGTGTTGATGCTGATAAATTCGGTGTCTTTCAAAAACTCATCCCAATCCTGAGTAGAGGTAATTTCGAAATCTACATTTTGACCATCGAAAAAGCTTAAAGAAATTTTTTCAGTTTTTGGTTTTCTGGTCAGAACTTTTACATTCATGCCTAAAGAAATTCCCATCTTGATGACTTCTTTCCCGATGCCACCAAAACCAATTACACCAAGATTTTTACCTTCTAATTCTACTGCTTTTGAAAAAGATTTTTTCATGGCAGAAAAATGAGTATCGCCTTCTAATGGCATTAATCGATTGGATTCGTGAAGAAATCGTGCTAAGGAGAAAAAGTGTGCGAAAACCATTTCAGCCACTGATCTTGAAGATGCATTTGGCGTATTGATCACATCAAGGCCTTTTTCTATGGCGTATTCGACATCGATATTATCCATTCCGACACCGCCCCGTCCGATAATTTTCAGACTTGAACAAGCATCAATAATATCTTTTCTAACTTTCGTGGCACTTCTTACTAAAAGAACATCAATTTTATTTTCATTAATAAAATCAACAAGTTGTTCCTGAGAAACTTTGGCATCTATAAATTCGATTCCTGCTTGCAATAAAGCATTTTTTCCTGATTCTGAAATTCCGTCGTTTGCTAAAACCTTCATATTTTATAATTTAACAAGTTCAAAATAGTTTTTGAATTTGTTAGTTAATATTTTTCATTACGTCTACCAAAACCTGAACACTTTCGATCGGTAAAGCATTGTACATACTTGCTCTGTACCCTCCAATACTTCTGTGACCATTTAATCCATTGATCCCGGCAGCTTTCCAGGCAGCATCAAATTCGTCTTTTTTACTGTCATCTAATAATTTGAAACAGGCATTCATTAAAGATCGATCCTCTTTCACACAAAAAGTTTCAAATAAAGGATTGCGATCGATCTCATCATATAATAATTTCGCTTTGGCCTCATTTCTATTTTCGGCAGCTTCAATTCCGCCATTATTTTCTAAATGCTGCAAGGTAAGAAGCGTTGCATAAACCGGGAAAACCGGCGGTGTATTGAACATAGAATCTTTTGCGATATGCAAAGAATAATCAAGGTAAGAAGGAATATCTCTTCCTGTTTTTCCTAAAACACTTTTCTTAACTACAACCATTGTAACTCCGGCTGGTCCCATATTTTTCTGAGCTCCAGCGTAAATAATATCAAATTTTGAGAAATCGATCACGCGGGAAAAAATATCCGAACTCATATCGCAAACCATCAAAGTATCGACTTCCGGGAAAGATCTCATCTGCGTTCCGTAAATGGTGTTGTTGGAAGTACAGTGAAAATAATCATATTCATTTCCAATTTTATAACCTTTTGGAATAAAGGAATAGTTTTCCTCTTTCGAAGAACCTACAACATCAACTGTTCCTAACTTTTTGGCTTCTTTAATTGCTCCTGCTGCCCAAGTTCCGGTATTCACATAAGCGGCTTTTCCATTTTCGCTTTTCATTAAATTAAAAGGCACCATTAAAAACTGTAAACTCGCACCACCACCAACATAGATCACCTCGTAATCATCGCCCAATTTCATCAATCTTTTTACTATCGCTCTGGCTTCATCCATCACGGGAACGAAATCTTTGCTTCGGTGAGAAATCTCGAGAAGAGAAAGACCAATCCCGTTGAAATCTAAGATTGCTGCGGCAGATTTTTCGAAAACCTCCTGCGGCAGAATACAGGGACCGGCGCTAAAGTTGTGTTTCTTGCTCATTTTTTAAGTTTTATAAATTCTTTTAATTAGATTTTCACTTGACATTAAATAGTAGAAGGTCTATAAAAAAAATGCCCACAATAAGTGAGCAGAATTTTTATTCTCCGTGTAAAAATGCTTTTTTCTGGAGCAAGCTCTCCTCAGATTCTACATGATCTTCGTCCGGGATACAGCAGTCTACCGGGCAAACTGCAGCACATTGCGGTTCTTCATGGAAACCCATACATTCCGTACATTTATCGGTTACGATGAAATAAACATCGTCGCTTACTGGTTCCTGGGGTGCATCTGCATCGATCATCAAACCCGATTTCATAACGACTTTTCCTTTCAGCGCAGTACCATCGGAAGCTTTCCAATCTACTGCACCTTCATAAATCGCATTATTCGGACATTCTGGTTCACAAGCACCACAATTTATACATTCGTCTGTTATTCTGATAGCCATTGCTACTTTATTTTTTAGATTTGTACAAAATTACTAAAATTCCGCCAAATTCCTATATAATGAACAGAGAAAAACAGATTTCAGGACTTAGTCAACTGAGTTTTTATATTAAGAGTTTCTTAGAAACGAAACCTGAAAATTTTAATGAAAATGATGGACAATTTGCTGCATTGTTACGAAAATCGGAAATTGAAAATTCCTGGTTTACGCAGGAGAGCCAAAGATTTGCCTTAAATCAATGGGCTGATTTGCTGACAGAGGAAAATTTAAAGGACTGGCTTTCAAATTATAAACCTTCAAATAGTCCGAAAAAAGTAGGATTGATTTTGGCTGGAAACATTCCGATGGTCGGCTTTCATGATATAATTTCTGTGATCTTAAGTCAAAATATTGCATTAATTAAATTATCTTCTAAAGATCGGACAATTTTGCCTTTTTTACTGAATAAATGGAAGGAGTTTTCTGAAGGAAATATTCAATATGAATTTGTAGAAAGATTGACCGATTTTGATGCAGTAATTGCAACAGGTAGCAATAATACCGCGAGATATCTGGAATATTATTTTAAAGATCATTTAAGTATCATCCGCAAAAATAGGACGTCGATCGCAGTTTTAAAAGGAGACGAAACAGAAGCTGAATTACAACTTTTAGCAGAAGATATTTTCCGCTATTATGGTTTAGGCTGCAGAAACGTAACGCGCCTTTTTATTCCGGAAGATTTTGTAATTGATGCTTTATTTGAGAATTTCTTAAATTTTAAAGAAGTGATTAATCATAATAAATACGCGAATAATTACGAATACAATCGCGCGATTTATCTACTGAATCAAGAGCGTTTTTGGGATAATAATTTTGTGATGTTGAAGGAAGATGAAGCATTATTTTCCCCACTTTCTGTTTTGAATTTTACGCGCTATAAAAACTTGGATGAAGTCAAAAATTTCATTCAGGAAAATGAAAAGGACATTCAGGCGATTGTGGCAAAACCGGAACTTGGCTTAGATTCTATTGGCTTAGGAGAAGCTCAAAATCCCGACCTTAATTGTTTTGCTGATAATGTAAATACTTTAGAATTTTTGAGTGTAATTTAAATTTTTTTCTATATTCGCTTATTAAATTTATAAAAATGAATTCATCTGTAATTATTTCCCACGCCGCCGAATCTGAAAGAGCAGAATTTTACAAAAAAACATACACCCATGTTGCAATGGCAATTTTGGCATTTATCGTTGTCGAAAGTCTTCTACTCAAAGTTGTACCGGAAGAATTAATTCTTAAAATGTTAGGAGGTCGATTTATTTGGCTCGGAATTTTAGGCTTATTCTGGCTCGGCTCTTATGTCTCCGAAAAATGGACGTTGTCACAGAGCAGATCGGTACAATATGCAGGTTTAGGATTTTATGTCTTGTTGGAAGCGGTTATCTTTTTACCGCTTATTTACATCGCAGCGAGTTATTCCGGTATTGAAATTATTCAACAGGCCGGAATGATCACGTTAGCGCTTTTTGCAGGATTAACTGCAGTTGTTTTCATGACGAATAAAGATTTTTCTTTTCTGCGAACAGCGATCGTAGTAGGTGGATTTATCGCTTTAGGATTGATTGTTGCGGGTGCTATTTTTGGTTTCAATTTAGGACTTTGGTTTTCGGTAGGAATGGTCATTTTAGCAAGTGCAAGTATTTTATATCAAACAAGTAAATTAAAAGATACGTATTCAACGGATCAATATGTTGGCGCATCGCTGCTTTTATTTTCTTCTGTAATGTTGCTGTTCTGGTATATTTTAAGAATTTTAATGTCGAGAAGAGGTTAGTCTTAAATTTTAATAGTTTCGAAATTTTTAGATATAAATATAAAACCCAAATGTTGAATTTGGGTTTTTGTGTCATAAAACATCTTTTTTGTGAAATATGATTACTCTCATATATCAATCACTTTCTAAAACCTCGAATTCTTGGGATTCAACATCGTTTGAAAAATCATTACATTTTCTCCAAATGCACCTTCAATTCTGTCTGTGATATTGATCAATTCAATTTCAATAAAATCCTGACGCTTTTCTTCATTATCGAAAACTAAAAGCAAATTGGTATTATTTCCTTCGCTGATCATTTCGCTTTCCACTTCAGAGAGAATGTATTTTTCGACATCAATTAAATTCTCTACCATTTGATGAAGATCTTTTTCAATGTAGTTTTCCCAATCTTTGGATATGTTTTCGGTCGTATGGAAAGTAAGGCTTAAAACGCTCATTATTTTTAACTTTTTTTATGATTTTGATACTGAATTGAGAGGCAAAAATCGGTAAATTTTTCGTAAATTAGCACGTTATTAAAATCAGAAATTCATGAACTTTCAAGACTATTTATAACTGCTTGATTTTCATTTTATTAAAAAAGATATATGCATACAGAAGGAGAAAGGTTAATTCCTATCAACATTGTTGATGAAATGAAATCCTCTTATATCGATTATTCGATGTCGGTAATTGTTTCCAGAGCGTTACCCGATGTAAGAGATGGCTTGAAGCCGGTCCACAGAAGAGTTCTTTACGGTATGTACGGACTCAACGTTTTTTCAAACAGAAAACATTTAAAGTCAGCCAGAATTGTTGGGGATGTTCTTGGTAAATATCACCCACACGGGGATTCCTCCGTTTATGATGCGATGGTGAGAATGGCGCAACCCTGGAGTTTGCGTTATCCATTAGTTGACGGGCAGGGTAACTTTGGTTCAATGGATGGTGATCCACCTGCAGCAATGCGTTACACCGAAGCAAGATTAAAAAAGATTTCAGATGAGATTTTAGCAGATCTAGATAAAGATACCGTTGAATTTCAGAACAACTTTGATGATTCTATGACAGAACCTAGCGTGATGCCAACGAAAATTCCAAACCTTTTGGTTAATGGAACTTCTGGGATTGCAGTAGGTATGGCGACAAATATGGCTCCTCATAATTTAACGGAAGTTATTGATGGAATTTGTGCCTATATCGATGATCGCGAAATAACGATCGATGAATTAATGAAACACATTATCGCGCCCGATTTCCCAACTGGTGGAATTATTTATGGATATGATGGTGTTCGCGATGCTTTACATACTGGACGTGGTCGAATCGTTTTGCGTGCAAAAGTAGGTTTTGAAGAAGTACACAACAGAAATGCAATTATCGTTACCGAGATTCCATATCAGGTAAATAAAGCGGAAATGATCGCGCGTACTGCAGAATTGGTTAAGGATGAAAAAATAACGGGGATTTATGAGATCCGCGATGAATCTGACAGACAGGGAATGCGGATTGTTTACGAACTAAAAAATGATGCGATACCAAATGTGGTTTTAAACATGCTTTATAAATATACAGCATTACAAACTTCATTCAGTGTTAATAATATTGCCTTGGTTAAAGGTCGTCCTGTTCAGTTAAATGTTAAGGATCTCATTCTTCATTTTGTTGAACACAGACATGAAGTAGTTGTTCGCAGAACAAAATATGACTTAAGAAAAGCAAGAGAAAGAGCGCATATCCTGGAAGGTTTCATGAAAGTGATCGGAACGCAGGATGCTTTGGATAAAGCGATCGCGATTATCCGTCACAGTTCAAATCCTGCGGAAGCTAAGGATGGTTTGATGAGTGAGTTTGAACTTTCAGACATTCAGGCACAAGCAGTTCTGGATCTTCGTTTGGCGAGATTGACGGGAATGGAACTCGACAAAATTCGTGCAGAATATGACGAGATCATGGCTTTGATCAATGATTTGGAAGACATTTTGGCAAATGAGCCTAGAAGATATCAGATCATCAAAGACGAACTTTTAGATATGAGAGAAAAGTACGGCGACGAAAGAAGAACGGAAATCGATTATTCCGGTGGCGAAATGTCCATCGAAGATCTAATTCCGGATGAAAAAGTTGTTTTGACGATTTCTCATGCAGGTTATATTAAAAGGACTTCTCTTTCAGAATATAAAGTTCAAAGTAGAGGTGGAGTTGGTAACCGCGCTGCAACAACAAGAGATGAAGATTTCTTAGAATATATTGTAGCAGCAACCAATCACCAATATATGCTCTTCTTTACCGAAAAAGGAAAATGTTTCTGGTTAAGAGTATTTGAAATTCCGGAAGGATCGAAAATATCCAAAGGTAGAGCCGTTCAAAATCTGATAAACATTGAACCTGATGATAAAATTAAAGCTTACATCAGAACCAATGATTTAAAGGATCAGGAATATATCAATCAGATGAATGTAGTGATGATCACGAAAAACGGAACCATCAAGAAAACATCTTTAGAAGCGTATTCAAGACCAAGAGTTAATGGAGTAAATGCCATTGAAATTAGAGATAATGACCAACTTTTGGGCGCAAGATTAACAGACGGAAATTCTGAGATCATGATCGCGACCAAAGACGGTAAATGTATCCGTTTCCCTGAAGAGAAAGCCAGAGCAGTGGGACGTGGTTCCATCGGAGTTCGTGGTATTACCTTGGCGGAAGGCGACGAAGTTATTGGTATGATAGTTGTGAACGATGTGCAGAATGAAACCGTTTTGGTAGTTTCTGAGCGTGGTTACGGTAAAAGAACAGCTGTTGAAGATTACAGAATTACCAACCGTGGTGGAAAAGGAGTTATCACTTTAAACATTACAGAAAAAACAGGAAATCTGATCGCAATTCAAATGGTAACCGATGATGATGGTTTAATGATCATTAATAAATCAGGTGTCGCCATCAGAATGGGAATGGATGAAATGCGCGTAATGGGTAGAAATACTCAAGGTGTGAAAGTAATTAATTTGAAGAAGAATGATGAGATCGCTGCCATCGCAAAAGTTGAAATGGATAAAGATGTAGAAGAGATCATCGAAGAAGATTCTGAAGCATTACCGGGAGAAGTAGACAGTAATCTTGTTGAATTTAGTGATTCTGAACAAACGGGCGATAATGCGATCAGCAACATTGGCGATGAAAAGGAATTGAAAAAGATAGAAGAGGAAGAGGAAAAAGAAAAAGGGGAAGAAGGTAAATCTGATTCCGAAGATTAAATAGCAATCAATTTTTTAATATTAAATATAATGAAAAAAATATTTTTAAGCATCGCTTTAGTTTCTATGACTTTTGCATTTGCACAAAAAAAAGAAATCGCAGCAGCGGTCAAGGCCATTGATGCAGGAGATACTGCGACGGCAACTGCACAAATATCAGCTGCAGAAGCTTCAATGGGAGGAAAAACAACTTCGTTGGAACCTTCTGTTTTAGAGCAATATTATTATGCAAAAGGACTTTCTCTTTTGAAAGGTGGTAAAAATGCAGAAGGTGCATCTTACCTGGCGAAATTGAGCGAACTGGGGAAATCTAAAATTTACTCCGGAAAAGACAGCTCTAAAAACAAAGTTTATTTCGTAGGAAAAGAAGAAGCTGACAAATCTGGAATTCAAGGTTTAAAAGAAGAATCTTACACCGTAACTTTAGCAGGTAAATTAGCTGGGACAATTAATCCTTTGATCGAAACTGCCAACAAATCTGCAATGGAGTCCTACAACGCGAAAAATTATTCGGTTGCAGCTCCTAAATTTAAAGAAGTATATGATCTGTTAAGAGCAGGAGGTGAAGATAACAAACAGTTTCTTTATTACTCTGGTTTAAATTACGCACTTGCTGGTAACAAAGAAGATGCGATCAAAGTTTACAACGATTTGATCAATTCAGGTTATACAGGAGTTCGTACCACTTATAACGCAACAAGTAAAAAAACTGGAGAAGTAGAACCATTAGACAAAACTTCTTGGGATCTTTATAAAAAAATGGGTGCAACTTCTGAGTTCACTGATTTTAAAGTAGAAACTTCCAAAAGTATAGAAAACGAGATCTACGAAACCAACGCAGCGTTATTGATCGAAGCTGGAAAAAACGACGAAGCTTTAGCTTTAATCAAAAAAGGTCTTGAAAAATTTCCTACCAGTGCAAAATTGACAGAATTGCAGGGAACGGCTTATTTTAAATCCGGCAAAATGGATGAGTTTATTGGAAACCTTAAAACTCAAACTAAAAAAAATCCAAACGATGCCAATGCCTGGTATAATTTAGGTGTTTTGGAAAGTAAAAATCCGGCAACCGAGGCAGACGCCATCGCTTCTTACAAAAAAGCGGTAGAGATCAAACCTGACATGGTTCAAGCTTGGCAAAATCTTACCTACATTACAATGGGTGATGATGCAAAAACAATCGATGATTATAATGCAGCCAAAAAAGCAGGAAAAGCTGATGTAGCAAATAAAATTATCGAAGGAAGAAGAGCTAGATTAGCTGCAACTTTACCTTACGCCGAAAAATGGTATCAAAACGATGCGAATAATATCGACGTTGTGAAATTGCTCAAAGGTCTATACCTGTCTGCTAAAAACGACGCAAAGTTTCAGGAATTCAAAAAGAAAGAAGCAGAAATGGCTGCATCTCAGAAATAAGATCTACCATAAATAGATTAAAACAAAGTATATCGAATTCATTTTCGATATACTTTTTTTTGAATTAAAGTGTTGTCAAATTGTTTATATTCAGCTGACTTTACTCATTATTAGATACAATTTTTCTGAAATTTAACTTGCTGCCAAATTAAAAATTTGAAAAGGAGCGGCCTCTTTTCGTCAGGGACAAAAAAAATACACCAACGACGATTGGTGTATTTCTTATTAGTTTTAGTTTGATTAATCTGAAAATCTAGATTTCAAAACGATCTGATTTTAAAATAAATTGTAACTCAATATTAAAGAAAATGTGGTGTAATCTGATGCCCAAAAATCAGTTTCACTGGTAATATTCCTTTTAAAATTATACCGGGCTTCTACAGCGTATTTTCTATTATAATTATAACCCGCACCCACAGCTACGTTCGGGCTCGATTTTAGTTTTAAACTGCTAAACGGCGAATCGTCATTTCGAGAAAAATCAATGGTTGAATTAAGGTTCAAATCGAAAACAGCCTGTACATTAACGAACAGTATAGAGTGATCATCAAGGAACATATAATGTCTCACTCCAATTGGGAGTTCTACCGATTTATAGTCAACTTTCGTCTTAAGTCTTCCGCCAATCAAAAAGCCCGCATCCGTTTCCTGCTCTGATTTGTACGATTGATAAGTTGGTTCAAAAATAATCGACCATTTATTTTTATTAAAAGGAAATACGAACTCAGCTTCGAGTCCAATCCCGGCGGTCACTGCGCTTTTTACTTCGAAACTTGTCTGCAGAAATGGATTGGCTAATTTTAATGAAGAAAAGTTAACCCTCGGACGAATGTTTATATTGATGTTTCCTTTTTTCGTTTTCGTAACTACCTGTGAATTCTCTGGATTGCTGCACTGATTAAATTTATAGAAAAGTGCAGATAAACTTTTTGCATTATAATCAGTCCTTTCAATCTCGCTTTTGGTGATCGAAGAGCAAACCAAATCATCTTTCAGTTGTTCTTTATAGTTCGTATTATAAGAAATGGCTTCAACTTCCTTTTCACCTTGTCGGCTTATATAAAGTTTGTATTCTAACTGTTTGATCGGTTGATTATTCTTTGTATAAAAAAAACGGATTAAATTGATATCGTTATACTGATAAAGTATTGCGTCTCCGGCTACGATCTCTTTTAAGAAAAGTTGTTCCTCTTTGAATGAAAAGTTAGGATCGGTAGTAAGTTGCCTGATCTCTTTTCCGGACCGGTCGATTTTTACGTCTTCTCGCACGTATTTCACATGATCGGGAATTTCAAAAAGCTTAACCTCTTTGATAGTAGCTATTTTAATGTCAGCATTTTCAGCAGTTTTATATTCGAAGGTGGTTGGATTATTTTTCCAGTCCACATTTTTAATAAAACATTCTACACGATTATCAGCATTATTAATAAAATAAGCTTTCTCAAAATTGATCTGGGCAAAAGTCAGATAAGATGAAAAAATTGCAAAAATTAGGAGAGTTTTTTTCATAAAGATTTATTTATTTATATTTTCTAAATATACATTTAATTTTGAATTTCCCAAACAAAAAGTGCTAATGCTAGAGGAAAAATTGATAAAAGAGGTTCCTTTAAATTTTATAATAATGATTGTTAATCTTCTCCGCTTTAATTGGAAAATTTTTCATTCCCGACCGGTATTTTATTTTTAGTAAAACTTTAAGACCCATCTTTTTCTAAACCCTTAAATTCTTCGTAAATTGACGTCAAATTTAGAACTTATGACCTCATCAGAAAAAATAGTGGCGCTGCGCCAGAAAATGTCAGAAAATAATATCGATGCTTTTATTATTTATTCTGCAGATCCTCACATGAGCGAATATTTACCCGCAGAATGGCAGGAAAGAACCTGGCTTTCGGGTTTTTCAGGCTCAGCTGGATTCGTGGTGATCACCAAAAATAAGGGCGGACTATGGACCGACGGAAGATATTTTGTTCAGGCGCCAATAGAATTAAATGGTTCCGGAATCGATCTTTTCAAAGACGGAATGGACGGAACGCCGAATTATGTGGACTGGATCAATTCTGAAATCCCACAAAATGGTACTGTTGCCGTGAACGGCATCGCAACTTCCCATGCAAACTGGGAAATGTTAAATGAAAAACTTTCTGCAAAAGGAAACAAACTGGTCGATCTGCCTTTATTAAAAGAGATCTGGACCGACAGAAATTCAAACGCGCAAAAAAATCCTGTTTTCGTTCATCCTGTAGAAAGAGCCGGGAAATCCGTCACCGATAAATTGGTCGACATCCGTAATAAAATGGAAGAGATCGGCGCATCCGTTCATATCATTTCCAGTTTAGACGATGTTGCCTGGACTTTGAATTTAAGAGGAAGCGACGTTCAGTCAAATCCCGTATTTTTAGGATATATTATTTTAACCAAAAATGAAGCAAAACTCTACGTTGACTTAGATAAATTAGAAGTTGATGCCAGAAAACAAATGGACGAGGCTTGTGTGAAAATGCTTCCTTACGACAAATTCTATAACGATTTATTAGAAATCAAGGGCGAAAAAATCCTGATTTCACCGAATAGCAACCAGTCAATTTTTGAAGCTTTAAAAGACAATAATACTTTCATTAAAGCCGCTGTTCCCGGAAATTTAATGAAAGCCATTAAAAATAAAACAGAGATCGAAGGTTTCAGAACCGTGATGCAGCGAGATGGAGTAGCCATGGTTAAATTCCTTTACTGGCTCACTCATCAAGCCGGAAAAGAACCAATGACTGAGTTTTCTATCGGTGAAAAATTAAGAGGTTTTCGGGCAGAAGGTAAAAACTTTGTTGGTGAAAGCTTTGGCAGCATCGTTGGGTACAAAGAAAACGGCGCCATCATGCATTATTCTGCAAAAGAAGACGACTGCAAAGACGTCACCAATGCGGAAACCATTCTCGTAGATTCCGGCGGTCAATATTTAGAAGGGACAACGGATATTACACGAACTTTTGCGCTTGGTACTGCCTCTGAAGAATTCAAACACAACTGTACATTGGCTTTCAAAGGGATGATTCAACTTTCGATGGTGAAATTTCCAAAGGGAACTCGTGGCGTTCAACTCGATGCTTTTGCAAGAATGGCACTCTGGATGGAAGGAAAAGATTATAACCACGGAACTGGTCACGGTGTCGGAAGTTTTATGAACGTGCATGAAGGTCCGCAAAACATTAGAAAAGACATGAACATGCAGGAACTTATTCCCGGAATGGTTCTGTCAAACGAGCCTGGTTTTTATTACGAAAACCATTACGGAATTCGTCACGAAAACTTGTTCGCAGTGCGCGAATTAGAAACAACAGATTTCGGAACCTTTTATGATTTTGAAACTTTAACAGTTTGTCCGTTCGACCGAAACGTTCTCGCAACCGAATTACTTACAGAGCCCGAAAAAAACTGGCTCAATAAATACCATAACTGGTGCAAAGAAAAATTAGAAAATGATTTGGAAGGCGACGTGAAAGTTTGGTTTTTAGACCTGGTAAAACCGATTTAAAACAATAAAAAGTGCAACCGATTACAGTTGCACTTTTTTTATGTGAAGATCCGAGGCTTATTTTGTCGGAACCGTTTTTACATTTTTATCCATTTCACCAGAATTTTTGGTTTTAATGGTCGTAGTGTGATTTTCCGTATTTACTTTCTTTACGTACTTTTTACCCCTTCTCGTTTTTTTCTTGATCTTGTACCCGTTGTGTTTCTTGTGTTTCGGATTCACCACATTGTTGATCGTTTGCGGCACCGTAGCTGTTTTTTGTACTTCATCTTTCTGTTTCGGTTTAGCTTCCTGCGCTTGCGTGAAAACCAGACCTACTAAAAATGCTGATAAAACAATTAATTTTTTCATAAGGCTTTTTTTGTTTAGTTTCATGATTTGTTCAATTATAATGCCACTTCATTATTAAAATTTTGTTAATTCCATTATTTAGTTTAAAAATCAATAAAGATCAGCATCAAACATTTAAGAAATGTCAATATAGAAACGAAAAGTTTAAAAAAATGTAAAGTTTTGAGGAGCAACAAATTTTTAGATTTCAAGAAGATCTCACCCGCTTTCCACTATATCTTTTCCTTTCCGGCGCTTGCCGAAAATAAAAAGGATGCCGTTTCAATCGCGGCTAAAAGTCAGGGAAATTTCTCTTCCGAAGATTTTAACTAAAAGAATATACCGAAAAAACTGCTCATTTAAAAAAGTACAACTTCGGTATTTTGGCGCCTCTAATTCGCGTTCGTACAAACAAAAAGAATTTCCATTGCTGTCCCGCACGCAAAGAGATCACCTCAATATTTTAGGAATAGGATCATTGTTATTACCTTTTTAAATGTTCCACTGAAAAACCTTCATGTGTTAACACGAGCGTTTCCGTGGCAAGCTCAGAATCATTACTGATCAGCACTGGACCAATATATTGCGAAGGAAAACAGTTTTTAACTCTCCACGAAATGACAGGTTCATGTTGTTCATTGAGTAGAGAAATAGTGATATCTCTTCTCTCAATGTTTCCAAAACTTCGGGTTTTGATCCAATCATAAAATTCATTATCCCCAACTTGTACTGCTCTTTTCAAAATAATATCGTTATATCTCGTTAATCCGGGAATTTTCGTTTCAATCTCTTCTGGAGAACTTCCGCCTCGCATGGGTACGACATCCACGAAAATGTCTAAACCTGAAATTTCGAGAAAATCGATTCTGGATCCGCCCCATTCTGCTAAGAAATGATACTGACTGATAACTGGTTGTGTCATGGTATTTTGTTTTTATTAAAGCTAAAGGTACTCGTTTTCTGTGAGTTAACCTTTGAATTAAAAACGCATGAATAGATAGAGGCAGGAATTTCTTTAAATTTAAATATATTTGAAATTACTCAGTCCGCAAAGGCCTGTCCGTAGAATAGTAGAAAAGTATCAGAAGCGCTTTGGTAGGTTAAACATTCCCAGTTACTGTAGACTTGACTGGTCGGGATTGCGATAAGGTTCACTTTTTTTGCGATGTTCATTCCTTTTGAAAAACAGCCATGATCAGGTGCGAAATTTTCATCTGCTTTCAAACCGTTTAAAATAATCGGTCCTGCTAAAAGAAACTGACCCACATTTTTTTCTAAAAATTCTTTCTGCTCAATGATTTCTTCACCCATTTGATAATCCAGCGTTCCAAAAGTACTGTAGTTACAGCCTGCATCTTCCAAACCATTTTCAACTTTCACCGTTCGGTAGAGTTCGCGATAAAGATCTTTACTCGTTTGATAGATCAGAAATTTAATGATGGATTGCTTCTTATCGAAGACGATAAAAACATGATCATTTTCTGCTGCCGAAGTCAGAGCGCCTTTCGCAAAAGATAAAAGTTCATATTGTGGATTTTTTGAAAAAAAACGGTGATGTTGGGTAGAAAGTTCCTTCATCAAAGGACCGCTGATCGCTTTAAAAATTCCACGGTCTGAAAGAGAAGCGAGTGCTGTTTTATGATTTTCGAGCCTTTCTTTTAAATCAGTTCGATCATAAGTGGATTTCTCAAATTTGTGAAATATTTCGGCTTCTTTAACAGCAGTTTTTTCACGAATCGCAGGTTTTGAAATATTTTCCTTAATGGCACTTTTTTCTGTAACCTGATCTGTACAACCAACAATAGAAAGCAAGATCAAATTAATTAGCACTATTTTTTTCATAAATCGTTTGCTTTTTTAAAGTAAATTTTCTTTACAGCGAAATGTCTCAGAAGATTTAAACTGAATTTAATTTTTAGCACAATAACCACCATAAAGTGTAGTATTCTAACTTTCCATCTTTAAAATAAAATAAAAATGCCTCATCTAATTTTTCAGCAACATTTAATCTAAAACGCACCTTATTTTTTTCATCGGTTTCTTCCATTTCTATTTTAGGAAATAATTTTTTGAATTCAGAAATGGTGGTGTTTTCATCCAGTTTGATCTGATTAGAAATAATTTGAAACGTATTTCCTTTCGCTTTTCCAGAGTCGAAAATCACCAGATGATTATTGCTGTCGAAATCTATACCTCTACTGCTGAATCTGGTGATTTTCCCATCGAATCTGGCGAAAGTTCCGACATTTTCGTCCTTTTCACCGTAGGTTTTAATCATCCATTTTTCATCTAACCATTCTAAAGGATGACCACATTCACGTAATGTAGTTCGCACAGAATCAAATTTTGGATAAAGATTCGTGAATTCCTGTTGAGCTAATATGATTTTGTGATCATTCACCAACACATTCTCAATTGCTAAAAATTTCGATTGATAAACTATTATTTTTTCTGGGACGACTATTTCTTTAACTTTAGAAGCACGTTCGGTTGTTTTTTCAGAAGACATCGTATTTTTCGTTTCCAAAATCGGGTTGTCTTTTTGACAACTCATCATTGATAGAAAGACGCTGAAATAGAATAATTTTTTAAGCATAACCTTTTTAATATTTAAAGCTAAAATTAAAATGATTTATAAATGATCAACAACTAAAAATTCTGGTGAGCAATTCCTGACTTTATAGAGATCTGGTTTTTGTAAAGTTTAAATCGGATCATCATTTTAATTTTTCTTCCAGTTCAGTTCATGCAGTTTTTTGATTTCTTCCAATAAATCATCCTCCGCCGGACCGCGGACTTCTACGTTTTTAATGATATCTTCCACCGGTAAAAAGTTAATTGGAGCGGCTGCAAGATTAAATTTCTTTTGCCATTCCCCCAGTTGTTTCGCAGAACTCAAATAAACCAAAGTTCCAATTCCAACCCAACCATGTGCTGCCGAACACATCGGACAGTGTTCACCCGTCGTGTACATTGTTGTTTTTGCTCTTTCTTCTTCAGACAAATTTTCTGCTGCCCAATACGCAAGATCAATTTCGGGATGCGCCAGAATCGTTTTTTCATTCACACGGTTTCGAGCTTCCGCGATAATTTTCTCATCTTCATTGACCAAAACAGAACCGAAAGCTTCATCTCCTGCTTCCACTGCTTCTCTTGCCAGTTCCAAACATCTTCTCAGATATTTTTCGTCGGTTGATTTAATAGTATTTTTCATTTTTATGATTTAAGAGTTTATCGACATCCTTTGAAATTGATCTGACTAAGAATAAAGATCAGCAGCAACGCGATAAGTGTTCGTATGTGCATTAATAATTGTTTTGATTTCCGGAGAATAACCACCGCCCATGCTGCACTGCACTGGGATTTCAAATTTTTTGCAGTTCGAAAAAACAATTTCATCGCGTCTTTTACAACCTTCCAAAGAGACATTTAGATTTCCCAGTTTATCAGTCTGCAAAATATCGACACCACTCAGGTAAAAGATAAAATCAGGTTTTTCCTGGTTGATTAATTTCGGCACAATTTCACTAATGATGCGTAAATATTCCTCATCTCCAGTTCCCGTAAGCAATGGAATATCCAGATCAGAAGTTTCCTTTTTAAATGGATAATTCGTTTTTCCATGAACAGAAAAAGTAAAAACCCGGGGATTATTTTGGAAGATCTCTGCGGTTCCATTTCCCTGATGAACATCGAGATCAATGATCAAAATTTTAGAAGCCAGTTTATTTTCCAATAAATAATTTGCGCCAATTGCCTGATCGTTCAACATGCAAAAACCTTCGCCACGATCCGTAAAAGCATGATGAGTTCCACCAGCAATATTAAATGCGACGCCGTTTTGCAAAGCTTTTTCACAACCTTTAATCGTGCCTTGTGCGATCCTCAATTCCCTTTCAATAAGTTCTGCCGATAATGGAAACCCGATCTTACGTACAGCTTTTGGATTCAGGGACAAATTTAATAATTGGTTGACATATTCTTTTTCGTGAACTGCGTAAATGTATTTCAGATCAGCAGGTTCTGGAGAGAAAAAATCACTTTCCTCTGCAATTCCTTCCAGCAGTAATTGTTGTGGAAGTAATTCATATTTCAACATCGGAAATTTATGACCTTCCGGCAAAGGATGTTTGTAAATGGGATGAAAAGCGATCGGCAGCATTAATTTGAACGTGTTAGTTTATTTAAATTTGGTACGTGCTATCAATTATTTCCAAAGTCTTTCCAGAAAACTTAATGCATTTTCACTGCTGATCTTACTGGCTTGTTCAGCGCCAAATTGTTTTTCGAAGACCTTATTAATTTCCGGATAGCAACCTGCATTTCCATGTTCCTTAAAATAAAAGGGAATTCTTGATTTGTCTGGATTGTCTTTTGTGAAGAAATAATCAGCGCCATAACATATTGCGTCTTCTGCAACCAAACTAAGTCCGTGCGCAACGTGTTCTTCTAAAGCTTCCACTTTTTCCGGATTCACGAAAGCACGCACAAAATTTAGTCCGATCAATCCTTTTCTGTGAATGATCTCTTTCGCAATATCGTCGGGTAAGTTTCTCGGATGATCAAAAACAGGACGGTAATTGGAATGACTCGCAATAATGGGAACGTTGATATTTTCTTTGGTAATATACTCCAGAATATCGTAAGCCAAAGCGTCGCTCGTGTGGGAAAAATCGATTGCGATCTTTCTGTTGTGTAAATAATCGATCAAAGCTTTTCCGTCATTTTTAAGGCCTGCAGTGGAGTAGTTACCGCCCCCAAATCTGTTTTCAGCATGATGCGTAAAACTGATGTACATGATTGAACCAACATTGTCAATAATTCTTTCCAGATTTGCAAAACCTTCTTTTAGCGGCATGGTTTCATCACAAAAAGCCGAACCACTTTCTACAGAAGCCAGCATTCCAATGTTTTCATTTGTCTGGAAAGTTTCTAAATGCTGTTGTTCAAAACGGTACAGTTCATTTTCTTCTTCATTTAGATTTTTGAAAATTTCACTTTGCTTCAAACCAAATTCATGGCTGTTAGTTTCTACAGGCGCAAAAATCGCCATGATCTGCAGTTTCACATTTCCCTCTTTCAAAAAAGGCACCGCACAACCCATATCTTCCGTGTTATAAATGGAAGAATTTGGACGGGTTAAATAACTAAGTAGATCACAATGAAGATCGATAACTGGTTTTTTCATGATATTTTTATATTGATGACTTAGGAAACTTAGCCGTTAAGAAAATTTTAAATTAATTCGTTAAAAAACCGACAACGGAGGTTCGCCAAAACAAATAAAACGATAATAAATGGTGAGGCAAAATTCCATTGTTCGAAGAGCGGCAAAAATCTTTAATCGTAGAAATAACGTTCTATCCGCTCAAATCTCGTCTCGATGACGAGATAAATAATGGGAGTTTTAGAATTTAATTTCAATTTTTAGGTGAGTTTCGAGTCTTTAAATTTTTGTTTTTTAGTTTCAAGACAAAAGAACAAAAAATAATTTTTATATCATGTTACTCACGCTTAAAAAATTTTTTAATGCAGATAATTCCCGTTAAATAAGGAAAATTGAATCTGCATTTTCACATTTATCGTATCTTCCTAAAAATAAAACATTGGTACGATTTATCCTCATCCTCATTTTGTTCATCCTTTCCCTTGTTAATTTCTTTCCGGTTCCGAGCCATTACGTTTGGTATGTCGGCATCGCGGTCCCCGAATTTCCCTGGATATTCATGCTTTTTTCTTTGGTATTATTGATATGGACTTGGTATTCAAAAAAGTTTCGTACCGTTTCTTTAATAATCGGTGTAATAACATTTATGATTTTAACCTCTCCAATCATTCGCGCTTATAATGTTGGAAATCATTTACCGGAAGATCTGGAAAAATCATTTGGAGTGAAAGATTCTGACATGACTGGGTTTCATCAGAAAAAACCTTTTAGTTTTATTCAAATGTTTACTGGAAATGGCGCAAAAGATATTCCCTTCAAAACCTATCATTATTCAAAAAATGGCGGCGTGGATTTGACTTTAAACTTTACGCCTTCTGCAATTCCGGGTGTTCGTCCCTGTTTAATTGTGGTTCATGGCGGTTCCTGGAAGCAGGGAAATAACAGCGAAATCGCCGCGGCCAATAATTATTTTGCGAATGCCGGTTATCAGGTTGCGACCATCGAGTACCGTTTAGCACCAAAATTTCCCAGTCCGGCGCAACAGGAAGATCTGCATTCTGCTTTTAAATGGCTTCGAAAACATTCGACCGAATTAAAAATTGATACCACCAATTTTGTGATGATGGGTAGATCAGCCGGAGCTTCGATTATTTTGACGATGGGTTACACCGGACATGAAAATGGCGTAAAAGGAATTGCTGCTTTTTATGGCGCCATCAATATGCCGTGGAGCTATAAAAATCCTGACAATCCCTGGATCATGGATTCCAGAAAAGTGGAACGCGACTTTTTAGGTGGCACTCCTGAAGAAGTTCCCGAAAGATATCATGCAGAGTCGCCCCTGTTTCATGTTACTACAAATTCGCCGCCGACGCTTCTTGCACACGGAGTTAATGATGCTCATGTTTGGCATGTACAAAGTGTTGCCATGAGAAATGAACTGAAAAAACATAAAGTAAAAAATTATTTGCTGACCATTCCTTGGGGAACCCATGGTTTTGAGTACAATTTAAATGGTCCCGGCGGACAATTGGCGATGTATGCTGTGGAAAGGTTTTTTAAGTCGGTGACGGAAGTAAAAAAGTAGTTGATCTGTATTGATTATGTTTGAAGGAAAGCGAAAGGTAGAATCTCAAAAATAAATTTTCAACGTAAAAATTTTCTGAATTGCTTGAGATGGCCACTCTGAGTAGAACGCAGTGGAAATTTTAATCTCGATATTGTTTTTAAAAAAATTTTCTTTTCTAAATTTTCTTTCTTGATAAAAAAGAAACAAAAAATCAAGACTGGAAACTCACCTAAAAATTAAAATCTGATCCTAAAACTTCCGAACTTGAGCGGAAAGAAAATTATTTCTTTGATAAAAAATTATTGCCGCTCTTCGAACACCGGAAGTTTCTTAACGGCTCAAATTCCAATTTTCTTAACGGCTCCGTTTCCTGGGTCACCTGCAAATACGAGTTTACTTTTTATAAAAGGATTTTGTCATTCAGAACGAAATGCAGCAAAGCGAAATGCAGTGAAGAATCTCACCTTCAAATTAGCAAATTTTCAAATTACCACATTAGCTCATTCTCAAATTGATATTTATTCTTCATTCTTTTTTCTTGATAAAAAAGAACCAAAAAATCAAGACTGGAAACTCACCTAAAAATTGAAATCTGATCCTAAAACTTCCGAACTTGAGCGGAAAGAAAATTATTTCTTTGATAAAAAATTATTGCCGCTCTTCGAACACCGGAAGTTTCTTAACGGCTCAAATTCCAATTTTCTTAACTGCTCCGTTTCCTGGGTCGCTTCCAAAAACAATTTTATTTTTTAGAAAACGATTTTTTCATTCAGAACGAAATGTAGCAAAACGAAATGCAGTGAAGAATCTCATCTTCAAATCAGCACATTAACTCATCATCACATCAACCCATCAATCTATTGTCAATAAAATCTTCCCAATATGTTCGCTGCTTTCCATAAGGCGATGTGCTTCGGCGGCTTCTGCGAGGGGGAAAGTTTTGTAGATTATTGGATGAATCTGCTTTGAATGGAACATCGGCCAGATATTTTTTTCGACGTCTTTACCGATCTGGGTTTTTACGTCGGCGGTTTGGGGTTTTAGAAAGCTTCCCGTCACCGTGAGATTCTTCGCCATAATGGTGCGTAAATTAATATTCACGTCCATGCTTTTCATACCGTTGATGTAACAAAGTCGGCCTTTTTTATTCAGGATCTCGAGATTCTTTTGGGTGTAATCTCCACCGACCATGTCTAAAATAACGTCAATTTTCTCGTCTTTCCAAACTTCTTCGAAAGCATCTTTTTTGTAGTTGATGACTTTGTCAACGCCCATTTTTTGGAGGAAATCGATCTTGTCTTCACTTCCGGCGGTGGTGTAGGTTTTGCAGCCCCACGCTTTTGC
The DNA here is from genome assembly GCF_015679325.1 of Kaistella gelatinilytica. Taxonomy (GTDB): domain Bacteria; phylum Bacteroidota; class Bacteroidia; order Flavobacteriales; family Weeksellaceae; genus Kaistella; species Kaistella gelatinilytica. Next base: position 685,499 of record NZ_JADPVI010000001.1, read on the forward strand.
CATTTGCAAACCCATCGTTCCGATGCCGCTGGTTCCGCCGTGGATGAGTAATTTTTCACAAGGTTGAAGTTTGCCCAAATGAAAGACGTTGAACCAAACCGTAAAAACCGTTTCTGGAATTGCCGCAGCGTCGGTTAAACTAATTCCTTCCGGGATAGGAAGACAGTGAGAACTGTCGACCGCCACGTATTCGGCATAACCGCCGTCTGCAATAAGCGCGCAGACTTTATCACCGACTTTTTTATCGGTTACGGCGGAACCGATTTCTGTTATTTCGCCAGAAACTTCTAAGCCGGGAATTAATGTGGTCGGCGAACTTTTGCCGTAAGTGTCGGTATTTTTTCGCGTGATAATATCGCTGCGATTGACTCCGGCAGCTTTTACTTTAATAAGAACCTGGTTTTCTGCCGGTATTGGTTTTGGAGTTTCCAATAATTGTAAAACTTCCGGTCCACCGGATTTTGTGATATGGATTGCTTTCATATTTTTGTTTTAGATGGAGTAGGTGTGATTTTTTTTAACCACAAAAGTCACAAAAGTTTTATTGTGCACTACACTGTTTAAAGTTAATAAAAAACTATTTTAAGCGACATTGGTTTAAGAAAAATAATACTTTTAAAAGTGCACATAAGTTCTGAAAATCAAAGATTTTTAATTTCGTGATTTAATAGAATGCAAGTTTGAAAGAACCGTAATTGTTTTCTTAACATTGATTCTGCATTTTAGTTGCTGCCTTAGTTTTAATTAAGGAACAATGTTATATATTGTACTATCAGTATTTCCAAATATTTCTTGTTGAATACGTTTTGCTAACTCAACCGTTTGTGGGATACTTGTGTTTGTTTTTAGACTTAAATAGGGGATTCTGTCCAATGTTTTTGTTTCAAATTTGATATTGTTTTTTGAAGCAAATCTTTCTAATATTTCTAGGTAAGGAATCTGAATTCTTTTAAGTGCCCTGAATTCTAAATCAAAATTGTGATCATTCTTTACAAAGAAGAGAATGTCGTATCCATTTGCATTGATGCCAATAAAATTAAAATCAGTTTTCCCCTCCAGAACCCTTTGTAGTTCTTCAGCTAACTCTTCCAATTGAATTTTTTTTGCAGTAAACCGATCTCTGCGTTTTTCAGTGCCGGCATTTTTACCAAAGGTTTTGATGCTGTTGATAATGGATTTAAATATATTCATATTTCTTTAGCTTTTTAATTGAACGCTGTTACTTGCTTTTTGCTTTCTGTAATGCAAGACGGAAATCCTTACTTTCTTTTAAAAGTTCTGCCTCTTTACTTTTCTTATCCATTTTAGTGAAAATCTCTCTTCCAGTTTGCTTTATGGAAAATAATTTGGAGTTTTCAAAATAAAATCGACCTGTGTAAACGGATTCGAGTTTTGTGTGATCCGAGCCAGTTACTTGATTTGATTGGTCTTTTAAATCTGCAAATTGATCCTGCTTTTCAAAAACGAAAATTAATTCATCGTCGGAAAAGAAATATTCGCAGGTTTTCATTCCGTAAGAAAGTCCGACACTGTAAATGATTTTTTTTAGTTTTCCATTTTTATAATAACCGGAAAGTTCTTGTCCACCATCAGTGGGTTCGTTTTTTACGTTCACAAAATAGTCGTTATCTAATTTTTTGATCTGATAACTTTTTTCTGTATTGATGGCTTCAACCTTTTTGCGAACAGCAGCAATTCTCTCTGCGGTTTGTCCGAAAAGCAAATTTGTTAAAGTGAGAAATGTTAGAACGAAGAGTTTAGTTTTCATTTTTGTTCGATAAAATGAACAATATTATGGATAATGCTGATCAGTTCAACAAAATAATAAATATTATAAGTATAAATTTTAATTTATAAATTTTTAACTCAGATTTTATCTTGTTCTTATTTTTTTTAAAATTTTGGGGATTTCATCATATGAATTTATCCAAATAGTCTTTATACCAAACGAATTAAAATCGTTTTCTTCAAATGATTCAACAGTTTGAATAAGAGTTTTTACAGTTTCATCAATTTTTAAATTTGCTTGAGATTTTTCTGATAAGAGTTCTTCATTTTGGTCTAATAACATTGATAATGCTTTTTTCAAATCTTCATCCTTATATCTAAGTCTGAAAATATAATGTGATCCTTTTTTCGAAGTTCGCTGCTGATTTGCTATATCTAATAATCGTCTGGTATTAGGATCTGTTAATGAAGTTCCTATAAAAACACAATTATTTTCTCTAAATTTATTAATCTGAACAATATTATTCCAACTATAGATATCATTGTATTGCTGATGGTATATAGTTTCTCCAAAAGTTATCTGATTCGATTTAGTAAGATCACCTGATTCAGGTAGAAAACCATGGACGTGATATATACTTAATTCATCATGATCAACTTCTGTTCCTTTGCCGTATACTGACTTAAATGCAAGATCAAATCCGCTTTTCTTTAGGTTTTCTTCTAAAATATTATCAAAATTATAAGTAATAATACAGTCAAGGTTTGGACTAGTTCCTGCTGCTATACAATAGCGGACTATCTCATCCATTAAAGGTGAGGATATATCTTTTTTTATTTCTTCATATAATACTGTCCGAACTGCATCTTCAAAGGAATTGTCATTTTTAACTTCGAAATACTTTTGAAGATATCTTCCTGCAATTAGAGGACTTGGACTAAATAATTTTGAAAATAGTTTTGAAATTATGTTTGAGGCATCTTTATCCTTTTCAAGAGTGGTAACCATCAATTTTTGCAACATTGTTTCCCATGTTGGCAAACCATATCCCATGGAAACTCCGGCGCCCAATACAAATACTAATTTCCCTTTATTGTAGACTTCTTTGACCTCTTTGATATTTTCAGTAGAATCATAAAGTTTTAAAGATCCTAATGAATTTCTAATATTCTTTAATGTTTCAGAATAATTAAACTTATCACTATTTAACTTTAGAGTAATGCTTTTGATTAAATCCTTCGGAAGAATTGGAACATTTATTCTAGAGTATTGATCAATAAAATCATCAAAATTTATATTAGAGTCTATCTGATTTTTTTTAACTCCAGGTTCTTCAGTTGGAATGTTTTTCTTAGCCATAAGTTTGATTAAAGTATTATTATCAAATGTACAAAATGCCACGATGAAAATTTAAATTATTATAATTTATAGTAAATAATATTTAAAATCTAAAAAACCTCCCCTCATTCTAGCCCCGATGGAAGCGGCATCCTTTTTTGTTTCGCCGACAGGCGGAACAAAAAAGATATAGTGGACAGCGGGACGGGTCTTCGAAAGAGGCGAAATCTTGGTGCTCCTAAAAACAGGAATAATTCCGTAATTTTGTGGCATGAACGTGAATTTAAATCAAGATACTATCTGTGCAATCGCCACGGCAAACGGAGTTGGAGCTATTGGAATTATAAGAATTTCGGGTCCCGAAGCTTTTAAAATTGCAGCTAAAATTTTTGAAGGTAAAAATCTGGAGGAGGTGAAATCGCACACGGTTCATTACGGTTATATCGTGGATAAGAGCCCAAATTTAAGTTTCGAGGTGCGGGATGCGAGTTCCGACATGCAAAATGATGTACTTGAAAATGATGGTTTAAAACCCGAAACTCGAAACCCGAAACCCGAGAACTCCGAAGTGATTGATGAAGTGATGGTTTCGGTTTTTAAAGCGCCAAAAACCTTTACGGCGGAAGATTCTGTGGAAATTTCTTTTCACGGATCGCCACATATTGCGAAGAAAATTCTGGAAGTTTTGGTGAAGAATGGGGCGCGACTGGCGAAAGCCGGGGAATTTACGATGCGTGCTTTTATGAACGGCAGAATTGATCTGGCGCAGGCGGAATCGATTGCTGATTTGATTGCGTCGGAAAATGAGGCGTCGCGGAAAGTGGCTTTGAATCAGTTGAAAGGGGGAATTACGAATGAGATTTCGATTCTGAGAAATGACTTGCTGAATTTTACGTCGCTGATTGAACTGGAACTGGATTTCGGGGAAGAGGATGTGGAATTTGCGGACCGTACCGCCATGAATAAATTGCTGCTCAACCTGCGCCATAAACTGAGCGCTTTGATTGAGAGTTTCCAATACGGAAATGCGCTGAAAAATGGAGTAGAAGTCGCCATTATCGGGAAACCGAACGCCGGGAAATCGACGCTTTTGAATGCTTTGTTGAAAGAGGAAAGAGCCATCGTTTCTGAAATTGCGGGTACGACGCGCGATACGATTGAGGAAGTGATTCATTTGAAGGGAACGGCTTTTCGGTTTGTGGATACGGCCGGACTTCGGGAAACAACGGATGTCATTGAGAAAATTGGTGTAACGAAAGCGAAGGAGAAAATTGCTTCGGCAAAAGTGCTGTTGTATCTCTACGATGAACAGGATTCTACAACGGAAGAAGTGATTGCTTTTGTGAAGGAATTTCACCGCGAGGATTTGAAAATTGTGCTGGTTCATAATAAAGTGGATTTGACCAACGACGAAACTCCAAACGAATTTGACGCTACTCTAAACCTGGAATTGTTTCCGGATTATTGTGATGAATTGTTGAGGATTTCCGCAAAAGATCAGACAGGAATTGAAGCCGTAAAAACGGTTTTGATTGATTACGTGGAGAATTTGAAAGATCAGGAAAGCAATGTGATTATTACGAATCAAAGGCATTTTGATGCGTTACAGAAATCGCTGCAATCTGTTCTTCAGGTGGAGGAAGCGGTGAGTTCCGGGATTCACACCGAATTGTTGGCGTATGAATTGAGAAATGCGCTGGAGCAGTTGGGTGAGATTTCCGGGGAGTTTACGAATGATGAAGTGTTGGGGAATATTTTTTCTAAGTTTTGTATTGGCAAATAAATGGCGCAACCTAAAAAAGTTATGCACAGTTTTCAAATCCGCAAAAGTCTATCTTTAACCGAAGAACATTATTTTCAAAAATTCTATTAATGAATAGAAGATCACCTCAAAATTTTACATGAAGAATAACGACCTCAAATACGATTATATTATTGCTGGTTCTGGTTGCGCTGGATTAAGTTTGCTTTACCGATTGCTTATCGATCCGGTTTTACAAGCAAAAAAAATCCTGGTGATCGATCGGGTTCAGAAAAATGAAAACGATAGAACATGGTGTTTTTGGGAGGAAAGGAAAGGTCTTTTTGAATCGGTGGTTATGCACGAATGGAAATCTTTAATTTTTAAAAATGAAGATTTTACGCGGCAATTTGATCTGGAAAAGTACCGCTACAAAATGATACAGGGAAAAGATTTTTATCAGTTCGTCCTATCTTATGCTGCAGGTTTTGATAATGTGATCTTTAAAAATGAAAATATAAAAGGTATTACTTCAGACGCTCTTGAAGCGACCGTAGAAACGGAGGAGAATATTTACCAGTCTGAATATTTATTCAATTCAACTTCTTTATTTAATCCGAAGATCACGGAAGAAAATTCATTGCTTCAACATTTTACGGGTTGGGTGATTAAAACGAAAGAAGACACGTTTGATTCAAAGGTGGGGACTTTAATGGACTTTACCTTAGATCAGAAACATGGCGCCACCTTCATGTATGTTTTACCAACAAGCTCCACGGAAGCTTTGGTAGAGTACACCTTATTCAGTAAAAGTGTTTTGCCCAAAGAAGAATATCAAGCAGCTTTGACGCATTACATTAAAAATGATCTTCAAATCTCGGATTACGAAATTACGCATACCGAATTTGGAATTATCCCAATGTCTCTGGCGAAGTTTGAGCGGAACAGCGATGTCTTTAATCGCATCATCAACATAGGAACAGCGGGAGGTTATACGAAGGCAAGTAGTGGATATACTTTTCAGTTTGTGCAGAAAAATACTGCGAAAATTATCGAAAATTTACTGCAACAAAAAAATCCCAATCCTGAGAAATCTTTTGATGATAAGCGGTATGAATGGTATGACCGCACTCTGCTGGAAGTTATTCTGTCCGGGAAAATGGAGGGAAAAGATATTTTCTCACTGATGTTTTCAAAACGCTCACCAGAAGATATTTTAAAATTCCTGGGGAATGAAAGTACGATTTGGGATGATCTTAAAATTGTGACCGCGCTGCCAATCGGACCTTTTATGATTTCAGGCTTGAAACAGCTTTAAAAATCTGAACTTAAAAAATAGAGGATGACTTGTTCGGTATCGATTAAATATTACAATCCATTACAAAAGTAAAGCGCGTCTCCTTTTCATCGGAAACAAAAGATAAAGTCCCTCCGTGCGCCTGAGCGATTTGGTCCGCAATGTAAAGTCCTAAACCCAGACCATTATTACTTGGACGATCGGCTTCTCTTTTAAAAGGCGTAAATAGAATAGCCTGCAACGATTCCGGGATCGGCTCTCCTTCATTGGCTACAGAAATTTCCAGTTTATTGGAGGGGTTTCGTGCAGTAAAATATACCGGAGATTGTGGATTACCGTGCGTCAAAGCGTTTGCAAGTAGATTGGAGACGAGTTGCGCAATTCGGTCGGCATCGCAAAAGATCGGGTCTATTAGAGAAAGGTCTGCCTCAATTTGCCGGTCTGGAAATAAGAATTTTAGTTCTGCCATCACGTGCTCCAATACAGGTTTCAGATCAACCTCCCGCGGAGAGATCACAATTCCTTCACCCAGTCGGGTACGCGCAAAATCCATGACATTTCCGATCAATTCATTCATCCGGTAGCTGCTTCGTTTTAAAATTCCGAGCAGATTTTTTTGACGATCATCTTTGACAGACCTTTCCAAAAGACCGACGGTCATGCTGATCGCACCGAGCGGATTCCGCAAGTCATGTCCTAAAACTGCGATGAGTTGTTCTCTTAAAATTACATTTTTTCGTTCGCCTTCCAGTTCTTCTTCCGTGAGGCGTTTTGCATTTTGCAGGTTCTGTTCATATTGAACCCGGTCTGAAGCTTTTAAAAGCGTATAGTAAATGAGTTTTGAACCCTCTTCCTTTGAAGCGGATTCTTTCGCATTGATCAGAATTTTAAGTCTTTTACCTGCTGCACCGCTCAATTCAACCAGGATCTCTTCAAAGTAGCCCTGCATTTTTAAAAGCGGTGAAAGATGGGTTTCAAAATAGATCTTACTTCCAATAGAAAGGAGATCTGAAAACTTTTTTCCTTCTATATTGGCCGGTGAAATTCCCAGCCAGTCAGATACACGTTTATTGCTGCGAATAATTCTGTTCTTCTCATCGGCGATAAGAAATCCGGAGATTGATTCTTCAAAAAACAGATTGGCTTCCTGCTCTTGAAAAGCATTATTTTTATTTTGATCAGACATTATTTTAGGAATGCTTTCATGGCTGCGATGGTTTCTTCCGGCGCACTCAAATTGGGGCAATGTCCGGTTGCTTTCATCATTACCAGTTGACTGTCTTTAATTTTTTTATGCATAAATATACCCACTTCTTCCGGCGCAATTACGTCTTCCGAACATTGTAAGATCAGCGAAGGAATGCTAACTTCGGGAAGAAGATGTCTTTTATCTGAAAAAAATGTTGTTCGCGCAAACTCTTTTGCAATGTCAGGATTGCTACGGCAAAAACTGTTCGACAATTCTTCCGATAATTCTGCGCGCTCTGGATTTGCCATGATCACCGGTGCCATAGTCATTGACCAACCTAAGTGATTATTATCCAGGGATTCCATCAATTCAGTGATCTGTTCCCGCGTAAATCCGCCCACATAATCACCATCGTTGATATACGAAGGTGATGGACTTACCATAATTAAAGATTTAAAAAGATCGGGTGATTGCAAGGAGGCGATCATTCCCATCAGGGAACTCACCGAATGACCTACAAAAATAACTTCATTTAGTTCCATTTCTTCGCAGATATTCACAATATCAGCAGCATATCCTTCCAATTGTGAATATTTATCTGATGAATAAGCCGAAAGATCAGAATTTCCCGCACCTACATGATCGAACAAAATAACCCTGTAATCTTCTTCAAAAGCAGGGGTTACAAAGCGCCACATGTTTTGATCACAACCAAATCCATGCGCAAAAAGCATCACTTGAGTTCCCTTTCCTTTGATCGTAACATTATTTCGTTGAATCGCATTCATAACGGCTAATTTCTGCAGAAAATTAAATTTTAAAGAGTGCAAGATAATTAATTAATATAAATTATATGTACTTTATTTTTAAGGGATAAAATGATCAACTAAAACAATTTAAATCGAAATTGAAAAAGGTTCTGATCTTTTATTTTTACAATGGATAACTACTTATTAGAACTAATTAATTCTTAAAATTTATACCAATCATTTGTATGAAAATCATAAAGGTTTTGTCTAAATTTACAAAAACAAATTGACCATGCTTACATTTGCGGTAAACTCCATTCCTTTAAAAGACGTAATTATCAGTCTGGCGAAATCATTTGATGTGAAATATTATAATGATTGTAACGAATATTATGTAAACGTTCCCAAACACATTGGTGAAGGGCAGATCAGAGGAATTAATTTCGAAAATGGACTGGCTTTAATTACTTATAAAGTTATTTTCAATGAGGATATTCGCTTAGAATTTACACTGGATGAAGTTCATCCTGCCAAATTTATTTACTCGTTACTTGGTCCTTTGTCGCACGAATTTGCAAACGAAAATAAGAAGAATTCGATCGGTGAATTTAGATGCGCAATTGTTGCAAGTGAGCGCAATAACGGTCATATTATTGAATTTGAAAAAGGTATTTTACACGAGGTCATCAGTATAGAGATCGACAGAAAAACATTTAATATTAAAGAAGAATGCGAGATCGAAAAGTGGGATTCTCTACTTCAAAACGTTTTAACAGATATTGAAGGTGAAAAACAATTCTATCATGTTGATAACTGCGGCGTTTATTTTAAAGATATTTTAAGTAAAGTCGATGAATATCCCGATTTTATTCTTGGTCGAAAATTGAATTTGAAATCAATCACTTTACAAATGTTCCTCAATCAGCTCGTACAATTTGATGATGACCGACTGAACGTGAACGACAGAACGATTTTGAGAGTTCAGGAATTAAAAAGGGTTGAAAAAGCAGCATATTTCATCAAAGATAATGTTGCCGCAGAGCTTTCGGTTAAAAATTTATCCAGCCAGACCGGACTGAATCCGAATAAACTGCAAAATGGTTTTAAATATTTATACAATACGACCATCAATGAATTTGTAACAAATGTGCGTTTGGAACAGGCCAATATTCTGCTTCGGAATAAAGAATATAATGTTCGCGATGTCGTAGCAGCAGTAGGTTTGGAAAGTAACAGCTATTTCTCTAAAATTTATAAAAAGAAGTACGGAATTACGCCAAAAAACTACAAGAAAATCTTTACGCAAAACCATTTATAGTAAATTCTCTAAAGGATCTCAGTTAGATTTTGAGAGGATTTTCTCAAGAAGAGCAGTACTTTAAATTAAGAATATCTTCCTTTTATTTGAATTGATTAAGGCAGTTTAAAATTTGATAAACCTATTTTCTGGTTTATGTTTTTGTAAATTTACGCTTACAATAAAATTATAAAGCTTTGACTCACTTTACTCAAAATCAACTGGCAAAATTTATAAGATCAGCTCAAAAAATTGGTGATCGCTCTTTATCTGAAGCCACTAAAGCCGATAAGGTTGATTCTTTTCCAAAAAAAACTTTGAAGAAAATAATTAAATCAAAACTGTTAGAAGCAGCAATCCCTGTAAAGTACGGTGGCCAAAATCTTGGACTTTCCGCAGGGACAAATTTGGCGCTTCTCACTATTTTAAAAAATATTGGCAGTGGTAATTTGGTTATGGGAAGAGTTTTGGAAGGTCACATTAATGCACAAATTTTAATCGATCAGTTTGGTACGAAAAAACAGAAAAAGAGATTTGCAAAAGACGCTTTAAACGGTCATTTATTTGGAGTTTGGAATACTCAAGCAAAAGACGGAACTTTTTTAAAGTTCAAAAAAAATGGAAATTACCACTTGAACGGCGCAAAAACTTTTGCCACAGGTTGCGGTTTTGTTTCCAGACCTCTTATTACCGCTGCACTTCCAGATGGTTCCTGGCAAATGGCCATCGTTAAATTCGATCAAGTGAAATCAGAAATTGATGCAAGTTGGTGGAATCCGATGGGAATGCGGTCGAGCAGAAGTTATAAAATCAATTTTTTCAAAGCAAAAATTCCACAAAATAATTTACTCGGGAAAGCTGGAGATTACTACAGGCAGCCTTGTTTTAGCGGCGGAGCAATTCGTTTTGCAGCAATTCAGTTGGGCGCTGCAGAAAGACTTTTATCGGAAACCATTAAATATTTACAGCAGTTGCAGAGAACAGAAGATCCTTTCCAAAAAACCCGCATCGGTGAAATGACGATCGCTGTTGCAACCGGAAATCTGTGGCTTAAAAATGCCGCAGCCGAACTTGATCTCTATCATGATCATCCCACGGAAAAAAATAGCCAGAAACTTTTATGTATGGCAAACATGATGCGAACTGCCATCGAAAAAATCTGCCTGGAAGTGATGGAACTCTGTGCAAAATCTGTGGGTGCAAGAGGTTTGAACAGTCCTTATCATTTTGAAAGAATTATTCGCGATCTTACCACTTATCTTCGTCAACCTGCTCCGGATGCTGCTTTGGCCGAGGTTGGAAGATACAGTTTGCAAACTAAAAATTTGAATACTGTCTTCTCAAAAAAAATTAAAAAAAATATACTTTAAAAATGGATCATCTTGATTTTGAAAATATTCCGCTTGCGCCGGAACAGTGTGTGACAGGCTTTGGAAATACTTTGATCGTTGCGCCACACGCGGACGACGAAAGTTTGGGTTGCGGTGGTGTCATTGCTCTGCTCCGCAAATATGGACAAAATGTTTATATTTTATTGCTGAGCGACGGAACATTATCGCATCCCAACAGCAAAGAATATCCTGCAGAACGATTGCGTGATATTCGGGAAAATGAATTGGTAAATGCAGCGGCTTTTCTTGGTGTTGAGGCGCAGAATATTATTTTTTGTCGTTTTAAAGATCGAAGTGTCCCTGATCAATCGAGTGAAGGTTTTGATGATGCGCTGAAAAACATCAATAAAATTCTGAGTATTATAAGACCGCAAAGCATTTTTGTTCCCTGGCGACGCGATCCACATCCCGATCATCAGGCGGCTTTTCAATTAATTCAGGCTGCAATAACAGAAAACGCAAAGATCTATGAATACCCAATTTGGTTGGATCAACTGGGAACTGTGGACGATTCGCCCACCAATGAGGAAGCAATGCCTTTTCGATTAAATATAACAAGTGTTCTTGACCAGAAACAGAAAGCAATTGCAGCTCATCTTTCTCAAACAACTTCTTTAATAAGTGACGATCCACATGGTTTTCGAATCTCTGAAGAAATGCTCCATCAATTTAATGTTCCTTACGAAACCTTCTTTATCTCAAAATGATGGCAGAAAAAAAATCTTTAGATTCAGAATATTTTAAGAAAGTATATGAAGCAAACGACGATCCCTGGGATTTTGAAACCAGTGAATACGAATCAAAAAAATATGAGGCAACGCTAGCATCACTTCCAAAAAAAGAATACGAAAATGCACTGGAGATCGGATGTTCAATTGGTGTTCTCACGGAGCTTCTTGCCAAAAGATGTAAACAATTACTGGCGACCGATGTTTCTGACAAAGCTTTAGAACAAGCAAAAAAACGCTGCGCTGATGAGGAAAATGTAACCTTTCAAAAATTAAGTTTTGCAGATGAACTGCCCTCAAATGATTATGATCTGATCATGATCTCAGAAGTTGCCTACTATTTATCACCCTCAGATTGGGAAAGTTCGATAAAAAAACTATACAAAAATTTAGCGGTTCAGGGAAATATTGCACTGATCCACTGGCTGCCAATAGTTCATGATTATCCTCAAACCGGTGACGAAGTTCACCACTCTTTTGCGAGGGTAATGGAAGGAAAGATGAAAAATGTTTTCAGCAGCAGAGCAGAAAATTACCGAATTGATGTCTGGGAAAAATTGGTGATCTCATAATTTTGAAGCAGCGTTTCCAAATCGTTGACTGCCTTATCTATAAAAATCAATGTATCTTTTTTTGTCCATTCGTCTTTTACTATTTTTAAAATTTCAGCATACCAAGCTCCAAAATAAGAATAATTAAAAATGGAAAGGTGAGCGTCGTTTTTAAGGCTCATTTCCGGGAACATTCTATTAAATTCGGATTGAATAGTAAGCTTAGAAATTTCTCTTCTTTCCCAGAGATCCAGTAATTTTTTCTTCAGAAGAAGTCTTTCTAACACAGCTTCAGAAGATTCAACATATACTTTAGCGCCATTCTTGCCGATCATTTTCCATTCGTTGAGTTGGTAAGAAAGTCCAACCTCCGTTCGACCAATGCATCTTGCGGAAGTATGAACGACCACCTTGAAACTGTGCCGAACTTTTGCATCAATGAACTGCAGCTGTTCAAAAAACGCACAGTCTTCTAAATGAGTCACATTCGGTATTCCGCCAGATTTTTCATAACATTCCGTAGTTACCGCAAAACTTCCGTTAAAATGCTGATGATGTTTTGGCGCAGGATCGTGAGGTTCATTTAAAATTTTTGCTTCAAAATCCGCAACCAAAAGCTGGTATTTTTCATCTTTAAAATGGAGCGTTTTTGCAGCGTGATCCAGTTCATTTAATTCTTTCGGCTTGAGTAAGATTCTTCCGCCAACAGCATCTGCACCGCTTTCGATCTCAAAAATATTTTGAGCGATCCAGTCTTTTGCTACAGAAGTATCACCATCTGTCGTCAAGATGATGCCACCACCATTTTTTTGCAGCCGATGAAATGCAGCATCCATCAATATTTTCCGCACGAAGCCGATATTTGCCTGATCTGGTAATAAAGTAACTTCCTCTATATAAATAGTCAGCTCCGGATTTTTCCTTTTGAAATCATTAATAATGGAAACTGAATGGTCAGCACAGTTATTGGCCAAAATTAAGATCTCAAACGTTTTACAATCAAAAAATTCCCCATTTAAAGTTTCCTGGAGTAGAAAAGCATTTAAAGTTTCTAAAATATTGAGTTCTTCATTTTTTACAGGAATCACCACACTATATTTTAGCTCACTCAAAAGAGGAAAATTGAGAAATAGTTGAGTACTTGTACGTTCAGATAAAAATTTCATAAGATTACCGTAATTTTTTTGAAGGATTGTTTTGAAAACCAGTTTTTTATAATGTTTTTGGAATAAAATTTGTTCCAATTTTTTCACTAACCGAAGGTATTGACTTTTCCAAAGATAATTCCCTTAGCGACTGATATAAAACCATATGCATCTATAATAAACTTCATAGGGTTAATTTTTAAGGGACTAATATCTAATTTTACTTAACCATAAATCTTAGATAAAATTATGTATAAATTTAACAACGACCTAAAACTGACGGAATATGATCTGATCGTTTTTTGTCATCTTCGTTGGGATTTTGTTTACCAAAGACCACAACATTTAATTTCCCGACTTTCAAAAAAATATAAGGTTTTAGTCATAGAAGAACCTGTCGGTAAAAGAGAAAACAGAAATTTAAATATTAAAGAAATTTCTCCCTCGCTTCACATTCTGCAACCCGAAATTGATCACTTGAGCGAATTGAGTGCCTACATAAAACCTCTTTTAAAAAATAAAATTTATCCGGTAGGCTGGTTTTATTCTGCTGCTTTTGTCGATGTTCTGGAAACTTTTGACTTTGAAACCATTGTTTATGATTGCATGGATGAATTATCGCTTTTTAAAGGTGCTTCTCAGGAGTTGATCCAACAGGAAAATAAATTACTTTCTGCGGCAGATGTCGTTTACACGGGTGGCAAATCGCTTTACGAATCGAAAAAACTGAAACATCATAACGTTCACTGCTTCCCGAGTTCCGTAGAAGTAAATCACTTTTCGGAAACGAATGCTACAGAAATTCCGGAGGATATGAAAAATATTCCTTCTCCAATTATTGGGTATTACGGCGTAATTGATGAACGAATTGATCTGGATTTGTTGCAAAAATCTGCCGCCAAGTTACCGAACCATTCCTTCGTGATGATCGGTCCCATCTGTAAAATTGAAGAACACGAACTGCCGCAAGCAGAAAATATTTTCTATCTGGGCATGAAATCCTATGATGAGTTGCCCAATTATTTAAATCATTTCGATTTTGCCATGATGCCTTTTGCTTTAAATGATGCTACCAAATTTATCAGCCCGACGAAAACACTGGAATATATGTGTGCTTACAAACCCATTATTTCTACAAAAATTACAGATGTTGTGCAGGACTACAGTCATTGCGTATCATTGGTAGATGATGCAGATGATTTTGCAGAAGCCGTAAAAAATCCTGTGAGAAACCTTAAAGAAAAATATGACGAGATCCTGCGGAAAACTTCCTGGGATTTGACCGCAAACAAAATGACTTCAATAATAAGTGAGATTTTAGCATGAAAGACTTTGATATATTAATAATAGGCGCAGGAATTTCCGGTGCTGTTCTGGCGGAAAGATATGCCTCCATTGGAAAAAGCGTGTTGATGATCGAAAAAAGAGATCACATCGCCGGAAACTGTTTTGATTACTACGACGAGAACGGAATTCTAACTTCAAAATACGGTGCCCATCTTTTTCATACCAATGATGAAGGCGTTTGGAAGTACGTTAATCAATTTTCCGACTGGTATTCCTGGCAGCATAAAGTGATCGCGAGAGTGGATGATAAAACCGTTCCGATTCCGGTAAATATCACGACGGTGAATACCTTGTTTAACGAAAACATTAAGAATGAAAACGAAATGCAGCGTTGGCTTCAAAAAAACAGGATTGCATTTGATCAGCCTAAAAACGGAGAAGAAGCCGTTCTCAATAGAGTAGGAGAAGTGCTGTATGACAAAATGTTTAAACATTACACCAAAAAACAGTGGGACAAATATCCTGTTGAACTGCACGCTTCTGTGCTGGAAAGAATTCCGGTGCGAGACAATTACGATGACCGTTATTTTTCAGATGTTCATCAAGCCTTACCGAAAGGTGGTTACACCAAACTATTTAAAAATATTTTGAATAATCCGAATATTCAGATCTTGTTAAATACAGATTATTTTGAAGTTCAGGATCAATTATCAGGGTATGATAAACTTTTTTACACGGGACCGATCGATCGTTTTTTTGCATTTAGTGAAAAATTAAAAGAGAAATTAGAATACCGATCCATCAATTTTGTGCGCGAAGATCTGGATCAGGAGTATTTCCAGGAGAATTCTGTGGTTAATTACCCGGGACAGGATGTTGAGTTCACCCGAATTGTAGAATACAAACATTTCGGAAATCAGAAGTCTGCTAAAACCAGCATTGTCAAAGAATTTACGGTAGATGAAGGCGAACCTTATTATCCGGTTCCCAATCAAAAAAACCAGGAAATCTATGCGAAGTACAAAGCAGAAGCTGATCAGCTGATCGATGTTTATTTTGTTGGAAGACTGGCAAACTACAAATATTTCAATATGGATCAGGCTTTTCGTAACGCTCTGGATTTATTTGAACAGTTAGAATTCAAAAAAACGGAAAAACTTCAAAATGCATAATCCGTTTAAAACCTATTTTATGGGTGGTTTCGAATGTGCTGATCACCTCAACCGATCAGGTGAACGCGTAAATATGCTGCGAATCACCGAGCATGACATTCGAACCGAGGAAGATTATCGGTTGCTTCTCGATATGGGGATTTCAACCGTACGCGAAGGAATTTCATGGAATTCGGTCGAAAAGAAACCTTATGAATTTGATTTTTCTGAAGTTTTAAATCGAATTCAGATCGCCGAGAAACTGGGAATTCAACAGATTTGGGATTTGATCCATTTTGGATATCCTGATGATCTTTTTCCGACGCATCCAAAATTTTGTGACCGTTTTGTAGCGCTCTGTACTGCCTTTGTCAAATTTTATAAAAATAATTCTTCACAACCCTTATTGATCGTTCCGGCAAATGAGATCAGTTTTCTGGCCTGGTTTTCCGGGGATGCGCGCGGAACGGTTCCTTATTTAGAACACAGTGGTTGGGATATGAAATACCATCTGTGTAAGGCCGCTATTCTTGGAATAAAGGCAATCAAACGAGAAGATCCTGCGGCGACCGTAATTTTGGTAGAACCTCTGGTAAAAGTTCATCAGAACGAATCTCAAACGTACGCGGATTTTTTGAAGGTTAATGATTATCAGTTTGAAGCGGTGGACATGATCAGCGGAAGGATTTGTCCCGAACTGGGTGGAGATGAGACTTTACTGGATGTTTTTGGCTTAAATTATTACTGGAATTGTCAATGGGTTGAAGGTGGTGAAACGGTTTATTGGCCCGATCCTTTGCAGAAAAGAGTTCCTTTAAAGAATTTAATCACCGACGTTTATCAGCGATATGGAAAACCGATCTTCTTATCGGAAACCGGGCATTTTGGCGAGGGCAGGATCGACTGGCTGGAAGAGATTTCCGGGCAGTGTCTGTCGGCCAAGAAAGACGGTGTAGAATTTTTTGGCATATGCATTTATCCGGTGACAGACCGTCCTGATTGGGATGATCTTTCTCGCTACAGCCAGTGTGGGATTTTTGATCTGGATTTATCGAACAACAGAATTCCGCATCTTGAATATATCAATTCGATCAAAGAGCAACAATTAAAAGTGTTGAATGCTTTCGCAAAAGAGAAAGCCTAAAAAACAAAACAAATAAAAATGGAAAATTCAAAACAGATTATTGGCATCACTTTTAGCGCTTTTGATCTCTTACATGCGGGTCATATTCGAATGCTCGCAGAAGCAAAAAACCAGTGCGATTATTTGATCGTTGGTTTGCAAACCGATCCTACGATCGACCGACCCGAAAAAAACAAACCTGCCCAAACCGTTGTAGAACGATATATTCAGTTGAAGGGCTGTAAATATGTAGACGAAATAATTCCTTACACTACCGAAAAAGATCTTGAAGATATTTTGAAACTCTATCAGATCGATGTGAGGATCGTGGGTGACGAATATAAAGATAAAAATTTTACGGGCCGGGAATATTGTGAGAACAGCAATATCACTTTATATTTCAACGAACGACGCCATCGGTTTTCAAGTACTTTTCTAAGAAAAGAATTGTTTGAAACGGAAAGCTTAAAAATAAATAAAGGTCAGCTCACCATTAATGAGGATAAAAAAGCAGCAAGAAACTAAAACAAAACAAGTGCTTTTGCACTCGGCAGGGATTAGATAATAATTGAGATCGCTTTCAGAATGTAATATTTTGAAGGCTTTTTTGTTTAAATTGTTCTATCCAAATATTTTTGCCGGTAACATAAACATTTGAAACTTAAATTGCATAATTTTGAACAGCTGAATAAATTTCTTACCGATATCATTTACATTATGAAAAACATCCTTATTTTTTTTCTTGCACTATTTACGTTTTCCACGAGCATTGCTCAGGAAAAGAAAGCCACGGAGATCAGTGGTTTAGACACGACCATCAAACCTGGCGATAACTTTTTTATGTACGTCAATAAGAAGTGGTACGACGCGACGCCTATTCCTGCAACGCAAGCCGGAGTTGGCGCCTATATGTTTATGAATTATCCGCAGAGGATGCGCTTACAGGGAATTTTGGAAAGTGTTTCAAAAGGTCAGTTTCCTGCAGGAAGCATTGAACAGAAAGTAGGCGATTTCTATGCCTCCGGAATGGATACGATTACTATTGAAAAACGGGGTTACGAACCGATCAAGCCAACGCTTGCGAAAATTGATGCCATTCGGGATATTCCGTCTTTAATGACTTTTGTCGCAAATGAAATTAAAGTGGGAAATGGTTCCATCATGTCGTTCGGAGTTGGACCCGATGATAAAAACAGCAGTATGAACATTGCGCACAGTTACCAAACTGGAATTGGATTGCCGGATCGGGATTACTACTTTAAATCAGATGCACCAACTGTTGCCATACAGAATGCCTATAAAACCTACCTTTCTACCTTGTTTCAATTGACGGGCACCGACGCAGCAACTTCTAAAAAGAATGCAGAGATCATTTATGACATTGACAGGCAAATTGCCACTTCCCATAAAACCAGAGTTGAACGCCGGGATGTTCATGCAAACTACAACATGATGGCGATCGCAGATCTGGAGAAAAAACAGCCCAATATTGGCTGGAAAGTTTTTCTAAAAAACATCGGTGCTCAAACTGATTCCATTGATATTGCTCAACCTGCCTATTACGAAAAACTAAATGGTCTTTTAAAGTCTGTTCCAATTCAAAACTGGAAACTGTATCTCAAAGCAAGTACGATTTCAAGCTATTCCGGTGATTTAAGCAAAGCTTTTGTGAATGCTGACTTTAATTTTAATAAAGTGCTTTCGGGTCAGGCCGTACAAAAAACGCGCGGCGAGATCATGGCAAGTGCGGTTGATAATCATTTGGGTGAGGCTTTGGGACAATTGTATGTGAAGAAATATTTTCCGGAAGCTGCGAAGAAACGGATGGCGGTTTTGGTCGATAATGTGCAAAAAGCTTATGCTGCACGGATCGATAAACTGGACTGGATGAGTTTAATTACCAAACAAAAAGCGAAAGAAAAGCTGGCTGCCATCACAAAGAAAATTGGATATCCTGACCAATGGAAAGATTACAGCAAAGTCAATATCTTAATAGATACTTACTTTGAGAATTTAATGTCTGCCTCGGCTGCTGATTATCAAATTGAAATTGCAAAACTGGGCAAACCAGTAGATAAATCGGAATGGTTTACCACACCATCCACGGTTACGGCATATAATAATCCCTCCGCAAATGAGATCGTTTTTCCCGCCGGTATTTTACAGTCCCCTTATTTTGATAATGACGCCGACGATGCCTTGAACTATGGCGGTATTGGAATGGTCATCGGTCACGAACTCACGCACACTTTTGATGATCAAGGTGCACAATACGACAAAGAAGGCAATGTGAAAAACTGGTGGACCAAAGAAGATTATGCACAGTTTAAATCAAGAATTCAACAGGTTATTGATCTGTACAGCACCTTTACGGTTTTAGACAATATACCCATCAATGGCGCCATGACTGTTGGAGAAAATACGGCCGATATTGCCGGAATCGCGGTGGCTTACGACGCTTTTAAAATGACTAAAGAAGGGCAGGGTTCCACCAAAATTGATGGTTTGACGCCGGATCAAAGATTCTTCATGTCGGTCGCTAAGATCTGGAAGGTGAAGATGAAGGATGAATTCCTCCGTTTATGGATCAACAATAACCCGCATTCGCCACCACTTTGGCGTGTTAATGGTCCGTTGATGAACACGACTCCTTTTTATGAGGCATTTGATGTCAAAGAAAGCAATAAAATGTTCTTGCCGAAAA
The DNA here is from genome assembly GCF_015679325.1 of Kaistella gelatinilytica. Taxonomy (GTDB): domain Bacteria; phylum Bacteroidota; class Bacteroidia; order Flavobacteriales; family Weeksellaceae; genus Kaistella; species Kaistella gelatinilytica. Next base: position 704,919 of record NZ_JADPVI010000001.1, read on the forward strand.
AAGACCGCATCACAATTTGGTAAATACGCTATTGATAACTTGTTCTCAACACGACATCCGTAAGTTTATATAATGTCCGTGAAATACACTAAAGATGATTTACTGGAACCGATAATAGAGTAAATCGTCTGGAAACAAAAAGGAAGCTTCGTTAGGAGCTTCCTTTTTTAATAAATAATTTCGCTAGTTTAATTTATCGGTGATTAGTCTTTATTATCACAATTTCAGTAATTGATTTCCAGTTTTGGAACAAAGAATTTCCAGACTTTCTCTTTGGTTTTAAATCTCAGAAATTAAAATAATGAATTAATTTTCTTTTACTGCATTTGCAAAAGCTTCCGCACCGCCCACTATAGGCAAAGTCAACATTGTTCCTTCCAGCTCAACTGTTAATGCTGTACCCGGTTCCGGATTCAAGGTGAATTCCTTATCGCTGGAAAATATCATTAATCCTATTTGTTGTCCTTTTTTAATGATTTGATCATCGGGCATTAAATCAAAAGATACCTCATAGAATTTTCCTGGCAGTAGAGGTTCGCCCTTTCTTATGGAAGCATGGTTTTGCGGATCTGCCCAACCGCGGGTGATCAGATTGTCTGTTATTTTCGTGGCTCGTCCTTCATTCCAGGGCAATGAAACCAACCAGACCGATAAGTTTGCCGCAGGTTTGCTGCTTGCTAATTTAATGGTGATTCTGGGAACTCCCGAAAGATGAACGTCCTGCATAAGTTTTGGACTCACATATAATAAGCGGTGATCCGTATTTTCTGCTTTGGCTAAACTTGCACCATCAAATGAATAATTATCGACTAACGTTTCTTTCCCTTGGCTGGAAGATTTAGTGGTCATTAAACCTCCAGTTTTTGGTGCGCCTTTTGTTAAATAAAAGGTGACGGGTTTAGCTTCTGGATTTGGAAAATCCTTGTAAGGAGTTGGTTTGCTCACGTCATCATTTTCCCGAACAATAAAGGCTTTATTCTCTTCTTTTTGAATGCCGTTATCGATCCCAAATAGATAATGAGTGAACCATTTGTTCATCATTTCCAGGGGTGGTTGTCCGCCGTGGCCATTCTGGTGGTAGTAAATTGCGGTTTCTAAACCCATTTCTTCGGCTTTCTTATAGATGCGGTAACTGTGTTCGGGCATCACATTCCAGTCATTAAAACCGTGAGACATGAGCATTGCGGCTTTCATCTTTCCCATTTGATTCAGATAATCACGTCCAGCCCAGAAATCATTGTAATCCCCCGTAATTCTATCCATGCCGTTTTTCATTTCGGTGTCCCGAATTTTTAAATTGCTGTACGCACGTTTCGATTCGTCACCACTGTGAATAAAATCGTACAGCACATCAATATCTTCTCCCAAATAACCTCCCGGTGAACGCACTAATCCGTTGGAACGGTAGTAATGATAGTAAGAAGTGTTTGGCGCAACAGGAATGATAACTTCCAAACCTTTTACACCCGTTGTTGCTGCGGCGAGCGGAATTGTTCCGTTGTAGGAAGTTCCAGTCATTCCCACTTTTCCGGTCGTCCAGTAGGCTTTTACTTTTTCATTTCCGTCTGCAGAAGTATAGCCGTTTGCTCTTCCGTTCAGCCAGTCGATAACGGCTTTCGGCGCCAAAGACTCATTTTCGCCACCCACAGTAGGGGAACCTTGGGACAAACCGGTACCCGGAGAACAGGAATGAACCACAATAAAACCACGCGGAACCCAGGTTGCAGTCTGTGAGTTTGAAATAATTGGACGGGTTCCTGTTCGAACAACTTCTGCGTGAACACGAGCTTTTCCAGCCACTCCCAATTCATGATTGACATCCCAGTAACCTCCTTCTATATCAGGTGCAACCCCGGAATAGTACGGACTAGATTCATAAATTACAGGCAGTTTTAGTCCTTCCGTTTCGGTTTGGTAAGGTCGGGTCACATCCACATACATGCGGTCTTTTTTACCATCACCGTCTGTATCAAAAGAAGTTTCTACCCAAAGATCAGTTCTGATCCATTTGTCGGCATCTTTAAATTCCGGAACAATTTGAGCTTGCCCATTTTCAAAAACAGGAACGGCTTTTACAGCGGTTTGCGCATTTACAGTAGATAATGCAGTGAGCAGGACTAAAAGAAAACTTGACTGGAGGAGTTTTTTCATACTATTTTTTGTCATTATAATTTTTAGAATTTGGGAGTTCTCGCCTTAATGATGCCATTTCCATAGTTTTTAATTGACGTTAAAGATATCATTTCTTGGGAAAAGACCGAAGTATAGCATACAAAATATGAGGTACAAAATGATCTTTACTTTCAGACTTTAATTTAAAGAAGGAGTTTAAACTTTTTTAATGAAGAAAACATAAAAAGTGATTGGCTTTTACTTGAAATCTTTTGTTTCAGACAAAAACTACTTATTTTTTATTAAAAGCAAATTAATAGTAGGAATACATGGTTGCTATTTTGCTCATTGAAATTTAAGATTCAATGATCACCTTCGTGGTCAAATTATTGTTGCTAATAATACTGGTATCAATTCGATGCTCAATTAAGCAAAAATTAAAAAATGGAATATAGAAAATTAGGAAACAGCGAACTCCAATTATCAGCAATCACTTTTGGAGCCTGGGCTGCAGGCGGCTGGATGTGGGGAAGTACCGATCGAAACGATGCCATTGAAGCCATCAGATCTTCTTACGATTTAGGCGTGACTTCCATCGATACAGCGCCGGTTTACGGACAGGGAGTCAGTGAAGAAATCGTCGGAGAGGCGATCAAAGGAATTTCCCGGGATCAAGTACAGATCCTAACCAAATTTGGAATGCGTTGGGATCTAACGAAAGGAACTTTGGGCATGCATTCTAAAGACAACGACGGGAATAAAATTGATATTTATAAATACGCCGGAAAAGAAAGCGTCATCTATGAATGTGAGCAAAGTTTAAAAAGACTTGGTACCGATTATATTGATCTATACCAGATCCATTGGCCGGATGTAACCACACCGATTGATGAAACTTTTGAAGTGGTTGCAAGGTTGATCGAACAGGGAAAAGTGAGATTTGCGGGCGTTTGTAATTACACTGCAGACCAAATGGCAAAAGCTGGCGAAGCCGTGAATATCGTTTCCAATCAAATTCCGTTCAGCATGGTGACCAGAGGAATTGAAGAGGAGACGGTTCCTTACTGTATCAAGAATGGCAAATCTATTTTAGCCTACAGTCCCATGGAAAGAGGTTTGTTAACTGGAAAAATTCAGCCCGGACATCAATTTGCGGAAGGCGATCACCGAGCTGATCTGGTGCACTTTAAACCTGATTTCGTTAAAAAGACCAACGACCTTTTGGCGAAAATAAAACCAATCGCCGACTCGCATGAAGCAAGTTTAAGCCAGTTGGTTCTACGATGGACCATTGAAAGACGCGGAATTACCATCGCTTTGGCAGGAGCGAGAAATGCCAAACAGGCAAAGCAAAATGCAAAATCCATTGACATTCATTTAAGCAGAGAGGAATTGAAAACGATCGACGATTACGTGAATCAGTTTTAATTCTATGTTTTAAATTATTTCCTGTTAAGTTTAAAAAGCCTTCTAACAAAATAATAGATAGCATTTTAAAGAAAAGCTTCGAAAGTAGCTTTTTCTTTTTCTATTTGAAAGTAATTAAATTTTTCAAAAACCATATAATATTCAAATCATTAAGTTAGAAATTTTTCACGGAATGATGTAAAATAGACTGGAAAATATTCTTTAAATTTAATCTTAAAATAAGAGGTCTTTTTTGGATGTATCTGCGCTTTAACGAATTTTTCTTTTAAATAATGGGTTGCCATCCTCGCGGTGGTTGAGCTTGTCGAAACCAAGTATCTGTGCCTTCGACAAGCTCAGGCACCCGGAGATATTTGTTTTTTAGCGATATTTACTTTTTATGAGATGGGTTGTCGTCTTCGTATTAGCTGAACTTATCATGGTGGTTGAGCCTGTCGAAACCACTTTTGCTGTTCCTTCGACAGGCTCAGGCACCAGAACAAGCTCAGGCACCCGGAGATATTTGTTTTTTAACGATATTGACTTTTTATAAGATGGGTTGTCCTCCTCGTATTAGCTGAATTTATCATAGTGTTTGAGCCTGTCGAAACCACTTATGTGTGCCTTCGACAGGCTCAGGTACCGGGAGATATTTGTTTTTTAACGATATGTACTTTTTATAAGATGGGTTGTCTTCCTCGTATTAGCTGAACTTGTCATGGTGGTTGAGCCTGTCGAAACCACTTTTGCTGTGCCTTCGACAGGCTCAGGCACCAGAACAGAACTAGCTCAGACAACGCGAATTAATTGTTTCAATAAAAACAAACCAGATAATGGCTAAAGGATTTATGTATATTTTAAAATGTGCGGATGACAGTTACTATACTGGTAGTACTGTAAATCTTGAATTACGATTAGCGCAACATCAAAGCGGAGAAGGATCTAACCACACCAGAAAAAGTCTCCCGGTAGTCCTGGTTTATTATGAAGAATATCAGAACATTGCAGATGCATTTTACAGGGAAAAACAAGTTCAAGGTTGGAGCCGTTCGAAAAAAGAAGCTCTGATTGAAAATAGACATGAAGATTTGCCGCTTTTGTCTAAAAATCTTCAAAGTGGTGGTTGAATCTTTCGTGGTGCCTTCGACAAGCTCAAGCACCGAGCAGGTATCGCAACGAATTCGGTATCAAGATCATTTACATATCATTACGGTGGTTGAGCTTTTATTTGTTGATTAGATTTTTTTTGGTGGTTGAGCTTGTCGAAACCACTTTTGCGGTGCCTTCGACAGGCTCAGGCACCGAGGAACATTTGCTTTTTAACGATATTTCCTTTTTGTTTGATGGTTTGCCGTCCTCGTGGTGGTTGAGCTTGTCATGGTGGTTGAGCCTGTCGAAACCACTTTTGCTGTGCCTTCGACAGGCTCAGGCACCAGAACTAGCTCAAGCACCGCAATAGGTTCAGCGACCGCAATATTATACAGAATGATATAAAATAAATTATAAAATATTGTTTAAATTTAGTGTAGAAAGGAGCGGTCGTCCACGAGTTTTTATTCACGGCATTTTGAAATTCGTGATCGATGACTGACTGCTATTTATCGCAATTTTTGAAGCAGGAGACATTTGCATTAATTTGAATGAAATAAAATGGAAAACAATAAAGCATTAATCAACGTTATCACTAATCTTCAAATAGAAGAAAAATCTAATACCAAACAATTCGAAGCTTTGGTTGCATTTATAGATGACCTCATCCGGAATGATTTCAACAGATTGTTGAGCATTCTTTATCGTGTGGATATTTCTGAACAGAAACTAAAAATAAAGCTGGCTGAAAATAAGGAAACTGCGGTGCGGTCTGCAGAAATAATTGCGCAACTTCTGCTGGACAGAGAAGAGGAAAAAATCAAATCGCGGGCAAAATATAAGCAAGACTAAAAGGGGAGGACTTGTCCGCTGCTCATTTTGAAATATTAACCATCTAAATGTTCTGGATCATGAAAAATTTTATCATTCTACTCATCGCAATAACCGTCCTCTTCTTCGGGACTCAAATTTATTTTATCATGGCAAAAACGGAAACCCAACCCTACGAAATCCTCAAAAAAGAAACAGATTTTGAGATCCGAAAATATCCACCCGCTACGATGGCGACTGTTTCAATGAATGCGAAATCCTATAAAGAATTATCATCATCAGGTTTTAGAACCTTGGCTTCTTTTATTTTTGGTGGAAACCAGTCTAAAAAAAGCATCGCCATGACCTCACCGGTTCGAATGGATATTAATGATTCGCAATCCTCCATGAGTTTTGTAATGCCGGCTGAATATACGAAAGACAATCTGCCAAAACCTGATAATTCAGCCATTAAAATTGAGACCACGCCCGAAGAATATGTGGCAGCCATTCAGTTTGGCGGCTATGCCAATGATGAAGACCTCAAAAAATACGCGGCAAAATTAAAAAAATCTCTAGAAGCAAAAAACATCGAATACTTCGGCAACTTCCGCTTTTTAGGTTACAACGCACCCTACCAGGTTCTGGACAGAAAAAATGAGATCATCGTAAGCGTGCGCTGGAAATAACAATTTTAGATCAATCTCTCATTAACTTAAGGTCAACTTCTCTAAACAAACCCTTCTCAACAAACCCTCACAAAAGCATTTGAAGATTTTTCAATGTGCTAATTTGATAATGTGCTAATTCGAAAATCAATCTTTGCGACCTCGGAAACGGAGCCGTTAAAAAAATTAGAATTTGAGCCGTAATAAAACTTCCGGTGTTTGAGTGGCGGCAAAAATGATGATAAGGATCAGAATTGACATTTCCGCCCGAGTCTCGTCTTGAGGACGAGATAAATTTCGGAAGTTTTAGGCTCAAGTTTAATTTTTAGGTGGAGTTTCCAGTCTTGAACTTTTGGTTCATTTTGCTTCAAGGCAAAAGAACAAAAAAACATTTGAAAATTCGATAATGTGTTAATGTGTTAATTTTAAATGTACTTCCCTGACCCAGGAAACGAAGCCGTTAAGAAAATTAGAATTTGATGAGTTGCTAACGTGATAATCTAAAAATCACTTTCCCCGACCTCGGAAACGAAGCCGTTAAGAAAATTAGAAGTTGAGCCGAAAAAAAATTTCCGGTGTTCGAAGAGCGGCAATAATCAGTGCTTGAAGAAACATTTTATAATCCGCTCAAGTCTCGTCTTGAGAACGAGATAAATTTCGGAAGTTTTAGGCTCAGGTTCTAATTTTTAGGCGAAGTTTCCAGTCTTGAAATCGAAGATTCGCCGATTCCTTAAATTAATAAAATGATGAGGCAATTTTGGTTCATTTTGCTTCAAGGCAAAAGAACAAGAAAAATTTGAAAATTCGATGATGTGTTAATGTGCTAATTTTAAATTTACTTCCCCCGACCTCGGAAACGAAGCCGTTAAGAAAATTAGAAGTTGAGCCGTAAAAAAACTTCCGGTGTTTGAGTGGCGGCAAAAATAATGATAAGAATCAGAATTGACATTTCCGCCCGAGTCTCGTCTTGAGGACGAGATAAATTTCGGAAGTTTTAGGCTCAAGTTTTAATTTTTAGGTGGAGTTTCCAGTCTTGAACTTTTGGTTCATTTTGCTTCAAGGCAAAAGAACAAAAAAAACGTCTAATGCTAAGCTAATGTGGTGATCTGGTAATTATAAAAAATTGATATTTATTACTTTATATTTATAAAATAAAATCCAAAACATTACTTTAAAACCAAATCTCCAAAATCAAATCTCCGTTCTTTCACCCCAACAAATACCGTGAAAACCCATAGGAATTCTTCCTGATTTTAACCAACTTGCTTCTCCATCGTTCACCAGCTCTATTCACTGACTTTTAAAAACAAAAACCATAATCTCAATTTAAACAAAAAAAACTATGAAAACTAATAACGAACCCAATGAGCCGGAAGAAGTGACCTTAGAAACCGTAGTGGTGATCCTTACCGAAATCTTAGGCGCTTTAAAAACATTGCCGCTGGAAAACGTACAGTATTACGACAATGCAGATTTGAAAAAAATGCTCAACGCGAGCGACAGTACGCTGCACAGGATCAGGAAATCAAATTTGATCCCACACAAGAAAATTCGGGGTAAGATCTATTACCCAAAATCATTTTTCAACAAAGCCTTCAATCAATGAGGGCTTTTTTTTTAGGTTTATGAGCAATAGGTAATGAGCGATAGGTAATGGGCGATCGTTAATATTCAATGGTCAATGGTCAATAGTCAATGGTGAATGGTGAATAGTTAATTTACAGTAGAAGTAAAACATCACCCTTTTTTGGAAAATATAAAACTTTTGAAAAACTCTTTTTTCTACCAAGAACTTTTAAATTTTGCTACCATTTTTCAACTCGAACCTCGCAACCCGCATCCCGCACCCAGCATCCAACACCTCGCTCCTCGCAACCCGCACCCAGCATCCAACACCTCGCACCCCGAACCTCGCACCCCGAACCCCAAACCTCGCACCTCGCACCTCGCACCCCGCACCCCGCAACCCGCACCTCGCACCCCCTTTCTTCGACCCTCCTTCGGCCGTTCTTCGACAAAAACATCTTTTTATCGAAGCGTTGTCGAAGAAAGCAGGTAGCATTGTCGAAGGATTGCAAAAGCAATCGGTCAAATGCAGTCAAAAACGGTCAAAGGCGGTCAGGTTTTTCAAAGGTGATATATGGTAGGGTTTTCTGATCTATCTTCGCTCTAATAACCATAAAAACCAATAAGATGGCAACAATTACAAAAGGGATCCTTGGAGGATTCAGTGGAAAAGTAGGTACCGTTGTAGGTGCGAATTTCAGAGGGAAAGACATCATCCGGAGCCGGCCTAAAAAAAGCGGCCGAAAGCCGACGGAAAACCAATTGCTTCAGCAAGCCAAGTTCAAACTGGTGATCCAGTTTTTGCAACCGCTCAAAACCATCCAAAACCAATATTTTGGCATGGGCAGTGGCGCAAAATCCAGAGTAAATCTGGCGGCATCTTACATGCTCGACAATGCTTTGCTTGTGGTAGCGAATGTGCCGGAACTCGTGTACAACAAAATTCTGATCACCAAGGGAGAATTGGCAGGATTTCAAAATGTGGTGGGAACACCGGCAGCGGGAAACACTGTAAATTTCATCTGGGAAGACAACAGTTTGCAGGGCAACGCCAGTGCAACCGATGTTGCCAATGTGGTCTGCTATAATGAAGAGCTTGGAAATTTCGAGATCTACCAGGCGATCGCCACGAGAGCAGATCTGGCAGCACAGGTGATACTGCCCGCATTTTACACAGGTTTAGACGTGCATGTCTGGATGTACCTTAACAACGCCGCTGAAAAGTCGGGCTGCAACAGTCCCTATCTCGGTCTCCTCACCATTCTTTAAAACGAAACTCCACTTGCGAAAGTGGAGTTTTTTTATGGGTTAAAAGCGGTTTCAAAGGTGTAAAAATAAATTTCGGAAAATTAAAAGACTGTTGTCAAACAAAGTTTATTATTAAATAACAAAATAACAATAAACTTTGTCCAGGAGCTTTCTTCCTGAATTTTAAAAAAGTATTTTTGAAAACTTTAAAATGAAGAAAAGAAACTTAATCTTTACACCAGCCTGAAATAGAGACAAATGATAAAAACCACTGCACGCACCAAAACTACCCATCTGTTATTTTTAGTCCTTTTGAGCCTTGTCTTGTATTCCTGTGGTGCCAACAAAGGCAACACTTCCTCCGCTTATCAATCAACCACGGTTACTTATTATGCTGATAAATTCGAAGGGCAAAAAACATCAAGCGGCGAGATTTACCAACATTCTAAAATGACTGCCGCCCACAAAAGCCTGGCTTTTGGTACCAAAGTGGAAATCATCAATACTGAAAATTCAAAAAAAGTGATTGTCACCGTCAATGACAGAGGTCCACTCAAAGCGGGGAGAGCCTTCGATTTGAGTCAGGGTGCTTTCAAAAAAATTGGAAATTTGAATGATGGGATTTTAAAGGTGAAATATAGGGTATTAAGATGAACATTGTAATTGAATAAAATTTAAAACATCTCCTACTTAAGATTGCTTACTTTACTTTAAAATATAGCTCTACTTACGAAAGTAGAGTTTTTTTGTGATAATTAGATGAGGATAACCAAAAACAGATTTATTTTTTAAAAAGTTAACTGCTTTACGGTTTTCCGCATTTTTAATTCAGTTTCAGTTTGTATATTTAACGTCAATTTATATTTATGCCAACAAGCTTTACGAAGATTCTAGAAAAATACCGCAAAATATCATTTTCAGAAAGAGATAAAGGAGAACGATTTGAACGTTTAATGAAAGCTTATCTTTTGACTGATCCTAAATATGCTCATCAGTTTGCGAAAGTTTGGATGTGGAATGAATTTCCTTCAAAAGCAGATCTTGGGGGGAAAGATACCGGGATTGATCTTGTTGCCTTGACCAATGATGGAGATTTCTGGGCAGTACAGTGCAAATGCTATGCAGAAGATACCGTAATCGATAAGAAATCGGTTGATACTTTCCTATCCACTTCCAGCAGATCTTTTAAGAATTTGAATTTGCAAACTACTCATTTTTCTCAATGTCTGTGGATATCAACTTCCAATAAATGGACTGTGAATGCTACGGAAGCTTTAAAAAATCAAAGACCGCCTGTCAGCAGAATTAATATTTATGATCTTAACCAAGCTTCAGTAGATTGGGAAAAGCTAGAAAATAATATTACAGGGGAATTGGCAAGACCCAAACCCTACGGACTCAAAGACCACCAAAAAAAAGCAATGGAAAATACCAATGCTTATTTTAAAGAACATGACAGAGGTAAATTGATCATGGCATGTGGTACGGGAAAAACTTTTACTTCTTTAAGAATTGCCGAGAATGAAACCAATGGAAAAGGATTGATTTTGTTTTTGGTGCCTTCTATTGCTTTGTTGGGACAAACACTGAATGAGTGGAGTGCGCAGGCTTTGGAAAAAATAAATCCTATCTGTATCTGTTCTGATGCAGAAATTACAAAGAAAAAAACCAAAGTAGAGGATATTGATACGACTTCGGTAATTGATCTGGCTTTGCCTGCATCTACCAATGTTCCCAATATTATAGACCAATTTAAAAAACTAAAAACTCATGCCAATGATGGTATGACCGTCGTTTTTTCAACGTACCAGTCTATAGAAGTCATTGCAAAAGCCCAAAAAGCATTAAGTGAAGTTTATCCAGAATATTCTCAATTTGATTTAATAATCTGCGATGAAGCACACCGAACAACAGGGGCGCAATTGGCAGGAGAAGATGAGTCTGCTTTTACCAAAGTACATGACAATACTTTTATAAAAGCTAAAAAACGTTTGTACATGACGGCAACACCAAGGTTGTATGACCAAGATACCAAAAGTAAAGCTGCACAAGCAGAAGCCACGCTCTGGTCAATGGATGAACCAACTCAATTTGGGGAAGAAATGTACCGTATTGGTTTTGGCGAAGCAGTAGAAAAGAAATTATTGACGGATTACAAAGTGCTTATTTTAACATTAAGTGAAAATGATGTACCTCCTGCAATACAGGAAATGATCTCTAATGAAGAAAGTGAAATAAAAGTTGATGATCTACCTAAATTGATTGGTTGTATCAATGCGCTTTCTAAACAGATTTTAGGGGATGAGGGACTTTTGAAATCTACCGATCCCAATCCAATGAAAAGAGCAGTTGCTTTCTGTTCTACGATTAAAAATTCAAAAAGTATTACTGATACTTTCAATTCTGTATCTGATACTTATATCGATACTTTGCCGGAAGTCAACAGCGTGAATACAGTTTCCGTAAGTTCCGATCATATTGATGGGACGATGAGTGCCACGGAAAGAAATCAACTACTGGATTGGTTAAAAGATGACACCGAAGAAAATGAATGTCGGGTTTTGACGAATGTACGTTGTTTAAGTGAAGGGGTTGATGTACCTTCTTTGGATGCGGTCATGTTTCTATCCGCAAGAAATAGTCAGGTAGATGTGGTGCAATCCGTTGGTCGAGTGATGAGGTTATCCGAAGGCAAACAATATGGCTACATCATTATTCCGGTGGTTGTGCCTTCTAATATTAGTGCGGAAGATGCATTAAATGATAACGAACGTTTCAAAGTAGTTTGGACGGTTTTGAATGCGCTTCGTGCACACGATGACCGTTTTAATGCGACTGTCAATAAATTAGAACTCAATAAAAAGAAACCTACAAATATTATTGTGGGTGGAGCACCAGTTGGGTTTGATGATAAAGGAAATCCAACATCTAAAGGTGGTGGTGATGGGGTTACAACAAAAGAAGTAGAACAGCAATTGCAGATACAATTTGAAGAATTGCAATCTGCGGTATTTGCCAGAATGGTGAATAAAGTAGGAAACAGACGCTATTGGGAACAATGGGCAAAGTCTGTAGGAGAAATTGCTAATCGGCAAAAAGAACGTATTATTGAGTTGATCGTTAATTCCCCAAAGCACGCAGAAGAGTTTGAAAAATTCTTAAAAGGGCTTCGAAAAAGTATTAATCCCTCCATTGAGCAAGAACAGGCGGTTGATATGCTTTCTCAGCATATTATTACAAAACCAGTTTTCGAGGCTTTGTTTGAAGGTTATTCTTTTGTGCAAAATAACCCGATGAGTCAATCGATGCAGAAAATGCTCGATCTGCTTAATGAGCAAACCATTGATGAAGATGTGGAAACTTTAGAAAGTTTCTATGCGTCGGTAAAGATGCGTGCATCTGGGATTGATAATGCAGAAGGCAAGCAAAAGATCATTTTAGAACTCTATGACAAGTTTTTTAAAACAGCTTTCCCAAAAATGGTAGAGCAGCTGGGTATTGTCTACACACCTGTTGAGGTGGTCGATTTTATTGTTCATTCTGTGGCAGATGTTTTGGAAAAAGAATTTGGACGCAGTATTTCTGATGAAAATGTGCATATTCTTGATCCTTTTACAGGAACAGGAACTTTCATTACACGGCTTTTGCAAAGTGGTAGAATAAAACCAGAAGATTTAGAGAGAAAATATAAAAAAGAAATACACGCGAATGAAATTGTGCTTTTAGCCTATTATATTGCGTCGATCAATATAGAAAATGTATTTCACGATCTGACACCCGACCCGAATGATGGCATTGGGAAAGAAACCTACCATCCTTTTGATGGCATTTGCTTAACCGATACTTTCCAGTTGGGAGAAACAAAAGAAGGCGAACAGTTATTTGATGAAATGTTTCCGCAGAACAGCAAAAGAGTACAAGACCAGCAAAAAGCACCTGTAAGAATTATCATAGGTAACCCACCGTATTCAGTTGGCCAAAAGTCCGCAAATGATAATGCCGAAAATCAAGAGTATAAAAAATTAGATAAAAAGATTGCAGAAACATATGTTAAATTAGGAACTGCGACTAATAAAAATGCATTATATGATTCTTATATTAAAGCATTTAGATGGAGTACGGATAGGTTAGATCCAAAAAATGGTGGCATTATTTCTTTCGTATCTAATGGAGCATGGTTGGACGGAAATTCTACCGATGGTTTTCGAAAATCTCTAGAAAAAGAATTTGATGCTATTTATGTTTTCAATCTCAGAGGTAACCAACGGACGAGTGGCGAGTTGAGTAGAAAAGAGGGCGGTAAAATATTTGGGAGTGGCAGCAGAACACCAATTGCAATTACATTATTGGTAAAAACATTTGAAACCAAAAAAGAAAAATCAAGCATATATTATAAAGACATTGGAGATTATTTGAATACAGATGATAAATTAAAAATTATTTCTAATGGTAAAACTTTTCTTAATGAAAGATTAAATTTAAAAACCTTACAACCCAATGAACATGGTGATTGGATAAGTATGCGAAATGATGGTTTCGACCAATTTATTGATCTAGTTCCTGATAAAAAATATAATGTAAAATCACAATCTTTCTTCGTTATCAATTCTAATGGTTTACAATCTAACAGAGATGCTTGGGTTTATAATTTTTCAAAAGTAAAGTTACTGTCAAATATGCAATCTCATGTGGATTTCTATAATTACCAAGTTAAAGATTATAAGACTTATAAAGAAACCAACAAAGAAAAATCCTCTGAACATTTTAAAAATAACGATCCATCTAAAATAAGTTGGTCGAGTAGTTTAGTTTCTCATTTAGAAAAATTTCGAGAAGCAACTTTTCAATCAGAAAAAATTAGATATTCAATGTATAGACCTTATACAAAAATGAACATCTATTATGGAGATAAAATGATACATCGTAGTGGTCAGTTTATTGATTTTTTGCCTGAGAATAATAAAAAGGCAAATGACGAGAATAGAATAATTTGTTTTGGAAATTCTAGTACAGAATCAGCTCTAATAACCAATAACTATGCTGATTCTAATTTTTCAGGTTACATGCAGTCATTTCCTTTATATTACTATGAAGAACCAAAAACTAAGCAAATAAGTTTATTTGATAATTCAGATAATAATGAAGTTAGACGGGACGCGGTTTCAGATTTTATATTAGAAAGAGCCAAAAAACAATATGGTAAAAATGTAAGCAAAGAAGATATTTTCTATTATGTATATGGTTTTCTGCATTCCCCGGAATACAGAGAAACCTTTGCAGCAGACCTTAAAAAGATGTTGCCAAAATTGCCTTTGGTAGAAGAAGTAAAAGATTTTTGGGCATTCAGCAAAGCAGGTCGGCAATTGGCAGAATTGCATCTCAACTATGAAACGGTAGCACCATACAAAGGCGTTATAACCATGTACAACAGAATACCGCAGACTGAAATAGAAAAAGGACTGGGTGGAAAAGAGGTAAGCGATCTTAACTATGAAGTAGTGAAGATGAGGTTTCCGAAAAAAGGAGAAAAAGACAGCATCATCTACAACCACCAAATCACCATTACCAATATTCCAGAAAAAGCCTACGACTACATCGTCAACGGAAAACCCGCCATAGAATGGATCATGGAGCGCTACCAAATCACCACCCACAAAGACAGCGGCATCACGAACAACCCAAATGACTGGAGTACCGAGGTAGGAAATCCTAAGTATATATTGGATTTGCTGTTGAGCATTATTAATGTGAGTGTGCAGACGGTGGAGATTGTAGATGGGTTACCGAAGGTGAGTTTTAAGTAAATATTATATTATGAGAAAAAATGTAAGTAGATGGTTAAAATCATATAATATCACTAAAACTGAGATTTATATCTCACTTGGTTTTCTTTTTATTGTTATTATCTTATTACCAATTTTGCTTACAAACATTTATACAGGAATTGATTATACAGTAACGGGTAGCATTGGCGATACTCTAGGAGGGATAACGGCGCCTTTTTTAAGTGTTCTTGGTAGTATCTTAGTTTATTTGGCATTTAAAGAACAGATTAAATCAAACAATTTAATTCAAGATCAATTTAATGAGCAACAATTTGAAAATAAGTTATTTAAAATGTTTGACATTTATAACGACAACGTTAAGCGATTGTCTTTCATAAGTAGAAGATCAGGCAAAAAGTATAATGATAAGTATGTTTTCACAGTTTTATATTACGATTTTTTAAAAATTTATAAAGAAATTGAAAATTATAATGAGAAAAAGAAAATAGTTTTAACTGAAAAAATCAATTCCAATTACAGGGAAGAAATACTTGAAAAATTCCCTAATGTCGACATTGATAATTTTATATTACTTGATCTTTCTTATATGATTATTTTTTACGGAGTTGGTAACATTGGTAGAGAAAATATTACAGCAATTATTGGAAATAAACTTGATGTGAGTTATCTAAAAGAAGTTTTAAATTATGTTTCTTGCAAACCCGCATATCAAGATGAGGACAGTATTTATTATCAAAGATGGAAAAACATTTTTATAGAGTTCGAAGATTTTCTTTCACCATGTAATGATAAATTTGATAAATACTATAGTGGTAACCAAAATAATTTTGGTCATTACTACAGACAATTATTTATGACATTCAATTATATCAACGATTTAAAAAATAAAAATATTAAATATTTGGACAAATGGAATTACGCCAAACTTTTACGTTCTCAATTTTCAAACCACGAACAAATATTTCTTTTTCTCAACAGTATTAGTAGTTTAGGAAGGGATTGGGAATTAAATGTAGTAGATGATGAGAATAAAAAATTGATAACGAAATATGATCTGATAAAAAATATTCCAAAAGGATATAGAGAATTATTCAATATCGAAAAATTCTATCCAAATGTTGAATTTGAGGATAATTCTGAAAGAAATGAATTTAGAGAGAATCTAGAAGAAAATATATATAAATAGTGGCTAAATCATATGTAATTTACAATATCTTTTAATTAGAAAATATAATTTATGTTTATCTCTAAGACCATAAATGCTCGTCGAATCACATTTATAACGCAAAATGATTTTGAAGAATTTTTAATAGTATAAAAAATAAACAACTTTAATTTCTTTCTACAATATACAAGTTAACAAACTACAGGTCATCAATTTTTTTCAAGAATCAAAATTACTGTTTGCAATTCTGATGTATGGTATTAATTGAGAATGGAAAAGCTTTATCTAAAAATGAGTTATAGAAAAAATTATGAAAACATATATTTTGAATGAAAGTAAATAAAACATATCGAAGTTTATTAGACAAATCAATAAATTCAATGCTTTCCGCCATCGAAATTTACAATAAACCAAATTTCACCTACAGAGAGGAAACTTTCGCCATTTTAGCTGTCAATTCTTGGGAATTGATTTTAAAAGCACATTTGCTTAAAATGTGTAAATATAAAATGAACAATCTTTATATATTAGAACCTACTATAAAAGGCAACGGTCAAAAATCTATTAGGACAAAGCCAAAACTAAATAGAGCAAATAATCCAATGACCATTGGAATATTTGATGCTATAAAAAAAATTGAAGAGAGAGGAACGGCTATCAGCGTGAATTTAAAAAATAGTATAGAATCTTTAGTTGAATTAAGAGATAATGCTATCCATTTTCACAATGAAAAAGAAATTTCAACAGAATTGCAAGAACTTGGTTTTGGATGTATTAAAAATTATATGAACTTAATTAAGAATTGGAATTTAGAAATTGACTTAAGTAACTATAACTTTTATTTAATGCCCCTTGCTTATGTAGATTCCAAAATTGAAGCAAGTTCAATAACAACTGAAGAAGTAAAAAAGTACATAAACTTTGTTAAAAATAAAGTAAATAATAGTTTGGACGATGAATATACTGTTGCAATATCAATTGATATCCATTTTAAAAAATCAAATAGTTTTGAATCTATTGCTATGCGTTATGCTGAAGATGGAATTCAAATTAAATTGTCAGAAGAAGATATAAAAAATCGTTTTCCTATGACGACTAAAAATCTGACGGATTCAGCTAAGAGCAGGTATGATAATTTTAAACAAGGTGTGGATTTTAATAAAGCTATGAAATTAATAAAGACCAATAAAAAATTGTGCTACATAAGACAACTTGATCCAGATAATATTAAGACAATTACAAAACCTTTTTACAGCACAAATATTTGGAAGGAATTAGATAAAATATATAATAAAAAGGCGAAAGCAATATAATTAAATGAAAGCCAACGAACTACCCATCATCAATTTTTTACAAGCACCAAACGTGCAATTTGTAATTCCAGTTTATCAGCGGAACTACGACTGGTCAAACAATGAATGCAAAGAATTAATCAACGACATTATTGCTGTAGAACAACATAACCGCGGTACGCATTTTATTGGCAGTATTGTTTTTATACACGAAGGTGCTTACAGCACAAGTGAGGTTAAAGAATTGGTGATCA
Organism: Kaistella gelatinilytica; assembly: GCF_015679325.1. Taxonomy (GTDB): domain Bacteria; phylum Bacteroidota; class Bacteroidia; order Flavobacteriales; family Weeksellaceae; genus Kaistella; species Kaistella gelatinilytica. The sequence continues at coordinate 722,316 of NZ_JADPVI010000001.1, forward strand.
TTGATGGTCAACAGCGATTGACTACAATCAACATTATTTATGTTGCACTGTATTGTTTTGCTAAAGACAATGGATTGAAAAATGAGGCAGATATGTTATTCAATATGTACTTGACCAATCAATATGTGCAACAGGAATCGAGCAAATTAAAACTAAAACAGACTGATACTAATTCATTGGCTTTTAAAGCCATCATGAATGGTACTGAAAATGAATATGGCCATTATTCCAATGTTATTGAAAATTTTAATTATTTTAAAACCGTCATTACAGAAGAGAGTTTCCCATTAATTATGAATGGTTTGAAACGTTTAATTTTTGTAGAGATTTCCTTAGAAAGAGGAAAAGATGATCCACAAAGAATATTTGAAAGTCTTAATTCTACAGGTTTAGATTTATCGCAATCTGATCTGATCAGAAATTATATTTTAATGGATTTAGACCCTAAAAATCAGAATAAAATATTTGAACAAATCTGGAGTCCAATTGAGGAAAATGCAAAGGATATCGTTAAGCAAAAATCGGTGGTATCAGATTATATAAGGGATTATTTGACCTTAAAGAATAAAAAAATTCCAAATAAAACCAATGTATATCTGGAGTTTAAAAAGCTATACGAGCAAAAAGATGAAGCCTATTTACAAGAACTTGAAAACATCAAGTCTTTGTCTATTCATTACAAAAAGTTTATAAATCCTTCTACCGTTGCAGATTTAAATGTTAGAAAAGAGTTGGAATACATCTCCCGATTAGAAATTAATGTTGCATATCCATTTCTATTACAAGTGTTTGAGGATAAAGAAAATGGATTGGTAACAGATCAAGAACTAGTTAACATTTTAAAACTAATTCAAACTTATATCTGGCGGAGATTTGTGGTGGGATCACCAACAAGTTCACTGAATAAAATATTTATGACACTTTATTCGGAAGTTGATCCCGAAAATTATTTCGAATCTATTGCAATAGCACTTGTTAAGAAAAAGGGAACGGGTAAGTTTCCAACTGATGAGGATTTAAAAACGTCGCTTAAAGATAAAGATCTGTATAACATCCAATCTAAAAACAGGAACTACATGTTTGAGTTATTGGAAAACTTCAACAATAAAGAGTATGTAGATACCTCTAATGAAAAGATAACAATAGAGCATATATTTCCACAAACGCCCAATGAGGATTGGGAAAAAAGCATCACACCCGATGATTATTTTATGTTTAAAGAAAAGTATTTAAACACCATTGCAAATTTGACATTGTCGGGAAATAATGGTGCATTAAGTAATAAGTCTTTTCAAGATAAAAAAGTAATGAATAGAAATGACGGCGAACAGGGTTATAAATTCAGTCGTCTTTGGCTCAATACTTATCTTAAAGATATTGAAAAGTGGGATGTAGAAAATTATGATAATCGTTTTACACAAATCTATAATCGGTTTTTAAAAATATGGGAATACCCAAATGTAATTATTCCAATTGCTGAAAATACAGATGAACAAAATATTTTCGATGCTGGATCTCCGACGCACAAAAAATTAGAATATTTTATTTTTGAGAATAATCGGGTAGAAGAAGAGGCTATCGCACAGATGTATTTTTATGTGATCGACAAGTTGTATGATAAAAATGCACAACTCCTTCTGGAAGCAACAGATATTTTAAAAATTACCCGTGAAGAATCAGATTTCAGAGCACCACAACCTCTAAAGAATAGTTATTTTATAGAATCAAATATCGACAGCAGTTCAAAATTCAGTACGCTGAAAAAATTACTTACACTGTTTGAATTAGAGGACGACTTATTAATAAAATACTCAGATTCAGAAAGTGAAAATCTGCAAAACGGTCCTTATTTACGAAGAGAATTTTGGAAGCAATTATTGCCCTTAGTACAAGAGACCTCTTTGTTTGCGAATGTAAGTCCGGGAAAAGACCACTGGATAAACTGTGGGTCAGGTGTTAGCGGATTAGTATATTCATTAGTTGTTACCCAAAAATACGCGAGAATGGAATTTGCCATTTCAACTTCTAATAAGGAAGTCAATAAGAAATATTTCAGCAAATTAATGGCTAATAAAGAAGAAATTGAGGAGATTTTTGGAGATCAGTTAGAATGGGATGAATTAGCGGATTATAAAATGAGCCGCATCAGATATCAATTAAATAACGTGAGTTTATTTGATAAAAATGACTGGGAAAAAATGAGCACGTTTTTGATTAAACATCTGCCTCAATTTGAAAAAGCACTTAAGCCTTTTGTAATGAAGTTGAATTAGACCTAATAATTTTGCTAACACCAAAATAAACAAAACTTATGAAAAACGATTACACTTTTACAAATGAGTACATCCATAAAAATCTTGAAGAACTTTGGGCAATTATTTCAATTGGACTTCGTGAAAAGAATATCTTAGAAATTAGTTCGATAAGAGGCGTAAACTATAAGATTGAGGAAGTTAACAATATTGTAGTTAGCTATTCAACACCTTCCAGAAGTAGCGGTAAAAAAGAAGATCTTACAAAAACAGATTTTTTGAACTTTTTTAAAGTTTTAAAATCACATTCTACATTTAACACTGCCAGTATAAAATTAGACCTGCCTACAGAAATATACGCAAAGCGATCTCCGCTTTTTGCTGTTCTTCTGGCAATGGCCATTATTAAACAAACAAATTAATATATCATTATGGATCAACATTTAGCCGACAAATTAGTTCAAGAAATAGCCGACAAATTAGAAACAGTCACTACAGGTAAAACAACTTTAAAAGCCAGTTCATTATATAAAAAGCTTGGTTTTACGTCACGAAGAAACAGTGCACTAATTGATTATCTTGAAGAAAACTTATATGAAGCAGAAATTGCGATTAATGATATTGCCCAACTAAAAAGCATTACCAAAAACGGGGATCAAATTATTACTTTTTATAATCAAGTTGATAATGTTTTTGCTGGAGAAATAAAAATATCCCAAGAGCAAAATACAGGCTTTGGTCCGGAAGCACATCAGCTTGCTGCCATTAAGGAACTAAATCAATTTAAAGACTCTGATAATTTTGCAACAATCCTTGTTTTGCCGACGGGAGGAGGAAAAACATATACCGCAACCTACTGGTTAGGTAAAAATGTCCTTGATAAAGGCGGTAAAGTTTTGTGGATCGCCCATCGCCATTCTCTGATTGATCAAGCGATGGAAGGCTTTAAAAAAGTGGCCAATAAATCTGTTTATTCACATATTGATAGGGTGAAATTTAGATTAATTTCGGGACTACATGATCAATCTGTTAAAATTCAGGAAGATGACCAATTGGTTATTGCAGGTATTCAATCCCTTAATTATGCATTACCAACTATTGAAAAATGGATTGAAAAAAACGATGTAATACTTGTTATTGATGAAGCACATCATTCTATTGCAACAAGTTATTTAAAAATTATTAATACGATTAAAAAATACAATAGTGGAAAAATAAAATTAATTGGTTTAACGGCAACACCGACGCGTATTAATGAGGAAGAAGAAGCAAAACTGTGGAAGTTATATGAAAATAAAAAAGCATACGAAATTGGTCTTGATGAATTAATTAATAAAGGGTTTTTAGCAAAACCTAATTTTATTCCTGTCAATACCAATATTGACTTTATTTCGGAACTGGAGCTTTCAGACGAACAAGTGCAATCTATCATTGAGAAAGATGACATTGCAAAAGGTTTAGGAAAAGATATTGTTAAAAAGATTTCTGAAAATTCGAAAAGAAATGATTTCATTGTTAATCATTATATGCAACATAAAAAAGAGTACGGAAAGACTTTGGTATTTGCAATTGATGTTTTGAATGCGATTGCACTTGCGAAGCTATTTAACGACCATGACGTCTCTTCTGACTATGTTATTTCATCAACCGCAGATTTCCAAGGTAATAATCAATCTAAATCTGAGAATAAAGCGAAGATAGAAAAATTTGAAAAAGGAGAGATTGAAGTTTTAGTAAATGTGCAAATCATGACAGAAGGAACGGATATTCCTTCTATACAAACCATCTTCTTAACCAGACCAACCAATTCAAAAACAATGATGACGCAGATGATTGGTCGCGGTCTACGTGGCACAAAAGCTGGCGGAACAAAAGAAGCACATATTGTAAGTTTCATCGATGATTGGCAAAGCAAGATCTATTGGGGAAATGCAGAAGAAATAATGATTTCTGCCAACTTAGATTTGGATGTGAAAAGTCCGGTGTACAAAAAAATGGTAAAACAATTAGTTTCCGTGGATTTGTTGGAACAGTTTATTTTAAGTCAGTCGCAAGAGTTTGAGGACTTTTTTGATCATACCGATTTTAGTTATTTTTTACCTTTAGGCTTTTATCATTTTGATGTAATGTATGAAGGAGAACAAGAGGCTAATATAACAAAGAACGTCTCTATTCTTGTATATGATAGCATGCAGTTGAGTTATGAAAGATTGATGAATGATCTGGAAAACGTGGGTAAGCATACGAAAGGTAAATCAGTACAGGAAGTGTTTGATTATGTCATTAGCAATTATTTTAATAATATACCTCAATTACCGACTGTTAAAAAAGAGAATATTATTGATTTGCTTCATTATTTCAAAGAAACAAAGAAAAAACCAAGCTTTATTACCTTTGAGGATCGAGAGAAGTATGATTTAGACGTAGTTGCGGAACCATTAGCAAATATCGATAGCGATAAAGAACGCAGGGCAGCGATTAATAAGCTTTTTGATGATAATGAAACTATTCAAGAATTTTACAAAGATCGTGGATTATTCAAAAAATTAATTGATAAAGTTGTTTTAAAATTAAATGATCCTGATACCTATTCTTACACGCCAGAAGTTAATGTTGATTATGAAAAAGTAGATTTAGGTGATAAAAGTCTTCACGAGATCAAAGAAGAAAATTATCAATACTATACCTATCTGCGTGAAGAAACATTTCTAAAGAGTTTGAGAGATTTTGATGGTGAAAAACTTTTTACATGTCAGGCTAAAAATTGTAAAGTTCATAGTAGGAGAAAAGGAATTTTTCAGATCGACCATATTATTTCCAGAAATAAAAATGGCAAAACAATGCTAAAAAATTTACAGGTGTTATGTGTTAATTGCAATAGAAAAAAATCTGCATAAATAAGTTTTATTGACTAATTTATAATATAATTTCATGCATCACCACTACCGCATCGCCCTCCTCGAAGACAACATCAAACAACTGGAAAAATTAGAATCTTACCTCAGTAAAATTCCCAATCTAGAAATTGTTTTAAAAAGCAAAACTTCGGATCATTTTTTTGAGGAAGTTCAACTGACGCATCCCGACATCCTAATTGCAGATTTAGATTTAGGAAGTGACAGCATGACGGGAATGGAAGTAGCACAGGAAATTAAAATTCCTGCATTTTTTGCCAGCATCAATACTGCAGATTATGTAGAAAATATGGAGGCGTTAAAACGGGATGCAGAAATTTGCGTAGATCATCTAACCAAACCTTTTACTGAAGAACAGTTTGTAAAAAGTTTCAAGAGGTTTCTGCAGGAAGTTGCTTTTTTCAATTCATTGCAATATGTCTATCTGGACTTTAACAAAACCAAAAAAAACGCAATTCCTCTTCAAGATATTGTTTACCTGTGTGCAGATAAAAAAGCAGGATCAGAATCTAACAATAAACAAATTCACTTTATCAACCGACAGTCGGAGAACTTAATTGATTTCTCTTTTTCAAAAATGGAGGATAAAGGCTTTTTGAAAAATCAGTTTTTAACCGTTCATAAATCGTTTCGGGTAAACAGAAAATACATCAAATGTTACAACAAAAAAACGGAAACCATCGAAATTAGCATTTACGATGGCAGCGGCAAGACAAAAAGTCACCATTTGCCGGTGTCCGAAAATTACCAAATTGGTCTAAAAAAAGAATTGGGTTAACCGCTCTTATTCCTCAAAAAAAACCTCTTATTCCTGCGCCTCCGATGTTATTCTCGGAAGCGCATTTTTTTTGTTTTATGGATGTTGTTTTGATCTATGATTAGAGTCGACAACTTATAAATGCGGTATCCGAAAAGCATATAGAGTAGGAATTTAAAAACAAACAATTAAAACATTATGAGTAATTCTAAACCATCATCACCGGCTCCAAAGCCAGCTTCTGGTAAAAACTGGCCAAGTAAAGTGTTGGGTAAACCTTCAGGAGGAGGAAGAAATTTCAATCCGCCCAGAACTAAAAAATAGTAGTAACAATTAAATAACAAAAAAATGTCAAAGCAAACAATTAAACCGGCGGATAACGAATCAAATCAGTCTAATCCTAACAAAGGAACTCCGGGAACAAATACCCAATATGATCAAAATCAAGGGAATCGTGGAACACAATTAAATCCTAATAAAAAGAAATAATGATTTAGCCTGAGAATATTTCTTAGGCTTTTTTATTTTTAATGAATACAATTTGACCAATAATAAAGAATATTATTTTTTTGAGTAAAAAAGCTTAAATGATTTTCATTTGAATTGTTTCCGAGAAATATTGATTACATTTAACATTATGCAAATCTACTCCGACAACCACGGCCGCGTCATCTGGCTCACTGTCAGTTCCACAGAAATTAGAGTGGATCTTCAGGATTTAAGTCCAGCCTTTGAATATGAAAGATGTGCAGTCGTGAAAGACGTGGTGGCAGTTTGTAAAGCCTTAAATAGCAATTTTGAAAACGTAGAATCTAAACTTTTGGAGAAGCTGCAAAATCAAATGACCGCTTTCGATCTCTTCACCGCGTTGCTCGATGATCATGAAATTTACTTTGAGTATTTTTCCGGCTGAGGAAAAAAATACTGTCGAAAACGATGCTTATCCTCAATTATCGAGTTCTATAAATCGTATTAATTCCCCTAATTTGTAATTCATTTAAAATATAGAAATATGTGCTACTACGTCGATTCCAGTTTAACGAAAAAAGAAATAAAAGAAGTCTATGGTGTTGGATACGAGGGTGAAGACTTTGAAGAGCAACCCTTTTTAAATGGCTTCAGTCATCCATTGGTCGCCGTTATTTTAGATGAAAATCCCACCGTTGCGACTTCCGCAAACTGGGGTTTGATCCCTTCCTGGGCAACAGACCGGAAAATACAGAAACAAACTCTAAATGCGAGAGTAGAAACTGTGGCAGAAAAATCTTCTTTCAGAAACAATTACAACAAACGGTGTCTGGTTCTGGTGAAGGGTTTTTATGAGTGGAAGTGGATCGATGCAAAAGGCAAAGAAAAGCAGAAACATTTCTTGACTTTACCGAACACGAAGCTCATTGCGTTGGGTGGCATTTATGGGAACTGGACCGATAAAGAAACGGGAGAAACGCTCACGACCTTTTCTATCGTGACCACGGAAGCCAATGAATTGATGACCGAAATTCACAATACCAAACACAGAATGCCTATCGTGTTGACAAAAGCGAAAGAGCAGGAGTGGTTAAGCAGCCGCGATATTCAGGATTTTGCTTTTCCGAATCATGAAGCTGATCTGGTTGCCGTGAATATGGATGAACCACCCATCGCATTAACGTTATTTTAAAAGAAGGGAACCGCAGTTACAAAAGTGGCGTCTTTCATAAATAGACCGATTTTCTGAATGAATATTTTGGACATAAAAAAAGCTTCTTTCGAAGCTTTTTATTTTTAAGTTCTTATCTGATTACTTTAATATCTACCGCAACCAAACCTTTGGGAGACCTTTCGATCTCGAAGGAGACTTTGTGGCCTTTCTTTACGGGTTCTACGCAGTTATTGCTGTGAAAGAAAATGTTTTCACTTGATTTTTCCTGAGTGATAAAACCGTAGCCTTTTTCACTTAAGAAAGTGACCGTACCTGATTTTACAACTTCTTCAGCTTCAATCGGAGTTGCGCCCAGTTGAATACTATTGATGTCAACATCGATTCTGTCATTCTTGTCCGGAGGAGTGCTGGTCAACTGACCGTTATGATCAACATACATGATCATGTCATCCAGAGTTTTTCCTTTGTCATTGCTGTCTTTACGTTCTTCACGTCGAGCTGTCTTCTCTTTTTGCTTTTGAAGTTTTTTCTTAAAGTTTTCTTTTTTGGAGAAAGAATCCGCCATATAAATTGTTGGTTTTTAAATTGTGTGATAAGGTACAACATAATTTAATCGGATGCAAAATATTTGTTAATTTTAACCAAATTATCTCTTAAATTCATCAAGAGAAGAGCTTTCATCATTCCAGGCCGATTTCAGAGGTAAAGATCATAACGGTTTGTTTATTTTCTATGTTGAAGTTGAAAAAGAATTTGATCATGAAATTAATCCGATCGATCTGGAATGTGCTATCGCTTCACTCGTATGTTTGTAAAGCAAAGTTTCAATAGAGGGATTATTCAGTGATGCCAGTATTTCTTTTGTAAGAGGCTCTTTTTTTGAACTGATATTTCTAATGTAGATCGCCAGTATTTGATGGGAATATTGATCCGCAATCAATTTGTAAATATCCGGATCACTTTGTGAGTTGTCGCCCAGCAAAATAAACTGCTGTTTCGGAAAAGCGAGAAGAACGCGTTCGATCCTGTTCCGTTTGCCAAAATGTTTCGTCGTACCTGTTTTCAGCAATTGCGTCCATTTTTTGATGTTGTTCAAAAGGAAGACGCCTTTCGGAAGCTGATTGTATTTAAAGAATTCATTCAGATAATCGTACAGATTCCATTCACTGCTCGACACATAAAAAAAAGGATTCGGCACACCGGTATGCGCAAAACTTAAGAGCTGATAATAGTTCACCACATCTGCAAACGTTTTCCGGCTGCGTGGATTTTTGGTGAGCATGGACCACAATTTCTTTCCCGTGGTTCCCGAGTGGGAAATAAGCACGGTATCATCAATGTCTGATATGAAACCATATTGCGTGCTTTCGGGAATAAATATTTTTCCAACGCCGGTCGTCAGGATTTCCTCTTGGTCATTAAGCAAATGCACTTTTACTTCATGCCATCCTGCAGCGACTTCATGGTCAGATCTCCATTCAAATTTAAAAAAACCATCGCTTTCGGTCGTTGCAGCAAAAGATTGATCCTGCCAGTCGAGTTTCACATTGGCATTCGGGATCGGAGTGATAAAAAACAAACGGAGCAGATTGAGGATATTTTTGAGCGCGTTATCGGTATATTTCTTTTGCGTAAAAGTTTCATCCTTTAAAACATGACCATAAACAACAAGATTTGCAGTATGCCCGTAACCGTGATAGACTTTCACAGCAGCATTCGGATATTTAGATTCTTTTACCATTCTCTATTAAAATTTTGTAATTTACCGTGCAATTAAAAGGGAAAGGCGCGTTTAGAATTTAAACATTCATACCTTCGTTCACTAATAAATCAGAAGACAAAGATACAATACCTATGGAATCGGCAATCAGACCCAAAATACTGTTTATCTTCAATCCACGCTCCGGAAACCATTCCATCGACTGGGAAAAAGAAATAGGAGAGTATTTCAAACCTTTGCACTATTCTATTGAGATCCATGTTCTGAAAGATGATTGCTGTGCAGCGGAAATTAATGAAAAGATCGCTTCTTACGATCCTGATCAAGTGGTTGCAGTTGGTGGCGACGGAACGGTGACACTCGTCGGAGGTTGTCTTTTAGAAAAAAATATTCAGCTTGGGATCTTACCGGCTGGTTCTGCAAACGGACTGGCAAAAGAACTCGGCATCAGTTTAATTCCCGCCGAAGCTTTGCACACCGTAATTTCCGGGGTTGGAAAAAAGATCCATGTCATCATGATCAATGGCAGGTTGAGCATTCATTTGAGTGATATTGGTTTTAATGCAAGAATGATCGAGAAATTTCAGACTGAAAATACGCGCGGAATCTGGGGCTATTTTAAGGCGACATTACCCATTCTACGCAATATATTATTCATCAATCCTTTAATGAAAGTTTCTATCACCATTGATGAGAGAACGATCAGAACAAAAACCGCCATGATCGTCATTGCCAATGCTACAAGATACGGCAGTGGTGCAGTCATTAATCCAAACGGCAATTTAGAAGACGAGCTGTTTGAAGTCATCGTCATTAAACAGATCTCTATTATAGAAATCTTTAAAATGCTGGTTACGCATACTTCGTTTAATCCCCGAAAAACAGAAATTTTAAGAACCAGAACCTTACACATCAAGCTCTCTAAGAAAATGCACTTTCAGGTCGATGGCGAATATCTGGGGAAAGTAGATGAAGTTAAAGCGTATCTCATTCCCGCGGCTCTGGAAATCAGGGTGCCGTCACCAGTTCAATACCATTCGCTTTTCAGCGATCAAATGTTTCCGAAGCTCTAATATTTCGGCATCTTTTTTAATGGAAATCATTTAAAATAAAGCGTTAAATTTGGTTGGATGGAGTGGATGTGTATATGTTCTTCTAAGGATGATTAAGAATTAAAAAAATATTAAAAACACCAGTGCTGATAATTCAGATTGTATTCAGTATTTCAAATTAATTTGCCAAAAAATTGCGATGAAGATTTTATTGATCGAAGACGAAAAACAACTGAGCAAAAGCATATTGACTTATTTAAAAAGTGAAAAGTACATTTGTGATCTGGCGGAAGACTTTAAAACCGCAGCAGAAAAACTGGAATTATACGACTATGACTGTATTTTATTAGATCTTACTTTACCGGATGGGAACGGTCTTCATCTTTTAAAATTATTAAAGGAGGAAAGAAAATCGGATGGCGTCATCATTATTTCCGCAAAGAATTCTCTCGATGATAAGATCAGTGGTCTGCAGTTGGGCGCCGATGATTATCTGGCAAAACCTTTTCATCTTTCAGAACTTGGAGCGCGCATTTCCTCAGTCATCAGACGAAAACATTTTAAAGGAAACAACACCATTTTGATCAATGATCTGGAAATTAACGTCGACAATAAATCGATCTCCTTTGAAAAAAAAACCCTCGATCTTACCCGCAAAGAATATGATATTTTGTTGTACTTATCGGTGAATAAAAACAAGATCGTCTCCAAAAACGCCATCGCAGAGCATATTGCAGAAGACAATATCGATTTCTTTGATAATTTTGATTTCCTCTATGCACATATAAAAAACATTAAGAAAAAACTAACGCTTGCCGGTGCACAGGACTGCATCAAATCAGTCTATGGAATGGGCTATAAAATAGAAGCGAAATGAAGCTGACCCACTATATTTCTCTGCGCTACATTGGAGCCACCATATTGGCTATGGTGATCGCGATCCCGCTTTTTTATATCGTCATTCAGAAAGTTTTGATCAACAATATCGATGAGCATTTGGAGGACCAGAAAACTTCGATCGCCCAAAAACTTCAGAATATTCCCACCCAAAACTTTATAAACTTTGATGACAGAGTTACCATCGCGACCAATCCTAAAGAACGCTTTTCCGAAAAGATATTTACCCATACTTTTTATAATGCAAAAGACAATGAAACAGAGTCTTTCCGCATTTTAGAATTTCCCGTTCAAAGTGCTGGTGCTGCTTATAATGTGCAGATCAAACAATCTTTGGTAGAAAGTGAAGACCTGCTAAAAAGTATTCTGTATCTCTTGATCTCCCTGGTTTTTCTCTTGACGGCAACTTTGCTTCTAATTAATTATCAAATTAAAAAAAAGGTTTGGGAACCGTTTTATAAAACCCTGGATCAGCTAAAAAACTTCAGGATCGATGACCAGAAAGAGCTTCATCTGAAAGCCAGCAAAATAAGTGAGTTGAATGATCTGAATAATTCGTTGAACGAACTTTCTACGAAAAACCAAAAGGTCTATCAGTCGCAAAAAGAATTTACAGAAAATGCCTCGCATGAGTTGCAAACGCCGCTCGCGATCGTACAAAATAACATTGAACTCTTCTGGCAAACCGAACCGATATCGGAGCAACAGGCAGAGATTTTAAATGATATTTCTACGGCGACTTCGCGAATGGGAAAATTGAATAAAGCGCTTTTGTTGCTTTCAAAAATTGAAAACAGACAGTTCAATGATATTCAGTCCGTGAATCTTAACGGTATCGCCGAACATTTTTTCAGGAATTATCAGGAACAGATCAGATCTAAAAATATCGACTTAAATATTGATCTTAAGGAACCTTTGATCGTTGAAATGGATTTTAGTTTAGCTGAGATTTTGGTGGGCAACCTTTTGCTCAATGCTTTAAAGTACGCACCAAAAGACAGTATGGTTGAAGTTATTTTTACGAAGAATGAGATGAGCATTTCTAATCAGGCAGAACGGTTAGCATTATTTCAGGAGAAATTATTCAAAAGATTTCAGCGGCAAAATACGCAGGAGAACAGTACGGGTTTAGGTCTGGAGATCGCCAAACAGATCGCTGTCTCCTTTGATCTGAATTTAAATTATGCGTTTAAGAACGGAAGACATTTTTTTATAGTCAAGAAAAAATAGATCGCCTTGAATTTAGAAATATTTTTAAAGGGAGGAGAAATTATCATCCAACAATCAAAAAATGAATGTTCAGGAGAATTAAAGGTATTCACGTTTAAGCATTTCCTTCTTTTTTAAAAGGTAGCAAAGTTCATTTAAAAGAATTCTTTTATTTCTTTAGCAATAAAAAAAATTCAGGATTAAATTTAAGATAAAGCAGAATTCAGTATTTCAACAGAATTGAGATTTATTTTCGTCTTATTGTTAAGGAATTTTACAAGAATATGACCGATCTGAAAAATTTAAAAAAACTCCTCACTCTGCTTATCGTACTGGTAAGCATCGGGTTTTACCACGCCCAAAATACCGGAACACTCGCTTATTATTTAGAAGTTTCTCAGCAAAACAATCCTAATTTAAAAGACTTCAGCAATCAAATGAAGATCACCGCTTTGGACAGTATAAAAATGCGCAGGGATTTTGGTTTTAAAGTAAATGGGATTGCAGATGCGTCTTATTCGCCGCAAGTTCAGGATTGGGGCTATAATGGAAATTCGACCATCAACGGAAAAAATCTGGCGCTTTTAGGCAGAGTTTCCCGCGATATCATCAGCAAAAAGAACTACGAGTCCAAGCTGAATTCTTTTTCCCTTGGAATTCAACAGCTTCTGAATCAGAAGAACTTGTCTGCTTTAAATTTAAAAAAAGCAATTACGGAACAATATCTTTTAACCTACGAAAATCAGGAACAGAAAAAAATAGATGCAGAGATCATTTATATTTTTGAACAGGAAGATCTGATCTTAAAAAAACTGACCCAAAACTCCGTCTTTCGCCAAACAGATTATTTGTCCTTCAAAGTAAATTCGCAACAGATCGTATTGACCCAAAAACAGCATCTTGCAGACTGGCAGCATAATTTTGCACTGCTGCAATATCTTTCCGGGAATGATGAAACAAAACCCTCAAATCTGGAAGCGCCCACGTTTGGACTGCAGGACACTCAGGATTTTCAGCAGAGTGTTTATGCCCAGACTTTACGCACCGACAGTTTAAAATTAAACAATGATATTCAACTCATCAATTACAGTTATCAACCAAAAATAGCAATTTTCGCGGATGGCGGTTATTCCTCCGCGTTATTACAAAGTCCTTATAAAAATTTTGGCATCAGCGCCGGTTTGTCTTTGAATATTCCCATTTACGATGGCCACCAAAAAGAACTGATGATCTCTCAAAAGAAAATAGAGCTGGACACCAAAAAGAATTATGCTGCATTTTATGAGAAACAATATCAGCAGCAAAAGGCACAGATCAATCAGCAGATCCTGCAGTATAGAGAAATGGTCAACCTGGCAACGACTCAAATGAAATTTTCTAAAACATTGATCGAAGCCAATCTCAAACAATTGCCAACAGGAGATGTAAAAATGGTGGATTTTATTTTGGCGATCACCAATTACACCAGTTTAAAAAGTGGTCTTTTGCAGTATAAAATGCAGGTCCTGCGTTTAGAAAATCAACTCGATAATATGATATTACCCTAATGAAAATAGTTACCGTCTTCTTGCTTTCAGTTTTACTTATTTCGTGTAAAAAAAATGCGGATACCGTTTCTGCTGCACCGGTAATAAACTCCGAAACTCCGGTTTCAGTGGCTTTTCCGACTGATACATTAAGCATTAACAATGATATTTCTATCAACGCAACAGCGACTTATTTATTGAAATCTGAAGTGAAATCAAATGCTACAGGTTACCTTACGAACGTGAGAATTAATCTTGCTCAAGCCGTAAGAAAAGGACAGCTTCTATTTTCAATTCAGACAAAAGAAGCGCGCGCTTTGGGAAATACCATTAATAAACTGGATCCTTCCTTTCGATTTTCGGGTGTTACTTCTGTTACCAGTCCGGCAACCGGTTTCGTGAATGCTTTAAACCATCAAGTTGGAGATTATGTGCAGGAAGGGGAGATCCTGGCAGGAATTACCGACAGTTCAACTTTCGGCTTCGTGATGAATGTTCCCTACGAATACCACGAAATGCTCCTCAATAACAACAATTTACAAATAAAATTACCGGATGGAAAAACGATAGAGGGACATATTGCCAAACTTCTTCCCGCAGTAGATCCTGTTTCGCAGACTGAAAAAGTATTGGTAAAACCGAATGAGGCTGTTTCTATTCCGGAAAATTTAATTGTAAGCATCAGTTTAAAGCAGAAAAATAGTGAAGTCGGGATTTATGTGCCTAAAAGTGCAGTTTTAACGGATGAAACGCAGACGAAATTCTGGGTAATGAAAATAAAAAACAAAAAAACGGCAGTGAAAGTTGATATCACAAAAGGAACTGAAAATGATAACTGGGTGCAGGTCATTTCGGGCAATATCACGCTGAAAGACCAAATTATCACTTCCGGAAATTATGGTTTAGAAAATAATGCAAAAGTAAAAGTTGAAAAGTAACCATCGGAAACGGCAACCACAAAAGTCACAAAAGATAAATGCAATACAGTTAAAATAAGTGAAAAAAAATAAAAACGTCAGTCACATCATAAAGAATTCAAAAAAGATCAAAATGGGCATATATCAATCTAAAAAATCTTTGATTTTTTAACTCGTGTGTACTTTAGAGCCTATTAAAATCAATTTAAACTAATGGGATTGATGTGTTTAAAAAATTTGAATATTGATTCTGTGGCTTTTATGGTCAAAATAAACTTACTGCAATAAAAATGCAGTGTAAAATAGAATGAAAAAATCCTTTTTTGTAAGATATAAAAGTCCGCTTGTGGTCATGATCCTGCTCCTGTTAATGGGCGGCATCTTTTCCTATTCTCATATCAAATCTTCACTTTTCCCACAGATCACTTTTCCGAAAATAAAAATCATAGCAGAAGCCGGCGAACAGCCCGTCGATCAAATGACCATCGCGGTGACTCGACCTTTGGAAAATGCTGTGAAACAAATTCCCGATCTTGAAATGCTGAAAAGTACGACGAGTAGGGGAAGTTGCGAGATTTCAGCTTTTATGAGCTGGAACTCCAATATTGATTTGAGTCAGCAACAGATCGAAGCTAAGATCAATGCGATCAAAAATCAGTTGCCACCCAACATTAATATCACCGTAGAAAAAATGAATCCTTCCATTTTACCGGTGTTGGGATATTCTTTGAATGCTACGTCGATGTCCCCAATTGCGCTGAAACAACTTGCGCTTTATACCATCAAACCATATCTTTCTCAAGTTCCCGGTGTGAGTGATATCCGGATCATTGGCGGTGAAGACAAAGAGTTCTGGGCCGTTTTGGATCAAGGAAAGATGACACAACTGGGTCTGAATCCAAAAGACATAGAAACGGCGCTGAATGAAACGAATTTCATCAGATCAAACGGTTATTCAGCAGACTATAATTTCCTTTATTTAACCTTGACCGATGCGCAATTAAGAAACCTTGATGCCTTAAAAAATGTAGTCATTAAAAATGATGGCAACAGAATTATTTACTTTAATGACATCGCCAAAATCGAAGTCCATAAAGCAAAACAATACATCAAAGTAAACGCTAATGGAACGGAAAGTATTCTGATCGCAGTCGTACAGCAACCCAGCGCGAATGTGGTCGATCTCTCAACCGCTATGGAACTGAAGATCGCAGACCTGCAAAAAACCTTACCCAAAGATGTCGTCCTAAAACCTTATTACGTACAGGCCGATTTTGTGAACAGTTCTATAAAAAGCGTGACTGATGCGCTTTGGATCGGACTTTTACTGGCGATAGTCGTTGCCATCATATTTTTGAAATCCTGGAAAGCGAGTGCGACTATTTTAATTACCATTCCGGTTACGATCTGTTTAACGATGGTTGTTTTGTACGCAACAGGCGCTACTTTTAACATCATGACTTTGGGCGCCATTGCTGCCGCGATCGGTTTGATCATCGATGATGCCATTGTGATTGTAGAACAGATCCACAGAACGCATGAGGAATTCCCGGAAGAGAACAGTAAAAGTCTGGTTCAGAAAGCCGTTAATTATTTGCTGAAAGCAATGGTCGGTTCTTCGCTCAGTACGATCGTTATCTTTCTGCCTTTTATGCTGATGAGTGGTGTTGCGGGTGCTTATTTTAAAGTCATGACGAACACAATGATCATCACTTTGGTCAGTTCATTTTTCGTGACCTGGCTATTATTGCCCGTGATCTATTTGTTTTTATCTAAAGATACAGCTCCAAAAAAAGAAGAAGTTCATCATGAAGTAAAGGAAAGAAAATGGGTAGGATTTTTTATCAGAAAACCTATTTTCACCTACATCTTCATGGCGATTTTGGTCGCAGCTACCGCTCTGATCATTCCCAACATTTCCACAGGATTTTTACCCGATATGGATGAAGGGAGTATTGTTCTCGATTACAATTCACCGCCCGGAACGTCTTTACAGGAAACCGATCGTGAACTTCGGGAAGTCGAAAAGATCATTAAGGCAAATCCGCAAGTTGAAGCCTACAGCAGAAGGACGGGAACGCAAATGGGATTTTTTATTACCGAACCCAATCGTGGCGATTATCTGATCAACCTTAAGAAAGACCGAACCCAAACAACGGCAGAAGTCACCGATGAACTTCGGGCCAAAATTGCCGCAACAGGTTTGCCTTTAACAGTAGATTTTGGGCAGGTTATTACCGATATGCTCGGTGATTTGATGAGCAGTGTACAACCGATTGAAATTAAAATTTTCGGGACTGATGTTCAGACAATTCATCAATATTCGCAGCAAATTTCAAAAATTGTAGAAAAAGTTCCGGGAACAGCAGATGTTTTTGACGGGATCGTTATTGCGGGACCTTCCATTCAGATCTCGCCCAACTTTTCAGTTTTAGCGCAGTATCAGATCTCGCCCCAGAATTTTCAGTACCAAACCCAAACGATTTTAAGTGGCAATACCGTCGGAGATCTGTTTGATAAAAATCAATTTACGCCCATTCGTATTTTATACAATAACAAATCGAATGCTTCTCTCTACGAGATTCAAAACAGCATGATCTCTTTGCCCAACGGACAGTTAAAACCGTTGAAAGAATTTGCAAATGTGTCTGTTTTAAAAGGTTCAGCGGAAGTTCAACGGGAAGATCTACAAAATATTGGCATCGTGACCGCTCGTTTAGACAATGGCGATCTGGGTGGAACAATTAAAAACATTCAAAAAGAGATCGAGAAAAGTGTCAAACTTCCGTCTGGATATAGTGTTTCTTACGGCGGTGCTTATGCAGAACAGCAAAAATCTTTCAGCGAATTGCTCTTAATTTTATTCGTTTCCTGCTTATTGGTTTTCACGACTATTTTATTCCTTTTCAGAAATATCAAAGTGGCATTTCTCATTTTACTGGTTTCAGTTTTAGGGATTTCGGGCAGTTTTATTTTGCTCTTTCTTACAGGAACGCCTTTGAACGTGGGAAGTTACACGGGAATTATTATGATGGTCGGGATCATTGGTGAAAACGCCATTTTTACCTATCTGCAGTTTGAAGAAACTTTAGCCCAAAAATCGAAGGAAGAATCTTTGATTTATGCCATCAGCACGAGATTAAGACCGAAGTTAATGACGGCTTTAGGTGCAATTATCGCCTTAATGCCTTTAGCTTTGGGAATAGGAACCGGCGCACAAATGCATCAACCTTTGGCGATTGCAGTTATTGGCGGGTTTATCATTGCTTTGCCTTTGCTTCTTGTTGTTTTCCCGACCTTGTTGAATTTGTTAAAATTTAAAGAAGAAACACATAAAAATGGATAGTGTAAATTATTTTTAAGGCAACTTTTCCGCCTTCGATTTCCTCCCGACTTTACATCGGGATCCGTTCAAGTCGGGTTGCAAACTTTAGCGTTTACGTAATAATCAGAAAAAATTAAAATTTTAAATCAAAAAAAAATGAAAACAAAACTGCTTTTAGTAGCCTTCCTGTCTGTTTTAAATTTGGCAAACAGTCAGACGAAATCGGAAACGTTTAAAGTTCTAAAATCAATTCCTGTGGAGGGAAATGGTGGTTGGGATTATCTGGCGGTTTGTCCGGCGAATCATTTTATCTACGCAAGTCATTCCAATCAGGTCAATATTATTAACCCTGAAACTTCGGCATCTGAAGGAATTATTGAAAACCAAAGTGGCGTTCATGGAATTGCTTTTGACCAGGATAATCGCGGTTACATTACAAATGGAAAATCAAATTCGGTCTATATATTTGATGTTAAAACAAACCAGAAAATCGCAATTATCGAAGTTGGTCAAAAACCTGATGCTGTCATCTTTGATGACTATTCAAAAAAAATAATTGTGGCCAATGCTGGAAGTAACAGTTTAAGCATCATCAATCCAAAAGATCTAAAAGTTGAAAAAACCATCGAACTTATCGGCAATCCAGAATTTTTGGTAAGCGATTTACACGGAAAGATCTTCGTTAATATTGAAGACAAATCGAAGATTGCAGAAATCAATTTAGCAGAAGGAAAAGTTTTAAACTATTTTTCTTTGGGCAAAGATGAAAGTCCGAGTGGTTTGGCGATCGATCATAAAACACACCGCTTATTTTCTGCATGCGAAGAACATCTGGTTGTCGTAAATGCAGAAGATGGAAAAGTTGTAAATGCTTTACCGATCGCGAAAGGTTGTGATGGTGTAGTTTTCGATGAGAAGTCGAACATGATTTTTGCTTCAACCTATTCCGGGGTTTTATCGACTTATTTAGAAAAATCAAAAGATGAAATCGTAGCATTACCTGATGTCATCACAGAAAAAGGAGCTCGGACAATTGCCATCGATGCTTCTTCTCAAAAGATTTATGTAGCGACTACAAAATTTGGGTCGGAAGAAAACAAGACGACGCATCGATTTCCATTGATCGACGGGTCTTTTCATTTATTGCAGATCGGGAAGTAGATTTGCTTCATTTTCGATAATCAAAAGGTATTTTATGGAATAAGTGCCGCTCTGAAATGCACTTTATGAAAAATAACTTTTCCAGTAAAAATCCTGTATTTAACAGGATTTTTTTCGTTTGTAAAACTTTCAAATTAAAATGTGGTAAAGTAGTGACTTATTTTCGACCGAATGTTAGAGTGTACAAAAACTTAATATAATCGGACTGAATTTAAAATAATAGTAATATAAAATTAAAGTTGGCGAAACATACAGTGTTCTTTTTTGAGGTTGCTTTGCATTAAATAAAACAACAATTTAAAAAATGAAAACAAAACTGGGCATCTTAGTTTCATTGCTATTCTTCGCATTTTCATTTGCACAAATTACTACCTCTAAATTAGCGGGAAAACTTGCAGGAAAAGAAATATCTTCAACAACTAAAGTGAAAATAACTTACATTCCTACGAACAGTATTTTTGAAACAATTCCCAACAAAAACGGACAGTTTAGTTTGGTAAATTTAAATGTGGGTGGTCCATACAAAATTGAAATTTTTGATCATGATCAGCTAATTTATACAAATAGTGACGTACAATTAAACCTAGGTGATAATGATCTGCCGGCAATCACCATTTCAGATGTAAAAGAAAAAACAATAGAAGGAGTACTCTTAAGTGGAAAAAAACTGGTAAAAAACGGAACCAACATTGGCGATAAACAAATTAACAGTTTGCCCAATGTTAACCGCGGCATTCAGGATGTAACCAAGCTTGTTCCGCAAAGTGCCAATAATTCATTTGCAGGTACTAATTTTAGATATAACAACGTGACCATTGACGGTTCTATAAATAATGATGCGATTGGTTTTAGTCCTTCATTAGGTGGTCAATCGGGAACATCGGGAATGCCGGGAAGTTCTACCAGATCGAACTCAATCAGTCTGGATGCAATTCAGGATATTCAGGTTTTTATAGCGCCTTATGATGTAAAGTTAGGAAATTTTCTAGGCGGGAGCGTTAATGCAGTTACAAGAAGCGGTTCGAATAAAGTGATCGGTTCCATATACGGAGTTGGGAGAAATGCAGCTTTTACAGGACCAAACAATGCAGGCGACGGTTCTAAAATACCAAAATCTTTTGAAGATTATACTTTGGGCGGAAGAGTTGGGTTTCCTGTGGTAAAAGATAAAGTATTCTTTTTTACAAATTTTGAATATTCTAAGAGAACCGATCCCATTTTTTATAATGCCGGACAGGTAGGTTCATTGGTAGATGAAGCCACTGCAACGGCAATTACCAACTTTGTTCGGGATCGATACGGTTTTGATATTGGGACGCACAATGAATATAACAACCAGGCACAAAGCTCAAAATTTTTTAATAAACTTGATTGGAAGTTATCCGATAAGCACACTTTATCCATTAGAAATAACACGGTGATTTCCGAGGCTACAAATCTCGAAAGAGATGGTGCAAATTTCCGTTTTTCAGGCATTGATTTTAAACAAAAAAACACGAGCTCCAGTACTGTTTTAGAATTAAAAAGTCGTTTTAATGATAATCTTTCTAATTCATTTTTGGCAAGTTATTCCGATATTCATGATTTTAGAAATCCATTATCAACCAATGTTTTATTCCCGCAGGTTGAAATTGGCTATAACGGGGGAACCATTCTTTTAGGAAACGACCGGGAAGCGACGGTTTTTAACATGAAACAAAAGACTTTAGAATTTACAGATAATTTAACGTACAAAATAGGAAATCACACCTTACTATTTGGAACACATAATGAACTCTATACCATCAATTACGGTTTTGTAAATGCTTTGAATGGAAGAGTTTCTTATAAAAGTTTAGCAGATTTTTATAATTCTCAACCTTCCAGAGTGAGGGGAACTTATCCTGCAGACGGTTCTTCCAGAGAAAACCTGTTTAATAATCCATACGCTAAATTCAATATTGATCTGTATTCCGCTTATGTACAGGATGAAATAATTATCGGGAACCGGTTGAAAATTACGCCAGGAATCCGGGTAGATTACACCAATTTGGGGAATGTGCCAGATTTAAGTCCAAAAGTGAACAGTTCACCCGCAGATCCAAACTACGGAACCACTTACACCTACACGCCATTAAGCCAGATAACCAATAAAATTTTTGGCAAAGCTTCCGTTTCACCCAGACTGGGTTTTAATTTGGATCTTACAGAAAATAAATCGGTAGTGATGAGAGGTGGCTCTGGTATTTTTACGGGTAGAATTCCTTTCGCCTGGCTTGGTTACGCTTTTTATAATGACGGTGTAGGTTTTTACAGTTATGATAAAAATAATCTTACCAATACAAACACTTTGGGCGACCCGCTGAATCCCAATGGGATCAATGGTTATCATGATGCAAGTCCAAAAATTCAGGTTGATTTAGTGGATAATAAATTTAAAATGCCGCAAATGTGGAGAAGTTCTCTGGCTTTTGATTTTAATGTGAAGGGTTACAAAATGACTTTAGAAGGTATTTACACAAAGGTTTTATATGATCTGCAATTTCAGCAGGTCAATAAAACGGATAAGCCAACTTATTTTTCTTACGACACCAGTAATCAAATGCCGATTTATAATTCAAATATTAATCCTGCCTTTTCTAATGCTTATTTGTTATCAAATACGAACAAAGGGTATCGCTATAATATTACGGCACAAATTTCTAAGAATTACGATTTTGGTTTAAATATTTTTGCGGCTTACACGTATGGCGATGCAAAAGATATTACCAATGGAATCAGAAATTCCATGGAAAGTAACTGGCAAATGAATCAATCTCTCACACCAAATGATCCGAAACTGGCGACTTCAAATTTTGCTACAAAACATAGAATCGTTTCTACAGTTGGTTATCGATTTAAAGTTAGTGATATGAATACCCTTTCTGCTAATATCTTCTTTAATGCCCAATCTGGAAGTCCCTTTTCCTGGGGATTTCTAAATGGTACAATTGCAAATTCCGGACAGGCGGCAGGTTTAGCATATATCTTTAAAAATACAGCAGAAAGTGCAAAATATATTACAGATATAAAAAACTCCAGCGGTACTGTACTTGTTTCCGGTGCTGCACAAGTTGCAAGTTACGAGGCATTTATTAGCTCAAACTCTTATCTTAATTCTCGCAGGGGAACATTTACGGAAAGAAATGGAGATTTTACCCCCTGGAATATTCAGGCTGATTTTAGATTGATTGACGAAATTAAATTAAGTAAAAACAGCGCACAAAGCATTGAAATCTCTTTTAGTATTGTTAATTTAACTAATTTACTTAATAAAGAGTGGGGGAAATCTTACTTTGTTCCCAACACATTTAATTCCACGGCAAGTGTTGGTTTGACTAAAGTTGGAACCGTTGGAGGAACTGGTGCAGATAAAGCAGATCCTACCTATAATTTTACAACGCCAAATACTCCTTACTCCGTAGACCAATTTGCATCAAGATTTCAAGGTCAACTGGGCTTGAGATATAATTTCTAATTTCATTCAATTAAATTTTTCAAAAAAAGCCATCCGAATATTCTGGTGGCTTTTTTCGCAGAAAAATACTATTCGGGTCGTTTTTGAGGCTCTTTCCAATTGTATTGTAACTGCAAAAGAACTTTAATCTAAAAATCATGTACACGCTAAATAAAAAAATGCAAAAAGCATTTAAATTCAGAATCTCTACAGAATGATGCCGCAGATTTGTAGTAGAGATTGGAAGAAGTTCAATCCTAAAAATTTAAAATCTATCAAAATGAAAAAGTCAGTAATTGTAATGTTATCTATGTTTGTAATGGGAGTAGGATCTTTTGCAGCACAACACGGAATGAATAAAGGCGGCGAAGTTCCTGTAAGTGTAAAAAATGCGTTCAAAAAAGAGTACCCACAAGTTAAAAAAGTAAAATGGGACGAAGAGCACGGGAAGTTTGAAGCAGAATTTAAATTGAACAATGAAAAGATTTCTGCCACTTATAGCTCAACAGGAATTAAAGAAGAAACGGAAACTTCTTTAAATGCAAAAAATTTACCTAAAAATGCAATTTCTTATGTTGCTCAAAATAAATACGGCAAAATAAAAGAAGCAGCTAAAATCGTAAAAGCAGATGGATCTGTGGTTTATGAAGCAGAAGTAGCAAAAGGAGATTTACTGTTTGATCATAATGGAGCTTTCCAAAAATTGGTTGTAGAAAAAGACTAAATTATTAAATAAGGCAATCATTTTTGATTGCCTTATTTTTTTAGTCATTATTAATAACAATTTAAATCTTTATTTTATGGGAAATACAACAATCAATCGAGTAGCCAGTTTAGGTCTTCTATTTTGGCTTATAAAAATTCTGTCAACAACAGTTGGCGAGACTGCTGCTGATTATGTTTCAGTGAATTTAAATTTTGGCCTCACAGTTACAGCCATCGTTATGGGTGCAATTACAATTGGTGCTACTATTTGGAATTTTAAGCAGAAAGATTATTACCCACCTACTTATTGGTTATTAATTGTGATGATGAGCATTGAAGGAACACTCATAACAGACCTTTTAGTTGAGAAACTAGGTGTTTCTTTATTAACCTTAGATGTGATTTTTGCTATAGCGATGGCTCAACTATTTTTTGTATGGCATAAAAAAGAACATACTTTATCCATTCATGACATAAATAATGATACCAGAGAAAAATTTTATTGGATCATTGTTTTGACAACTTTTGCTTTAGGAACAGGCGTTGGCGACACCGTTTCAGAATATTGGAGTTTTGGCTACTTGCATTCTCTAATTCTTTTTGGAACGATATTTATCTTAGCAGGTATTTTTTATTATTTTAAAATAATCAGTGGAGTTTTAGCGTTTTGGATTGCGTTCATTGTTACTCGACCAATAGGTGCTTCATTGGGTGATTTGTTTATTCAAGAGCCAAAAGACGGCGGTTTAGGACTTTCAATTGGTTTAATTAATATTGTATTTTTTATTATAATTATAGGTGCAGTAGCGTATTTAACGATAGAATCAAAGAAAAGAAATAAAGAAAATATCTCCTAAAAAAAATTTAAATAGATTAGATCATGAATTTGAAATAAGAGATAAATGATCTTCTTAAAATTTCTACCGGTAGATTAATTAAATTTGATCTAAAAGTCAAACATGAAATATAATTTAAATCGTTTCCTTATTGCTCAACAGAATTCTTTTCACAGCGCTCTCGCAGAAATTAAAAACGGTAAAAAAACTTCGCACTGGATGTGGTATGTTTTTCCGCAGATCAAAGGTTTGGGAAAATCAGATATTGCCAGAAAATTTGAAATTGAAAATAGCGATGAAGCTATTGAATATTTAAAGGATCCTGTTTTATCAGAAAGAATTATTGAACTCACCAGAATATTGGTAGAAGAAATTAAAGGGAAATCGGCAGAAGAAATTTTCGGATTTCCAGATTATTTAAAGTTTCAATCTTCAATGACTTTATTTAAATCAGTTGTGGAGAACAACTCTGTGAACTTTCCTGCTGAAAAATATAAAATTTTTGATAAAGCTTTAGATGAATTTTATAAGGGTGAATTAGATTTAATGACAATCAAACTCCTGTCGAAAACGCCATAAATCAAGCCTTTCTCTTTCTCATTTTACACCATTCAATTCTCTGTATTTTTATAATACTTCTATTTTATTAAAGTATTAAAATCTCTTAAAATTAAAATGATAGTATGTTTTTGGACTAAAATTTGATTAATCAGAAATCAGATTTGATAAAAGATAATTGTTTTAAAAAAAACATTTCTTATCTCAATCATTCAAATTAACATTAATCAAAAATTACTATTATGGGACAAGCACAATCTCCACAACAAGATAGAAGTGGAAAAGAAGCAATTGAAACAATCAAAAAATTAGCGGAAAAAGCTGGAACATGTTTTTTCGTTACGAACATTGGTAAAAGTGCGCACAGCATTCCGATGGCTTTGCAAGAAGTTGATGACAACGGAACACTTTGGTTCATCAGTTCAGAAGAAAGTACGCACAATAAAAATCTTGAAAACGACAAAATGGTTCAGTTGTATTTCTTAAACAACGGATCTTACGAATACGTATTTATCCAGGGAAATGCGA
This sequence comes from Kaistella gelatinilytica, assembly GCF_015679325.1. Taxonomy (GTDB): domain Bacteria; phylum Bacteroidota; class Bacteroidia; order Flavobacteriales; family Weeksellaceae; genus Kaistella; species Kaistella gelatinilytica. The sequence continues at coordinate 747,791 of NZ_JADPVI010000001.1, forward strand.
CCGTTTCTAAAGATAAAGCATTGATCGAGAAATATTACAGTCATTTCGCCGATGCGTGGTTTGATGGAAAAGACGATCCAAGAATTACCGTAATTGGCGTTAAACCAGATGATGGTTATTATTACGAAACCAAAGACAACAAAGTTTTCGCTATTGCAAAAATGGTTTTCGCAGCCGTAACTGGTGCTAAAACGGAAGATGGCGGAGTAGAAGGTGGATTAAACGTTTAATCAAATCCAATATTTTTTCAGTAAAATTTGCTACAAAAAAGAGCAACGATCAAGGTAGTTTGATATAAATTAGAACTATTTTTGATCGTTGCTTTTTAACATAATATGAATATCGATCGAATCCAGGAAAAGTTAGAGATCCTTGCAGATGCAGCGAAATATGATGTTTCGTGCTCGTCGAGTGGTGGAAACCGAAAGAATAAAAACGGTGGTTTAGGAGACAGTCATGCTTCCGGAATTTGCCATTCTTATACGGAGGATGGACGCTGTGTTTCTTTGCTAAAAATCCTTTTGACGAATCATTGCATTTACGATTGCGCCTATTGTGTCTCGAGGAAATCAAATGATATTAAACGGGCAGCTTTTACCGTCGAAGAAGTTGTCGATCTCACCATTAATTTTTACCGCCGAAACTTTATTGAAGGATTATTTTTAAGTTCAGGAATTTTTACCGATTCAGATACGACCATGGAACGTTTAGTTCGTGTTGCTAAAAAATTACGGACGGAACATAAATTTAATGGCTACATTCATTTAAAATCGATTCCGGGAGCGAGTGATGAAATTATGCGCGAAGCGGGTTTGTACGCAGACCGACTTTCCGTTAATTTAGAAATTCCCACGGAAAAAGGTTTAAAATTGTTGGCGCCGGAAAAGTCCCACTCGGAAATGATCAAGCCCATGACTTATGTAAAAAATGAGTTAATTTTATATAAGGATGAACGGAAGATCTTTAAAAAAGTTCCAAAGTTCGCACCGGCTGGACAATCCACTCAAATGATCGTAGGAGCAACCGATGAAACCGATTTTAAGATCATAAAAGTTGCTGATCATTTCTACAAAAACTTTAATTTAAAACGTGTTTATTATTCGGGTTATGTTCCCATGCTGGAAGATGCACGATTGCCTTCAATTCATTCGCAAGTTCCGATGGTTCGGGAAAATCGTTTGTATCAAGCGGATTGGCTCATGCGTTTTTATGGATTTAAAGCCGATGAAATTTTGGACAGAAGCAACCCTTTCCTCGATTTAGAAGTCGATCCGAAGTTGGCGTGGTCTCTACGACATTTAGAACAGTTCCCTGTTAATGTAAATACTGCTCCAAAAGAAATGTTGCTTCGAATTCCAGGAGTTGGAACAAAGTCCGTTCGGAAGATTTTAATGGCGCGGAAATTTCAGAAATTAAATTTAGACCATTTAAAGAAGATCGGCGTGGCCATCAATCGCGCGAAATATTTCGTCGAATTTGAATCTCACAATGTATTTACCAATCTCATCGATCATCAAAACTTCCGGAAAATTATTTTGGATACAACGACGTCTAAATTTACCTCTCCGTTTTCTGAGCAATTGACTTTATTTTAATGACGACCTTAATTTATGATGGAAGTTTTGAAGGTTTAATGACCGCGATATTTGAAGTTTTCGAGTACAAATTTTTAGATCCTGAAATCTTTAGCGCACAAAATTACAAAGTTGAAAATATTTTCGCCACCGTTCATGAAGTTCAAACGCAAGCGGAAAAATCAGAAAGAGTTTTAAAAAAGTTAGAAGATAACATCGGGAAAAGCGCCGTTTCCCAATTGTTGATGGTTTATCTTTCTGAAGATCCACAACTGGAAAATTTAATTTTGAGTGCCGTGGAATATTCTCTTTCCCGTCCGAATCAAAATGTATTAAATGATTTCGCAAATGCTGATATGATGCAGATCGCGAAAATTTGCAAATCGGTTGGACGGGAAATACACCGGATGAATGCTTTTGTTCGGTTTGAAAAATTACAGGACGATTTTTATTTCGCCAAGGTAGAACCTGATTTCAATGTTTTGCCTCTTATTTTCAACCATTTTAAAGCACGTTATCAGGACCAGAAATGGATGATCTTTGATTTAAAACGACATTACGGTATATTTTCTGACACCGAAAATGCAGACTTTTTTTATCCAAATGAAATTGTTAAAAGCAAGTTCGTTAATACCCAAAACCTTTTGCATGAGGAAGAATTGAAATACCAGAAATTGTGGCAACGTTATTTCGTTAAGACCAATATTCCGGAAAGGAAAAATCTCAAACTTCACGTACAGTCCTTACCAAAACGATATTGGAAGTACCTTACAGAGAAATATTAGTTAATAGACTATTTTTTAAATATTGGTATGGAAATAGCTTTTGCAATCATCAAAAATAATCCTTTTGAATTCCTTTAAATTTTAAAGACAAAAGATAAAATCACTCTATTTTGAAACTCGTAAAATTCACCAACAAAGGCATTTACTGCATTCCCGGAAAGTTTTATCTGGATCCATGGCGACCCGTCGATTTAGCGGTAATTTCCCACGGACATGGAGATCACGCGAAGTGGGGCATGAAAAAATATCTTTGTCATCATTTTACAAAACCTATTTTACAGATCAGAATTGGACCGGATATCGAAGTTCAAAGTCTCGGCTATAACGAGCCGATCGTTATCAACGGCGTGAAAGTGAGTTTTCATCCGGCCGGTCACATTGTAGGTTCCTGCCAGATCCGAATGGAATATAAAGGCTATGTCACCGTTTTTTCCGGTGATTACAAAGTTCAGGATGATGGTATTTCTACACCTTTTGAATTGGTGAAATGCAATGAATTTATTACAGAAAGCACTTTCGGCTTGCCGATTTATAATTGGTTAACGCCACAACAATATTCCGAGCAATTGGGAGCTTGGGTCGAAAGCAATAAAAGTCTGGGAAAAACTTCCGTTTTTATCGGATATTCTTTAGGAAAAGCCCAACGAATTATGAAGTCGGTGGAAGGGTATGGAAAAATATTTGTTCACGGTTCCATCGGAAGATTAAATGAAGCCATCGAAAGTGTCGGCGTTCAGCTTCCAGATTATGAAACGGTCAATTTTACAGAAGATATTAAAAAACTAAACCAGGAGATCGTCATAGTTCCACCCGCTTTACTGGACAGCAATATGATTCGAAAAATCCCAAATCGCGCGACAGGAATTTGTTCAGGTTGGATGCAGGTTCGCGGTTCACGAAGATGGCGCTCTGCAGATGCTGGTTTTGCCATATCCGATCACGCCGACTGGACGGGACTTTTAGAAACCGTAAAAGCAACAGGAGCAGAACAGGTTCACGTGACCCACGGACAAATCGCCGTATTTTCTAAATATCTCAATGAAATTGGCATCAAAGCCGACGAAGTAACCACTAAGTTTGGTGATGAAGAAGAATCTTCCGATACTGATTCTACGAAAGAAAAATCGACAGAAAATAATTCTGAACCAGAATCTGAAAATAACGATAAAAAATAAACTTTAATTTAATATTGAAATTACAAAAACTCAATCACTCAAATATTCAATCACTCAAAAACTTGCAACTCACACCTCGTAACTCCTAACTCGCCCCTCGAAAACCCGCAACTCGCACCGCATGAAACACTTCGCAGAACTCATATCATCCCTGGAAACCAGCAACAAAACGACTGCGAAAGTTGATGCGATGGTTCATTATCTCCAAACTGCGGATGATAAAGATAAGTTGTGGTTTCTGGCTTTGTTTACTGGAAAACGTCCGAAACGTCCCATCAACACTAATTTTTTAAGATCTTGGGCTTTAGAAATTACAGGTTTGCCGGAATGGCTTTTTTTGGAAAGCTACAGCTCCGTCGGTGATATTGGAGAAACGCTTTCTTTGATTTTACCCAGACCCGACAATACTATAGAAAAATCGTTGAGTCAGTGGATGAGTGAATTAATTGCTTTAAAAGATAAATCTGACGAAGAAAAAAAAGAATATGTTCTCGAAAGCTGGAACGGCTTGGATTATACCGAGCGTTTTATTTTCAATAAACTAATTGGTGGAAGTTTTAGAATTGGAGTGTCAAAAAAATTATTGATCAATGCACTATCTAAATATTCGGGGATTGAAACGAGTCAGCTCATGCATTCCATAATGGGAAAATGGAGTATTGAAGAGGCTGATTTTCAGGACTTAATTCAGGGAACTAATATCAATCCCGATAATTCAAAACCTTATCCATTCTGTCTCGCTTATCCTTTAGAAAAAATACCGGAAGAACTTGGTGATTTGGAAGAATGGCAAGCCGAATACAAATGGGATGGAATTCGTGGTCAATTTATCCGAAGAAATGATGAAGTTTTCATCTGGTCGCGCGGTGAGGAATTGGTGAATGCGCAGTTTCCGGAATTGGTTTCCGCTTTAGAAAAAATGGAAGGAAATTTTGTTTTAGATGGAGAGATTTTGGCGGTGAAAGATAACGAAGTTTTGAATTTTAATGAACTGCAGAAACGTTTGAACCGAAAAACCATCTCCGCAAAAATGATGAAAGATATTCCCATTCAAGCCTTTGTCTATGATATCTTAGAATTTGAAGGTGAAGATTATCGAGCAAAACCTTTAGTGGAAAGACGTTTAAAACTGGAAGAATTGTTAGAAAATTCTGAAGTCAATAATTTTAAATTACCCGAAATCGTCGTTGCAAAATCCTGGGAAGAGTTAGCGGTGCTTCGTTTAGAATCCCGCCACAACAACAGCGAAGGTTTAATGTTGAAACAGAAAAATTCTCTCTACCATTCCGGACGAAAAAAAGGAGATTGGTGGAAATGGAAAGTCGATGCTTTAACCATTGATGCCGTTTTAATTTACGCCCAAAAAGGAAGTGGAAGGAGAAGCGGATTTTATACCGATTATACGTTCGCCGTAAAAAAAGAAGATCAGTTGGTGACGATTGCAAAAGCTTATTCCGGTTTGACGGACAAAGAAATTATGGAAGTCAGTCGGTTTGTGACGAAGAATTCTTTAGAGAAATTTGGACCAGTAAGAACCGTAAAAGCAGAACTTGTTTTTGAGATCGCATTTGAAGGAATTGGTTTCAGCAACCGCCATAAAAGTGGAGTAGCACTGCGTTTTCCACGGATCGTACGATGGCGTCGTGATAAAACAGTAAAAGACATCGACGATATTGAAGAGGTTAAAAAGCTGATCACTTAATATTATATTATTTCAAAAAATATCAGTAGGAGCGGGCTTTAGCCCGCTTATTAAAACAAAAAATCAAAATCGGCTTTAGCCTAAATTGAATGAGTGTAGATTTCCAAGATACAGAAGGACTAAAAATCATCAAAAATTGGATGGCCGAAAAAGATTTCGCGCCCTTCACTTTTCAGCTGGAAACCTGGGAAAAATATCACAAAAACTACAGCGGAATGGTCGTTGCTCCAACTGGTTTTGGAAAAACCTATTCTGTATTTTTAGCCGTCATTGTTGACTTTCTTAATTTTCCTGAAAAATATGGCGATGGCTTAAAACTTCTTTGGATCACGCCGCTTCGAGCGTTGGCAAAGGATATCGCAAAAGCCATGAAAGAAGCCATCGATGAGATAGGTCTCGACTGGACGGTTGGCGTTAGAAACGGCGATACGCCGATTAAAGAGAGAACTGCTCAAACCAAAAAAATGCCCGACATTCTTCTGGTCACTCCCGAAAGTTTGCATTTGCTTTTAGCACAGAAAAACAATCAGCGCTTTTTCAAAAATTTAAAATGTATTGCCATTGATGAATGGCACGAATTGCTTGGTGGAAAACGCGGCGTTCTTACGGAACTGGCTTTGTCACGCTTAGTTTCTTACCAAAAGAAAGTTCGAATCTGGGGAATTACTGCAACCATCGGGAATTTAGATGAAGCTCTGGAAGTTTTAATTCCATATAAAAGCAAGAAAACGAAAGTTGTTGCAAAGGAAAAGAAGAAGATCGATATCATTGCAGTTCTTCCTGATGAAGTGGAGATTTTACCTTGGGCAGGACATTTAGGAAATAAACTGGCGAATAAAGTCATTCCTATTATTTTGGAAAGCAAGACGACTTTGGTTTTTACGAATACCAGAAGTCAGGCGGAAATGTGGTACCAGATTCTCTTGCAACAACATCCGGATTTTGCGGGACAAATTGCAATTCACCACAGCTCGATCGATAAAGATCTGCGGATCTGGATTGAAGAAAACCTAAGTTCCGGTTATTTAAAAGCTGTGGTTTCTACTTCTTCTTTAGATTTAGGTGTGGATTTTAAACCTGTTGATACGGTTATTCAAATTGGTTCTGCGAAAGGAGTTGCGCGGTTTTTACAACGAGCCGGAAGAAGTGGACATTCACCTTTCGAAACTTCCAAGATCTATTTTGTTCCGACGCATTCTTTGGAATTAATTGAAGTTGCGGCTTTAAAAGAAGCCGTCAAACAAAAAGTGATCGAACCGCGGGTTCCGATGGTGATGACGTTTGATGTTTTGGTTCAATATCTCATAACTTTGGCGGTTGGCGAAGGATTTAAAGCAGAAGAAACTTTTGGACAGATTAAAAATACCTTTGCTTTTCAGGAAATAACTGAAGAGGAATGGAAATCTATTTTACAGTTTATTACGATTGGAGGCGGCGCATTTAAAAATTATGAAGAGTTTCATAAAGTGGTCATTGAAGACGGAATTTATAAAGTGACAAGTCGCAGAATCGCCATGCTTCACCGCATGAATATTGGTGTGATCGTAAGTGACGCCATGTTAAAAGTAAAAATTTTGGGCGGAAGTTATGTGGGAATGATCGAAGAATATTTTATCACCCGCATGAAAAAAGAGGATAAGTTTATTCTCGCAGGAAGAGTTTTGGAAGTTGCCCATATCAAAGAAATGACGGTTTATTGCCGAAATGCAAAAGGGAAAGCAATGGTTCCCAGCTATTTGGGCGGAAGGTTGCCATTGAGTTCTTATCTGGGACAGTTTCTTAGGATGAAACTTTCACAATCCTTGGATGCTAAATCTTCGGAGAAAGAATTGAAATTTCTGCATCCGCTTTTGGTGAGTCAGGAAGGGATTTCTCACATTCCAAAAGAAGATGAATTTTTGGTGGAAATCATTAAAACGCGAGATGGTTATCATCTTTTCTTGTACCCGTTTGAAGGTCGTTTGATTCATGAAGTCATGTCCGCATTGATCGCTTTCAGGATTTCTAAGATCACGCCAATCTCTTTTTCGATGGCAATGAATGATTATGGTTTTGAACTCTTGAGTTCTCAGGAAATTCCGTTAACGGAAGAAAATTTAAAACAGATCTTAACGAAAGAAAATTTGATTCAGGATGTTTTAAGCAGCATTAATGCAACAGAAATGGCGCGTCGAAAATTTCGGGATATCGCGGTGATTTCGGGATTAGTCATTCAAACGTATCCCGGACAACAGAAAAACAATAAAAGTTTACAGTCTTCCGCAGGTTTAATTTTCAATGTTCTGGAAGATTATGATTCTCAAAATATACTCTTGAAGCAAGCTTACACGGAAGTTTTTAACCAACAGATCGATGAAGCCAGATTGGTGGAAGCTTTTAATCGGATTGAAAAGTCCAAAATAATCCTCAAATTTGCGAACTCGTTTACGCCTTTAAGTTTTCCTATTAAAGTAGATAGTTTGAGACAATCATTAAGCAGTGAAGATCTGGGCGAAAGGATCAAAAGAATGCAGGCTGAAGCCATGAAGAAAGGTAAAACCGTTATGCAGATTGCGAGAGGAAAATAATTTTCGTCTGATTAAAATTAGAAATAGTAAATCTTAATAAATTCTTAATGTTTCAATTTTTAACCATTAAGTTTATTTAAGAAGGTAAGATTAATTAAGAAAAATCTAAAGATTTTTTAAGTATGCTGCTTCAATTTGCCGGCAAATTCTTAATCGCTCTTATTCTCTAAACTATCTTAATGGTTTATCATTTAAACTAAAATTTAAATATTTACTCATCGCATTTTGGTTACCAGTACATTTCAAAAAATAAGAATATAAATGCTCGAAGTTTTACAGAAGAAAATTCAAAATACGACCTTAACGTTCACGAATCAGCGCGCTCTCTTTTGGGAAGCTGAGAAGATTTTAATTTTAAGTGATTTACACGTCGGGAAATCGGCGCATTTCAGAAAGCATGGAATTGCAATTTCTTCCGAAGTTTTGGTGACTGATTTAAATAAGTTGGAAGATTTAATTAATCATTTTCAACCTGAGAAAGTAATCATTGTTGGAGATCTTTTTCACGCCGGATATAATTCTGATCTGGATCTGTTTAAAGAATGGCGGCTTCAATTTTCCCAACAATTCATTCTGATCAGAGGAAATCACGATAAAATGAAATGTGAAGTTTATGATGATCTGGGAATTGAATGTGAAGATGAATTTCTGGAGATCGAACCTTTCACGTTCATTCATCATCCTAAAAAAATAGAGGAGAATAAATTTTATATCTCTGGACATATTCATCCTGGCTTTGTTTTAAAAACGAAGAATGAAAGACTTCGGTTGCCTTGTTTTGCAGTTTCTGAGCAGCAAATAGTTTTGCCGGCTTTTAGTCAGTTTACAGGTTTGGATACGAAATCTTTGAAAGGAACTTTTAAAAATATTGTTTTTACTGAAGGCACTATTTTTGAAGTATAAATTGCAGAAAAATTAATAATGAAAAATTTCAAAAAAATAGCAATTCCTTTAACAATCGGAATTTTAGGCGCTTTATTTCTAAGTTCATGTTCCGCGGGAATTCCAAAAGGTGCAGCTGCCGTTCAAAATTTTAAAGCAGAAAAATTTTTAGGAAAATGGTATGAAATTGCACGATTTGATTCCCGTTTCGAAAAAGATTTAAGCCAGGTAACTGCAGAATACTCCAAAAAAGATGCAAATTCTATTCAAGTAAAAAATAGAGGTTACAAATACACTAAAAATAAATGGAGTGAAGTTATTGGTGAGGCAAAATTTGTTAATGAACCGACTGAAGGACGATTAAAAGTTTCTTTTTTTAAGCCATTTTGGGGAGGTTACAATGTAATTGACATTGACGAGGATTATCAATATGCATTGATCGCGGGAAATGATTTAAGCAGCATGTGGATTCTTTCTCGACATAAAACAATTCCTGAAAGTTACAAACAGCGTTTTTTAGAAAAAGCGAAAGCTTTAGGTTATAAAACAGCAAATTTAGTCTGGGTAAAACAAGATTAACTCGGTGAAACGAAAATAGAAACACCCGTTGCAAAAAGCTTCGGGTGTTTTTTATGAAATAATTACTATGTGATTTAAAATTCGAAAATAAATCCGAAGTACGGAATAGGCATATTTTTGTCCTGACTTCCAACTTCCAGCAAATAATTTTGATCTGCAGGTGAAGCATTTGGATTTTGAATAACGCCATTGTCATTATTATCGCGCTGTAAATTCACAACCGGTAAATTACTCGCTGTTTTTGAGCCGTAAACATTGATGATATCAAGATAAGCGGTAAACTGCCACTTCTTGAAAACCCATTTTTTCTCCGTACGCAAATCGAGTTGATGTGCTACATTTCCACGCAGCGAATTTAATTTTGCAAAATCCTGAAGCGGACCATTATTAATATTCCAAATCGGAACGGAAGCACTTCTGATCAAGTCATACGGCGTTTCCGGCAAGCCTGACTGCAATCTAAATCGCGCACTGAAATTCCAGTTTCTAGGTAAAACTTTTCCAGCACTTACTGATAAAATATGTCTGGAATCCCAACTTGAAGGCAGAAGATTTCCTGCACCATCACTGAATTTTGAATATCCAAAAGTATAAGCTAAAATTCCGTAGAAATTATTTAACGTTCTTTTTTGGGCTAAAAATTCGATTCCATACGTTTCGCCAAATCCACGGGAATCTAAAGGTTCGCTTCCGACAACGCCGAAATCTGCACCGATATTTGCGAGAGAAATTTGGTTACGAAGAGAGAATGGATAGTTTTTGTATTTCTTGTAATAACCTTCCATCGTCAAACGCAGATTATCTTTTCCATTGTATTCTAAACCTGCAACGTAATGAATATTTTGAATGTATTTTAAAGTTTTTCGATTGACCAAAACATCATTTAGTTTCAAACCTAAAGCGGTATAAGCTGGAAGAGCATGGTAAATTCCGGTATTAAAATTAAATGCCCATCGGTCAGCAAATTTGTAATTCAAAGAAAATCTTGGGGAAAACTGGTCGAAAGGATTATCGGTTTGTTGTGAATAAGTACTCGCATCGAAACGGGTTCCTAAAGAAAGCTGCACTTTATTATCAAAAAATTTATGAGCACTTTGAACATAAAATCCATACTGGAAAACCTTGAGATCAGCATTGATCTGATCGAAACTTAATCCTGATTGGTTCACCGATTTGATGGTAGAATTATTGGTATATTTTGCATAATTAACATTTGTTCCGGCGCTGAAAACAAAATCACCGAGCATGAAATTCCGATCGATCCTGATTTTATTTTCACCTTCCTGAGAATTGTAATCAAAAAGTAAATTGTCAGGTGTTTCAATATTTCGGTAATACTTTGTCGCTTGATTATCGAGCATATTTCGACTGATGGTAAAAAGCCAGTTTCCATTATCAACCAAATGACGGTAACCTGCACCAAAAGTATAATTCCATTGTGGCGCAACCGGTAAACGATCGATCAAGGTTAAATTGGAAAGCGTTTTTTTCGCGTTGGTATTGAACTCAAATTTATCGATGGCACCCAAACCTATGAAATAAAGTTCGTCACCACTTTTATATTTCTTCGAAACTTTGAAAGTGGCGTCATAATAACTTGGTAAGAAAGGCAGACCGATCGCTTTGAACAACAACTGTAAATTTGATTTCCGGACAGAAAATAAACCGCTCCAGGATTGATCTTTTGAAAGAGGACCATCCATCATCAACTGCAAATCATCTAAACCTACGATCGCTTTATAACCCAATTTATCTTTTCGGGCTTCTTTTAAATTAAATTCAAATAAGGAGGAGAGTGCGCCGTTTCTTTTGGCTGGAAAAGCACCGCTGTAAAAATCGACATCTTTAATAAAATCTACGGTAATAATTCCACGAGGTCCGCCTGAAGCGCCCTGCGTTTGAAAGTGATTAATGATAGGAACTTCAATGCCGTCGATATAAAATTTGTTTTCAGCAGAACTTCCACCTCGAATAAAGAGATCATTTCGGAAAGTTGCCGTACTACCGACTCCTGGAAAACTTAAAATTGCCCGCGAAATATCTCGGTTCGAACCTGCATTTTTCTGAATTTCTTCACTTGTAATATTTCGTAAAGAAACCGGACTTTCTGCGGTGGTTTTGTAGGTTTTTTTCGTGATTAAAACTTCCTGAATTGATTTAATTTCACTTTTATTTAAGCCAACGGAATAGGAAAGATTCTGATTAGGAATAATATTGATATCATACAGATAAGAAGTGTTGTAATTTTCCGCAGAGATCTCAAAAGTATAGGAACCGGAGGGAATATTATCGAGCTGAATTCTGCCGTTCCCGGAAATACTGTCGCTTCTCTTCTGAATTTTGATCGTAGCTTCCAGTGGTTTTTTGCTGAACTCATCAAATACTGAAATATTAATGGATCCCACTTGCGACTTTAAAACAAAGGAAAATAAAAGTAAAAAGAAAGTAAATAAATATCTCATAGTTATTTTTTAATGTAGGTAAGAGCAGTTTAAATTTATTAGTCAAATCCTCATCACTTTACTTTCTGTAAAGATGAAAATTGAGCGGTGCAAAAATATAGTTTTAAAAGGAATAGGTCAGACACGGAAAAATAATTTAAGAAAAAACTAAATTTTTAGTGAAGAGCTTTAAAAAAGAATACACCTTTTATAAAAAAAGATGTATTCTCAACTATTAAAAACTTAAAAACTATGGTAACAAAACTTTATCTATTACGTGAATGATTCCGTTCGTGCACTGTACATCAGTTGCAATAACGTTCGAAATTCTATTATTATGGTCGGTGATTTTTACACCACCTGTCGTTGTGATTTTGAATGTTTCTCCCTGGAAAGTTGTAACAACCATATTATTGGTGATATCTGTTGAAGCTACGTTTGCACCTGCAACAACGTGATATTTAAGAACTTCTGTCAATGTTGCTCCTGGAATTGCTCCTAAATTTGCCAATCCTAATTCTGCTAATAATCCGGTGAAAGCCATATTTGTTGGAGCGAAAACTGTGAACGGAGAACTTGTTGTTCCACCTAAAATTGATACAAAGTTTGGCTGATCCGGTCTTGTTAATGCAGTAACCAAAGAGCTAAAGTTCGGGTTTGCAACTGCATGCGTTACAATTGTTGGCAAGCCGATCACCGCATCAACTTTGTGAATAACGCCGTTCGTCGCCATGATATCTGTCTTAGTAACGTTTGAAACGCCATTGATTTTTACACCTGAAGCAGTGTTGATAAACATGCTTAAATTTCTTGTAGATGAAGCTGCTCCTTTTGCAAGAGTAGAAACATATCCTGTGGTTACTTGCGCTGCCATTACTTTGGTCGCAAGAACGTGGTTTAATAAAACTTGTTTCAAAAGATCGTTAGGAACGTCGTTAAGACTTGCGAAACCGTTTGCAGTTAAGAATGCAGAGAATGCAGCATTAGATGGTGCAAAAACGGTAAAAGTTCCAGCTCCGTTCAACGTTGCAGAAAGTCCTGCTTTGTCGATTGCTGCTCTTAGACTTGATAAATCAGAGTCTGAAGATGCCAGTTCGTAAATGGATTTTGGAGTGTCCATTGTTGTTTGATCTTCCTTACTTGCACAAGAGTAAGTTAGGATACTTGCGCAGAAAAGTACTGCGAAGGTTTTGAATAAATGTTTCATAATTTTATATTTTTAATTATTACTCAAATGTAGAACTAAATTGTTCTATTGTCAAAATATTGGTATAGATTTTTACTATTAACAATATTGATGTTTTACTAAATTCAGTGAAAAGGTACTAAAACAGACAAAAAATGAAAGAGAAATTTTTTTTAATGGTTGAATTTAAGATCTAAGATTGTAATTTTTCATTTTCTAAAATTTTCATTACGATGATCTCTTCTTTTGTTAAACCAGTTTTTCCATCATTTATTTCAATTTGATCCAATTCATCCATATATTTTTTCATAGAGTTGTTTTCGTACAGATTGATAACTAGTGGGTGAACATAATATTTTCGACAAACATTTCCTGTATTTCCCAGGTGCGATGCGACCACTTCTAAAGCTTCTTTGACTTTCGACTTATAATCTTTATCATTCTCAGCTTCACCAATTTCCTTAAAAGCAATTAATGCATTTACGGTTCCAGACCAAGTTCTGAAATCTTTCGCAGTAAAATCATCGCCACTGATTTCCTTAATATATTCATTGACCATTCCAGATTCTACGGCGTGTCTTTTCCCGTCTTCATCATAATATTGAAAGAGTTCTTTACCGGGAATATCTTTACAGTTCTGAACAGCTTTCGCCAGTTTATTATTTTTCAGATCGATGTCATGGTAAATTCCCTTTTTACCTTTAAAAGAGAAATGCATTTTTTGTCCTTTAATGTTGACATGCCGATCTTTTAAAGTTGTTAAGCCAAAAGATCCATATAGTTTTTCATATACGTTGTTACCGATTCTAATATTCGTTCTTTCCATCAAACTCACAACAACTGCAAGAACTTTGGTCTTTTCTAAATTTCGAAGAGCAAGGTCCTTTTCTAATTGCAATCGCATTTGTGGTAAAGCGTAACCAAACTGAAGCATGCGGTAAAATTTGGTATGATTTCGCAAAGCATTCCAAAGCGAATGATATCGATATTGTTTGCGTTTTTTTGCATCAATACCGGTTGCCTGAAGATGACCATTTTGTAGCGAACAGATCCACACGTTTTCCCAAGCGGGCGGAATTGCCAGTTTGTTGATACGTTGAATTTCTTCCTGATCTTTTATTTTTTCGTCGCCTATAAAGTAGGCATATTTTTTACCCGATTTCCTTCTCACAATTCCATCATATTCATGATCAGACGTATAAGTAAGGTGAACTGCTTTTGCAGATTTTACGGGATCCTTCATGATTTTTAAAATTTTTGAAGGAGTCAAAGAGGCGATAAGATCGGTTTCAGGATTTTTCATTGGAAAACGTATAATTGGTAGACTTTAAAATCATTAAAAATTAAGGTCGAATTCGTAGATTGGATAAAGAGTATTTAAAAACAAAAAGAAAGAACAAGACTCTGATTGATCAACGCCGGTTCTTTCTTTTTTATCGTTCAAAATTTATTAGGTCTCGGTTTAAAGGAGATTTTCAAAGGAAATAATTAATTTTTTCCTCTTGTAAATAACCATATAATTAAACCTACAACTGCCGCGATAAGGATGAAAGCCCACCACATTCCGGCTTTAAATATGGTTCCGATAGCTTCACAACTTGTTAAAGAAAAAAATGCAAAAACGGCTAAACTGAGTAAGGTAAACTTTTTCATGATCGTAAATTTTTAAGGTTTATTATTTAATGTTATTTATTTAAACGCGGTTAAAATCAGGCTTCCAATTCGTGATCGATTTTTTAATTTCGTCACCAGATATATTTTGAGAAAGCGCCTTTGCTAATAAAATTTTGAATTCGTCGTCGTATGCAAATCTTAATGCAGCAATCTGACCAAAATTTAATTTTTCTACGATCTCGTCAGAACCTTTACCAAACAGTTCAAAATATCGTTGTTTGAATTCTAAGCGGATCATTCTGTTTTGATTTCCCAAAGCGTAATGTTGACGCAACATAAACGCAAGATAAAAAAGAAGGAAAATCACAACTGAAAATAAGATCCACGTCAATTGATTGCTTCCATCTGTAAAAATTTTTCTTATTCCTAATACTTCTAAAATAAGCAGAAGCGGTAAATAAATAAAATGATGTGGAGCGTAAAATTTTCGGTGATTGGCGTAGTTCTGAGTTTTCATGCAAATTTTCTATCAAATATGTTACCAAATTAATCTATTGATTATCAAAATGTAATTTTATTCCTTTCCTAAAAGATCAATCGCTTTCAAAAGATCAATTCCCTTACCTAAAACGGGTTTGAAGAGATCTCCATTTTTTTTAGTTCTTTCTAAAGCATTTTCAATATTAAAATCGGTTGGTTTTAATTCTGGTTTTAATTCACTCCATTCAAGAGGCATAGAAACTGGTGCGCCGTTTTTTGGTCTTAAACTGTAAACGCTTGCTAAGGTTTGTCCACGCCGGTTTTGAAGGTAATCAAGATAAATTTTATTCTTATCCCGTTTTTGCAAAGCCCTTTCCAAAGTGGTGATTTCAGGAAGTTCTTGCTGAACGAGCTGCATCAAAATATGCCCGAAATTTTTAACCTGTTCAAAGGAATATTTTGCACCCATCGGAATATAAATATGAATTCCGGAACTTCCGGAGGTTTTGCAATAACCTTCGATTTTTCCTTTATCCATAATTTTTTTCGCCATTTTTGCGGTTTGAATGACGTCATCAAAAGTATTATTGTCGGAAGGATCCAGATCCAAAACCAAGTAGTCCGGATTATCAATCGTTTTAATTTGGCTCGTCCAAACGTTGAATTCGATGCAGCCTAAATTATTCATATAAGCCATCGTGGCTTTGTCGTTACACAAAATATAATTGATGTATTTGTTGCTGGATTCTGAAAAAACTTTCTCAATATCGATCCAGTCCGGCGTTTCTTCCGAAGCATCTTTCTGGTAAAAACTCATTCCATCAATTCCATTCGGAAAACGGTTCATCGATTGCGGACGGTTTTTCAAATGCGGCAGAATATATTTGGAAACACTTTGGTAATAATCGATCAGATCACCTTTCGTCACATTATCTTTTGGAAAATAGATCTTATTTTGATTCGTGAGTTTAATCGGTTGCTTATCGATTTTCTGAAGTTTTTCTGCATCCCGTTTTGCTACCGAATTTTTCACAGGAACAACTTTTTCTTCTTCCTTCATTTCTGTATTTTCAAAATTTAGATCTTCCGGATTCAGATCTTCGCGGAACCTCAAAAAAACCGGATGACGAAAAATATGTTCTTCAGTCAGTTCTGTAAATTTAACTTCCGCGATGAGTTCAGGTTTGATCCAGGTTGCCTTATCATTGGTTTTTGGTATTTTTTCAAAAGGACATTTAGGAATAATGAGCGGTTCCATTTTTTCATGAAGTTCCTTTAAAATTTTATCGCTGAAACCAGTTCCTGTATGACCACAAAAAATGAGTTCTTTCCCTTCAAATCTTCCTAAAATTAACGATCCAAATTTTTTCCTGCTTCCTTTCGGCGCGGTAAATCCACAAATCAAAACTTCTTCCGTTTGCTGACTTTTTACTTTCAGCCAATCGCCGTTTCTTATTCCTTCCTGATAACTGCTGTCAATTTTTTTTGCCATCATTCCTTCCAGGTCCATTTTTTCGATGAGTTTGAAAAAATCTTCGCCTTTTTCTAAAATATGATCGTGGTATTTTACAAATTCGGTTTCCTTTAAAGCTTCTTTCAACAATTCTTTTCGCTGTAAAAAACTTAGTTTTTCCGTGGAATGTCCGTTTAACCAAAGCAAATCAAAAACCTGATAAACAACGGTCAAATTGGGATGATCGTTCATTCTTTGCAACCACTGGAAATTCGGTTTTCCTTTGTTATCGTACGCAACCAGTTCACCATCCAAAACCATTTCGTGATCCTGTAATTTGAGAGAATTGACTACTTTTTTAAATTTCTCCAGGTAGGAGAGTCCGTTTCGAGAGTAGAGTTGAACGCCATTCCGAAGATCTGCAACGGCGCGATAACCGTCCCATTTTATTTCGAAAGCCCATTCTTTTCCACTGAAAGGTTTCGGCGAACTTTCAGCCAACATTGGCGTGATAAATTTCGTGAGTTTTTTTTCTTTAGAAAGGGAAGGTGAATAATTTTTAAAAGTTTTTACTGAATCCTCAGATTTATTTTTAGAGTTGCCTTTTTTGGCTTCCAAAACTTCAGTTACTTTCGAATCAGAATCTGTATTTTGTTCAGCGTCATAAAAATCGGTGGCGTACTGATCCTTGTGTTTAATGAGCAACCAGGGATTTCCGTCAGTGGCATTTTTAATTTTGACCAGGGCAAATTCGCCCTTTAATTTTTTGCCGTGAAGCACAATTTTTAAAGATTCTTTGTGAAGTTCATTTCGCATAATGAGATCATCGGTTTTGCCTTTCACTTTTTCCAAAGGTTCATACGTTCCTTCATCCCAGATCTCCACTTCTCCGGCACCATAATTTCCTTTTGGAATACTTCCTTCAAACGTTCGGTAGGAAAAAGGATGATCTTCTACCATCATCGCCAAACGCTTGTCTTCCGGATTTAAGGACGGACCTTTTGGAATTGCCCAGCTTTTTAAAACACCCTCCATTTCCAAACGGAAATCGTAATGCAAACGACTTGCAGCGTGGCGATGAATGACAAATTTCAGTTTTCCTTTGCCACTTTCGCTTTTTCCTTTCGGTTCAGAAGTTTGATCGAAATCCCGCTTTTTATTGTATTCCTCGAGTGCCATTTAGAAATTTATTTGAAGATTAAAAAGTTTCATTTAAATGAGAATTATCGTAGAATTTAACTGGCTTTAACTTTTCCTGCTTCTAAACTGGCTTTTAATTGTGCCATCAAATCGGTTGCTTTTGCGGAAACTTCTTCTTTCGTTTCAATCTTCTTCGTTTTACCTTTTGCTTTGGCTTCAATGATTTTCATGAGATCATCATTGTAGGTATTTTTATATTTTTCAGGATCAAATTTCGTCGCCAATTGTTTGATAAGCGATTCTGCCATTGCCATTTCTTCGTCTTTTGGTTTTTTCGCAGTGGGAAGTTTTAAGTCTTCAAATGATCTTATTTCTTCCGGATAACGCATTCTGTTGACCATTAATACTTTATCTTCATACGGACGAACCAAACACAGAATTTCTTTTTCTCTTAAAATAAATGTGCCGATTCCTGCCATTTTGGTTTTCAAAAGTGCTTTTAATAAAAGTCTGTACGCTTCTTCACCGTTTTTCTGAGGTTCCAGAAAGTAAGAACTTTCAAAATAAGCGCTGTCAATTTCATTTATGTCTACAAACTGTTTGATGTTAAGAATCTTCGATTTTTCGGGACTTACAGCTTCGAAATCTTCTTTATCGAGGACAATGTAGCGATCTTCCATCTTAAAGCCTTTTACAATATTTGCCCACTGTACTTCCTTTCCGGTTTTGGAATTGACTCTTTTAAAATTAATATTCTGCAGATCATCTTTATCCAGCATATCCAGATCGATATTGCTTTCTTCAGTTGCCGAATATAATTTAATAGGAATATTTACCAAACCAAAACCGATTGCGCCGTTCCAAATTGCTCTCATAATCTTCAATTTATTTCCAATTTCAATATCAAAAATGCTTCCAAAAAAAATAAGGTTTTAATAATCTGATTAACTTTGAATAAAATTCTGAAGAAATGAAAATCGCAACGTATAATGTAAATGGCGTGAACGGAAGATTACCTGTCCTTCTAAAATGGCTCAAAGAATCACAACCCGATATTGTTTGTTTGCAGGAATTAAAAGCGCCTCAGGATAAATTTCCGGAAGCTGAAATCTTAGAAGCAGGTTATCATTCGGTTTGGCTCGGCCAAAAAAGTTGGAATGGAGTAGCGGTTTTATCAAAGTTGGAAAAACCTGTAGTTTCCAGAACCGATCTTCCTGGCGAAGATGAAATTGAAGCGAGCCGTTATCTGGAAGTGAAAATTAAAGATTTAATTATTGCATGTATTTATTTGCCTAATGGAAATCCAGTTCCGGGACCAAAATTTGATTATAAAATGAGATGGTTTGAAAGGTTGGATGCTCATGCTGAAATGTTGATCACTTCAGGGAAAAAGGTTCTGATCATTGGAGATTTCAATGTGATCCCAACTGAAAAAGATGTTTACAAACCTGAAAAATATAAAAACGATGGTCTTTTCTTACCAGAAGTTCGAAAAGCACTTGAAAACTTGATCAGTCAGGGTTGGACGGATGCGTTGCGACATTTATATCCGACGGAAACGATCTATACTTTTTTTGACTATTTCCGGAAAGCCTACGAACGAAACGCAGGGATGAGAATTGATCATTTTTTACTTTCTCCCGAAGTGGTGCCGCTCCTTAAAAAAGGCGAAGTTGATAAAGAAGTGCGAGGTTGGGAAAAATCAAGTGATCATTGTCCGGTTTGGATCGAAATCGAGGAGTCTAAATAATAGTGATAAAATAAGAAAAACACCTTTCTGGTTTCTTCGCTATTCTTAATCTTCTGATTTTTAACGGTTGGGCTTTTTATCTTTACAATATTTCTATTTCTGAAGAGTTTTCTTCATTATAAAATTTTTCCCGATCGAATGCCGTGACACGTAAATATTTGTCTGAATGAAAAACAACGCTGAAAATCGCTACAAGTTTTGGTCCTTTTTTCCTATTTTTGGGCGTTATTTTTCTTGGCGTAAATTTTCTGTACAAAATCCTTCTTCTGAGAAATCATTTTGTCATCCAGATCGAAGACCGGATTTTCGATGATGTGAAAGAAATAAAAAAAGCCGAGAATTCAAGAGAAAAATTCATCAATCATAATAAATTGCAAATATTGAAAATACCTAACAATTGGCAACAGTCTTGCATTGTCAGTTTCATGCTTAAAAAAACCTTCATTTTTATTTTTTATTTTTCTATTTTTACGCTTCAGGCACAAGTGAAAGCGGATGATATTTTAGGAAACTGGACGACTGTTGAGAACAGCGTTTCTGTAAAGGTGTACAAATTAAATAATGAGTACAGAGCAAAAGTAACATGGTTTGATGAACGGCTTGGAAGTGGAAAACCAATGAATCTGCGTCATGACACTCAAAATGTAGATCCTGAACTTCGTAAACGAAAAGTGATCGGCATGGAAATTTTGGAAGGTTTAACTTTTAATCCTGAAACTTCTTCCTGGGAAAATGGAACTATTTATGATGGTTCTTCAGGGAAATACTGGGATTCATCGGTCACTTTAAATAAAGACGGAACATTGAAAGTTCGTGGTTACTGGAAAGTAAAATGGATCGGAAAGAGCCTTATTTTTAGAAGAGTAAATCCTGGAACATTTAAAAAATTATAAACTATGAGAATTTTATTAAACCTGTTAATCACGGCAATCGTCGCTTATGCCTTAACGTACATTTTAAGCGGAATTCATTTTGATGGTTTCAGTGGCGCCATTATTTTCGCCATTGTTTTGGGCGTTTTAAACCTGATCGTCACACCAGTTTTAAAAATATTAGGATTGCCATTAACGATTATTACGTTGGGACTTTTTTCTTTGGTGATCAACGCTTTGGTTATTTTACTCGCCGCAAAATTTGTTCCCGGAATGTCGATTGATGGTTTTTTAACCGCCTTTATTTTCAGTATTTTACTGTCTCTTATCACTTCTTTACTCAGCGGGATTTTCACTTCGAAAGATTAACAAAAACTACTTAGTTTTAAATTAAAAACAAATACCCAATTTTAGAATTTCTAAGATTGGGTTTTTTATTTTTAAACCTCTTATTATATTTCTTAATTTTGATTGACAAAAAATTAACACAATGACTCGTTTATTCAGCATTCTTTTGATCACCATATTTTCCTTCAGCACATTTGCGCAGGAATTATATATTCCAAGAAATATTAAAAAAGCTTACGAAAATCAAACACGCTCCAAAGAGGGTAAAACGGGAAAAAACTACTGGCAGAATGGCGGCAACTATGCAATTGATTTCACCGTAAATCCTGCTACAAAAATTGTTTCAGGAACAGAGCTCATCGATTATTCCAATAATTCTCCAGATTCTCTAAAGACTTTGGTTATCCGTTTTGTAACGAATCTGCACAAAGCGACTTCGCCACGAAGCAGTAAAGTTTCTAAAGATTTTTTAAGTGAAGGTTTAAAAATTAAATCGCTTTCCATTAATGGTCAGAATTATAAAATCAACAGTGACGATTGGGAAACATTTTATGAATTAAAGTTGAATACCGCTTTGCTCCCAAAATCAAAAAATCAAATAAAAATCGAGTGGGAATATCAACTATCAAAAGAAAGTGGGAGAGAAGGACAAATCGATGAAAACACGCTTTTCTGTGCTTACGCTTATCCTAGAATATCGGTTTATGACGATTACAACGGTTGGGATAAATTACCGCACAACGGAAGAAATGAATTTTACAATGATTTTAATAACTACGAAGTTTCCATTTCTGTTCCAAAGAATTTTATCGTTTACGCAACAGGAGTTTTAAAGAATCCTGAAGAAGTTTTGCAACCCTCTATTTTAAATAAATTTAGAAAGTCTTTAACAAGCGACGAAATTATTCACGTTGCGACAAAAGAAGAAATTCAATCTCAAAAAGTAACCTTGCAAAATGCTCAAAATGTTTGGAAATTTACGGCACAAAACGTTACTGATTTTACATTTGGAACAAGTTCATCTTATATTTGGGATGCTTCGAGCGTTCAACTGAAATCGAAAAAAGTGTCTGTTCAGGCAACTTATAATGATGGAACTGTAGATTTTGAAAAATATGTGGAATGGGAAAAATATTCCATAAAATGGTTTTCAGAAAACTGGCCGGGAATCGAATATCCATTTCCAACCATGACTGCTTTTCAGGGATTTGCAGATATGGAATTTCCGATGATGGTGAATGATTCTTCGATTCCCGATGATTTGGCAGATTCGCGACAAACTGCGGATCACGAAATTGCTCATACTTACTTTCCGTTTTTCATGGGAATTAATGAAACGCGCTATGCATTTATGGATGAAGGTTGGGCGACAACTTTCGAATATCTGATTGGTGAAAGCGAAAATGGAAAAAGTTTTACTGATAAAGCCTTCATCAATTTTCGGGTAAAACGATATATTAATGATCCTTCAACCGAAGAAGATCAACCTGTAATTTCCCTCAGTACGCAGGTTTCCGGATCAGGTTATGGAAATAATTCTTACGTCAAACCCGCATTTTCTTATCTCGCTCTAAAAGATATGCTCGGCGACGATTTATTCAAGAAATCACTGCATTATTATATGGATATCTGGAACGGGAAACATCCGATGCCGTGGGATTTCTTTTACAGCATGAATTTAGGAAGCGGTCAAAATCTAAACTGGTTTTGGAACAACTGGTTTTTCAGCAATAATTATGTTGATTTAAAAGTGAATTCAGCAAAAATTTCCGGTAAAAATTTAATGGTAACTATTCAAAATGTAGGCGGATTTGCCATTCCTTTTGATGTTGAAATTACTGCCGTTGATGGATCAGTTTCTAAAAAACATTTCACGCCAGAAGTTTGGAAAAAAGGTTCTTCCTACCAAACTCCAATTCCAGTCACTAAAAAAGTGAAATCAGTAAAACTTGATGGTGGAATTTATCTGGATTATACGCCGAATGATAATGTAATTGCGCTTTAGAATGATAAAATTTCAAACCGCAAAAATGGATAGTAGAACGAGGACAATGACTATAATTCTTGTGCTTTTTTTACTTATTTTTCCGTTTATATCTTTCTTTTTTGAACCGCGACGAACTGTCATTTCTATTTTCAGTTTGGTTATTATGTACGGCGTCGTATTGATTTCTTATGCTTTTGTTCCGAAGAAAATTTTAATAACAGATTCACAAATTTTAATTAAAAATCTTTACGGAACAATTACAATCGATTTAAATGAGATTTATTCAATATCGAAAGTTGAAAAAACGGGATTCAATCTCCGAACTTTCGGAGTCGGCGGTTTGTTTGGTTATTTTGGATATTTTAATGGAAAAGATGTTTGGTATGTAACCAATATTCATAAAAAAATAAAGATCACTTTAAAATCAGGCAAAGTATATATGCTCAGTCCCGAAAATCCTGATGACTTCAGCAATGAAATTCAAAAATGGAAATCATCAGAAATATCGTGATCTGCTTCTTATGCTATGAATTTTCTATATTTGTACTGTTTCTTAATCTTCAAAATTTAAATTTCAAATGAAAATAAAAAACACCCTTATCGCTCTCGCAGCGCCTTTATTAATGAATGCACAAAACGTAATGACGCCAGAAACGTTGTGGACGCTGAATAAAATCGGGGTTTCTGCAGTTTCTCCGGATCAGAGTTCGCTGATTTACAGTATTGGCAAAACCGATCTGAAAACCGAAAAAAACAACAAGAAGAATTATTTCTTCAATATTAAAAATGGTGATGCAACCAATTTAGATCTCGGCAAGAAATCTATTGTTCAATGGGATAAAAACGGAGTTTATGCGCAAGAAGGCGATAAAATTTATTTATCAAAAGATGCCGGAAAAACCTGGACTGATTTTTATACTTTAGGCGAAGTTGATAATGTCATCATTTCTCCGGATGGTAAGAAAATCGCTTTCAGTAAAGAAGTTTTGGTGGAAAAAGTAATGGGAAAAGATAAATATTCCGACGTTCCTAAATCGACTGCACATATCTACGACGATTTGAATCACCGTCATTGGGATCGTTTTAATGAAGGAAAATACAATCACGTTTTTGTAGTAAATATTTCTGAAACAGCAGATAAAGCCAAAGATTTGCTTCAGGGAAAACCTTGGGATTCGCCGCAAAGACCTTCTGGTGGAAGTGAAGATTTTCTTTGGAGTCCAGATTCTTCGCAACTTTTATATGTGACAAAACCTTTGAGTGGCGCAGCATATGCACAATCGACGAATACCGATATTTTTGCTTACGATTTGAGTTCCGGAACGGTAAAAAATCTGACAGAAAGCAATAAAGGTTACGACGTCAATCCGAAATTTTCCCCGGATGGAAAGTATTTGTCTTGGCAATCGATGGAAAGAGAAGGTTTTGAAGCCGATAAAAATGATGTAAAAATCATGGATTGGAAATCCGGTAAAACTACTAATTTAACTAAAGCTTGGGACGAAAGCGTTGTTGGTTCAGTATTTTGGTCACAGGATTCGAAAGATATTTATTTTACCACTGCCTGGAAAGGAACAATACAACTGTTCTCATTAAATCCTAAAAATTCAAAAATTCAGCAGGTCACAAAAGGTGATTTTGATGTTACTGACATTTACGCGCAAAACAAAAATTCGCTTTTAGTTTCCAGAACCGATATGAATCACAATGCAGATTTATTCTCTGTAGATTTGAAAAACGGCGCAATGAAGCAAGTGACAGAAATTAACAAAGATACGTACGCCAAAATAACTCCTTCAAAAACGGAACTGAAAATGGTGAAAACCACAGACGGAAAAGAAATGGGAGTCTGGTTTATTTATCCGCCAAATTTCGATCCTGCAAAAAAATATCCAACTTTATTGTATTGTCAAGGTGGTCCTCAGTCGGCATTAACACAGTTTTTTAGCGTAAGATGGAATTTTGCTTTGATGGCTGCAAATGATTATATCGTTGTTGCGCCAAACCGTCGCGGAATGCCTGGATGGGGAACAAAATGGAACGAAGACATCTCAAAAGATTGGGGCGGTCAACCAATGCGTGATTACTTAGCAGCGGCAGATTTTGCGAAAACTTTGCCTTATGTTGATGGCGACAGAATGGGAGCAGTTGGTGCTAGTTACGGTGGTTACAGCGTTTATATGTTGGCAGGAATTCACGAAAACCGTTTTAAAACATTTATCGCGCACGACGGACTTTTTGATATGAAATCCTGGTTTTTAACGACTGAAGAATTATGGTTTGCGAAATGGGATTTGGGCGGTTCTCCTTATGACACGCCAACTCCGAAATCGTATACTGAATTTAATCCTTCCAACTACGTCAACAAATGGAATAAACCGATGATGGTAATTCAGGGTGGAATTGATTACAGAGTACCTTACGAACAAGGTCAGGAAGCTTTTCAAGCGGCAAAATTAAAAGGTTTGAAAACGAAATTCCTTTATTTTCCGAACGAAAATCACTGGGTTTTACACGCTCAAAACGGTTTGGTTTGGCAGAGAGAATTCTTTGAATGGTTGAAGGAAACTTTATAGAAAGCACATTCAACTAAAAATATTAAAAATGATTTGCGATTAATTTTGGAAATCATTTTTTTTTGGTCTTTGAATTCCTACTAAAAAGTTTAAATTTGTTTCAAAATAATAACCAATTCACCATGGCCGAGTTAGAAGTAGCAAAATCAACCAAAAAAATTATTGAAACTGCAAAAGACAAAGAAAAAAGTCTGTGGCATAAAATAAAAGAAATGGCGCTGGAAATAGGCATTATTATTTTCGCTGTTTCGCTCTCGATCGCTTTCCACAGCTGGAGTGAAGCGCGTCATGAGCAACATCAGGTACATGTTTTCCTAAAAGGTGTTCGAATCGATCTGATGAAAGATATGGGAGAAATGAATGAAGACATTAAAGCCTATAAAAATCAAAAAAAAGCATTTCATTATTTAGGAAATATTCCGAAAGGTCAGACTGCCAACAGTGACAGCTTAAAACTGTTCGCTCCTTATTTTTATAATTTCACGGGTTATGGTGGAAATACCGGTCGATACGAAGGTTTTAAATCGTCGGGGAAAATAGGTTTTATTGAAAATGATGATCTTCAGAACAGTATTTTAGATCTCTATGAAGAGAAAATTCCGCGGCTCACCATTTCTACTGATTTTTATAAAACTCAAAAACTAAAATTTGCAGATTATATCACCGACAATACTTTGGATTATCCTTCCGGGAATATCACCAAAGTGATGGCTTCAGATCCTGTAAAAAACAGAAGTCAAATTTATCTCTCCTCGGTGAATCAAATTATTTCTAATTATGAGAGCTGTACGGAGCAAATGAAGGAGATCGTGAAAGTAATTGACGCAGAATTCCCTCCGAAGAAATAGTTTTTTTATCAGAAAACAAGAGAAATCTGCATAAATGGCTGACCGAATATCCTCGTTTCCACCGATCATTTCAGGTACTTCAAAAATTTTGATCCTGGGTTCAGTTCCGGGAATAAAATCTTTGGAATTGCAGGAATATTATGCTCATCCTCAAAATAAATTCTGGCGAATATTATTTGAACTGTTTCAGGAAGATTTTACAACAGATTATTCTCAAAAACTAACGTTCTTAGCAAAAAATCATATCGCAGTTTGGGATGTTATCGATTCTTGTGAACGCGACGGAAGTTTAGACACTAAAATTAAAAATGAAGTTCATAATGATGTTGAGCAGATTTTAATGGATTATCCGAATATCGAAGCCATCTTTTGTAATGGCCAGAAATCCTTTAAAAATGTGCTGAAGAAATTGAGTGGTAATAGCGACATTCCTATTTTCGCACTTCCTTCAACTAGTCCAGCGTACACGATCCCATTTAAAAGAAAAGTAGAGGAGTGGAAAATTATTAAAAATTTTATATGAAGAAATATTATTTTTTGATGTTCTTATCAGTTTCTGTATTTAATTTCGGTCAAACCTATGACTTCGATTTTCTGACGAAATACAAAACCCACAATTCAAAAAACAACTATAATTTTGAATCTGTTAATTACTTTAATACTGATGATATTTCCTATTACTTAAAATTAAGTAAAAATGAAAAGTTTTTAAGTGCTTTTCTTTTTGATGAGGAAAGGAAATTAGTTCACTATTTTAAAGTCACAGAATCAAATATAAAAAACGAAATTCAGTTTGAATTTTTATACGAATATTCTTATCCTTATGTTGCTGAACACCGTTTTGAAAATTATCATTTCGAATTCTCAGCAGTTTCCGAATCATCGCCGAAAGTAACTACTTTGAAGGTTTTCAAATCAAAAAAAGGGAGAAAACCAGTGTTTGAGCAGACTTTAACGTTACAACCTGCCAATACAAACCTTTTTGAAATTTACAGAAAAAGCATTCTCAGCTATTTACATACTGCGGACAAAATTAATTTCCCCGGCAACTATATCGTAAAAAAAGTGGTAGAAAAACACAGAGATTATACTTGCGAGATCGAATTAGTAGAGTACAAAAATGTAGAGCTACAAATTGTTCTTCCAGAAAAATTAAATTTAAAAAACTCGTATCAATCGACGAATAGTACTTTCTCAAAGTTTAATCATTAAACTTTATTTTATAACTGAACTTTAATTTTAAAACCTGAATTAATTTTCATTTTAATTTGATCCGCAGTTACTTTACTTGCCTGAATTTCGATTATCAAAGAGTTTTGCGTCGTTCTGAAATATTCCAAAATTTCGTCGTCGGTCGCAGTAAATGTGATCGTGTTTGGATTCGTGTTATCGTAAGCCGTTGCAATTAATCGATCGGCTTGATTGGGCGCTTTCACATAAATTCTTGCATTCTTGATGACATCTAATTTATTTCCCAATTGAGAACTTACGTAATCTAAACTCAAAGTACTCAATTTCACTGATTTCAAATTGTTGATCGAAAAGTTTGCATTTTGCTCTTTGATCTTCGCATCTAAATTAATGTTCATGGGAAGTTCAGGCGTTTGTGTATAACCGGTTGTACTTATTGCGGCGAAAGGAACATCAACCGTCGTCGTAAACGGAACCTCGAACGGCGGCAGAACATCTAAGACCGAATTAACAATATCCCGACAACTCGTAACAAAAAATAAGACGATAATTCCGGTGATCAACCATAACTTTTTCATACTGTAAATTTTAATGATTTTGCTTCTTGCATGAATCATTCCAATCTAAATATATCGACAAAATCAGCCTAAAATTAAAAGGACTTGACTTTGCCTTTTCAATGTCGTATATTTGCACTCCGAAAATTTTTCGTTTTCGGTCTTAATTTTTAAACCGTAATTTAAAAAAATGAAAACATCCGATTTTAATTTCCATTTACCGGAAGAACTTTTAGCTGAACATCCAAGCGAACACAGAGACGAAGCAAAACTCATGGTTTTAAACCGTGCAACTCAAACGATAGAGCATAAAAAATTTAAAGACGTTGTTGACTATTTCGACGAGCACGATTTGTTCATTTTTAATAATACCAAAGTTTTCCCCGCAAGATTATTCGGAAACAAAGAAAAAACCGGTGCCAAAATCGAAGTTTTTCTTTTGAGAGAATTAGACAAAGAAACCCGCGTTTGGGATGTATTGGTAGATCCGGCAAGAAAAATAAGAATTGGTAATAAATTATTCTTTACCGAAGATGAAGGTTTGGTTGCTGAAGTCATTGACAACACCACTTCCAGAGGAAGAACACTACGATTTTTGTATGACGGTTCTTACGAAGAATTTCGTACAAAACTGAAAGAATTGGGACAAACTCCACTTCCTAAATATATTAAAAGAGACGTTGAGCCGGAAGATGCAGAACGTTATCAGACGATTTATGCAAAATACGAAGGTGCCGTTGCAGCTCCTACAGCAGGCTTACATTTCTCTAAACATTTAATGAAGAAATTAGAGATTAAAGGAATTGATTTTGCTGAAATTACGCTTCACGTTGGTTTGGGAACTTTCAATCCGATCGAAGTAGAAGATTTGTCGAAACACAAAATGGAATCAGAAGAAGCCATTATTACTCAAAAAAATGCAGATATCATCAACAAAGCTGTTGCTGAACAAAGAAGAGTTTGTGCAGTTGGAACGACGACGATGAGAGCAATAGAGACCTCAGTTTCCTCCAACAGAAAAATTGGACCATATCATGGCTGGACGAATAAATTTATTTTCCCTCCACATGATTTTGGGGTTGCAAACTGTATGATCA
The DNA here is from genome assembly GCF_015679325.1 of Kaistella gelatinilytica. Taxonomy (GTDB): domain Bacteria; phylum Bacteroidota; class Bacteroidia; order Flavobacteriales; family Weeksellaceae; genus Kaistella; species Kaistella gelatinilytica. The sequence goes on from NZ_JADPVI010000001.1 coordinate 776,595, forward strand.
CGAACTTCCACACGCCAAAATCTACATTAATGATGATGGTTGCGGCATTTGCAGGAAAAGATTTCTTAATGCAGGCATACGAAGAAGCCATCAAGAATGAATATAAATTCTATTCTTATGGTGATGCGATGTTGATCATTTAATCAGTTATAAATAAAAAAATTTTAAATTTTAGATTAAATTTATTTCGTTTTTAATCTAAAATTTATCATTTAAAATCTAAAATTATTTTGAAGGATATCCGAACTTTATCACTCGAACAACTCACTGATTATTTTTTGTCTTTGGGTGAAAAACCTTTTCGTGCAAAGCAGGTTTATGATTGGTTGTGGAGTAAAAATCTTCATTCCATTGAGGAAATGACGAATCTTTCGAAAGATTTAAGAGAAAAAATTTCCGAGGAATACATTATCAATCCTATTTCGGTTGATGAACTTCAGAAATCCAAAGACGGAACGATTAAAAACGGCGTAAAATTACACGACGGACTTTTAGTAGAATCGGTATTAATTCCGACCGAAACCAGAACTACAGCTTGCGTTTCTTCTCAGGTTGGATGTTCCTTAAACTGCGAATTCTGTGCAACTGCGCGGTTGAAAAGAATGCGAAATCTTGAAGTTGCAGAAATTGTAGATCAAGTCGCATTGATCGACCGACAAAGCAAACTATATTTTGACAGACCACTTTCCAATATTGTCTTCATGGGAATGGGCGAACCCATGATGAACTACAAAAATGTAGTAGAATCAATTCGCAAAATTACCGAACCTGAAGGTTTAGGAATGTCGCCACGAAGAATTACGGTCTCAACCTCCGGAATTCCGAAGATGATCAAAATGTTGGCAGATGAAGGTTTAAAAGTAAAACTGGCGCTTTCTTTACATTCCGCGATTGAAAAAAAGCGAAACGAAATTATGCCTTTTTCCGATAAATTTCCATTAACCGATATTATGGATTCTCTGAAATATTGGTACGAAAAAACAGGAAATATCATCACTTTTGAATATTGCGTCTGGAAAGGAATCAACGATAAAGATGAAGACATCAAAGCGCTTATTCAATATTGCAAGCAGATCCCAAGCAAAGTGAATTTGATTCAGTACAATCCAATTGGTGACGGAAAGTACGATCAATGCAATAAAGATGCTGAAGAAAATTACGTACGACAACTGGAAAGAGCTGGAATTACAGTTCTGATCCGAAGAAGTCGCGGTGGAGATATCGACGCCGCTTGCGGACAACTCGCTAACAAAAGCAGTGAGTAATGTTCTCACACGTCGGAAAAACCAGAACCCCCAAACATAATCTCGGAATTGCGTCCTTACTTTCTTTTGTTGCAGGATTGGTCAATGTTGTAGGCTTTTTTGCCGTTCAAAAGTTAACTACAAATGTAACAGGACATTTCGCTTTTTTCGTGGACGAAGTTTTTAAACTCAATTTTACAAATGCTTTTCACGTTGCACTGTTCGTTATTTTCTTTCTCTCAGGTGCTTTCTTCGCTAATTTCGTGGTAGAAATTTATTCCAGAATTCGCGAAAATCAAACCTACATTCTTCCCATTTTAACCGAAGCTTTAATACTTGTAGTCATTGCATTTGCGGGAAATTATTTAATTAAAACAGATCCCGATGTTATCGCTTACAGTTTGCTTTTTGCGATGGGAATGCAAAACTCTTTGGTGACGAGTATTTCAAAATCAATCGTTCGAACCACCCATTTAACGGGACTTTTTACTGATATGGGTATCGAACTCTCTCAACTGTTTTTTTATAAAGATGAGATGCATAAATTCAAGTTGATCAGATCGATAAAGTTGCGTTTGACAATTATTTTCATGTTTTTTCTGGGCGGAATTACGGGTGGAATTTTATTCTCCTATTTCGGCATCAAATCCCTCATTTTAGGTTCTATAATTTTATTGAGTGGCCTGTTTTATGATTTCGTCAAAATCAGATTTTTACTTTTGAAACGTAAAAGGGGACTTTCGTGAAGATTTTTTATTTGGGCAGCTTTTTCCGCCTTCCATTCCCGCTTTTTTTATTGCTGCCTTCGACTTCGCTCAGTCATCAATAAAAAAGAGCTCCACTCAAGTCGGGCTGCAAGATTATTTTCTAATAAAAGTTTGATCTCAATAATCAAAAAGAAATGAAAAATTATTTTCTATTCGTTGCAATATTTATTTCGTTGAGTTTCTCTGCTCAAAATCAGGATCAATGGCTAAAAATGAATCGTTTTGAAATCGCCGTTTTAAGCGATTCTCTCAAAGAAAATTCCGGTTTAGATTTTTATAAGAAACGTCTTTTTACATTTAATGACAGCGGAAACAGTTCCGAGATTTTCGAAATTGACAAGACATCCGGGAAGATTAAAAATGTCTATAGAACAGATCTCAAAAATACAGATTGGGAATCGATTACGAGTGATTCTACCCAAATTTATATCGGCGATTTCGGGAATAATGCAGGAATGAGAAAAGATTTAATGATTTACAAGATTCCTCTTGACAGCTTAGAAAAAGGGTCGGCTTTGCAGAATGCTCAGGAAATTCCTTTCTATTATCCGGAACAAAAAGACTTTACGTCAAAAAATTTAAACAACGATTTTGATGGCGAAGCAATGATTTTTTTGAATGGAAAAATACATATTTTCACTAAAGAATGGCGATCAAAATCAACAACGCATTATATTGTAGATCCAAATATTTCTGAAAATCAATCCGCTGAAAATGCAGAAACTTTTCACACCGGATATGTCGTTACAGATGCTGCTTATTTTGATAAAAAACTATATTTAATTGGTTATACCAAAAAAACAGAAGTATTCCTTTCTGTTTTTGCTGAAACAAATCCTGGAGTTTTCTTTGACCAAAAACCCCGAAGATATTATCTTGGAAGCGCTTTTTCGATTGGTCAAATTGAAGGAATTGCGGTCGATGACCAAGGCGTTTATATTTCGGGAGAAGAATTTATGTCGCCCTTTCGAAAATCAAAACAACGCCTTTATTTTATTCCGTCTAAAAAATTGAAATAAATCCCACAGATTGAGCAGTTTTTCCCAACTATTCTGTTTTTAATAATTATCTTTGCCTTTACTTACAATTTTAATAATTCCTTCAGTTTTGGCGAATATCGTAGAAGAAATCAAGAAGCCCATCAAAGAAGAAATGAAACTTTTCGAGCAAAAGTTTTATGAATCGATGCAGAGCAATGTTCCGCTTTTGGATAAGGTGACGCGTTTTATCGTGACTACAAAAGGGAAACAGATGCGCCCGATGTTTGTTTTTCTCTGCGCAAAACTTTTAGGAGAAGTTAACGAAAAAACATTTCGTGGCGCTTCAATGATCGAATTGATCCATACCGCAACTTTAGTTCATGATGACGTTGTAGATGAAAGTTTTAAAAGACGAAATTTCTTCTCTATCAACGCGTTATGGAAAAATAAAATTGCGGTTTTGGTAGGAGATTACCTTTTATCAAAAGCCGTTTTACTTTCTACCGATAACAAAGATTACGACCTGCTTTCTGTAATTTCTACCACGATCCGCGAAATGTCTGAAGGCGAACTTCTTCAGTTAGAAAAAGCCCGAAAGCTGGATATTACCGAAGATGTTTACTTTGAAATTATCCGTCAGAAAACCGCAACACTCATCGCAGCCTGCTGTGAAATTGGCGTTCTCTCTAATAATGCGGATGAAAATTTGGCGGGTAAAATGCGGGAATTTGGAACTTTAACAGGAATGGCTTTTCAGATTAAAGATGATCTGTTTGATTTTCTGACCTCAAATATTATTGGGAAACCAGTTGGAATTGATATTAAAGAGAAGAAAATGACTTTGCCTTTAATTCATAGCTTAAAAATGGCCAGCGAAAAAGACAGAAAATATTATTTCAATACCATTAAACGCTATAATAATGATACAAAAAGGGTTAAAGAACTTATCGAATTCGTAAAAAATTCCGGCGGATTAGAGTATGCGATTGGAGTGATGAAAGACTATCAGCAGAAAGCAAAAAACATTCTTAATGAATTCCCGGATCACGAAGCAAAATATTCGCTGAATCTGATGCTGGATTACGTGATTGAAAGAAAATATTGATCTATTTCAACTTTAAAATCTGCTGTAATTCCAGAGCATTTTTGATTCCTGCAATTCCCCAGGTATTATTAAAAAAGACAAAAGAAGTTCCCTTAAATCTTTTTATTTTTTCAGAAATCATCTTTAGTTCTTCTTTTGAATATTCAGATTTAAAAAGTACCGGAACACCATGGAGGCGGTAATATAGAAAGTGATCATTATTGATCACCACTTCATCCGGAATATCTTTTGGAAAACTGACTCCCGCAAAAACGATCTTATTTTCCTGAAGCTTTTTTAAAACTTCATCATTCCACCAACTTTGATGTCGAAATTCGACCACATTCAAATAATTATCATTTACGGTTTGAATTAATAGCTCAAGATTTTCATCAGTAAAATGATAAGAAGGCGGCAGCTGAAAAAGAAACCCCGCGAGTTTATCCTTTAAACCTGAAGAAATATGTTCGAAAAACGCATCAACTTCTTCTTTGGTATCCTGTAATTTCTTTACATGTGAAATCGTTTTTGGAATTTTTATGAAGAACTTAAAATCTTTTTCTGTTGATTCATGCCATTTTTCGAGCGTTTTTGAAGTCGGTCTGCGATAAAAGGTCGAATTAATTTCGACCGCATTAACTTTGTTAGAGTAGTAGCAAAGATATTCTTTAGACGGCAATTCTTCCGGATAAAAATAACCTTTCCAGGATCTTTCTGTAAATCCAGAACATCCAACGTAATGTTTATTTTTCATCTTGTTTGATCAACGCTTCTGTTAAAGTTTTCCATTCAAATTTACTTCCAAGTGCGATTGCGCTGATAGAAACGCCCAGATTTCTGCCTTTTTCGAGGACCGTCAGATTCTCTGTGTTTGGAATTTCATTTCTGCCATGAACTTCAGCGGTGGTTTTATTTCCATCTCTTGTGATAAGGACATTTGACGTGGCTTTATCACTAAAGAAATGAGCGATTTTTCCATCTTTTTTGCCAGGATCTTCGCTTGGCCTCAATCTCATGTAAACCAATTCTCCATTATCAAATTGCTCTTCTTCGATCAGTTCGATTGAGACCCAATCGAAAGTTTTCCCGGTGGGATTATAAAGCAAAGGAAGTTTAATTTTAATATAATTGCCCACAACAGGTTTTGTGAAAATTACTTTTCCATCTCTTTCACAAAGGGAAAATTCCGCACCCGTTTTCTCAGCAAAAAAATACCAGGAATTAATGTCAAACAATCGCTTTCTGACGGTGTCAAAATGAAAAGCAGCTTCAGCAACAGTTTCAAATTCAATTTCTGAAACATTGTCGCTGAAGCCACCTTCAATTTGTGTAGGGATTTTGCTGTTCATCATCAACCAGTTTTATCCTTTATTTTTTTCTATTTGCTAAACTCTTCAATAATTCTTTTATTAAACGCCGGCAAATCATCTGGATTTCTGCTCGTCGTCAAATTGCCATCGGTAACTACTTCTTCATCTTTCCAGATTGCACCCGCATTTTTTAGATCGGTTGAAATTGAGTTGTAAGAGGTCATTGTTTTTCCTTTTACAACATCAGCTTCAATCAAGGTTTGCGGTCCGTGACAAATCGCTGCGACCGGTTTGTCAGCATCAAAGAATGACTTTACAAATTTAACTGCATTTTTATCACTTCTCAAAGCATCGGGATTAATAACTCCACCAGGTAAAAGCAATCCATCATAATCGCTCACATTAGCTTCTGATAGGGTTTTATCAACATTCACGGGATCGCTCCATTGATGATCTTTCATGCTTTTAATTTTTCCGGCTTTGAGCGAAACAACTTCCACCGTCGCGCCAGCTTCTTTTAAGGCTTTCACCGGGCTTTCTAATTCCGATTGTTCGTAACCATCTGTTGCAAGAACTGCAATCTTTTTATTTTCTAAGGTATTCATAAATTTTATTTGGAATATTAAAAACAGAAATTGTGCCTTAACGATCGAATTAAGATTTATTTAGGAAAATTTCTAAAATTTTTAACTGTTATAAAAATGCTCATAAAAAAAGCGGTTATAAAACCGCTTTGTAATTATTTTGCCTTGATGTTGATCTCTGATTTTGCTAATTTGGTCAAATCCTTATCACAGGTTTTTTCCTCTCTTAAAGTTTCGAGAAGAAGCTGTAAAACCTCCTTATGTCCAAGTAATTTGGCGTAAGTCGCCAGTGTACCATATGAAGCGATCTCGTAATGTTCCACTTTTTGTGCGGCTGCGATAATACCCGCATCTCGTACTGCACCAGGTTCAGTTTCTTTCAGGATTTCTTCAGCCTCTTTTAAAATACCGTTCATTGCTTCACATTTAACGGCTTCAGGTTTTAATTTCAAAGCTTTAAATGCTTTTTCTAAACGCGTAACCTGTACTTTAGTTTCAGCTAAATGTCCGTTAACAGCAGCTGTTAATTTTCTAGACGTTGCATTTTTTGCCATCTTCGGAAGATTTTTTACGAGCGCTTCTTCAGCCCAGTATAGATCTTTCAAACCATCGATCATAAAATCTTTCAGTTGATCTGCTGCATCTTTTTTTGGAGCAACTTTTCCTGTCTTTGCTTGTTTCTTTGCCATAATTTAATTTTTTAATAGTTTCTTCAAAACCAAAAATATGCCAAAGGAAGACCACGAAAATATCGTATTGACCATTTTTCCTACTAGAAAGAAATTTAATCCTCAATATTTAAATTGACACTATTTAATCGGAGAGAGTTTAAAATAACGGAAACAGAACTGAAACTCATCGCTGCAGCTGCAATCATTGGACTCAACAGAATTCCGAAAAAAGGGTAGAGCAAACCTGCTGCAATCGGGATTCCAAGGGTGTTGTAAATGAAAGCAAAAAAGAGATTTTCTTTAATATTCTTCAGTAATTTCTCGCTTAAAATTTTCGCTTTTGCAACACCCAGAATATCGCCTTTCAATAAAGTTATTTGCGCGCTTTCGATAGCAACATCGGTTCCGGTTCCCATTGCAATCCCTACGTTGGATTGTGCTAAAGCCGGAGCATCATTAATTCCGTCGCCGGTCATTGCTACGATTTTACCCTCTTTTTGAAGTTCTTTAATTTTATTTAATTTATCCTGAGGAAGACAATTGGCAAAATATTTTTCGATGCCTAATTCTTTGGCAACTGCTTTTGCGGTATGTTCGTTATCACCCGTCATCATGATGACTTCAACATCATTTTGCTGAAGAAACTGAATGGCTTTTTTTGAACTTTGTTTGATATTATCTGAAAAACTCAGTATCCCTAAAAACTGATTGCCTTTTGCGAGGAAAGAAATGGTTTTTGCCTGGTCTTCGTTTTCTGTGATTTTCTGTTTTAAAGGACCAGGAATTTCAATATTAAATTGTTTTAAAAGGGAAGTATTTCCGAGTATAACGATTTCGCCATTGATGGTTCCTTTGACCCCTTTTCCGGAAATATTTTCAAAGTTTTCAACTTTTTCAAAAGCGCGATTTTCTTTTTTAAATTCATTCAGAACTGCATTCGAAAGTGGATGTTCAGAGTTTTGATTTAAGGATGCCGCTAATTTTAAAACCAAAGATTTATCGATATTCTCATTTGGAATCACTTCATCTAATTTTGGCTTTCCTTCAGTTAATGTCCCTGTTTTATCCGTAATTAGAACATTTACTTTATGCATTTGTTCAAGTGCTTCAGCATTCTTAATCAGAATTCCATTTTTAGCACCTTTCGCAATTCCGACGGTTAAAGCCATCGGTGTTGCCAATCCAACAGCACATGGACAAGCGACAATTAGAACTGCAACAGCATTGACCAAAGCGTAAATTAAAGCATTTTCTCCACCGAAAATTCGCCATAAAATAAAGGTCAAGATTGAAATTCCAATGACTGTAGGAACAAATATTTTAGAAATTTTATCTGCTAATTTTTGAATCGGTGCTTTGCTTCGGCTCGCTTCATTAACCATTTTAATGATTTGGGAAAGCAAGGTTTCATCACCAACTTTTTCGGCGGTCATCAAAAATGAACCGTTGCCATTAATTGTTCCGGAAGTCACTTTCATTCCCGAACTTTTCTCCGTCGGCATCGGTTCGCCTGTGATCATGCTTTCATCAACGGTAGAATTTCCTTCTGTAATTTTTCCATCGACCGGAATTTTTTCACCTGGTTTTACTCTTAGTAAATTGCCGATCTTTACTTCTGAAAGCGGAACCTTCTTTTCAATATTATCGATGATCAAATTGGCTTCATCGGGAGAAAGATTCATCAATTCCTCAATTGCTTTTCCTGTTTTTTGATGTGCTCTGGCTTCAAGCATTTGACCCATAATCACTAAAGTTAAAATCACACACACCGATTCAAAATACAGCGGTGTTTTTCCGCCATGCGAAATTTCGTGCGGTAATATTTCCGGAAAAAATAAAGCGAGTAAACTGAAGAAGAAAGCTGCAGCTGAACCTAAAGCAATTAAGGAAAACATATTTAGATTCCAGGTTTTAAAGGAAATAAAACCACGTTTTAATAAAAACCAACCCGCATAAAAAATTACCGGAATTGAAAGTGCTAATTCCAGAAATCCCTGCGTTTGATGAGAAAATGGAAATTCAAACCACATTCCGCCCATTGATAAAATGAACACAGGAATGGTGAAAATTAAGGAAATTAAAAATTTATTTCTTAAAAGTTTATAAGTGTCGTCATCCGATGTTTTCTCGCCCTTCTCCGGAATTTTTACGAGATCCATGCCACAAACGGGACAACCAACATTAGAATCATAAACTTTGTCGCCTTCACAAAACATTGGGCAATAATACTTTCCAGCATTATTTTCTTGATCAATAATGGGTGTTTTTTCATCTTCCTTATGATGATGAGTTGAAGCGTCGACTAAATCCTGTGTAATTGCTTCGAGATGCATGTGGCAAACAGGACAGCCAATATCTGAAGGATAAGTTTTATCGCTTTCACAAAACATCGGACAAAAATATTCACTGAGTTTATCTTTGAAACTTTCGGGTAAATTGGTTTTTGAAAAAGTTTGGGTTTTGTTTTTGTAATCGGCTCTTTCCTCGATCGGAACTAAGAACATATTGCACGTTGGACAACGTTTTCCTTGGGTGAAATAGACTTTTTCGCCTTCACATTCCATCGGACAATAGTAAACGGAACTGGGGGAAATTCTCTCGGAGGGAGGAATATTATTTTGAGACATTTTTATTTTTTTTACCAGACATAGGATTTTACCCCATTCATTAGTTAAAACGTCACCGGGTGACTTTATTCTTCCTGATCGTTCAAACGGTCGGAGATAAATTCAATTTGCGTTTTGCCGTGTTCGGTCGGTTTACCATCGTGATCTACGCCAACAAATACAATTTTATCAATGGTAATAATAGTCTGCCGCGTCATCATGTTTCGAACATCACACGCTAAAGTAATCGAAGTTCTGCCAAAAGCAATCGCTTCAATTCCAATTTCGATGATATCGCCCTGTTTTGCAGAACTTACAAAATTAATTTCAGAAATATATTTAGTCACACATCGCGGAGTTTCTAACTGTACAATAGCATAAAGCGCAGATTCTTCGTCGATCCACTGCAACAATTTTCCTCCAAATAAAGTTTGGTTTGGATTTAAATCTTCGGGCTTGATCCATTTTCGGGTATGATAGTTCATTTTTTTTAATTTATCTTGTAAAGACAAGTTTTGTTTGGGTCGACAAATCTTCGTCGATGCGGTAATTTTCGAGGTTGAATGCCTTGACTTCTTCTAAAGTTTTCACATCATTCAACGCACAAAATCTGGTGACTAAACCTCTCGCATGCTTCGTATAAACAACGATGGTTTTTAGTTTTCCTTCTTTGTAATCGTAAAATTCGAAATCGATGATCGGTGCTTTTACTTTTGACTGATCAATGACTTTAAAATATTCCTTACTGGCTAAATTGAGAACGATATCTTTTGAATTTAATTCGCTGTTAAGTTGTTCGGTAACTTTCTCTTTCCAAAATTCGTAGAGATTTTTATGTCCGTCAAACTTAAATTTCCGTCCCATTTCTAAGCGATACAGCATAATTCGGTCGGAAGGTTTCAGCAAACCATATAATCCGGAAATAATACGGTAATTTTTCTGCAGATACTTAATCGATTTTTCATCTAAAGATTTGGCATCTAATCCGCGATAAACTTCGCCACTGAATGCCATTAAAGCAGGTGCTGATTCCTTAGCAGAAGGTTTAGATTTCCATTTTTGATTGCGATCCCAGTTTTCATCTGCTAATTTTGACGAAATCTCCATGAGTTCGGAGAGGTATTTTGGTGATTTGTGTTTTAAGGTTTTCTGAATTTGCTCAGCTTCATGAATGAAATGCGGTTGTGTTGTTTTTAAAAAGGCACTCGTGTTTTCGATATTCATGAGTTTTGCTGGCGATGATATAATTTTCATTTCTGAATTAATTGAATGTTGTTATTAAACTAAAAAATGGAGTAGAAGCGAGATCTTGCGTCCCGTGCTGAGTAGAGCTCTTTTTTTGGAACAAAGTGGAAGAAAAAAAGCGGGAATCTCATTTTCAAGACAAGAGAAAAAACGCCCAAATAAAAAATAATAAATTAAATTTCGCCTTTCCCCTGACGCAAAATTTCAGGTTCACCACTTGTTAGATCTACGATGGTCGAGGCTATATTATCCCCATAACCGCAATCGATGACGATATCTACCAAGTTGTCATATTTTTCGGCAATCAACTCAGGATCGGTGGAGTATTCAATGACTTCATCATCATCTTTAATGGAAGTCGAGGCAATTGGATGACCTAATTTCTCAACGATCATCTGCGGAATAATGTGATCGGGAACTCGAATTCCGACTGTTTTCTTGCCTTTGTAGGCGAGTGGTAAACTTTTATTGGCTTCCAAAATAAAGGTAAAAGGACCGGGAATATGAGTTTTCAAAAAACGAAAAACAGAAGTGTCGATGGGTTTTGTAAAGTTTGAAAGATGGCTTAAGTCGTTGCAAATGATAGAAAAGTGAGCTTTTTCTAACTTCACTTTTTTAATCTGCGCTAATTTTTCCATCGCACGAATATCGAATATATTGCATCCTAACGCATAAATAGTATCTGATGGATAAATAATGATACCACCATTATTTAAGGATTTTACTACCTCTGCGATGAGATTTTCCTGAGGATTATCGGGATATATTTTAAGAATTTTTGCCATATACAAATTTAAGAAAAAATAGGTAAACAAACATTTTTTAAAAAAAATTTGGAAGTTATCATAATAGTTGTACATTTGCACCACAATAACGCGGGGTAGAGCAGTAGGTAGCTCGTCGGGCTCATAACCCGGAGGTCGCACGTTCGAGTCGTGTCTCCGCTACTAAGTAAAGAGAATCAAGAAATTGGTTCTCTTTTTTTGTGGAGTTAGGTGTGGGTTTCGGGGATTATAGATTAATATAAAATTGGGGAGATAAGAAATTCAAACGAGATATCTTTGCAAGCATTTGATATAAAAGCTTCTATAAATTATTTACCATTTACTATGATTTATACAGCAAATGATCAGGAAATGTTGTATATTTGCACCATAATAACGCGGGGTAGAGCAGTAGGTAGCTCGTCGGGCTCATAACCCGGAGGTCGCACGTTCGAGTCGTGTCTCCGCTACTAATTTAAGAGAATCAAGAAATTGGGTCTCTTTTTTTGTGCGCAAAAATGATAGTTTGTTAAAATACAAAAACTTGTAGAGTCAAAAATTGAGACCGAAAAAAATAAAAAAAGCCAAACGAATCGTCTGGCTTTTTTCTCGCTATCTTTAGAAAGCTATTGTTTAATGATCTTGATATTACTTTGTCCCAAAGAATTAGTAATGCTAATGAAATAAACTCCAGCAGGTTGTGAAGTTAAATCAATGCTTGAACTGTTAAAGTTAGAAATATTTTGCTGACTAATTTTTCTTCCTGTGGTATCGTAAATTCTCAGATCTGTATTTCCAGCGATAACTTTATCGCTCTTAATGTAAAATATCCCATTACCTGGATTAGGGTAAAGTTGATATGGATTAGAATCTATCGCAGTATTTGCGACTCCCAGCGGCGTAGTAATTGTTCCTCCAGATAATTTATACAGGTAAGCAAATGCCTGATAATATTGATTGGCAATATTTAAGTCATGCACGATTAAAGTGTTTTCATCATTTTTAGTTTCAGCAGAAGAGCTCCAGTTGTGAGATCCTACAAGAACTAGGGGATCAGAGATGCTGTTATAATTATCGACTACCATGAATTTGTGATGCATCACACCGCTTGTTGTATCAGTTCTAACCTGACCCGTGCTGATTCCCGCCTGTAGAGCAGCCTTCTGATTCCCTTGTGGATTTTGAGTATCCATGATCAATTGGGTAGAAACCAGATCATTAGAATACTTGGAAATGAGAGCAGAACTAATATCTGATCTCGTAATCAACATCGCTGCAACATCGATATCCGTATTCGCACTATTGATCGCATTAATTATTTTAGCGGTAGTTCCATCGCTCGGACTAAAATAGCTATTGACGATCTTCCCGCCGATGTTGTAAGTGTGTGGTGTATTGTCTAATTTATAGGGACCAAATCTTGAATTTGAATAATCCGGTATTGCAGTGGATGAGCCCCACATTTCTTCAAACTCCATTTGGTAACCCAATGCTAAGGATTGATCCTGGATAACTATTGCACTATTTTTGTCTGGTCCGTCGATTTGCGCCACTGTCCAGTTCGTCGAACCGGTCCAAACTACAGCTTTATTAGCGTCCGAAACATTCGCATCAAAGATGACAAATTTATTGTGCATAATTCCGTAATTTGAATTGTTTGGACTCGCTAATCTTGGGATTGAACTGTTTAATAATGGGATCATTGAACTGCCCGTACTTCCGTCGTAAATAATTCTTACCTGTACACCTCTTGCAAAAGCACTGTTGATCGAGCCTGCAATTCCGTTAACAGAACTTGGTGAATAGGAGTTGTAAATAGCAATATCAAGTGAAGTATTACAGGCGTTGATATATGAAATCAGCTTTTCGTCTAACTGGTTTCCAAGATTTACCGCATTTTGTCCCTGGCTGTAACTCGTATCGACCGGATGATTAAAATAAACGTTGATCGCTCCTGTTGATTTTGATGGAGTAGCGATATAACTGGTTTGAAAACCTAAATATTCGCCTTCGAGTATTTGATAATCTAATTTGATAATTGAACTTGGTTCAGTATTATTTAAAGTATACACGAAATGTTTATCATCAATATTATTTAATGAAACTTCCCTTTTATCGAGGCCAGAAAATGCTTTCGCGATGACCGCATGATCAAACTGTAATTCGATGGTATTGTTGTGATAGGTAATTTTGAAATCTCTTTCCTTGGAGGAAATCTGCCCAAAAATTATAATGCTTTGCAGAAATAAAAGTGAAAATAGTAAATTCTTCTTCATAATTAAATATTATTAATAATTTTGTAAAATTACAATAATTATTAACCGTAACGAAGAACTATTCTATGTGTTGTATAATGTAAAGTATTTCAATTCATGATACAAAATTTCGACAAAATATTTCTGATCAATATTTTTAAAGGGATAGGATTTGAAATATAATGTGATTTTATTAAGAATAAATCTTAGTTCTTCTATCTCGCAGTCTGTTAAACCTTCTCTAAAAATCGACCGTATTTTTCTGATTTCGCATAATTTTCTACAAAATTTTCATTTTCAAAATTTTTTTTTCCACCTACCATTACCATTGTAACAACGCCTTCATTTCTGTTAACTAATCTTTCGTAGTTTCCAAATTCTTCAATAGCATTGAGTTCGACGTTTTCTGTAATATTTTTAAAATTTGCCGGATCGATGATGACCAGATCGGCGACTTTTCCTTTTGCTAAATATCCACAATCGAGATTAAACCAATCTCCCTGTTCTTTTGTGAGGCGCCAAATACACTTTTCCATCGTCATGATCGGAGCTCCTTTATCGATGGAGTCCTGCACTATTTTAATCATCTTTAAAGGAAAATTGTAGAACGCCATATTGTTAAGATGAGCTCCTGCATCAGAAAAACTGATTAAATTATAAGGGAAATTATACAATGATTTATACTTTTTCTTCCTGTCATTCGCAATCGTGGTTGTCCATCTTATTTTTTTATCATACTGAATAATAGTGTCCAGAAATACATCGACAGGATGTTGATTTTTTTCTTCCGCGATTTGGTAGAAATTCTTTCCTATTAATGTTTGATCCGGACAATCAATAATCACGGCTTTGCTTAAATCTTTATGCCAGACTTTGGGAGCAAATTTTTTCTTAATTTCTCTTTTAAAATTCTCTCTGAATTTCGGATCGTTAATGAGCGCATCCCTTTTATCCAGTTCTTTTGCAAGATCCCGAAGTGCTTCTCCACTCGGAAATTCTTCAAACATCACCGAATCGACCCCATCATAATAAACGGTAAAAGGAATCGGCGGTGATTGCATGCGAAAATTTGCATTTCCCAAAACATTTGCACTTCTGGACGCAAAAGCAATAAGCGGATAAATATATCGATCTCCAATCAAATCCATCATCGCAATCATGGTTGTTTTTAGTGGTTTTCGAAATATTCCGGTACTTGCAAATAGGTAATTGAAAGCATTTATTCTGGTTACCAAATTAGGTGCACCCTGAAGGATCGCATCTCTTTTTCTCAGCAATTCGATTAAACTTTTTCTTTCTTTCCAGGAGGAGTAAAAAGACGGCGTTTTATGAGACCAATATTTATTTCCATCCATTTTATCCCACGGATTATCCATGGTGGACAAACCTATAAATCCAGCATCTAAAGCATCAGTCAGCATTTTTAACATCTGATCTTCTTCTGCTTTTGTCGCGGATTCTCCATCTTTTAAGGAGCGCTCAATTCCCATCGCCTTCATTCGAATATCAGAATGGCCAATAAATGATGCAACGTTGATTCCTAATGGTAATTTATTGATGTATTCTTTCCATTCCCTCGGTGAAGTCCAGGTTTTTTCTTTTTCTAAAAGCGGCAACATCACTTCTCGAGGAATAGCTTCAACTCTGGTAAATGAATCCGCGGTATCTTCAGGATTATTAAAAACAGCAGAGACGGAACAACTTCCTAAAATAATTGTAGTAACGCCGTGTCTTGCAGATTCCTTCAAACCTGGAGACGCCAAAACTTCTGCGTCGTAATGCGTGTGTGAATCCACAAAACCGGGAACGATCCATTTTCCGTCTGCTTCAATAATTTTTAAACCTGATTCGTCGAAAGAATTGCAGGGACCGATTTCAGATATTCTACCGAATTCATCAATTAGTACATCTTTTTTCATTGCTTTCTCTTCTGGCAATCCAGAAAAAAAAAGTCCATTTTTAATAAGTGTTTTCATTATTTATTGTTCAGTTTAAAAGATAACTTCCAGTAGTTTTTTACAAAAAATCACTTCAGGTGACTCTTAATTCTCTCCATTAACATCGTAATTATTCTTCTGTTGAATTCTTTACTTTCTAAACTATAACTTTCCAATTCCTCGGGGGTAAACATGCCGATTGTGATTCCGATGAAGGTATTTTTGAGAGCAACATCTTTTTGAAGACTTTGTTCGATGAAAATTCGTTTTTTATCTTTTCCAAGCGCACTAAGATCTGTCTTTTGTCGAACTGCGTATGCATGAAATAAAGTCATATAAATATCATTCTGCAATTTCAAAATCGGGCGCAAAGTTTGGTTTTGAAAGTTTTCTATTGCTGTACTTGCTTCTATAATTGGCAGGTCTAAAGTTTCTCTTAAATCTAATTTACTTATCATTTTGAAGGAAATTTTTGAATATTGTTTAAACAAAAATAACCATTATTTACTCAAATGTGGAGTAAAAGTAAAGTATAAACTAATCGATACATTACAACATCAAATCGGCGAATCACCAAATGATCACATCAAATTTTCCATATATTTGAAATATGAAAATTTTGCATACCGCCGATTGGCATTTAGGTAAAAAATTAGACCGTTTTTCTCGTTTAGAAGAGCAAATTCTAGTGCTGGAAGAAATCATTGAAATTGCTGATGAAAAAGATGTTGATCTCGTTTTAATTGTAGGCGACCTATTTGATAATTTCAATCCAGGTGTGGAAGCCATTGAATTATTTTATAAAACTTTAAAACGTTTAACTTCCAACGGAAGACGGCCTGTAATCGCCATTTCCGGTAATCATGATTCTCCTTATCTTATTGATTCCCCCGATCCTTTGGCGCGTGAATGCGGAATTATTTTAATCGGTCATCCCAATGCGAAAGTTCAACCCATGGAACTGGAACATTTTAAAATTACCAATTCTACAGAAGGTTTTTTCGAAATCCAATTAAAAAATCAAAATTTTCCCGTTCGAATTTTACATACACCTTATGCAAGTGAAGTCCGTTTAAAAGAATATTTCGGAGAAAATAAAGAAGCCGAATTGAACCGAGTTTTAGCAGAAAACTGGGCAGAAAATGCCGAGAATTTCTGTGATGAAAAGGGCGTGAATTTACTGATGGCGCATTTGTACATGAACAAAAAAGGAGCTGCAATCTTGGAAGAACCGGAAGGCGAGAAACCCATTAAAATCGGGAATGCAGATCTTATTTTTTCTGAAAGTATTCCACCCCAAATTCAATACACGGCTTTAGGACATCTCCACGCTTTCAATAATATTGGAACTCCGGAAAAACCAGTTGTTTATTCTTCCTCGCCGTTGTGTTACAGTTTCAGTGAAGCCGGACAAACGAAGTCTGTTTCAATCATTGATGCAGAACCGAATCAGAACGTTACTTTTGAAAAGGTTCTTTTGAAAACCGGAAAATCTCTGCATCGAAAATCTTTTGATTCAGTAGAAAAAACAGTAGAGTGGTTGAGCGAAAATCCCAACTGTTTGGTCGAGATCACTTTGGAAAGCGAAACTTTTTTGAAAGCCGAAGAACGCAAGCAAATTTATAATGCTCATGGCGGAATCGTCCATTTAATTCCGAAAGTTAAAAACCAGGAGTTCAATGAAAATAACTTATCTGAAATCAATTTGGGACAGGAACTTTTGCCTTTGTTTAAAGACTATTTTAAATCGAAGAATGCGGGTCAGGACGCAAATGAAGACCTTATTAAACTTTTTCAGGAAATTTCAAATTAGTAATTTATGATTCCAATTCAACTCACGATCGAAGGTTTATATTCTTACCAAAAACGACAAACCATCGATTTTACAACTTTAACAGAAGCCGGACTTTTCGGTATTTTCGGACAGGTTGGTTCCGGAAAATCTTCTATTTTGGAAGCGATCTCTTATGCGCTTTATGGCGAAACTGAACGTTTACACAGCCGTGATAATCGCGCTTACAATATGATGAATCTGAAATCAAACCGTTCTTATATTGAGTTTGATTTTGTCAATTTTGAAAATAAAAAATTTCGGGCAACACGGGAATTTAAAAGAAATTCTAAAAACTTTGAAGATGTAAAAACTTCTGCGGTTTTTTACGAATGGAAAAACGAAAATTGGGTGACGCTGGAAACGACAAAAGCTGATGAAATTATTGGATTGAGTTATGCCAATTTCAAACGCACGATCATTATTCCTCAAGGTCAGTTCAAGGAATTTTTAGAACTCGGTGCTAAAGACAGAACCGTAATGATGAAAGAGATTTTCGGGCTGGAAAGGTTTGATCTTCAAAATAAAGTCATGTCTTTAAATTCCGATAACAAAACGAAACTTGATAATTTGGAAGGTCAGTTGAAAGGTTTTGAAGAAGTCAATGAAGAACAGATTCTGGGTCAAAAAGAAATTTTAACGCAACAAATCGAAATTTTTAATACGATTAATCTCGAATTTAAAAATCTGGAGAAAAAATATCAACTTCAAAAAAATCTAAAAATAGATTTTGAAAATTTAAATCAAAAAAAAGAACAGTTCAAAAAGCTGGAAATTCAGAAAACTGATATTGATCTTTTAGAAAAAAAGACAGAAAAATTTGATCAGGTTTATCGGATTTTCAGTCCATTACTTTCAGAAAAATCGAAGCTGGATAAATCGAAAACTTCGCTTATTAAAGAAAAGTCGGAGCAAAGTGCATTGTTATCAAAGACAGAAACAGATTTTCAATCCCTTAAAAAAGATCTGGAAGCGATTTTGCCAAAATATAAAGCTTTGGAGGAAAATAAAACTCAGGAACATGATTTGAATTTAATCGTCCAAATGTTGGGTTCTGCGCAGGAAATTGTAAAATTAAAAGAGCGCACAAAAAATGGAGCAGAAAAGGTTAAAGAAGTATCGAATATCCAGGAACTCATTAAAGAAAAAATTACAGATCTCAATAAGAATTTGGAAACTTTAAAAGCTAAAAGAATCGATGCTAATTTATTGCTGAATGTGGGAAATTGGTTTTCTGCGAATAAAAATTTGACTCAATCTTTTTCGAATCAATCGCAAAAAGTAACAGATTGTAAAGCAAATATTCAACAGATTTTTTCTGAGTTAAAAGCTTTAAAAATCAATGAAGAAAGCTTTTTGGATGATTTCAATTCTAAAAATGACGCCATTGAAAAAGAGAAAAAAAATCTAGCCGAAAAAAGAAATCATCTGGAAGTTCAGCAAAAACTCGCACATTTTTCTACCGAATTACACGATGGAGAATCTTGTCCATTGTGTGGCGCTTTTGAACATCCGAATATTGTGGAATTCGCAGACGTGAAAATTGAAATTGATAGTGTTGAAAAGCAACTGCAGAATTTAGATGAACAGCAAAATGAACTTCGCAAAGAATATTCAAATATTGAAAAAATTGTGGAAAGAAAAAAGATTTTCGAAAACCAGTTAAAAGCGGAAGAGGAAATTTGCAGTCAACTCAAAATGCAACAGGATAATCATGTAAAAACTTTTGAATGGAAAGAATTTTCGGCGGAAAAAGAAGCGGAATTTGAGCTCAAGAGAAAAGAATCTTTTGACGTGGAAAAACAGATTGAAGAGTTGAATTTGAAGATTGCATCTGAACAAAAAAATCTCACAGATTCGCAGGTTAATCTTGATAAATTCAACAAAGCTTTGCAGGATTTTCAACTTCAGGAAAAAGAAGTAGAAACTCAGATTTCCAGTAATCAATCGAATTTGAAAGTATTAAAATGGAATGATTTCAAAGAAAAAGAAAAATTCGAAGTAGAAGAAAATCTCGCAAAACTGAAAATCTCTAATTGCGAAACAGAGGAAACATATCAAATTTTAATTAAAAAAGAAGCAGAACTTTCTCCCAAAGTTGCCGAACAAAAAACCATTGTTAAGCAGCTGGAGAAAAGAATTTTAGAAATTGAAAAGGAAATTTCAGAAAACTTATCAAATTTAAATGAGGCCTTAATTACCAATAAATTTAATGAAATTTCAGAAGTTCAGGAAATTCTGGCGGAAGAAATTAATGTGGTCGAAATTCGGAAAAAAGTTCAGGAATTTAATATTGATTTCGGAACACTCAAAAATAGTATTGGAGAATTAGCCGAGAAATTAAAAGATTTTACTTTTGATGAAACAGAATTTATCACTCTGGAAAACGACTTTAAAATTAAAGAAACAGAAACCAAATCTGCGAGTGAAAATTTGATCAAACTCAAAACAGAAATAGATAGGCTGGAAATTGAATTTAAGAAAAAAGAAGGTCTTTTAAAGGATTTATCCCAACTTCAAAAACGAGCAGAAAATTTGAATATCATGACGAATCTCTTTAAAGGAGCAGGTTTTGTGCAATATGCTTCTTCCATTTATTTAAGGCAGTTGTGTGATCATGCCAATATTCGTTTTCACAGGATGACACGAAATCAACTGAGTTTGCAACTCAATGAAAACAATGATTTTGAAATTATCGATTACTTAAATGAAGGCAAAAAACGCAGCGTCAAGACTTTATCCGGCGGACAATCTTTTCAGGTTTCCTTGAGTTTAGCTTTGGCTTTGGCTGAAAGTGTACAGTCAAATGCGAAAGCAGAACGTAATTTTTTCTTTATCGATGAAGGTTTCGGAACACAGGATCCGGAATCTGTGCAAGTCGTCTTTGAAACTTTATTAAGTCTTCAAAAAGAAAACAGGATCGTGGGAATTATTTCTCACGTGGAAGAATTGAAAGAGAAAATGCCGATTTCACTCAATATTCGGAAAGATGATGAAGGAGGAAGTTTGATTGAAGTAGTGTAATATTTTTAAAGGAATATTTTCAAACTTTTTAAAATAAAGAAGCCAGGAAATCTCTCTATTCCTGGCTTTATCATTTGATTATAATTTTCTATTATTTTCTATTATTTACTTTTTTTCACCTGAAAATCCGGATGACCACATTGCCACATCATAAATGCGTACTGGTCTGCAAAATTGGCATACGTAACTTCCTTATCTTCTGTGAAATGTCCGTTATCATAATTCACTTTGAGTAAAACAGGTTTTCCGGAAGTAGTAGCATTTTGTAAAGCTGCTATAAATTTTCCGGGTTGCCATGCAATTACGCGCGGATCATTCCAACCTGCAACACCCATTACTGCGGGATATTTTACGCCATCTTTTACATGCATCATTCCATCCATTTCAAAAAGTGCTTTAGATTCGATTTCGTTTTTTACCGTTCCGAATTCAGGAATATTTACAGGACCATTTGAACTGAATTCTGCACGCATTGCATTTCCGAGACCAACATTTATCACTGCTGAAGCAAAAAGATCAGGCCTTTCTGTAATTGATCTGCTGATCAAAATTCCTCCCGCACTTGTTCCTGTTCCCGCTAATCGATCTGCTTTGGTAAAACCTTGAGCAATTAAATATTCAGCACACGAAATAAAATCTTTCCAGGTGTTGGGTTTTGTAGTTTTATATCCTGCTTTGTACCATTCTTCGCCTTTTTCACTTCCACCGCGAACATGGGGAATAGCGATTACAACCCCTTTAACAGCTAAAGAATAGAGTCTTGTTGCAAAACCTGGAGTCATGCTAATTCCATAAGCGCCATAACCTTCCATAAAACCGACATTGGAACCATCTTTTTTGAGTCCTTTTTTATAAATGATTGATAAAGGGATCATTGCGCCATCATGACCTTTTACATTAACTTCTTCTACCACTAAATTTTTATATTCTTCCGGGTAATTTGCGGGTTGATTAAATGGACTTTCTATAAACTGATCGGTTTCTGCATTGTAAAGCATTTCGGTAAACGGCTTGTTCCAGGAAGTCATTCCGATGATGAAGTCGTTCGATTTTGTAGCTAAACGCTGAACATTCACAGTTCCTTCATAAGGCAATTTAATAGGCGACATTTTATTGGTTTTCGGATCGTATTTGAATAGAAAATTATGAAGTCCGTCGCTATAACTTAAGATCATATAATCCTTGGAACGTGTAACACTTTCTAATGTCATCGCTTGATTTGGGGCGACAATTTCTGCATTATTCCAGTCCGGATTTTGAAGGCTGGTTGAAACGAGTTGATAATTCTTTGCATTTCTATAAGTGATCGCGTAGACTTTATCACCAAAAATTTCAATCGCACGAACAATTTTGTCGTCTGTGGTTGTTAATTTTTTCCATTTAATATTTTTGGAATTAAATTGATCAATGGGAGCATAGTATGAAACCAATTCGTTCTGAACTGAACCTTCTGCAGCGAAAACAAAGTTGGGACTATCTTTATATAAAAAATTAAAAGGATATACTTTTGCATCAATTTTTAGAGATGGATAACTTTCACTACTAAAAAAATCGACGTCTTTACTACTATCTGTTCCTAATCGATGCAATTTTGATTTCGGATTTAAACGTGCACTGGGATCTTCATTATCAGCAGATTTTATCCAGGTATAAAAAAAGGCAGTATCATCATAGGTCCAGTCTCCAGCTCCGGCGGTATTCTTGATAATGTCGCTCAGAAACTTTTTCGTTTTCAAATCTAAAACCCTCAATGTAGAAACTTCTGCGCCAGCTTCAGAGTAGGCGATCAAAAGTTTCGTACCGTCGTTACTGGGATTAATGGATTGCACCGACAAAGTTTTTCCAGCGATAAAAGTTTGAGGATCAAAAAGTAGTTGATCAGGTCCATTCAGATTATCGCGAAAATAAACTTTACTCACTTTCTCCCCTGGATTTCTCTTCTGAAAAAAATATTTTCCTTTCGCTTCAACTTCAGAAAATACAACAGCAGGTTGCAGGAGTGCAAGTTTCCGCCATTCCTGAATCAGTTCATCACGACCGGAAATTGTGTTCATTACAGAATTTGTGAGATCAGCTTGTTGCTTGAACCAGGAAATAACTTTGGGGTCTTTCATATTTTCAAGCCAGCGGTAATTGTCTTTGTAATCTGTTCCCCACAGATTTTCGGTAACTACAACTTTGGGAGTTTCGGGATACTTCAGTTGAGCGTTGAGATGGGCACCGTAAAAAGCCAGTGAAGCCAATAAGATTAATTTTTTCATGAGTAAAAATGTATTATGGTTATCTATTTCTTATTATAAAATTCCTGCATCAATTTTTTCGCAATCACAATGACTGTACTTTAATTTAAGGTTTAGCGATAAGATTTGATTCGAATTTCATTAATATTAATGACAAATTTACCAAAGAACTAAGTTTTAATTTCGGGTGATAACACCGTATTTTAATAAAATTATATAAACAAATATTAAAAAATTAAGGTTGATGTAAATATTTAAATCTCTGATCATCAATTGATTCTATTATATAATAATATTGGCTAATCCAATTTATTCACGTTGAAAAAAATAAAGTTTTAAAGATGATCAACAAAAAAACCATCTCAAAAAAGATGGTTTTAAAATAAATTTGATGTAAAGATCATCGCTCTGTAAAAGCAGTTGTTCCGCCGATCCAGATCGCATCTTTTTTATTAAAATCGACGTTGACCATTGCAGCTTTCGTCATTCTAATTAAATGTTCCATGAGTTTAGGACGGTCTGAATTCTCATCCCAAATGTAGAGAAGTCGGATCTCGGCTTTCGAAAATTCTCCATTGATGTCTTCAAACAATGGCGCATATTCTACTTTTCGCTGCAGAATATAATTCTCGCGATCTTCAATTTTCTCCACATCTGCCGGTGTTGGAGTCAGATTAACACCGCTTCCCGCAAATGAAAATAAAGGTTTTAAAACAAAATTTTCTAATTTTTCAGTTTCCGGAAAATCATTCAGAAAATAGCTTTTAGGTACAAATTCGTGCGTTAATTTTGGCAAAATGAATTTTGAAATTTTGAAGAACCAATTCGGATGGGTGATCCATTTTACATCAACTTCTTCGCGGAAATCAAATTCAGTTTTTAAATCGGGAATCTTATTGATCTCATCGAAAATGACGCGGTTGTAAATTCTTTTGATCTGAATTTTTCGACCATCTTTTTCGTAGTATAATTTTCGACCTTCCTTTTTAACTTTGGTAAGACAGACGATTTCTATTCCTAATCTTTTTTTGGTCAGATAAAAATCGATATTTGTTTTTTGCTCATCAGGATAAATTTCCATTAAAATTACGTTCTCCGGATCTTCGTCTCCCACAATCAGATCTTTCAATTCCTGGTAATATTCTTCGTCGCTTTTCGGCGTTTTCAAAGGTTTTAAAAAATCGTATTCTTCTACAAAAGCGTTTTGCAACTCTTTTTGAAAACAATATAAAGTAGGGAAGGATTGCAGTTCGATGAGCTGCGGAACGATTTCACCTTTTTCATTTCGACAGATCCCAAAATCAATGGTGAAAAAATGAGGCTGCAGCGTATCATTTGGAACCCTGCAATCATCCGGAATTGCCATATCTAGTTCGGCAGGCGACATTTCTTTTATTTGAGAAATAATACTATCACAAGCAGCATGAAGTTTATCAATAAATTCATTCGTCAAAAAAATTGGACTTTCAGAAACACGAAATTGCGGATAAATTCCGCTTTTTTCCTTTAAACGATCCAGAATACTCTGGTATTTCTCCTGCGTAAATTCTGCATTAAACTGTTTTCTGTATTTCGGAATCATAATGTCTTTAATTTAATAAAAATTTAATGTAAAAGAATGAATATTTAAACTGCATCGAATTGGCTTATCCACAAAAGGCACAAAAAAGTTACTGCTAAATACTCAAATTTAAAGAGTACAAAAAACAAAGAAAAATGCTACAAAATTTTCAGATCTTAAAAAAGATGGAAATTCGCTTTAGAAGAATTGTCTAGGATTTTATATTTTAAATTGGCATTGTTCATCACCAATTACTTATAAATTTAAGCCATTTCACATTTTAAAATCTGTTGCGCCGCATGTTGTAA
Organism: Kaistella gelatinilytica; assembly: GCF_015679325.1. Classification (GTDB taxonomy): domain Bacteria; phylum Bacteroidota; class Bacteroidia; order Flavobacteriales; family Weeksellaceae; genus Kaistella; species Kaistella gelatinilytica. The sequence goes on from NZ_JADPVI010000001.1 coordinate 801,006, forward strand.
AAATCGGGGTAAAATTTGTGACTGTGTTAAAACGATTTTATCGGGATCGTCCATTCTGTCGATGGTTTCTAGATATTTTTCCATACCGTAATTTTCGATCATGGCATCGCGGTTTTTATCATCCTTCAAATTTTCGATCATCCCTTTTGGATCTGCTTCCGGATGAAATTGTGTACCAAAAATCTCGTCGGAAAAACGAATCGCCATCACTGCTCTTTCGAGATGAATGTGCGGACGAACTTTTTCAAGCGCCATAATTTTCATACCCATTTTCTCCATTTTTTCCTCATCAGCTTCTATGAATTGATAACCTCTGGAATCTACCGCGTAGAAAGGATTTGGCAAATTCTTGAGAAGAAAATCATTTTCACCTTCTTCCGTTTTATGAATCGGCATTACGCCAAACGAGTAAGATTTTCGACTGCAAATGTTACCAATATTCCAGTGAATACTTGCAACCTGAAAAGAATGACAGACTAAAAATAAGAATTTTTTATCGTCATGTTTTTTATTATGTTCCCATATATTATTCAGAAAAACAGCGTATTTCTCTTCCCATTCATAGCCCTCTTTATGCGGATTTCCAGGACCTCCGGACGAAATAAAAATATCAAAATCGTCCACATTGGGAACTTCATTCTTATAGCGTACGTCAAAAATTTCAATAGAAACATCCTCGTCTGCATTTTCTTTGAACGCCTGAGAGATCTCTTTAATATTCCGCATTCCCTGATTTACATGGTGATTATTCATGTCGAGTAGGGCAACTTTAATTCCTTTCATTTAATAATATTTACGGTACAAAATTAAGAAATAATTATTTTACTCATTTATATATCCATTTTCAGTCTCGGAGATCATGTAATCAACGACCGCTTTCAAATCTCCGGTTTTCTCATAAACTGCCAACTGACGGTCTGCTCCGGTGCCATTTTTCATGATTTCCCACGCATATTCCACCTCTTCCCGGCAACCTAATTCATCAACAACATCATCAATAAACTCCAAAAGTTCTTTCAGCAAATCGGAGTAAGGAACGCTTGTTTCTTTTCCAAAATCAATCAGATGAGCGTGAATTCCATCTTTCGAGGCGCGCCATTTATTTTCGTTTAGCAAAAGTCTTCTATAGCTTCTAAAACTTAAATTTTGTTCGTGAAGTTTATAAATTTTCGCTACCAGACATTGCATAATCGCCGCGATACAAACTGTTTCTTCCACACGTAAAGGCATATCACAGATACGAAATTCAATCGTTGGATAAAAAGGATGAACCCGTAAATCCCACCATATTTTCTTGGCATTATCAATTGTTCCGGTTTTGATCATCAAATTAATGTAAGCATCAAATTCTGCCACAGAGCTGAAATAACTTGGAATTCCCGTTCTTGGGAATTTCACAAAAACTTCCTGGCGATAAGATTTAAAACCAGTTTTACTACCAACCCAAAAAGGAGAGTTCGTTGAAAGTGCGTAAACGTGCGGCAAAAAATATCGCATCACATTTTGAATTCTAATGCCTTCTTCGCGGTTTGGAATGCCAATATGAACGTGTAGTCCAAAAATCAAATTGGATCGCGCAACATCTCCCAGATCACTCACGATCTTGTCGTAACGATCTGCTTTTGTTATCGGATTGTCCTGCCATCTTGAAAAAGGATGCGTTCCACCACCAGAAACACGTAAATTATTTTCGTGCGCAACTTTGATGAGTCGTTTCCGAAGATCGGTGAGTTCAGCTTTAACTTCCTGAATATTATTACAAATACCCGTCTCCATTTCAATAACAGATTCGTGCATTTCATGTTTAAGATTCTCCAGCAAAGTTGCTTTTCCACCTTCAATTATTTTGGAAACATGAGAAACCAAATCACGCGTTTCTACATCAATAATTTGATATTCTTCTTCAACGCCTATAGTAAATTGATGCATGATCTTGTGTTTTATGAAATATTAATAAAAAATTTAAGAAGATAATTTTTGCAGTGAAATAAAATTTAAATTGATTTTATCTCCTTAAATCTAATTTTTTCGACTACCTTTTATTTTTTCTTAATGTTATCTGTAACAAAAGTTCCCCACGAAATATTTGGTTTTCCGGGAACAAATTCTTTTGCTTTTTCGATAGCGAATTTTGCAGCATTCTCTACGATCCAGGCAAAATTTTCTTCCCCAACGGAGTTTCGGTCTGCATCTGGAGCTGGATTACAGAAGTCGATGGCATAAGGAATTCCGTCTTTCACTGCAAATTCTACGGTATTGAAATCGTATCCTAAAGCTTCATTCATTTTGATCGTGTAATCGTGAATAACTTTTAGCAGTTTCTCCAGTTCTTTTCCTTCTGTTTGATGCGTGGTCGCATATCTTAAGTGATGCGCATTTCGTGGTTCATAAGGCATAATGTGAACGTATTTCTTTCCTAAGCAATACACTCTGTAATAATCCTGGAAAACAATTTCTTCCTGAAGCATCATGACCAATTGTCCCGTTTCACCCAATTTATCCCACATGTCTTCCGCATTTTCTACGCGATAAACACTTTTCCAACCACCGCCATCATGCGGTTTCATATACGCGGGAAAACCTACATAATTGAAAATATAATCCCAGTCATGCGGGAATTTTAAATTTCTAAAAGAAGTTTCGGTCGTGTCGGTCGGGCGATCGTTACTTGGTAGTAAAACTGTTTTTGGCAAGGGAATTCCTAATTTTGACATCAAGGCATTGTTGAAAAACTTTTCATCTGCACTCCACCAAAAAGGATTGTTCATTACATAAGTTCCGTTCAGTGCTGCATTTTTTAAATATGCTCTGTAGAAAGGAACATCCTGGGAGATCCGGTCGATAATTACAGCGTAACCATAATCGGCTCCTTGCTCCAGTTTATCGATCATTACTGCTTCGGCAACAACTTCACCTTTACCAAGTTCATTAACTTTATCAATGAAAGCCCACGGAAAAGTGTCTTCCATTCCGAATAAAATTCCTACTTTTTTAGCCATAATATTTTTTTATTTTTAATGAATGTTATTTGAATCTTTAAAATTCTTTAAGATTGTATTATTAATGATTTTAACTGAAAAATTTGCCGATGAACATTGGAAAAACCATTCTCCAAAGCGGCCAGTCGTGACTGATCCATTTTCTTTCATCATACCAGTGATTGATTCCTTTCGAAGCTAAAATTCCCGCCATTTCCTGCGTTTGAGCCAAACAGATATCTTCATCAGAAGTACTCAAAACGATATGCATATGGCTGTATTTCCAGGCCACATCATTTTTCATAAATTCCCGCGGACAATTGTAATAAACCTGATCATTGCTGAAACCATCCATAAAATTACGGATCGTAAATGCGCCCGACAAACAGAAGAGATGAGAGACAACATCTGGAAATCTGAAGGCGAAATTTGAGGCATGATAACCTCCAAAACTCGCGCCTGCAACCGCAATACGATGCTCTGAATGTAAAGCTTGAAGATAGGGAACATATTCCTGGATTAAAAACTGCATATACAATTCGTAATTTCTAATTCTTTCGGAAGGATGGATGTTTTTATCGTAAAAACTATACTTGTCAATCGTTTCTATATTGTACAATTTTACTTTCCCGTGCTCCACAAACCAATTGATACTCTCATTCAATTTGAAATCGTGGTTCTGCGTATAATCTCCGTTCGAAGTAGGGAACATTAAAATGGGATGACCAAAATGTCCTGTAACTTCTACCTTTAGGCTCATTCCTAAAATGTGGGAGTAAAAATCGGTATGTTCAATTCTCGGCATAAATATTTTTTTAATTGAAATAAATTGTAATTTTTTTAAAGATAAAACTTTATACTTAAGAACTCGGTTTTGATTTCGGTGGCAGAATATTCAAATGACCTTTGTTGATCTTTTCGCAAGCATCATCTAAAAGCTCCTCTATTCTTTCTTTCCGATCCGATTTATAAACAATTCCTACATGATAATCGAGTGGAAGAAAACGAACCACTTCATCGCACTGAAATTCTTTGCGATCCGGCGATTTTTCTTTTGCTAAAGCGATGATTAATCCAGCGGAAAATCCGGTCGGTTTTGCCAGCTGATAATCTAAACCTTTCAAAACTGCATTTTCAATTTTAGCCCATTCACGCCAAAGATTAATGCCACTTGAAGCTTCTACCATATCCGGAATATGAGCGCCTCCAACTCGGGAAGAAGTTTCCAGAAAATACCATTTGCCATCTTCTTTGCCCCGAATGAATTCAGTGTGAGTAGCGCCATGATGTAATCCAAAACTTTTTAAAACTTTAGAATTGGCTGCGTCTAAAGCTTTAAACTCCTCAGAATATCGCCCTAAAGTTTTGGTCCGAAAAACTCCGCCTTCATGGGAAACTTTCATCGGTGGCGAAAGATATTGGGAAGTTGAAGTAAAAATAATTTCTTTCTTATAGACCAAACTGTCCACATGGAAAACATCGCCCGGTTTAAAACTTTCTAAAAGATAATAATGACGTTTGTCTCCCAAATTCTCAATGGCCGGCCAAATCTCTTCTTTTGATCTTATTTTGATAATTCCTGTTGCAGAAGCTTCAGACCGAGGTTTTAAAACCCAGGGAGCCGGATATTTATCTGTAAATTCATTTACGGTTTCATCATTGAAAATAGAGGAAAATTCTGGTGCATCAATGCCGGAATCTTTTGCCATTTGCCGCATAGCCAACTTATCGCGAAAATAACGGTGCGTAGTTTGTCCCATTCCTGGAATTCTAAAAACCTCGCGTACGAGTGCGGCCTTTTCGACATCATAATCATCTAAGGCGATTACTGCATCGATTTTATTTTTTTTGGCTAAATAGGAAAATCCCTGAACAAGATCATCTAAATTCCAGACAGAAGATTCGATCTCCGACATGTAATAAACCTCGTCGATCGCGTGCCACGGCCAGTTTTTTTCTTTGATATTCTCGGAGGTAATAAGGATAATTTTATTGCCCAAATTTTTCATTTCCTCCATGAAATCATAACCCTTGTAATAACAGGAAATGCAGACAATCGTATTCTCCTTCATATAACGAATTTTAATAATTAGTAAATTTTCAGAAAAATAAACAATTTTTTATTAAATAATCAACACTGATTTTTAATAATCGTTCAAGATTTGAAAATCTACTATCAATTATACAGAGAAATTCTCGAATACGCTAATTTTTCCTTAAAAATTTTCCAAAAAATCAAGCAGCAGCTGAACACCATAACCAGTTGCGCCTTTTTCCTTCATATACTGCACGTTCCCAAACGCAACTCCTGCGATATCAAGATGCGCCCAGTTTGAATGTCCCTCGATAAATTGTTCTAAAAATTTTCCTGCAACGATACAGTCGCCAAAAGGTTTTGAGGAAATATTTTTGAAATCAGCAACATCCGATTTGAAATCATCTTTCCAAATATCCCAAAGTGGCAAATTCCACAATCTTTGATTGGTTTTGTCACCAGAATTTTCTAATGACTTTTTTAAATTTTCGTTGTTAGAAAAATAAGCTCCACAAGTATAACCAAACATTCTTACGGAACTTCCGGTCAAGGTTGCCAAATCAATTAAAGCATCTGTCTTATAATTTTTTGACAGGTACGAAAGTCCGTCAGCAAGGGTCATTCTTCCTTCTGCATCGGTGTTTAGAACTTCGATTGTTTTTCCGTTGTAAGCTTTGATAACATCACTCGGAATATAAGCCGTATTTGAAATGGCATTGTCAGTGATCGGTAAAATCGCAATAATATTGACGGGAAGTTTCATTTCTGCCGCAGCAATTAAAGTTCCGATGACGGCAGTTGCACCGCCCATATCGGATTTCATATAATGCAGATTTTCTGAACCTTTGATGGAAATTCCGCCAGTGTCAAAAAGCACACATTTTCCGACCAAGCCAACAGTTTTTGCATCTTCATTTTCTGATCGGTATTCTAAAATGGTAAAGGCTGCTTCCTGGGAACTTCCCTGATTCACGGAAAGAAAAGCACCTAATCCAACTTCTTCTGATTTTTTTCGGTCAAAAACCGTTTGTTTAAAATCATATTTCTCGGAAATCTCGTTTAAAAATCCTGAAATATGGGGAACTCTTTTAAAATTTTGAGGCTTATTCAACCATTCCATACAGGCAAACTGGCCTTCGCAAACAGCCTGCGTTCTTACTTTCAGATCACTTAATTTTTCTTCTGAAATTGAATTAATTACTAAATTAAATTCAGAATTAAATAGTGGATGTTCTGCTTTAAAAGGATAAGCATAAGTTCCTAAATACAAGCCTTTTACCAAATTTTCAATCTGAATATCATTGAGATCTTTAACTTCCAGTAAAGTATTTTCTGCCTGAATTTTTTTTCTAAAATCATAAGAGAATTTTGAAGCGATCGCCTGTATATCGAAACTTTCCGGATTTGTTCCCAAACCAATTAAATACTGAATTGAATTTTCTTCTGCGATCACAAAAGTTTCGTTCTTTTTCGCCGAAAAAAGAGGTTTCAGATTTTTGCTAAAATTTTCCTTTTCAGTTTGCCAAAGCTCTTCCGTAAAAAAAGATAATTTCTGATTGAGTTCCTTTGTTGAATTATTGGTGAGATTTATTTTCATTATATATTGAAATTTATTGATACGTCTTAATTAATTTTAAAAGTAATGTTTTTTTTAAATAAAATCAAATGGTTCGATGTTTTGAAATGAATAAAACTTTTAATTTTAAGATGGAATCTTTACATAGAACAAAAAAAGTCGGGAGAACGATCTCCCGACTTTAAAACAAAGTCTTTTAAAACTCAGTTACCTTTATTTTTTGACTAATTTATGACTTGTTGTTTTTCCGTTTTGGGAAATTTTAATAAGGTATAAACCGGTAGTTAATTTCTGAAGGTTCAGCATTTTTTCATTAGCTTCTCCACTCATCACCATTTGTCCGCTTTCAGAATATATCTGGTAAGAATAATTTCCTTCAGCAGTGATGTTTAATACATCTTTCACTGGGTTAGGATAAATATTGATCTCACTGTTTACTTTTACATTCGTTAACGAGTTTACAGTTCCCGCCGCTTTAATGTTCAAGGTATAATCTTCAACCTGTCCGTAAGAGAAAGTTTCACAAGAAGTTGGGATTCCGTTGTATTTCATAGAAACTCTCATTCGCGTGTTACCGGTAATTGCAGATGCAGGAATTGTAATAGAACCTGTTACGGGACTTGTTTTAGAAGCAGCTTTTGTGAAAACAGTTTCTCCGGCGTCTGCGAAATCTCCGTCACCATTGTAATCAATGAAGACAGCATAACCTTCATTATAAGAAGTAGATGTCCATTTTGGAGTGATCGTAATCGTGTAAGCACTTCCTTTATTTACGTTAGCAATTTGAGTTGTGAAATTTTCGTAACCTGCAGTTCCTGTAGAAGTATTGCTGATCGTTCCAAAAACAACTTTACTGATTTTTTCATCTGAAGTAGAATTTCCTTGTGATGCACAATAAGATACCGGTGGAGTTGTGCCAGAACGTGTAGTTACAGATAATACATTGCTTGAAGCTGAAGCATTTCCGGCAGCATCTTTCGCCTTCACAGAGAAACTATAAGTGGTAGAAGCAGTTAATCCAGTAATTGAAGTCGTGGTAGAAGCCGTATTTCCTAATAATGTAGAACCGCTGTAAACATCATAGCCAGTTACGCCCACATTATCTGTAGAAGCAGTCCAGCTTAAAGTAGTCGCCACAGAAGTTGTTCCACTCGCTGCAAGATTGGTCGGGGTAGAAGGAGCAATGGTATCTGCAGTTGATCCACCTGAATAAGCAGTTCCTAAACCTACCGCGTATAAAGCATTTTGCGTGGCGATTGCTTCCGGTGAACCAACGCCGTATAAATCTTTAGCAGATTGTATCGCATAAGTCAGAACATTGGCATAAGTCGAATTAGAGGTCAGGTAAGAAGTTTCCATGCGGTAAATAATTTTCGCAGACTTTTCAAAACCTATTCCAGTAACTGAGTAAACACTTCCTTTATCATTCGTACCAGATTTTCCCTGTGTTAAAATATAGAAGAAATGGTTGAGAACGCCACTGTTTGAGTGAACGCCACACTGATCATTTGCCTGCGTTGGTGAACAACTGCTTGTTGCAGCTTTCCAGTAAGTTCCCAGGTAAGTATCTGGTTGTACGCTTAATCCCGATTTAGGATTGCTCATTGATCTTAAATAATAAGGAGAAGTTTTGGTAATATCTTCACCGATCAAAAAGTTCTGTTTTGTGGGTGCATAAGCATTTTCTACAACTGCGCCCCAAATATCAGAAAGTCCCTCATTAATTGCTCCGGATTCTCTTGCGTAAACCAGATTTGCAGAATACTCGCAAACTGCGTGACCCAATTCATGCGCAGTAACATCAAGCGCAGTTAAAGGAGAAAAAGTAGAAGCACCGTCGCCGTAAACCATTTCTGAGCCAGACCAGTAGGCATTTTCATATGCCGAACTGTAATGAACGTAGCTTTTCAAGACTGCTCCTGCATTATTATAACTATTTCTGTTAAAGGTATTCTTGAAATAATCGTAAGTGTTTGAAACGCCCCAATGTGCATCTAAAGCAGCATTATCAAAAGTTGAATTGTTGAATTCGGCGGCAGTCCAGTTGTTGTCGTTATCTGTAAAATCTGTGCTTTTTAGAGCGGTTCCTTTTTTAAGGTTATAAGTAAAAACGCCACTTCCGCGCGATGAATCACGTAAGGTATAACTGCTTCCAACTAGCGTGGTAGAAATTGTTTGTGAGCCGCTATATCTTGTTGCAGCAGTTCCTGAAACTAAAGCCAATTTCGCATTAAGTGCTTTTGAATTTTCACCGGAACTTTCATTGTGGGAAGAGGTTGCATTATCACCGTAGAAATTTTTAGCATGTTTGATAATGGCATCGGTCATCAAAATTTTTCCGTCAAGAGCATCTACATAAACATATTCTCTGCTCAAAGGTTGCGCTGCATAAATATCAAATTTGTAAGCCAGCAATAACTTAAATGAACCGTCATTTTGTTCGATCGGAATTAAAACCAATTCTCCATCTGGTTTTTTATAAGAATTTTCTTTTACGTATTCTGCATCCTCCCACATGTATTTTTGCGCACTGGTGTGTTTGATCGCAGAATTTAAAGCAGATGCTGCACTTAAAGAAGGTTTCGTAGTTACATCAGTAATCGGAAAAACATTCCCTGATAAACTTTCCATTTTTCCGTTTTGCGAATGCAAAGTGTAAACAACATATTGCACTTTAATTCCGTCGTAATACAACTGAAATTTTTCATCAATAAATGAACTTGATGGATCTAAGTCCGTTTTAATACTTTGGAGTGATGACCTTGAATCCAGGTTTAAACTCTGTTTTAAAATGTCATTTACGTTTGTTGATTTAGCGCTTAAACCACTGTTAAAAGTGATCAAATCAACTCTACCATTGTTGTCGATATTTCTTTTACTCACAAATTCTTGTGCCGAAACCTGACCAGCAATAAGCAGCATTATTAATCCTGCAGAAAATACATGTTTTTTCATATGACGATAGTTATTTAATAATTTTATCAAATGTAGATAAAATTGGAATACAAAAATTAAAACATGTAAATATTTTTGAAAATTAATTAATAACTCTTAAATAGTAAAGAAAACATTAATTAACTACAAGTATAGTGGCGATTCAATAACATATGACATTTCAGATTAAACTATTGAATGCATAAGTAACTTAGTTTTTCCCTATCATAAAATATAAATGGTTGTAAATATGATAATTAAGATTTTTTAATGATATTAAAAATGTTATTTTGGAGCAATCAGTGTTAAAAATTCCTGCTCGTCAAGGATGATGATCGTGCCGATATCCTGCGCTTTTTTAAGTTTGCTACCGGCTTTTTCTCCCACAACTAAATAATTCAGATTTTTAGAAACTGCAGAAATATTTTTTCCGCCATGTTTTTCAACCATTTCTTCCGCAGCTTCCCGTGTGAAAAGGGAAAGTTTTCCGGTGAAGAGGAAGGTTTTATCCTGCAGAATATCACTTAAAGTTTTATTCGTATTTTCTCCTCTTTCCAGTTGAACGCCGTAAGATTTCAATCTTTCGATCATCAGTAAATTTTCGGGATTCTGAAAGAATTCAACAATGCTTTCGGCGATCTTTCCGCCAATATCTTCCACCTGAATGAGTTCTTCTGCAGTTGCATTTTTCAAACTTTCAATCGAGTCGAAATTTTTCGCCAGTTTCTTCGCAACCGTTTCTCCGACATGTTTAATACCAATTCCGAATAAAACTTTTTCAAAAGGAATCTGTTTTGATTTCTCAACACCATCCAAAATATTCTGGGCTGATTTTTCTGCCATTCTTTCTAAAGGAAGCAACTGTTCCTTGGTCAAAACATAAAAATCAGCCGGATTTTCAACAAGTTTTTCCCGATACAACTGCTCAATTGTTTCTGCGCCCAAACCTTCAATATCTAAGGCTTTTCGGGAAACATAATGAATCATTCTACCGACAACTTGCGGCGGACAATGCAAATCATTCGGACAAAAATGAATGGCCTGATCCTCGATTCGCACCAGTTCTGTTCCGCATTCCGGACAGTGTGTAATGTATTCGACTTCTTTACTGTCGTCTTGTCTTTTCTCTTCGTTAATACCTACAATTTTCGGAATAATTTCGCCGCCTTTTTCTACATAAACAAAATCATGTTCGTGCAAACCAAGTTTTTTAATGATATCTTCATTGTGCAAACTTGCCCTTTTAACGATCGTTCCGGCTAATAAAACAGGTTTAAGATTCGCAACCGGAGTAATTGCGCCAGTTCTTCCAACTTGATAAGCCACGCTAATCAATTCCGTTTCTACTTTTTCTGCCTTGAATTTATACGCCATTGCCCAACGCGGAGATTTCGCAGTGTAACCCAATTGCGATTGCTGTTTGATGGAATTGACTTTCAAAACAATTCCATCAATTTCAAAAGGAAGTTCGTGTCGATGCTCATCCCAATAAGTAATAAAGGCTTTTATTTCATCTAAATTTTTGCACAATTTCGCCTGATCAGAAACTTTGAAACCCCATTTTCTGGAATTTTGTAATAATTCCCAGTGCGTTTCTGCGGGAATCTCAGAAGAGATAAATTGGTAGAGAACCGCAGAAAGTCCACGTTTTCGAACTTCAGCCGAATCCTGCATTTTCAAACTTCCGGAAGCTGTATTTCTGGCATTCATAAAGAGGTCTAAACCTTCTTCTTCACGTCGGACATTAATTTTATCAAAGTTTTTTCGTGTCAGATAAATTTCACCACGCATAAAAAACTGAGCCGGAAAGTTACCATGCAACGTTAAAGGAATGTCTGAAATTGTTTTCACATTTGCAGTAATTTCGTCGCCCTGAAAACCGTCGCCACGCGTAACTCCCTGTTTCAGTTTTCCGTTTTCATACAGAATTGAAATTGATGCGCCGTCATATTTGAGTTCAGCAACAAATTCTACAGGCTCATCTATGGTTTTGATGATTCGTTTTTCCCAGTCTTCCAGATCATCAAAATCGTAAGAATTATCCAGAGAATACATTCTGAACTGATGTTGAATCGTCGGAAAATTTTTCGTTATTTCGCCACCAACCCGCAAAGTAGGAGAGTTAGGATCGTATAATTCGGGATGATTTTTTTCGAGCTCCTGAAGTTCTTTTAATTTAAGATCGAATTCAAAATCAGAAATCGTGGCTTCGTCTAAAGTGTAATAATCGTAATTATGCTGATGAAGTTCTGTGCGCAGATCTTCTACTTTTTGCTGGATGTTTTCGGGCATCTTTTTCTGGGTTTTGTACAAAAATACTAAATCCATTCAGATTCCATAATAGAGATTTCTACTTTCTTTGAATAAATATTGATGAAAATTAATTTTAAATGTAAGATTTAAATGATGATTTTATGTGCGGGAAGTAGATCATTTGGATTGAAGGAGAAGTCTTTTAAATAAAAAATAATCGCGCCCCGGATCGCAATGGAAATCCTTTTTTTTTGAAGGGAATGAGCAAGGCAAAAAAAAGATTGTAGTGTAGAGCCGGAAATGTGCGCCCAAAAAATTAGATAATCCCAAAAAAATTGTATTACTTTTATTTCTGAAAAATTTTACGATGCAGAAAAAAGATTATTTACTTCTCGGAGCCGCAGTTATTGTCGCAGGATTCACTGGATTTGCTACCCATGCAGGATTAAATTCTGTCCTGTTATTCGGACTTGCAGCAGTTTCGTTGGTCCTGGTCGCGATGATCGTCGGGAAAGCCACAGAACAGTTGGGAAGCAGAATGGGACCGGCTGCGACAGGAGTTTTGCAATCTGCGTTGGGAAATTTACCCGAACTTTTTGTATGTATTTTCGCCTTGAGAGCGGGATTAGATATGGTGGTAAAAGCGGCTTTGGTGGGTTCGATATTGGGAAACTCGGTTTTGGTTTTTGGAATGGCGATCTTATTTGGAGGATTAAAAAATGGCCGACAATATTTTCATTCTGAACCGCCGAAAATGAATGCGGTTTTGATGATCTTAGCGGTTGCAGCGATGGCTATTCCGACCCTGACTTTTTACTTGCATACTCCTGCTGAAAGTCATTTGAACACTTTGGATATTATAGTAGCGGCAGTTTTATTGATCACTTTTGGAGCTTATCTGACATTTTCAATTAAAGGTGATAAATCGATCACGCCTGATAAAAATGGCGATGCGGAAGAGGCGACATGGAGTCTGCCTGTAACTTTGATTATTTTAGCTGCCTCCGGAGTTGGAGCCGCATTTGTGTCCGATTGGTTTGTAGGCGCTTTGAAACCTGCGATGGATTCGCTTGGAATTAATGATGTTTTTGCTGGTTTGATCGTAGTTGCTATTGCGGGAAATGCGATTGAAAATTTAGTCGGAATTCAGTTGGCTTTGAAAAATAAAGCAGATTATGCGGTGAGTGTGATCATGAATTCCTCTTTGCAGATCGCTTTGGTGATCTATCCTTTGCTAATTATTCTGTCTTTCTTTTTGGGTGGTGCGGTTTTGTCCTTTGTTCTGAGTCCACTTTTATTGGCGGCTTTGGCGCTTTCGGTTTTGGTAAGTGCTTTTATCGTTTTTGATGGCGAAAGTATTTGGTTGGAAGGTGTTGCGTTGATTGGATTGTATATTATTATTGCGACGGCTTTTTGGTGGGGATAGGATTTAATTCAAATAGTACTCAAATTTTACATAGATGGAGGTGCATAGTAAGGTTCTGAGGGATTATAGATTCTTTTCGTTTTAATATCCTGCAACATTTTTATATTTTTTTTACTTTTATCTAAGAAAATTTTTAATTTGATTATTTTATTTTTTTCATTAACGAGCGTTAAAATATCTTTATCAATTTTAAAAGTAAAACTATCTTGTTGTTGAAAAATTGAATGAGCCGTTATTTCATCTCCTTTCTTGATCTTACTTTTCTTTTTGAAGGTAGAATCTTCACCAGTTGAACTAGTAATAAAATTTACATTTGAACAGGAATACTGATCGCAACTAAAGTCTAATAATTCTTTAAAAACTGAGTTTTTCACTAAAGTAGTATCAGCGTCAATTTCCCAGGAAAACGCATGCCTATTATCATCATTCATTAAAATTTTCAAAAAAGAATTTGTTTTAAATTCAGGTTTTTTTACCATTGGCTTAACAATAGGCGGTGGAAAGGAACGTTCTACAGTCTTTTTGTTGTTTTTTTTCTGTGCAAATGCGAAAGTTTGTAATGCAATAAAAAGTAATGAGAATAAAATTTTTAGATTTTTCATAAAGTGAAATTTAATAATTAAGTATTTCAGAAATTTTCTGCGATACTTTTTCAGCATTCGGAAGCATTTCTTTTTCTAAAATTAAATTAATTGGAACTGCAGGTAAATTCAGAGAACCCATCGCTTCAACCGGAGCATCTAAATATCGGAAACAATTTTTCGAAATTCTTTGTGCAAAAGCTTCCGCAAAAGAATTATTGATTTGCTCTTCTGTTAATACCAAGCATTTTCCGTGAATTTCTGTACGTTCGAAAACCAGATTTTCATCCAGAGGAATTAGGGTTCGCAAATCGATAATTTCAACTCTTCCTTTGAAATTTTTTGCCGCTTCTTTTGCCCAATAAACTCCCATTCCGTAAGTAACGATGAGCATTGTTCGGCCTTTTTCGGTTTCAGATTGATCGGCTTCTAAAACTAAATTTCCTTTTCCAAAAGGTAAAATATAATCTTCTGCAGGTTCGATGGTTTTTGCATCTTCTGTTCCGGGAACTTTGCTCCAGTATAAACCCTTATGTTCCAGCATGATCACCGGATTTGGATCATAATAGGCTGCTTTTAATAATCCTTTAAAATCTGCCGCATTACTTGGATAAGCGATTTTTATTCCTTTGATATTACACAGAATACTTTCAACACTTCCGCTATGATAAGGTCCGCCGCCGCCATAAGCTCCAATCGGAACGCGAATAATATTGCTCACGGGAAATTTTCCGTTGCTCAGATAATTTGATTTTGAAACTTCCGTGATCAACTGATTAATTCCGGGATAAATATAATCGGCGAACTGAACTTCAACAATTGGTTTTAAGCCAACTGCGCTCATTCCCACTGTAGAACCAATGATATAAGCTTCCTGAATCGGTGTATTAAAAACTCTTTTATTCCCGAATTTTTTTCCTAAAGTCACCGTTTCTCTGAAAACACCACCAATCCTTTCTCCAACATCTTGGCCATAAAGCAAAGCTTCCGGATGTTTCCACATGATTTCCTGAATGGCGTGAATTGCTGCATCGACCATTACAATTTTTTCCGGATTTTCGCCTTCTCTTTGCCCAACTTCTTCTGTAATTGAAGTAGGAGCGAAAACGTGATCTTCAACAGACTCAGGTTTTGGATCTTCTGCGTTGATCGCTTTTTCAAAAGCCTGTTCGACTTCTAATCGTGCCTTTTTTTCTATTTGTTTTAAAAGTTCTTCGTCGACGCCTTCTTCAAGCAATCGCTTTCTTAGAATAACTCCGGGATCTTTTGCTCTGTGTTTTTCCAGATCTTCCTCATCCCGATAAAATTCACGACGAACTCCCGAAGTATGATGACCGATCAAAACGGTACTTGCGCAAACCAACATGGGCTTTCTTTCCGTTCGTACAAAATCAACAGCTTTTTTCATGGCTTCGAAACTGGCTTCGAAATCGGTTCCGTCAACCTTTATTCTATTAAGTCCGACAAAACCTGCAGCGAAATCATAAGCGTCGGAAGTTCTGGCTTCTTCTTTCGTTACAGAAATTCCCCATTCGTTATCCTGAACTAAAAATATGATGGGCAACTGATGAAGGGCGGCAAACTGAAAAGCCTCCGAGACTTCGCCTTCTGTCACAGAATTATCTCCAAAACTGCACACTACAACGGGATTATTTTCAAATTCCTGTAAATTAAATTCCTGAATATATTTTATTCCCTGCGCAACTCCGGTTGTCGGGATTGCCTGCATTCCGGTAGCAGAACTCTGGTGAATAATTTTTGGTAAATTTTCGGCGCGACTCGATGGATGCGAATAATAGGATCGTCCGCCAGAAAAAGGATCTTCTGCTTTCGCCAATAATTGAAGCATCAACTGATAAGGTTCGAAACCCATTCCGAGCAACATGCTTTCGTCGCGGTAGTACGGAGAAACCCAGTCTTCTTTGGTTAATTGATAAGCGGTTGCGAGCTGAATCGCTTCGTGACCGCGAGAAGTAGAGTGGACGTATTTGCAAATATTTCGGTTTTCTTCGTAAACATCTGCAGTTGCTTTTGCGGTCATCATGTGACCAAATGCTTTTAGCAATATCTCTTGAGAAACAATTTCTTTTTTGATAATTTCCATATTGAACAAAGATAAAAATTTTAGTGGAAGTCTAAAAATGAGATCAGAACTTTGTTCTTACATTTTTAAGATCTTATTAATAAATAAAAAACTCCTGCTTTTTGACAGGAGTTTATAAAATTTTTAATTGATTTATTTCTTAATAAATTTAATCCGACTAATTGAATACCTGTCAGTGTTAATTTCTACAAAATAAACTCCCGGCGGAAGTTTTGAAATATTAATTTCTCCCTTGGTATTAATATTACTTGAAATTAATTTTCCATCAGCAGAGAATATTTTTAAATTTTTGATGTTATCAAGTCCAGTGATATTGATAACCTCCGTTGCAGGATTTGGATAAATTGTAATGGCTGATTTGTCGAACTCATTCACTGCCAAAACTGTGGTACGAACGTCGCCGGTCATTGTTCCATTCGCATTCGTTAAATTACCACCGCACGCTCCGGTAGTAACGGAAGTATTTTCAAGCCAGGTTCCAATCGTAATATTCGGTGGATTAATTCCAACTCCATTTGCAGTGGTGCTGTAATAAATCAGGAAAGGATTTACAAAATCGCCGTCTCCCTGATCTGCTAAAAATTCCCATCTCGATGAAGTGTTATTCCACTGTAATTTAAATTCACACACGCCAACACCGCCACAAGGTTGATCACCATTAACGGGCGTTGTAATATAAATGTTCTTACCGAATGAATCGGTTCCAGTCTTATTAAGGGTGTAGTTTTGATTTTCAAACAAAGGAATACAACCTTTAAAATCTATTGTTTGTGAGAATAAAAAATTCATCAAACAAATTACTGAAAGAATAAATAATTTTTTCATGAATTATGGTCTTGTAGGAAAAAGTCCTTGAACAGCAATAATACACTTGAGGATTATGAAAGGAGGTCTGTTCTCATGAGGCTGATTACCTCCAGTCATATTTACCATGTTCGGATTCATCGCAGTGTTTCCTGTTAAATTAGAATATTCTTTGTCCAAAATTTTAGTATTCGCGGGCAAATTACCAGTCGGAGAAGCATCGTTCCCTTCTGCAATTACTGCGCTGATAGAGTGGCTGTGTGCCTGAATTTGCGCGGTAGTCAAGGTTACACTTTCCTGACCACCCGTTTGTCCTTGTGTATAAGTGGATAATCCTGCTCCTTGTCCGTCAGAAACCACTGTTCTTCCTCTCATATCAGGCAAAGCAAAGGTGGTCATTCCATCGCCTCCATAGGTTGTTCCCAATAAGGAAAACAATGCTATATTAGATGAAATAGTTAAAGTCTGGCCATTACATTCTAACCATCCTACCGGTGCAAAATTAAATGCTACGAATGCAATTTGTCCTATAAAAGGAGTCTGTTGAGCTGAAAGGGTATTGCTAAACATTGAGATACCAATGGCAGCAACTAAAATAATTTTTTTCATTGCTTTAAATTTTAATTAAAGTTATAATTAACAAATGAATAAAATTCAAACTTTAACGAGAATTAACGTATTTAAAACAATTAAGTCGGCTTTAAGTTTAAAACTATGAATCGAATCGTAATTCTTGTTTAATAAAATTTATTATTGATCAACATTGTCGCATTTATTTTTTTAAATGATTTGATTGTCTACTTTAAACTGATAATCGTATAATCTCTATTTAAATATATTTATTCCAAAACTTCCACTTCAGCACATAAAAACATTTTTTTAAGCGATTCACTCAATTATATTTTTCTAAATTTCCAACTTTTTTTTATAGAAATTTTAGCCTAATTTTACAAAAATTCTTCTCCTAAATGTACTTGATTTTCGATACTGAAACCACAGGTTTACCCAAAAATTATAACGCACCGCTCTCTGATTCAGACAATTGGCCAAGAATGGTTCAAATTGCATGGCAACTTCATGCTCAAGATGGAACATTGCTTGAAAATCAGGATTACATCATTAAACCTGAAGGGTATGACATCCCTTTTAACGCAAGCAGAATTCACGGTATATCTACGAAAATGGCCAATGAGGAAGGTAGAGATCTTCGGGAAGTTTTAGAAGAATTTCAAGAAGTTTTAAAAAAAGCACAAGTCGTTGCCGGTCACAATATCGATTTTGATTATAAAATTGTGGGCGCAGAATTTTTCAGAAAAGAAGTCGAAAATACTTTAGAGAAAATTCCTTCCGCCGATACCATGGAATTGGGAACGAATTATTGCCAATTAAATGGTGGAAGAAATGGTAGATTTAAATCTCCAAAACTGACAGAACTTTACGAAAAACTTTACGATCAGAAATTTGATGAAGCACACAACGCAGCAGCTGATGTAAATGCAACTGCACAGGTTTTTTTCGAAATGATGCGGATTGGAATTATTCCCGCAGAAAAACTTAAAATTTCTGAGACTGAACTTCAGCAATTTATTAATGATCATTCTACTCCAATTCAACCTTTCGGAATTATTATCAGAAGGCAGGTTGCGGGTTCAAAAAAGAAAAAGAAAGTTGATTTTGGCGATACGGATGAAATTGAAATTGGCGATTATTTTAATTTCCATAATCACAGTATTTACTCTTCACTTCAAGCTTCGTCCAATATTCAGGAACTCATTAATAAAGCCCTTGAAAATAATTTTTCGGCAGTCGGAATCGTCGATCTGGGAAATATGATGGGCGCTTTTAAATTTGTTTCTGAAGTGGAAAAAACAAATGGAAACATTAAAAAGAAACATCAGGAATATTTAGATAAAAAGCAAAAAGCCCAGGAAGAAGGCATTGAATTTAATGAAACTGAACCTCGAAGCAAACCTTTAATTCCAATTATTGGGTGTGAATTTTATATTTCTGACCGACCTGAGAAGAAACAGTTTACAAAAGATGATCCAGACCGCCGAACTCATGTCGTTTTGCTGGCGAAAAACATGAGAGGCTATAAAAATCTGACGAAATTGTCGAGTATTGGTTATGTCAATGGATTTTATTTTGGAGTTCCACGGATCTCAAAACAAATGATCACCGATTACAAGGAAGATCTTATTGCTTTAACAGCAGGAACTTTAGGCGATATCCCAAGTACGATTTTAGAATTTGGGGAACAGAAAGGAGAAGAGTTTTTCAAATGGTGGAAAGAAACTTTCAAAGACGATTTTTATGTTCAGATCCAGAATCATGAAGTGGAAGAGGAAGAACATTTAAATGACGTTTTACTGGAATTTGCAGAGAAATATGAAACCAAAATTTTAGCCCAAAACGAAACGTTTTATACTGAAAAAGCCGACGCGCACATTCAGGATATTTTGTATTGTATCAAAGATGGGGAGAAACTTTCCTCACCTGTCGGAAAAGGTTTCGGGAAGAGAAGAGGTTTGCCAACGCATGATTTCTACATTAAAAATGCAGAGGAACTCAAACAAAGTTTCCGTCAGTTTCCCGATGCTTTCGAAGCTTATACCGAATTTTTAGGAAAGTTTGAACCCTATACTTTGAAGCGCGATGTTCTACTTCCCGAGTTTGGAATTCCGGCAGAATTCCTGAGCGAAGAAGATAAACTGGATGGTGGAAAAAGAGGAGAAAATGCTTATCTGAGATATCTAACGTATAAAGGTGCCGAAAAAAAATATCCCGAAATCACTGATGAAATTAAAGAACGTCTTGATTTTGAACTGGGAGTTATTGCAAATACGGGCTATCCGGGATACTTTTTAATTGTTCAGGATTTTTGTGAGGAAGCCCGCAAAATGGGAGTTTGGGTTGGTCCGGGTCGTGGTTCAGCCGCAGGTTCTGCCGTTGCTTATTGTACGGGAATTACCAATATTGATCCTATCGAATATAACTTACTTTTTGAGCGTTTTCTAAATCCGGAAAGGGTTTCAATGCCCGATATTGATATTGATTTCGACGATGAAGGTCGCGATAAGATCATTAAATGGGTGGTTGAAAAATACGGTAAAAGTAATGTCGCCCAAATTATTACATACTCAGTTTTAGGTGGGAAATCTGCCATTAAAGATGCCGGAAGGGTTTTGGATGTTCCGATTTTTGAAACCAATAATATTGCGAAATTAATTCCATCAACACCAGGAATGAATATTGCGAAAGCCTTTGCAAAATTTGATAAACTGGCGCCTGAAGATAAAGTTCTCGCGCAGGAAATGAAAGATATTTTAGCAAATCCACAAGATGAACGCTACGAAGTTCTTTCCGCTGCGCAAAAAATGGAAGGTTGCATTCGAAATACCGGGATTCATGCTTGTGGAGTGATTATCACGCCGGAAGATATTTCAAACCTTGTTCCGATTACCATTGCAGCGAAAGATGCAGATATTCTGGTCTCCCAATTTGATAATTCCGTGGCCGAAAGTGCAGGTTTGCTCAAGATGGATTTCCTGGGTTTACGGACTTTAACCATCATCAAACACGCCATTAAACTCATAAAGGAAAAACACGGGATCGACATTAATCCCGATGAAATTCCTTTAGATGATCTGAAAACATATCAGTTATTTAAAGAGGGTAGAACGGTGGGGATTTTTCAATATGAAAGTCCCGGAATGCAGAAATACATGCGCGAATTGAAGCCCACCAAATTTGGGGATCTGATCGCGATGAATGCCCTTTATCGACCGGGTCCAATTAAATATATTCCAAATTTCATTAACAGAAAAAATGGTTTGGAAGAAACGGTTTATGATTTAGAAGAGACGAAAGAATATTTAGAAGAAACGTACGGAATTACCGTTTATCAGGAGCAGGTAATGCTTTTGTCTCAGAAACTCGCTAATTTCACGAAAGGTGAAGCCGATACTTTACGGAAAGCGATGGGTAAAAAAGATCGTCCAACCCTGGATAAAATGTATCCCAAATTTCTGGAAGGCGGAAAACTCAATGAGCTGGATGAAACCAAACTCAACAAGATCTGGAAAGACTGGGAAGCTTTTGCAGAGTACGCTTTCAACAAATCTCACTCCACATGTTATGCTTTGATCGCGTATCAAACTGCCTACTTAAAGGCCAATTATGCGGCAGAATATATGGCAAGTGTGATGTCGAATAATATTAATAATACGAAGCAGATCACTTTATTCATGGAGGATTGCAAAAGTATCGGTGTTGATGTCTTAGGTCCGGATATTAATGAATCGCAATATGCTTTTGCGGTGAACGAAAAAGGTCAGATCCGTTTTGGTTTAGGTGCCATCAAAGGAATTGGGGAAGGTCCGAGTGAAGCAATTGTCGCTGCCAGAAAAGAGGAACGGTATAAAAATATTTATGATTTTTTTGAAAAAATTCCGTCTTCGCAAATGAATAAAAGAGTTGCAGAAAGTTTAGTGGTTGCAGGCGCTTTTGATGAAGTTGACCGTTTTCACCGCGCACAGTATTTTGATATCGACAATTCCGGGAAAACCAATATAGAACGACTTTTACGTTATGGACAAAGCTTTCAGGACAACATTAATGAAATAGAAAATTCTCTGTTTGCAGATTTTGCAGATGAAGTTAAAATTGAGCAACCCAAAATAAATCCCGCTCCGGAGTGGCAGAACATGCACAAACTCAATAAGGAAAAGGAAATAATTGGTTTCTATCTTTCGGCACATCCTTTAGATGAATATAAATTCCAGTTTCAGTTTTTACAGGGAGCTTTGACCAAAAAAGAAATTTTGGAAGGGAAGAAAGAGGAAGAAATAGAACTTGAAAAAATTATTGTTCCGATTGATGTTATTGATGACCTTTCTGATGTGGACGAAGATCTGGTCGATATTCCAATCGAAAATTTAGATGGTGACGAAGATGCTTTAATTGAGGAACCGACTAAACTCGTCGAGCCAAGAGGAAATTTTAATTTCTTGAATTTAGATGAAATTGAAAGCTTCAAAAATACCGTTTTTGCCAATCAACAACCCGATTTGTTCAACAACGATAAATTGAGCTGGAAAGAAAAGCAAGCCTTAAAAAATAATGCTCCGGAATATATGGTTTCCGGTCTGGTTACTGAATATACGGTGAAAGACGGCAAAAACAGTGGAGAAAAAATAGCGTTTTTAACTTTGGAAGATTACAGCGGAAGTTACGGTTTTCGTCTGGGCGACCGCGATTACATGAGATTACGTGATAAAATTGATGTACAGCGATTTGTTATTTTTAAAATTAAATTTTCGCAGTCATCTGATGGAAGGGTCTTCGTAAACGTTTCTGAAGTGATCGATCTGAAAGATGCTTTTGAAAAATTTGCCAAGAAAATGACGGTTGTCATCGACATCAATGATTTGAGAAGAGAAGATATTGAGTTTTTCAAAACACATTTTATCGATACGAACGGTGAACATAAACTTAATTTCTATGTTAAAAATCCGGAAGATCAGTCAACCATGGAATTAATTTCGATGAAAGCACAGGTTGACATTAATGGTCACTTATTAGAGATTATTCACGAAATGCAGAAGTATGAAGTTTTTTTAAATTAGAATTATACCACTGCGCACTAAAATTTCCTGAATACTTTACAACAAAAAAAGAGCGGCATTACTGTCGCTCTTCTATTTTAAATTAATGATATT
Organism: Kaistella gelatinilytica; assembly: GCF_015679325.1. Lineage (GTDB taxonomy): Bacteria > Bacteroidota > Bacteroidia > Flavobacteriales > Weeksellaceae > Kaistella > Kaistella gelatinilytica. The sequence continues at coordinate 823,417 of NZ_JADPVI010000001.1, forward strand.
ATTTTTTAATAGCCTTAATGATCTAAACAGAACCATCTTTCATTTGCAGATTGATCAGATATAAACCTTTACTTAAGTTTTTTAAATTCAAACTTTTTGAAGGTCTCACCGTTTTAATAAATCTTCCGGAAGCATCTGTTATTAATATCTTTTCAATATTTTCAAATTCTGATATATTCACAAATTCGCTGAACGGATTTGGATAGATCTTCAATAAATTTTCACCATGTGAGGTCTCATCAGTTGCTAAAGCGATAGTGATCACTTTTATATCATCAAGATACAGGTGATCCTGTTTCGGGTCGGAATAAGCTTGAAAGCCTAAATAGTAAACGCCGGAAACGGTAGGTTTAAAAGTTTTATTAGTTTCAGTAATTGGTGTCAAAGTACTTATTGAAGGATAATTTCCGATAGTGGTTGTCATCGCAGCTGCGGTTGGTGAAGTTCCAATGGCAACTTTCAATTTTTCTGTATAAGTAGTTGAATTATTACCATATTTATAACCTATGGAGTATGTATTTCCTTTAACTAAATTAATTCCCTGCGTGTAAAACCAGGTATTGGCGGGAAATAACGTATTATAACTGTATTCAAGAAGTTTTCCTGTAAATCCCGGAGCTGCAGGTCTTACATCCCAAATGCTACCTGAACCTTCATTGCTTGCAGAAGTGCATATAGGCAAATCGGGAAAACTGCTGTCGAAAAATCCATGGTATAAGGAGGATTTGCATTATTACAGAGCGTCACAAAATTAATACTGTTTGTCCAGATACTTTTTTCAGCAGGTGAACAGTTTGATCTCACCCAAAGATAATATTTTGTGGCAGAATTTAAACTGCTTAAAACAATACTTAAAGCATTAACTCCTGTAATAGTTGGAGGTGTTGCGGCTGTGGGAGCTGTATTGACCGTACTGTAATAAATTTCGTATCCGTTTGCCGGTACATTTACTGGCGCAGTCCAGGATATTGTTGCTCCGTTTGTCTGTAAAGCATTTGCTTTGACAGTAGTTGGTTCTGTGCAGGATGAAGCTAAACTGTAAACCACATCATCAATTAAAATAGCGGTCGCAGGAGTAGGAGAAGCTCTAAAAGCTAACGTCTCTATTCCGGGAGGAGCAACAATCGGTGGAGTCTCATAATTATCTACAACGCTAATACTGTTTGCAGTATAGGTATATAATAAAACAAAAGTTGCAAGATTCTGCTGATCAATAAGATATCCTACTTCCAGTTTTCTACCTGGTGCAGAATTCCCCCGTAATTTAAAACGCAGTTTGTAATTTCCTGACTGCAGCGTATTTACCGGTGGCAATGAAATCATAGCCACTTTGGGAACAGTAGCAGAATACATTCGCAAGGCATTTGGTGGAGATCCTATCGGTGCAGGTTGAACATTTACATCTCCAAGTCCGTTTATTCTACGCCAACAATTGGGCAAATTGGGGTCATTAACAGAATCAAAATTTTGAGTAAATTCTGCTACGACAGGACAATTGGTCACAAAACAGTGCTCTCAGTCCAAACACTTTTTTCAGTGGGGCTACAATTGCTGCGTACATAAACGTAATATCCCTTGGAAGGCGTAAGACCTGTTAAATTTGTATTTACTCCGAAGATTCCTGTTAAAGTGGGTGCTGTAGCTGCAGTGGGAGGAACATTATTGTTGCTTGTAATAAATCTCGTAGCCATTCGCCGGCGAAACAGCAGGTGGTGTCCAGGATATTTTTGCAGTGGTAGAAGTTACATAACTATCTTGAGGCGAAGTTGGTGGATTACAAGTCGCTAAAGAAGTATTGGTGTTAAATACAGAATAATCTGCATCAGATTTGAATGAGCATTTCGTACTCAAATCAATGGCGCTGTGATGTGAGATGGTTAAACTCTCGCTTTCTTTTGTGTCAGAGAAATTATCGGAAAAAGAAACTGTAGAATACTTTGCATTCATTTGCCAAAAGGTGGCAAAACACATCATCAAGGTGTAAATAGTTTTCATCTTATTGTGTTTTTAGTTATTGTAAATTACAAATAAATATTTCTTTGTACCTAATTTTTAAGGACTTATCACTTTATCACCTTATGGTCTTTAAAAACATTGATGAATACAATAATAAAAAAGTTTGAATTTTTTTATTTATTTAAAATGTTGAATAATTGATTACTTAATTTATACGCTGGTTTAAATTTTATTGACACCCAAACCTGTTTTATTTAAAAGTTTAGTAAAATTCATCGAGTATTGAAGTACGAAAATTTAAGTAAGTCAAATATTTTACAAAAAAAAACCGCTTTTCAGCGGTTGTAATTATTAAGCGACTTTTTTAGCGTCCCTTTTATCTTTTTCTTTGCAATCCATTTTGCAATCCTTGTGGTTTTTCATATCACAGGCTTTTGCTGTTTTATTACCATCCATTTTGCAGTCTTTGTGATTTTTCATGTCACAACCTGTTGCAGTTTTCTTACCTTCCATACTGCATTCTTTTTTATCTTTTCCTGCACAACAATCTTTTTTCGGAGTTTCCTGGGAATAAGCAAAAGTGAAAGCGGTAATTGCCAAAACCGAAATAATTTTTTTCATATTGATTTGATTTTAATAGTTTTAAAGTAATTCAAAGGTAAAATAAAATGCGAGTTTACAGAATTATTTTTTCTAACAGTACTGTTCATTTGGTGAGCAACACTTCTCACCTTTTTCTGCAAAAACGGTAATGCTGAAAATCTTCGTATCAGAATTTTTATAAGTCTCAATTTCGTCTTTGTTCAGATAATTTCTTAAAATATCATCAGGAATGATAATCGCTTTTTCTTTTTGAAGCATGATATTTTTGAAACCCGATTCCTTAATTATATTTAAATACTCTTCCTTCTGGATCGCACTTGCCACGCACCCTGCGTACATTTCGGCGGCATTTTTTATTTTTTCAGGCAATTCTCCCACCAAAACAATATCGGAAATCGAAAAATGACCGGTTGGTTTTAAAATGCGATAAACTTCTGCAAAAGCTTTTGGTTTATCGGGAACCAGATTCATCACACAATTACTCACTACGACATCTGCCACATTTGCAGTCATCGGAATATTTTCAATATCTCCCTGTCGAAATTCCACATTTTCATACCCTGATTGAGTTGCATTTTTCTTCGCTTTTTCAATCATCGCTTCCGTAAAATCGATTCCGATCACCCGACCATCTTCACCGGTTTCTGCACGGGCGACAAAGCAGTCATTTCCGGCGCCACTTCCTAAATCTACGACCGTATCACCTTTTTTAATTCTTGCAAAATTCGTCGGTAAACCGCAACCTAAACCAAGATCAGCCTCTTTCGCATAGCCATCGAGTTCGTTATATTCTTCCGACATGATGTTGTAAACTTCCGAGCTGCAACCTCCCGCACCGCAACAGGATGATTCGTTCGTTTCTTTATCCTGCAAAGCAATTTCAGAATATTTTTGCTTTACCATTTCTTTGATCTGTTCGTTTGTTTCCATCTTCTGAATTTTTCTTTTTGTAGTTAGCAGCAATTATTTTGCTGATCGATTTTATAAAATATTTGACCGATAAAATGCTCCATTTTTTTAAAGGTTTTGGGATTGATACAATAGCAGATCGCTTTTCCCTCGATCGTTCCCTGAATGATCTCAGCATTTTTCAATTCTTTTAAATGTTGAGAAACTGTTGCCTGTGCCAAACCAATTTCTGCAACAATATCATTACAAATGCAAGTATCAACGGATAAAAGATATTCTACAATCGCAATTCTGGCGGGGTGAGCCAACGCTTTTAATAAGGAGGAAATTTCATTTTGTTCCTCCGTAAAGTGTTCAGTTTTTGTAATACCCATTTTTAAAAATTGAATAAATTTTCTGAATTACAGATTTGATATTGCAATATTACGATATTAGCTTTGTCTATGAAAACTTTTTTTAAAAACTATCAATTAAAATCAAACGTTTGATTGATTCAGGAAAATAATAGTTTAATTTTGCAACCGCAAAATCATTAAAATCATGATTTCAAAGGAAGAAAATATTTTATTTAACGCTGAAAAGCTCTTTGCTGAAAAGGGTTTCGAAGGAACTTCAATTAGAGAAATTTCTAAGGAAGCCAACGTAAATGTTTCTATGATCTCTTATTATTTTGGTTCGAAAGAAAAACTGTTTGAAAAAATTTTTGAGTTTCGGATGAATGAAAGTCTGTCTTTTGCCAAAGATGTTATCGCTGATAACAAGATGAATGAATGGGAGAAGTTAATTGTGGTGATCAATCGCTACACCGACCGGGTAAAAAATCTCAAAACTTTTTACCTCATCATGCAAAGGGAACAGTTGACAAATAAAAATGAACACATCGTAAAGGTTTTGAATGAATCGAAAATGGGATTTCTGGAGATTTACAAGCAGCTGATCGAATCTGGACTTAAAAATAAGGTTTTTACCAAAAGACCGCGCTTAGAATTTATTCATTCTACAATTTCAGGAACAATTTTCAGCGCCTTAAATTCTTTGCCGATTTATAAAAAGTTTTATAAAGGTGACGAAAAATATGAGAATCTTTATTTTGAAGACCTCAACAACCACATCAAAAACGTTTTAAAATACCTTTTAGGTTATGAAGAAAATAAATAATTCACTTTTTGTAACTGCTTTTCTGATTCTGGGAATGAGCTTAAATGCGCAGGAAAAAAAATCGATTACTTTGGATGAAGCCGTAATGCTCGGAATTCAGAATTCAAAAAATTTGAAAATCGATGAAGCGAAAATCCAGGAAGCGACTGCCAATTATCTTGAAGCTAAAAACAACAGACTTCCAAGTTTAAAAGTTTCGGGAACTGCTTTAGCGCTCGCAAATGCAAATGTAGATCTGAAAATTTTGCCACCTTCACCAAACGGTGGAAGTACGCCAACAGCAAATTCTGCATTTTACGGAAACGTTGCAGCCTCGCTCCCAATCTATGCGGGTGGCAGAATAAAATACGGAATTCAATCAGCACAATATTTAATTGAAGCCTCAAAATTGAGCAGTGAAAATAATAAAGTTGCAATTGCATATAATGTTTCACAAGCTTATAACAACCTTTTCAAAGCGAATCAGGCGATTAAAGTTTTAGAAGAAAATCTTTCGGCATCTCAAAAGAGAGATCAGTCTTTTCAGAAATTAGAAGATAACGGGATCATTGCCAGAAATGATAAATTAAAAGCCAATCTGCAAACCTCAAATATCGAATTGCAATTGCTGGATGCAGAGAATAATTACAGCATTGCGAACATCAATATGGATCTGCTATTGGGACTTCCGGAAAATACAGAAATTCAAATCGATGAAAATTATATCGCAGAACTTTCTGAAAACCGTCCTGTTTCCTATTATTTAGATCAAGCGACTTCAAACCGAAAAGATCTGCAGGCGATCGATTATCAAAAAAAAGCCATTGAACTGGGAATTAAATCTGCGAAAGCCGAGAATTTACCGACGATCGCTTTAACAGGAGGTTACATTGCAGCCGACGTTCCCAAGATCCTTACCATTTTTAACGCTGCCAATATCGGTATCGGATTACAATACAACATCGATAATCTCTGGAAGAAAAATTCAGCCTTATTAAAAGCAGAGGCTAAAGAAAAAGAACTTTCGGCGACCACCGATCTACTGGGTGACCAAATCAAGCTGGAAGTAAACAGAGATTTTCAGAATTCCCAGTTTGCGAAGAAGAAAATTGTGGTTTACGAAAAAGCTGCAGATCAAGCGAATGAAAATTATCGGGTGACTAAAAATAAATTCGATAATGGTTTAGCGACCATCACTGAGCTTTTAGATGCGGATGCGGCACAAATTACAGCCAACGTAAATGTTGTCAATGCGAAAGCTGATGCTGCACTTGCCAATCGAAAATTACTGCAAACCTCAGGAATTTTAATTTTAAAATAAACAGCGATTCACGTTGCAAGAAATACAAATAAAAACAGAAAATAATACAATGGACGATAATACTACCCCAGAACAGCCGGAACTTTTCCCAGAATCTAAGAAAAAGAAAAGCCCCATTTTTCCTATCATTTTAGCAGCAGTTTTAATTGTTGGTGGAATTTTTGGATACCGAACTTATTCTTTTGGCCAAACTCATGAGTCTACAGATGACGCTCAGATCGCTTCGAATATGAGTCCTGTAATTTCGAAAGTTTCAGGTTATATCACTGAAGTTCATGTGAAAGATAATCAATTTGTTAAAAAAGGAGACACTTTGGTCATCCTAGATAACAGAGATCAAAAAATGGCTTTGGAATCTGCAAAAGCTGCATTGGGAACAGCAAGAAGTAATATTTCTACCGCAAAAGCCAGTACGAATGCTGCATCTCAAAACATTAATTCTACAAATGCTGCCATCGCGACTGCAAATGCACAGATTGAAGCGGCCAAAGTAAATGTTTGGAAAACTTCGCAAGATCTAAAAAGATACAGCAATTTGGTAAAAGATCATACCATCACGCAACAGCAATATGAAACTGCTTTGGCAGCCAAACAATCTGCTGACCGACAGTTACAGGTTTTAGTTGATCAAAGAAATCAGGTTTCTCAACAAACAGGAATTGTGAATTCACAAACTGCAGCAAGTTCCGAGCAGATCGGTGTTGCAAGTTCCGTGTCTAAACAAAGAGAAGTAGATGTTGAAAATGCAAAATTAATGTTGTCTTACACCATTATTTTGGCGCCGGAAGATGGGTTCGTCTCAAAAGTTTCTACTCAAAAAGGTCAGTTTGTTCAGGCTGGAGCGCAATTATTTAGTTTGGTAAGAGATAACAGCAACTGGATCATTGCTAATTTCAAAGAAACACAACTTTCTAAAATGGTAGAAGGTCAAAAAGTCGATGTTGAAATTGATGCTTTTCCGGATCATAAATTCGAAGGTGTTGTAAGTTCTTTTTCTCCGGCGACAGGTTCTACTTTTTCAATTCTTCCTCCAGATAATGCAAGTGGAAATTTTGTGAAAGTCGTTCAAAGACTTCCCGTAAGAATCGATTTTGTAAAACTCGATCCAAAAATCGCAAAAAAACTTCGTGCAGGAATGAATGTAAAAACAACCGTTAATTTAAAATAATGAAGTTCGAGAAAGGATGAAAAATCGATTTTTTCTGACTTTAAAAATTTCTCTTTTAAAAAAAACTTCAAACTTCCAGCAAAAAAATGCAACAGGATTCATTAGTCGAATACGGCACCAGACGGTTCATCATCACCATTACTGCGATAATGTGTGCGCTTTTAGAAATTGTAGATTCTACCATCGTCAATGTGGCTTTGAATGAAATGAAGGGGAATCTGGGTGCGACACTTTCCGAAGTCGGTTGGGTAATTACCGCTTATGCGATCGGGAACGTAATTATTGTTCCGATGACAAGCTGGCTTTCTGCACAGTTTGGACGTAGAAATTACTTCGCCGCTTCTATTATTATCTTTACCATTTTCTCTTTTCTCTGTGGAAATGCGACCAATATTTGGGAACTCGTATTTTTCCGTTTATGTCAGGGAATTGGTGGTGGAGCACTTTTAGTAACTTCACAAACTATTATTACTGAATCTTATCCGATTGAAAAACGGAGTATGGCTCAAGCAATTTATGGATTAGGAGTCATTATCGGCCCAACTTTAGGTCCGCCTTTGGGAGGTTATATTGTCGATAATTTTAGCTGGCCTTATATTTTTTACATCAACATTCCGCTTGGAATTGCTGCAGCAATTATGACTTTACAATTTGTACGAAGTCCGAAATTTGCCGAAAAACGAAAAGCGAGAGATGTCGACTGGTTCGGAATTCTTTTACTCGCAATTACGGTAGGTTCCCTGCAGTATATTTTGGAACGGGGCCACGAAGAAGACTGGTTTGACAGTAAACTTATTATTTTCTTAACTGCGTCAGCAGTCATCGGATTAATTCTTTTCCTTTGGCGTGAACTCACTTATAAATATCCGATTGTGGAACTGCGGGTTTTGAAAAATGGAAACTTACGACTGGGAACCGCGATGTCTTTTATTCTAGGTTTCGGTCTTTATGGATCCACATTTATTGTTCCGCTTTATACACAAAGTATTTTAGGTTGGACAGCTTTGCAATCAGGTGCTTTAATGATTCCGGCAGCTTTGACAACCGCGGTCATGATGCCAATTATCGGAAGACTATTAACGAGAGGAGTTAAGCAGCAGTTATTGGTTGCGTTGGGTTTACTCACCTTCTTCATCTACAGTTTCTGGGGGTATAAAATTATTGGTCCGGACACAGGAAAGAATGATTTCTTCTGGATGTTGATCGTGCGCGGAATGGGATTAGGATTATTATTTATTCCAATAACTTCTTTGGCTTTAAGTACATTAAAAGGACAGGAAATTGGTCAGGGTGCGGCTTTTACAGGAATGATGAGACAATTAGGTGGTTCATTTGGGATTGCCGCGATCACTACTTTTATCGCAAATCAAACTTCTATTCACCGGGCAAATCTTTCGCAGTATTTAGATGGAAATAGTTTTGATGTACAACAAAGACTCGCCGGATTAAAAGCCAGTTTTATTTCAAAAGGTTTTTCTCCTGATGTAGCTTTGCAGTCGGCATATAAATTGTTAGATTTCAGCGTTTTGAAACAGGCCTCTGTTTTAGCGTACATGGATGTTTTTCTTTATCTCGGAATCCTATTCTTGATCTGTATCCCATTTGTTTTATTCGTGAAAGAACGAAAGGGTAGAGAGCCGATCGATGTGAGCGATGCAATGCATTAAGCATTATTTCAAAAAGAATTTCTCCAAAAAATCAAAGGTCTCAATATTAAATTGAGACCTTTTTCTATTATCGAAGTTCTTCGGTGACCATTTTAAAAAGATCGTTCGGCTTATTTGTTGAACCTTGCGCTCCTTTATTAAAAGCTTCTACTTTGTGTTTTGCATCGTTGGATCCGGCATAAATAAATAGAGGCGTTCCATTTCCACTTTTTCTAAGCGTTTCAAGTAAAACATATCCTTCATCGCTTCCTTCTTTTCTTCCCATATCAGAAATTATTGCACCAAATTTTTGATCCTTCAGTATTTGCAAAGCTTCAGAATTTGAGAGCGCGGAACGAACTGAGAAGCCTTGCGATTCAAAAGCTTTCTGCTCGTTAATATTGTTCGAAGGATTATCATCAACCCACAAAATTTTATTTTTCCAGTTTTCTAAATTATTCCTTTGAAAAATTGGTGTTTGCGAAACCAGGTCTACTATAGATTCAAGTTGTAACTGATCAGTATTCGCAGTCATATCGCTTTCGAGTTGAAGATTCTCTGTATTCCTGAAATTACTTTTAGAAGCAGCGGCAGCGAGAGCAGCTACAGTATTCATTTTCATTCTGAAAAAATTATCTTCATTTTTAAAATCTGACGGACCGTAAATTTTATCCGAGTGTTTTGAAACAAGCCATAAAAATCCAATAAAAACCACGACCGGAAATAGAACTAAAAAGTAAATTAGTGGATCGATATGATTCTCAATATTTTTACCGAATGTCGTTGCAATGGTTGCAAATCCATAGACCAATACGATAAATAATGCAATAATTCCCAAAGGACTTTTGGTGAAATCTTTCGCTGAATCGGCGAAGTTTTTATTTTCAACATTCATGATACTGTTTTTTACAGAATTCGACCTAAATCGATTAAAAATTTAGCCAACATTTGGTTTTGCTTCCTGCTTCAAAATTCCTTTTCCCTTCAGCGCTACCAACATTCTTTCATACTTATAGTTTTCCCAGTCAAATTTTTCCATGAAATCTAATCCTGCGCGAAATCCTTTGTTGAAGAGGACAATCTTCTCCTCATCCTGCATAAAAAAATTCAGCCAGTCGCTCGGACTGCAATCTACGTACTGAATGCTGTGAGTGCTGTAAAAGGTATATTTCGTTAAAAAAGATTTGTCGTTATAACCTTTCAACGTATCGAAAATTGCACCCAGAAAGCTAAACGGACTTTTCAAAATATTTTTACTTCCCGGACCTCTCGCTTCACCCAATTCTGCCTGATCGACGAGTCTTACGCCAAACACCGGAATTCTCGGATAAAAAATATCACTTTCATGAAAAATGTCGATCGGAAAATTAGAGATACTTCCGCCATCAACAAAAACGCCTTCCTTAAAAACATTGGCAGGTTCCGCATTCAGCCAGAATTTCCAGGCTTGCACGATCGAATCTTTCGCAATATCTATTTTCGTGATCATCGGTTCAAAAAAATAGGGAACAGACATGGAAGCACGGACAAATTTCGCAGGACTTATGATGGATAGTTCTGTATTCGTCCAGTAAAGATTCGCCATTTTGGGAAGTTCTACTTTTATCTTTGCATTGATGTCGGTCGCAATGATCGTATAATCTGCCCGAAGAAGGGTGAAGGGATTTTCTTTATAAATGTCGCTGCTTTGCGCAGATTCCAGAAAAAAATTAAACTTCAGCATATCAATATTTGCCAACTCTTTCTGATGAATATTGTTGATGTTTTCAATGGCAGTATTGTAATATTCTTCTCCGTTCCCAAAACGGTAGTTCAGATTAAGCTTTCTTCCATTTTGATTGTATTCTTCATTAAGATTGCTCACACTTTTAATATTAAAACTGTCAAGCGCACTTTTCAATTTATTTTCGAAAGCATTCCCGGGATTCAGTCCAATATGATTTACCTGAAAAAGATGGTAGTAATGAAGGATGACATAAATGAGAAAACTTAAACCGAGGAAAGGAATAAGATAATACCACGGATTTATTTTTAAAAATAAAATCAAAAACGGAAAAATAATAATGACAAGAAATAGAAATAAAATCGACAATCCAATTTTTTTCATGTAGTTTTTACTCTTCAGAATTCGGCTTGCCATTTGTTTCACGATCGATTTACCATCCATAAATTCTTCAAACTTCCATTGAAAAAGGATGTCTTTAATCCGCATGCTTTTATTTTTGGTGCGGTCACCCATTGCTGCGATTAACATTGTATTGATCGCACCTGCGCTTGTTCCTGCGATTCTTAGAAAACGAATGCCGAAACTTTCGAGCGCATACAGATAGCCGACTAATGCAACGCCCCAAACTCCGCCACCTTCCTGCACAAAATTGACGTATTGATTTCCTTCCTGATCCAGAATATCTGAAAACTCTTTCGGCACAATAATTTCGTGAAGCGCTTTCAGTTTTTCTTTAGATGCTGAATCAAGTTGCTGATCTGCAAGTAATTGTTCTAATGGTTGTTGATTCATTATAATTTAGTTTCAGGTGTTTTTTGTATCGGCTCTTCGTCCTTTTTAGCCAAATATTTTTTCCTTATTAAATTAAAGAGATAAACCGCTAATGGAATAATTATCAATGATAAGATTTCTTTAAAATGAGCATCCAGAAAATTATATATTTTCTCCCAAAATGTTGGGACTGGCTGATCGATACCAATTTTTATTTTGATCTGTCGTTCCGCAAGCTGAACGGTTTGTCCTGCAGGTGTTTCCGCTTTGATGATTAAAGTAACGGTTCCTACATGTCCGGATTTTGCGATTGCTTTTACTTTCCAGTGCCAGTAATTTCCGTTGGTAAAATCTAAAATCTGTTCATTCACGTCACCTGCATTTGTGCTTGCTATTCCATCATCAACTTTTGTAATTCTGAAGTCATCGTAATCATAGAATGGTTTAATAGACAATTTTTTGAAAGCTTCAATATTTTTGACGATACAAACAATACTGCTGTCATCTGTCTTTGTGAACTCAAGATCTTCTTTTTCAATCGCTTTTAATTTTTTTGCAACTTGTTTTCCTTCGCCCTCGATTTTCACAAAAACACGCAGATCACGTTCTTCATTCAGCGGAATTTGCGGGAAATAGGAAAAGCCAAGCACTGCATTTTTAGGTTTTTCTTCAACGACAGGAGTTTCAACTTTTGGTTCGGGTGAAGTTTCAGTCGGCGGTTCAACAGGTGAAATTGTTTCGTCATTCTTCTTAATTAATCCGGAAAGGTTCGGATTGATAATTTCTGTATGCTTATTAAGAAGTTCCGGTTTTATTTTATTAAAGGCAACCTGTACCGAATCATGTGCGGCATTTAATTTGTGCAACATAACTTGTGGAGCAGCTGGATTTACCACGACAGGATTATCAATATTTTCCTGCTTCTTTTCAGTTTGCTTTTCAGGTTGGATCTGGTCAACATTTACAGTTTGATCCTGTGGAGTCATGTTCATGGTATCCTCTGAGACTGACGTAGTAACATTATCATTAGCGCTTGTCGTTGACGTTTTACTGTTGCTTTCGGAACAAGAGTTTAGTAAGAATAGAAAAATTAATATATAAATTGGTTTAGTTGTCATGGCTTTAAATATTTATTCAGATCTCAAATATTCCTTCAATTTATCAGAAACGGTGTCAGATTTCAAAAGTTCCTGTCGCATTAATTCCCTGTCAGCATCGGTCCAGATATCCGTTTCTTCATAATCTAAAAATTTTTGAAGGTTAGGATTATTGTGCATTTGCTGCAGAATCTCAGCTTGAAACATCTCAGATCTTACGTCATCTGCTTCATTGTCACCTTTGAGTCTGAGAAGCAGTCCCAATAGATCAAGTATTCCCCAAAGATTGACGTTGGCTTCTTTTGCTTTCGTCAAATTTTCCCCTGAAGGTGGAATTAAAAGGGCTTTGTCAGCTTTTAAAATTCCTCTTCCTAAATATATTTTATACAAAGGATAAGAATATCTTTCGGCAGAATTAAAGAGTGCATTTTTCACCATCTCAACCTTTCGCCATTTTTCGCCTGGATATTTTTTTAAAATTTCATTGATCTCGTCTCGATAATTAGTCAGCCAAATCGCAGCCGCCGCCGCAACTTGTGGAGTAGCAGAAGATGTTCCGCCCCCATCCAAACGAAAATATTTTCCTTTATCATTCATGGTTGCCCAGATCACGTTCGGCGTATAAGCTGCTAAAGCATGCGTCATCACATCTTCCGGACCAAAATTACCCTGCATCGTTTCGCCACCTTCTGATTTCGTCCGAAGTCGTGCTTCTAAAACATAAGGCAAATTATCGCATGCAACACCGGTTGCTGCAATCACACGATCCCATCTTGCGGGATAAAGAACTCTTTTTGGCAGCGCTTGTTTTGGACCTTCAAACCAGGAATTTCCGGCAGCTGTTACAATGGTGATTCCCGCTTCATAGGCTTTGTTGACCATATTTGCCCAGGCTTTTGAAGGCGCTCCTGCCATTGACATGCTGATCACTTCGCAACCTTCCGAAATAGCATATTCTAAAGCATCGACAAATGCCGAAGTTTGGATCAAAGCAACCGTTTCAGAAATTCTCATCGAAATAATTTCGGCGAAAGGTGCTGCTCCCACAAAACCTTCATAGTTATTGTTGGTGTCGCCGTTTTTTACAGAATTTCCGGCCAGCAAAATCATGGTGGCGGTTCCGTGACCATCTTGTTCCAGACTTTTTCCGGACGCAATATCAATTGCCTGTTTTCCTTCTTCTCCTTTGATGAAACTTTTGCTTTTTTCCTTATTCAAATTTTTTGGCAGGGCAGGATGATCTGGTTGAAATCCCGTATCGATGTGTCCAATTTTGATCTTCGGATCTGGTATTTTTTCCAGAAGTTTTTTATTTGCTTTTTTAAATTCGGAGAATTGATCATTAAGATGCCAGACAAAACGGTCGGTTTGCATCTCAGGTTTTGGCCAGTTTTTTAGATATTCATCTTCATTAAAAATTTCCAGCGCGGAAACGGCTTTATTCTGAAAGCTTTCGGGATCTTCTGCCGAGAAAATTTTATTCTCTAAATTGGGTTCCACATATTCAGCATTTCCAGTAGATTTTATTTCCTCATCTAGATAATCGTGAGCGCTGTCCCAAGGTTTTTTGTCATCACCTTTTGTGATCAGTTGTGGAATTACTTTCCCGTTTTTGTTTAGAATTTCCATTGTTTGTAGTTTTTAAATTTTGTTGCTGTAATTTTTGATAAAATCAAGTCTTTCTGCAGAATCATCGATCATAAAATCTTCCAGATCATTTCTTATAGGTTTATAATTACCATTGCGGCAGACGAAATAATCGGGTGAGAGATGCTGAACTTCTGTGATGATCGGTCGTTGAATGTGGTGAAACGGCAACACTCTTTTGGGAACTTCTTTGATGACGTAATACATCAGATCGACCACACTCACAAATTCATCGGCTGGAGATAATTTTCCATCAAAAACTTCGAGGCAAACCTCTGTGAAAAGGCTATTTTTCGAACCGGGTAAAATGACAGATTCTTCATTATCATCGCAGGCGGAAATAAAAACCTTTCCTTCACCGGAATTCAATTTTTCTAATAACGCGCGATTGGATGATTTGTCTTCAATCACCAGATCTTCCAGCTCTGAAATATTTTTTCGTTTCATTCCGTCTGCATGACAGCAGTCGAGGAGGATGAGTAATTTATCAGCTTTAATCTTTTCTATTTTTTCCGAAAAAAGATCTCCATTGAGCATGGTCTCTTCTTTGTTGGCTTTGTCGGCACCGGAAGTTTTCAGGTAGTAATCTAATTTATCGGGATCGGTATCATTTGGAATCTGCAAACCATGTCCGGAATAATAGACCATAACCGTGGCTTTCTCAAGCTTTGAAGTTTTGGAAATAATATTTTCCAGCGAATCGAGAACCTTTAATTTGGTGGAATCTTCATTCACCAAAAATTCGATATTTTCCGGCGGATAACCTCCTTTTTCGGGATCACAAAGTAAGCTTTTAATTGCGGTGGCATCTTCTGCAGTAGCGGCTAAATCTCCGCCAACACCAATAATGAGGGCAAAGAAATTTTCCATCGTATTTTATTTAATCAATTTAAAGTCATTGAAAAACAGCGGTTTGTAAAAATCTCTTTGTGGGAAGTGGAATTTGTTTTCATGGCAATTTTTCATCAGTTTAATATCAAAATTAATAATAATATTCTGAACATAACAGTTTCAAACTAAAAAAGGGTGTTTTCCCCGTATCAGAAAATATGGAGAAAACCATCTGATGAACTCCTTTATTTATGACAATGATCTTTAGGTCTCTTCTTAACCTATGAATTGAATTGTAGCTAAATGTTTTAATGATTCAATAATATTCTAAATTTTTATTTATTTATTTATTTACTAAATTTGATTTGGGTATGAGATGAAATATTTAAACAAACAGCTTCTCTATTGTATTTAATTCAAATTCGAAATAGTCAACTCATCAGATAGTACAAAATCGAGAGTTTAGTTAATCGCAGGAAAATTTTTCATCAGATATAATTCTTAAAGTAATTTTTTAACCGGAACATTTTTAATATTTAAAAGGATCGCCATGAATTTAGAATTTACAATTTTAATAATTATCCTGGTTTTCTTGCGGAAAATCCTTCAAAGCAAAATTCTGTTGCCCAAAACAGATAAGTTCTTGTTGGTGGGGATCTGGTCGGCTATTATTTTACTTATTGCAAATATTATTTTCCAGCAGATCAATACTGTTTTTATTTGGATCGCTAATCTGATGTTGATCACCCTAATTTACTTCTGCCTTACCAATAATGATTTCAAACCGGTAAAATCTTTTATTTATTCAATTTTGCCTTTTGCAATTGTTAATGTAATATCTGATCTTACAAAATTGATCTGGCCCAAATTTCACACACAATGGGAAAGCTATTTTGACACCGCAATATTATTTTCTATCATTTGGTTTTTAGCAATGTATTTTATCAATAAAAAACAGCGCAAAGCAATAGAGCAGGCACAACGCAAAGCAATAGAAAGGGAAAAAGAATTCCAGGAATCAGAAATTTTGAAAGCTAAATTAGAGATCCAGGTTGCAGAGCGAACCGCCGAATTGCTAGGACAAAAAAACGAATTACAGAAAGCGCTTGACGAACTCAAAATAACTCAAAATCAGCTGATTCAGTCAGAAAAAATGGCTTCTCTGGGAGAACTAACTGCAGGAATTGCGCACGAGATCCAAAACCCATTAAACTTTGTCAATAACTTTTCTGAAGTAAACAAAGAACTCATCGATGAATTACAAGCCGAATTAAAATCGGGCAACGTGTCAGAAGCAATAACAATATCTAATGACATCAAACAAAATGAAGAAAAAATAAATCACCACGGGAAACGTGCAGATGGTATTGTGAAAGGAATGCTTCAACATTCCAGAAGTTCAACTGGCGTGAAAGAACCCACAGATCTCAATGCTTTGTGCGATGAATATTTGCGCCTTTCGTATCACGGTTTACGCGCGAAAGACAAAACTTTTAATGCCACAATTCGTTCTGATTTTGATGATTCTATTGGGCAGATCAATTTAATTCCGCAAGATTTTGGAAGGGTCATTTTGAATTTACTGACCAACGCTTTTTATGCAGTTAATGAAAAAAAGAAATTAGGCAGTGAAGGTTATCAGCCAACTGTTTCTATTTCAACTCAAAAAGTACAAGATGAAATCATTATCACAATAACTGATAACGGAAGTGGAATGTCGAACGAAGTCAAAGAAAAGATCTTCCAGCCCTTTTTTACTACGAAACCTACCGGCGAGGGAACCGGTTTGGGATTATCCATGAGTTACGATATCATTACGAAAGGTCATAACGCCGAATTAAAAGTAGAATCTGAGGTAAACGAAGGAACAAAATTCCAGATAATTTTAAAAAACACCCATTGATGAAAATTCTAGTAGTAGACGACGAAACAGATGTAAAAACCCTGTTTGAGCAACGTTTCAGAAAAGAAATAAAAAATAATGAGATCAAATTTGAATTTGCTTTCTCCGGCGAAGATGCTATTGATTTCATGGCTCAACACGAACATGAAGCCGTGTTGATCCTCTCCGACATCAATATGCCTGGAATGAGCGGTCTGGTTTTACTCAAACACATCAAAGAAAATTACGAAAAACCACCACCAGTTGTAATGATGATCACTGCTTACGGCGATGATGAAAACTACAACGAAGCCATGAAACTGGGTGCAGATGATTTCCTGACCAAACCTCTTGATTTTGTAAATTTAAAAGAAAAGCTCAAAAACTTTATACCATGACAAAGATTCTAGTAGTCGATGATGAGGCAGATTTAGAAACGCTCATCCGTCAAAAATTTAGACAAAAAATACGAGAACAGGTTTATGATTTTGTTTTTGCAGAAAATGGACGCGAAGCTTTAGAAAAAATCGATATTCAAAAAGAGATCGATATTATTTTATGTGATATCAATATGCCTGAAATGGATGGTTTGACACTGCTTTCGAAAGTTGGCGAACAGCATCCTCTTATGAAAACCGTCATGGTTTCTGCCTATGGTGACATGGAAAATATTCGAACTGCAATGAATGGTGGAGCCTTTGATTTTATTACAAAACCGGTTAATTTTCATGATTTAGAACTGACGATTGAAAAAACCATCAAACAGGTTTTACAGATAAAAAATACATTAAAAGCCATCAAAGAAAATAATATCCTAAAAATGTACGTCGATCAAAATGTACTGAGTTTTATGGAAACCCGCGAATTTGAATCTTCATTTACCGATAATGAAATGATTGAAGCAACCGTGGTTTTCATCGATATTTGTGGGTTTACTTCGATCAGCGAAAAAGAATCTCCAGACAAAGTTGTAAAACTTTTAAATAATTATTTCGATGTGATGGTTAAAGAAATTATCGCGCAAAATGGAATTGTTGATAAATTTATTGGCGATTGCGTGATGGCAGTTTTTAAAGGAGATTTTCATCTCGATCGAGCTATCGATGCAAGTATTGCGATTAGAAACAGCATCAATAAACTGCCGATAGAAAATGGTTTTTCTCCGAAGGTTTCAATTGGAATAAACAGCGGGGAAATGATTTCCGGGAATATTGGCTCAGTGACTTTGAAAAGGTTAGATTTTACCGTCATTGGTGATGCCGTAAATACTTCGCAACGGTTACAATGTTCAGCCGCAGTGGGGCAAATTGTAATTCCGGAAAAATGTTACGAGAAGGTAAAAAAATCATTTACCTGTGAAAAAATTGGTTCCATCAGTGTGAAAAACAAAACCGAAGAAATCATCATTTATGAAGTCATCAGTTGATAATTTCCTCATCAGGAAAACCTTTAAGGTAGGATCGAACCTTTGTATTTTGATAAAACATTTACTTTAGATTTTCTTCAAATTAAATTTCAGATTTTCAAATTTCGAATTAATTTTAATTTTCATACCCTATGAAATACGACGAACTCTATCATTTTGTAATTGCTGAACTTGAAAATAAATTAGGACAGAATATTACCTATCACAATGTTCTTCACACGCGGAAAGTCATTGAAAACGCAATTTATATCGCAGAAAAAGAGAATGTTTCAGAATATGAAATAATTCTTTTAAAAACAGCCGCTTTGCTTCATGATGTTGGTTTTTTAGAAAGTCATCTTAATCATGAACTTCTGGGCTGTGAATTTGCAAAGAAATATCTCCCGGATTTTGATTATTCCTCAAAAGAAATTGAATCAATTTGTGACATGATCATGGCGACAAAGCTTCCTCAAAATCCACAAAATCATTTGAGTAAAATTTTGTGCGACGCCGATCTGTTCTATCTGGGCGGCGATGAATACGAATTTTTTTCAGAAAATTTGTTTTCAGAATTAAAAGGAAATGCAATTGTAGAAACAAAGGAAATCTGGCATAAAAGACAGGTCGATTTCCTTAATTCTCACCAATTTTATACGAAAACTGCCAAAGATGAACTCGAAAATAAAAAGGGGGAAAATAAAGATAAGGTTGAAAAAAATACTGGCCATTTAAAGAAAAAATCAAATCTTCTGGATCATCTGCAAGATACCGTTTCCGTGCTGTTCGGCGTAATCGTCGCGGCTTTTGCTCTAAAATCTTTTCTGGTTCCGAATCATTTTTTCGATGGCGGCGTCACGGGAATGTCGCTTTTGATCCACGAACTGTACCATATAAATTTGGCTCTAGTAATTGTTCTGTTCAATTTACCTTTGATAATAATCAGTTATTTTACCGTTGGAAAAAACTTCGCAAAAAAAACTTTCTTCAGCGTACTCTTTTTAGGGCTGTGTTTGTGGTTACTGCCGCCTGTTGATATTACACATGATAAATTAATAGTGGCCGTTTTTGGTGGTGCTTTTCTCGGAATTGGAGTTGGTTTGGTGATGAGAGCCGGAGCAGCTTTAGATGGAATTGAAGTTCTGGCTTTATATACTTTGAAAAAAACCTCATTCACGATCACCGAAATTATTTTGGGAATCAACATTATCATTTTCAGTATTGCTGCTTTAAAATTTGGGATTGAAACCTCACTGTATTCCGTTCTCACGTATTTTGCCGCGACGAAAACCATCGATTATGTCGTAGAAGGAATTCAGGCGTTTACTGGCGTTACGATCATTTCTGCGAAAAGTGAGGAAATTAAACATCAGTTAGTAAACAAATTAGGAAGAGGAATTACCGTTTATAAAGGCGAACGCGGCTTTCTTCCCGGAAAATTTGATGTAAGTACAGATTGTGATATAATTTATACCGTTGTCACGAGATTAGAAATGCGCAAACTCAAAAACTTAATTTACGAAATTGATTCAGAAGCATTTGTTTTCGCCAATACCATTAAAGAAGCTTCGGGCGGAATTATTAAGAGCCGGGTGAAACATTAATTGGTAACGATATTTTTAACTTCGCTTCTATATTTATAGCAAACCAGTCACAGAATTACTTAATCAGATATCTTTTCCTCTATTTTCCTGTTTCCAATTTTCAAAAACATCGCGATCGGAACTGCGACAGGTTCTTTGAACGGGCTTTTTTTCGCCGTAATTTTCAAAGACGTGGGGCTTTTTTCTCCTGAAAGGCTTTCACAGAATCCAATCCTGTGAATTGATTAGCAAAATTGCCTACAATTTCTACCGTTTCAAATCTTTCAGATTCCGGTGAATCCAATTGCTGACTGGTTTTGTTTACTTCACTTAATTTTAAGAGTAGGTTTTCGGTATTCACAATGCGAATTATTTGTTTTAAACCTTAATGTAAAATCAAATTTTTTAGTCTAAAGGCATTCTTGTAGTAATCGCAATTCTGTTCCAACCATTGATGGCGACAACGGCCATGATTACTGCTGCTAATTCATTCGGTGTTAGATGAGCTTCAGCATTTTTATAAACATCATCCGGAACATGACCATTTGTAATTAAAGTCATCGCTTCTGTTAATGCTAAAACGGCCCTTTCTTTTTCGGTGAAAAGATCTGTTTCCCGCCATGCATTTAACAAAAATAATCGCTGTGAAGTTTCACCCAATTTTACTGCATCACGAGTATGCATATTAATGCAATACGCACAACCGTTGATTTGCGAAGCTCTGATTTTTATAAGCTCGTAAAGCATTTTATCTAAACCACTTTGCGCAAGATATTTTTCTAAGCCGATCATGGCTTCATATGCTTTTGGATCGATTTTCGAAACATTTATTCTATTTTCCATAACTGGACTATTTAATTGAATACCTTTTGAATAATCACTTTACAGATAACTTCGGCGATTTCTTTCTTTTTGTAGAGTTCATGATCTTCGCGGGCAAGAATATTCATGTTGATCTCTAACTTTTCAAACCATTCCGTTTTAGGTTTGTATGCATCATCTTCACCATAAATCAATTCAATTTTTGTCGGTGGTTTGAGAGTTTCGTATCTTAATCTTGTGGAAGAAATCGCAAATAAATTTTGCATTTTAAGACCAGAATTACCAGCTTTCCAGGCGATCAAGCCACCGATGCTGAAACCTAAAATTATTATATTTTCCTTTTCTTTTTTTAGAAGATTCTCGACGGCTTTTTCAATTCCACCATTAACAAATTGATGATGCAATTTTTCTTCTGAATATTCCCGTTTTGAAACTTCACCTAAAACGCAACTGTCATAAAAATTCACCTCAAAATTATTTTCTAGAACAGAAGTATAATATTCAATCCAATCTGCTTTTTCTGCGCCCCATAAATCAGAAAGAATGATTAATCTCTCTTTATTGTTTTCATTCATTGACGCAAGAATTTCAGTTTATTATTGGCAATTATAATTCTAAATTTCTTTAAAAAATCTATTCTACATCGATTTTCTCTGAAGTTTTCCATTTCGTTTCGCGCCAGTCACTCTGTTCCTTTTTAGAAAGAAAAGACCACGCAACGATTCGGCTCGATTTGTTTCCCGTTCCAATTGGAATCGTTTTGATCTGCGTTGCTTCAACAACTCCTAAAGCTTTGTAAACTCCCTTCAAATTAGATTCTTTGGAAACTAAAGTGGAGAACCAATAACAGTTTTCTGCGAAATCTTTACTTTCATTGATCATATTGTGAATGAATGCATGTTCGCCACCTTCACAAATTAATTCCGCACTTATTCCTGCAAAATTAAGTTCGGGCGTTTTTACTTTTTTTCCGGTAAGATTTTTTACTTTTCTACGGCTTGTTTTCTGAGCTTCTTCCGTTGAGGAATGAAAAGGCGGATTACAAATCGTTAAATCAATTTTTTCGTCTTCATTAATGATTCCTGTGAAAATAGATTTCGTACTTTCCTGCAATCTGAATTTAATTTTATCTTTCAACGATTCATTAGAATCTACAATTTTTTGCGCAGATTCGATTGAATCAGGATTGATATCGGATCCGATAAAATTCCAGCCATATTCGGTAACACCAATAATAGGGTAGATGCAATTCGCGCCAACTCCAATATCGAGAACCGTTATTTGAGAACCGTTTGGAAGCGTTCCAAAATTACTTTGCGTTAATAAATCTGCGATATAATGCAGATAATCTGCTCTTCCCGGAATTGGTGGACAAAGATTTTTATCTGGAAAATCCCAGTTTTCGATGCCATAATAATGTTTAAGCAACGCTTTGTTAAGCAATTTTACCGCAACTGGATTTGCAAAATCTACAGAATTTTCACCATATTTATTAGGTTTAATATGTTCAGAAAGTTCAGGGATCGCAACCACCAAAGCTTCTAGATCATATTTTTCTCTATTTTTATTTCGGATATGAAGTCTCGTTTTTTCTTGAATATTTTTTTCTGCTGACATCTTTTTAAAGTAATTTCTGTTAAGACTGCGAATTTACGGATTTTTTAAACGGAGAAAACAATTGTTGAATTTGTTTAAGCCAAGATTTCTCTCAGAATCATATGATCATTAATGAAGTTTTAATAAAGAATTCTTTAAGAGTAGAATCAAATTGAAATCACCACGGAAAAACTACCACCGTTTTTTTCTGACAAACAAAAAGGTCAGCAACACAATAAAACCCATTACTCCTAAAGTCAGAAAATATCCCATTGGCTGGTGAAGTTCGGGCATATTATCAAAATTCATCCCATAAATTCCAGCGATAAAAGTGACCGGGAAAAAGTACATGGAGTAGATCGCCAAAAATTTCATGACCTGATTGGCTTTTTGATCGCTCATGGCCAAAAACATCGAAATAAGACTGGTTACCTGCGCATTCAAATGTTCGAAATCGGTGATTACATCTTTATGTTTATCATTTAAATCGGTAATTTGTGCGTCATCTAATTTTAAAAGTTTGAATTTATAAATCCAGTCTGCGGAGATATTTAAAATCCGTGCATTGAGACCAGATTTCCTTTTCAACTGATACAATCTTCGAATTTGGTTGGAATTGTTGGTATTTTTAAGAAAAATTTCATTCTCAATATTATCCATCGTTTCCATGAGATTCTTTGATTCATCATCAAATGATTTCATGACTTTTAAAGCTAATTGCAAGGCGATCGTGTCTGCAGAAACATCAGCATTTTCAAGCTTTAAAATTTCTTTTTTATATTCATAAACGCTGCGGTTTTTCATGCGGTGAACCGTAATAATGATATTGTCGAGCAGAAAAATGCCCAGCTTGGTAGAAATATCGCTTATCGTGTTCAGATTCGAACGTTCTAACTCCGTATTTTCCCGCATCAGAAAAAATTTAACGTTGTGGTCCTGTTCAAATTTCGGGAGGTGATTTGGATCTATGGTATCTTCTAAAAGAAGCATGTTGATGTCGTATCGTTCGTGTAAGAAATTTAGATCTTCCTCTGTCGGAGCTTCAACATCGATCCATTCACAGTGGTCGTTTCGATAAATAATTTCTATAGCCATTTCACAAATTTAATACTATTTTTAAGTAAAGATTAAACTTTTTTATTATGTTTTAAATATAATTTATCTTTGTCTTTAGTAAAAAAAAATTCATGATAAAAAGTACAATAAAAGGGATTGGTCATTATGTTCCCGAAAACGTGGTCACCAATGATGATCTTTCAAAACTAATGACTACCAATGATGAGTGGATCACCGAAAGAACCGGCATTAAAGAGCGTCATCACCGAAAAAACAGAAATGATTCGGAAGAAACGACTTCGTATTTAGGTTTCAAAGCTTCAGAAAAAGCTTTGGAAATGGCAGGTTTAACTGCAAAAGATATCGACTTTATTGTTTTCGCGACGCTTTCACCAGATTATTATTTTCCGGGTTGTGGCGTTTTGCTGCAGGAAAAATTAGGTTGTGACACGATTGGTGCGCTAGATGTTAGAAATCAATGTTCTGGATTTGTTTATGCGATGAGTGTTGCCAATGCTTTTATTAAAGCTGGTCAGTACAAAAATATCTTGGTGGTCGGAGCAGAAGTTCATTCTTTTGGTTTAGATTTTTCAGATGAAGGTCGTGGCGTTTCTGTGATCTTTGGAGATGGAGCAGGAGCCGTGATTTTATCTGCTTCAGAAGACGAAAACGCTGGAGATATTTTAGCCTTCAATATGCATTCGGAAGGAAAATATGCTGATGAATTGTGTACCAAATTTCCGGGTTCAAAATATGGTTGGAGCGATAGAATACGTTTGGAGCCTGAAAATGTAACCAATGCCGAGGTTTATCCAGTGATGAATGGAAATTTTGTTTTCAAACATGCAGTGACAAGATTTCCGGAAACCATGAATGAAGCTTTGAAATCAGCTGGAAAAACGGTTGAAGATTTAGACATGTTCATTCCACATCAGGCGAATCTAAGAATTGCACAATTCGTACAGAAGAAATTTAATTTGCCTGACGAAAAAGTGTTTAATAACATTCAGAAATACGGAAATACAACCGCAGCTTCAATTCCGCTCGCATTGAGTGAAGCCATTGAAAAAGGAAAAATAAAAAGAGGAGATCTTGTTCTTCTTTCCGCCTTTGGAAGCGGATTTACCTGGGGTTCGATCTTATTTGAATACTAATAAAAAATGCGTCGACCGACGCATTTTTTTTATTTTGTTTCTACTTTCATAGAATCTTTTACCTGTGCCGAATCGCTCATCGCGGCGTCTGGAACACCCGCATTTCGTTTTTCATCAACACTGTGACTCTCTTTATAATCCTCACGTTTTTCTTCTTTTTGAGCGCAACTCGCAAAACTTAAAGTTCCCAGGATTGCAAAAGCCAATACTTTTTTCATAATAAAATTTTTTAATTGTTCCGTGGTCAAACAAAAATGATGCAACTCTTTTTTTTTGGTAAATATGTGAAAATTTAATCACGGAATCTTTTTATTGATCCATCCTTTGTAATGACTTTTATCAAAATTGATTTTTGTCATTGTCCACTATATTTTTTATGGCGCAAAATGGAGTTAACTTTACTAGTGCCATAGCAATAAAGAAATTAAAAAACCTAGATATAATGGAACTTAAAACTAAAAAAGATGCGAAATACATCTATTCTTTCGGCGGCGGAAAAGCCGACGGAAATGAATCAATGAAAAACCTGTTGGGAGGTAAAGGAGCGAACCTTGCTGAAATGGCAGGTCACAAAGATCTTCAGCTTCCTGTTCCGCCCGGATTTACCGTCACTACAGAAGTTTGTACTTATTATTACGGTCACAAAAAAACCTATCCAAAAAAATTAGAAAAAGAAATTAAACAAGCCCTTTCTGAAGTTGAAAAACTGATGGGCAAAAAGTTTGGAGATTTAAAAGATCCACTTTTAATGTCGGTTCGTTCCGGTGCGAGAAAATCAATGCCCGGAATGATGGACACGGTTTTAAATATCGGTTTAAATGACGAAACGGTAAAAGGTCTCATCGAAAAATCCGGAGATGCGAGATTTGCTTACGATGCTTACCGACGACTGGTCATGATGTATTCTGACGTTGTCATTGAAAAAGCCGGTGGAATGGAACCTGCAAAAGGAAAAGGAATCCGAAAATTAATGGATGAACGATTAGAAGAAGTCAAAAAAGAAAGAGGCGTAGAATTAGATACCGAACTTTCTGCCGACGATTTGCAAAAATTAGTCAAAGAATTTAAAGCCTTAACCAAAAAATATTTAAAAGTAGAATTCCCGGAAAATCCCTGGGATCAATTAATGGGCGGAATTGGAGCAGTCTTCGCTTCCTGGAACGGAAAACGTGCCATTGAATATCGGAAAATTGAAAGAATTCCTGATGATTGGGGAACTGCGGTAAATGTTCAGGCGATGGTTTATGGAAATATGGGCGAAGATTCTTGCACCGGAGTTGCCTTTACGAGAAATCCCGGAAATGGCGATCATTATTTTTATGGAGAATATTTGGTCAATGCTCAAGGAGAAGATGTTGTAGCCGGAATCAGAACGCCGTCTCCGATTAATAATGCCTCTAAAAATGATCATTCAAAAGACTTGATGACTTTAGAAAAATTCATGCCTTCTCAGTTTAAAGAACTGGATGAAATTCAGCAGCGTCTGGAAAAACATTACAAAGACATGCAGGATATTGAGTTCACCATTGAAAAAGGAAAACTTTTTATGTTGCAATGCAGAGTCGGAAAAAGAAATGGAGTTGCTGCCGTAAAAATGGCTGCAGATATGTTCAAAGAAAAATTAATTGATGCCGATACGGCTGTAATGCGTGTTAATCCAAATCAGTTGATCGAATTGTTACTTCCGATGATCGATCCTGCCGAAGAAAAGAAAAATAAACCTATTGCAAAAGGTCTTCCTGCAGGTCCGGGTGGTGCCGTAGGAAAAGTGGTTTTCTCTTCAGAGGAAGCCGTAGAATTAGGATTAAAAGGAGAAAAAGTGATTCTCGTTCGGGAAGAAACTTCGCCCGAAGATGTTGATGGAATGCATAAAGCGCAAGCAATTTTAACCACAAAAGGTGGAATGACTTCGCACGCAGCTTTGGTCGCAAGAGGTTGGGGAAAATGCTGTATCGTAGGTTGTAACGACATTGAAATTTTTGAAAAAGAAAAATACTTCTTAACCAAAGGCGGCAAAAAAATCCACGATGGAGAATGGGTAACCATGAACGGAACAACCGGAATTGCTTATGAAGGCGTTTTGGAATTAACCAGTACCGATCTCAATAAAAATGCCTCTTACAAAACCTTGATGACTTTGGTCGATAAAGCTAAAAGATTAGGAGTAAGAACCAATGCAGATACGCCGAAAGATGCGCAACAAGCCGCTTATTTCGGGGCAGAAGGAATTGGATTATTCAGAACGGAGCACATGTTTTACGGAGAAGGAAGCGAGAAACCTTTATTCCTGCTGCGAAAAATGATCATGAGCACGACAGAAAAAGAACGTAAATCTGCCTTGAATGAACTTTTTAAATTTGTAAAAAAAGACATTAAAGCAACTTTAGAAGTAATGGACGGAAAACCGGTTACGATTCGTTTGCTCGATCCACCATTGCACGAATTTGTTCCGCACGATAAAGAAAAATTACAGGAGTTAAGCAAAGAACTCGGCGTAAGAATGAGTGTTTTGAATCGCAGAATCCTTGCCCTTCACGAAAACAATCCTATGTTGGGACATCGTGGCGTTCGTTTGGGAGTTTCTTATCCGGAGATTACAGAAATGCAGGTTCGGGCAATATTAGAAGCTGCTTCTGAATTAATACGAGATGGTAAAAAAGCCTTACCGGAAATTATGATTCCTGTCGTTATGGGACGTCACGAACTTCGTCATCAAAAAGAAATCGTAGATAGAGTTTACGCAGAAGTTTGCGAAAAAATGAAAATGAAATCGATCCCTTATCTCTATGGAACCATGATCGAAACTCCTAGAGCCGCTTTGAAAGGCGATTCAATGGCAACGGTTGCAGATTTCTTTAGCTTCGGAACTAATGATCTAACGCAAATGTGTTTCGGATTTTCTCGAGATGATATCGGTGGATTTTTACCGAAATATTTAGACTTAAAATTGTTGCCGGAAGATCCTTTCGTATCCATCGATCAAAGTGGAGTGGGAGAATTAATTAGAATTGGCGTAGAAAAAGGCCGTTCTGTAAAACCTCATTTAAAAGTTGGCATTTGCGGCGAACACGGCGGTGATCCGGAATCCGTAAAATTCTGTCATAGACTCGGTTTAAATTATGTAAGTTGTTCTCCGTTTAGAGTTCCAATTGCAAGATTGGCTGCAGCTCAAGCTGCGATTGAAGAAAAATAATTTTCAGATCTTATAATTAAATGAAACTGCCTCAATTTTTCGAGGCAGTTTTTATTTTTTAATTAAAAGTTTCAAAATCAGTTCCGTCATAGCTGGCAAAAACCATTGTTGGATAAGAATCCTGATGGAAAATATTTCCGTCTTTATCAATCGCAATTGCACCCGCAAATCCGTCGATTTCTTGGAGCTCTTTAAAGGTTTTTTCAAAAGCTTTTTCAATCGTCATTCCATCGGTCACACGAATTACAATCTTCGTCGCAGTTGCGTTGCTGACAATATCTTCACCGACTCCGGTACAACTTACTCCGCAAAATTGATTCGCGAAATTTCCTGCAACAGTGGCAGAATCTGAGATTCTTCCCACGATCTCAAAACCTTTTCCACCTGTAGAAGTTCCAGCTGCTAATTTTCCGCTGGCATCTAATGCGACACAACCAACCGTTCCTT
This sequence comes from Kaistella gelatinilytica, assembly GCF_015679325.1. Lineage (GTDB taxonomy): Bacteria > Bacteroidota > Bacteroidia > Flavobacteriales > Weeksellaceae > Kaistella > Kaistella gelatinilytica. Next base: position 851,367 of record NZ_JADPVI010000001.1, read on the forward strand.
TTCCGCCATTTTTAACTTTCTCTTCATATTCTTTTCTACGCTGTGGAATTTCAGTAGAGAAATCTTCAAAACCATTTTCAGATGCATATATCTTTGCACCATTTCCACCCAAAACACGGTCGTCCTCTTTCATTAAAACCTGCGAAACCTGAATGGGATTTTGTACATTTTCAATATTGATAACTCCAGCAAATTTCTGCGTGTCGCCATTCATCAAAGAAGCACTCATCCGGATTTTCCCGTCGCTTTGAATTTGAGAACCGATTCCTGCATTATATAAGGAATCGTTTTCCAACATCGAAATAGCGTAAACGACCGTATCTTCTGCTGAATTCGTTTTTAAAAACTCAAAAGCTTTTCCTGCGATTTCTTTTAAAGAATTTTGTTTCGCCGTTTTCACTTCGTGGCTTTGATCGCTTTCGGAGAAAAATCCGCCGTGGATGATGATTTTCATTAAATTTTATTTTTAAGGATGAGGTTTACTACGCGTTAATTTCAAAATATATTTTGAAACGAATTATTAATTGCAGATAATCTTTTTTTGAATCTAATGATCCTGCGGAATCGGATTGTACTGAGAATTAACAATGGTCAAATCTTTCGTTTTTAAATCATAAAAATCATTCTGCGATAAAACGTGAACGATCAAATTATCAATGGAAATAGGTTGACCAAGTTCGATATTGGTAAGGTTTGTATCTTTAATGAATCGACCGTCAACTAAAATAACAAGTCCGGAACCGATCGCAGTCATGATATCACCATCGATATAAAGTCCGGTATCTTCACCCAAACCAATTCCCAATGTCCGCGGATTATTGACAACTGCCTGAAACAATCTTCCAATTCTTCCGCGCTGTACAAAATGCGTATCAACGATCACATTTTCTATGAAACCCAATCCTTGCGTTGTTTTTATTTCGCCTTTTAACAGAGCTTCGCTACTGGAACCTTGATAGATCATATTTTCAGAAGCAGCAGCAGCTCCGGCAGAAGTTCCGGCATAAATAAAATCCTGTTCCTGATATTTCAATAAGATCGCATCGTGAAATCTGGTCCCGCCCAAAATTGAAGTCAGGCGCAGTTGATCTCCACCCGTAAACATCACTATATCTGCGGCATTTGCACGCGCAACCATCGCATCACTATTGGCTTGCTCTCTATTTTGAATATCTAAAATATTGACGTTTTTTGAGCCGAGAAATTCGAAAGCCTTCTTATATTCGGGACCAACAATTTGCGGAATTTGCGAGGCTGTGGTAATAATCTCGATGACAGAATCTTCCTTCAATCGGGATTCGTTGATGATCTTCCGTAGAATTCCTCTTTCAAAAAAGTTGAGGTTCCGTTCTACATTCTGGTCGTATTCGGTTTCTGCAAAGCTGCCCTTGTTTACGGCACCACCGATAATCATTAATTTTCCAATTGGTCTCATAGCTTGCAAATTTAGAAAAAATATTACTTTCTGCTTAAATACTTTATACAAATATGAAATCTTTTATTTGTATCAATTCACTTCAAATTAATGCTATTAGTTATCATTTTGAAAAAAATATTTCAAATTATTAAGCATTTCTTTTATCTTTGATTTTCAATAAAAAAAATTAACCATCATAATTACAGGATAACAATATGAAAATTGTAAAAATACAGGTTTTAAGAGGTCCAAATATCTGGAGTATTCGTCGAAAAAAATTAATTCAAATGCGCCTAGATTTAGAGGAAGTAGAGCATTTACCCACCAACAAAATTGAAGGTTTCAGAGAAAATTTAGAAAGACTGCTTCCGTCTCTTATTTCACACCGATGTTCGGAAGGAGTAGAGGGTGGATTTTTTCAGAGGGTAGAAATGGGAACCTGGATGGGACATGTGATTGAACATATTGCCTTAGAAATACAAACGCTGGCGGGAATGGATGCCGGATTTGGAAGAACGCGCGAAACGAAAACTCCCGGTATTTATAATGTGGTTTTTAGCTATATCGAAGAGAATTCTGGTATTTACGCAGCTGAACAATCGGTAGAAATTGCTCACGCTTTAATGGAAGGTCGTGATTATCCTATTCAGGAATGTATTCAAACTTTAAAGGAAAAACGCGAACGTGAAAGACTCGGTCCTTCAACAGGAAGTATCGTGCAGGAAGCCGTTGCCAGAAATATTCCCTGGATTCGTTTGGGTAGAAATTCTTTGGTTCAATTGGGTTATGGCGTTAATCAGCAGCGTTTTCAAGCGACCATTACAGGAAAAACAAGTTCTATCGCAGTAGATATTGCATGTAATAAAGAACTTACAAAAAAAATGTTGGAAGAAGCTGCAATTCCGGTTCCATCTGGAGATTTGGTTTCTGACGAAGAAGGTCTAGAAAGAGTGATCCAAAAAATCGGTTATCCAATTGTTTTGAAACCGCTTGACGGAAATCATGGAAAAGGTGCATCAATAAATGTTAAGGACTGGGAAACTGCAAAAGATGGATTGGTTCACGCTCAAAATTATGGAAATCGGGTTATTGTTGAAAGATATATTACGGGATACGATTTCCGTGTTTTAGTTATTAATCATAAAATGGTTGCGGCTGCGAGAAGGGTTCCGGCGCATATTGTAGGTGATGGTGAAAAAAATATTCAGGAACTGATCGACAAGGAAAATCTTGATCCAAGAAGAGGTTACGGTCATGAAAATGTATTGACGGAAATATCTGTCGATAAAGATACCAACGAACTTTTAGAAAAATTACATTACACGCTGCACAGCATTCCTAAAAAAGGAGAAATTGTGTATTTGAAATCTACAGCAAACCTATCTACCGGTGGAACTTCAATTGATGTTACCGACATGATTCACCCGGAAAATATTACGATGTGCGAAAGGATCTCAAAAATAATCGGTCTCGATGTTTGTGGAGTTGATATTATGGCAGAAAATCTTACCCAACCTTTGAAAGAGAGTGGTGGAGCGATTCTGGAAGTAAATGCCGCCCCGGGATTTAGAATGCATCTTGCTCCAAGCGAAGGTTTACCAAGAAATGTTGCAGCTCCGGTTGTTGACATGTTATATCCACAGGGAAAAGCGTTTAGGATCCCGATCATTGCAGTAACCGGTACAAATGGTAAAACGACTACGACGAGATTGATCGCGCACATCGTAAAAAATAACGGCTATAGAGTAGGATTCACAACCTCCGATGGAATTTACATCCAGAATACAATGCTGACGAAAGGCGATACAACAGGTCCACTTTCAGCAGAATTCGTTTTGAAAGATCCTACAGTAGAATTTGCCGTTTTGGAAACTGCGAGAGGTGGAATTCTTCGCTCAGGTTTAGGTTTCAGCTACTGTGATATTGGTGTTTTGACCAACATTAAAGAGGATCATCTTGGAATAAGTGACATTCATAATTTAAAAGATCTGACGAAAGTAAAAAGAGTCGTTTTAGATTCTGTGAAAAAAGACGGTTGGAGCGTTTTAAATGCAGATGATGCTTATTCGATGAGATTAATGCCCGATTTAGACTCCAAAATTGCAATTTTCAGTTTGGATGAAAACAATCCTCACATCAAGAAATTTGCAAAAGAAGGAAAGATTACCTGCGTTTATGAAGAAGGTTTCGTGACCATCAAAAAAGGCGACTGGAAAATTAGAATCGCGAAAGCCAATAATATTCCCATCACCATGGAAGGAAAGGCGAAATTTATGATCTCAAATGTTCTGGCCGCAAGTTTAGCAACTTATCTGTATGGTTTTGAAATTGAAGATATCGCTAATTCACTGAGAACTTTTATTCCGAGTGCAGCATTAACGCCAGGAAGATTGAATATTTTTAAATTTAAAAAATTCAACGTTTTAATTGATTTTGCGCATAATCCTGCAGGTTACGAAGCCATCGAAGATTATTTGAAAAATGTAGAAGCCACCAAAAAAATCGGAATAATCTCCGGAGTTGGCGATCGCCGCGATGAAGACATTACAGAATGTGGAAAGATCGCTGGAAGAATGTTTGATTATATCATTATCCGCAACGAAAAACATCTTCGCGGAAGAGCTGAGGAAGAAATTAATGGCCTTATTATTTCAGGGATTCAGGAATCTGGAAGAGATGTAAGCTATGAGATCATTCCAAAAGAAATTGAAGCACTAAAACATGCGATGAGCATGGCTGAAGAAGGAACATTCATTACTGCTTTGAGCGATGTAGTTTCTAATGCAATCGATTTGGTACAGGAATATCAAAACAAAGAAATACTAGAAGAAGGTAAAATAATGTAATCTTTTTCACTTTTATAGAAACTCTCAAAGCAAATTGTTTTGAGAGTTTTCTTTTTTAAAGGACAGGCAAAAAATCCACAACTTTATATTTTAAGATCATAAATTAATCTTTTCGCGGGAAAAATTTAGAAAATGTGCAGTGAATTTATCGCCCGCCAATTCTAAAAATTTAAAAATTAATTCGTGAATTTTTGACCAAAAAATTTATTGTGTTTAATCTAATTCGTGTTTTATTTTCTAATAAATTTCCCTATTTTTGACCAATGGAAAATTTCGTGGTTTCTGCAAGAAAGTACCGTCCGCAAGAGTTTGAAACTGTTGTCGGTCAATCTCACATTACAGATACTTTGGAACATGCGATTGAAGAAAATCAATTGGCTCAGGCGCTTTTGTTTTGCGGTCCGAGAGGAGTTGGAAAAACAACTTGCGCTAGAATTCTCGCCCGTAAGATCAATGAAAGAGACGGTTCGACTTCAGAAGATGGTTTTGCTTATAATATTTTTGAACTCGATGCCGCTTCCAATAATTCAGTGGAAGATATTCGTGAACTGACCGATCAGGTTCGTTTTGCGCCACAGGTTGGGAAGTACAAAATTTATATTATTGATGAGGTTCACATGTTGTCTTCTGCGGCTTTCAATGCTTTTTTGAAAACTTTGGAAGAACCTCCTGCTCATGCGATTTTCATTTTGGCGACGACAGAAAAGCACAAAATTATTCCGACGATTTTGTCGAGATGTCAGATCTATGATTTCAAAAGAATCACCATTGAAGACATTCAGATTCATCTAAAAAAAATTGCGGAGAAAGAGTCGATAAAATATGAAGATGATGCGCTTTATTTAATTGCGCAGAAAGCTGATGGTGCGCTTCGTGATGCACTTTCGATTTTCGATCGTTTGGCGACTTTTACCCAGAAAAACATTACGCTTTCAAAAGCTGCTGAAGTTCTCAATATTCTCGATTACGATCAATATTTGAATATTGTTGATTTGGCGCATCAAAATAAAATTCCGGAAACTTTATTTGCCTTTAATGAAATTGTGAAAAAAGGTTTTGATTCGCATTTATTTATCGCTGGTTTAGGAAATCATTTCCGAGATTTAATGATGGCGCAGAATCCGCAGACCTTAAGTTTAATTGAAGTTGGTGATCAAACAAAAATTAAGTTTTCTGACCAAAGTAAAAGCTGGAATGTTCAGCAATTAATCGATGCGATCGAAATCTGTAATCACGCGGACATTAATTATAAAAACTCCAAAAACCCTCGGTTAACCGTAGAAATTGCCTTGATGCAACTTTCGTCTTTAACAGCAGTTGTGGGAGATTCTAAAAAAAAAAATTCCTGATTTTAGCGCCACTTCTTAAAGTTGTTGCACCAAAACCCCTCATTGCAAGAGAGGAAATCAAGTTAGAAGTCGCTGAAAATTTTTCAAAGGAAATTCCGAAAGTGATCTTAAAAACAGCGGAACCTATTGGTCAGCAAAAAACTCCTTCAAAATTTAGCATCTCTGCAGCGCTGCATAAATCTGAAACAAAAGAGGATGTAAAAACCCCCGCTGAAAAAGAAGAATTACCCAGCAATCATTTTACAGATACCGATCTGCAGGTAGAGTGGAAAAAATTTTTAGAAGAATTGCAGGGAAAAGATGTTCTTGTTTACAATGCGATCAACTCTTTCAAATTGTACAAAAGAGACGAAGACATTGTAGAAATTACTTATCCATCGGACTCTGCGAAGAGCGAGTTTGAAAAGGTCCGCTCCGATTTCTTTAATCATTTCATGCACAAAGTGAATCACTTTAATATTGTCATCAAATATAAAAATGATGTATCGCTGAAAAAAGAAATAATGACCAAACGAAAGATTTTCGATAAATTTGCGGAGATTAATCCTGTTTTGCGGGATTTAGATGATTTATTCAAATTTGATTTTAATTAAAATAAAAAAATAGTCAGTTAATAATTGACAAGTTCTACCGAAATGGATTTACAAAATTTAGAAAACAACTGGGTAAAAGAATTCCCAAAACCAATTATAATTGCAGGACCTTGTAGCGCAGAGAGCGAATCGCAAATGCTCGAAACTGCGAAAAGAATTAAAGAAAGCGGCGCTGAAGTTCCAATTTTCCGCGCAGGAATCTGGAAACCAAGAACCAAACCCAATGGATTTGAAGGCGTTGGAACAATCGGTTTAGGGTGGTTAAAAAAAGTAAAACAGGAATATGGTTTTAAAACCGCAACAGAAGTGGCAAATGCGCATCACGTTGCTGCAGCTTTAGAAGCAGATGTTGATATTTTATGGATTGGTGCGCGTTCTACCGTAAATCCTTTTACTGTTCAGGAAATTGCTGAAGCTTTGAAAGGAACAGAAAAACCGGTATTTGTAAAAAATCCTGTAAATCCAGATCTTGCTTTATGGATCGGAGCTTTGGAAAGACTTCTGGGACAAGATGTAAATAATTTGGGTGTTATTCACCGTGGTTTTTCAACCTACCAAAAAACAAAATACAGAAATATTCCAAACTGGCAGATCGCTTTGGATTTCAAAAATCAATATCCAAATATTCCGATGTTAGTCGATCCATCGCACATTTGCGGGAACAGAATTGGTTTGGCGGGAATTGCGCAGGAAGCGATGAATGTTGGATACGAAGGAATGATCATTGAAAGTCACTGCAATCCGGACGAAGCTTGGAGTGATGCTTCTCAGCAAATTACGCCGGAAGTTTTGGCAGAATTAATTGGAAATTTACAGATCAGAAATTCTGACATTTCTGTTTTCGACGATGAAATGGGACGTCACAGAACTTTGATTTCAGATCTTGATTTCAATTTGATCGAACTTTTGTCTCAGAGAATGAAAATTTCCGAAAAAATTGGAACTCTAAAAAAGGAAAATAGCATTGCGATTTTTCAACCTGAACGTTGGAAAGTGATCACAGAGTACGCGAATCAAAAAGCCGATGAAACTGGAATGTCGCCGGAATTTATTGAAAAAGTTTTCAAAGCCATTCACGAAGAATCGATTGAGGTTCAGAATAATATTTAATGAAAATATTCAATCATATCATCCCTTTTTTTTTAAGCTTGAATTTTGAGTTAAAATTTAATTGTAATAATTAATGAAAGGACTCATCACAAAATCCACCGGAAGTTGGTACCAGGTTTTAGAAAAGGAAACGGGAAGATTTCTCGAGGCCAGAATTCGGGGGAAATTTAAACTCATCAAGACTAGACTCACAAATCCACTTGCAGTAGGAGATTTGGTGGAATTTTCTTTGGAAATCGACGACGTTGCCTGGATCACGAAGATCGAACCGAAGAAAAATTATCTTATACGTAAATCAACCAACCTTTCGAAGGAAGCGCATATCATTGCATCCAATATTGATGTCGCCTGTTTCATTTATACCTTAAAACATCCGGAAACTTCCTTAGGTTTTCTTGACCGATTTTTGGCGTGTTGTGAAGCTTACAATATTAAACCATTAATTTTATTCAATAAAATTGATGTTTTAAGCGATGATGAAATTGAAGTTGTGAAAATAATTGAGAATATTTATCGGCGTATCGGCTACGAAACTTTAGAGATATCTTCTTATTCTAAAATGAATTTAGAAGTTTTGCAGGAAACCATCAAAGACAAAGTTTCTGTTTTCTTTGGACATTCGGGAAGTGGAAAATCTACTTTGGTAAATGCATTGCAACCTGCTTTGAATATAAGAACTTCAGAAATTTCTGAAAAGCTCTTAAAAGGGAAACATACGACTACTTTTGCACAGATGCATTTCTGGGATTTCGGTGGTAGTGTAATTGACACACCCGGAGTTCGGGAATTCGCCATGATCGATGTTCAAAAAGAAGAAATTCAACATTATTTTCCTGAAATTTTCCGGATCGGAAGAGGCTGCAAATATCATAACTGCATGCACATCAATGAACCAAAATGTGCCGTGCTGGAAAATATCGAAAGTGGAGAAATTGAGGAAACACGGTATATGACCTACCTAAAGCTCATGGAAGAAGCCGAAGAAAATATGGCCCAATAAAAAACCCAGCCGAAGCTGGGTAAAAACTAATAACCATGAAAACTCAAATTAAACATGAGAATCGGAAAAATAATTACAATTTCCGTGCCAACTAAAAATTGGCGACTCATATATTGTGAACTTTCGGTGCAAAGATAAGAAAGTTTTTTGTAATTTCGCGGCACAATAAAACAAGATATATGTCAGGTAAAATTACATTCACCATGATCAAACCAGATGCAGTTGCAGATGGTCACATTGGTGCTATTTTAGGAAAAATTTCAGAAGCAGGTTTTAAAATCAAAGCTTTAAAATTAACTCAACTTACGGTTGCAGATGCGAAAAAATTCTATGAAGTCCATGCTGAAAGACCCTTTTATGGAGAATTAGTAGATTTCATGTCTTCTGGACCAATAGTAGCTGCAGTTCTGGAAAACGAAAACGCTGTTGAAAGTTTCAGAACTTTGATCGGTGCTACGAATCCTGCAGACGCTGCAGAAGGAACCATTAGAAAAATGTTCGCAAGATCTATTGGAGAAAATGCAGTTCACGGATCTGATTCCGATGAGAATGCTTTGTTAGAAGCGAGTTTTCATTTTGCTGGGAAAGAAATTTTCTAGAATATTGAATATGTTAAATGAATGCTCAGTTTTACTGAGCATTTTTTGTTGAAATAAACGTCTAATATTTAAAACTAGTTGAAAATATAATCGCGAGCGCAAAAATTTGATTTCATCTTAGATATTAAAAAGTATTACATGAAAAAATCCAGAACAGCTCTGGATTTATATCTGACTTTGAAAAACAGGTGTTTTCACGGTAAATTTTAAAGGAATAAATTTTTATATTTAAACTTTATAAAGAGCAATTATTATGAAACTATTACATAAAATTTTTGATCTGGGAATCCTTTATACTTTAATGCTTTTAACCTATTTATTTCGAGAAGCAGAAAAGAAAACCTTGAAAATGAAATTCCCACATCTCATGAGAGAAAAAGTTCAATAAATCTTTATTTTATAAATAATATCTTTATTTTTTTTCAATTTACTTCATTACCACCTTGCAGTAAAAATAAAATTATAATTTTAAAAGCTCAATAGTTTTTTGTGGACTATCGGTAGAAAATACCGCATTTCCCGCAACCAAAACATCAGCACCTGCGTCAAAAAGTTTACCACAGTTTTCTAAATTTACGCCACCATCTACTTCAATTAATGCGGTGGAATTATTCGATAGAATTAAATCTTTGGTTTCTGCGATTTTTTTGTAGGTATTCTCAATGAATTTTTGTCCGCCAAAACCAGGATTTACACTCATCAACAAAACCAGATCTACATCTGCAATAATATCTTCCAACATTAAAACTGGCGTTGAAGGATTAAGTACAACTCCCGCTTTCGCCCCTTTTTCCTGAATTAAACTAATGACTCTGTGAAGATGAATACACGCCTCATAATGAACTGAAACTAGATCTGCACCTTGAGCGATGAATTCTTCCACATATTTTTCAGGTTCTACGATCATTAAGTGAACATCTACAAATTTCTTCGAAAATTTCTGTACCGTTTTCATTACTGGGAAACCGAAAGAAATATTAGGAACGAATCTCCCATCCATTACATCTACATGAATCCAGTCTGCCTGCGATTGATTCAACATTTCGATATCTCTTTCAAGATTCCCGAAATCTGCAGAAAGTAGGGAAGGAGCAATCATTTTTGTTTTCATTTTTACTTTTTTAAAAATTGTTGGTTGCGTTAACTTTAGATTTATTTTTTTAATGATATTTCAAATTCATTTCCGGCGTGATCTGTAATAAAGTTTCGTAGATCAACTCAATTACGTTTGCCACATCTTTTTTTGCAACCATTTCTACGGTCGTATGCATATATCTTAAAGGAAGCGAAATTAAAGCCGACGGAACTCCACCGTTTGAATGCGCAAATGCGTCGGTATCAGTTCCTGTTGCTCTGCTTGAAGCGGCTCTTTGATAAGGGATTTTTTTGTCTTTTGCAGTTTCTACAATCAACTCCCGGATTTTGTGATGCACACTTGGCGCAAAATAAATGACAGGACCATCTCCACATTTCAGGTCGCCTTCTTTTTTCTTTTCAATCATTGGCGTGGTAGTATCGTGAGTAACATCTGTAATGATGGCGATATTTGGTTTGATCGTATCTGCAATCATGTCTGCACCGTACAAGCCAACTTCTTCCTGAACGGAATTAGTTATATATAAACCAAAAGGAAGTTTCTTTTTGTTTTCTTTTAAAAGTCGCGCTACTTCGGCAATCATAAATCCACCAATTCTGTTATCCAGGGCCCGACAAACAAAATACCGATCGTTCAGCTCAAAAAATTCATCGGGATAGGTGATCATGGTTCCTACAAAGATCCCTAATTCTTCAACTTCTTTTTTCGTCACTGCACCACAGTCAATAAAAATATTTTCGAGCTTTGGCGTAGTTTCTTTCTCTTCTCCAATTCTTGTATGAATTGCTGGCCAGCCAAAAACTCCCTTCACAATTCCTTTTTCGCCATGAATGTTGACGATTTTTGAAGGAGCGATCATTTGATCAGAGCCACCGTTTCTGATGACGTAGATCAATCCATCATCAGTGATGTAATTCACATACCAGGAAATTTCATCTGCGTGGGCTTCGATAACAACTTTAAATTCTGCTTCCGGATTAATTATGCCATAACATGTTCCGTAATGGTCAAATTCAACTTTGTCAACATACGGTTTTATGTAATCCATCCAGACTTTTTGGCCGTTGTGTTCGTAACCTGTTGGAGATGCAGTATTTAGATATTCTTCTAAAAATAGTAGCGATTTATTTTTAAATTTCATGAGAAAGGGAATGAATTTTGTTAGTGTAAAACTTGATTTTATAGGAAGTAAAAGTAATGAAATTTAACAAACTGATCTTAATATTTCTTCTCTTTACTGCACTTTTCGCTCATGCACAGCAAGATTCAATTCTTATCGCAAAGCCAATTAGTCAGTATCCGCCGGAAATGTTAAAAACCGATGATGTCGGAAACAAATACTACTACGACGAAGGCCAAAAAGCCAGGATCTACGAAATAAATGGCGAGAATGTGGTAGTAATGGATGAATTAATTTTATTCAAAAAACCTAAATTCAATAATCAACTCGACCAAAATTATTATTTTTTTCTCAACAAGAAATTGAATCGGGTTTATCCCCTTTTCATAACAGCTTTAGAGCAATATCAAGATATTGAAAATGAATCTAAAGGTTTAGATAAAAGTGCGCAACGAAAATATGTCAATGCCCGCCAGAACGCATTAGCAGATCAATACGAAAAACAATTGCGAGATCTTACCACGACCGAGGGACGCGTTTTTGCAAAATTAATGAATCGCGCCACCGGAAAAACCGTGTACGATATCATTAAAGAACTGCGTGGCGGCTGGAGTGCATTTTGGTGGAATGTAAAGGGAAATATTGCAGATGTAGATATCAAAGAACCATTTGATCCACATAAAAACCGGACCGATGAATTTGTGGAAGCTCTTCTTCAAAGCAATTGGAACGCCGGTTACTTTCAACCTTATCCAGGTTACCAGAATTTTAAAATCAAAAAATAATTAATGAAAACAATTTTAAAGAACTCAATTTTGGTTTTAGCCATTTTGAGTTTCAACTTCGCCTATTCTTGGGGAACAACTGGTCACAGAGTGATTGCAGAAATCGCTCAAAATCACCTTTCAGGCAAAGCAAAGAGACATTTGAAAAAAATAATTGGTGACGAAAAATTAGCATATTGGGCAAACTGGCCAGATTTCATTAAAGCAGATACTACCGGAGTTTGGAAGCAAACTGAACAATGGCATTATATTAATGCTGATCCGCAACCGAATATTCAATCATTTACTCAAAGTTTAGATGCACAGAAAGCTCCTAACATTTATACGCAAATAAAAATTCTTTCTGATCAGATTAAGGATAAAAATACTTCTGTTAAAGACAAAGAAATTGCCCTTCGATTTCTCATTCATTTAATGGGAGATGCCGCTCAACCGCTTCATATTGGCAGAGCAGAAGATTTGGGTGGAAATAAAATTAAACTTAAATTTTTTGGTGATAACACTAATTTACATTCTTTGTGGGACACCAAATTAGTGGATTCGCAGAAATACAGTTATACAGAATTTGCAAATGTTTTAGATGTAAAATCGAAAGAAGAAGTAAAACAGATCCAGGAAGGGACTCTCGCAGACTGGTTGTACGACAGTCAAAAACAAGCAAACAGGATTTATTCTAATTCTGTTGCCGATTCATCTTATTCTTACGACTACAATTATAAATTTGAATCTTTACTAGAACGCCAGTTGTTATATGGCGGTCTTCGTCTGGCTAAAGTGTTAAACGAGATCTTATAAAAATTTCTTTTTAAGCAGATCAAAAACAATTTTGTCAACAGGCAATGGGAATGGATTTTCTTCGGTATCGAGGGAGATCCATTCTATTTTTTCGATACAGGAGTCGCGAATGATCAAGTCTTCTTCATCAACGATTTCTGCCAGATAATAAATAGTCAGCAACTGCTCATTATCCCGAAATTTTGAAACTAAAAAATCTTCCTGCGTATAAAAATGCTGCAGATTTTTAATTTTTAAATTCAATTCTTCTTCAAATTCACGGTGAAGACATTCCACGATACTTTCCCCAAATTCTAATCCGCCACCCGGAAATTTTAGCAAATGATCACCTACATATTCCTCGTGAAGAGACAGAATTTTCTTGTCTTTTAGGACAGTTGCGTAAACTCTGACATTTATTTTATCAATCATATTTAATAATATTTTGAGAACGTATTTCCAAATTTAGTAATTTTTTGTATTCTTTACTTAGTTCTCAGAACCCATTTTCACAGCATTAATCATCTCTCTTTTTCCCGGAGGTCCAGCTTTTTTCTCTACTTTAAAATGAAGTTCCTTCAAAATCCTGCGCACACTTCCCTTAGAGGAGTACGTCGTAAGTAATCCGTCAATTTCCATTTTATTTGAAACCATCCGAAATATTTTTTCTTCCCACAAATCTGGCTGAACTCTTGCCCCGAAACAATCATAATAAACAAGATTAATTTTTGGAAGGGTTAAATTTTCGATGTCAAAAAAATCGCAATGAAATTTAGTAAAGAAAAAATTAGGTAAAATTTCTATTCGTTGATTCCATTCACAAGTATGCAAAACATCGTATATTTTTTTGATGTCCGGATCGTCAAAAAATGATCCGTAATCCAATTCTTTCACTTCGTTTGCGTTTACGGGATATTTTTCGATGGTGAAATAATTAATAACATGATTTTTATCATTTTTCAAAAAATCATTAATTGTAACCAAAACATTTAAACCTGTACCAAAACCGAGTTCTAAAATGTTAATTTCATAATTATATACCAAATTTAATCCGTTTTTAATAAAGACATGATTGGCTTCCTGTAAAGCACCGTGATGCGAATGATAGTTTTCATTTAAATCATTTATATACAATGTCTTACTGCCATCTTCGGTAGTTCTGATCTCTCTTTCCATCTTAAATTTTTCCAAAATTAATTTAAAATTTTGATATTTGAAAAATTATATTAAATTTGTAGAACATCAAAAATAATTTTTAATATGATAATTCAAAAATCTACCAATCCAAGAATTTCAAGCTTTGATCCTGAAAATTTTTCTTTTGGAAATACGTTTATCGATCACATGATTATCTGCGAATTTGAAGACGGAAAATGGGGCGATGTTAAATTGGTTCCATATGGTCAACTTCCGTTTTCTCCTGCTATGATGGGCGTAAATTACGGTCAAGCCTGTTTTGAAGGAATGAAAGCATATAAAGATAAAGACGGAAAAGTCTTTCTCTTCCGTCCGGAAAAGAATTTTGCGAGAATTAATAAGTCGGCTGCACGTTTGGCAATGCCGGAAGTTACTGAAGAAATGTTTTTGGAAGGTTTGAAGGCGCTTGTCGATATGGACAGAAACTGGATTCCTCAGGGAGAAGGAATGTCTTTATACATTCGTCCACTGATTTTTGCTACGGAAGAAGCTTTGAAAGCGAGAATTGCAAATAAATATATGTTTGCGATCGTTGCAACTCCTGCAAAAAGTTATTACACCGAACCTGTTTCAGTAAAAATATCAGATTTCTATTCCAGAGCAGCAAATGGTGGAGTAGGTTCTGCAAAAGCAGCCGGGAATTATGCAGCTTCATTTTATCCTACGAAATTAGCGATGGAAGAAGGCTACGACCAGATCATCTGGACTGATGATTCTACCCACGAATATTTTGAAGAAAGTGGAACAATGAATGTTTTTGTGAGAATCAATGATACGATTTATACGCCACCAACTTCAGAAAAAATTCTCGACGGTATTACGAGAGACAGTTTTATTGCATTAGCAAATAAGAGAGGAATTGAAATGAAAATTGAACCTATTTCTGTAAAAAATGTTGTTGAAGCTCAAAAGAACGGAACTTTGAAAGAAGTTTGGGGAGTTGGGACAGCTGTTGTAACGACCGTTTTCGAGGCATTAGGTTATAAAGGAGAAAAATTAATGCTTCCGAGATTATCATTAGAAGAAAGTTTCGCATTAACGCTTCAAAAAGATTTGGTAGATATTCAAACCAATAAAGCGGAAGATCCTTTCGACTGGAGGGTTTTGGTAGAAAAAAATGTTTTAGAAACTGTTTAATTTCGATCTAAATTAATATAAAAAACCGGAAAAAATTTTTATCCGGTTTTTTCGTTTTATAATGTGGTGCGAATTTCTTATTTTCGCAAAAGTTTTTATGCAAAAAATAATTATAATTTCCTCGCTGTTTCTAATGGGTTGTGCACAGAATACCCAAACTCATCCTCCTGTAGGCGGATTTTTGAGCGAAAAAGATATGAATACTTCCAGGAACAGAGCGAAAAATTTGAATGTTACCGAAAGAATACAAATTCAGGACTGGATCAGAAATCAAGACCAGAAATTTTATCCAATGAGTTTGAATTATTGGGTAAACATTGATGAGTTGCAGAAGAATCCCAGAAAAAATGATGGTGATGTCATTTCCTACAGATACGATATCTTTGATTTCGATCACGTGAAACTTCTTGATACCTCCAAAGAAAGAATCAATGTTCATTTTGGACATTTTGAAGAGTTAAAGGCAGTCGAAGATGCATTGAGGTATTTACAAAAAAATCAGGAGGCAACGCTTTTGGTACCGTCAGTTTTAGCTTTTGGGACCTATGGAGACAATGAGAAAATCGCAAATGATATGCCCTTGATCATCAAAATAAAAGTACTATAAATCTTATATTAATGTTAAAGAAAAATTTTTTAATCGCAGTAGCGGCACTTTCGCTAACTAGTTGCACCTCAATTTATAAAAAAATGAACGTAGACAAAGAAACTTACGAAGGTCTGAAAGAAGGTCTTTATGGCAATTTCCAAACTTCAAAAGGAAATATGATCGTTAAATTCGAAGACAAAGATGCTCCCGTTACAGTTGCCAATTTTGTTGGTTTGGCTGAAGGGAAAATCGATAACAAAGCAAAAGCTAAAGGAGTTCCTTTTTACGACGGAACTATTTTCCACAGAGTGATAAAGGATTTTATGATTCAGGGAGGTGATCCTCAAGGAACGGGAATGGGTGATCCAGGTTATAAATTTGACGACGAGAAAAATAATTTGCAGCACACTGGGAAAGGAATTCTTTCTATGGCCAATTCTGGTCCTAATACCAACGGTTCTCAGTTCTTCATTACTGAAGTTGCGACGCCTTGGTTAGATGGAAAACACACTATTTTTGGTAAAGTAGTCAACGGTTTAGACATTGTTGATGTCATTGCAAATGTTGAAAAAGGACCACAGGATAAACCTAAAACCAATGTTGTTTTAGAAAAAGTGTCGATCTTCTCTAAAGGTGACCAGTACAAAGGTTACGATGCAGCAAAAATTTTCACTGAAGGAAAATCTAAAATTGCAGAAGATAATAAAGCCATGATGGCAAAGATCGAAGCCGATAAAAAGAAAAAAGAAGAAGAATTTGCAGCCAATCAGCAAAGGCTTGTTGATGATTTGAAAGCTACAATGCAATCAACTCCATCAGGATTATTTTATAAGATTACCAAAAAAACAGACGGCGTTGTTCCACAAAAAGGCGACGAAGTTTCTGTACATTATGCTGGTAAATTAGTTGATGGGACTGAATTTGATTCTTCATTCAAAAGAAATCAACCGATCGATATTCCAATCGGAGTTGGTCAGGTAATTAAAGGTTGGGACGAAGGAATATTATTATTGAAAGAAGGCGAAACTGCAACTTTGCTTATTCCGTCTGAATTAGGATATGGCGCAAATGGAGCAGGAGGAGTAATTCCACCAAACGCATGGTTAATTTTTGATGTTGAACTTGTAAAAGTAAAAAGCAATCTGTCAAAATAATTGATATCATATGGTGTAAAAATCACCATTTATTTTAAATAAATACAAACAACACTTCTTATTGAAGTGTTGTTTTATTTTAGGCGTAACATTTAATTTTAAAAAAATAACCTTTTATTTAAAAATAGGGTGATTTCACGGTTGATCGTGATAGAATTAACTTCTATATTTGAGCATCGAAAAGAATCAAACAAAACACAAATGATGGAAACTTTTCAATGATGATCTGTTCGACAGAGCAGGGATTCGAAAGAAACTCTAAACAAACAAAACACAAATGATTGGGGAGTTCGACAAAGATGCATTTTTTAAATGCATCTTTTTTTTATTTTAATTTTTCCGCGCAAATTTTGCAAAATCTGGCATCGTCATCATTATCACTATTACCGCATCTCGGGCAACTTTTATACAAATCCTGACGCTTATTTCGCATCTCTGCCGTTACAATTCCGGTCGGAACTGCAATAATAGAATAACCTGCAAGCATCAAAAGAACCGAAAGAAATTTTCCCAGCGGAGTACCGGGGGAAACATCACCGTAGCCAACCGTCGTCACGGTGACAACTGCCCAGTAAATACTTTGTGGGATACTTTCAAATCCTTCCCGATGTCCTTCTACCATAAACATGAGCGAACCAACGATTACGGAAAAAATCATCAGGAACATCAAGAAAATATAGATTTTACGGGAACTGTTTTTTAAAGCAGTTACAATAAATTTACCGTCATTCATAAAATCCAGTAAATTGAATATTCTGAAAACTCTCAGCATTCTCAACATTCTGAGAATCAAAAAATACTTGGTAATTGGGATGAATAAACTTAGATAAAAGGGCAGTATGGCTAAGAAGTCGATGACTCCAAAAAAACTAAAAATATAGGCTTTCTTATTACGGAGCGTGACAATTCTTAAAATATATTCTATTGTAAAAATGACCGTAATAAAAATTTCTATCACAATAAAGATATGATGAAGTTTCGCATCATAAACACTTACACTTTCCATCATTACGATGAAAGTACTTAGCAAAATAAGAAAAAGGAGAATAAGGTCAAATGCTTTACCAGGTTTTGTATCTGCCTTAAAGATAACCCTGAAAACCAGTCGTTTCCATTTTGTCCTCTCCGGTAAAAAATCGTGTTCTCTTTCCATATTTAGCAAAAAATTAAATTTAAAGAAATTATCCTTAATTTCGCTACAAACTTAAGAAAATGACTATTAATAAAGCAATTTTTGAAATTCAAAAGCGAATTCCTTTAAAACAGGCAGAAGATTTCGATAATGTTGGACTTTTGTGCGGAAATCCTGATCGGGAATTAACTGGGATTCTAATTTGTCATGATGCGCTGGAAAATGTGGTAAACGAAGCGATTGAAAAACATTTAAATTTAATAATTACTTTTCATCCGATTATTTTTTCAGGATTAAAGTCGTTGACTGGAAATAATTACGTAGAGCGATCAGTATTGAAAGCCATCGAAAACCAAATTGCAATTTATGCGATTCATACTGCTTTTGACAATCATTACTTCGGAGTGAATTATGGCATTTGCGAAAAGTTAGGTTTAAAAAATCAACAAATTTTGATGCCTAAATCGAATAATTTAAAAAGTCTGGAAGTTTATGTTCCCACTGAATATTCAGAAAAAGTGAAAGAAGCTTTATATGCAGCTGGTGCGGGAAATATTGGTTTTTATGATGAATGCAGTTTTACAGTTTCAGGAAATGGAACTTTCAGACCAAATGAGGGTTCAAATCCTTTTTCAGGCCAGCAAGACACTCGAGAAAACGCAGACGAGCAAATGATTTCAGTCATATTTGAATCGTACAAACAAAATCAAATACTTGCCGCAATGAAAACTTCGCATCCTTATGAAGAGGTCGCACACAAGATTTTAAGTTTAGAAAATGATAATCAATACGCTGGTTTGGGACGTTTCGGAGACTTGGAAAAAGAAATGACCGAAAATGAATTTTTAAAATTAGTGAAGGATCAATTTAATCTGAAAATAATCCGACACTCTAATTTCAATGGAAAAAATATTAAAAGAGTCGGCGTTTTGGGAGGAAGCGGAACCAGCGGAATAAAAGCTGCATTTTCAAAAAATTGCGATGCTTACTTAACAGGTGATGTAAAATACCACGATTTTTTTAAAAATGAAGACAAAATGATGATCTGCGACATTGGTCATTTTGAGTCCGAACAATTTGTAACTCAACAATTATTTGAGGTTTTATCGGAAATTTTTCCTAAATTTGCAATCTCAAAATCTCTTGAGAAAACCAATCCTGTAAATTATTTTTTATAACAATATGGCTAAGAAAACTGTAGAAATCTCCGTTGAAGATAAGTTAAGAGCGCTTTACGATTTACAAATAATCGATTCCAGATTAGATGAAATTCGTAACACCAGAGGTGAATTGCCGATTGAAGTTGAAGATTTGGAAAGTGAAATCGAAGGTCTTGCTAAAAGATCCGAAAAATTCGCAGCTGAAATTAAAGAACAGAATGACGAAATTAATACAAAAAATGAAGTCATCAATCACGCGAAATCTTTGATCGATAAATACAAATCGCAACAAGATACCGTACGAAATAACAAAGAATTCGAAGCTTTAGACAAAGAAATTGAATTTCAAGAACTTGAAATGCAACTATCAGATAAAAGAATTAAAGAATTTTCTGCGAAAATCTCTCATAAAAACGAAACTTTCGAAGAACTGAATAATAAAATTGCAGAATTAAAAACCCACCTTAAATTTAAAAAAGAAGAGCTGGAAAATTTAGTTTCTGAAACTCAAAAAGAAGAAGATTTTCTGATCGCTAAATCAAAAGAATTTGCAGCAAATATCGATGCGAGATTATTGGCTTCTTACCAAAGAATCCGTACGAACTCTCCAACAGGACTTGCTGTTGTAGGCTTAGAAAGAGGTGCGCCAAAAGGTTCATTCTTCACTTTGCCTCCGCAAAAACAAATGGAAATTGCACAGAGAAAGAAAATCATCATTGATGAACACAGTGGAAAAATTCTTGTTGACGACGATATGGTGAATGAAGAAAACGAAAAAATGAAAGATATTATTAAATTCTAATAATTTCCGAAAAATAAAAAAAGCCAGTTTGAAAATTTCAAACTGGCTTTTTTGTAAATTGTATTTAAAGAAAATTAACTGATCGTGCTGTTTTCCAAACAATCTTTAATTCTTTTCATGGCTTCTATCAGCTCTTTTTCGGATGCGGCATAAGAAAACCTCACACAGTTTGAGTTTCCGAATGAAACACCTCCCACGGTTCCGACATGAGCTTCATCCAGCAAAAACATTGCAAAATCATCTGCATTATTAATAATTTTCCCGTTTAGAGATTTACCAATGTAATAGGAAATATCAGGAAAAAAATAGAAAGCCGATTCCGGATAATTCACTTTAAATCCCGGAATTTCTTTCATCAAATTATAAACGATATCGCGTCGTTTTTTAAATTCCTCAATCATGTAACGATATTCAGAATAATCTGTTTTCAAAGCAGTTACCGAAGCTTTTTGAGCCATCGAATTCGCGCCGCTCGTCATTTGTCCCTGAATTTTTTCGCAACCGATTGCCAACCATTTCGGACAAGCAGAATAACCAATTCTCCAGCCTGTCATTGCAAAGGCTTTCGACATTCCGTTGATCACCGCAGTTTGTTCATAAACCTGCGGAAATTCAGCGATAGAAGTGTGTTTTCCGTCGTAATTAATGTATTCGTAGATCTCATCGGAAATAATAGTAATGTGAGGATATTTCGCGATCACATTTGCAATTTGCTCCAGTTCTTCATATTTATAAAAACTTCCGGAAGGATTACACGGTGAACTGTAAAGCAAAGCTTTTGTTTTAGGCGTGATGGCTTTCTCCAATTGTTCTGCAGTCATTTTAAAATCAGTTTCAATTGAAGTTTCAATAAAAACAGATTTTCCGCCCACCATTTTTACCATTTCATCGTAACTCACCCAATATGGCGCAGGTAAAATCACTTCATCACCATCATTAATAATAGCCGATAAAACATTTAAAATCGACTGTTTTGCACCGTTAGAAACGCATATTTGAGAGGGAAAATACTCTAAATGATTATCTCGTTTTAATTTTTCGCAAATTGCTTCCCGCAAATCCAGAAATCCTGGAACAGGAGAGTAGTGACTGAAGTTATTATTGATAGCAGCAAAAGCAGCTTCTTTAATATTTTTCGGAACATCAAAATCAGGTTCACCAAGGGTTAAACTGATAACATCGATTCCTTTCGCCTTCATTTCCCGCACCTTGTTGCTCATCACAAAAGTCTGCGAAAAACTCATCCGATTCAGTCGCTCTGAGTAATTATTCATAATTATTTTTAAGTTTCTCAAAGATAATTTTTTTCTGCAAAGTTTTAAACTTGTTTCTTTAAATTTGTAGAAATTATAATCAAAGCATGTCAGTTGAATTAATTCAAAAATATTTCCCGGATCTTTCTAAAGTTCATATCGAACAGTTTGCAAAATTAGAGGAACTTTATAAAGAATGGAATGAAAAAATAAATGTGATTTCCCGGAAAGATATGGATTCTCTTTACGAAAAACATATTCTGCATTCCCTCGGAATTGCAAAAGTGATGAAGTTTTCACCCACCACAAAAGTTCTGGATATTGGGACTGGAGGAGGTTTCCCCGGAATACCGCTTGCTATTTTGTTTCCTGAAGTTCACTTTACACTCGTAGATTCAATCGGTAAAAAAATTACAGTCGTGAAAGAAGTTTCAGAAGGAATCGGTCTCAAAAATATCACTGCTATTCATGGAAGAGCCGAAGATGTGAAAGGTCAATTTCACTTTATTGTAAGCAGAGCTGTAACTCAAATGCCTATTTTTCTCCGTTGGTTAAGAGGTAAATTTGAAAAAGAACAGTTTAATCCAAAACACAATGGCGTGCTTTATTTGAAAGGCGGTGATCTCACTGAAGAATTGGCTGGAATGAAAACTGAAATATTTAATCTTCAAAATTATTTTGAAAGTGAATTTTTCGAAACAAAAAAGGTGGTATATTTATCTAAGGGAAATTTTAATTCTTAATATTGCATAATAAAGGTTTTATGTTTATCGTTTTAATAATATAAATAGGACATCATGAAAAAAATATTACTTTTTAGTTTACCAATAATATTGACTTTCAGTGTAATGAGTTGCAATGACCGTTTCGAAGGAGACGAAATTCTAAATACCGAAGCACTCAAAATTGACAGCGTGAAAATTGCACAGGACACGATGGATGTTTTGACTACCCAAACTATTAAAACATACTCCAATTATACCGCAAAATGCGAAGGATTTTATGGATACGATTATTTGCATACGTCCGAGTTTGAAAGAAAGGTGATCTCCTATAAATTTAAAACAACTGCAGCTTGCGGAGATCTGGTGACTAAATCTTCTCAGATTAATTTTAATCCGCAGAAAATAGGAACTTATCTTTTCAAATTTTACAACGGTCAGGATTCTGCAGGTCAAAATATCTACATTCAAAAAAATATCGTCGTTCGATAAATCTTATTTTCAACAATTATAAAACCTCAGGAAAAACTCATTTTTCTGAGGTTTTCTATTTTAATTTTCTTATTTTTCATCTTTCCATTTTTATATGAAATTTCTTCAAAAAATAATTACCGAACTCCTGGAACAAAATGCTGATTTATCGGGATTTGATATTGTTCTTCCCGGTAAAAGACCGATTGTTTTCATCAAGAAAATTTTGAGAGAAAAACAATATTCTGGTTTTCTACCCAACTTCTTTACCATTGAGGATTTAATAACAGATCTTTCCGGAAAGCAGCCTGTTCAGGGAATTTCTTTATGGCTATTTGCTTTCCAGATCTATCATGAACTTCATCCGTCGGAAGATTTCGCCAATTTTTTGAAATGGTTTCCGACTTTGTTGAAAGATTGGGATGATATTTTGAAATTTTCTGAAAGCGATAAAGCGGTTTTAGAATATATGTTTGATGAGGAAAGAATTAAAAACTGGTCCGAAAACTTAGGAGATTCAGAAGATCTTCCACGCAGAAAGTTTTTAAATTTCTGGCAGAAGATGAATGTTTTTCTACCCATTTTAAAGCAAAAACTGAACGAAAAAAATTGGGCAACTTCTGGAATGATTCACGAATCAGCCAAAGATAAAATTGAAAATTTTGCGCGAAAGACGGTGCAAAAATTTGTGTTTTGTGGCTTTAATGCCTTTACGCCAGTTGAGGAAAAATTGATAAAAAGTCTTTTACAATGGGATAAAGGACAATGTTTTTTTCAGGCAGATTCGTATTATTTCAATGATGAAAGACAGGAAGCCGGGAAATTTTTGCGCAGTCATAAATTTTGGAAAGAGTTTACAGAAAAAAGACCTTTCCAATGGATCGAAAATGATTTTGCCCAAGCAAAAAATATTAAAGTTTATGAAGTTTCCGGCAACATAACGCAGACAAAGGTTTTACCTGAAATCTTCAAAGAGATCAATGATCCAAATCTTTCTAAAACAGCAGTGGTTTTACTCGACGAAAATCTGCTTCCTGCGAGTTTAGATGCCATGAATTCAGTGCAATATCTTAATATTACGATGGGATTTCCGTTGAAAAATTTAGGGTTTAGCAATGCGATGAAGCAGCTTTTCTATCTTCAAAAGCAATTGGAGAAAAAGAATTCCTCGTATTATTACAACGACGTTTTGTCCGTTTTAGAAGAATTGCCTAATTCAGAAATTGATCAGGAAATTATTACCAATTTTAAATTTAATATTGAAGAAAGAAACATCGTTTATATTTCTAAAAAACAGTTCACAGAATTTCTTGCGGAGCTCTCTTATTTTGAACTTTTCAAGAAAGCATCTTCAATTAAAGACTTTTTAGATCTGCTCATTAAATTTTGCTATGAGTTGAAATTCAGAGATCTGGATGATATTTTATACGAAAATATCGCTCATTTTGAAAAGAGTTTTAAAATCATTCAAAATCAAATTTCACCGTATTCTTTTGAAATTAAAATGGAAACGCTGGAAGTCTTGATCAATCAACTGGTAAGTTCGGAATCCATTGATTTTCAAGGAGAACCACTGCAAGGGTTACAAGTTATGGGACTTTTGGAAACACGTCTTCTCAATTTCGAAAATGTAATCCTTTTATCCGTAAATGAAGGTAAATTACCGCTCGGAAATTCACAGAATACCTATCTACCGTTTGATGTACGTCAACATTTTGATCTGCATACTTTTTTGGAAAACGACAGCATTTATGCTTATCATTATTATCGCTTAATTCAGGATGCCAAGAATGTTCATCTTCTTTTTAATGCTTTAAATTCCGGCGTAAATACGGGAGAAAAAAGCCGTTTTATTACCCAGATGGAAATTGAAGATGTTCATCATCAAATTGAAAATGTCATCATTGAAAATTCCTCAGATCCAATTCAGCAGGAATTGATTCAAATTGAAAAAACTCCAAAAGTTCTAGAGAAATTGGAAGAATGGAAAACCCGGGTTTCCGCGTCTCATTTAACATCTTATCTCTATAATCCGGTAGATTTTTATCTTACAAAAATTTTGAGTACGCGGGAGACAAATGAAATTGAAGAAGAACTGTCCCAAAGAAGTTATGGCAATTTAGTGCATTATGCACTTCAATATATTTATGAGAAATTAGTCGGTAAAAAACTAACTGTAAAGGATTTGACTCTTACTGATGAAGCGTTACTCGAATCCATTAATGCAGCCATAGAAACTTTAAAACACCAGGTTGAATTTTATGCAAAAGGAATGAATTTTATTCACAAATCAATTGCGGAAAGAGTAGTGCGCAATGTTTTGGATTACGATAAAAAAATGGTGGAGGAAGGAAATTCTCTCGAGATCTTAAGCGTTGAGGGAAATTTCGAAGGCATTGATTTTTATTTAGATGAAGCGAAAACGGACAAAGTTTCTTTTTATGGATTCATTGACCGGGTTGACCGACTCAACGGAAATTTAAGAATCATCGATTTTAAAACTGCAAAGACGAAAAACCTCTCCATTTCAGCTCCAAAAAAACCAGAAGATGTAGAAAAATTAGAACAGCTTTTTTTCCGCGATGATTACAAACAGGCGATGCAATTGTGTATTTATGCGTATTCAGTTTTAAAGCAAAACAAAAATCCCGATAATTTCGTCGAATGTGGAATCTGGAGTTTTGCAGAAGTGAATAAAGGGGTTCAGAATTTACAGATTTTTGGAGAAGATGAAATATCATTAAAACTTTTGGAAACTCCCATGAAATCAATAAAAAATGTAATTCTTGATATCTTAGATAAGGAAAAACATTTTGTTGAAGAAGAGAAAGTAAGTTGGTAATTGAATTAAAATTCGAACTTTTTAAGACCTAAAAAAAACCTTCAATTAATTGAAGGTTTTCTATTTTATTTGAAAGAATTAAAATTATCCGAAAGCATTAATTCCTGTAATATCCATTCCGGTGATCAATAAATGAACGTCATGCGTTCCTTCATAAGTAATTACAGATTCAAGATTTGCAGCGTGACGCATCATCGGGAATTCACCCATAATTCCCATTCCGCCAAGAATCTGACGCGATTCTCTCGCGATGTCTATCGCCATTTTTACGTTATTTCTTTTCGCCATAGAAATCTGTGCAGGCGTAGCTTTATGGTCATTTTTCAACCTTCCTAACTGAAGACAGAGCAATTGTGCTTTTGTAATTTCTGTTAAGAATTCAGCTAATTTTTTCTGTTGCAACTGGAATCCGGCAATGGGTTTTCCAAATTGTGTTCTTTCTTTTGCATATTGTAAAGCGGTGCAATAACAATCTACTGCAGCACCGATAACGCCCCATGAAATTCCGTAACGTGCAGAATTTAGACAAGATAAAGGACCTTTTAATCCTGTAACATTTGGTAATAAATTTTCTTTTGGAACTTTGACGTTATTAAAAACCAGTTCCCCGGTTTTCGAAGCACGAAGACTCCATTTATGATGCGTTTCGGGAGTTGTAAAACCTTCGAAAGCTCTTTCTACAATCAATCCCTGAATTTTTCCTTCTTCATTTTTTCCCCACACAACGGCAATATCACAAAGCGGTGCGTTGGTGATCCACATTTTAGCACCATTCAATAAATAATGATCACCTTTATCTTCGAAATGCGTTTCCATGGAACTTGGATCAGACCCGTGATTAGGCTCTGTCAATCCAAATGCACCGATCATTTCTCCCGAAGCCAAATGAGGTAAGAATTTTTTCTTTTGCTCTTCAGAACCGAACTCATTGATAGGAAACATAACCAAAGAACTTTGTACAGAAGCCGCTGAACGAATCGCAGAATCTCCGCGCTCCAATTCCTGCATAATTAATCCGTAAGAGATCTGATCTAAACCAGAACCGCCGTATTCTTCGGGAATGTAAGGACCTAAAGCTCCAATTTTCCCCAATTCTTTCATCAGGTTTGGAATATCGGTATGGTTTTGTGCAGCTTCATCAATTTTCGGCATCACAAAACTTTCAACCCAGTCTCTCACCGATTGCCGAATCAGCTTGTGTTCTTCGGTCAATAGTTCATCCATTAAATAGTAATCAGGAAGGGTCGTAAGAGGGTAGTATGACA
This sequence comes from Kaistella gelatinilytica, assembly GCF_015679325.1. GTDB lineage: Bacteria > Bacteroidota > Bacteroidia > Flavobacteriales > Weeksellaceae > Kaistella > Kaistella gelatinilytica. The sequence continues at coordinate 877,780 of NZ_JADPVI010000001.1, forward strand.
TTTTTTAGATTTTGTTAAAATTAAGATTTTTTGGAACGATGAGGAAATTTTTAAGCGTATTTCCGGAAGATCTTACTGAAATAAATGAGTAGTATTCGTAGAATTTCATGAAAGTGATCATTAGAGTAATTCGTACAATTTTTTATCTGCAAATTTATAAAGGTAAGGTGCTTTATTTGCAGAACCATCGAATAGTTTTTCCAGTCTCTCCAAGGAATTTAAGGCTAAAATTTTTCGCTGGAAATTATTTCTTCTGAATTTTTCATCAAGTACAATTTCGTAAACGGTCTGTAATTCTTTCATGGTAAATTTTTCCGGCAACAAACTGCTTGCAACGATCTGAGTATCAATATTTCGACGGATAAATTCCAGTCCTTTCTTAATAATTTCTTCATGATCGAAAGCCATTTTTGGGAGATCATTTACTTCAAACCATTTACATTCTTCAATTATATTATTGGGAAAAGTATCTACCAAAGAAAAATCGATCAGACTGCAATAGCCGACTGTCACGAAACGTTGGAATGTCCAGTGATCTTTCGGAACCTCAATGTGTTTGCTTGCGAGTAAAACCCGGTGTGCATTATTCTCAGTTCTATTCCGATCTCCAAAAGTCTGAAACTGTTCCAAGAAAATATTTGAAAGATGTGTGCGCTCGTACAAAACACGAGCTGCAGCGTCATGTAGATCTTCATCATTAAAAACGAAACCTCCAGGTAAAGAGCACAGATTGAGATCATGATATTTGAGAAGCAAAACTTTCATAATGCCCTTATGAAACCCAAAAATCACGCAATCAACAGATATATGCTGCACAAAATCCCGTGTATCCAGAAGTTCCTGTAGGTTTTGTTTATTTTTAGAATCGTCGATTTTCATACGGAGAAATTAATAAATAAAGCTTTTAAAAATTTGATTAGTCTAAAGTAGTTAAACTTATCACATGAACTATGTTTATTGCAATAGATAATGAAAATTGCTACAATCATTTAAATTTATATGATATTACACTGATAAGATCAGTCTTATTTTACCGTCATTTTTTTATCAAAATCCTTGCAATCAACTTGTTTCAGACTTGAACCATCAAATTTAAGTTTGGAGGTATTTACATATAAATCTTTTTTATCTTCAACTTTATGGTCGCCAATACCTTCTTTTAATAGATCTTTCTTTTTCAGGAAATAAATTTCGCGCTCCGACTTCATACCTTCTGACTGAAAAGTGTAGTTTAGTTTTAAAGTATCGCCGTTCTGCGTTCCCACAATATCGCCAAATGAACTGTCTTTTTCCGCATTTTTATAACGCATTTTTCCTGTGATAGTGCCCAGATTATCATCCAGAGAAATAAATACAGAGTCTTTTCCTGTAACTCCTAAATAGCAGGTTTGTTGGGTAGAAGATTCTATTGGTTCTGAATTTTCCGGAACAACGACAACCGAATCGTTTGTATTTTTTATATTAATGTTTTCGGAGATTTTTTTTTCGCAGCTCAGAATAAAGAGCAATGCACACGTTGTCAAAAGATATTTTTTCATGTCAGTTTTAATTGTTTAGTGGCTCAAATTTAATGTTTTTTAGCTGAAAAAAGTTTCGTTGTAAATCAGCTTGCTAGAAATTTATTTAATTCCGGTGATGATGATGAAAACTTTTAAGCTGAGTTTGTAGATTTCCAGCTAAGAGAATTATTTTCTTTACACTTAAACTTTTCGCTAACAGTTTATTGGAGTTAATAAATATTTTAAAGCTAATCGATGAGAATCTGCTGAATTATTTAATTCAGATAAATCCCGGGAAAAGAGGATTTGGTGTAAAGTAATATGGTCAATACACCCATATTTTAATTTCTCTAAAAAGTCCTATAATTTATATTATGTTAAATAGAATATATTTTCTGAATTATAATGTTATGAGAAAATTCATTGTCATAAACTCGGAACTAATTATCAAACCCGTTAACTATAGGAGTTCAACGAATGACTTTCTTCTATTTCTTCATATAAAGTTTCCTTTGTCTGCATTTCAAATTTCCTTCCGTTAACCAGGATTCTGACCATTTTTTTGCGCCGGATAAATTATCCAGCCAAAGATGTCCCACATTTTCCAGCGAAGTATTTCTCCAGTGAAAATGATCAACCAATCGTAAAGCTTCTATGGCAAAAGCGGTGACAATATCTTTATCCCGAATTTCCAGTAAATTATCACCATTTTTTTGTTCCGGACCGAAAGCTAAATTTGAACTTCCACAATAAACCACCGGATCATTTCCTTTAAAATTGACAACGATAAATTTATGATGAATTGCGTAACCATCTATTCCGGGAACTGTTCCGAAAGGTTCTGGTAGATTGTTTTCAATTCCTCTTGCCGCAACTCTAATTCCTCTTTTTGAGTTCGGTTTGTACAGGAAAATTCCAAAATCTTCGTCATTTTTTCCGATGGTATCGGTAATTCCGTAGCTGAAAACATTTTCATTTGATATCTGTTTGCGAAGTGAACTTAAAATACTTCCTGCGCTTCGATCATTCATCACTGCAAATAAAATATCTGTAGTATCTGCTTTCTCGATTTTGGTGCTGATCCGGTCAAAAATCCTTTCTGCATCTACTTTGCTATGAGGTGCAACAGTCACTGTCATTTCAGGAGATGACGCCGTTTTAAGAATTTGGTGGTCTTTCTGTGGAAACGCTTCTGCTTTAAAATTCTTCATATTTTCATCTCCAAAAGAAGCATCAAAAATATCAGAATAAAGTTGTGCTATTTTAGAGTTTTTAAAAATAATTACGTGATTGCTGTTCACATAAAATCCGTTCGTAGAGAAATTTGCAGATCCTGTCAACACTTTTTTTGGAACGGCTTTTTTCAATTGAATCATTATTTTACAATGCGCCAAAGCACTGAAATGTCCTCTTTTGATATGATCAGTATCGCTTACTTTGAGAAATTCTGTTTCAAAAATTGTTTCAAAAGCTTTTTCTTCTTTGTGACCCTTGGAATCATCCAGAATGATTAGCAAGCGTTTTTCTTTTGCCAACTGAAGCAATCTTTTACAAATTTCAGGTTCATCTAAATCGAAGGCAAAAACCTTTAAATTTAAAGTTTTATCTTTTATCGTCTCCTCTAAAAATTCTATAATTCTGTTTCTTGCCTGCCATCCTAACCATTCATGCTGTTCCTCAAAAGTGTATGGAACCAGCTCATTTTTCCGGGTCGTTTCGTTCCATCTCATTGCAGAATCAGCGATTTGCTTGATGTTAAAGATCAATTCATTATTATTCTTCGGGCGAACAGAATTATTTTTCCGACTGAATCTTGTAGCGTACGCAACGGAGGAAACAAATCCTCTCGTAAAAGCCAGTGTTGTACTTTTTTCCTGATAAGGTTTTACCGGAATATCAATTTCCACAGAAAGATCTGAATTGAGCGGCAACAATTTCCCGTCTTCGATAGATCTCGGTGTAATGGTATAAATATAATCTCCAAAAATTGCTTTCTTGGTTGTGATGTCGGTGTTTGGCACGTGAACCCAATTGAATTTTTGTATGGGTGAATAAAGGGTTGAATTTCTGTCATATTGTTTAATTCCGCTATTTTTTCTGAACTCATCATCGAAAGTCAGGCGGTTGTAAATATACTTTTCAATCCATTGATCACCTTCTTTGTACTTGAAAGCGATTGAAAAACCTGCTAAGTTTTTAGTCAAATGCTCGGTAAGATCGAATGCCAAAAGTGTGATCGCATCTCCGCTGTAAGCACGAACACTTACCCCATTTTTGGTTTTAAAATTTTCCATGGTTATCGTTTTTGATTAGTTTTATGAAATAAAATTACAACTAATTTACTGATAACCAATTGATACGGAAAAAATATTGAAGGAGAACTACTTTAAAACATCAATTTATTTGGAGTTCTGCTTTTAAAAAAATCGCTCCTCCCCTTTTTAAAAACGATTTTTTATCGTCTTTCAATTTTAAAATAATCATCCAAAAAAAAGTCTTCCATTTCAGGAAGACTTTATCTTTATTTTTTTAAACATTTTTCCAGAAACTGATCTTCTTCCCAAAGAACATGGAAAATATTTTCTTTCGCTGCATAACCGTGAGCTTCTTTCGGTAAAAGTACCATTCTTACTGGTGCTCCCAGGTTTTTCAAAGCCTGAAAATATCTCTCTGTCTGAAGCGTAAAAGTTCCGGGATTATTGTCGGCATCACCATGAATCAATAATAGTGGAGTTTTCATTTTATCTGCATTCATAAAAGGTGACATTGCATTATAAATTTGCGGAATGTCCCAGTAGTTTCGCTGCTCGCTCTGGAATCCAAATGGTGTTAAAGTTCGGTTATAAGCGCCACTTCTTGCAATTCCACACGCATAATCTTTGGAATAAGTGAGAAGATTTGCCGTCATAAATGCGCCATAAGAATGACCACCAACTGCAACTTTATTGCGATCGATATACCCTAATTGATCAACCGCATCGATTGCAGCTTTTCCATTGGCAACTAGTTGTGTTATAAATGTGTCGTTGGGTTCCGTTTTTCCTTCGCCAATAATCGGGAAGGCTGCATCATCTAAAACCGCATAACCTTTCGTCACCCAATAAATGAAAGATCCATAACTAGGAAAAGTAAAATCATTCGGATTCTGCGTATTTTGACCCGCAGTATTTTTATCCTTATATTCAGTTGGATAAGCCCAAATTAGAAGCGGTAATTTCTCTGTATGATTTTTTCTGTCATAATTTGCTGGTAAATAAAGCGTTCCAGTTAATTCTACGCCGTCATTTCTTTTATATTTAATAACTTCTTTATACACCTTTTTTAAAGATTCAAAAGGATTTGCAAAAGCGGTCACGGGAGTTGATTTCTTCGATCTGATATTTCTGACGAAATAATTAGGATACGAATTTGCAGACTGCTGAATGGTTAAAACATCACCTTTTTGCGCATCAAGAATATCGATCAGGTTTTCTTTAGCTCCAGTTAAATTTGAAGTATACCATCTTTTTTTCTGCTGGGTTGTTAAATCCATTTCATCGATGAACGGTTTTTGTCCGTCTTTCGTAAAACCGGCGCCAATTAAAAATGCTTTATTGTTTTTAATGTCAATCACATTTCTGCCATACTGGTTTTTAGTTTTATTAAAATTACCGGGATCGCTGTAAACATCTTGTGAATTCCGGTCTTCAATGACTTTCGAAGTATTGTCTTTTAAATCGATCAAATAAGTTTTAAAATTTCTGGTATCATACCAATCTTCGGATACGAAAGCATAATCTGAGTTTGACCAATCTAAACCGGCGTATCTTTGTTTGGTTTTGAAGAAAGATTTCGGAGAGTTTGCAAAAGGAGCTTCCCAAATAAAGATCTCATCCCGAAAATCAACTGATTTTGCTTGGTCTCCACCGTCTAAAGCTTCTGCATAAACTAAAGTTGAAGGCTTATCATCTCGCCATTCCATGTATCTTTTGCCGGTTCGGACAGATGAAAAACCTTTCGCCATAATTTCATTTAAAGGAACTTCATTTACCGTTTTTACCAATGATCCGTTTTTATCATAAACGTTCGTTACCATTGGAAATCTGCTCAACGGAACGATATAAGAAAAAGGTTTTTTAATGGTTGTTGCCATCAAATAATTACCATCTGGGGAGAAACTTAAACCAGCATATAGATCAGCCTCTTTAAATGGAATGGCATTTCCATTCAAATCAATTTTATATAATTCCGCCGAAGTCAAGATCTCAAAATTCTTTTCGTCTTGTGGATTTTTCAGTAAATCCTGATATGTTCTGTTTTGCGAAACTTTTCCGTCTGAAGTCGAAACAATTGGTCCTGTTGGCAGATCTTTTTTGGTGTCCAGAAGTGCAGGCCGATCTTTTGGCAACATTTTTACCAAAAGATTTTCGGAATCTTTAAACCAGATAAATGGTGAACCTAAGTTTGAATTTAAATTAGAAGAAGATATTTTTTTTGCAGTTGCGGTTTCCAAATCTAAAACCCAGAGTTCTACTCCACCTTTGACAGTATTCGTAAAGGCAATTTTTCTTTCATTTGGTGACCAGGAAATATTGGTGATCTTTAGATTTTCCGGTAAACCTTTGACCTGAATCTCAGACTTATCTTTCAATTTCCGAACCTTCAAATTATTGACATAAGTAACACTGCTGGAAATATTGGTAACAGGATTAATCCGTAAACCACCGAGTTTTACTTCATCCTGATTGAGATCCTCTAAAGTTTTATAAGTATTTCGGTAAGAAAAAATCATCCAGTTTTTTTTACTGTCCATCATGACAGAAGGCGCTCTCTGAAAATCAGCAAGTTTCAGAATTTCTGCGGAAGGCTTTTGATAAGTAATATTTTCCTGCGCATCGCTAAAATTCAAAAACGCAAGCAAGCAAATTGTTAATTTTAATTTCATAAAAATTCTAATTTAAGTTTATAAAAAAAACAGCAAAAAAATTACTGTTTATTTGTGATCTGTTGAATCTGTAATTTCAGACATTACCAGCGAGATTCTCTCCTTTTGCTGATCATAGCGTCAATCGAAAATCTTCCCGGTCCTAAAGCCAAAATTAACAGATATACGGAAAGATATAGCAAACTTAGTTCACGCGTCGCAAAAACATCTGCGCTGTGTATAAATAATCCTGCTACAGCCATTGTTATCACCAGAAAGAAAACGGCTATTCTTGTGAACAGTCCTAAAATGATAAATATTGAGCAAACAAATTCGGCAAAAACAGCAATTGCTAAAGAACTTTTTGCACCCATTCCCAAAATATCGACAAACTTAATTTCTTCGCCAGAAAATAAAAGCTGAAGTTTGGGAAAACCGTGCGAAAGCATTGCGAAACCTATAAAAATTCTAATAACAAGAAGAACAATATCTGTAATTAAAGGATTGTTTTTCGTCGAAGTTAAATAATTCATTCAAATAATTTTAAAAGCAAATTTAATAAATCCTCTCCGTAACGGTATTCTGTGGTTATTTAGTTTTAGCTGTACCCAAAATTCTTTAAATCTCTGTCATTTTTTCGCCAGTCTTTTTTCACTTTTACAAATAAATTAAGATGGATTTTTTTCGAAAAGAATTTCTCCAGATCTAATCTTGCTTCTGTTCCTACTTTTTTTATTGCATCTCCTTTATGCCCGATAATAATACCTTTCTGGGTATCTCGCTCCACATAAATAATAGAATCAATAAAAATAATTCCTTCTTTTTCGTTAAAGATTTCGGTGACTACTTCTACGGAATAAGGAACTTCTTTATCGTAATTTAATAAAATTTTCTCCCGAATTGCTTCATTGACAAAAAATCGCTCCGGCTTGTCGGTATATTGATCTTTGTCGTAGTAGGGCGGATTTTCTGGTAATAAAGATTTCAATTTTGGCAAAATAGCATCGGTATTAAAACCTTTCAATGCAGAAATTGGCAGAATCTCCGCTTTTGGAATCCTTTCGTGCCACAACTCCATTGTTTTTTCTAAATCTTCCTGGTTTGACTCATCAATCTTATTAACCAAAATTAATACAGGTACAGGAATTTTATTCAGTTTGTCAACCAGAAATTCGAAGGGTTCAGTCCGGTCTAAAATATCAACGATGAAAAGGAAAACATCGGCATCCTGTAAAGAATCTTTCACATAATCCATCATTTTTTCCTGCAAACCATACTTCGGATCTAAAACTCCCGGCGTGTCAGAAAAAACGATCTGCAAATCTTCTTCATTATAAATCCCGAAAATTCGGTGTCTCGTTGTCTGTGCTTTCTGGGTTACAATTGCTAACTTCTCTCCCATCAATTGATTGAGAAGTGTCGATTTACCGGCATTCGGTTTCCCTACTATATTTACAAATCCTGCTTTGTGCATTCTTTTTTATTGAAGTAATTAAAAATTAAAAGACCTCGAAAATTCGAAATCTCTACAAAGGTAGTGAAACATTGTTGTACCACTAAAACTATAATTATCTAATGATCGATATTTTTATCAAAGGTTACTAAAAATTTATTTTCGATTGACCTAAAAATGTTACACAATCTTTCGCCCACAAATCATAACAGAGTTCTGAAGGATGAATTCCATCACTGAAAAATTCCCAAACTGTTTGACCTTCTTTGAGTTTTCCGAGCCATTCTTTAAAATTTATTTTTTCAGTCGGGAAATAAACATTTTTGTTCTTTAGAACTTGTGTGTTGAGATGATCTGCAAGAATATCTTTGTGATTTCCTAAAACCAGCTTCATTTCTTTCGAAAAGGCAGGAAACATTTCGATAGTCGGTAACTGCGCAAATAAAACTGGAGTTTCAGGAAATTTTTTTCGAAGATCATTAATTAAGCATTGAACACTTTCACGCCATTTTTTAGGTTGATTCAACTCAAAAGTATCATTCCCACCAATGCCGATCACCAAAAGGTTGCACTCTTTTTCAACAATTAAAGGAATAAGTTTTCTTTGAATTTTGTCAACATTATAACCTGTTTTAGCATAAACTTTCCAGTTGATATTATAATGAAATTTTTCGCTTAAAGCATTTGAGAAATGACCGGCAAAACCATTTTTGTGATTTTCTACGCCAACTCCGGCAAATGAACTTTCCCCAATAAATAAAATCTTTAAATTTTTATAGGAATTTGCGTTGATAAAACCTTCCGGATTTTTTGCTTCTGGGAATAATTGAATTTCTTTTTTGATCTTCTTTCCCTGAAAATAGATAATCGGTAATAACGGAATCGACTTTAATAAATGGAGGAAATAATTGTTTTTCATTTCAATTATTTTCATTTATTTCTTAGAAACGACGGGTAAAATTTCGTTCTCCATTAAAGAAAATCTTTCCCGTTCATCCCTTGAAAATTTCCTTGAATAAAAATTGATATCTGCTTCAAAACCAACATTTTTCAATCGATCAAAATAATCCATTCCGTACCAGCGAACATGGTCGTATTGTCCGAAATGTTTTTGTCTTTCTTTTGGATCTTTAATGGTGAAATCTTCGTAAGTCTTTTCTAAAGAATTCTTCATAGGAACCTGAAAAATTCCCCAGCCGCCTTTTCTCATCACCCGAAATAATTCGCTCATGGCTTTTTTATCGTCTTCAATATGTTCTAAAACATGGTTGCAAAAAACGATATCGAAACTTTCATCTTCAAAAGGTAAATCTAAAATATCTGCTTTTACATCGACGATCGGCGAGTAAAGATCCGCAGAAATATAATCCAGATTTTTCATTTTTTTGAATTTTCTGAGAAATTCCTGTTCAGGAGCGATGTGAAGAACTTTGTAATTTTTAGTAAAAAAGTCGGTTTCATTTTGCAGATACAACCACATTTGGCGATGACGTTCCAAACTTAATGTTCCGGGAGAAAGTGCATTTTCACGCTGTTTGCCGTAACCATATGGCAGAAACTTCCGATAAGATTTACCGTCGACTGGATCAGTAAATTTGTCACCTTTAAAAAATTGAACGATTAAAGGTCGCGCCAAAATACTCGCTTTGATCAATAAAGGTCTTGGGATTTTATTTAAGAGAAATTTAGTCAGGGTTTTCATTAAAAATCCAAAGTAAATGGTTTTTCCTCCTCACTTACGATTCCCAATGCTTCATAAATATATTTGTACGTAGAAAGTAAAACCGGTTTTCCGTTGATGATGCAAACGTCGTGTTCAAAATGTGCAGAAGGTGAATTATCAAGAGAAGTCACCGTCCAACCGTCATCATGAAATTTTACTTTTTCGGTCCCAAGATTTACCATAGGTTCGATGGCGAGAACGATTCCGTCTTTTAAAACTTTTCCACTGCCTTTTCGTCCGTAATTTGGAACCTGAGGATCTTCGTGCATTTTTCTACCTAAACCATGACCAACCAGTTCGCGAACAACACCATAACCGTGTTTTTCGCAATATTCCTGGATCGCAAAGGAGATATCTCCTACTCTTTTTCCACGAATACATTGCTCGATTCCTTTGTATAAAGATTCTTTTGTGATCTGCAATAATTTTTTTGTTTCCGGAGCCACTTCTCCAACCTCAAAAGAATAAGCGTGATCGCCGTAAAAACCATTCATATAAACGCCACAATCAACAGAAAGAATATCACCTTCCTCCAGCGGCTTTTCATTTGGAATACCGTGAACCACCTCAGCATTTGGAGAAATACAAAGGTTCTTCGGGAAACCATACATTCCAAGGAAAGCAGGTTCACCACCATGATCCCGAATAAATTCACCCCCTAAATTATCCAGATGCAAAGTAGTTACACCAGGTTTTATTTCTTTTGCAATCATTCCCAAAGTTTTGGAAACCAATTGTGCACTTTCGCGCATTAACCGAAGTTCTTCGATTGTTTTTAAGTGAATCATCGTTTATGTTGACAATATATTTTTTAATATTTTAAAACTAAAAGCTTCTATTTATTCCGGAAAAAAATTACCAAAACAAGCCTTTCTTTTTATCCTTTTTCATTTTTGAATAGGCCAAAACTTCATTGCCTTCTACACGAAATTCTATTCTGTCATTAATGATGTTGTAGATTTCTCCCCATCCTGGAAAACCGCCTAAATTTCTATCATCAATAAATAAGTCAGCATCGATTTTTCTGGAGGCTTCGGCGTGGTCAAAAGTCTCACCTTCAAAACTTGAGTTAACCGCATAAAATTCTACGCCATTTTTTTTGCAAAACTCTACTGCTTCGTCTAAAGTTTTACCATGGCGATACGTCCATAGAATTAAACGATACCCTTCTGACTGAAGTTTTTTCAAAGTTTCAAATGCAAAAGTCTTTGGTTTTCCGATCCCCGGATACGCGTCATCTACGACCGTACCGTCGAAATCAATGGCTAGTTTTTTATTGCTTTTCATCTCGGTCAATTTAATTTTTGCAAAGATAAGAAAATAAAAGAGTGGTAGAAAACATCGACCACTCTGAGAATAAATTCTACTATAATTTAATATTAAGATTTGATCCATTTGAACTGATGATCTAAATCTGGAGTTGCAATTCTGTCGGTGATCTTCTGTAATCTACCGGGAAGTTTCATTAAATATTCCTGTGCTTTCTCCGCTTTCTCATTTAATCCACTGATGTGTTCAATTTTCCAGTCATCAAGAAGTTCGCTCAGGATATTAATATAATCATGACCCGTGTAAACCATTGCTCTTTGTGCTGCATCTGAAAAATGAGACCAAAGCTCACCCGCTTTTTGCCCAGATTCGCGCATTAAATGTGCAGGCATAACAATTTTCTTGCGCATCATATCTTCAAAAGCAAGCATCATTTCTGATGGATCTACTTCGAAAATTCTGGTAACGAAATGTTTGTATGCTTTTGCATGTCGCGCTTCATCTGCAGCAATGACGCCACACATTTTGGCTAACTTCACATTTCCGCTTTGTTTTGCCAAAGTACCTACTCTTCTATGAGAAACATTGGTGGCAGTCTCCTGAAAACTCGTATAGACGAAATTTCTGTAAGGATCCATCGTTGTTCCGATATCAAGTCCGTCCTGAATTAAGTATTGAGTTGTAATTTCTACTTCTCTCATATTTACTCTTCCGCAGAGATAGAGATATTTGTTGAGCAGATCGCCGTGTCTGTTTTCTTCTGCAGTCCAGCTTCTTATCCATTGCGCCCATCCGGTAGCTTCTTCCTGATTAACACCATCAACACCCATCAACCACGATTCGTAAGTTGGCAATGCTTCTTCGGTAATACAGTCCCCGATCAACGTTACAAAAAGATCATAATCCATTTCTTGTGCAAACGTTTGAAGTTCCTCAACCTCATATTTAAATTCGTTTGAAGAGGAATCAGGCAGGAAATCGCTTGGTTGCCATATTTTTTCTACAGGAGTAAGGTAGGAGGAAATGAAGTCGTTAACTTCTGTTCCCAGATTTCGCATCACTTCTAATCTTACTAATTTATTGTACATGTTCTTTACTTTTTAAGAGAACAAATATAATCAAATTATTATTTGTTGCATAGAGGAAAAAAATTCAGCAGGAAAAATTTCCTACTGAATTTTGTCTTCATCATTTGTGTTAAAGCTATAAATTTTGAGGCTTTTTATAAAGACTTCATTAAAAAACATTCTAATATTACAATGATCCTCCGTTTATAATTGTTTTGAAGGCAAATTTCAAAAAGGATATTAATAGTTTCATTTTAAAATTATTGAATATCATATAAAACCACACCCGAAAAATCATAAAAACTCATTCAAGATCAGGTGCGGAAATCACGTTTTTTAATGATTATTGATTTAAATCCAGTCTGGAAATTAACATTCTGTCTCCTTTTGGTGTTTCACTGAAGAAATACGTGTAGTCTCCGATCTGGATTCTATTGTATTTTTCGTAGAGATAGTATTTTTTCTTTTCCAGATCTCCCAAAGTTCTAAATTCTGTTGAAGTTCCTGCCTCCAAATTTAATTTTCCATATTCTATGCTGTAGAAAGGCGCATAACTGGTGGTAGTTGTATTGGTAGTAGAACCATTAAAGAAATTGGTTGTGCTATTGAAATCCGTATCAACATCGATCGCCTTTACCATTTCCATGATCCAGTTGACCGATTTTCCATCTTTGCTTTGAATGATATAACTGGTCGCTGAGAAGTTATCGGCGGTCATGGGCGAATTGTTGAAAAATCCTTTTTTGTTCTGCTGATCCAGTAAAACGGTATAATTTTTATTTAGACGACCATCCGGAGTGAAATGCAACATATACAAACCCTGATAAATTCTGTCGTATTTCTTTCCGCTGGAACTGGTGTGAACTCCGGCCAAAGTATTCAAGAACTTACTTCCACCGCCGCCACGACTGTTATTTTTTTTGAAATCCTGAAAGCTTAGAAGCATCGAACCATCATTTAATATTTGGAAATTATTGGTTTTAAATTTCTTCCCGTCAAATTCTAAAGGCTTTTTCATATCTGGACCTGCAACAGCTTTTTGATTTAATTCTGCGATCGGTGTTGCATTAACAAAAACCGCTTTTCCTCCAGACATTTTGCACAAAATAAAATCGGTATATTTTTTTTCATCCATCATCGTATCCAGAGCATCCTGACTTGGCATCATTTCTTCTTTTCCTGAAACTACGTTCACCGTTTTTCGGGCGGCGCTGATCAGACCGCCTAAACCGCTTACTTTGCCTATAATATTTTCGGTCGCCGAAGAACCTCCTTTGGTTTGTTCGATTTCTTCACTATCCATACTGGTCGCAGAAACTGCGGAACCTAAAATTTCTTCCGTTGATTTACCATCTTTTTTAATTCCCAGACCGTACAAAATTACTTCGCCATTTTTTTCGTAGGCATTAATAATTCTGTATCCTGCAGTTGGCGCTATAAATTTAAAATTTTCTTTAATTTTTCCTTCAGGCGAAATCCGGAAATAAGTCATTTCGTTCGGAGCTCCTGCTGTGCCTTTTGCGGGCGACATAATGTGGATCCAGTCTCTTGGGAGATCGTCATTCTCAATATTTTTGCTGTCATCATCTAATAGAGGTCTGGAAAAAACAGGTCGCAGTTGATATCCTGTGTTGATCGTTTCTAAATTCGTGATCTTTCCTGTATTGTTCACTTTCATGAAATCCATTTTCGAAAAGTCCGCTTTTTCTTTATTATAAGGAAAACCTATTACCAAAATTGCGCTGTCCCTTTCCACTTCGTAGGCGCCACCAAAAAGATATTCATCCCCATTTTCATTCGCAAGTTTTTGCTTATCGAGCATTTTCACTTTTTTTACATAACCTCCGGCAAGCCAGTTATATTTTGCAGTTACTTCGCGGTTTTTATAAACCATTCTGCCCATCATGTTCGAACTTACCGAAATTGCTTTGTTGATAAGCAGATCTCCTTTATAAGTTAAGCCTTTGTAGCGTTTTCTTGCTTTTTCTACCTCCCAGTCGTCTTTTACCGTATTGGTAAGATTGGCATCTTTATCAAAAGAATAAGTTTCTATTTTCACTTTTCTTTTGGATGAAGGCAGGAAATAGATCATGTCAAAATTTCCATTTTCTTTACCTTCTATCCCACCGAGATAACCTTTCTTGGCTTTTCGGGAAATGTCGTAATCTTTTTCCAGGACATTGAATCCTGCCTGTTGTGCGGTGATTGCTAGGCAACTGAATGTGCAGATCGCAACGAGTGATTTTTTTAGTTTCATGGTATTTGTGATTTTTTTAACTTAAGTAAAATTATTTTATCTCTGAAAAAAAATGATACCCTGAAATGGGTATTTTTTAAACAAAAGACAAAAAAACCTCAATAAAAATTGAGGTTTTCTCTTTGAATCTACATGGTTAAGCTGGATCATTTTCCAACATTATATTTTTTTCATTATTTTTTATCCTGATTTGACGCTTTTATATTCATCAAATGGTTTGCAAAAGGTTGAGATCATTCACAATTTGTATGAGTTTGGGAATAGAATGGGCTTCTGTTTTTCGATAGATATTCTTGCGGTGCGTTTCGACGGTGCTTTCACTGATAAAAAGTTTTGCTGAAATTTCTCTGTTTGAGAAACCATTGATCATCAAATCGACAATTTCCTTTTCACGGCAGGAAAGTTTTATTTCAGGATAAGAAATAATTTTTTCTCTGAAACAATTTAATGCCTGTTGCGCTTCTTCCGACAGATGAACATAACCTTTGTTCACTTCATTTAAAGCGGTATACAGTTCAGTTCTGCTGATCTTTTTGGAAAGATATCCTTCCACTTCGATTTTTTCTATTAATTCATAAATCACTTTTGGCTCGCAATTCATTGAAAGAATGATGATCTTAATTTCCGGGAATTCTTTTTTAATGATTTTTGAAGATTCCAATCCATTGATCGTTGGCATCATTAAATCCATTAAGAGAATTTTTGGTACTAATTTTTGACCTCGTAAATCGCCCAAAAAATCATACGCGTCATTATAAGTTTTTAGAATTCTCACATTTTTTTCAAAACTTAGAAGCATTTCCAGACCTTCAATAATAATATTGTGGTCATCGATAATTACGACATCAAGTGTATTTTCCATCTAAATTGGGATTTTCATTATGATTGAAGTTCCTTTTCCTTCAGCGCTGTCAATTTTCAGATCTCCTTTTAACATATCGATTCGGGATTTAATATTTTCGAGACCTAAACCATTACTTCGGGAATTTATTTTTAAGGGATTAAAACCAATTCCATCATCTTTGAAAATAGCCTCGATCATAGTATTGTTCTGGATCAGAGAAATTTCTACTTTATTCGCTCTTGCGTGCTTGATCGTATTATTGATACACTCCTGAATAATTCGATACATGACAACCTGAATATTTTGGTTCAGATCTTTTGTCAAACCTTCCATTTTCAGTTCAAGATGTAGTTTTGGCGAATTTGTTTTTGAAATTAAATCGCGCAAAGCATCTGCAAGACTATTTTTGATGAGCATATTGGGCATGATCTGATGGGAAAGCGTTCTCACATCCAACATGGCTTCCGATAAAATTTCCCGGGTTTTGTTGAGAACGTTCGTAAAATTATTTTCATCTTTTTTGTACTCATCCAGAACGCTCATGTTCATATTTGCAGCAGTAAGCAACTGTCCGATTCCGTCGTGAAGGTGAGTTGCCATTCTTTTTCGCTCGTTATCTTCTGCATTCATAACGGCTTTCGTAGCGAGATCCTGCTGATGTAGAATTTCTTTCTGGAGTTTTATTTTTTGTTTGTTCTGATAATTTTTGTAATAAATAAATCCCATCAGTAAAAATCCTAATAGCGAAAAAACAATAACATTGGTCTTGAATATCTTAGATTTCTGTGATAAAATTTCATTGTCCTTCTGTAAACTGCGGTATTTTTTTTCCATTTCAGAAGTATCCTTATTCACACTCGTATTTACCAGATCAGAATCCAGGGCAACATATTTTTCAAAAAAGAGATCTGCACTATCGGTTTGACTGCTGTGATGATAAATATTTGTAAGCAATTTATATGTGGAAAGAAGATTCTCTTTGGAATTTTCCTTTTCAAAAACAGGCAGAATTTTCAGCAATATTCTTTTTGCTTCCACAAATTTTTCCTGGACGATCAAATTTTGCGCGACATCAATATCATTGCTTTCTGTATCTAATTTTGAGTTGAATTCTTTTCTCGTCTCTTTCGAAATTTTAAGATTCAATTCAGCAGCAGAATCATTTTTTAAAAGTGTATTTAAATTACCGAGATTTCTTTTCGAGAAAGCAAAACCTTGCTTATTACCTACTTTATTACAAATCTCAGAACTTTTATTATAATACTTTTCCGCACTGGCATAATCCTTTTTCATTTGAAAGGCTTTACCGAGATTCAAATAATTTTCGCAAAGTTTATTGTCGAACTCAACGCTTTTATCCTGGTCTTCAAAAAAAGCAATTGCTTCTGTAATATATTTTATGGCATTGGTATTATCTTTTAAATCGATAAAAAGCAATCCTATATTGGCTTTTGTAGTATTGATGTTTTTTTCATCCGCCTTACTTTCAAAAAAGTTGAGCGCTTCCAAATACATTTTCATCGCTTTTTTATACTGAAAAGTACTTTGATAAACAGAGGCTAAATTGTTATTGAGTTTTGCAATTCCCGCAATATTATTTTGCTTTTTTCTTATTTGATAAGATTGAAGATAATTTTTTTCGGAATTTCTAAAATCGTTATTTCGGAAATGAACAGCGCCCAGATCACTATAAATTTGAGATAAAAGGGTAGAATCTTTTAGTTTTTCTGTAGCAAAAATTGCTTTGTTGCCGTAATGTAAAGCAGAATCAACAGAAACACTTGCATAATACCAGGTAAGATCAGAATAAATGGAGGCTCGTTTTTTTTCATCGGGACTCTTCGTTAATTCTGTTTTTAAATTTGTGATTACTTCCTGCAGATTCTGAGCTTTCATCACTGAGAAAGAAGTTAGGAAAGTGAGAAAAAACAGCACTCTCAAAAGTAGATTTTTGAAGGGTAGCATAAAAAGCGTGATTTTTATCAAAAATCAACATTCAGGTAATGTTTGGCAATACGTAATTCGACGTAATTAAAACAATGGTAGATAGTTATAAACTATATCCAATTATTTTTGTGTGCTAAACTGATCACTTGAGCTCTGGAATTAAGGTGAAGTTTCTTGTAAATATTATTCACATGCGTTCTTACCGTGTTAGGACTGATGAAAAGTTTCTCCCCAATTTCGGCAGGATTGTTTCCGCCAACAATTTCTTTTAAAACCTGAATTTCCCTTGAACTTAGCTGGTAATCTTCAATTTTTTCCAGAGGAATATTCTTTTGGGTGATACCACTTAAGAGTTTCATGGCTCTTCTTGCAATTGCCGGACTCATTGGGATCCCGTCAAATTCGATGACGTTTGTAACTGCATCTACTATATTTACGGCTCGGTCTTCTTTGAGCAGATATCCACTTGCGCCGGCTTTTATAGCATCGAAAATTTTATCATTATCTTCATAAATGGTCAAGACAATAAATTTAATAGCAGGATAACGAATAGAAGAAAGGGAAATGGTTGAAATCCCGTCTAATAAAGGCATTTCTAAATCAATAAGAACAACTTGAGGATAATCTTCTTTCCGCAAGTCCTTCATTAAATCGAAAAAATGTTCCCCATTTTCAGCCTCAATCACTAACTGAATGTCTTCATAGGGAAGAATTTTTTCCTTGATGATTTTGCGGTTGATAAAATGGTCTTCAACAATTCCAATTTTCACGGTCATTAGTTTGTTCAAAAATATTAATAAGATTCAAAAAATAACATACGCTTAAAAGCGTATTTATATCGTGGAATTTGTGATGGTTATTTTAGTTCCGCTTTCAATGATCTTCTCGATTTTGAGGAACATTCCTATATCTTTTGCGCGTTGCTGCATATTTTTTAAACCGTAGGAATCACCGGAATTATTTTCTGTGAAACCAATTCCATTATCTTCAACACTGATCACAAAATAATCGTTACTAATAATACCGATCGTTACTTTGTCTGCCTTCGAATGTTTCATAATATTTTGGCAAGCTTCCTGAATAATCCGAAAAATATTGCTGGCTTCTGCGGCAGTCAAAATTTTATTTATTTCTATATTCTCATCAAAAACTACCTTAATATTGGTGTTTTTAAAAATCTTTAAAGCATATTGTTTTACATAATCAAAGGAGGATTCCGCCCCAATTTCATCATTATTAAGGACCCATATTGTCTGTCGAAGCAAACTTAAAATACTTTCTGCATTTTCTTTTAAATCTTTAATTTGATGGGTGCTGATGTTTTCATCTGAAGTAGAGATATGATCTATTTTAGAAATGAGACTGTTTGCATATGCGCCGATATTATCATGCAGATCGCGTGAGATATTTATTCTCTGCTCGCTGAGTTTTACTTCATTTTCAGATTTTGCCAAAACGTAATTCATTTCCAGTTCTTTAGATATCATGTTGTTTCGAACCGCTACAACAGAATAGATGAAGGGAAAATAAATGGGCATTCCTATTAAATCTAGATACATTTGAGGAATTTGCATAAAATACGAGGTAATAACAACGATAATTAGAAATGAAAACATACTGAAAATCATATAATTCAGAAATTCATTTGCCCAATTTTTCCGTATTCTTTTTTGTGCATAAAATATATCCTGCGGATTTAGTTTGAAATTTTTCAACCATATTTTTGACTTTACAAAATAATAGAGTGGAACGATAATTACAGCAGTATTAACAATGTTGTAGGGCAAATAAGATCCTGCAGACATTTGCTTTATGACATTGTTTTTTTCCTCCGGAGACCAAAAATTGTACAGAAGTGCACCAAAAAGAGCAATAAAAGGAATTATTAAATGCGGTATTAAATTGGTTATGTGCGAGTCATTGATTTCTCTGATATAAAAATAGATCGCAGGACCAAAAAGAAACGGAATGCACATCAATGCAAAATGTAACGGAAGCAAGCTATAATTTTCAAAATAAAAAATGATCAAATTGCCCGTACAATTTACGATTACTATAAAAAAAATGATAGAAAAGGAAACTCTTACGCCAATTTTTTCTTTCTTGTTGAGTAAAGTTGGCAGAATTAAAAGAAAGAGAACTAAAATCACTGTTAAGTTTAGAATTAATACCAGAGGATCTTTATAATTCATAAGGATTGATTTTAGAACGAAAAACTAGTGTCAATTTAATTTTTAATAATTATTTAAAAATAACAAATTATGGTGAGATACGCAGAAATTTGTGCCATAAAAAAAAACGGCTGTTTTAAACGCCGTTTTTCCTGTAATTTTTTTTTTATATTCTTGCAGAAGTTTGCTTGTTTAACTCACCAGAACTTCACCGGTCATTATAGCGGGAATTTCGATTCCCATTACTTTCAAAATTGACGGAGCAACATCACCTAACTTTCCGGGTTTGAGATTCCAGGTGTGATCTTTGTCCATTACGATCAAAGGAACAAGATTGGTGGAATGCTGTGTATTTGGTGTTCCATCGGGATTGATCATTACATCTGAGTTTCCGTGGTCTGCCAAAATAAATACGACATAACCATGTTCGTATGCAGCAGTTGCTACCTTTTGAATACACTCATCTACAACTTCTGCGGCTTTTACTGCGGCTGAAAAAACGCCGGTATGTCCGACCATATCAGTGTTTGCAAAATTGAGACAGATAAAATCTGCGCTTTCGCTTTCAATTTCGGGAAGAATTTTTCCTGTAATATCATAAGCCGACATTTCTGGTTTGAAATCGTAAGTCGGTACATCTTTAGGACTCGGACAAAGCAGTCTGCGCTCTCCCACAAATTCCGCTTCCTGGCCACCAGAAAAGAAAAATGTTACGTGTGGATATTTTTCCGTTTCAGCAACTCTGATCTGCGTTTTTCCATTTTTTTCCAGAATTTCACCCAATGTTTGGTGCAAAACCTCCTCATCAAAAACGACTTTTACATTGTTGAAATTTTTATCATAATTAGTCATGGTGACATAATACAGATTGAGATGGTGCATCCCGAAATCCGGTAAATCGTGCTGTGAAAGTACTTCTGTAATTTCCCGTCCCCGATCGGTTCTGAAATTAAAGCAGAAAACGACGTCATCATTTTCGATTTTGATCACCGGCACATTGCTTTCTTTCAAGCAGATCATGGGTTTTAGAAATTCATCGGTAATTCCATTTTCATAAGATTTTTGAATAGATGTTAAAACATCGTGCGTTTGTTCACCTACCCCATTTACCATTGCGTCGTATGCTAATTTCACGCGTTCCCATCTTCTATCCCGATCCATCGCATAATATCTTCCAACGACTGTTGCCAGTTTTCCAGTCGTTACAGCCATATGATCGAGAAGTTCTTTTATAAATCCTTTACCAGAATGTGGATCGCAGTCGCGTCCATCTGTAAAAGCGTGAACATAAACATTATCTTGCAAACCATTTTCGTGAGCAGCGCTCAAAAGTCCTTTCAAATGATTAATGTGGGAATGTACTCCTCCATCGGAAACTAATCCAATAAAATGGACATTTTTTTTATTTTGTACGGCGTAATCGAAGGCTGCAGTAATTACATTTTCTTTTCCTAAAGTCGCATTTTCTACAGCAATATTAAGTTTTACTAAATTTTGGTAAACAACGCGACCAGCGCCGAGATTCATATGTCCAACTTCCGAATTCCCCATCTGACCAAATGGTAAACCTACGGCGATACCACTCGCTTCAAGAGTTGTATGTGGAAAATTCTTATAACATGAATCTATGAAAGGAGTATTTGCCTGATCAATTGCAGAGACTTTAGAATCGGTACCGATTCCCCATCCGTCGAGAATAGCTAAGATCGCTTTTTTTGACATTTTTTTAAATTTTATACTACAAATTTAATGAATTACGCCCGATTTTACCAGATTTTGGGGCTTGAATTTCAAAAGCTATAACTCTATTTAAGATAAAATCTTCTCGAAAGCTTTTCTTGGGCTTCCGCGGAAATGCACTTCGCCACAGTAGGAATATTTTAATCTATCAAGAATTTTTAGCATTTGTACATTATCGAAATTTGTATCTACTTTAATACTCACGACTTGCTTAGATTTCACAAAATCTTCAATTTTCAAAAATAATTCTGTTGCGATTCCCTGACCTAAAAACCTCTCGGAAACGGCGACACGATGGATCACCGCATATTCTCCTTCACTCAACCATTTTCCTTCAATATTTTCATAGGCCGGCTCAACATCAAAAATAATTGCGGCATAACCGGCAATTTCATTATCCTTTTCAAATACAAATCCAACTTTATTCTGAATGTCAATGATGGCAGTTTCAGAATTTGGATATCCATCTTGCCACTGATTGCTGCCATCGTTTTTGCGTCTTTGAACAGCCTGTTGTAAAATGTCCCAGATTTTTACCTGATCCGAAATCTCTGCTCTTCTTAAAATAAAATTTTCTTCTGATTCCTTCATTCTGGATTTTTTACAATTACGATTTAATTGCTATCGTTTAATTATTCATCCAAAATTAAAATAAAATTTTTGTAATTTTAAAAAAAATAAGATGAAAAAGAAACTGGTTGTACTTTCTGGAGCAGGGATTTCCGCAGAAAGTGGCGTTAAAACTTTTAGAGATTCAAACGGTTTATGGGAAGACCACAGGATTGAAGATGTTGCAAGTCCGGAAGGTTTTGAACGTAATCCGGAAATGGTTCTGGATTTTTATAACGCACGAAGAAAACAGCTGAATGAAGTTGATCCAAATGAGGCACATCTTATTTTAGCAGAACTCGAAGAATATTTTGAGGTGAAAATTATCACTCAAAATGTAGATGATCTTCATGAAAGAGCCGGTTCCTCGAAAATAGTTCATTTGCATGGAGAACTAAAAAAAGCACGTCCTGTCAATTCAGACTCTAAAATAATTCCCTGGGAAAAGGATCTGAATTTGGGCGACCTCAGTTCTGAAGGGGTTCAACTTCGTCCACATATCGTATGGTTTGGCGAGATGGTGCCAGAAATGGATCAAGCCGTGAAAATCGCTGAAACTGCTGATGTTTTTCTTGTTATCGGGACATCGATGCAGGTTTATCCGGCAGCAGGCTTAATACAATATATACCGGATCATTGTGAGGTATTTGTGATCGATCCGCAGCTGCATAATAAGTTTGTGAAGGCGGAGAATTTTTTTAAAACTTCTGCCACAGTAGGAATGAGAAAATTAAAAGACAAATTATTGAAATAGAAAATAGTTTCCTGTAAGATTCAATATTATTTAGCTTTTGAGAAACACCATAAATTTTATAGATAAAATTTACAGCCAGTTTAATACACGAAAAAACCGGTTACAAAAACCGGCCTTCTCTTTTCATTATTTGTGAATTGTGTCCTGCAAAACTATATTTTAAAAAAAAGTAAAACAAGCGTGAAAACACCCTTTTTTACGTAAGATTATTTTTAATCGCAAATAATACAATCCCTACTCTGGTTTTTATATTCAGTTTTAAAAAAACAGAATCGCGATACCCATCTATTGTTCTGGGACTAAGGAACATTTGATCTGCTATTTCTCGATAAGTAAGTTCGGAGCATGCCAGTTTGATAAACTCGATCTCGCGACCTTTCAGAGTTTCGTGTAACTCGTTCAAAAGTTTTTCCTCTGTTTTTATTTTAAGCAAACTTTGAGTTAAAAGATCTGTGTAAAAAATGCCTTTCTTGTGAACAATATCAATGGCATCAAATAAAATATCGGGCGACATATCTTTCAGTAAATAACCTTTTGCACCGGCTTTGAGCATTTTAATGATCGTGCCCTCATTATCTTCCATGGTAAGAGCAATGACTTTTAAATTTGGGAATTCCTTCGAAATTTCCTCCGTCGTTTCAATTCCATTTTTAATGGGCATATTGATATCCATCAAAACAACATCCGGATGATCTTTTCTTGTCCTCAACTGATCCAAAAAATCCTGGCCATTGAAACAATTCATGATTACTTCAAAATTTGAATTAAAAGAAATTAAATTTTCCAAAGCTTTCGAAACTAATTTATGATCATCTACAATCGCAATCTTTATCTTTTCCATGATTTTTTATTTATTATAAGTAATCAAAACTTTCGTTCCGTTTTTATCCGCAGAGTTAATGTCAAATTCGGCATTGATGATCTTTGCACGACTGATCATATTTTTTAAACCGCTGCCATTATCCTCTCTTTTGGCGTTAAATCCGATTCCTGTGTCATTAATTTTAATGCAGATACGATCTTCGGCGTCTATCACAATCAGTTCGATACATTTCGACTTAGAATGCTTAATGACATTATTAATGCATTCCTGAATGATTCTGAACAAGATCAGCGCATGACTGGAATTGATCTCTAAATCCCGATTATTAACGTCATAATGAACTTCCAGAAGTTGTAATCTTTGAATTCTAAAAATTTCCCGTTCCAAAGATTCAACGAATCCAAAATGTTCAACTTGTTTCGTAATAAAAACTTTGGATAAATTTCTGATATCCTGAATACACTCCCCGATCAGAAGATTGATCTCATTCGCAATTTCTTTTTTTTCGCTCTCATTAGAAAATGATAATTTATTTGTCATCAATCTCGCAACCGAAAGTTTCTGTCCCAGATCATCGTGCAGTTCCTGACCGATATAATTCAAAGTCTGTTCTTTGATCTCTACCTGTGAATTTGCGAGTTCCTGTTCAAAGGTAGCTTCTTTTATTTTTTGAGTTAAAATTAATTGCGATTTTTTTTTAATAAATACACTGTAGATAGCCACCATCATCAAAACCACTATCAAAATCATGAAAGTGGTTAGAATAAGTAAGAAATCCATTTCAGAAAATTTCATCACCAAAAAATTAAATCTCTCTTTTCGCCTTCAAAATACCAAGAAGCAAAATGGTATATCCCACTACATTTACTAAGAATAATAATATGAAAAATATATTAAGGTTCATCAAATTTGTAGCAGTGTAACTGATGACAAGCAAAGGTAAAACCCCTAAATAAGTCACGAGCAGACTGATGCAAACCCAGAACGGAAAATAATGACCTAATCCCAAAATTTTATCTGAATTAAAAGTTTGAGACATCACCAGGAAAATGCTTCCTGATAATAAAACCACTTCTACAAAATAGCTGAAAAAGGGAAATCTTGTAAAGAAGTTTTCTACCAGTATTGCAGAACCAACATAATTTAAAAGAAATAAAACTATCAATATTAAATTGAGTCGTTTTGACTTTTTTGAAATCAATATACTTTGAAAATAAAGAAAAAACAGCAGAAATACGACCAAATTTATTCCGATCACGTATAAGATCGAAGAGTTATAGGTAATATTTAAAAATCGCTGCGCAATGCAGTAAATTTCAATAAATGTTAAAATCCCAATTGCGGCGGTAAAATAAGTACTGCCTTTCTGTACCTGATTATTCTTCACTATTAAAAACACCAAACACATTAACATTAGGAATGCAACAAAGGAACCTGCTATTTCTCTATTCCAAACCATCGCTAACTTAGTAAGGCGGCGTTATATTCATGTAATTCAAGTCCGGAATGTCATCCAGATTTGCGGATGCATCCATTTCTATGATCACATTGCGGTTATCACTTTGACCGCGGTTCAAATCGGTAGGAGAAAAAAAGATCATTTGATATCCAAGATATTCGGGGTTTAACTTAGGGTCTTTTAAGTCTTCCGGATATTTTCCGAGACATACCTGAACGCCTTTATTTTTAATTCCCCTTTTATCCATTTCTCCACTAATGAGTTTTAAATATTCCTGCAAAACATCTAAATCAATGCTGTACATTTTTGAATCTGGCTTCGAAGCAGGTCTTCTGCTGTTGATTTCTACATAATTTGTTTTAGCATATTCTTCTGCCAGAATACTGCTTTGTTGGGCACTGATAAGATGTTTTTCTAAATTGCTCATGTTTTTTAATTTTGTTAAAAACAAATGTATCATTTATAAGGTTCAGAAAATAGCGTGTAATCACCCAAAAAGAAAGGGTTGGAAAAACGTTTCTCTTTTTTATGTAAAAATTTGCAATCCATTATTAAATTCGGTAATTTTCACGATTAATATTCTAAAGTGCTTCTGGCAGAACATTATGAACGAAGATCTCGACAAATTTTCAGAAATAACAGATAATTACAAAAAAATATCATCAAAAATTCAGGCAGATGTTGAGCTTGTTGCTGTTTCAAAAACACATCCTGTTGAAATGATCCAGCACATCTATGATCAAGGTCAAAGAGTCTTTGGCGAAAATAAAGTGCAGGAACTCGTAGAAAAACAGTTGCTTCTACCAAAAGACATTCGGTGGCATTTGATCGGTCATTTGCAAACCAATAAGGTAAAATATATCGCGTCTTTTATCGACACCATTCAGAGCGTAGATTCCGAGAAATTATTAGAGGAAATTGATAAACAGGCTGAAAAAAATAACCGAAAAATTAAAGTGCTTCTTCAGGTAAAAATTGCAGAAGAAGAAACGAAATTCGGTCTTGAAATTCACGAAGCTAAAGAGATCTTTCAGGAGTATTTGAACGGAAAATTTCCAAATATTGAGGTCAAAGGTTTGATGGGAATGGCAACCTTAACGGAAGATAAGAATCAGGTGAAGAAAGAATTTACATTATTAAAGCAGATCTTTGATAAACTGTCGCTTCAAAGAAAATTAGATATTTTATCAATGGGAATGAGCGACGATTTTCCTGTTGCCATCGAATGTGGCGCAAATTCTGTTCGCGTTGGGTCGGCCATTTTCGGTCACCGTAACTATAATCTGTAGCATTTCAAGGTACGATTATTGCTACGTTATCTACAAATTTTAAACTAAATTTTTACAAAATCAATAAATTTCAATAAATGCAAAAAATCTTAATAGTTGAAGATGAAAAAGCCATTTCAGGTGTACTGCAAAGTATCCTGCATGATGAGCTTCCAAATTATGAATTCGTAATTGCCGAAGATGGTCTGGAAGGTTTAAAACAAATTGAAAAAGAAGATTTCGCTTTGGTGGTTTCTGATATTAAAATGCCGAAACTTTCTGGAACTGAATTGCTAAAACAGGCACTACAACTAAAACCAGATACCACTTTTGTTATGATTTCAGGTCACGCAGATATCGATACTGCGGTAGATTGTCTGAAAGTAGGTGCATATGATTTTATCTCGAAACCGATTGATATCAACAGATTAATTACGAGTGTGAAGAATGCATTGGATAAAAGAATTTTACAGAAATCTAACCAAAATTTAAAAGTAGAAAACACGACTTTAAAGAAAAAAGTTAACAAAAAATATCAGATGATCGGTGAATCTCCTGCTTTGAAAAAAATTCAGGACATGATCGAAAAAGTTGCAGCTTCTGACGCGAGGGTTTTAATTACAGGACCCAATGGAGCTGGAAAAGAATTAGTCGCTCATGCAATTCATGCACAAAGTGATCGCAGCAAAGGACCGATGATCGAGGTAAATTGTGCAGCAATACCTTCAGAATTAATTGAATCTGAATTATTCGGGCACGTAAAAGGAAGTTTTACCGGAGCAATCAAAGACAAACAAGGGAAATTCGAATTGGCGAATAACGGAACTATTTTCTTAGATGAAATTGGTGATATGACTTTGGTTGCACAGGCTAAAGTTCTTCGTGCACTGCAGGAGAGCAAAGTTTCACCGGTTGGTAGCGATAAAGAGATCAGAGTCGATGTGCGTATTTTGGCCGCGACGAATAAAAACATGAAGCACGAAATTGAGACCGGTAAATTTCGGGAAGATTTATATCACCGACTTTCTGTTATCGAAATTTACGTTCCACCTTTGGATGAAAGAAAAGAAGATATTAAAATGTTAGTACAGCATTTTTCTAAAATAATTTCAGAAGAACACGGAACAGTTCAAAAAGATTTCGATGAAGAAGCGATCAGAAGTTTAGAAAATTTCAAATGGACCGGAAATATTCGGGAGTTAAGAAACGTGGTTGAACGCTTAATTATTTTGGGATCTAATCCGGTTTCCGCGGAAGATGTTGCCAGTTTTGTAAGAAAATAAAATTTCCTTCCATTATAACTATTTATTTGCGGTAATTTTGCCGCAAATTTTATTTTAAAAATTTCCATGCAAATTTTAAATCCTGTACATACCAAAAGATTATTTCAACTTGCAATACCCGTAATGATCACTCAGGTCGGGCAAGTTTCTGTACAGCTTTTTGATAATATCATGGTGGGAAAACTTTTGGGCGCCGATGCGTTAGCTTCGGTCTCGCTTGCGAACGGAGTTTTCTTTTCGATCTTTGTTTTGGCTCTGGGTTTTTCGCTCGCAATTCCGCCTCTGGTTTCTGAGGCTCAATCAAAAAATGATCATACGGCGATCAACCGTATTTTTCGACATGGTTTTGTTTTGAATATGACCGTCGGATTGGTTTTGGTTATTATCATGCTCTTTGCTTTGCCACTCCTCTATCATCTCGATCAACCTGAAAAAATTATTCCTGATACAGAAAGTTATCTTCGAATTACGGTGATCAGTATAATTCCATTTATGATGTTTCAGACAATGCGCGAGGTTTCTGAAGGATTGAGTTTTACCATTGGCGTTACGAAAGCGACAATTATCGCGAATGTGATCAACATTGTATTGAATTATATTTTTATTAAAGGAATTTTCATGGAAAGTCTGGGCGTTGACGGCTCAGCTTATGCGTCATTTATTGCGCGTGTATTCATGGTGATCTTTCTCTTTTTTGTAATGAAAAAGAATCCTGCGACTAAAAGATACATGGCAGATTTCAGTTTGAAAGCAAAACTTTTTCAAAAAACGATGTTCGAAAAATTGGTGAGGTTAGGACTTCCAACTGCTTTGCAAATGTTTTTTGAAGTTACTGCTTTTGCGGCGGCTGCCTTTATTTGCGGTCTTGTTTCTGCGAATGATATCGCCTCACATCAGATCGCTCTTTCGATGGCGTCTTTCACCTTTAACCTTTGTATCGGTTTTAGTGTGGCTTCTACCATCATGATCGGCCGAAGATTAGGCGAACAGAGTTTTGTCGAACTAAAAGAAGTAGGAATCAATAATATGAAGATCGTCTTTCTCTTTATGGGTGTTTGCGGAATTTTATTTATTGTTTTCAGACATGTTTTGCCCACCTTTTTTACACAGAAAGAAGATCTGGAAGTTATTCATCTTGCCGCACAACTAATGATCATTGCAGCATTATTCCAACTTTCGGATGGTGTGCAAGTGGTTGCTTTGGGATGTTTGCGTGGAATTCAGGATGTTAAAATTCCTTCTATTATAACTTTTATTGCCTACTGGATCATCACGATTCCTTTGGGATATTTCCTTTGTGTTCCTATGAAAATGGGCGCTTTCGGAATGTGGATCGCACTTGGTTTAGGTTTGACGATTTCAGCAGTACTGCTCGTCTTCCGTTTCCTAAAACTATCTCAAAGAAAAATTGATGCTTTTGAAAAGACACGGATTTAAAATTTAATCTTTTTATTATAAATTAAAGAAGCCGTTTCAAATTAATGAAACGGCTTCTCTTATTATATTGAGTTTTTTACATCGTATGTTTCGTTGTGAAACCGTCGTCACTTAATTCCACGTGGTTGTAATCTGCTTTTATTTCTGCTTCATAATCTACTTTTTCACCTTTAGAGAATCTATAAATTAAGCCATCAAAAATTGAATAAACAACAGGAACGATAACCAATGTCAGGAATAAAGAAGAGATTAACCCTCCAATAATTACCCAAGCTAAACCGTTGTTCATTTCTGCTGCAGCTCCACCTGCCAAAGCAATTGGAAGCATCCCGATCACCATGGCAATCGTCGTCATCAAAATTGGTCTTAACCTCGCGTGATTTGCCTGCAACAAAGCTTTGTACGTACTTTCACCTGCTGCTTTTCGCATGTTGGTGAAATCGACAATCATGATCGCATTTTTCGCAACCAAACCAATCAACATGATCATTCCCAAAATGGTAAAGATGTTTAATGAGTTATTCGTTAAAGCCAATGCAACTAAAACTCCGATCAATGCCAATGGAATAGAAAACAATACCACAAACGGATAAATGAAACTGTTGTAAAGTGCGACCATCACTAAGTAAACTAAAATAATAGCGGCTAATAAAGCGACTCCCAAAGTTCCGAAACCTTCTGTTTGATTTTCCTGATCACCACTCCAAAGATAATTGACTCCAGTAGGTTTTTTCAGAGTTTTAAATTTATCTTCCCATTCTTTCGCTACGGTTCCGGTTGTTTTACCAATAGTTTGCGCCTGAATGGTAACCGAAGGAGATTTATCACGTCTTTCTAAGAAACTCGGTCCAGAACTTTCGGTCACGGTTGCGAACTGACTTAATTTAATTTGTTGACCCTGATCATTAACGAAAATCAAATTATTAACATCATTAATGGTAGAACGGCCTTTTTGATTGTATTGAATATTAATATCGTACTCATAATCTCCAGCACGGAATTTACCATCCGTATTTCCACTAAAAGCCGTTTGCATGGTAAGTCCAACTGTTTGTAAGTTCAATCCTAAAGCAGACATTTTATCACGGTCAACCTGAACATTGATCTCGGGATTTCCGCCTTCAGTTGTTAATTTAACTTCCGAAGCACCATCGATCGATCTCAACTGAGCTTCAGCCTGTTTCGCAAAAGTCATTGCGCTTTTTAGATCCGGTCCTGTAATTACCAAAGCTAATGGTGCCTGTTCTGCACCTAATAAACCAACTGGTACGGTTTTTACTTTTGTACCAACCAAAACATTTTCTAGTTCTTTCTTCAATTTAGCAGCATAAACAAAAGAGTTATCTGCTCTTTTATCTTTTCCTACTAGAATAACATCGATCTCAGATTTGTAAGCTGTAGCCTGTGCGCCACCTTGACCATCACTGGTTTGACCAACGGTTGTAATTATTTTTTCAACTTCTTTTTTACCCGCTAAATATTTCTCCGCTTTCTGCGTCATGAAATTCGACTGCTCGATGGAAGCATCTTTTGGCAGTTCGATCTGTACTAAAAATTCTCCTTTATCAATTTTAGCAAAAAATTCACCACCAATAAAGCCCATTCCAACCAGAACAAACGAACTAAAGAACAAAACAACGACTAATCCTAAAGTCATTAATTTCGTTTTCCAGCTTCTTAAACACCATTCCAGTAATCCGGAAATCCAGTGTGTGAAAGCATCTAAACGTTTTTCAAAAGCTAAAATGAATTTCTCAAACCAGTTTTTACCGGTTAAATGTTCCAGTTTTCCAAATCTTGACGATAACCAGGGAACGATCGTAAACGATGAAAGTAAAGACAATAATGTCGCAATAACTACTGTAACACAGAATTGTGAAATAATATTTGAAACTAATCCCGTACTTAAAGCAATTGGTAAAAATACGACCACGATCACTAAAGTAATTGCCATTACTGTAAATCCGATTTCTGCTGTACCGTCATAAGCGGCTCTAACCTTACTTTTACCCATCTCCATGTGGCGGTAAATATTTTCGAGTACCACAATGGCATCATCGACCAAAATACCAACAACGAGCGACAGTCCAAGTAAACTCATTAAATTCAAAGTATATCCTAAAAGATACATTCCGATAAAAGTTGCAATTAACGACGCCGGAATTGAAACCATTACGATAAATGCATTTCTGATACTGTGAAGGAAAAGCAACATTACAATTGCTACCAAACTAACCGCGATCAACAGATCATGCGTTACATTATTGGCTGCATTTAATGTAAAATTGGTCGAATCATTAACGATATCAATTTTTACATTTTGAAGTTTGTAATCCTCCTGAATTTTTGCAATCGCAACTCTACTGAGCTCGCTCACTTCTACCGCATTCGCATCAGATTGTTTTACGATCTGTATAATTACTGCAGGTCTTTGATTAACTCTTGCAATTTTCTGAACGTCTTTTTGGGAATCTTCTACAAAAGCAACGTCACTTAATCTAATTTGAGAGCCGCTTTTAGTTTTGATGACCAAATTATTTAATTCGCCCGTATCTTTGTATTTTCCGGAAAGACGAATGATCGTCGTATTATTTCTGGTTTTAATGTTTCCTGTCGGGAAATCCAAGTTAGAACTTAAGATCGCCTGCTGAATTTCCGGAACAGATAAACCGTACCCTTCAATCTTGGCTTGATCCATATTTACACGGATCTCTCTTTCTTCACCACCGATCAGATTAACTTGCGCCACTCCTTTTACACGAGATAAAACGGGCTCAATTTTTTTATCTAAAAGGTCATAAAATTCTTTTTGAGGAAGCGATGAAGTTGCTCCTGCCGTGATAATTGGCAAATCACTCAAGGAGAACTTTAATAAAGAAGGCGGTTTTGCATCCTCTGGTAAGGTGGATACGATCGCATTAATTTTTCTCTGCGCATCATTCAAAGCGTAATTGGTATCGGTTCCTGAATTCAGGGTTACCATTACCAGAGAAAGGCCTTCGTAAGATTTCGATTCTACTTTTTTTACGTTTTCTAAAGAAGAAATCGCATCTTCAATTTTTTTGGTCACCGAACTTTCCACTTCACTAGGCGATGCACCCGGATAAACCGTGGAAATCGTAACGACATTGATCTCAAATTTCGGGATCAGTTCATAGCCCATTTGACTATAACTGAAAAGACCGCCCAAGGTGAGAATCGTAAATAATACGATGATCAACGTAGGACGTTTTATGGATATTTCTGCTAATTTCATATAATTATTTAGATTTTAGATTGCATATTTGATTTAAAGATTTCCACGCTTTTCCTCAAATACCTTGCATCTTTTCTATTTTACAATTTTAATTTTGGCACCGTCGATCAGATTGATCTGTCCTGTTGTAACAACGGTTTGTCCTTCTTTAATTCCGCCTAGAATTTCGATTTGATCACCGAAAATCCTGCCCACAACTACTTTGGTTAACTTAACAATATTGTCTTTATTAACAACGAAAACTTCATTGCTGCTTACTCCGCCTACAAAAGCATCTTTTGGTAAAACCAACATTGCATGAGCAGTTCCGGAGTCTTTAGAATTAAAGACAGCTGTTCCGTACATTCCTGCTCTTAATTTATTTTCGTTGCTGTTGTTTATTTCAATTTCAACCGGGAAATTAAGTGATGCATCTGCTAACGGAGCGATAAAACTAATTCTTCCTTTAAACGCTGCATCCGGATAAACACTCGCTTTAACATCGATCTCGTCGCCAACTTTCATGCTTGCAACCTGGGATTCATTCACGTTCACTTTTAATTTTAATCTGGAAACATTTACGATCTCAAACATTACTGTTCCAGGTGAAACTACAGATCCGGGTTCGATTAATCTTTTATTAATGATTCCATTGATGCTCGCTCGAACATTAGTGTCTCCAATTCTCAAATTAGCCTGTTGCAATTGTGCTCTTGCATTTTTTACCTGAAGTCTTGAATTGTCAACCTGTTGTTTCGTAACTCCGCCCGTTTTGAAGGCATTTTCGTAGCGTTGATTATCAACTACGGCATTTTGGTAGGTTGCATTTGCGTTTGAATTATCAACTTCTAACTGATCTTTTTTAATGGTGGCGACGGTTTGTCCTACTCTCACGTAGCTTCCTTCATCTACCAAAACTCTAACAATTCTTCCACTGATCTCTGAAGGAAAAGATAATTCCTGGTATGGTGCAAAAGTTCCGTTTGAAGAATAATCGTTTGTGATATGTTCGTATTTTGCCTGCGTTACATTAACAGAAATAAATTCATTTTTTTGAGAAACAATGGCTGTTTCTGCTTGATTTTTCTTTTTGTTATTACTGATGGTATATATTCCGGCTGCTATAAGTATAACTGCTAATACACTGTAAATTATTGGTCTTGCTTTCATCTGAATAGTATTTCTGCTTATTATTTAATGTAATTTCTGAGTTCTCCTTTGGACTTGTAATATTGTATTTCTGCAATTTTATAATCCAAAATGGCGTTGGTGTAATTATTTTTGGCTTCAACCAAAGCATTTTCAGCCTCTAACAATTCGGTTAAAGTTGCCAAACCGTACTGGTAATTGCTTTTGGTATTCGATAACACAGTTTCTGCAAGACTTACGTTTGCTTTCTGACTTTCCAACGCGGACAAACTATTTTCAATTTGTGATTTTGCATTTTGATAGGATAAGTCTAAACCTAGTTTTGTATCCTTCAAATCAACATCCAATTTATCAAGTTCGATCTGAGCCATTGCAACGCGGGCTTTCGTCGCAAAACCATTAAAAATAGGAATGTTCACGCCCAAAGTTATCGCCGAATAACCGGACCAGTAAACGCCGTTCTTTTCGCCATTAGTTAAAGGAAATTTGTTCCCCAATCCTTGATAGCTGTAATTTGCATTCAAATTAACTGTTGGATAATAAGCCGCTTCAACCGCCTGTTTGTTATATTGTAACAATTCTTTTTGCTTAGAAAGTAATTTAACTTCTGAGCGGTCATCTGTTTTAACCGTGTCTTCTAATAAATGCGGCGTAACTTCCATGTCAGATTTTACAAGCTGAATCTTAGTCTCGATCGGCATTCCCATATAGAATTTCAGCGCATTTTCTGCCTGATTAATTCCGTTTTGCTGTTGTTTTAAAACCGTTGAGATGTTCGTAAGATTTACATTGGTTCGGTCCAGATCTATTTTTTTAGCCAATCCATTATCAAACAAACTTTTGATAATATTTCGTGCTTTTTCTGTACTTGTAAAACTGCTTTCTAAAGTTTCTTTCTTCTGCTGAATGGTAAAAACCTGGAAATAAGCATTTGAAACGCGTTCGATAATTTGCTCTTCTGTCAATTGCTCGTTAAGCTGATAAAATTCTTTGGTTGATTTCGCGGCTTTTAATCCAATAAATACTTTCTGATTAAAAATTGCCTGCGACAACTGTAAACCTGCTCCGGCGTTCCATTTTTGTCCAAATGAGATCAACTGTATGTTACTTGGACCGCCACTAAATGCACCAACATCTAGTGCAGATTTTTGCAATAAAGGATTATACGTAAGATTTGCAACGCCCGAAATTTGTGGTAAAGCATTTGATTTTGCTTCCATGATCTGGTAATCGGCATTTTTTACATCAAGTTGTGCTTTCAACGCATCCGCTTTATTTTGAAGCGCGTAATCTATGGCTTGTTTTAGCGTAACAGTTTCCTGCGCCTTCATTCCGGAAAATGAAATTGCTAAGATTGCGACGAGAGCCATTTTTCTAAAATTGGTCATTATATATTGAGTTGTTATTTATTAGAGACGTTTAACAGTGGGTTTTACTTTTTTTTGAGAAAGTTTTTTATAAATTTTTATTCTTCCTTTTTAAAATCGAAATCTTTCAGGAAATCCTTTCCTTTTTTCGTCGCGATCGAATGCATGTAGAAAACCATGACTTCTAAACAGAAACATTGTCTGTCGTTCACTTCGTTTTCAAACAAAGGTGAATCCTCGTACGAAAACATGAGCTGAAGAAGAAATTTAATGTAGAGTCTTTCATCAAAATCAGTACGGTAATATCCTTGATCTCTTCCAAGTTTAATGTTGTGCGTAACAATTTTTGAGATCTTTTCATCGATGCTCAAGATATGCTGATTGTAGATCGAAGGATAATATTTGATCAGTTGTCGAATAAATGTCGTCTTGTTCGTTCGGGAAAAGCTCTCGAAATCTTTCTCGCGAAGAAACATTCTTTCTATGGCGTTCTCACTCTTCGAATCATTTAAAAGAAGTGTTTCTACAACAAGATCCAGCTTGTAATCCAGAACTTCGGTCAATAGATCTTCTTTATTTTTATAGTGTTGATACAATGTTTTTTTTGACATTGCAAACTCTTTCGCGATGTCATCCATTGTCAAAGTTTTAGCACCATTCTCGGCGAACAGCTCTGCAACTTTCAATAAAAATTCTTTATCTGCACTCATAATAAATGCAAAGGTAAATAATGAAAACTTATAAACAAAAAAAGTTTCCTAGTTTTTTCAGGTGAAATAATTCTAATAGATGTGCTAAATAACTTCTAAGAAAAAATTGATTTTGGAATTCAATTGCAAAAGAAAAGAAGCAAATCAAATGACTTGCTTCTGCATATTTTAATTGGAAGGTGATTTATGGATATACCGCGACAGTTTAATTCCAAGATCTGTCCAGACAATTTTAGCGTTTGCATTTCTTTCCAGATGATAATCAGCTTCAGAAATTTCTGTTAAAATCGCTTCTATGTTTGCGCCGTGAATAAAATTGGAAAAACGATCCCATTTAAAACCTCCCGAATCTATTTTTTTATAAACTAATTTTTCGTTGCCATAATTTTGTAGTAAAGCCAAACGGAACATTTCTGCACAATAATCCAGAAAGCTTTTTTGTTTTTCCCGATTCCAGGTTGCAACATTTCTGCCCCAAAAAACGATATTTTTTAAAAACTCCGGTTTCTTTTTGACCTGAAAAGCTTCCCGAACCCATGTTACAAAAAGATCTTCAAATTCAGAATCAGAATTTTCGGAAAGCAAAAGTTTCTGCGCACTGTTCCAGTTTCCTTGAGCCTGAAAAACGATTTCTTTTATTTTCTCTTCGCTAATTTTATAATTGTTTCGAAGCGAAATTTCAATCTCTTCATCATGAATTCTTGGGATTTCTACAAGTTGCGTGCGGGATAGAATGGTGGGTAAAATGAAGTCGGCATTTTCGGCAGTCAGAATAATTAAAGTATCTTTTGGTGGTTCCTCCAGAAATTTAAGAAATTTATTAGAAGCCGAGATGTTCATTTTGTCCACTTGCCAAACGATGAGAACTTTACTGCCACCTTCAAAACTTTTTAAGGAAAACTTTTTATTCAGTTCATCAATTTCATCAGCGTAGATGGTGAGTTGCTTGTTATCAGAATTCAAAACTTTATTCCAGTCTTCGCTGTTCGAATAGGGATTTTCTAGAATCATTGTTCTAAAATCTTCCAGAAAATTATCAGAAAACCCTCCTTTTTTCTCTTTAAAAACAGGAAAACTGAAATGCAGATCCAAGTGATTTAAATGTTCAACTTTCGAGGATGAATGCTCGTTTTCTTTTCTGAAAACTTCTTTAGCAAATGCCATTGCGAGAGGTAAAGTTCCGTATCCTTCTGCACCGATGAAAAGTTGAGCGTGACTTACTCTATTATCAGAAATACTTTCTCTAAGAAGGTTTTTTAATTTTTCCTGACCTACAATTTGTTCCCAGTTCATTTTTCAAAGATAAAAAATTCAAACTATTTTTCCATGACTAAAATGAGGTTTGAACCTCTATTTGTTTCCAGATCGCCTCGAATTAGAAATTTAATAACAATTAATTACATAACTGCATTTTTTGTTTTTTTTTAATTTAAAAATGGGAAAGACCATCGTAAACAAAGTAATCCCCTTAACAAACTTTAACCAAAGTAAATTTCCTCAATTCAGTAATATTTAAGATATTTGCGCATTATTTTTAAAAATAGAGAATGAAAAGAATTTTTGTATTACCGTTGCTTGCTGCCGGATTATTTTATAACGCGCAATCGATTGGTAATTCTCCCTATGCTGCCTTCGGAATTGGGGATATTAAGTATGACAATACAACTGATGTGAATGCGATGGGCGGTATTTCTACAGCATATATTTGGGACTTCAATAATAATTTTAACTTCAGCAATCCTGCTGCTAATAAAAATTTAGAACTAACCACCCTAAAAGTGGAAGGAACCAACGAAAACAATTTTTTTAAATCGAATTACGATAATATGAGTGTTACCAAACACTCTTCTTATTTATCGAATATTTCAATTGCATTTCCATTATCGCCAAAGGTCAAATTTGGATTAGGTTATCAACCTTACAGTTCAAAAAAATATTCCATCCTTACCAGAGAAACCCTTACCGACGGTTCGACTAAAGCGAATCTTTTTAGTGGTGAAGGAATGATAAGCACCGTTCAGGCGGCAGTTTCATATCAAATTTCTCCAGAGTTTGGAGTTGGTTTAAGAACCAATTTCTATTTTGGTAATGTTTATGACATCAATGAACTTACGTATTCTACCGCAGAATTAATCAACGGATACGAAACGAAAAATAAGACAAAATCTTTTAATTTCACAGTCGGAACTGCTTATCAGAAAAAACTGGCAGCAGATAGAAAACTTACTTTAGGAGGTACTTTAACCTTCGGAAATACAGGCAATTTAGAAACTCAGTATACCAACAGTACTTATTTTTACACGCCGGGTCAAACTAAAAATAATGTAAGCATTATCGATTCGAAATTCAGTAAAAATAAAGATCTCATTCCATTAGGTTTCTCTTTAGGAGCAGGTTATGGTAGAGATGCGAAATGGTTTATGGGAACTCAGGTTGATTACAACAAATCACAGATCGATTTTATAACAGATCCTTTTGCCAATCAGGCTTCTTATAAGATCTCTGCTGGAGGTTGGTACTTGCCGAATTATAACAATTTTAGAAATTATTTCTCGCGAGTAACTTACCGATATGGTGCTTATTTTGAAAAAGGTAATTTGTCATATATGGGAACCAATGTTAATAAATTTGCACTTACAGGCGGATTAACACTTCCTTTTGAAAATAAAAGCGCAAGCAGAATGAGCGGTATCGATGTGGGAATTGAACTAGGACAAAGAGGAACACTTGATAATAATATGATCAGACAGAATTTTGTAAACCTAAGAATCGGACTTAATTTTGCTGATAAATGGTTTAACAAACGTCTTTATGATTAAGAAATGAGTCTTTCCAGAAAAATATTCTATAAAAATATAGCCGCCTTTTTAGGGTGTGCTATATTTTTTGTTTTAATTTCCTGTGATGAAGATCTTACCAAAATCAGTAAAAATAAAAACGTCAATTTTCCTTCGCAAATTATCAATAATGCCAATATCGTACAGCGCGATTCTGGAATGATAAAACTGCGTGCAAAAGCGGCCCTTATTGAAAAATACGAGTATATCGATTCTCCTTACATCGTTGCGAGAAAAGGAATTAATATTCTTTTTTACGATAAAAAGAAACCGAATGTTCCAGGGAAGATCACTGCGAAATATGCCAAGTTTAATGAGAAAAAGAAATTTTACGAGGCCAAAGGAAATGTGAAAATCATCACCAATGAAAATCAAATGTTTGCAATGCAATCGGTTTATTGGGATCAAAATAAAAGATTAATTTATACTTCAGATACGGTTTACGTAACCGATAAAGACGGCTCAACGCTTGTTGGTGCGAACGGAATGAAGGCCAAAGATGATTTCTCTGAATATACTTTCTTTAATAATTCAGGCGATATCAACGCTAAAAAAATCCCTGAAAAAGGAAGGTGATTTTTCGTAAATTCGTGAAAAATTTTTCTTTATGGAGTTTCATGCAATCGGTTTAATGTCGGGAAGCAGTCTGGATGGACTTGACATTTGTTACGCCAAATTTCAAAAGGAAAATAATACCTGGAAATACGAAATCCTAAAAGCAGAAACCATCTCTTATTCTCAACACTGGGATGGAAAATTGCGAAATTCTATCAATCTAAATTCTGAAGAACTTTTCGCTTTACATTCGGAATATGGTTTTTACCTGGGAAAAAGAGTTCAGGAATTTATTGGACAATTTTGGTTAAATAATGTAGATTTAATCGCTTCTCACGGTCACACGGTTTTTCATCAGCCGAAAAATAAATTTACCTTACAGATCGGCGACGGAAGAGCCGTTAAAATTTTAAATCAAATTCCGGTCATTT
Organism: Kaistella gelatinilytica; assembly: GCF_015679325.1. Classification (GTDB taxonomy): domain Bacteria; phylum Bacteroidota; class Bacteroidia; order Flavobacteriales; family Weeksellaceae; genus Kaistella; species Kaistella gelatinilytica. The sequence goes on from NZ_JADPVI010000001.1 coordinate 916,570, forward strand.
ACGACTTTCGAAGTCAGGATGTTTTGATGGGTGGAAACGGTGCTCCACTTGTTCCGATCGGTGATGAACTTCTTTTTTCTGAATTTGATGCGTGTTTGAACATCGGTGGATTTTCTAATATCTCCTTTAAAAAAGAGGGAAAACGAATCGCTTTTGATATTTGTCCGGTCAATATTATTATGAACCAGTTTGCTAAAAATTTAGGAAAAGATTTTGATGAAAACGGAGATTTTGCTCGAAGCGGAACCGTTAATTTTGAGATTTTATCTTTATTAAATTCTCTGCCTTTTTATGAATCTTCGGCACCAAAATCTTTAGGAATTGAATGGATCAATTCAACTATTTTACCTTTATTAGAAGGAGAAACTGCCGAAAATGTGTTGGCAACTTTTACGGAACACGCTGCTTTTCAACTTGCTGAAATCTTAAATCAATATGAAATTCAAAAAGTTTTATTTACAGGTGGTGGAACGTATAATTCCTATTTAATTGAACGCATCAAAAATAAAACTTCAGCAGAAATCATTATTCCGGAAAAAGAACTGATCGATTTCAAAGAAGCTTTGATCTTCGCATTCATGGGAGTTTTGCGTATGAATAATGAAATTAATATATTGTGCTCTGCGACCGGAAGTTCGGCAGATCACTGCTCCGGACTTTTGATTTAAACTTCCTTTAACTTTAAAAATAAATTTATGCAAATAGATATTAGAAAACTCACTCTTGATGATTACGATGAACTAAGAGATACAATGCAGAAAGCATATCCCACAATGTCGGAAAGTATCTGGTCCAAGAAAAGCATTCAGAAACTGATCAAAATTTTTCCGGAAGGACAAATCTGTATCACCGTTGATGACAAAATTGCGGCGGTTTGTTTGGCGCTCATCGTTCAATATGAATTATATGGTGATGATCATACTTACAAAGAAATTACAGGAAATTATACATTCAACACGCATTCTGACACGGGAAATGTTTTGTACGGAATTGAAATTTTCGTGGATCCAGAATTTCGGGAGTTGCGTTTGGCAAGAAGATTATATGATGCGCGAAAAGAATTGTGTGAAAAACTCAATTTAAAATCGATTATTGTCGGTGGCAGAATTCCTAATTATCATTTACACAGTCATGAACTTACACCGCGTCAGTATATTCAACAGGTTCGAAAAAAAGAAGTTTATGATCCGGTTTTGAGTTTTCAGTTAGCGAATAATTTCCTGCCGGTTCGGGTTTTACAAAATTATTTACCTGAAGATTTACATTCAGAAGAAAACGCCGTTTTATTGCAGTGGAATAATATTTACTACAGCAAAAAACCCAATACGATGCAGGATTCTGTCATCCGTTTAGGTTTGGTTCAATGGCAAATGCGACATTTCAAAGATATTGATGCTTTCTTCGAGCAGGTAGAGTTTTTCATTAATGTGATGGCAGATTATAAATCTGATTTCATTATGTTCCCCGAATTCTTCAATACGCCTCTGCTCGCTCCTTTCAACCATTTAAGTGAAAGAGAAAGTATGTTCAAACTGGCGGAAATGACGGAGGAAATTAAAAACAGATTATCCCAGTTAGCGATCGGTTACAACATTAATATTATCGGTGGAAGTATGCCTTTTATCGAAAATGATGACTTGTATAATATCAGTTATTTGCTTCACAGAGACGGAAAAATTGACGAACACCGTAAAATTCACATCACACCAAACGAAAAGAAATTCTACGGAATGAAAGGTGGAAACGAAATCAAGGTCATCGACACCGATTGTGGTAAAGTTGGATTGGTGATTTGTTATGATGTTGAATTCCCGGAATTACCAAGAATTTTAGCAGATCAAGGAATGAAGATTTTATTTGTTCCTTATTTAACTGATACGCAAAATGCTTACATGAGAGTTCGTCATTGCGCCGCAGCAAGAGCAATTGAAAACGAATGTTATGTTGCTATTGCAGGTTGTGTCGGAAATTTACCTGGTGTCAATAATATGGATATTCAATATGGACAAGCGGCGGTTTTCACACCGTCTGATTTTGCTTTTCCTTCTAATGCGATTAAAGGTGAAGCAACGCCAAATACAGAAACAACTTTGATTGTAGATGTTGATTTGAATTTGTTGAAAGAATTGCATCATTATGGCGCGGTTAGGACGATGAGTGACAGGCGGAAAGATTTGTATGATACAATCAATTACAACAGCGAAACAGAATAAAAAGATCCCGAGACTTTCAAAGTTTCGGGATTTTGTTTTTAAACTTAAATCCGCAAACTTTCCCAAAACGAAATTTCCTCTGGAAAATTAATTTGTACATTTGTTTTATAATTTTAGTAAAATGGCAACACAAGATATTATCATTTTTGAACCTAATTCTTCTGAAGAAACTGATGCATTAATTGCTTTTGGTAAAGCTTTGAAATTAAAATTTAAAATTGCTGAAAGTGAAGAATTTGTTAATAATCAGGGAATTCAAATTCCTGAAGCGCATAAAGCAATTGTAGCCGAAAGATTAGAAGATTACCGGAAAAACCCGCATACCAATTTAAATTTTGATGAGTTACTGAAAGATATCAGAGAAAAATATAACTTGTGAATTATGTGATTGAAAATAGACCGAGAGTTTATGATGATATTTTAGAAGCTGTAGATTATTTCTTTTCAATTAATCCAAAGCTAGCAGAAGATTTTCTAGACAGAATCGAGGAAGCAAAAATTAAAATAGAAAATACTCCGAAAGGTTTTCAAATACAATATCTTAATGTTAGAACAATCTTGTTAAGGCAATTTGCTTATCATATTTATTACATTGTTGAAGACTATAAAATAATTATTCTCGCTGTTCTTCATGCTCAAAGTGGGGAAGAGAAAATTAGTAAGATTTAAATCCTTTTTTCTAAAATATATCTAAAACAAAACCCAGTACAAAATGTGCTGGTTTTTGTTTGATTTTCAAAACCACACAATAAAGATATTTATCTTTATTTAATTTCCTGAATCTCATTTTATAATTCTTAATAAATTATTTAATTATAAATCCCGAAAACAAATTAATTTTCGGGATTTAAATATTTTATTAAAATGAGATTGAGTGATTAAAAACTAATTACACTTGGCTCTTTCTACTTTTTCAATGGCTCTTATTTAAAGTTTAAACTCCAATTTCACATTAAAGAATCTCCCCGTCAATCTCACAGGAACCGGATAATTATAACCCGTAGAAACATCATTCACCCATTGGTTCGCAACGGTATTGCTAATGTTGAAAGCATTGAAAATCTGTACGCCTAAAGTCAATTCTTTAAATTTACTCCAAACTGCACCTCTTGCTTTATTGTCTTTTTGATCGATGAAAACTTTAGACAAACCAATGTCAACTCGTTTGTAAGAAGGTAAAGTTCTTTGGTATTTATAAGGTGCTTCGAAATCTGGTTTACCGTTACCATCTAAAGAAATCGGTGTTCCGGAAGGTAATCCGTTGGCGAAAACTAAAGTTAAGTTTACGCGCATTGACGGAAATTTCGGCATATAATCCTGATAGAACATCGAAAATCTAAATCGTGGATCGGTTGGTCTTGAAATATATCCTCTTCCATCAATATTTTCTTTTACGCGCGCATAACTCGCAGAAATCCAGGAATCAACTCCCGGAACAAATTCACCAAATAATCTGGTATCGATTCCGTAAGCATAACCTTCAGAATTATTTTCTCCAGAATAACGGATTCTTACATTATCTAAATAGTAAGGAATCAAATGATCCATCTTTTTATAATACAGTTCAGTCGTCAATTTAAATGGACGATTCACCATCTTAAATTCGTAATCATTCGCCAGGATGATCTGCATTGATCTTTGCGACTTGATGTTTGGATTAAAGTTACCATCCAGATCCTTGATCTCTTTATAGAAAGGCGCCTGGTAATAAATTCCACCCGAAACTTTGAATAACATATCCATTTCCCAGTTCGGTTTTACAGCAAATTGTGCTCTTGGAGAAATGATGGTTTCATTGTTGAAATCCCAATGAGACGCGCGAACTCCGGCATTTACAAAAACACGATTATCGCCCCAGAAGAATTTTTTGGAATATTGTGCGTAACCTGACATTCTGGTCGGTTGAATATGATTTGCACCAGCAATATTAAATCTCAAACGAAGTTGAGAAGCATCTAAAGTGCCGGGATTCACAAAATCTCTCGGCGTGCTGTAACCCAAAGAATCGATCAGTTGCCATTCATTGGTGAAATCCTGTAAATTTTCTTTTTCAAATTTTAAACCTATTTCAAAATCTGTGTTGACATCCGGAGAAAACTTAGTTTTAAGCTGTGCGCCGTACGTTTTTACCATCAAATCATTTCTGGCGTGATCAATTTGTCCACCCACATCGTACGAAGTAACTGGCGCTCCGGTAATTGGATCAAAAGTTTGCAACATGTATGCAGAAGCAATCGTGTAATATTCTTTTTCGCGGTTTTGGTACGCAAAACTGTCTAAACTAAACTTCCATTTTGCACTTGGTTTAAAATTAATGGTCGCCGTTCCCATCATATTTTTATACTGATCATCTTCTTTACCGTCATAAAAAACACTCAGTTTTAAAGGAGCTTGCAACGATCCGAAGTCAACTTCTTTTACTTTCGGGATCATTTCATAGTCATTCTTGCTGACATAACCGATGAAAGAAACATCCCATTTATCATTAAACTTATAATTAATGTAGGTCTGAAAATCCATATACTGTGGATTAAAATCAGTGTCTTCATTCAAAGTATTCAGGACTAAATTGGTATTTCTGTATCTTCCGGAAAATAAGGCTGATAATTTTTTATCCTTTGAAGCAAATCCAGTTGAAAGTCTTGCTCCAATTAAACTTACTTCACCTGAAAGTTCAAATTTGGTCGGCTGTCTGTAATAAATATTTAAGGCAGAAGACATTTTATCACCGTATTTTGCTTCAAATCCACCCGCAGAAAAGTTGATCGCCTGAACCATATCGGGATTGATAATACTCAAACCTTCCTGCAAAGAATTCCGAATTAAAAAAGGGCGGTAAATTTCGATGTCATTAATATAAATTAAGTTTTCATCGTAGTTTCCACCTCTAACCATATATTGCGAAGACAATTCGGCATTTGAATTTACAGAAGGTAAAGTTTTCAATAGTCCTTCAACACCGCCGGAAAGTGAGGCAACCTGTTGCGCTTCTTTCGCAGAAATTTCTATAGATGTAAGATCGGTTACTTTTGGCTTTCCTTTTTTCTGAAAAACAACTTCCTGAATTTGACTTTCCCGCTCAATATTTGCAAACAGAACATTTACGTTTTGAACTTTAGGATTGACTTTAATATTTTTGGTAAAACCTCTGAAATTTTCTTTTTCTACCGACAAAATTTGCTCAGATTCGGCAATTGGAATCTTTACAAAACCTTTATCATCAGTCGTAAAAGTTTGATTATTATAAGAAACATTCGCCTGAGAAACAGGATTTCCATCGTTATCTAAAACTTTTAGATTGATTTGCGAAAATGCGAAGATTGGCATTAACGCCAGGAGTAAAAGTATTTTTTTCAAGGCTGAGAATTTAGTTTTTAAAGATAACAAAAAATTAGAGAATCGCTTCTCTCACGCGCGTTAATTTTTGAAGCAGCTCTTCGAGTTTATCGAGTCTGAGCATATTTGCGCCATCAGAAAGTGCGACACTTGGATCGGGATGTGTTTCAATGAAAAGTCCATCAGCACCAACTGCGATTCCAGCTTTTGCGATGGTTTCAATCAATTCTGGTCTTCCGCCGGTTACGCCGGAACTTTGATTAGGTTGTTGCAAAGAATGCGTTACATCCAAAATAACGGGAGCGTAATTTCTCATGGTCGGAATTCCTCTAAAATCAACGACCAAATCAGTATATCCAAAAGAGTTTCCACGTTCGATAATCGCGGTTTTGGGATTACCGGAATCGTTTACTTTTTGCACCGCAAACTGCATAGATTCTGGAGAGAGAAACTGTCCTTTTTTCAGACTCACACATTTTCCTGTTTTTGCAGCAGCGATTAATAAATCAGTTTGACGAACCAAAAACGCTGGAATTTGTAAAACATCAACATATTGTGCGGCTAAAGCTGCATGTTCGTTTTCATGAATGTCGGTCGTTGTAGGAATATTGAAAGTTTCACCGACTTTCTTCAGAATTTCCAAAGATTTTTCTTCGCCAATGGTAGTGAAAGAATCTACTCTACTGCGATTTGCTTTTTTGAAACTCCCTTTGAAGATGTAAGGAATTTCATATTTATTGGTCATTTCCACAATTTTTTCGGCAATTCTCAAAGCCATGTCTTCTCCTTCAATAATGCAGGGACCTGCAATAAGAAAGAAATTTTTTGAATTTTTGTGGTGAATATTGTCTAGGTATTGAATCATGAATGAATTATTTAATATTAAACGATCGAAATACAAAAATAGTGATTTTTTTAATGAAATTTTTTATAAGTTTTGGCTAAAGCCGCTAGGAATTATCAAAAAAGAAAACGGGCTAAAGCCCGTTTCTATTGATTCGTATAACCGTTGAAAATTAAAACTGAACGGAGAGCAATTCTCTACCAAGTTCATGAACGGCTTCTTGAATCTTTCTAGTTTGCTCTCTAGATGCAGTCGTTAAACCATTTTTATACTGTCTTAAAAGAGATTCATTCATATTTGCTTTTTTCGCGATCGAAGATATTTTTAATTCAGGCACCAATTCGAAAAAAGAGGTTAAATTCATTTTATAATCAAATTCAACATTGTCAAATTTATTGGCGTAAGTTTCTCCTAAATCTTTTGCAACTTCAATATGATCTGCAAAAGCATTCTCAAAATTAGAAATTAATTCTTCTAAACTATTTCCAAACGTTGTTACAATACCTTCAAAATTTTGTGAAGTTCCCCAATAAGTTCCATCGTTAGATTTCTCAATAGAAACCTCAATTTTTTGATTTTTCATAATAATTAAAATTATACAAAATTATAATTCACTAAATATTTCACTTATTCGATCCCTGCTTGTTTTAATATCGATTTTACAGTTCCGATAGGCACATCCTTTTTCGGTTGCGGAATAGTCACAATTCCCTTTTTCACCAAATGTTTAAAATGATGATGACTTCATTTGGTTCTAACAATATACCAACCATCAGTTTCAATAATTTTTATTAATGAACTTGATTTCATAATACAAAGATATATAACATTTTTGTTATAAAAAAAGTTTGAGTAATATTTTTAAATCTAACATTTAAGGACAGGAAAGAAAATTAAAACTTCTTCACAATTTTTTCAATCGTATTCAAATTCCGTGAAGTCATTTTTTCTTTCAAAGATTTTTTACCTAAAATTTTTCCGAAGTTTGAATGTAACGTATTTCCTTTCGCAACTTGCCAGTAAAAATTTTCACCTGCAATTTCACCTTTTTCGTTTTCCGATTTAGTGGCATTATTGAATTCTGTCAAAAGAATTTTGGTAATTCCTTCATTTCCAACAAAAGCATAAATATGCAAATCATCCGATTTCGTAAATGGATTTTTATCTAAAATGTTGAGAACTTCTTCTTTAGTTTTAATGAATAAAAAAGCTTCGTAATTAAAATGCCGTGAAAATGCTTTTTCTAAAATCCTCTTTAATTTAGATAAATTTTTGTCAGAAGAAAATATTATATTTCCGGTTGCTAAAACGGAAGAAACTTCTCGCATTCCTGCATCGGTAAAAACTTGGCAAACTTCGCCCATTCTCATAGGAGTCCCATTTACATTGACACCGCGTAGAAAAGCACAATATTTTTTCAAGATTAAAAGTAACGTTTGTTGATGAAAATTAGAGCGAGATTTTCTATAATTTGAGTATGATATAAATCCTTATTTTACGAAGTCATTGATTTGACCAACTTCAACTTCTTTTTTTACTGCAGGATTTGTATAAACTTTATACTTATTGCAACTGCCTTTTAAAAGCTCGATAAAATATTGCACACCATTTTCCAAATAAGCTCCTGACATTGACGTTGGAAAGACCGTTAAAGAAATTACTTTTAGATCATCTGCAGATTTTCCTTTATAGATCTTTAAATCAGGAACAGCTACTTCCGAAATACTTTTTTCTTTAATATAAAATAAGACCGGCTTCCCGTAAACATCGAAGAGGTTGATCTCGAAACTGGCATTTGGGGTTAATTTTTTCTTTTTTACCAATTCTTTATTCCATTTCTTCACATTAAATTTGAAAATAAATTCCTGCTTATTTTGTCCGGACAGGAATCCGGAGAAAAGTATAGATACAGCGAGTATTAATATAAATCTCATCATATTTGATATAAAAAAAAGCCACCTTTACGATGGCTTTTTCAAAGTTAATTATTTTTTAATAATCTTTTCCTGGTGAATTACTTTTTTATCATTTAATAATGTAATGATGTAAGTTCCGGTTTTCAAACGGCTAACATTGATCGAATTATCTTTTAAAACATTACTCACTAACATTCTGCCGGAAGCATCAAAAATCTGATACCCTGTAATATTTTGTTTGCTGATGACAGACAAATAATTATCTACAGGATTAGGAGCCAGTACAATATTTTGATTTAACGTTGAACTTTCTACCGTACCTAAAACTACAGTTAACAACAGATCTCTGCTGTTTCCGCTCACCGCAAAACACGCGCCCGTCGCAGAAAGTTCTGTGAGCGTTTTATTAACGAATGTTGAAGCATTTAAGGTATTTGCATAAGAAATTCCCTGAACGGTATAAGTTCCCGCTGGTAAAGAGGAGAAGTTGGCTGTTGTACTAACTGCTTTTATTTTGCTGTCAGAATTTAAAATCGCAGCAAAAGTATAATTGTAACCTGCAGGTGTTGACAAGATATTATATAAACTTCCTGGTCCAGTGCTCGTAATGGTGTAGGTTAAATTATTTGCAGGATTGCTAAAGTTGCAAATTACAGCATAATAGGTAATTCCCTCTTGTAAAATCATACTTTGCGTCGAATTAGCAGAAGAGTAACTGCTACCACTCACGTTATAAGCATTCGAAGCAACAAAGTTACCCAATGAGTAAGGAGTACCGGAATGAATTGTTACGATAAGAAAAGCACCTGATTTTGTAAATACATAACTTCCGGTTTTGGTTACTTTAAAACTATAAGTAACTGAGGGATAATTAGAGGCTGCCAGTTTTGGCGCTGTAAGAGTGATATCTGAATAAGCATAAATATTGTTTGATGTTGCCGTCGTGTAATCTATATTTTTAATGGTGAAAGAATTGCCTGCTGCAGAAGGAGCTGCCATATTTAGATTACTCGCGGCAGAACCAACAGAAGCAGTAACAGCAGAAGTTGGACTTATAAAAGAATTATAAGCATTGCATGTAGAAGTTATTGTAAAATTATTATCAGATACGTCAAAGAATTCTGCAACTGGACTTAATACTGCGACAACTTTGATCCGCGCTGTCGTGGTGTTTGGGACATTTGGCAATGTTATCGATTGAGAGCCATCATTAGGAGTATTTGCTGCTAATGTGTACGGAAACGTATTTCCTCCATCGGTAGAAAGCAAAATATTTACAGTCGTTTTTTGAGAACTGGTTCCATTTACATTCCACGTAATTGTTGTGGCAGCAAGTGCTGCGATGGAAATTCCTGCCGCAGAAGGCGATGTAACCTGAAGTGGCCCACTGTTCGCAACTGTTACGATCATTTCATCTGAATCTAAACCACCCGAAAGTGCATTATTATCTCTAACTGTAAATCTAAATTTCATTGACCGTGCAACAGCAGGTAAAACTTCTGCTTCATTCGTTGGTGGCACATTTTGATTATTAAGGATGAACTGCATACTTGGAAAAGTTCGTTCTGTACTGGAATTACTTTGCAAAGATCTAAACAAGGGTGCACTCGCAGTACTGTTATTTGCCGTGTAACCACCCACACCAGCTATTGAATTTCCAAAAGCTCCTTTATCATTTGCGCTTGCAACATCTGCCTGTTCCCAAGTGTAAGATAAATTAGTGTCATTTGGATCAGAAGCAATTCCTTTTAATTGAAACGGAGTATTAAATGGGATGGTAATATCACCTCCTGCATTTGCCGTTGGTAGAAGATTAGCCGTATTTTGTGCGACAAAACAACTTCCTGGTCCGGTTAAGTTAGCGGTGATCTGATCCAGACTTTTTGCGTTAAAATAATTTAATCCATTATTTCCTGTATTGGTTTGATTCGCGGGGATCATACAGTTATTTCCGTAACTCATGATCGTGGTTCCGGAACCCGGTTCAACAGCAGCAGCAGCATTCCATCCAGATGTACAAAAAGTCGGACTTCCTGCGCTTCCGCCTACAGCATTAAAAGTATGACCAGCTGTAAACTGATGTCCCATTTCGTGAACTATTAAATTGGCAGTTATACTTTTTGGTAATGTTACATTCCACTGGCTGCACGCTCTGGCTTTTGAAGTGTTACTACAAGGTTGATTTCCAGCCTGACCTTGAGCACCGCCAGTTGTGATGATGTTAAAGGTATGTCCGATATCATATAATGCATACGGTAAAGTTCCATTACCATTCATAGTTACAAAACCTGCCTGCGAATTAGCTGCACTTGCAAATGATGGATCTACCGTGAAAGGATCAGTAGCTGGATCGGTGAAGATTAATGTTTTATCGGTGGTTTTTGAAATGACGTTAAATGAAATTGAGACCTCAGATTCATAAATTAAATTGATCAAATTCAACATGCTTAAGGCTTCTGCCAAAGCAGTGTTTTGATTGCCCCCAAATGCCTGCGTAAATTCACCTGTAGTTGCAATCGCCATTCTAAATTTTCTGATTTGATTACCATAGGGAAAATTAGGAGCGGAAATTTTTGAAGAGAGGTTTTCTTTTACAGCATTTAACTCTCTCATAATATCTGCACTGGCGCCATTATCACAGGTGAAATTTGTGCCAAAATCTGCGAAAGCCGGATAAACTCTATAGTTTGTGGCAGAAGTTTTATACTGTTCTACATAAAAATAGCCCTCTTTATTTTTAATGATGGCTACGAAATGATCAGAAAAAAGAGATAATTTTAAAGTTGCACTTCCGTCAGATGAAACGCCATTAAAAGTGGTCAGATCAGTAGATCTTTCACCGGAAAGGTCGTTTTCCTTTAAATTATAAGTCACCTTCTCCCCATTGTAATTGGGTAAAGTGATGCTTAAGTTTTTAATTTGTTTCTGCGATGATCTCTGCAAATTGACAGCACTTTCTAACGCACTGATATTGACAGGATAAACCTTTCCAGGAATGTCATTTTCTTTGATTTGCTGCGAAAATAACATTCCGGAGCATAAGGTAAAAAGGAGTAAAAATTGTTTCATGATATTGACTTTTCACAAAACTACCTAAAAACCCTATAGAAAAGTCGGGTTATTTCACCTTTTTATTTACATTTTTTTTAAATATCGATGGAAAGCGAAAATAATTAAGAAAAAGCGACCATCCAAATAGTTGGATGACCAGAGCAATATTTTAAAATTTTACAAGAGTTGCGAAAACAACGAATGTTTATAAACAATTATTTCTACAATGATAGATTGTTCAACATTCGGGGGATTGGAATAATTTTTAAATTTGATAAAGGAGATCTTCTTCAACTTTCAAAGTTGAGATTTAAATCTTTTCCAAATATTTGAATTTTTCCTCCTCCGAAAGAAATGAATACTCGAAAGAATTGCGAACCAATTGTTTTACTTCCTCCAAAGATAAATCTAAAGCTTCAATGACGCTTAAATAGTTTTGAGTCAAATAACCACCAAAATAAGCGGGATCGTCTGAATTCACGGTTACTTTTAAACCTAAATCCAACATCTGTTTTAAAGGATGATTTTTGATATCATCTACATTTCTCAGTGCGGTATTTGAAAGCGGACAAACCGTTAACGCCATTTTTTCTGAAACCAATCTTTCAACCAGTTTTGGATCTGTCAGACAATTATTTCCATGATCGATCCTGGCAACCTTTAATAAATCTAAAGCTTCCCAAATATACTCGGCTGGACCTTCTTCTCCGGCATGGGCAACAGGAATATAGCCTTCTTCAACCGAAGCTTCAAAAACTTTTTGAAATTTTGAAGGTGGATTTCCTTTTTCAGAAGAATCTAATCCAACCATTGTGATTAAATGTCTGTAAGGAAGAGACTGTTGCAATGTTTCAAAGGCATCTTCTTCCGATAAATGACGCAAATAACTCATGATCAATAAAGACGAAATTCCATGATTTTTTTCGGCATCTTCTCTCGCACGCTGAATTCCATTAATAACTGTCGAAAATTCCACGCCTCTTTTGGTATGTGTTTGCGGATCGAACATGATCTCTGCATGCACGATATTTTCTTCAACGCAATGCTTAAAATAAGCCATTGTGAGATCATAAAAATCCTGCTCGTGAAGAAGAACATTTGCACCGGCATAATAAATATCCAGAAAATCTTGTAAGTTCCCAAATTGATATGCCTGTTTTACTGCTTCAACATTTTTATAAGGAATTTCGACCTTATTTCTTTGGGCAATTTCGAACATTAATTCAGGTTCAAAACTTCCTTCGATATGGAGATGTAATTCTGCCTTTGGAACTTTTTTGATGTATTCTGCGACCGTCATTTTTCTTAAGAATTTTTCGTAACTACTATTTTTTACGCTTCAACTATTGAGTTGCTTTCATAATAGCACTCGTGATCTGCTCTTCTTTTTCTTTGGAATAAGTAGAGTCATAAGGATTCATCACGTCAAATAAATAGGTATAAAAAGGCGTGATTTTCTGCACATTCTCAGATTGCTTGATGGCTTTTTCTTTGCCCATTGTCTGAAGATCTTTTACGAAAATATTAAACCTTTTATCAATTGGTTCAATGGATTTTACTAAGTAAGAATATCCTTTTTCCTGCTGACCGATTTTTTTATAAGCATCTGAAACTGCACCTACAATCAGGGAATATTCCATTGGTTTTGTACGCATTTGTCTTGCCACAAATCTTTGCTCACCCGGTGACAGACTGTTGTAATAATCATACTCCGTAAAGATTCCTTTTTTGAGTTCTTCAGCCAGTTTCAATCCTTTCTGTTCCTGCCCGGAAACGATGTAACCGTAAACAATGGAACTTAAAGATCTCGGATCATCATATTTAACAACCGGAATTTCTTTTGAAACCAAATCGAGTAATTCAACTGCTTTTGCATTTTGGCCGGAGAGCGAAAGTGCTTCTGCAGCGCGACTTACCGAACTTCTGTAGCTCACTATATTTTGCGTACAAGTTTCATCAAAATGAACTTTCAGGTCTTTGAAATTACCCCATTTATAATTTTTAATGGTTTTGTACAAGGAATTGGCATCTACTCTACCCATTTCTCCATCTTCTCTTTCATCAGTTTTAATTGGAACCAGTCGGTAACTGAAACCATCGTACTGTAAATAATCTCCTAGATAAAAAATATTTTCAGGATCGTAAATTCCACCTGAAGAGAAATTGATCGGCCTTTTCCAGTCGAAGTTCGCTAAAATATCCAGCAGCAATAAATTGTTTTTAAACATACTGTTGCTCTTATATTCAATCGTGATCTGATCTACAACTTGTGGCAGATCTTTCGCTTCGATGGTTCCTGATTTTACCGCATTTGCTTTATTTACAGGCATTATAAATTTAGAAACCGGCAAAAAATTGAATTTCTCAAATTTTGCATCTCCAAAAAGCAGTTTCAAAATTTCGTCTTTGTCTTCTGATTTTGTTTTGATGAAATTCATGGCTTCTTTTAAAGTCATTGAATCCTGAGTCTGAAATTTTCGGAAACCAGCAAAAGTTGTTTCCGGCGCTCCCTGCTCTTTTAGGTTAGCGAAAACATTTTTCCAGTCATCTTTCGTCATCAGATAGATCTGATCATTCGTTCCATCGCGGTAATCATCATGATTTAAAACCGACGGAACAGGCATTGAATTGTAAGTTCTGCGTTTTACCTGATCGATATTCCAGGGCGTAGAAAGCAAAGTGAAATTCACCACTTTCACATCATCCCGAAGTCCCGACGTTTCCTGCATTCCCCAAATCGGATAGGTGTCATTATCACCATAAACAAAGAGAATATCATTTTTGGGTAAAGATTTCAAGGTTGAATATGCATAATCATATGCAGTGTAGCGGTTGCTTCTGTCGTGGACATTATAATTCTGGAAACCCATCATTAATGGAACTCCAAGAAGAAGAATTCCGGCTCCAATGTTGACCGTGTTTGATTTTACTTTTGTTTGTAGATACCAAAGCAAAGCTCCGGCTCCTAAACCGATCCAGATCGCAAAAGCATAGAAAGATCCGACCATCGCGTAATCTCTTTCGCGAACTTCAAAAGGTTTGACACCAGTGTAAAATACAATTCCCACACTAGTCAATATAAATAAGGACAGGATCGCATAAAATCGTCCAAAATCTCTTTTCAACTGGAAGAAAAACCCGATGATCCCTAATAATAACGGCAAAAAGAAAAATGCAACGGTGCTTTCATTTTTAAATTTCGCAGGCATTTTACTCTGGTCGCCCCACATTGCGTTATCAATAAATGGAATTCCGGAAATCCAGTTTCCTTTATTATTTTCCATGTGTCCTTCGAGGTCATTTTGTCGACCTACGAAATTCCACATCAGATATCTCATAAAATAATATCCGTTTTGGAAGGTGATGAAATAATCTAAATTTTGTGCTAAAGAAGGTCTTTGAACATTGATTAAGTTGTATTTTTTTACTTTTAAATAATCATCTGCTTTAATGGTTCCTTCTTCGTATTTTGTGCGGAGATCCTGAAATATTTTTTTCGCTTCAGGATTGTCTGCAATATCTTCATTGGCATAATTAAAGGAGAAATCCGGTGCGCCATACATCGAAATGTAATTAGCCATCACATCTTTATCTTCACTAAACATTCTCGGCATAAAACTTACATGATCCTGGCTGAAAACGTAATTGAAACGATCGCCAACTCTTCTGTAGGTACCTGATTTTTCGTCTTTCTCGTAAACGTCGCCCGTTTTTTCAGTTTTATAACTGCCGTCTTCATTTTTCTGAATTCCGTTCGCATCCAGATAAGCAGTGTAATTTTGACCATAAGAAGTCGGCCAGTCTCCATATTGCACACGGTTGTAATAATCTAACATGCCGATGGCGTTGTCAGGATTATTTAAATTCATGGGTGGATTTGCAGTTGCACGAATAGGAATTACCATCCAGCAAGAGAAACCGATCATCATATAAACAACCGATAAAATAATGGTTTGATAGATATTTTTCTTTGATCTCTTCGCATATTTAATCGCGAAGTAGCAAACTGCCACTAAAATAAGAAACGCGAATATAGTTCCGTAGTGAAATGGAAGACCAATTCCATTGACAGCGAAAATTTCCATTTTTCCAAATAGAGTCATTATTAAAGGGAAGATTCCTTTAAACACAATTCCTAAAATAACGAGAGTGAAGAGATTTGCCCAAAGAAAGCTTTTCCACGTAAACTCATAATTTCTCGCATAATATATTAAACAAATCGCCGGTATTGCCAACATACACATCATGTGAACACCCACAGATAAACCAGTTACAAAGAAAATTAAGATGATCCATCTTTCATTATCAATATCATGATATTCGTTTTCCCACTTCGTAATCAACCAAATTAAGAGCGCAATAAACATACTTGTCATCGAGTAAACTTCGCCTTCTACCGCCGAAAACCAAAAAGTATCAGAAAAAGTAAAACATAAAGCGCCCACAACTCCAGCAAAAAGAATAGAGATCTCCTGATGAATTGTAATTTCACTAAAGTCTTTATTTAAAAGTCTTCTGACCAAATGTGTAATCGTCCAAAACAAAAAGAGAATGGTAAATGCACTAAACAGAGCCGACATTGAGTTGATCACGATGGAATAATGTTCCCCATTACCAAATGCAAACATTGCGAAAACCGCTCCTACCAATTGGAAAAGTGCTGATCCGGGAGCATGCGTAACCTCCAGTTTTACAGCGGAGGAAATATATTCTCCACAATCCCAGAAACTGAAATTCGGTTCCATGGTTGATAAATAAGTAAGAAATGCAATAACGAAAACAACCCATCCCAAAAGGGTATTCCATCGTTTAAAAGACCAGTTTTTCATAGATAAAAATTCAATAGTGCGAAAATAGGGATTTTAGGTTACTATTCAGATATTTTAACAAATTTTAAATGACTTGGCGTGATTCTTGTCCGGCTAGGTTGCAAAATAATTTTGAAAACTCTTTTACAGGAGATGCGATATATCATAAAACTTCATATAAATTGTTGAATTATTAAATTTTTCGTATTTTTGCGCTCACGGTTTTCTAGAGAAAAAATGAAACAATGACTCATGTTTACGATAACATTCTTGGCTTAATCGGTCATACACCTTTGGTTAAATTAAATAAGGTGACCAAAGATATTTCTGCAACAGTATATGCGAAACTAGAATCTTGTAATCCTGGTCATTCTACCAAGGACAGAATTGCAATTCATATCATAGAAGCGGCAGAAAAAAAAGGACTTTTGAAACCCGGATCTACGATCGTAGAAACTACTTCTGGTAACACTGGTTTTTCGATCGCAATGGTTTCTATTATCAAAGGTTACAAATGTATTTTAGCAGTTAGCGATAAAACGAAAGCTGAGAAGATCGCCTATTTGAAAGCTTTGGGAGCTACCGTTTATATTTGTCCTGCCAACGTTGCGCCTGATGATCCAAGATCTTACTACGAAGTTGCAAAAAGAATAGCATCTGAAATTCCAGATTCTTTATATATCAATCAATATTTCAATGAACTTAATATTGATGCGCATTATCAATCAACTGGTCCTGAAATATGGAAACAAACAGAGGGAAAAATTACGCATCTTATTGCCTGTACAGGAACAGGAGGAACTTTATCAGGTTCTGCTAAATTTTTGAAGGAGCAAAATCCAAACATTAAAATTATCGGAGTCGACGCTTCAGGATCGATATTAAAAGGTTTCAAAGACACGGGAAAAATTAACACCTCGGATATTCATCCATATCAGATCGAAGGAATGGGGAAAAATTTAATTCCTTCAGCTCTTTTGTTTGATAAAATTGATGAATTTGTACGGGTAAATGATGAAATGTCTGCTTACAGAACTCGTGAAATTGCTTTGAAAGAAGCCATCATGGGAGGTTACACAACCGGAGCAGTTGTTCAGGGTCTATTACAATACGCCAGTTCTCATGAGTTTTCAGCAGATGATGTCGTAGTAGCGATTTTTCCAGATCACGGGTCCAGATATATCACCAAGGTTTACAGTGATCAGTGGATGGAAGAACAGGGTTTCATCAATAATGGTGTTCCTAATTACGAAGAAGTCTTCAAAACGGAAGTAATAAAATAATATAGCGTAAAAGAAAATTAAAAAACCTTTTTGTAATAGCCGAAAGGTTTTTTTTGTAGTATAAATTAATTCAATTTTTTTTCATAAATTACAAAATAATAAGATAAAATAATGACAGATATTTTTGATCGTCTTCGGGGAAATCCAGGTCCATTGGGCCAGTTTGCAGATTATGCAGAAGGATATTTTGTTTTCCCAAAGTTAGAAGGTCCTATTGGTCCAAGAATGAGGTTTCAAGGAAGAGAAGTTATATTTTGGAGTGCCAATGATTATTTAGGCCTTTGTAACCACCCGGAAGTTTTAGAAGCTGATGCAAAAGCAGCTGCACAATACGGAATGTTTTATCCAATGGGAGCCAGAGCAATGTCTGGCGAAACAGAAGAGCACCAGCAACTGGAAAGAGAGTTAGCAGAATTTGTAGATAAAGAAGCAGCTTATCTCTTAAACTTTGGTTATCAGGGAATGGTTTCCACGATTGATGCCTTGGTCGGAAGACATGATGTGATCGTGTATGATGCCGATTCTCACGCTTGTATCGTTGATGGAGTGCGTTTGCACATGGGTAAAAGTTTTACCTACAAACACAATGATATCGAAAGTCTGGAAAAAAATCTTGTTCGTGCAACAAAAGTGGCGCAGGAACAGGGAGGCGGAATTTTGGTGATTACAGAAGGTGTCTTCGGAATGCGTGGTTTGCAGGGTAAGATCAAAGAGATCTGTGCTTTGAAATCTAAATTTAGTTTTAGACTTTTAGTTGATGATGCTCATGGATTCGGAACTTTAGGAGAAACCGGAGCCGGTGCAGGTGAAGAGCAAGGTTGTCAGGATCAAATTGATGTTTACTTTTCGACTTTCGCAAAATCGATGGCAGGTTTCGGAGCTTTTATAGCAGGTGATGCAGATATCATCCGTATTTTAAAATACAATTTACGCTCGCAGGTTTTTGCAAAATCTTTAACAATGCCAATGGTTATCGGAGGTTTAAAAAGATTGGATCTTTTAAGAACACGACCTGAAATTAAAGCAAAATTGTGGGAAAACGTACATAAATTACAAAACGGACTTATCGAAAGAGGTTTCAACATCGGTGGTTCAAACACTTGTGTGACGCCTGTAATGATGCAGGGTTCAACGGTTGAAGCTACTCTACTTTCCAGAGATCTAAGAGAGAATTTCGGAATATTTACTTCAGTTGTAATTTATCCTGTGATTCCAAAAGGAATGATTTTATTAAGATTAATACCAACAGCATCGCATACCGATTCTGAGATCAATGAAACATTGGCTGCATTTGAAGAAATTCAGAAAAAATTAGTTTCAGGATTTTATAAAGAGCAGGAAAAGAAATTATTGGAGGAAAAAAATCTTCAATTTAAAGACCGATAGTATTTTTCAAAAATTTATTTATATAAACCGTTTGAAAAATTCAGACGGTTTTTTAATACCCCAAACTAAAAACAAAATATGGAACAAATCATTATAACCAAACAAGATAGCACCAGAATTCATAATGCAATTCGCGATGCAAAACTGAAGAATGCGATTAAAAAAGAAGATGCAGATAAATTATTGGCAGAGTTACACAGTGCGAAAATAGTTTCGTCCGAAGATATTCCGAAAGATGTAGTAACCATGAATTCTATTGTAAAAATTCATTTTCAAAACAATAAAAACAGCGTTCAGTTTCAAATTGTTTATCCACATTTGGCGAATATCAAAGAAAATAAAATTTCCATTTTTTCCTCGGTTGCCTCTGCTTTAATTGGTTACCGTGTTCACGATGAAATCGACTGGTTAATTCCTTCCGGAATGACGAAAATTGTCATCGATGAAATTATTTACCAACCTGAAGCTGCAGGTGATTTTGATTTATAAATTTAAAACCACATAAGTCACAAAAGTTTTTAATATTTTGAAGGTTAAAGATTTCGTATTAAAGATAAAAAAAGGTTGAAGCAACAGCGTTTTACTTATTTGAACTTTAATTCAAAGATCTTTTTGCTTTTCACTTTTGTTAATTTTGTGGTTTAAAAAATTCTATTATAAGTTTTTGCCATTTACTACACTTTTTTACATATTAATTCAGCATACTCTTGTGACTTTTGTGGTTAAGTTATTTACAATAAATTTGCAAAAAGATTCCTATTGAAAGATCTCCTTCTCATCACTCCGCCTTTTACTCAGCTCAATACGCCTTATCCGGCAACGGCTTATATTAAAGGGTTTTTGAACACCAAAAATATTTCAAGTCATCAAATTGATCTTGGAATTGAAGTCATATTGGCATTATTTTCAAAAAACGGAATTGAAAAAGTCTTTTCAAAAAATATTGATTCACCAGAAACTTCCGAAAATTCAAAGCGAATTTTTGCTTTAAGAGATGAATATATCAAAACCATCGAGCAGGTTATTCTCTTTCTACAAAATAAAAATCCAACTTTAGCAAGACAGATTTGCACAATGAATTTTTTGCCGGAAGCATCACGTTTTAATCAGCTCGATGATATGGAGTTTGCGTTCGGAAATATGGGATTACAAGATAAAGCGAAACATCTTGCCACTTTATATTTAGAAGATATTTCAGATTATATTGTCGAAAATATTGATGCTGATTTCGGTTTTAGCAGATATGCAGAACGAATCGGTCAAAGTGCGAATTCTTTTGATGAATTGTATTCAAAGTTAAATGCTCCTCAAACTTTTACAGATGAATTTACCTTAAAGATCTTAAAGGAAAAATTAGATCTTATCCAACCGAAAATGGTTTGCTTTTCCGTGCCGTTTCCGGGGAATTTATATGCTGCTTTTCGGTCTGCACAATTTATAAAGGCAAATTATCCAAACCTGAGAATTGTTATGGGCGGCGGTTTTCCAAATACGGAACTTCGCGAACTGAAAGATGCGAGAGTTTTCGAGTTTTTCGATTATATCACTTTAGATGATGGCGAATTACCGATTGACCTGGTTTATGAAAATGCGATTTTGAATTCAAATATTTCTGAAGGAGAATTCAAAAGAACTTTTATTTTAGAAAATCAGGAAGTAACTTATAAAAATAACACTTCAAAACCCGACTACAAGCAAGCTTTTATTGGAACTCCGGATTACAGCGATCTGCTTTTAGATAAATACATTTCGGTCATAGAAATTGCCAATCCGATGCACAGTTTATGGAGCGACGGACGATGGAATAAATTGACAATGGCGCACGGTTGCTATTGGGGAAAATGTACTTTTTGCGATATTTCTTTAGATTACGTGAAAATGTACGAACCCATTTCTGCTAAGATTTTAGTGGACAGAATGCAAGAATTAATCGCACAAACTGGCGAAACAGGTTTTCATTTCGTGGACGAAGCTGCACCACCGGCTTTGATGCGTGAAGTTGCATTAGAAATTCTTCGTAGAAATTTAGTCGTGACTTGGTGGACGAATATTAGATTTGAAAAAAGTTTTACTAAAGATTTATGTTTCTTATTGAAGATCTCAGGTTTGGTGGCAGTTTCGGGCGGACTGGAAGTTGCGAGTGATCGTTTGCTAAAATTAATAGACAAAGGCGTTTCTGTAGATCAAGTTGCGAAAGTAACTCGAAATTTCACTGAAGCCGGAGTTATGGTTCACTCCTATTTGATGTTTGGTTTTCCGACGCAAACGGTTCAGGAAACGGTAGATTCTTTGGAAATGGTTCGTCAGCTTTTCGAGATGGGAATTTTGCAAAGCGGTTTTTGGCATCAGTTTTCGATGACGGCGCATTCACCAATCGGAAAAAATCCTGATGAATTTGGAGTTCAACCGCTTAAAAAAGAAATTTTATTCGCCAATAACGATATTGAATTTACCGATAGTACAGGGATTGATCACAGCAAATTTAGTTTTGGCTTAAAGAAATCTTTACTCAATTTTATGCACGGAATTAACTTTGACCTTCCCTTAAAAGACTGGTTTGATTTCAAAATTCCGAAAACGACGATTCATCCAGATTATATTCACGATTGCCTTTTAGAAGAAGAGAATTTTATTTTTAAAGCAAATTCAAAATTAGTTTTCCTGGATAAAAATCCGCAAACTGAAAATTTTGTAAAAAGAACAAAAGCCGGAACTTTTGAGTTTACAAAACTTACCTTTCATCTCCGAACAAATATTGTAAAGCTCGAATTAGAAAGAGAAAAGGCAGAATGGTTACTCAAAATCTTTAAGGAAAATTCCACAGAAAATCCAAAGAAAATAACGTTGCAACAGTTGAAAAATCAATTTGAAGAAATCTTTGAAGACTTCGAATTATTCTGGTTTTCTAAACCAATTCAGCAATTAAAAGAAAACGGCGTTATTCTAAGTTTGTAGTTTACTTTATATCACGAGCATATCATGGAATTTTAAATATTCCAATTTTATTCTGCAAAAATATTACAAAAAGGGAGAAAACATTTAAAATTTTTATTTTACGGCTTTCGTCTCTGCAATTGCTGATGCTTTTTGCTCTAATCTAGGTTGAAGAATTTTGGTGATCAAACCTGTCCATCCTGTTTGGTGCGAAGCTCCCACGCCTCTTCCGTTATCGCCATGAAAATATTCGTAAAATAAAATATAATCTTTGAAATCTTCATCGGTTTGAAATCTTGGATATTGGCCGTTGACAGCGCGATTGCCATTTTCATCTTTAAGAAAAATTTTGGAAAGCCGCTTTCCTAAAGAGGTTGCGATCTCATCAAGATTAGAATATTTTCCACTTCCTGTCGGATATTCGACCAGGAAATCCGGACTGTAATAAAAGAAAAATCGCTGTAAACTTTCGATGATGAGAAAATTGATCGGAAACCAAATTGGTCCGCGCCAGTTGCTGTTGCCACCAAATAAACCGCTGTCACTTTCTGCAGGCGTATATTTCACCGAATAATCCATCCCATTCAGCTGAATTTGAAAAGGATTTTCCTCATAAATTTTTGAAAGTGCACGAACGCCGTAATCGCTCAGAAATTCTTTTTCGTCGAGCATTCTCGCCAGTAACCTTTTCAAACGGTGACCTCTCAGTAAACTCAGCAAGTGTTTGGAATCCTGCCCTTTTACTTCCCAATGTGAGACTAAGCCTGCAAGTTCCTTTTTGTTCTTCAGTACCCAATCCATCCTAGCTTTGAAAAGCGGAAGTTTCTGTAAAATTTCATCTTCAATGACTTCCACCGCAAACATTGGAATAAGTCCCACAATGGTCCGTAAACGCAGGAACATATTTTCGCCGCTATTGGTCGTGATCGCATCATAGAAAAATTCATCCTGATCGTCCCAGAGAGAGAAAGCATCATCTCCCATATTGTCTAAAGCATTGGCTATATAAAGGAAATGCTCAAAAAATTTCGTGGCCATTTCTTCATAGATGTTGTTGTATTGCGCCAATTCTATCGCAATTCTCATCATGTTCAAAGAATACATCGCCATCCAGCTTGTTCCATCTGCCTGTTCCAGACTTTCGCCATTTGGTAAAGTATCACTGCGATCGAAAACTCCAATATTATCTAAACCCAGAAATCCGCCTTCAAAAATATTATTTCCGTTGACATCTTTTTTATTCACCCACCATGTAAAATTCATGAGCAATTTTTGAAAGACAGATTCTAAAAACTTTAGATCTGGTGTTCCTTTCATTTTTTCATCAATCTTAAAAACGCGAAAAACAGCCCATGCGTGAACCGGCGGATTTACATCAGAGAAATCCCATTCGTACGCCGGAAGTTGACCATTCGGATGCATATACCAGTCGAGGGTAAACAGTTTGAGTTGCTCTTTCGCAAAATCGGGATCTATCAAAGAAAAACTGATACAGTGAAAAGCCGAATCCCAAGTTGCATACCACGGATATTCCCATTTATCGGGCATCGAAATGATATCAAAATTATCAAGATGTTTCCAGTCATAATTCCGGATCTTATCCCGGGATTTCGGCGGAATCGGTTCGGAAGGATCGCCTTTTAACCATTTGAAAATATTATAATGATAGAATTGCTTATTCCATAACATCCCTGCGAAAGCTTGTCTCTGGACTAATTTTTCGTCGTCTGAAGTAATTCCATGTTGAATATCTGCGTAAAAATCATCTGCTTCCTTTTTCCGAAGATCAAAAAAATGATCGAAATCTTCAAAAGGTTTTTCTAAATCGTGATCACTTATTCTAAATTCAAAAGTTCTGGAAGATTTTGCGGCAATCACATCCTCAATTAAAAAGGAAGCTTTGGTTCCAAAATTTTCGGGATTAATACACTGTTGCTTTCCACTTAGTACGAAATTATTAATTCCGTCTTTATGAAAGGGTTCTGAATTTGGGGAATTATAAAGCCGCAGATTATTGCTTTCATTATCGCAGAAAATAGCAGAAGATTTTTCCTTCGCGTAAAAATTTTTAAATGCGACTTCCTTATGGTTGATGTTGATGCAATTTTCAACCGTTGAACATAATTTTGGTTTATAATTTTGATATCCCCAACTCCAGGTATTTCTAAACCAAATCGTGGGTAAAATTACGAGCGGCGCCTCATTCTCAGATTTATTAGTTACTGAAATTTTGACGAGAATATCCGTGGGAGAAACTTTTGCATATTCAATAAAAACATCAAAATATTCATTGTTATCGAAAATTCCTGTATCGATTAGTTCATATTCCGGATCCAGTTTTCCTCTCTCTGCATTTTTCTGAATTAAATCGTCGTAAGGAAAGGCATTCTGAGGATATTTGTAGAGCATTTTCATGTAAGAATGCGTTGGAGTGTTGTCTAAATAATAGAAATATTCCTTCACATCTTCGCCATGATTTCCCTGAGCATTGGTAAGTCCGAAAAATCGCTCCTTCAGCATTTTATCTTTCTTATTCCAAAGACCTAAAGAAAAAACCATCAACTGCGTATCGTCACAAATTCCGCATATTCCTTCTTCACCCCATCGGTAAGTTTTTGCTTCGGCGGTGTCATGATTAGTATAATTCCAGGCGTCACCATCTGCACTGTAATCTTCGCGAACCAAACCCCATTCCCGATTGCTGACGTAAGGTCCCCATTTTTTCCAGGCTACATCGCTCAGTCTTTTACTTTCTTCAGTCATGTTTTTTATTTGTGAATTATAAATGGGTGAATGGTGAATTTTAAAAATATTTTAATTGAAAATACGATCTTTATTCCTGGCTGCGAACTGCGCCCCGACTTGAACGGAGCTCTTTTTGTGACGAGGTACGAGGAGCAAAAAAGCGGGAGTGGAAGGCGGAAATAGGCGCCCAAAAAATATTATCCACCGGTAGAAAAACTCTCGAAAGTCGTCATTCCACCATCGATGAAAATACTTGCTCCTGTAATATAATCTGAAAAATCACTTGCTAAAAATACGGCAAGATTTCCGATATCTTCGGGTTGCCCAATTCTGTTGTATGGAATTAAAGTTAACAAAGAATTCAATGCTTCCGGCGTATCCCATGCGCTTTTATTGATGGGTGTTTGTATTGCACCCGGACAAATTGAATTTACGCGAATTTTCTCGGCACCATATTCCTGTGCCAAAGTTTGCATCAACATTCGAATTGCACCTTTACTGGAAGCATAATTCGCGTGTTTTGCCCAGGGAATAATTTCGTGAACGGAAGAAATATTAATGATTTTTCCACACGCCACAGATTTGGCAGGATCAATTCCACGGCGTAGGAATTCTTTAATCGCTTCTCTTGCACAAAGAAACTGTCCTGTTAAGTTGACGCCAATCACGGCATTCCATTGATCGATTGTCATTTCAGTAAACGGAGAATCTTTTTGAATTCCGGCATTATTCACTAAAATATCTACCGTTCCCAGTTGGGAAACAACGTCCTGAAACATTTTAATGACTTCGTCTTCTTTGGAAACGTCGCACTGACAAATAATTCCTTTTCCGCCCTTGTCGGTAATTTCTTTTAAAACTGCGTTTGCCTGATCTAATGCACCTTCATAAGGATAATTAATAACGACCGTTGCACCAGATCCTGACATTGATTTTGCAATTCCAGCTCCTATTCCGCTGGAGGAACCTGTGATGACAGCAACTTGGTTTTTTAAAGAAATTTCCATTCTAAATTGATTTGATTGTTTTGAAAATTAATGTTTTATTGAACTCCCGTCGATTTAACCGATCAGGAATAAAAGAATTACTATCAAATTTAAGAAAATCAAAAGTTTTAAAATGAGATATTTATGTTAAATAAAACACAATATCATCAATGTTAGAAAGATATTTTAATGGTAATTCTATAAAAAAAAATCCCGCCTTCAAACGAAGACGGGATTTTACATGATTTTCAAAGTGTTTACTCTGCGAGAATAATTCCTTTGTTATTATTGAATTCGATGACACCACTTTTCACAACGAAAGAAAATACACTTTCTTTCTCGTTTTCTCTGGTGAAATGCATTGCAGAACTCTCATCAATTTGATTGGTGAAAATTCTAACTTTTCCACCGATCAATGAAGCTACAATTGCAGCGTGATCTTTCATAATATGGAAATCACCATTTTTTCCGGGAAGCAAAACAGAGCTCACTTCACCATCAAAAACTACAAATTCCGGGGTTAATATCTTTATATTCATTTTTTAAAATTGTAGATTATAGATTTTAAATTCTAAATGATCGCTCAATCTAAAATCTAAAATTTAACATTTAAAATTTATTACGCGTTTTCCGCTAACATTTTTTGTCCAGCTTCGATCGCTTCTTCAATCGTACCTTTCAAGTTGAAAGCTGCTTCTGGCAAGTGATCTAATTCACCATCGATGATCATATTAAATCCTTTGATAGTGTCCTTAATATCAACCAAAACTCCTTTCAAACCTGTAAACTGTTCTGCAACGTGGAAAGGTTGAGAAAGGAAACGCTGTACTTTTCTAGCACGGTAAACCGCTGATTTATCTTCTTCCGAAAGTTCTTCCATCCCAAGAATCGCGATGATATCCTGTAATGCTTTATATTTTTGTAGAATTTCTTTTACTCTTTGAGCACAGTCGTAATGTTCAGCTCCTAAGATCTCAGGAGTCAAAATTCTTGAAGTTGAAGCCAAAGGATCAACCGCAGGATAAATACCTAATGAAGCAATTTTTCTATCCAAAACCGTAGTTGCATCTAAGTGAGCAAAAGTAGTTGCTGGAGCTGGATCCGTTAAATCATCCGCAGGAACATAAATCGCCTGAACTGAAGTAATTGAACCATTTTTTGTCGAGGTAATTCTTTCTTGCATCGCACCCATTTCTGAAGCCAAAGTTGGTTGGTAACCTACTGCAGATGGCATTCTTCCAAGTAATGCAGATACTTCTGAACCGGCTTGTGTAAAACGGAAAATATTATCAACGAAGAACAAAACGTCTCTTCCCTGTCCTTGTCCGTCCCCATCTCTAAAATACTCAGCGATCGTTAAACCAGACAAAGCAACTCTGGCTCTTGCTCCAGGTGGCTCATTCATTTGTCCGAAAACGAAAGTACATTTAGAGTCTTTCATTTGTTCAAGATCGATTTTAGATAAATCCCATCCTCCATTTTCCATAGAGTGCATAAATTCATCACCATATTTAATAATGCCTGATTCAAGCATCTCTCTCAAAAGGTCATTTCCTTCTCTCGTTCTTTCACCAACACCGGCAAAAACTGAAAGTCCACCGTGTCCTTTTGCAATATTATTGATCAATTCCTGGATCAGTACTGTTTTACCAACACCTGCACCACCGAACAAACCAATTTTACCACCTTTAGAATAAGGCTCTACCAAGTCGATTACTTTAATACCAGTAAAAAGAACTTCAGCAGAAGTAGATAATTGATCAAATTTAGGCGCTTCTCTGTGTATTGGTAAACCATTTTCTTTTGAAACTTGTTGAATTCCGTCAATCGCATCACCAACTACATTAAACAAACGACCATAAACTTCGTCACCTACAGGCATTGTAATTTGTCTTCCTTGAGAAATTACTTCCTGACCTCTTTGAAGACCATCGGTTGCATCCATTGCGATACATCTTACAGAATCTTCACCAATATGTTGTTCTACTTCGAGAATTACTTTGTTACCGTCGGTTTTTGTAATTTCCAATGCATCATAAATGCTTGGAAGTTCTGCAGCATCTGCAAAATGTACATCGATTACAGGACCGATAATTTGAGAAATTTTTCCTTTAATTTGGTTTGCCATTGCTAAATTTTTACGTGTTTGCAAATATAATGAAAGTTCCCTAATCTGCAATTGGTTCAAAAGAAGATTTTTATCATATTTGCACGATCAAAATTTCTTCTTTTGAAAATCATCAAAAATCTTCAAGATTACCACCAAAAAACTCCTTTGGCACTTTCCATCGGAATGTTTGACGGCGTTCATCTTGGTCACCAATCTATTATCAATCAATTAATTAACGTTTGCAAACTAAAAAGTTTAGAAACTGGCTTACTCACCTTTTGGCCGCATCCCAGAACGATCTTCAGTCCGAATGACGATCTGAAATTATTGAATACGATTGAAGAAAAAACTTATTTTCTGGAAAAACATGGCGTTCAGCACTTATTTCTGAAAGAATTTGATCCCGCTTTTCGCAACCTGAGTGGCGAAGAATTCGTAAAACAGATTTTAATTGAGAAATTAAATGTGAAATATTTGATCATTGGTCACGATCATACTTTCGGAAAAGACAAAAGCGGTGACTTTGCCTTATTGGAAAAAATGGCTCCGGAATTTGGTTTTGAAGTTCAGCAGGTTGAAGCCGTTGATTTTCACGAAAAACACATCAGTTCAACGCAGATCAGAAATGCACTATCGGCCGGAAATGTAAAAGAAGCGAACGAAATGTTGGGTTACGTTTATTCAGTTTCAGGAAAGGTTATTCACGGTAAAAAGATCGGCAGAACTATTGGTTATCCGACTGCTAATATTGAAGTTAATTCGATGAAACTTCTGCCTAAAAAAGGAGCATATATTGTTGATGTCTTTGTAAAAGATCAACATTTGAAAGGAATGCTCAGTATCGGAACCAATCCTACGGTTTCAGGGAATGAACTTTCTGTGGAAGTTTATATTTTAGATTTTGATGGAGATATTTATGACGAAGATATTTCTGTAAACTTCCGCGAATTTTTGCACGAAGAAATCAAGTTTGAAAATCTGGAGAAATTGATCGAGCGGTTGGATGAAGATAAAATCCGAACTGAAAATTTCAACTTTTAAGGTTTTAAAATCACAAAAGGCGCAAAAGTTTTAGTGAATAGGATTTTTCATAGAGTGCACAAAACTGGAAGTATTTCAGAGGAAAAATTTAATAAACAGATCTAATTTTTGACCTTGATTTTTTAAGAATTGAAAACTTCTTCCCTTATTTTTTTAGGTAAAGACGCTACGATCAAATCATAGGACTGATCGATCATTTTACAGATTAAATCTTTTTTCAAACCTTCACACAGAACCGAATTCCAATGCGTTTTATTCATGTGATAAGCGCCTTCGATTTGCGGATGCTTCTCGCGAAGTTCAGCGCTCCATTCCGGATCAGTCTTTACCGCAATACTCAAAGGTTGTTTTTGCAAAGGCATTAATAAAAATATTTTTCCACCCACTTTTAAAACCAAAGTATCAGGATTGAAAGGAAAAGTCTCTTCTACTCCATTTTTCGCGAGACAGTAATCGAGAATTTCGTTGGCATCCATATTATATGAGTAATTAGAAATGGGTAATAAGTAATTGTTGAATCTCCCTCAAATTTAGTAATTTTATGCAGTAAAAGTGATTGCCCATTGCTAATTACTTATTACTAATCAAAAAAATTATGAAAGCACTTATCATCGGCGCAACCGGCGCTACGGGAAAAGATCTGGTCAATCAATTACTGAACGATTCAGATTATAAAGAAGTTGATGTTTTCGTGAGAAAACCTTTAAGTATAGAAAATCCGAAATTGAAAACGCATATCGTCGATTTTGAAAAACCCGAAGAATGGAAAGATCTGGTAAAAGGTGACGTCGCCTTTTCATGTCTCGGAACCACTTTAAAAAATGCCGGAAGTAAAGAAGCGCAGCGAAAAGTAGATTACGAATACCAGTATAATTTTGCGAAAACTGCGAAAGAAAACAACGTTGAAGATTATATTTTAGTTTCCTCTTACGGCGCTGATCCGAAATCAAAAATTTTCTATTCCAAAATGAAAGGTGATCTGGAGAAAAGCGTAAAAGATCTCCACTTTAATAAGATCACTATATTTCAACCCGGAATGCTCGAACGAAAAGACACCGAAAGAACAGGCGAAGTTCTGGGCGGGAAAATCATTAAGTTTGCAAATAAACTGGGAATGTTTAAGGATCAAAAACCACTACCAACCGAAGTTTTGGCCAAAGCGATGATCAATTCCTCTAAAATAAAATCGAACAGTTATTCTAAAATAAAATTGGGAAGTATTTTCAGTTTTGCAGAGAAAGGTAAGCTGTGATGAAATAATATTTAATGATCATAAGCTTTTTACCACAAAAGTCATAAAAGTTTTTTACCATTTTAAAGTGATTGTGATGATGGTAAAAAGTTCACAAAATTAAAGCCGTTTCAAAAAATATTTGAAACGGCTTTTTTATATTATACAAATGAAATTAAACTTTCATAATTTCTGCTTCTTTTGTTTTCAAATGATCATCGCAAATTTTCACGAATTTATCAGTCAAAACCTGAATTTTAGATTCTTCATCTTTAATTAGATCTTCAGAAACACCATCTAATTTTCTCAGATCTTTCATTCCTTCCTGTCTTGCATTTCGGATGGTAATTTTAGTAGCATCAGACTCGCCTTTTGCATTTTTCGCTAACTGAATACGTCTTTCCTCCGTTAATGGTGGAACATTCAACGTAATACTTTCTCCATTGTTCATCGGAGCAAATCCTAAATTTGAATTGACAATTGCTTTTTCGATCGCTCCAATCGCAGTTTTATCCCACGGTTGAATAGAAATCGTCATCGCATCTGGAATCATTACGTTTGCAACCTGACTCAAAGGAGTTGGCGCGCCGTAATATTCAACCATCACGTCTTGAACCATCGTCGTAGAAGCACGACCGGCTCTGATTTTTTGAAAAGCATGGTCCAAATGTTTGATAGCAGCATCCATTTCCTGCTTAACCATCTCTGTGATCATTTCTAAATCTCCCATAAATTTTTTGTTTCTAGTTTAAGGTATTTCCTTTTTATCTGCTTTTTTTACTAAGATATGTTGACTAAAGTTCCTATATTTTCTCCCTGTACGATTTTCAAAAGGTTCCCTTCTTTATTCATATCAAACACAATAATAGGCAATTTATTTTCGTGGCTTAAAGTAAATGCGGTCATGTCCATCACTTTCAAACCTTTTTCAAAAACTTCTTCGAAAGTTAAAGAATTATATTTTACTGCATCTGCATTTTTTTCTGGATCTGAATCATAAATTCCATCCACTCTTGTTCCTTTTAAAATAACATCTGCACCGATTTCGATAGCTCTTAAAGTTGCAGCAGTATCGGTTGTAAAATAAGGATTTCCTGTTCCTGCGCCAAAAATTACTACTCTTCCTTTTTCTAAATGTCTTGTTGCTTTTCTTTTGATAAATGGTTCTGCCACTTTATCCATTTCGATCGCAGACTGAAGTCTTGTATGAATTCCTGCATCTTCCAAAGCGCCCTGTAAAGCCATTCCGTTGATCACGGTTGCCAACATTCCCATATAATCACCCTGAACTCTATCCATTCCTTTTGCAGCACCTGCCAATCCGCGAAAAATATTTCCACCACCGATCACAATGGCAACTTCACAATGAATATCTACCAGTTTGCGTATTTCGGCAGCATATTCCTTCAAACGGTCATTGTCAATTCCGTAAGACCGGTTTCCCATCAAAGCTTCACCGCTCAGTTTAAGAAGAATTCTTTTGTATTTCATTTTTTTACTTTATTACTTTTTTTGCACTGCAAATATAAGGAAACCCAAATAATTTCGTTAATAGATTTATATTTACAGAGAAATATTTTCAAAAATTATATAAAAGAATTATTTTTGCCCTAATAAACACCAATTTGAAAAAATCTACCTTCCTTTCATTTCTATTTTTATCTGTGATTTTGTTTGCTCAGGAAGGGACAAACGTTTACCCATTTCTAAATATTCCGGTTTCTGCAAGACAGGCTGCTTTAGGTGGTGACGCAGTTTCCGTTAGAGATTACGACGTGAGTTTTGCAGGAGTGAATCCGGGATTAATGAATCTGGACCAGGATCAAATGATCGCTTTAAATTTTGCCTCTTATCTCGCCGACTCCAAATATGGAACCATCGCTTTTGTAAAAAACTTAGGGGAAGCGCATTTGGTTTCCTTCAATGCGCGGTATATGGATTATGGTAGAATGCCGAGAACGGACGAAAGTGCAACGATCGACGGTGAATTCGGCGCGATGGACGCTTCTGTCGGAGTTGGTTATGCCTATCAATTTGATGAAAACTGGACAATCGCAGGCGGCACAAATTTCGTGACCTCAAGAATTGATAATTACACCTCAATGGCAGTCGTTGGAACAGCTGGAGTTACCTATCATAATACACAATCTAAAGAAACCGTGGCATTGGTATTCCGTAATTTTGGGTATCAGTTCAAACCTTTCAATGGCGTTCGAGAAGATGTAGCATTTCGCGTAGATTTGGGTTACACTAAAATTTTAGATGATTTTCCGGTGGCATTAACGATCACAGCGCATGATCTGCAAAAACTAAATATTTCTCAGGATTTTAATAATAATGGTCAGGAAGTAAATTTTGGAAGAAAACTGGCGGATCATTTCTCAGTCGGTGCTGAACTTTTTCCTGAACAAAACTTCAATATCCGTTTTGGTTATAATGTAAAGCGTGGTAATGAACTTGCGGTTTTAGACCAACGAAGTTTTGCGGGACTTTCCGCTGGATTTGGAATTAAAATATCTTCTTTCCGTTTCGATTATGCCCATATTCGCTATCACAATTCTTCAAATGTGAACATGTTCGGATTGACTTTAGATCTGATCGAAGTAAGCGGCAATAGAAGATAATTCTACCCACAGAATGTCAATTTATTTGCCCTCTCCAAAAAAAATCAGGAAATTAGCGCTATGAGAAAACCCGTAATCGCTATCGACGGCTATTCATCCACCGGAAAAAGTTCGATTTCCAAAATAATCGCGCAGGAACTTGGTCTTGTTCACATGGACACTGGTGCGCTTTACCGGGGAATTACTTATTTCGCCCTACAAAACTGTTCGAATAAAGACGGTGGAATTAATTTGCCGGAATTATTCAGCAGGTTGAATGAAATTCAGTTGGAATTTAAACCTATTGATAAAGAACTCGTGATGTTTCTTAATGGAAAAGACATCTCTCAGCAAATCAGAAGCAATGAAGTCGCAGCAAACGTAAGCTTGATTGCGTGTCAAAAAGAAGTACGAGATTTTCTTTTAGAAACCCAACGGGAAATTGCAAAAAAAGGTGGTGTGATCTTAGACGGTCGCGATATTGGAACCGTAGTGCTTCCAAATGCAGATTACAAATTTTTTCTTACCGCAAGTGTTGAAGAGCGAACCAGAAGAAGATTCATGGAGTTGCAATCTTTAGGAATTGAAACGGACGAAATGTCAGTAATGCAAAATTTGACCAGTCGTGACAAAACAGACAGCGAGCGAGAAGTTGCACCACTTCGAAAGGCAGATGACGCCATCTTAATTGACAATACGCATTTGTCTAAGAAAGAAACAATTGCTCTTATAATTTCACACCTTCATGACATTTAACATATTTTAAGAAATCGAATGGCAACAATGGTATATTAATTGTAACTTTATAAGAGATTGAAATCATCAATTATATTTATTAACTATTAAAAATTAACTAAGATGTCAAAAAAAGGTAATAACAATGTAGCAGGAGTATTAGCTGGTTTGCTTGCAGGTGCTGCAGCAGGTGTAGTGTTAGGAATGCTTTATGCGCCGGAAGAAGGAACTGAAACAAGAAAAAAAATCAAAACTAAAGCGAGCGATTTGAAAGATCAGGCAGTTGATCAGTACGGAAAAGTTTCTGAGAAAGCGAAAGAGCAATATCAAGATGTTTCTAACAAAGTGAAAGATCAGTATGGCAACATTTCTTCTCAGTTCAAAGAAACTGCTGACAAAGTAGTAACTTCTGTGAAAGACGGTTACGACAAATACAAAGATCAGGCGATCGCAAAGACTACTGAAGTAGTGAAAGACGTTGAAAACGAATTAGACGGATTGAAATCTTAAATTAATTTCCGTTTTATTCTCTTAATAAAAAGGAACTTAATCATAAGTTCCTTTTTTTTGTAACTTTATAAAAAATTAAAGCATGTTGGATCTTATTAAAGAATATGCCTATAAAAGAGCAGATCTACTCAAGTTAGAAGCCACCGAGAAAGTGGTAACCATTTTGGGAACAGCAATTTACATTATTTTGGGTTTGTTTTCATTACTCTTTTTTGTGCTTCTCCTCCTTTTTGGGATTGGTTTTCTCATTGGAACTTACCTCCATAACTATGGTTATGGACTGCTCATCGTGGCGGGCTGTTTTCTTTTGATTTTAATTGTTGTTTTAATGAATAGAAAAACGATTAAGAACAAAGTGGCTAATAAAATTCTTGAATCTTTAGACGATTAATATTATGGGAAACAAATACGAAAGCCTGGAAGAACTTCGAAGAAAAAAGGCTTTACTAAAAAAAGATATTTCGGGGATGGAAGAGTTGCTTACTTTTGAAAATACAAAAGAAAGTTTGAGCGCACTCACGCACGGTTTTACCGACAAATATCTGAAGTCCGAGATTCAACCGGATGGTGAAACAAAAGTTGCTTTAAAAACACAGGAAATTTTTAAAGAAGTTTCAAACACTGTGAAGGACTCCTTACTAAGCAGACATTCCGTTCTTGGGTTTGCGAAAAGCGGTGCCGGATTAAATGTTATCGAAAACACCTTGAAAATTGCCGCCGTAACTTTTGTCGGGAATTTTGCCAAAAAGAACCTGCGAAATACAAACTGGAAAAAGAAAGCCATCGGTTTAGCTTTAATTTATTTAGCGCCGATCATATTGAGATTTATACGGCAAAAATTAGAAAATTACCAGAAAAACCGAACGACTTCCAGTATGGAACAACTCATATAAAATAAACCGTCTCGCTGTAAAAGGAGACGGTTTTTATTTTTTGTTGAAGATCTGTCCTAAAATAATTCCCGTCGCCATAGAAACGTTTAAACTTTCCGTGGCTTTTGATTTTCCAAATCTTGGAATGGTGATCTTGTCGGTTAGTAATTTTTCGATTTCAGGTCGAATTCCATTTCCTTCATTGCCCAAAACTAAATTAAATTTTTTCGGGAAATTGTAATCATAAAAACTTTCTCCATCCATATCGGTCCCAATAATTGCAGAATCACAATTACTAAGATAGCTTTCTAAATTTTTATAGACCAAATTCACGCGCAGAAATGAGCCCATACTTGCCTGAATAACTTTAGGATTATAAAAATCAACGGTATCTTCACTGCAAATGATCTGCGAAATACCAAACCAATCTGCGAGTCTAATGATCGTACCAAGGTTTCCGGGATCCTGAATTCCATCTAAAATTAATTGAACGCCATCGTTTTCTAAAATTCTTTCCTCCTTTAATTCACAAACTGCGACAGAATCTTTCGGATGTTGCAAAAAACTTATTTTTTTTAATTCGGAAGGTAAAATTTCAGTGATCAAAGATGTTTCAACCGACAAAGAACCGGGATTCACAGAAAATATTTCTTTGATCTTATACTCCGAAGATGGTATTTCTTTGACCGTTTTGTTGCCTTCAACCAAAAACAAATTGTATTTTTGTCTGAACTTCTTTTGGTCTAAAGACTGTAAAATTTTTATTTTATGAGCCGTAAGCATTTTTCTAAATATTTTCAAAAGTATTACTTATTTTTTTCATCTGCAATGACTGTACTCTTTCTATATGCTTGTAGTACGACAAAAAAAGTACCTCAAGGTGAATATCTTTTGACAAAAAATACTTTTAAATTTCAAGACGGCAAAGTTTACGATGACGAAATTCCAAATTATGTAAGTCAGAAACCAAATAAAAAAGCACTGTATCTTTTCCCGGTTGGCCTTTGGTTTTATAATTCTACGAATCCGAAATACGATTCTATTCTGAATGATTATATGACATATCCATCGGATATGAGAGATCAGAAACTGCGGGATTCCCTTTTTATCAGGTATGATAAACCGGAATATCTTGGCAAAAGTTTATTTTTTGAAAGGTTCATGCATAATATTGGTCAACCGCCCGTAATCCTGGATCAGGGAAAGACCGAAACGAGTGCTAATTCTATCCGAAAATTTTTGGTTTATAAAGGCTATTGGGACACTGATGTAAAATTCAGCACCGATTTAGATTCTGCGGCAAAAAAAGCACAGGCGAATTATTTGATCACGCACAAAGATGCCACTAAAATCAGCGACTATTATTACAATATTCCAGATCCTGCGATTAAATCAATTTATGAAGAGGATCTGAGTAAAAGTTTGATAAAAGGCAAAAATATTTTAGATCAAAGCGTTTTAGAAAAGGAAGTTAAGAGGATCAATGAAGTGATGAAAAATCGTGGCTACTACAAATTTAACAGTTCCAACGAAGATATTTACTTTACTGCAGACACGCTGCAAAGCCGGAAAAATGTTCCTCTCACCATGG
The DNA here is from genome assembly GCF_015679325.1 of Kaistella gelatinilytica. Taxonomy (GTDB): domain Bacteria; phylum Bacteroidota; class Bacteroidia; order Flavobacteriales; family Weeksellaceae; genus Kaistella; species Kaistella gelatinilytica. Next base: position 952,765 of record NZ_JADPVI010000001.1, read on the forward strand.
ATATTCATAAAGATTCTGTGGATTCCCCTTTCAAACAGACAACGATCGGCAATATCAAAGTTCATCTTCTCGGAAAACTTGCAGATACTGCAAACACGGTCAAAGATTCACTTTTGGGAATAAATTTTTATAAACTCGATGATCAGTATAAGATCATGTCGCTATGGAGACCCATCATCTTACGAAAAGGCGAGATCTACAACCAAAAAAATCTAGACCTTACAAAGAGGAATATCGCAGCAATGAATAATTTCAGCATCATTAAATATGATGAAAATTTGCGGAAAGAAAATGACAGTATTTTAGATGTGAGTTATTATCTCGCGCCTCTTTCCAAGTATGATTTCAAAGTTTCTACCGACATCAACTATTCTCAGATCCTGAATTTTGGGGTTTCACCTTCGGTCGATCTTACAAGTCGTAATGTTTTTGGTGGCGCAGAGAATTTAACTACAAGTCTTGCCGGAACTTTCGGTTCTGTGACCAGTACGAAAGATCCGAGTAAAAGAGATCTGGCGTACGAAATTTCTGCGCAGGTTTCTCTCAATTTCCCTCGACTTTTATTGCCGTTTAAAACCTGGAAACTCATTCCAAAAAAATATTCACCCAACTCTTCTATTATTTTGGGAACCTCGGTTCAGGATAATATTGGTTTGGGGCGGATCAATTTTAATGGAAGTTTAAATTATTTTGCCAATGTGAATGATATTGTGACGCACCGTCTTTCTTTGTTTAATTCACAGCTCAGTCTTACCCGAAATAAAGATAAATATTACGATTTTTTTCCAGCCGATCGCGATGTTCGGAACGAATTGTTTCAAAGCTACTCTCCTGCTTTATACCAGGATTTTATCGACAACAAGATCAGTTCTGATGATTTATCCGCGCTGATCGTAAACGACAGCAACTATCAAAACTCACTTTCGGGAAATCAGTTGACGCTTTACAATACTTTTTTGCAATCCCTGATCAACAAAGACCGCCAAACGCAGGATGTTTTAATTTCTTCAATGATCTATAATTTTATTTATAATGAAATCGGTAAAAAAGACCGTCCAAATCCTTTCTATTTAAATGCGAAAGTAGAAACCGCTGGGAATATTTTCAGTCTTTTCAACAGCAAGGAAAAAATTGATGGGGTCGTTTCCGGTAAGACCAGAAGTATTTTTAACATTCCTTATTCCCAGTTCGTAAAATTCGATATTGATGTCAGAAAGTATTTCAGCCTCTTCAATGGCAAACATACCCTTGCTTTACGACAATTCATTGGGGTCGGAATTCCGTATGGTAATTCGAGTTCAATGCCTTTTGTAAGATCTTATTTTAATGGTGGTTCTAATGATATCAGAGCATGGCGGGTTTTCGGCGGTTTAGGACCGGCTGATTCTCAACTCGATGAAAAAGTGCGTTCTTATATTATGGACAATATCAAGCTCACCACGAATATTGAATACAGATTGCCTTTTACCAAAATGTTTGAAGGAGCAGCTTTCGTTGACGCCGGAAATATCTGGAGTCTAAAAGATAATGGTTTTGGTGATGATTTCAAATTCAAGAAATTTTTATCCCAAATGGGAGTCGGAACGGGTCTTGGTTTAAGGATCAATGTTGCATATATTACTTTGCGTTTAGATGCAGCCTACAAAGTTTACGATCCCAACCAACCTTCAGGAGACCGATGGGTTATTAAAAACTGGAAACCCTTGCAACCTGTACTTAACTTTGCTTTCGGTTATCCCTTTTAAAAGTATAAATCGCAGATTTTTCTGCGATTTTTTATTTACCTATATTTGAGTTAACTAAAATATAAATTCCAAATGATTGTCTCAAGATCTCTTTTAAAAATAGCATTTCTCAGCGTTTCATCTCTTGTTTTTTCACAGGAAGTCAACCTGAAAAATATTCAGAAATTAACTTTTGGTGGCGATAATGCAGAAGCTTATTTTTCGCCCGACAGCAAGAAACTTACCATGCAGGTTACGAATCCTTTGATTGGTGCGCATTGCGATCAGATTTATCTTTTAGATCTTACCAAAAAGAATATTGGCACCAACGATTTACAACGTATTTCAAATGGCGAAGGCAGAACAACCTGTTCCTTTTTTATGCCCGATGGAAAACATATTCTCTACGCCTCTACTTTTGAGTCTAATAAAGAATGTCCGGCAAAACCAAAACCTCGGACGGATGGTAAATATCTTTGGCCGGTTTACGCAGAGTTTGATATTTATATCGCCGATCTCAATGGGAAAATTACCAAAAAGTTAACCGATTCTCCGGGATATGATGCAGAAGCTGTCGTATCTCCCGATGGAAAATATATCGTTTTCACCTCTTCAAGAAGTGGTGATCTCGAACTTTGGCGAATGGATATCGACGGGAAAAATTTAAAACAGCTCACTTTTGGATTAGGTTACGATGGCGGTGCTTTTTTCTCTCACGATTCTAAAAAATTAGTTTTCCGTTCTTCCCGCCCGAGAACGCCTGAAGCCATAAAAGATTATAAAGATCTGCTCGCAGAAAATCTCGTTGCGCCAACTGAAATGGAAATTTACACCATGAATATCGACGGCTCCGATCTGAAACAAATCACGCATTTAGGAAAAGCAAACTGGTCTCCATATTTTCATCCTTCCGATAAATCAATCGTATTTTCCTCCAATCATCATTCAACAAAAGGATATGATTTTCAGATTTACTCGATCGATCTTGATGGAAAAAATCTTCATCAAATTACGTACGAAAGTGAATTCAACGCTTTCCCAATGTTTTCACCGGACGGAAAGAAATTCGTTTTCTCCAGTAACCGACAAGGTACAACACCACATGAAACCAGCGTTTTTATTGCAGATTGGATTGAAAGTGATCCGGCTGAACTGGTTTCTGAAAAAAATCTTCTTGAGAATTTAACTTACTTAGCTTCCGACGAATTGAAAGGCAGACTGGCAGGAAGTGAAGGTGAAAAGAAAGCTTCAGCATATATTTCAAAGGAATTTCAAAATTTAAAGTTGAAACCTTTAGATGAAAAAAATTATACGCAGACTTTTTCTTATGATGTAAAGCTGAATCCACACGAAGACCAATCTTCGGTAAAAGTGAATGCCCGAAACGTAATTGGTTATTTAGATAATAAAGCGGCCAAAACCATTGTTATTGGCGCACATTACGATCATTTGGGTTTAAATGAACACCACAATTCGACACTCATGAATTCGGAAGGACAAATACACAACGGCGCCGATGATAATGCTTCCGGAGTTTCTGCGGTTTTGGAACTGGCGCGAATGTTTTCTCAGAATAAATCAAAAGAAAATGCCAATTATATTTTCGCCCTTTTCTCCGGGGAAGAAGATGGTTTGATGGGTTCGAAAGTTTTTGCAGAAAACATGAAATCAAAATATCCAAACGTCGTTGCAATGATCAATCTGGATATGGTTGGAAGATTAAATAAAGACAAAGATCTAACCGTTGGTGGCGTCGGAACCTCTCCTATTTTCGGGGAGATCATTAAGAAATACAAACCTGCCGGATTTAATTTAGCCATCGACAGTTCAGGCGTTGGACCTTCTGATCACACGAGTTTTTATCTGAAAGATATTCCTGTTTTATTTCTGTTTACCGGCACACACAGCGATTATCACAAACCAACCGATGATACCAATAAAATTAATTTCACCGGTTTGAAAAACATTACGAGTTACGTTTTCAATCTTGCCAATGATCTAGCTTCTGAGAAAAACATTCCTTTTACGAAGACTAAAATTTCTGCGAGTAAAGCCGTTCCGAAATACAAAGTAACACTCGGAATTATGCCAAGTTATGCCGATACAAAAGACGGACTTCACATCGATGGTGTTACCGAAAACCGCCCTGCTTCAAATGCCGGAATTCAATCTGGCGATATTCTCCTTAAAATTGGAAAATGCGAAGTGAAAGAAGTCTACAGTTATATGGATTGTCTGGCGAAAGTAAATTCGGGTGATGAACTTCCGGTGACGATTTTACGGGATGGCAAAGAAATGACGATGAAGGTGAAGTTTTAAAAAATTGATTTTTCATCTCTAAAAAAAACCTTGTCAAGGTTCTAAACCTTGACAAGGTTAATTAGGAACTTCCGCCTCGCTAATAGAAATACTTTGTTACAGGCTATATTTCTTATTTTATTTGTTTTCAAAATTCGGCTTTGAATCATTTTCTACGTAAATGTAGCGGCCTTTAATTCCATTTTGTAACATTGTTTTTTTTCGATTGAGTTCGTCAATTGATTCAACAGTTTCATTTTTAAAAGTTGCTTTTTCCCCACTTTTTATTCTATCGGAAAACATCCGTTGTGGATTTTGATAAATCTCCTCTATATGCTTGTTATACTTTTTATTCGTTGTTGGAAGCGCTATTTTACCATAATGAGTTTCTAAAAATTCATTTGTATCGTAGGTCTGATTTAGCTTGTTATTTTTTATGAGTTTGTAGACAAAGTTATTTTCGGAATCTTGCAGTAGAAAAATCATTCCAGGCAAACCACGAAATTTATATGGACCTTCAGAAATATTTACGTCATTTGAAAACCACGCTATCCATTTTCTTCCTCCAAATTCTGTTGTTGCTTTTTGAAGTTTATAGCCGTTGTACATTTGAGTATCAGGAAATAATTTCCATTTCATTTCGTCGTTTGTTTCTTCAACAAAATAATCGAAGAAATCACGATATCGTTTGTTTCTAAAAGAATTTGGCTGTCGAACAACTATTTGATCAGTTTTTGTACTGTATCGAGAAACTGATTCGCCTGAATTTTTATTAATTGAATCATACTCAATAAAATCGGAGTCATAAAATTTTGTAGAAGTCGGATTGATGTCTAATGCCATTAAATTTTTGCGATAATCTTCATTTGAATTATTTCTATAATTTAATTCGTAAATAAATCTATTAGTTTGAGATTTGCAAAAAATACCTGAAATCACAATAAATAGAAAAAAAGTTTTATTCATTTATTTTATTTTTAAAAAATGATTTTGTTTAACATGGCAGATAACGGTTGGGTATTTATTCAGGCGGAATAAAAATACGAAAACTTTCTACTTGCTAAAAATTTAATTAATCGCTAAAATTTTCGGTGCAAACCTTACACGCGCTTGTAGAAATTTCATGTTGTATGATCTCTCTTTATAGTTCGTCAAATTGCGATATTGTCATTTGTACAGTAAAACCATCCTTTTTAGAATCTAAGCAACTAATTATCAAAGATTGATGTTCATTATTTTTCGGTATTAAATAACCTGCATCACATTTTCCATTTATAAAATTATATTCTTCATATTTAGAGTCGCTTGCCTTCATCTTATATAATTTCTGAAAAGTATAAATAATATCTTCTCTAAAATTTTTATTGTTAATTCTTATACTTGCATTGTCATCAGTTGAACTTATGTAAATAATGAATGGATTTTTCTCGCTTGGTGTATTATGGGTAGTTTCTTGGATTTTACCGGCAACAATTGTACTTTCTGATACACTATAAGCAACAATGCTTTTATTTATTAGAACTCTTTTACCAACAAAATCGTAGTAACGACTTTGATCTTGTATTTGACTTTTTACAAGAAAACTTGCGAAGATTGAAATAAGTAAAAATATTTTCATGTTTATTTGTTATGTAGATGAATTAAATAATTCTAGATATTTGTGCTGTCAACTATTTTCAAAAAGTTAAAACTTTTCTAATTATAACCATTTTCTCGTGAAATAGCATGCAACGTGCGGGTATTTATGCAGGCGGGATAAAAATAAGAAAACTTTCTACTTGTTAAAGACTTAATTAATCGATTAAAACTTCAGACCCACTTGTGTAAATACCTTTTTAGCAGAAGTTTTTTCAGTTTTTTATTAATGCGTCTTTTAAAATCCAACCTGAAGTTTTGATTCTTTTTGAATTTAAAAATTCAGTATAAATGAAATATTTTGATTCTGAAATAGCATTTATTCCTTCGCCATAAACAAGATATGCTTTTTTTCTGTCATGTAAATTAGGCGTTGTAAAGAAATATGCTCGGTCTGTCTTAACCATATAATTAGTGCTGTAATTAGTAGTTTTATGTGAATGTTCGAATCCATTACTTACATTACAATCCTCGATTTTGATATTTTGACTTCCACCTAATTCATACAATTCTACGCATAAGGTGTGTTTGGGACTTATCCATTTATTTTTCGAAACGACTTCATAATTTTCATTAAAATATTTTACATCATTTTTAAGTGATTGTTCATTTTTATAGATGAATATATTTCTTACACAAATTTCATTTTCATCAAAAACATAGCTGATTCTATAATCATTTCTTTCCAAAAGCAATGATTTAATTTCATTATTACCAATAATAACACTGTGCATTGGCTTCAGATTCTCTTTATAAAATTTATCAATAACTTGATCGTAAGTTTTTCCAATCATTGATTGCGAAAGACACAAAATTGTAAAAAGAAGATTGATAAAAATTAAAATTTTTCTTATTATTAACATATCATATTTTTATTGTTTTAAAATTTCTGATAACGTTTTGCGGCATTGCGATGGTGCGGTTTAATATGACAAATCTTTCTTTTATAAACTACCTTTCGGAATGTCTAAAATCTTTAAACTTGCGAAAATCCCGCACTACTGCAAAACCGCCGTTAGCAGAAGTCTTTTTAATAACCTCTATTGTCAAGTGCTGTGTTTTGTAAATTTGTAAATTCAAATTGTAATGTTAAACTTTTGGCTGGTAAAGAATATCCTCCTAATTGTCCAAATGAATATTGAGTTTCAGTAATGATATTACAAGAATTAACTTTCCAAATTTTAGTGGTCGGACTTAATTTAGTTGCTGAAAATTTTTCACTTGTTCCTGTTTGAATACTTTCCCCTTCCGGATTATCTTTCGTAATGTTAAATCGATATGAAATACCATCTTTTCCATTGAAAATTGGATACTTTTCCTTCACCATTTTTTTTAATCTTTCCGAATCTTTTTGTAAACTATTTTTTTCGGCAAAACTGTAAGTCTTTGATATTGAAACTTTATAAACTTTGTCATCAATTAATTTTAGGCTATATTCAACATAATCATTTTGATTAGAATTAGTAAAGCATTTTTGTAAAGAATAATTAAATTGTATATATTTAATATAATGTTTTCCATCTAAATATTTAAAATTTGCATCATAATCAGCGACTTTTTTCTCTGCAGGATTAAAAAAATTAATTTTAAGGTCAGAAATATTAATGTCAGAATAGAGAATGTTTGTAACTTCATAATATTCCTTTCCAAGTAGATTTAAAGGCAAGGAATTTACACTACACTGTGATTTTAAGATGAAGAAAAAATTTAAAATTATAATCAGTAATATTTTTTTCATAATTGCGATATTTTAGTTTAGATTTCTGCTAACTTATATATATGTCTTACGTCATCAGACAAATACAACCGATTTGGTAGGTATATGTCTGATATTCGTAAGACTTATTTCTAATCACTAATATATCCTTTTTTTCTTTATAAATCATTAGATGGTCTTTGTATTTGTTGTAGACTTTAAGAATACTCCTCCTCTCTGCTTGCCAGAATATTTTAAAAAATAAGAATGCGCAAAACCCTCGAAAAAATTATTTCATTCTATAAAAAAATCATCAATTCCACTTCTTTACCCCTGATTAAAGGTTTCCATCCCCATCCATGAGGTTCCGAACCTCAAAATTGAGCCTCCGAACCTCAAAAATGACGTTACCTAACCCCAAAAATGGGGTTCCGAACCCCATCGATGAGCCGGCGAACCCCATCGATGGAGCAATTTGCGCCATGCATGAGGTTCTGAACCTCAATTCCTTTTTATAATAATCCCGATGATCATTTGTTGAACAAGAAAAAACCCATCTCAAATCGAAATGGGCCTTTGACCAAAGGGAAAAATTGATTGCTTACTCGGGAATCGCTGGCGCAGTTTTACCACTTCGGTTAAAAAACTGTTTCAGTTCATTTTGTTTCGTCTCATAACCCGGCGTTCCACCTCCCGCCCGATAAGAGGTGTAGGCATAATCTGCAAGCGCAGCCTGGTAATTATCGTAATCGTGCAGAATTTTTGCATTTCGCAGGTTGAGCACCAGAGATTCTAAACGAGCGATCAAACTTTCATAATTTCCACGGCTGTTATAATCGCGGTCAAACTCGTCCCAGTCTACATCGGTTACCGAAAGTTCGGGACTGTTGGTATGAAAGTCTTTCACTTTGTTCACCAAAAGTTTGTTCTGTTCATTGATGCTTCCATAGCGAAGGCGATCTTCTGGGGTTAAGGGAACATTTACATTTTGTAAGGTAGTTTCTAAATCGGTCATCGCCTGCTTGATGGTGGTGAGTTCGGCTGGTGTAAGATGTACACTTCTTAAATTAATGAGTGGCATAATGTTAATTTTTTATTGATTAATAGCCTAAAGATAAAATCATTCGTCAGAAATATACTGAGAGAAAACACCCTTTCTTGCTGGGTTTAAACACCTAAAGATTTACATAAAAAAGACGCTCTTCAAAAAAGCGTCTTTATTAATCTATCAAATTTAAAATTCAATTATTCTTCCGGGAATTCAAACAGATCACCAATTGTTCCCTCTTCGGGGAAATCTGCGTCTTTCACATCTTCGTCAATAAAACTGATATGACCCTCCGTAGATTCTACCACATCGAAACCTTCATTAATTTCTTCTGCTGGTTCAGGAATCGTGATGTTGATCGTCTTCACCTTGCTTTTCGTCAACTGATTTCCGAGGGCTTTGATTCCTTTGATGCCAATGAATTCATCGGTATTGATGATCTCCGGATCTTTTTGTTTGTCTTTATCTTTCGCAAAAATGAGTTCTAAAGTAGAATTGTTCGCCACGATCACATTCTCAATAAACGATTTCGGATGGTCTGAAAGCATGAACTGCTGTACATTGGTCGTGTTTTCGAGTAAAAATCTTTTGATAAAATAGATCTGCTTCTCCCCATCAAAATAAATGGCGGTGATCGCCTGCTCTGGATTCCATTTTTCCAGGATCAAATAATCGTCATCGAAACGGTTGCTCAATTCAAACGTAATAAGTTTGGCTTCTCCCTGAGAATTGATAGTCAGAATTTTATCATCGCCTTTAAAACTACCCAGCAAAGTTCCTCTCGCATCGGCGTTTAAACGTCGTACGGTATCATCGAACCAAATTTTTCTCGGTGCTAAAGTAGAATGGCCTTCTTCTTTGAGATCCACTTTTTTCACCGCATATTTGGTGACCAGATTTCCTTTAGAATCTCTCCCTTTGATGCCTAATTCCGAGAAATCAAGTTCAATTTTATTTTTTCGGACTCTTGCATTGGGTTTCAACAAAACGGTTACAGATTCTGCTTCACCATTAGGATTTGCAGAGAAGTAAAGCATTTCTGAACCTTTTTTATCAGAGGCTAATTTGTAATCGGTATTTCTCGTAACACCTGTGACAGAAAAGCGTTTCATGTAAAACGGACCTTCTTTTCCTTCCCGATAGATCATATTGTAAACCGTGCGTTTATCATTCTTTTTCCAGATCGCAACGTGCTCAATATTTTTTCCGATGAAGGTTTTTGGTTCTACTTTGACCACTTTCATGGTACCATCTTTTTGGAAGGTAATAATATCATCAATGTCGGAACAGTCGAAAAGATATTGATCCTTTTTAAGGGAGGTACCGATAAATCCTTCTTCAAAATTGGCGTAGAATTTTTCGTTTGCCACGGCAACTTTCGTCGCATCAATCGTATCGAAAATCCGGAGTTCGGTTTTGCGCTCTCTTCCTTTGCCGTATTTTTTTTGAATGTTGAGATAATACTCGATCGCATAAGGGATCAAATGGAGCAAATGGTGTTTTACCTGCTCTATTTTTCCTTCGAGTGCTACAATATTTTCTTTGAATTTATCGAGATCAAAACGCGAAATTCTTTTAATTCGAATTTCTGTTAATCTTAAAATATCTTCTTCGGTTACGGCTCTTAATAAATGTTTGGTGTGCGGTTTTAAACCTTTGTCGATGGTTGAAATTACATCTTCCCAGGATTCTACTTCCTCAATATCGTGGTAAATTCTGTTCTCGATAAATATTCTTTCCAAAGAAGAGAAATGCCAGTTTTCCTGCAATTCGTGGAGTTCAATTTCGAGCTCTTTTTTCAGGAGAGAAACCGTGTGATCGGTATTTCTTCTTAAGATTTCTGAAACCGTTAAAAACTCCGGTTTGTCACCCACAATAACGCAGGCATTCGGCGAGATCGGGATTTCACAATCGGTAAATGCGTATAAAGCATCGATGGTTTTGTCGGGCGAAACATCATTATTCAGATAAATATTGATCTCTACTTTGTCGGAAGTATTGTCTTCGATTTTTTTGATCTTGATCTTGCCTTTTTCATTGGCTTTGATGATCGAATCAATTAAATCACTGGTATTCTTCCCAAAAGGAAGTTCATTGATGCTGAGTGTATTTCTGTCTTTCTGAATGATCCTTGCTCTGGCACGAATTTTCCCGCCCCTTTCACCATCATGATAACTGGAAACATCGAGCATTCCACCTGTTAAAAAATCCGGGAATAATTCGAACTTTTTGCCTTTCAAATGTGCAACCGAGGCATTGATCAGTTCATTAAAATTATGAGGCATGATCTTCGTTGACAACCCTACTCCAATTCCTTCAACTCCTGCCGCCAGAAGCAGCGGAAATTTTACAGGCAGATCGATCGGTTCATTATTTCTGCCGTCGTAAGATTTGGACCAGTCCGTCGTTTTCGGATTGAAAACAACTTCCAGAGCGAAAGGCGTTAATCGTGCTTCAATATATCTTGCAGCTGCAGCAGAATCGCCTGTATAAATATTTCCCCAGTTTCCCTGAGTGTCGATCAGCAGTTCTTTTTGACCAATCTGAACCATCGCATCGGTGATCGACGCATCTCCGTGAGGATGATACTTCATGGTATTCCCAACGATGTTCGCAACTTTATTGTAACGGCCATCTTCCAGTTCCCGCATCGAATGCATAATTCTGCGCTGAACCGGCTTGAATCCATCAAAAATTGAAGGAATAGCGCGATCTAATATTACGTAAGAGGCATAATCTAAAAACCAGTCTTTGTATAAACCGGAAACTTTTCTTAATGATTCTTCGTGGTGATTTTCTTGTTCTTCCATTAACTTTTTTCTCTCTCTTTATTTGCTTTAATCACTTTGCTTAACGAAAATTTCAGGTCATTTAACTCCTTCTTCGTCAGGTAGGAAACATCATATTTCAAAATAATCGAATTGTTTTTTTTGCTTGAAATTGAGATATACAATCTTCTAAGAATTAGAATGTCGAGTATTTCATATTTCAGCAATTTATATTTCGGAAATTCGTCGGTTGTTGCTTTATCTAAAAACGGAAATATATTTCTGTTTTTCACCATTAAAGCTTCGCCATCGCTGTCATACTCGAAAATCTGCCTTCCTCTGAAATAAAATACGAGCAAGATGAAGGTTGGGATAATTAAGAATAATGCAGAACTCGAACCCAGATAATTATACATATAACGCTCTAAAAAAAAAGCTAAAACTCCCACCACAAAAATCATAATGACCAAAGTGCTTAAAAAGTGGTATAAGCCAACTCTGTTGCGGTTATTTAATCTCATCTTTCTTAAATTCTTATCTGCTGTGATCTGTTTAAAGTTCCATATCACTCAAAACTTCTTTTTTATCAATATCAGGATCTTCGACTACAAGATTTTCCAGGATGAAAGCCTGTCTGTCCGGCGTATTTTTTCCCATGTAAAATTCCAGGATCTGCTCGATCGTCTGATCTTTTCCTAAAACTACAGGTTCGAGGCGGATGTCTTTTCCAATAAAATGCTTGAACTCATCAGGAGAAATTTCTCCCAGTCCTTTGAATCGGGTAATCTCGGGATTTTTTCCAAGTTCATTTAAAGCTTTAATTCTTTCAGCTTCGGAATAACAATAGCGGGTTTCTTTTTTATTTCGAACTCTAAACAGTGGCGTTTGCAAAATATAAAGATGTCCGTTTTTAATGAGATCCGGGAAGAATTGCAGGAAAAATGTGATCATCAACAAACGAATGTGCATTCCATCAACATCGGCATCTGTAGCGATAATAACGTGATTGTAACGCAGATCTTCCAGAGAATCTTCGATGTTTAAAGCTGCCTGCAAATAATTGAATTCCTCGTTTTCGTAAACAACGCGTTTCGTTAAACCATAACAGTTCAGGGGTTTTCCTTTTAATGAAAATACAGACTGCGTTTCTACATCACGGGATTTGGTAATTGATCCTGATGCGGAATCTCCTTCCGTAATAAAGATCATGGTTTCGCCTTTTCTCAAAGCTTTCTGATCGTTATAATGCTGCCTGCAATCGCGCAGTTTTTTATTGTGAAGAGAAACTTTTTTGGCTCTTTCCCGTGCCAATTTCTGAATTCCCGAAAGTTCTTTTCGTTCTCTTTCAGAAATAATGATTTTCCGGTGGATCGCTTCTGCAATCTCCTGATTTTGATGCAGGAAATTATCGAGTTTATTTTTTAAGAAATTGGTAATAAAAGATCTTACCGTTTCCTTTCCAGGCTCCATTTCATTAGAACCCAGTTTGGTCTTGGTTTGTGATTCGAAAACAGGTTCAACCACTTTGATGGCAACCGCCGCAATGATCGATTTACGGATATCTGCCGCTTCAAAATTCTTATTAAAATATTCCCGGATCGTTTTTACATAAGCTTCGCGGAAAGCATTTAAATGGGTTCCACCTTGCGTTGTATTTTGTCCGTTGACAAAAGAAAAATACGTTTCAGACTGTGATTTATCAGAATGCGTGATCGCGACTTCGATGTCTTCATCTTTCAAATGAACGATCGGATAGATAATTTCGCCTTCAATTTCTTCCTGAAGCAGATCTTTCAATCCATTTTCAGAGAAATACGTTTCGCCATTAAAAACTATTTTCAAACCTGGATTCAGGTAGCAATAATTTTTGAGCATTTTCTCGATATACTCTTTTCGAAACTTATAATGCGTAAAAATACTGGCATCAGGAATAAAAGTAATTTCGGTTCCGTTTCGATCAGTAGATTCGGTTTCTTTGAAATCTTCGGTAATGATTCCCTGCGAGAATTCCGCGATCTTCATTTTGCCATCACGAATCGATCGTACTTTGAAAAACTCCGAAAGTGCGTTCACCGCCTTGCTTCCTACTCCATTTAAACCGACTGATTTTTTAAAAGCTTTTGAATCATACTTTCCACCCGTATTCATTTTAGAAACTGCATCAACGACTTTACCCAAAGGAATTCCACGACCATAGTCGCGAACAACAGCTTTACCATCGTCGATCTTAATTTCGATTCTCTTTCCGGATTTCATTACGAATTCATCGATCGAATTGTCGATGATTTCTTTGAGCAAAATATAAATTCCGTCGTCTGCAGAAGAACCGTCGCCTAATTTACCAATATACATTCCCGGACGAAGCCGAATATGTTCCTGCCAATCGAGGGTTCTAATATTATCTTCGGAATAATTAACAATGTCGTTTTCGCTCATATCTGTTTGAAAGTGCTTTAAATTCAGTAACTCACAAAAATAGTGAAAGGAAACTGATTTTTAAAATTTTGTGGAAAAGTTTTGATGCTATTCTCAATGTAAATGCAAAGAATTTTATTAGAATCTTTGGATCCACTTGTCGAAAGCGATCATAAAATCGGTGATGAATTTTTCTGTGGCTTCATTTACGGTCACACCATCTTCTAATAAACGGTCTTTAACGCCGCCGATATACGCTGCAGGTTGCTGCATCATTGGAATGTCCAGTGACATCGCGGCATCACGTATATTGTGATTTGCTCCTAAACCACCAATTGCACTGGGCGAAACGGTTGCAACTGCGCCAGGTTTTCCTTTCCAGGAGTTTTCTTTCGGAGGGCGTGAACCAATTTCCATAGCGTTTTTTAAAACTCCGGGAAGCGTTCTGTTATATTCAGGCGAAACAAAAAGTACGGCATCTGAATTCTTAATTTCATTTTTAAAATCGGTCCATTCCTGTGGAGGAGACTTTTCAATATCTTCATTAAAGAAAGTGAGATCTTTAATTTCTACGATCTTTAATTCTAAATTTTTCGGGGCAAGTCGCATCATTTCCTTTGCAATTTTTCTATTGAAAGATTCTTTGCGTAAACTCCCGACTACAACTGCTACTTTTTTGTTTTCCATAAAATAATTTGATCCCAATTTACGTAAAAAAAACAGGATATTATGAACTCTGAAAAATTAATTTTAGACCTAAAAAAAGCGAACCGAAGTCCGCTTTATATTGTAATCGAAATAGTTATTTTTTGATGAATTTTCTGGAGATGATCTCATTTCCAGTATAAACATTTACGATATATTGTCCGTTTGCAAAGCCTTTAACATCGATCTCTTTTGCAGAAGTTTGTTTTACCAATTTTCCGGTCATGTCGAAAATACGAACTGTTTTAATGTCTTTAACATTGTCGATCTTAATAAAATCTGAACTTGGATTTGGATAGATCTTGATCTGATTTTTTTGTGAATCTGATACTGCCAGAGAACTTTGAGTTACCGTAACATCGTCAATTCCAAGATAGAAAATATCAGTACAATCGTAATGTCTGAAAACTAATTTCACGTCCTGACCTTTGTAAGAAGAAACATCAACGTTAACAACCTTCGCGGCGGCAAGATAACCACCATCTAAAGTTTCCTCAAATACCGGAGTTTCAGTACCCGTGAAACTAGTGTTTGCCGGAATTACATAAACTGCGTAATGCTCATCAAATAATTCCTCATCACCAGCTGCTACCTTAAATGTTAATTCTAAATTTCCGGTTGCAGGAAGTGTAATTGAAGGACTTGTTAACGTATTATCGGGAGTAAAAGCCTCGAAATACCAGGAAAATGAAGTCGCAAAATATCCCTGAAAAGAATCAACTCCATTGAGTTGTGCATCTAAAAATTCCCAACTTTCTGTATCGCCGTCACGATCACCGATGGTCCATAATGCTGCGGTTGCAGGTTCAAAGTTTTCCTGAAAAACAACTGTTTGTCCGTAATAAAATGCACCTAGTCCGAGAGCAGATGCCAAAAATAATTTTTTAACCATAACTAATTTAATTTTTTTTAGGCCGCTAATATATAAAAACAAAAAAAGTTTACCGTCAAAACGGTAAACTTTATGATATAAAAAAGTGCTTTTCTAGTTACACGTTAAATCTAAAATTCATCATATCGCCATCCTGTACGATATATTCTTTTCCTTCAACTCCCATTTTTCCTGCTTCTTTCACTTTCGCTTCTGATCCAAATTTCAAAAAGTCTTCATATTTAATAACTTCTGCGCGGATAAATCCTTTTTCGAAATCGGTGTGAATAACTCCGGCTGCTTGTGGCGCGGTCCAACCTTTCCCGATGGTCCAGGCACGAACTTCTTTTACACCTGCTGTAAAATAAGTCTGCAACTGCAACAGATCGTAAGCTTTTCTGATCAACCGGTTAACGCCGGGTTCTGTTAAGCCTAATTCTTCCAAAAACATTTCACGCTCTTCGAAAGTATCCAATTCATTGATATCGGCTTCGATCTGAGCGGCTAAAACAACTACTTCGGCATTTTCGTTCTTTGCCATTTCTTCGATCTTCGCGATCCAGTCATTTCCGTTTTTGATTGAATTTTCGTCAACATTACAAACGTATAAAACCGGTTTATTGGTCAACAGCTGAACTTCCGAAATAATTGGTGTAGAAAAATCATCCATTGGAAATTCGCGGGCATTGTTACCTTCCTCCACAAATTTCTGAAGATTGAGAAGCGTTTCGTAAGTCATAACATCCTCCTTTTTACCGGACTTGATGAATTTCTTCGCTTTCTCAACTGATTTTGCTAAGGTTTCAATATCTTTCAACTGAAGTTCGATATCGATAATTTCTTTGTCTCTGATTGGATCTACCGTTCCTTCAACGTGAATAATATTTCCATCTTCAAAACATCTTAAAACATGAATAATAGCTTCACATTCGCGGATGTTCGCCAGGAATTTATTTCCTAAACCTTCGCCTTTACTTGCGCCTTTTACCAAACCGGCAATATCTACAATTTCTACTACAGCCGGCAAAACTCTTTCGGGTTTTACTAATTTTTCCAGTTCAAACAAACGCTCATCAGGCACAGAAACTGTTCCGATATTAGGTTCGATGGTACAGAAAGGATAGTTAGCTGATTGCGCTTTAGCATTGCTTAAACAGTTAAAAAGGGTTGATTTACCTACATTGGGTAAACCTACGATTCCACATTTCATATCTTTAGTTCAAAGTTTAAAATTGCAGGTTTAAAGTTGATTTAAACCCAGTAAATAACAGTTTGCAAAGATAAAGATTTTGATTGGGTTTATTGCATAAAAAAATCCAGACCGATTTGGAATGGATTTTATAAATATTACGAAATATTTTAAGGATTTTCAGAATTTGCATTTCTCGCCAGTTCAGCGTCATCTTCTGCTTTTCCTAAATCTTTATCTAAGTTGAAAAGGGATTCATCGGTCGCACGATCGCCGCCTGCAATTTTTAATTTGTCGATAAGGTCCATCGCTAACGTCTCCTCTTCAATCTGTTCTTTTACAAACCATTGCAAGAAATTCCAGGTTGCCCAGTCTTTTTCTTCGAAAGCCATATTAACGAGATTGTAGATCTTTTCGGTATTTTCAACTTCATGTTTAAAAACTCTGTTGAAACAATCGGTTAGATTTTGAGGATCTCCTTCAGCTCCTTTCAAGGCAGTGACGGTCGGTTTTCCGCCTCTGTTGAGAACATACTGCATGAATTTAATGGCATGATTTCTTTCTTCCAGGGAATGTCGCATTAAAAAATTTCCTATTCCGTCATATCCTTTATCTGTAGCCCAAATTCCGTAAGACAAGTATGTGTGAGACTGGAACAGTTCAACATTCATTTGTGTACTTAATGCCTCTTCCAAAGTTGCTGAAATTCTTTTAGTATCCATATTTTAAATTTTAATGATTTTGGGGTTTAACATCAAGAATAATTCCTTTGTTCAATTCTTATATCATTTTAAGGATTTTTTAACAAATTAGATAGAAAAAATTTATTTTCAGATGGTTTCAAGAATAATTTTTCCGTAAAATTACTAATTATTTGCATTGATAATCAGGTAAATAAATAAAAATCTGACTTATCACTACAAAAATAGTTGTACAATTAAAATTTAATTCTACATTTGTATCACTAAACAATTAGTGATATGCAAATTTCTCAATTAACAAAAGCCGAAGAACAAGTGATGCAATATCTGTGGGACTTGCAAAAAGCCTTCCTTAAAGATATTCTGGAGCAGTTCTCAGATCCGAAACCACACACGAATACAGTTTCTACAATCTTGAAAGTTTTAAAAGAAAAAGACTTCGTTGATTATGAAGTTTTCGGCAGACAACATCAATATTTTCCTTTGATTTCGAAAGAAAAGTACACCGGGAAATCAATGAAAAGTCTGGTAAAAAATTATTTTGAAGGATCTTACACGAATGCAGTTTCGTTTCTCGTAGAAAAAAATGAGATCAGTGTCGCAGACCTTGAAATGCTATTGGATGAACTTAAAAACAAAGACTGATGGAAGCACTATTTTTCTATTTCGGCAAAGTTATTTTAAGTTCAGGAATACTGTTTTTGTACTATAGATTGTTTCTTAAAGACAAGACTTTTCATCATTACAACCGGTTTTATCTGTTGGCAGCAGTCATGATCAGCTTGCTATTGCCTCTACTGAAAGTAAGTTATTTTACACTTGAAGTAAACAGCAATATGTATTTCCTGATTGATCGATTACAAAACATAAGTTCTCCTAATACTTCTAACAATGATCTCAATTATATTAAAATTGGCGCTTTACTTACTGGACTGGTCGCTGTCTTTTTTCTAACGAAATTAATTTTCGGTCTGCTTAAAATTCAAATCTTAAAAAAGAAATTTAGGAAGGAAAATTTCGAAGGAATCAGTTTTTATCAAACCAATTTAGAAGAAGCACCATTTTCTTTTTTCAAAAATTTATTCTGGAAAAATTCAATTGAAATTAATACAGATCTGGGACGTCAAATTTTAAAGCACGAAATGGTTCATATTGAGCAGAAACATTCCTGGGATAAAATTTTTCTGGAAATCATCACTGCCCTATTTTGGTTTAATCCTTTCTTTTATCTGATCAAAAAAGAAATCAATTTAATACACGAATATCTGGCTGATAAAAAAGCCCTAAAAAACTCGGACACGAAAGCATTTGCGCAGATGCTTTTGGCAAGTCACTTTTCCGGAAAAATGTTACCTGCAACGAGTCCGTTCCTTAGTTCTAACCTCAAAAAAAGATTAACAATGCTTAAAAAATCAAAAACAAAATTCAGTTATGCGCGACGAATATTAGCGTTACCTTTATTATTCACTTTAGCTTTTCTGTATTTGGTGAATGCGAAAAATAAAGAAATTAAAACGACGAACAAGGAAATTGAAAAGTTAGTTTCCCAATTGAAATCAGAAGATCATTCTGCTCAAAAAAACAGTAAAAATTCAGAAAAAAAAGATGTGGCTTTCGGAACTGATGCAACAAAAACGTATCAGGAGCATCCCGAATTATTCATTGATAAGGATACCATCAAATCAGAAAGTCTTCAGAATTCTGCTACCGATCAGAAAAGGATTTTAGAAGCTGATCAAAAAGCGGCCGAAGCAGATCGATTTGTTAACTCTGCCGAATTTAAAAAGAAAATTGAAGATGCTGACAGAAAAGCAGCAGAAGCAGATCGATTAGTCAATTCAAAAGAATTCAAATTGAAAATCAGAATTGCGGAAAAACAGGCAAAAAAAGCAGAATTAAGTGCAAAGGAAATTGAAAAAAAATATAATTCTCCGCAGTTTAAAAAGAAGATTCAGGATGCGGTAGAAAAAGCTGTAGAAGCGGACAAAACAATGAATTCTCCGGAATTTAAAAAGAGAATTGAGGATGCTGTAAACAGTGCTGTAATTGCGGAAAAGCGAGCAATAGAAGCAGAAAAAAGTTCTGCGCAATTTAATCCCGCAATAACTCCTCCTTTATTTAAGGTGAAAAGTACCGGAAAAAATTATGGAGCTGGTGAAAATGCCAGTTCAAAAACTAATCTTAAAGTTCAAGAAAATGAAAAACCCGATATTTTCATTGATGATAAACCCGCTACAGACGAAGAAATGCAAAAGTTGAATCCTTCAACAATTGAATCAATGCATGTTTATAAAAAGGGATCTGATGGAAAAGTTAAAGGTGCGATCTACATTAAATTGAAGAACTGATCCATATTTCAAAATAATTTTTAATTCTTTAATTATGAATAAACTACTTTTTCTTTCAATCTTTATTTTCAGTTTCGGAACCGCGCAAAACCAGCGATTCAGTTACGTTTATCAATTTGTTCCTGATTCTACTAATCAGGCAGACGTAAAATCTGAAATGACAATTCTGGATGTTGTGCCGAAGTTTTCGAAATTCTATAGTGAAACAGTTTTCAAAAGTGATTCTGCCTACAAGAAAGTTTTAGAAAAAGAAATTGTTGCAAGCGGTACCATGAATGTTAAGATGGAAAATCGTAAAGGTTTATTCAGGCATACCGTTATTAAGGAATCTCCGGACTTCAAAACATTTTTGGTCACAAGAAGCGGGCAAACGAAACTAAAAGTATTAGACGAAAGAAAGATAAACTGGATAATTTTACCAGAGAAAGAAAAAATAGGGAATTTCCAAACTCAAAAAGCAAAAACGGAAATGTACGGTAGAAAGTGGATCGCCTGGTTTACGACGGAGATCCCAATTCAGGAAGGACCTTATAAATTTTGCGGTTTGCCGGGACTGATTGTAAAAATTGAAGATCAAAATAAAAGTAATACTTTCCTGCTCAATGGAATTAAAAATCTGACTCCGGAAGAAGTGAAAAATATAGATCCGAATAAAAATTTTGTTTTCGATTCAGGGGATTATTTAAATATAGATCGCGCTGCCTATAAAAAGTTTTATCTGGATAATAGAAATGATCCCAATAAATCGATTCGGTCATCATTACAGCAATCAAATATTGTACAGGTCAGCGTGGCAGGACAAAAAACAGATATGACTGAATTTCTGCGGGACCGTGAAAAAAAGGAAAAAGAAAAAATTGCTAAAGACAATAATATTATCGAACTCGATCTGTTGAAATAAATTCAAGAGGTTAAATGACAATTTTCATATTTTGTTAGAATGAATTTTTCCCTAACTTTATTCTATAAATAATTCAAAAAATTATCGTCATGGAAAATCACAATCTTACCCACGAATTCCCAGAGCTGGAAGAAAAAATCAATGATTTTAGACTGAATGATGAAGGCTTCAAAAAACTGTATGTGAATTATGAAGAAGTCAACGCGCTCATTCAGCATTACGAAGAAGGAGAACAAAATCACACCACAGATGATCACCTGACAGATCTGCGTAAAAAAAGAGTTCATTTAAAAGATAATCTATATTCCTATTTAAAGGAATGATCCATTTATACTAAGAATTTATTTGTTTGAGCGGCTGAAAAGTCGCTTTTTTGTTTGTTAAAAACTGTGTTTACGGTAAAATTTTTAGGTTTAGACTTTAGTAATTTTAAACTTTCTATAATTTTTAGCATAAAATTTTATTAAATTCTAATACTTACGTTCGTTTTTCACGAAAAAAGATTACTTTTGCACGGTCAAAAAACGATTATGCAAAACATTAGAAATATCGCAATTATTGCGCACGTTGACCACGGTAAAACAACTTTGGTTGACAAAATTATCCACGCTACAAGCGTTTTCCGTGAGAATGCAGCAGATTCAGGTGATCTGATCATGGATAACAATGACTTGGAACGTGAGAGAGGAATTACCATTCTGTCAAAGAATATCTCGGTAATGTACAAAGACACAAAAATTAATGTAATTGATACTCCTGGTCACGCCGATTTCGGTGGTGAGGTAGAAAGAGTTTTGAAAATGGCCGATGGTGTTTTACTTTTAGTAGATGCATTTGAAGGACCGATGCCTCAAACTCGTTTCGTACTTCAAAAAGCTTTAGAATTAGGTCTAAGACCGGTTGTAGTTATCAATAAAGTTGATAAACCAAACTGTCGTCCGGATGAAGTTCATGATAAAGTTTTCGATTTATTTTTCAACTTAGATGCAACGGAAGAGCAACTGGATTTCCCAACGTTCTACGGTTCTTCTAAACAAGGTTGGTTTAATACTTCATTAGAACAAACTGAAAATATCTTCCCATTATTAGATGGTATCTTACAATATGTTCCGGCTCCGGAAGCGAAAGAAGGTCCACTAAGAATGCAGATCGTTTCTCTTGACTTCTCTTCATTTTTAGGAAGAATTGCGATCGGAAAAATCATGCAGGGTACTGTAAAAGAATCTGAATGGATCGGTTTAGCTCAGGAAGACGGAAAAATCGTTAGAGGAAAAGTAAAAGAATTGTACGTTTTTGAAGGTCTTGGAAAAAAGAAAGTTCAGGAAGTAAAAGCTGGAGATATTTGTGCAATTGTTGGTTTTGATAAATTTCAGATCGGTGATTCATTCGTAGATCTAGAAAATCCAGATCCATTGCCAAGAACGGCAATTGATGAGCCTACTTTGAACATGACATTCTCTATTAACAACTCTCCTTTCTTCGGAAAAGATGGTAAATATGTAACTTCAAATCACCTGAAAGAAAGGTTGACGAAGGAGTTAGAGAAAAATTTAGCTTTAAGAGTTGAGCCAACTGAAGATGCAAATACATTCTTAGTATTTGGTCGTGGTATTCTTCACCTTTCTGTTTTGATCGAAACGATGAGAAGAGAAGGTTATGAAATGACAATTGGTCAGCCGCAAGTTATCATCAAAGAAATCGACGGTGTAAAATGTGAGCCATATGAATCAATGGTTGTTGATGTTCCTGAAGAATATGCTTCTAAGGTGATCGATTTAGCGACTCAGAGAAAAGGTGATCTTCACATCATGGAAACGAAAGGTGAAATGCAGCATTTAGAATTCGAAATTCCTTCAAGAGGTTTGATCGGATTGCGTTCTCAAATGTTGACTGCAACTGCAGGTGAAGCAATTATGGCACACCGTTTTGTAGATTACAAACCTTACAAAGGAGCAATTCCTGGAAGATTGGTTGGTGTATTGATCAGCAAAACTCAAGGTCCGGCAACTGAATATTCAATTGCAAAATTACAGGATAGAGGTAAGTTTTTCGTTGATCCGGGTGAAGAAATCTACGCAGGTATGATCATCGGTGAGCAAAACAAACCAGTTGATATGGTTGTAAATATTGTAGAGGCAAAACAGTTGAATAACATGAGAGCTTCTGGAAAAGATAAAGACGGAAGTATCGCACCGAAAATCCTTTTCTCTTTGGAAGAATGTATGGAATACATCCAAGGTGACGAAGCGATCGAGGTAACGCCAAACTTCATCAGAATGCGTAAAAAAGTTCTTTCTGAAGACGAGAGAAAAAGAATTGAAAGAGGCGCGAAAGGTTAATCCTTCGAGACTATTTAAATAAATTGGCATTTGCCAAATTTGATAAAAGAGTTCCAAATTAATTTTTGGAACTCTTTGTTTTTTAATAGGTAACTTGTCCTTTCTCAATTATTTGCTTTGTAATTTAAATTTACGAAAAATCTGTGGATCAAATTAGTAATAAAAGTGGTGTTTAAAATATTCAATTAAAATTAAATGATACTTATGAAATCAATTTCCTTAAAATATTTAAATCATTTATTTAAAGCACTGATTGTTGTTTTTTTATTACAATCGTGCAGTACAAATAATAATACTAATAAGAATAGCGGCGCGTCAAAAAACGCAACTATTTACGTGGCAGGTTATGAATATAATGAAAGTCAATTTGAAAGCTCAATTGAGGAAAATGCACGGGAAGTTGGCATGAAACACGTTGTTAAATTATGGAAGAACGGCTCCAGCATAAATTTGGAGAATTCAGATTTATATTCTGATGCAAATTCTGTATTTGTCCATAAAGAAGATGTTTATTTAGTTGGTTCCATTATGCCTGATGAGGAATCAATTGCAGCAATCTGGAAAAATGGCAAAATACAAAAGTTGACCGACGGATCTAAGAACGCATATGCAAAAACTGTTTTTGTTGAAGGTAACAATGTTTACGTTTTAGGGGACGAATATAATGGTGCTCATTATGTGATAAAAGTTTGGAAGAACGGAAACGCTTTAAGTCTTCCCGACGGAAAGAACAGTTCACAAGGGACCTCACTATTTATTGACAAAGGAAATGTGTATGTGGCCGGTTATGAAGAAATCGGAAATAAATTTTTACCAAAAATCTGGAAGAACGGGATCGTACAAAATATTTCTTTCAATTCAGAAATAAATTTTATCCTTTCAATCTTCGTTGAAAATGGTAATATCTACGCGGCTGGTTATGAGATTGTAGATAATAATTATATCGCGAAAATTTGGAAGAATGGCAAGGCTCAAAATCTTTCAGATGGAAGTCGTTTTAGTGTCGCTTCAGCCATTTTTGTTGAGAATGGAAATACATATGTTGTGGGTAATGAAACGATAAGTGGAAAAGGTGTCGCAAAATTATGGATCAACGGAAAACCAGAAAATATTAGCGACGGAAAAAATAATGCTTCCGCTCAATCTATTTTTGTTCAGAAGGCAAATATCTATATCGCAGGTTACGAAGAAAATAGCAGAAACCGCGACGTTGCTAAAATATGGGTGAATGGTGTTGCAAATGATCTCACAGACGGGACAAAGAACGGCTATGCTAATTCAATTTTTGTTACATATCAAAATTAATAGGCCCTCTTGAAAATATAATTTATCTTATTCATCTAGTCTAAATATATTAAAAATTAAACTTTAGTAAATTTTACAGGATTAAATTCAAATCCAGTAATTATATTGCTTTTTATATATTTGCGGCTGTCAATTTCTGGTCTATTAAAATTCTCTTAATCAATCAATCTTTTTAAAATTAACCATTACCTGGTTCTATCCTAAAATTATATCTATGAATCATTCTTTTGCAAAGGTTTCAGCACTACTTATAATTATATTTTCTCTTTTTATAACTTCCTGTTCCACGCAGAAAAAGCCAATAAAAAAATCAACTGCTAAAGTTGTTTCTACGATACCGAAAACTCCAAAAGAATTACCCGTTAAACCAGAAGTTTTAAAACTCAACCTCCCTGAAGTCAACCGCGAATTTCGTGCTGCCTGGATCGCAACGGTTGCGAATATCAACTGGCCTTCAAAAAACAATCTCTCAACACAACAACAAAAAGACGAAGCGATCAAAATTTTAGATCTATTGAAACAAGCTAATTTTAACGCGGTAATTTTTCAGGCAAGACCTTCTGCAGATGCGATGTATAAAAGCAATTTGGAACCGTGGTCTTATTTTTTAACTGGTGAAACTGGTAAAGCTCCCACTCCATTTTATGATCCTTTAGAATTTTGGATCTCAGAAGCACATAAACGAGGAATGGAACTTCACGTCTGGCTTAATCCGTACAGAGCTCAACATACCACAGGTGGACCGATTACAGGCGAATCTATGGTAAAAAAAATGCCGGAGCAGATCATTAAGTTGAAAAACGGAATGTACTGGATGGATCCGTCTGATGATAAAACGCAGGATCATGTTTCTGCCGTCATCAAAGACCTGGTGAAAAGGTATGATATTGATGCGATTCATATTGATGATTATTTTTACCCTTACAAAGAATACAATGGTGGAAAGGATTTTCCCGATAACAGAACCTGGAACATGTATCAGAAATCCGGCGGAAATCTATCACGAGCAGATTGGCGACGCGGAAACGTAAATAAATTCATCAAAAGAATTCACGACGAAATTAAGCAGGAAAAAAGCTACGTTCAGTTCGGAATAAGTCCATTTGGAATCTGGAAACCCGGTTTTCCGGAAGGAATTAAAGGTTCTTCTCAGTATGACGAATTGTATGCAGACGCCAAATTATGGTTGAACCAAGGCTGGCTGGATTATTTTTCGCCCCAACTCTACTGGAAAAACGATGGACCGCAAAGTTTCCCTGCATTATTAAAATGGTGGGAAAGCGAAAACACACAGAATCGCCATCTTTATCCGGGATTAAATACAGTTGGTTTAAACGGAGTTTCCGATCGTCCCGCAGAAATCGTAAGCCAGATCAATACGACGAGAAATATCATGAAAGGAGGCGCAGGAACGATCCATTACAGTGTTGATGGACTGTCGAAATCTCCGGCGATGTACAACTCTATAAAAAATGCTTATAAAACAGAAGCTTTGGTTCCGAAAACGCCCTGGATAAAAACAGCGCCTTTAGCCAAACCAATTTTATCGGTTGATAACGGGAATAATTCAGCCAATGCAAAATGGAATGCAATTGATAACCAGAATGTTTTTCAATGGATTTTATATGCAAAATATGGTGATACTTGGGAAACCGAAATTCTGGAAAAAAATATAACGTCCAGAAACTTGCCTTTAAATAAAAATGGTAAAAAACTGAATACGATTGCTATGAAATCTGTTGATCGCTTAGGAAATGAGAGCGATTATGACGCAAAGAAATTGTAATGCAATATTATTTAGAAGTGCTTTACTGATCGTATAACCATTAAGACAGTTAAGAAATGGAGAAACATTAAGAATTTGCAGGCAAATGTGAGGTGCATGCTTTTTAAAGTCTTTCGATTTCTCCTAATAAATCTTTATTTCTTTTAA
Source organism: Kaistella gelatinilytica (assembly GCF_015679325.1). Lineage (GTDB taxonomy): Bacteria > Bacteroidota > Bacteroidia > Flavobacteriales > Weeksellaceae > Kaistella > Kaistella gelatinilytica. The sequence goes on from NZ_JADPVI010000001.1 coordinate 978,641, forward strand.
AACTCAATTTTTAAAAATTTATATTTTAATGATTTAAAAAAATTTATAATTTCAGTATGCTTGGAACTACGTTATTAAATTTCTTAAAATAGTGTCAGAAATATTTTCAAAAAAAAACCCCAACTTTTCAGCTGGGATTTTCTATTTATTTACAAGATGTTAGAAACTTAAAACTCTTACATCAATTCTTCTGTTTTGTGCTTTGCACTCGTCGGTATCATTATTCGCGCAAACCGGGAATTGTGAACCGTAACCTTCAGTTTCTACTCTGTCGGAAGCGATTCCCATCTCGAGTAATTTCAGTTTCGCGGTTTTTGCACGAAGACTTGAAAGTTTCAAGTTGGTATCGTCGTTTCCAGTGTTATCAGTATAACCACCCAATTTTACTTTCATGTTTGGATAAGCATTCATGATCTCTGCTAAGTTGTTAAGCTGCGTTTCAGAACCTGATTTCAATTCGCTGCTTCCACTTTGGAAAAATAAATTTTCGATCGTGAACCATTTATCGTTGGTTAAAAGTGATTGATCTTTTGATTTTATACCATTGTACAAAGCAAATAATTTACTGTTTGCACCCATCGCAATGGTTTTGTCAGCTAATTTCACCTGCTCAACATTTCCGGTGTTATAAACGTAATCACCATCTGCATTTAATGTTCCTGTTCCCTGCGTCGCAACAACCGGCGCTGTAGAATTAACTCCTACAACTGTTGCAGTCCCCGCAGAAATTCCAGCTAATCTGTTTAGAGATTCTAATTTTTCTCTTCTGTTTTCCTGAATTTTATCTTTATGTAGAACTGCCAAAGTTGGTGCAATAACCAAAGAAACGATCGACATTAATTTAATTAAAATATTCATCGATGGTCCAGAAGTATCTTTAAATGGATCTCCCACAGTATCTCCGGTTACTGAAGCTTTGTGAGGTTCAGAACCTTTGTAATACATTTTACCATTAATATCTACTCCTTGCTCAAAAGATTTTTTTGCATTATCCCAAGCTCCACCTGCATTGTTTTGGAACATTCCCATCAAAACTCCTGTTACGGTTGCTCCTGCTAAAAATCCTCCCAAAACTTCCGGACCGAAAATAAAGCCCATCAATAATGGAGAAATAAGAGCAATAGCTCCTGGAAGCATCATTTTTTTAATGGAAGCGTCTGTAGAGATCGCTACACATTTTTCATATTCAGGAGTTGCTGTTCCTTCCAAAATTCCCGGAATCTCACGGAACTGACGACGAACTTCTTCTACCATTGCCATTGCTGCAGTTCCTACCGCTTTAATTGCTAAAGAAGAAAAGATAAATGGAATCATTCCACCGACGAATAAACCTGCCAAAACATCAGCACGATAAATATCAATTCCATCGATACCTGCAATTCCTACGAACGCTGCAAATAATGCAAGTGCAGTTAACGCTGCAGAAGCGATTGCAAAACCTTTTCCTGTTGCTGCCGTTGTATTTCCAACCGCATCTAAAATATCTGTTTTTTCGCGAACTTCTTTTGGTAATTCACTCATCTCAGCAATTCCTCCTGCATTATCTGCGATTGGTCCGAATGCATCGATTGCCAACTGCATTGCAGTAGTTGCCATCATTCCGGCTGCAGCAATTGCTACACCGTAAAGTCCTGCACAGAGGTACGATCCATAAATACCACCTGCTAAAACCAAGATCGGTAAAAAGGTAGATTCCATACCAACAGAAAGTCCACCAATGATATTGGTAGCGTGTCCTGTAGAAGATTGTTTTACAATACTTTTAACCGGACCTTTTCCCATTGCAGTATAATATTCAGTGATGATACTCATCAATGTTCCTACAACCAAACCAACGATGATCGCTCCGAAAACTCCCATCTTGGTGAATTCGTGACCTCTTAAAGTCATGGTTTCCGGCATTAAATAATTCACAAGAAAATAAGAAGAAATCGCCGTCAAGACTATACTTCCCCAGTTTCCTAAATTTAAAGCATTCTGAACCGGTGCTGTATCTAATTCTGCAGTTTCTGCGATTTTCACAAATAATGTTCCGACAATGGAATAAATAATTCCTGTTCCAGCGATCAACATGGGTAAAAGAATCGGCGCAAAACCTCCGAAAAGATCTTGAGAAATAGTTTCGTTACCCAAAACCATGGTCGCTAAAACCGTCGCAACGTAAGAACCAAATAAATCGGCTCCCATACCCGCAACATCTCCTACATTATCTCCTACGTTATCAGCGATCGTTGCTGGATTTCGTGGATCATCTTCCGGAATCCCGGCTTCTACCTTTCCAACTAGATCCGCTCCAACATCGGCAGCTTTAGTATAAATTCCACCACCTACTCTGGCGAAAAGTGCAATTGATTCTGCACCTAAAGAAAATCCGGTAAGGATTTCAATTGCCTTCTCCATCTCATGAGAATTAGCTATTGCATCTGGTGCAAAAATTTGTTTGATAACAAGGTATAATGAACCCAATCCTAAAACTGCTAAACCTGCAACACCCATTCCCATTACAGAACCTCCGGTGAAAGACACTTTCAAGGCTTTAGCAAGAGAAGTTTTTGCAGCTTCCGCGGTTCTAACATTCGATTTGGTGGCGATCTTCATCCCTATAAATCCGGCCGAAGCAGAAAGAATAGCACCTAAGATAAACGAGATACCCAAACTCCAGTGGGAATTTGCACTTGAAGCGCCCATTAAACCAAGTAAAACGGCAACAATAATTACGAAATAACCCATCACTTTGTATTCCGCTTTTAGAAATGCCATCGCCCCATCAGAGATGTAGCCAGCAATTTCCTGCATTCGGGTGCTTCCTGCGTTTTGTTTGGTCACCCATGCACTCTGAATAAAAGTGTAGATCAAGGCAATAATACCAAAAATTGGTACTAAATAAAATAGATTCATAGTTTATAATTTAATGTTAATTTTTTGTTAAATAAAAGGCAAGCCGAAAGTACAAATTTTATTTTAAAATGTGGCTTATTTTCTTCGTAAACACAAAAAAGACAGAATAGAAATTCTGTCTTTTTATGAATATTAATCGTTTTAATTAACCGCCAAACTTATTGGCGTAATCCTGCTCTGAAGCCTGGATCACTTTTTTAGCGTGTTCTGCCCCATAAACCTCCTGAATTCTACATTTTGCAGGTTCATCCGGAAGATTTTTATAGGTCAAGAAATAATGCATCAGTCTTTTAACTTCTGCTTGTGGCAAATCTTCTATATCGCGGAAATGACCGAAAGCATGATCGCCTTTCATCACTGCAACGATTTTATCATCAGCTTCGCCTTTATCGATCATTTTGAATCCACCAATTGGAATTGCTTCCAATAACATTCCACCTGAATGGATATTATGAGAACTCAAAACACAAATATCCAGCGGATCTAAATCACCTGTGGTCACATCGGTTGCACCACTTTCGATCGCAAGTTTTAAAACTTCGTCATGGCAATATGTTCTGGGAATAAATCCGTACAATGCCGGAATGATATTCGAAAATTGCTGCGGGCGGTCAACTTTTAAATAGCCACTCTCTTTGTCTACTTCATATTTAATGGTATCGCTTGGAACGATCTCCACAAAAACATTTACAATGTCTGGCGCCTCGCTTCCTACTGAAATTCCGTGCCAAGGATGGGCTTTAAAATTTGGTATCATTATTATTTTTAATTTACAATTAAGTTTTCTTTTCTTAAATCTTCGATCGTCTGTGAAATGAAATCTGCTTCATTCATATAATTCATTAAAAACACCGTTTTGAAATCATCCAAAGTGGAGTTATCGTTTAGATTTTCATACGTTTTATGCAAAAGATGCAAGGTATTATTTTTACAGTTGACTACATTTTTCCATAAATTTTTGGTGAGATAAAGCTGTTGGGAAGCGTTGTAGTCAAATTCTTCATTAATGGTTTTTTCAACCAAAAAGATAAATTCGTGCGGAGCCAAATTCCGGTCAAATTTGGTTACCAGATTTGAAGGTTTCAATCGCTCCAGAAACAGAGTTATTCTTTCGTAAGCATGAACTCTTTGTTCAGAATTTCCTTTTACGGTTAACAATTTGATCTCCTGATTTTTCAATTTAATGTAGCTGAAAACAAACTGTCGGATGTAAATCAAAAAAGGTAAAGCAATCACTAAGGCAAATGCATACGGAAAATAAGGCCAATCAATCATATGGAATATTGAGGTTGCAAAATTACTAATAATTTGCTACTTTCTATAAAAGTTTTTCAACAAATCTTTTTTAGAATTTTCCAGCACTGGATATTCCTGCAAAACGGAGCCAAAACTTTTAAAGAAAACCTCGATTCCACGGATGCTCCCACCCATAAAGTTAAAAGATTTTTCGTGAATATGTTCTTTTAAAATACGGTCGATGAGGAATGAAGCGCCATTGTCAGACTTATATTGTTCATCATTGATCAGTCCCAAAAGTGAAAATTGATTTTCATCATCAATAATAATTGCCATATTCGTAAGATCATTCTCTTTGTAGGAGCCGAAAAGCCTTAACGTATTCTCACTTTCTAAGAAATTCATGTATCTGAAAAATTGATCCATATCTCCTTTTTTATCCAAACCTTTGAAATTACTTTTGATAAAATCTAAAAAATCTGCAGCTTTTAATTCTTTAAAATTCAAGTATTGTGCAGTCTTTACGGTAGATTTTCTTCCTTTAAAATAGTTTTTTCTTAAAAGTTGATAATCAGTCTTCTGAATAAAATAATTTTTTTTCTTTTTTAAATTCTGGGTGATTAAATTTTTATCATTAAAAAAATAAGAAAATATTCTATAGTTTTTCTGCAAAAAATTTAAAAACTGAAGTTCGATCTCTTCGTTACTTTTTGGTCCAAAAACCCCCAGTTGTTGACAAAATAGCGGCATGATCACAATTCGGAAACCCAATTTTTTCTTGATCGGAATCGGCATTACAAATTCGTAATCTCCATAAATCAGAAGTTCCCAGGACTCACAAAGTACATCGAGTACCTCCTTTTTTGCGTACTGATTTTTTTGTAAAGACTGATCTAAACACTTGCTGTACCGAGAAAAATCGATTTCTTTATATTTGAGTTTTTTGATCATAATAAATTTTCGTCGGCAAAACTTAAATAAGCATTTTGGGTAATGATCAAATGATCGAGCAGTTGAATATTCAAAATTTTTCCGCCTTCACTTATTTGTTTGGTTATTTTCAAATCTTCCTGACTTGGTTTTAAATTTCCGGAGGGATGATTATGCGCGATGACAATTCCCGTTGCAAAATTTTCAAGGGCAGCTTTGAATAAAATTCTTACATCAACAACCGATTGATTTATTCCGCCTGAGGAAAGTTTTGATTTTCCTAAAATCCGATTGCTTTGATTCATGAAAACAACCCAAAACTCTTCGGTTTGTAAATCTCCCAGAAACGGCTGCAAAACTTTAAAAAGATCTGAACTTGAATTGATCTGGATTTTTTCGGGAACTTCCTGCGAGGCTCTTCTTCTGCCTATTTCCAGTGCTGTTGCTATTGAAATCGCTTTGGCTTCTCCGACACCTTTAAATTTTATCAGATCCGAAATCTGCAGGAGCGATAAATTATGCCAGTTATTTCCGACGGAATCCAAAATTTTTCTTCCTAATTCTACGGCAGAATCTTCGCGGTTTCCGCTTCCCATAATAATCGCTAACAACTCTGCATCAGAAAGCGAATTCTTACCTTTTAGTAAAAATTTTTCTCTGGGGCGATCATCTTCTGCAAGGAATTTTATAGACATCTATTTGATGAGTTGTAAGTGATTAATAAAGATATAACTTTCTTGTAATTAATAGAATGCGTAGAGAATTAAAGGTTTTTTGGAGTGATCAATATATTTTTCTGCGGTCCGAAAAAATTCTTTTGAAATCATGGGACAGCCTAAACTTAAACAGGCAGGTTCAGCGCTTTCTTCATTTTGAATACAAGGAAATGAATGCATCACAATTGCACGTTTGATGGCGTTGCTGTTGGTTTTGTCGAGCCCTTTTAAACGGTACGATTTGCCGAAAGTTCCCACATAGGAATTTCCAATTTCGTATTTCCCTAAGGAACTTTGATAAGAATTTTCAGTATTGCTGAAGCGCAAAGAATTTGAATTTTTAACAACTGAACCTGAACCGTGCGAAACAATGGCTTTTTCCACTATCCTTTCGTTTTTCAGATCATAAATAAAAAACCTGAATTTGTTGGAAGGAATTTTAAAATCTATAAAAATTGCGAGGTCTTGATTGTAATTTTTTCCTTTGATAAAATTTTTAACTTCTGAAATTTTTGCACTCGAAATTGATTGTGCTGAGATGCCACAAAAAAGTAAAAAACTGATTAAAAGTAAAATCTTTCTCAAATCCTGCTCTATTTTCTTTCTTAAATAATTTGACCGTCTTTCATTACGAGTTTGCGGTCGGTCGTATCTGCAAGATGAATGTTGTGCGTGACGATCACAAAGGTTTGATTGTATTTCGATCGTAAATCGAAAAAAAGCTGGTGCAGATCGTCGGCATTTTTTGAATCTAAATTTCCTGTTGGTTCATCTGCAAAAATAATTTTCGGAGAATTGATAAGCGCTCTTGCGACTGCGGCTCTCTGCGCTTCTCCTCCCGACATTTCGCTGGGTTTGTGATGAAGTCGATGGGCAATATTCAGGTCTTCGAAAAGGGAATAGGCTTTTTCTAAAGATTCTTTCTCGTTCTTACCCGATATTCTTGTCGGCAATAAAACGTTTTCTAATGCTGTAAATTCGGGTAAAAGCTGATGAAACTGAAAGACAAACCCAATATTTTCATTTCGGAATTTCGAGAGTTGGCGGTCATTCATATTGATAAAAGACTGTCCGGCCAAAGTAATTTCTGTGTTAAAATTTTTCGGATTTGTTGGCGTATCCAAAGTACCGAGGATCTGCAGAAGCGTTGATTTTCCCGCGCCGGATTCACCGACAATCGAGATCACTTCACCTTCTTTGATATGGATATCTACGCCTTTCAAAACTTCTAAATCTCCGTACGATTTATGAATATTACTTGCTTTTATCATGGTTTCAAAATTAGTGAAAATGATTGTAATCTGCGATTTATTTAACGCCTTTTTGCGCAAGGGCGAAGTGCATTGTTAGAGCTCGTTTATAAATTAGGCGGCGGCTTCGCCGCCGCCTAATTTATAAACAGCGACTGCACGCAGACCGACCCGGGAAATGGCAGAAGCTTCGGCGAGGGTTGCGCCCAAATAAAAAATCCTTCCAAAACTAATTGAAAGGATTTATATAAAGTAACGTTAAATTTTAGAGTAGCAACGTTAATGGCTGTTCCAGATAAGTTCTCAAAGTCTGTAAAAACTGTGCTCCAGTTGCACCATCAACAACGCGATGATCGCACGCAAGAGAAAGTTTCATGGTATTCCCGACAACAATTTGTCCGTCTTTTACGATTGGTTTTTCGATGATCGCACCAACGGATAAAATCGCAGAATTCGGCTGGTTGATGATTGAAGTAAAGGTTTCGATCCCGAACATTCCTAAATTAGAAACTGAGAATGTTGAACCTTCCATTTCGTTGGCTTTCAAACCTTTCGATTTCGCTCTTCCGGCTAAATCTTTTACGCTTGCAGAAATCTGGTTATAATTCATCTGGTCTGCATTTTTCAACACAGGAACAACTAAACCGTCTGGAATTGCTACTGCAACGCCAACATTGATATTTCCGTGGTGAATAATTTTATCAGCTTGCCAACTTGAATTTACCTGCGGATGTTTTCTTAAAGCCATCGCAGTCGCTTTGATGATCATATCGTTGAAAGAAATTTTGGTATCCGGTAAAGAATTGATCTCTTTTCGGGCTACAATCGCTTTATCCATGTTGATCTCAACAATCAGATAATAATGAGGGGCTGTAAATTTACTTTCAGAAAGTCTTTTCGCAATAATATTTCTAACCTGAGAATTTGGGGTCTCAGAATCCTGTCCCTGAACGAAATTCATTGTTGTCTGAGCCGGCGCTGCGGAAACTACTGCACTTGGCTTGTTATCACTCACAGCAACTTCTTTCGTACTTGGAGTGAATCCTTCGATATCTTTTCTTACAATTCGTCCGTTTTCACCAGTTCCTTTTAGAGAATGAACATCGATTCCTTTTTCTTCTGCCATTTTCTTGGCTAAAGGGGAAATCGCAACTCGTTCAGAACTGCCCGCAGATACTTGTTTGATATTTTCGGTTTCTTCAGCTTTTGGAGCCTCTGTTTTCTCGGCAGATTTTTGTTCAGAAACTTCCGCTTTCGGCGCAGCATCTTTTTTTCCACCGCCAGAAACGATTCCGGAAACATCCGTTCCTTCCGGTCCAATGATCGCTAAAACAGAATCAACCGGATTTGCTCCACCTTCCTCTGTTCCAACATATAATAAAGTTCCATTAAATTCTGATTCAAAATCCTGAACAGCTTTGTCGGTTTCAATTTCAGCCAGGATATCTCCTTCTTTAACTGCATCGCCAACTTTTTTGTGCCATTTCGCTACTTTTCCTTCCATCATGGTATCTGAAAGTCGGGGCATTGTGATCACTTCGACACCTGCCGGAATTTCTGCAGAAGATGTATTTTCATCAGATTTAGAAGTTTCCTTAGCAGCAACTTTTTCCTCCGTTTTATCTTCTTCTGTTGATTTTTGGTCCGCAGTATCTGACTTTTTATCTTCAGAACTACCACCTTTTAAAGCAGAAATATCTTCACCTTCCGCACCAATAATGGCTAAAACTGAATCTACAGGAGAAGATCCACCTTCTTCAGTCCCAATATACAAAAGCGTTCCATTAATTTCCGATTCAAAATCCTGAACGGCTTTGTCGGTTTCAATTTCAGCTAAGATATCGCCTTCTTTTACGGTGTCGCCTACTTTCTTGTGCCACTTCGCCACTTTTCCGTCTGTCATCGTATCAGAAAGTCGGGGCATGGTTATTACTTCTGCCATAATTTTTATTTTTTAATTATTCCTCACTCTAAATGCCTCTCCAACAGAGATTGATTTTTTGAGCAGGTAATTTTTAGTTATTCTCTAATTTATTTAAAAATGGATAATCTTCCTGCGCGTAAACATATTCGTACAATTTATCCTGCGTTGGATATGGAGATTGCTCCATAAACTCTACACATTCGTCAACAAATTCTCTGGATTTTTCATCAGTAGCAGCTAATTCTTCTTCAGTCGCCCATTTGTTGTCCAAAATTCTGTGCTTCACGATTTCGATGGGATCATCTTTTTTGCGTTCTGCAACTTCATCTTTGGTTCTGTAAGCTTCTGCATCAGACATTGAATGCCCTCTGTAACGATAAGTTCTTGCTTCAATAAATGTTGGTCCGTCTCCTCTTCTTGCTCTTTCGATCGCTTCATAAGCTGCTTCTGCAACTTTTACAGGATCCATAGCATCTACAGGAAGACAAGGCATTTCATAACCTAAACCTAATTTGTAAATATCTTCGTGGTTTGCAGTTCTTCCTACAGAAGTTCCCATCGCGTAACCATTATTTTCAACTACAAAAACAACCGGCAATTTCCAGTTCATTGCCATGTTGAACGTTTCGTGCAGTGAACCTTGACGTGCCGCACCGTCTCCGAAGAAACAGATATTTACGCCACCAGTTTCAAAATATTTATCTGCGAAAGCGATTCCGGCACCCAAAGGAATTTGACCTCCTACGATTCCGTGACCGCCATAAAACCTTTTTTCTTTGCTGAAAATGTGCATAGAACCACCCATTCCGCCAGAAGTTCCCGTAGCTTTACCGCACAATTCTGCCATAATTCTTTTCGGGTCCACTCCCATTGCCATTGCATGCACGTGACATCTGTAAGCAGTGATCATGCTGTCTTTGGATAAATCCATTGCATGAGCAAAACCTGCAGGGATTGCTTCCTGACCGTTATATAAGTGTAAAAATCCTCTGATTTTCTGTTTCAAATAAAGAGATCGGCATTTATCTTCAAACCTTCTCCACATTGTCATTTCTTCATACCATTTAAGGTAAACTTCTTTCGAAAATTCTTTCATGAGTTAGCTGTTGCTTTTTTAGATACACAGAACCGTATGGTTTTATGTCTGTTGGAAATATTCAGCAAAAATAATAAAAATCTTTGTCTTTATTGGTAGCATATCAAAACAAAGTTGAGTTTCTAACCAATAAAAAATATTACTTTTGAAAGCACAATCTTATTTATGATCAAAACCCGCGATTCGTTTATTACTACCATTTCAAAAATCATCTCTAATTTTTTCAATCCACTGACTTCGCTTTTTATATTTTTTATTTATCGCAATTTACAATTACACACTTTCAAAGAAACCTTTTATCTCTTTTTACCCCTGTTTCTTTTTACCGCTGTTCCTATTTATTTGTGGATCATATGGAATGTAAAAAAGGGAAAATACACCAACATGGACGTTTCTAACCGTAAACAGAGGAAAAGTCTCTACTTTGTGATCGCAGGTATATTGCTGACTTACCTTTTATATGATTATTTGATCAATCAAAATACAGACCTGATCATTGTATTTATTCTTCTTTTGCTTTTCGCAATGCAGGTCAGTAACTATTTTATTAAAAGTTCAATGCACACTTCATTCAATATTTTTGTAGCTGCTTTATTTTTTGCAGTAAATCCGGTGATGGGATTGATCTGGTTCGGAATTGCAATTACAGTTGGGGTTACGAGAATTATTCTAAAAATGCATACGACGAAAGAAGTGTTAGCAGGAGCAGCGGTCGCGATTTTAGTTTCTTTTATTTACCTTTATGCCAATATCCAAATTCAGTCTTAAACTTATGAAAATAAATCACCTTACGCCCTCTGAAGAAATCTTAATGAGTATTTTGTGGAAACTCGATTCTGCTTATATGAAAGATGTCATCGAGCATTATCCTGAACCAAAACCACATCAAAATACAATTTCTACTTTCATGAAAATTTTGGTGGAAAAAGAATTTTTGACCACTGAAAAAGAAGGACGAATTTTCAAATACACCGTTGCAGTTCCGTTTGATGTGTACCGAAAGTTTCTACTGAAGAATTTTTTGAAAAGTTATTTTGATGATTCTGCGAGTGAATTGATGAAAACTTTGCTTGATGAAAACCTGCTCCAATTTTCAGATCTCCATCAGTTTTTTGAGATAAAAACCATCGTTAATCCGATTGTCGATCACAGAGAAAAAGACGATTCTATCAGTGATTTTATTGAAGAAATTACTTCTTCGAAGAAATCAAAAAAGAAAAATAAAAAAAAGAAGGATAAGAAAAATAAATAGAGAACTTATTGCTTTATCTTTCGTTTATATTCAAAAATCGCTAATTCATTTAAATTAAGGCGCATGCGAAAAAAATTCAAAGAGATTTTTGGGAAGACCGATGATATGTTTCGTGAATATCCCATGGTTTTACTCATGGCATTTTTAGCTGCTATTTCTTTGATGGCAACTGCGAGAGGGAATTACGACCTAAATTATAATGATTTTGTTTTCTTCAAATTTGGTTTAGTTTCCTGTTTGGGAATTTCTTTGATGTTTGGTTTGAAGATGCTCTCTCAACGAATCGGCAAAGAAATTTATTTAGAAATCGGAGGAATCATATTTCTGATCGGATTTTATCTTTTACTGCCCGATCGGGAAAAAGATTTTACTGAGTTTTACGCTTATTTGCTTCTTCCAACTTTTATTTTATCACATTTACTCGTTTCATTCATCGCATTTTTTGGTGAAAAAAAAGAACTCAATTTCTGGCAGTACAATAAAAACCTTTTCATCAATATCTTCTTAACTGCTGTATTTACGGGAGTTTTGATCGGCGGCGTCGAACTCGCAATTTTAGCAATTGACAAGCTCTTTGATTTTAATTTTAACAATCATTATTACCTGCAGACCTTTTATTTTCTTGCAATTTTTGGTAGTTGTTTTATCTTTCTACTCTTTAATGAAAAAGGACTGAAAGATCTGGAAAAAGATGGAAACTATCCATTGATCCTAAAATTTTTCACGCAGTACATTCTGATTCCTCTTCTTTTCATTTATGTAATTATTCTTTATTTCTATAGCGCAAAAATTTTGATCAATTGGGAACTTCCGCGAGGATGGGTTTCTTACTTGGTTTTAGCTTATTCGATTGTAGGGATTTTAGGTTTATTGCTGGTATATCCTTTAAAACAGGAGGCCGCAAAATCCTGGGTTAAAATATTTTCGAAAATGTTTTATTTTACGATGATTCCGCTGATCGTTTTACTTTTCATTGCGATCTTTACGAGAATTCTACAGTACGGATACACTGAACCGCGATATTTCGTCCTGTTGCTCGCACTTTGGCTTACCGTTGTTGTTTTATATTTTGTATTTACAAGAAGAAGTACCATCAAATTTATTCCAATGAGTTTATTTGCTTTTGGTTTATTTGCTTTGATTTTTCCTTACCTCAATACATTTTCTGTCGCAAAGAGAAGTCAGAAAACTGAATTACAAAAGATCCTGATTGAAAATAGATTATTGGAAAACGGAAAGATCAATTTTGATAGAAAAGTTTCAGATACCGTTGCAGATGAAATATCCGATAAGTTTAAATTTCTGGCAGAAAGGAAATCAGAAGATTTTGTGTTCAAATATTTAAAAGCAGATGATCAAAAAGTATTTGCTAAAAATATAGAGAACGCTGATTTTTACAAGATAGAAAATGACATCAGAAATCGCTTTTCAAATATTGAAAATACGAATAGAAAAGGAAGAGAATTTCGTTTGGAATTGGTCTCTCTCGAGAAATTTCAAAGTATTGAAAACTTTGATTATTTGATCAACGTTCCTTATTCAGAAGAAAATAAATTCATTTTATACGGTGATAAATTCCAGATCGATAATCAGCAGAATAAAGAAAAATTATTGACCATCATAATAAATGATAAAGAATGGAATCTTACTCCATTTATCCTGCAGACTTTGAAAAAACACGAAGGTCAAAATGGGAATATCGAAGTCAATGAAATTACGACCGAAAAAGATTTAGACAACTATCACTTAAAATTGGTATTCGCTAATTTGGTCAATGAAAAGATAGATAATGTAAAAATGTTAAGCAACGGAATTTATTACAATCCGCCCATTTTACTTGTAAAAAAGAAATAAAAAAAAGCGACTTTAAAAAAAGTCGCTTAAATTATTTAGGTAAGTTTTTACCAGTTAGAACCACCTCCACTTCGGCTTCCACCTCCGTATCCGCTTCCACCGCCGCTTCCGCCACGACTTCCACCTCCGTAACCACCACCGCCGCCTCCGCTTCGGTTGTTGTCAAAACTTCTTCTTGGTTTGTCTTCTCTTGGTTTAGCTTCAGAAATGTTAAGTTCTTTACCATCCAATTCTTTTCCGTTTAGAGCTTCGATAGCATTCTTGCCATCTTCGTCGCTCATTTCTACAAAACCGAAACCTCTGGATCTCCCAGTTTCTCTGTCTGTGATAATTTTGGCAGACGATACGTCACCAAATTCTGAAAATAAATCTTGCAACGATTGTTCTTGAGTTGCATAGTTAATGTTTGAAACAAAAATGTTCATCATAAAAAAAATTAAAAAATTAATACTTGCTTGTAAATTATAAATGAAACTCAACTAAGGATGAACATAGATTGACTTCGGTTATAAAAACGGTTGCAAGATACAACATAATATTTATAACAGCAATATTTTTTTAATGTTTAATCAACTTCTTTTCCTTCCTTCGCTTCCAGAAGTTTAAACCAGTCTTCTCTCTCCAGATTTATACTTAAACTATTTTCGAATTTTACGATATTCTCTGCTCGCGAAGTACCGATAACAGGCAATATTTTAGCCGGATGTTTTAAAATAAAAGCCAGTAAAATTTGATTTTCCTCTGCATTGTATTTTTCGCAAAGGATTGCGAGTACTTTTTTTATTCTTAAATTTTCTTCTGAATCTGTTGAAAAATAATTTCCCAACACAGAATAAGCCGTCGGTTTTAGTTTTTTGAGCAGCATTTGATCCAGTGTTCCGTCATAAAAAGTTTTAGTTTGGTTCAAAGATATTTCAACCTGATTGGTGATGATTGGAAAGGAGTTATTAATCAAATCAAATTGAGAAGGCGAAAAATTTGAAACTCCAAAATGACGAACTTTATGCTGTTCTCTAAGAATTGAAAAACTTTCTGCAATTTCATCAGGATTAATCAAAGGCGATGGACGGTGAAGCAAGAGCACATCAAGATAAGCGGTCTTTAAATTCTCTAAACTTTGATCAACCGATCTTAAAATATGTTCCTTCGAATAATTGTAAGATTTAAGGGTGAAATCTCTATTTTCACACGGCATTTCTATCCCACATTTAGAAATAAACTGCACTTCTTCCCTCTTGATGTTCATATCTGAAAATGCATCACCAAATAATTTTTCCGTTGTGTAATTTCCGTAAATATCTGCATGATCGAACGTACAGAGCTTTTGTTCGACAGAAGTTTCAATTAATTTCTGTACTTCTTTTTTGGAATGATCAGCGCCCCAAATTCCCCATCGCATGGTTCCTATAATGATTGGTGAAAAATCCATATTAATATTTTTTTCAAAAGTAAAAAATTCCCTCTCAAGTTTTAACATTTGAAACTTATATTTTCAGCATAATATTTTTAACTTTGAGAAAAATTTTATCAATTATGAAGAAGCTTTCTATTTTTTTACTGTCCTTATTTTCAGTTTTAATGTTTTCCCAATTTGTAAGTCCGGGAACTGGAATTACTTATAATTTAGCGTCACTTTCGACGGCAGCTCCCACTGTGGTTGTAAATAATGGCACCTATTACCAAATGACAGCAAATGTGACCATTTCTGTTGGCGATAAGCTTTTGATGGATCAAAATACAACTCTGAAAATCGACGGCGCAGTACAACTTACGATTTTTGGAACTTATGATACGACGGCAACTAATTTTCTAATTACCGCGACCACTCCGGCAACTGTTTTTAAAGGAATTAGATTTGAAGAAGGTTCGGCGGCAACTTTTAAAAATACCATTTTAGAATATGGTGGTGGAATTCAGGTTTTGACAGCTACTTTTCTAATGGATAACTGTACCGTAAGAAATTTTAAATCTGGATTGGTAACCGGAGCGGCAATCAATTTCTCCCGCGGAAATCCTGTGGTTAAAAATTCTACTTTTAAAGATAATGATCTACCTGCAGTTGCGTCTGGTGCGAATCAATCTGTCGCTTTGGAATTTTCTAATAATTACCTTTCCGGAAATACTAAATTAAACTCTAATCGTCCGCAAATTAATATGGGACCAAGTGGAACAGGAATTACTAAAATTTTAAATAATATCGTACTTGGCGACCGGACTTTAACCAAAGTTGGCGGTATATCTGTTTCTTCCCTTTTAGGAGTTGAAAATAACGTATTGATCGACGGAAATACGGTGACAGACAACCGCTACGGAATTACGTGCGCAGGAAATGCTTCATCCGGAACAATTTCTAATAATATTTTGACCAATAATAACTCTGAAAACATTCCAAATAATGGTGGTAGCGGAATTTCTTTGAACGGAAGCGGAACTGTTGGCGCAGGATTTAAAATTGAAAAAAATCAGATCCGTGGGAATCTCTGGGGAGTGACCATGATCGGAACAGCAACCGCTGATTTTGGGGGCGGAACTTTAGAAAGTGTAGGTCAAAATATTTTTAAAGATAATGGAAACGGTGGAAATCTTTTCGCCCTTTTCAACAATACGCCAAATGCTTTGAGTGCAACCAATAATTGCTGGAGAGAAGGCGAACTTTCAGATGATGCGATGGTTGAAGCTGTAATTTCGCACAAAGTTGATGATCCTTCTTTGGGATTGGTTAATTTCAAACCTTATTTATGTGCAATTCCTTTGGCTACTAATAATTCATCAACAATTCAAAATAAAATTTATCCGAATCCGAGTAAGGGAACTTTTACTTTTGTCGCAGAAAATTCTGGAAATGTAAGTGTTTCTGATGCTTCCGGAAAATTAATTTATTCAGGAATCGTTAATAAAGGAAATAACACCGTTTCTGTAAAAGCAAAATCTGGCATTTACTTTTTGAAGTATGAGTCGCAAACTAAAAAAGAATCTACTAAATTAATTATTAAATAATTGAAAGTCCTATAATTAATTTGAACTCATTCTGTGCCACTGCAGAATGAGTTTTTTTTTGAAAAATAGTTTTTTTATGATGCGGAAATCGCGACCCGGCTTGAGTGGATCCCGATTTAAAATCGGGAGGGAATGGAAAATCTCGTCCTTAAAAGACGAGACCCAAATAAATATTCTACAAATATTACTGAACTTTTGTAACCTTTTGATAATTCATATCGTATAATATAATGCAGTCCTAAAGTGGATTGTTTTACTACATGAGACAATTAAAAATTACAAAGCAGGTTACCAACAGGGAAACCGCATCGCTGGACAAGTATTTACAGGAAATCGGAAAAGTAGATTTGATTACCGCCGACGAAGAAGTTGACTTGGCGCAAAAAATTCGTGCTGGAGACCGTGTTGCCCTGGAAAAATTGATTAAAGCCAACTTGCGTTTCGTGGTTTCTGTATCTAAACAATACCAGAATCAAGGTCTTTCTTTGCCCGATTTAATTAATGAAGGTAATCTTGGTTTGATGAAAGCTGCGAAAAGATATGATGAAACAAGAGGTTTTAAATTTATCTCCTACGCCGTTTGGTGGATTCGTCAGTCGATTCTGCAGGCTTTGGCAGAACAGTCGAGAATTGTAAGATTGCCATTGAATAAAATTGGCTCGATCAATAAAATTAACAAAGCGTACGCACATTTGGAGCAGGAAAACGAAAGACCTCCGTCCCCAGAAGAGTTAGCGGAAGTTTTGGATATGAGTGAAGATGACATTAAGGAATCAATGAAAAACTCCGGAAGACACCTGTCGATGGATGCGCCATTGGTAGAAGGTGAAGATTCTAACTTGTACGACGTTTTGCGTTCAGGAGAATCTCCAAGTCCGGATAAAGATTTGATGTTGGAATCTTTGCAGATTGAAATTGAAAGAGCGTTGCAAACCTTGACTCCACGTGAGGCTGATTTGGTTCGTTTGTATTTCGGTTTAAATGGAAAACATCCGATGACTTTGGAAGAAATCGGCGAAACTTTTGATCTGACAAGAGAGAGAGTTCGTCAGATTAAAGAAAAAGCGATCAAAAGATTGAAACATAATACCAGAAGTAAGATTTTGAAATCTTATTTGGGTAAATAATATTTCTCAGAAGTATCAAATTAAAGGAATTCGAAAGAGTTCCTTTTTTTTTGTAATATTAATGAATATTAATGCAATCATTTTTAAGGTATATTATGAAAAATTTATTAATTGTTACTATCCTACTTTTAGTTTTCTCTTGTAAAGATAAAAGTGCTAACGAAATTAAATCTCAAAATGAGAATGTAATTTCCAGTGTTGAATCAAAATCATTTACGAGATACAGCAAAGGAAGTTCTCTTATTGACGAAATATATTTTGAACTTACTAAAAATGACGATCGCCTAAAAATGCTTGATGATGAAATAAATCTTATCATTAAAAAATCAAAGGAATTAATTACTCAGAAGGAAAAAATTCTCGAGAAACCTACTGAATATTTTAATAACGTAAATGGTAAAATTATGAATTTTACAGATTCTTTATTAAAAAAAGAAATGCAAAACTTCATAAAACCAAGTTTAGAAAATTTCAATAAGAAGAAGGAAGATTTACGATTAATTGTAATGCAAATTCAACGAAATAATCGGAAAATTACAGAGTTTTATGATGCTTTTAAAATCAAAAAGACCTTGCCAGAAATAGAAAAATATCAAAAACAAAACCCTCTAAATTTAAATGATTTGGATAAGATGATTTCTGAGCAAAATCATTTGTTAGATAAATTAAAAAATCTTAAATAAAAAAAAAGAACTCAAATCGAGTTCCTCTTTTTATGATGGTTCAAAATTCTTCCGCGCCAATTCCTTTCGAACTCTGCTCAAACTTTCCGGCGTAATTCCCAGGTAAGATGCAACCATCCATTGTGGAACTCGCAGTAAAATATCGGGATACATTTTAATAAAATTCATGTAGCGTTCTTCTGCAGTATCTGCTAAGAGTGAATTCACGCGATTCTGTAAATTTCGAATGTGCTTCTGCAATAATAAATCATTTTTTTCTGCGGTATGCGGATAAATTTCAATGAGTTTGCTAAAGAAATCTTTTTTCATCAAAATTACTTCTGTATCTTCCACTGCTTCGATGTAGTAATGAGATTTTTCGTTGAAGAAAAGGGAACTTCGATCAGACATTAACCATTTTTCCGGCGCGAACTGTATGATGTGTTCTTTTCCATTTTTATCAATAGAATACATTCTGAGCAAACCTTTTTCCACAAAATAAGTTTCATTGCAAACCTCTCCCGCCTGAAGCAAAAATTTATTTTTCTCTACATTTTTCGATTGATAAAAACTACTGCAATGCGAAACTGCATCCTTCGGAATTTCTAAAGTTTCTGATAAATAATCTTCGATATCCATTTGAAAAGAAATTAAATTATTGAAACGGAAATGCTTTGGTGAGAAGCATTTTCAATTGCTTTTCCATTTTCTAGAACAATCAGCTGCGGACTTTGATGAGTAACATCGAACTGATCTGCAATTTTATTGGAGATATTTCGGTGAGCCAGCAAATCGAGAAAATAATAGGAAACCTCTTTATCAGAATTTGCAACTTCTCTTTCAAAATTTTTCAAAACCGTTTTGCTGATAAAACAGCTCGTTGAATGTTTAAAGATTGCCACTTTCTTGGTGGCAGACTCTTGTACTGCCTTATCGAGATCTTCTTCAGAAGCAATATTTTTCCAAAATGTTTCTGAAGATTTTTCTTCTTCTGAACCGCCAAATAATTTATTTAAAAAACTCATATACTATTTATTTTAATTGAATGATTAAGTAATTTTACCAACCTTTTTCCTGTCTCAGGTTTTCGATATGTGCAAAATGATGGTCGCAATGCCAGGAATAGAAGGCAATACTTTCTCTCAGCGTAATATTTCTATTTTGGTCAGGATGATGAAAAGTACTTTTTAACTCTCTATTCGTAAGACATTTTATTTCGTACACCCATCTTTTGTGCAAACCTTTCAATATTTGAAGAGCAGGTTTTATCTCCATGCTAAAACTGTCTTGTAGTTCTGCCCACTGTGCTTCATCGTAAGTTTTGATGGTAGGATTATCTTCTGTTAAAGCCAGTTTAAAACGAATAAAACTATTCATATGACTGTCGGAAAGATGGTTGATCAACTGCCGAACTTTCCAGCCACCTTCTCTATATTGCGTATCCAATTGGTCATCGCTCCAGTTTTCTACCAGATGTTTCAATTTTGAAGGAAAATCTTTCAAGGTTTTTATATAATGATCCAGATCGAGATCAGAAATTTTTTCAGTCAGTTCAAATTTCCCGATCGGATATTTTTTATGCTCTAAATTGTCCATGATGTTATTAATTTTTGTCGATTTGTCTGAATAATCCTTTTGGCTAAAATTTTGCCTTTTCTCTTTTGTAAATTTACGATATTAAATCAATGTTTTATTTCGTGAATTTCTTAAAGTTATTATAAAATCTCAAGTATCAAGATATGAAAAAAGCCTTAATTATAACCGATGTTCAAAATGATTTTTTTGAAGGTGGTTCTCTCGCTGTTCCAAACGCAAGTGAAATAATTCCGTACATCAATCTTTTGATGGAAGAAAATGAATACGATAAAATTATTCTGACCCAAGACTGGCATCCTGCAGATCATAAAAGTTTCGCCTCCAATAACGAAAAAAACGTCGGAGACACAATTATTCTGAATGAGATCCCACAATTTATGTGGCCAGATCATTGTGTTCAGGGAACTCATGGCGCAGAATTTCATAAAGATCTAAACCGTGAAAAAGTAGATCATATCATCCAAAAAGGTACAAATGCAGCGTTCGACAGTTACAGCGGTTTCCAGGATAATAATCACCTTGTGAAAACCGGTTTAGATGATTATTTAAAATATCATGATATTCAACTGGTAGAAATTGTAGGTTTAGCGATGGATTTTTGTGTAAAATATACGTGTTTAGACGCGGCAAAACTAGGTTATGTAACCTGTTTGCATTTTAATGGAACCCGCGCTGTGAATACGAATCCCGATAGTGGAAAGAATGCGATCTACGAAATGCTACAAAATACGGTGACCATTTTAGGATAAAAACTTTGAGGTCATTTTTTTAAACTCTGCAGTTTTCTGTAGAGTTTTTTTACGTATTTAAAGGAAAAATTTTTCTATTTTTATAAAAAATTTGTCTTGAAAAATACTTTTCTTCTTTTATTCATCTTCCTTCTAACTTCTTGTATTTCCGTTAAAAAATTCAACGAAAAGCTTGAAATTCCAATCGCACCAGAAAAATTAAAAACGGATGTCGATTTTACGAATATAAAACTTCAAAATTTACATCCAAATCTGTACTGGTATATTTCTAAAGAAAAGTTAGATTTTAAGTTCGACAGTTTGAAAACTACGATCAATAGGCCGTTAAAACCGAATGAATTTTTTCAGAAGTTAGCACCGATCATTGCTCAGGTTCGGGAAGGTCATTTAAGTTTGAGGCTTCCCAGCAAAAAATTAACAAAACAGGAAATTAAAAATCTGAAAAAACAAAAAGGTTTGTTGAGCCGATATAATTTTGTTTTAGATGGCGACCGAATTTTCGTAAAAGACAATGCAGACAAAATTCCAGACATGAATGTTGGAACGGAAATTCTTAAAATAAAGGATATTCCTGTAAAAGATTTACTCGATCAGTACAAACCTTTCATCAATAGTGATGGGTATAATGAAACTTTTCAAAAATACATTTTAGCTTTAAGATGGCCTGCTTATTTTACGATAGATCATGGGATTTTAGACAGCGTGAAAGTAGAAACTAAATTTCAGAATGAAATTAAAACTTTCTATTTACACCGGGAAAAAATCACCAAAATAGAAGAGAAGGAAATAAAAACAGAAAATAAAAAGCTCACCAAAAGTGAAAGTGGAAAAACAAAGGATTACAATATTATAACGAAAAGTTTCAACCGTGATCTGCAGTTTCCGACGAAAGACAGCATGGTGGCTTACATGAAAATCAAAACATTTTCGGGAACTTATTCGAAGAAATTCTACAAAGAAAGTTTTGCCGTATTGAAAAATTCGAAGGCAAAATATTTGATCGTAGATATCCGCGATAATCTGGGCGGTTCACTTTCTGAAATCAATAATCTCTACTCCTATCTTGTTTCTGAAAATTTTAAATTCATTAATGATATCAAAGTAACATCGCGTTCAGCTATGTTTCAGGCAGATTATTTATCTGATATTCCTTTCGTTTTTAAACCGGTTGCAGTTATTGGATATCCATTTTATTTGGCTGGAATGGCATTTTCCACAAAAAAGGTGGGTGATCAATTCTACTTGAGAAACAATGGCATATTCGGTCTTAAAAAACCAAAAGAAAATAATTTCAAAGGAAAAATTTACATTTTGATCAACGGAAGCAGTTTTTCGGCTGCCTCTATTTTACCTTCAAAATTAAAAGATGATCACCGTGCCTTTTTAGTTGGTGAAGAAACAGGTGGCGCAAATGATGGAACCGTTGCAGGAAGATATTCAACTGAGAAATTACCAAACTCAAAATTGTTCTTACCTATTGGTTTAATGTTGATTCAACCCAACATCAAATTTACAAATACAAAAAAAGGAGTAACACCTGATAAAGAAATTTTGCTTTCAACTGCGCAAATTTTGCAGAAAAAAGACCTTCAGTTAGAATGGATCATGGATGATATTAAAAGTGATCAACTTCAAAAATAATCTCAGATTTACAACAAAAAAAAACTCTCAAATTGAGAGTTTTTTTCGGTTTTTTAAGGAAACTAAAAAATTAACTTTGGTGTACAACACTTACAATCTCAATTTTTTTCTCCCCATCTTTGAAAGGCCATTCGATGACATCTCCTACTTTATTTCCTACAATTGATAAAGCGATATCGGATAAAATAGAATATTTCCCCCTCTTTACTTTTTCTAAAGCAGCAGGAACAAACTGATAATTTTTCTCCTGGTTATTCGAGAAATCTTTCAGCCTCACCAAACTGTTAACGGTTACAACATCGGCCGGAAGTTCTTTTCGCAAAACCTGTTTTGCCCCTTTCAATTGTGCCAACAGAATTTCTTCTTCTTGCGCGGTTACTTGTTTTCTTCTTAAATGATCTTTTATAAGATCATAAACTCCAGTTGTTAAAACGATACTATTTGTCATAATATTTTTTATTTGAAACATTCTTTTTTGAAAAAACTTTTATACAGACTTAGGCATTAAAACGCACTCCAAAAACTGGAATTTTATTTTATGCAAAAAGCTAAATCGAAAAAGAAATCGGTAATGATGATTATTTAATATACGGTGTAAAACGCCCTGCCCTAAGTCGTGACAGGGATCTTAGATAAACTCTTTCGAATTTTTCAAGAAAATATCATCGTTAAGATATGACAACAACAAAGAAAGTCCCAGTGGGAATTTTTTCTTCGAAAATAAGGAAATTGTTGTCATTTTTTATTATTGAATGGCAAACATACGCCTTATATATGACAAAAGCAAAGTCGGATAGTTTTTCCAATGATTGATCTTCAATATTAGTCTGCTGGAATTGACCAATAGATTTTTCGTATTTAAAATATTTAGAACTTTATTCTAATTCAAAAAGGATAATTTTGTTTAAAATTAAAAATATGTTTTCAAAATTAGTTTTAAGTTCGTTATTATTTTTCTCGGCATTTCTATTTGCTCAAAATTCTAAAACCGCAAATACTGTTTTGTTGGGCGGAAAACCTGTTCACACCTATTCAAAATTACCGGCAGTCAATAAGCAAGCGCCGAAATTTACTTTAACGGGTGTTGATATGAAAGATCAAAATCTGGATTCTTACAAAGGAAAATATTTGATCCTCAACATTTTTCCGAGTGTTGATACAGGAGTTTGTTCGGCTTCAGTTCGTCATTTCAATGAGGATGCTGCTAATCTTCCAAATACGGTTGTCCTTTGTATTTCTAAAGATCTGCCTTTTGCACAGAAAAGATTTTGTGGTGCTGAAGGAATTAAAAATGTGGTCATGCTTTCAGATTTCCGTTCAGATTTCGGAAAAATATATGGTGTAGAAATCACCGATTCTGCAATGAAAGGTCTTTTGAGCAGAGCAGTTGTGGTGATTGATCCTTCCGGGAAAATTATTTATGAAGAACAGGTTGATGATATTTCACACGAACCTAACTATGAGGCGGCGATGAAAGCGGTAAAAATGTAAAATACCTTTTTTCTGAAATATAAAAACCTGCAATTACGCAGGTTTATTTTATGTTATGAATTTTGGTCCTACCAATTTATTTTTAATCTAGGATCTTTTTGTAATTCTGCTCAGGATCTTGAAAGTTCTGAAGAATTCTAATAATTTTTAAAACATCATTCTCAACAAGGTAAATGAGTGTGTTATGTTTAGTAATTAAAATTTTGTGGTAATCAGTATCTTCATATTTTTGAAAAATGACATTACCTTCTAAAATTATTTCCACAATATTATAAAAAACGATCTACGAAATTATCAAACACAGTTATACTCCCCTTTTCTAATAGATAATTTTCTATTTCATATAAATCTTCGAGTGATTCATCGGTGAATTGGACTCTCATCTTTATATTTTTGAATTCGTTTCTTTGTAGCTCCCATCACTTCATAGAAATCGTGCACTCTACCATTTTTGAAATCCTCTTCCGAACGTTTAAAAGATTCTAAAATCTCTTCTTTCGTTTCATTTTTCCAAACTTTGGCTTCCACGGTTTTAGAAATTAGAAGAAGTTCTTCCGGAGTAAACCGTTTCTCTTTTAATTTTTTAAAGAATGTTGGTTTTTTTATTCCAGATTTCTCAATGATATAAGACATTTTGAAAGGAGAGTTTTTTATAATCTCGTCAATATTATTTGATATTTCAATATATTTTTCTATTTCTGCTGTCATAATATTATCATTTTTAGTATCAATTATTGAGACAAATTTACTAAATTTTAGATATCAAAAGCTATCTAGGGAGCAGATTTTATTTAATTTTTAAAAGCAAGTTAGGATCAGGACAATTTTCTTTATAAAAATCCAGTTCCTTCGAACTGCAAACTCCAGGGTAATCCCCTTTTTTATCTTCTATATTTTTGATAATTTGCAAATGTAAATGTGGTGCATAATCTCCGTTAATTGGAGGTTTTCCTAATTCTGCAATTTTTTGACCTTTTTCTACAACCTGACCTTCCACTTTTCCCTCTAAACTTTCAAGACTTAGATGACCATACAAAGTGTAAAAAACAACTCCTTCAATTTCATGTTCTAAAATAATCGTCGGTCCATAATCTCCGAGAGAATTATTGTTTTGGAAACTGTGAATTTTTCCATTTAATGCGCTCAATACGGAAGTTCCAGCTTTGATCCAAAGATCCAAACCGATGTGAATATTTCGCTCTTCTGTATTATGATCATTAAAAGTTGTACTTCTTTTGTAGAGATTTCGTTGTTCTAAATAACCACCAAATGCAACTTTAGCTTTATTTTTTACAAGATGATTTTCTACAAATTCCTCAAACTTTTCTGAATCGGTTAGATTTAAATCGAGTTCATCGGTATGAGAAGCAGAAAGATTGAAAGCCACGTAATCTTTGTAATCGATCGTTGAATCTATTACATAGACATTTTCTTGATTCTGTAGAATTTCTTCTAATGATTTCATCTTTTTATTAAATTTCAATTTTGATTCTATTACTATTTTTAATAAACAATCTTGCAGCCCGACCTGAGTGGAGCTCTTTTTGCGAGGAGGAACGACGAACAAAAAAGCGGGAACGGAGGGCGGAAAAAGCTGCCCAAGAAAATAGGAAATAGCTTTTCGCCGAAGTGAAATGTCTGCCCAAAAAAAAAATTAAAACAAATCCTCATCTACCAAATTCGGCAGCGTCACTTTCAAATTAGGCTCTATTTCCATCGCACGTTTAATAGCGAAAACGGCCCCTTCATTTCTTGCCCAAGATCTGCGGGAAATTCCATTATTGACATCCCAGAAAAGCATTGATTTTAAACGTCGGTCTGCGTCGTCACTTCCATCGAGCAACATTCCGAAACCGCCATTGATCACTTCGCCCCATCCAACTCCACCTCCATTGTGAATGGAAACCCAGGTTGCGCCACGGAAACTGTCGCCAATCACATTCTGAATCGCCATATCTGCGGTGAATCGAGATCCATCATAAATATTAGAAGTTTCGCGATACGGAGAATCTGTTCCGGAAACATCGTGGTGATCTCTTCCCAAAACAACCGGTCCAATTTCACCATTTTTAATGGCTTTGTTAAAGGCTTCTGCGATTTTCATTCTTCCTTCCGCATCGGCATAAAGAATTCTGGCTTGAGAACCCACGACCAACTTATTTTCCTGCGCACCTTTGATCCACGTAATATTATCCTGCATTTGTTGCTGAATTTCGATTGGAGAATTTTTCATGATTTCTTCTAAAACTTCACAGGCAATTTCGTCCGTTTTCTGAAGATCTTCCGGTTTTCCACTTGCGCAAACCCAGCGGAATGGTCCGAAACCAAAGTCAAAACACATTGGTCCCATAATATCCTGAACATAACTTGGATATTTAAATTCTCTTCCCAAAGTTGGATTTTCTGACATTACATCAGCTCCAGCTCTACTCGCTTCCAGTAAAAAAGCATTTCCGTAATCGAAGAAATAAGTTCCTTTTTCGGTATGTTTATTAATTGCCGCCGCGTGTCTTCTCAAACTTTCCTGAACTTTTTCTTTAAATAAATCAGGATTTTCAGCCATCATTTTATTGGCTTCTTCAAAAGGAATTCCGACTGGATAATATCCTCCTGCCCACGGATTGTGAAGCGAAGTCTGATCTGAACCAATATCTATATGCAAATTTTCTTTGTCAAATTTTTCCCATACTTCAACTACATTTCCGAGATATGCCAAAGAAACTGTTTCTTTATTTTCCTGGGCTTTTCGAACTCTTTCTACCAATTCATCAAGGTTTTCATGAATTTCATCAATCCATTTTTGTTCGTGACGAATCTTTGTAATTTTAGGATTTACTTCGGCACAAACAGTGATGCAACCTGCAATATTTCCGGCTTTCGGTTGTGCGCCGGACATTCCACCTAATCCTGAAGTGATGAATAATCCACCTTTTGGTTCTTTTTTAATTTTTCTAAAAGCATTCAAAACCGTAATCGTCGTTCCATGAACAATTCCTTGCGGACCGATATACATATAACTTCCAGCCGTCATTTGTCCGTATTGCGAAACTCCCAACGCATTCATTTTTTCCCAATCATCGGGTTTCGAATAATTTGGAATCACCATTCCATTCGTTACAACAACTCTCGGAGCCTCTTTATGACTCGGAAATAATCCCATCGGATGTCCGGAATACATGGTCAAAGTTTGATCATCAGTCATTTCCGACAAATATTTCATCGTCAAAAGATATTGCGCCCAGTTTTGAAAAACCGCTCCGTTTCCACCGTAAGTAATTAATTCGTGTGGATGTTGTGCAACAGCGTAATCCAAGTTATTTTGAATCATCAACATAATCGATTTCGATTGCTCAGATTTTCCTGGATATTCAGAAATTGATCTCGATTTCATCTCATAATCCGGACGAAAACGATACATATAAATTCTGCCGTATTTCTCTAACTCTTCTCTAAATTCAGTCAATAGTTCAGCATGAAATTTGGGATCAAAATAACGCAAAGCATTTTTCAGTGCCAGTTTTTTTTCTTCTTCGGTAAGGATATCTTTCCGTTTTGGCGCGTGGTTGATTTGTGGATCGTATGGTTTTATGGAAGGAAGTTGATTTGGAATTCCCTGTTGAATCTGTTCTTGAAAAGTCATGATTAAATATAGATTTATGAATTAATCTTGTCAAGGTTCAGAACCATAACAAGCTTTCGGTTACGAAGTTTTAAAGATATTCAAATTAGAAAATACAAAGCAAAAAAAAGAGGAAAAAGCATTTCTTCCGCATTTTCAGCCACAAAAAAAACCTTACTAAAAAAGTAAGGCTGTATTCATTACGACAAAAGATCTTCATTCTTTTCTTCATGATCATCTTCGTTATCGCTGAGACTGTAATAATTATTTTCTTCGTCTTCAGATCCAATTTCTTCCATGTCGTCATCGGCACTAGCGCCGGGAACATCTAAATTTTCGTCCAGATCACTCTCCTCCATTGATTCTTTGGTAATTGGATTTCCGTTTCCATCTAAAGATATATGATCTTCCTGATTAAAAATGTCATTTTCAGGATTATAGTTCATTTGTTTCAATTTTTCATCTTGCTCCCAAGTGTTGTCTTCTGGTGTCATAATATTTGGTTTAGTGTATTTAAAATGCGACAAAAATGAGTCCAAGCTTTCTTTTAAATGAAATTAAAATCACATTTTGAATTCGTTCTAGAATTTATTTTCAAATAAAGAAGACTATTCACGTACTGATAATGATGTTGAAAAACGATATATTTGCCATTGAAAAGGGTGAATCGTGTGAAAATCACGAACTGTCGCGCAACCGTAATTCAGCGAAATGAAAAGTCGGATCCTCAAAAACTTTCGCGATTTGAAGTAGAAAATTATTGACGATTTTCTGTTCATTTCAATTATTAATATTTTAATTCAATAACAATGAACTACGAAGAAAAAATTCAAAATTCAGAAACCCACGTTTTCAAAGTCGTTTTCCCGAATATTACAAACCATCACAATACCATGTTTGGTGGAACAGTAATGGAAATGATGGATGAAGTGGCTTTTATGACCGCTACCCGATTTGCGAGAAAATCTTTTGTTACGGTAAGTTGTGACCGTATCGATTTCAAAAAACCGATTCCTGCAGATACTTTAGTGGAGTTAATTGGTCGCGTAAAATATGTCGGAAACTCCAGTTTAAAAGTAAATGTAGAAGTTTATGTCGAACAGATGTATGATGACATTAGAGAAAGAGCAGTTTCAGGCGATTTTACTCTGGTCGCGATCGGTGCAGATAAGAAACCCATTAAAATATTTGAAAGAGAAGAGATAGCCAACCAACTGTAAATTAAAAATCCACTAAATAGTGGATTTTATTTTTTGCTTTTAAATTTAAATATCATCTTCCAAATCGCGGTTTTTATTATCTTCCCAAGCGTCGTCGTAGGCTTTCTTCTGATTTTTCCAGGCTTCAGGTGGAACCGCATTCTCCGCAACTTTTATAATATTTCCCTCTGCATCATGTTGAACTCCAAATTTTTGATCCGGCAAATTCTGTTCTGAATAATTTGACAATGGTTCATTTGGGTTTAAAATCTCATTATTATTGATTTCTTCGCTATTACTACCTTTATTTTCATTCATGATTTTGAATTTTAATTGTGATCGAAATAGATTCAAATATTATTCCGAAGCCTTAGAAAAATCTGCTCAATTTCTGAAAAAGAAGGTAAAATTCTTTGTAAAAAAAACGCTGAAAAATTCTGTCTATTCGCTGAAAAAATCTTAAATTTTATTATTAAATTTGCCCTCATTGACATTATGGAAAAAAATACTAAAAAAGCCCCGCAACAACCGACTGAACAGAATAAAACACTATCAAAACCCCGTATATTTTTTGGAGTTCTTTTCATTGTTACTTCTATCATTCTTACCTTTTCATTTATATCCTATCTTTTAAACTGGCGCGCTGATCAAAGTCAAGCCGGAACGATGCTTGATAAAACTGTAAAATCTTCGAACATTTTTGGTAAGATCGGCGATTGGTTGGGTAATTTTTTTATTTTTCAAAGCCTTGGAATTGCTGCCTTCGTAGTTGCCTTTCTTTTTGTCGTTTTCGGAATGATGATCCTGAAAAAAAATTATTTCAAACCCTGGAAAACTTTCGGTCATTCCCTGTTTTTGATTTGCTGGGTTCCTATTTTTATGGGAGCGGTAACCAATGGACAAGGCGTTTTAAGCGGTGTTTACGGTTTTCAAATTATGGATTTCTTAAATTCTGTAATCGGCACCGTTGGTTTATGGTTGATTCTTTTGGTAAGCATTTCGTTATATTTTATTCTGGAATTTAATTTAAATCCAACGAACGTAAAATCAAAACTGAACGATCTGAACGATCAAACTTTAGGAAGAGTAAAAGCGATGATGCCAAATTCTTCTGAAAATTTTGAAGCAGATGAGGAATTAGAAAGTGAAGTCGATGGAACTGAAAATAACATTCCAGATTCGAAAGTAAATAAAGTTTCTGATTTTGTTCCGGAAATTGAAATTGAACCCATAGTAACTCCGAACAGAACTTCTTTTGAAGATATTCCAAATGTGAGCGTAACTGAAAGCACAGGAAGTTCCATTAATTTAAATCCTGTTTCTATTCCAGTTGTAGAGTCAACTCCGAAAACTGATGACATTGAATTCAAAGTTGAAGTTCCAAAAACAGTTGATATTGTAGATGAATCGGATAAGAAATCGCAGGAATTAGTCGATAAACATGGACTTTACGATCATAAATTAGATTTGGCAAATTTTCAAATGCCAACTTTAGATTTATTAAGAGATTATGGGAACGAAGAAATTGCCATTAACAGAGAAGAACTCGAAGAAAATAAAAATAAAATTGTTGGTCTTCTCAAAAATTTTAATGTAGGAATTGCCGAAATTAAAGCGACGGTTGGACCGACTGTAACTTTATACGAAATCGTTCCGGAAGCCGGAATTCGTGTCGCTTCTATTAAAAAATTACAGGATGATATTGCGTTGAATCTTTCTGCGCTTGGAATTAGAATTATCGCTCCAATGCCTGGAAAAGGTACTATTGGTATCGAAGTTCCAAGGAAAAATCCGGCTATGGTTTCTATGCGAAGTGTGATCGGTTCTCAGAAATTCCAAAATACGGATATGGATTTACCCGTGGTATTTGGTAAAACGATTTCCAATGAAATTTTCATGGCAGATTTAACAAAAATGCCTCACTTATTGATGGCAGGAGCAACCGGACAAGGAAAATCAGTTGGAATCAACGCGATCTTGACTTCCCTACTTTATAAAAAACATCCAAGCGAATTAAAATTTGTAATGGTTGATCCTAAAAAAGTAGAACTTTCTCTTTATTCAAAAATTGAAAGACATTATTTGGCAAAACTTCCAGATGGCGATGACGCGATTATTACGGATACGCACAAAGTGATCAACACGCTTAATTCATTATGTATTGAAATGGATCAGCGTTATGATCTGCTTAAAAACGCTTTTTGTAAAAATATAAAGGAATACAATAAAAAATTCACGGAGCGAAAATTAAATCCGGAAAATGGACACCGATATTTGCCTTACATCGTTTTGGTTGTTGATGAATTCGCCGATCTAATTATGACGGCCGGAAAAGAGGTAGAAATCCCGATCGCAAGATTGGCACAGTTGGCAAGAGCGGTTGGAATTCATTTAATTGTAGCAACACAACGACCATCTGTAAATGTAATTACGGGAATGATCAAAGCCAATTTCCCGGCAAGAGCTGCATTTCGAGTAATTTCGAGTGTAGATTCCCGCACCATTTTAGATTCTCCTGGAGCAGATCAACTGATCGGAAAAGGTGATATGCTTTATTTTAATGGAAATGAAATTATGCGACTTCAATGCGCATTTGTAGATACGCCCGAAGTTGAAAAAATTGCTGAATTTATTGGGGAACAAAAAGGATATGCAAGTGCTTTTATGTTGCCCGAATATTCCGCAGACGAAACCACTTCGACTGTTGGAGCTTTTGATCCGAACGAAAAAGATGTTTTGTTTGAAGATGCTGCACGAATCATTGTTTCAACGCAACAAGGTTCTACGTCAATGCTTCAAAGACAGCTGAAATTAGGTTACAACAGAGCCGGAAGAATTATGGACCAGCTGGAAGCGTGCGGAGTTGTAGGAGGCTTTAATGGCGCGAAAGCAAGAGAGGTACAGATCTCTGATTTAAATTCTTTGGAACAGTTTTTGGAAGAATTGCGAAAGTAAATTTAAACTTAAACAATAGTTTAACTTTATCTTAAAATTCTAATCAAAAAATAAAGGAAAGAATGAAAAATATACTGAAGAAAATTTCTGTTGGAATCTTTGTTATTGCGACAAGTGCAAGTTTTTCTGCACAAAAAATTGATGCAAAAGCAAAAACTATCTTAGACGCGATATCTACTCAATACAAATCTAAAAATAATGTCTATTTCAAATTTGTTTATGGAACTGGAAATGGTAAAAAGATAACCCGAACAGAACCCGGAATTTTTTATTCTGCCAAAGACAAATACAAATTGAAAATCATGGGAACAGAACAGATTTTTGATGGAAATAAAATTTATAATATTTCCGCAGAAGATCAGGAAGTTACCGTTGCTAAACCTACCGGAAGCGAACAAATGTTTTCCCCTTTAACTTATATGGAAGAATATAAAAAAGGCTATAATGTAAAATATATGGGAAAAGTTATGGTAAATGGAATAAATTCTGATTACATTAAATTAACGCCCGTTGCTAAAAATGGCATCAAAGAAGTCAATCTTTTTATAAATGACGCTAAAAAGCAAATCGTGAAGTTGGA
Source organism: Kaistella gelatinilytica (assembly GCF_015679325.1). Lineage (GTDB taxonomy): Bacteria > Bacteroidota > Bacteroidia > Flavobacteriales > Weeksellaceae > Kaistella > Kaistella gelatinilytica. Next base: position 1,010,413 of record NZ_JADPVI010000001.1, read on the forward strand.
GCAATTTTCTACCGATAATTCAGTTTCTGTAATTGCGATCAGTGACTACAAAGAAAATCAAACTTTAAACAATGCTATGTTTAATTTCGATAAAGATCAATACAAAAATTACATTGTCACCGAACTTTAAAATTTTTTAAATATAAATAAAGTCACAAAGGAAAACTCTTTTGTGACTTTTTTGGTAAATTTGAACCATGATAAAAAAAATCGACGGTTACGTCATAAAAACCTTTTTCGGCCCGTTTATTTTTATTTTCAGTGTGTTGTTCTTCATATTTGTAGTTAACATCATCTGGATCAGGTTGGCGCAGTTTACAGGAAAAGGTTTGAGCTATTGGGAAATCATGAAACTCCTCTCCTATTTGTCTGCAATTGTGGTGCAGCTGGTTTTACCTTTGACGATCTTACTGTCGGCGATTATGACTTTCGGTGATTTTGGGGAACGATACGAACTCGCCGCAATGAAAGCCGCCGGAATTTCTTTGACGAGAATTATGTTGCCCCTGTTTTTTGTCACTTTTATATTTTCTCTCTTCCTCTTTTTCTTTTCCAATAATGTCATACCCGACTTTCAGCGGAAAGCAAAGAATATGCTCTATAACATTGCTGCGACGAAACCTGCACTCAATTTCACACCAGGACAATTCATTCAGCAAATCCCGGGATACAGTGTAAAATTTGATAAAATTTTAGGAGAAAATGGTGAAAATATCGAAGGAGTGTTTATTCATAAAATGGCAAATTCCTACGAGAATCAGCAATCGATCATCGCGGAGAAAGGAAAATTTGTACCTGCAGATAACCGAAACTATTTAAAACTGGTTCTTTTTAATGGCCATATTTTCGAAGATAATATTGAAAATGTAGAATACAGTCAACGTATAAAACAACCGGATCAAGCAATTAAATTCGATACGATGGTTTCGCATTTTAATATTTCAGAAATCATTAATAAAGCCTTGGAAGCAGAAAAGATCACCGATGACTATTCCTTCCAGAATTTTATTGAGCTGAACAAAACCATTCGCAAAGCAAAAGTTCAGAACAGCTCTATTCTGAACAATATTAATTCAGAACTCGTGAATCAAACCAACGGTTTTGTAAGTTATATCGACAAATCGAAGACCAAAATAGCACTTACTCCTGTACCCAAATTAGATACCTTAAAAAAGCAGAAAAAGCAGGAATTTCTGTATGCAGCTTATAATAAAATTGAAAGCGTAAAACAGCTGAACACGGCTAAAGCAGAACAAATTCAGGATTTACATGCTTATTATTCAAGGATCATTATTTATCAACAGCGGATTTTTGCGTACTCCGTTACCTGTTTAATTTTCTTTTTGATCGGTTCAAGTTTAGGCTCGATCATTAGAAAAGGTGGGTTAGGATTACCGGTTGTGATTGCGATCGTAGTGTTTATTATTTTCTACGTCATCAATTTATCGGTAGAAAATATGGCCTGGTCTGGAAAAATGGATCCTTATCTCGCTGCATGGTTACCGAATCTTATTTTGTTTCCATTCGGAGCCTGGCTCACTTACAAAGCATTAACAGATTCCCAACTGTTTGATGTTGAGAAATACAAAGCATTGTTCAAACCACTCATCAACAGGTTTTCAAAAAATAAAGAACACGCGAGATATCGCTAGATCTTTTGAACTAAAAGTTATAGTTTTATAAAAAATTCAAACAAATAAAAAAGCAAAATAGATCAACTATTTTGCTTTTTTATATCTTTTCAGGAAAACTATTTGTGATTCCTAAGTGCTTATCTTTAACTAAAAATTACTTTAAATATTTGGTGATCGATTCGCTTGTAGGTTTCGTAGTACTGATAAAACTATCAATTAATTTACCATTCTCGTCTACCAAAAACTTAGTAAAATTCCACATAATGGTCGTATTTTTTACTCCGTTTAAATTTTTCTCAGTTAAATATTTAAAAATCGGCGCAGTGTCTGCTCCTTTCACTGAAACTTTCGCAGCCATGGGAAAAGTCACTCCGAAGTTTTTCTCGCAAAAAGCTCCGATCTCAGCATTAGTCCCTGGCTCCTGACCTCCAAAATTATTTGCTGGAAAACCCACAACAACCAATTTATCTTTGTACTGATCTGCAACTTTTTCCAGATCCGCATATTGTGGCGTAAATCCGCATTCTGACGCGGTGTTTACGATCAATACTTTCTTTCCTTTGAAATCGGCAAAGTTGATTTCTTTACCGTCGAGACTTGCAACCTTGTAGTCGTATAAGTTTTTCATTTCCTGGGGTTTATCTTTCGATACTTCTTTTTTCTGATTGGTGCAGCTTTGTAAAAAAGCGCCTATTGACAGTAGAACGATGAATAATTTTTTCATTGGGGAGAATTTGTAGACCGTGGTCTTTTGTTAAGTAATTTGATGTTTAAATATATTATTCAATTTAAAAACTAAAAAGTCATCAATAAATAATAATTTCTAAAATGACTTTTTGTGTCTAAAAATAATATTTCAGCCCCAAATTCACATCAAATTTTACACCATTAACATCAATAATTAATTAAATTTAAAATTTAAAAATGTTCGCAGGAAAAACTTTATTGGTTTCAATTTTATTGATGATCATCAGGTAATCACTTTCTCTTTTCTGAGAAGATGATTCTAATCTAAAAGGCATTACCAAGCTCCCAACTTTCCGGTAATCGCCGTATATTAAAGTTTCTTCGCTTTTAATTTCTTTTACAAGCATATAGCTTTTCGTATCAAAATAGTAAATCGTTTTGTTCACATTTTTGGTCAGTTCTACTTTATGACAATAAACTTCTCCAATTTTTTCTTTACCTAGATATTGTGCATCAAAACCTTTATTTTCCCAATCGATGAAATCGTTATCAAAACTTTCCGGGACATAATTTGGGTATTCCTGAATCTTATTTGTTGCGTAATTCATCGCATACCCTTTTTTACCATCGTAACCTTCAATTGGCGTTTCCTTTTTATTAATGGTAATCACCGTTTTAGTAAGATTAGGTCGTTGCTGATAAATTTTTATCGGATATTCATCATTGATTCCCAAAGTTACTTTTCCCTGTAAAGTCACGGAATTTAAAAGTTTCCAGTTGGTCAGACCACCCGATAATTCTATGTTTTTGTCTATAATTTCTTTTGCAGTTTGTGCTGAAACGATGCAGCTCATCACCATTATAAATCCTAAAAATATCTTTTTCATTAAGGCAATCTATTTATTTTTCAAATATATACTTTTATTTCTTGTCGAATTATGATCGACTTTCGAAAAACACGCATATCTACTCTATTTTGTGATCGTGAAGATCATATTTATTATTTTCGCAAACGCTCAATCGCTTTTAAATGGATAAGTCGCGCCTTATCATTTCAAGGTTTGATTCTTCAAAATTTCCCGTGCTTTTTCCAGATCTTCCGGAACATCAATTCCGACTCCAACAAAATCTGTTTCTATCATTTTGATTTTCATGCCATATTCTAAATAACGGATGCATTCTATCTTCTCTGCTATTTCTAAAGGGCTCATCGGCAATTTTGCAAAATTCAGCAACGCATTTTTCCTAAAAGCATAAACGCCAATATGTTTAAAATATTCTGCTTTTACTGCAGTTTCTCTTGGATACGGAATTACAGAACGGCTAAAATAAAGGGCAAAACCTTCGTTGTCAGTAATCACTTTTACATTATTGGGATTTTCGATCTCCTCTTTTTCTTTTAATTTGATCTTTAAAGAAGCTAAAGAAATTTTCTCTTCCACGTCATCTTTAAAAACAGAAATTAACTGTCGCAAAGGTTCGGTTTTCAGAAACGGTTCGTCACCCTGTACGTTGATCACAATATCGCAATCTATATTCGAAACTGCTTCTGCGATTCGGTCGCTTCCTGTTTCATGTTGCGAAGTCATGACTGCATTTCCACCGATCTCTTTAATTTCATTAAAAATAAATTCAGAATCTGTGGCCACAAAAACTTCCTGAAAAAGTCCGGTTTCTACTACATTTTCATAGGTGGTTGCAATCACCGTTTTGTCCCCCAAAATCTGCATCAGTTTTCCGGGAAAACGACTGGCTTCGTAACGCGCTGGAATAACGGCAATGATCTTCATTAAATTATTTTAATTGAGATAAAGCGTTTTCTAGTCTTGGCAACATTTTCTCTATTTCATTTAATGATAATCCACCTGCAGATGCTCTAAACCAAGGCATTTCTCCTGAATTCCCAAAGGCTGAAAACGGAACTAAAGCTACTCCAGCTTCATCAATCAAGTAGAAAACTAAATCGGACGAATTCGTAATCTTTGTTCCATCGGGTTTTGACTTTCCGATATAATTGAGTTCTATCGTCAAATATAAAGCGCCCATCGGTTTGATGCTTTCAACGAGAAATCCACGAGATCTCATATCCTGAATTCCGTTGTGAAGAGTTTGTAGACTTTTTGAAATCTTTCCTTTAAAATCATCAACAAAATGATCGACATTTTCAGTTTCATTCAAGAAAATACTCACCGCTTCCTGCTCAGGTTTTGGCGCCCAAGCTCCAACATGCGTAAGAAGTGCCTTCATCTTATCGATAATTTCGGCGGGACCAAAACTCCAGCCTACGCGAACTCCTGTCGCAGCAAAACATTTAGAAATACCATCAATAAATACCGTATATTTTTTTAGCTCAGGAAAAAGAGAAACAGGGTTGAAATGTTCATCCTCAAAAGTGAGCATCGCGTAAATCTGATCGTACATTAAATAAAGGGGCTTTTCGTTTTCGCCTCTTCTTTTATTTTCTTCCAAGATCAACTCGCAGATTTCCGAAAGCTGGTCTTTCGTAAACATGGTTCCAGTAGGATTGAGAGGTGAACATAAAGCCAGTAAAACAGCATCTTTCAAATGAGGTTTTAAGTCTGCTGCAGTGGGCAAAAAATTATTTTCCTGCGAAGTCTCCACTTCAATTTTATTCGCGTTGGTCAGGTAAGCATAATGGTTGTTATTCCAGGAGGGAATCGGATAAACCACTTTATCACCATCATCAACAATTGTTTTGAAAGTGGCATAAATTAATGGTCTGGACCCGCCCGCAACTAAAATTTCATTTTCATTATATTCTAGATTCCAGCGGTTTTTTAAATCTTTGGAAATTGATTTTCTTAATGATAACAACCCGTTTGCAGGTGGATAATTGGTTAAATTATTCTGATAAGCTTTGTTGATTTCTTCTTTTAGTCGCGCAGGAATCGGATAAATATCAGCGTTCAAATCACCGATCGTAAGATTCGCGATTTCTGCACCTTGCGCCTTCAGATCATTTACCTGATTTCCGATTTTAATAATTTCTGAACCGATTAAATTTTCGGCGAGTTTTGATACTTTCATAGTTAATTTTTAGTAAGAAAATACAGGATCGAATCAACATTCTTATCCTTCTCAAATGTACAAATTTTAAATAATTTTAAAGAGCGAAAATACAAATTGGAAGACTGAAAACCGCATTTTTAATCTTAAAAAAAGTTAAATAATGATCTTTCAAATGAAATAATATTTGCTTTAATCTACCGGAATAATCATTCAACAAAAAGAATTTTGCAAATTTTATGTACTCAATTTGGTTCGTAGTGCAGACTCCTTTACAAAATGAAATAAAATTCTTATATTTAAATCGTTAACTAAACATTCATTAAAAAGAGAAAAACATGATTGAAAACCAGAATTCCGAAGAAATTGTTTCCAGCCCTCCTGCGAAAAAAAAATCTAAAAAAGGATGGATCATAGGAGTTGTTGTTGTAATCGCACTCATAGCGATAGGACTGTTTCTAAAAAATAAATCTTCAGAGACTAATGCCGATGGTACTTATCCTCAGGTTGAAGCGTTATTTTCTGCTCCTGCTTACGACAAAATACCCCAAGATTATAAAGTGTACATCTATAATTATTTGTCGAATAGCGGATATTTGGACGGGACTTACTTTATGACAAAAATTCCAGATCGCGCTAAAAGAGTTTTTGCTTTTGGAGATTTCACTGATGATGGAAAGGAAAACAGCGATCTAGCGGTTATTTTGGAGAAAAATGATTTTAAAAGTTCAAAATTGGTTATATTTAATGATAAGGGAGAACTTCTTTTTGTAGAGGATTATGATTATGATCTGCCAGTTATTAATTCTTTCAATACGGGTGCTAAAATTTTCTTGCAGGAAAATAAATTAATTCCCGCACCTGTCAGTGGTTTAATTATTCAAAAGGAATCGAGTAAATATGTAGTTCTTTACGATAAGAAATCAAAAAAGTTCAGCTCTTATTATCAATATACAGATGATGACAATAGCGTGGCAGATGAAGAATATGATGAAGGCGGTGAATATACCGAGTCTGAAGGAGAGACTGAAATAAGTACGCCAGCTGTAGAAGTTCAGAAACCAAAAACTGAAGTGATCGAAAAAAAATCACCATCTGTAGAAACTGAAAAATCATCTGTTCCAGAGGTTAAAGTAGAGGTAAAGGACGAAACATCGCTTTAGCGTTTCGGTCAATTTTAAAATAAAAAAAGTTTCACAAGATGTGAAACTTTTTTTTATTTTAAAAATCTAAGCCGCCGTCTTCCTCTAATTTTAGTAAACTATTTTCCTGTAGGTAGAATAAACTTTCTTTGCGGGTTTTAATGATCCCTTTGATCCTTGCTTTCTTCTGAGTGGCTAAATTGGTGATCAGAATTCCGGTCTGCATTGATTCATCTTCTGAAAAATAAGTGGAATACACTAAATACTGAAATCCGTTTTGAGTAAAAGCGAGATTTGCGATTTCCTGTCCAGAATTTGCTTTACCACCGCCTCTCATATAATAATTGTAAGAGAATAACTTCCAACTGTCGGCATTTCTTTCTGCGGGAAATTCTAATTCGATCTTATTTTTTGTCCCAAAACGATACTGAATATATTGATTGTTTTTGTCTTTGACCAAAACCATTTTCTTCCGGTCTTTTGTTTCAAAAGAATACAGAATTATTTCATTAGGCCGCAAATATTGAGAAAATAAATTCAGTGGCAAAAGGTAAAGAATAATAAAGAGGAGGCATTTCACGAAGGCAATTTTTTAATTTATGAATAATTTAAAAAGGCAAAAGATAAAAATCCTCTGCCTTTTTTCCTGTAAATACGTTGTTGTTATAGTTTCAGATCCGCTTTAATTCTCTGTATTTTATCTTCCGCTGCAATTAATTTCTTTTCGAAATCATCTTCAGAAGTAACAGTATCTTTCACCGAAACATAAAATTTGATCTTCGGCTCTGTTCCGGAAGGACGAATACAAACCTTCGTTCCATCTTCAGTATAATAACTCAAAACATTAGATTTTGGAATTTCATCCATCACCGATTTTTGATTATCGGCTAAATTTAAAGAGGTTTGTTCCTGAAAATCTTTAATTTCCGTCACTTTCGAACCTGCCAATTCTTTCACCGGATTATTTCTGAAATCGCTCATCATCTGATTGATCTCTTCCGCTCCTGTTCTACCCTTTTTCACCACATTTACTAAACCTTCGTAGTACATTCCCAGATCTTCGTAGATCTCGATCAAGTACTGATACATTGTTTTTCCTTGTGCTTTGCAAACTGCTGCAATTTCGCAAGCCAATAAAATGGAACCACAAGAATCTTTATCGCGAACGAAATCTCCCGTCATGAAACCGAAGCTTTCCTCTCCACCACAAATAAATTTTTCTTTTCCCTCAAAATCGCGGATCATTTTTCCGATCCATTTGAAACCGGTTAATCCAACTTTGCAGTCAACACCGAATTTTTTCGCGATATCATAGAAAATATCTGAAGTCACAATGGTAGAACCGATAAATTCTTTTCCAGTGATTCTGCCTGCTTTGTTCCACTGATCGAGAATATAATACGTCAAAATGGTATTGCACTGATTTCCATTTAAAAGTTGTAATTCTCCTTCTAAATTTCTCACCGCAATTCCCAATCGGTCTCCGTCTGGATCGGTTCCGATGACAATATCACCATTCGTAATTCTTGCTAAATCGAGCGCCATTTCCAGAGCTGCAGGTTCTTCCGGATTCGGAGATTCTACGGTTGGAAAATTCCCGCTCGGAATCATTTGTTCCCTTACCAAAACCACTTTTTTAAAACCAGCTTTTTCCAAAGCTTGAGGAACGGTTGTGTAAGTTGTTCCGTGAATCGAAGTAAAAACAATATTTAAATTATCTCTGCCAATATCCTGATAAAGGGAGTTTTCCATACAGGCATCGATATAAACCTGATCTTGCTCCTCGCCGATCCATTCGATTAGATCATCATTTCCGTCGAATTTAATTTCAGCAAATTTTACAGAATAAACTTCTTTGATAATCGCACCATCTTGTGGCGGGACGATTTGCGCACCGTCATTCCAGTAAACTTTGTAACCATTATATTCAGGTGGATTATGAGAAGCAGTAAGCACAATTCCAGCGTTGCATTTTTTATCACGAACCGTGAAAGAAAGTTCCGGCGTTGGACGGTGTTGCTTAAATAGCAAAACTTTAATTCCATTTGCAGTCAGAACATCAGCACACATTTTTCCAAACTCTTTCGAATTATGACGAACATCGTACGCAATCGCAACTTTTATTTCTTCACCAGGAAACTGCGAGTGAAGGTAATTTGCTAAACCTTGAGTGGCTTGTCCGAGTGTATATTTATTAAGACGATTGGTCCCAACACCCATAATTCCGCGCATTCCGCCAGTTCCGAATTCCAGTTCCTTGTAAAAAGAATCTTCGAGTTCATCAGAATTGGTATCAATCCAGTTTTGAACGGTATTTTTTGTTTCCTGATCGAAAGAATCTGTTAACCAGAGCTTTGCTTTTTCTAAAGTAGTCATGTTTTTTAAGTTTGGAAGAAGGAAGTGGGAAGATGGAAGTTTTAAAGACCTCTAAAATTTCAATTCCCTTCTTGTTATACATTTATTTTAAGGAGTTCAGAAGTTGAATGTTTTGTAATAATATTTTTCTGAACTAAATTTTATTTTTTAAAATTGAATTCTTAAGCTATATTCCTAAGCTCTACTCCAATTTTTTATTTTCTACGGTTGCGTCTTTTTCAATTTTAAAGGCGCGAATCGGATCGTTGTAATAAACAAATTTAGAGGTGTTTTTTATATTCCCTTTGATGGAATCCTTAACATTAACTTCCGTATAATTTTCGTTTTTGGAATCAATCATTAGATCATCGATTTTCCAGTAGGGAGCAATTAAACTTGCGGTATCAGAAATTTTAATGCTTGCACTTTTTGAACTTCCCAGAAAATTTGCACGACTTTTCCCCGTCATTTCAAGGTCTGTTTTTCTTGAATTTACCGACCCAATAAATTTAGCATTTTTTTTCAAGTTCAATTTGAAATTATCTGTCTTAATTTCACTCGAAATATTCATTTCGATACTGTCCGAAAGGCTTAGTTGCTCTAAATTATATTTTGAGTAAATAGTGACGTTGTAAAAATCAACACCTTTGCTTTCTCTTTTTTCAGTAATGCTCAATGTTTTATCTTTCACTGAAATTTTAAGATTATCAGCAATATTCTTATAGGTTTCTACATTGATGAAACTGCTGTCACTTTTAATATAAAATGCACGAAATTTCCCATGAAGACTGAGATTGACGAAATGTTCCACTTTAATATCTTTACTTTCGATTTTACCTTTCGGAGAAATCTTTCCGCAGGAAAAAAGCGTGAAAATTGCGAGCAAATAAAATAAATTTTTCATTGTTTCCGGTACATTAAATCACTTCGTCAATATTATAATTTTTGTGATCTCTGTTGGTGCGAATAATCAGCTCACCTAAGAATCCAGCGATAAATAGAAGCGACCCTAAAATCATCATCGTCAAAGCGATAAAAAACCAGGCATTATTGGTTAAAAGATGACCATAAATTCCGCGCGAAACATCGATTAATTTAGAAAGTCCCAACCAAAATGCAGAGAGAAATCCTACGATAAACATTACCGTTCCAACTGCACCAAAAAAATGCATCGGTCTTCCACCAAAACGGCTCACAAACCACAGCGTAATTAAATCGAGAAATCCGCGAACAAAACGTTCTGATCCAAATTTTGAAGTACCGAAAGGTCTGGCTTGGTGTTGAACCGGTTTTTCAGTAATCTTTCTGAAACCTGCGTTTGCTGCCAAAACAGGAATATATCGGTGCATATCGCCATAAACATCAATTGATTTTACGACTTGTCTTTTATAAGCTTTCAGACCACAGTTGAAATCATGCAATTCTACACCCGACAATTTTCTGGCCGCAGCATTGAATAGTTTGGAGGGCAAATTTTTGGTCATCACATTATCGTAACGTTTCTTTTTCCAGCCGGAAACAATATCGTAATCCCCCAGTTTTATCATGTCGTACAATTCCGGAATTTCTTCGGGAAAATCCTGTAAATCAGCATCCATGGTAATGATAACGTCGCCAATTGCTTTCTCGAAAGCGGCATGAAGAGCCTGTGATTTCCCGTAATTTCTGGAAAATTTGATTCCATGAATTTGAGGAAATTGCACTTTCAGATTTTCGATGATGCTCCACGAAAGGTCGGTACTTCCGTCGTCTATGAACCAAATTTCATACGAAAGATTGGCCGTGTTACAAACGGAATTGATTCTGGAAAAAAGTTCTTCCAGCGATTCTTCTTCATTTAAAAGAGGAATTATAATGGATAAATTCATTAATGATTCAAAATTTGAAATTATTACCTCAAAATTAGAATATTATTTCTTCATTTTGAGATAGGAAAAGTAATACTTTTTACTTAAATTAATTTTCGATGCTGCTGCGGAAAAAACTTGCAAAAAAGACGGACAGAATAACGTAAAATGCCATAATTGCACCAAAATAATAGGTGAATTGTCTAAAAGAAAACATATCTTTTCCCTTGATCATTTCTGGGGAGAAGCTTTGCAAACGGTTCTGATAATTTTTTTCGAGTTCTTGTTTTTGCTCCGCATCCTTCATTCCGATTTTCGCTTTTTCGTACTCATTGTTGAGTTCAGTTTTCTGTCTTTCGATGTATTGATAATTAAGGAGATCTTTAGCGTCAGTATCAACGAAATTTAGAAATAAAAACATGGTAATCACCGATAAAATTCCACCAACAAACATCGGTTTAAAAGTTCGCCCGAAAACTTCCTGAAAACCCATCGGAATTCCCTTCTTTTTGACGGAATATACAGAAAAATAAGCGCCCGCGACAAAAACAAGAGGAAGTAGAAATGCATTCATAAGCAAAGAGTTGCTAAAATATTCGGTGTTCATTCCGAAAAAATACATTCCAAAAAAAAGCAACATCGTCGCACCATACAAGGCGAACCCAACTCCATAAACATTTTTTACCATATCTGAAACTTTGTAAATTTTATTTTTTAACCGTTCAAATTTTAATTTGAGGTCTTAATTATTTCTTTTATCTCTTTATTTAAAAAATCTTTCAAAAATAAGCGATTCTATTTTGAATTTTCAATTAAACCCTTATCTTTGCACCGGCAAGTCCTAAACAACCAGCTCCTGAGAATCCTCCAGGGTGGGAACGCAGCAAAGGTAATTGGTTGTAGCGGTGTGATTTAGGTAGCTTGCCATTTTTTGTGCCTTAAATTCAGATTTTACTGAAATATATCGCACTCCTTTCCAAAATTCTTTTTCTACCCTATTCAACATTTTCTTTCAGCTTAAATTTCGAAAGTTCCTCCTAATTCAGGTAAAACTAATTCAACATTTCTTTCTGCAAATCTTGCTTTAGCTTCGTCGTGATCAATTTTAATGGGCGGAAAGGTATCGAAATGACAACCGATGACTTTCTTAGTTTTCAATAATTCCGAAGCAGCAAAACTGGCTTTTCTTGAGCACATGGTGTAATGAGAACCGATGGGAAGAATTGCTAAGTCGATGTTTCCAAATAGTTTCGGGAACATTTCCATATCTGCCATGACGCCGGTGTCGCCCGCGAAATAGACATTCTTACCTTCGAATCTAAAAATATATCCGCAAGGTTCACCACCATAAGTGCCGTCGGGAAAAGAGCTCGTGTGAGAAGCGGGAACCATAGAAATTTTCATATCCAAAAATTTCGCAGAACCTCCAAAATTAATATCAATCGAATTCGGATGACCGAAATGTCCACAAATTTCTGGTTGTCCAATGATCTGCGCTTCAGGATAATGTTGCAAAACTTCTTTCACATCTGCAATGTGATCACCGTGTGCGTGCGTAATTAAAATGTAATCGATTTTCTGAGCCGAAATATCGAAACCTGATTGATCTTTCTGATAATTATAAAAAGGATCGCTCAATATATTTTTTCCTTTGTAGGAGAACAAAAAACAGTTTTGTCCGAGAAATTGTATTTTCATCGTGATAATTTTTAATTAAAAATAATTTAATCCAACAGCGACTAAAACTGCCATTGTTAAAGTCAAAATCCCAACCTGTTTCAGAAATGGATCTAATTCAGCAGGTTCTTTAACCTCCATAATTTTTCGTCGAACTCCCATCATAGGAAGTATTAAAATAAAAAAGATGAAAGCGTAATATTTTCCCTGCGTATGCAATCCATTTTTCATCATGAAAACCAGCATGATGATCAAAGGAAGTTGTAATAAAATGATCTCATAAATCATGGCATTTTTAAATCCTAATCTTAACGCCAAGGTCTTCTTGCCACTCGATTCATCGCTTACAATATCCCGCATATTATTAAGGTTTAAAACCGCTGCACTCAACATTCCGACTGCCGTTGCGGGTAAAAGCATGTCCCAGTTGAAACTTTTCGTGAACAGGAAATAACTGCCACACACCGATACTAAACCGAAGAAAATAAAAACAAAAATATCGCCTAATCCCATGTAACCATAAGGTTTTTTTCCAACGGTGTAACCAACAGCAGCTAAAATACAGGCAATTCCCAACCCTACGAAAACGTAGAATTCCTTCATTAAATTTTCTCTGAAAAAGGCAAAATATAAAAGTGCGATGGTTGCAACTAAAGACAAACCAGAAAATAAGATGACGGCATTCCGCATTTGATCTGCGGTAATTCGTCCGGAAGCAACGGCTCTCTGTTCTGCTACATTGTGCCGTAATTCATCAGTTCCTCTGATCCCATCGCCGTAATCGTTGGCGAAGTTTGACAAGATCTGATAAAGCAAAGTCACCAAAATTGCCAATGCAAAGATTTTCCAGTCCCAAGTCCCGCCAAACTCTGTCATTCTCCATTTCGCGATGAAGGAACCTAAAATTATTCCGCTCATCGAAAGCGGCAAAGTGCGCAATCTTGCGGCTTTTATCCAATCCGTCATAAATTATGAATAATGAGCAAAGAGTAATTGGTAATGCGTAATAAATTACTTATTACCTATCGCTGATTGCTAATGTTAAGATATCCAATTATTTTCCCCGAAGTCCGGTTTTCTCTTTTCAAGGAAAGCATTTCTACCCTCTTTTGCTTCTTCAGTCATGTAAGCGAGACGCGTTGCTTCACCTGCGAAAACCTGTTGGCCAACCATTCCGTCATCGGTTAAGTTCATGGCAAATTTTAGCATTCTGATAGACAATGGAGATTTTCCTAAAATTTCCTGTGCCCATTCATAAGCCGTATCCTCCAATTTTGCGTGCGGGATTACGGCGTTAACCATTCCCATTTCCGCTGCTTCTTTTGCATTGTAATTTCGTCCTAAAAAGAAAATTTCGCGGGCTTTTTTCTGCCCAACCATTTTTGCCAAATAAGCAGAACCATAACCGCCATCAAAACTCGTAACATCAGCGTCGGTTTGTTTGAAAATCGCATGTTCTTCACTTGCTAAGGTCAAATCACAAACCACGTGCAGAGAATGTCCACCTCCTACAGCCCAACCGTTAACAACGGCAATTACGACTTTCGGCATAAATCTGATCAATCGCTGAACTTCTAAAATATTTAAACGATGTCTTCCGTCTTCACCAACATAACCCTGTTCACCACGCGCTTTTTGATCGCCGCCACTGCAAAAAGCGTGACCGCCATCTTTAGGACTCGGTCCTTCACCGGTCAGTAAAACTACTCCCACAGAAGAATCTTCTGAAACGTGGTAAAAAGCGTCGTATAATTCTGAAGTTGTTTTCGGTCGGAATGCATTGCGAACTTCCGGCCTGTTAAAGGCGATGCGAGCAACCGCACCACATTTTTGATAGGTTATATCTTCGTATTCTTTTACGGTTTTCCAGTCGATCATTTTCTCTAAAAATTTTGCGTAAAGATAGGGAAAATAAAAAGTGAAGTCAAAGGGAAATGGACTTCTATTTCGGGAAGATTATCAGTTTTTGGGAGCGCGAAGATTTGTTTGTTTTTCGAAAACACAACCCGCTTTCCGTTGCAATTTTTTCAATAGGCGCGGCGGCTTCGCCGCCGCGCCTATTGAAAAAGATTTACGCTACAATCGGGGCTAAAATAAAGATTTATTTTTTCTTCAAAAAAAAGTTACTAAGTTTTTGAGTGATTGAGTTGTTCAGTTTTTAAGAGATTGAATGATTGAGTTAACAAGTTTGCCTAAAGCAGATTTACATCTTCTGAAACTTCATCGTTTTCCTGCAATACCTTCTCAGCATTTTCGAAATCTCTTTCGCTGACCATTAAATAATAGTTTTGGGACATCGGAAAAACGGCGATATTATTTACGTATTCATTTTTAATATAGCTTGGAATTTCGCGGGAAGCGAGTTTTGTTTTAGCGACTTCGATCTCGTATAAATAAGAGGACTGGAATATAGAGACTAATTCTGACATTTTTTATTTTTTAAAGTTGCTCCAATGGTATCAAATAGAACGCCATAAAAAGCTTCGGGAAGAAAAAATTCCCTCAATTTTAGCCCCGGTTGAACGGCCTGTTTGAGCTCTCCCGATGCATTTGATCGGGAAGCGAGTAGTGAAAACGGGAATGATTTTGGAGCAAAAACCGAATCTCCTTGCTCCCAGAAGAATTAATCTGCTTTTTTGTTTCGATTAATGAATAAATAGACGGGTAAACCGAGCAAAATCAGGATAAATCCGGGCCACGTATATTGTGGTTTGAAAAAGACCAATAAGACGCAAAACGAGGTTCCAATGACCAAATATAAAATTGGCGTGATTGGATAAAGCCAGGTTTTATAGGGTCTTTCGAGTTCTGGTTTTTTGATCCTTAAATAAATAACGCCGAAAACGGTGATCATATAAAAAAGGACGATGACGAAGGAAATCATGTCGAGTAAATCGCCGTATTGTCCGCTCAAAGCGAGAACCGAGGCCCAAATTCCCTGCATCCATAAGGATTTTCCGGGAACGTTGTTTTTATTATTTTCGATGGCTGATTTGAAAAACAGACCGTCTTTTGCCATGGTTTGAAAAACACGGGAACCTGCTAAAACCAATCCGTTGATACATCCGAATGTTGAAATCATAACTAAAACTGCCATAATCACAGTTCCGATATTTCCAAAAATCACTTCAGAAGCCGCAACAGCAGGACGATTTTTATCGGCAAATGCAATTCCATCGCGATCTAAAGCGTGGAGATAAACGAAATTGACGAGCATGTATAAAACCATCACGACGATGGTTCCTAAAACCATTGATTTTACAACATTCTTCTTCGGATTTTCGATTTCTCCGGAAACAAATGTTACGTTTTCCCAAGCCACAGAACTGAAAACGGAACCAACCATTGCCGCGGCGATCCCGCCTAAAAGGGTAATTCCGCCGATGGATTTCCAACCAGTTGGGACTAAATCGTTTCCTACTTCTTTACCGAAATCCTGAAATGCGCTCCAACCAAAATTCATATTTTCTGTCCACATTGAATTTTTTACCAATATGAATCCGAAAATGATAATTCCGAGTAAGGCTAAAATTTTGGACGTTGTGAAAAGATCCTGAAGAATTTTTCCGTTTTTCAGTCCTTTTGTATTAATATAAGTCAGCAACATGATGACGCAAATTGCTAAGATCTGAATCCAGGTTATTTTGAAACCACCACTTTGAAAAAGAGGCGCAGAATCATTGAGCGCCGGAACAAGATAAGCTGTAAATTTCCCGAAAGCCATTGCTACAGCGGCAATTGTTCCTGTTTGAATTACGGTAAATAAACCCCATCCGTAAAGAAAACCCGTCATTTTTCCGAAAATTTCGGTGATGTAAGTGTATTGTCCACCCGCTTTGGGAAACATGGAGGAAAGTTCGCCGTAAGAAATCGCAGCAGCAACCGTCATAATTCCTGTAATCACCCAAACCGTGATCAGCCAATATCCTGAACCTAAATTCCGCATCATGTCGGAACTTACTATGAATATTCCGCTGCCAATCATAGAGCCCATTACGAGCATCGTTGCGTCCCAAAGTTTGAGTTTTTTGTCCATAAGCTTATTTAGTTTCAGTTCTAATCCGGAAAAATGTAGATATAATAAGTACTTTTCTTCTTTTGAATTTTGAAAGACGTAAATATATAAATTTTCGCTAATGATTTTTATATTTAAGTAGGACTTATCTATCATTATTCGGTAAAAGCTGATTAATCAGAAATTTAGTCTCAATAAAATTTGTTATTTTTGTAAAAATTATATAACATGAAAAAATTAGTTCTTTTATTAACAGTCGCATTTTCAACTGTAGTTTTCGCACAGGAAGCCGAAAAGAAAATGGGGCCGCCAGAAGGAAACGCGACAATAGGTGAAGTTTATGGGGGAAAAGTTTCTGCAGTTGCAGAAAAATCTGCAGTTTCTCCAGCTCAATTACAGAAGAAATTAAAAAAATCTAAAAAAGTTGAGAACGTCGCGATCAAAGGAAAAGTGATCGACGTTTGCGATAAAAAAGGATGTTGGTTAACGGTAGAAACAGAAAACAACGACAAATTTTTTGTGAAAATGAAAGATTACGCCTTCTTCGTACCAACAGCTCTAAAAGGTAAAAATGTAGTTTTGGAAGGAACTGCAGAAAAGAAAGTAATTTCTGTTGATGAACAAAAACATTATGCAGAAGACGCAAAAAAGCCACAGTCAGAAATTGATGCGATTACAAAACCACAAGAAGAAATCAGATTTGTAGCAAACGGGATTAAAGTAGTGAATTAGTTTCTTACTTTTTAAATTAAAATATAAGCGAAGTTTTTTGACTTCGCTTTTTTTTATATAATTTTAAAATTCACTTCTTCATCAAGCTTCGGAAATTTTTTATCGCAAACAAAAGTCTTTCCTGAACAATCAATTTCTTTCCAACCTTTCTTTTTTCCGATATCACCAACTTCAACAACGATTGGGAGAAATGAAATCTCCTCTTCACCTTCTAAAATCTCTTCTTTAAACTGCACTGCAATATCTAAAATACATTCAAAATCGGTATTTAGTTTTACATTTCTGTAAATGATGTCGAAGTGCGTTTCTTTATTTTCAGGAATCTGTTTGTACGTTTCCCATTTTTCTGTTGATCCATTTAATTCTGAAATGGCTTTCAATCCTTCATATAAAGCAATCGTATAATATTTTCTTGTTCCTTCTCTCTTGTAATCGTTCGGAAAATGACCGCCTTCATAAAGAATTGTTGGAATACCCATTTTCGTCAGATTATCACCGGTAGAAGTAGGATAAAATTCATCCGAATATCTCGCGATCTGATTTGGAATTTCTGGTTTTAAATTTTCATAAATTCTGGAGATCACGGCCATCGCTTTTTTACGGGTTTCTGTTATTGTTCTTTCATGATCTTCAGCCGGAGCTAAAAAAGAAAGTGTTGCAGGATGTTCGCCATCTGTTGTAAAAATGGTGCGTTGTTCATGAAGATTTAAAGCATAATTGTAATTTCCTGTTTCTGCCATCTTCTTTAAAACCCGAAATTCTTTACTTGAAAGTTTCAGAAAATCTCTGTTCATATCGATATCTAAAGCATTTCGACGCGACCATTTTTCAGAACCGTCCGGATTAAGCATAAATATAAAATTTAAACTTATTTTCGAAAAGAGCTCTTCTTTTAATTCTGCTTGATGTTTAAAGATTTCTAATAAGTCAAGCATTGCGTGCGTCGCATTCGATTCATTGCCATGCATCTGAGACCAAGCCAGGACTCTGATATCACCATTTCCTACAGTCATTCTAAAAATTGGTTTCTCCAAAAAAGACTGTCCAACTTTCACAATATGATCGCTGTAATTCGTCTGTAGGTAAAAAAATAATTTTTCCGGGGATATGTAACGGTTTGGGAAATCAGGGTTTTTTCGGTACTCCAATGTTTCAGGCATATTTTGAAATTTTACATTTCTCAAATTTAATTTTTTTTAACCGAATTTTAAAATTAACTTTTGTAAATAATTTAAACGCGACGAAATGTCAGTTTGTCTGTTGATTAAATTGTGGATTGCCTTATTAATAATTATAATTCATAAAATATTGAAAAACAATTATTTAAAATATTTAACTTAAGTATTAAATTAATAATACTTTAAGTAGAAAAGAGGTGCAAAAAGCCCATTTGTAGGGTAAAAACATAAACGTGATCAATGTTAGTTACTTCGTAATCTAGTATTGTATTACAAATGTAAATTAGTTTAAAAATGATATTTGAGTATATTTGTACATAATAATATTATGACAAACGAGACCTTATTTTTAATTGGATTTTTAGTCTTCATCTTCTTTATCCTCGCTTTGGATTTAGGACTCCTGAACAAAAAATCTGCTACCGTTTCGATGAAACAGGCAGGCTTGATGAGTTTTCTTGTAGTAGCACTGTCGATGTGTTTCTATGTTTTGCTGATCAGTTACGGTCACCTACTCCACGGCATCAACAGTATGGAAAAACTGCAACATGTCATTTCTTCGCATCATCACGCCGTGAAAATTATTCCCGGAGATTTAGAACATAGCATTCAATTATACAATCAAAATTTAGGATTAGAATATTTGACGGGTTATGTTGTGGAATATGCGCTTTCTGTGGATAATATCTTTGTAATGGTTCTTATCTTCACTGCATTTGGAGTAGCGCAGAAAAACTATCACCGCGTTCTATTCTGGGGAATTTTAGGTGCGATTGTCATGCGTTTCATCTTTATTTTTGTGGGTGCAGCACTTATAGCCAAATTCGCCTGGATCATGTATGTATTTGGAGCTTTCCTGGTATTTACGGGGATTAAAATGTTCCTTGATAAAGACGGCGACGAAAAAATTGATACCCAAAATCACCCCATCGTAAAGTTTGCGAATCGGTTCTTTAAGGTTCACAATCATTTCGTCGGAAGTAAATTCTTTGTGACTATAGAAGGAGTAAAGAAAGTTACGCCACTCTTTTTGGTTTTACTAATCATTGAAGCGACCGATTTGATCTTCGCTGTTGACAGTATTCCCGCTATTTTTTCAGTGACTAAAGATCCTTATATCGTCTTCTTTTCAAATATATTTGCAATTATCGGTTTACGTTCCATGTTCTTTATACTGGCAGGAATTATCGACAAATTCCGATTCCTGAAATTGGGTTTAGCGATTCTTTTAATATTCATTGGTTTAAAGATGTTGTTCCATCATTATCTGGAAAACTGGGGATTTTCAACCACCGATTCCCTCTTCGTCATCATCGGAATTTTAGGTTTAAGTATTCTATTCTCCTTGATTTTCCCTGAACGTAAGAAAGAGCGTACGTTAAAGGTTAACCCTGAAATTGATGATCATACGCGTCATTAATTAAACTTGTAAACAGAATAAATTATTAAAAACCAATGCATTAAGTGTTGTTTTTACTTTTGTAAAGAAGTAAAATCTTTATTTGTTTACTTTTGTATTTTATATTTGTAAAATATTGTTTTACATTTGTAATTATGAATTTGAACGAGCGAATTACAAAAATTATCGAATATTCAGAATTATCTGCGTCTGAGTTTGCAGATGAGATCGATGTGCAGCGATCTAATATTTCACATATTACATCAGGAAGAAATAAACCTTCCCTCGATTTTCTTATTAAGATAAAAAGTCGTTTCCCCGAATTACAATGGGATTGGCTCATTAGTGGATCTGGTGAAATGGTAAAAAAGCAGGAAGAAGAAATCGTTATCGAAAAACCTAAACCCGCATCTCTACCCGATTTGTTCTCTTTGATTAATGACGAAAATTTTGGAGTTACCGAATCTGAAGATAAAATTATAAATGATATTCCTCGAGAATCTAAAATTCATGAACAAAGTCCAAAGAAAGAAGAAATATCAGCTTCTCAACGATTAGCCATTTCGGAACCAAAATTAGAAAGTCAAGTAATTGAAAATCAAGAAAGTAAAATAAAAAGAATTGTCTGGTTCTATGAAAATGGAAAATTTGAAAGTTTTGAACCTTAATTTGGCAAAAAATAGTACTCTTCCTATTTAATTTCAAATTTCATTTTCGTTTCTACTTATATATTAAATATTCTACTTTTTAGCACTTACACTTTTTCTGATAATTTTTGTAGCTTTGGTTATACCCAAAATTTTATCTTATGAAATTGGCCGAACTTGCAAAAGAACTTCAAATCTCCACTGGAAGCTTTATTAAATTTATTCAGGATTTCGATCTCGAACTTGCAGAATGTTTAACAACTAATTTCCAAGTAAAAAAGGACTTTGAGAAGTTCGCAAGAGAAAATATTTCCTTCCTAAAAAAATACGAAAAAGATTTAGACCAAAATAAATCCATCGAAGATATTGCCGAAAATATAAATCAACCCAAAGAAAAAGTTGCGGAAATTATCGCTAATGAAAAACCTCAAGTGTTCGATAACGGTTTGTATAAGTCAACTGTTTCGAGCTTTGGGATCGATAACAAACTGGGCGGAAATTATCAATTTGTTTATGATTATTTTGGTAAAAAATCGACTTTAACAAAACAGGATTTTATTGGATATCGAGATTTATTCTTCTATTTATCCCGGGAATTAGAACCGTTTATCAACAAAACTCCGCTGACCGATTGGGGAATTCACAAACCTGTAGGCATCATTCTTTACGGTCCACCGGGAAGCGGGAAAATTTTTTGGGCGAATAAAATCGCCGAGATCACCGGTTACCGTTTCGATGAAGTTAAAAAGTATTATTACGGAACCTCGTTTGTTGATGGTAATAAAACGAGCTTTAATGATTTTCTCATACAAAAGATGAAAGAAGAAAAGTCACTTCTTTTTATGGAGGATTTTGACACCATCATGAATCAGCGAACCGAGGAAAAGTCAGTGTCTTCGTGTGATGAAGAAACCAAAGAAATCATTTTACATTACATCGGTCATTTTGAAGAGGAAAATTTATTGATGGTTGGTTCAGCCAATTCAGTTGCAGATATTGACAAAGAGATTTTGGCTCCCGGCAGATTTGATGTCTTGATCCCGATTTTCCCGCCCAATGCTCAGGAAAGAGTGGAAATGATCTTGCTGCATATTACACGACATCTGTCGGAAGATTCACTTTTGATGAAAATTCTGATAAAAAACAACGCAAATAAACTTCCTTTCTGGAAAGACATCTCGTCGAAAATGAATGTCTTTTCGAACACGATGATCATCGATTTTACACAGAGTTTAAAAAAACGCCTTCGAAATATGTATTTAAAACACAGTTCTGAAGACATAAAAATTGACAGCAAGCTCTTAAACTCAGCACTTCGCGACGCTTCTGCAAAACTGACAGAAGAATATTTAGATCAGGTCGCTCAATTTCTCAGGGATGTTTCTGTAAACAATTATGATGATTTTCCACACCGAATTGAGAAGTTGAAAAAAGAATTAGACCATTATAAGTTGGTTGAAATTCCAAGACCTTCCATCGGTTTTTCTCATAATGAGGAGGAGAAAATAAAGAAATAACCTTCTTTTGTAAACCTAACTAATTTAAGACTAAAATTTTAATATCCTTACTTTAAGAAAGTTGAGGAAAACACCTTACGTTTATCTCTTTTTCTAACAAACTTATTGAACTTAAATTCCTGTTTAATAAAATTACTATCTTTGAATTCTTACCAAATTATACAATGAAAAAGCTTTTTTTATCAGTTTCAATCCTCGTTTCTGTGTCTTACTTTGCACAGGAAATTACTTTAGATAAAATTTATTCCGGCTATTATCGTGGCAAAGGAATTTCAGGAATCGCCTCCCTAAAAAATGGCGAAAATTATGCAGTCATTGAGAAAGACGGCATTGCAAAATATTCCTATAAAACCTCGAAAAAAGATGGAAATATTGTGGACGGAAATTTCCTGTCCTATATATTTAATGATGACGAATCCAAAATCCTATTATTGAAAGATAGTGAACAAATTTACAGACATTCTTTCCTGGGAAAATTTGATGTGAAAGATTTGAAATCTGGAAAAGTTCTGAATTTAAATGGAGGAAATTTTGTTCAGGAACCAACTTTTTCTCCAGATGGAAGTAAAGTTGCATTCATCGCTGATAATAATTTATTTTACCAGGAATTATCTTCCGGAAAAATTACGCAGATCACTACCGATGGAAAGAAAAACGCTATCCTAAATGGTCTTGCTGACTGGGTTTATGAAGAAGAATTCGGCCATGCAAAACAATACGAATGGACGAAAAATTCTGATGCGATCGTCTATGTAAAATCTGATGAATCCGATGTTCCTGAAATGTATATTCCTGTTTATGGAAAACAGCTCTACCCTTCTGAAATGCGGTATAAATATCCAAAAGCAGGTGCTAATAATTCAGTAGTTTCAGCGCATTTGTATCGTTTGGATTCCAATAAAACGATTGTTTTAAATTTGGCAAGCTTTAAAAATTATTACATTCCAAATGTCTATAAAACGGCAAAAGCGGATGAAATTATTTTGATCACTTCCGAAAGATTACAAAATGCTTCTGACGTTTTAAAAGTGAATACAAAAACAGGAACGATCAATAAATTGTTCACCGAAAGTGATGCAAAATGGATCGATACCGATAATGTTACTTTGGAATTTTTAGATGATAATTCCTTTATCTGGGGCGCAGAAAGAGACGGAAACCGTCACCTTTATTGGTATGACCAAAATGGAAAGCTCAAAAAACAAATAACAAAAGGAGATTGGGAAGTAACTGACTATTACGGATTTAATCCTAAAACTAAAGAGGTTTACATTCAGACAACCGAAAAAGGAAGCATCAACAAAGTCGTTTCAAAAATAAATATCGACTCTGGAAAATCGATATTACTTTCTAATGACTCCGGAAATAATAGCGCAAATTTCAGTGGAAATTTCAATTATTTTATCGAAACTTCTTCTTCTGCCGCAAAACCTTACACCTATACTTTAAAAGATAACAGTGGAAAAAGCTTGAAAGAACTTCAAAATAACAACGAGCTTTTGGCAAAATTGAAAGTCGATAATTTTGTTGATAAGGAATTTTTCACGGTTCCAAATGAAGCAGGCGATCAAATGAATGCCTGGATCATGAAGCCAAAAGATTTCGATAAAAATAAAAAATATCCATTGTTTATGTTCCAGTATTCAGGTCCGGGTTCTCAGCAAGTTTCAAATTCCTGGGATGGAGGAAATGCGATCTGGTTTGAAAGTCTGGTTCAGCAAGGATACATCGTTGCCTGTGTTGACGGACGCGGAACAGGTTTCAAAGGAACCCAATTTAAAAAAGTGACCTATTTAAATTTAGGGAAATACGAAATTGAAGATCAAATCGCCGCAGCAAAATGGTTCGGAAAACAATCCTACATTAATAAAGACAGAATTGGTATTTTCGGCTGGAGTTTTGGTGGTTATATGTCAAGTTTAGCTTTAACAAAAGGAGCTGACGTTTTCAAAATGGGAATCGCTGTTGCACCCGTTACGAACTGGAGATATTACGATTCAGTTTATACCGAAAGATTCTTGAGAACGCCGCAGGAAAACCCGAAAGGTTATGACGATAATTCACCGACAAGTTATGCGCAATTATTGAAAGGTAAATTTCTTTTGATTCACGGAACTGCCGATGATAACGTACATTTTCAAAACTCAATGGAGTTTTCTGAAGCTTTGATTCAAAACAAAAAGCAATTTGAATTTATGGCATATCCAGATAAAAACCACGGAATTAGTGGTGGAAAAACAAGACCACAACTCTATCAGAAAATGACGGATTTTATTCTCAATAATCTTTAAAATATTTTTCAGAATTATAAAAATTGAACCACTTCTTCATCGGAGTGGTTATTTTTATTTCAAAATTTCTTTGATTTATTACAAAAAATGGTGAGTTGATTCAATTTCTATTGGAAAATAAGCTGATCCAAAATACTTTTGTTTTCTAATTTAAAATCATCAGTTATGAAAACATCATTTCAATTCCTTCTGCTATTTTTCGCGATTTCGCTTTCTGCACAAGGAAATAAATATGAACAATGGTACTTTAATACCTCGGACAGTTTACGGATTTATGTAAAAGAGTCACTTTCCAAATCGAAAGACACGGTCATTGTTTTACATGGCGGATTTGGTGCAAACCACGTTTATATGTTGGATGCGACGAAAAATTTAGAAAAAGGTTTTCATTTTGTCTACTTTGATCAACGCGGTTCATTGATGTCTGAACCTTCTGCAAAGGAAAAATCGCTCACTTTCGATAAAAATGTGGAAGATATTTTTACTTTGATGCAGGAATTAGGGATTAAAAAAGCAAAATTTTTCTGCCACTCCATGGGAACATTAGTTGGTATGGAATTTTTGAGGAAACATCCAGAAATGGTGAAGAACATGGTATTAGTTAGCGCAATTGCACCTTTTTCTGAAAAAGAAAATGCCAAAAATGAAAGACTTGCAGACCAAGTAAAATTTCTGATGAATCGACTTGAAGTTCAAAATTTGTTAAAACCTTTAGAAGAGAAAAAAAATCCTACTGCTCGAGAAAAAACACAAATATGGCGTATTAAATTCGCCTCAGTGAACACTTTTCAGATCGAGAAATCTATAAAAAATATTAAGGGCGGAATGGCTTACTACAACCAAAGAGTCGGAAATATAATGCCTAAAACAGTCAACTGGAATTTCGATTACCGCGATGTAATGAATCGCAATGGAAAAGTTACCGTGATTGGTGGAGCTTATGATTTCATCGATTTTAGGGGTGAAAAATACCGGGACCAAATTAAAAATTATCCTAATATTGATTTCAGATTAATTTAAAATTCTGGACATAATATCTGGAGCGATGAACCGGAAATTTTTCAAAAAGAATTAAAAAGAGCACTTTCAAAATAATTAAGAAAATTCGGAGAAACAATTCTATTTCAATTTTCCCCGATTTCATTTTCGATATTCTTGAACTCACTTCATATCGGTTTCAAAAACGAGAACATCGAAATATCTTTACATCATCAATAAAAACCAAAATAAAAATATTATGAAAACAACGATTAAAATGCCTTTCGGAATTGTAGTATTTGGAATACTAACATTACTTTTTACGCTTTTAAATTCTTTTCGATTGGAAAGAAAAATTGAGAATTTTGACGAAATAAATGTGAAAAGAATTAACATCATCGAAAAAGATGGAACCATTAGAATGGTAATTTCCAACAAAGAATTGCAGCATTCCGGCAGAATGAACGGCAAAGATTGGGAGAAACGCGAAAGACAAGCTGGAATGATTTTCTTCAACGATATCGGAGATGAATGTGGCGGATTGATTTATGAAAATAAAAAAAGACCGGACGGAAGTATAAAAAACGGAATGTCCATCACGATGGATCAATATAGAGATGACCAAGTCATCCAGATTTTAAATAATGAATCCATTAAAGGAGACAAAATGACTTCTGAACGTGGCTTTTCTGTAAATAGTTTTAAAGGTTTGGAAGGAATTGACGCCCGAAATAAAGCGTATACAGACGCTGAAAAGATCACCGATGAAAAATTGAGGAAAGAAAAGCTGCGTGAAATTTCTAAAAATCAGGGAAGTAATAAACTTTTATTTTTAGGTAAAACTATTGGTAATTCACAGGGTTTATTCATCGCAGATCAAAACGGTCAACCAAAATTAATGGTCTACGTGGACGAAAAGGGCGATCCGAAAATTCAGACCTTTAATGAAAAAGGAGAAGTAAAAGATTTTCTGGTAGCTGAGGCTAAATAAAATATAAATTGGGTATTATCTTTCAGGAAAAATACCCATTTTTGATTTATCAATTATGAGAACCAAAAAAATACTCCTCAATTCACTCTTTGCATTACTTTTTATCGTAATCATCAATACGGTTCAAACCTACGTTTTGCACATTACTAAAAGATTCGGAGACATTGATTTTTTCAAAATTGGGACGCATATTTTCGGAGTTATTTCCTGCATTATTTCTCTGCTAAGCACAATCATCTCTTGGAAAATCACTTCAAAAATTCAGTTAAGAAAATTTTCCAGGATCGCCTCTGCTTTCGTTTTGTCCATTCTTATTTATGCGATTTTGCAAAGTATTTATTATACAGTTCAGCGATTTCTTATTTATGATTTAGGAACAGATTTTAGTATGTTGGTCGGTAACTTTGTTTTTACCACGGTGATTTTTCATCTTTATATCAGCGGACTTTCTTTGGCTTATTTTTATTTTGAAGAAAATGCTCAAACCAAAATAAATCTTCAGAATACAGAGAAAGAAAAGGAAATTCTGCAGTTCAAAATTTTACAAAAAAATCTGGAGCCGCATTTCCTTTTCAATAATTTGAGCGTTCTTTCCGGTTTGGTGAAGAAAAATCCTGCAGAAGTTGAAGGATTTATCGAGGATTTCTCTGATGTTTATCGGTATTATTTGAAACACAGCGAAAAGGAATTGGTGAGTTTAAAAGAAGAATTGGAATTCCTAAAAAAGTATATTTCTCTCATGAAGAAACGATTTCGCACCGCTTATCATTTTGAAATTGAGCTAGAAAATGAAAGTGGATATGTTCTACCTTGTTCGCTCCAACTTTGCGTCGAAAATGCGATTAAGCACAATCGTGGTTCCGAAGAGAATCCATTGCAAATAATAGTGACTAGAAATCAAGATTACATCATTGTTTCTAATGATTTCAAACCAGTTGATTTTACGGCAGGTTCTGGAGTTGGAAATCAATTTCTCCAAAAAAGTTACGAATTAAATTTCGGTAAAAAAGTGAATTTCAAACAAACGGAAACGCTTTACACCGTGGAAATACCTTTGATATGATGAAAGTTTTAATCATTGAAGATGAAGCGCTGAATGCAGAAATCATCACCGAACATTTGAAAAAATACGATACTTCCATTGAAATTGTTGCCTATTTAAAAAGCAAAGAAAAAACGCAGGAATGGATTGAAAAAAATGGTCAGGTTGATTTAGTTTTCAGCGATATCGAACTTTTAGATGGCAATGTTTTTTCCTTACTAAAAGAAAATATCATCACTTCTCCTATTATTTTCACCACCGCTTATAACAATTTTTATCAGGATGCTTTCGATGTGAATGGAATCGCTTATCTCTTAAAACCAATCAATTACGAGCGATTTTCTCAAGCCATGAAGAAATTTGAAACGTTAAAAACTTCAGCAAAAAATCCAGATTGGAGCGTTATTTCCGAATTACTTCAGCAAAAGACAAAGCAATTTAAAGAGCGGATTATTATCAAAACCTCCGAAGAAATTCAAATTTTGAACACGGAGAAAACGGTTGCGATCCTATCTAATTCCGGAAAATTAACTGCAGTTGATGATTTGGGTAAGGAACATGAATTTCGGTATAAACTCTCCGATTTGGCTGAAGAGTTAAATCCAAAAATATTTTTTCAGATCAATCGTGGAGAAATTGTAAACATTAATTTCATCGAAAAAATCGAACCGTATTTTGGTGATCGACTTTCCCTCAAACTCAAAAACCTTAAGACTAAATTGATAACAAGCGCATCTTCTACAGCTGAATTCCGTAAATGGATCGAATGATTTTGCCATTCAATTAAAAATCCTATTTTTGAGAAAATTAAAAATTTATGGAAAAGTCGACCAGTAAACACCCGAAAGGATTACCGTATCTATTTTTTACAGAAATGTGGGAACGATTCGGATACTACCTGATCTTGGGAATTTTTGTCCTGTACTTAATTGAACCGCAAGGAATTGGCGGTGGTCTGGGAATTACAGATAAAAACGCCGACGACATTTTCGGAACTTATATCGCATTAACTTATCTCACTCCTTTTATTGGTGGATTTTTAGCTGACCGCGTTTTGGGCTACATCAAATCTATTTATTTAGGCGGAATTTTAATGGCGGCAGGATATATTGGGATGGGAATTTTTAAAGACATGACCTGGTTTTACAGTTCCTTAGCTTTAATTATTATAGGAAATGGATTTTTCAAACCTACCATTTCGACACTTCTCGGAAACCTTTATTCAGAAGAACCTTACAAAGCGAACAAAGACTCGGGATACAATATTTTCTACATGGGAATTAATATTGGGGCTTTTATCTGTAACATTATCGCCGCTTTCATGCGGAATAAATTTGGTTGGGGTGAAGCATTTATCACCGCCGGAGTTGGAATGTTAGTTGGCTTAGTTATTTTCACCATCGGAATGAAACACTACAAACACGCCGCGGTCATGAAACCGAGTGAGGAAGGCGACACGAAACTTTCAGAAATTTTATTGAAGGTTTTTGTTCCGGCTTTAATTGCAGGCGCGATCGGTTGGTTTATTCCAGGCAATTTAATTGGAAGTGATTCTACAGATGCTTTTATTTTCGCCACTATTCCAGTGATTTATTTCTATGTTTCTCTTTACTTTAAAGCAAAACCGGAAGAAAAACCTTCAATCGGTGCACTGCTTTCTATCTTTCTAATATCGATGTTTTTCTGGGCCGTTTTTAAACAAAATGGAACCGCTTTGACGAGATGGGCTAATTATTATACAGACAGAAGTGTTCCTGCAGCCTTAGAAAAACCTTTGGAATCTATTTATATGGTTGAAGGTTTGAAATACGCAGACAAAGAAGTTCCTGTTTACGATGAACAGTTTCGGGCACAAAAAGATGCCGATAAAAAAACGGTGAAAGTTCAGGGCAAAGATGTCTATTTCAAAAACATCAGTCCAGAAGAGCGGAAACGTTTAGAATCTGGGAAAGAAAACACAACCTTTCTTTATAATACCGAACTCTTCCAATCGATCAATCCATTTTGGGTAATTGCTTTAACACCAATAATTGTGGGCGTTTGGATGTTTTTAAGGCGTAAAGGAAAAGAACCTTCTACTCCTTCAAAAATAGTTTTGGGACTTTTCATTTCCGCACTTTCGTGTCTGGTCATGATTTTAGCAGTTCAAGCCGGACAAAATGGAGCCATAAAAGTTTCGCCGTGGTGGCTTTTTGCTAGTTATGGCGTCATTACAATTGGGGAACTTTGTCTTTCTCCGATGGGACTTTCCTTCGTTTCTAAACTTTCACCAGCACGAATTACAGCTTTAATGATGGGCGGATTCTTTCTGGCGAATTCTGTAGGAAACAAATTATCCGGAATTTTGGCAAGTACGTGGTACGATTATGAAAATAAAACCAACTATTTTCTGGTGAATTTTGCATTGTTGATCTTCGCAACTTTACTTGGACTTTCAATGTTGAAAAGATTAAACAGAATTATGAAAGAGAAAGGACACTAAATTTTATATTTTAATCTAAATAATTAAACCACAGTTCAATTCTGTGGTTTTTTGGTATAATGTTGCTAAATGTCTTTGTAAAAACACAAAAAAAACTATATTTGCTAATCTTAACAAATAATTAACACTACAAATATGGACGAGCTAGAAGCAGTGAACTCAAGTAACGAACTTTTAAACGAACCAAAATCGAAACATCCGAAAGGTTTGTGGGTACTTTTTGGCACAGAAATGTGGGAGCGTTTCAACTTTTACGGAATGCGCGCTTTGTTGACGCTGTTTATGGTGAACGCTTTGTTAATGAAAGAAGGCGATGTAACCATAATTTATGGTGGTTTTTTGGCGCTTTGTTATCTTACCCCAATGCTCGGTGGTTTTATCGCTGACCGATTTTTAGGAAATAGATATTGTATTATTGTCGGCGGAGCTTTGATGGCAGTTGGACAATTTTTGATGTTTATGAGTGCTTCTACATTCGACTCCAACTTGAGTTCAGCGCAAATGCTGATGTGGATCGCTTTGGGAGTTATTATTTTCGGGAATGGTTTCTTTAAACCAAATATTTCTTCGATGGTTGGAAGTCTCTATCCAAAACAGGAAAAATCGAAATTAGATTCTGCTTTTACCATTTTCTACATGGGAATTAACTTAGGCGCATTTTTAGGTCAGTTCATTTGTCCTTTCTTGGGAGATGTAAAAGATGCAGGTGGGATTAGAGATATTCACGCTTTCAAATGGGGATTTTTAGCCGCTTCCATCGCAATGGTGATCGGAACACTTACTTTCATTTTACTTAAAAATAAATATGTTGTAACACCGGAAGGAAGAGCAATTGGTGGATTACCAAGTCAAAATACTGCAGAAGATTTCGAAGAAGGTGAAACTCAAACCGCTAATTTCTCTGGAAAATCAATCGGTATTGCAGTGGCTATTTTTGTACTTACATTCTTTGGATTTCAATATTTATTCGTTGATAAAATCGGATTTGCTTCCGTTGGAATGGGCGAATTTGTGAAAGCAGTTATATATCCATTCATCTATTCTATGGGACTTGCGTTGGCTTATTTAATTATGTCGGCAACTGAAAATAAGGTAGAAAGAGATAGAATCTGGGTAATTTATATCGTATCCTTTTTCATCATTTTCTTTTGGGCTGCATTCGAACAGGCAGGTTCATCGTTAACATTCATTGCAGATAACCAAACAGATAGAAATATTTTAGGCTGGAATATGCCGCCATCAATGGTACAGATCTTTAATGGTTTATTCATCGTTGTTTTAGCAGTTCCTTTTAGTATGCTTTGGGATAAATTAAGAGCAAATAAGAAAGAGCCAGTTTCGCCTTTGAAACAAGCAATTGGACTTGGTTTAATCGCTTTAAGTTATCTGATCATCGCGTACAACGTAAAAGATTTAGGAAACACCGGATTGCTTGCCGTAAAATGGTTGATCTTACTTTATTTGATCCAGACCATGGGAGAACTTTGTTTGTCACCGATCGGTTTATCTTTGGTTGGAAAATTAGCACCTAAAAGATTTGCTTCCCTGTTATTCGGTGTCTTCTTTATTGCAAATGCTGCAGGATACGCTTTATCCGGAATTTTAGGATCAATTTTGCCCGCAACGGGAGACAAATTCCTAAAAGCTAAGGAGATAGGAATTAATCTTCAAGATGTTTTAGATAAGAAAGTGACCTTAAATGCTGAGCAAATGTCTCTTATGAATAAAGAGCAGATCTCGACAGTTTATAATAGTTTTGTTGGATTTGAAATTCACAATTTATTTGAATTCTTCATGGTATTCGTTATTCTTTGTGGAATTGCAGGCGCAATTTTAGCAATGATCTCTCCAATTTTGAAAAAAATGATGCACGGTGTAAACTAAAAACATTATTCAAAATAATATGTAAACCTCTGATTTATCAGAGGTTTTTTTATAAATTCGTGGGATGGAAATATTTAAAATATCTTCATCATCAAAAATTAATTTCTAACTACTCAAAACTTATGAACCTGACTCTCGATCAAATTCAAGATTTCAAAGGAAAATACCCAAAGCAAATCTGGTCTTTATTTTTCTCCGAAATGTGGGAACGTTTCTGTTTCTACGGAATGCGTGGAATGCTCGTTTTCTTTATGATTTCCCAGCTGAATTTGGGTGAGAAAGAAGCGAACCTGCAATATGGTGCTACTCAAGCTTTTGTTTATGCCTTCACTTTCGTCGGAGGTTTGTTCGCAGATAAAATTTTAGGTTTTCGGAAATCTCTCTTCTGGGGCGGAACTTTAATGATTATCGGAAGTTTAATTTTAGCTGCAGATCCACACCGGTTTTTCTTTTTAGGAATTGCATTTACGGTCGTTGGTACAGGATTTTTCAAACCGAATATTTCCACCATGGTCGGTAAATTGTACAAAGCTGGTGATAACCGTACAGATGCAGGTTTTTCTCTCTTTTATGCAGGAATCAATTTAGGCGCTTTGCTTGGTGGTTATTTGTGTATTGCTATTGGAAAAGGCGAATTACTCCCACATTTGATCCCCGAAGGATTGCACTGGAATGTTGCTTTTGGTTTAGCTGCAGTGGTAATGGTGATCAGCTTAATTAATTTTGTTTTTACTCAAAGAAGTTTAGGTCCCATCGGACTACAACCTCAAACAGTATTAGCGAACGGCGAACTCGTTTCCATGGAAAAATGGAAAGAATACGGTGTTTATGTATTGTCTTTAGTTTTCATTCCGATGATTATGGTGATGGTTGCAAAAACCGAATACACCGATTATTTTATGTATATCGTAGGTCCCTTGACTTTGATTTATTTATTTTATGAAATGTCCAAGGTGAGCAAAGTTGAAAGAAACAAATTGACTGCAGCCCTTGTCTTTATTCTGTTTTCCATTGTATTCTGGGGAATTTATGAACAAAGTGGCGGCTCTCTAAGTATTTTCGCGGCACATAATTTAAATAATGATCTGCTTGGTTTAGATCCAAATGGAGTGAATAATTCTGGTGGTGCATTCTTTATATTATTGGTTGCAATACCAATCGGTTTGCTTTGGATCTGGCTCAGTAAAAAGAAATTAGAACCGAATACCATTATTAAATTTGGTTTAGGATTTATATTTTTAGGTTTAGGATTTTACGCAATTTTTGCCACTAAATTTTTCGCAGATGCAGAAGGAGTAACTTCTTTAAGTTTGTTTACAATTGCCTTATTCATCATCACTTTGGGTGAAATGTGTCTCTCTCCTATTGGTTTGTCGATTATGACAAAGCTTTCTACCCAAAAATTACAGGGAATGATGATGGGAATGTGGTTTTTAGCTTCAGCTTACGGACAATACGTCGCAGGATTAATTGGCGCAAACATGGCTACAGCAAGAGCAGATGCTTCAAACATTGAAAAATTGACAGCGTACACTTCAGGTTACAAAGATCTGGGTTTATATGCGGTAATTGCCGGGATCCTTTTAATTATAATTTCCCCATTAGTTAAAAAACTGATGCACGAAGTAAGATAATATATAATTTGGTATGAATTTAGCCATGCAACACGAGATGAAAAAAATTACCCTTTTATTTTCGCTTTTTATTACAGTTTTAGCTTTTGCACAAGTCAACTGGATGACTATGGAACAAGCAGTTGCAGCGCAAAAGATCACTCCAAAAAAAATCATTATTGATTTTTACGCCGATTGGTGTGCGCCCTGCAAAATCATGGATAAAAATACTTTTAATAATCCCGTGATCGCAAAATATTTGAATGAGGATTATTATCCTGTAAAATTCAATGCAGAAGGAAAGGAAAACATCACTTTATTTGGACGAACGTTTGGTAATCCTGGATACAAAGAGGGAAAAAATAAAAATTCGCTCCATGATCTGACAAAATATATGAATGTGAATGCCATACCGAGTATTGTTTTCCTGGATGAAAAAAGCAATCCGATCACCATTTTGCAGGGCGCAC
The DNA here is from genome assembly GCF_015679325.1 of Kaistella gelatinilytica. Classification (GTDB taxonomy): domain Bacteria; phylum Bacteroidota; class Bacteroidia; order Flavobacteriales; family Weeksellaceae; genus Kaistella; species Kaistella gelatinilytica. The sequence goes on from NZ_JADPVI010000001.1 coordinate 1,044,021, forward strand.
TGACTGCAAAAGAACTTGAGCCCTATGTTCCATTTATAGCAAAAGATGAGTATAAAAAAATTGATACGCGGGAAAAGTGGGAGAATTATCAGAAAAAATTCAAATCAAGTATTAAAGATTGATCGATAAAACCTCGATATTAAAACAGAAGACTTTCAAATAAACTTTGGAAGTCTTTTTAATTTTAACGAAATTCGCTCCTTCACAAAATCAAGTATTTAATTAAAAATTGACTTTAGAAACTTCCATAGAATTCTTAAAAGGAATCGGTCCTGAACGAGCAAAATTCATTAAAAATGTCTTGGGATTTACCACGGTGGAAGATTTTATCACCTTCTACCCTTTGCGTTACATCGACAAAAGCAAGATTCATAAAATCGGTGATTTAACTGAAGACCTTGAAGCTGAAATTCAATTTAAAGGAAAAATTACCGATATTCAGGAAGTCGGTTATGGTAAAGGTCAGAAAAGGATGACCGCCAAATTCCGCGATGAAACCGGGACTTTGGAGTTGGTTTGGTTTCGGTATTCAAAGTGGATGAAAGATCAGCTTCCGCTCAATCAGGAAATTTTTATTTTCGGAAAAATTAATCATTTTAACGGCAATTTTTCAATGCCACATCCAGAAATTGAGATCGATGAAAAGAAAGCCTTGTCCGGAACACTTTTACCGATCTATCCCGGAAGTGAAAAACTTGCCAAAAGAGGACTCAACAATAAGTTCTTCCAGACCGTTCTCACAGATATCACGAAAAATTTGCATTCCCTAATTAAAGAAAATCTCCCGCAGAATTTAAGAAATCAGTTGAATTTAATTGGAAGAATGCACGCTTTTTATCACATCCATTTCCCCAAAGATCTCGATCATTTCGAACATGCGAACCGAAGACTCAAATTTGAAGAAGCCTACTTTTTCCAGTTGGGTTATGGTTTAAAAAAACAGCATCATAAAGCTTCAGCTGTTGGAAATCCTTTTCCAAAAATTGGCAGTCAATTTAAAAATTTTTATGACCATGTTTTGCCTTTCGAACTCACAAATGCACAGAAAAAAGTATTAAAGGAAATTCGGACCGACATGAAAAAACCGGTTCAAATGAATCGACTTTTGCAGGGTGACGTTGGTTCCGGAAAAACCATGGTTGCCTTACTTTCCATGTTGATCGCGCTTGACAATGGTTTTCAGAGTTGCATTATGGCTCCGACAGAAATTTTGGCGCAACAGCATTTTGCCGGAATTTCAGAATTATTAGCAGAAACGGATGTAAAAGTTAAATTACTCACCGGTTCTACAAAAACTTCGGAAAGAAAAATTATCCACGAAGCTTTGCTCAATGGTGAACTTTCCATATTGGTCGGAACGCACGCTGTTTTAGAAGATATTGTACAATTTAAAAATCTCGGTTTGGCAATTATCGACGAGCAGCATCGATTTGGTGTGGCGCAAAGAGCGAGGTTGTGGGCAAAAAATAAAATTCCGCCTCATATTTTGGTGATGACGGCTACACCGATTCCCAGGACTTTAGCGATGAGTTTTTACAGCGATCTCGACGTTTCTGTGATTGATGAAATGCCGGTTGGAAGAAAACCGATTATTACAGCACATCGTCGCGAAAAAGACCGATTAACTGTTTTTCGTTTTGCAAAAGATGAGATTGAAAAAGGTCGGCAGGTTTATTTTGTTTATCCATTAATTGAAGAATCTGAAACTTTAGATTATAAAAACTTACTCGAAAATTATGACCATATCTTAGAATTTTTTGAAGGTAAAAATGTCACCATGCTGCACGGACGAATGAAACCCGCAGAAAAAGAAGCCGCCATGAATTATTTTGCCTCCGGAAAATGTGAAATTATGGTCGCTACAACCGTGATAGAAGTTGGTGTGAATGTTCCAAATGCTTCCGTAATGATCATTGAGAGCGCAGAAAGGTTTGGTTTATCACAGCTTCATCAACTTCGGGGCAGAGTTGGTCGCGGCGGTGAACAGAGTTACTGTATTTTGATGACGTCTGATAAATTATCGAAAGAAAGCCGCACCCGAATAAAAACCATGACAGAAACCAACGACGGTTTCAAAATATCAGAAGTTGATATGCAACTTCGCGGTCCCGGAGATATTTTGGGAACTCAGCAAAGTGGTGTTGTAGATTTTAAAAAACTCGATTTACTTTCGGACGGAAAAATAATTAAAGCTGCAAAAACAGCCGTAGAAATTTTACTTAAAAATGATCCTAATCTCCAAAATCCGGAAAACTTAGATTTAAGAAATTATTACACCAAGCAATATAAAGGCAAAAATAAATGGGGAAGAATTTCCTAAAAAGCATTTCTATTTCATTGGCGGTGGTGGCGACGAATACTCGATGACTTCAGTTACAACTTGTCTTTTTGCCGGAGACAATCCATTGAGAAGATCTAAAATTACGGGGAAATTTGATTCAAAATTTTGTTGCGTAGAAAAGCCAACGACTCCACAATAGCCAGAATTATCGATATAATAGTAACCGGCGTACTCAAAATCGAGACCTTTAATATTGGCGATATACCTGATGTAAATTACGTTTAAACCATTTACGGTGCGGTACTCAGATTCTTTTAACCGAAAATAATCAACTTTGTTTTGAACTCCTGTAAGAATAATATCTTTCAAATTTTTCAGGGTAGGAATTTGCACTTTTTCTGTCATCATAAAAGCTCCCACAGCATTTTCATCATGAACATCATTAAAAACATATTCCGTAAAAGGACTTTTCGTTTGTGTAGAGATCCGCCATATTTTTGTATTCAAATAAAGACCGATATCTAATTTTTTACTTTTAATCTGGAAAGTTGATGCTTTACTCTTTGCAAATAACGTTGGGTTTGTTTTGATCGTTTGCAATGCCAAAGAATCTGTAATATTAACGTATCGCCACGTTCCGTTGTCTAACAACAACACGTCTTTTCCATCCTCTGTGAGTGCTTTTGTCTGGCTGAACACCAGCATATTTATTAGTAAAAACGCAAGCGTATAAAGTTTTTTCATAAGTCTAAAAATACAAATTTTTATTAATGAACAGGAGTTTTAGAATGAAAATAAATTCAAATTTAGACCTTAAATTAAAGAGCAAATTAACTTAAATTCATAGCTCACATTTTTAATTATTTTGAATATATTTGTTTCTATGAAAAAACTTCTTTTTATTGTCTTTTCTTTTATATTTTTAAATATTTCTGCCCAGTCAAAAATAACCGTTTTCAGCGCTGGAAATCATCTGCCAATTGAAGGTGCATCGATATCCTGTAATAATAAACTCTTAGGAAAAACCAATTCTCAAGGGATCCTTCAATTTCGGACAAACTGCAAAAAAGTTGATGTGAAAGCAAACGGATTCTTCGCAGACGAAGCTGTTGTAGATAAAGTGATGGAGACAGTTTTATCTAGATTAGATCCAAAAACACAATCAATTGAAGGCGTGATCATCGACGATAAAAGTGATCCGTTGGCTTTGGCAATTTTGCGAAAAGTAAACGATAATTATAAGAATAATTCTCCGCAAAGTTTAGATTCCTATTCGTTCAAATCCTACGAGAAAATATCTTTAGATATTGATGAAGACAGCATTAAACATTACGATCAGTTCATCAATCACAGAATCGATTCACTGAAAACACTTCCGCAAAAAGTACAGTCGAAGGAGAAAAAGAAAGATTCGATTGAAAGCGTGAATGTGCAGAAATTAATGGCTTCGAGCAAACTTTTTCTTTGGGAAAGAGCTTCGCAGTATTTGTTCTCTAAACAATATGGCGAAAAAATAAACATTCTCGACAACCGTGTTTCAGGATTGAAGCAGCCGATTTACGAAATGATGTCGCTGCGCTCAAATAGAAATCAAATTCCAAGAGAAATTCGGGAGGAAAACCGTACGCTCTACCGCTACTTTTTAACAGATTCAATTGATATTGAGGGAAGAAAAAATTACGTTATCCGCTTTCGACAGGTTGATTATAAACAAGCGGTTAAAAAAAGAAGATTCAATGGATACATTTATGTGGACAGCGAAACTTATGGTCTGAAAAAAATAGAAAGCAACAGCAAGAAAAAAAGTGAAGGTTCCATTACTAGCATCTGGAAACCGATCGATAACAAATGGTTCCTTAGTAAAGAAAATCTGAAATTCAAAATGGGTTCCAATGCTTTTGACACCGAAAAAAATGATAAAAAATCAAAAGATAAAGACGAACAAAAGAAACAGAAATATGGAAACTATGTTTTTATAACTGCAGATTATTTTGATTTTAAAACACCAATTGAAGTTAATAAAAAAGACTTCTCGGGCTACACCATCGATGTGAAAAACTCTGATGGAAGCACGCTTGATCAATTCCGTACCGATTCTCTAACGACACGGGAAAAAATGACGTACGAAAAAATTGACAGTGTTGGAAAAAAGTACAAATTAGATCAAAAATTGAGTGTTTTTACAGGACTGATTAAAGGTGATTTGCGTGTAGGAATGGTCGATTTCGATGGCATTAGATTTATTCAGTATAATGATTATGAAGGGATAAGACTGGGAGCTGCGGCAAAACTGAATGAAAAATTTAATAAATATATTTCTCCCGACGTCTACTTTGCATACGGAATTAAAGATAAAGCCTGGAAATACGGCGCTGGAGTTAGTGTAAAAACAACCTTAGAAAAAGTATCTTTTTTCCGGGTAGAATATTACAACGATGTTGCTGCAGCCGGACGGTTCAACGAGATTCTCTGGAATTTTAAAAAGAGGATCATGAATTCGGGCATCGATATGTATAACAACCGTTTTTACAAAAATGAAGGTTTTAAACTATCGTATCAAAATGATTTAACGAACGCTCTCACTATAAATATATCTGCAAAAAAAGATAACGAAGAATCTAAATTTGATTATAATTTTATGAATCTGGGTAATAAATTTCAAAATTTTGCCACTCAAATTACTTTGAAATATTCGCCAAATTCAAAGAATATTATGACGCCTTCAGGAAAATTCACGTACGAAGAAAATTATCCCGAATTTTTTGCAAATTATGAACAGGGGTTGAAAACATTTGGTGGAGATTTATCTTACAGTCGATTTGATTTGATGGGACAGCACAGTTTCAAAACAAAGATTGGTGTTACAGGAGTTCGCGTTTACGGAGGTTTACTTACGGGAAGTGCGCCGATCTGGCATAATTTCGGGATGAATGGTTTAGGTAGCAACAAAGGTGATTTGAATTTTAATTTAACCTCTTACCTCGGTTTTGCGACCATGGAAGCTGGGAAATACTACAATGATAAATTTGTTGGATTCTATTTCACACACCGGATCCCATGGTATTTTAAAACTTTTGGTAAAAATATTTCAAGTTTTGACATGGTGCTTCGTGGCGTGACCGGAGATATGAAAAACCCACAAAACCACCAGTTTGACTACCAAAAATTAGATCATCTTTATCAGGAAGTTGGTTTTGAAAGCAATAACTTTCTAGGTTCACCTTTCAATCTCGGATTTTTCTACAGAGTTGGATATTACGCAACACCTATTTTCAAAGAAAATTTCGCCATTCAACTTAAACTGAACTTTTTAGGATTTTAAAAATGGAGATCATACAGATTAAAGCCTCCTCATTCTTTGAATTATTAAAGATGAAAGACACTTCGATGTGGGAAATTTTCGCACAAATGCTGGGTGAAAAAGAAAAAGAAGTAATTTTTTTGGATGATGAAGAGAAGATTTTATTCAATTATATTTTGCCCAATAATTTAAAGCAACTGAACGAAGACCGGGAAAAATTTTCAAAAGAGTATTCTGATAAATTATCAGGTTTGAATTAGCGGTTCAGAAACGTGTCAATAGTTTTCTTCGCTTCTGCGACATCGTGAACACGCAAAATTTTCGCGCCTTTTTCTAAAACCTGCTGATGAAATTTTTGAGTTTCTTCAATTATTTCGGAATGTTTTTTTCTTAAAGGTTTATAAATAAAAGATTTCCGTGAAATCCCTATTAACAATGGATGTTTCCCAAAATCGATGAATTCTGTCTCATTCAAAAGTTGATGTTGCTGCTCCACTGTTTTTCCGAAACCAAAACCCGGATCAAGAATGATATCTTTCACACCTAAACTTTGTAACTCATTAATTTTTTCGGAGAAATATCGATTCATCTTTAAAAGCAGATCCTCCTCAATTAATTTTTTGTGCATTAGATCGTACGTCTCATTATTATGCATCAAGATGTACGGAAGTCCAGTTTTCGAAACGGTTTCAAACATTTTAGGATCAAAATTCCCACCTGAAATATCGTTGATAATATCAATTCCTTCATCGAAACCAAACTGTACGACTTCCGAATAAAAAGTATCGAGAGAAAGCGTTACTTCAGGAAATTCCTGCTTGATCATTGGGATTAAATTTCCTAATCTGGAAATTTCTGTTTCCGGCTGTAAAAATTCAGCTTTTGGTCGTGTTGATTGTGCTCCGATATCGATAATCGCTGCACCTTCTTTTAACATTTTCGCCACTTGATCGAGCGCAGGTTTTTCCTCAAAATGTTTTCCACCATCAGAAAAAGAATCAGGCGTCAAATTGAGGATCCCCATAATAATCGGAGTCGATAAATCAAGCAGTTTTCCGCGACAGTTCAGAGAAAAACCAGGATCTTTAATATCACAAGTTGTAACATTCATAACCGCAAATTTAATGAATAGTATGGTGATAACTTCAAACTTCCTGCTTCCATCTTCCCTCCAAAATTCCTATCTTTGAAAAGTTTAGAAATTATATGCAGAAAACAGCGAAACAATTCGACGAAGTTATCAAAGTCTGTCGGGATTTATTCAGTAAAAAGCTCCAGGATTATGGTGCCTCTTTTCGGGTCTTGAGAACGCCTTCTTTGACCGATCAAATTCTAATTAAAGTGAAGAGTTTAAGAACTTTTCAAATCACCAATACTTCGAAAGTTGGCGAATCAGCAGAAGAAAATTTTATCGCCATTGTAAACTACTCCATTATCGGATTAATTCAGCTGGAGAAAGGTTTTGCAGATGATTTCAAACAGGATCAAAATGAAATGCTCGAACTTTACGATAAATTTGCAAATGAAGGTAAAGAATTGATGATGAAAAAAAATCATGATTACGGCGAAGCTTGGCGCGACATGCGAATTTCTTCGATTACAGATTTGATCTACCAAAAAGTTTTGCGAACGAAACAAATTGAAGATAATTCTGGCGCAACACTCGTTTCCGAAGGAGTTGATGCCAATTATTTTGACATGCTGAATTACGCCGTTTTTTGCCTCATTAAATTTTCTGAAAAAAAATAAATATTCAAACTTGATATAAAATAAAAACTATGTTTAAACATGTACTCCGAATCGTAATTGCCCTGATTTTCATCGCTTCCGGATTTGTGAAAGCAGTTGATGTAGTGGGCTTTTCATTTAAAATGGAAGAATATTTTTCACCTTCCGTTTTTAATATTCCGTTTCTGGAAAAACAAGCTTTATTTTTAGCAATTATCATGGTTGTTTTAGAGCTCGTTTTAGGATTTTTATTATTGATAAAAAGACGTCTTAAAATGACACTTTCGCTTCTGATCGCTTTATGTGTTTTCTTCGCTTTCCTTACATTTTACTCGGCTTATTTTAATGTGGTAACCGATTGTGGATGTTTTGGTGATGCATTGAAATTTACGCCTTGGCAAAGTTTTTGGAAGGATATTATCTTATTAATAGGCTTAATAATTCTCTGGATTCTCTACCGAAATCATTTTAATGACATCGATGAAAGAACATCATTCAAAAAATATTTTTCTGCATTCGCTTTTCTAACCATGGTTTTTGTCATCAACTGGGGAATTACGCATGAACCTGTGATTGATTTCAGAGACTATAAGATCGGGACCGATCTGAATGCGGAGAAAGCTAAAATAGAAAAAGATCCTTCTGAATATAAAACATTTTATTCTTTGAAAAACGATAAAACCAATGAAGTTTTAAATGTGAATCAGGATGATTACGTGAATGATAAAAAATATTGGGAAGAAGGATCGCCCTGGAAAATCGAGGAAGGAAAAACAAGCTCAAAAATTGTAAAACAAGGTTACGAATCAGAGATCTCAAAATTTAAACCTGAAAGTCCGGAAGGAATGGATCTAACACCAGAAATATTGCGAGCACCGAAAGCAGTTCTTATCTTTTCTTATCATCCGGAAAATATAGATCCTGTTTTATTGGCTAGAACAGAAGCGAAAGTAAAAGCAGTAAAAGGTGCACTTATTTTGGGTATCTCTACCAATGCAACCACTTTCAAAACAATAAATAATGCAATGATGGACGGAACTGCCATTAAAACTATTGCCAGAAGCAATCCGTTTGTCTTAACTTTGCAGAACGGAAAAATCATCGATAAAAGGTCTGCTAAAGATTATTTAAAATATTAAAAAAAACCTAATTCAATTTAAAAAAGATAAAATAAAATAGAAATGCAAAAATCAAATAAATCAATCGCAGGTTACCACCTTTTAATGATACTTTCTTCTGTAGATGGAGAATTCGCGCCGGAAGAAGGATTAAAATTACAGGAATATTTAGCAGAAGAATTTCCGTTCAAAATCAATTTAGATGATGAATTAGATGTGATCGCAACATTACATGCAGATCAATGGAAAGATCATTTTGAATTTCACGCGAAATGTTTCTTTGATGATTCTACGGAAGAGGAAAGAAAAGATTTTATAAAATTCGCCAAATCACTGATCAAAGCTGATGATAAAGTAAGCGATCAGGAGCATGATTATTACGTGATCTTAAAAAAAATATGGAATCTGAATTAACTAAAATTCAAACGAATTAATTTTAATATTTACCTGAAATTATGAGAAAAAATATCGTAGCCGGAAACTGGAAAATGAACAAAAACGTCACTGAAGCGCAAGACTTAATGTTTCAGTTATTAGAATACAAACGAAATCACACACCAAACTGTAAAGTGTGGATCGCACCGCCGTCTTTGTATTTGATGATGGCGAAAGACCTGTATGAGCAAAATGAAATCGGTGTTTTCTCCCAGGATATGAGCGAACATGAAAGTGGCGCTTACACGGGCGAAACTTCGGCTGATATGCTTGAATCTATTGGTGTGAATGGTTCATTGATCGGACATTCCGAACGAAGACTTTATCATGGTGAAACCGATTCTCACTGCAACAGAAAAATAAAATTAGCTTTAGATAAAGGTTTGACGCCAATTTACTGTAATGGTGAAACTTTGGATCAAAGAAAATCCGGACAACATTTAGAAGTCGTAAAAAACCAAACTGAAGTGGCTTTATTTACGCTTTCTGCAGACGAAATTAAAAAAGTAGTTATCGCTTACGAACCTGTTTGGGCAATCGGAACTGGCGAAACAGCTTCTCCGGAACAGGCGCAGGAAATTCATGCACACATCAGAAATTTAATCGCAAACAAATACGGAAACGAAGTCGCTGACGAAATTTCGATTTTATACGGTGGTTCTGTAAAACCTGATAATGCAAAAGAGATCTTCTCTCAACCCGATATCGACGGTGGTTTGATCGGCGGCGCTGCTTTGAAAATGGCAGATTTCGCACAGATTATCGAGGGATTTTAATTAAAATTTCTCTTTTAAAATAAAAAAATGCGCCTTATTTCCAGGGCGCATTTTGTATGTAATTCGAAAAATTATTTCTCCTCTCCTTTTTTAACCTCTTTTTTTCTTTGCAAAACTTCATCTACCATCCCAAAATCTTTGGCTTCAGAAGAAGTCATCCAATAGTCTCTGTCAGACGCTTTCTCCACCCACTCGTAAGTCTGCCCGGAATGTTCTGAAATGATATCGTACAATTCTTTTTTCAGTTTCAACATTTCTCGTAAGTTGATCTCCATGTCGGAAGCAACTCCTTGAGCACCACCGGAAGGTTGATGGATCATTACCCGCGAATGTTTCAAAGCCGAACGTTTTCCTTTTTCACCTGCAACCAAAAGAACAGCGCCCATTGAAGCGGCAATTCCCGTACAAATCGTAGCAACATCTGGCTTAATGATCTGCATCGTGTCGTAAATTCCCAAACCTGCATAAACACTTCCTCCTGGAGAATTAATGTAGATTTGAATATCTTTTGAAGCATCAGAACTTTCCAGGAAAAGCAACTGTGCGGTTACGATATTTGCAACCTGGTCATCAATTCCTGTTCCCAGGAAAATAATTCGGTCCATCATTAATCGGGAAAAAACATCCATTTGAGTAACATTCAAACGTCTTTCCTCCATAATATAAGGGGTAAGATTGGTCGGTCCGTACATTCCCATGTATTGATCTGTTGCCAAACCGCTGTTTCCTAAGTGCTTTACAGAGAAATCTCTGAAATCTTTTTTTATATCCATTCTATTTTTTTTTAAAGATAATAATCTGCTTTTTTACTTGCCTGACTCAAATTTACACAAACAATATTCCACAACCAAAAATTAGACAATCTGTCACAAAACCCTGAACAGTTTTTCGTCCAGATCCTTTCTTAGCTGGTTTAGATTGATGATCATTTTATATGTTTCGTCATTATTTTCAGTTTCAGAAAGTTTATTTTTCATGGTATTGATGATCTTCATCACATATTCTCTTTTGTGCCGAAAGATAACATCCTGCACAATTTTTGGAACTACCTCTTCTTCGGTGCTGAAAAATATCTGATGTTTTCCCCAATTGCTGTTTTCATAAGGATCAAGCAACGCATCTGCAATTTTTCCCGAAATGTTTTCATCCATTAAAGTCATGAAAAAATTTCCCGACCGAAGTTCATTTTCCGTGATGCCCTGCTTTATCTCTTCAATAATCTTTTTATTGATTTCGGACTGAATTTCATAATCATCTTCCTGCAGATGACCTATTATTTCCTCGATCACTGTAATTTTATACGCTTTGTTTTCCTCGTCTTCCCGCTCCAAGATCAGATCGCCATATTTCAGCATTAATTCGACCAGTTTTTCTTCTAAAATTAAAAGCGGATCAATCGTTGGCGAAAATTCAGTAACTTTTTCCAGTTTCGGCTGAATCTGTATCTCCTGTCTTTGTTGCGGAGAAACGTGCTGTTTCTGCAGTTGTTTCTGAACATTCAGTTCATTAAAAAGCGACTGTTCGGAAAGTCCGAATTTATTAGAAACTTCTTTTAAATAAACTTCCTGTTTCAGCGCATTTTGAACAAAAGCTACCGATTTTACAATATCGCGGATCGCTTCTGCCTTTCTGATCGGATCACTTCCGGCGTCTTTCAGTAAGATTTCAGCTTTAAAATCAATGAAATCCTTAGCTTCATTTTTTATGAAATTCTCAACATATTCCTGCGGATGTTTTCTTGAAAAAGAATCCGGATCATCTCCATCGGGAAAAAGCAAGATCCGAATGTTCATCGACTCCGAAAGCAACATATCTATACTTCGAAAACTCGCTTTAATTCCTGGCGCATCACCATCAAAAAGAATAGTTACATTTTCTGTAAGCCTTTTAATAAGTTTGATTTGCTCCACCGTCAAAGCTGTTCCGGAACTCGAAACTACATTCTCAATTCCGCTTTGATGAAGCGCGATCACATCCATATAACCTTCAACCAGAAGACAAAGATTATTTTTTGAGATCGCCTGTTTTCCCTGATTTAGACCGTAGAGAACTTGTGATTTATGATAAATTTCTGTTTCCGGAGAATTCAGATATTTCGCAGTTTTTACATTATTTCTTAGAATTCTGGCGCCAAAACCTAAAACTCTTCCCGAAAAACTGTGAATAGGAAAAATCACTCTCTCCCGAAAACGGTCGATTCCTCTCGGCGCATTTTCAGGGAAAATAGAAAGTCCTGATTTCTCCAAAATATCTTTCGAATACCCTTTATCTAAAGCAAACTCAGTAAACGCATCTTTCTGTTCCGGCGCGAAACCTAATTGAAATTTGCGAATAATGTCATCGCGCAATTCCCTTTCCTTAAAATAAGAATAGGCGATCGTTTTTCCTTCTTCCGTTTCGAACATTTGGTCCTGAAAAAAATCATTCGCGATTTCATGAATTTTATAAAGCAATTCTTTTTCGGTTTGCGACTGTTTCTGCTCTTCGGTTTGCTCGCGAAGATCTTCTTCGATCTCAATTCCATACTTTTTTGCGGCATGTCGAAGCGCTTCCGGATAAGTAAAACTTTCGATTTCCATCAAAAAAGAAATCGCAGTTCCGCCTTTTCCGCTGGAGAAATCTTTCCAGATCTGCTTGCTTGGCGACACCACAAAACTGGGAGATTTTTCGTCATGAAAAGGACTCAAACCTTTAAAATTTGAACCCGCTCTTTTCAGTTGTACATACTCGCCGATGATTTCTTCCACCCGAATTGTGGAAAATATTTTGTCAATGGTCTGCTTCGAAATCATTTGGTAAAAATAGGGAATAAGTTTTTCTTTTCGTTAAATTATTTGGGCGTATCCCTCGCCGAAGCTTATAATCATTCCTACCATTTTCCCGCATCTCGGGTCGGGCTCTCCATTACAAGTCCTCATTCCATCCCGTCTCTTAAGACGAGATTCCATTCCGGGCTTTTCATTGCGATCCCTTACGCGAGGGAAAACCCAACTAAGAAGAGCCAGGTAAAAAGTGGAAAGACCCAAGGAAAATTAATTTTATATTTTAGGATTCCCAAAATAAGTTCTGAATTTCAAAAATTTATAATTAAGGAAAATTAAAAAAAGACTTTCGGCGCTCGCTTCGCTCCCGCCTCCAAAAAAAATCAATAAATTTGACAAACTTTTCTACTCATGAAAAAACTACTCTTAACTTCTATTCTAACTTTTTCGGTGCTGTTTTCGGCCCAGAAAAAATACGTTTTAGTCATACACGGCGGTGCAGGAACGATTTTGAAATCGAGCATGACCGATGAAAAAGAAAATGCCTACAAAGAAAAACTCACCGAAGCTTTAAAAGCAGGTTATGCAGAAATTCAAAAAGGAAAATCTTCTCTCGATGCAGTTGCCGCTTCTATTATCGTGATGGAAAATTCTCCCCTTTTTAATGCCGGAAAAGGCGCAGTTTTCACCAACGAAGGAAAAAATGAAATGGACGCCGCGATCATGGTTGGAAAAGATAAATCAGCCGGAGCGATTGCCGGAGTTCACACCATCAAAAATCCTATAAAAGCTGCCATTGCTGTCATGCAAAAATCTGAACATGTCATGTTGAGCGGAGAAGGTGCGGAACAGTTTGCAAAAGAACAGGGTTTAGAAATCTTCGATCCTTCTTATTTCTGGACCAAAGACCGTTGGGAAAGCCTTCAAAAAATGAAGCAAAAAGAAAAATTAAAAACAACCAAAAAAATATCTCAAAATACATTGCCCGATTCTTACGAAGTCGATAAAAAATTCGGAACAGTTGGAGCAGTAGCTTTAGATAAAAGCAGAAATATCACCGCAGGAACTTCTACAGGCGGAATGACCAATAAAAAATGGAATCGAATTGGCGACGCACCGATTATCGGCGCCGGAACTTATGCCAATTCCCAGGTTGGAATTTCCGGTACAGGTTGGGGCGAATATTTTATCCGCGCGACTGCAGCCAGAACTTTGGCAGCCAAGATGGAATATCAAAATAAAGACGTTAAAACCGCAGCTCAGGAAACCATCGACGAGATTGAAAAAATGGGCGGAGACGGCGGTCTGATCGCTTTAGATCAATACGGAAATATCGCAATGCCTTTCAACACCGCTGGAATGTATCGCGGTGCAATCACCGAAAACGGAGAAATTTTCATCGAAATTTATAAATAAAACATGGAATTTAAGATTAGTAAACTCGAAGAATGGCAAACCGTCATCAATGAAATTTTACCAAAACTTCAACACAATATATTATTATTAAAAGGAAATCTTGGCGCCGGGAAAACGACTTTCACGCAATTTCTTTTGAAAAATTTAGGAAGTACTGATGAAGTTTCCTCTCCTACTTACGCGATCGTTAATGAATATGATACTCCAAAAGGAAACGTTTTTCACTTCGATCTGTACCGCATGAAAAACATCAATGAAGTTTTTGACATCGGTATTGAAGAGTATCTCGACAACAGCTTTCTCTGCATTATTGAATGGCCGGAAATTTACGAAGAGGAACTTGCAGATTTTCCGCATCATGAATTGAAAATCGAAAATGTTGGCGAGGAGCGCGTCATCAATTTCAGGTAATTTAAACTATTAAGTAATGAAATGATTGTATCTTTGTAGCTTCATTTTATTCGAATTTAATCAATTGATATCCCTGAAATGTCAGGAAATAATTTTTAAATAATGAGCAGTACCAATATATTTACTCCTTTTTCTGAACAGGAATTAATGCCGCAAGAAGAGAAGCTGGAAATCATTAAAAAAGGAAAACAATTCAGTATCGGAATTCCAAAGGAAACTTGCCTTAACGAGCGGAGAACTTGCGTAACTCCGGATGCAGTGCAGGTTTTAGTTTCTCATGGTCATCAGGTTATTGTAGAGACAGGAGCTGGTGAAGGTTCATTTTACACCGATCTGCAATATTCAGAATCGGGTGCTAAAATAACTTACGATCCAAGAGAAGCATTTGCACAGGATCTGGTTCTCAAGATAAATCCGCCAACTACTGATGAGATCGAATTCTTGAAACCCTGTACTTATTTGGTTTCAGCGCTGCAAATTAATCTACGCGACAAAGAATATTTCAAAAAATTATCGGAGAAAAAAGTCAATGCCATTGCTTTTGAATTTATCGTTGATGAATACAAACAGCTTTCTTTGGTAAGACTGATCGGCGAAATTGCCGGTAACATTTCTGTTCTTTACGCAGCCGAACTTTTAGCGCTTTCCAATGGATTAATGTTGGGTGGAATTACGGGAGTTCGTCCGACCGAAGTTGTTGTTTTAGGTGCCGGAATTGTTGGTGAATTTGCGACAAAAGCAGCCATCGGTTTAGGAGCAAGCGTAAAAGTTTTTGACAATTCACTATCTAAACTTCGTCGACTTCACATGATGGTCGATGGACGCGTACCAACTTCAATCATCGATCCGAAAGAACTGGGAAAATGTTTAAAAAGAGCAGATGTCGTAATTGGCGCGCTTTCTAAAATAAGTTTAGCCCCAATTGTGACGGAAGAAATGGTGTCGAAAATGAAGAAAGGAAGCGTCATTATTGATGTGACGATCGATAACGGAAAAGTCATTGAAACTTCAGAACTGACCTGTATGGATGATCCGTATATCATTAAACATGGTGTAATTCACTGCGGTTTACCAAATCTGACTTCAAAAATGCCGAGAACGACGACGAAAGCGATTTCTAATTTCTTTTTGAGTTATCTCTTAAACTATGATGAAGAAGGCGGTTTCGACAATATGTTAGTTCGCAAAAACGAAATGAAACATACTCTTTATATGTACAAAGGTCGCCACACGAAAAAAGTGATTTGCGATCGTTTTGACCTTACTTACCACGATATCAATCTTTTAATTTTTTAAATGAGGAAGATCAAATTTTTCTTAATCGGCCTTGTTCCGGGACTTCTTCTTGTGTTTTTCATTCTCAATAAAAAAGGAGTAAGTTGTAGTGGTTATCTTCCCAATTCGCGCGTAATTGCAGAAACACTTTCTAAAAAAATGGTTTTATCGCCTGCTTTTTACCAAGAAATGGCAGAAAATAAAATCGACGAAAAATTCTTAAAAGACAGCATCATCACGAAAGGCGAAATTGATTTTGACCACAGTCAGGCTCAAAAAAAACCTTGTCCGGAATATGTTTTAGTTTATCCGAAAAAAAATCCGAGATATGAGATTCGCTTCGAGAAATGCAAGGACGACGCAAATTTTACTGCTTTAAAAAAATTAAGATAGTTTCGAATCTTCGACAAACTCATTGATATTATTCTACTTTAAATGAAAATTACACTCATCGGTGTCGGATTAATTGGAGGCTCCATGGCCTTAAAATTAAAAGCAAAAGGTCTTGCTTCCTATATTTATGGCGTAGATCAAAACCAGGATCATTTAAAGGAAGCAAAAAGTCTCGGCATTATCGATGAGATTGCAACTTTAGAAAATGCCGTTTCAAATTCAGAATTGATCATCATTGCGATTCCTGTTGATGCGACGAGAAAAATTTTATCGAATGTTTTAGATCTGGTTGATGACAGAAAAACTGTTATGGACGCCGGTTCTACCAAAGAAGGAATTGTAAATTCTATTGAAGGTCATTCACATCGAGATCGTTTCGTGGCTTTTCACCCAATGTGGGGAACGGAAAACTCCGGACCGAAATCCGCAATTTCTGACAGTTTTTCTGGAAGAGCTGGTGTAATTTGTGATCGTGAAAGCTCTGCAGAAGATGCTTTGGAAACCGTTCAAAAAGTTGCAGATGCGCTCGATATGCATTTAATTTATATGAAAGCAGCCGATCATGATGTTCACACCGCCTACATTTCACATATTTCACATATCACTTCCTACGCTCTTGCAAACACGGTTTTAGAAAAAGAAAGAGAAGAAGATACTATTTTTCAACTGGCAAGTTCGGGTTTTTCGAGTACGGTTCGTCTGGCGAAATCTCATCCTGAAATGTGGGTTCCGATCTTTAAACAAAACAAAGAAAATGTGTTAGATGTTTTGAATGAACACATTTCGCAGCTTCGCAAATTTAAATCGGCGCTGGAAAAGGATAATTTTGAATATTTGGAAGAGTTGATCCGGAATGCGAATAAGATTAGAGGCATTTTGGGTAAGTAATTTCAACCAAATTACACCTGTCTTATAAAAAAATTACATCACTCTTTCCTTATTAACAAGCACTTCCCTACTTTTTAGCCCGGATAGAAACGGCATCCTTTTTATTTTTTTCAAGGAAAAAATAAAAAGATATAGTGGATAGCCGGTACACTTTTCGGAAAAGCGAAAATCTGGTTGCTCTTAAAAATTACAGCATTTATTTTAACATTCGGCGACATTAACTGCAATCGCTAAACCACCTTCCGAAGTTTCTTTAAAGCGTTCACTCATACCTTGCGCAGTTTCCCACATCGATTGAATAACCTGATCAAGAGAAACTTTGGCTTTTGACGGGTCAGATTCTATGGCAATATTTGCAGCCGTAATTGCTTTGATAGCGCCCATAGAATTTCGTTCGATGCATGGAATTTGAACCAATCCACCGATGGGATCACAAGTAAGCCCAAGATGATGTTCCATCGCGATTTCTGCCGCCATGAGAACCTGTCCCGGAGTTCCACCCATAATTTCTGTCAGTCCAGCTGCAGCCATTGCCGAAGAAACACCAACTTCTGCCTGACAACCACCCATTGCGGCCGAAATGGTAGCATTTTTTTTGAACAGCGTTCCAATTTCGCCGGCAACCAAAATAAAACGGATCATATCTTCATCTGAACAATGATCAGTGAAAGCTCGGGCATACATTAAAACCGCCGGAATTACGCCACTTGCACCATTAGTTGGCGCAGTAATGATCCTTCCAAAACTCGCGTTTTCTTCATTCACAGCCAGTGCAAAACAGGAAACCCACTTGTTGATCGTGGTAAATGTCTCATGAGAATCGATGACCAACTGAAACCATTCTTTTTTATTTTTATAAATTTTATCGCCGAGTAACTTTCGGTTCAAACCTGCTGCACGACGCGTAACTCGTAATCCTCCCGGAAGTATTCCTTCTTTATTAACGCCCTTGTAAATACATTCTACAATTTGATCCCAAATATAAAGCGCTTCTTTTTCTGTCTCTTCCTTTGTGCGCCAGGATTCTTCATTGAGGAAAATAAGATCTGATACTTTTTCAAGGCCGAGTTTCTCGATGTTTTTAAGCACAGCGTCACCACTATGACATGGATAAAGTGTTCTGATACAATCATTCTCGAAAGAATTTTCTTCCTGAGTTGCGATAAATCCGCCACCTAAAGAATAGTAATCCTGAATCAGTTCGTCGCCATTTTCGAAAACAGCTTTAAAGATCATTCCGTTCGGATGAAAGTCTAAAGATCTTTGTTTATTTAGAATTAAATGTTCGCCGTAAACGAAATGAATCACTTTTTCACCTCCCAGATTAAGAAGGTTTGATGATTTGATGACCTCAATTTTCTCATCAATTTTTGTGGTATCAATTAATTTGAAATTCTCTCCCGAAAGTCCCAGCATTCCCGCGATATCTGTTCCGTGACCAATTCCGGTTTTTGCAAGTGAGCCGAAAAACTCTACGAAAACTTCTTTAACATCCTGAAGCTGATGATCTGTTTTTATTTTTCTGATAAAGCTTTCTGCTGCGTTCCAGGGTCCCATCGTATGAGAACTTGAGGGTCCGATTCCTACTTTTATAATTTCAAAAACACTGATTGATTCCATGATAAATGATGAGCGATAAGGGAAATTCCCTTTAAAAGTTAACGACAAAGATAATCCTATTTTAATTAAATTTTAACCTTAACTATTCCAAAAAAATCTTTTTAATCGCTACTTTTGATAGAAATAAACAGCATGCTTTTACACTACGACTATATAATTATTGGCACCGGTGCAGGTGGCGGAACGATTGCGAAAGTTTTAGCAGATACCGGAAAATCAATTTTAATTTTAGAGCGGGGCGGATTTTTACCTCAGGAAAAGGAGAACTGGGATTCTGGCGCTGTTTTTCAAGAAGAGAGATACCATACGAAAGAAGTCTGGAAAGATAAAGAAGGCAACGATCTTCATCCCGGAACCGGTTATTGGATTGGTGGAAATACCAAAGTTTACGGCGCAGCATTATTCCGTTTGCGGGAAAGAGATTTTGGTGAATTGCAGCATTGTGCGGGAATTTCCCCAAGTTGGCCTTTGAAATATGATGATTTTGAAAAATATTACGATCAGGCAGAAAAACTGTTTGATGTTCATGGCAAAACAGGCGAAGATCCTACAGAACCTTTTCGTTCAGAACCGCTTCCTTTTGAAGGAGTTGCGGATGAACCCAGAATTGCAGATGTAAGAACTGCGCTGAAAAATTATGGTTTGAAACCTTTTGATATTCCTTTAGGAATTAAATTAAACGAAAGAAATCGGGTTGAAAGTTTATGCATCAAATGTGATACTTGCGACGGTTTCCCGTGTTTGCTTCATGCGAAAGCAGATGCAGATATCAATTGTATCCGACCGATTATGCATGATTCAAATATTACGTTGATGATTGATGCGATGGTAGAAAAATTGATTACGAACGAAGCAGGAGATCAAATACGTGGCGTTGAAACCGTTATTAATGGAGAAAAAATCACTTTTACTGCGGAAACAATTATTGTTTCTTGCGGCGCCATTAATTCTGCGGCATTGTTTTTAAAATCTGCAAACGAAAAACATCCGAATGGTTTGGCAAATAAAAGCGATCAGGTTGGAAGGAACTTTATGAAGCATCAAAGTGCGGCGATGCTTGCGATTTCTTTTACAGAAAATCCGACCAAATTTCAGAAAACAATCGCGTTGACCGACTTTTACTTTGGTGATGAAGATTTCGGATTTCCTATGGGAAGCATTCAGCTCATGGGAAAAAGCAACCGTTATATGTTGACCGATGACGCTCCGATTTTCACGCCTGTAAAGATTTTATCTGAAATGGCTCAACACTCTGTAGATTGGTGGTTTACAGGAGAAGATCTACCCGATCAGGAAAACCGGGTTATGTGGAAAGACGGAAAAATTCACCTGAATTATACCATTAATAACGAGGAAGGTTTTGACCGTTTAATAAAAAAATTCTCTAAAATTCTGACCGAACTGGAAGATGATATTAAATTCCTTCCAGAAAATATTAATATCAGTAAAAAAATTCCGTTGGCCGGAGTTGCGCATCAATGTGGAACATTACGGTTTGGAACAGATCCGGAAACTTCGGTTTTAGATACGAATTGCAAAACCCATGAGATCGATAATCTGTATGTTGTTGACGGTTCATTTTTTCCAAGTTCGGGCGCTGTAAATCCTTCATTAACCATTATTGCAAATGCGATCCGGGTTGGTGAACATTTAAAATCTTTAATTTAAACTCTCGAAATTGTTTGAAGTTCTAAAGAAAAACTACGCCGATTTTTTAATGGAAGGTTTCGGACTTTTCATTTTTATGGTTTCTGCGTGTTTTTTTGCGAGCATTTTAGAACATCGTGATCCCAGTTTTAATATTGGAATTTCGAATCCGAAAATTCGGTTGTTGATCATGGCGATTGCGATGGGAACTACTGCGCTTGTGATATTTTTATCGCCTTTAACTTCACCTTCCGGAGCTTTTATTAATCCCTCGGTTACGATTATGCGATGGAGATTGGGACAATTAAGTTTAGAAAAACTGATCTGGTATTCTGTTTTTCAAACGATTGGCGGCCTCGTTGCCGTTTATTTAATGAAATTTTTATTGGGAAGAATTTT
This sequence comes from Kaistella gelatinilytica, assembly GCF_015679325.1. Taxonomy (GTDB): domain Bacteria; phylum Bacteroidota; class Bacteroidia; order Flavobacteriales; family Weeksellaceae; genus Kaistella; species Kaistella gelatinilytica. The sequence continues at coordinate 1,064,471 of NZ_JADPVI010000001.1, forward strand.
GAGTGATCCGCCGGTAAATTATGTCGTAACTGTTCCGGGAAAGGGAATTTCAGATTTGCAGGCTGCTTTAATGGAAACTTCTACGGCTTTTGTAATGATAGCGATGGTTCTTTTCGTCTCAGATACCAAATTCTCGAAAACTGTTCCTTACTTATCTGCTTTTTTGGTGGGCGTTTACGTTTATGTAGCAGGACCGGTTTCAGGTTTTGGAATGAATCCGGCGCGAACAATTGCGAGTGCTTTTCCAGCAAATATTTACACTGATTTCTGGATTTATATGTTGTGTCCAACCATCGGAATGCTTGCTGCAGCTGAATTATATTTGGTCTTAAAGCACCAAAAACCTACTGTAGATTATCATTTAGATGGAAAATAATTTTAAAGAGTTCAGTTTAAAATTAGATTTATTTACTGAAGATTTCTTCTAAAATTCTCGAAACTTCTTTCGCTTTTGTGGCCGGGAAAAGATGCGTTCCACCTTCTACAATGTAATCAGGCTTGGAATATTTGACGGGAAAGACAATATCTTTGGTTCCTAAAACCTGAATCACTTTTGGATTTACTCCGGATTTCCAGGCAGAAACTTGCTCCAGACTCCATTTTAAATAATACTGATCGGTGACTTTTACATATTGCATCAGCTTTGGATTGCGGGGATCTACTAATTTCCGGGCAACTGAGTACATAATGATCGACTTTAAATTAAACATGCTTTCCGGCATATAACGGGGAATTTTGGTGACCTCTCCTAACTTAATGAATCTCGATTTTTCTTTGTCAGATTTGATGCTTCCTAAAATGACGATCTTTTCCGCGGGTTTTATCTTGTCGATTTCCTGAACGATGATCCCGCCAAAAGAATATCCAAGTAAAGAAAAAGGTTCAGACACATCGATCTTTTCAGCCATTCTTTCAACATAGTGAGAAAACGCTTCCTTTTTCGTGGGAATGAGCCAGTCAATAAAAACAACTTCTAAATTTTCGGGGAATTTTATTCTTTCTAAAACGGTAAAATCGGCAGCAAGTCCGCTTATAACGTATAATTTCATTTTGTTATTCATAACAAGATCGGTGAAAATTTAATTTTTTTAAACTAAATAAGTGCTGATATTTCACTATGTAAAAATAAAAAAAGAGCAGTGAAAACTGCTCTTTTTGATGATCTATTTCAAAATTATTTTGCGGTCACTTTTACCAGCATGTCGATATCATCTTTTACCAGGACGTCCTGCATTGTTGATGCATAAGCAATATCGAATTTTTGTCTGTCGAAAGTAAATTTGTTCGAAACCAAACTCACAACTCCTTTGCTGTAAGCGATCTTTGCGGGGAAAGAAACTGGATTTGTTTTTCCTTTCACAGTAAGATTTCCATTAACAATGTAGTTGTATACTTTGTCGTTATTTTTTTTCACAGAAGTGATCGTATAACTTGCTGTTGGATGCTTTTCAACTTCGAAGAAATCGCCGGTTTTTAAATGGTTATTCAGTTTTGTTTGATATTCTCCCTTTAAATCTGTTGAAGTAAGCGAAGTCATATCTAAAACGAAAGTTCCGCCAACAACCTGGTTTCCTTTCATCACGATGTTTCCTGCTTTCAAATTTACAGTTCCGTTATGAGAAGAAGCTTCCGTTTTTGCGATTTTATAACCCCACCAGTTCACTTGAGAGCCAACAACTTTTTTTGTTTGACCAAATGCTAAATTCCCGATTACCAAAGCAAATAATACTAATTTTTTCATTCTAATTTTCATTAATTATTTAGCAGTAAAAATAGACTTATAAAAGTGAGAACCTATTGATGTATGTTAAGAATTTACTTTGCGACCACGGTAATATTCATCTCAACATCATTGCTGATGAGCATGTCTTCGAAAATATTATATTGCAGACCGAAGTTTTTTCTGTTAAATGTGAATTTTGCCGAAGTAATGGTGGTTAAATTTTTAAAATCGGAAATTTTAGCCGGAAAAGAAATGTTTTTAGAAATCCCTTTGATGGTCAGAACGCCATTAATTTGATAATTAAAAGCAGGATTATTTAGTTTTTTAAGCGATTTAATTTGAAAGGTTGAAACAGGAAACTTTGCGCTGTCGAAAAAGTCATCACTTTTTAGATGATTTTCAAACATTTTCTTCAACTTTTTGTCTTCATTCAAATCTTCTGCATCCATTGTTGTCATATCCATAACAAAATTTCCACCAATAATGTTGTTGTCTTTAAATACAAGATTTCCAGATTTTAATTTAATGGTGCCATTGTGAGAAAGAGATTCTGCCTTCAAAGTTTTATAACCTTTCCAGCGGATTTCTGAAGAAATAATATTTTTAGTTTGGGCAAAAAGGGTGAAAGTAAAAAAGAGAAATATAAATGGAAGCAATTTTTTCATTGTAAAGATTGTTTTAAAAACGTGCAAATTTAAACCAAAAAACTCCAGCAATTGCTGAAGTTTAAATTTTATATTTGAAGATTTTACTCTTCTGAAAAAGCCGCGTAAACAGCTGCTCCATTGATGATCGTATTTTTATCTTTAACCAGATAAATTGGGATATCTTTTAATAAAGAATCCATTTTATCGCTGATGATAAAGTTTTTATAGAATTTGTCATTATTCAAAAATTTCTCCACCATAATTGGTATTTCTCCCGTTAAAAAAAGACCACCGGTTGCTTTCAATTTCAAAACCAAACTATTTGCCTCTCTTGCCAAGAAAATAATGAAAGTATCGATCGTCATGTTACAGATACGATCTCTTTGTTCTAAAGCTCCATTAATAATAGCTTGCGTAAAATTACCTGCTTCAATTTCCTGAGTTAGCCAATCGGGTTGCTTCTGCTGTTTTACGTCTCTTAAAAAACGGTAAATATTGAATAATCCGGAAGTTGAAAGAACAGATTCCCAACTTACAATACCATAAATTTTCTGAAGAAACTGGTAAAACTCTACCTCATCTGTAGTTCTGGGAGAAAATTCACAATGACCACCTTCTGTTGCGAAAGGGCGTAGAGAATTGCCATCATAAAATAATCCAGCTTCACCTAAACCATCTCCCGGAGATAAAAGCGCTATATTTCCGGCAGCAAAATCATCAGAATTATGAAGGGTTAGATAACTGTCGTCAGCATTTCCTAGACCATACGCGGAAGCTTCTAAATCATTGATCAGATAAACTTTTCCAATTTGCGTTTCTCTCTTAATTTCTTCAGCATCAACTTTCCACGGTAAACGCGGCGGCTCACTTCTGCCACCAATAACAGGACCGGGAACAGCTATCGCAATTTTGCTGATATTGGTGAGGGAATGATCTGATACGAACTTTTTAATTATTTCTGAAATCGAGCTAAATTCCTGGGTTTTGTAAATATCCTCTCTTTTTGAAACTACTTTTCCATTTTGGGTAACAAAAAGTGCCACAAAAGTCTGGTCACGGCGAATATCAGCCGAAATCAACGAAATATTATCGTTGCAGGCAGCCGAAAGCGCAGGTAAAAAAAGTTTGAATTTATTTCTGTTCTCCATTTCTTTTATGTTAATAACCAAAGATAATAATTGTTTTTAAAAAATATAGGAAAAAATAAAAAACCTTCTTAAAATAATTAAGAAGGTTTTTATGTTATTGACGTCGAAACATTACTGTTGACGAAATTATTTTCCTAGTGGAATATTGTAACCAACACCTACACCAACAGAACCTGCGCTGTATTTTTGGTTTCCAATCTCTCCTTTGTCACCTGTGAAGGTTTTTTGATACTGTACTGCAAAATTCCAGTCCTTGTTGTGGTATCCGATTTCTGGTTTGATATAAAAACCACCATCAGGTCTTTGTGTATTTGCAAGATCGTTAGAAGCAACATTTTTATCACCTACGATAAAACCGTAACCGATATCAGTTCCTAAATAGAATCCCATTTGTTTTGGATAAATTCTGATCAAAGCTGCTACAGGAACTACACCGAAATCATTGTTTTTGATTCCATTGTTATCTTTCCCAAAAAAGTGAGTATAACCGGTTGCGATCCCTAAACCGAAACCTGGAGTTACCAAGTTCTGGTAAGCAAGGTCTAAACCTAAAGTTGCAGAAGCATTTTCTGCAGGAACTGCTAAACCTCCATTAATACCAACTTTTAGCATGTTTCTCATGTCAGAATTCTGAGCACTTACTAGTCCTACTGTCATTAATCCTAAAGCAAGGATTGTTTTCTTCATTGATTTCATAATATCTAAATTTTTAATTTTACAGAAGGGTTACTTGTCAAAATCGTGCCAAAATCTAAAATACGCCCTGTTTAAAAAGCTTTAAATTACTCAATAAACTGGTTATCAACGAAATAGATTTCATAATTAATTAAACAAGCATTTAAATATTTATGTAATGTTTAACGGAATTTGTAATCTATTTTTTAAGTAAAACATAAAAAAAGAGTCAAATTATAAAATTTGACTCTTCAATATTGTTGAAATGATATTACAGATTTTCTAGCTGCTTCATCATGTCATTATAACCGCCTCCATTGTAAACATCGGTCATTCCTTCCGATTTGAAATATTCAACTGCCTTTCCGCTTCTGTTTCCGCTTCTGCAAAAGAAAATTTTATTTCCTGCTAAATTGGTCACTTCCTGCTTTCTGTCTTCAATTTCGCCTAAGGGAATATTTTGTGCTTCCTCAATACTGCCATCCATTTCGAGTTCCATAGGTTCGCGAACGTCGATCAAATGATAGTTTCCTGCTTTTAGTACTTCTTCTATTGACATCATAATTTTATTTTAGATTTATTTATTCCGGAAATTCTTAGAAATTAAAACTGTAAGATCTTAAATCCTTAGAAGCAAATTTATGAAATAATGTTAGTTTTGCAATATCAAAAATGAATTCGACCGCAGAAAAATATTCACTCCTGATTAAAGCCAAAGCAAAAAAGTTTGGCTTTCAGGATTGTGGAATTTCCCGTGCAGGTTTTTTAGAAAATGACGCCGTCGCTTTGGAAAAGTGGCTAAAGAATGATCACCACGGGAAAATGTCTTACATGGAAAATCATTTCGATAAAAGACTTGATCCTACTCTGCTTGTTGAAGGTTCAAGATCTGTCATTTCGCTTTCTTATAATTATTTCCCGGAAGAAAAGTTGCCCACGATCAATAGCTTTAAGATCTCTAAATATGCATATGGGGAAGATTATCATGAAATCATTAAAGAGATCATGCAGGAAATGGTTGCCGAACTAAAGGATGAAATTGGTGATTTTCAATGTCGGGTCTTTACGGATTCAGCTCCGATTTTAGAAAGAAGCTGGGCGAGAAAATCGGGGATTGGCTGGGTCGGGAAAAATGCAAACCTCATCACCAAACAGAGCGGATCTTTTTATTTTCTGGCAGAAATCATTTGCGATCTCGATCTTCTGGAGGATCATGCAAGAACTGATCACTGCGGATCTTGTACAAAATGTATTGAAGCTTGTCCCACCGATGCCATTGTGTCTGACAAAATTATTGATGGCAGTAAATGTATTTCCTACGCGACGATTGAACTGAAGGATGAAATTCCCGCAAGTTTTAAAGATAAAATGGAGGACTGGATGTTTGGTTGTGACATTTGCCAGGATGTTTGTCCCTGGAATCGTTTTTCGTTGCCTCATCAGCAGGAAAAATTTAAACCTAATACTTTTCTTCAAACCTATAGAAAAGAAGATTGGAAAGAGCTTACGCAGGAACTTTTCTCAGAAATTTTTCGGAGATCGCCCGTAAAACGAACGAAGTTTGCCGGTTTAAAAAGGAACATTCAATTTCTGAGTAAATAAATTTTATTACTTTTGAAAAATGAAGAAATTTATCCTTGTCATTCTTAAAACGATCTGGGCAATCATCGCATTGATCGCAATTTATGTATTGTTCGCATTTTTTATTCCATACATTGAAGTTCCGGCAAAAGAAGTTCACGAACCTAAAAATATCACAGCTTATATTTTAACGAACGGCGTTCATACCGATCTGGTCGTTCCCATCAAAACTGCAGAAATCGACTGGAGCAAAGAAGTTCCTTTTGAAAATACGGTATCAAAAAGTACCAATTTCAATTATCTATCCATCGGTTGGGGCGACAAAGGCTTCTATCTCGATACGCCAACGTGGGCTGATCTAAAAGTTTCAACAGCATTTAAGGCCGCTTTTTGGCTGAATGAATCTGCGATGCACTGTACTTTTTACGATAAAATGACAGAAGGAAAAGATTGTAAAAAAATTATGTTGACGCATGATCAATACTTGGCATTGATTGATTTTATTCAAAATAAATTCGATCACGACAAAAACGGAAATACTATCCTTATAAAAACCGATGCAGTTTACAGTAAAAACGATGCTTTCTACGATGCCAAAGGAAGTTACAGTTTTCTGAATACCTGCAATACGTGGGCGAACAAAGGTCTAATTGTAGCTGGACAAAAAGCAGCATTCTGGACGGCAAGTGATTTTGGGATTTTTCAGCATTATAAATAATTGCGGTTTTGATCTATTAAAATTTCGTTGAAATATTTTTTAAGATCAATTTTACGCAAAAAAAAACTCCCTTTAAAAGAGAGTTTAGAAAAAAATTTAGTTGAAAAAATTAATTCTTAATTGCGAGACTGAAAAGTAAATCAACATCGTCTTTTACATAAATCATTCCGCCCATCTTTTTCGGTGGTGTGATATTGAAATCTGAGAATTTCAATCTTTTATTTCCGACGAGACTTTTGTTGTATTCACTAAATTCGATGGTATATTTTTTAGAAACGTTCATCATTTTGACTTCTACAATTGCTGAGAATCTATTACTAACTGCTTTGAATTCTAAAAATCTGATCGTAAAAAGCGGATATTTTTCCGCATTTAAAGTTTTTCTGAAATCAGCGGTCATCATTTTGTTTCTGCAGTTGAAATCTTCCACTTTTAGGTGAATATTCGGCATTTGATTTTCAGGAGTCGCACTGATCGAAGCCGGCATTTTGAAATTATCATTGGTACATTTGAAAGTATTAACATTCGTCCAACCATCAATTTCAACCGAATTTTTCTGCGCAAACACCATCACTGAAAAGATGATCAAGAGTATGGTGAATATTTTATTTTTCATGATATTTAAAAAAAAAGAAAGAGGGATCATTGCAACCCCTCTTTCAAGAAATAAAAAAAATTAGAAACCTATTGTTGCTTCGAGCATCAATCCATTAAATTTACCGCCTCTTAGAGCACTTGTTGCTCCCCAAACTGCATCATCATTATATTTCTGAGTAACATACTCCACTTTTGCAAGTACATTTTTGGTCATGAACCAACCACCGCCTAAATTCAGTCTGTCGATTTTTCTTTCAGAAGCTGTATCATTATCTTTACCAGTCACTGTATTATATCTTCCACCTAAGTAGAATTGTTCGTGGCCACCTAATCGGTATAGTAGTTCTCCTCCAAGTTGAGTGTAAGAACCTCTGGAAGGTGAAGTAAGCGCTTTGACACCAGTTACATATTCGTAAACTCCGAAGAATTCAAGTCCCTGATATTTAATGAAAGGATTCACCTGGAACGCCTGCATTTTTTTGAATCCTGGGTTAAATCTACCTGTTGACTGATTATTCATTCCCATCAGATCATTTTGAGTAAGAAGTACGTAATAGTATCTTGATCCCGCTCTGTCTGCGCTATATAAATTCGCGGTATTACCACCATTTGTCTGAAGGTAAGAACCGGTAATTCTAACTCTCAGATCTTTCGTCATTTGTTTGTCATATCCAATTTTGGCATATACTGAAGGTGAATTCCAGTTGTTCCCTTTAACAGGAGTCTGATTCAATTTTCCATTAGAAACTCCCAGAACTCCTAAGAAATTATTGTAGAACACATAACCCTCTCCAAAAGCCTCTGTTGTAAAACTGTCCATAATATAGTTTCCTACGAATGGGTTGTTGATCGCTTCTGCGTTATCGGTTCTTCTAAAGTGCGTATCACCGTAGTTGATTTCATCCATCCCCACTTTTACCCTCGCATATTTCATAATGTTTGCGGCAAAACCTTCTTTGATAAAATCTAAATTGTCAACCTGAATATATCCTCCTTTTACCCACGCTTCGTTATGATGACGTGCAGAAAGATAAGTTCTTAAATGCATTTTCAGACCTTTCGCCAAATAAGCATTGATATCTAAGTTCGCAGTAGGAAGGTTGAAGTCGCTTCCCATCACCTGCAAAGTGTTTGGTGTTGTGGTCCCGGTAACTACTCCAAGAGAAGGAGCGCTTGTTGAGTGATCAAGTGCTTGAAACTGCAAAGCAAAATCACCACCTACCACTACTTTTACACCGTCATAATCCGGAGACTCTCCTTTTGGATCTTCAAATACATTTCGGGCAGATTTCTCTGGAGCCAAATAATCTCTCATGGAAGTTGAAGCGGTTTCCTGTGCGCCGACAAAGTTGATTCCTGTGACCAAAACTGCAAGCATTGATGCTTTAATTAACATAGTTTTCATATCCTTAATTTTAATTATTTACTGTTTGAATGTTTGTTTTACTTTGTTACTGCGTTGACGGTAATGGTTATCTCATTTCCGGTTTTAACAGTGTTCATCATAAATGATGGTGGAGTCACGCCGTAATCAGTCATTTTTATAGTTAGTGTTCCCCAAACGGTATAAGAGTTTCCGTTTTTTGTGATGTTAACAGGAACATTAATTGTTTTAGTCACATCAGTAACTGTTAATTTACCGGTCATTGTTCCTTTTCCGATATTTACAGACGATGCGGTAAAGGTGATATTCGGATGTTTATCAGCTTTCAAAGCTTTATAAGCATTAGAATCCATCGCTCCTTTTCCACTTTTCAGGGTTTTAACATTCATTACATATTGAACATCCTGAATAGAGTTGCCGGAAACCATTCCAGAGAATGTTCCGGTTGCAGAGGTCATTTCCCAATTGTGTAAGGTTGAAGTTCCTGAAACGACTGTTCTGACATTGTTACTGCTGATTTTTTGTCCGAAGGCCATTCCGGAGAGTAATCCGAGCCCGAGAACAATTGTTTCGAATTTTGCTAAATTTTTCATTATTTCTAAATTTTAATATTTCTGTATTTCTTTCTCCAATTATAGTGTAAAGATAAGATGTTAATTATGAATTATTAAATTTATAACTCAAAAATTTAGATGATTTATATCTTATTAGACAATTATATTGTCATTTTCATAATGAATTTAAATATTATTTAAAACTAATTATGTTATAAATACAATCTATTAGCGCAAATGTTAAAAAAGGGGAAAAATGTTAAATTTTATTAACATTAAATTAAACAGACATTTAGAAAAAAATGACAGAAATCAGTTTAAAAGATGGTAAATAGTGTATTTTATTGATTATTTTAATCAGGAAAAGCTTTAAAAAAAGATGTAGGTCTGAAAAAAAAGAGTTCAAAAATGTATTGACTGGGGGAGAAAATTTGATATAAAAAAACCTCTGCAATAATTACAGAGGTTTTTGGTACCCGGTGCCGGTTATATGGTGCCAAAACCAATACAATCATACTAATTCGTTTTCTTCTTCTGGCATATCTCGTAATTCTTGAATTTCTCTTTCAATGTCTGCTTTTTCGGTATCGGTTTGAGAACTTACTGAAACATATTCTCCTGCAGCCATGGATAAAGCTCCAGCTACAAGTCCTGCTACAGTTGCTAAAATTATAGGTTCTCTTGTAGAACTTGCTGCAGCTATACCAATCGCTAAACTTGAAATAGAAATGATACCATCATTTGCACCCAAAACAGCGGCTCTTAACCAATTGCTTCTGTGGATATAATGGTTGTCTAAATAGTGATCAATTGTTATCGGTTTATTCATTCTTTTAAAATTATTAGTTGTTTTATTTTGCTTTTTTAATGTAAAATCTTATCACATTATTTTTTTTTAATTATAATAAAGAATGTAATTATTTGTTTTCTAACTATTTGAAATATAAATTTCTAATATTAATAAACAAAAGCGCTTCTATTGAATCGCTTTTGTTTCATTGTTATAATTTTGCAGATTTCTGACTTTTTTTAATCATCATCATCTTGTTCTCCTCCTTGATCAATTGCATTTTGAGTTGTATTTGATGTGATTTCTGCGTGGCGTATTTGACCTCCAAGATAACCGGTTCTGGCTACTAAAACAAAACTAATCATTGCTAAAACCAAGGTTATTGTTGTCGCCGATTTTGGGAAACCATTTTTTTTGTACTCGAGATAAATGTTTATTAGAGAGAAAATTCCCACTGCTATTAAAGCGATTAGTGCATATATTGCAAAATCTGCGTGTTGCTCAATCACATTTTCTGAAACGCCTTGTATATTTTCAACAGTTTCTTCAGCTGCTTCTCCTGTAATATAAGCTATACATGCGCCAATAGCTGAAATAATTAGTAAGTAGTGTGCTGCGATTTTTGTAGTACTGCTTTTTTTCCAAATACCAAATCCTAAAACTAAAGTTCCTAAAAGTGAACCAAATATTGGAAGATGCGTAATTAATAAGTGAATGTGTGTTTGATCCATGATTTCTATATTTTAAAGTGAATTAACTTTAATAAATCGTTCTCCACTCGTCATTGAAATTCCACAACGTTTTGGTGCTGTTGTTTCATAAGTATTACCACAAGTTGGACAAACGAAATAAGTCGAAGCTAATGTATTTGTCGTATTATTGTTTAAAGCTGCTAATGCATTTTCATAAAATACTTTATGTTTTTTTTCTGTTTTGTACGCATAGTTTAAACTAATTAATGCCAATTGATTTCCTGCTGCATCGGCATCTTTTAGAAAATTAGGATACATGGTTGTAGCTTCGTAGGTTTCTCCTTTGATAGCAAATTCTAAGTTTTCTTTTGTAGATTGAACCTTAACGTCAAGCACTGCAGGTTTAACGGCAACTCCCATTTCTTCTAAAACTGCTTTGTGGTTGTTAGCGTGTATACTTTCCGCCAAAGACGCTGCTTTGAACAGCAATGCAATTTCTTTAAAACCTTCTTCATTGGCTTTTTTAGAAAACGCAGCGTAACGAGCGGTTGCATTTGATTCTCCATTAAATGCATCTTGCATATTGTTGATTGTTTTTGCCTTTGCTTCTTCCATAGTCATTGTTTTTTGCGTTGAAGATTCTGTATTATTTGCTCCTTTTTCTGTTGGATTTTTCATTTCATTGCTGTTCTCATTTGCTTTGCTACAAGCGTTTAATGAAAAAACGGCAACCAAAAAAAGACTTACTAAGACTAACTTTTTTTCGCTACGGCTAAAAAAATTATTTACTGAATATTTGCGATTTAGTGATTTCATAATTTCTATATTTTTTTAAATTTTGGGATTAATCTTTATCGTTTTTTTCGTTTGCTTCATTTTCCTTTTTTTCTCCTTTTTCAGAAGATTTCTCTTTGGCTTCAGCAATTCTTGTTTCTGCAGAATCTTTTTCCTTCGGTGAAACTTCAACTCGGTTAGTCGATTCAGTTGTTGCTTGATTTTCTGTTGATTTTCCTTCGGTTTTTTTACAAGAAGTAAAACTTAAGGTTCCTAAAAGTAATGCGATTGTTAAAATTTGCGCTTTCATAATTTAATTGATTTTTAAGATTATTTATACGACAAAGGTAATCTGGGCTGTCTTTTACCTTTCTAAGTGAAATCTTAAAATCAACTAAAGTTTTTTAGGAAATGAACTGTAAGTAGAATGTAGTGCCTTGATTTTTGACACTTTTTACAGTAATGGAAATGTTTTGTACTTCGCACAATCTTTTTACGATAGAAAGACCAATTCCGTTTCCAGGTATTTGAGAATTTCTGGAATCGTCTACTCTGTAAAAACGATTGAACAATAAGGGTAATTTATCGGTTTCAATTCCAATTCCTTCGTCTGAAACGGACAGTATTTTTTCTAATGAATTCCAGGCAATATTTACAGATCCATTTATTTTATTGTATTTAATGGCATTAGAAATCAGGTTGTCTACTATTAATTCTAACAAAATTGGATCTGCTAAAACTGAAATTTCTTCGCGAATAGTATTTTTGAGGAGAATGCTGTTTTCACCGGCAAATGTTTCGTGATTGAGGACGCTTTTTGCAACGACATTGCGTAAAACAATTTGTTCATAATTTGCTTTTAAAACACTTGATTCCAACCGGGCCAACTGTAATAATTGGTCGTGTAATTGTGATAATCTATTGGTTTGACGCAATACTTCTTGCATTTTCGCTTCATATTGTTCGGCAGTTCGTGGTTTTCTTAAAAGCACTTCTATAATTCCTTTAATTGCCGTCAAAGGTGTTTGCATTTCGTGTGAAGCATCTGATGTAAATTGCTTTTGTTGGTAAAAACTATTTTCTAATCTGGTTAACAATTGATTTATAGTAGTTGCTAATTGGTGTATTTCGTCTTGATTTTCGGGTAATGGCAATCGAGAATTAATGTTGGTATAATTAATTTGTGAAGCAGAATTAATCAATTGATGAATGGGTGCAATGGCTTTGGAAGCCACAAATGACATAATAAAATAGAGCATCAATAAAATAATAACATACGTAATGATTAAAATGATCATCAAATTATGCAAAACATTGTAGGATTCTTGTTGCGAAATTCCAATAGTGAGTTGACCAATTATTTTATGATGATCATTAAAAACAGGAAATTGTCCTTGTCTGATTTTTTGTTCATTGATGGTAGAGTTATAAAAAACTACCGTTGTATTTTTTGGATTAAAAAGGAAGTGATCGTCTTGTAAATTAACCGATTTGAATACGCTATTTCCGTTTACATCTACTATTTGAATAAATGTTGGATTTACTTCTATTTGCTTGTGCTCTGCTTCTTGCCATTCGGGTATTTTATTTACTATGATTTGGTGATCATCCCAATCTAAATTGGCAAAAACTTCTCTTTTTTCAGTCGTTATGTCATCATCTAAATGTTTATAAGAAGTATAATAGACCACACTATAAATAGCTATAAATGCGACTGCTGTTAAGGAAGCTATCGCAAATAAATTATAAAAAGCAATTCTTTTTTTAAAACTAAATTTCATTCTTAGTCATTAATGATGTATCCAACTCCTCTGATGGTTTTTATAATTGATTCTTCGTTTTCAGTATCTAATTTTTTACGCAAAGTGTTGATAAAAACATCAATCACTGCGGTGTCTTTATCAAAATGAATGTCCCAAATTTTTTCCATAATTCTGGAACGGCGACAAACTTTACCTTTATTGCGAAGTAATAATTCTAATAAACCGAATTCTTTTTGAGTTAATATAATTTGTTTCCCGTTTTTAATTACTTGATGCGCATCAATATCCATTTGGATGTTACCAACTGTAAATACGGATTGTTCGCCAGTTTTATTTCTCATTAAAACTCTAATTCTTGCTAATAATTCTTCAAAAGCAAAAGGTTTTTTTAGATAATCATTTGCGCCAGTTTCTAATCCGAAAATGGTATCATCTACTGTATCTTTTGCGGTTAAAAAAATAATCGGCACTTGTTGATTTACTTTTCTAACGTTTCTACAAATTTCTATTCCACTCACACCCGGAAGCATCCAATCGAGGAGCATCACATCGTATTCATCTACAAAATCTAAAGCCAGTTCTAAACCTTTTCTTCCATTATCAGCAACATCTACAGCAAAACCTTCTTCCTCAAGTCCTTCTTTTAAAAAACCAGATATAGCCGATTCGTCTTCTACAATTAAAATTCTCATTGCTAATTATTTTTTAAAGTTTTAATCTATTTTTCATTAAAATCTGGTAATGCTAATTCTACACCCGCTCCGTGCTGGTAAACCAATTGTCCACCTAAATATGCAGTGCGAGAAACACCACAAATTACAGAAGCAAATAATACAACACAGGCGACTTTAATCCATTTGTTTGAATACTTCAACCAATTAGCGACAATGTATAATATTGAGGTAATTATTGCAAGCCAAAGCGTTATTACTGCGGCATTTTCGTGTAGTTCAATTGCTTTACCTAATGTTCCGCCTTCCATACCTTCACCAGCAGAACTTCCTGATAGATAGGATGCAATTGTACCAAAAGTACCTAAAATTAAGAGGTAAAATGCTGTTTTATTGAAAAATGTTTTTTTTAAAACAAATCCAGTTACTTCGCTAAGAAATCCGATAAGAAGTAATGCTATCGGAAAATGGATTACCATTGCGTGTAAATGTGTGGCACTAATCATTTGTAAATATTTTTACAAAGATTATAAAATCAGAATTTGGATTGGATTAATTAAATCTAAAGATTGCCTAAAGAAGTACTATAAGACTTAAAAATCAAGGTATTTCAACTATTCGATAGCTGATTTTAAATAATTAAAACGTTTCTAAATAGCTAATCCCAATTTGCTTTTGCATATAAAAAATTGAACCAGATGATGTAGATTTTTTTTCTTTGGAATTGAAGATTTTTCTTTGAATAAATGGATTAATGCAGTGGTCGATTTTTAGTTTTGGAATTTTTATAAATATAATTTTGGCAAACTAATCTAAGGTCTTTTTTATGGAATTCCTTCGATGATATCCTTTATTTTTTCTGTTTCGTAAATTTTATAATTTCCGTTTTCATCAGAATAAATTAAATAGGCTTGTAATTCTGGATGTTTTGACAAAAACAATTTTGCTTTTTCTAAGCCCAATACCAAAACTCCGGTTGCATTGGCATCAGAACTGATGCATTGTTTTGAGAAAATAGAAGCACTTAAAAGATTGTTTTTCGTAGGATAACCTGTTTTCGGATCAATGTGATGTACATATTTAATGCCGTCTTCAACGATAAATCTTCTATAATTACCAGAAGTGGCAATCGCCAAATTTTCTAATTTTGCCACCGCTTTCAAAGGATTAGTGTCTTCTTTATTTTCTATCGGCTTTTCTATACCTACAGTCCACGGTTGATTGTCTGGTTTCAAGTTGTTTGCATATACTTCTCCCCCAATTTCTACAATAAAACTCGTTATTTTTTTAGATTTTAAGTAATCAGAAACTACATCTACAGAATATCCTTGTGCAAATGCATTAAAATCTAATCCAACTCTTGGATCTGTTTTTTTAACATAATTCCCCCTTAAAACAATTTTTTCAAAACCCACAAATTGCATTATACTATCAATAATTTTATTTTCATTTTTCATTTTTCTTCCTGGTCCAAAACCATAAGCATTCACTAATGGATAAACTGTAGGATCAAATGCGCCATTGGTATTTTTCCAAACTTCTTTGGCTTTTTTAAAGCATGTTTTAAAATACTGATCTACTTTTATCCTTTTTTCGTCTCTATTAATTTTAGAAATAATGGATTTCGGATTATAAGTGGAAACTGAAAGATCAAAATCTTGCAATATTTGATCAATTTCTGGTTGTAGATTCCTATTTTGCGCATCGTAATAAGAGATATGATACGTTGTTCCTTGCGCGAATCCTTCAAATTTTACCAATTGTTGCCCGTAAGTTGTACCAAATAATATGATAAAAAAAAGTTGCGTTATGTTTTTCATGAATTTAGTATGATTTTAAATTTATAAAGTTGCTCACAATACTTTAAAATTAATTTCTTGCATAAAATTACACAAGAAATTAATATATTTAGATTACTAAAAGGTCTTTGAGATTATAGAAATAAAAAAATTAGTTTTTAATTAATTTCTGAAGCGGAAGTTTTGTTTTTTCAGATTTCAATTCTACATAATATACTCCATTTTTTAAGTCAGAAATATTATATTTATCGGCTTTGCCCAGAGATTTTATAAATCTTCCTGTAGCATCATATAAAATTACTTCATAAACAAGTTCGTTATTAGCAATCGAAAAATTATTATTAGCAGGATTAGGATAAATTTGATTCGTCGATTTTGCACCATTTACATCTACCGTAGCCAATGAAGAAGGGGTCCATTTTAAAGTAATACCTGTGAAATTGTTATCTGAGGTAGGAGTTTGTGAATCTTGCGATGGTCCTTTCGTAAATGTAAAATATCGTGTTGCTGTATTTGAAGAGTGTCCCCAAGTTTCTTGAACTGCCACTCGATAAGTTCCGTCTGCAACTAATGTCCCATTGGAAGTACCGGATACATTTTTACCATCCCAAGTAAAACTTTTTGATAAAAATGATGTAAGGGTAGCTCCTGTTGTTGCATCTGTAATATTGCAACCAGTTGTGCCCAAAACAGCAGTTGGATCTACACAACCCGCAGCGGTTCCCCAAACTGGAAGATGGT
This sequence comes from Kaistella gelatinilytica, assembly GCF_015679325.1. Taxonomy (GTDB): domain Bacteria; phylum Bacteroidota; class Bacteroidia; order Flavobacteriales; family Weeksellaceae; genus Kaistella; species Kaistella gelatinilytica. The sequence continues at coordinate 1,080,728 of NZ_JADPVI010000001.1, forward strand.
CATCTGTATTTCCACCAACATATCTCATTTTGGTTTTCACAAATACTCCAGCAGAAGTTTCTACCCAGGCTGCAAGTACAAACCTTCCATCTGAAACATAATTTCCTGTTGTGTGTTTCGGAGTGGTGAAGGTAAAAGTAAGCGTACCCGCAGTTTGCGCAAATACGATAGACGATAAGGATAATAGCAATAAAGCAAGTCCTTTAAAATAGTTTTTTTTCATAATGATATTATTTAATTGTTATTTTTAGAAACTAAAATTCACCCAAATTTTGGAATTTTCTGTGATTTTTTGTTTTATTAAAGAAGGAATTTTAATGTTATAATCTTCTGGTTTAATGCCAAAAGTAGATACAATGAGTGTTTTTCCATTTTCTTTAGAAATCATTGCAGGAAATTTGATGTGTTTAGTAACACCGTGTAAAGAAAAATCGCCTTCTACATCATAAGATTTCTTGGTTGCATTTACTTTGGAAGCATCAAAATTTGCAATTTTACCAGAAAAAGTAGCTTTAGGAAATTTATCAGACTCTAAATAGTTTTCATTAAAATGTTCCTCCATCAAAGGGATTTTAAATTTAAAACTCTTGATTAATGCTTGTATTGCAACAGCGCCAGATTTACTATCCATTACCGCTGAAACTGAACTATTGGTAGCCGAAACCTCTTCTAAAGCACTTGCATTAGATGCTAAAAATTTTACTTGTCCGGATTTTGTAACTATTTTTTGCCCAAAAGTAAAATTGGTGGCTAAAATAATTGAGAACAGAAGGATTATTTTGTTAAATATTTTCATTGTAATTGTTGTTAAATTGTTATTTATTGTGGCGTTCCTGCATCTTTCCAAGATTGCACTGTTTGTATTGTTGTAGAAGATAAAGGTCCATTTGGTGGCATACTTCCACTATTTAAATCTTCTAAAATTAAATTAATGTTAGATTTTACATCGTCATAATTATCCAAGTAAGGAGATTGTCCTCCATTTGGGGAATGACAACTGGTGCAATTAGCATTCATAATTGGTTTGATGCTATTGGTATAAGTAATATTTGCAACAGGTGGTCCTGAAATATCTTCGTAGGTTCTGGTATCGCAAGAGTATAAAATTACAGTACAAACGATACAAGAAATGATTATTTTTTTCATTTTTTATTTAAATTTTATTGATTGTTAAAATACTCTGTACATGTTAAAACCAAAGAAGACACCTCCTTTACTAATGTCTCCAGAAGTATTGGTGAAATATCCTACATCATTCATTCTTTGGCTGTTAGAGAAAACAAGTTGGAAAATGTGACCACCGGTATCAATATCTAAACCTACAGAAACAGGGTTTTTATAAGTAGAGGAGCTTACTGGGTTTAATCGAAGTCCGTATTCGCCATTAATGCTCATTCTTTTGCTAATTTTCACTCTACCACCACCAGAAATTATTTGCATATCTTTAGATTCCATCGTTGGATCTATTAAATTTTTATGAACCCATATTCCTGCTAATTCTAAGGAAAATCGATCATTTAATTTTCTAGAAATTAATAATTGATTGGAGAAAGACAGCTTATCCTTAAACATAATATTAGGATATACTGCTTGTTTCAAAGAAGTGTCCATATTTAAAGTATGATATCCTACCAAAGTTACCGGTGACCCTTCTTCTTTTTGGTTGATGATTCGGTATTTTACTGTTGCTTCATATAATTTCGGAGTTAATCTGGATGCTCCAAATGATAACCAATCAGTCATACCGTATATCATTCCTAATTTTGTTGTCGCCTTATCAAAACCAAAGAAATTATCAAAAAAGTTAACATCTTCTCCTCCTAAAGCTCCAAACCTGTGAGAAACTATAAGATAAAACTCTTTTTTTGCTGGCGTTTTGGTGGATTGCATATTAACTACCTGCAATGCTTTGAAAGCGTTCGAGGCGTCTACTGTAATTTTTTCATTGACATTTGCACTGTCCAAAGATTTCATAAGATCATCCTTTTCTTGTGCAAAAGAAAATGCGAAAAATCCTAATAGCAAAAAGCTACAGCTTATTTTTTTTAAATTCATAATTAATTATTTTTTTATTTTACTACAGAACATTGGTCGATGTTTACAATTTCTAAAAGACTGTCATAGCCAACCAATCTGCCTTTTAAGGAAACTTTATCACCAATTTTTAAAGATTTTTCTGCTAAGGTGAAAATGCAATCTACTCCATCGAAAGAAATAGTAGATCCAACAATACTTGTAATTTTTCCATTTACAATCATGGCCTTACTTTGGTATTTTTGGGTTGCCGCCGTTTCATTTTTTACAAATTCTGCTTTTAAACCCTCTGAAGTTGTTGTAAAATCTGCAGTTGCCGTTTCATAATTTTTTACTCCGTAATGATAGGAGAAGTAGTAATAAGCACCAAAAAGGGAGAATCCTAATAGGAGAATAGCGGTAATTATTTTCTTAAGCATATAGTTTGAATATTTGAAATTTAATAGGTGATCTAATTATCTTTTTAATAAATTATGTGAAATAAGTTGATTGTAATTTTAAGAAAACACTCTTAACGTTGTTCCAGTGAGCGTAGTTTTGTAACTCGTCAAATTTTTACTTGCAGGACCATTTGTAACAGCACCATTACTGCTAAACTTTGCACCGTGATTTGGGCAAACAAAATCATTTTCAGACGCATTGTAATTCACATTTGTTCCTTGATGCGTACAAGCTGCAGAAACTGCTAAAAAACTTCCGGTATTTGTTCTTGCGATTACAATTCCATTGCTGACCATAAAACCACCATTTGTAGCGAGACTTCCTGAAGATACATCTACATTAAAATCTACATTTGTGGGACTTGGAGTTACATTACCGTCTTCTTCTCGGCAACTGGTAACTAAACCTCCTGCAAAACATGCGGGTAAAACAACTGCGGCTGCAGCACCAACTCCGGCTAATTTGAAAAATTCTTGTCTTGTCATAGTATAAATTTTAATTTTAACTAAAATGATTTATACTACTATAACACTTGAATCAACAAGCACCCTACCTAAAAAAGTAAAAATTTAAGCTAAAATGTAAAATGTATTGAAAATCAGAGAGATAATAAGTTGGGTAATTAGAAACTTACCCGGAAAGCGGCATTAATAGTTCTGGAAAGACCGAAAGATTTTACTTGTTCTATTTCGGTACTTTCTTGGTTTATTTTGTAATATTCATTGATTTCATTTTTTCTATTAAATATATTTAATAGAGAAACATTGAAATAATAATCCCAATTGTGATTTGTTTTGAAATGGTAGGAAACAGAAGCATCTACTTGAAAATACTGTTCGAGTGGTTTCCCATTTGGAAGCGCAAAATTTAAAACTGGATTATCAGGATCAGAAAAATTGATGTTATTATCTCTCAATTCTGTTTCGGGTTTCCCAGAATGCCATTTGGATCCCAAAGCAAATTTGTATCTCTTTTTTTCGAAGTTGCACCCCAAAGCGAATAGATGATTGATTTGAAAATTATTTTCAAAAACGGAAGGAGTCAACGCAGGAAAATTATATTTGCTTTGCCCAAAATTATAATGGCTCCAAATCAAAAAATAGTTTATTTTTTTTTGTGCCAATAATTCAATTCCTTTTACATTATAATTGCCCGAAGTTTGCACATATTGAAATTGATTCTGAAAACCTTGGCTACTTGTAGTTATTCCAGATACTTTTTTATAATAGGTTTCAGCAGTGATCAACCAATTGTTTTGCTTATAATCTAAACCCAGAGAAATCTGCCTGCTTCTTTGCACAGGAATGTCGGAATTGTTTGCCAAAATCCACCATCTGTTTTCCACTCCAAAAAAATCATTTTGCCGTTCGATTTGTTGAGAAATAATTTGGCTTTTCATTTCTCCCAAAAATATAAGATCAAGGTTTTTGTTAATTTCATAATTTAATTGAAATCTTGGTTCCACCATTATTTTCCGAAATGTTGTAATATAATTTCCTCGTATTCCTGCAGAAGCATTAAATTTTGAAGTACTATCGTTCAACTTCGCTTCAGCAAAAATTGCGTGTTCTGTGAGGTTACTATTTGATTTTTCAAATGAAGAAACAGACTTATCTTCCGCTACATTTCGCACCGCAATTTTATTTAATTGATAACCAAATTTAAGCGCATATTTTTTATTTAATTGATAATGATGGTCTATCTTTAGACTTTGATCATTTACCTTATTTTCTTTGGTATTGTAACTGGAGAGATCAAATATATTTTCTATTTTAGAATCTAATTCATAAACTGAGTTTGATAATTGTATGGTAGAACTATTTTTTGAATTCCAAACGCTTTTCCAAGTTGCATTTAGACCTAAATTTTTTTGGTAAATTGTATTTTTTAATAGATTATCTTCATCTCCGTCTTCATCCGCTTCAGAAGCATTCACTTTGTCATTGATGTTGATAAAATCAAAAATTAAGAGGTTTTTTGCACCAATTTTTTGCACCAATTTGGTAGAAATGTCATAAAACCGAAAATCTTTATTTACAGAATATTCTACATTTTCATTCGTATTTAAATTTAGAATAGAGGTGTTTTGAAATGTTTTCTGAAAATATTTATTAAAAGTAGGAGTGCTTAAAAATTCAGTAAAAGATTTTCTTGCGGCAACTTCTATAAAACTATTTTTTGTAATATTTACCTTAGCATAAATATCTGCATTCAACATATTGAGGCCGAAACTGTATTTGTTTTTAGCAGAAAAATTAGCATCTGTAGAAATATCTACCACACTAGAAACTCCATCTCCAAAAAAAGCCGGACTGCCATTTTTAAAAATTTTAATATAATTAGATAAATAGGGATTTATGGTAGAAATTTGTCCAAAAAAATGTCCTGTTTGGTAGAGTTTAATACCATTCCACAAAATAAGATTTTGATCATTGGTACCACTTCTCACATTGATACTGGAGAGACTTTCTTTTGCACTTGTAATTCCCGGTAGAAAGAGTGTCGTTTGCAAAACATCTGGTTCTATCAATCCAGGAATGATTCCACCTTTTTTAGGCGAAATTCCGTAAGAACCATCTTTGTTTTTTGAAATACTATTTGAAATATACTGTTGTATAAAGACTTCATCAATTTTTTTTATCTTTTCATCTAAAATATAGATGTTTTTTTCAGCATTATTTTTTTCAATTGCTGATACTTGTAGTGTAATAAATTCTGGACTTTCAATTTTGTATCCAACTGGTCTACTAACCATTATATCAAAAAAACCATTTTTATCTGCACTTGTTTTTTCGCCATTTTCTAATATGATAGTTGCGCCTGCAATTGGTGTATTATCTTTCTTATCGATGATTGTTCCAGAAATTCTAATTTTTTTTTCCGGTTGATGAATAGAAAATATATTTTCACTTATTTTTTCAAAAACCAGATGCGTATTTTCTTCTAAATAAAATATTTTATCGCTTACATTAAGATTTTTATCTGGTGCAGAAATAGAAATGTTTTTCAAATCACGCTCCAAAAAATTAAATGATATTTGATGCTGATTTTCAAGGGATTTTAAAACTTTTTTTATTGGAATTTGTGCATAAAAAATACATCCAAAAAAAATCAAAAAAAGTAAGGCGATAATTTTCCGAAATCCTACCATTTATTTTTTATCAATAAAGAGAATTTTTCCTGCACTTTTTCTATACTCTAAATGATAGGTTTTTGAAATGATAGAAAGTGCCATTTCTAAATTATCGTTTGGTAATTTCCCTGTGAACAATTCTTGCGAATTTGATTTTGAAACCATTTTGAGGTGATACACTTTTTCCAATTGAGATAAAATAGTTGATAATTTTTCATCTTTAAAGTCTAAAGAAATTACTTGTTCATATGGATTTTCTGCATTTGCATAGGAATCTTTTTCTATCCCATTTTCAAATTTCACGCGCATTCCTTTGGTTAGAAAAACTTCCTTATTTTTATAATTCACTTTCACTTTTCCTTCAAAACAAACAACATTAAAATTATTTTCTGCAGCTTGCACTTCAAACTTTGTTCCCAAAACGGTCACGTTTCCCAAATCTGTAGAAACTGTAAATTTTTTGCCTTTTGATACATGAAAATAGGCAATTCCTTCCAAATGAATTTTTCTATTAAATAACCATCGAAAATTATTATAATGGGCAATAGAATTATTATTTAAAATCACTTTAGAATAATCTGGTAATAAAAATGTTTTGCTTGTCAACTGATCTGTAACTACTTTTTTTGAAGACAATAGATTTGCAGCAATAAAAGTAAGGGTAAAAATGGCAATAAAAATTGCAGCCATTTTATAAAAATTTGTAAATAAATTTATTTTCTTTTGATCAAGTTTTTTTGCATTTAATATGTTCGTTAAAATTTGATTTTCATCAAAATCTTGTACAGATAAATTTTTAGAATAATTTCTTATTTTCTCGTAGATTTCATAATCTGGATCAGCTTTAAATAACTCTAACTCTTCCTGAGAAAGTTCGTTATTAAGCCATTTTGCCAAAAAGTGTTCTTTTTCCATTGATTTAGCATTTGTGAATATAGAACAATCTAACTTACTTTTTACCCTACCTTATATTTTTTCAACTATTTTTCTTAAGTCCAAAAGAGCGAGGTGTATTCTTTTTTCAACCGCTTTTACACTTATTTGCAGTTCTTTTGCAATTTCGCTGTATTTTTTTCCATCAATTCTATGTAATAAAAATGCAACTCTCTGTTTTTCAGGTAAATTTTCAATGGCTTGGTATAGTTTATTTTTAAATTCTTGTTCTTCTAAAAGAAACTGCGGATTCTCACTATTTCTATCAATTGTGGCATTATTTTTCTCGTAATTTAAAATTACATTTTTATGAGAGATAACGTTTAGAGATGAGTTGATTGCTATCGTGTAGATATAAGATTTCGCTTTTAATAAAGGAACATCGCTGCAATTTTGCCAAAGTTTAATAAAAACATTTTGTACAACATCTTCCGCATCTGTTTGGTTGCCAAAACGGTAAAGTAAATAATTTCGCAGAGGTTTTATATGTTTTTTAAAAAAATCGCTAAAAACGATTTCATTACATATATTATTGATAATTTCCTTATCCATTTGCTTTTCTGTCAATAAAAAATCAAATTTATAATAATCTTAGTGCAAAAACAATGATTTATTTCCCGTTTTTTTGAAAATAATATAAAGCAAGAAGTAATGGTAATAATGCAATTAATTGCTTTTGAAATTATAGCTTCCATCTAAAACTTAATTAAAATGCGGACAAATTGCGGACAGATTACAACCCTTAAAAATACAAAACGCTGCTAATCAACAGATTAACAGCGTTTATAGTACCCGGTGCCGGAATCGAACCGGCACATCTTGCGATACTAGAGTTTGAGTCTAGCGCGTCTACCAATTCCGCCAACCGGGCTTTTTAAATTGGTGTGCAAATATAGAATTATTTTTTATTTAAGGAAAATTATTTTAACAAATTTTCTCTGTTTAAAAGGTTTTTCGACGGAAAATATTTTAACTGATTGATTATCAAAACTCCAGTTCCAAACCATCGTAAGCAAGATGTACATTTTCCGGAAGTTCACTTTCAGTTTCGGCGTGAGTTCCTAAATGATGGGAGATATGCGTGAGATATAATTTCTTTGGCTGAAGTTCTTCAAAGAGTTCCAAGACCTGAGGTAAGATAAAGTGGGCAGGATGAAGCTCTTCTTTACGGATACAATTTAAGATCAAATAATCAAGATTTTGTAATTTTTCCTTTTCCACTTCTGAAATAAAACTTGCGTCAGTAATGTAAGCGAGGTTTTTAAACTTAAATCCTAAAATTGGGATTTTATAATGCATCACATTAACAGGAATGATCTCCGTATCAAATAGATTAAAATTTCCTTCAATTTCGTGCAGGTCAAATGACGGCGCTCCAGGATATTTCACATCCGCAAAAGCATACGGGAATCTGTTTTTTACTTCAGCTCCTACTCTTTTATTACAATAAAGTGCCATGTTTTTTTTACTCCGAAAAATTACGGGACGCAGATCATCCAACCCAATAACGTGATCATTGTGTTCATGGGTAAGTAAAACCGCATCAACATTATCCTCATTATTATTGAGCATTTGAATACGAAAATCCGGACCGCAGTCGATCAATATTTTTTTTCCGGAATCTGTGCTGATTAAAGCCGACGATCGGAACCGATTATCTTTTGGGTCTTTCGAACTGCAAACTTCGCAGTGGCAACCAATAACAGGAACTCCCTGGGAAGTGCCCGATCCTAAAAATTTCAACTTCATTTCTTTTGAGGTTGGTATATTATTGGTAAATTTACAAAAAATAAGAATTGCTTGTGATTAATCCGAAATTAACTCCTAAACAGAAAGCTTTAGCCATTAATTTAGACCCCGATATTTACGGAACTTTTGCCGAAATTGGTGCAGGTCAGGAAACGGTGCGTCATTTTTTTAGAGCGGGAGGTGCGTCTCAAACGATTGCAAAAGCGATGTCTGCTTATGACAAAGATTTTAGTGATGCGATCTATGGTAAAGAAGCCAGAAACAGATATGTGACCCAAAACCGTCTGCGCAAAATGCTTCGTTATGAAGTTTCTTTGATCGAGGAACGATTATCCAGAGAAAATAATCCCGGAAGAAAATTCTTTTCCTACGCTAACACGGTCACGACGATCAATTTCGATAAGACCATGAAAGGTCACGGTTGGGTTGGCTTGAGATTTCAACTCGATGAAAAAGAAGATTACAATGAAATAGTGTTTCATGTAAAATTTAATGAAAATGATACGACTCTGCAACAGGAAACGTTGGGAGGTTTAGGTGTCAATTTGATCTACGGAGCGTTCAACTATTCCGATAATCCGAGAAGGTTAATTGAATCTTTATATGATGACATTTCTACAGATAATGTGGAGATTGACATGATCGATTTCAGTGGTCCTGCTTTTTCTTATGTCGATAATCGCCTAATGAGTTTGCAACTCGTAAAAAATGGTATGACCGATGCGGTAATTTTTAATCCACAGGGAAATAATATGTTGCCTGCAGATATTTTATATAAGAAGAATATTTTCGCAGTTCGTGGGAGTTTTCGCCCTGTAACATTGGTGAATATTGATATGTTCGAGAAAGGTCTTGAAATGTTCATGAAAGATTCCGAATGCAATTTTGATGAAAAGGAAGTTCTTTTTGAAATTACGATCTCAAATTTAAGAGCAGCCGGTGATATTGATGAGCGCGATTTTCTGGACAGAGTTGATGTCTTAGCAAAGTTGGGATACACTGTAATTATTTCAAATTTCTCCGAATATTTCCGGCTTATCGATTATTTCGCCAACTATTCGAGTGGAGAAATAGGAGTGGCAATGGGCGTTAACAATCTTTTGGATGTGTTTGATGAAAATTATTATAAAAATCTCTCCGGCGGAATTCTAGAAGCTTTTGGTAAATTTTTCAGAAAAGGCATGACCGTTTATCTTTATCCGTACAAAGATCCTGAAACTCATGAATTATTGACCTCTACCAATTTGAAGGTGAGCGATAATCTAAAAGAGCTTTATAAATATTTTAAACTTAATAAAAGGATCGTTGATATCAAAAATTACAATCCTAATTTCTCTGAGATCTATTCCCGAGAAATTCTAAATAAAATTGCAAATCACGAAAGTGGCTGGGAAAAACAAGTACCTGCAGATGTTGCCGATATGATCAAGGAACGCGGAATGTTCGGCTACAAAGAAGAATTAAAACTAAAACAGTTTTCCTAAAAAAATAAAAAAATGTCTGAAATAAAAAAACGTCTTTCTTCAATATTAGAAAGTCCAAATCACAATACAGAAGTTAAACTTCAGAAAATCTGTCATCTTCTCGATCAGGAAATTCAATATTTCAACTGGACGGGGTTTTACTTTAGAAACGGCGATAAAGAAGAATTAATTCTGGGACCTTATGTTGGTGCAGAAACAGATCACACCGTGATTCCTTTTGGAAAAGGTATTTGCGGACAGGTTGCAGTTTCTAACGAAACTTTTGTTGTTCCTGATGTTCACGCACAAGACAATTATTTGAGTTGTTCTATCGCAACGAAAGCAGAGATCGTAGTTCCGATCATGAAAGATGGCAACAACATCGGTCAGATCGATATCGATTCTCACGAGTTAGATCCGTTTACTACGGAAGATCGCGAAATGCTGGAATGGTTGTGTGACGAGATCGCGAAAATTATGTAATTGAAATTTTAATATAATAAAAAAGTGTGGGTTTTTAGAAATCCACACTTTTTGTTTTTATGAGCGTTTGTTATTTTGCTAAATCCCCGATTCCTTTTCCATCCAAACGATAAACGGTCCATTCATTCATTGGTTTGGCTTGTAGGGATTCATAGAAGTCGATTGCGGGTTGATTCCAGTTGAGAACCGACCACTCCATTCTGCCGCAATTTTCTGCTTTTGCAATTTTCGTCAGTTCGATAAGAAGCGTTTTACCATATCCTTTTCCGCGGTGTTCCGGCTCTACATAAAGATCTTCTAAGTACAAACCAGGTTTTCCTACGAATGTTGAGAAATTGTAGAAATAAAGGGCAAATCCAGCAGGAATACCATTCTCTTCGCCGATGATTACGTGTGCGAATTTTTTCCCAAATATATTTTCCCGAAGTTCTTCTACGGAAGTCACGACTTCATTTTCCATTTTTTCGTAAACGGCGAGTTTTTTAATGAGATCAAAAATTATTGGAGTATCTTCTGGTGTGGCTTTTCTAATGGTAAACATTTCTTTTTATTTTAGAAATCAAAGTTAAGGTTTTTACCAGAATTTTATTTAAAAATCCAGCCGTATCTAGCCCCGATTGAACGGCCTGTTTGAGCTCTTTTTTCGATGTTGGAATTTGTGGTGGCGAAAAAAAGCGAGTAGTGAAAGCGGGATTTAGCTCCTAAAAAAAACCTCCAGAAATATCCTGAAGGTTTTAATTTTATTTATTGAGATCTTAAATTTCTGTGTCTAAATCCCAGTTCTGCAAATAATCGTGAACATGTTTCAGGAACATTCCACCCAGAGAACCGTCTACAACACGGTGATCGTAAGAATGCGACATGAACATCAAGTTACGGATCGCAATAACATCGCCATCTTTGGTTTCCAAAACTGCCGGTTTTTTAACGATCGCTCCGACCGCCAAAATTGCAACTTGAGGCTGCGGAATAATCGGCGTTCCCATCAAATTACCAAATCCACCAACGTTGGAAATCGTGTAGGTTGCACCTTGCGTATCTTCCGGTCTCAATTTTTTATTTCTTGCTCGGAAAGCCAGATCATTGATCGCTTTTGTCAAGCCTGAAAGTGACAGTTGATCCGCATTTTTGATAACAGGAACAATTAAATTTCCGTCGGGAAGTGCGGTTGCCATTCCGATATTGATGTTTTTCTTTTTGATGATCTTATCACCATCTACAGAAACGTTGATCATCGGCAAATCCTGAATTGCCTTTACAATTGCTTTCACAAAAATTGGCATATAGGTCAGTTTTTCACCTTCTCTTTTTTCGAAAATATCTTTATGTTTCGTTCTCCATTTCACGACGTTTGTTACATCGGTTTCGATGAAAGAAGTGACGTGTGGAGCGGTATGTTTGCTTTTCACCATTGCCTCGGCGATGATTTTTCTTACACGATCCATTTGAATGATCTCGTCGCCTTGTCCAACAACCATGGGTGTAGAAACCGGTGCTGCAGCTTTCGGAGCTGGAGTTGATTGTACTTGAACAGGAGTTTGAACTTCCGGTTGCTTTTGACCTCTTGTGGAAACAAAAGATAAAATATCTTCTTTGGTGATTCTGCTGTCTAAACCACTTCCTTTAATCGACTGCAATTCGTTTTCGGAAATATTTTCCTGTTGAGCGATTGATTTTACGAGCGGTGATAAATAGAGATCGGAACCTGCAAAACTGGTTGCTGATTTTGAACTTTCCATGGCTTCTTCCAGTCCTTTTACGACTTCTGAATCAACATTTGGAATTTGAGTTTTTACTTCTTCTGCAGATTTCGGTTCCTGTGGTTGTTCAGAAATAATTTCGCCTTCTCCCGCAACTTCCAGTATCGCAATGACTTCGCCAATTTTAGCGATTTCATCTTTTTGTTTCAGAATTTTTACAATTTTCCCTGAAACTGGTGTCGGAACATCGGAATCTACTTTATCAGTAGCGATTTCTACAACAGAATCGTCTTCTTTTACCATATCTCCTTCATTGTACATCCAACTGATGATCGTCGCCTCCATCACGCCTTCTCCCATCGAAGGAAGAATTAATTTATATTCTGCCATTTTTCTTTTATTGATTCTTACAAAGATAAAAATTTTTACCGATTAAGAAAAAACGATTTTATGTCAACTTTTTTTATCGATTTTTCAAAAATTCCATTTTCAGTTCATATCTTTAAACTTTGAAAATATTATGAAGAACTTATACATCGTCGCCCTCTTTCAATTTAAAGAAAACGACATCATGGACGCTTTGGAATTACTAAGAAAACTGGTCATCGAAACCCGCAAAGAAGAAGGTTGTATTCAATATGATCTGGTTGAAGACAATGAAAATAAAGGAATGTTCTTTATCACGGAGGTGTGGGAAAGTGTGGAACATCATCATCAGCACAATGGAACCGACCATTTAACGCAGTTCAGAATTCAATCTGTAAGAATGCTGGAGAAGTCTGCGGAAGTTTATAAAGGATTCAAAACCTTTTAAAGCATGAGAAAAACCTCCTTGCTTTTTGTTTTATTTTATATTTTATCTTCCGGACAAAAATATACAAAAGCTGAAATTTCCCTTATTAATGAAGGAAATATTGAGACGGCACTTCCGGTTTATCAAACGGCAGATTCCTTGCAACACAAAGTTTTGCTCGATCGATCTTTAGACGCTGATCCAAAAGACAAAACCACCAAAACTTTGGTGAACCGAATGAAATTGGCATTGCTTTCCACAAAAAGTGGGGTCGGAATTGCAGCTCCGCAAGTTGGTATCAATCGAAATATTATTTGGGTAAAACGTTTTGACAAGCCAGATAAACCTTTTGAATATTTGATCAATCCTAAAATCTTGTGGCGGTCCGAAATTTTAAATCTTGGTCCGGAAGGTGATCTTTCCATCGCAGTTTTTAGAGATTATTTTTACCGAAGTCAGGTCATTCAAATAGAATATTACGATCTGGAGGGAAAACAACACACTGAAATTGTGGAAGGTTTTACCGCTATTATTATGCAGCACGAAATCGATCATTTGTCGGGAATTTTAATTTCGGATAAAATTGAAAAGCAAAAATTGAAGAATTTCGAGAAAGTAGAACTTTACAAAGAGGTGCCATAAAAAAATCACCTTCAAAAGACGTGATTTCTGTTATTTGATGGTATTGGATTAAATAAATTTTGCTTCAAAAACTTCACAGAAATGGTGTTTAATTTTTCCTTTTAAATCTGCAATTTCTTCCGCGGAAAATTCTCGTTCCAACTCGCGTGTTAAAGAAGTCACCGTTTTATCTTTAATTCCACACGGAATGATATATTCAAAATAGCGCAGATCGGTATTTACATTTAAGGCGAAACCGTGCATGGTCACCCATTTTGAGGTCTTCACACCCATTGCACAAATTTTCCGCGCGTAAGGTTTTCCAACATCGAGCCAAACTCCGGTTTCACCTTCAGATCTTTCGCCTTTCAAGCCAAATTCTGCGATGGTGCGAATGATTACTTCCTCCAGATTCCGCATATATAAATGAATGTCGGATTTGAAATTATCGAGATCTAAAATCGGATAACCAACCAATTGTCCAAAACCGTGATAGGTAATATCTCCGCCACGATTTGTTTTCACGTAAGTTGCGTTGATCTCTTCCAGCCTTTTAGAATTGGCGAGCATATTTTCTTCATGACCCGATTTCCCCAAAGTGTAAACATGCGGATGTTCTACAAACAGCAAATAATTTGGAGTTACTTCCTGAATTCCATCGGTTCGGTCGCGGTTTTTCAGTTTCAACGCGATGATTTCTTTCATCAGTTTTTCCTGATATTCAAAGGCCGGAAGATAATCCATCAAACCTAAATCCTGAAATTGCAAAGTTCTGTTCTGTGTCGTTGTCATTGAAATTCATTATTTTGGGCAATCCCCTTTCCTGCGCAAATGCCAACGCTTGGGTCGGGCTCTCTGTTACAATTCCTCATTTCGGCACTCGCTTCGCTCGCGCCTCCATTCCGGGATTTTCACGTCGATCCCTATTGCAGGATTGCGTTTTTTAAGAGGACAAATTTACAAAATTTAATTCTTTATGCTATGAATAAAGTCGCTTCCTTTCTGTTTCCAGTCTTCGTTTCCTAAAAGAATTTTCACAAATGCGGTTCCGATAATTCCACCTTCTGCTTTTTCGGTTACGTTCTCGAAATCGGTCTTATCTTTAATTCCGAAGCCTATAAATACCGGATTTTTTAAATCGAGCTCTGAAAGATGTGTCAAATAATCTTCATTCTTCACTTCTTTATTTTCGTTTCCTGTTGTTGAAGAACTTGAAACCGCGTACAGAAATCCGGAGCTTAAATCATCTAAATATTTAATTCGTTTCTCCGAAGTTTCAGGAGTGACGAGGAAAGTAAAGTTCAGATTATATTTTTTTAGAATTTCGCTGTAATTTTTCTCAAATTCAATCGGTGGAAGATCTGGAATAATTAAGCCAGAAACGCCGGAATCTGCACATTCTTTGCAGAAATTTTCAAAGCCGAAACTTAAAACGGGATTGATGTAACCCATTAAAATAACGGGAATTTTGATCTCTTCTTTTACCGTTTTCAACTGTTCGAAAAGTTTCGCGATGGTCATTCCATTTTTCAACGCAATTTCGTGCGCTTTCTGAATCACTTCTCCATCGGCAACCGGATCCGAATAAGGCATCCCAATCTCCATATAATCTGCCTCGGAATTTTGGATGGTCTTCATAATTTCCGTCGTGTCTTCTAAGTTTGGAATTCCCGCAGTGAAATAGATATTGAGTTTTTTTTGAGGCTGGATGTTGGTTCCTGGATGCTGGATGTTATCGTTGATCATAATTTTACTGTTATTTGATGAGATTGATTTTTACTACAATCTTTTATTTTAAAACTAATATTTGAAAGAAGCGCGATCTGCGCTCCGACATGAGCGGATCCCGATGTAAAATCGGGAGGGAATAGAGGGTCTCGTCTTTTAGAAAGAGACCCTAATTAAATTACAAATTTTGTAAATACATTTCCAGATCTTTATCACCTCGACCACTCAAACAAATCACGACTACATCGTCTTTCGCAAAATTTTTCTTGTCTAAAACTGCCAAAGCGTGCGCAGTTTCCAAAGCTGGAATGATGCCTTCAATTTTAGTCAGTTCGAATGCAGATTTCAAAGCTTCATCATCGGTGATGCTGAAAAATTCAGTTCTTTTTTCTGTAAATAAATTCGCGTGGAAAGGTCCAATTCCTGGATAATCTAAACCCGCCGAAATGGAATGCGGCTCAATTACCTGACCATCATCAGTTTGCATGACGATACTTTTACTTCCGTGCAAAATCCCCAAAGTTCCTAAGAAAGTGGTTGCGGCAGATTTCCCTGAATTGAGTCCAAAACCTCCTGCTTCAGCTGCAATTAATTTGACGCTCGGTTCATTCACGAAATGGTAGAAAGTTCCGGCAGCATTGCTTCCACCGCCGACACAGGCGATAACATAATCAGGATTTTCCCGTCCGATCTTTTCCTTCAACTGCCATTTAATTTCTTCCGAGATCACACTTTGAAAACGTGCCACCAGATCCGGAAAAGGATGCGGACCGACAACACTTCCAATGATATAATGTGTTGTTGTAGCATTGTTGATCCAGTCTCGTAGAGCTTCATTCACAGCGTCTTTCAAGGTTTTAGAACCTGAAGTTGCGGGAATGACTGTTGCGCCCAACATTTTCATTCGGCCAACATTCGGCGCTTGTCTCGCGATATCGACTTCGCCCATGTAAACGATGCATTCTAAATTCATCAGTGCACATGCAGTCGCGGTTGCAACGCCGTGTTGACCTGCACCTGTTTCTGCAATGATCCGTTTTTTTCCTAGTTTTTTGGCGAGTAAAACCTGTCCGAGAGCATTATTGATCTTGTGCGCTCCAGTGTGATTCAGATCTTCGCGCTTTAAATAAATCTGAGTCTGATATTTCTCACTTAAATTTTTAGCGAAATACAATGGTGTAGCGCGACCAACGTAGTCTTTGAGCAAATCTCTAAATTCTTTTTGGAATTCAGGCGTGCTGATGATGTCGACGTATTTTTCCTGTAATTCTTCGACATTTGGATAAAGCATTTCGGGAACGAAAGCGCCACCAAATTCGCCGTAATATCCGTTTTTGTCGGGGTTTTTATAATTTTTCATTTTATATTTTGATTGATTTTTCGTGTAGTTTAACCGAGAAGGTTTTTAAATTCTTTTATTTTTTCGAGATCTTTATTTCCGGGTTCAATTTCAAATTTCGAGTTGATGTCTAAGGCAAAAGGTTTCTGATTGAGAAATTTTAAATTTTCAATATTTTCTTCTGAGATTCCGCCACTTAAAAAGTAAGATTTAGTAAGTTCGAGTTCATTTAAAATTTGCCAGTCAAAAGAATTCCCAGTTCCACCAAAGGATTTTGAGTCAGTATCGAAGAGTAAATAGTCAACTTCTGATTTTAAATTTTGGATCTTAAATTTTAAATTTTCTAATTCTGTTCCTATTCTGAAGACTTTGATGATCTTTATTTCAGGAATTAGCTTTTCTCTTAAATCTGAAATGAACTCGTCACTTTCGTCGCCATGAAGTTGAATGAAGTTGAGTCCTGCTTTTTCCGAGACTTCTAAAATTTGTTCTATTCTTTCGTTAACAAAAACACCTACTTTTCCATGATGTTTTACTGATTTTATTTCTTCTAAAGTCAAAGAATTCAAAACATAACGCGGTGATTTTTTATAAAAAATGAAGCCCAGGAAATTAACGTCTAAAGAAATTAATTCTTCTATTTGATCTATTCTTGTTAAACCGCAAACTTTTAATTTCATATTACAATAAGTTTTGGCTAAAGCCAATTGAACATTTATATTTTGTAAACGGGCTAAAGCCCGTTCCTATTGATAACATTTAGTTTTATATCAATTCTTACAGCAATTAATTTTAAAAATCATTCGTGCATTCGTGGCTTTTAATTTTTAATTGTATTTAAAAATTCTTCGAAAGCAACTCCAGGATTTTCATTTCGCATAAAATATTCGCCCATCAAAAATCCATCAAATCCTTTTTCTTTAAGAAATTTAAAATCTTCTACAGAATAAATTCCGCTTTCCGCAACTGCCAAAACTTCTTTTGGCAAGAGGTTCTTTAAGTTGACTGAATGTTGCAGATCAACTTTGAAATCTTTAAGATTACGGTTGTTGATTCCGACCAGATCGATATTTTTATTAAAATGCTGCAATTCATCTTCTGTGTGAATTTCCAGCAAAACTTCCAGACCTAATTCGTGTGACAAATCCGTAAACTCCTGAACTTGGTTTGGAGAAAGACACGAAGCAATTAATAAAATCACATCTGCACCATTCGCTTTAGCTTCGTAAAACTGGAATTCATCAATCATAAAATCTTTTCGCAAAATAGGAATCGAAATTTCATTTCTGACTTTCAAAATATCTTCTAATTTTCCACCAAAAAATTCTGAATCAGTCAAGATTGAAATTCCACTTGCTCCAAACTTTTGATATGATTTTGCAACTTCTAAAACATCAGCCTTTTCATTAATAACTCCTTTACTGGGAGATTGTCTTTTAAATTCAGAAATGATTCCACTACCCGACTTCACCGATTCCTTTAAAGAAATCGTATTACGTTGAAAAAATTTCGAATCTTTTAATTCAGTTAGAAAAATTTTCTTTTTCGCTTCGTCAACTTCTACCTTTTTCTGGTCAATTATTTTATCGAGAATATTCATTTCTAATCAATTAAAACATTTAGACAATTCAAGGCTTTTCCTTCCATCAAACTTTCTTTCGCCATCATTAAGCAATTTTTGTAATCGCCATATTTCTCAGTATTCTTCAAAGCCATCGCAGCATTTGCTAAAACAACTGCGTTTTGTTCGTATGTTCCTTTTCCTTCTAAAATCGTTTTAAAAATCTCCGCTGCTTCTTCAACACTATTTCCGCCTAAAATAGTTTCTGCTTCGATATTCTTAAACTGCAATTCTTCTGCAGAATAAATCTTCTCGCCATATTTATCAATGATTTTAGTATCGCTCGTCAAACTGATTTCGTCATAACCATCTAAAGCATTGACGAGTAAAAAATCAGCATTTTTCTTCTGCAATAAATATTGATAAATCCTAGCGATTTCCAAATTCGCCACACCGATCATGGTATATTTTGGTTGAGCCGGATTGATCAATGGTCCCAACATATTAAAAAAAGTTTTTAAACCTAAATTTTTACGCATTGGCGCAATTGATTTCAATGAAGTGTGAAAAATCGGTGCGTGTAAATAACAGAAATTCCCTTTTTCCAAATCACTTCTCAATTCGACTTCTGTTTCTTTAAAACGATAACCTAAAGTTTCCAAAACATTTGATGCACCGCTGATTGTTGAGGCTGCATAATTTCCATGTTTGGCTACTTTTTGTCCAGTTCCAGCGACAACCAAACTCGCTAGAGTGGAAATATTAAACGTATTTTTTCCGTCGCCACCAGTTCCAACAATGTCTACTAGATCATCTGTTCCTAAGTCTATTTTCGGCGCGAGCTGCTGCAATGCTTCGGTAAAACCTTCCAACTCTGCCAACGTTATACTTCGCATTAAGAAAACGGTAACGAAAGAAGTCACTTCAATTTCATTAAAAATATTCTTTGAAATTTCCAGCAGAATTGATTTCGCTTGGGCTTTGCTCAGAGTTTGGTGGTCGAATAAATATTGTAATATTTCTTTCATTTTAATTCTGTAAAAAATTTTGGATAATCTTTTTTCCGTGTGGTGTCAAGATACTTTCCGGATGATATTGAACTGCCTGAACATCATATTTTTTATGTTGAAGCGACATGATCATTCCGTTCTCATCAACGGAGGTAATTTCCAGTTCTTCGGGGAAATCTTCAGGATTTACGGCCCAACTGTGATATCTTCCAACTTCAAGATTTTCAGGTAAATCTCTTAAAAGTCGAGCGTCTTTTTTGATGGTTTGAGCATTGGTTGCAACGCCGTGATAAATTTCTGTAAGATTAATCAAACTTCCGCCAAAAGCTTCTGCAATGGCTTGCTGACCAAGACAAACTCCTAAAATAGATTTCGTTGGTGCGTATTTTTTAATCAGTTCAATTAAAATTCCTGCTTCAGTCGGAATTCCCGGACCTGGAGAAAGAACGATCTTGTCATAATTTTCGACATCCTTCAACGCGATTTTATCGTTGCGGAAAACATCTACTTTTTCGCCACTGATCTGCTCAATCATTTGAACTAAATTATACGTAAAACTGTCGTAATTATCGAAGACTAATATTTTCATAATTGTATTTTCTTAAATTGAGGTTGCTTTTTTAACGGCCATTTTCAGCGCATTCAGTTTATTATTCACTTCCTGTAATTCATTTTCTGCCGTAGATTTCGCCACGATTCCAGCACCGGCTTGATAAAAAAGCGTGTTGTTTTTACTTAAAAAAGTTCGGATCATAATGGCCTGATTGCAACTTCCATCAAAGCCTACAAAACCAATACAACCGCCATAAAAGGAACGCGATGTTTTTTCATAAGAATCGATCAACTCCATCGCCTTATATTTCGGTGCGCCACTCAAAGTTCCCTGGGGAAAAGTTGTTGCGATCATTTCATAAGGATTTTGATTTTCTTCAACATCTGCCGTAACTTCACTTACCAAGTGAATGACGTGAGAAAAAAACTGAACTTCTTTCAACTTTGTTACTGTTGTATTTTTTCCGCAAATGCTTAAATCATTTCGCGCTAAATCAACCAGCATCGTATGTTCTGCATTTTCCTTTGCATCTTTTTTCAATTCTTCGGCAGCTTCTAAATCTTTCTGAACTTCACCAGTTCTTTTAAAAGTTCCCGCAATCGGATGAATAATCGCTTTTCCGTCTTTTATGATCAGTTGACTTTCCGGACTGGAACCCATTAATTTAAAATCTCCATAGTCGAAATAAAATAAATAAGGAGAAGGATTAATATGTCGTAAAGAACGATAAACATTGAATTCATCACCATTAAATTTCTGTTCAAATCTTCTGCTCAATACCAGCTGAAAAACATCCCCACGGAAACAATGCTTTTTTGCGGTTTCAACCAAGTCACGATATTCTTCATCTTTTAGATTTGAAGTTTCATAATCAGTTGTTTTAAAGGGAAAAATAGGAGCATTTTTCTGATTGATGAGATTTTCGATCTCAATCATATTCGATTTCAGCCCGTCGATTTTGTTTTCGATAATGAACATTTCATCGTTGTAATGGTTGATGGCAATTACATATTGATAAAGACGATATCGCAGTAATGGAATTTTATTTTCTTCTGAAAGTTTTTTAAACTTAATATTTTCAAAAAAAGGAATTGCATCATAACTCGTATAGCCAAAAAATCCCTGTGCAGATTTACCGATTTCCTTAGTAGTTTCTTCGCAAATAAAACATTTGGTGAAATCATTTAAAAATTCACTCAACTTCTCTTTATCTAATGCGATCTTTTGTGGATTACCAAGCGGAAATTTAATTTCTGCTTCATCAAAATTTCGGATCTCAATTCCAGCAACCGCGTTGATGGCGATAAACGAAAAGTTGTTATCGGTATTTTGGTTTCCGGCACTTTCCAACAAAATGGTATCGCGAAATTTATCACGAAGGCGAAGGTAAATTCCAACCGGCGTGAAAAGATCGCTCATCACCGATTTTACAGTTGTTTTTATGTTTACAGTTTGGTTAAATTCCATGAGATTTTTTAAAATTTAGATAAAAAAAAGACTTTAACGGGTCACGTCAAAGTCTTTTATATGTTATTACAAACAGAATACAAGATTTGCTTCAGACCCTAATAAAGTTTGAATGATGCCACCAAGTAATGTTTGTTCTCGTTTTCATTGGGACAAATATATAAATGTTTTTTCTATCTGCAAATAATTTTTAAACAAATTATTCTTCTACATTTTTCAAAGCCATCAATAATTGATAAGCACCTTTTGTGACAAATTTTTTATTGGCATTGGCTGGGTTGAAATTCAAAAGTTCGGTAAATCCATTTTCAGAATTTCCGATTTGTACGGGAAACATTTTATAGGTTTTAGGCTTAATTTCCTCAAAAATATACTGTTTTTCTTCCCAGGTTACGATCGCATCATCGGGAATTACAGTGCCTTGTTCAGAATCGGCTTCCATTTCGGCGTTCATAAAAGTTCCCGGAAGTAAGGTCAAACTATTATCAACAAAGTGGCAATGAACCAAAACACTTCGGTCAGGAGAAAAATCTTTACCAATAATGAAAACACGCGCTTCATATTTTTTAGTAGGATTTTGATTGGTAAAACCATACACTTTTTGACCTACTTTGATCTTATTTAGATCCTTTTCAAAAACCTTTAAAGCCAAATGCAGATCGCCCGTATTAACGATGTCAAACATCTTATCGATGGGCGAAACGTATTGTCCGATATTGACATTTACGGTAGAAATATATCCTGAAATTGGGGAAGTCACCGCGAAAGTCCGGCGTATATTATTAGCGTTCAAAGAGCCAGGATTAATTCCCATCGCAGTTAATTTTTGAGCCATTCCTTTCATCATAATATTTTGATTTTGACTTTCATTAAAGGCTTTTTGAGTTACTTTATCTGAACTTGCTTTGTTCTCATTCAAATCTTTTTGACGGGAATAATCCTGTTGCGCGTACTGCAAATTCGATTTTGCCAAGAGATAATCCTGCTGTAATTGCACGAGTTCAGGATTTTCCAAAGTTGCTAACGTTTGTCCTTTGATCACATGATTTCCGGGCATAAATCTCGAAACTCGAACATAACCGCCGCTTGGTGCAGAAACGCTCGCCATTCCTTGTGGCGGAACGTCGATTTGTCCGGTAAGCATAATTTTATGCGCAATATCGAGGTTGTTTAAAGTGTTGGTTTCAATGCCCGAATTTTTAATTTGCAGATCAGTCAGAGAGACCTGATCTCCGGAAACAGTGCCCATCTTTTCCTTCTCGAGTTCTTTTTTGGAACAGGAAAAAATAATTAGGCTTAAAAATATAATAAGTAATTTTCTCATTGTAAAAATTTTGTTATTTCGAATCACCGCCAATCATTTGTGAGGTAATTCCTTTTCGATTTGTATTTTCAGAAATCGCAACTCCGCCGAAGTGTAGAACAACGAAAATTGGCATCCAGTAAACGGCAAGTTTGTGGGTTGTTTCTGCTAAATTACCAAGAGATTCTGACCCGATCTCAAATTTTAGAATGCTGCCTGTAATTATTTGGATGGCGATCAAAACGTAGAATCCAAGATAGATGAAACCCTGCAGTTTTTCTTTTGATGTCGTTGTTTTTGAAAAAGGATTCGGAAATCTAATTCCTTTAACGATCATATAAATGATCCTTGCTATAAAAGCAAAAGTAATCAGGTAAGCGGCGTAAACGTGCCATTCAAACATGGGATCCTGAACGGCATGAACGATGGTCCGAAGACTTTGTTTATCTAAATTTAGACTTTGAATTTGTGCATTTTTATTCACAGCATCTGAAATTACGGCTTTGCTCATCCAGACAATTCGGAGGAATCCTGTGGTAAATAAAACCAACATTCCCAATGCGAAAATCCAGTGTAATAAGCGATGTAGAACGGTATATGTTTTCATTTTGATAAAAATTAAATTATTATTGCGTTAAATTATTCAATTGAATTGTTTTCTCATTCAGCATTTTCTGAGTATCGATGAGTTTGTTTTGAATGTCTAAACTCTGGTTGATGAGAATAGACCATTCCAGGTAATTAATTTCACCTTCGTAGTATAAGCGGTTTGCAGTTTTCATAATGGTTTCTGCATTTTTCAGACCTTTGGATTTATAATAATCAGTTTCGCTTTTTAATTTTTGAAATTCACCAAACAA
This sequence comes from Kaistella gelatinilytica, assembly GCF_015679325.1. Taxonomy (GTDB): domain Bacteria; phylum Bacteroidota; class Bacteroidia; order Flavobacteriales; family Weeksellaceae; genus Kaistella; species Kaistella gelatinilytica. Next base: position 1,103,899 of record NZ_JADPVI010000001.1, read on the forward strand.
TGCTGCATATTGATGTTTTAGATTCTTTGAACCTAATTGATAATTATTTTCGGCGATGAGCTGATTAATTTTCTGACCTTCAATTAGTGATTTCTGAGCTCCATTAAAAAGCGGAATTCCGACGCCGATCATTCCTGAATGAAAACGTGCGGATCTTTCGTAGAACTTATCATCTGCTCCTGTTCCGTACATGCTGGAATTATTATAACCGATATTGAAAGTCGGCAAGAGTTTCGATTTTTCTGCATTTAGTTTGGCGAGTTCGATCGCTTTCTGCTGTTCTAATTGTTTTAAAACAACCGCATTTCCAGCGTAATTTACATCTTGAGTCAGTACATTCATTTCATAGAAATTTGAGTTTTCATTGGAATACAATGTTTCGTCATTGATCAGATAATTGAATTGATAAAGGGAAACTTCACGGTCTTTTTTCAGATTTGCCAGTTGAATTTCTGCCTGACTTCTGTAGTTTTCAGCGGTCGTTTTTTCGAGAATATTGCTTTCTCCTTTTTTCAAACGAAGTTCGGCCCGGTTGTAATAATTGGTGTAAATGGAATCGGCTCGCAAAAGCAGTTTTTCCTTTTCATTTTGATAATTAAGGTCGTTGTAGATCAACGCGATCTCTCGTTTTAACTGCCATTTTTGAACATCTAAAGTCAACATTGAGTTTTTCCATTCCTCGATGAGAACCTGCTTTTGATTGTTATAAAATCCGGGTAATCTCAAAGTTTGGTTGACTGAAAATTTATTGTCGGTGTAAGCGGAAACAAATTGTCCAATTTCTCCGGAGACATTCAGCGGATCTACTACTGCATAAGACTTTTTGATCTTGTCCTGATAATCGATCCGAAGTTGCCCGTTTTTTAAATTCAAATTATTCTTGAAGGCTTTTTCGTAGGCCGATTCGAGGGAAATAGGCGTTTGTGCTTTCAGTTGAATTGCGATCAAGACTGAAAATGCGGTTATTATTTTTATAAGTTGTTTCATTTTTTAATTTATTAAAAGTCATTTGATTGAAGCTAAAATCTGCAGCCCGACTTGAGCGGAGCTCTTTTTTATTGGTGGCTGAGCTTGTCGAAGCCAGCAATAAAAAAAGCGGGAGCGGAAGGCGGAAACGTCTGCCCAAAACCTAATTCTATTCATCGTAGCCATCTTCTTCTTCGCTTATTTCCTGAATTTTTTTGCGTCTGTCGGGGAAATGTTCCTCAAACCAGATATAAATTAGTGGCAATAAATAGAGCGTGAGGAAAGTTGCCAAGAGTAAACCACCGATAACGACTGTTGCTAAAGGTCTTTGTACTTCTGCACCTTCGCCGGTACTGAGTGCCATTGGTAAAAATCCGAGTGATGCTACCAAAGCGGTCATTAAAACCGGGCGTAATCGGGTTCTGCCGCCGATTTTTACGACGTCGTTTAAATCCGAATGTTTTAGTTTCTGCCGATTAAATTCTGCGATCAGGACGATTCCATTTAATACGGCCACTCCGAAAAGTGCTATGAAACCTACGCCTGCAGAAATACTGAAATTCATTCCACGAATCCAGAGCGACATTATTCCGCCGATCATAGAAAGTGGAATTGCGGAGAAAATCAGCAAGCCATATTTGACCGAATTAAAGGCGAAATAAAGCATCAGTAAAATCAGCAATAAACTGATGGGAACTGCGATCATTAAACGGGATTTCGCATGCTGAAGGTTCTCGAAAGTTCCGCCATAAGAGATCGAATAACCGGTCGGAAGTTTGAAATCTTTTTCGACGACTTTCTGCAGATCTTCTACGGTGGACTGAATATCGCGGTTTCTGACATTGAAGCCGACAATAATTCTGCGCTGTGCATTTTCCCGCTGTATTTGATTGACACTTTCTTTGAGTTCGACGGAAGCCACGGTGCTCAAAGGGATTTCAGTTCCTGAAGGAGTCGAAATTAACAGATTGTTGACATCATCGACATTCTTTCTTTGCTCGCCATCTAAACGAACAACAAGATCAAATTTCTTCTCTCCTTCGAAAACAGAACCTGTAGATTGTCCCGCAAATGCAGTGTTTACGATATTATTCACATCTTCTACATTTAATCCAAATTGCGAAAGCGCTTCTCTTTTGTAAGAAATCACGATCTGTGGCATTCCCGAAATTGGTTCTACGTAAATGTTTTGAGCTCCTTTTATTTTTTTGGAGATCGCTCCTAATTTCTCGGCGTAAACTTTTAAACTATCCAGATTTTCACCATAAATTTTAATAACAACATCTTGTCTTGCACCGGTCATTAACTCGTTAAAACGCATGGCGACCGGATATTGGAAGGAATAGGTAACGCCGATCAGATTTTTCTTAAGTTCTGCAGACATCTTTTCCGATAATTCATTATAAGATTTCGCAGAAGTCCATTCTTTGCGGGGTTTCAGAATGATCATCATGTCACTTGCATCGATTGGCATTGGATCGGTTGGGATCTCACTGCTTCCGGTTTTCCCGACGATCTTTTCAATTTCGGGGAATTTTTTCATTAATATTCGGGAAGATTTCTGAACTGCATCGGTGGAAGTTTTCAGATTGCTTCCGGGTAAAACCCGGGTATCAACGGCGAAATCTCCTTCCGGAAGTGAGGGAATGAACTCACCGCCTAATCTCGACATTACAAATAAGGATACGAAAAATAATCCGACAACGCTGAAGAAAACTAAATTCGGAATTTTTAAAACAAAATTTAAAGTCTTATGATAAAAGCTTTCCAGTTTTGCCATCATTCGATCTGAAAAGTTTTTCTTTAGATCTATTTTTTTAGATAAAAACAAAGAACTCATCATTGGAATGTAAGTCAGAGAAAGAATGAACGCACCAAGCAAAGCGAAGATCACGGTTTGTGCCATTGGTTTGAACATTTTTCCTTCAATTCCCTGCAATGTTAAGATCGGCAAGTAAACGATCAGGATAATAATCTGACCGAAAACCGCTGAATTCATCATGGTACTCGAAGAAGTATAAACCTCGCGATCCATAAATTCCTGAGAAATTTTCTTGTCCTGAAACTTCGTTAAATGTTTGAATCGATGTAAGATCGCTTCGACAATAATCACGGCACCATCGACGATCAATCCAAAATCTAAGGCTCCTAAACTCATTAAATTCCCGGAAACACCGAAAATATTCATCATGATGATCGCAAAAAGCATTGCCAAAGGAATGACAGAAGCCACTAAAAGTCCGGCGCGAAAATTTCCCAGGAATAAAACCAGGACGAATATGACGATCAGCGCACCTTCCAGCAGGTTTTTACTTACGGTTCCAATCGCGTTATTCACCATTTTGGTCCGGTCCAGAAAAGCATCAATCTTTACGCCTTCCGGAAGTGTTTTTTGTATTTCTTCAATCCTGCTTTTCACCAATTTAATGACTTCATTGGAGTTTGCGCCTTTCATCATCATTACCACGGCGCCTGCAACTTCGCCCTCTCCATTATAAGTCATCGCACCGTAGCGAATGGCTTTTCCGTATTGAACTTTTCCAATATTTTTAATAAGAATCGGTGTTCCGTCCGCTAAATTTTTAATGACGGTATTCTCAATATCGGGGATCTTATTCATCAAACCTTCCGTTCTGATAAATAAAACGCTGGGTCCTTTTTCAATGTAAGCGCCACCAGTGTTTTGATTGTTTTTTTGCAGTGCATTAAAAACCTCGGTGATCGTAACGCCCATCGATTTTAAAATGGCGGGATTTACTGCAACTTCATACTGTTTCAAATTTCCACCAAAACTTGCGACATCGGCAACTCCAGGAGTTCCTAACAGTTGTCGGCGGACGATCCAATCCTGAATAGTTCGTAATTCCATCGGATTATATCGGTGTTCGTACCCTTTTTTCGGACGGACCACATACTGGTAAATTTCCCCTAAACCTGTGGAAATTGGCGCCATTTGCGGCACTCCCAAATTGATAGGAATTTCTTTTGAAACCTGCTGCAATCTTTCTGCAACCTGTTGACGAGCCACCATCAAATCGATATCGTCTTTGAAGACAATGGTAATTACAGATAAACCAAACCGCGAGAAACTCCGCATTTCTTTGATTCCCTGTATATTGTAATTGATCTGCTCTAAAGGGAAAGTGATGAAACGTTCAACATCGGGCGCTCCCAAACTCGGTGAAACGGTAATGATCTGAACCTGATTATCGGTAATATCAGGAACCGCATCGATGGGAAGTTTTGTGAGTTCGAACAGTCCATAAATTATTAAACCGAGCGTCATCAAAATGATGATCAGTTTATTTTTTATAGAAAATTCTATTATTTTATTAAGCATTTTTTTTCTTTAAAAATTGTCAGAGAATGTAGCGTGTACATCAAATTATTGATCATCATGTTTGTCACTTTTGGAAGTCGGATCATCGCCCTCAAAATTTCGATAATCGAAGTCTTTACCAGTTCTGATTTCAGTGTGTTTAATTTCACCACCGGTTGTTCCTACTTTTTGAGCAAAGAAGAGACAAACAATCGCGAGAATTCCCACTGCAAAGGGAGCATATTTTGATAATGCTGAATTTCTAAAACTTGCAATAAGCGCAAGCAATGAAATTCCACCTAAAACGTAAGTAAGGATTGCAAAAATTTCGGAAAAATCGGCATGTTTTTCAATGAGGTTTTCAGAAAGACCAGCTATCTGTGTGGCAGAATTTTCTGCGTTTTCGCCTGTAACAATCGCTGCAATAGAAGCTATGGCTCCTAGAATAAAGATAATGTAGGCGTTTCGTTTGGTAACTTCGGATTTACTGAAAATCCCGATAAGGAGTATAATGATTCCAACAATAGGAAATATGATCGGCAAATGGTTGACAACCAGATGCAAATGTAATTCGTCCATTTTTTTTAATTTAAAATTTAATTCTTGTTTAGCATATCATGAGTTGAAACCAAAAGATTTAACAACGCGGAATGCGAGAAAATTTTTAAATTAAATCTTAGGAGGTTCCCAAATTTTTTGAAATACAGAAGGATAAAACTTTTCTGAATAAGAAAAATTAGTTGAATAATCAACGTAAATTGACTGATGCGGAAAAATTAAGTTTTCCTTTTCCGGTGGAATGTTTAAGGTGATCAAAGTGCTCGAAAAATCATGAGTTTTAAAGGGAAGCTTCATATCCTCAGAATAATCTTTATCCTTTTTCTGTTCATCTAAATAATGCATTTTAAAAAATGCATATACCGAAATATCATGATCAGCGATCTTGTGTGAAATATAATGTTGCACGAGTTTCGGAAGTTTCGCCACCTGTCTAACTTCACAAAAAGAAGTAAGATAAGTAAAAACCATAAAATACAGCAACCATTTTTTCACATTACAAATTTACATATAATATGCAATACAACGCGGTAATTTGAGAATTTGGAATGAAACCAAATAAAAAACATTAACTACATTTTAGATAGGTTTTATTAAGCACGAATCTTCGAATACTAATTAAAATCCCCGATCTGGGATTAATTTCTCGGAAATTTTAGCCTTCTATTTTTCGCAAAAAATTCACTAAATTTGCCGTCTTAAAATAGCAAGAAAAATGCAGTTATCAGAACAGGAAATCATCAGGAGAGAAAAGTTACAAACCCTGGAAAAAATGGGCATCAATGCTTTTCCAGCCGAAGAATATAAAATTACAGATACTTCTAAAACCATCAAGCAAGACTTTGTTGAAGGTAAAAAAGTGACCATTGCAGGTCGTTTGATGAGCCGTAGAATTCAGGGAAAAGCAAGTTTTGCCGAACTTCAGGATTCAGAAGGTAAAATTCAGGTTTATTTCAACCGTGATGAAATCTGTACTGGTGAAGATAAATCGCTTTACAATGATGTTTACAAACACCTTTTAGACATCGGTGATATTATTGGGATTGAAGGTGAACTGTTCAATACGCAAGTTGGTGAAATGACAGTTAAAGTCAGCAATTTCAAAATTTTAACCAAGTCTTTACGTCCGCTTCCACAACCTCGAACAGATGAAAATGGCGTGACTTACGATGCCTTCAATGATCCGGAACTTCGATACAGACAACGTTATGTCGATCTGATCGTGAATCCTCACGTCAAAGAAACGTTTTTAAAAAGAACGAAATTGTACAATGCAATGCGTCAGTTTTTCAATGATGCAGGTTATATTGAGGTAGAAACTCCTGTTTTGCAGGCAATTGCTGGTGGTGCCGCAGCAAGACCATTTATGACGCATCATAATGCTCTTGATGTTCCATTATATATGAGAATCGCAAATGAATTATATCTAAAAAGATTGATCGTTGGTGGTTTTGATGGCGTTTATGAATTTTCTAAAAACTTCAGAAATGAAGGGATGGACAGAACACATAATCCGGAATTTACCGTTATGGAAATTTATGTAGCCTACAAAGACTACTACTGGATGATGGATTTCACCGAAAAAATGATTGAACATTGCGCAATTGCTGTAAATGGCACAACCGATGCTAAATTTGGTGATCAGGAAATTAGTTTCAAAGCACCTTACGCGCGGGTTTCGATGACGGAAGCGATCATTAAATATACGGGTTTTGATATCACAGGGAAGTCTGAACAGGAACTTTTTGATTTTGCAAAATCAATCGGAATCGACGTGAATGAAACGATGGGTAAAGGAAAGTTGATCGATGAAATTTTTGGGGAAAAATGTGAAGGAAACTTTATACAGCCGACTTTCATAACAGACTACCCTATCGAAATGTCGCCTTTAACAAAAAAACACAGAACGCAGGAAGGCTTAACCGAGCGTTTCGAATTAATGGTTTGCGGTAAAGAAATCGCAAATGCTTATTCGGAATTAAATGATCCGATCGACCAAAGAGAACGTTTTGAAGATCAATTAAAATTAGCCGAAAAAGGAGACGATGAAGCCGGACAATTTATAGACGAAGACTTCCTAAGAGCCTTAGAATACGGTATGCCGCCAACTTCGGGAATGGGAATTGGTATGGATCGTTTGATCATGTTTATGACCAACAATCAATCGATTCAGGAAGTATTATTTTTCCCTCAAATGAAGCCGGAAAAAGCAACACCAACTTTGGAACTGGATGAAGATGAAAAACTGGTTTTAGAGATCTTGAGTTCTTCAGAAGAACCAATGACTTTGGGCTTGGTAAAAGTGAAGAGTAACCTTTCTGGAAAGAAATGGGACAAAGCAGCGAAAAATTTGACGAAATATAACTTGGTTAAAGTAGAGAAGATCGACGATGTCGTTTTGATGAAAAAAATATAAAACACCTTAAACAATTCTATTATGAAAAGAAATGCAACAGCCATTTGGCAAGGTTCAGGTAAAGATGGAAAAGGAAATTTGACTACTCAAAGCACGACCTTAAACAAGACGCAATATTCCTACAGCTCGCGTTTTGAAGAAGGCGTCGGTACGAATCCGGAAGAATTAATCGCTGCAGCACATGCGGGCTGCTTCACAATGGCTTTATCTTTTAAAATAGATGAAGAAGGTTTCAAAGCAGAAAATTTAGAAACAAAATGTGTGATTAATTTGGACGCAAAAGAAGGAAAAATAACGGAATCTATGTTGACATTAGTCGCAAATATTCCGGGAATTTCTAAAGAAAAATTTGACGAATTAGTTGCTGATGCAGAGAAGAACTGCCCTATTTCTAAATTACTCAATACAGAAATTAGAGTAGAAGCAACATTAGTTAAATAAGAAAATTAAGGTTAACTGTTATCTTATTAATCCTCAAATTTTTTTGAGGATTTTTTTTATAAAATATTGCAATGTAAAACGTAAGAAATCAATTCTAGGGTGGTTTTACTTCCCGTTTTTATACGCAAATTCTTCTTGTAATTTTCGACAATGTGATAAGAAATGAAAAGTTCTTCCGCGATTTTTGGACAATTTTTTCTGTTGATCAATAAAGCCAGAATTTCCCGTTCTATCTTCGTAATGTTTGCTCTATTGACGTTGCTGCAAGGTTCATCATTATCAACAATCGCTTTGTAGAAAGGCTTTTTGGAATTTGAAGTATCGATCAACATCATTACAGGTTGATATTTTCGATATCCCTTTTAAAGATCTTCTCTAATTCATTTTCTTTTTATTTTCCACTTTTATAGTCGTGGAAATCGTTTCGTAATCAATTGGTTGAATTTCAGAAGCTTCCCTCATCTTCAATTGTAATTTTTCATTAAAATGACAGATATCTACTATTTTGTTTTCAAACAAACTTAAGGATATTTACTTTATCAAAAAAAACTTTACAAATCTTCCTGATCATCGTTACAAAGGTAAAATACACAAATTCTAAACTTATTTTTTAACAGATTAAAAAATTAAAATCATGAAAAAAATTATACTTCTATTAACGCTCAGTCTGTTTTACTTTGCCACTGCCACTAATCCTGTCTCGAAAAAATCTGGGAAAAATGTCAATATTTTGGCGCTCGAAAATTCAGTCGCGATCGACTTTACTACAGGCGAAGACAATTTAGACCACCGCGATTTTCAGAAAAATGTAGATGTAAGAATTACCTTTAATGGAAAACCTGATCTTTTTCTGGAGAATGTAAATAAAGGGGAAAACTGGCCAAACAATTCGGTGCGAAGATTCGTGTCGCCATTACCGGCAAATATTGTGGTAACCGACATCAAAACCATCGCTGTAATGCGGGGAAATGCGAAAGGTTCCTGGAATAATGTCGATGGCGCAATGGCAGATAACTGGAATTTGGGAAAATTACTGGTTGTCGCTAATATTGCCGAAAATGGAATGATGAAAAGATATGTTTTAGCAGATTTAAAAGGAGTCGGCAGAGTTCCACTTTACAGATTTATCTACGAAAACAGAAATCCCTGCAGCTATTGCGGCGACACTTTCAAATATACTTTCCCTCATAATTATACACCTGCTATGACAACTCCCTCTGTATCGACAAGAACGAATGCCAAATTATCATTCACCATCGCAACGGGCGGAGATAATTTGGAAGGTGGCGATAATAACAATGTAGATATTACCATTCGAATGAGAAACAGCACGCAGGTTTATGTTCTGAGAAACATTAATGCCAAAAGAAAATGGAACAATTTTACGGAAGCAAGCCGTGTTATGGAGATCACGAATTCTGCCGCCATGGATTTTAATGATATTAAGGAAGTAGAAGTTCGACACACAGGAGGCGGCGGTATTGGCGCAGATAACTGGGATGTCGATAAAATTTTTATCAGCGTTGAAAAAAATGGCGAAACAAAAATTCTGATGGATAGAGTCGGAACGCCTACCAGGAGATTTACCGGTGATAATAGAGCTTTAGTTGCTCGATTTTAAAAAGAATACCATGAAAACATTTGTGTTATTATTGATCTTCGCAATACCTAATTCGTGCAGATATCATCAAAAAGTGATTTTAGATCAGTCCGTTGCAAAATTAGAAGCGACAAAATAAATAGACCTGTTAAATTAATTCCGGAATTCTAATATTAATTTCAAAGTTCATAATGAGACCGATTAATTATTCATAACCATAGAAAACTTAGATTTTAAATCCTCAAATATTTTGAGGATTTTTTCATGAAAAACGCTCCTAATTTTATGACTTTGTTAACTTTGATGTTACATCGAAATTCAGTATATTTGTGAGCCTTTTGAAAAAATAAAAAAGACGAAAATTTCAGTTAAAATTTAATATAAATTCATTGAAAATGTTGTTGTAGAAATACTTCAACAAATAATAAATATTATGAGTCAAAAAGAATATACAGCGAGTAGCATCCAAGCTTTAGAAGGAATGGAACACGTAAGAATGCGACCTTCAATGTACATCGGTGATGTAGGTTTAAGAGGTTTGCATCATTTGGTTTACGAAGTTGTAGACAACTCGATTGATGAGGCTTTAGCAGGACATTGCGACACCATCTCAGTGATCATTCACGAAGGTGAAAGTATTTCTGTAAAAGATAACGGTCGTGGAATCCCGGTTGATATGCACGAGAAGGAACAGAAATCTGCTTTGGAGGTTGTAATGACCAAAATTGGAGCGGGTGGAAAATTTGATAAAGATTCTTACAAAGTTTCCGGTGGTCTTCACGGAGTTGGGGTTTCGGTGGTAAATGCACTTTCGAATTCCTTGATCGCAACCGTTAAAAGAGATGGTAAAATTTATGAGCAGAAATATTCTAAAGGAAAAGCTTTAGCAGATGTAGAAGAAATAGGTAGTACAACAGAACGTGGAACTGAAGTTTTCTTCCAGGCAGATGATACTATTTTTCAGGAATTGATCTTCAATTACGACACTTTAGCAAGTAGAATGCGCGAGCTTTCTTATTTGAACAAAGGAATCAAGATTACACTAACCGACGAAAGAGTTTTGGAGGAAGATGGAACAGTTAAACATGACTTGTTCTTTTCTGAAGGTGGATTGAGAGAGTTCGTAGAATACATCGACGGAAACCGTGAAAGTATCATGAACAGCGTGATTTTCATGGAAGGTGAAAAAGATAATATTCCTGTAGAAGTTGCGATGAGATACAATACTTCTTACACGGAAAATCTGCACTCTTACGTTAATAATATCAATACGCATGAAGGTGGAACTCACCTTGCAGGTTTCAGAAGAGCTTTAACAAGAACTTTAAAGAAATTTGCAGATGAATTAGGACTTCCTGCGAAAGAAAAAGTAGAAGTTACGGGTGACGATTTCCGTGAAGGATTGACTGCCGTGATTTCTGTAAAAGTGATGGAACCTCAGTTTGAAGGACAAACAAAAACGAAATTAGGAAACTCTGAAGTTTCTGGTGCGGTTGATAAGATCGTAGGAGAAATGTTGAGCAACTTCTTGGAAGAAAATCCTAACGAAGCAAAACTCATCGTACAAAAAGTAGTTTTAGCTGCAAAAGCAAGACAGGCTGCGAAAAAAGCAAGAGAATTGGTTCAGCGCAAATCTCCAATGGGTGGAAGCGGATTACCGGGAAAACTGTCTGACTGTTCATCCAAAGACCCCGCAATTTCTGAATTATTCTTAGTCGAGGGAGATTCGGCAGGTGGAACGGCAAAACAAGGTCGTGACCGCCATTTCCAAGCGATTCTACCTTTGAGAGGTAAAATTCTTAACGTTGAGAAATCAATGGTTCATAAAGTTTATGACAATGAAGAGATCAAAAATATTTATACAGCTCTGGGAGTTTCTGTGGGAACAGAAGAAGACAGTAAAGCTTTGAATATCGCGAAATTAAGATATCACAAAATTGTGATCATGTGTGATGCCGATATTGATGGTGCTCACATTTCTACTTTAATTTTGACTTTCTTCTTCAGATATATGAAGGAATTAATTGAAAACGGATACATTTATATCGCACAACCTCCTTTATATTTATTGAAAAAGGGAAGCAAAAAAACATATGCGTACAATGAAAAAGAACGCGAAGAAATAACAATGGAAATGGCTCCAGACGGAAAAGGAGTTGAAGTTCAGCGTTACAAAGGTCTTGGGGAAATGAATCCTGAACAGCTTTGGGAAACAACCTTAAATCCGGAAAGAAGAACCTTAAAACAGGTTACAATTGAGAGCTTAGCAGAAGCAGATAATGTTTTCTCTATGTTAATGGGCGATGAAGTACCTCCAAGACGTGAGTTCATCGAGAAAAATGCGATCTATGCAAAAATTGATGTTTAAGATTTCTTAAAATAATTATATAAAACTGTTCAAAATATTGAGCAGTTTTTTTTATTCAAAATCGTGAACAATACAAAGTTTACGATTTTTTGGGTTCAAGAATTAGCTCCGTAACATTTTTTTAAATAAATAATTTTCATTAAATTTAAAAATGAAAAATTTCTTCGCAATTTCCACCATCTTCTTTCTATCTTTTATCAGCTGCAACAAAGAAAAAAATTCGGTAGAATCCACTTCACAATTACCTGAAAAAACCGTTTCAACTCCTGAAAAATTTGCTATTGATTCTGTAAAAGTTGATGATTCTTTGAAGATTGACAATAATCTTACCATCGCTTTTAAATCGAAATTACTGGTCTTTTCCCAGATTAAAGATTCAATTTTACTGGATTCTATTTATGCTAAAGAAAACATTCATTCAACAAATTATTCCAAAGCAAACCTTACTAAAGAACTGGAAGCTAAAAAAGCTGCATTTTACACAGAAACGAAGAATGGATTAAAAGATTACAAACCAGATTTTAAACAAACATGGAACAACAATTCTGATATGAATGTTTTTTCCAATCAAAATGATTTGCTGACCATAAAATATTCAGGTGATGGTTTTACAGGCGGCGCTCACGGATATTACTACGAATTTTACAAAGTTTTTGATCTTAAAAATAACAAAACGCTGTATCTCTCAGATATTCTTTCGGAACAGGACCCCAAAATCTGGAGCAGAATTTTGATGGATAATTTCCTAAAAAATGATTTGGGAAAAGGACAGGCTGAAATGCTTTTAGTGAAAGAAATTCAGCTTAATGAAAATTTTTATTTTGGAAAAGACCATCTGTATTTCCTTTATAATCAATACGAAATTACCGCTTACGCAGCAGGTCCGGTCTTGATCAAAGTTCCTTTTTCAGCCATTAAACCACTCCTTAAAAGTGAATTCAAAACGCGATTAGGATTATAATAATTTTGAAGATATCAGGTTTAATGATCTGCTTTCTTTACTTTTGCAAACCATGAAAAAAGTAGCTTTCATCATCAATCCTTATTCTGCAAAGAAAAATTATCAGCCTTTTGTTGATTCCTTAAAAAAAAGGATCGAAAAGGCAAATTTTTATATTTCAGAATCTCTCGAAGGGACTGAAACTTTCATTAAAGAAAATTTTGAAAATACCGATATATTTGTAGCAGTTGGTGGCGATGGAACCATTTCCTCTGTTGCAAAAAGCCTTATTAATACTGGAAAAATTCTTGCCATATTTCCGGCAGGTTCTGGAAATGGTTTTTCAAATGAGACCAATTTTACTAAAAACTTAGACGGTCTTTTAGCCAAAATTAAAGCCTGTCAATTCCGGGAAATCGACACTTTCAAAGTTAATGATCAACTTTCTATAAACGTTTCAGGTACAGGTTTCGACGGGAAAGTCGTGAAAGAATTCGAAAAAACAAGCCGTGGTTTCAAAAATTATATTCAAGTTTCAATCAAAACTTTCTTTAAGTATAAACCCATTAATGTAAAATTTAAATCGGAAAAATTTAAACAGCACGACGGCGAATATTTAATGCTGAACGTGGCAAATACCCGTCAATTCGGAAATAATGCCTACATCGCACCGCATGCAAGTACAGTCGATGGTTTGGTAGAAATAGTTTTGGTTAAGAAATTCCCGTTAACCTATGGCGCACTTTTCGCAACTCGGATGTTCACAAAAAATTTAAAGGAAGATAAATATGTCACTTATCTTTCAGTTCCGGAAATAGAATTTAGTGTGAATACCAAAGATTGGCACTTAGATGGAGAATACAATGAAATCTCCTCTCCTGTTCACATTAAAGTTTTACCAAAAAGCTTGAAGATTTTAGTTTAAGATTTAGATCTTTTTACAACTTATTCCTGCAATCCTTTTTTATAGGTTTCGAGCGCTCGTAAACGCGCAAACTTGTGATCAACCATTGGTTGTGGATAATCTTTTGTTCCAAATTCTTTGACCCATTTTTTGATATACTTAAATTCTGGATCGAATTTTTTTTGCTGTTCTTCCGGATTAAATACTCTGAAATATGGTGCAGAATCACAACCAGTTCCTGCGCTCCACTGCCAGTTCCCATTATTCGCAGATAAATCGTAATCCAGTAACTTTTCTGCAAAGTAAGCTTCACCGATTCTCCAGTCCATTAAAAGATGCTTCGTGAAAAAACTTGCACAGACCATTCGAACGCGATTGTGCATAAAACCAGTTTCATTGAGTTCGCGCATTCCCGCATCAACAATAGGATAACCGGTTTTTCCTTCCTGCCACTTCTTCAAGCTTTCATCATCATAGATCCAGGTGATCTTGTCGTATTTTCTTTTAAAAGATTCGTGAACAACTTTGGGGAAATGATATAAGATCTGCATAAAAAATTCCCGCCAAATCAATTCCTTCAGATAGGTCTCGTTTAATTGACTGGCAACTGAAGCTAATTTCCGAACGCTTATTGTTCCAAAACGAAGATGAACACTCATCTCGGAAGTTGGTGTTGTTGGAAAATTACGCGTTTCGTGATAAGTTTTTAATATATCACGATCAATTTTTGGAATTTTAAATTGATAATCTGTTTTTTTGAACCCAATTTTTTCTAAAGTTACGTCCTGCTTTTCTACGTCAATAAAATGATGAAGGTGCTTCTCACTGGGATATGACTCGATTTTACCATTATTAAATTTGATTAACCATTGCTTCGAATATGGCGTGTAAATCGTATAAGGAGTACCATCAGATTTTAAAATATCATCTTTATGAAAATGAACCTGATCTTTAAATAATAAAAAATCAATGTCATTTTTATTTAAAAATTCTGCAATTTCTAAATCTCTTTTAATGGCGGACGGTTCATAATCTTCATTACAGAAAACATTTTCAACACTGTAATCATCAATTAGATCTTTAAAAATACTTAGCGCATTTCCGTGCAAAATTTTGATCGATTTTCCCGATTTTTCTAGATATTCGTTGAGTGTTTGCAAAGCCTGCAAAATAAAATCAACGCGTTTATCTTCCTTATTTTCTAATTTAGAAAGAATTTCCTCATCAAAAATAAAGATCGGCAAAACATTTTCTGAAGACTCCAAAGCTTTAAAAAGTCCGTGGTTATCGGACAGTCTTAAATCGCGGCGAAACCAGAAAATACTAATTTTATCCGCCATTTTCTACCATTTTCAATAACTTCTTCGTCGATTCATTTCTGAGATTTGTATAAACGGTATGATGGAATGTATTTAATTTTTTCAATGAAACCAGTAAATGTTCCTTTTCCTCACTGTCCAGTTTCCCGCACATGATTTTAGAAACCATGGTAATATCTTTCATCGATTCTGCAAAAACTTTCTTTCCTTTTTCAGTCACCGAAATTCGGGTACTTCTTTTGTCATTTTCGTCCGGACTTTCGACCAGTAAACCGTTTCTCACCAATCTTTTGATGATCTCGATACCTGTTTGCTTTTCGTGAGCATTTTTCTCGATCAACTGCATTTTCGTCAGCGATGGATAATCCATCAATCTAAAAAGATACGTAAAGTCTTCGTTCACCAAATCCGGGTGATTCTCTAATGACTTCTTTATCAAATGCTTAGAATAACGACCGAGCATAATTACCTGTTTAGCAATTTCATTCTCAAGATCGAAAACCTCCAGACCAAACTTTTCGGTAAGGTTTCTCGGCGTTTCGCTTTCGTATGCTTTCTGATTTAAGTAAAGACGAAATTCTTCCAAACTGGTTTGATTTCCAGGTTGAACTTTTTGAAAAGTATCTAATTCTGATAAGATATCGACGATTAAATGTAATTCCATATGATTGATTTTATGTTATAATTTTATATTTCCCAAACCGCCGTCAACTCCGATCACCTGTCCTGTAATCCAGGAACTCTTATCTGAAAGCAAAAACTCGACGAGTTGCGCGCTGTCTTCTGTTGACCCAATTCTTTGCAGTGGATGACGTTTTGCCGAAGCTTCCCTTTTTTCCTCCGTTGAAAGAAGCATTGCGGCCAAAGAAGTATCTGACAGCGATGGCGCGATCACATTGACCCTGATTTTTGCAGCAGCCAATTCTGAAGCTAAACTTCGGGCAAAACTTTCAATAGCACCTTTACTCGCTGCGATCGACGTATGAAAAGGCATTCCTACTTTCGCCGCAACGGTACTGAACAAGACAATACTTGCACCACCCGACTTTTTTAGAATCGGCAAACATTTTTGAATAATGCGAACTGCTCCCAAAAAATTCTGATGAAAATCTGCTAAAAAATCTTCTTCCGTTAATCGGTTAAAAGGCTTCAAATTAATGGATCCCGGACAAAAAACTACGCCATGCAATTGGTCGGGCAAAGATAATTGACTCAAGTCGTCTTTCGCCACATCAAACTGAAAAAACTGGGTACCTAAACTTTCAAGTTCTGGTGTCAAGTTTCGCGAAATGGTATAGAGATTTTCCTCCTTTAAAAGTTGTGCGGTTTTCAGTCCAATTCCTCTTCCGGCACCAATTATTAATATATTTTTCATTGCTGAATTTTAATTTTTTTATTTATTTCTTTTGCATTTTTCACTGCAGTAAATGACATTATCCCAATTTTTCTCCCACTTTTTCCGCCAGGAAAATTCTTTTTTACAGACGGGACAAATTTTGAAAGGAAGATTTTCCTTCTTTACATTTTTCAAAACTCAAATTTTATCTTAAGGCTTTGCATAGGGCAATTGCTCTAAAAACTGACTCGAATAATACGCATCTAAACCACCACTTAATAACAGATCATCTGGATTGACCAAACCATCCTCAGATAAACGATTTTCTGGAATTTGAAGCGACTCAATACTACCAATGACCATGATCGTATTGTTGATTTCAATATTTAAGATCTGCTCAAATTTCATTTCAATTTTTATGGCTGCTTCCTTCACAAACGGCGGAAAAATTCCATCTAAATACTCTGGCGTGAAACCTACAGCCTCAAACTCAGAAGTATCTTTTGGATAACGAGCCGAAGTTTGATGTGCCTCTTTTACCCACTTTCTATCGATCAAATTAATCGTGTATGTCCCGGTTTCCTTTATATTTTCTAAAGTATCGCGCTCCACAACATCGGGTCTCGAAATAAAACCAAACAGCGGCGGATTCGCTCCCAAATGGATCACCGAATTGAAAATCGCAACATTTTCCTGACCCTCTTTCGACTTCGTTCCTATCAAAGCAACCTGACGAATTCCGGCTAAAGAATTGATCAGTTTGATCCGGAAATATTTTTCACTTTCCGAGATCATTTCTTTCGTCATTATAATTACAGCATCGCTCATCTTATCTCTTACTAATTTTATTTCCAGAGATGGATTTTTGTCGGCTGCATCGGAAGCGATCGATTTCTGCATTTCTTTTGTGCAGATGCTTTTGGCTTACTCCGGAATTTACACGAGCGCGCCACAAATTGAAAGAACTTCTTTTCAGTTTCTTTCTCATCAAAGCGATCACGTCTTTTTCTGCCAAAGCAAATTGGTAAGTAATTGCCTCAAAAGGAGTCCGGTCTTCCCAGGCCATCTCTATAACCCGGTCGATTTGTGCGTCGTTTAAAATCAATTTTTTATAAAATTTTTGTAATTACTAATCTTAACATCTTTCGCATTAATGTCATGCATCAAACTGTATAAACCGAAAAATGTTCTGTTCATGTAGATAAAATGTTTGGAACCACGGTTCGCATTTCGACCTTTCATCTGGGTATTCTTCGCATATTTTTGACCTAAATCAGCGATAGCTTCAAAAAAAGTATTGTCTGAAAAATCAAAATTTTCTTCCTGAAAAGGCGTCGTGAACAAATAGAGCAATTCGTAAAAGATCTGGGTGAAAAATTGCTTCTCTTCCTCAGAATCATCTTCCCTAATGATTTCCAGTTCCAGTAATTTTTTGTCAAAGAATTCTTTATTATCTAAATTTTCTCTCACCGATAATTCAAAATAAGGGACATAAAAATCATCCGGAATCGCTTTCATACAACCAAAATCGATGGCGATCAAAGTTCCATCTTCTGAAACTAAGAAATTTCCCGGATGCGGATCGGCGTGAACTTTTCTCAAGTAATGAATTTGAAACATGTAAAAATCCCACAAAGCCTGCCCAACTTTTTGCGCCAGTTCCGGATCCTTATTCTGCTCGCAAAACGTAGATAAATGCTTTCCGTGCATCCAGTCCATCGTTATTATTTTGCCATTCGATAATTCCGGATAATAATTAGGAAAAGCCAGATTCGGTAAGTTTTCACAACTTTTTCTTATTTCTAAACTTTGTTGGAGTTCCAAAACGTAATCCGTTTCTTCTAAGAGCTTATCCTCAACTTCTTTGAAATATTGATCAGAATTCTTTCCTTTAATATTAAACATCTTCATCGCAATCGGTTTAACCATTGCTAAGTCAGAAGAAATGCTGTCGGAAATACCCGGATATTGAATTTTAACCGCCAATTCTTTTCCATCTTTCGAAGCTTTGTGAACCTGACCAATACTTGCTGCGTTGGTAGACTCTGCATTAAAACGGTCAAATAATTCTGTAGGTTTTTTTCCAAAATAATTTTTAAAAATCTTTACAACCAAAGGTGCAGAAAGTGGCGGAACCTGAAATTGAGAAAGCGAAAACTTCTCAACGTAAGCAGCTGGTAAAATATTTTTTTCCATGCTTAACATTTGAGCGACTTTCAAAGCACTTCCTTTCAATTCTTTCAGACCGTCATAAATATCAGAAGCATTGTTCTTATTGAGGTTTACCTTGGCTTCATCTTCTGTTTTGGTAATTTTTTCGCCGTAATATTTCAGGTAATTCACGCCGATTTTTGCTCCGGTGGAAATCAACTTACTTGCGCGTTCAATTTTACCTGTAGGGATTCTATCTAATGTCTTCATCCGTTATTTTTTTACCTTTTCATTAAATAAAAATTTGCCCAGATCGACTAATTTCTTCAAAGGTTTCACATCTAAAAGTTCAAAACTCGTATCGACTGATTTCTCAATAAAAATGTCTGTTTTCTCGAAATTTGAACTCGTATCATCGAGCCAGAATTTGAGTGTCGCCATAAAATGACCCCAGTACAATTCCTCAATTCCTTTGTTTTTAAATCGTTCGATCTTCGCCATACTTTCAGAAGTTTGCTCCATCATCGGCTCAGAAATTTCTAAACTCCTTACAAATATTTGGAATTCTTTTTTCAAAGGCCACATTTTTTTGATGTTCTGAAGGTCATTTTTCTCAGAATCTAAAAGATAAATGATCAGACTTCGGTTCATTGTTAACTGCTCAAAAAAAGTATAATAAAAAGAAAGCAGTTTGTGTTTCGCACTTTGCGCTGCATAATTTTCTTCTTCTGAGATCAGCATAAGCGCTTGATTCAGGAAGAATCTTAAATAGTCTCCTTCTAACTGAACGAAATTTGCATAGTAAAAATAGAAGTCTGTTTCGCTGATCTGATTATCTTCACAGAAGGTAAAAACATTCAAAGGCTTTTTATTATTTCTTAATACATAATTAGAATAGAGGTCGAGTATTTTTTGCTGAGAAGCATCTATATTTTTCATATCTTGTTGAATATTTATTGACAAATTTAGTAAAAATATTTTCTAATTAAGAAATAAAAGTATATTTTTGTTCTATTATTATTTAAATGAAAAAAGTAGTCATTATTGGATCTGGTTTTTCTGCAATTGCTTCTGCCTGTTATATGGCTAAAGCAGGATATTCTGTGCAAGTTTTAGAAAAAAACGAACAGTTGGGCGGTCGTGCCTCTCTTTTAGAAATCGATGGATTCAAATTCGATATGGGACCAAGTTGGTACTGGATGCCGGATATTTTTGAGCGGTTTTTTTCAGATTTTGGAAAAAAAGTTTCCGATTATTACGAATTAAAAAAACTCTCTCCGGGTTACAGGGTGGTTTTTGGGAAAGATGACTACATCGATATTTCCGATGAGCCTGAAAAAATCATTGCAAAATTTGAAGAAGTAGAGCCAGGAAGCGGGAAACATCTGAGAAAATTCATGGAAGATTCTCGGAAAAATTATCAGATCGCAATGAAAGATCTGGTTTATAATCCCGGAAAATCATTATTAGAACTGGTGAGTTTAGAAACTGCGACGAGATTAAATTTATTTGTGCAAAATATTTCACAAACGGTCCGCAAGAATATTAAGAATCCAAAACTTCAAAGTATTTTAGAATTTCCTGTATTATTTTTGGGTGCAAAACCACAAAATACACCCGCTTTTTATAATTTTATGAACCATGCCGATTTTGGTTTGGGAACGTGGTATCCGAAAGGTGGTTTTAATGCCGTTGCTTTGGGAATGGTGAAACTGGCGAAAGAATTAGGCGTTCACTTTCTCGTCGATCAGGAAGTTACTCATATTGAAACTTTAAATAATAAGGCGACCAAAGTAGTTACAAAGACTGAAACGTTTGAAGCGGATCTGGTAATTTCCGGCGCAGATTATGCGCACACTGAAAAGTTATTAAAACCTGAGCAAAAAAATTACCCCGAAGACTACTGGAAGAAAAAAGTTTTTGCACCTTCCTCCTTCTTATATTATGTAGCATTTGACAAAAAAGTGCCGGAACTTCAACATCATAATTTATTTTTTGACACCGATTTTGGCCTGCACGCTGTAGAGATCTACGACGAACCAAAACTACCAACTAAACCTTTGTTCTACGCAAATTTCTCTTCTAAAACCGATCCTGATCTATGTCCGGAAGGAAAAGAAATTGGCTTCTTCCTGATTCCTGTTGCAGTGGATCTGGAGGACAACCAGGAAATTCACGACCGGTATTTTGAACTGATCATGGATCGTGTGGAAAAAAATATTGGGGTCGATTTGCGGGACTCTGTAATTTTTAAGAAAAGTTTTGGGGTACAGGATTTCAAAGAGCGGTACAATTCTTGTCGTGGTAATGCTTATGGCTTAGCAAACACCTTATTACAAACTTCTATTTTAAGACCAAGTATCAGCAACAAGAAAATTAAAAATCTTTTTTATACTGGTCAATTGACTGTTCCGGGACCCGGCGTTCCACCAGCATTGATTTCTGGAAAAGTAGTAACCGATTATATCATTCAACATCAAAATAAAATATTCTAATATCATGAATAATTTAGAGATTTTCAACTCATTTTGCGGCCAGTCTTCTAAGATGGTTACCGAGAAATACAGCACGTCGTTTTACAAAGCATCGTCGCTTTTTCAGCCAGAAATTCGCCAACACATCTATAATATTTATGGTTTTGTAAGATTAGCTGACGAAATTGTAGATACCTTCCATGATTATGACAAAGTAAAATTGATGGGCGAATTTGAGCAAAATTATCATTCGGCAAAGGAGAACGGTATTTCACTAAATCCGATCCTGCATTCTTTTTGTCTGACGCAGCGTGAAAAAAATATTCCGCAACATTTAGTAGATGCTTTTTTACATTCTATGAAAATGGATCTGGGCGAGATCAAAGATCTGAATGATGAAAAGTATAATGAGTATATTTACGGTTCCGCAGAAGTTGTAGGTTTGATGTGTCTGAAAGTTTTTGTGAACGGAAATGATGAAGAATATGAGAAACTAAAACCTTACGCACAAAGCTTAGGTGCTGCATTTCAGAAAATTAATTTTTTGCGGGATATTAACGCAGATTTTATCGATTTGAACCGTACTTATTTTCCCGGTGTTGATTTTAAAAACTTTTCAGCGCGGGAAAAAATTGAAATTGAGCAAGATATTGCTAAAGATTTTGAACATGCGAAAATTGGAATTAAAATGTTACCTATTTCGAGTAAATTAGCCGTTTTTATGGCTTTTAAATATTACTTTAATCTGTTGAAAAAAATTAAAAAAACCAAACCAGAATTGCTCTTAACGAAAAGAATCAGAGTTTCAAATGCTCGAAAAATGTATCTTTTCGGAGAGATGATCTTAAACAAAAATTTGAATTTGCTTTAATGAAA
Organism: Kaistella gelatinilytica; assembly: GCF_015679325.1. GTDB lineage: Bacteria > Bacteroidota > Bacteroidia > Flavobacteriales > Weeksellaceae > Kaistella > Kaistella gelatinilytica. The sequence continues at coordinate 1,125,567 of NZ_JADPVI010000001.1, forward strand.
AAATTGGTCCTATTGTTTTTCTTATTAATTTCCAGCTTTATGTTAACCCAGAATTTAAAAGAGTATAGAACTTTAATTCAACTTGGTAAAGATTCTGAAAAATCTTCAATACAATTAATAGAGAAATCGACAAGCGCTTATAATTCAACCAAAGAACCTATTTTTTTAGGATTTATAGCCGTTGGTGATTTTTTTATGGCCAAACATGCTTTTAATCCGATAAAAAAAATTTCCTATTTTTCGCACGGCAAAAAAATGTTGGAATCAGCAGTAGAAAGGGATCCTATGAATTTGGAAATCAGATTAATGCGTTTAATTGCACAGGAAAACATTCCGAGGATCTTAGGATATCATCAACATATTGAGGAAGATCGTAATTTTGTACACAGAAATTATAAGAAGACCACCGATTCTGATTTAAAAACTTTTATTGTCGAATATTTAAAATTATAAAATGGAAATTTTAGGATATATTATTTTAACACTTTGCGTCTTTGTAACCATGGAAGGCGTCACGTGGCTTACTCACAAGTTTATCATGCACGGTGCAGCGGGTTGGTATTTTCATGAAGATCATCATCAACCGGGATATCCTCATGTATTTGAAAAAAATGATGCTTTTTTTGTAGTTTTCGCAGTTCCAAGCATGTTGCTTTTCTTTTTCGGAACCTGGAATGGATTGAACTGGATGTTTTTTGTCGGACTGGGAATTCTTTTATATGGAATTGCTTATTTCACCATTCACGATGTTTTAATTCACAGAAGATTCAAATGGTTTGAAAAAACGAACAACTGGTATTTGAGAGGCTTGAGAAAAGCTCACAAAATTCACCACAAACACCTAGGAAAAGAAGAAGGTGAATGTTTCGGAATGTTGTATGTGCCGCTGAAATATTTCAAAGAAGCTCGATTAGCGACCGTTAAAAAGTAGTTGATCAAACCTTTAGAGCTGAACTCTTTTCAAGACCAATAATTAAAGCCATCTCATATAATATTTGGCAAAGGAATATTGCGTTTAAGCCATAAACTTTTTGGTTTGAATTTGATCTAACGTCACTACAATAATAATCTCCTTTACATTAAAGTTGAGTAAAATTTGTAATACTCAGCAGAATAAAATTTCTTCTAAAAACTACCATGAAAATTAACATCGTCAAACAATCAGGAATCTATACCTTAACATCAGAACAGATTTTACCCATTTCACTGGAGAAAGCCTGGGAATTTTTTACAGTTCCCATGAACTTAGATAAGATTACCCCTAAGGAAATGGATTTCAAGATCACCAACAATCCGCCTGCGAAAACTTACAAAGGACAGATCATTACTTATAAAATCGGTATTTTACCAATGATCAAAGCCAATTGGGTAACTGAAATTACGCATTTAGAAGACCATCAGTTTTTTGTAGATGAGCAACGTTTCGGACCTTACGCAATGTGGCACCACGAACATCATTTTGAAGAAATTGGTCCGAAAAAAGTAAAGATGACCGACATCGTCAATTTCAAAATGCCTTTCGGGATTTTGGGCGATTTATTCGGCGGAACTTTAGTCAAAAATAAGGTGAGATTTATTTTTGAAAGTCGCTATACTATTTTAGAAAAATTCTTGAAACCATGAAAATACTTCTTACAGGCGTCACCGGTTATATTGGCAAAAGACTTCTCATTCAACTTTTGGAAGAAGGTCATCACATCGTATGTTCTGTAAGAGACCGTCAACATTTTGGAGCGCATCTTTTCAAAAATAATTTGGACCAAATTGAGGTCATAGAAAATGATTTTTTGGACAAGGATACCTTACAGGATATTCCTCAAGATATTGATGTTGCTTATTATCTGATTCACTCCATGTCCTCAAGCGACGGCGATTTTTCTGAAAAAGAAAAAACTTCTGCAGAAAACTTTCGGGATGTTTTGGAAAAAACACAGGTAAAACAGGTCATATTTTTAACGGGAATTATCAATGAAGATAAACTTTCTAAGCACTTAGAATCGAGAAAAAATGTGGAAGAGGCATTGCAGAGTTCGGTTTACGCTTTAACCTGTTTGCGAGCCGGGATTATCGTGGGATCAGGGAGCGCCTCTTTTGAGATCATTCGTGATATCGTAGAAAAACTACCGGTAATGATCACTCCAAAATGGCTGAATACGAAATGTCAACCGATTGCAATTCGTAATGTTATTCAGTATTTAATCGGTGTTTTAGGAAAAGATTTTACCTACAACAAACATTACGACATCGCCGGAACCGACATTTTGACGTACAAACAAATGCTTTTGCAGTACGCTGAAATTCGCGGGTTGAAACGGACCATCTTTATTGTGCCTGTGATGACGCCAAAACTGTCTTCTTACTGGCTTTATTTCGTGACTTCCACGAGTTATTTTCTTGCGCAAAATCTGGTTGACAGCATGAAGATCGATGTTGTTGCCACTAAAAATGATTTAGGTGAAAAATTAGGAATTCATCTTTTTTCTTACAAGGAAGCGATACAAATGGCCTTCGATAAAATTAAGCAAAACAATGTTTTATCAAGTTGGTATGATTCATTTACCAATCAGTTCCATACCAGACAGGTTTGGCAATATTTAGAAGTTCCGGATGAAGGCTGCTTCAAAGATATCAGAGATATAAAAGTCGATGATGAAGAAGCAACGAGCAATCGTATTTTCAGTATTGGCGGCACAACCGGATGGTATTACGCAGATTTTCTCTGGAGGATCCGTGGATTTTTAGACAAACTTTTTGGTGGCGTTGGTTTAAGACGCGGTCGTAGAAATATGACTGAATTAGAAGCTGGAGATTCTGTGGATTTTTGGCGTGTTTTGTACGCTGACCGGGATAAAAAAAGACTTTTACTTTTCGCAGAGATGAAACTTCCGGGTGAAGCCTGGTTAGAATTTAAAATTAAAGACGGCATTTTACATCAGGAAGCTACTTTTCGTCCTTTAGGATTGTCAGGAAGATTATATTGGTATTCCGTGTTACCTTTTCACGGAATGATCTTTAATGGAATGCTGAAAAAACTCGCAGGAAAATAATTGTTTCCGAATTTAAAAACTTGCTGCTTTGTTGTACTATTTTTTAGAATTAAAATAAAGTGCAGTAATTTAAATCACCGAATTTTACTCAATACAACAAAGGCAAGAAATTTTTAATGATTGCTCATTATTCTATTCATCATGTATTCTAGAATCGGTGCAAATGTATCGCACTATTTTCATTTATGACTAAACATTTGTTAATTTACATCATCTTTTATTCTTTCTTTACGAATTCGGGATAAGTGAACAGCAGAAATATTAAGCCAGGATGCGAGATGTTTTAAGGGAACTACATTTAAATAGCGTGAAAAATAACTTTCTATATAATCATAATTCTCGGTTGCTGAATTAAAGCTTATTATATTTCGAAAATTCATCAGTTTCACATAATGTTCCTCCATGATTATTAGTCCAAACAGAGCCCAATCATGATGCTGAATATAAAGCATCATTAATTTATCCCTGTCTATCGTATATATGGTAGAATCTTCGTAGCAACAAATATCACATTTGCTTGGTGTTTGTGTACTAAAACTTTGATACTCTGTAATAAGAGTGCTTTCCTGCTCCAGCCAAATCGTTCTTTCTTCGCCGTCTCGATCCTCAAAATAGCAACGCGTGATTGAATTTTCGCACATAAAAATACCTTTACATATTTCACCTGCTTTCAAAATAAAATCGCCGCTTTTACATTCAAATACCTGAAATTGCTCTAAACCGATTTCTAACATTTCTAAATCGAAATCGGGTTTATAAGCAAGTACTTTTTGCCTTATAAAATCTTTATCTCCTTTATTTTTTATCATAGTAAATTATTCTACTGCGACAGAATCATCGCCGCGTCCGTCTGCAACTGCAACTGCATTTCCTTTTTCATCAATGACGATCATTTCGGTTCTGCCGATTTGAGATTCTCTTTCAATTTTATAATTCATCTTTTCTAAATCTTTGATGGTAGATTCTGGGAAATTCTTTTCAACCATCACGCTTTCAGGAAGCCACTGATGATGAAATTTCGGAGAATTTACGGTCATATTCGGAGTTAACTTAAAATCTAAAACATCAACAATAGATTGATAAACCGAAGTTGGTATCGTAGTTCCACCCGGAGTTCCTACAATAATATTAGGTTTTCCGTTTTTCAAAACAATCGTTGGCGTCATAGAACTCAACATTCTTTTACCGGGTTTAATGGAGTTTGCTTCACCACCAACCGCACCAAACATATTCGGAACCCCAGGTTTTACAGAGAAATCATCCATTTCATTATTCAGGAAAAATCCGGCACCGGAAACGACCACTTTACTTCCGTACAATCCATTTAAGATCGTTGTAACTGCCACTGCATTTCCGTCTTTATCAACGATCGAAATATGAGTGGTTTCTGTAGATTCTTTCGGTTGTGCGATAATTTTCCCTACTTCTGAACTTGGCGTTGCGGCATTTTTATTAAAAGATTTCCATCTGTTTTTTAAGTAATCATCAGAAATTAACATCGCAGTTTGATCTTTAATAAATTCCGGATCACCCATATATTCTGCACGGTCAGCAAATGCGCGGCGTTCTGCTTCTACCATAATTTGAACAGCTTGCGTAGAATTCTGTTGGTATTGATCCAGCTTTTCGAAACCTGCCATTTTTAACATTTGGGCTAGAAGAATTCCGCCACTTGAAGGTAAAGGCATGGCGACGATCTCATTATTTTTGTAATTAAAAGCGAGTGGTTTTCTTTCCACCACTTTGTAATTTTTTAAGTCATTTAAAGTAATGATTCCGTTGCCGCGTTTCATTTCCTGGGCGATGAGTTCTGCAGTTTTTCCTTCATAGAAACCTTTTGCTCCATTTTTCTTGATCAATTTTAAAGTTGCTGCCAATTCTTTCTGAATGAGAATATCGCCTTGTTTCCAGGGAGAAGTTTTTTGAAAAACGGTTTTGCTCTTATTATGTTGATTAAAATATTCCATTTGGTTATTAAGCAAACCGGCTTCTTTTTCTGTGATCGCAAATCCCTGTTCCGCCAGATCAATTGCGGGCTTAATGAGTTTTTCCATGGGTAGTTTTGCATATTTCAAGGTAGCAAAAAATCCTGCAACAGAACCTGGAACGCCAACGGCTAATCTTCCATTTTGGGAAAGGTCGGTATTAGCATTTCCTTTTTTGTCCAGATACATATCTTTTGAAGCCTTTTCCGGAGCTGTTTCGCGGAAATCAATCGTAAATTTTTCGCCATTATTTTTTACGCCAACTAAAAAACCGCCGCCGCCAATATTTCCTGCTTGTGGATAAACAACAGCCAAAGCAAGTTGCGTCGTGATAACAGCATCGTAAGCATTTCCACCCATTTTCATGATTTTTGCGCCTGCTTCACTTGCCAGTGGATGTGCAGAAACAACCAACCCTTTATTTTTAGTGTGAATTTCTTTAACAATATTAATATCGGTGAATTGACCAAAAGAATACTGACAAATAAGGACGAATAGAAAAACAAATTTTTTCATGAATTAAGATTTTATCAAAAGTAATAAAATTGGATGGTTTTGCGAAGATTTTATTTAAAACACGATCTGCGACCCGGCTTGAATGAAGCTCTTTTTGTGGAACGAAGAGGAACAAAAAAGCGGGAATGGAAGACGGAAAAAGTCGCCCAAAAAATTATTTTAAGAATAGTATTTCTTTTAAACTTCTATTTTTCTAAATTTGTGCATCTCAAAAATCAAAATATGGAATCCTACTCGGAAAAAATTCTTATCACCGGTGCTCTTGGACAAATCGGTACTGAACTTACAAACAGACTGGTTGAAATTCACGGCGCAGAAAATGTAGTGGCTTCCGGATTGGACCGATGGGATAAAAACCTTACTTCTGCGGGATTTTATGAGAGAATGGATGTGACGAATACTCAATTGGTGCGTCAGGTTATTAAAGATTACGAAATAACAACAGTTTATCATCTGGCTTCTTTACTTTCCGGGACTTCGGAAAAACAACCGCTTTTTGCGTGGAAATTGAATCTGGAACCTTTGCTGAATTTCTGTGAACTGGCGAAAGAAGGTTTGCTGAAAAAAATCTTCTGGCCAAGTTCTATTGCGGTGTTTGGGAAAGGAATTCCAAAAGAAAATGTAGGTCAGGATGTAGTTTTGAATCCAACAACCGTTTATGGAATTTCTAAAATGGCGGGTGAAAAATGGTGCGAATATTATTTTGACAAATATGGTGTTGATGTTCGAAGTATTCGTTATCCTGGATTAATTTCCTGGAAAACTCCTGCAGGCGGTGGAACGACTGATTATGCGGTCGAAATTTTTTATGAGGCTATCGAAGAAGGAAAATATACAAGTTTTATTTCTGAAAATACAGCGATGCCAATGTTGTATATGGAAGACGCGATCAACGCAACTTTGAAATTAATGGAGGCGCCGAAAGAAAATTTAACGGTTCACACTTCTTATAATTTAGGTGGATTATCTTTCACTCCAAAACAGTTGGCGGAAGAAATTAAAAAGGAGATCCCGGAATTTACGATCGATTACACCACAGATTTCCGACAGGCGATCGCTGATTCCTGGCCGGCTTCGATCGACGATTCGGTCGGTAAAAAAGACTGGAATCTAAGTTATGATTACGATATTTCGGCAATGACAAAAGATATGTTGAAGAATCTTCGTGTGAAACTGGCGGATAAATAATTCTGATGATTCTTTTAACTTTCAACATTATTAACAACAAAAGTGATTTTGAAAAGAATTACGATCTTAATGATGATGAAATCCTAAAAATCACTGAACAAAACACGCTCTCAATTCTGAGAACTCTGGAAAACAATAATGTTCTTGCTACTTTTTTTGTGGAAGTTTCTTTGGTTACGAAGCTGACTCCTTTAATAAAAAAAATAATTGGCAATGGTCATGAGATCGCTTTCTACAATGAGAATTCTTCTTTATCAGAGATCGAAGATGCAAAAAGAAGTATTGAAGAAAACATCGATAAAATCATTCGTGGAATAAGACAAAAAGAAGTTTCCCTTTCAACCGAGGAACTTAAAAAACTGGAATTCACTTACATTTCAAATATAGAGAACGCAGATATTCTTTTTCCGTTTAAGAGGTTGCAAAGAAGTACGCAGATCTTGCAGCAAAGCGGCGTGAGTGTAATCCCGGAGAGCATTTCACCCTACTCCCAAATTCCTTATAACGATTTTGTTTTTCAAGGCGTTCCCCTTCAGTATTATGAAAGTATGGTTTTAGAAACCATTAAAAACGATGATTTTGTTTTGGTTTATTTAAACACGTGGCAATTCACTGATTTCACTAAATTCAAATTCAAAATTCCTTTTTACAGAAAATATAATTCCGGACGAAAAATGAGCGATAAATTGAATGATTTTCTGCAATGGTCCAATAAAGAAGAACTCGCTTTTTCCCGAATTAAGGATTTTATTTTCTAAAGAAATTTTGGACGGGGTGGAATTGATGCGATAACCTTCGCCGGAAATACAAACGGTCTATTCACAAACCGATTCGTAGTTTTCATTGACTGGAATCAAAATGGAAATTTTACCGACGCAAATGAAACCATCGAAATTGCGCAAACAATAAACAAAAGGTCTGTACTATTTACAGGCCTTTCTTATATAAAAGATTTAAGTATTACAGAATAAGATTTATTTTCTACCATTAAATTTCAGTATTTTTTAATTCGCAACGATATCGATGATCTCCTATTTTTTAAAAACATATTTATGGTTTTTATTGTTTTTTAAATAAATATATGGTAGTTTTGAAGGAAGTTTAACCAAATTAAATTATCTTATTATGAAAAAAATTCTACTGATTGCCTCCTTTTTGGCAATTCCTTTCTTGGGAAACTCCCAGATTTTTCAAGAAAATTTCGATGGTAACGGTCCAGGCTTTGCTGCGTGGACATTAATTGACGTAGATGGTCTTATTCATGATCCTGCAGTGACAGATTTTGACGCAGGTGCATGGATCAGAAAAAATCGGGGCGGCCCAATACCAAATTATGGTGGACCTGACAACGATTTTGCTGCGATGAGTTCATCTTGGTATGCACCTCCAGGAACCTCTAATGACTGGCTTATCTCCCCACAAATAACTTTACCGGCAGGAAATGCTTTCCTACAATGGGATTCAAAAGCGCAGGATCTTACCTTTAAAGATGGATACAAAGTAATGTTATCTCCGAACGGTGGAAATACTGTTGCTGATTTTACAGTTCAGTTGTTCACTATTCCGGCAGAAAATTCCGCCTGGACGACCAGAACAGTTAATCTTGATGCATACAAAGGAACTACAGTTCGTATTGCATTTGTAAATAACTCTACTGATATGTTCGTATTGTTGGTAGATAATATTTCTGTGAATCTACAACCAACAGCTCCACCAAACTGCCCTACACTTGTAGCTCCGGCTAATGGTGCAACAGGAATTAACTATTACGTTCCGGTTCCATTATCCTGGGCAGCTTCTACAGGAGCGTCAAGTTATGATGTTTATCTTGGAACAAGCCCAAATCCTACTACCCTATTAGGAAATGTAACTGGTACAAGTACTACTGCGACAGTTTTAGCTGGAACAACTTACTACTGGAGAGTACTCGCTAAAAATACAGCAGGTGCTTCAGTTGGATGTACGGATTTTTCTTTCCAAACTAATCAGGCTCCGACATCGCCACCGAACTGTCCAGCTCTTGTAGCTCCGGCAAATGGTACGGCAAGCGTTGATTATACCGTTCCGGTACCTTTATCCTGGACTGCTTCAGCAGGAGCAACAAGTTATGATGTTTATTTAGGCACCAATGCTAATCCTACAACTTTATTAGGAAATGTAGTTGGAACAAGTACCACTGCACCAGGACTTTTACCTTTAACTACTTACTACTGGAAAGTTCTTGGTAAAAACGAAGCAGGAGCTTCTGTAGGTTGCACTGTGTATTCATTTACAACCGCAGCAAACCCATTCGCACCATATTGCGGACCGTTGGTATTCACTTATAAGGAACCAATAACTTTAGTCAATTTTGCAGGAATTAATAATGTTTCAAGCCCCGCAACAGCAGGAGGAATTGGTCATGAGAATTTCATAAATATCGTCGGAAATGTTAACCAGGGAGGTTCTTATCCTATTACATTGAAAGGAAATACTGATGGACCATACACGAACAGATTTGCAGTATTTATCGACTGGAATCAAAATGGAATTCTTGATGATAACGGCGAATCTTATTTAATCACGCAAACTATTGTAAACTCCACAGGAGTAGATGCAGTACAGGCAGTTCAAACTTTGGCAGTTCCAGCGGGTGCAACCTTAGGAAACACCAGAATGAGAGTTAAAAAGATTTTCGGTACAACAGATTATGCGAATCCATGTTTAGGTGGATCATTTGGACAGGCTGAAGATTACACGATCAATGTTGGAGCAGCTTTAGCAGTAAACGATATGACTAAAAATGCGATTAGAGTTTATCCTAATCCGGTTGTAGATGTTTTAAATATTGAAGCACCATCAAACGTGAAATCAGTATCTGTTTTTGACTTGTCAGGAAAAGCAGTTTCTACCCAAGTTTTAAACGCAGCGAAATCTCAGGTTAATCTTTCGAAATTAGCACCGGGAGTATATATGGTTAATGTTGTAATGGACAACGAAACCAAAACAGTAAAAATTATTAAAAAATAAGTTTTAACTTTTAATACCTAAAGGTCTGCAGCAATGCAGGCCTTTTTTATTTATTTCACTGAAACATTGCGTCTTTGGGAAAAAATTTATATTTTTGCACCTTGAAATAATTAACAAATTAATTAACATTATGAACAATTACGAAACTGTTTTCATTTTAACTCCCGTTCTATCTGATGCTCAGGTGGAGGAAGCAGTAAAAAAGTTTGAAGATTTGCTTAAAGCAAACAATTGCGAAATCGTTGCCAAAGAAAATTGGGGACTTAAGAAATTAGCTTATCCTATTCAATTAAAAAAGAATGGATTCTACACTTTGATCGAATTCAAAGGTGAAGGAACTGTAGTTGCAGATCTAGAAACTGCTTACAAACGTGACGAAAGAGTAATTCGTTACCTTACTACAAAACTTGACAAACATGCGATCGAGTATGCAGTTACAAGAAGAACGAAAGTAAAAACTGCGAAAGTTTAATTTTAACCCTCAAAAAAAAGAAAAGTTATGGCAATAGATGATATGGCAAAACAAGCCTCTGCAGGAGGTGAATCTGAAGTTAGATTTCTAACTCCACTTGACATTAATACAAAAACTGATAAAAAATATTGTAGATTTAAAAAATACGGGATCAAACACGTAGATTATAAAGATGCAAATTTCCTTCTTCAGTTCGTAAACGAACAAGGTAAAATTTTACCAAGAAGATATACCGGAACATCTTTGAAATACCAGAGAAAAGTTTCTTCAGCGATCAAAAGAGCAAGACATTTGGCTATGATGCCTTACGTTGCGGATCTTTTAAAATAAAAACTGCTCTTAGCAATACGCTTTATGCAAAGTGCATATCGCCAAAAAAGTTGCTGAATAATCAATTAATTCTAACGATTTTTAAATAGAAGACCTGGGACTTTATTCTTCATTCTATTTAAATTTAAAAACGGACAACAACAATGCAAATTATACTAAAAACAGACGTAGAAAACTTAGGACTTGAGTTCGATACGGTAGATGTAAAAAACGGATACGCGAGAAATTTCTTATTACCAAAAGGTTTAGGACTTCTTGCAACACCAAAAAACAAAGCAGCTCTAGAAGCAACTTTGGAAGCTAGAAAAGAAGAAGAAGCGAAATTGGTTGCTGCTGCAAACTCAATCGTTGATCAATTGAAGAAAACTAACATTACTATTGCTACGAAAGTAGGGTCTGGTGATAAACTTTTCGGATCGATCAACAATGCTAATCTTTCTGAAGAACTATCTAAAGCTGGTGTTCAGGTTGACAAAAAATACATCAAAATTCCTGGGAATACGATCAAGAGAACTGGTAAAGTAACTGCGATCATCAGACTTCACAGAAATGTAGAACACAATTTCGAATTCGATATTGTTTCTGATGCTCCACCGGTTGTAGCTGCTCCAAAAGCAACTTCAGCTCCGAAAAAAGTTGAAGAAACTCCTGCTGAAGAAGCGTAAGCAATTTGAAAATAAAAAAATAATCCGGTAATTCATTTTACCGGATTTTTTTGGCTTTAAATTCTATACGCAATAATTTTTTTTTAATTTATTAAAGTAATAATTTTGATTTATGCTAAAGATAGTAGATTACCTGCGATACGCGATTAAAAAATCTTTCGACAATCTGCATAATGAAAAACTGAAACATAATTTGTTGCAGGCGATCCCATTTTGGATCGGTTCTTTGATCACCGGATTTTTTGCCGTGATGTATGCGAAAGCTTTTGTTTGGGGAGAAGCGCTGATGAATCTTATATTCGACTGGCATGACTGGATGATTTTCATCATCGCTCCGGTCGGATTTGTGCTTTCCTGGTGGCTTGTTAAAGAATTTGCACCGTACGCCAAAGGAAGTGGCATTCCGCAAGTGATGGCCGCAGTAGAACTGGCGAATCCTAAAGAACATTCTAAAATTCAGAATTTATTAAGCTTAAAAATTATTGTTTTCAAAGTTTTATCGAGTCTTGCATTAATCATTGGAGGTGGTGCAGTTGGGCGGGAAGGGCCTACAATTCAGATCGCCGGCTCAGTTTTTAGGAAAGTCAATGAATACCTTCCCGATTGGTGGCCAAAAATTTCGAAGAAAAATATGATTCTCACCGGTGCTGCAGCCGGACTTTCCGCGGCTTTTAACACGCCTCTGGGTGGAATTGTTTTCGCGGTGGAGGAATTATCAAAAACGCACATTAACTACTTTAAAACCGCTCTTTTTACGGCAGTCATTATTGCAGGTTTAACTTCACAGACTTTAGCCGGTTCCTATCTTTATTTAGGTTATCCAAAAACGTCGAATGTTGGTTTGGGAATTATGTTTCCAGTTATTATGGTTTCGGGAATTGCCGGAATTTTTGCAAGTCAGCTTTCCGTATTGATGCTGAAAATCGGTGCCTGGAATAAAACATTAAAAACAGACAAGCATAAAGTGATCTTTCTCGTTGGATCTGCTTTACTTATTGCTACTCTCGCTTATTTTGTAAACAGAGAAATTTTGGGTTCCGGAAAAAATATTATGGAAAGAACCCTTTTTACCAATGATAAACATGAGGATTGGTACATTCCGTTTTTTAGAATGATCGGTCCAGCTTTATCCTTTACTTCTGGTGGAGCCGGCGGAATTTTCGCACCTGCTCTATCGGCTGGAGCAAGTATTGGTTCCGTAATTTCAGGCTGGATCCATTTATCACCCAATGAAACAAACGTGGTTATTTTAGCCGGAATGGTGGCATTTCTTACAGGTATTACAAGAGCACCGTTTACATCTGCAATTATTGTTTTGGAGATGACCGACCGCCACTCATTGATCTTTCATCTGATGCTTGCGGGAATGGTTTCTACGCTTATTTCTTCGATGGTGAGCAAAAGATCACTGTATGATTATTTAAAGATCGCTTACTTAGAAGAACTGCGCACTGAGGAAGAAAATGCAGATGAAAAGAAAAGAGAAAAAGAAAGTGAGGACGAGGAAAATGAAAAGAACTTTTAATAAAAAATCCCCAGAAATTCTAGAATTCCTGGGGATTTTTATAAGATCGAAAAATTAATATTTCATTGTGTGCTCTTTTACATTTCCTAAAATATCAGGGAAATAAAGATCAGAAAGATGCTCAAATTCATCACCTCTCATAAACATGCTTGCATCAACTTCATCGTAAGAGCTTTTTCCGGCAGCACCGATCAACTCATTACAAGTGTGAAGCGTATTTTTGTGGAAGTGATACACTCTTTCGCTTTTATCAGTTACATCTAAACCTTTGATCAACATCTTATCCTGTGTTGCAACTCCCGTCGGACAATTGTTCGTATTACATCTCAAAGCCTGAATACAGCCGAGTGCGAACATAAATCCTCTCGCATTGTTGCACATATCTGCACCCATTGCGATGGCTCGTAAAATATCGAGGGAAGTCAAAACTTTTCCACTTGCAATCACACGAACTTTATCCCGAACATTAAAAATATTTAAAGTTCTGTTGACAAAGATCAAAGCAGGCTCCAAAGGCATTCCTACTCCATCAGAAAATTCCGGTGGCGCTGCTCCAGTTCCTCCTTCTGCTCCATCAATGGTAATAAAATCGGGATAAATTTTCAGAACATTCATTTGTGCACAAATTTCTTCAAATTCTCTCGTATCTCCGATACATAATTTAAATCCAACAGGTTTTCCGCCAGATAGTTCTCTTAACTGCTGTACGAATCTCAATAATCCAGGTGCATCAGAAAAAGATGAATGCGACGGCGGGGAAATAATGGTAATTCCGGGTTGAACGTGTCGAATTTTAGCAATTTCAAGGGTGTTTTTAGCACCTGGTAAAACTCCACCATGACCAGGTTTTGCACCTTGAGAGATTTTAATCTCAATCATTTTAACACTTGGCAGTGAAGCATTTTTCTTAAAAATTTCCGGAGAAAATTTACCTTCCTCATCTCTACATCCAAAATATCCGGTTCCAATTTGCCAACACAGATCGCCACCCTCTAAGTGATATGGAGAAATTCCCCCTTCACCGGTATTGTGATAAAAATTTCCTTTTTTCGCCCCTTTGTTCAGGGACATTTGAGCGCGGTCACTCAAAGAACCAAAACTCATTGCAGAAATATTAAATAAAGAAGCGTGGTATTTTTGCGTACACTGTTCGCCTCCTACCCAAACTCTCGGTAATTCTTCGTTCGGTGATTTTGCGTAAATGGAATGTTTAATTCCCTCGTATTTTCTTTGGTTCACTTCGAGTTGTGTACCAAACGGAACGGTATCACTGATGTTTTTCGCACGTCGATAAACAGCAGACCGCTGATTTCTTGGGAAAGGTTTTCCATCAGTTTCTCTTTCGATAAAATATTGCTGCATCTCCGGAGAAATTCCTTCAAAGAAATACCGGAAATAACCAATAACAGGAAAGTTCCTAAGGATTGCGTGTTTAGATTGCGTTACATTATAAATTCCTAAAGCATAGATTGCGGTCAATAAAATTGGAATCCAATAGTGGGCTCTGATGAGCAGTGAAACCGCCCAAACCGCTACTAAAATTACAATACCCCAACGAATGAATTTGTCTCTCATTACAAAATTTTTATATATTTTGTCCAAATTTAGCAATAATAAACCGAGTAAAAAAACCGCTTTCGATAATTGAAAACGGCTTTGATCAAGTTGTTACATTTATTTATTCCACGTAATTTTTGTTCGTTGCACCTCATCGGAATTGGTACCGATCATGATGTCAAAATCCCCTGATTCCCAATCATAAATCAAGGAACTGTTATAAAATTTCAGATCTTCGGGAGTAATATTAAACGTTACTTTTTGACTTTCTCCTTTTTTAAGGAAAACTTTTTGAAAGCCTTTCAGTTCTTTTACAGGTCTTGTTATGCTACCGACTAGGTCCCGAATATACAACTGAACAACCTCTGCACCGTCAAAATTCCCAGAATTAGTAACTGTAACTGAAGCTTGGAGCGTTTGATTTCCTTTCAGATCACTAGTTGAAACGGACATATCGCCGTATTTAAACTGCGTATAACTGAGTCCAAAACCGAAGGGATAAAGCGGAGTGTTGCACTCATCCATAAAGTTGGATTTAAATCTTTCGTATTCACATTTCTCCGTTTTTTCCGGGCTCAAAGGTCTTCCTGTATTTTTATGATTATAATAAAGAGGAATCTGGCCCAAACTTCGTGGGAAAGTCACCGGCAATTTTCCGGAAGGATTTATTTTCCCAAAAAGGACGTCGGAGATTGCATTTCCGGCTTCAGTGCCAGAAAACCATACATTTAAGATCGCATCAGGAACGTCTTTCACATTGGTCAACGCCAAAGGTCTTCCCGTGAAAAGAACCATTGCGATTGGCTTTCCTGTTTTCTTCAGTTCATTTAACAGATCAACTTGTGACTGCGGAATATCGATATGAGTTCTCGACGAAGATTCACCGCTCATTTCTGCTGATTCCCCAATTGCTAGGATGATGACGTCGGCTTTGTTTGCAACATCTACCGCTTCTTTTAATAAAATTTCTTTCGAACGGTTGTCCCGATCTGTTAATTTTCCGTGGGCTGCATAAATATTTTCAAGTTTTTCACTGTAATCAATATTGGATCCTTTTGCCGAAATAAATTGAACATCTTTACCAAAATTATCCTGAAGACCTTTCATCAAAGAAACAGAATTAGCATGTTTCGCACCGACACTCCATGTTCCTGCCATATTGAGGGAATTGTTAACCAAAGGACCGATCACGGCGATGGTTCCTCTTGCTTTCAACGGTAAAACCTGTTTGTCGTTTTTCAATAAAACCATAGATTGTGCTGCTGTATTTCTTGCAATATTTCGATTCTCCTGGCTGTACACTTCTTTTGCTGCCCATTTCGGATCTCCGTACTGGTAAGGGTTTTCAAAAAGACCTAGATCATATTTTGCTTCCAGAATTCTCCTGGTTGCCTCATCGATCGTAGCTTGCGAAACTTTTCCGTCATCCAGAGATTTTTTTAAAGTGGTCAAAAATCCTTCTCCAACCATATCCATATCAACCCCCGCATTTAATGCCAATGCGGAAACCTGCTGCAAATCTCCCATTCCATGATCGATCATTTCATTGATGCCCGTATAATCTGACACTACGAAACCTTTGAAACCCCACATGTTTCGTAAAACATCGGTTTGAAGCCATTTATTTCCCGTCGCCGGAATTCCATCGACCTCATTGAAGGAAGCCATCACGGAACCAACTCCCGCATCAATTGCGGCTTTGTAAGGCTGGAAATATTCATTAAACATTCTGATGCGACTCATGTCAACGGTGTTATAATCTCTTCCCGCTTCACCTGCTCCGTACAGTGCAAAATGCTTCACACACGCCATGATGGTATTTTTCAGGGATAAATCTTTTCCCTGATAACCGTAAACCATGGCTTTTGCGATCTCACTTCCGAGATAAGGATCTTCGCCGGAACCTTCAGAGATCCTGCCCCATCTTGGTTCGCGGGAAATATCGGTCATAGGAGAAAATGTCCAGGAAATCCCATCGGAAGCTGCTTCATTTGCGGCGACTCGTGCAGATTGCTGAATAAGTTTCATATCCCAGGAAGCAGCTAAACCTAATGGAATCGGGAAATTGGTTTCATAGCCGTGAATAACATCCATGCCGAAAATCAAGGGGATTTTTAAACGGCTTTTTTCCACGGCAACTTTTTGTACGGCCTGAATTTTTTCAGCGCCTTTGATATTAAAAAGTCCGCCGACTAGACCATCTTCTATTTTTTTGCCGATATTAGAACTTTGAGCTTGTCCCGTAGTGAAATCTCCTGCACTTGGAAGATTGAGTTGGCCAATTTTTTCCATCAAGGTCATCTTGGAGAGAAGTGCCTCTACAAAAACTTTTTTCTTGGCTTTATAAGAATCTGTTTGATAAGACTGAACAGATCTTGTTACGATTTCCTGCGCAAAAATGGCGGTTGAAAATGCCACTGCTGCGATAAACATCAGTTTCTTCATTTTATTTCTTTTTACTTTTTATCTAAATTATATTTTCGAAAACATCTTTTCCTATAATTACGGATAGAACCGGAAGTTATGATTGTCCTGGGAAAATGATACTCCATCTACTTGTTCGCTTTTCTAATTTAATGTTCATCATTTAATTTTTAATAATGATTTCCTAGCCCCGATCGCAACGGCATCCTTTTTCTTTTTTCAGCGGTGGATAAAGCGGTGGGAAAAGAAAAAGATATAGTGGAGAGCGGGAAATAGCTTCAAAAAAACCTACTTATATTTCGTTGATTTGAAATCTAACTTCTTTAAACCGTTCTTAATTTCGGGGGCGTTCATAAATAATTTCCAGAGTAATCCTGTTCTG
Organism: Kaistella gelatinilytica; assembly: GCF_015679325.1. Taxonomy (GTDB): domain Bacteria; phylum Bacteroidota; class Bacteroidia; order Flavobacteriales; family Weeksellaceae; genus Kaistella; species Kaistella gelatinilytica. The sequence continues at coordinate 1,142,667 of NZ_JADPVI010000001.1, forward strand.
TAATTTTCGATCATTGGGGAAATTGTTCCCTGATCGATGGCTAAATATCTCGGCGTAAACCAGTTTCCATAATTGATAGAAGTTGCATCGTAAGGACCTGCGGAACCGATAAATTGCGGTTTCTGCGTGTAAATAAATCTTAAAAAATCCATCGATTCTTTTGGGGTGTAGGGAAAACTGCTTAGAGCTGCGGTTGGATTGATGACGCCGTTATCGTTTATGGGCGAATGTGCGGTGTAACCGGTGGAACCGTCTTCATTTCTGGTATATCCGGCGGAAAGTCCCCAGTAATTTGGACCGTAACCTTTGAATTTTTTAGGATTTTCGACGCAATATTGGTAATCAATAAGGACGTGATTTCTGTTTAAGTCAAAATAATTGGAAATATTTTTATCGGATAAACCTGTAGGATCCAAACCCAGGTAAGAATATTGCGCCCAAAAAAGTGGACCGCCATATTCCTCGGACCCATTGTGTTTTACGTAAAGGGGCAAATTGTATTTTTTATGAGCGGTGAGATATTGTCCGTTCCTTGTAAAACCATTGTAATACGTTTCGGCATCGATCGGGAAAGTGGGCGACGACGCTGCTAAAATATAGGTAATTAAAGTTTCGTCATAACCTCTCAAAGGAAAATTCATTTCCCAGCCATAATTTGGGGACCAATGCCAGTAGAGAACCTTTTCGCCGCCTTTGGTATACCAGTTCCACTCTACTCCTTTCCACAGATCATCCATTTTTTTTGCGAGAATTTTTTCGTCGGGACTTCCATTCTTAAAATATTCGCGAACGGTAAGAATTCCCTGGACTAAAAATGCTGTTTCAACCAGGTCGCCGCCATTGTCTTTTTTGCCGAAAGGAACTGTTTTTCCGGTTTCGCCATTGATCCAATGGGACCAAGCTCCGTGATGACGGTCAGCTTTTGCGAGAAAATCTGCCATTGTTGTTAGTCTTTTCACGGCTTCTTTCCGTGGAATAAAATTTCTGTCAACTCCTGCTAAAATGGTCATTAATCCAAATCCGGAACCGCCTGTTGTAATAATATTTTTATCATTCTGTGGGTAAATATTATCTTCATGATATCTTTCGCGTCCCAACATGGAATGAGGTTCGGCAAAATCCCAGAAATATTTTAAAGCATCTTGTTGTACTTTATCCATGAGTTGTTCATCTGTGAAAACTGGAATTTTTTTAGATTTTGAATAAGAGATCGAATTGGTTGTACAAGAAACCAACAAAGCAGAAAATAATATTGAAAAGCTAAAAAATTTAAGCATGAAAAATTTTTGAGTGTAAGTAAATTTAAAATCCGTATTGCGTGGAATGAAACCCTAATTTAATCAATCCTGCTTTAACATCGGGTGCATTCATAAATAAATTCCAGAGGAATGCGGATTTATAATTTTCGATCATCGGAGAAACCGGACCTTGATCAATGGCTAAATATCTTGGCGTAACCCAATTGTACTGCATCGAATAAGCATCATAAGGACCTGCAACACCGATATATTTTGAATAATTTTCGTTGTATAGAAACCTTAAATAATTCATACTTTCTGTCGGAGTATAAGGATAATCTGAAATCGCTGCGGTGGGCGAAATTACTCCAAGATCATTGTTTGGTTGATGCGCTGAATAACCTGTACTTCCATCGGAATTCCTACTGTAACTTGCGGTTAAACCCCAATTCTTTGCACTGTAGCCATTCCAGCCTTTTGGATTTGCGACGCAGTATTGATGCATTATTTTTGCGTGATTGGTGGTAACATCTCCGTAATTTACGTACTCATCTGAAAGTCCACGCGGATCTAAACCTAAAAAAGAATAGTGCGAAAAAAACATAGGTCCAACTGTTCCAGCGGCTCCGTTATGATTGACGACCAAAGGAATTCCGTATTGGGAACCAGACGATTTTATGGCTCCATTTCTTGCCCAGCCTTGTTGATAAACTGTTTTATCAATGGAATAATTTGGTGATGCCGCAGCAAGGATATAAGTCAACATCGTTTCATCATAACCCTGCAATTTGAGATTGATCTGGAAATTATAATTTGGAGACCAATGCCAATACAAAACATTCTGATCTTGGGTGTACCAGTTCCATTCGACCCCTTTCCACAAGGCATCTGCTTTTTGACTTAATGCAATTTCCTGAGGATCTGCACTAGATTTGAAATATTCGCGAACACAAATTAAGCCTTGAACCAGAAAAGCAGTTTCAACGAGATCGCCGCCATTATCTAAAGTCCCAAAAGGAATTACATTTCCGGTAGTCCCATCGATCCAATGAGACCAGGCTCCGTGAAAACGATTAGCATTTTGCAAAAAATTGAGTGCAGTACTTAATCTGGAAACGGCTTCTGCGCGAGGAACATAACCATTTTTGATTCCAACAAGGATTGTCATTAATCCAAAACCTGATCCTCCTGTGGTGACAACATTTGCATCCTGACCGGGATTATCGGTATGATAACGCTCTCTGGCTAATTTGGAATTGACTTCAGCGTAATCCCAAAAATATTTGGTCACGTCTTTTTGAGTCATTTCTATGATTTGGGCGTCGGTGTAAATGGTATTTGTGGGAGGTTCTGTACCGCCACCTCCGATTGGAGTTCCACCGCTTTTTGGTGTTGAATCACGGGAACATGAAACAACCAAAACTGCGACGATCAATAACTGGATTAAATTTTTCATTTGACTTTATATGAAAAGAACCACCTTTCGATGGCTCTTATTAAGAGTTTATCTGTTGTCTTTCTCGAGTTTGTAAAGCGCGATCACATCTGAACTTTTCAAAGCCGTATTATAAATTCTGAATTCATCGAGCATGCCCGCATAACTCGTGGCCCAATCTTGCGCAGAGCCATTATTCAAAGGAGGAATAGTTTGAAACTGATGATTGCCCAGAACTGCTTTTCCATTGGTTCCTGTTAATTGAATTTCACCATAACCTGGAGCACCATTAGGATTATTTAATCCACCGGGATTATCGGCGAACCATTTTGCAGAACCAGTTACGCCTTCATCAGGTGCATAAGCAAAACCTGTTAAGTTAGATGCAGGCTCACCATTTAAATAACAACTAACAAGACTCGTCACTGGATCGTAAGAAATTGTTATATGCATCCATTTATTTTTATTTCCATCGATATTCATCATGATACTCTGCCCTTTCCATTGAACTGCAGATCTGCCGTTTTCTACAGAAAGTTTTAAGCGAATTCTATCAGGTTTTGTATTGTCTGGATTTTCAATAAAAATATTAATTCCACCCCAAAATTCCGTTGGTCTCACGATAGAAAAAATTCCCTGTGCACCTTTTCCCTGTCCTGGTATTGCGGGATCTACTGTGTTTGCACTGTTCATCCAAAAAGATATCGTAAAAGCATTTAATTTAGTTATTGCCTGCGAAACATTTTCAACGGAATATCTCATTTGAGAATCTGAACCATTATAGGCTTGACCTTTTGCACCTTGAGTGTACGCAACCATCACGGGTGCAGGGGAAGTCATATTATTAAATTTATCCTGCAAGTCTCCTTCGAAACTTAATTTTGTAATCAAATTACCGGAAGCGATATCATCTGAATTTGTATACCCTCCAATGGCTGCGTAAGGAACTGGAAGATTTTCCCGATCGATACTGTCTTCACAACTCAGTGTAACTGCACCCAAGAGGAATGCGACACCAATATATTTAAATAAATTTCTATTTTTCATTGTAGATCATTTTTTAGAAAATTAATATCCTGGATTTTGTGCAGATAAACCTTTGGCTTCAGTAATAAAAGAACTCGGCAACGGAAAGACTTCATGTTTACCTACTATAAATGTTTTTCCATCTGCGGCCATGGCAGCAGCAGCTTGTCCGGTTCGTACGATATCAAACCAACGATCGTGTTCGAAGGCCAGTTCTAATCTTCTTTCTTTCCAAATTGCTACTCGTACATCTGCCTGTGAAACTGCTGGTGTATCTGCTAACGCTGCTCTGGTTCTCACCTGATTTAAAAAAGGTATTGCTGCACCAGTTTGTCCCAGTTCATTCATTGCTTCAGCTTTCATTAATAAAACTTCTGCATATCTTAAATATCGGATATTGGCATCAGAATCATCATCTCCGCTGAAGGCAGAGGAATATGCTTTGTAATTATAGTAAGGGTTATCGACCGTGCTCGGAACTACTCTACCATCATATAAAGTAGAATTTCTAAAAATGATGGTCGCATTTCTTCTTACTGTATCTCCTGCTGCATTATAAGCATCTACCAGGTTTTGTGAGGGAGTATTAAAACCCCAACCCCAACCGCCGTTGCCACGTGCGCCCTGAGTCTGAGAATATTGTTGAATTCCCGGCTGATTAAAACCTCCTTTTCCCTGAATTTCAAAAATTGATTCCTGGTTATTTTCGCCTGAGATTTTATAAATATCCTGAAAATTTGGAGTTAAAGAATAACCAACGACCAAATTACAGTTATCGACAACCTGTTGCCATTTTTTTTGATAAAGTGAAACTTTTGCAAGCAATGCATAAGCTGCTCCTTTTGAGGCGCGTCCGGCATTAGCGCCAGAATAAGCAGATTTATCGGGTAAAACCATTATGGCATCCTTAAGATCTTTTTCAATAAAGGTGTAAACTTCTTCCTTCGATTTTTTTGTTAAGGTCATAATTCGGTCTGCATCATTACCAGCAACAGGAACATGGTCCAGAACCGGAACGCCGCCAAATGAACGAACTAAAGTGAAGTAGGAAAAAGCACGCAAAAATTTAGCTTCTCCGGCAAGCCTTTCGCGCAAAGCAGGATCTGCATTTGTGAGTTGAGGTAAGTAAACAAGAGCTTGATTTGCACGGTTGATCACCTGAAAATTACCTTCGAAAACATCTCTGAAAGAAGGTGTTGTCGCAGTGAAGTTCAAAGCATCTAATATATCTTTATCTAAACCTGTATCTCCGGGAGAGGAGCCTTTGTCGGCATCATCACTTGTAATACTGCTTACGCCGATCCAGGGAAATGAACTGATATTAAAATCTAAGAATTTTGCATAGGTTGCAGTTACAAAGCTTTCTGCACCCGCATTGTTATTGAGTAATGCAAGATCTGTAGTAGAAACAAATTCTGTGGGCTTTACGTCTAAGAAATCATCGCTACAACTCTGATTCAGAACTGCGAGCGACATTATCGCCGATAATAATATGATATTTCGTTTCATAATGATTGTTTTTAATTTTAAAATTTAATATTCAAACCGAATAAAAACGACCGAAGCGTTGGATAAGCATCAAGTTCGATCCCGGGAGAACGGTAAGGATTTCCATCACCATTTAATTCAGGTGAAAATCCTGTGAATTTTTGGGTGATAAAAGGATTTAAGGAACTCACATAAAACCGAAGCGAACTGATATATTCAACTGGTTTTGATAGTGAATATCCTAAAGTAATGCTGTTTATTCTGAAAAAATCACCAGACTCTAAATAATAATTAGAGGCGATAGGGACTGTATTTGACGGTGCTGGATTTCCTGCATTTAAATTTCCCGGACCTGCATAATTAGTAGCAACGCTGTATTCTATATTTTCGTCAACAAAACGCTGCGCTTTTTTACCGTTGTATACACTGAAACCATATGCCCCGTAACCGCTTACAGAAAAATCTATGTTTTTGTAATTGAGATCGATATTTACACCCATTGTTGATGTGGGAATGTATGATCCAAAATATTTTCTGTCTTTCTCGTCATTGCTTCCGGTTTGACCGTTTCCATTGGTATCGGTATAGGTGAAATTACCGTTTGCATCATAACCGGAAACTTCCCAGAGATAAAAACTGCCTAAAGGCTGACCAACACTCTCTGAACTAAAATATTTCGTGAATTGCCCATTTCCTAAATCACCACCGCGAATCGGACTGATATTAACATCGGAAATAGCATCTAAATTATTTTTATTGTTTGAATAATTTGCACCCAGTGAGTAAGACCAATTTTCACCGATTTTATCTTTCCAGCTTAATGAGATTTCATACCCTTTGTTAGAAACTTGTCCTAACTGGGCAAAACCTTCAGTAGAAATCCCCGTCGGACTGCTTGGTAATAAAGCCAAGATAATATTCTTCGTTTTTTTATCATATAAATCTACAGATCCGGAAAGTCGTCTGTTAAATAATTCAAAATCAATTCCACCACTGGTTTCCTCCGTAATTTCCCAGGTTAAATTGGGGTCGATTATTTTATTGATCGTGTTTCCGTTTGAGTTAGATCCGCCGCCAAAAGAATAGTTATAACCTGTTCCCGAAGCAAAAGGTAAGATGTTTAAAGGAACATTTTGATTTCCTAATCTTCCCCATCCTGCTCTTAATTTAAGTAGATTCAAAACACTTATATCTTTTAAAAAACTTTCTTCAGAAATAACCCATCCTGCTCCAAATGAAGGGAAATTCCCCCATTTATTACCGTTTGTGAATTGTGAGGAACCATCTCTTCTGAAGGTTGCAGTTAATAAATATCGGTTCATCAATTTATATTGCGCTCTTGCAAAATAAGACAGTGTTCTGTTTTCATTTTGATTTACACTTTCAAGATTTACCAGATCCGGATTTGCATAATTAGTTCCAGCGACATCCCAGTAATTTTGAACCGCAAGCACATTATTTCTTACAAGACTTAATCTGTTAGTACCATCTTTAACGGTAGTTTCGGTACCAACAGTTGCCTCAACATCATGTATTTCAGCAAATTTTTTATTGTACGTTAAATAATTAGTCAATGACCAGTTGTAATAATCTTCTTTGGTATTTGATAATCTGTTTGTAAAACCTGGAGGATTTTCTCCCAGTAATCTAACGCCATTATCATATGCATAAGCTTTAAAATCATAAAACTCCCCTGAAAATTGTGAAGTGAATTTTAAATCTTTATAAATGTTCATATCTAATTTCAATCCGCCCTGTAATTGAAGAGATTTTGACCGCTCGTTGTTCAGTTCTAGCTGTGCAAGTGGATTACCAACGTTATTAAATTTAGACCCGGTTTGACTGGCGAAACCATTTGCACCCACGAAAGAAACTCCATAAGTTCCATCCGGGAAAAATACAGGTACAATTGGTGACTGTTTATAGGCTGTAGTAAATGCTCCCAAAGGTTTTGGTGTATTGTTCACAAAAGCCACACTTAATGTCTGTGTCAACGTGATCTTCTTTGCAATTTTGAACTCATTATTCGTACGAACGGTGGTTCTGTTGTAATCGCTTCCTTTTAAGATCGACTTTTCATCATAATTACTTAAACTCAAAAAATATTTTGCACCTTCTCCGGAACCGGAGATTGAAATATTGTGTTGATTATAAGTTCCAACTCGCGTAATTGTTTTGAACCAATCTGTATTTACGGGTTGATCCTGGGAATATTTTGTACTTCCCAAAGCGGTATTGCTGTAATTAGCAAATAGATTGCTTCCCGCCATTTTAACTTTTTTGAGAGGAACTCTGACGCCTGTAAATCCGTCGTACTCTATTCTAATTTTTCCTTTCCCGGATTTCGTGGTGATGATTACAACACCGTTTGCGCCTCGGTTACCATAAATTGCCAATGCAGAAGCATCCTTCAAAATATCATAAGTCAAAATATCATTGGAGTTGATATTGCCGATGCCATCTACAAATAAACCGTCTACGACATATAAGGGGTTTCGTCCAGATAAGACCGTTCCTAAACCTCTGATCAAAATGGTTGGAGCCGCTCCAGGTAAATCAGATGCAGTTACCTGCACTCCGGCTGCTTTTCCCTGTATTGCCTGGGTTGCATTCAGCACCTTGGTCTTCATTAATTCTTCTGAATTGATGGAACTTATGGCAGTTGTATTATCAACTTTTTTCCGCGTTCCGTAACCAATCATTACCACCTCCTCAATCTGCTGTGTTTTCAGGGTGTCTTTCGGAGTTTCCTGCGCGCTTACATTCATACCGAAGTATAATGCAGCAATCAGGCAGGGAAACTTTAAGTTACTGTGTTTCATATGATCGTTTTATAGTTATAAGTCATTTATAATAAGATGGTTAGTCCTTTATTGAATCAAAGTTAGATAATAAAACAATACAATGTTAAAAAAAACTTAATTTATTTTAAAATTTTGTTAAAACACACAGTAGGCTAATTGGCTTAATATTTGAGAATAGATCGTTATTAACTTAACAAAAATCTATCATGAGAAGAAATACCTTTCTAATAGCGACAGTAACAGCAGTTACTCTTGCACCGGTCACCCAATCTTGCGTCGCTTTGGCCACATCAAGTGTTGGTTTAGCAGTTTTAAAATCAATATTATTAGGTGGAATTACGAAGGGACTCAATATCTTCAGTAATAAAGACAGTTTTCTGGCGAACCAGTTGATCGATGCTGCAATGCCGCAACAGTTAAAAGACGTAAACAGCACTTTACAAAAACTGGGATTAAGCAATTTAGTTCAAAAAGAAAAAGATTATATCGCACAGGCGGCGCAGTTCACCGTTGATACTTCAAGACCAATCTTAGTGAATGCAGTGAATAATCTTACGACGGAAGATGCAGTGAGAATCGCTCAAGGCGGAACTGGTGTTGCGACGCAGATCCTTAAAGAAAGAACTTCGCAGCAATTGATGGCTGCCATCGCACCAAAGGTTGATGCGAAACTGAACGAATTTGGAATTGTGAAAACTTTGAACGCAGCACTTGGAAGTTCCAACATTTTAGGAAATCTTTTTGGCGGACAGAATTCTACAAGTGCAGTAACTGGGGGAATCAGCAGATTTGCTTCAGAGCAGATGGTGAACGGACTGTTCAGTATCATTCAAAACCATGAGCAACAAAATAAAAGCGCAATTATGAATTCACTGACGGGGATGAAATAATTCGTTTTAATTTAATTATATTTGAATTCCGAGTACTTCGGAATTTTTTCATTGTAAAAACCTACAAAAATGGACAATTTAGAAAGTGAAAAAGGAGGTAAAAACCCCGAGGAATTTTACGCTTCGTTAAAAGAAAAACTGGAAGGAACTCATAATTTCCCGGAGGATTATCTCTATAAATTTATCATTACCAATGAAGAGGCAAAAATCACTGAAATCTACCGTGCTTTCGACGATGTGAAATTCACATTGACAACGCGAGACAGTAAAAACGGCAAGTACACCTCTATCAGTATCAGTGCTTTTGTTTTAGATGCAGATCAGGTCATCAGAATTTATAAAGAAGTTGGTAAAATTCCCGGCGTAATAATGCTTTAGTCAAAAAAATAAATGAATATTTTAATTACCGGCGGAACTGGATTGATCGGAAAACCCTTGGTTGAAAAACTGAGACACAAAGGTCATGAAGTAAGAGTTATAACCCGCAAAAAATCTGATGATCCAAACGAATTTTACTGGAATCTCGAAGACGGGTTCATCAATGAAAATGCTTTCAAAAATTTAGATTCGATCATACATTTGGCGGGTGCAACGATCAGCGAAAGATGGTCAGATGATTATAAGAAAGAACTTTTTACAAGCAGGATCGATACTGCAAATCTTTTAAAAGAATATTGCATCGCAAATAATGTTCATTTAAAATCATTCATTTCAGCGTCGGGGATCAATTATTACGGGACTTTCACTTCTGATCAGATTTTAAACGAAAACTCCGGTATTGTACATCCAGATTTTCTGGCCACGCTTTGCGAAGACTGGGAAAAAGCAGCGTATCATTTTTCAGATATTTCCGATCGGATCGTATGCTTGAGAACATCTGTTGTTCTGGCAAAAGACGGCGGAGCTTTTCCTCTTCTTAAAAAAACAGTGGATCTTAATATCGGCTCAGGAGTTGGAACTGGAAACCAATGGATGAACTGGATCCATATTGACGATCTGGTGGAAATGTATGTATTTGCTTTGGAAAATTCAGAACTAAAAGGAGATTTCAACGCTGTTGCCGATTATTTACCGACGAACAAGATGTTTATGAAAAAGTTAGCAAAGATCTCCGGCAAGTTTTTCCTTCCTATTAATGTTCCTGCTTTTATGTTAAAGCAGATCTTTGGAGAAATGAGTTCTATTATTTTGGAAGGAACGCGTGCTTCAAACGAAAAAATCAAATCGCATGGATTTGATTTTAAATATAGTGAACTTGAAAAAGCCTTTAAAGATTTAGTATAAAGTTTGCGTTCGAGTTTCTTAATTATCAATAAAGTATTTCACATTTTCAATAGGTCTTCCAACCATTGCAACTTCTCCTTTGATTAAAATTGGTCTCTGAATTAAGGATGGATTTTCAACCAAAACATCGATCCATTCATCCTCTGAAAGTGTTTGATTTGCAAATTTCTCCTTAAACAAAGGTTCACTTTTACGGATGAGTTCATCTGCAGACATGTGAAGTTTCTTCAAAACCGTTTTCATTTCTAAAACCGTTAAAGGATGCTCTATAAAATCAATGATCTCAAAAGCAACATTGTTCTCATCTAAATGTTCCAAAATAGCTCTGGACTTGGAGCATGAATTATTGTGAAGTACTTTTATCATGGCATTTAGATTAAAGGTGAATAAATGAAAATGAACAAATAAGAATTGTTCACTTAAAACAATCCATGCAATTCAGTTTCGATCCGTTCCAAAATTAAACCGAAGTCTTCCGGTCTTTCTACAAAATCCAGATCGTCAACCTCGATGATAAGAAGCTTTCCTTCCTTATAAGTAGAGATCCATTTTTCGTATTTCTGATTCAATTTCGAAAGGTACTCGATACTGATCGTCGCTTCATATTCACGACCTCTTTTGTAAATTTTCTTAACCAAATTTGGAACGTCGGATTTTAGATAGATCAGCAAATCCGGTGCCGAAACAAAACTCTTCATTAAATTAAAAACTGAGGAATAATTGTTGAAATCGCGATCCGTCAAAAGATTCATATCATTCAGATTCTCTGCAAAAATGTGTGCATCTTCATAGATGGTTCTGTCTTGAATAATGTTTTTTCCACTGTCGCGAATCTCTTTCACCTGCTGAAAACGGCTTCCCAGGAAGTAAATTTGAAGTGCAAAACTCCATTTACCCATATCGGCATAAAAATCTTCCAGATAGGGATTATGATCTACGTCCTCAAATTGCGCATCCCAACCATAATGTTTTGATAACATGGTAGTTAAAGTAGTTTTTCCGGCGCCAATATTTCCTGTAACAGCAATGTGCATTTCCTAAATTTAATTGATGATTAATGATTAAATATGTCTCGTAATCCCTTTCAATAAATGATTTTCATCAATTATTTCTTCTGAATTAGGGTTTGTAAAGATAAAGTTTGTTGTCTTTGATAACAAAATAAGCTGCAGAGTTTTTATCCACAATCTGCGAATTTTGCGAAGAAAAAATCGTCTTTAGAGTAAGATCCTCAAATTTCTGAACTGAATTTTCGCTCATGATCAAAATATTTTGATTTTCGCGCCGAAGTCTTCTTCCATTTTTAAATGGTAGCTCAATAATTTTTTCAGCTTTAAAATTATAAACGGAAAATTGGTTTCGTCCTAGAAAATAGACCTTACTTTCAAATACCAAGAAGTCAGTCAGATCTTCAAAATTAATATCGAAGGGAAAAGAATTGACGATCTTATTATCCCTAAAATTATACTGAATTAGCCGTTTCATACTTTCATCAAGGAGCCAAAGTTGCTGCAAATCTTCGGCGTAAACCATTCTGATAAATCCGAATTTCTGTCGAAAATTGACGGTCTGAATTTCATTAAGATTCTGGTCAAAGAATTTCAATTCCTGCGCATTCTCAGAGAACGAGGGAATGTTCAACGGATTTTGAACGGACTGAATTTTAAAGGGCAGCGTTAACATTAATTTCCCTTTCTGATTTCCGAGAGAATCGTATTTGGTAAAGCTGAAATCTTTGTTTTTGTAGAGATAAATATTTCCGTAATCATCGGCAAATAAATCCCGAACCTCTTTTAATTTTAAAGAATCGAATGCAAGATTTTTCTGCGCAGAAAGTGAGCAAATTAAAAATAGAAATATGATTTTACAAATTTTCAAATTTCAATTCTTAGCATTCAATTATTTAATCGCAACTTCATAAATTTTAGACCAATTTTTCCCCGTAATCAACATATTTTCTCCTTTAAAAGCGATTCCGTTTAATACATCATCATTTCCTGTGGTATTTTTTTTCGCAATTTCAGAGAAATCAAATTTCCCAACAACTTCCCCGTTCGCGGGATTAATTTTCAAGATAATGGGTTTTTGCCAAACATTTGCATAGATAAATCCATTGTGATATTCCAGCTCATTGAGTTGATCGAAAGCCTCTGTATTTCCCGCAACTGCGATATAACGAACCATTTTGGAGGGATCCGAAGCATCTAGAAAATAAATATTTTTAGTTCCATCAGAAGCGATCAGATTTTTACCGTCATACGTTAAACCCCAACCTTCGCCCATGACATTTGGATAAGGAAATTCGCTCAATAATTTTAAAGAATTTTTATCGTAAACAAAACCTTTCTTATCCAGCCAGGTTAATTGAAAAACTTTATCGCCTACAATGGTACAACCTTCAGAAAATATTTTACCAGGTTGCTTCGTAGATGCGATCGGCGTCGTTGTTCCTAACGTATATTTTAAAATCCTGGAGGAACCTTCCTGTCCATCAGATTCATAGATCGTATTGCCTTCCAGCTGAAAACCCTGAACAAAATTTTTGGGATCGTGTGGATATTCTTTGATGATCTCATAATTCAACGTCGCTTCCGGATTTTTTGCAAAAACATTGATCGTTGCATCCTGATTTAGCGTTTCACCTCCTTTTTTCTTGATGATAAATGTAACCGCATTATCGCCTAATGTGAAAAATTTCGGATCAACAACCAAACTCGATGTTGCTTTATCCCCAAAACTGATGGAAACACTTTCTGCATTACCGGTCACTTCTTTTGGTAAATTGAGCGGGTCACCAAAGTGATAACCTTTAGATTCCATCGAAGTATTGTAATCGTTTAAAGTATTGAGAATTTCATTGTCTTTGTTACATGAAATTAAAAAAGCAAAGGCTAGAATTGGTATGATCGTTCTAAGTTTCATTAAAGTAATTTTGCCAAAAATACTGATTTTTAACGACACCTATAAAGGAAAACCTATGTTTCCAAAATTTAATAATGCAAATAATAATTATCTTTGTTTCTCTTACTTTATTACTATGAAAAAATTCGCACTCTTTCTCATTTTACTTTCCGGTATTTTACCTGCTCAAAATTTTACGAAACAGGATTCTCTAAAAGGTTCAGACACTCAATTCAGAAATTTCTGGGATGTCAAAAAATACGAAATTACGGTTGAACCGAACTTTGAAGAAAAATCGGTTTCAGGCACGAATAAAATTACTTTTGAAATTACGAAAGATGTTACGGATCCTGTTTTTCAGATCGATCTGCAACAACCGATGAACTACAAGATCATCAATTCTGACGAAAAACTATGCACTTCAAAAAGAGATGGCGATTTTATTTTCATTGAAACGAAAAGAAATTACAAGAAGGGCGAAACACATTCTTTCACCATTCAGTTTTTCGGAAATCCGACGATCGCAAAAAATGCTCCGTGGGATGGAGGTTGGGTTTTCACAAAAGATAAAAACAATAATCCCTGGATTTCTGTAGCACAGGAAGGAATAGGTGCGTCGGTGTGGCTTCCTACAAAAGATATCTGGAGCGATGAACCAGACAATGGAATGGTCATGAAAATCATTACGCCAAAAGATCTGGTCGGTGTAGGAAACGGCAGACTGATGTCTCAAACAACAGAAAATAATAAAAACATTTTTACCTGGGAAGTCAAAAACCCGATTAACACCTACTCTATCATTCCTAACGTGGGGAAATATGTGAATTTTAAAGAAACCTACAACGGCGAAAAAGGAAAACTAGATCTGGATTATTGGGTACTTGATTATAATCTGGAGAAAGCAAAAAAGCAATTTGCACAGGTAAAACCTATGATGAAAGCTTTTGAGCATTGGTTTGGACCTTATCCTTTTTACGAAGATTCTTATAAATTGGTAGAAAGTCCTTACTTGGGAATGGAGCACCAAAGTTCTGTCGCGTACGGAAATCATTTTGAAAATGGATATTTAGGACGTGATCTCTCCGGAACTGGCGTTGGTTTAAACTGGGATTTCATTATTATCCACGAAAGCGGCCACGAATGGTTTGCGAATAACATCACGGCAAAAGATCAAGCCGATATGTGGATTCACGAAAGTTTTACGAATTACTCGGAAACCCTCTTTGTTGAAGATTATATGGATAAAAAATCCGCAGAAAAATATGTCATCGGAATCCGAAAAAACATTAGAAATGACGCCCCAATTATCGGAAAATACGGGGTAAGAAATGAGGGAAGCAGCGATATGTACTACAAAGGTGCAAATATGATCCACACGATCCGTCAGGTTATTAATAATGATGAGAAGTTTAGAGAAATTTTGAGAGGTTTAAACAAAGATTTTTATCACCAAACAGTGACTACGAAACAAGTCGAAGATTATATATCTAAAAAATCGGGCATTGATTTTTCTTCCGTTTTTAATCAATATTTAAGAACAACAAAGATTCCCACTTTGGAATATTCGCAAGTGGGAAATATTTTGAAATATCGTTATACTAATATCATTGATAACCTTCGATTACCCATTAGAATTAATGGAACAAAGGTAATTTCACCAACAGAAAACTGGAAAACTGTGAAATTAAGTTCAGCGAAACCAGTTATTTTAGATGAAAATTATTACATCATTTATAAAAATCAAAATTTAAAATAAATTTTCTCTTGAAAGAGAGTTTAAAACAAATGCCGCTTCTTATGGAAACGGCATTTTTTATTATTATGAAAAATTTATTTACAGTTCAGAACATCAGAAACCATTAATCTTTGACTTCCGGTATTTGCAGGAACAGCAACATCATCTGACGGAATAAAAGTAGTATTGGTTATCGTACTTGGAACATAAATTTTTACCGTCATTTCCCGATAACCATGAGGTTGGTAAGAAACATAGTATCCTTTGGGATGAAGTCCCCATGTTCCATAAGAAATTTCAGAAGTTTGGGGATTTACTCCGCCGAGCATTGCCAAACGTTCCAGATCTGCATAATTTGAGGAAGATGAACTAAAGAAATTTCGGATCTTGTTCTCCGCGTCTAAAGCCACTTGAACCGGTTGTGGAAGATTGCTTTTTGCTTTAGACATCAAATTATCAGGCACAAAATCGAGTCCCATTTTCGACAGTTGAAACAATTCACTTTTAGTAAGAAGTGTTGCAGCGGCGAGTTGCAGATCCGGACTCATATTTTTGAAACTGGATTTCGCAATAACTCCCCAAACCAAAGCCTGTACTGTCTGCTGCGGAATTTCCTGATGCAAATACCAGTTTTTTACGAGGGAATTTATAATTTCTTTCTTTGGACCTTTCACGGGAGCATACAAATAGCCGTCACCTTTGCTGGGTGCGTGAGTTCCGGCTTTCAAACAAAAACTCTTTAGATTTAATGTATAATATCCCGGTTTTAAAGCATAACCTGAACTTTGAGAAAATTGAGTACTGCAAAGATTGGTATACTTTTCGTTTTTTCCGAAGTCGGCATTTTTTACGTCTGACTTGTTGCAATCTTTAAAATTAGTGGTGATTGCTTCAGTTGTTAAATTTCCGATGAGCTTCTCTCCTACCACTGATGTGGCTTTTTCTTTAACTTTATCTTTTAAGAAATCGATAATTTGGGCATTCGCTGCAAAAATAAAAAGCAGTGAAAAAGTGACTAGAATTTTTTTCATGATATTGGTTTTATTGAGTGTACTAAATTAAACAATAAATCCTGAAAAAATTTAAAATCGCTACCGTGTTTTCACCCAATTATCTTTGTCTCAATACCTTAACAGCTGCTTAAGAATTTTTCATTATAATTCGAAAGGTGCTTCCTTTTCCAACTTCAGTCTGCGCAATTTTAATATCTCCGTTGTGATATTCTTTGATCACTCTTTTTGCCAAAGACAGTCCTAAACCCCAACCACGTTTTTTTGTAGAATATCCAGGCTTGAAAGCATTTCTGGATTGATAATTGGTCATTCCCGCACCGGAATCTTTAAAATCAATGACCGTATACTTATTTTTTTCGTAAAGTTCAATTTCTAATCTCCCTTCTCCTTTCATAGAATCGACCGCATTTTTTACAATATTTTCCATGACCCAACTGAGGAGAATTCGGTTATGTGGAACCAAAATTTCCTGCTTCGGCAATATCAACCTGAAAATGACTTTTTTTGAAATTCTGGACTTCAAATAATCGTAATTCTGCTGTAAAGTTTCATTGATGTTCAAATCCTTGAGTTCCGGGACAGATCCAATTTTAGAGAATCTTTCAGAAATTGTTTTCAGTCGGTTGATGTCGTTCTCAATTTCTTTTACGCCTTCACTATTCTCATTTTCCATGCGAAGAATTGTGATCCAGCCGATCATGGAAGAAAGCGGTGTTCCGATCTGATGCGCTGTTTCTTTAGCCAAACCTGCCCAAACATAACCTTCGTCGGTTTTTTTAATGGTGCGTAAAAACCAAAAGGAGAAGAAAATATACGCAAGGATCAGTGATCCTAAAATGTAGGGCGAATAGCGTAAATTATTGAGCAGATCAGAGTTGGTGTAAAAAACATACTGATTATTTCCATCGGGCATTTGAAGTTCGATAGGTCGGTAAGAACTTTCCATTTTCCGAAGCAATGCCAACATCTTTTTAGGATCTTGCTGTATTTTTTCCGGAATATTTTTTTGGAAATCAGGACCAATTGGAATTTTATTTTTGTCGGTCACGATCACCGGAATTGTATTATTCGTTTTACTGATCTGCAATAATAAATCAAGTGCAATAGGATCTTCAATGATCTCTTCCTGCTGATATTTGATGGCAGTTGCAAAAAGTTCTATTCTTTTAATTTCCTCTTTCCGTAAATAGTCGATCAGTACAATTGATGCAATTACTACTCCTGCAACCGCCGAAGTCAATAAGATGTAAATGACCCAATTATTTATTTTAGTAAAAAAACTTCTGCGTTTCATTGATTATTTTTCTGGAATTATTTCAAAACATTTAAGACTTTATATAATGCATCACTTACATTGCCACCCTGGTAATTATTAATGATGATCGCAAAAACATATTTTTTCCCGTCGCTCGATGTGTGATAGCCTGCAAAAGATTTGGTATCCTTCATCGTACCGCTTTTCATTTTCATCCCATTTCCCTGCGTTGGAAACCCGTCAAAAAATTCATTGAACCAGGACTGTTTTTTACTCCAGACCAAAGACTGAACCTCGGCTCGCGCAGAAACGTAGTTTTGAGGGGAAAGTCCGCTTCCATCGGCAAAATTGATCATCGCAGGATTAATTCCTCTGCTTTTCCAAAATTCTTTTAAATAAGAAACTCCCGCGTCAAAACTTCCTTCATTTTTCTTTTCTTTTCCTAAAGTTTTAATTAAAGTTTCTCCGTAAAAATTAATACTTTTGCGCATAAACCAAAAGATAATCTTGTCTAAAGTCGGCGATCTATATTCCAGAATAATATTAGTTTTAGGAGCATTTGATATCTTTTCGCCTTTTATTTCCTGCATTGATGTGGAAGTTACATTACCTTTAAAATCAATTCCAGCTTCTTTCAGCCAAGCTTGAATTTCGGTACCAAAAGTAAGCGGCGGATTTGGTGTTGCGCCCGAAACCGTGATGTTTTTTGCAGGCAATGTTCCGTTAATGTAAGCGACATCTGAATAGGGTGCCGTATAAATTAAACTTTCATCAGAACTTCCCCCGTTTTTTAAATTATTGACCCATTTCACATTAGGTAAATCTACATTAAAGGCTTTCATTTCTTTTCCAGTCATGTTGATATCAAACTGATTTTCGCGCCAGTTCACTCCAAAAACTCCCGCTCCGTAATAATTACCCATATCATTCCATGGCCAACCTCCGGGCGTACTTTGAAAGTCAAAATAGGAGTCATCAATTATCAAGTCGCCGGAAATTTTTGAAATATTTTTCTCTTTTAAAGCAGCAATTAATTTTTGCTTAAAATTTTCAGGTTTATAACCTTCGTAGCGCCAACTTCCTAAAGTAGGATCTCCATTGGATTTGATGTAAAGATTACCTGACAAATTTCCACCATTAATGGAGCCGGAATATGAGGAAGTTGTCGTAAACTGATAATTTTTCCCCAAAGTTTCTAAAGCTGCGGCTGCGGTAAAAATCTTCTGCGTCGAAGCCGTTGATAATCCTTGATTTCCCTGATATTCATAAATAAAATTTCCACTTTCATCTGACACATAAATAGACAGGTTCGCGGAAAATGCTGGAGCAGTGTTGAGTAAATTTTTGGTGGCAACATCTAACTTCTGAGCCAAATTTTGCGCAAAAAGAACATTTGCAGAAAGGAAAAGGAGAGCAACTAATTTGTACATCGAACTTTTTGATTTCAAATATAACGAAATAAAATTTTTAATAATGAAAATCTACTGCAACACAATTATATTACCATTGAGAGAAAACTTAAATATGACTCAAAAACTTGTTTATATGACATTATTTTCGTAAACTTTGTAAAGAAACTATAATCAAAAACCGAAATTATGTCTTCAATCATCACAGGCTTATTTCACAGCCAAGACCAGTCTGCAAAAATATCCGCAGATTTAGAGAGTGCAGGTTTCACTGATTCAACTTTCATTATGTACCTGCATGAGAAACCAATTTCCAAGGAAATTAAAACATCGATCTGGCGTTCTTTTTTCCATGACAAGACCCAATTGGAAGACGACAGTTTAGTTGTAAGTGTAAAAGTTAAAATACCGATGGAGGAAGAAAAAGTAACCGAAATTTTTAAGAGTAACGAGGTTCGCCATCAAAATTATTTAGCAAACGTTACAATAAAAGATGCGCAGTCATTGGGATATCTAAAAAAAGTTGCGGCCATTCGTGCCAAAGCTCTGATCTATTCTTCACCTAAAATTAACCATCATGGCAAATTGTTAGGTATGAATTCCGAAGTTTTATTTGGAAAAAACTCATAAATAAAAAATTCAATTTTACTATTGCAGAAAATTTTTGGGATTACTTTTCCCATCATCAATTAAAAATAAAAGAACCCTTCAAAAATTTGAAGGGTTCTTAATTAATGTATTTTTTAGAATACTTTTTAGAAATGATCAATCATTATTGTTTGATCACTTTATTGGTAACCACTTTACCGTTAACAAGTGCTTTTACAAGGTAAACGCCTTTTGCTAAAGATGACATATTGATTTCTGATTTATCAGTTTTTGGTGAAAAACTCATTACTTTTTGTCCAACCAAATTATAAACTTCTACATTTTCTATTTTACCAGAAGCTGTAATATTTAAAATTCCTGTAGTTGGATTCGGGTAATAACTGAATTTACTTCCATTCACATTATCTACTGCTAAACTTGCACAAGTGATCGTTGCAGACCAACCTGCTTTTGGCAAACTTGAATCTGAACGGAATCTCACGGTCAATTGTCCGCTTGGATCAGTTGAAGTGAAAGAATCACCTACCAGCAATGAACTTGCAGGAACAGATGGAGGTCCACTTGTTTCCCCACATTTTACCGCTGCTAAAACAGCAGAGTTGATCGTTGGTCCATTGTAGAATGATAAATAATCCCAACATCCACCAACAGTTCCGGTTCCAGAAGATTTTTCAATTTCCACCTGCGTGAAAGTTATTTTAACACCTTGTCCCGCTGTTGTAGGTGCAAAATGATAAACAATATCTTCATTGTTTGAGTAATTTCCAGCAGCGCCTCCAGAATCAAGGAATGTATCACCACAAGTCAATGGTGGAACAAGAGGAGCATTTGGTATTGTATCTGCAATTGTGAACGTAGTTAATTCATTAGCAGCAGTATCTCCCACTAAAGTTGCAGCACCTGTCGCAGTATTTACGGTATAGAGGTTACTTGTTTGGTCGCTTAAGAAAGCTGCCATGTAAAGAACATTATTGGAAGTATTGAAATCAGCATCCTGAGCGTACTGAATATTTATTCCTAAGTTTCCTACTTCTGTCGCAACAGCAGTTGTTAGATTAAGAGAATACAATTTATCTGTTAAAACATCTGCAATGTAAGCAAGACCTGCGTTATCAATTTCTAACCAGATCGGTGCAAGTGAACCTGCGATTGTTCCGACAACGGTAAGTGTACCAGTTGCTAAATCTACAGTGTAAAGTGTGGCTGCAGTAGCGTTTAGTGAGGTGGCATACATTTTATTGTTTGCACGATTCCATGATAATCCTGTTACGCCGTCACCTGCAACTAAATTTGTAAGTGCTCCAACTGGTTGACTTGTCCCGTCGCTGAAAATTTTAACCAGTTTCAGTCCGCCATAATCTAAACCATAAAGGTTTCCATCGCCTGCCAGATCATCCGCAAATATTTGAGTAGACAGTGGATTGATGGTAGTTAATGTATTCGGCGGAGTTAAAGGCATGGTACCAAAAACTACGGGAACATTTGGATTAGAGTTTTTAGTAAACGCTTTATCCAGAACTGGTTCTGTTGTATTTGCGACACTGAACATCGTATATTCAGCGTTATCAGGAGTTGTATCTCCGACTAAAGTCGCAGCACCCGTTGTCGTATTGATGGTGTAGATTCCACCAACGCCACCACCTGTATAAGAAGCCGCATAAAGAACGTTTGTATCTTTATTAAAATCAGCATCCTGCGCAAATTGCATGTTAACTCCTAAAGCTCCGATTTCAGTCGCAGCTCCATTCGCTAAATTAATAGAATACAGTTTATCACTGGTAATATCTGCGGAGAAAGCATTCCCTGCATTATCGATTTCCAGCCATATCGGTGTCGTCATTCCTGTGATCGCCCCAACTAAAGTTGCAGCTCCTGTGGTCAAATTAATACTGTACAATTCTCCGCCAGTTGCGCCAATTGCAATGGCAAACATTTTACTTTTTGTAGCATCCCAGGATAATCCAGATAAAGTGGAAGCAGCAGGAATAGGATTTACAGCACCAATATCTGTTACTGTACCCATATTATTTACAGTGACTAGATTTCTACTGGCATTATCCAGAGCATACAATTTTCCGTTGCCTGCGATATCATCTGCGTAGATTGCTCTCGGAAGTGGTATTGCTCCTGTAGGAGTTAAGGTATGCGGTGGTACAAGCGGCATCGTACCGAAAGGGCGCGCTGCATTTCTTCCATTTAAAGCGTAGGCTTTATTTAAAAGTTTCTCGCCAGATGCCGGCGAAGATCCCTTAGGAGTTTTTAGATTCTGAAGTTCATAAATTCTCAAAGTTTTTAATTCCTGCTGCGTAAAAAGATGCTCAGGAAAAGCAAGTGGTGAATCGCCCAGATTTTTGATCTTGTTCAAAATGGGTTGCACTTCAGTTTGCGAAACTTTAACTTTTAAATCTTGCTCCGTAATTCCGTAAGGATAAGTTTTAAGATTTTTGTTAGTGGCAGTTTGTTGCGATTTGTATGTTCTGTACAAAGCAAATTCTTCTTTAGATAATTTATCCAGCGGAATCGCCCCAGAAGGATTTTGTTTACCTAATGTTTCCAACTTGTCTAAAACAGGTTGAATTTGATCCGCCGAGATTTTCTGTTGAGAAAATGCCGAATTGGAGAGGAGAACCATCGAAATGATTGCTAAACCCGAGTAAATTTTCTTCATAGTATAATTGTTTGTATTTAGTAAGTCGAAATTAAGAATTTAATTTTCAAAACAGACGGTAAATTATTAAAACTTTAAAAAAGTTTATATTTTAATATTTATTGAATTGTATTTACGCGATAAAATTTCAGTATCAACAAGCTTTCCAGATAAACTTAGCATTATATTCATATCCGTATTTTAGTCAATTATTGCTTTCTATTTCAAAATATGAACTTTTTTTCGAAGATAAAAATAATAAATCGCATCATTTTCCGATTATTGATGTGGTGAAAATCGACATATTCGCACCTTTCATACTCGAAAATATTTTAAATTAATCCGGACAGAATCCCTCAGATTTTCGTATTTTCGTGTCTTAATTGGCATTTTGAATGGTTTACGATTTAGAACAGGAAAACAAAGAAATACTCGCACGTTACAGAGATTTGATCTCAAATACCTATCGCGCTTTAGATGAGGAACAGAACAAACTCATCCGAAAAGCGTTTGATATTGCTTTGGATGCTCACAAAGATCAGCGTAGAAAAACCGGCGAACCTTACATTTATCACCCGATCGAAGTTGCAAAAATTGTTGCCAATGAAGTGGGTTTGGGCGCAACTTCAATTGCCTGTGCTTTGTTACACGATGTCATCGAAGATTCAGATTATACCTACGAAGACATCAACAAAATTTTTGGAAAAAAAATTGCAGATATCGTCAATGGACTCACCAAAATATCGGTGATGAACCATCAGAATATTTCCATTCAATCCGAAAACTACAGAAAACTTTTACTTACCCTATCAGAAGATTTCCGGGTTATCTTGATAAAAATTGCAGACCGGCTTCACAATATGCGAACGCTGGAAAGCATGACGCCGGAAAAGCAGAAAAAAATCGCCTCAGAAACGGTTTATATTTACGCGCCACTTGCGCACCGACTCGGACTCTACAACATCAAATCAGAGCTGGAGGATTTATCTTTAAAATTTAACAGTCCAGAAGTTTATGTTGAAATTTCTGAAAAATTAGAACTCGCAGAAGAAAGCCGCGAAAAATATGTCGAAGAATTTAAAAAAGAAGTATCAGAACAGCTGAACGAGGAAGGTCTGAATTTCACCATCAAAGGCAGAGCAAAAGCCATTTCTTCTATCTATAGAAAAATGCTGAAGCAAAGCGTTACTTTTGATGAAGTTTTCGATAATTACGCGATCCGTATTATTTATAAATCCGACGCAAAGAACGAAAAATTTCTCGCCTGGAAAATTTATTCCATTGTTACAGATCTTTATCACAGCAATCCGCAAAGAATGCGCGACTGGATTTCGCAACCTCGATCTACAGGGTATGAAAGTCTGCATTTAACCGTTCTTGGTCCCGACAAAAAATGGATCGAAGTTCAAATTCGGTCCGATCGAATGGATGATATTGCAGAAAAAGGCGTTGCAGCTCATTTTAAATACAAAGAAGGTTTTCGCCAAAATTCAGACGAGAAAAATTTTGAAACCTGGGTCTCCGAGATCCGCGAGGTTTTAGAAAATCAGCAATCACTTTCCACGACAGAACTTTTAGATAATATAAAACTTAATCTTTATTCCAAAGAAGTTTTTGTTTTCACGCCAAAAGGAGAAATTAAAATTTTACCGATTGGTTCTACGGCACTCGATTTTGCATTTTCGGTACACTCCGATCTGGGAATGAAATGTCTTGGTGCAAAAGTGAACGGAAAGTTGGTCCCGATATCCTATGTTCTGCAAAATGGTGATCAGATCGATATTTTGTCCTCTCAAAACCAAAAACCTAAAGTGGATTGGTTAGATTTTGTGGTAACTTCAAAAGCAAAATCAAAAATCAAAGCAGTTTTAAATTCCGAAAATAATCATTTGGTAGAAGAAGGAAAAGAAATTTTGCAAAGAAAAATGCGCCATGCAAAATTGAATTTTAACGACGAGGAGATCAATAAAATGCAGAAATTTTTTGCGCTGAAAACGTCGCAGGAATTATTTTTAAGCTTTCAAAATGGAAATTTAGACACGGGTGATATTAAAAAATACACGGAAGGGAAAGGAATTTTCGGTAATATTTTAAATCGTTTCAGAAAGTCTCCCAACAAAAACGAACTATTTATAGAAACTCCCGAAACCAATCTCGACATGATCGTTTTTGGAAAAGATGAGCAGAAAATGGATTACTCGTTTGCGAAATGCTGCACCGTAATTCCGGGGGATAAAATTTTCGGGTTTATCACCATTTCAGATGGTATCAAAGTTCATCACGACAGTTGTCCGAATGCGATCAACCTTCGCGCACAATACGATTACAGAGTTTTACCTGCGAAATGGGTGAATGAAGAAAGTTTCAAAAACAGAATAAAATTTGAAATTGAAGGTCTCGACCGAATGGGAATGATCAACGATATTACTGCAGTAATCAGTAACTCGATGATCATGGATATGAAAAGCATGTCGATCGAATCGAATAACGGAATTTTCCTGGGAACCATCACGCTCGAAGTGAAAAACAGAAGTCAGCTGGAAGAAACTTTCAAACAGCTCAAAAATATTAATGGCGTTTCGCGCGTTAAACGTCTTTAAAAAATAATAATTCATGCTCATCACCAAGTATTTTAGAAATTTTCTCCAAAGTTCGCAGTCCTCCGGAATCGTCTTAATGGTTTGTGTAGGATTATCATTAATGATCGCTAATTCCTCGATGGGCGAAGCATTTCAGGAATTACTAAATCAAAAAATTGGAACCGAAATTTTTCATCTTAATTATCCATTAAGCATTTGGATCAATGATGGTTTGATGGCGATTTTCTTTTTACTCGTAGGTTTAGAGATCAAACGGGAAATCATCGAAGGGGAACTTTCTACGGTCAAAAGCGCTTCATTACCGATCGTTGCAGCCGTCGGCGGAATGTTGGTTCCAGCTTTGATTTTTCATCTTTTCAATCAGGGAACAGATTACGCAAAAGGTTGGGCAATTCCCATGGCGACAGATATTGCTTTTTCTTTGGCGATTATTTCAATGTTGGGAAGAAAAGTTCCGCTCTCTTTAAAAATATTTCTAGCGGCGCTCGCAATTGTCGATGATTTGGGAGCAATCTTAGTCATCGCAATATTTTACACCGATCAAATTCACTGGAATTATATTGCATTAAGTGGTTTAATGGTGGCGATTTTAGCCCTCTTAAATTTTCTGAATTTCAAAAAGCATGTTTTCTATTTAATTCCAGGCGTTTTTCTCTGGTATTTTATGCACCATTCCGGGATTCACGCGACAATTGCGGGAGTTTTGCTTGCATTTACAATTCCTACTAATATTTCAACCACTGAAATTTCGCCGCTTGAAAAACTGGAACAAAAACTTCATCTTCCCGTGAATTTTTTAATTATGCCCCTTTTTGCACTCGCAAATACCAATATTAAATTCAAAGATGGAATGGTCGATGGATTATTCAGCAATTTCGGATATGGAATTATCTTAGGATTAATTTTGGGTAAAATAATTGGGATCAATCTATTTTCCTGGATTTTTATTAAATTAAAAATATCAAGTTTACCCGACAAAAGTTCCTGGAGTCAAATGTTGGGAGCCGGACTATTGGCTGGAATTGGCTTTACGATGTCAATATTCATCGCTTTACTTTCCTTTAAAAATCATCCCGAAATTCAGGACGAGGCAAAATTTGCAATTCTTGTCGCTTCCGTTATTGCCGGAATTTCAGGATATTCTTTATTAAAATTTGTTGGAAAGAGAAGATTAAACAGAGAATGATAAACAAGGAATCAATACGATCAATCTAACTCCGGAAAAATTTTAGAATCATATTCCAGATTATTCGATTTCATCTCGTCAGAAATCATTTTTTCCACGCGAACTTTCTTAATTGCGATATTCAATTCATTCCCCAGAAGAATTAAAATAATATTTACATTTACCCAAACCATCACCAAAATAATGGAACCGATGGAACCGTAAAGCACATTATATTTCGCAAAATCTTTAACATAGATCGCAAAAAGGTACGTGAGCAGCATGAATAAAACCGTAGTCAAAATCGCGCCCGGCATCGCCTGTTTGAAGGTCGTGATCTTCAAACAACCCACCCAATAAAATAGGGCAAGCAAAATAAAATAGAAAATTGGGAACGAAATAAATCCAATGATTTTCGCCATATTATCTACAAACCAGGAAATATTGATCTGTGGCGTGAAGAGTTTCAGCACAACTTCACTGTAATAAATTCCCAACAATGAAGCGATTATCAAAAATATAAAGGCGATCGTAATACCAAAAGCCACGAAATATTCTTTTACCACGCCACGCTGTAAATTGGTATTCAGATTAAACCCATTAATCAAGGAATGTGTTCCGTTTACTGCAAAAACCATCGCAAAAATAATGGTCAGATTGCTGATGTTTTTCATATTTGGAATAATAAAATCCTTGATGTAACCTGTTACATCATTTTGAATATGTGATGGAAAAACATTGTGCATCAAAACTTCGAAAATATAAAACTGAAGCTTGTCGTAGTGCGGCAAATAGGGCAAAAGTGAAAGTAAAAAAAGAATAAAAGGAAACAGACTCAAAAAGAAACTCCAGGAAATACTCGCAGCGATCCTGCCGATCTGCATTTTGAAAACACCCTGTCCGTAAATTTCGAACATTTTCCAGAGGGATATCCCTAAAAAAGGAATATGAATATCATTAAGAAATCCATGTATTTTGAGAAGGAATTTAGGAGTTTTCAGACCCATTAATCTATATTTGCAACACAAAGATAACAAATGAGAATCAATTTAGTATGTATTGGTAAAACCGATGATAAGGAAATTCAAAATCTCATTAAATATTACCAAAATCGTCTGCCGAAACACTGGAATTTTGACCTGACAGAAATCGCCGATGTGAAAAATGCAAAGAATCTTTCACCTGAATTATTAAAGAAAGAAGAAGGAAAATTATTTTTAAATCAAAGTGAGAATTCAGATTTCATCGTTCTTCTGGACGAAAAAGGGAAACAGTTTACGAGTCGTGAATTTTCTGCCAAGATCGATCATTGGATGAATTCTTCCGTAAAAAAGGTTTCTTTCTTTATTGGCGGTGCTTATGGTTTTTCAGAGGAAATTTACGACCGCGCCAATGAAAAAATTTCACTTTCCAAAATGACCTTTACGCATCAGATGATCCGTTTATTTTTTGTGGAACAATTGTATCGAGCAGATCAGATCTTGCAGGGAAAACCTTATCATAACGACTGAGAAGAATTTAGGGTTTCGGGTTACGAGGTTCGGAATTGAAGGACTAATTTATAATGATTGGTTAGTTTGCAATTTTATTTGAAGTTTTTCAATACTTGTTTTTTTACCATAAACACTAAAAAAATCTTAAATCGAATCCTGAAACTTGAATCTCGCATCTCGCATCTCAAACCACGAAACTCGAAACTCGAAACCCGCCACTTTTTTGTATTTTTGCGACATGAGAAACGATTTATCTTTGCGAACAGTTACGGTGATGCGTTACATTTTGCCTTTGCGAGAAGGCGGTTCTCTTCCTGCGCTTGCCGAAGCTGATGACGATTTTAAATATGTTTTGAAATTTCGCGGCGCCGGACATGGCGTGAAAATGCTGATCTCGGAATTGTTGGGTGGAATGATCGCCCTGAAATTAGGACTTCAAATTCCGGAACTCGTTTTCGCTAATCTGGATGTAGATTTTGGAAGAATGGAAGCCGACGAAGAAATTCAGGACTTGCTGAAATTTTCCGAAGGTTTGAATTTGGGTTTGCATTTCCTTTCCGGTGCGATCGCTTACGATTCTTCCATTAAAGTTGATCCGCTTTTGGCTTCAAAAATTGTTTGGCTGGATGCTTTTACGACGAATATCGACCGGACTTTCAAGAATACGAACCTTTTGATGTGGCACAAAGAATTGTGGATCATCGATAACGGCGCTTCTTTTTATTTTCACCATTCCTGGCAAAATTTTGATGCCGCTGCAAAAACTCCTTTTAAATATGTAAAAGATCATGTTTTGCTTTCACAAGCCAGCGAACTCACTCAAGCAGATCAATTTGCAAAAGAACATTTAAACGACGAATTTTTCCGCAGTTTAGTGAATCTCATTCCTATAGATTGGTTGCAGTGGAATGATGCCGATGAAAATCCGGATGAAATTAGAGAAATATATTTTCAGTTCTTGAAAACACGATTAGCGAATTCAGAAATCTTTTTAAATGAAGCCCAAAATGCAAGAGGATAAATTATACGAATACGCTGTAATACGCTTGGTTCCAAAGGTGGAGAGAGAAGAATTTTTCAACATCGGTCTTGTTATGTTCTCGAAAAAGGAAAAATATATACGAATCGAATTCAGTATTTGTCCGAAAAAATTTGAACTCATGCACAGCAAAATGGATTTCGAAGACATTCAGCAAAATCTGGAAAGTTTTGAAAAAGTTGCCAACGGTTCAAAAGATGGCGGCGAAATTGCAAAACTTGATATTCCGGAGAGATTTCGATGGTTGACTGCAGTTAGAAGTTCAGTCGTGCAAACTTCTCGACCACATCCGGGAAAAACGAAAGATCTGGATTTGACTTTTGAAAGGTTATTTGAAGAATTGGTAAAGTAAAAAATAGTATTCCTATGAAATCATTTCGACTTCGGGATTTTCAGTATTATTTTCGTTCCAACATTGTCTACAGAATCTACAGAAATCTCCGCATCAATGGCTTTTGACAGATCACGGATCAAATGCATTCCTAGACCGCTCTTAATTCCAATGGAAACATTCTCATCAAATAAAGCACGAAATTTTTCCGGCATCGCTCCTTTTCCGTTGTCTGTAATCAGTAATTCCACAAAAGTTTCATGGTCAATCGCTTTCCATAAAATCGTGGGATTTTCTACTTTTTCTAAAATTTTGATGGCGTTGTTCGTTAAATTCCGAGTGATGGTCTTTAAATATTCTTTGTCGGTAAAAACAGAAAGTTCTTCCGGAACTTCAAACGAAATCTTTACCCGATCTTCCCAGGAAAAATTCTCTTTGATATCCTGAAAAATGGTTTCAACAGAAACTTGATTTTTCTCGGGTTGAAAATGATCCATTTGCCCTTTGCTCCATAAAAGAAGATCTTCCATTTGAACCAAAAGATTTTCGGCGGCTTTGAAAGATTGATTTTGCAAACGTTCTTTCGTTACTTCATCCAAAATTTCAGGCGACTCTTTTTGTAAATGTAAAAAATGAATGAGTCCAACAACCGGACTTCTCAGATCGTGATTTAAGATCCCAAAAAATTGCATTTTAGTTTTATTGGCTTTCTCCAGTTCTAAATTTAATCTGGATAATTTCCCGTTGATCTTCTTTCGATTTTGACTTTGATAGTAAAGCAAGCCTCCAATAATGGCGATCAGAAACAAGCCTGAAATAAGATAAATACGCTGTCTTTTCGCATTGGCAATATTTCGCTCATGTTCAACATTCAAAGCTGATAATGTTTTAATTTCTTTCTGTTTATTTTTATTCTGAAAGGTTGCTTCTGCATTGGCTAAACTTTGTTTTCCGGATTCTAAAAAGAGAGAATCGCTGGTTCGGGAGTAGATTTCATGATATTGATACGCTTTTTCCCATTGCTGAAGTGCGGCATAACTTTCAGAAATTTTCTTGTTGATCTCGATGAAAAAACGTTTGTCATAAATATAGGCGTATTTTAAAGCGAGAGTCAATTGATCGATGGCTTCCTTGTATTTTTTTTCGGCAAATAAAACTTTTCCCTTTACGACATTTGCTTCCATCAAAATTTCCTCATCTTGGGATTTTTTCCCAAAGAAAAGGGCTTTATCAGCGAAATCATCTGCTAATTCCAGTCTATTTTTCTGCAGGTAAAATTCGGCCATATTTCTATTTCCGTAGCTTACATTTAAATCCAGAACCGAATTACCATCAGCTAATTCGTATAATTTTTTATAATATTTTTGCGCAGATCTTAAATCATCAAGATGCGTGAAAGCTTCGATGTACGAATTGTATAAAAAAGCAAATCCATCATCTCTTTTTAAATAAGGTTCCGCATATTTACAGTATTCGACAGCTTTTTCATACTGTTTCATATCATTGTAGGCATCGGAGATCTGCAGATAAGAAACGCCAATATTATTGATTTTGAGCTCATCCTTATCTTTTTCTGCCATCAACAAATTAATGGCTTTCAGTTTATACGTAATGAAATTTTCAAATTCGGACCTGTCTAAATAGTATTCGCCTAAACTTCCCAGTAAGGTTGCTTTCGAATTAATATCCTTAATTGTATCAACAACTTTTTTGATATGTTCGATAAGTTGTTTGCCTTTTTCATGCTCCTTGATGGAATAATACATGTAATTCAACCTCATCAGATCGGAAGTCTCTAATCTGAAATTTTTATTTTTCTGTGCCAGTTGCAGCGATTTTTCGTAACAATCCGTGGCTTTTTGATATTGATTTTGGGTGTATTCGTAGCCATACCCTTTGTAAAAATAAAATGAACCCAAAAAATTTTCATTGTTTTTAGCCATTTTGATTCCTTCATCTGCAACAGCGATGAGTTGGGAATAATTTTCATTTTCACTGATGGATTTGCAGTAATTTTCCCAGACGGTCAATTTTTGGTGAAGTGTTTTGTACTCTTTTAAATTTGGTTTTTGCTGCGAATTCACGAAAACGCTTACCATTAAACCAAAAAAAAGAAGTAAAGATCTCATACCAGAAGATTCAGATTGTCTTTGAAACTCCTGCCAATAGGAATGATTGCCTGATTATGTAAAATGAGATCGTGGGTATTTATTTGTTGAACAAACTGTTTCTGTACGGCAAAACTTCGGTGAACTCTAATGAAAGACTGAAAATGGATTTCTTTTAAAATATTGCCGATGCTCGCTAAAACACAATGCCTTTTTTGAGAGGTGATCACGAGTGAATAATCTTTTAAAGCCTCGATATAAAGGATATCATGGAGTTTAACTTTGGTTTGTTCATGCCCTTCTTTTATATAAATAACGTCACCACCAATGCTTGATTCAAAAAGATCTGCTTTCTGACGTATTTCCATAAATTCTACGACCCTTTTAATGGCACTTTCGAATCGGATGGGATTGATGGGTTTTACAATAAAATCTAAGGTGTCGAGCTCAAAACTTTCTACCGCAAATTCCGGATGCGAGGTAATAAAGATGCACACCGGAATATCCTGAGCTCTTTTTCTTAGTTCAACCCCTGACAAACCCGGTAGATCAATGTCTAAAAACAGAACATCAATTTTATTTTCATTGATAAACACCAAGGCTTCTTCAGCACATGAAAAGATGCCGATAATATTTAAAACAGGGTATTTTTTCGCGTAACAAAGAAGAGTGAGCCGGTCAATTTCGTTGTCATCGACAATGATAGAATTGAATTTCAAGGTTTTAGGTTTTAGTTTAATTCAAATTTACAAAAAACTATGATATATAACGCTTATCTATTTAAAATGTCGTTCGTCGATTTGGTATTGTTGATTTGGGCAAAATATTCAACTTTTACAGTATCAAAATTATTACTTAGAAACCTCAACAATGATGACAAAATTTTATTAACCCTTCAAAATTGTTGTGATATGAGGATGTCCGGAATTTAAGAATCAAAAGAACCAATCTAATACCGGGAAATAAACCATCTCAATTAATGGAAAAAACGTAAAAACCTTGAAAATAATTAAAAAAAATAACCATGAAAAAATCATTACAAATTTTCGCCTTGCTTTTCTGCATCATTATTTCTGCACAAGCACCGGAAAAATTTTCTTATCAGGCAGTAATCAGAAATGCTTCAAATTCAGTAATTACAAACGCTGCAATTGGAGTAAAAATCAGCATTTTAAAAACCACAAATTCCGGAACTGTGGTTTATTCGGAATCACAAACAGCTAATACGAACTCTAACGGATTAATTTCATTGCAAATCGGTAATGGTACCATTATCAGTGGTTCTATCGCAGCAATCGACTGGTCAACAGATTCATATTTTATAAAAACAGAGGTAGATCCATCTGGTGGAAGCAGTTATACAGTCGTCGGTACCACTCAGCTTTTGAGTGTTCCATACGCCCTATTTGCAAAAACCTCAGGCAATGGCTCCACCTTTACGTTACCCTATGCGGGAACGTCGGCTACAAGTAACGTTACCCCATTTAAAATAACAAATTCTGGAAGTTCACAAAACAGTGCGGGTATTTTTGAAAATACAAATGCCGCAAATGGAGAAGCAGCAATTTTGGGAATTAATAACTCCACAGGTGTTTTTGGCGCCGGAGTTGAGGGACGTGCACAATCAAACAGCAACGCAAATACTTCTTCGGGAGTTAGAGGATATCTCTTGGGCACAGGAACAGCAGGAGCAGGCGTTTTAGGAAACGCGCAAAATGCGGATGGAGTTTACGGTTCAACTACTAATGGTACAGGAGTTCGTGGA
Source organism: Kaistella gelatinilytica (assembly GCF_015679325.1). Lineage (GTDB taxonomy): Bacteria > Bacteroidota > Bacteroidia > Flavobacteriales > Weeksellaceae > Kaistella > Kaistella gelatinilytica. Next base: position 1,174,902 of record NZ_JADPVI010000001.1, read on the forward strand.
TCTGCAAACGGGACCGGTACAGGTGGTGTTTTTAACTCTGGAGCTGCAGGTCATTCTTTGATCACTAATGGTCCAATACAATTAACAAGCATCAGTGAAGGTTCGGGAAAAGTACTAACCAGTGATGCTTCTGGAAATGCTAGCTGGCAAGCAATGGCAACAGGAATTTCACCATGGGCCACGACGGGAACAGATATTTCTAACACCAACACTGGAAATGTGGGTATCGGTACAAGCACTCCGGGAACCAAGCTTACCGTTAAATATAACGGACAAGGATTTTCACAGGAATCAGTCACTGGAAGTGTAGAAGCCGGTTTTTATGTAGATGATAATTCTGCCTACGTGCAAACTCATACCAATACCGATTTGAGTTTTACTACCAATAACGGACTCTCCCAGATGACTTTACAAAAAGGAACAGGAAATGTGGGTATCGGAGTTACAAACCCTGCCGAAAAATTGGAAGTTGGTGGAAAAACAAAAACGACAAATTTGCAGGTAACCAATGGTGCAGCTGCCAGTAAAGTGCTTACTTCCGACGCTGCCGGTAACGCTACTTGGCAGGCTCCAACGGGAGGAATTACGTTACCCTATGCAGCGACAAATTCATCGGCTGGAACTTCTTTTGGAATCACCAATGACAACGGCGGTAATGCTGTTACCGGTTATTCACCTGGAGGCATTGGACTCAATGGACTTACAAGTGGTGGTAAAGGAGTATTTGGCAGCGGAAATACAGGAACAGGTGTTGAAGGATCTTCAGTTTCAGGAACCGCTGGTTATTTCAGCAGTGCTTCCGGATTGGCATTAAAAACAGGAACGGGAGGAACAGAGATCAACGGAAATCTGAAAATTGCAAGTGGTACTCCGGGCGCCGGAAAAGTACTTACCTCTGACGCAACCGGGAACGCCACCTGGAGCAATGCACCTATCGGCTTCACGGTAAGAAAAACCGCAGCGCAATCTATTCCAATCAATGTTGCAACTAAGATTATTTTTGGCAACGACGGTACACAACAGGGTAATTCTTACTCTTTTCCCAACTCAAATTTTACTGTTTCCACAGCAGGATATTATAAGATCGATGCAACACTGGATATGCAAAACGACCCGTCGTATGCCCCAAGTAGTGGAGATGTTTCTATTGTAATTACCGTAAATGGAATAGGCACTTATACCAGTAGATATGCTCGCGGCACCACCACCCTCGGTGATCATGCTATCTCTGCCTTGATCAATTTACAAAGTGGAGACATTGTAGATATTAGGGTATTAAACCTCAGCAGTAGTCCTCTCCTTGTTTATTCCTGGGCTAATTCTCCTTCGTATTCCTATTTCTCGGCTTACAAAGCATTTTAAAAAATTAAAATATAATCACAATGAAAAAATTACTATCAATTACAGCAATCATATTCGGGGTAATGCTCACGTTTGCACAGGCACCGGAAAAATTTTCTTATCAGGCAATCATTAGAAACGCCTCAAATGCTTTAGTTACAAATGCCAATGTGGGCATGAAGATCAGCATTTTAAAAACATCTGCAGCTGGAACCGTTGTTTATTCCGAATCACAAACAGCGATGACAAACCTCAACGGTTTGGTTTCCATACAAATTGGAGCTGGAACTCCAATAACAGGAACAATTGCCGGAATTAACTGGGGCTCAGATTCCTATTACATCAAAACAGAAACTGATCCTGCAGGTGGAACAAATTACACCATCGCCGGAACTACGCAATTATTGAGCGTTCCTTATGCTTTATACTCGAAAAATTCTGGAAGTGGATCTGGATTGACTCTTCCTTATGCTGGAACTTCTGCAGTGGATAATATTAATCAGTTTAAAATTACAAATACGAGTGCTTCTCTATATTCTGCAGGTGTCTTTGAAAATACTAATTTGGCAAATTTCTCAGGTGCAGTAGTTGGCAATAATCTATCTACAGGAGGATTTGGAACTGGAGTAGTAGGTACCGCAAACTCTAATTCGACTAGTAATTTATCAGCCGGAGTAACAGGATATCTTCTAGGAACTGGAACTACCGGTGCCGGATTTTATGGTTACGCTGAGAATGGATATGGGATTTATAGCGCTACCACAAATGGTAAAGGTGTACTGGGATTTTCAGATGGAACCGGAACAGCTGGTTACTTTCAATCTGGTGCTACAGGATACGCCTTTAGAACATTCGGAGCCTTAAAACTAACTAATATTGGAGAGGGTGCTGGAAAAGTTTTAACTAGCGATGCTGCCGGAAATGCAACCTGGCAAAATGGAACTCCTAAAGTTCATTTTAGTTCAACCGGGGGAAGTACACAAGCAACACCAAATGGTATCTTGACCGTTATCAACTCCTGGACAGGTCTGGATGAGAGCGGTGGTGCAAATTATAATGCCGCAACCGGAGAATATACCATTCCTGTTACAGGTTACTATGCAGTAAAAGCACAGATGAGCTTTGTTAGCTCAAACACATTAGCAGGACCACAAGCCGCTGTTAGAATACAGGTAGATGCATCTACTGTAAAAACAGCTTATAGCAATAATTCTATTGTGGGGGAATTTTACAGCGATGCCTCGGTTAATATAGAAAAAACTTTTACTGCGGGACAAAAAGTACGAATCTCAGAACAACAATTTGGCTCCGCAACTAATGCTTTATATGGACCTTCTACTAGTTTCAGTATTCATCTTATTCATCAATAATAAATTTAAAATAAAGACATCATGATAAAAATAATCATCACTACAGCATTCCTATTTGGAACTTCTATGATTTATGCTCAACAAAAAGATGCTCCCAGAAGCAGTAGAGAACAAGTAATTAGCACAGAAAATCCGCATAATCCTCTGGTAAATGGGATACCTTATGATCAGTACAAAACTCAAGTGCAAGCTGAAGAAAAACAGCGCGCTGCGAAGGAAGCAGAGGCAAAAAATCAGATGAAAGAAGAATTAAATCGGCAAGCCAAAATCAATCTGCCGCCAAATCCAAATCTGAATAATAATGAAAAAACCAAAAAGTAATTCGCAAGTTGATTTAATGTGTTTTGACCTTATTTTAAAAGTTCAAGACTGAAAATCAAAATGAGTCGGCAGACCAGAAAGTTGAAAAACTAAAATAATTTTCGAAATAAAAACAAACTAATAACCAAAGGGGTTTTCACCAGTGAAAATCCCTTTTTTCATAATTAAATTCTTTTCTTAAAGATGAATAAATTATTCTTGACCCATTTAACAAATTCTTTTTTTTGAAATCATAATGATAACCTTGAAAATTTAAACCATGAAAATCAAAAAGTATTCGTTATTTATCTTGCTGATCTTAGTAACAGCATGCAGTTCAGATCGAATTTCCCCAACACCCGAAATTCCTCTAGTAGAAAAAATGTACTTTCCGCCTATCAATACTACTGAATGGGAAACAAACCCGATTTCCAGTTTGGGATGGAATACGTCAAAAGTTCAGGATCTACTGGATTACCTTGAACTGAAGCATACCAAAAGTTTTATAATTTTGCAAAATGGGAAGATCGTTATGGAAAATTATTTCGATGGACACTCCGCTACTTCTCCATGGTACTGGGCAAGTGCGGGAAAAACACTAACTTCAGTGGTCACAGGAATTGCAGCGCAGGAAGGTTTCATCAACATTAATAATAAGGTTTCAACATATATCGGAACCGGTTGGACAAGCGAAACTTTAGCCAAAGAAAATCTGATCACGTGTAGAAATTTGTTAACAATGACTTCTGGTTTAGATGATGATCTGGGAGATGATGTTTCCCCCGCAAACCTACATTACAAAGCTGATGCAGGAACAAGATGGGCTTATCACAATGTATATGTAAAACTACAGGATGTCATTTCTCAGGCAACAGGAAAAACCTGGGAAGACTATTTCAATACTCGGTTAAAAGATAAAATTGGCATGACCGGAGCTTGGATTCCTTCAAACAATAATATCGTTTTTTGGAGTACCGCAAGAAGTATGGCCCGATTTGGCTTGCTCGCTTTAAATAATGGCAATTGGAATGGAACTCAAATCCTAAATCCAACTTACTTTCACGACGCAACCAATACTTCACAAAATATCAATCATTCTTACGGTTACTTGTGGTGGCTTAACGGAAAATCCAGTTATCATCTTGCGCAAACGCAGGTTCAAATTTCGGGTTCCATTATTCCGAATGCGCCAAAAGATATGTATTGTGCTTTGGGAAAAAATGATCAAAAAATCTATGTAGTTCCGAGCAGAAATCTGGTGATCGTGCGAATGGGGAATTCGGCGGATAATACCAACTTTGCTCTTTCCGATTTTGATGATGTCCTCTGGCAAAAAATCAATGCAGTGATCAATTAAATCTTATTGATTTTCGCGAACTTTAAAATCAGATTATTTTCGTTTTCGAGGTGAAATTTAACTTTCGCTTCTCATTTCTGCATCTCATTTCCACTCAGACAGAGATCTTCTGTTATAAAAATATCTCAACTTACGCAACTACCTAAAAACTCAGGTAGGGACTTTTCCTTTGTACTAATAATTTTCAATGTTTGAAACCTGTTTTAAATGTTGAGGTATTAACATGTTCAATTTTTACTTCAAAATCTCAATTCTAATCTTCATTTTTAAATACGATCTGTTTTTAATAAAGTCATGCAATAATGATCTCAAGTTAATAAATAGATTTCAGAATTAACATTCGTCGATTATAATGGTCGTTCGTCTATTAGGTATTGTTGCGTTTGATAAAATAATGAAATTTTACAGTATTAAATATTTCAAAACTAAAAACTCTAAAACAATGAAAAATTTCTACTTCACTTCAAAATTACTATTGCTCTTCATTTTGGGTAATTGCGGATTTTCCCAAGCACAGCAGGCAACACTTTCCGCGGGGAATAATGCACAGTCAGGAACAGGTTCAGTCTCTTATTCTGTGGGACAAACTTTTTATGAACCACAAGCAAGTGCTACGGGAAAAGTGAATCCCGGAGTGCAACAACCCTATGAAATCTTCACTCTGGCAACAAACGAAAATGCTGTTCAAAGTAAAATCTCTGTTTATCCGAATCCTGTAAAAGATTTTTTAACCATCGACTTTAATACTGAAAAATTAGAAAATTCCCGCTATCAGTTATTTGATGGAACTGGGCGAATGATCAATCAGGGAGAATTAAAAAATTTAAAAACCGACATCAATACTTCCAGCCTTACCTCTGGATTGTATATGCTCTCCATCTCCAGTGCTGGAAAAAACGTGAAAACCTTTAAAATAATCAAAAACAGATAATCATGAAAAAATCAATACAAATTTTCGCATTGCTCTTCTGCGTCATCATCTCTGCGCAGGCACCGGAAAAGCTTTCTTATCAGGCAGTCATTAGAAATGCTTCAAATGCTTTAATTACCAATACTATGGTTGGCGTAAAAATCAGCATTCTTAAGACATCCAGTGCAGGAACAGTTGTTTATGCAGAATCTCAAACTCCAACTACAAACTCGAATGGTTTGATTTCGATTCAAATTGGAGCAGGAAGTGTTATCTCCGGAACAATCGCTGGTATTAACTGGTCTGCAGATTCCTATTATATTAAAACGGAAACTGATCCTGCCGGTGGAACAAATTACACGATTGCGGGAACTTCTCAACTCCTGAGCGTTCCATATGCCTTGTATGCTAAAAACTCTGGTGGAGGTTCAGGTTTTACATTGCCGTATTCCGGCACCGCTACAAATGCATCGAGCCTATTCCAGGTAACAAATAACGGCGCCGGAAGTTCGCTGGAAGGAATTAATACTTCTATCGATAATAATATCAGTGCTCTAAAAGGAGTCATCAATTCTACTTCTCCCGGTTCCTTTGCAGCGGCAGTACGGGGAATTAATAATGGAACTTCAAATTTAGGAATTGGAGTTTATGGGTCACAAAATGGGTCCGGTTGGGGAGTTTACGGAACGACTCCTGCAGGTATAGGGGTGTATGGAAATTCTTCAGGGACAGGATCGGGAGGTTACTTTACCTCAACAGGAATAGGATATGCTTTAATTACAAATGGATCTATCCAATTAAATAACAATGGTGAAGGTACTGGTAAAGTTCTAACAAGCGATGCCGGTGGAAACGCCAGTTGGCAGGACTTAATTACTCCCGATGTACATTTTAGCAGCTTAGGTGGAAGTACGCAAGCTATTCCAGATGGAGCAACTTTTACGGTAATTGATTCCTGGACTGGACTTGAAGAAACAGGTGGAGCAAATTACAATACTACTACCGGTGAATATACCGTTCCCATAACCGGTTATTACTACATTACGGCAAAAATTGGTTTTTATAACACAAATACGGTTGCAGGAGGTGACTCCTCAGTCGGAATACAAGTTGACAATGTTTCTCAAAAAACGGGAACTTCAAATTATTCAGTTATTGGGCAAATCTATGGTGACTCCTTTGTCGATCTACTGATCAAACTAACTGCTGGTCAAAAAATAAGAATTCGCGTTTATCAGCATGGTGGTCCAACTAATAACTTATATCCTCTTGGTACTAACTTCACTGTTAATTTAATTCACAAATAAATATTTAAAATAAATATTATGAAAAAAATAATTATCACCACCGCAATGTTATTTGGTACAACTTTAATTTACGCTCAAAAAAAAGATGCAGTTAAAAGCAGCAAAGAACAAATAGTGAGTAATGAAGATCCACACAATCCTTTGGTAAATGGAATTCCTTACGACCAGTACAAAGCAAAAGTACAAACTGAAGAAACACAGCGAGTTGCAAAAGAAGCTTCTGCAAAAATTCAGCGAAAAGAATTTTTAGAAAAAGAAGCAAAAATAAATATACCACCGAACACAAATACTGCGGAGAAACCTAAAAAGTAAAACCTAACAAAAACTAATAACCAGTAGAGCTTTCAAATTGAAAGCTCTTTTTTTTATTTGAAAGGATCAAATTTTAAATCTTCGTCAGTTTGGCGAACTTCAAAATCAGATTTTTCTCGCCTTCATGCTGAAATTTTACTTTTGCCTTAATGTTCTGTGCATCTGTACCATCCAGAAAGATTACTTCGCCCACGCCAAAACGGTCGTGACGAACTTTGTCACCAACTTCAATATCCTGGGAAGAATTTCCGCTTGGATTAATGATCCTTGCCGTAGCAACAGGTTTTAAATTTTGAGGTATAGCAATCGGTTCATCTCGCTGAAGCGTTTTCTTCTCCTCTTTCTTTTTGTAAAATCTCGGTTCGCTCGGTAGATCATCGAATATATTAGAAGTAATTCCGGAATGATTTACAAATCTGCTTTCAATCGCAGGATTGATAAATTCTAAATATTGGGCGTCAACTTCACTCAAAAATCTCGATGGTTCTGCATCAGTAATTTTTCCCCACTGAAATCTCGAAATTGCATAGGTGAAAAAAGCCTGTTTTTCGGCTCTCGTTAAAGCCACGTAAAATAATCGCCTTTCCTCTTCTACTTCTTCTCTGGTTGAAGAACTCATAAAACTGGGAAATAAATTTTCTTCCAAACCAACCAAATGAACAATTGGAAACTCTAAACCTTTTGAAAGGTGAATCGTCATCAAGGAAACTTTATCAGTATCGTCGTCGTTTTTATCCGTTTGCGTATCCGCAGAAAGTGCGATATTTTCCAGAAAATTAGAAAGCGATGCATCTCCATCATCCAACTGAATCTGTTCTTCCAGAAATCCCTGCATTGAATTCATTAATTCCTGCACATTTTCAACGCGTGAAATTCCTTCCGGAGTTTGATCGTCTTTTAAAAATTTAATGAGTCCGCTTCTTTTCGCGACTTCCATTGTAACGCTGTAAACATTTTCGGTTTTCAGCATTACCTGAAATGCTTTGATCATAGACCAAAAATCTGAAAGCTTGGTAAGAATTCCGTTATTTAAACTCATTCTCGGCGCATAAAATCCTAGATTATCTAAAACCTGCGTCACCGAAATATTTTGAGAATCTGCAAAAACGATCAATTTATTTTGAGTCGTTTCTCCAATTCCACGAGCGGGATAATTAATGATCCTTGTTAAAGCTTCACTATCATTTTCATTTACCAGAAGTCGAAGATATGCGATAAGATCTTTCACTTCTTTCCTTTGATAGAAAGATAATCCACCATAAACGCGATAGGGAATATTTTTTCTTCTTAAGGCATCTTCAAAAGCCCGTGTTTGAGAATTCGTTCTGTACAAAATGGCAAAGTCTGTAAATTTTCGCTGCGCAGAATTATGCATCTCCCAAATATTTGAGGCTACGAAATTCGCTTCATCAGCATCAGAAAGAGAACGGTAGACTTTGATCTTCTCCCCTTCTTCATTTTCACTGAACACATTTTTTTTGAACTGCTGTACGTTTTTAGAAATGACCACATTTGCAGCGTTCACAATGTTTTGCGTGGAGCGGTAATTTTGTTCCAGCGAAACAGTTTTTGCGTCGGGATAGTCTTTTTTAAAGTTTAAAATATTCAAAATATTCGCACCCCGAAAGGAATAGATCGACTGAGCATCATCACCAACAACGCAAATATTTTCAAATTTGGAAGCCAGAGCTTTTACAATTAAATACTGCGAATGATTGGTATCCTGGTACTCATCAACCAAAATATATCTAAATCTATCCTGATATTTCGCCAAAATTTCGGGGAATCTCGTTAATAACTCATTGGTTTTTAATAACAGATCATCAAAATCCATTGCACCATTTCGGAAACAAACATCAACATATTTTTGGTAAATTAAACCGATCTGTTTCATGTTTGCACGTTCATCAGCTTCAATCAATTCCGGATTGTTGAAATAAGCTTTAACGGTGATCAGATTATTTTTATAGTTTGAAATTCTCGCCTGAACTTTTTTTGGCTTGTAAAGATCAGCATCGATGTTCAATTCTTTCAACACCTTTCTAATGACATTCAAAGAATCCTGAGAATCATAGATCGTAAAATTAGAAGGAAAACCAAGAAAGTGAGCTTCACTTCTCAAAATTCTCGCAAAAACAGAGTGAAAAGTTCCCATCCAGAGACTTCGCGCTTCACTGTCACCAACTACTTTCGCGATCCGGATTTTCATTTCCTTTGCCGCCTTATTTGTAAAGGTGAGCGCTAAAATATTAAAAGGATCAACCAAATTGGTGATCAAATGAGCAATTCGCATGGTAAGAACCCGCGTTTTCCCCGAACCAGCTCCTGCAAGAACCATGAGTGGTCCTTCCAATGCAGTTACGGCTTCATATTGTGCTTCATTTAATCCTTTTAAGTAATCCATTCGTATAAAAAATTGAGTGTCAAATTTACGGAAAATTTAAAGAAAAGAAGTCCAAAATAAGCATTGAGGAAAAGTAAAAAGTTTTCAAAAATTAATCTTAAAACCTAAAAGAAAGGGCATAATATTTGTAAATATTGCATTAATAATATAATAACAAAAGCACAATGTCAGAAAATATACTATCTGTTGAAGATCTTAAATTTCTTGAGAATCTTCATACCAAATGTGGTTTAGAATTTTTGAGGTATGATGAAAACGGAATTAAAACGAATGAAAATTCCAAAATTTCTAAGTTTATTGAAAACGAATCTTTCGATAACAAATCTTACCTCACAGAAATATCCAAGAAGCTGCGATTTAGATTAAATTCAAACTTCCAGCTGAATTTTTCGCACGATTTTAATTTTGAAGTTGTACGCGTTTAAAACTTAATAAAAAAGACAAACTGATTAGTTTGTCTCTTTTTTTATGCGGTAAGTTGATTGAGTTTGTTCATCATCTCATCGATCTCGAAGGGTTTTGCAATAAAAGCATTTGCTCCCGACTGCAGCGCAGTTTCTGCTAATCCTCTGCTTGCAGACATTATGATGACCGGAATATTTTTTGTGTTTTCGTTAGCTTTTAATTTCCGACAGATCTCTCTGCCATCTTCCTCGCATAACCACATATCCAACAGGATCAGATTAGGTTTCGAAGCCGAGTCTACTAACTTAAAAATTTCTGAACCTCGTAGAAAGGTATTTACTTCAAATCCTTCAAAGTCGAGAATAGTTCCTAAAGAATCCAGAATTGCAACGTCATCATCGACTATAAATATTTTTTTAGAATCCATTTTTTACATTTTACTGATTAGCAACAGGTAAGGAGAAACAAAAAGATGATCCTTTTTCAGGAATACTGTTCACCCAGATTTTTCCATTGGACCGCTCTACAATTTGAGCAGAAATAAATAATCCCAAACCTAGCCCCGGAAAAGTGGTTTCTTCATCGCCACTCACTCGGTAATATTGTTCAAATACCTTGTCTTTTTTGTCTTCAGGAATACCAATACCAAAATCTTGAACTGAAAACTGAATATTATTCTCTACCCTTTCAACGCGTGCTATTATCTTTTGCGTATTCGGTGAATACTTGATAGCATTTGAAATAAAATTGGTAATAACCTGACTAACACGATCCTTGTCTGCAAAAACTGTACCTGATTTTTCGATATGCATTTCAATTGTAAAGTCAGTCGACAATTGCTGTTCCTCAATCGTTTCGATGACTAATTTTTCAAAATCGAAATGAGTTTCATTTAAATAAATTTTGCCTGAATTAATTTTTGTTACATCTAATAAATCACCAATTAGAGAAGTTAATTTAATGATCTGCACATCCATCTTTTTTGCAAATTCTGCGTTTTTTTCGTCGCCCGTTTTCCGCAGCATCCGTTCTAAAACCTGTGCATATAATTTAAGGGAAGTCAGTGGCGTTTTTAATTCATGACTGGCAATTCCTAGAAAAGTGTCTTTTTGAGCTGCTAGAATTTTGAAATCATTAATATTGGTGCTAGTTCCAATCCATTGCATCAAATTTCCCTCCTCATCTAAAACTGGCGTTGCTCTGTTAATGAACCAAATATATTCACCTGTTTTAATATCGCGAAAACGTGCTTCCAGTTCGAATATTTTTTTATCCCGGATAGCTTCTAGCCAAACTCTTCTAACATTAACAGCATCTTTTGGATGCACAATTTTCGAAAAATCAAAATTTTCTATTTCATCTTTTTCGATGTTGAGAAATTTCAGCATATTCTCATTAAAATAAATTAAACCTCCAGCTTGATCTGTGGTCCAGACAATTTGCGGCATTGCCTCTGCCAGATCGCGGTATTCTTTTACTACAATTTGCGCTTTTTGGCGGGACTCCACCAATTCGGTTACATTTAATCCCATATTTAAAATAGAATCAATTTCTCCGTCGGCATTACGAAGCGGACGGTAAGAAATACTGTAATAAAATTGCTGTAAGATACCGTCGACCACCAAATCAACCTTATCCTCTGTCGCATTGTATGGTTCGCCAGTTTTAAAAATATTCCGGAGGATCTCAGCAAATGGCTGACCCTCGAGCTCGGGAACTGCCTCTTCTAATTTCTGACCTACAACAGCGCGCGTTTTCCCCCAACTTTTGATCATCTGATCATTAGCGAACTCAATGATCAAATCTTCTCCTTTAAATAGAGCTACAGAATAATCCGAAATTTCCATCAGTTCTTTGAATCGCAATTCGGTCTCCCGTAATTTCTGCTCGCTCAAAACCTGATCTGTAACGTTGATCGCTACTACCGAAACCCCTGTGATTTCTTGATCTAAACGAATGGGCGAATAAATAAAGTCGAAATAATAGGTTAACATCACGCCATCTTTTTCCAATAAAGCTTTTACTTTATTCCCTTTAATGGTTTTTCCCGTTTCGAAAACTTCTTTCAAAATACCTGGGAACTCCTGATCTGCAATCTCTGGCAAGGCTTCGACAACAGGCAAACCAATCACATTATCGCCTTTTCCCCAATATTCCAAAACCTGCGTATTTGCATTTGCAATAACATGGTTTTCGCCCATTAAAATGGCAAGTCCAACCGGCGCCTGACTGAATAGTGAGGTGAGCGATTCGAGACTTATGGAATTCTCCAAAAATTTTTTCATGACTACGAATGTAAAAAATTTATGTTAAACCGTGCTTAATTATTTTCCACTTCAAATTCTTAAAAGCCACGTGAAAATAGAAAGGGAGAATATAAAAAAGAGATTTAAAATAATATTGAATTATTATGCTTCGATCCTCACTTTAGTAATAAATATTTAAAAATAATGATTATATTTGCACTTCGAAAACTTTGAAATAAAAAATGGACACAATATTTACATTATTCATGATCCTTATCATGATTGCGAGTATCTTACTCATCATTATTGTTATGGCACAAAATCCAAAAGGCGGCGGTCTTTCGGGAACATTTGGCGGAACATCTTCTGCGCAGTTTGGCGTTCAGAGAACAAATGATTTCATGGAAAAAGCAACCTGGAGTTTAGGGGCAATTATTGTTGTTCTAATTCTTATAAGTGTTATTTTGACAGCAAAACCCAGTTCAAGATTACAGCAAGCTCCAGCGAAGAAAGAAGCTCCGGCTCCTCAAACTGCACCTGGAACAAATAATACAACTACAGTTCCTATTAAAACTCCACTTCCTGCAGGGAATTAAGAGAAATTTAAAATACTAAACGGTTTGGAAATTTTCTAAGCCGTTTTTTTTTGACTTATTTGAATTTTTTATGAGAAACTCCCCAAAAATCATCTTGTGGTTTCTCAAACAGACATGAGATCCAACTGTCAAGCGACATTCTCTCAAGCATTTCTGAATCTATTTTTTGAAACGGAGTTTGAAAAAAATCACCCTTAATTTTGAGATCGTTTCGTTCCAGAATATGAATGTTTTCTGAATTGTAGAAAGGATAATTTTTAATATCTGAATTGGTCGTCAATAATTTCTTTCCGGAAGCCAAAGCTTCAAAAGTCCGCATACTCAAACCATTTTGAAACGGTTTATTAATGTCTAAGACCGCAAAAGAATCTCTATAAATATCAACGATTTCCTGATGACTTAATTTTTTAAAACTCAATTTTTTACGATCAAATTTCTGTAGATTTTTATCAAATATTTTTTTTAAAATGAAAGTTGTTTTCCCCGGAGCATAATAATAAAAATAAGATCTTAACTTTAATTCATCACACAATTCCCGTACTTTCTGGCCGATTAGATAACGATCAGTATGTGCACTACCAATAAAAACAAGATCATGCTTTCTTTGAACTGACTTTTCAGATTGAGCATATTCATTTAAAAAAAATAGAGGACGAAAATGGAGGTTATATTTGAGTGCATCTTTGGGTTCAAAGGTAAAATTTAAATCAAAATAAGAATATAATTGATGGAATTTCGGATATTCGTTAACGCTATCGTAGGAATAGAATATCATTTTTGCATTTGGGTTTCTTTCCCTAAAATTTTCCAGAAAAAACAAAGGAATCGTTTCGCCTTTGATCAAAAGAAAAAAATCATAATTTTTTGTTCCTGTTTCATTAGATATCTTTTGATAATAATGGTCGATTTTTCTTTGGTACAAATTACTTTTTACACGGATAATTCCTTTGGAAATAATAGAATCTGAAGGTCTTTCATTATAAAAATCCACAGTTGCGCCGTATTCTATAAGCTTTTTGACAATAGCTTTCTCGTAACCAAAAAAATTGGCAGATAAAAACAATATTTTTTTACCAGCTAAATTCATGATTTTAAAAATCCTTTTTCTTTCATTTCCTCAAGGGATTTATCAAAATTATTTTCCTGAATCGGTTGTTTTAACACCCAATTGGTAAACTCTTCAATTCCCTCATTAAGATCAATTTTCGGTTCAAAATTTAGGTATTTTTTCATGTTTGAAAGGTCCGCGAAATTATGTCGGATATCTCCTATTCGAAAATCCCCGGAAATATTAATTTGAGTATCCCGTCCAAATTTATTCTTCAGGAGCTCAGCAATAGACAAGACAGAAGTCGCTACTCCCGTTCCAACATTGATTATTTTGTTATTGACAGTTTCAAATTCCAAACTCCTGATGGTGGCATCTACCGTATCTTCAATATTGATAAAATCTCGTGTCGGCAATCCGTCTTCAAAAATATTAATATTTTTTTCACTTAAAATCTGGGTTGAAAAAATAGATAATATCCCGGTATAGGGATTTAAAAGTGATTGTCCGACTCCGTAAACGTTCTGATAGCGTAAGATCACAAAATTAATTCCGATCGATTTGCAAACGTGTTTCACCACTTCTTCCTGCTGGAGTTTTGTAATACCATAAAAAGAAGTTGGATGCAATTTTGAATTTTCGTCCGTCGGAAGCGGTTTTAGAAACTCCCCTTTTTCGTCGGTCATTTCAAAAATTCCCTTCTGCATTAATTCAACATTTCTTTCGCTTGGATAAGAAATTTCTGAAAGTACATTTTCATATTTTCCTTCTCCGTAAACTGCACGAGAAGAAGCAAGAATGAATTTCTTAACTGAATTTTTTTTATTCACCAAAACATCCAAAATCAAAGAACTACCGTAAACATTAACGTGGCTGTACTTTTCTATTTGATACATCGATTGTCCAGTTCCTGTTTCTGCTGCTAAATGAATGATCGCATCTTGGTCTTCAATCGCTTTTTCAACATCATTTCGATTAGTAATGTCTCCTTTAATAAATCTTACTTTCCCTTTGATACTAAGAAATAAAGGTGAATTTTCATCAGGATCTTTGCCATGAATCTGTTCCGAAAGAGTATCGAGAACAGTCACAGCATATCCTTTATCGATGAGCTTCAAAGCCAAATTGCTTCCAATAAAACCAGCTCCTCCTGTGATTAATATGTTTTTCAATTTTTCTCCGATATTTTTTCCCAAATTTGAGTTTCAGGGTTATAATTTTTTACAATTTTTGCGGGAGAACCAACAATGACACAGTAGTCAGGGAAAATCCCGCGCACTACGGAATTAGCACCAACGACGCACTGCTTTCCTAAAATGGTTCCTGCCATAATCGCGGCACCCATTCCGATAAAACAGTTTTCGCCAATCTGGGTTTCTTTCACCGAAATTTTTTGCTTTAAAATAGGTACGCCAATTTCTTTATAATCGTGGTCGATATTGGTGATAAAAACATTACCTAAAATCAGTGAACCTTTACCAATAGTCAAATTACCAGCGGAAGTAAGGTGAACATTTTGAGAGATCACGACATCATCTTGAATATGAATCGTTCCTTCATTTTGCGTTTCCATTCGGAGATGCGGCAGAATTCGAACTTTTTTACCAATAAATACATTGCGAATTCCCTTTAAAAAAATGGGTTTACCTAAATAAGAAGGCATTCCAAATTTGCCAAAAAATGGCGCGTATAAAAGTGCTCTCAATCCCCAAAACATTTTTTCGATCATAATTTCGCTCTTAACGGTCGTACTGCATATTTCAGTTTTGAAATTACAAAATAAAATAGATATTCAGGGAGATTAATTCTATTTGTTTGATACATCTCGAGGATATTTTTCTGAATTCCATTTTCCATTTCTTTTAAATTGGCAGAAAGACCTGAAATTCCAAATGATTTTTTACCATCTCCTGCAATTACCAATTTCTCCGGTAAAAGATACATTTCATTTTTCTCAGAAATTCTCATCCAGTAATTTGCATCCTCTGAATATTTCTGATTTTCATCAAAAAATCCCGTATTGTCAAGAACTTTCCTTTTAAAAATCGCAGTTGATGTTTGTCCTGTGATTTTGAACAGTAACTTTTTTAAAGTGATTTTTACCAGTTTGTCTTGTGGGAGGAGATTGTAAGGAAACGTTAAATTTTCGTCGTTCCAAAAAGAAGTGATGAAATCCACATTATAATTTTCATTTTCTAAAAATTTCACTTGATTCTCCGTCTTCTCAGGAAGCCATTCATCATCGGAATCTAAAAGTGCAATATATTCGCCTTTTGCAATTTTCATCGCAACATTTCTCGCTTTCGAAACACCACCGTTTTCCTGATTTATGAGAATAATATTTTGGTCTGGATTTTTTTCCAGGTAAGTTTCAATGACATTTTTACTTTGATCATTAGAACCATCATTCACCAGTATAATGTCAAATTCTCCTTTCCAAGTTTGATTTTTTATGGAAATTAAAGATTTTTCGATGCTCTTTTCGGCATTGTAAACTGGAATTATTACAGAAATCACGCTTTTTGAATGTTTATATTTTTAACCAATTGCTAAAATAAGAAATTCCTTTTAGATTTAATCCTTTTCATTATACGGCAATCTATTCTGAATCGAACGTCCGAGAGAGATCTCATCTGCGTATTCCAATTCATCACCTACAGAAATCCCGCGTGCAATTGTTGAGAAATTAACTTCAAAATTTTTAAATTTTCGGTAAATATAATAAGCGGTGGTATCTCCTTCCATTGTTGCACTGAGCGCAAAAATAAGTTCTTTGATTTCCTTGTTTTCTAATTTTCTTTCAATGGAAGAAATATTTAACTGATTCGGGCCAATTCCTTCCATGGGCGAAATCTTACCTCCTAAAACCAAATATTTTCCCCGAAACTTTCCGGTATTTTCAATCGCCATTACATCGCGGACATCTTCAACGACGCATAAAATTTCTTCGTTCCTTTTTGGATTCGCACAGATTTCGCAAATTTCTGAATCTGAAAAATTGTGGCAGTCTTTGCAATATTTAATATCGGTGACGAGTTTTTTTAAAGAATCTCCCAAAGCGATCGCCTGACTTTGGGGTTGTTTTAATAAATGCAAAGCCAGCCTCAAAGCTGATTTTTTACCAATTCCGGGAAGTCCCGAAATTTCTTCTACTGCTTTGCCTAAAACCTTACTCGGATAATCCATTTAGCAAAGATAGAATTCGAGAGGTAATATTCAAAATTTTTTAATGAATGTAAATTTGATCAATGTTTATTAGAGAATAGTAAAATTCATTCTAAAATAATATCTTTGAACAAACTATGAAATGATACTTAAAAACCTCAACTATCCTCTCGATTTTAAATTTAAAATTACCACGATCTCCAGCGATTTTAATATTACCGACAAAAACGGAAATTATGTCGCTTATGTACGACAGAAAATATTCAAACTGAAAGATGACGTTATCATTTTCAATGATGAAAGCAAATCGCAGGAATTATTTCGGATCAAAGCGAATCAGTGGATTGATTTCAATGCATCTTTTTCGATAACGGATTTGGTGAACGGAAAAAACTTTGGCCGCCTTGCAAGAAAAGGAATGCGCTCGTTTTGGAAATCACAGTACAATATTTTGGATGAAAACGATCAGCAGAAATATCAAATCAACGAGGACAATGCGTGGACAAAAGTTCTAGATGGCTTTGTAGGCGAAATTCCGATTGTAGGAATGTTTACAGGATATTTCCTCAATCCTTCTTACACTGTAAAGGACAATTCTGGAAAAGAATTTTTCAGACTGAAGAAAATGCCTTCTTTAATTGGAAGAAGATTTCAGCTCGACCGACTCATCGATATTCCGGATGAAGACGAATCCCTGGTTGTCTTAAGTTTTTTGATGATGGTGCTTTTAGAAAGAGCCAGAGGTTAGCATTGAAGATCGACAATGAATGGTAAATGATGAATGATAGAAATTTTAAAGGCATTTTTCTACTTCAAAAATAAGGCTGTTAAATACTATTAAAATTAAGAATTTACGCTTTCGAATTTTTCGAGAGCGTTTTTTTATTTGTAAATTTGAAAGAAATATATCAAAAAATGGAATTATCACAATTGGAACCTCAACTGATCTGGAAGAATTTCTCCGCATTGAATTCAGTTCCAAGACCTTCAAAAAAAGAAGAAAAAGTAATTGAATTTATTAAAAAATTTGGCGAAAATCTGGGATTGCAAACGACCGTAGATGAAGTTGGAAATGTCATCATCAAAAAACCCGCGACCAAAGGAATGGAAGACCGAAAACCGATTATTTTGCAATCGCATCTTGATATGGTTCATCAAAAAAACAGCGATGTGAATTTCGATTTTGCAACGCAGGGAATTCAAATGGAAGTTGACGGTGATTGGGTAAAAGCAAAAGGAACCACTTTGGGAGCTGACAACGGAATTGGCGTGGCTTCGATCATGAGTGTTTTAGAAAGTAGCGATATTGCACATCCCGATCTGGAAGCACTTTTCACCATCGACGAAGAAACCGGAATGACCGGCGCAATGGGTTTAAAAGCAGGACAACTTCACGGCCAAATACTATTAAATTTAGATACAGAAGAGGACGATGAGATCGATATCGGTTGTGCCGGTGGAATTGATGTGACGGTATCTCAAAAATATAATGTTGAAGATTCGACCGGACAGATCGTAAAAATTTCGGTGAAAGGTTTGCAGGGTGGACATTCAGGAATGGACATTCACAAAGGTTTCGGAAACGCAAATGTAATTTTGGGGAGACTTTTATACACCGGAATTGAAAACCAAAATATTCAGTTAATTTCTATTGATGGCGGCGGTTTACGTAATGCGATTCCGAGGGAAGGAAACGCGGTTTTATCGGTCCGGAATTCAGTTGAATTTATCGACAATGCCAATGTTTTGAAAGCTTCCATTTTAGAAGAATTCGCTGATGTTGAAAAAGATCTGCAAATTAATATTGAGAATTTTTCAACCGCAGAAAAAGCGATCTCTGAAGAAGATTCGAAAAAAATAATTTTCGCCTTGAAATCAGCGCACAACGGTGTTTACAGAATGTCACCTGATGTTAAAGATTTGGTTGAAACATCAAATAACGTTGCGCGAGTATTATTGAGCAATGGCGAATTGACGATCATGAATCTTTCCCGTTCGTCTGTAGATTCCACAAAATCTGCAGTTGCAGAACAGCTAAAATCTGTTTTTGAATTAGCAGGAATGAATGTAGAATTCACCGGATCTTATCCAGGCTGGAAACCAAAACCAGGTTCAGAGATCGTAAAATTAATGGAAAAGATCTACGAAAAAGATTTCGGTGAAAAACCAATGGTTGTCGCTTGTCACGCAGGTTTAGAGTGTGGAATTATCGGCGCTAATTATCCAGAAATGGAAATGGTAAGTTTCGGTCCTACAATTCGTGGCGCGCATTCTCCGGATGAAAGAGCAAATATTCCATCCGTTCAGAAATTCTGGGGATTCTTGAAAGAGATCTTAGCAAATATTCCGACGAAATAACATTTATTTTAGAAAATAAAATATCCAAAAAGCAAATTTGTTTTTTGGATATTTTTTTATAGTAATTAGCACGAATTATAAAAATTCGAATATATTTATTTAGCAATCTTCTTTTTATCTTTTTTCTTTGATGAGGCTGTAAATAAGAATCCTAGTCCAACTCCCAGAACCATCATCATTACTGTTTGAGTTCTTTTTGAAGGAACAGGAATTGCCATTTCGCCATAAATTCTCATGGGTGATTCAGAAGGGTATTTTACATTTCCATCGGTATCAGTTTCAGCATTTTTTTTCATGACCAACCTCATCGCAGCCGACGCTGTGTTGATAACAGCTCTTGGAAATAATCCGTACAAAACTTTCATTACTTGCGCATAACCATCGGTAATCACACTTTTCTTTGGATTTTTTGCTGCTTCAATCATTTGTGCTGCTAATTCCCGTGGGTCTGAAGAAAAAGGTGGGATCTTAAAATCAAGTCCTGAATATTTTGCGGAATGCATATTACCCGTTGAACGCTGAATTCCGGGATACAATCCAACGATATGAATATTGGGTTCATCGGAAACCTCACCCTGTAATCCTTCTACCATTCCTCTGATCCCAAATTTTGTACTCGAATAAACGGTGGAATATGGAGCCGGCATCCAACCGCCGATAGAAACATTATTAATTAGAACACCTTCTTTCTGTCTTTTAAAAATGGGTAAAACGGCATACGAACCATGAAGGTAGCCCAGGAGATTTGTTTTCACAACCTGATCTAAAGTTTCTTCGGGAATATCTTCAAATTTTCCACTTGCCATTACTCCAGCATTATTCACCCAAAAATCGATTCGTCCGTTAAACTGTAAAGCTCTTTCTGCAAGGTTTTTCACTTCTTCCATATTCGAAACATCAGTTTGTACACCCAACGCAACTGCGCCTAGATCGTGACACAGGGAGACCGTTTCATCTAATCCTTTTTGTCCTCTTGCGCCTATCACGACATTGCAACCTTCCAATGCAAAAGCTTCAGCAGCCGCTCTTCCTACTCCACTAGTTCCGCCTGTAATTACGACCGTTTTTCCGGAAAGTATTTTAAATGTTCTGTCCTGTTGCAATATTGTATCCATTTTATTTATTTTGATTCTTCTTTATGCTATCAATTATTATGCAATTCGCTGTTAAGCATGATTTTATTTGGAAACTTTATGAGGTTAAAGAATCTTATAACTAAATCTGATCTCATCTTAATAAAATATTCTAATTTTAAAGTACAGAACTTCTTATTCTTTTCCTTTCGAAAAATTTAAAAATGAAAACAATGGTTTCAAATTATAATGATAGCAATATTTTCGAAAAATTAAAAGGACGTTTCGACTACAATATGAATAGACATGAAAATCTAAAATGGGCAGAAATTTTAGATAAATTAGAAAAAAATCCTGAAAAGCTAGAATCATTAAGACAAATGGAAGAAAGTGGCGGTGAACCTGATGTAGTCAATTTTGATGAAAAATCTGGTGAATATCACTTCTATGATTGTGCTGTAGAAAGTCCAAAAGGTCGCAGAAGTTTTTGTTACGATCAGGAAGCTCTTGATAAAAGAAAAGAAAATAAACCAAAGAATAATGCGGTCGAATCTGCAAAATCAATGGGAATAGAAATTCTGACAGAAGTAGAATATCGTTATCTGCAAACGCTGGGAAACTTTGATACCAAAACTTCAAGCTGGTTAAAAACTCCGGAAAATATTAGAAAATTAGGAGGTACTATTTTCGGAGATTTTCGGTTCGATACCATTTTCGTTTATCACAATGGTGCCGAATCATATTACGGCGGAAGAGGTTTTCGCGGAGTTTTAAAAGTTTAATTCTCAAAAAATATTTTAATAATAACCCCACAAAAAAATCCCGGAAAATTATTCCGGGATTTATATTTTTATCAAAGTCTTTGTTGCGAAAAAACAATCTCAACTAGGTTCTTTTTCCTTTTTACTTGGCTCTTAAAAACTAAGGATACGGCGCAACGATAACTTCCAGACCATCAATTTCTTCGGTAATATGGATCTGGCAACCTAGACGAGAATTTTTTTCAACATGAAAAGCTTCAGAAAGCATTGCATCTTCTTCGTCGCCCATTTCCTGTAATTTTTCAGAACCTTCTACAACATAAACCTGACAGGAAGCGCACATCGCCATACCACCACAAACGCCGATCGTTCCTTCTTCCGCCAATTCATAGGATCGAATTACTTCCATCAAATTCATCGACATATCAGTCGGCGCCATGATTTCATGCATATCTCCGTTCCGGTCGGTAATTTTTAGTTTAATATCCTGCATTGCTTATATTCTGGGCTCTTTTTAAATTTTACTTAAGTATAAAAAAATTAATCAATCTTTTTAACGACTGATTTTTCAGCCTCTTTTCGGCTTCCGTCGAAACCGTCAACTCCACTTACCGTTGTATATTTTAGGACATACTTTTTTCCCGGATTCAACATATTATAAACACTTTGACACATCAAAGTTGCTTCGTGAAAACCACATAAGATCAGTTTCAGTTTTCCCGGATAAGTATTGATATCGCCGATCGCGTAAACGCCCGGAATATTTGTTTGGTAATCCAGAGCATTGTTTACCACGATTGCATTTTTTTGAATTTCGAGACCCCAATTTGCCAGATCACCCAATTTTGGAGTAAGTCCGAAAAGCGGAATAAAATAATCGGTTTCCAGATCAAAAGTTTCGCCATCTTTTTCGATCGTAATGGCAGATAATTTTCCCTCGCCTTTAATTCCTGTTACTTCAGCGGGCGTCATCATCTTGATTTTTCCCTGATCTTTTAAAGCCTGAACTTTTTCAACAGAATCTAAAGCCCCACGAAATTCATTTCTACGGTGAATCAAAGTTACTTCACTTGCGATCTCCGCAAGAAAAATGCTCCAGTCCAAAGCAGAATCGCCACCACCGGCAATCACTACTTTTTTATTTCTGAAATGCTCCGGCTCTTTGATGAAATATTCAACGCCTTTTTCCTCGTAATCTGCAATATTTTCAATCGCTGGTTTTCTTGGCTCAAAAGTTCCTAAACCACCAGCAATTGCAACTGCTTTTGCATGATGAACCGTTCCTTTATTAGTGATCACTTCAAAAGTTCCGTCTTCCAGTTTAGTTAAAGTTTGCGCGGTTTCACCTAAGGTAAATCCTGGCTGAAACTGCTTAATTTGTTCCATTAAGTTATTCACTAATTCTCCCGCATTGATCGAAGGAAAACCTGGAATATCGAAAATAGGTTTTTTAGGATACAATTCGGTCAATTGTCCACCAGTTTGAGGAAGTGCGTCGATCAAGTGGCATTTCATTTTGAGTAAACCTGCTTCAAAAACTGCAAAAAGTCCCGTTGGTCCGGCTCCTATTATCAATATATCCGTTGTAATCATTCGATGATTTTATTTAGAAAATTATTTGCACAAATTTAAGAAAAATAAAAGAACGGCGGATTGCATAATACTGACAAATATCATTTTAAATCCCAATGAATTCAATGTTTTATATTTGTGGCAAAATTTTTGCAAAGTCAATGCCATGAAAAAGATTTTTAGTTTATTTATCGTACTGTTTTTCGTCTTGGGACACTCTCAAAAACTCAACAATATTCAATCCGGCGAAGTTTTAAATTATAGAATTCATTATGGATTTCTAAATGCAGGAACTGCCTCCTTGACGACGTTGAAAACCACCTATCAGGGAAAACCTCACTTTTACGTTAAAGGCTACGGAAGAACAACCGGTGCGGTTCGCGCTTTCTTTAAAGTAGAAGACAACTACGAAAGTTTCATCAATTATAATACAGGATTACCAAGTTTTTATGTTCGCAATGTGCAGGAAGGCGGTTATACGCAGCATTTTGAAACGGTTTTTAACCACGACAATAATACGCTGATCTTAACCGATAAAGAGAAAAATAATTCCAGAGTTATAAAAACGGTAAAAGATGTTCAGGATATGATCTCGGCTTTTTATTATTTAAGAGGTTTGAGTCCGGATGAATTAAAAGTTGGGAGTGTGAAAAAACTCAATGTCTGGATTGATGATGAGCTCTTCCCTTTCCAGTTAAAAGTGGTTGGATCAGAAAATGTTGCTACAAAATTTGGCACGATCAACTGTTTAAAAATTGTACCGCAAGTAATTAGCGGCCGTGTTTTTAAAGATAAAGAAGGCGTTACACTTTGGGTGAGCAACGATCGAAATCTAATTCCAATTGCTGTGAAAGCAGAGTTGGCGGTTGGTTCTTTAAAAGCCAGTTTAGACTCGTACAAAAACGTAAAATATCCGCTGAACTTTTAAATAAAATTTCAGCAATCATAATATTAATCGGCTTCGGTCGATTTTTTTTGTTTTGATGTAACAAAGTGTGCTAAATAGTTGTCTTATTTCTAAGAAAACAAATAACTTCATGAAATCCCGATTATTAGCGACCTTAACCCTCTTCATTTACGGACTGCATTTCTCGCAAAAAATTGAGAAAGACTCTATCGTTCGTAAAAGTGTTACCGCTCAAAAAATCACTATGCCTCCAAAAATAGATGGGATTTTAGATGAAGAAGTTTGGAAAAATGCAGCACCTGCTAAAAACTTTGTAGAATTACAACCACAAAATGGTAAAGCGGAATCACCTGAATTTAGAACGGAAGTAAAAATATTGTACGACGATACCGGAGTTTATTTTGGTGCAAAAATGTACGATCCGGAACCTGACAAAATCGCAAAAGAATTGGTGGAGCGCGATAATGTCGGAAATGATGATTTTTTTGATGTTGTCTTAAACGGTTATAATGATAAACAGCAAAGTTTAGAATTTATGGTCTTGCCAAATGGCGTTCAGTTTGATGCAAAAATGACCAACGATTATGGCGAAGATTCCAACTGGAGCGCTGTTTGGTACAGCGCAGCAAAAATTGACAACGAAGGATGGACCGTGGAAATGAAAATTCCCTATTCAGAATTACGTTTTCCGAAAAAAGATATTCAGGAATGGGGACTTAATTTTGTGAGAATAATCAGAAGAACAAAAATAAAAACGACCTGGAATTTCATCGATAACAAAAAAGGTTCTTTTAATCTGTACGACGGAGTTTTAAAAGGAATTGAAAATATAAAACCTCCGACCAGACTTTCCTTCCTACCTTATTTTTCTACTTACATCAATAATTTCGACAGCAAAACAACAACCAGTATAAATGGTGGAATGGACGTTAAGTACGGGATTAATGACGCATTTACCTTAGACACAACTTTGATTCCGGATTTTGGGCAAACTGCTTTTGATGATAATATTTTAAATTTAGGACCCTTCGAACAGCAGTTTTCAGAGAAGCGCTCCTTTTTTACAGAAGGCACAGAATTATTCAGCAAAGGCAACTTATTTTATTCACGCCGAGTTGGAGATTATCCTTCCAGAGAACCTAACATCGGAGAAAATGAATCTGTGGTAGGAACCATTCAGAAAGTAAAATTACTGAACGCCACCAAAATTTCCGGACGAACCAATAAAGGTTTGGGAATAGGCTTCTTCAACGGCGTTACGAAGAAAACTGACGTAGAAATCAAAAATGATATTACAGGACAAACCCGTTTTGAAACCATCGAACCTTTAGCCAATTATAATGTTTTGGTTTTTGATCAGCGATTCAATGGGAATTCTTCAGTCTCTTTGATCAACACCAATGTAACCAGAGCCGGAGATTTTAGAGATGCAAATGCAACTGCGTTACTGGCAGATCTGACCGATAAGAAAAACAAATACAATCTCTATGGAGGTTTCCGCGGCAGTTATGTGAAAGATGGCACTGGTAATTTTGGCACCAACATTAATGGCGGAGTCAAAAAAATATTCGGAAAAAGCAATTATGAAATAGGTTTCGAAGCGATCACGAAAAATTATAACATCGATGATCTGGGCTACACCGGTGAAACAAATAAAATTCATTACAACGCAAATTACCACTATGGCCTTTTGCAACCTACCAAAAACTTCAATAATATTAATCTGAATATAAATTTAGATTACGCAAGAAGATTAGATACGGATTTATTTAAAAATTTTAAAGTTAATTTAAACTTTAATTTTCAAGATAAAAAGTTCCGAAACTATGGTGGTGGTTTAGAAATTACTCCAAATGGACAAAACGACTTGTATGAACCACGTGTTTTCGGAAAATATTTAGCCATTCCTTCTTATGTAAATCCATGGATTAATTTCAATTCTGACAACCGTAAAAAATTTACTTATAATTTGAGTTTAGATTATTACGCTTTTGATCAGACTGGAAGAAATCAATTTGATAATGAAATTGCCCTAAAATACCGGGTTTCCGACCATTTTTCTGTGAGTTATGCTGTAACTTATAATATCAGTAACCAGGACCAAGGTTTTGCAGGAAAAGATGCCGATAATATTTACATCGGAACCAGAAATAGAAACACGGTGATCAATGCACTCACTTCAAATTATACCATTAATAATAAGATGGCTTTGACCTTTAATTTAAGACATTATTACACGGAAGTGACCTACAAAAATTTCGGGATCTTGCAAGATGATGGAAGCGTTTCACCAACAAACAATTATTCCACCGACAACAAAACATTCAATGCATGGAATGTAGATCTGCGCTATTCGTGGTGGTTTGCTCCTGGAAGTCAGTTGACGCTGCTTTATCAAAATGCGGCGCAAAACTATCTGAACTATTCTAAAATTAATTTCAACAAAAACTTCAGCAATTTGTTTAATGAGCCGATGAACAATACATTGAGTTTAAAAGTCACTTACTATATTGATTATAATCAGGCGAAAAACTGGTTTAAGAAGAAGAGCTAAATTCCTCAGTTATTAATAAAAAGAAAGCTTCCGGAATATTTCGGAAGCTTTTCTATTTATCTTAAAAGGATTCAGATGGAATCTTTTATTTTTTCTCTAATTAAAGGCTTTTGAACTGTTCCAACATTCTCTTATCATTTTCGAAGAACATTCTGATGTCGCTCATTTGATACAACAACATGACAATTCTTTCGATTCCCATTCCAAAAGCATAACCGGAGTATTTATCAGCGTCGATATTGACGTTTTTCAAAACCGCTGGATCAACCATTCCGCAACCCATAATTTCTAACCAACCTGTTCCCTTTGTAATTCGGTAATCGGTTTCTGAGTTCAAACCCCAGTAAACATCAACTTCCGCAGAAGGTTCTGTGAACGGGAAATAAGAAGGTCTCAATCTGATTTTTGATTTCCCAAAAAGTTCCGTGGTGAAAAACTGAATCGTTTGTTTGAGATCTGCAAAACTTACATTTTCGTCAATGTACAAACCTTCAATCTGATGGAAAATACAGTGTGAACGCGAAGAAATTGCTTCATTTCGGAAAACTCTTCCCGGAGATAAAATTCTGATCGGCGGTTCGTTTTCTTCCATATATCGAATTTGAACGGAAGAAGTATGTGTTCTCAACAAAATATCCGGAGCCGTTTCGATGAAGAAAGTATCCTGCATGTCTCTCGCCGGATGATATTCTGGTAAATTAAGTGCCGTAAAATTATGCCAGTCGTCTTCAATTTCCGGACCGTCTGCAACTGCAAAACCGATGGATTTAAAGATTTCCGTAATTCTGTTTCGCACCAAATTAATGGGATGGCGCGTTCCTAATTCTGATGGAAATCCTGGTCTTGTTAAATCTTCTTTTTCAAGAATAATCTTAAAACTTGTCGCGGCTTTTAAATCTTCCAGTTTAGTTTCAACGGTTTGTTTCAACGTATTGATTTTTTGGCCAAATTCTTTTTTCTGTTCGTTGGGAACTTCTTTAAACTGTGCCAAAATATCATTAATCAAACCTTTTTTACCACTGAATTTTATGCGGAATTGTTCAATTTCATCTTTACTCGTCGTAGTGAAATTTCCTACTTCAATCAATAATTCCTCAATCTTTTCTAACATCTTTAAATTATAATAGGTTGCAAAAATACGATTTTTCCTCTAAAAAATTTTGGTGGAGGATAACTAAATTTATTTTAAAGAATAGTAATAAAATTAGTATTTTTATTTCATCCACAAAGTGACAATAATTTTGACTGTGCTTTTTTTAACACATAAGTCACATTAGTTTTTAGTTTTTTATTGAAATACAAAGATCACAGAAGATTTACAAGAAAATTACAGAAGAAAACCTTAATATTCTTAATCCTTCATCAAAACTTAATGGTTGAATCCTTAAAGTTTGAAAGGTAATATTGTAAAAAAATTTGTGCCTTAAAAGTTTATTAAGCTGTTTTTAGTTTTCCATAAAATCCAAAAACTTTTCAATCGCCTGTTTTCTATGGCTGATTTTATTCTTCTCTTCGGATTTCATTTCAGCAAAAGTAATTTCGTAGTTGTCTGGAATAAAAATCGGATCGTAACCAAAACCTTTTTCTCCCCGAATTTCCTGCGTTAAATTACCGTAAATCCTTCCTTCAAAATAATTGGTTCCACTTTCATCAACCAAACACATCACCGTTACGAAATAAGCTTTTCGGTTTTCTTGATCTTTCAATTCCTCCAGAACTTTCGCCATATTTTTTGCAAAATCGTGATCTCCCGCGTAACGTGCGGAATAAATTCCGGGTCTTCCATCCAAACCTTCGACAACCAAACCGGAATCATCGCCAAGACTCGCTTTTCCTGTTTTTTCAAAACAATATTTTGCTTTGATGAGCGCATTCTCGTGAAAGGTCAATCCGTCTTCAACAATTTCGTCGTAGATGTTGTAATCGGTTAAAGAAGTGACTTTATAGTAATCGCCTAAAATCTGCTGAATTTCTTCTTTTTTGTGCTGATTGTGAGTGGCGATGAGGATTTCTTTGTTCATGAGTAATGGGTAATAAGTAATGGGCAATGAATGATGAGTAGTGGAGAGAGGTGATTAATTTTCAGAATAATGAACACGGTATTTTTTCATAAAGAGGTAATAAAAAACACTGAATAAAATAATTCCGAAGCCTAAAATTAAAAATTCTGAGACATGAAACGTTTCTGCAAAACTTTCGGTTTTTCCGTAAAAGATGAGAATTGAAGAAATCAAATTATTAAAAGCATGCAATAGCATCGATAAAAGCAAAGATTTTGTTTTATAATACACCAATCCTAAAACGGAACCGAGTAAAACTGCTCCTACAAATTGCCACGGATTCCCATGAACCAATCCGAAAACCAGGGCTGAGATTCCTATTGCTTTCCAGGGTTTTACGCCTTTATTCATTAATCCTTTCTGAATAATTCCACGAAAAACGATCTCTTCAAAAATCGGCGCCATAATAACGGCAAGTACGATTAATGTTGCATGGTCATTTGTCATTTGCTCCATTAATTTAGAAAAGTATTCGTAATATTTTCCGAAAAAAGGTCCTTTTACAGGAATTTGAGCTGTAATAAATTCACCGATCAACATCATTCCAAACATCATTGGAAAGATTAAAAGGTAAGTCATGAAATTAGTTGGAGAAAAATTAAAATTCAACTTTCTGCCAGTTTGCGGTCTCGCTATAAAATAATCGAAAGCGAAAATAGCTCCTAAAAAACCCGCCGCATTGGCAATTAAAAAATAAAAATCTTTGTACTGCAGATTTTCATTAAAGGCGAAAATAGAGATCACGTTTGCAACCGCAACAATCGAACTGCCTACAATCATTCCGCCAATTAAAGCGAAAGCACCTTGCCAGTTGAAAATATAATTTTTTCTGAGAGAATTTTCGTTCATTAAATTTTGTTTCGGCAAAGATAAATTAAAATGTAAAGACACCACATTGTTAAAACCTAAAAACAACAATGCAATAATCAAACAGACAATAATTCATCAATCTATTTTGGCAAAAATAAGTTCATTCATTCACGTTGAAAAATCACAATTTGAATCAACCTTCCATTTTCATGTCTCATAAAAAAACACGATTTTTGCAGTCTCAAAATTTATTATGTCAGAACTCCTCAAAGAAATAGAAAGAAGAAAAACCTTCGGAATTATCTCGCATCCCGATGCCGGAAAAACTACGCTTACAGAAAAGTTGCTTCTTTTTGGAGGTGCAATTCAGGAAGCTGGTGCGGTAAAATCGAATAAAATTAAAAAAGGAGCGACTTCCGATTTTATGGAGATCGAAAGACAGAGAGGTATTTCTGTAGCGACTTCCGTTTTGGCTTTTGAATATAAAAATCATAAAATAAATATCCTCGATACTCCCGGTCATAAGGATTTCGCGGAAGATACTTACCGAACTTTAACCGCCGTAGATTCTGTAATCGTTGTCATCGACGTTGCAAAAGGTGTCGAAGAACAGACGGAAAAACTTGTGAAAGTTTGCCGAATGCGTAATATTCCGATGTTGGTTTTCATCAATAAATTAGACCGGGAAGGAAAAGATGCTTTCGATCTGTTAGATGAAGTGGAGCAGAAATTAGGTTTAACCGTAGTTCCGCTTTCTTTGCCAATTGGGATGGGAAGCGATTTTCAGGGAATTTATAATATCTGGGAAAATAATATTCAGTTATTCTTAGAAGATAAAAAGCAAAAAGTTGGTGAAGCGATTAAGTTTGATGATATCAATGACACCAAAATCGATGCGATCATAGGAGAAAAAGCTGCTGCCAGTTTGAGAGAAGAACTGGAACTGGTACAGTCTGTTTATCCGCCTTTTGATCGACAGGATTACTTGAATGGCGATCTGCAACCGGTTTTCTTTGGTTCTGCTTTGAATAATTTTGGAGTTCGCGAATTATTGGATGCTTTTATCGAGATCGCGCCAAAACCTCAACCGAAAGAAAGCGAGACCAGAATTGTAAAACCAGAAGAAAAAGATTTCACCGGATTTATTTTTAAAATTCACGCCAACATGGATCCGAAACACCGCGACAGATTGGCTTTCGTGAAGATCGTTTCCGGAACCTTTAAGAGAAATGAAAATTATTTGTTGGTTAGAGATAACAAAAAAATGAAATTCTCTTCACCGAATGCCTTCTTCGCGGACAAGAAAGAAATCGTAGATGAAAGTTTTCCAGGCGATATCGTCGGACTTCATGATACAGGAAATTTCAGAATTGGTGATACTTTGACAGCTGGCGAAAAAATCTCCTTCAAAGGCGTACCGAGTTTTTCTCCGGAACATTTCAGATATATTAATAACGATGATCCGTTGAAGGCGAAACAGCTTGCGAAAGGAATCGATCAGTTGATGGATGAAGGTGTGGCGCAATTATTCACGCTCGACATGAATAACCGAAAAATTATCGGAACGGTTGGAGCTCTTCAGTATGAAGTTATTCAGTACCGTTTGGAACATGAATATGGTGCGAAATGCAATTACGAAGCGCTTTCCATTCATAAAGCATGTTGGATCGAAGCCGACGAAAAGTCCGACGAATTCAAAGAATTTGCGAGATTGAAACAAAGATTTATGGCGAAAGATAAATACGGACAACCCGTATTTTTAGCTGATTCTTCTTTTACGATCCACATGACGCAGGAGAAATTCCCGAATGTGAAGCTGCATTTTATTAGTGAATTTAAGAAAGAGTAAATACTTACACCACAACGTTACAAAGGTTTTGACGGGTTTTTGACATATAAGTCACATTAGTTTTTTAGTGAATGTTATACTTCATAAAAGTTCACATTAAACTATTCGTTGTTCAATACACTTTAAAATTAACATTCATTTTATGAACTTCACGCAGGATCTATATCGTTAGTCTTTTGTGACTTTTGTAGTTCGACATTTTAACTTTGTAAAGTTGTTGTAAAATGATTTGCAAAATACGCATTTACAGACTCTTAATTAATTTAGGAGTCTTTTTTTATTTTTTAGGGAATACTATTTGATTCTACCCGATTGTAAAATTTAAAATGATAATGAAGAAAATATTTTTAGGTCTTTTTATTTCAGGGGCTTTAATTTCATGTGATAAAAGTACCATTCAACAAACCACAGATTCCATCAAACATGCGGACAGTCTTTTCACGAAAGCGAATGATGGTTTGAAAACTCTAGATTCTATTTCAAAAACCATTAATGATTCTGATGGTATTGCTAATAGAGTCATCCTTCCGGAAATTCAAAGACAGAAAAAATCAATCGACAGTACCATCAAATCCGGCGGTTGGAAAATTGATTCCATTAATAAAGAAATTGAAAAAATAACAAAACATGTCGTGGTCGGAACCGATGTCGCAAAAACTTTAGATTCTGCGAACGACGCGTTGAATAGTGGTGAAAGTCCTATAAAAGTTTTGACGAGAACGGCGGACAAAATTTTAAAACAAACAAAACGACAAACTCAACCGTCAAATCCTTCTCCAAATAATGGTGCAAAATCTCCAGATCAAAATAATACGGTTGTTATTCCGCCGATTGTCGAAAAAAATCCTTTGGTAAAAACGGCAAAAATAGAAATTGAAGTCGAAGATTTGCAGACCTCGAACGCTCTTTTAAAACAGAAAATTCGGGAAAACAATGCGGATCTGGTGACTGAAAATCTGAGTGCGAAAGAAGGTTATCAAAGAGAATATGTCACCGTAAAAGTGCCGCTTCAAAATTTTGATCAACTGGTTGGAAACGTTTCTTCTCAAATTGGAAATTTAAAAACAAAAGAAGTAGAGTCGGAAGGAATCGATTATGTTTCGGGACAAATGTGCGATGTTGAAATTACGTTGGTTCAAAATGAAAAACTGGGCGGAAACGCGTTAAGTAAAGATGAATCTGCAAAAAACCCAGATTCTTTCGGCTCAAAATCATCAAATGCTTTTATGGACGGCTTTAAAGTTTTAGGAACGGTGATGATCGCGATTCTTCCCTTTTGGCCGCTGTTTCTGATTGCAGGATTAGTTTGGTATTTCATCCGAAGAAATAAAAGAAAAGCCGCTGAAAAAGCTTTTGAAAACAATAAAAATATTGTTCAGCCAAAAACCATTAGTGAAGAAAAAGCGGTAGAAAACGAGCCTGAAATTAGTGAAGTGAAAACTGATGAACCCACCGATTACTCCAAATATTTACCGAAGAATTAAAAGGTAAATTAATTTTGGCCAAAACAATTTTAAACTAAAAAAAAAAACAGGTTAAAGCCTGTTTTTTCTATTTTTATTAATTTATTAAAAGTAAAAACTTTATTCTTCAGTCATCGCATAAACCGCAAAACTTGCTAACCAGTGATCGCCGCCATAATTCCCCTGAAAAAGAAGTGGTAATGCATTATTTAAAAACAACGTCGAAGTTTCAGCCAATTGTTTTTTAAGCGGATGGTGATCTGGTAAAGCTTTAGAAATTGCTTTCATCGTCCAGGCTCGCGTGAAGGAAAGTCCGACCAGATGAACGGTTTGAAAATCATTGATATCACTGATGATGGGAATTTCGGAGATGTTCGCAATACTTTTTTTATCGTAGAAAGCATTGAACCATTTTACAAAGTCTTTTTGAGGTAAAACTCTTCGCATCAGATCGGCGATCTCGAGACTTGGGGAAAAGAAATCACTTCCATCCGGTTCCAGATAAGCTGGAGTTTTGCGGTCGTTCAAATAGAAATATTTTGCTTTTTCATTTAGCTGACCTAAAAAAATCTCATCGTTTGCAGCTTTTGCCCAATCGATGGCAAATCCCAGTGCAAAAGCAGAATTAGGGTGAACTCCGGTTCGGTTTGGGTAAGTTTGTTTAGGCAAATAAATTTTCCAGAGTCGCAGAATTTCATCGGTCAAAGGTTTCAAATTCTGGTGCCATATTTTAGCCTGCGGATCATCCCAGGTCATCAATTCTTCGTCCAGTTTAAGAATCCACGCCCAACCATAAGTTCTTTCAAAATTAGCAGAAATTTCATATTTAGTGAAGTAAGCGGATTCTTCTTTAATTTTTTCAGCCTGAAATGAATTAGCTAAAAGCGCAATGATTTCCTTTCTGTTCGCCAAATTTGGTTTTGATTTTAAGAGGCGAATTAACATCCAATGCCCGTGAACAGAAGAATGCCAGTCAAAACACCCATAAAAACTGGGATGTAAATCAGAAGGCGACAACAAAACTTCCTGTTCGTTATTAATGATATGCGCCGTCTTATTGGGATATTCCTGATTGATGCATTTCATTGGTTTTTCTGCCAACTTCATTGCGATGTCATGTGTGAATTTTGGTAAAACTTGAGCGTTTAATGCAAAACTGCAGAAAAGTGCAATAGGTAAGATCTTCTTCATTTTAATATTGGTCAATTCTAATGACTGAGCGATTTGAATTTACCGGTTACAAAGTAAAAAAAGATTCCTGCACCAATTAATAACACGATATAAATGATGATCAGAATCTTCTGTTTTTTCAAAACCGATAAAAGCAGCAAACCTAAAATCCCGACTACCAAAAGACCCATTTTTTGAAAGGGATCTTTTAAAAACAGGGAAACTGCAACGAGTCCTAAAGACAGGAAATGGAGCACACGCTCTCTTCTTAATATCAATTCTTTCATAATTAATTTTTCATTGTTTTAAAATGATCATCTGCAATCGCCTACTTTTTATCGGAAATTATTTGCAAAACTTGTTAATGGCGATTTCATGGCCTAAAAATAAGAAATCCTTTCAAACAAGTTGAAAGGATTTTCTTTTTATTTCAAATGAATATTTTTAATGTTCTTCATTTGTTATTTGGACTCGTCAACGTTGAAGTTACCGGCGTTTCCAAACTAATTGTTTTATTACTATTTCATATTGACCACCTTATCTACGACATAAGTCGTATTTCCTCTCCAGGGAAGAACGCCGTGATATTCTTTGTAATGGAGATCAAACGTTTTACCGTTGTTCACTTCTAAGACTTTAAATATCGCTTCATCTTCGATAGAAAATTCGAATTCATAGCTTGTTAAACTTCCTGTTTTTGCATTGGCTCCAAAACCTTGCTGAATGAGCTTTCCTTCGTATGTCTTGAAAACGTTGCCTTTTTTAACCGCGTAATTCAGCACACCGGATTTTACACCTTCACCGAAAACGAAGTAATATTTATACCACGTAAATCCACTCAATAAAAGCAGAACTGCAACCAGGATCACCCAAAAATATTTCATAGGAAGTTTTTTTATTACTTAGAATTTTTAACAATACTACGGGAAATTACAATTTTCTGGATCTCAGAAGTTCCTTCGTAAATCTGTGTAATTTTCGCATCACGCATCATTCTTTCTACATGATATTCTTTTACATAACCGTAACCACCGTGAATTTGTACTGCTTCAATACTCGTATCCATCGCAACTTGAGAAGAATATAATTTTGCCATTGCACCTATTTCTGAGATATCTTTTCCTTCATCTTTTTCAACCGCCGCCTTATAACACAACATTCTCGCCGCCATGATCGACGTCGCCATATCTGCTAATTTAAAAGCAATCGCCTGATGATTGATGATCTCCGTTTTAAAGGCTTTTCTCACCTGCGCATATTTCAAAGACAGCTCGTAAGCACCAGATGCGATTCCCAAAGCTTGAGAAGCGATCCCGATTCTACCGCCATTTAAGACAGCCATTGCGAAATTAAAACCAAAACCGTCTTCACCGATCCTGTTTTCTTTCGGCACTTTCACATCCGTAAATAATAAAGAATGCGTGTCGCTTCCTCTAATTCCGAGTTTATCTTCTTTCGGTCCGATCGCAAAACCTTCCCAACCTTTTTCAACGATAAAAGCATTGATTCCTTTATGTTTTTTTTCAGGGTCAGTTTGAGCGATCACAATATAGTAAGTCGCGGTTCCACCATTGGTGATCCAGTTTTTGGTCCCGTTTAAAATATAATGATCTCCTTTGTCAACCGCGGTTGTTTGTTGTGAAGTCGCATCAGATCCCGCTTCCGGTTCAGACAATGCAAAAGCACCGATTACTTCCCCACTTGCGAGCGGTTTCAAATATTTCATTTTCTGCTCTTCATTACAGAATTTTTCTAATCCGGCACAAACTAAAGAATTGTTTACCGACATTACGACTGCTGCAGAAGCATCTATTTTTGCGATCTCCTCGATCGCTAAAACGTAAGAAATACTGTCCATTCCGGCACCACCATATTTAGGATCGACCATCATTCCCATA
Organism: Kaistella gelatinilytica; assembly: GCF_015679325.1. GTDB lineage: Bacteria > Bacteroidota > Bacteroidia > Flavobacteriales > Weeksellaceae > Kaistella > Kaistella gelatinilytica. Next base: position 1,210,138 of record NZ_JADPVI010000001.1, read on the forward strand.
AAACCCAACTCTCCCATTTTCTTTACTTGCTCGTGCGGAAATTTCTGTTGGTTGTCTCTTTCTATAACTCCAGGTAAAAGTTCAGTTTGAGCAAAATCTCTTGCGGCTTGCTGAATCATCAACTGTTCTTCAGATAAATTAAAATTCATAAAAAAGTATATATGTTGTCTGTAAATTTACGTAATTTCTTAAACGTGAAAAATTTAATTATGCAAGTCTATGAATATTTCTTAAAAACGAAAATTTTATAAACAATTAATGATAAATATACGCTTTTTGCTTAAAAATTAAGAACTAAAAATACTTTTTGCTGTTTAAAATAAAAATGATATTTTTACAAATATGCAAATTAAATTTACTTAATATTACGCACAACTAAGAAAAACAAGCTATGTCTATAAAAAGAATTTTCGATTTTGCTCATGAAGCATTACAAAAATATCCGCAAGATGAAATGTTCATCACAAAATATAACGGAGAATGGGAAAAAACTTCTACCAAAGAATATCTTCATCTTGGAAATCAAATTTCACGCGGACTATTAAAATTAGGAATTAAACCTGGTGATAAAATTGCCCTGATTACGACAGCGACGCGAACAGAATGGGCTGTAATGGATTTGGGAATTTCCCAGATCGGTGCAGTTTCGGTACCGGTTTATCCGAGTATTGCTCCCGATGATTTTGACTATATTTTTAATAATGCTGAAGTAAAATATTGTTTTCTGTCCGATAAAGATCTGCTGGAAAAAGTGCTGAAGATCAAACAAAATGTTCCGACTTTAAAAGGGGTTTTCAGTTTTGACGAAATTGAAGGAACTGCAAACTGGAAAGAAGTACTAGATCTGGGAAAAGATGAAGCCACGCAAAATGAAGTGGAAGATCTTTCAAAAAGCATTAATTCTGAAGATTTAGCTACGATCATTTTTACATCTGGAACTACAGGAAAACCAAAAGGGGTCATGTTGACGCATCAAAATATTGTTTCCAACGTTATCGCGTCGAATTCCAGAATTCCGCGCGTGAAGGGAATGGATTATACCGATGTAAAAATATTGAGTTTTTTACCGATCTGTCATATTTTTGAAAGAATGCTGTTTTATCTCTATCAATACAATGGCTACTCGATCTACTTCGCTGAAAGTATTGAAAAAATGGGCGATAACATTAAAGAAGTTCAACCTCATATCATGTCGGTTGTACCCCGTTTGATCGAAAAAGTTTATGATAAAATTTATGACAAAGGAACCAGCGCAGGAGGTTTAAAATCTAAAATTTTCCTTTGGGCACTTGGCGTAAATAAAGCCAAACAAAAATTAGGAAAACCTTCTGGATTACAGGAAATTATTGCCGACAAACTTGTATTTTCAAAATGGCGGGACGGTCTTGGTGGAAACATTATCACCCTCGTTTCAGGTTCAGCTGCATTATCGCCGCGACTCAATAAAATGTTCCAGAATGCGGGGATCCCAATATTGGAAGGATATGGTTTAACAGAAACTTCGCCCGTAATTGCGGTGAACAGTTTCGGTAAAATAAAAATTGGAACCGTTGGTCATGTTCTGGATAATCTGGAAGTGAAAATCCAGGAAGATGGGGAGATCACCGTAAAAGGACCTTCTATTTTCAAAGGTTATTTTAAAAATGAGGAACAGACCGCCGAAGCATTTACACCGGAGGGTTTTTTCAAAACCGGCGACATTGGGCATATTGATGAAGAAGGTTATCTGCATATCACAGACCGTAAAAAAGAAATGTTCAAAACATCCGGTGGAAAATATATCGCGCCTCAAGTTCTGGAAAATCAGGCAAAAGCATCTAAATTTATCGAACAGGTAATGGTTGTAGGCGACGGCGAAAAAATGCCATGTGCATTTATACAGCCCGATTTTAATTTTGCAAAAAACTGGGCAGAAAGAAAAGGTTTAAATATCGGAACAACACCCGAAGAAATTTCACAGAGCAAAGAGCTGAAAGAACGGATCGGAAAAGAGATCGATTATCTCAACACAAAACTGGGCAACTGGGAACAGATTAAAAGATTTGAACTCACGCCTGAAGTTTGGTCGATTGACCTCGGACTACTGACGCCAACTTTAAAATTAAAAAGAAAAGCAGTGAAAGAAAGATATCTGAAACTGTACAATAAAATGTATGGTCATGAGGATTAATTTTTGAGGTGCGAGATTCGTGTTTCAAGTCATGAGATCTTGAAAAAGTAAAATTATTGTAAGAGCACGGTTATTTTTGAGCCGTGCTTTTATATTTATTTAAAGAAAAATAGAAGAATAGCATTCACAAAAACATAAAAAAAAGAATGATAACAGAAATCAGCTTCGAGTATTGGAACAAACTTTCTAGCCAAACCGTTTTTATCGTTTCACTTTTGGGTGGTTTTTCAATTTTAGTCATTGCAAATCTTTTGGTTTCTGAGCTGAAGTCGAAACTTGTAAAATATATTCTTTTGACATCCACATTAGCCGCAGGTTTATTTCTGATCTCCATATTTGCATGGACCGCTGTTATGATGATGACGACTCCGGGATATCCTGAAAAAATTGATAGGGGCGAATTTACGTACCACAGAACGCTCGGCGCAGCTACTCTTTTACTGGGAATTATATCCTTACTATCTCTGATTTCTTTAGTCGGCTGGACCAAATCAAGAAAAATGGGAATTGTAACACAGTGATCTCAGTTTTAACTTTTATCTTGATATTGACCACCATCAGTTAATAGTGGTAAACTTCTTAAAATGTAATTTGAGTTGGTGTGAATTCAATACCAAAACACTACTTTTGGTAAAATATCTTTTCAATTAGTAATCAGACGAAAAAGAAATCATTCATCGAACAAAAAAGAATTTAATCCTTTAAAATAAATACCATGACAAATCTTCTAATTTTAGCACAAATTATTGTAGCAGCATCTGTAGCCTATGTTTGGATCTTCAGATACGACGTAATTATCAAAGAATTCAAACAATTCGGACTTAGTGATCTAACGCGAACGTTCGTGGGAGCAGCAAAAGTTTCCCTGGCCACGCTCTTGGTTGCAGGAATCTGGTTTCCCGCTTTGGTTGCAATACCTGCGATCCTGATGGGATTATTTATGGTCGCTGCACAGTATTTCCATTTCAAAATTAAAAATCCATTCATCAAACATTTGCCGTCGCTCGTTTTACTTATTTTATGTGCCTTCATCGCACTTGTTTCAATGAATATCATTTAAATATGAATTATTTACTGGTTTCCTGTATTTTAATTTCAAGCCTCTCTTTTGCGGGATATTCTATTTCTTATTTTGTTTCACCAAATATGAAGGAAGAATTTGAACGGTTTAACTTAAAGGGTTTTGGCATTTACGTAATTATTCTGGAAGCATTAGGAGCCATCGGTTTGCTCGTAGGTTTATTTTCTAAACCACTTTTGCTATTGTCCTCTGGCGGACTTGCATTATTAATGTTGCTTGGAGTACTAACAAGAATTAAATCAAAAGACAGTTTAAAGGTTTCATTACCCGCTTTATTTTTTATGATTTTGAATGCCTTTATATTTTACTTAGGAATTAGCCATTAAACTTAGAATCACCGACCAACAGCACCTTCTCAAAAGGAAAGGTTTTGTTTTCTATACTTTATAGTGTGAATAGTTGATCAAAATTAGATCTTCGGAAGAATTTAAAATAATAATTATCAAAAAAATGAATCAAGAAAAATTAGAAACTTTAACAGACGAACAACTTCTTGAACAAGTGAAGAAAAATAAATCCGGCAACATATTAAATGCAGTCTTAATTGGAATTTTGATCGGTATAGGAATTTATAGCAGTGTTAAAAATGGTTTCGGCTTTTTTACGGTCTTCCCTTTATTTTATGTTTTTACCTTATGGAAAAGTGGAAAAGATAAAAAAGCACTGGATAAAGAAATGGCAAACAGAAATTTACAATAAATAATGGCGGAAAATTGTAAATCTTGCGATACAGAAGTAATATTGAATTTCTGTCCAAACTGCGGCGAAGCCGCAAAACTAAAGCGAATCGACGGTCATTATATTATGCATGAAATTGAACACGTTTTGCATTTTGAACGGGGAATTTTGTACACGGTGAAAGAACTTTTCATCAATCCGGGACAAAGTATTAGAAAGTACATTTCGGAAAATCGAAGTCGTCTTGTAAAACCCATTATTTTCATCATTGTCACTTCCTTAATTTATACGATCATCAGTCATTATTTCCATATTGAAGACGAATATGTGAAGCAGGAAGGATTGCCCGCAAATTCAGCTTTTGTCAAGATCTTAACGTGGATGCAGGCAAATTACGGATATATGAATATTTTGACAGGAGGATTTATTGCGCTTTGGCTCAAAGTATTTTTCAAAAAATATGGATATAACTTTTTCGAATTGCTCATCATGCTTTGTTTCGTTTTGGGAATCTCCATGTTAATTTTTGCATTGTTCGCTTTAATAGAAGGTTTGACTCATATTAAACTTCTTAATGTTGCTGGAATAATTGGAATTATCTACTTGACTTGGGCAGTTGGAAATTTCTTTGAAAAAAATAAAATTGGCAACTATTTTAAAGCTCTTCTTTCTTATATCTTAGGATTTATCGCGTTCTTCATCGCCATCGGGATAATAGGAATTACAATCGATCTGCTCACAAAAAATTAAAACACAATATGAAAAGTATTTGGACTTCGACTTACGAAAACAACACCATAAAAATTATCAACACCTGGTTTTCAGGGGAAAAACTTTACGTAAATGACGAGTTGCAGGATAAGAAGTTTGGAGCAATTTCTTCAAACCATACAGGACATATCATGAACTTTAAAAATGAAAAAGAACTGATCAAAGCAACCATTTTCGGGTGGTACAAAGCAGAATGCATTCTATTCATCAATGATAAAGAAGTGGCGATAAAACAAGAAAAATAAGAGGATAATAAGAAACTCAAAGACTTATGAAAAAAATAATACTGTTTGCTTTCACCACATTTTCTTTGGTTTCCTGTGGTAAAAAAGAAAAATTAAACGAAGAAAATTTGACCCAAAAAGTCAAAGTTTTAAATGTGGGAACTTTTCACATGGGATATACCACCGATAATTATAAAAGTGAGTTTGACCCAAAACTGGAAGCCAATAAAGAGCAGATCGCAACTTTAAATAAATGCTCGCACAATTCAAACCCACCATCATTCTTGTAGAATCTGGACCCAAAGAACAGGCAGGTCTCGATAAAAATTACGCTCAATATTTACAAAATCCTGCAAAAGACACCGGCTTTCAAAGTGAAATTCAGTTTTTAGCTTTTGAGATCGGACGATTATCGCAGACCAAAAAAATCATTGGCATCGACAAACAAATGGGTTATGATTACATGGGAATCGATAAACTTGCGCACGAAATTGAAGCGAAAACTTATTTAAAAGGTCAGAGTGAAATCAAGAAAATGTTTCAAAGTTTAGAATCAGAAAGTTTGGTCAACAGATTTATTAAAATGAATACTCCAGGTTTTTATGATGCCATGATCAATTTTAATGCGGATCTACTGACCTACGTCAACACGAAAGATCATTTTGAAGGAGCCGAAGCTGCCGGTGATTTTTATTTGCGAAATTTAAAAATGTTTGCGAATATTAATCGGGTTAAAGTAAATGATAACGACCGTATATTAATTTTATCAGGTACAACTCATGCTGCGTTCTTCGATATGTTTATGAAAAGAAGTCCGAAATATGAAGTGGTGCCTATTACGGATTATCTGAAACATTAAAATTTAGGATTGAAGTGTTACTAATAAATTCAAAATAAATTTTCCATGGATTTGAATAAAGATAAAAGTCTTGCCTTAATAATTCTTTCTGTTTTTATGTTCGTCAATAATTCAATGGGTTTGTTGATGGCAAGATTTGCTTTTAACGATCCAGATCAAAGAGACTCCGTTCCGCAGATATTCTATATTGTTTGTGGATTCATGATGTTGATTTCGTTAGCGGGTTTAGGTTATGGGATTTTTCTGAGAAAGAAAACAAAATAAAGCAGTCAAAAAAATTACGATTTAAATGCGGTTGAAATATTTGTTTGGGCGAAATCTTTAAGCTTAGATTTTTAACAAAATAAGCTCGAAATAAAATAGTGGGTAAAACTTTTCAAAATCACAAGTGAAAATGGATAAGTATAACGAAACTTTCGAAACCTGGAATAAAATCGCCTTACAATATGAGGAAAAGTTCATGGACATGAACTTGTATAATGACACTTACGACTTGATCTGCACTTCCCTGCCTGAACCAAATTCAAAAATTTTAGAAATCGGTTGTGGACCTGGAAACATCACGAAATATCTTTTATCAAAACGTCCCGACTTTGATATTTTTGGAATCGACATTGCGTCAAATATGATCGAACTTGCAAAAAAAAATAATCCGAAAGCAAATTTTAAGGTTATGGATTGCAGAGAAATTGACCAACTTAAAACAAAATTCGACGCAATTGTCTGCGGTTTTTGTTTGCCTTATCTTTCGCAAACAGACAGTGTAAAATTAATTTTCGACTGTTCTAATCTGTTAAATAAAAGCGGACTAATTTATCTAAGTTTTGTTGAAGGAAACCCGAGTAGATCAGACTTTCAAACCAGTGGCAGTGGTCACAGAAGTTATTTTTATTATCATGAGTTCGAAAATTTGAAGGACATACTTCTCGAAAATAAATTTGACGAAATTCAAACATTTAAAGTAAACTATAAAAAATCGGAGCACGAAACGGAAATTCATACCATAGTGATTGCCAAGAAAAAAGCGATCGAATAACATCAATTTCCCCAACATTTCTAAAAAAAAACAATCTGAACTTACTTTGAAAAAACGAACTCTTCTCTTTGCACAGGAGTTTCTTTACAAATTTTATCAAACTCCTCAATTGACTTAAATTTTAACTGCTCCACAATTTTATATTCGTAAAACACTTTGAAAGTATCACTTTTAAATACCCAGGGTTCCACCGTAATTACGTTCTCTGCTTTGTAAAAAGTTTGATTCATATCACCATCCGGACTTTGAGAAATTTCCATTTTTCGTCCTTCTGGCTGAATTTTATCCATGCAGATCAAAAGGGAAAAGGCATCGCACCATTCTACAAATCGATAGATCATTTCAGCATATTTTTTATCAATGTCTAGATGTTTAAGAATGTCTTTCCGGTTTTTTTCCTGCTCTTTTAAAAACGCTTCTAATTTTTCGTCGCGATCTACTTCACTGCCGGAAAAAATAAAATTCAAATGCATGGAAGTTAATAAAGCATTTAACTGACTTTTTGCAGTGGCGATCTCCATGATGTTTAATTTCTGCTTCAACGCTGTCTTTTTGGATGAATCACCTACCGTGAAGTTTCGCGGCGCACCTGCTTCGGTAAGATTTTTATTTTGCAAAGTTTCCGCGGCACCATCATCGTGCTCCGCAATGGCGATGAGCGTAGGAACCATTATTTCATTAGGCAGATCAATGTCATATTGATAAGCGATCATAGCTGCAAGAAGTCCGTGAGAACGTTGGTTAATAATTTTCCAACCTTTTTGATGGGAGATAACGATCATGATTTATACTGTATTTAAAAACTTATTTCTAAAGGTTTGCCTAAGTCAAATTTAGTAAAAATCCTGAAAATTTTCAGAATTATTCGCATGTTCGAATTCTATAAATTTCAGAATGAATTATCTTCCCAAGAGATAATTGATCGCATTAAAACAGATCATCACCTATAATTTTGAGAGACGAGAAATCTCCGGCAACATTCATCCGTTTACAAACGGATATTTTTTATATATTTGATTATCAAATGATTCTTATGGAAAATTGTTTAGAATGTGGCGAAAAAATCATCGGACGAACGGATAAAAAATTCTGCAATGACGGCTGCAGAAACGCCTACAATAACAAAAACAACCAGGATTCCTCCAATCTTATGCGCAACGTGAATAATAAACTGCGCAAAAATTACCGCGTTCTGTCAGAACAAAAATTCATTGAAGGAAAAGCCAAAACTACGCGAAACAAATTAGTTTCAGAAGGATTTAATTTTGAATATTTCACAAATTTGAAGGTCTATAAAAATGGTGCAGAATATCGTTTTGTTTATGATATAGGCTACAAATTATTAGAAGAAGACTGGATTTTGTTGGTAAGGAAAGAATAATTTATATTTGAACATACTTATCTGCATGAAAAAACTTTTACTTCTTCTGTTTCTCCATTCCTTTTCAATTGTCCTTTTTAGCCAAAATCACACAACTAGATCCGACCATTTTTTCTATGAAAATAAAGGTCAGATTGTGGATCAGGATGGTAAAGAAAATTCCGCAGTAAAATACCTTTTCAATTCTGGTGGATTAAATGTTCAGATCAAAAACTCCGGTTTTTCCTACGACGTTTATGAGACCAGGAAAACGTTCAAAAAGAAACAGGAACGGACAAAACAAGATCTTCCAACCGAAGGTAAAAAACGTCCTGAATTTGATCTGCAAAATGAATTTCACCGCGTTGATATTCAGTTTCTCGGCGCCAATCATAACTCCGAAATTATTGCTGAAGGCAAGTCAGAAGATTACGACAATTACTACAATCTACCCAACAATCCAAAAGGAGTAGAAAATGTTCACCGCTTCGAAAAAGTCACCTACAAAAATCTTTACCCAAATATTGATCTGGTTTTCTTTAAACCAGATGATACTTTAAGACCTGTCGAATACAATTTCATCGTCAATCCAGGCGGAAAAATTTCTGACATCAAATTAAAATTTCAAGGTGCAAAAACAAAATTAAAAGACGGAAAACTTTCGATGACTCTTCGTTTTGGGGAAATGCAGGAAAACATTCCTCATTCCTGGGAAGAAATCGGAAGTGCAAAAAATTCTATCGATGTTCAGTTTAAAGATTTAGGAAATCAAACTTTTGGTTTTGCATCTACAAAAGATAGTTCAGATAAGACTATCGTGATCGATCCTGTTCCGACAAGAATCTGGGGAAGTTATTTTGGCGGAGATGGTGAAGAATACGCTTGGATCAGACCTGATAATAATAATAATATTTATTTATTTGGTTATTCAACAAGTACCAATAATGTTGCGACAACTGGAAGCTATCAAAATTATTTAGCTGGAGGTGGAGATGCTTTTATTTCAAAAATAAGCAAAAACGGACAGCGATTTTGGGGAACGTATTATGGAAAAAAATATTTTGATACTACAGGATCTTTAGACTTTGACGCAAATTTTAATATTTATGCTGCAATAGTCGTTGAAAAACCAAATCCACTTTATCCAGGAAACCGATATTATTTTTATCAGAAAATAGTTCTTCTAAAATTAAATTCAAATGGCAATTTAATCCTTGAAAATGAAATAGGTAGAGAAGTAGGAAATCCTGCCTATTCTGGGTATAGCGACGAAACAGAAATAAATGATGTAAAACTCCTCAATAATAAAGTTTATATCACTGGAAAAACAAGATTAAATGTTTTCGGAACAGCGGGTGCCTTTCAAGAAAATATTGGAGTCGGTGAAACTGGATTTTTAACAAAATTCGACGCGATTACTGGAGCGAACGATTTCTTCACCTATATCGGAGGTAATGGACCAAGTGTAATGTACAGCATTTTTAATACAGACGCTACAGGTATAGAACTATCGGGAATTTCAAGAGGTACCGATTTTCCTATGATCGATGCTTTTCAACAAGTAAATAATGGTGGGAATTTTGGAAACAATGGTTTATATGTGAAATTTTCAGAAGCTGGAAATTTATTGAAGTCGAGTTATTTTGGCAATGCAGAAAGTTATTTTTTCCTTTCAACACGTCGTTTTGGTAATGAAGTGATGTTTGCCGGAAAAATGTACACTCAAAATAAACTGTGCTATTTTCTTGTAGATACTGCTCTCAATACTGTTAAAGATTATAAAGAAGTAAGCATTTACAACAGCGATGGAGATATTTATATCGACAATAACAAAAATATTTTTGCTTCAGGTCGCGCAAGTCCAAACGATCCCTGGATCAATCAACAAACTACAACGGGATCTTATTTGCCAAATATTGGACAATATATTTCTACCTTTTACACCAAATACGATTCTAATTTTCAAAAAATTTGGTCCACTTTTTACCAAGGAAGTGGTGGAACGCAACTTGGTATGATCACCAAAGATTACGACAATTATCTTTATTTATGGGGATTGTCATCACGTAATTATACGGGGATTGCAACACCGGGAACTTTCCAACAAACTACAAATACGAACAATAACGATATGTACATCGCCAAGTTTGCAGATTGTGCTTCGAATGTTACGGTATCTTTTGTCCCAACCTGTATTAATCAAAATCTTCAGTTAAATGCTTCGGGAGGAACAAGCTACGAATGGTTTGGACCAAATAATTTTCATTCACTTATTCAAAACCCTGTAATCAATAATGCACAGGCAAGTGATTCAGGAGAATATTTTGTCAGGATTACCGGCGGACAATCATGTGGCGGAATATTTTCGGTCATTGTAAACATCGGAAGTCCAACTTTACCTGTTTTAGACATTCCCAATTTGCCAAACATTACGGCTTTCTGTAAAATAACAATCACTACAATTCCAACAGCAACAACTGGTTGCGGAACAAAAATTAATGCAACAACCACCGATCCTTTAACCTATAATACTCCAGGAAATTACGTGATCCATTGGTTTTATAATGATGGAAATGGTCACATCCTTAATCAAAATCAAAATGTGAGCGTACAGGGAGTTGCACTTCCAAATGCAAACGCGACTCAAAATTTCTGCGCAATTAATACTCCAAAAATTTCGGATATTCAAATTTCCGGAACATCCATTAAATGGTGTGATGCGGCAGGAAATCTTTTAAGTCTAACTACTCTTTTGGTTAATGGAAATAAATATTTTGCAACGCAAACTTTAAACGGATGCGAAAGTAGCAAAACAGAAATTACCGTAACTTTAAATGATCCAAATCCACCCACAGGAAATGCAACTCAAGATTTCTGTTCCGCGCAATTATCAACGATTTCAAACATCATCATCGTTGGTCAAAACATCAAATGGTTCGACGCTGCTGGGACTGTTTTAGCGACCTCTACTCCACTTGTTGATGGAAAAACCTATTTTGCCACTCAAACTTTAAATGGTTGCGAAAGCACTCAGAAATTAGCCGTTAAAGTAAATGTGACAAATGGTGGAATACCTGCAAATGATTACTCAACAGTATTTTGCAATCCGACGACCGACAATACTAAAGCTGAAAACCTCAACAATTTCAAAGGAAATTTAATTGTAAATCCTGCAAATTATCTATTTGAATTTTTCAATGCGAACAATCAATTGATTACGGATCCATCAACGGTCAGTTTAATTTTAGGTTCGAATTTATTTAATGTAAAAATTTCAAATAACCTCGGATGCTTTGTATTCGTAAAACTGACTTTAACATTAAATCCAAAACCGAATATCAATCTTCCTACCGACGTAGAATTCTGTAATGGTCAAAGCGCAAATTTAGATGCCGGAATAGGTTTTTCTTCTTATGAATGGACGAAATCAGGTGATCCAAAAATCATCTCCACCAAACAGATTTTGGTCGTTACAGAAGCTGGAAAATATAGTATCAAAGTCAAAAACACTTTTGGTTGCGAAAATTCTGCGCTGGTCACTGTGAAGCAATCGGTTCTTGCTACGATTACAGGAGTGCAGATTGTAAATAATACGGCGACAGTTCAAATTTCTACTTCAGGAGATTTTATTTATTCGCTCGATAATTTAACCTGGCAAAATTCTAATGTTTTCACCAATTTGAACAATGGAAATTATACGGTTTACGTAAAAACAAAACTGGGCTGTATCATTGGAACTATGAATTTTAGCATTTTCAATGTAACTAATATTTTTACACCAAATGCAGACGGAATTAATGATACCTGGAAGATCTCCGGCTTAGAAAATTATCCAAATTCTGAAATCAAAGTTTTCGACCGTTTCGGTACTATGGTTTTAAACAAAATTACAAACGGAACTTTTGAATGGGACGGAACTTTCAATTCCCGCCATTTGCCGACAGGAAGTTATTGGTACATCATAAAAGTTTCTGACGGTAGATTGTTAAGCGGTTGGCTCGTTTTAAAGAATAGAAATTAAGATATGAAAAAAATAGTTTATTTATTTTTGATTTTAAACGTTGGTTTCCTCTCTGCGCAAATTGACACTAAACTTTTATATCAAGATTGGTATGCCGTAAAAGTTGAAATGAAAGACGGAAGTAGACCATTTAAAAAAGAAAAATTTGTATTTAAAGATTATTGCATAAGCATCGATAAGAACAACTATTATTTAGGAAAAGTCGATGCGATACTATCACATAAATCCAACCCGGCCATAAAATATTCCTTGATTGGACGCAAATTACTAACTTCTTCTGAGTCATCATTGAATATTGATAAACTTACGGCAGATTCGTTAATACTCACCCAAAATATCTCGCAAACAGATCCTAAAGATTTAGAAAGATATGTTTTAATTCCTTTAAAAAAATTAGTAGATGATAAAATTGCCGAACAAAAAGGAAAGGATACGTTGGTCGCAAATTCATTTTTACATCCTGAATTTAAAAATTTTAAATATACTAATCGATCGATCAAGACTATTTCTAAATCGAATCCTTATACGAAAAATCCAACCTTAAATTTTCGTTTCAGTGGTTTCGTAATTTTAGATTTAGAAAATAAAAAAGTAACAGCTACAGCAAATAAATATGATGAAAAATTCAAAAAAGAAGTTGATGAACAGTTAAGACTATTAGACAATTCCTATAAAAACTGGAATTTATCTAAACTGAATGGATATAAGTATGTAAAAATCCCTTTTGCTTTTATTCATTATTATGAGAAGAAAGAAGATTTAGAATCTTCAGGAGATTTATTAAATCTGTATTCATTGGATTTCAATGATATTTTTATAACTGCCGAAATCAGTTTAGCTCAGCTTGAAGAAAGCGGGAAATTTTTCACAAGCGCAGTTTCTGCTTATCAAAGAAAAAACTATGCTGAATCGCTAAAATTGTTTCAAAAAGCATTTCAAACAAACAATACTTACCTTGATGCATATTATAATTTTGCAGAGATCAATTTTGCTTACGGAAGCAAAAAAGAAGCATGTACAACTTGGCTTTTTTTAAAGGATGAAGGTCAAAAAATTGCTGAAAAAAGTTATAACAGTAAATGTTTAAAATAAATGGAATGAAATCATTAACACTTGTTGTAATTGCGATAACTTAATTCTTAGAAATTACTGGTACTTTCCGATGGTCGATTATTAAACGGTCGGCCAGTTTTAAAGAACAGAAATTAAAGGACATTACTTTTTAAAACAGCAATATTAAGTAAAGCAAAAAAGAGCAGAAATTACTGCTCTTTTTATATTTAATTGAAGTCGCTTTACCTAAGCTTCGTCGATCAACTTAATTTTATCATCTAAAATCTCAATTTTTTTATCTCTGTACAAACCACCGATGGCTTTCTTGAAATTTTTCTTGCTCATCTGAAGTTCATCTTTAATTTCTTCCGGCGTCGATTTGTCGGACAGATAAAGCAAACCATAATTGATTTCGAGTTTATCTAAGATCATTTTCTGGAATTCATCAATATTTTCATAACCTTCCGGTTGTAGAGAAACATCGATCTTTCCGTCTTCACGGATGGTTTTAATGAAACCCACTTCTTCGCTCAAAGGGAAGAGTTTTTTATAAACATCTGAAGTATAAATCAAACCGATATATTCTTTATTGATGATAACATTCCAACCCAGTTCACTTTCGCCAGCTACGATTAAATGAACTTTTTCTCCTTTTTGCAAAGGCAGATTTTCGTAGTGCGGATTTCTTTTATAGCGCGTTGTTCCTGTAATTAATTCTAAAAACTCATCAACATAAACATAAACCAAATATCTTTTTCCCTCGATAATTTTCGCTTTCTGCTGCTTATATGGGACAAATAAATCCTTGATAATTCCCCAATCCATAAAAGCGCCGGTTGGCAAACTTTGTACACACGTCATGATGGCAAACTGGCCAACTTCTGCATTGGGTTTTTCGGTCGTCGCTTTTAATTTGTCATCATCCTGATAAACGAACACTTCCATTTCATCCCCAATTTCCGCATCTTCGGACGCAAAAATTTTGGGTAGAAAAGCTCTTTCACCGTCTTCATCTTCCAGAAATAATCCTGAATAATTTTTTTCTGCGATTTTTAATAATTGAGTTTTTCCGATGTTCATGATGACTGATAACTAAAAGTGAATATTAATAAGGTGCAAAGATAAGGTATTTTCTGCCGAGATTTTCGGGAATGGTTGTTGCTATTTCCAAAGAAAAAATTCATGAAACCTCTTTTAAAATACCGTCAGGAATTCGATGAACTTTCCGCAGAGGAAACCAGAGATTTGGAAAAAGCTGTAAAATCAGTTGAAAAATTCATCGAGAGTTCTTCAAAAATAAGCGAGGTCGATCATGCAACACGAGATGCTCATGCCAAAACTTATGCGACAGCAAAAGGATTTTTGAAGATCTCAGAAAATTTACCGGATTTCTTGACGGAAATTTTCGACCAAAAAGAATATGACCTTTTGGCAAGATTCTCTAACGGAAATTTAATCATCAATAAAAAAGGCAGAGATTCCCCACTCTACGGATTTTCTTTAAAAATAAAAAACATAAAAGGTCAGGACGCCAATTTTCCCTTGGTTAATTTCCCTTTATTTCCTACAAATTCTCCCTCGGTTTTTCTAAATTTCTTCAGATCGGTGAATACTTTTTTGGTCACGAAACAAGATAATTTTTTAGTCTCCGTTTTAGATCTGCCTTCACTTATAAAAAACAGTTTATCTCTTTTCAGTTCCATGTTTTCGGTAGATTTGGCGAAGAAAATAATGAAATTTATTCCGAAACGAAATGACTTTTTCTTTTCCTTTCATTTTGATGGGATTGGATGTTACCGAATCGGCGATCACGTAATGAAGATCGGCTTGAAACCTGTTCGAAACCTTTCTGAAATTGGCAAAGATGAATTGCAGAAAGATTCTATCAATGAATTTATTTCCCTGCAGGATTCCCATTTTTTATTGACGGTGCAGCTTTGCGAAAATTTAGAAGATCAGCCCATCAACGATTTGATGAAAACCTGGAAAAACGCGCCCGAATATCTTTTAGGAAAAATTATAATAGTGCAGGATTCTGCGCTTGACTCTAAGACTTCATCTGTCGAAAACCTCAATTTTAATCCATTTGAAAATGCGGAAAATCTACAACCCGTCGGAAAAATTCAGCAGATCAGAAAGAAAATTTACGAGGCTTCCATCGAAACACGAAACCGTTTAAATGGAAAGTAAAAAAAATTGACCATTACTTTTAAAATAAAAAAAAGAGAAGTTTGCACTTCTCTTTCTTCTTAAAATCTTGAAATATATTCGTTGAGCTTTCTTCTTCCGCTGTCAAAATCAAAAGCCTCATTGACCACATAATAATTTCGGCGATCAACGCAATTCTGATACAATTGTTTTGCGACTTCTAATTTGTTATCATCAAAACTCATCACTTTTATCAAAGCCTGAACCTGCAATGCAGTGAAATTGGTATTTCTTGCGATCGAGAAAATCATGGCTATTTTATCTTTGTCAAAACTTGCATTTCTTTTCAAAGACGTTAGGAAAGTGCCGAATTCCTGATTGTTCATTACGTTTGCGTAATTACTTCCGTTTCCGCTGTTTCCATTCCAGTAATCGTTTTGGTTTCCGTACGGATTATTCCAGACATCGTCCCACTCATTAATTCCGTAAGACTGATTTTGAACCGGATAATTTCCCAGAAGATACAATCCTTGATTTGGAAAGAAATCTAGCACCAATCGCGTGCTGTTTCTCACGCTGAGTTGTGTTCTGTAGATCAGATAATTATTTTCGTAGATCGAAATCGGAACAGTTCCAGCTCGAAGTTCAAAAAACCTGAATTTTCCTGTAGGATTGCTCATGAACTGGTCTCCGATTTCCACTGCGTAATTTCCATTTTGTGGGATCCTTAAAAACACTTCAGAATTGCCGTAGTTGTAGTTCCAGCGATACTCATTACTTCCAGATGACTTTGGGTTTTTAAAACCTGGAATGATCCTGTCGTTAGATTGCTCCTGACCTTTTCCGTTGTTGTTGTTATTGTTGTTGTTGTTGTTGTTATTATTTCCCCGAAATCCGTCGCTGCGTTGCGATTGCATTTCGGAAGTTTTCGCTTCATTTTTCAGAAGTTCTCCGGCTTTTCCTGCTTCCTGCGCAAAAACGCTAAGATTCATTAATAAGACGCCAATAGTAAAGATTGTTTTCATTTTGTAAATTTTAAAGGTTGTTCCGAAATATTACTCTATAATAATGCCAAAAAGTGGCTCTATCAAGTAATTTCAACGAATAACTGCAAATAACCGTATTATTCATTAATTGCCTGAAAGTGGCTTTAACCTTCCATAAAAATGTTAATCAAAGCGAATCCCGATCCTCAAAAATATTTTTATGAGAACACGTGAATTTCATGAAAATATAAATGAAAGGATAAGTTTAAATAAAGACAATTCCCAGTATTCAAAACATCCCATAAAAAAAAGAGAAGCCTAAACTTCTCTTCATTGATCAACTTTCCAAAAGTTTTGTTTCATAGTTCATCATTAAAAAATTTTAAGTCAAATAAATATTAACCCTTTAAAAACTTAATGTTACTTTTTAATGACCTGGATTGTTTGATCTTTGTCATTTTTACCGGAAAGTTGTAAAAAATAATTTCCCGCTGGTAATTTGCTCATATCTATTTTTCCTGAATTAACCGATTGTGTAGTAATTATTTTACCATCAATAGAAATCACTTTCACAGTGTCGAAATTGCTAAAATCTCCGGTGAAGAATATATTTTCCGTCGCAGGATTTGGATAAACCTGTACTTTATTTTTTAAAGAATTATTTTGCGTTACTAATGTTGGATTTGCCTGTCCCATCGCAGAATTCGTCGTTTGATTGATCCCTGCTAAAGCAACGACTACCGTTGCTGTTGTTGCCGTAAACAAAGGATATCTATTAACATTATCATAATAAGTATAAATAGTGCTTACTAAAGTTCCAACTTGAAAAGTGAAACCTGCATCTAAATACAATTTATAATCCTGAAAAGTTTTGACACGGATGACATTAGTAAAGATCTGACTTCCAAGTTTAAGTATTCCTGCACCATCTGCAGTTGTCGTGATAGTGCCTTTGAAAAAAGCGTTATTGGTTCCAGTCACGCCGGTTCCGGACGCAGTATCAGTATAAGTGTTGCTGTAACTCGTGGGGAATTTTAGAAATAATGCATTGTCACTGCTAAAATTTAAAACTGCTCCACCGATAGTTGCACCCGTAATCTGTAAATCTGCAGCAGAAGATTTGTAGAAAATCTCATTACCGCCTCCATCAGAAAATTTTACCGTAGAACCTGGAAATGTAGTAATTTCTGATGCACTCGGCGTAGAGACAGTAGCTGTAATTGCAGACCCGGGAGTAAGTGAGCTGTTATCAAAAGTTTTGGGATAACCGGTGACAGAATTATCTGGTGTTCCCGTGTAATTCACATTATTGATGGTGTTACCAGATAAATAATCGTTTGCAGCTTTAGTAAGCGTCGTTTGTGAGAAGGCTAAACAACTGCACGCAGTCGTTAGCAGTAAATAAATATTTTTCATCATTTTGTTATTTACAGCGAAGTTACTACATAATTACATTTCCTTTATTAAATTATTGATTTATTTACCATTTTTCTAAAAGCATCTTCTATTTCAGCCATTTTTTACATTTAAAGCAAAAAAAGAGAAGCCGAAACTTCTCTATTAACATTATGATCATATTCAATTCCATGCATGATATAAATCGTTACATTCGCCCACGATTTTTTTTATTGAACATTGTGGATTATAATATTTTAATTCCGCAGGTTACACCCACGGCTATTATAATTAAATCCTCCGGATTTAAGAAATGCATGATCTCCGTAATTAAATTTCAAATTGCAAAAAAAAGAGAAGCCGAAACTTCTCTTTTAATATGATAATAAACCGAACCGCCGATCAATTCGTGAATCTCTCCTTGGCTCTTTTTACTTTTACCTTGGCTCTTTTAACTTTTTACTTGGCTCTTCTTAAAAATGAATCGCTCTCTTCCCAGTCGCGTCCAAAGCCGCTTCTTTCATCGCTTCAGCATAGGTTGGATGTGCGTGAGACATTCTCGAAATATCTTCAGCACTTGCTCTGTATTCCATGGCGACAACAGCTTCTGCGATTAAATCTGCGGCTCTCGCTCCGATCATGTGAACACCAAGAATCTCATCCGTTTTTTCGTCAGCGATTACTTTAATGAAACCATCAATATCACCGGAAGCACGGCTTCTTCCCAAAGCACGCATCGGGAAATTACCCACTTTAATAGCAACACCTTCCGCTTTCAATTGCTCCTCTGTTTTACCAACAGCAGCAACTTCAGGCCATGTATAAACAACACCTGGAATCAAATTATAATTGATGTGAGGTTTTTGTCCAGCGATCAATTCAGCAACCATTGTTCCTTCTTCAGACGCTTTGTGGGCCAACATTGCACCTACTACAACATCACCGATGGCGTAAATATTCGAAACATTAGTTTGTAAATGTTCGTTCACTTTCACTCTTCCTCTTTCGTCAAGATCAACTCCGGCTTTTTCCAGTCCAAGTCCTTTCGTGTACGGACTTCTACCCACAGCAACCAAAACGTAATCTCCTTCGAAAACTACTTCTTCGCCTTTTTTATCTTTCGCTGTAACTTTTACGGTATCGCCATTTCTTTCAACAGACTGAACGCCCGTAGAAAGGTTGAACTTCATTCCTTGCTTACGCAAAACTTTGTTCAATTCTTTCGACAAAGAAGCATCCATTGTTGGAATAATTCTATCCATAAATTCGACCACCGTTACTTCAGAACCTAATCTTTTGTAAACAGAACCCAACTCCAAACCGATTACTCCACCACCGATTACTATCATATGTTTCGGAATTTCTTTCAATTCCAAAGCCTCCGTAGAAGTAATAATTCTTTCCTTATCCAAAGTAATAAAAGGAAGCGCAGTTGGTTTAGAACCTGTCGCGATAATCGTATATTTAGAATCGATCGTTTCCGTAGAACCATCGTTTTTCGTAACTTTAATTTGAGTTGCAGATTCAAAACTTCCAACACCTTCGAAAACAGTAACCTTGTTTTTATCCATCAGGAATTGAATTCCTTTCGTGGTTTGATCTACCACTTCACTTTTGCGCGCAATCATTCTCGACAAATCTGCCACAGGATCATTGATGATAATTCCGTGGTTGGCGAAATCGTGTTTAGCGTTATAAAAATGCTCCGAACTGTCCAAAAGCGCTTTACTCGGAATACAACCTACATTCAGGCAAGTACCGCCAAGAACCGAATATTTCTCGATTAATGCTGTTTTGAAACCCAGTTGCGCACATCTAATTGCCGCAACATAACCACCAGGACCGGAACCGATTACGGTAACATCGAATTGACTCATATTTATCTTTTTATGATTTAATTAAAAGTAGGGCAAATTTACAAAATATTTTCGCTTTGGGTGGTGTGGATTTGCAGAGATTTTCCGTCGATGTCATTGCGAGGAATGAGGAACGAATGAGGTGGCGATCTCAGAATTTAATTGCTTATAATTCTGGGGAGCCGGGAACCTGCTTTCCGCTGTATCTTTTGCGCCACTTCGTTCTGCAAAAGGATGCCGCTGCAATCAGGGCTATGAGATTGGTATTTGAAAGAAATGTTTGTACATTTACTTTTTTGCAGAAGTTGAAACTAATGAAACAAAAAAAGAAAATATTTGAACAACACCTATATCATGAAATTGACGATGAAGACAAGGCTGAAGAATACTTGGACAATTCTCTTCCTCTCATAGGATTAGTTGTTATGTATTTTAATGGTCTTGAAAAATCGCTTGACAGTATAATATGTCAAATGTCTACTGATAGAACAGATGCAACTGGACTAATTGTATTACACAAGATGAGTTATTCGACAAAGGTAGATTTATTCAAAAGATTTAGTGATGAGTTCCATCTCTGTTGCGACAATAAAATTGAGGAATTTGAAAACTTAATTTCCAATCTTAAGGAAACTGGAAGATTACGCAATTTAGTTGTCCACGCAGATTGGGAAAACACAGATGATGACGGTTACACTTATGTAAACCTAAGAATTTCAAATAATGGTATGGAACAAGAATATTTACAATTCTCCGAAGACTCACTTAAAGAAATTATCCAGTTAATTTTCACAAGTCGTCAGCAACTGGGAAATTATTGGGAGAAACGAAATGAGGAATTATATAAAAATTAAAAACAATTTGAAAATCCCCACAATCCACGGCTACATCGACAGAAGAATTTTAATCAACTTCATCGCTGATCCAAAATCGCTGGAGAAAAGAATATTCGAAAGATTACCCTTGATATTATTGCTGCTATTTCTCTCTTGTAGTGGACAAGATGAGAATAAAAAACAATCTGATTATCATAAAAAGTACAACTTGTTTTATGATAAAACGCAGTTTGCAATTGAAAAAAAAGATTCTACAAATTTTCATACATATTATGATTCTACAAAAATATATTTAGATACTCTGTTAACAAAGCAACCAAATAGTGTGAATCTATTGCGTAAAAAGTTAGGATTACTAATTCTGAATAATGATTTAAGGGAAATGATTGGTACCTATGATTTATTGATTAAAAATGACTCATTAAATTCAGCACAAAAGCAAGATTTAAAGTTCGGCCAATTTTACTGCATGGCATTAACAGACTCAATTTTGTATAAAAAACAAATGTTACAATATTATAATGAACTACAAAGAAATGAACCAAAAATAAATATCTTGTTAAAAAATCCCAATCCATATAAGGATCAGCCTGAGATATATAAAAGAATGGGTATAAGTTATTATTTTGCGGGAAAAGAAAAAACATTGCAAGATTTTGAATCTATCAGTCAGAAAATTCCATATAAATTTAAATATGATATGATAAAAGAAAAACTGAAAGATCGAATAGACTTCTTAAAAGATGGAATGGATTTTCCGATAAAATATGATTGGAAATAATTCCCATACTGCCGTATGAATCCTTTCGTACGATCAGTAATAAAAAACATTTGATCTAAATGAAAATCCCCACAATCCACGGCTACATCGACAGAAGAATTTTAATCAACTTTACCGCTGATCCAAAATCGGTGGAGAAAATAATTCCATTTCCCTTCCGACCAAAAATTTATAAAGACAAAGCCATTGTAGGAATTTGTTTGATCAGACTGAAAGACATTAAGCCAAAAGGATTTCCAGACTTTATCGGCGTCAATTCAGAAAACGGAGCCCACAGAATCGCCGTTGAATGGGACGAAAAAGAGGAAACAAAATCGGGCGTTTACATTCCACGCCGCGACACTTCTCTAAAAATAAACGCATTTATTGGCGGTCGACTATTTCCAGGCAAGCATTATCTGGCAAAATTCAATGTGCAAGAAACAAACGGAAATTATCATATCGACTTTAAAAGTTCCGATGAAACCGAAACATCAATTGATGCAACTGAAACCAAAGTATTTAATGAGAACTCCATCTTCGGAACCTTAGAAAATGCTTCCGATTTTTTCGAAAATGGCGACCTTGGATATTCACCCAACAAAGATAAGTTTGATGGATTAAGATTGAAGGCATACAAATGGGAAGTTCAACCGCTTGAAGTTTCAAATGTGAAATCAAGTTTTTTTGAAAATGAAGAAATCTTTCCAAAAGGTTCTGTGACTTTTGACAATGCTTTATTGATGACCAATATTGAGCATGAATGGAAAAGCGAGCAGGGAAAATAATAAGAAAATATTTAGACATAAAAAGACGCATTTCTGCGTCTTTTATTATATCTAAAAACTAGTTTTACCCACACTTACTATTCCCGCAATTCTTGCAGGTCAAGCAACCTTCCTGATAAACCACTTGGTCAGAACCACAACTTGAACATTTTCCAGTGGCTTCAGTTCCATCGGCGATGTAGCGTTTTAAAGCACGTGCAACTCCGGCTTTCCAGTTGTTAATCGATTCAGAATCGAGTTCTAAACGGTTGATTAATTCCACCGCATTTTCAATCGGCATTCCGTGTCTTAAAGTTCCGGAAATCAATTTTGCATAATTCCAGAATTCTGGTTTGAACTTGTGCGATAATCCTTCAATCGTCGTTTTATAACCTCGCTGATTTTTAAACTGAAAATCATAACGGGATTTTCCATTCTCGTCCTGGTTTTTAATAATCACGCCATCATTCACCCAACGTGGAACGGAAATCCCTTCTTCATCATCGGCCAATCCCGTAAAAATCTCATAAGGTTTGCCTTCAATTAAACCAACAAAAGCAATCCATTTTTCTTTATTATTTTGAAAACGAACAACATCGGCTTCTAAAATGTGCGGTCTTTTCGTTGGGAAAACCGACGTAATCATTTCTGCTTTTTCCTCTTTTTTATCGTCTGCAGAAATTAAAACTCCGGACCGTGAACCGTCGCGATAAACCGTCACGCCTTTGCAACCCACTTCCCACGCTTTGATGTAGAGTTGATTCACCAATTCTTCCGTCGCATCATTCGGAACATTGATGGTCACCGAAATCGAGTGATCCACCCATTTTTGAATCGAACCCTGCATTTCTACTTTGCTCAACCAGTCCACATCATTGGAAGTTGCTTTGTAATAAGGCGATTGCTCAATAATTTTATTTAATTCTTCCTGAGAATAATTTTTATCGGTGTCGATTCCATTGACTTCCATCCATTCTTTAAAACGGTGATGGAAAACCAAATACTCTTCCCAGGAATCACCAACTTCATCTACAAAATCCACGCGGATATCCTGATCATTTGGGTTTACTTTTCTGCGTCTTTTATAAACCGGCATGAACACAGGTTCAATTCCAGACGAGGTTTGCGACATTAAAGAAGTACTTCCAGTTGGCGCAATCGTCAATAATGCGATATTTCTACGTCCGTATTTTTTTAAATCTTCGTATAATTCCGGATCGGATTCTTTCATTCTTAAAATGAAAGGGTTTTTCGCTTCTCTCTTAGCATCATAAATTGCAAACGCTCCTCTTTCTTTCGCCATTTCAACCGACGATCGATATGCCGCCAAAGCCAAAGTTTTATGAACCAAAGTTGAAAATGCATTTCCTTCTTTACTTCCATATTGAATTCCTAAGGCAGCCAACATATCGCCTTCCGCCGTAATTCCAACACCGGTTCTTCGCCCTTCAATTGTTTTGTGACGGATTTTTGTCCAAAGATTTTTCTCGGTCGCTTTGATTTCATCACCTTCCGGATCGGATTCAATTTTAAGAAAAATCGCATCAATTTTTTCAATTTCCAGATCGATAATATCATCCATCATTCTTTGAGCATAACCAACATGCTCTTTGAATAATTCAAAATTAAACTTCGCTTCTTTCGTAAACGAATTTTCAACATAAGAGAAAAGATTCACGGCCAACAATCGGCAAGAATCATACGGACACAAAGGAATTTCGCCACACGGATTTGTGGAGACCGTTTCGTAGCCAAGATCGGCATAACAATCCGGCAAAGATTCATTAATAATGGTATCCCAGAAAAGAATTCCCGGTTCCGCAGATTTCCAGGCGTTATGAATAATTTTATCCCAAAGATCAGTCGCTTTTATTTCCTTCTGAAACTTCGGATTTTGACTGTGAATCGGATATTTCTGAATATAATTTTCTTTATCAACAACGGCTTTCATAAACTCATCATCGATTCTTACGGAAATATTGGCTCCAGTAATTTTTCCCTGCTCCAATTTCGCATCTACGAAATCTTCAGAATCCGGATGATTTACGGACACAGAGAGCATCAAAGCACCGCGTCTTCCATCTTGCGCAACTTCACGCGTCGAGTTGGAATATCTTTCCATAAACGGAACCAAACCAGTTGAAGTCAAAGCCGAATTTTTGACCGCAGAACCTTTCGGACGAATGTGTGACAAGTCGTGACCAACTCCACCACGGCGTTTCATTAACTGAACCTGCTCTTCGTCAATCTTCATAATACTTCCGTAAGAATCACTCTGAGTTCCGCTACCGATTACAAAACAATTTGAAAGCGAAGCAATCTGAAAATTATTCCCAATTCCCGTCATCGGACTTCCTTGTGGAATAATATATTTGAATTTTTTGATGAGATCAAAGATCTTTTCTTCCGAAAGAGCATTTGGATATTTCGCTTCAACTCTGGCAATTTCCGAAGCAATCCGGTGATGCATATCATCTGGATTTTGTTCGTAAATATTACCTTCTGAATCTTTTAAGGCATATTTACTCACCCAAACTTTGGCTGCTAAATCGTCACCTTCGAAATATTGTAAAGAAGATTGAATTGCTTCATCGTACGTATAAGTTTTTATTTTTTTTGCTAAGGCAGTTGCTTCCATAATTATTTTTTTGACGAAATAAATATACATAACTATCTTTTAATAAAAAATTGTTTACAAATAATTTACCTTAAATCAATGATTACCAGATTAATAAATATATTATAAATGTGAAAAGTTTACAGAAAATAAAATTTTACTATGATTAATATCATAATTATTTAAAAATTTATTTCTTTGTAGTTTAATTGGAATTGAATTTGAAAACCCTTTCAGCCTTGTGAAGGCTGAAAGGGTTGATTACATATTTTCAAAAAAACATCTTCGTATTTCTTTAAGATAAAATCTTTAGAAAATCGAGAAGAGATAGAATTTTTGATGGCTTCAGAATCGTGATTATCTTGCAGAATCCGCAATATGTTACCAGCGAATTCCTCATGATTTTCAATATTAGAAATCTCCCCATTTATTCCAGGCTGAATAATTTCAGTAATTCCGCCCAGACAATTATTTGCCAGAGAATAAGTTCCGCACGCTCCGGCTTCCAACAAAACATTTGGAAAACCTTCGTAACGTGAAGAAAGAATAAATAAATCTGCAAATTTTAAAAACTGATATGGATTTTTTTGCTGTCCGTGGAAGATGACATTTTCTAATCCCAAATCTTTTTTCATTTGATGAAGCAATTCTTGATCTCGGCCAGCTCCTAAAATATGAAGCAGAATCTTTTCATTTTTTAAATGAGAGAAAACTTTAAGCAAATTATCGAAACCCTTTCTGGAAGATAGGTTTCCGATAGCGACGATATTTTTGAAATCATCTTTGAAAGATTCCCCCTTTTCTGAATTAGCCAATCTTTCATTAATAAATTCAAAATCGACCGGATTATTAATCTTAACCAATTTCTCTTTTTTAATTTTAAAATTCTCAATCAGATCATTTTGCATGTCATCGCTCTGACAAATAATCTTGTCGTAGTTATTGTAGAACTTATAAAAAAATCGAATTTCCTTTCGGGTAACGTGTTGAGAAACAACATTAGTTTCACGCGCTATGAATTTTATCTTCGGAAAGAATTTAATAAATAAAGCCAGATACGCATTAACTTCACCAAATCCACTGAAAACGATATCAGGTTTTCTTTTGCGAATTTCTTTTAAAATCGGTATTAAAGAGTGGCGAATTCTGGGAGTTTTTAAATCCATGATTGCAACATCATTTTTTAGAAATTCCAGATATCCACCTTCCTTACGCAGAAGCATGATTTTAGGTTCGAATTTTTCGCGTGGCAAATGATTGGCAATTGTTGTTACGATTCGTTCTGCCCCGCCAGTTTCTAAATCTGGAAGGATAAATAGGATAGAGATTTTTTTCATGCTTTTCTTAAGAAAACTTTGTCAAAGATTGCAACTTTGACAAAGTGAATCTCAAATTTACAACAATTCGGGAAAGTCTTGTGAATGGTTATTGAGAATATGATTGATAATAAATTGGTTGCCTTTTTGGTCAAAGAATATATACCAAGAAGTTTGATTGTTGGCTTTATAGTGAAGAAATTTCTTGCCGTACTGTAGGAATTTTTTCGTAGAATTTCTAGAAATTGGATATGCTATATTTCCTTCTATGAAATCATAAATTTTGTCGATATAAACATCGACATCTTCTACAAAACTAAAATATTTTTGTTGATAAAGAACCTTTGCAAGATCATCTAATTCAGAAATAAAAAGCGGTGAATAAATTATTTCCCCCACCATTCTCTCACTTTTTCTTTTGACTGTTTTCTTGCATCTTCAGAATTCAGACCCTTAGCAAACCTTTCATCAAAATCATCTTTAACCGCATATTCGGATTGGGTATCAGAAACTACCGAAGATGGTTCTTCTTCAGCCATCGTTTCCATATGAGCTGTAATATTTTCCATGAGTTCGTCGGAGGTCATTCCTGCAGCAAACTGTTCATCAAAATCATCTTTAATACTAGTTTCAGAATTGATATCCGAAATTAATGACGATGATTCGATACCACTTTTTAGATCCACTATTTTTTGCAGGATTTCTAAATCAAAAGTATTTTCGATCCATTCAATTAAATCATTTTTAGTGTCTATCATTGAATTTTCCATGACTTACTGTTTAATTTGCAACGTCTGAAATAAATTTAATTCTGAGCATTCTTACTTCTTCATCGCTTAAATCGTCTCCGAATTCACCCAAAAGAACTTTCATACTGTCGCTTTCACTTCCTTTCATAAAATCCATAAACTCTTCAACTACATCTTCATCAAAATTTTCATCGACGTAGTAGTTGATATTAAGTTTTGTTCCCTGATAAACAATGCGTTCCATTTCTTTCAACAGATCATCCATGGAAAGATTTTTTGCTTTTGCAATATCTTCCAGATCAATTTTCTTATCGGTGCTTTGAATGATAAATACTTTGTGCGAAGATTTATTGGCGACCTGTTTCAAAACCATATCCTGAGTTCTTTCGATCTCATTTTCCAGCACATATTTCTTGATAAAATCTGCAAAATCTTTTCCAAATTTCTTGGCTTTTCCTTCTCCTACTCCATAAATTTTCCCAATTTCTTCAATGCTCGTCGGATATTGAACGGTCATGTCTTCTAAACTCGGATCCATGAAAACCGTGTAAGGCGGGATCCCATTTTTCTTGGCGACTGTTTTCCGCAGTTCTTTTAAATGTCCAAATAAAATTTGATCTAAACCGCCACTTTGTTGAACCTGAACCTGATCAGAATCGGCTTTTGTTTGGGCCAAATCATATTCACGGTCTTCTGCGATCAGGAAAGGACTTTTATCTTTTCCTGCTATTACTTTGAGACCTTTATCCGTCAATTTTAAAACACCATATGTTTCAATATCTTTCTGTAAAAAATTTTGAACTGTTGCCTGTCTGATGATCGTTTTCCAATAATTTTCGGATTCATTTTTACCTATCGCAAAATGCTTTGTCGACTCTAATTTATAAGATTTGGTCACCGAATTCTCTTTCCCAACCAAAACAGAAATTAAATCTTTGGTCCGGAATTTCTCCTCCAGTTCTTTGACCAAAGTCAACACCAATTTCAACTCTTTAGTTGCATCTTTGAGTTTGGGCGGATTGACAGAATTGTCGCACATCATCGCGCCATCACCATGAATTGGATCAAACTGTTCCCCGAAGTAATTCAAAATATACTGTCGGCGACTCATCGATGTTTCGGCATATCCAACGACTTCATTTAGTAACTGAAGTCCAATTTCGCGTTCTGAAACTGGTTTTTGAGCTAAAAATTTTTCTAACTTCTCAATATCTTTAGGATCGTAAAATGCTAAACAAATTCCTTCGCCACCATCTCTTCCGGCACGACCGGTTTCCTGATAATAACTTTCCAAAGATTTCGGAATATCATAGTGAATGACAAAACGAACATCTGGTTTATCGATCCCCATTCCGAATGCGATTGTCGCTACGATGATATCGGCATCTTCCATCAAAAACCGATCCTGATTCGTAACCCGAGTTTTTTGGTCTAAGCCTGCGTGATAAGGAAGTGCATTAATTCCATTAACTTGAAGAAGCTGTGCAAACTCCTCTACTTTCCGGCGACTCAGACAATATACAATTCCTGATTTTCCGTGATGACCATTCACGAATTTTACGATTTCTTTATCGATATTTACTTTTGGACGAACTTCATAATAAAGATTTGGCCGGTTAAAACTTTCTTTAAAAACCAGAGCGTTGCTCATTCCCAAAGTTTTCTGAATATCATCTTGAACTTTTGGAGTTGCAGTCGCAGTTAGAGCAATTACCGCAACATCTGCGATCTTATCGATAATGGTTTTTAAATTTCGGTATTCCGGTCGAAAATCATGACCCCATTCGGAAATACAGTGCGCTTCATCGATCGCTACGAAAGAGATCTTAACGTCGCGAAGAAACTCCATATATTCCTCTTTGATGAGAGATTCCGGCGCAACATATAATAATTTTGTTTTACCTGCTTTAATATCGTCGAAGACCTGTTTTGTCTGGGTTTTATTGAGAGAAGAATTCAGTACGTGCGCAACACCTTCATTTGAAGAAAGCCCGTTTACTGCATCGACCTGATTTTTCATGAGTGCAATTAAAGGCGAAACTACAATTGCAGTTCCTTCAGAAATAAGCGCGGGAAGTTGATAACACAAAGATTTTCCGCCGCCTGTCGGCATTAGAACAAAGATATCTTTGCCTTCAAGCAAATTTTTTATAATTTCTTCCTGTTGACCTTTAAATGTTGAGAAGCCGAAATATTTTTTAAGTTCTTTCGATAAATCGGCGTTTTTTGTATTCATTGGATATTTTCACTTTTATAGCTACAGATTCGGCGCCGGTAAAACCAATTGCGATACAATTATTTTGGTCTTTGGCGCAACATCTAAATTTGTTTGTTAAATTTGCATTTACCCAAAGTTAAAGAATAATTATCGAAAACAAGAAAATAGATTTTTAATTTTGAACTCTTTAATTAAAAGAGTGTTGTACTTTATAACCAATTATTGACCTGTAAATCACAAAAATGACTCATCCCGAAATCCTTCAGATCGCTAAGACAGCCATTAGTATAGAAATTTCAGAACTTGAAAGCCTCAAAAACCGTTTAGACGAAAATTTTCTAAAAGCAGTAGAAGTCATTAATTCTGCCAAAGGAAAACTGATCGTTGTCGGAATTGGGAAATCTGCTCATGTTGGGAATAAAATTGTTGCTACCTTGAATTCAACGGGAACTCCATCGCAATTCCTGCACGCTTCTGAAGCTCTTCATGGAGATTTGGGCGTGATCCAGAAAACCGATGTAGTACTTTGTATTTCAAATTCAGGAAATTCACCGGAGATCGTGAGTCTTCTGCCTTTTCTAAAAGATTATTCTTCTGCATTAATCGGAATGACAGGAAATTTAAATTCAAAACTGGCGGAATTTTCCTCAGTTATTTTAGACAGTTCTGTGGAAAAAGAAGCATGTCCCATTAAATTAGCGCCAACGAGTTCAACTACGGTTCAAATGGCTTTAGGAGATGCTTTAGCGGTTTGTTTAATGGAAATGAATAATTTTAAAGAAAATGATTTTGCTAAATTTCATCCGGGTGGAAGTTTAGGAAAAAACCTTACTGCAAAAGTAGAGCAGTTTCTGTCTTCTCAAAAACCGCAGGTCTCGGAAAATGCGAACATTAGAGAAATTATTATTTCAATCAGCAGTTCATCCCACGGAATTACGGTGGTGACGGAAAATGAGCAGATCATTGGCGTGATAACCGATGGTGATCTGCGAAGAATGTTGATGAGTGATCAAGATGTTTCACAAATTTCCGCAAAAGATATCATGAGCAAAAATCCCAAAAGTGTTGACAAAAATGCCTTGGCAAAAGAAGCGATGGCGATTTTGAAAGATAAAAATATCGGTCAGCTGATCGTGACCGAAAACGATAAATATTTCGGAATCATCGATATTCACCGTTTGTTAGACGAAGGAATTAATTAAAATAAAATCTCATCTAACTTTCCCATCGTATATCAATAAAAACAGGGCGATATTATCATTATAAACTTATAATTAAGTAATTTCGCATCTTCAAAACTTAAAAATAAAATTCGTGAGCGAGGCAAAAGAAATGTCCTTTTGGGGACACATTGGGGAATTGAGAGGTCACTTAACCCGCTCAGTTATTGCCATTATTATTGGCGGAATTATTATCGGATTCAATGTAAACTGGATCATGGACAATGTTTTTTTCGGCCCCACAAGAAATGATTTCTTCACTTTTCGGGTGGTCAATCATTATTCCCGCGAACTTCTTGGTCATGACAGCATTACTTTACCCGGACATTTTGCAGTACAGCAGAAAAAGCTATTTCAGCAATTCAATGTGATGATGGCGGTTTCCGTTTTTGGCGGAATGGTTCTGGCTTTTCCTTATATTATCTGGGAATTATGGCGTTTTATTTCTCCAGCGCTTCATCCAAAAGAAAGAAAAAATTCTGTTTTCGTTATCAATTTCGTCTGGATCCTTTTTATGCTGGGAATTCTGTGTGGATATTTCCTCATTTTACCTTTCGCCATTAATTTTGGTTTGCTTTTCAAAATTTCAGATTCGATCGTACAACTATTCGATCTGAGTGATTATACGACGTTATTTATGCAGGTCGTTTTAGGAATGGGTGTCGTTTTCCTTTTCCCTGTGATTGTTTATTTCTTGACGATGATCGGTATATTAACGCCGCAATTCATGAGAACTTATCGTCGTCACGCTATTGTTTTAATTCTTGTTGTAGCGGCGATCATTACTCCTGCCGATGTTTTGAGTATGATCATGGCAGCTTTACCGCTTCTTTTATTGTATGAATTCAGTATTCTGATGAGTGCTTATACCTTCAAAAAAGTGCAGCAAAGAAAACTGGAAGATGCCATCTAAATAATATTCATCATTCTGTTTATTCTTTTGCATTAAAGTTGTTAATCGTTTATTCTAAGACAATATTCTGTTTAAAATTTAAATCAAATTTGCTTGAATTTTAAAGTAAACAGACAGCGAATTCGTCTTTAGTAAAATGGCACTTAATTTTAGCGTTATAAATTTAAAGAAAACCATGATTATAATACTGCTGATCATCGTTGCATTTTTTGCAGTGATAATCCTTTTCATGCAACATCCAACATTTGGAAAAGCACCGTCGGGAAAACGTTTGGAAAGAATTCTAAAATCTCCACATTATAAAAAAGACCAATTCGATAACATTAATTTCACGCCACCGCTTGCAGAAGATGCCTCGATGCCAAAAATAATGTTCCGTTTTCTTTTTGGTTCAAAAAAAAATTTGAGTCCAAAAAATGCATTTAATTTTTCGAAAACCGATCTGAAGAATTTAGATCCCGATGAAAATGTATATGTCTGGATGGGTCATTCTTCTTATTATCTTCAAATTGATGGTAAGAAAATTCTTGTAGATCCGGTTTTTAGTGGAAATGCATCACCCGTTTCCTTTACTACAAAAGCTTTTCCAGGAGCTGATCTGTATTCTGCAGATGATATTCCAGAGTTGGATTATTTAATAATCACGCATGATCATTGGGATCATCTCGATTATAAAACGGTGAAAGAATTAAATCCCAAAGTAAAAACGGTCATTACAGGGTTGGGAACCGGCGAACATTTGGAATACTGGAATTACGATCCAAAAAAAATCATTGAACTGGATTGGGGCGAAAATTTCGATTTAGGAAATGGATTTAAAATTCATGCAGAAACAGCGAGACACTTTTCGGGACGGACTTTTAAACGAAATCAGGCGATCTGGGCAAGCTTTGTTTTCGAAACACCAGATAAAAAAATCTACATCGGTGGTGATTCGGGGTTTGACGATCACTTCGAAAAAATAGGTAATAAATATGGCGGTTTTGACTTGGCAATTCTCGAAAACGGCCAATATAACAAAGACTGGCGATACATTCATATGATGCCGGAAGAATTTCTTGTGGCAGCAAAAAATCTGAAAGCCAGGCGGATCATTCCCGTTCATAATTCAAAATTTATACTTGCATTGCATCCCTGGGAAGAACCACTGCAAAAAATTTCGGCGCTGAACGAAAGTGAAAATCTGCGATTAATTACTCCGAAAATCGGAGAAAAAGTAGATTGGGAAAATGACCAAAAAGTGTACGATAAATGGTGGGATTTATATCAATAATATCGGTGATCAATTGTAAAATTTTATTCGTATTGTAAAAATTGGTAATTTCTTGGTTTTAAAACATTAAATTTAGAGTTGCAAATTCAATTGATTTTTCCAACTTAAACTTCACAAAATGTTAAAAAAATTACAGATCGCAAACGGTTTTTTCCTCATTTTCACGATTATATTCAATTATTTGAGCAACACGGGAATATTTAATGGTAAAACTATTGCGAATGTTTCCGATCAATACCACAATTTATTTACGCCCGCAGGTTATGCCTTTTCAATTTGGGGCGTTATTTACTTACTCTTAATCGGATTTGTTTATTATACGGGCAGAAGTTTGTTCAACCCTTCCAAAAATGAAGCTGACGGTTTTGTAAAAAAAATCGGATGGTGGTTTGTCGTTTCCTGTCTTGCAAATTGTGCGTGGATTTTAACATGGTTATATGGTTACACAGGATTATCGGTAATTGTTCTGTCGATCGCTTTTATTTCTCTTTTAATCATATTAATGGAAGCTTTAAAGTACAATTCTACTATCGCACAAAAATGGTTCATCAACTTTCCATTTCAAATTTATGCAGGTTGGGTCAGTGTGGCCTTGATCGCCGCTGTTGCTGCCTGGTTAACCAAAATAAAATGGTCTGCATTCGAAATTTCTGAGGAAAAATGGACCATCGTAATGATTGTTATCGCGACCATCATTCACGTAGTAATGATCTTCAAAAAGAATGCTCCAATTTTCGCTTTGGTCGCAGTTTGGGCTTTAATAGCAATAGCTGTTGCAAACAAAGAAGTAAGCCAGTATATTTATATTGCAGCTTTGATTGCGGCGGGATTTATTTTTATAAGCAGTTGCCTGAAAATATATCAGGACCGATCCGCCGTAAAAATTTAATAAAAGAAACTCAGTAGTAACATAAAGATTTCCCGCAATGGAGATCTTTTTTATTTTCTTAAATTTACAATCATTAAAAATAAAGCATGAAAAACGCATATATTATCGACGGAACTCGTTCTGCGATCGGAAATTTTAAAGGAAGTTTGGCACCCGTAAGAACTGATGATCTGATGGCTTCAGTTCTAAAAAGTCTTATTGAAAAAAATCCAGATTTACCTTTAGATAAAATTGATGATGTTATTATTGGTTGTGCGAACCAAGCTGGTGAAGATAACCGTAATGTGGCAAGAATGGCTTTGCTTCTGGCTGGAATTCCAATCAATGTTCCGGGCGAAACAGTGAACAGATTGTGTGCTTCCGGAATGAGTTCGATCGTTCAGGCAATGCGCGCGATCAGATCTGGTGAAGGAGATTTATTTATTTCAGGCGGTGTTGAAGGAATGTCGAGAGCGCCTTATGTTCTTTCAAAATCAGAATCAGCATTTGGAACAGATTCTAAAATGTTTGATTCCAGTTTCGGATGGCGTTTTGTAAATCCTGCGATGGAGAAAATGTACGGAATTGATGCGATGGGAAAAACCGCTGAAAATCTTGCCGAACTTTATAAAATCTCACGCGAACAACAGGATGAATTTGCTTTGAATTCTCAAATAAAAGCGACGAAAGCGCAGGAAAGCGGACGATTGGCAGAAGAGATTTCTGACATTAAAATTCCACAAAGAAAAGGTGATGCGATCGTTATTAACAAAGATGAGTTTATCAAGCCAACCTCTACTTTAGAAATTTTAGGAAAACTGCGACCGGCTTTCATGAAAGAAAATGGAACGGTTACTGCTGGAAATGCTTCGGGATTAAATGACGGTGCCGCTGCAGTAATTATCGCTTCAGATGATGCGGTGAAAAATTATAATTTAAAACCTTTGGCAAAAATCGTAAGTTCTGCCGTAGTTGGTGTCGAACCCAGAATTATGGGAATCGGTCCGGTTGAAGCAACGAAACTTGCTTTAAAAAGAGCAAACTTAACTTTGGATCAGATCGATATCATCGAATTGAATGAAGCGTTTGCAGCACAAAGTATTGCGTGTTTAAAAGAATTAGGAATTGCTAATAATGATGCACGAGTTAATGTAAACGGTGGCGCAATTTCTTTAGGTCATCCGCTCGGAATGAGCGGAACCAGGATTACTTATTCTGCAGCTTTAGAACTTCAAAAAACTGGTAAAAAATATGCTTTGGCTACGATGTGTATCGGTGTTGGACAAGGTTATGCGATTATTTTGGAAAATGTAAATATCTAAATATTATCATCTTTATTTTAGAACCCTTTCAGCCTTTAAAAGGCTGAAAGGGTTTTTACTTTTTACCGCAAAAACTTTTTTTTATATCGTTAAGAAGAAAACTTACATTTAATTTTAGCCCCGATTGAAGCGGCATCCTTTTGCGAAACGAAGTGGAGCAAAAGATAAAGCGGAAAGCGGGTACTGTTTTTGAACGAAGCGAATATAGTGTTGCTCCTGAATTTAATGCTGTTCAACTTTGGAAGGATCGTCATAATTCACCATCCATTCTATACCGAATTTATCTTTCCACATGCCGAAATAAGCGCCCCAAAAGGTATCTGCTAAAGGCATTGTGACGATTCCACCCTCGGATAAATTATTAAATAAATGCGTTGCTTCTTCGCGGGAATCTGCATTCAAAGAAACTGCGTAATTGTCACCGGTTTTAAAACCAGGAGTTCCCGGGAAAATATCACTGCCAAATAAAATGGTTTCTGCGGAGATTTCTAAACGCACATGCATCACCATCGATTTCTGATCGTCTGACAAAGCCGGAGTTCCTTCCTGTGGCGGCATATCACCAAAAAAATTAATGTCTGCAAACTCTTTCCCAAAAGCATTTTTATAAAAATCAAATGCCTCTTTGCAGTTTCCGTCGAACATCAAATAAGGATTTACTGTTGCCATAATTTTTAGTTTTATATTATTGATTTTTCCAGCTGGTTGAGTAAGTCAAATTGCCATCGTAACTCTTCCAGTTGCCGATGAATTCAATGAATTGATGGTCGATTTTCTCGGTTTTTTTATTCCAGATGAAGGTATAAATAAATTTACCTTTTAAAATTCCAGAATGTTTCCCGGTTCCTTCTTCTGCCAGTTCATATTCACCGAAAACGGTATTTCTTTTTTTGCCGTCTTTGTATTTGTCGATTTTCAGTTTG
The DNA here is from genome assembly GCF_015679325.1 of Kaistella gelatinilytica. Taxonomy (GTDB): domain Bacteria; phylum Bacteroidota; class Bacteroidia; order Flavobacteriales; family Weeksellaceae; genus Kaistella; species Kaistella gelatinilytica. The sequence goes on from NZ_JADPVI010000001.1 coordinate 1,245,558, forward strand.
CCTTCGAACTTGGTATTTGTATTTTCTACCAATGAAAAACCAGAGACGAAATATTCCTGATCATTTTTTTTATTCTGTTCTGAAGTCGTAATTCTAACCTTAATCGGCATTTTTTCGTTGCTGATCGTTCCAAGATAAGGTTGAGAATTATTCATCCAAACACTGGAAATATTGGGCATCTGCGAGAAAGCAAAAGTGCTGATCAGCAAAAATAAAAGAGTTAATTTTTTCATAGTTTGTGTTTTTAATTAAATTTAAGTCGGTAAATGACAATAAAACTAAATACTTTTTGTCGCTCAAAAAATCACAGAAGTATGCCTTAAAAAATTATTAATAGAAGTTTACAAAATGAAAATCTATAGATTTTTAAAGATTTTGTGTTCTTTTAGGAAGCATGATTTTAATCTTATCTTCAACTTAACTTTTGTGACTTTGTGGTTTTAAATTTGTGATATTTAGTTCTGCCTAAACTCCAAATTGTTCCAGATGGTGATTCAAATGTTTTGCAAACATATTATTCCATTCCTGCGCTTTCAGTTTTCCGAAAGAGAACGATTCTTTTCCGTCAAATGCATCTCTGCCTAACTGTTGTGTTTTTTGAATGAAGCCGATTAACCGTTTTTTTTCTAGATAGAAATCCTGGTCTCCTTTAATTTTAAATTGTGGCGCAGTGGGTGAATTTTGTGAATACGATTTTTCTCCGACCACTTTTGGTTTTACGAAATTCTTTAAAATAAACTTCGCAATTCCACTTGGTGCTTTGTGTTTTTGAGGTTCATAAACCATTTCATAAGTCACGTTGCAGTGCGCCAACATTTGGTCCACGGTCATTGTTCCCCACTTCCCTCCTGTTTCGGGTGATAGTTTATTGATCCGGTCGATGTAGGTTTGCGCTTCTTTCGCGTTGAAGATATCTTGCATAGTTTGTTTTTACTTTAACAAAAATAGAAATTATTAAGGAACAATTTTCAACTTAAATTTCACTTCTGATTCTACTTAATGTTTCCTGTGAAATCCCAAGGTAAGACGCGATCATGCCTAAAGGTGCGCGCAGAATAATGTTCGGATTTTCGTGAATTAATCTTAAATATTTTTCTTTAGCTGTGTGAAATTGAAGCGAAGAAATTCGGTCGGTCATTTGAGTAATGATATTTCCTAGTACAAACCGGCTAAAATTGGCACTTTCTAAAGATACTGAACACAATTCTTCCACTTTTGCGTAGTTGCAGAATTTAACGGTGCTTTCTTCGACGGCCTCAAAATTATATCGGGTAGGATTATTTTGAAAAAGTGTGTCGGAATTTGCCATTATATTTCCTTCGATATAAAATTTTGTCGTAATTTCTTTTCCGTTTTCGTAATAAAAAGAACGTATCAGACCTTGTTCTACAAAATAAATATTTCGATTGTATTGATCCTGTTTGCTGATCAGTTCTCCTTTTTTGAAAGTTTTGGTTTGAAAATCTCCATTTAAAAATTTTTCAATTTCAGGATTGTTTTTCAGATTATGGGGAAGAGCATCGATAAGTTCCATTAAAAGCTTTTTGCGAATTTAACGAAAAAGAACGTTTCGAATATTGAAACGTTCTTTCTATTAAAAGCTACTGTTAAAATTAAGTCTGTTAAACCTATGGTTTCAGAAAATCTACGTCTTGAAAAGTAGGATTTGGATATTTATAAAAGCCTTCCAAAGTTGAAAGTCCAAGCTTGTTTTGATCGATAAAATTTTTCTTCAAATAATCTACTACTTTACCCGCAGTTTCATCTTTTGTTTTTTCAAATTTAATTTTATTGATGTTATATGCAGTTGTAATTCCTACCACATCCAAAATTCCAAATGGACCAACCGGTGCGCCTGTTGCGACCATCCAGGCTTTATCTACCGTTTCTACATCGGCGACATCATTCACCAATAAAGTGGTTGCAGCATCCAAAAGCGGAACCAGTAAAGAATTCACAATGTAACCCGGCTGTTCTTTATGAAGTGGCAAAGCAACCATTCCAATATTTTTCGCAAAATCCACAACATCCTGAAAAACTTCGGGATTGGTCGTTGCATGACCCATAATTTCTGCGGTGTTGTGTTTCCAGATTTCATTCGCAAAATGCAGAGATAATAATTTCTCCGGTCTTCCACTTACCGAAGCAAACATACTTGGTAACAAGGTTGAAGTGTTGGTTGCAAAAATGGTTTTCTGCGGTGCGAGGGGCGCCAGTTTCGTATAAAATTCCGTTTTAATTGCGGGGTTTTCCGGTATCGCTTCGATCATTAAATCCGCATTTTTTACAGAATCTTTTAAATCAGTGGAATAAGAAATTCTTTCGAAAGTTTCTTCCAGTTGGGCATCTGTAACATTAAGATCTTTTTTAAAGTTTTCTGCCAGAATTTGGAAACTCTTTTTTGCTTTTTCTAAAACCTCATCATTAATATCATAAACAACCACGTTGAAACCGTGAAAAGCAGACTGAAATGCAATCTGTGAGCCTAAAACTCCACTTCCTGCAATAGTAACATTTTGTATTTTCATTTTTTAAATTTTATTATTTTAAATCATTCTCTACCTCAAAGTTGCAATTTAATCGGCACAATTCCTTTGATATATATCAAAATCGATATAAAAAGAACGTCCGAACCGAAGTCCAGACGTTCTCAACAAACAAACAGTATGAAAACTGTTATTTTTTAATTCAGAAAATTTTCATCGTCAATGATTAAATTCGGATTTTCTTGGCTAGGAATTTCTTCCTCGTAATCTTCTGAAACATTATATTTTTTAAATAAGAAATGGATTTTAATTTTCAAAGCGATCCAGCCGATAATGAAATAAACCCAACCTAAAATCAGCAAGTGAACCAGATATTTTTTAGTCAAAATTGCAGATCCATTTTGTACCACCATGATCTTCAGCGCTTCTAAATAAGGCGTTAAAGGAATAATCGCAGTAAAATTTTTGATAAATTCCGGCATGGCGTAAGTTGGCCACGTAAATCCACTGATAATAAATGCAGGCGACGCGATCACCATTAAATACTGAGTCGCTTTCAGCGCATCCGGAATTACGATACTTACCAAAACTCCGAGATTCGTCGCTGCGACGACAAAAACTGCGGTGATTAAAAAGAAATTCCAGACATTATCCGGGACGGGAATTTTGAAATAGAGACTGCACAGATAGAAAAAAAGAATGTTGAAATTCGCAAAAACCCATATTGGCAGACATTTTATCGCCATCACGGCAACGGCATATTTTTCCTTACCTGCAAAATCTTTGATGAAGGATTCTCTTTTAAATTCTTCGGAAAATGAAACAGCCATCGCCAATAAAATCACCTGCTGTAAAACGACCGCCATCATTGCGGGCCACATAAAAACTAGGTAATTGCTGGTCGTGTTGAAGAGCGTAATATAATTCGCTTTGAAAGGTTCGAACTGGGTTTTCGCCAAATCGGCATTCATTCCTTTTTTTTGTAGTGCTTTTATTTCTGCTCCGGCGGAAAACGTTCCTAAGGTTTGCTGAATGGCCTTCGTTGCGAAATTCGCCGTCAAAACGTTTGAAGTGTTTACATAAACATTCACTTCCGGATACTTTTTCTGCAACATCATTGCTTCGAAACGTTCCGGAATGATGATCACTGCAGCTGCCTCTGTTTTGATAGTTTCATCTTTCAGGTTTGCCGGTTCGTTGATGTAACTCAGCACTTTTATCGCTTTGCTGTCCTGAAGCATTTCCAAAAGTTGGTCCGATAAAGGCGTGTTGTCGTGATTCACCACGATCACGGGAATGTTTTCTACTTTCCCGGATTGATACGTAAACCCGATCAATAATGCATAGAAAACCGGCGCTAAAAAGAAAACCGAAATCAAGGTTTTGTTCGTTAAGAACAGGCGGAATTCCCTTTTTAATAAATATCTAATTTGTTTCATTTTGTGACTTTTAGTTAAACAATTACTTTAAAGTCACATTAGAATTCACCAAAATATCTTTCGCTGCCTTCTTATTTTCCGGCACAACTTTGATTTCGTAAATCGCTTCTTCCGGTTCGTAATCAGGGAAAGCCGTCGTGATATCTGCATATTTTGCCAGTTGTTTAATGGCGACAATTTTTCCGGTAAATTCTTTTTTGTTATAGTTTACCAACATTTTGACGGTCATTCCTTTTTGATATTTCGAAATTTTACTTTCGGGAATCGTGAATCTGAAATAAGAAGTTTCGGGAATGTAACCTGTGAAAAGTGGATAACCTGCAGTTGCCAATTCTCCTTTGTTCAACGCGATGGTTTCAATTTCCATGTCATTGGTGGCAATGATGTATTTTTCAGAATTCGCAATATTTGCTTCCTGCAAAGCGCCGGCTGCTTGATTTGCTTGTCCTTGCGCCATTTCAATTTTTTCGTAGCGCGTTCCGGATTGCACATCATGAAGTTCAGCATTCACCGCATCCAATTGTGCTTTTGCACCTTGGTATTTTGCAAAATATTCATCGTAATTTTGGGGCGAAAGCAAACTGTCATCATACATATTTTTTGCTCTGTTAAAAGATTTTTGAGCATATTGAAACTGCTCTTGCAAACCTTTTTGTTTGGCTTTTAACTGACGAAGTTGATCATTGGTTGCTCCATTTTTCGCCATTTGAACTTGTGCTCTTGCTGCAGAAGTTGCACCTTTTGCCTGCGCAATTTTCGCGGAAACTTCAGGAACATCTAAAATCGCAAGCGTATCGCCAACTTTCACGGTTTGTCCTTCTTCCACTTTAATGGTGAGAATTCTTCCGGTCAATTTTGGGGCGAAGGAAACAATTTCCTTTTTCGTTTTGCCCACAATTTCTCTTTCAGGTTTTGATTCTTTACAGCCCGAAAGTGCAAGAGCACTTGCCAAAGCCAAAGAAGTTAATACAGTATTTTTCATGTCTATTGTTTGTTTGTTTGTTGTATTGTTGAAGGAATTTTCTTCCGTCATTTTCTCTTATCTAAAAGTCTATATCTATTATCTTTCAGTCTGTCCTCTTTAATTTAAAGTTTTTCGAGCTGTAAATTCTGCGTAGATTTCATCAGTTCGATGGCGCTTCTTCTTTGATTGAAAATTGCGTTCTGATATTCCAGTTCGGCATTTTGTAAATCATTTTCGGCTTCAATTAAAGCCGCGGAAGTTTTGGTTCCATATCGAAATTCCTTTTCCACTTGTTCTAAACCTTGTTTTGCAATTTCACGGGATTTTTCTTTCAATTTGATTTGAGAATTCGCTATCGTGTAATTCGTTTGATTGTTGGCTAAATTCAGATTCAGTTTTTTAGATGCATCGCGTTTTTTATTTTCCAAAATTTCTTTTTCAATTTTGGCTTTTTCTACCAGATGCTTTCCTTCATTACCATCAAAAACATCCCATTTAAAACCAACTCCGGCTTGAACCAAAGGCAACACATTTAAATTCGATGGATTAAAATCCAGTTTCTTTCCAGAGTTGGGCAACAATTCTTTTGACGTTGAAATATTCCCATTAAATAATCCAATATAACTTACGGAAGTTTGCGCCTGAACTTTCGGAACCCACCATCTTTCCTCGGCTTTAATTTTATAATCAGTTGCTTTGATGCCGTGATCCAGGGCTTGAATCTCTACTCTATTCTCAATGTTTTGATCAAGAACTTCATAGGAAATAGTTTCCAATTGTGGCTGAATTAAAGCAATTCTTTCTCGTTCGATTCCGGTCAATATTTCGATCTGAGTAATCAGCAATTCTTTTTTTCCTTCGTATTCTACTAATTTCGAATCCAAAGTTGCTTGCGCCAATTCAATTTTTTTATGATCGTAAGGAGTGATTAATCCGTAACCTAATGCTTTATCAGCCGTTTTTTTATTGATATCTAAACGTTTTTTTGCTTCATCTAAAACTTTCTTCGATTCCTGAACCAAGGCCATTTGATCATACGCTTTAGAAATTTCGGTAATGATTTCATCCCGGCTTTTCTGCATCAATAAATTTTCAGAAATATTTTTTTCCTTGTTGGCTGCTTTCAGATATTTCACTTTTCCACCAGAATAGAGCAAAACACTCGCCTCGGCTTTTGCCATGGTTGAAATCCCAGAAATATTAAGATTATTTGAAAGTTGACCTTCAGGAATTACAGCGCCCGGGAAAATGGGTGGAAGTGCGGGAAGATTAATTTCAGGCGAATTAAGACGCGCGGAAGTGTAGAGATATCCAGCCTTTCCTGTTACTTCAACTTTCGGAAGAAAAACATCTTTCAGTTTTTGATCATCGAGTTGGGTATATTTATTTTCGAGGGTTTGTTGGGTTAAAGTTCCGTCGTTTTTTAGCGCGCTATCGATCAGTTCCTGTAAAGTCGGCGCTTGTTGGGCAGAAAAAACCAGCGGGAAAAAGACCAGCAATTTGGCCAAATTATTTTTAAGCGTTTTCATATTCGTTGTCTGTTTGTTTGTGGGTACAAAGTTGAGCATAATATGTTTTGATTCCTTTGACATTTGTCAAAAAGGTAATTTGTAAACGAATTTTTCGGACAAAAAAATCCGCTTCAAAATTGAAACGGATTTGTGATTAGTGGAAGTGAAAATTATTCGGTAATCGTAACTTTCGTTCCTTTCGTATGTGCATTCATTTGCGGTGCGTAATAATTTTGCAACGTTGTAATTCCATTGCTGAATGTTCCCGATGCGTTACAAATATAATCGTACTCGAAAACATATTTTCCTTTCGGCATGTATTCGATGTAGAAGTTCGTGGACGCATCTTTAGTCGATTGATAATATCCTAAACCGTTTTTCCATTCATAACCGGAAATGACATTTAAAGGTTCAAATCCTGCCGCTCTCATGTCTTTCAAGTGAATAAATTCCATATTTCGGTCCGTGTTCAAAATCATTCTTACGGTGACTTTATCACCAACTTTTAAGGGCGAATTTTCTGTAATTTTCACCAATTCTTCGCCATTCACAGTTTTTACTTTCTTGTACAATTCTTTAGTGATGGAAAGGTAAGATTCGGAAGATTTTATTTTATCCAGATCCTCATAATATTGCCAGAATAATCCACCTTGAACAATTCCAGGACCAGGTTTTGTGACGGTCACTGTTCCTAATTTTTTGTCGATATCTTCTCCTTTTAAAGTTGATTTCACATAACCTGTCGCTTTCGTATCAGGATTGGTTAGTTCTTTTCCGCCCCAAATTATCGTGGCTTTATCACTTTCAGAACTTGTCCAGGATTTTCCTGAATTAAGAATCGTGAAAATAACTTCCGCCGTTCCGCGTGAACTTCCCCAGGAATTAACTTCTTTCTGCGTGATCAACCAAATTTTCATTTCTTCAATGAAAGTTTCATCCGTTGGCGTCAACTTATTAAACGCTTCCAAAGCTCCGGCGTGATTCACGGTTTTGGAATTATACCATCCCCAATCGTTGAGATTTTGTTTCCAATAAATTCCTTGAGTTTCCGATTCTGTGGAAGTTTCTTTTAAATAAGTCAGTAATTTTTTAGATAAAACCGGCAGTTTATAATCATTAAAAAGTAAAGCAGCACGATGCAAACCGAAGAACGTAAAATCAGTGATTTTCGCAGTTGGTGCTTTTTTAATGACCAAATTTTTCAGTTGCGCACCTTTTCCTTTTAACGGAAAGTCTTTTTCCCAGAAATTTCTGGTGTCGAGATAGTCGAGAACATAATTATTCCAAACGTGTTCTTTCTTCACATCCCAATATTTATGAACTTCAGAATCTACATAATTAATGAGTTTTGCAACCATTTCTTTTTGCGCTGATGATTGATAATCCGCTGTATTTCCTTTCAGCCATTCATTAATTTTCCCTAAATTTTTCAAGATGTAAAGGGAGTTGTAATAGGAACTCGGATAACCTTGATACCAGGAAAATCCACCATCTGGATTTTGCAATTTATGCAATTCGCTCCAATCTTCATTGATGGAATTTCGCATATTATTCGCGTCAAATAATCGAGCGAGTTTTTCCATTTGCTCCGTTTCATTTTTACTTTCCAAAACCCACGGAGTTTCTTCCAAAAGCAATTGTTTCAGTTCCTGATTTTTTTCCAGGTTAGAAACTAATAAACCTTTGCTTTGATATTCTTCGAAAACGGTTTTTAATTTCGGATTCGCTTTAAAAATTTCGGAAGCCAAAACATCAGCAAACCATTTATTAAAAACGACATCCGCAGAATTGTTCGTGTCATTTTTCAAACTTGGCAAAGCAAACATAATTTCCCAAATCGGATTGGTCGTCAATTCCAAAGTATTGGAGAAATTGGTTGCGGTGGTCGAAGTGTTTTTTGCTAAATTTTCTAAAGTAAAAGTTTTGGTTTGACCTTCTTTCACAAAAATTGGAACCGCGTCTGTCACCAACATTCTATTTGGCAACACGGCGATTGCTTTTTGTTCACCATCAGAAAAATTCCCCGCTTTGGCCACGACTTTTATAATCATGGGAGAAACATCAATTGGAACTTTTAATTTCCAGCTTACGACTTCATTTCCATTCTCTTTTAATTCAAAGGATTTTTGAGTTTCATTTAAATTGAATTTAGATGAAATATCTTCATTCGTAAAAGCATCTAAAATTTGCAACTGCGCAGTTCCACTCAATTTCTTAGCAACTAAACTGGAGAGTTTTGATTGCAGATTTAATTCATCACCTTCCCGCAAAAATCTCGGATAATTTGGCGTTACCGAAAACTCTTTTTGAGTAACAACTGATTTTTCTAAAGTTGCAGAACGCGCATCTTTAGTATGTGCTAAAAACATCAATTTCCATTGGGTTAATGCTTCCGGCGAAGTAAATTCAAAAGTGACATTTCCGTCTTTGTCGGTCATTAAATTAGGATAGAAAAAGGCGGTTTCGTTAAGATTTTGACGAACTGGGATTTTGTCGAGGTCTAACTTTTTTTCTTCAATATTTTTAGTTTTGATTGAATCTGTGGCATAACCTACACTCATTTTCTCTCTTTTTACTCCTAGTGCCGTCACCACGACTCCTTCAACATCATGCGATTCTCTAATTTCTTTTGCTGATGCCATTGGAGCGGAAACGCTATCATACATAACATTCCCATAAATACCGCCATTAAACCAATTAAATTCCGGAATATTTACATTCTTTTGTCCTAAATAAGGAACTCTTTTGCTAAAGTTTTTCTGCGAAAGATTTTCGTTAATTACATAAGAGTTCATGATGAAAGATCTTTGATAGATTTGTTGGAAAGAATAAGAATTACCCGCAAATTGATCCAGAGATTTATCATACATATTCGCCAAAACTTCAGCGTTAATTTTTTCTTTATCATCGCCCATAACTTTAACCGTCCATTTTTCTTTTTGTCCAGGCTGCAATTTATCACGGAAAGTAACGGTTTCAATTCGCAATGGTTTTTTGTCGGAAGCAATTGAAAGATTGATATTTTCAGTTTTTACATCGTTAAAAGCGACCAACTGAAACTGAACATTGATTTGATCGATGCTTTCATCTTTCGGAAAAGCAACTTCATATTCTAAAAGTCCATTTTTGAATTTTTTCTGTTCCGTTAGAGTTTCGCCATTTCCATTTTGAACATAAACATTTACCAAAGCATCCGGAACTGCAGAATACACGTAGATTTTCGCTTTCTCATTTCGCTTGTATTCTAATTTTGGCTGGATCACTTTCAAATAAGGATTTTGAGATTCTGTCAAAAATCGCTTGTCATAAACAGCGAAAGTTTTTTCGGTTTTAATGCTATCTTTTCCTTCTATATTAAAGAGTTCGAGTTTGTAATTTCCAGCAGAAAGTTTTCCAAGATCTAAGGATTCTTCACCTCGTTTCTCTCCATTGATAATGATAGATTGTGTTTTCCACTCTTTCTCTTCTTTAGAAAAATAATCATGCGGGAATTTTTGAATGAATTCAGATTTTGAAAACTTCGGCAGATCCTGAATTTGATTTTCAAAATTAGTTCGGAAAATCCTTTCTTTAGGCTGAAGTTTCGACAATTTAACCTGATACATTTTTTTTAAATTCTGATCATTATAATTTTTAGTTTCTACTTTAATTTTGATATTCTCATCGGTGAACGTATCTTTGATATCATCTGCTTTGATATAGTGCGAAACAGAAGCAACTTTTACATTTTCTGTAGAAGATTGCGTTTCTCCGTTAATGTCGGTTACAGAAGCATTAATTTGATAATTATCAACTTGAATTCCTTCTAAAGTTTCATCTTTTTTCAGATCGAGTTTAATAATAAATTCTCCTTTATCGTTGGTTTTAACTTCTCCGAGAATTGAGTTTTCATTATCATTTCCTCTTGAATACCACCAAAAATATCTCCAGCGAATATTTTGTTTTTTGATTTCATAATTCAAAATTGCATTGCTTAAAGCAATACCCGAAAACATCACTGCTTTTCCTTTCAATTCGATGGTTTGCCCGTATTTATATTCTTCTTTAATGGGTTCAAAAGTCACCTCAAATTTCGGCCGTTTGTATTCTTCAACTTTAAATCCTTTGTAAGCATCTATTTTATTTGCATGAATTTGAAGGGAGAATTGTCCATTCAGTTTTCCGTTCGGTAAAGTGAAACTTCCGTGGTAAGAACCGAACTCATTGGTAGTGAATTTTTGAGAAGAAATTTTTTCACCGTTGGCATCATTTAAAGTTATTTCCTGGGAAACACCAGACGACACAGATTCTTTATCCATCAACAATTTCGTGTTGATCACTTTAAAATAAACAATTTGTCCGGGACGATAAATTCCGCGATCGATAAAAATCTGCGCCAGATTTTGCTGTCCAGTTTTTTGCGGTTGATCATAATTTCGAGTGCCGTAAACCTGCATCAAATTGTAATCATTTGAAGAAGGTTGCTGAATCAGATAATGACGGTAATAATCATTATTCTTAGAAACTGGGAATTTAAACAGCGCAAACTGATCTGTTTTTGCCACAAAAGAATTGGCTTTGTTATCGTTTGTAAATTCATATATTTTCAGATTTTCATTCGAAACTGATTTCCCATCTTCGCGATTCACCAATTTTAATTGGCCAGAGATGCTTTTACGTTCATCTTTTTTATTATAAATAATTCTGGAATTTGTGGCAATGAAATAAAAATTCTCCTGAATCGTATTTTCCACCACATATTCCGCGAGATAGATCCCGGAAGGAAGAGCTTTTATTTCCAGAGAAGTTTTGTGATTTTTATAATCTCGTAAATCCTCTAGATCGAAACTTTCTTTTCTCACCAACGTTTTCTTAACCGCTGGAAAACGAGTTTTATCGTACGAATTTGCCACATATTTCAGAAAATTCTGCTGATCGTCTTTAACTTCATAAATATTCAAAGAAAACTTAGAAACATTTTTTGCGTCGGCAACCAAGTGAATCGGCAAATTTGACTGCGTATGTGTTTCGTAATGAATCGTTAAATTGGGTTGAAGAATACTGTTTTCCCGATTAAGAATACTATTTATAAATTTAGATTTTGCATATTGTTCTTTCGTATTTTTAATCAAAGCAAGCGCTTCAGTATATTTTTGTTCAGCCGTTAACTGATCAACTATTTCAGCAATAATTAATACTTTATAATCTCCTTCTGTGGAAGATTTAACCAAATTTTGAAGTTGTTGAGTTTTGTCTTTACAATTGGTAAAATCACAGTCATCATTTAATTTTTGATGTTGAAAATAAAGTTTTGAATTTCCTGAATTTTTATTTATTAATGCGGAATACAGATCTGAAATCTTAGATTGATTGATTTTCAGTTCATTTGTAGTGAAGAGTTGCGAATTATTATAGAATTTAATCTCATTCATTGCATTCCAGTCAAATAAAGTGGGGAAGAAATGTAAGTCTTCGGTGTCCTCAAAAATTTCTTTGTATTTTGAAATTTGAATTTTCTGCAACTCTACTTTTTTCCCTGCTAAAACGGTAAAATGCTTGGTCAGATAATTTTTAAAATCCAGTTTCGACCACGTTTCAATCTGGGAAAGATCCTGATTATTGAAATTGGTTCGCTGATTTATTTGCCACTGATTTTCATTGTAGTAATCACCAAAAAATTCGCCCAACAAAACCTGAAATAATAATTTTTCGTCGCCTTTCAATTTCTCATCGAAACCGCTCAACTTTTTAAAAAATACGCTTGAAGAATTATTTTTAGTGTCATCATACGTTTGATTCACGATGCTAAATTCTGCTTTCAAAGAACGAATAAGTTGAATGGCGTTGTCTTCTTTCATAGATTGGTTTTGAATTTCTAAAATTAAAGGCAGATTCGATTTGAACTTTCCCGTTTTGTAATTTTCAGCGATTTTTTTCCATTGGTCATCATAGTGTTTCTGTCCGAAAACATAAGCAAAACTAAATAGCAAAAGGAGGATTGTAAAAATTTTATTTTTCATAGATTTGTTTTCTGATTGGCAATCTTGAAGGTTTTAAGAACTTGAAGATTTATGAATATGCACCGTTTAAATTTACTAAAAAAATACATCATCGACAGTCAAATTTATGTTTCATTAATGGGAACTCTATTTGCTGTGTTTTTTATGTTTGAGCAGGATATTATCAAAACTCCGACCATTGCACTTATTTTCATTACGTACTTCAGCGGATATTTGTACACGAAATACCAGGACAGCGGAAAAATATTTTATAAAGTATTGATCGTAAATGTTATATCCGGACTTATTTCTGCAGCATTAATTATCTACAATCACAATGATGGTAGACTTGTAAAATGGGCGATCATCATTATCATTGGACTTTTATATGACAGTAAATTCCTGAAATATTTTGTTCGGAAAATTCCACTTTTCAAAGTTTTTTACGTGGGTTTAACCTGGGCGTTGATCAACTCCTGGTTGATCTTACCAACTTTTCATCCAGAGATTTTTTGGATCAGTTTACTGTTTATCACCGCGTTGGTTTTACCGTTTGACATTCGGGATATGAAATCTGACAATGTCATTACTTTCCCGCGATTAATTGGTGTACAAAAGACCAAATATTTTGCTTACTTTCTTGTTTTTCTTAGTTTAATGATCTCTATTTTTTATTTAAAACCAGCATATTCCTTTGCCTTTTATTTGACATCCTTAGTCACTTTTATACTCATCTATTTTTCAGAAAATGGTAACAAAGAATCTTATTTTTCTTTTTGGGTAGAGACTTGCAGCGGAATCCCTTTATTATTTATATTGTTAAATTGGCTCATTAATTGATATTCACTTTCCCAAAAAATAAACGAATTGCGATCTAAATTTATTTTTCCTCTTATTTTATTGTTATCCTCCATTTCTTTTGTCTCCGCACAAGAGAAAAAAGACTCCATATATTACAAAATTGAAACATTTTCTGACAAACGGAAATCAACAAAATTTATTCACCGCCTGATCTTTCGGCGAGAAGCAGATTCTGTTTCAGTAGAATCAAGAACAAAAGAACATGCTCAGGTTAGTTATGATGGCAAAATCATTAGAAATATAAAAATTGAAACCATCGATCCTTTTGGACATAAAACTTCAGATAAAAATGGAGACACGAAATGGTATGACCGTCTAGCTGACCGCGTTCACATTGATTCTAAAAAATCAACCATCAATAATTATCTGCTCTTCAAAAAAGGGGAAAAATACAATGCACAGAAATTGTATGAATCTGAACGTGTATTGCGGAATATGCAGTTCGTGAACCGCGTAAACATCAGTGTTATTGACAGTTCTGCAACCAAAGATTCTATCGATGTCATGGTGAAAATTCTGGATTCCTGGAGTTTGAAACCCAGCTTAAGTTTCTCCGGAAGTAGAATTGGAGCCGGGATCACCGAAGAAAACTTTATGGGTTTGGGACATGAAGTTAGTTTCCTTTATGACAATGATTTTAAAGATAAACAGAATAAAATCTATGGAAGTTATACGGCATACAATATGTTTGGAACGTTCATCAATGCAGGAATTTCTGCAGAAAAAGATTTTTTGGATAATGAAAGAGTCAATTTCAGTGCGCGGCGGGATTTCTTTTCTCCATTAACAAGATGGGCGGGAGGATTTACGTTCGAATATTTTATGCGAAAAGTTTTAATGCCCGTTGAAAACACAGATGTATTCCCGGAAGTTCAGATCAAAGTTTACAATCAGGATCTATGGGGCGGTTATCAGTTTCCTGTTTTTTTTGGAGACAGAAGTGAAATTTCCCGGAACATTGCGGTTTTAGGCCGATTTCAGAACTATCAGTACAAAGACCGTCCGATCACAGATCAACAAAACTTTTTTGCGACGTACAACAGCTTTTTAGCTTCTGCAACTTATATAGAACGGAAATTCTCTGTGAAAAAAAATGTCTTCGATTACAATCTTCCCGAAGATATTCCATATGGAAAATCATTTGGAGTTACCTCAGGATTGATCAAAAGAAGCAGTAAAATAACGCCGTACGCCGGGATTTCCGCAGGAGTTGGGACTTTTATCAACTGGGGTTATGTTACGGTTAACGCAGAATATGGAAGATTCTTCAACGAAGCCACGGAAAACAGCGATTCCTTCCGTTTCGAAGGTACTTATTACACCAAGCTGCAGAACTTAAAATTTGGCAAAGTGAGACATTTCTTCTCTCCTACTTTTGCATGGGGAAGCGAATTGTACAATACGACCTACAAAGACCGCATCAATCTTTCTACCCAAAACGAATTTCCTGCATACAGCGGTGATTTCATTGGGACAAAAAAATTAATCTTGCGTTATCAAACTCAATTTTTCATCGATAAGACGTGGAAGAACTTTCATTTTAGTCCGTACAGTATTATCGCTTTAGGCTGGCTTTCACAAAACAATCAAAAATTATTCAGTGCAAAAACGAACTCAAAATTTGGGATCGGGGTTTTGATCAATAATCCTTATCTGGTTTTCAACAAAATTCAGGTTTCATTTGTTTATTATCCGAACGTTCCTTTTGATAATAAACCTGTGTTCGATTTTAACAGATATCGCAATGATATGATCCCTTTTAATTCATTCGGAACCGATATTCCTCACTTTGTAAATTTTGATAACTAAATTCAAAAATCTTTTTTTAAGAGCATTCTGAAATGAAATTTTTATCTTTACTGAAATTTAGCAGGATGGAAAATTTCGAAGATCTTAAAAACAAATTAGTTCAGGCAATCAACGAAAGTTCAGACAAAAATTTGATTTCCAAACTTTGGAAATTAGTGAATATGGAAAACAGTAATTCCGTGTTTGAACCACAATCTATCTACGAATCTGAAAAACCGATGACGGAGGAAGAAGTAGAAGACTATTTTCGGGAGGAAGAAATTATTTTACCGCCTGCAGTTTTGAAAATGATTGAGCGGGGAATGGACGATGTAAAAAATGGAAGAGTTTACACCGAAGATGAAATGGACAAAATGGATGAAGAATGGCTAAATTAAAGGTCGAATGGACTCATTTTGCAAAGCAACAAAGAGACGAAATTTTTTCATATTGGAATATTAGAAATAAAAGCACATCGTATTCGAAAAAATTGAAAATTGAGATCAAACAGAAAACTGAGCAATTAAAAGCCTATCCTTTTTCTGGAAAGAAAGTATTTAATAATGAAACTAGAATTTTAATTTTAAAAAATTATAGCCTAATTTATCTTGTTCAAGGAGAAATCATTTATATTATTTCATTTTGGGAAAATCATCAAAATCCTGAAAAACTCCAAACCATTTTAGGATCATGATCATCAGCAATTTAAAAATTCTCAACTTCAAAAATCATCAGGAAAGGAATTTCGGATTTTCTGCGCAAATCAATTGTTTTGTGGGCAATAATGGTGTCGGAAAAACCAATATTCTCGATGCGCTCCATTATTTATCGGTCGCGAAAAGTTTTCTGGGAAACACCGATTTAAATAACATTAAAACTGACGAAGATTTTTTCACCATTGAAGGAACAGTCGATGATGGCGAAAAGGAAAATATCATTAAGGTTCAGCAACCGAAAGATGCTAAGAAGCTCATTAAAAAAAATGATAAATCTTATGATAGAATCGCGGATCATATCGGTTTTTTACCAAGTGTAATTATCTCACCCTACGATTCGAATTTGATTTCAGATTCGGGGGAAAGTCGCAGAAGATTTTTGGATGCGATGATTTCACAGACTGATTTTGAATACCTTTTTAATCTCATTCAATATCAAAAAACGGTTCAACAGAGAAATGCTTTGCTCAAAAGTTTTGCAAAAAACAGATATTTTGATGCAGATAATCTGGAAATTTACAACCAGCCCTTAATTAAATTTGGTACCAAAATTTTTGTAAAAAGACAGCAGTTTACGGATTCCATATTGCCTTTAATTCAGAGTTATTACGAAACGATCTCCAACGGAAAAGAAAAAGTTACGGTTAATTATCAATCGGATCTGCAGGAGGGTTTTGACTATTCTCAACCTGACCAGAAATTTAAAAATTTACTCCTCGAAAATTTAGAAAAAGACAGAGCGGTAACGTATACTTCCAAGGGAATTCATAAAGATGATCTGCTTTTCGAAATGAACGGAAATTCATTGAAAAAAATCGGAAGTCAAGGTCAGCAAAAATCTTTTCTGATCGCGCTGAAACTTTCTCAAATGAACCGAATTAAGGAATTGACCGGAAAAACGCCCATTCTTTTACTGGATGATATTTTTGACAAACTCGATGATTCCAGGGTTTCACAATTAATAGAACTCGTCAATCAGGAACATTTCGGACAGATTTTTATTACGGACACAAATAAAGAACGAACGGAAAATTTGGTAAAAAGGATCAACGAGGAAAGCAAAATTTTTGAGTTGTAAAAGGAGTTTCGGGTTTCGGGTTCCGTGGCTCGAGTCTTTGAATGTAAACTTATATTAAAAACAATATTTTAATTAAAAAATAGGAAATAATGAGTTACAGAACACTTGATATTTATAAAATAAGTTTTGATCTTTTTTTAAAAACGCATCCATGTTCGTTAAAACTTCCCAAGTATGAGCTTTATGAATTGGGTAGTCAACTGCGACGATCATCAGATTCTATTGTGTCAAACATTATCGAAGGTTATGGAAGAAGCTATTACAAAAAAGAATATGAGAGATTTCTTGTTTTTAGCCACTCAAGTTGCGATGAAACAATTGGTCATTTAGAAAAACTCATTTGTTTATACCCACATTTAAAAGACGATTTTGAACCGCTTCGAAAAGAGTATGATTTATTAGGTGGAAAAATAAATAACTATCTTAAATGGGTCAGAATCAACTGGAACGATGAAAAAACCAAACCTTAAACTCGAAGCTCGAAACTCAAACCTCGTAACTCTAAAATGAAAAAAAAGAGAGAATACCAATCTTCTGAACTCGTGAAATCTTTCGCGAGATTGTATGGCTTTGAAGATAAATTGCTGGCTTTTGAGGTCAAAGATTTCCTGAATGAATATCTGAACGATGCCCTTTTCAGTGAAATAGAATCTGTGAATCTCAACAAGAAAATTTTAGAAATAAGAATAAAATCTCCTTTACTGAAGAACGACTTCAGGATGCGGAAAACTTTTTTTCTGAATAAATTTAATGAACAGTTTCCGGAAGCTGATTTTACTGATCTCCAGATTTTGTAGATACCGTATTATCAACCATCTCCTGCGAACGAATGTCTAATTTTTCGGATTTTATGGGTAAGAAAAAGCGCAGTGGATTTCTCATAAAATATCTGAAAATTTCCCGATAGATTTCTCTCACTTCTCCAAAATTTACTTTTCGGGAGCGAAATGCCAAAATCATCGACAATCCGAAACTCACAGCGAAATTAAAAAACCCAATGATGAAAACGGTGGTTATGGTTAAGAAAATGGTATAAGAATCCACATCAAAACCTTTTCCGTAAAATCCTAAAGCAACATTTCCGGCGGCAAAAGTAATGTGACGAATATCCAGATCTAAACCTAAAAATAAGCCGATGGGACCGGTTATTCCGAGGAAAACTCCAAACCATAAATTTGACATAATTCCCGGCCAGTTTCGCGCATAATATTCTGAAATACTTTTTGCTCTTTTCTCCCCAAGAAAATAGTTGAGGGATGGATTCTTCGCAATTCTTTTAGGAATATGGTAGAATACAGAACTGTTCGCAACATTCCCTGAAATAATACCGGAAATAAAAAGAAAAAATCCCGCGATACATGAATGAAAAATCGCTTTTGAATGGAAAGGATCGTGATCCAGTAATAATTTGGTTGCTTTTTCAGCCGCAAAATTTTGCTGGAAAAGAACATCTAAACCATAAATTAATATTAAAGCGACGGGGAAAGAAAGCAGTACATTCCCCATAAATGCGATAAATTGTGTCCGAAAAAGTTTGGAAACCAAATGCGCAAAATCAACATAGTTCTTCTGCGTATTTTCTCCTTCAGAAAGCACTTTTGCCATCGTCGCAGCAGTCATTGCAGGCTGTTTTGTAGCTAAAGTAAAATTCATCAAATAAATCATGATGAAACCCATAGCGTAGTTAAAAGAATACAATATGGCGTGAGAAAAATCGCTTCCGGAAAGAGAACCAAAAAATAATTTCAATACAACCAAACAACCTACGATAATACCACCACCACTCGCTTTCAAAAACATTTTGAGATAATCTCTACGGTTTGAAGTAATGTAATGAGTACCGGTTTCCGCAGTGTGATTCGTAATAAGATGAGACATCAAAGTGGTGCTGTCTGCAACCAGATCGCGCAGATTCGTCTTGTGTGATTTATACCTTAATATATTGAAAAACAATTGTTTGGACTTCGATACAGTCTCTTCTTCGTCGTCAACAACCATCACCGACAGAATTTCACCCATTCGGTCAAGTTGCTGTCTTATTTTGATAAGTGACTGGTTAATTTTACCGGAAATCCCATATTTCGAAGCATTTTTGAAAGCCAGATTGACAAAATCGAGGCCCTGTTGCAAATAAACTTTGATCTGCTTGTAATGCTCGTCTTTGGAAAAAAGCTCAAAATCAGGATTCTTTTTGTAATTTTCATTCAGAATATCGAGTTCATTCTGAAGCGCTACAAAAGGATTGTCAAACTTTCTGTATTCGGGCGCCATGTTGACCACCTCAACATCCATCGCATTTCCGATGACACGCCACGCCAAAATATTCATCGAAAACAGAAGTTCCATTTTCACATTTGGATGGGTAATGAAATCATCAATTTCCAGTAATTTAAAAAATTCTGTTAACTGCTCTTCATGCAGATCCCTAAAGTATTGAAGATCGCGCAAAGGTCTTACCGACACACTGTCAACTAAAAACCAAACGGTATTCTCGTTTTCAACAGGAGGTAAAATTTTATTCAGAAGTCGTTTCTTAAACTCCGGAAAGAAAGCGTTTTCAGATAAAATATTGGCCTCGGTCAGGGATAAATTAAAAGGTTTATCCTTAAAAACATTTTTAATATAATAACCGAAATTTTTGGTGATATCGTGATTAGCACGCAGAAAACTTAAGATCTCCTCAAAATTAATTTCCCGAAGATTTCGAACTAATTCAGAAAGAGGCTCCAATGATTTCGTCTCGTTTCGGAAACTGAAATATTGCTGGAGCAAAGTTCTAAAATTGATTTTATTTCTACTGTAAATTGGCATAATCGCGATAAAGATAAATTATTTCAAAGTCACATTATTCATTTGTCTCATAATCCAGTTGTGTTTCTTGTTGAGATAGGCAGATGGATTTTTCGGATCGTATTTCGCGGGACTGGGCAAGATCGCGGCGATCCAGGCAGCTTCACTTTTCGTAAGATCCTTCGACTTTTTATGGAAGTAATATTGAGAGGCAGCTTCAACGCCAAAAACGCCACGCCCCATCTCGATGGAATTTAAATACCTTTCCAGAATAACGTCTTTCCCCCAAACCAGCTCGATAATGAAGGTGTAAACCGCCTCAAAACCTTTCCTGATGTAACTTCTACCCTGCCAAAGAAAAATATTTTTTGCGGTTTGCTGCGAAATTGTACTTCCGCCACGCAATTTTTTTCCCTGTTCATTGTGAGCCATGGCTTTTTGAATGGCTTTATAATCGAAACCGTTGTGGTCATAAAAGGCTTGATCTTCAGACGCGATGACGGCCCTTTTCACGTTAGAACCCATTTCATCATAAGAAATGTAATCTCTGTCTAGTTTTCCGTATTCAATTAAACCGCCGATCTGCGTTAAAGTGATCGGTGGATTGAAGAATTTCCCCCAAAAAATAAAGAGAATATTTGCTAAAATAATAATAAAAATAAGTTTTTTAATTTTCTTCCACATAGTTAATGAGTCTGTGAGTAATCAATATTTATCGGTGCAAAAATAGAAATATAATTTACTTCAATTCTTTCATGTAAGTTAAATTATAATTCGGGAATAATTCGGGATGAAATATTTTGATATAATCTTTCAATACCAGATCAGCACGAACCACGCCGCTTTCGAAGTAATCATTAGATTTTCCGACTTCCTTTCCGCTCAACGTATATAATTTTCCGGTGTTGAAAACATTCATTTTGGTGTAATTGGGATTGATCTGCAGCAATTCTTTTTTGGTTTGATGGTTTCCGACATTGATCCAGTACTCCGCTTTCTGCGATTTGGCGTAAACTTCTTCGAAACTCATTGGAACTGCTTTAAAATCTGTATTAGATGCATTGATGTAATTTCCATTCGAATCTGAGATAAACCGCGCTAAATTAGATTTTCCGCCAGGCAAAAACCATTGATTTCCGTACATTTCATTGGCTAAAACAACAGGTTTTACTTTTGATTTTTGTGCTAAAGTTTTTAAAGAATCGTAGGAGTTTTTAATTTCATCAAATTTTGAAATCGCCTCCTTTTCTTTTCCTAAAAACTTCCCGAAAACCAATAAATATTTCGATTTTTCTAAAGGGTCTTGCTCTAAATATTCATCCAGAAAAATAATTTCAATACCATTTTTTTTGAGTAGATCGTAGGTGTTATCGAAGCTTGCGATGTAATTTGTGAAGATGACATCGGGTTTTAAAGCGATAATTTTTTCGATATCATATTTCTGTTCATTGCCTATATTTTGAATTTTTCCGTCCTCTAATAATTGGTGAATCTTTTTTGAAAAAACGTACTCCGGACTTGAAATCCCGATGATTTGATTTTCTGAACCCAATTCAGTAAAGTAACCAACCAAACTAGCATTGAGTAAAATGACTTTTTTGAAAGGTAGTTTCGAAGCCGGTAGATCATAATTAAATTTACCGGATTTCAATTTTAGAAAATCTCCTTCAGTTTTAAGCAGAACATTTTGGGAAATTTTTTGCCAATCGTTTTCTACATTTTTGAATTCTTTTTTGCAGGATAAATTGAGAAATAAGAGGAAAATTAATAAAAAGTAGTTTTTCATTTTTGAGACGAATAAAAAATTGTTATATTTGCAGACCGAAAAACGGCTTCGTGGCGCAACTGAATAGCGCACCTGATTACGGCTCAGGAGGTTACTGGTTTGAATCCAGTCGAGGTCACTAAAACCCTGTTTTTACAGGGTTTTTTCTTTTTCTAATAATAGAGAAACCCATTCTTCCCTTTGTAATTTCTTTTTCAAAGTCAGTTTTTGTTCCCTGCAAACTTCCAGAATATCATCAACATCAAAGAAACATAGTCCAGACAATAAAAGTTGTCCACCAGTATTTAGTACCGAAACATAAGTTGGAATATCGGAGATCAAAATATTTCTATTGATGTTGGCTAAAATAATGTCGAAATTTTCGCTCCCTAAATTCACTGCAGTTCCCTGAGAAATTTCAAGTTCTACGCTATTTCTAGAAGCATTTTCGATGGAGTTTTCTACAGACCATTCGTCGATATCAATTGCTACGGTTTTTCCGGCGCCTTGTTGCTTGGCGAAGATGGCTAGAACCGAAGTTCCGCAACCCATATCTAAAACCGTTTTATTTTCAAAATTCATGTCGAGCATTTGCTGGATCATCAAATAAGTTGTCGCGTGATGACCGGTTCCGAAAGACATTTTTGGCTGAATAATAATTTCGTGCGGCAAATTTTGATTGGGATGAAATTCTGCACGAATAGATACTTGATCTTCAATATTGATTGGAGAAAAGTTTTTTTCCCACTCTTCGTTCCAGTTGATATTAGGCATTTCCTGAAAAGTGTAAGAAATATTGATATCAGGATTCTGAAGCAAATGAACTTCTTTCAGTTCTTCTTCTTTGAATAATTCTGTTTGAATATAAGCCAAAATTCCGTCGTTCTCCTCTGTAAAACTGTCGAAACCAATTTCGATGAGTTCTGCCATCAATATTTCGTTCCAGGGTTGTAAAGGCTCTATCTTAAAATTGAATTCCAAGTAATTGTTCATGTTTATCTTTTGTGCAAAAATAAGGTTTTTGGGTGGAATTATCTTTAACCACAAAGTCACTTAGGATTTGCGGTGAATTTTTATACTTTTAATTTTTTAACCACATAAGTCACATTAGTTTTTTGGAAATTGTATTAAAGAAAAAAGTGAACATTAGTTTAATGCATTTCTTTAAGAAGTTTTTGAGATGAAATTGCTGGAGAAATTTTTATTGATTATATTTTTTAATTTGCACAGAAGAGACTCCAAATATTTTTACTTTTTTGCCTACTTTTTTCAATAAACCAGTTTCAAAATTTATCTTAAAAACGACGACATCGCCACTTACAGAATTGGTTGCGATGAGAAATTTTCCAGATTCGTCAATTGCAAATATTCGTGGATGCTTCCCTAAAGTTGACTGATAACCAATATTTTTTAAGGTTCCATTCTCATGAATTTCAAAAATTGCGATGTTATTTTCGGAACCGCGATTTGAAGCATATAAAAATTTTCCATCAGGAGAAATATGAATATCTGAGCTTTCAAATTTGTCTTTCTGTTTGTCGGAATGCGTATTTATTCTTTGAATACTTTCTAATTTTCCGTCTTCGTATTTGTAGGCATCAACGGTTCCTGTTAATTCTTCAATGCAATAGGAAAATTTTTCGTTGGGATGAAATGTAAAATGTCTTGGTCCGCTTCCTAAGGTTGTTTTAGTAAATGGAATCTCTGCCGCTTCAAGAGGTTCGGTTTTCTCGCTATCAAATTTGTAGGTTCGGATCTTATCTGCGCCCAGATCCGGAAAAAATAAATAGTCAAAGTTCGGTGAAAAAACCGCCGAATGAATATGCGATCGGTCTTGCCTATCTTTATTAATACTTCCTTCTTCAAATTGAAAGTTTTGCACCATCGGATCGATCGTTCCGTTATCGGAAAGTGGATAAACGGAAATACTGCCTTCTGTATAATTCCCATTAATGAGCCATTTTCCATTTTTATGAACCGTTAGATAAACCGGATTTTCACCACCACTTTTCTGACTGTTGATGAAGTTAAGTGTTTTATTCTCCGGATTAAATTCAAAACTGCTAACACTTCCTGCATTTTTAGTTTTGCTTTCGGTGCACGCAAAAACATATTTTCCGTTTGGAGAAATGTTTAGAAAAGAGGGATTGAGAATGTTTTTTACGGTGGTCACTTTGGTGAGTTTCCCGTTGTCGGTATTCAGTTGATAAACATAAATTCCGTCGGTGTTTTTGTCTCGGTTAAATGAACCCAAAAAAACGTATGTATTTTGAGAATATAAATTGAAACAGCTGAAAATAAGAATTAAGAAAGCGATTATTTTTTTCAATTTGTTGATTTAAAATTTTCGGTAAAAATAAATAATTTTAGATTTATAATATAATCGCGCCCCGGATCGAACGGCCTGTTTGAGCTCTTTTTTTTGGGCGGGAAAGAGCGAGGGCAAAAAAAGCGAGTAGTGAAAGCCGGAAATGTGCGCCCCAAAAAATATTTAAGAAAGCCTTTCTACGAATTCAATTGTGCGCCCTACTTACTTTTTATGAAAATGAGAAGGAAATGCGTCTTCGGGTTTTTGGCGGAAAACATTGAGTAAAATCCAGGATTTGAGGAAGCCGTAACCGTAAGAGAACATTTGAATATACGTTGAAATGATCGCCATTGCTGCGATGCTGATGTTTTTAGTTTGGTACAAAGCGTGGAAAAAAATGAGAAAGGTGTACAATCCATAAAATCCTAAAATCAAACCTTGGCGGAAAAAGAAATATTCGATGAATCCGAGGATGTAACCGATGAGGAAAAAGGAGGGAAATGCGAAGGAAATCTTGACGTATTTCGGATGTCTTTGGTTGAGAATCGGTCGCGCGCAACCAAACTGATAAACCTGTTTGGAGAATTTCCCGAAGTCAACTCTTCGTTTATGATAAACGCCAATATTATCGAAAAATGCTGTTGTGAAACCGTTTTCCCAGAGTTTCATAGAGAGATCCGGATCTTCACCGATGCGCATTTCGGAAAAACCACCCACTTTTTCAAAGGCAGATTTTCGAACGCCCATATTAAAACTTCGCGGTTGGAATTTCGTAACGGCTTTTTTACTGCCACGAATTCCTCCCGTTGTAAAAACGGAAGTCATGGAATAGGAAATGGCTTTTTGCATGAGATTAAAACCTTTGTGCGCTTTGTCTGCGCCACCAAAAGCGTCGCATGCAATTTCTACAAGATTTTTTTTAATGTTTTGAATATAGTCTTTTTCAACGATCACATCGGAATCTACGAAAACGAGCCAGTCATTTTTGGCTCGTTTTGCCCCGTAATTTCGAGACAAACCGGGACCGGAATTGTCTTTTCGGAAAAATTCAATTTTCAAACTTTCGTGAAACAATTCCGAAGTCGGTCGTAAATTGATCAGCGAACCATCATCGACAATAATCACCTCAAAATCTTTATCAGTTTGATGCGACAAGGAATTGAGGAGTTCGAAAAGTTCGTCTTTTCGGTTGTAGATGGCGATGATGATTGAAATTGACGGCATAGTTTATTTAATCACAAAAGGCACAAATGTTTTATTTCTAAAAATTTTTCAAAAGTTCAAAAAAGAAAATGGAGTTGAATAATGATATTTGAATTGACATTTATTAACTGTCTCCTTCTCTGCCTTCTAATTTGTGAATTTTCTTAGTTCCTTCATACATTTCGAACTGCATAAAACGGCATTCTAATTTTCCGTTGAAGAGTTTGATTTTTCTAGAAGGTCGCAAACCAATTCTTTTCATAGAATCAAGATCTGAGGAAATTAACCATGCTAAAGTATTGGGATAATTTTTCTTGAAAGTATCGCCGATTTTCGCGTAAAACTCATCATCATTAATGACAATTCTTTCGTCATAAGGCGGATTGAAAACCATTAATAATGGAAAAAGATCTTTCTTTGATTCAAAGAAATCCTGCTCTCTAACTTCGATAAGATCTTCCATTTCGGCTGCTTCAATATTAATTCTGGAAGCATGCAACATGTTAGGATCAATGTCGTAACCCACAATTTTTCCGGTGAATTCACGAACACGGTTCAGGCGAACATCTTTGATGGTCTTGAATAATTCTTCGTCATAATTCAACCAGTTCTGAAATCCGAATCTTTTGCGGAAAGTTTGAGCAGGTAAATCCATTGCGATCATCGCAGCTTCGATCAATAATGTTCCGGAACCACACATTGGATCGAGAAAGTTTCCTTTTCCGTCCCAACCTGCGAGTTGTAACATTCCTGAAGCCAAAACTTCATTGATCGGCGCTTCACCCTGTTCTTTTCGGTAACCTCTTTTGAATAAGGCATCTCCGGAAGAATCCAAAGAAATCGTCACCAATTCCCGGTCGATGTGCAGGTGTAATTTTATTTCAGGTTGTTGCGTATCTACGCTAGGTCTTTTGTTGTATTTGAATTTGAAGAAGTCAACGATCGCATCTTTCATTTTTTGAGACATGAACTGCGAATGCGAAAATCGATCTGAATAGATCGTAGTGTCAATCGCAAAAGTTTGATCAACCGTCATGATCTCATCCCATTGAAAATCGAACAGTTTATCGTAAAAACGGTTTTCATCCCAAGCTTTGAAAGTAAGCAACGGAACGAGAACCTTCAGCGCAGTTCTGGCCGAATAATTTATTTTATAAAGAAAACCAAGATCGCCTTCGCAATTTACGGCGCGGTTTTTAACTTCGACATTTGCGCCACCCAATTTTCTAATTTCTTCTGCTAAAATTTCTTCGAGACCGAAAAAAGTTTTGATCTGTATTTTTAAATTTTCTGTATCCATAATTCGTTATTGGCAATTTTCCTTTGGCTCAAGAGAAAGGTCTGGAAATGTTGCTCAGTTATTTCGGCAAATTTAGTTATTTTTGCACAATGGCATGGTTTGAAACTTGGTTTGATACCCCTTATTATCACATTCTTTATAAAGATAGGGATTTTGCAGAAGCTGAAAATTTTATATCTCTACTAATCAAATACTTAGCATTACCGAAAGACTCCAAAATTATTGATCTGGCATGTGGAAAAGGACGACATTCTGTTTTTTTAAATCAGTTGGGCTATGAAGTTTTGGGTTTAGATCTGTCGAAAGAGAGTATTTTGAACAATAAGAAATTCGAAAATTCAACTTTAAAATTTAAAGTTCATGATATGCGGAAAGAAATTTTCCCGGAAATTCTTAATGAAAAATCAGACGCAGTTTTCAATCTTTTTACGAGTTTTGGCTATTTTGAAAATGAAGTAGACGATCAAAAGGTCTTTCAATCGATTTCAAATTGTTTGAATGATGAAGGTTATTTTGTTCTAGATTTCCTTAATGCGAAATGGGTAGAAAAAACTTTAGTTAAAGAAGCGCGGAAAACAAAGGAAGGAATCGATTTTTTGATCAAAAAGAAAATTGAAGACCAACATATTATTAAAGATATCAGTTTTACGGACAAGGGACAAAAATATGATTACTTTGAAAAAGTGAAACTTCACACTTTAGAAGAAATTGAAAATTATGGCGCGGAATTCGGCTTCGAAAGGGTGAAAATCTTTGGAGATTATAAATTGGGAGATTTCGATCTGGACCATTCACCACGATGCATCAGTGTCTTCCGGAAAAAGCAACAATATTAAATTTCAAGAATGATTATTTTACTATTAATTTTAAGCGTTTTGATCGGTGTTTTTCTGGGGAAATTTTTCGGAGAAAGAGAGAAATTTGCTAAAAATCTTCTGGTCGTAAGTGCGGGATTTTTAATTACGATCTGCCTTAATGAAGTTTTCCCTCAAGTTTATTCAGGGGAACATCATAATATCGGATTGTGGGTAATTGGCGGCGTTTTGCTCCAGATGTTACTCGAAAATTTAACGAAGGGATTTGAACACGGTCACTTTCATCATCATACAGAAGGTAAAAACATTCTTCCTTTGGCTTTGATGGTTGGACTCTTTGTTCATGCTTTTCTGGAAGGAATTCCTTTAGCAAATCAAAAGGTAATTTTGAGTCCATATCTGACCGGAATTTTGGTTCATAACATTCCAATTTCCTTTATACTCGGTGCTTTTTTGGTTAAAAATAAAAAGTTTTCGGCTTCCTCTTTTCTAATTATTACCATTTTCGCATTAGCTTCTCCGTTTGGATTGCTGTTAGGAAAATATTTTAATCCGGATTTAGAAGTTTACTTTCTTGCTTTGGTGGGTGGAATTTTCCTTCATATTTCATCCGTTATTATTTTTGAAAGCAACAAAAATCATAATGTTGATTGGCAGAAAATCGGTTATGTAACCTTGGGAATTTTGCTTGCGATGACCGGTCATCTTTTTCATCAGCACTAAAAATTTTTAAACCACAAAAGACTAATTTAAATATAGACTCTATTCCTGTTTAAGTTCGCAGTAGTTAGAGTTTGCTATACCTTTTTAGAGGTTCTTGAAATCTTTACCTAAAAAAAGAAGACTTCGAATTTCTTCGAAGTCTTCAATTATTTATTAAGATCGTTCTAAAATTTAGAATTTCCAACCAAGTGTAACAAAGAAATTATCTTTCTTATTTTTCACATTGGATACAATTGAAGCATCTGAATTCACAACATATTGATCAGAGAAATAACCTGTATTTTTTGCAAATGACCCTTGAATAAAAGGACTGTTGTATTCTGAAGTTACATTTTGATAAGCTGCATCTATATAAAAAGATTTGAAATCGTAACCAATTCCGGCACCGATCGTATTTCTTTTTCCGACGAATAAATTGTCGTAACCAACGTTTGCGGAACCACCATTATCTGGAACTGAATTAATTTTCACTGTGTCAAAAGGGCTCGAAGCAAACGCATAACCACCTCTCAATCTGAAATCACTGATCCTATATTCTGCACCAACTTTAACTTCAGAAAGATTTTTGGTGTTATTTGAAATCAATTGATTCAACTCGGTTTCTGCAGGTCCGTCAACTTTATATTTCGCTTTGGTTAATCCTAATGAATAATCAACATTGATCGCAAAATTTTTATTTGCCACATATGCTGCACTTAAGGTTGCTTTCAAAGGCGTAGAAAGATTGCGGGATTCTCTATAAGTACCATCTCCGGTTGAAGCATTTCCATATTCGCTATAAATTCTTTCGATACTCCACCATGTTGGGGATTCCAGCGCAGCACCTAATCTAAACTGGTGACTGATCTTACCGATAATACCAAGCGTCGCAGAAAAACCGTTCGATGTTTCAGAAAATGGAGTGTATTGTTTATTATAAACGTCGGTACTATTCGTTTTATCAGTAAACGCTGCAGTATCGTATTGATCGATCGCGGCACTGTGAAAATTTAATCCCGCGCCGACATAAATTCTATTGTCATAATTACCACCAACTCCGATCGACATTTTAGAAAGATTTCCGTATCGGTTGTAAGCGTGTCCTGCGAAAGCAAGGTTGTCTATTACAACGCCTCCACCATCTTTAATGTCGTAAATTAAATTGCTGTTTCCGGCAGTTTCAGAATAATCTTCTAATGATTGATTGGAATAATTAACTGCAACATTCACAAATTTCCAGGGCGACGATGAATCTAACTGAAAAGCAGCGATCCCACCTGTATTTCCTAAATTCGTCTTGTTAACTTTGTAGTTTAAAGTTTTTCCGGCGTAGGATGTTGTGTTTTTATTATTTTCAATGAATAAAGTTCCGGAAATTTCGCTCGCAATACTTACCGCGATACCTGCAGGATTAGAATTAAGAACCGAAACATCTCCGCCTAAAGCTCCCATAGAACCTGCCATACCATTGTATTTAGACGATCCGTTCAGCGCTGAATTTGAATAAACTTCTACTGTATTTCTAATTGTTGAAACATCTTGAGCACTTGCAAAATAGGCAACAGATATACTCAAAACCGTTAAGGATTTTTTGATCATTTTTTTATTAGTATTAAAATAAATTTTTTAAACATTATCTTCTGAAACCACCACCTCCGCTAGATCTGGTAGAACCGGAATTTGAAGATCCACTATTACCACCATTGAATCCACCACCTGAATTTCCTGATCTGAAACCACCACCATCATTAGAATTGCTTCTTGTTGGCTGTTGGTAAGTTGGAGCTTCCTGTCTTGGTGAATTGTTTTGTCTCGGTGTATTGTAGGGTTGAGAATTTGTTCTGATTCTCGGCTGTGAATTGTTTTGTTGATTGAATCTTGGGTTATTTTGATTGCCATCATTCATTCTTGGAGTATTATATCTCGGAGCATCATTTCTGAAACCTCCTGAATTATTACTTCTAATCGATGTATTTGAAGGATTATTTCTAAAACCTGAATTGTTAGAATTTATAATTCTTCCACTGTTAGAATTTCTCAAATTATTAAAGGAACCATCGCTTCCACTTCTCTTGTTGATAAAACCGCCGTTGTAACTATTATAATTACCATATCCGTACCCGTAATTCCCGTAAGGATTGTAGCCGTAATATGGGTTATAACCATAATAATTATTGTAATAACCATAGTAAGGAGAATAGTAACCGTACCAAGGATTGTAACCCCATGGATCGTACATACCGCCATATCCAAAAGATGAACCCCAACCGAAACTCATCCCAAGACCAAATCCGGAATAGAATCCATAAGGATAACCCCAGGAAGAATCGCTATAATAAGTGTCTGTACCATTATAATTTCCCCATTCAGTACTCTGATTATCTTTCCAGTTGTCATTACGGTTATCGGTATTTAGATATTTATTTGCACTATCATTTGCCTGATAATCGTAGTATTCGCCTACTCTATTCCCGCTGTTCATCACGGTTCCTTCCGGTAAAGTATCTCTGCTTGGGTCGTAATATACTCCGTCGGTCTCACTGTAACCCATTTGGGAGCCACAAGACATCAAAAGTAATCCACCTGCAACTGCCAAAACTCCTTTGGATTTCAGCAAATTGACTAATTTTTTATAAGTAATTTTTTCCATGATAAGGTGAAAAGTTTAATTTAATTTATATTTGCAATTTATACCAAAACTATACCAATTAAATAGTATGAATTTTGAGTAAAACTACGCTTTTTAGATTAGATTCAAAGCGCATCATTAAGTTAAATCAATAGATAAAATAATATATTATAATGGCAAAATTGACCTCGAGAGCAGAAGATTATAGCAAATGGTATAATGAACTGGTAGTTAAAGCAGATTTGGCAGAAAATTCCGGAGTTCGTGGTTGTATGATCATCAAACCTTATGGTTATGCGATTTGGGAAAAAATGCGTGATGAAATGGATAAAAAATTCAAAGAAACAGGGCACGAAAATGCCTATTTCCCTATTTTTATTCCCAAAAGTCTGTTTGAAGCAGAGGAAAAAAATGCAGAAGGTTTCGCAAAGGAATGTGCCGTTGTAACTCATTACCGTTTAAAAACAGATCCTAATAATCCTAAAAAACTCATCGTAGATCCGGAAGCGAAATTGGAAGAAGAATTAATTGTTCGCCCAACTTCTGAAGCCATTATCTGGAATACTTATAAAAACTGGATTCAATCTTACCGTGATTTGCCGATCTTAATTAATCAGTGGGCAAATGTAGTTCGCTGGGAAATGAGAACCCGCTTATTTTTAAGAACGGCCGAATTTCTATGGCAAGAAGGTCATACTGCGCACGCAACAAAAGAAGAAGCAATTGTGGAAACGGAAACAATGCTCGATGTTTATGCAAATTTTGCAGAAAATTTCATGGCGATTCCTGTAATTAGAGGAATTAAAACGGCTTCCGAACGATTTGCCGGAGCCGACGAAACCTATTGTATCGAAGCTTTGATGCAGGACGGAAAAGCGCTTCAGGCCGGAACTTCTCACTTTTTAGGACAAAATTTCGGTAAAGCATTTGACGTAAAATTCACCAACAGAGAAGGTAAAATCGAGCACGCATGGGGAACTTCCTGGGGAACTTCTACCCGGTTAATCGGTGCTTTGATCATGACGCATTCTGATGATTTAGGACTAATTCTACCACCGACTTTGGCTCCGATACAAGTTGTTATTGTGCCTATCTTTAAAGGAGAAGAGCAATTGCAGCAAGTGAGCGAAGTTGCTTTTGAGATTCAAAGAAAATTGAAAGAGAAAGGAATATCTGTCAAATATGATAACAGAACTGAAAATAAACCAGGCTGGAAATTCGCGGAATATGAATTAAAAGGAGTTCCTATCAGAATAGCGATTGGCGCCAGAGATCTGGAAAATCGAACGGTTGAAATCGCGAGAAGAGATAATCTGACGAAAGAAACGCAACCTTTAGAAAACATAGAGGTTTACATTGAAAACCTTCTTAAAACCATTCAGGAAGATATTTATAAGAAAGCTTTAAACTATCGTGACGAGCACATCACCGAAGTAAATTCGTACGAAGAGTTCAAAAAAGTGTTGGACGAAAAAGGTGGTTTTATTTCTGCGCACTGGGACGGGACAGACGAAGAAGAGGAGCAGATCAAAAATGAAACAAAAGCCACAATCAGATGTATTCCTTTGGATAATAAAATGGAAGAAGGCGTTTCATTGCTCACAGGCAAACCTTCAACACAACGCGTAATTTTCGCGAAATCGTATTGATGATAAAATGATGATTATATTGCTTATTAAATGTTAATTTTTATATAAAATTAAGATCTTTCTAAATAAATGGATTAATATTTGCTTATCTTAGGAAACGTTAAACTTTAAAAATAAACTATTATGGCTTTAAACATCATTGATCTTATTAAAGGACAATTAGGTCCTGCATTGGTTTCTCAAGCTGCTTCACAGTTCGGAGAAAGTGAATCTGGAATTTCTAAAGCAATCAGCGGATTACTTCCGGCTGTTGTTGGTGGAATGGCAAATAATGCCGACAAACCTGGAGTTCTCGATGCGATTACAGGTGCTTCTTCAAGCGGTATGCTTGGTAATTTACTGGGAGGATCTACAAACAACTCTTTAATTACTACAGTTTTAACTGCGATTTTTGGAGATAAAATTGGTGGAATTGTTAATGCAATATCTACTTATTCCGGAGTGAGCAATTCTACTTCGAGTTCACTATTAAACATGGTTACCGGAGCAACTCTAGGTTCTGTTGGAAAATACGCCGCAGATAATAATTTAGGGGCATCTGGAATAACCAGTTTGTTACATGATCAAAAAGGAATCGTCTCATCATTGCTTCCTGCTGGATTATCTTTAGCTTCTTTGGGAGTTGGAAATATGTTTGGCGGTCACGAGGCAGAAAAAGTAAAAGTTACTTCTTTCGATGAACCTAAAATTGAGGTCAACAGAGGTGGAAATACAAATACCCACGTAAACGTTGATAAAGCAGACAATACCACTGAAGGAGGATCAATCTGGAAATGGTTATTGCCGTTATTACTTCTTGCTCTTGCCGCATGGTTCTTATGGAAACAATGTAACAAGCCTGCAACTGAAACAGCAACAACTACTGACTCTACAATGGTGAACAAAGATTCTGCGGCTGTAGCAGTTCCAGCAGATTCGGCTACAATGACAACTACCAAAACTGATGAAAACATCGATTTGAATGGTACATCATTAAAAGGTATGAAAGGAGGTCTGGAAGATTCAATGATTTCCTTCCTAAAATCTGGCGGATACAAAAATGCTGCTGATGATGCTGCTTTGAAAGATACTTGGTACACTTTTGATAAAGTAAACTTTAAAATGGGATCTGCAACTGATTTAGAAGCAGGTTCTGCAGGACAGATGGATAATTTATTAGCAATTTTAAAAGCCTATCCAGAAGCTAAAATCAAAGTTGGTGGTTATACTGATAAAGTTGGCGACGAAGCAGCTAACGTGAAGTTATCTCAAGCCAGAGCTGATTATATCAAAAAATGGTTAACTGAAAAAGGAGTTGGTGCACAGGTAATGACTGCTGAAGGTTACGGAAGTAAATTCGCAACTGTTGCTCCTACTGCTTCAAACGATGAACGTGCTATTGACAGAAAAATGGCAGTAAGATTTGCAAAATAATCTTTAGAATATATAATGTAAATCCTGACTTCGGTCGGGATTTTTTTTGCTTAAATTTTGTGCATTAGATTTATTTATTTAAATTTGTTAGTCTAATCTAACATTTAACAATTTATGGCTTCAAAACTCCTCAAGCAAGGTTGGAGAAAAGAAAGATCTTCAAATTCTTTACCTGAGGTTTTCTCCAGTATCAACATCCCTAAAGACGCAGGTTTTTGGCGGAAACTCATGGCTTTTGCAGGACCGGGTTTAATGGTTGCTGTCGGTTACATGGATCCGGGAAACTGGGCAACAGATATTGCAGGTGGTGCACAATTTGGCTACACCTTACTTTCTGTTATTTTAATTTCAAATCTTTTTGCAATTGTTCTACAGCATTTATCTTTAAAATTAGGAATAGTTGCAGAACGGGATTTGGCGCAAGCTTGTAAAGATCATTTCAATCCGACCACCAATTTTATTTTATGGATATTATGTGAGATCGCCATCGCCGCCTGTGATCTGGCAGAAGTAATCGGATCTGCAATTGCCATAAATCTACTCTTCGGCATTCCATTAACGTGGGGAGTTGCAATTACGATCGTTGATGTATTTCTAATATTATTTCTGCAGGCAAAAGGTTTCCGCGTGATTGAAAGTATTGTCGCGGGTTTGATCGTTGTAATTTTCGGGTGTTTTGCTTACGAGATCATTCTTAGCAAACCCGATATTTTCCCTATTTTAGCGGGAATGGTTCCTCAAAAAGAAATTATCACCAATCCAACAATGCTTTATATTGGCATCGGAATTTTGGGAGCGACCGTGATGCCCCATAATTTATATTTACACAGTAGTATCGTTCAGACCAGAAATTACGAACGAACACCTGCAGGTAAAAAAGAAGCCATCAAATTTGCAACGATCGACAGCAGTGTTTCGCTGTTCCTTGCCTTTTTTATCAATGCCGCCATCTTAATCGTCGCAGCAGCTACTTTTCACACCACTGGAAATAAAGATGTTGCAGATATTCACGATGCTCACAAAATGTTGACACCTCTTTTAGGAACTACTTTCGCAAGTATATTTTTCGCAGTTGCACTACTCGCCTCCGGACAAAACTCAACTTTAACAGGAACTTTAGCCGGACAAATTGTAATGGAAGGTTTTCTGAATATCCGTTTGAAACCTTGGTTGCGACGATTAATTACCCGTTTGATCGCAGTGATTCCAGCCTTGATTGTGACCATTCTCTATGGAGAAAAAGGCACCACCGATCTATTGGTTTTAAGTCAGGTGATTCTCTCCATGCAACTGAGTTTTGCGGTCATACCTTTAGTAATGTTCACTGGTTCAAAATTGAAAATGGGTGAATTCGTAAATAAATTATGGATGAAAATATTAGTTTGGATCATCGCCGGAATTATCCTTATTCTCAACCTTTACCTTCTCATTGAAACATTTTTTCCTTCCCATTAAATCTCATCAAAGGAAATAGTAGCAATTTTTAAATTTAAAAATTCCTTTGAAGTTTCCATAATGGAGTTTTTCTGCTAAAATTTCCTATCATTAATGTTCATAAATGAAGATTTTCTGCCGAATTGTCCTAAAATGCTCTTTGGCAAAATCTTTGCGAATTGATGATTATTAAAAATATAAAATTATGTCCGAAAATCAAGATATGCAAGACGATCAAATGAATTCGCCAGAAGAATTCACTGAGAATAATGAAAATGAAACGGTAGAAAACGTGACAGCAACACCTTCGCCGGAAGAACTTTTGGCAGAGGAAAAAGACCGGTATATCCGTCTTTTTGCGGAGTTTGAAAACTATAAAAAAAGAACTTCCAAAGAAAAAATGGAGTTTTTCCAGTATGCCAATCAAGATATGATGATTTCAATGTTGGGTGTTCTCGATGATTTCGAAAGAGCCTTAAAAGAAATTGCTAAAAACGGAAATGAAGCCGATTTACAAGGCGTTGAACTGATCTATCAAAAATTGAAAAATAAGTTGACAGAAAAAGGATTGAAATTAATGGAAGTAAATGCCGGCGATGATTTTAATGTTGATTTTCACGAAGCTATTACTCAGATTCCTGCACCTACCGAAGCATTGAAAGGTAAAATCGTAGATGTTATCGAATCAGGATATATGTTGAACGATAAAGTGATTCGTTTCGCAAAAGTGGTTACAGGTCAATAAAATATTAATGATAAAAGATAATTGATGACTCATTAATTATCTTTTATCTTTTATCAATTATAAAGGAAGATGTCAAAAAGAGATTATTACGAAGTTTTAGAAATATCTAAATCTGCCTCACCAGAGGAAATAAAAAAAGCCTACCGAAAAATGGCGATCAAATTTCACCCAGATAAAAATCCGGGAGACAGTGCAGCCGAAGAAAAATTCAAAGAAGCAGCTGAAGCTTATGAAGTTTTGAGCGACGGTAACAAAAAAGCTCGTTATGATCAATATGGTCATGCAGGAATGGGCGGTGCTGCAGGAGGTTATGGTGGTGGCGGTTTCGGCGGCGGAATGAATATGGACGATATTTTCAGCCAGTTTGGAGATATTTTTGGCGGACATTTCGGCGGCGGCGGTGGTGGTTCTCAAAGACAACAATTGCGTGGTTCTAACCTTCGGGTGAGAATTAAATTGAATCTGGAAGAAATTGTTAATGGAACTACGAAAACCATTAAAGTCAAGAAAATGAAACTGGCTCCCGGAGCTACTGCAAAAACGTGTACAACCTGTAATGGGAGTGGTGTTCAGATCAAGGTGATGAATACCATGTTCGGGCAAATGCAAACTCAGGCGCATTGTTCAACTTGTCAGGGAATTGGTAAAATTGCCGATAAAATTCCAGCTGGTGCAAACGCACAAGGTTTAATTAAAGAAGACGAAGAAGTTACTATAAACATTCCGGCAGGAGCGAGAGAAGGAATTCAGCTCAGCGTTCGCGGAAAAGGAAACGACGCTCCATTCGGTGGAAATCCTGGAGATTTACTGGTTGTTGTAGAAGAAGAAATTGATACGACCATCAAACGGGAAGGCGATAATCTTCATCAGGAATTGTATGTTTCTTTTGCGGAAGCAGCTTTAGGAACGCAAAAAGAAATTCCTACCGTTGGTGGAAAAGTAAAAATTAAAGTTGATCCCGGAACACAATCTGGTAAAATCCTGAGACTTTCAGGGAAAGGATTACCGAGCATCGACAGTTACGGAAAAGGCGATATGTTCGTTCATATCAATGTTTGGACGCCACAAAGACTTTCTCCCGATCAAAAAGAATTTTTCGAAAATCAAATTAAAAATGGTGAAATGATGGCAGAACCTTCCGGAAAAGAAAAAACTTTTTTCGATAAGGTTCGGGACTTATTTAATTAATATAAAAAAAGAGACTTTTCGAAGTCTCTTTTTTATTTAAAGCATAATGATTAAAGATTTTATAGGATGTTTTGGCACTAAATTGCTAACCATAGAGGTATGAAGAAATTAATTTTAAATTATCATTTTTGGGTCATCGGAAGTTTGGGAATGATCGTCAGTTCCTGTTCTACAAAATTTAAAACCATCGAAGAAAATGGTTCCAAAAAAATCTATAATATCAAATACGGCGATCATCTGCAACAACGAATGGATGTTTTTCTTCCCGCCAATTATTCAGCTGAAACTCCTGTCGTAATGATTGTTCACGGTGGTGGTTGGAAATTCGGTCATAAAGAACATATGAAAATGATTCAGAATTTTTTATTTAAGAACAATATTCCGAGCATCAACATTGATTATCGTTTATTGTCAAAGGAAGTTCGTTATCATCAACAGGTTGAAGATATTTCAAAAGCCATTTCCAAAAGCAATGAAATGGCTGAAAGCTGGAATTTAAAACCAAGTAATTACATTTTGTTGGGTGAAAGTGCAGGCGGACATTTAGCACTCCTTTATGGCTACCAAAACCCTCAGGAGATCAAGAAATTGATTTCAATGAGCAGTCCGACCGATTTTTATTCTGAACGATATCAGAAAAGCAAATATTACAAACGCACAAAAGGAGTTTTTCAAAAAGTAGTTGGGGAAAAATATGACACGAATTTAGAAGCTTTTAAACAAGCAAGTCCAATCGCAAATGTCTCCAATATTCCAACGTTAATTTTTCAGGGAGATAAAGATTTTTTGGTCAATAAGAATCAGGGTTTAGCTTTGGATTCGGTGTTGACTTCAAAAAAAATCCCTCATAAATTAGTAATTATGAAGGATTCTGGTCACGTACCGAGATTTATAAAAAGAAAGCGTGAATCCTTTATTTTTCCAAATATCTTGACATTCATTACAGAGGGAAATAATCAGTGATCATATTCTCTACAACTTTATCCAGAAAGAACACCTTTAATATTAAATCAAAAAAAAACAGCATTTCGAAAAATGCTGTAGTATATTTTGATCAACGAATTGAAGTTATTCCGGACGATCTTCCTCTTTTGAAGCTACCGCTTCTTTCTTTTTACCAAAGAAAAATTTAGCAATAATCGGAACAGTTGTGATCAATACGATGATGATGATGATCACTTCTAAATGGGCTTTTAAATCGATGTTAAATTGATTTTGAAATAAAGCATCCAAATAATGGCCTGCAAAAATAAGGGAGAACGACCACAAAAATGCGCCAACCACATTATCAATTAAAAAACGGGTTTTATCCATTTTTACAATTCCCGCAACGATTGGAGTAAAAGTTCTTACAACGGGTAAAAATCTCGCCATAATCACAGCCAGTGCGCCGTGTTGCTCGAAAAAGTCGTGTGCCTGAAAAAGGTATTTCTTCTTGAACAGAAATGAATCTTCTCTTTTGTAAAGTGCAGGACCAGCTTTCACACCGAACCAATATCCAATTTCATTTCCAATCACCGCCGCAATCGAAACTGCTGTCGCTAAGATTGTTGTATCTAAAAAACCACTTCCCGTAGAACCGAAAGTTTCTTTAATAATTTCTACCGCATAAATTCCGGAAACGAAAAGCAAACTGTCTCCAGGTAAGAAAAACCCTACAAATAAACCAGTCTCCGCGAAGATGATAAATAAAATGAGCCAAAACCCGCCCATTTTTATATAAAATTCAGGATTTAACAGATCCTTCCAACTTTCAAAGTTTTCCATATATTTTCTAAAAAAACAAAAATACCTTATTAAAATCGGTAATGAAAATTATTTAAGGCGATTTAACACTATTTTAATTCGAATTCTTCTGCAATGTGGCAATTCGCTCGTCTTTTCCGTTGTAACTCCAACCGGGAGCTCTGAAAATATAGTTCATTTTCGCTCGAAAATTAGGCGCAGATTTCACATCTTTTATCAAATTCCCCAATTCATCGAAAACGATGTGGAAAACATTGTGAGTTTGAATGTTATGCAGAATTCCGTACTCTTCAACTTTTTTATTTTCAGCTTTGTAAGTTCCAAATAGATGATCCCAAATCATCAAAATTCCAGCAAAATTTTTATCCAGATCTTCAATTTTTCTGGAATGATGAACGCGGTGATTAGACGGTGAATTGAAAATTTTATCGAACCAGCCGAGTTTTCCAATCGCATTGGTATGCGGCCAAAACTGATAAATTAAATTAATTTGATGCATCATCGCAATCATGATCGGGTGAAAACCCACCAAAATAAAGGGGATATACCAAATATCGCGGTAAATAATTTCGAACCAACCCTGTCGTAAAGCGATCGCAAAACTAAGGTGCGTCGCAGAATGATGATTAACATGTCCCGTCCAAAGTAGCCGAATTTTATGGCTCAACCGATGGTGCCAGTAAAACCCAAAATCCTGAACGATCAAAACCAAAAGCCATAACCACCAATGGTCGAGCTGCCATTTTAAAGTGAAAAATTCCGAAAAATTCTCAATTCCAAAAAGATTGGTTAATCGAAGGTGATTGTAAATCCAGAAAAAGTAGGAAAGCGAAATGGCCTTCATCCCAAAATCCAAAAACACGGCGCCCAAACCTAATCCTACACTGGAAAGTTCATCTTTTACCAGTTTTTTCGTCAATAATTTTTGAGGAATTTGATATAAAAACGTTTCGCCCAAAATCAAAAGTATAAATCCGGGAACAAAATACGTAACCGGATCTGTAAAATCCAACGGACTGAACAAACCATGGTTATTGAAAAATTGAGTGATTGTTTCTTTCAAAATTTTGATTTTATTTTAAAATTATCGAAAAAAATTTAAAGGGTGAAATCGTCTTCTGAAACTGCAGTTCCGTCTGCCATTAAAAATGCTTTCAAAAATGGGGTCAAATCACCATTCATAACGCCATCAACATCGGACGTTTCGTATCCGGACCGTACATCTTTTACGAGTTTGTAAGGATGCATCACATAATTACGAATCTGACTTCCCCACTCGATTTTCATTTTACCGGCTTCGATCTCGTTTCTCGCTTTCATTCTTTCGGCAAGTTCCATTTCGTACAAACGGGATTTTAGCAATTGCATCGCTTTCTCTTTATTTTGAAGTTGAGAACGCGACTCAGAGTTTTCGATTATAATTCCGGAAGGAGCGTGACGAAGGCGAACCGCGGTTTCTACCTTATTTACATTTTGTCCTCCTGCGCCACTCGAACGCATGGTTTCGAAGGAAATATCGGCAGGATTAATGTTAATTTCAATCGTGTCATCAACCAAAGGATACACATAAACCGACACAAAACTCGTGTGTCTTTTTGCATTTGAATCGAACGGCGAAATTCTCACCAAACGGTGAACACCATTTTCCCCACGCAAATAACCGAACGCAAATTCACCATCAATTTCTAAAGTCACGGTTTTCACACCGGCAACTTCACCTTCCTGAAAATTCAATTCGCGCAGCTTGTAACCTTGCTTTTCTGCCCACATCGTGTACATTCTCATGAGCATTTGTGCCCAGTCGCAAGATTCTGTTCCACCTGCTCCTGCGGTAATTTGCAAGACCGCAGAAAGTTCGTCGCCTTCATTAGACAACATATTTTTAAATTCCAGATCTTCAATTTTTTGTACAAGTATTGGGAAAGATTCGTTGAGTTCCGCTTCAGAATCTGGATCTTCTTTTGCAAAATCCATCAAAACCTGAATGTCTTCAAATCGGGAAAAAATTTCTTCATAATCATTGACCCATTTCTTTTTGGACCGAAGTTGCTTCATGAAAATTTCGGCTTCTTTCGGCTGATCCCAAAATTCCGGCGAGAGTGTTTTCTCTTCGTCATTGGAGACTTCGATTTTTTTCTTTTCAATTTGAAGATATTTATACAATTCACCAATTCTGGTTTGAATATCTTTTATCTGGTCGCTGTTAATCATACTCCAGCAAAAATACGGAAATTTTCGCTCAACCTAAATTGAATTCTGAAATGGATTACATTTTTTTTGAAAGGATTAATTTTAAAAATAAT
Organism: Kaistella gelatinilytica; assembly: GCF_015679325.1. Classification (GTDB taxonomy): domain Bacteria; phylum Bacteroidota; class Bacteroidia; order Flavobacteriales; family Weeksellaceae; genus Kaistella; species Kaistella gelatinilytica. Next base: position 1,286,369 of record NZ_JADPVI010000001.1, read on the forward strand.
AGAATTAATTATTTTCAGTTAAATAATTTCCGCCACCATTTCCCCAATTTTCGGCGCTAAAGCAACGCCCATTCCGGAGAGTCGAACTGCTGCAATTTGTCTGTTTGAAATTTTTTCTATAATTGGCGATTTCTCTGTTCCCATTGCCATAATTCCGCTCCATTGACTGGAGATTTTAAATTCCTGATCGGGTAAAATTACTTCCCTTAAAAATTGAATTAGGTAGTTTTGAAGAAATTCTGTCGTTTCTAAAGAAGTGGTTTCTTCCGTCTGAAAATCCTGATTTCTTGCGCCACCCAAAAGAATTCGATTCCCCAGATTCCGGAAATAAATAAATCCTTCATCGTAATGAAAAGTTCCTTCCAGTTTTAAATTTTCGATAGGTTCGGTGAGAAGAATTTGTCCACGAACCGAAAATAAATCAATGTTTGAGATCAGATCATTTGCAAAAGCATTAGTTGCAATCACTAATTTTTCAGATTGAATTTGAAAATTTTTAGCAATTACTTTTACTGAATTTTCATCTTCTGAGATTTCCAGAACTTCCGACCCAAAAAGAAATTCAATTCCTAAATGCTGACATTTTTCCAAAAGTTTCTGAACCAATTTTCCTGAATGTAATGAACCTTCACAAGGATTTTCCACTAAAAATCCGGTAGTTTTTAAACCAAATTGAGTAATTTTTTCCGGACTTAAAAAGAAAGTTTTTTCTGATCCGGTAATCGTTTTCAACTTCTCGTTAACTTCCTCAATCCGCTGTAAAGGCTTTTCATCATTTAGAATTTCAAAACCGCCGCAATTTTCAAAATCAATTTCTTCTGCTTTAAAATATGTTTGAATTTTCTGCAAACCTTCAAAACGCATTCTGATCAGATCTAAAGTTTTTGGCCAACCCATTTTTTCAACATCTGCAATAATTTCGGTCAAACTTCCAAAGCATGCAAAACCAGCATTTCTTGTCGAAGCTCCCATCGGAACAGAACTTCTATCGACCACTAAAATTGATTGTTCAGGAAATTTTTCTTTAATAGAAATTGCTGACCATAAGCCGGTAAAACCTGCACCAATGATAATTACATCGCGATTTCGGTAAAAAGTTTCGAGTTCCCAAATGCTTGGTTTCATAAGTTGAAAATTTTAAAATGAGGGTAAATGTAAAGAAAAATCCGCCTCATTATACAACCAGACGGATCTTAAATATTGAAATATTTTAAATTTATACGGTATAAATTTGTTTATAATATTCATCGGCCATTCGGTCAGAATTAAAGGCAACTTTCACATCATCCATCGCATTTTGCTGAATTTTTCTCCATTGGTCGGGATTATCGTAATACGTTGGAAGAATTTCATTTTCCAAAACTTGGTATAAATTTTCGAGATCAAAATTATCCTGATCATAAATACTCATATTGTCATAATCTGCTTGTGGCGTCACGAATGAATTAACTCCATTTTTTGCAAATTCCGGGATCCAGCCATCATCCGTAGAAAGATTGACAGAACCACACATTGCAGCCGACATACCTGAAGTCCCGGAAGCTTCTCTCGGAACTCTTGGATTATTAAGCCACAGATCAGAACCTTGTTTCATGGACTTACTCAACGCAAGTTCGTAACCGGTAAGAACCGCCATATTTTTGTAATATTTGCTTTCTTCAACCAAAGTATTAAACGTAGAAATCGCCGAATAATCCATTGGATAAGGTTTTCCCGCCCAAATAATCTGTACCGGATATTTTGGATTGTTTAATAATCTTTCGAATCTTTCCTTGTCGTGAAGAAGCAGATCGGCTCTTTTGTAGCCGGCAAATCTTCTCGCCCAAACAATGGTGAAAATATTGGGATTGAAAAGATTTCCGGTTTGATCAGCTACAATTCTGAACATTCTTTTTTTCAAATGCTTTTTTCTAAAGTCGAAAAGAACCGAATCATTATCGTCTTTTGCATCGAACAATGGTTTATCTGCCCAATATTTGAAATCCTGAGCATTGGTGATCGCTTTAATTTCACAAATTCTGGAGTATTTGCTCCACATTTTACGGGAAACTTCACCATGAAGTTGAGAAACTCCATTGGCAACTCTGGCCATTCTCAGCGCACATAATGAGTGATTAAAACGGTCATCTTCTACGCCTTCAATCGTTTTCACTTCATCCAGCGATAAACCGGAGAAATAAGACATGTCATGACATAAATTGATATTGTGTTTCTCGTTTCCTGCTTCTTCAGGAGTGTGTGTGGTGAAAACCAACTTTTCTTTTACTTTCTCTAAATCGCCACCAAATTTTTCCAGTAAATAAAATGCTGCAGGCAATCCGTGCGCTTCATTCAAGTGATAAACATCTCTTTCACAATTAATTACATCCAATAATTTTGCTCCACCTTTTCCAAGTAAAACATATTGCGCGATCTTTGTGGATTCGTTCGCATCATATAATCGATGACAGATTGTTTTTGAGATATGGTCGTTTTCCGGCACATCGGTAGAAAGAAAAAACATTGGTGCCGTATGGAAAATGTCAGGATCAAGGTAATAAACCTTTACCCAAACTGGCGCGGAGTGTATATCAATTTGAAATTTTATGCCCGTATCTTCGAGAAAAGAATACATTTTTTTCGTCCAGGTTGGCTGCAATGTTTGGTCGTGATTTCTGGCCTGATCGTAATAGCCAAATTTCCACAAAATACCAATTCCTACCAGATCCTGCTTAAGGTTGAAGGCACTTCTCATGTGAGAACCCGCCAAAAATCCCAGTCCGCCGGAATAAATTTTTAATGCCTGATCGATGGCAAATTCCATTGAAAAATAGGCGACCTTTTTCGAATATTCTGGGTTGATGCTGAACGGCATCGTAAAGTTTTTAAAATCCATTTTCTGTCTTATTTAAAATAAGGTGCAAATGTATTGAAATATTGTTTTACGATAATTTTTTAAATAAAATAATTTGAATACGGAATAATATAAACCGTATTCAAAATTTAAAAATATATTGTTGAATTTGAAATACTTCAATGCAGAAATTTATGCAATTTCTATTTGAAGATATTCAAGAAAATTTCGAGAAATAATTATGAAAAAGCAGAAGTATCCTTGAAATAGTCCGATAACGATTTTATCTTACCACAGTCCGTAAAACTTATTACCGTACAAATATTATTGGTATAAATTCCTTTTCCTCTAAGGTTACCAATAGAAATTGTTTCGTAAAAATATTTTCCTTTACCCAGATCAAAAATTTCAGATTCGCACCAGTTGATACTCTCATATTTTCTAAAAATTGCCCGGAACATAGCTAAAATACGTCCTCCACCCTGAATTTCTTTCGCAGGTGGAATCCAGATCTTACTTTCTTCGTTGAACCATTTTTGTAGATTTTCTACTTTCAAGGAATTCAAATCCTCCATAAATGATGTTACTTTACAATCCATGCGCATATATACGATGAAAACATTAACTTTAGATTTAATTTTTAATAAAAATGAAAAATTTACTATTAAAAAGATTTCAATACTATAAAGATCTGGGAGATAAAACCTTTGATCAGCTCAATGATGATCAGGTTTTGTGGCAGTTTAACGCAGAAAGCAATTCGATTGCAACAATAGTAAAACATATTTCCGGCAACATGATTTCGCGCTGGACCAATTTTCTTACAGAAGATGGCGAAAAAGAATGGAGAGATCGGGATGCAGAGTTTGAAAACGACATCCATTCAAAAACTGAAATGCTTCAGATCTGGGAAAAAGGCTGGAATGTTTTAATGGATGCTTTAAGTCAAATCAATGAGGAAAATATAAATTCTACTATTTATATCCGGCGTGAGAAGCATTCGGTTTTAGATGCGCTTCTGCGTCAATTAGCGCATTATCCTTACCATATTGGACAAATTATTTATGTGGCTAAAATGTTACAAAATGAAAGCTGGAAAACGCTTTCTATCGCCAGAAATAAATCTCATGAATACACGACTGAACTTTTAAAAAAACAATCAGTTGGTGATATTCAGGAAAATTCTTCACCCGTTTGTTACGCAAAAAGCGATGAAGTTCGTGATGAATACAAAATAGAATGAGTTCTAAAATGAAGGTCAACGAATTATTTTTTGAAATTTTGAATTCCTTATCTTTGCAGTCTTAAATTTTTTATCAAATTGAATTCACTTCACTCAAAAACGGCTGCTTTTCATACTCTTGGCTGTAAATTAAATTTTGCAGAAACCTCAACAATTGCCCGACAATTAACCGGGGCAGGTTACGAAAAAGTAAGTTTCGATGATAAAGCAAATGTTTATGTCATCAACACCTGTTCGGTTACAGAAAATGCAGACCGAGAATGTAAGCTTCACGTGAAGCGAGCTATGAAGGCTAATCCAGAAGGTTTAGTAGTTATTTTAGGATGTTATGCGCAGTTGAAACCGGAAGAAATCTCGGCAATTGAAGGCGTAGATCTGGTTTTAGGAGCGAAAGAAAAATTTAATATCCTGAGTTATCTGGAAGATCTGCAGAAAACCGAAAGCCACGGGATCATTCATTCCTGCGAAATTGATGAAGCAGATTTCTTTATCGGAAGTTATTCGATCGGAGACCGAACCAGAGCATTTTTAAAAGTTCAGGATGGTTGCGATTATAAATGTACGTATTGCACGATTCCTTTAGCACGTGGAATTTCGCGTTCTGACACCATCGAAAGTGTCGTACAAAATGCCAAAGAAATTGCAGCGAAAGGCATTAAAGAAATCGTTTTAACCGGTGTAAATATCGGTGATTACGGCAAAGGTGAATTTGGAAATAAAAAACACGAACATACTTTTCTGGATTTAATTTCAAATTTAAATAAGGTCGAAGGAATTGAAAGAATTCGGATTTCCTCCATCGAGCCTAATTTATTGAAAGATGAAAGCATCGATCTGGTGGCTCAAAGCAAAAGTTTTGTTCCGCATTTTCACATGCCGCTGCAAAGTGGAAGCGATGATTTGCTGAAGAAAATGAAACGCCGATATTTGACTTCACTCTATCAAAACAGAATTAATAAAATACATGAAGTAATGCCCGATTGCTGCATCGGCGTTGATGTGATTGTGGGATTTCCGGGAGAAACAGAAGAAAAATTTTTAGAAACCTATAATTTCCTGAATCAATTACCCATCAGTTATTTACACGTTTTTACTTATTCTGAACGAGAAAATACCGAAGCTGCAGAAATGGAAGGAGTTGTTCCAATTCCGGAAAGAAAACGACGCAACAAAATGCTCAGAATTCTGTCGGAGAAAAAGAAAATGGCATTTTACCAGACTCAGGTCGGGAAAACTCTACCAGTTCTTTGGGAACACGAAAATAAAAACGGAATGATGTTCGGGTTTACAGAAAATTATGTTCGGGTACAAAAACCTTTTAACATTCATTCGGTGAATCAAATTGAACATGTTGAACTCCAAAAAATTCAGGAAGACGGAAGCGTATCAATTGGTTTAAGTTTCGATAAGTTTCTGGAAAAAGTTTAGTATTTTCAAAAAGGAATGCAATTAAAATAATGAAAAACACCGCTGAAGTGCGGTGTTTTTTTATGCATATTATTAATGACTGCAAAGCTCTCTGCCTTTTTTAATGAGGAGAAAATCGTAATAATAAAAATTTGAGTTACAAAGTCATTGACTTTTATTTACCAGGTACGTCTTCGCCTACATTCATTTCACTAAGCAATTCGGGAAAGTACATCAAAAGGATAAAATAGAAAATAATTAATAAAACAATGATTAAAACTGAGCCAATAACAAGCGGTCCCGGTGTATTTTTTTTTGAAGATTCCATCACTTTATAGTTTGGTGTGTTATCTTTCAAGGAGCTATTTTTGTGCCATTAAAAACTAGTGGTGATAAACATCCTCATACATGACGCCGGCTTCAATTCTGATGGGTAAAAAGTTGACTTCAGGCACTATTGGGCAATTATAATCGTACGCATTATATGCACAGAACGGTTGATAGGATTGATTGAAATCGATGATTATTTCTCCGGCTTCAGGTATTCTTAAATCGAGATATTTACCACCACCATAAGTTTCTTCTCCATTTGTTTCATCCCGAAAAGGAAGAAATAAATAATCTTCGAAACCTTCTTTTTTGATCAAATTTAAACTTTGATAAACAGCTAAAGTGTAGGCTTGTCCGTCCAGATAAAAAGTGGCTTTCCCAAATTCGATGTAAGGTTGAGTTCGTCCCGATGAAGTTGGAAGTTCGAAAGCCGTTGCATTTTCGGTCTTCGTAAATTTTGCTTTAACACGGTATTTTAAGTCAACAGGAAAGAAAGGATGTCTTTTGAAACTGGTGAAATTACTTCCTCTTAAGGGTGTTTCCTTTGGGTTTTTATATTCAGCATTCAACTCATCCTGGAATTTTTTAATAGCAGATATTTCTTTTTTCTGTGCTGAAGAAAAGGTTGATATTAATAGAGATAGCAAGATCAAAAGATAATTTTTCATTTTTTGTAATATTTTTTCCGAACGGTTTCGTAATAATTTTCATCTGTGGAAATGTAGAAAGGAAGCTCGACATAATTCTGATCGCGATACATTCCGAGATGAAGATAATACTGCCTTTGAATTTTTTCCTGCTTGATCTTAAAATTAAAAACATCAAGAAAGTTCTTTGGCGAATTTGGAGTATGTACAGAAACTAATTTCTCGACCGTGCCTTTCCCGTTGATCCGGTCGATCCTTTCGCAGGTTTTTTTTATAGAATCAGAAGAAAGTTTAAGCTGAAATCTTTTAGAAATATTAAATCCTGCAATTTCCGAATAGTCTTTATTACTGCATTTTTTAAGAAATGTTTCGGCAAAGTTCTGTGCGATCTGCTTTCTTTCTAAACCAATAGAACTTAGCGAAACCGCACTGTTACGGGAATTACAATTAACCAAAAATAAAGACAGGAGAAGAAGTAAGTAATTTTGTTTCATATTTAAGTAAGCTTAACCCGGTAAACATCTGTACCGTTTCTTTTGATATTTTTCACATGAAAACCACCTTCTTCGGGAATCACTTCCTGCAGATCAAAAGTTTTGCAGTCTTTGGGCAAACCCGTAAATACAAGCGTAAACCAAAAATCTTTGAATGGCGGAACCTCCGTCCAGTAAGGGAAAAGCGAAATGTTTTCGTGATGGATCAAACTGCTTCGATGCGCTAAAGAATCATCGATCAAAAAAGTAGAACTCCATATTCTGATCAAACTGCCTTCAAAATAAGTTGCTGGAAAACAGCAGTGCACAATTACCTGCTTTTCTTCCTCCACCTTTGGCTGAAGCGCTTGCAGTACTTCCTGTATAATTTCAGGTTTGGTGATGGTTGCCATTTTGTTGATCAGTAATCGATAATAAATAATGAGTAATAAAGTTTTCAGATTGCTTATTACCCATTAATCATTGCTTATTTTTAATATTCCAGTTCTAATTTTTCTTTCGTGTAATTTCTTACTTTTTCTGCGAGATCATTATTTTCAGATAATTTTTGACCGTAAGACGGAATAATTTCCAGAAGTTTTTCCTTCCATTCATTTTCCAGTTTCTCGGGGAAACATTTTTCAATGACCTGCATCATGGCAAAAACCGCTGTAGAAGCACCGGGAGAAGCGCCTAAAAGTGAGGCGATCGTTCCATTTTTGTTGACCACGACTTCTGTCCCAAATTCTAATTTTCCGCCCAGCTTATCATCTTTTTTAATGATCTGAACACGTTGTCCCGCAATTTTTAATTCCCAGTCTTCCTCGTTCGCATCTTTTACAAACTCCCTCAAATGTTGAATTCTTTGCGCTTTCGTCATGGCAACCTGTCGAACCAAATACTGCGTTAAAGGCAAATTATGCCACCAAGCTCCGAAGAGAGAGCGAATATTTTTAAAGTTGACACTTTCCGGAAGATCAAGATAACTGCCTTCCTTCAAAAATTTGGTAGAAAAACCAGCAAAAGGACCAAACAGAAGTGCTTTCTTACCATCAATAATTCGTAGATCCAGGTGTGGAACGCTCATTGGTGGTGCATCAACCGTTGCCTGCGTATAAACTTTTGCATGATGTTGCGCTATTAATTCAGGATTATAGGTAACGAGCCATTCCCCAGAAACCGGAAAACCGCCGTATCCTGCACTTTCAGGAATATCTGAACTGTCGAGAAGTGGCAATGCGTAACCTCCGGCGCCAATAAAAACGAAATCTGCATGCACATCTTGCTTATGATTATGAAGGCGGTCTTTAATTTTTATATTCCAGCTTCCATCTGCCAAAAGGTCTAAATCTTTTGCTTCATGGTAGAGGAAAATTTCTACGTTGGATCCATCCGCCAGAAATCTGCCCATTTTTCTCGTTAATGTTCCGAAATTCACATCGGTTCCTAAATCCATTTTCGTTGCAGCTAGAACTTCATTATCTTTCCTTTTGCTCATGATCAGCGGAATCCATTCTCTGAGCTGGTCATGATCGGTAGAAAATTTCATCCCTTTGAAAAGGTTTGATGTTATCATTTTCTCATGACGTTTCCTTAAAAATTCAGAATCACTTTTCCCAAAAACCAAACTCATGTGTGGACAGGAATTAATGAAATTTTTTGGCTCCTGGATATAATTTTTTTCAAGGAGATAAGACCAGAACTGTTTTGAAATTTCAAACTGTTCCGCAATATTTTCAGCTTTGGAAATATCGATGCTTCCATCCTCTTTTTCTAAGGTATAATTCAGTTCGCAAAAAGCAGAATGTCCTGTTCCTGCATTATTCCAGGCTGCAGAACTTTCGCTGGCGAATCTTCCGAGGCGTTCGAAAATCGCAATCTTAAGATTAGAATCAAATTCGTGGAGAAGTGTTGCGAGTGTGGCACTCATAATTCCGCCGCCGATCAGGACAACATCGTACTTTGGTTTTGGAGTTCTTTTGGTAAGGAAATCGGGCATATTGATAATTTAGAATTACGAATTTCGATAAAAGTTTTTAAATATGCGTCGCAGAAAGCGGAACTACATAAAAATAAACAGAGATAAAATGGCAGAACGTTCCAAGCAAAACGAAAAGATGGAAGATCGCATGATTCAACTTCAATTTATCAATGCTGTACAAAATTGCGCCTAAAGTATAGGCAACTCCGCCAGAAATCAGCCATAAAACGCCATTAAAATCAAGTTGCTGCAAAAGACTTTTAAAACTGAAGATGATCAGCCAACCCATTGCAATATAGAGAATGGTCGATAAAATATTGAATCTTCCTGTAAAGAAAATTTTAAAGATAATTCCCACGAATGCAATGCTCCAAACAATAGAAAAAATAGTATAACCTTCTGCTCCATTCAGAGAAACCAAAACGAACGGCGTATAACTTCCGGCAATTAAAACGTAGATCGCGGCATGGTCGAAAATGTTCATCCGATATCTTATTTTGGGACTTTTTGAATAATGATACATGGTCGAAGCTGAATATAACACGATCATGCTCAAACCAAAAACAGGAAAGCTGATCATCGCCCAAACATTTTCCAGATCAATTGCACGAAAAATCAATAAAACCATCGCGAGCACACTCATCAGCAAACCGATAAAATGGGACCAGACATTCAACTTTTCTTCTAAAGCTGAATAAGTATGAATGGTATATTGTTTTTCAGTTTTCATCAATTCAATATCGCTGTTAATTTTTTATATTGCTTTTCGGCATTTTTCTCTTCATACAAAATACTGTAAATGATATCGATAATCGGAGTTTTTAAATTTTTATCTTTGGATGTTTTGTAGATAGAATCTGCGGCATAATAACCTTCAGCAATCATATTCATGGACTGAATCGCAGATTTTACCGTATATCCTTTACCAATTAAATTCCCCAAATTTCTATTTCTTGAAAAAAGTGAATATGCGGTTACGAGTAAATCTCCGAGGTAAGCACTTTCATTAACATCTCTGGGTGTTTCGTGGATTCCTTCTAAAAAAACCTCCATTTCGCGGATCGCATTCGTTACGAAAACTGCCGTGAAGTTATCACCATAACCAAGGCCGCTTGCAATTCCGGCTCCGATGGCGTAAATATTTTTCAGGATGGCGCTGTATTCATTCCCCATAACGTCGCAACTGGAGTTTACTTTAATAAAATGCGAGGAAAAAAGATCGTGTAGAATCTTTTGATTTTCCGCGGTGGAAGCAATCGTTAAATAAGAAAGTCTTTCCATGGCAACTTCTTCCGCGTGACAAGGTCCTGCGATGACTGCCTGATCCTTAAAATCTATTTTGAATTCATCATGCAGATAATTCGCAACAACATCATTCACTTTCGGCACGATTCCTTTGATAGCAGAAACAAACATTTTACCCGAGTAATCGCACGTCATCTTATCTAAACTTTCCGATAAATAAATGGAAGGCGTTGCTAAAACCACAATATCACAGGCTGAAACCAGTTCATTAACATTCGTCGTTATCGCTAAATTTTTAACATTAAAATTGACCGCCGTCAAATAAGTTGGGTTATGGTGACGCAGCTCGATGGCTCCTTTCACAAATTCGTTTCGAACACACCAGTGCACGACTTTGCAATTTTCGGTGAGCATTTTTACAATAGCTGTTGCAAAACTTCCACTTCCTATTACTCCAACCACTCTATCGTCGATTTGATCTTTATTTGCCATAATAATTACTTCAAATACAAAGATACAAATTAGAATCATTTTTAGTGGAAATAAAAAGACACTCGTTGCAGAGTGTCTCATTTAATTTTCCTTTTAGTTACGGCATTCTCCGTATTCTTTTGCGATCTGTATTAAGTTATCAATTTCTCTGATGTTAAAACTGTTATTTTTAATATCAGCAACAACAGATTTACAGTCTTTCAGATATTCGGCGAGTCTTGCGCCATCTTTATCCGATGAATTTCGATCTAACATGAGAGCTTTTGGATCCTTGTCGATTTTAATAACCAATTTTTGCTTTTCAACAGGATCCTGAAAAACAGATATTCCGCGACCTTTATATAACAATTCGTAATAATAGGAATTGTTAAAACTTAAAGAGTTTAAATTCTGAAGTTTTTTCATGGCTTCTCCTTTCACATCCAAACCATAATAACAAGTTTCGCCTGTGCTTGTTTTCACACAAAACTGCGCTCCTGTAGAAGCGTTGATTGTTTTGCTTCTCGGCTGATTTTTCTCATTAAGGTATTTCACGATGACAACTTGACCGAACTTATCGGCAACTTCCGTTGGCAAAACCTCTCCTGTATTATTTACATCTAGCTGCTGGAAATAAACGGTTACGTTCCCTTCTGTTTTTGTACCATTTTTTTCGATAACAAATCCGGGAATTCCATATAAATTAACTGAGCGCTGTTTTGCATCATCAATTCTCGCTACTCTTACTTTTTCATTATCATTTTTTGCCTGATGAGCAAGCATATATCCTTCTGCCATTACTCTAGTCACTAATTCCTGCGCAAAAAATTTGTTGGATGGCGTATACATTTCCTTTGAATTATAAAAGAATTTTTTTCCATCATAAGTATTCACTTCATATTTACGGTGACCGTCTTTCGATTCTTTTACCGAGGCTACCAACGTTCCGTCTAAATCATAAATAGAAACGCAGCTTTTACTATCAAAAGCACTACACGGAATCATATTAATTCTGCCGATAATTTTTGCCGCACTACCAAAAGTACTCGCAATAATTTCGTTCGTATTGGTTATTTTGGGGTTAAAATTTGCGGTTATCCCATTTATTTTTGAATTGATCTCTCCTGCATCTGTTTTCGCTTGAACAGCGATATCAGAAAATGTTCCAGTCCCTTTTTCATAGATCTTATCCAATGCATTGGTATCAATTCCCTGGCTTGTGAATACATTGTATTTTACAGCTAAACCATGCGTTATAATACGTTCTGAATTTAAAGAAGTCACTAAAACTTCATAGGGAATTTCGCCTTTTTTAGTACCATCGGCTGATTGCACGATTAAATAATACAGTGGATCGGGAGAAGTAGATTGCATAATTCCTTTAAAATCAACCTGGAAAATTTTTTCACCATTCAATTTTGAATATTCATAATGATCGCGATAAGGATTTTTCACGATCGCTATTGGAATATTATTTAATAGTACCTGTTCTTTTTTAATTTTAACATCCTGGGAAAAAATTGTAATTGAGATAAATAGTAAGACAAAAAGTAGCTGTTTCTTCATAATTTTTTTTTGCAAGATACAATATTAAACAAAGTAGAAATCCAAGATATAAAAGACAAAACATTAATAGAAAGAAGATTAAATAAAAGTATTCCATTCGACTTTTGAACAAAAATGAAAGAAATCGTTTAATTAAACCTTACGTTAAAGTTTTTATAAAATTAATTACTGAAAGATAATTTTTTATTAGTTTTGCAAACCAAAATTTCATAAAAATTTGTAATTCAACAAGATAAGAATGAAGAACTTTTTAAGCAAAAAGAAAAACACAAACCTACTTTTGGGAGCTTTACTACTGCTTGTTTTCGGGCAAGCTCTTTATATAGGAAAGCTTTTCTCTGAGAAAAACAATAAAAATTACGAAGTTAATTTAGTACAGATCAACACTCAAAAAGACAGTATCGATTACTCTGAATTGCGCAACGATCTTGTTTTGGTGGATCATACGGTAAGAGAACTCAATTCTTTTTTGGCTTCTAAAAATATTTCGGATGAAAAGATTGCAACACTTGCTCAAGACAGCCTTTCGGATGCAGTTTATCTTTCAAAACAAAGCAATCGTTACAGCCAATATTTAGTCGATCTACAAAATAAACTGCAGCAAGTTCCGCTCGGAATTCCTACGGATGGTTATATTTCTTCTAATTTCGGAAAAAGAATTAATCCGATTCCTTTCAGAAATGTTCTACTCGCTTCGGTTGGTAGTACAAAGCCTGTTGCAAAAGCAACTCCACAAAACGTTGAAGTGAAAGACAGTCTGGGAAATGTCGTAAAAAAAGTTTCACCAAATTCTGCTGAAAATTCTCTTGCAGAAAAAAACAATCCACCGGCAGAAGCGGATCAGATTCAGTTTCATAAAGGTTTGGATATTGCCGTTCCTTATGGATCAGATGTTCGTGGTGCCGCAAAAGGAACTGTAATTTTCGCTGGGGTAAAAGGCGGTTACGGAAACTGCGTCATTATTTCTCATGGCAACGGTCTAGCAACTCTTTACGGGCATCTTTCTCAAATTTTAGTTAAAGCAAATGATCTCGTACAAGTGAATCAGGTGATTGCAAAATCAGGAAATACAGGTCGATCGACAGGACCACATCTTCACTATGAAGTTCACAAAAACAACACGCCGGTGAATCCGAAACTGTTTCTGAATATTTAAAGAAGTAATTTTTAAAACTCATTAACGCTTCTGAATATCGGGAGCGTTTTTTTTTGCGGTAAAATTTACTCAAATTTGCAGCACGTCCCAAAAATGAAGCTGAATTATGAAATTATGTATCGCTGAAAAGCCAAGTGTTGCACGAGATATTGCCAAAGTTTTAGGCGCAGATGTGCCTAAACAAGGTTATTTTGAAGGCAATGGATATTGGGTGACCTGGACGTTCGGACATTTCTGCACGCTGAAAGAACCGCATGATTACAGTCCGCATCTTAAATCTTGGGCATTATTTAATCTTCCTATCATTCCTGAACCTTTTGGAATTAAATTAATAGAAAATGCAGGTGCTCAAAAGCAGTTTAAAACCATTGAAAAGTTAGTTCAAGATTGCGAAGAAGTCATTAACTGTGGTGATGCGGGACAAGAAGGAGAACTCATTCAACGCTGGGTTTTACAAAAAGCGAAATGTAAAAAACCGACAAAAAGATTGTGGATATCTTCTTTAACTGAGGAAGCAATTAAAGAAGGTTTTGCCAATTTAAAACCGGCGGAAGATTATCAAAATCTTTATCTCGCAGGAAATGCACGCGCAATTGGTGACTGGCTTTTAGGAATTAATGCAACGCGGTTATTCACGAAAAAATTTGGCGGAAACAAAACAGTGCTTTCTATCGGACGCGTGCAAACGCCGACTTTAGCGATGATCGTTCAGCGACAAAAAGAAATTGATGCTTTTGACACCGAAGAATATTGGGAACTGAAAACCAATTACCGCGACGTTCTTTTCACGGCGGCGATCGACCGTTTAAAAACGAAGGAAAAAGCGGAAAAAGGCCTGGAATATTTAAAGCAAAACCTTTTTAAAATTATCTCTTTTGAAATTAAAGAAGGAAAAGAAAAGAATCCACGACTTTTTGATTTGACCGCTTTGCAGGTCGAAGCGAATAAAAAATATGGTTATTCGGCAGAAAATACGTTGAAATACATTCAAAGTTTGTACGAGAAAAAACACACGACTTATCCAAGAGTTGATACGACTTACCTTTCCGAAAGTTTGCATCCGAAAATTGCAGGGATTCTTCAAAGCATGAATTTTTACCTGGAATTTACCGCTCCACTTTTGGCACAACCGATTCCGAAATCGAAAACGGTTTTTGATGATGCGAAAGTCACCGATCACCACGCGATTATTCCGACAGAAATTCCTCCTTCTTCCAATTTAAGCAGAGAGGAAAAATTGATTTATGATTTGATTGCGAAACGATTTATCACCGTTTTTTATCCGGAATGTAAGATTTCCAATACTTTGGTGGAAGGTCAGGTTGGAACGATTCCTTTTAAAACTTCAGGTCGTCAAATTTTAGAATTAGGATGGCGGCAAGTTTATGTAAAAGATAAAAAAGAAGAGGCCGAAAAAAAGGAGAAAGACGAAGAACAAACTATTCCCGAATTTAAAGCCGGGGAAAAAGGACCGCACAAACCTATAATTCATCAGGGGAAAACCAGTCCGCCAAAACCTTATACGGAAGCAACTTTACTTCGGGCCATGGAAACTGCGGGAAAACAAGTCGATGATGAAGAATTGCGGGAAATGATGAAAAACAATGGGATTGGAAGACCTTCAACGCGCGCAAACATTATTGAAACGCTTTTCAAAAGAAATTATATCGAGCGGAAGAAAAAAAATATTCTGGCGACTTCAACCGGCGTTCAACTGATCGATACGATTCAGGATGAATTGCTCAAAAGTCCCGAATTAACAGGAGAATGGGAATTTAAATTAAGAAAAATTGAGCGTGGTGAATATGATGCTTCTCAATTTAAAGAAGAGTTGATCACAATGGTGACGAATTTAACGCGAAATGTCATCAACGAAAAAGCAAAAGTGATTTCTATTCAGGAAGAAATTCAAACGAAAGAAAAAAAAGAATCAACGCCTAGAAAAACGGTCGCAATTATTTGGGAAGAAGAACAATGTCCGAAATGCAAGGAAAGCAAACTGATGAAAGGGAAAACTGCGATCGGTTGTTCTAATTTTAAAGGTTGTGGATTTAAAGTTCCATTTCAAATTTTTGGGAAAAAGTTGACGGAAAAACAAATTCAGGATTTGATCATTAAAGGAAAATCATCCAAACTGAAAGGTTTTACAGAACATCCGGAAAGTTTATTAGAGGGAGTTTTGCGTTTGCGCGATAATTTCAATATTGAATTGAAAGCTGATTAACATTTCCTCTGGAAATTGAACGCAGCAGAAACTTATTTGCTCTAAGCTTATACTTTGTCAATCAGATCATTTTTCTTGAAATTCAATTTAATTGAAAATATTATCTTTGCACCAAGAAAAGATGAACCGAAAAGTAATCTTTATTATTTATAATTTCTAGAATATAATTTTGATATTCTTGATAACATTAACTTTATGAAAATAGACAAAAATCACGTAGTATCATTACATTACACGTTAAATGCCATCGAAGAAAACGGTGAAAAAACATTCATCGAAAAAACAGATGCTGAAAATCCTTTCACTTTTTTATATGGTGTAGGAATGATGTTGCCAAAATTTGAAGAACATCTTCAGGGAATGGTTGCAGGCGACAAAAAATCTTTTACCATCGTTCCGGAAGAAGGATACGGCGACAAAGATGAGAATGCAAAAACAGAATTGCCGATCGCAATGTTCGAAGAGTCCGGAATTCCGCCAGTTGGAGCAATTTTACCTTTACAGGATCCTGAAGGAAATCACTTGAACGCAATCGTTTTAGAAGTAACTCCAGAAGCTGTTATCGCTGATCTTAACCATCCAATGGCAGGGAAAACTTTGCATTTCGATCTGGAAGTTGAATCAACCCGTCCAGCGACGGAAGAAGAGTTAGATCATGGTCACGCTCATGGCGTTGATGGGCACGAAGAACATTAAGAAAACTTATCTTATAAATTAAAAGCTGCGAATTTCTCGCAGCTTTTTTTGTTTTTAAATGAAAATATTTGCAATTATTTTACGCTTCTTCTATTAAATCAAAACCCAATTCATCAAAATCTCGTATTTTTAAACATGCAAAAATTAATTTATATCATGCTTGGATCTCTACTTTTTATGAGCTGTCAATCTAGAAAATACAAAGATGTGGTTTACGGGCAAACTGCAAATAAAGAAGATTTAAAACTCAATATTTTCGTACCGAGTAATTCTGAAAATAAAAAGTTACCGGTTTTAATTTTCGTTCATGGTGGAAACTGGAACAGTGGTAATAAAGATCAATATGGTTTTTTCGGTCGAAACTTTGCGAAGAACGACGTGATCACGGTGATTCCTTCCTATACTTTGAGTCCAAACGCAAATGTTGATGAAATGACGACGGAAATCGCTTCTGCCGTAAAATGGGTTCAAAGTAATATTTCAAAATACAACGGAGACGCAAAAAATCTTTTTGTGACGGGACATTCTGCGGGTGCGCAACTCGTAGCTTCTGCAGTTTTAAATCCGAAGTTCGGTATTAATGAACAATCAATCGCGGGAATTATTTTAAATGACGGCGCCGGAATTGATATGAAGGATTATCTGGAAAGAAATCCGCCGACTTCTCAAGACGATTATCTGGCAACCTGGAGTAATGATCCGAAAAACTGGTATCAGGCTTCTCCCATTAATTTCCTGGATAAAAATTCGCCGCCATTTTTAATTTATGTGGGAACGAAAACGTATCAATCCATTAAGACTGCTAATGAACATTTTCTGAAAAAACTCAATGAATTTCAGCCAGATGTGAAACCGATCATGCTGAATAAAGGTCATATTCCCATGGTGTTGCAGTATTTTTGGTCTGGAAGTGATCGTTTTAAAGAAACGACTGATTTTATGAAAAAGAATCGGAAATAGAAATCTTTCGGAGCTTTTATAAAATCATCCAAAAAGTACTTCCTTCATTCAAAGTACTTTCTACACCGATCTCGCCGCCTTGTTTTTCGATGAAATTTTTGCTGATCGCTAAACCTAAACCGGTTCCGTTCTGGTGTTCTTCCGGAACTTGAAAATAGCGGTCAAAGACTTTAGATAAATACTTTTCGTCTATTCCCTTCCCGAAATCCTGCACAGAAAATTTGACTTTACCATTCTCAGCTTTTGTAGAAAGAATTATTTTTTGACCGATCTCCGAATGTTTGATGGCATTGGTCAAAAAATTATTGAGAACCCAAACCGTTTTGTCAAAGTCAGCTTGTACGTTTTGAACTTCTTCTGTTTGAATGTCTGAAATCAATTCAATCTCTTTATTTTCCGCGATGACCAAGTTATTTGACAAAGCATTTTTCACTAAGTTGGCAACGTTGCAATCTCTGATGTTCAAGCGAATATTTCCACTTTCAGCCTGAGATAAATTGAGCAGTTCTCCTGTGATATTAAGTAGTCTTTCACCGTCTTCTTCGATACTTTTCAAGAGTTCTTTTTGTTGCTCGTTTAAAGTTCCAAATTTTTCATTTTTCAGCAATTGCGTTCCCATTTTCATGGAGGAGATCGGTGTTTTCAATTCGTGGGAAACAGTGGCGATAAAATTTGTTTTCGCGAAATCAAGTTCTTTGTAAGCCGTAACATTTCTTAATAAAATCACTTTCCCAGCTTCCTTTTTTTCAGTTTCACCGGTGGGAATAATATTGATGGGAATAATTTCCTGCTCAAAATAACTTTCTTTATTGTCTGCGAAAATCTTGATCGGGAAATCAGTTTTGTCATTCATAGAAGCATTTCGCAAAAGTTCCCGCAACAAATCGTTATTGACTGCAACTTCGGAAGCTGATTTTCTAAAAATATCCTCTTTAACCAATCCGGAAATTTTCAGCGCTTCTTCATTAATGAAATTGATAAAATTATTTTCGTCTAAACCGATCACAGGATCATGCATGTTCGCGATCAAAGTTTCGACCCGTTTTTTGTCTAATAATTGCTTGGAAAGATTGCTGCTTTGGTATTCCTCTAATTTTTCTGCCATTGAATTAAAGGAGTTTGCCAGATCCTCAAATTCAGCACTGCCTTCAAAGTGAACGCGTTCGTGGTAATTTTTATTCGCAATTTGTTTGATACTTTCTGTGAGTTCACGGATTGGACGCGCGATATTTCCGGGTAAATTAAAAAGTAAAGTGAAAGCAATTAAAAAACAGACACTTCCCAAAGAAATCACCCACGTAATGGCGGTTTGAGACGTTGCGATGGCTGTATCACTTTTCTGAACGATGGCGCTCATATTCAGCCGCATAATTTCTACCAAGTCATTTCTGATGAGTTTTTCACTTTCCAGATTCGGAGATTGTTGAAAATTCTGGAAATGGCTAAGTAAACTCTGGTAAGAATCGTTCTCGCCGGGTTCTGTTAAATTTTTACTTTCTAAAGCCAAATTATTTTTAAAGATCGATGTCTGAGTACTGTCTGTCTCGATCTTATCCAAAGCCAGCATCATATTTTTAGAATATTCCAAAGAGTTATAATTGGCGATCAGAATTTTTTCTGTGTCAGATTTTTGCTTATAAATGTTCAATGCACTGATGACGGAGAGCAAAACGATCATCAGGAATAAAAGTCCGACACCGAGGGTCAGTTTTGTTTTAATTTTCATTTTAGAAAAATTAATTGAAAGAGGTCATTTATTAAAAAGTCTGATATCAACACGACCGCAAAATTACGACAGAATGATGATATCTACTTTTTCGTTCATCATTTTATTCACAAAGTTATGAAACCAGTTGAGTCGAAAGAATTGCTGAAAAAAATTGAGATGTGGTTTCCCGATACAAACGGTGGTAATTTTATTTTCCTGCACATATTCTAAGATCGCATCTGAAATATAATTACCATTTTTTTTCACCACTTGTGCTCCCATTTCCTGCGCAAAATTTAAATTATGGATGAGATATCTCTGTTTATCCAAAGCAATTTTATCCGGATTTTCTTTGGGTAACTGAACGTACAAAACGGTCCATCGACTGTTGTAATAACTCGCCAAACGTGCAGTTTTTCGAATGACCGCTTTTGCAGTTTTTTCGTTGCTGCTGATGCAGGCTAAAAATTTTTCCGGACGCGTATTAACCGATTTCGTGACTTCAGTTTCCACCTTTTTCTCTACATGAGTCGCAACCTCCTTTAAAGCCAGTTCACGCAGTTGTAAAATATGATCACTTTTAAAAAAATTATTGAGCGAGGTTTGAATTTTGTCTGCGGGGTAAATTTTTCCCTCTTTTAAACGTGAAATAAGTTCATCTGCAGTTAAATCGATGTTGACGACCTCATCCGCCAATGCGAGAACTTTATCCGGAACTCTTTCTGTGACTTCGATGCCGATGATATTTTTTACACTTTCGTTCAGACTTTCAATGTGTTGAATGTTGACGGCACTGATGACATTAATTCCGGCTTCCAGAATTTCC
The DNA here is from genome assembly GCF_015679325.1 of Kaistella gelatinilytica. Classification (GTDB taxonomy): domain Bacteria; phylum Bacteroidota; class Bacteroidia; order Flavobacteriales; family Weeksellaceae; genus Kaistella; species Kaistella gelatinilytica. The sequence goes on from NZ_JADPVI010000001.1 coordinate 1,306,135, forward strand.
AGCACATCTTGCCATCTTTTTTTATTGGAACTTCCTTCCACATTGGTATGCGCCAGTTCATCAACAATTACAATGTCGGGATGATCATTAATGATCGCCTGAACATCCATTTCCTCTAAATATTTTCCTTTGTAGAAAATAGATTTTCTTGGAATGGCAGGAATTCCATCCACCAACGCAATCGTCTCGGCGCGAAGATGTGGCTCAATGTAACCAATTTTAATATCAACACCATGTTTCAGCAAAGAATGTGCTTCCTGCAACATTCTGTAGGTTTTTCCCACACCGGCGCTCATTCCGATATAAATCTTGAATTTACCGCGTTTGGAGCGTTGAATGAGTTCGAGGAAATGTTCTGCTGAAGACATGGTTGATTGGTTGCTGTTATATTTGAGCTGCAGTTTTTTCAGTTTCAAAACCAGGCAGAAAGACTTGTTGTAATAAAGAAATTCGTGCTTTCAGGCAAATTATCTTTCATAAAGATAGCATCTTTTGAAGAAAATCCGCGCGCTTCTGTTCGCCATAAAATATTTTTCTGAATTTCATGATCGATGTTCAGGGAATATCCAAAAGTTTGGAATCCATTTGGTGTTGTAGTTCCGATGATTACGCCTTTATCATCGTTGAAATATTCTACTCTACCGCCGATTTTAGTTTTATCAGTTATGGCATATCGCAATAATAAATTGGGAGAATACCATAAATTATATTTCTCACTTCCTTTTGCATTTTGTTCTGCTCCAGCGTCAAAACCTGCAATTCCGGACCATTTTGTTCCAAGATTAAAATTTGCGTAAAGATCGTGGAAGTAGCGCATTTTTTTATCAATTGTTGGTTTGTCATTTCCAATGAATGAACTGCTGTTTAAACTGAAATTATCTGAGAATTTATAACTGATCTGATGTCCAAAAGCGAGCGTTTGATTTCCTTCTGGACGCGCAATTCGTTGCCAACCGTTTAAAACCAGTCCACTCAGAAAAAATTTGCCATTATCGGAAGTGTAAGAAATCTTCGCTCCTGTTTCAAAATAAGGCGAATTTTCCGCTGCAATACTTCTCGTTAATGTCAAATTATCTTTTCCGATGGCACTTTCCCATCCAATATGAGAAGGCATAATTCCGGCATCGATCCAGATGTTTTTCTTTTTAGAGATCTTGAATCCGATGTTGGCTTCGTTGATCAATTTCAAAGCATCTTGTTCTGCTGAAAGATTATCTTGCGGATAAGTTCCGGCCATCAAAGCTAAATTGGCGCGCATATTTTCTGTAGAATAATTCGCTTTTACCAATCCCAAATTCAAATTAAACTCGTTATGACGGTTGTAAGTATAAAGAAAAGGTTGGCGAATGTGATTATCAGGTTGATTGAAATCGTAGGAGTAAAAAATTTCGGCGTAACCAGAAAAAGTAACTTTTGGAGCGGCTGATTCTGTTTGTTCCTGCGCATTGAAAATTCCAAAAGCCAATATTGAAGCTGATATAATTAATTTTTTCATCGTTGAAAAAGGGTATGAAATTGTTTTATTTTTTTTAAAGAGTTTTAATTAAAACTCAAGATTTTGTCTAAAAATCTTTAACCACAAAAGATAGAAAAGGCCGATTTTGGTTTGCTGTCAAAAGTTCGCATATCGATGGGAATCTTAACAATTATAAAATGTTGCTTGCTTCTGCAGATCACTTTCCATCTAGGCTTTTGCTACTTTTGCGGTTTGAAGATCTTATTTCTAGAAATTGATTATTTAAGCTGATCCAGCGAGGCGTTTAATTTCAGCACATTGACCTTTTGAGGCGCAAAGAAGATTATATTTTCATCTGCTGAGTTTTGTGCGATCAACTCTTTCACCTGATTCGCAGTAATTTTTCTGGATTTGGCTACTCGATCGATTTGAAATTCTGCGGCCTGAACGGAAATATTTGGATCTAATCCGCTTCCACTTGCTGTAATTAAATCTACGGGGATCTTCACTTCTGTCATGGTTGGATTCTGCATTTTTAAAGTGTCAATTCTTTTTTGAACCATTTCCAGATATTCGGGATTGTTCGGTCCTTTGTTGCTTGCGCCACTTCCGGCAGCATTGTAATTGACAACCGATGGTCGACCGTGAAAATATTGAGGAAGCGTAAATTGCTGTCCGATATTGGCATATTGTTTCTGACCTTTCACGGTAATTTGATCCGCAAGTCCTTTGTTTGGAATTATTTTTCCGAAACCGAAGACGATAAACGTGTAAACACCGATTACTACTACCATTCCTAAAGTAAGTACTAAAGCTGGTACGATATATTTTTTCATTATTTTAAGATTAAAATTTTATTAATTGACTGTATTTCTATTTTTAAAACTGCCTTTTATGAGATGTCTAAATTGCAGCCCGTCTTGAGCGGAAATCCTTTTGTAAGGAGGAACGACGAGCAAAAGATTGAGAGCGGAAGGCGGAAATGTCTGCCCAAAAAATTATTACATAAAGAACGTCACCACCAAATCGATCAATTTAATTCCGATAAATGGAACGATAATTCCGCCCAAACCGTAGATCATTAAGTTTCTTCGCAACAACGCACTTGCACCGATCGGTTTGTATTCTACGCCTTTTAAAGCCAGTGGAATGAGGAACGGAATGATGATCGCATTGAAGATGACCGCTGATAAAATGGCGCTTTGTGGACTGTGCAAATTCATGATATTCAAAAATTGAAGAGCCGGAATAAACGTGATAAACAAGGCTGGAATAATGGCGAAATATTTGGCAACATCATTCGCGATGGAAAATGTGGTTAAAGTTCCGCGCGTCATCAAAAGTTGTTTCCCGATCTCTACGATCTCAATTAATTTGGTTGGATCGTTATCCAGATCGACCATATTTCCGGCTTCTTTTGCAGCCTGAGTTCCACTGTTCATCGCGACACCAACATCTGCTTGCGCCAAAGCCGGTGCATCATTCGTTCCATCGCCCATCATTGCGACTAGTTTTCCGCTTTCCTGTTCGCGTTTGATGTAGTTCATTTTATCTTCCGGTTTGGCTTCGGCGATGAAATCATCAACTCCGGCTTTTTCGGCGATAAATTTTGCAGTTAAAGGATTATCTCCTGTTACCATGACGGTTTTTACACCCATTTTTCGCAACCTTTGAAAACGTTCGTTCATGCCGGTCTTGATGATATCCTGAAGTTCGATAACGCCGATCACTTTATTGTTTTTCAAGACTACCAAAGGTGTTCCCCCGTTATTTGAAATTTTCTCTACGGCTTCTTTGGTTTCTGGCGGAAAATTATTTCCAGCTTTTTCCGTCATTTGTTTGATGGAATCATACGCTCCTTTTCTGATCTGAGTTCCTTCGAAATCAACGCCGGAACTTCTGGTTTCCGCAGTAAATTCAATAAAACTTGGATTCTCTATGATCAGATTTTCAGGTTGAAGCGCGGCGAGTTCCAGAATTGATTTTCCTTCGGGAGTTTCATCTGCTAATGAACTTAAGGCTGCAGATTTAATGAAATCTGCTTCTTCAATTCCATTTGAAGGATAAAAATTGGTTGCTTTTCTATTTCCGATCGTGATTGTTCCGGTTTTATCTAAAAGCAAAACATCAATATCACCAGCAGTTTCCACGGCTTTCCCAGATTTTGTAATCACGTTTGCACGCAAGGCTCGGTCCATTCCTGCAATTCCGATGGCTGAAAGTAAACCTCCAATTGTAGTTGGAATTAAACAAACAAAAAGGGAAATAAAAGCTGCGATCGTGATCGGCGTTTGAGAATAATCTGCAAACGGTTTCAAGGTTACTGTTACGATGATGAAGACCAAAGTAAACCCTGCCAATAAAATAGTTAATGCAATTTCGTTCGGAGTTTTTTGACGACTTGCTCCTTCAACCAAAGCAATCATTTTATCTAAAAAACTTTCTCCCGGTTTCGTATTTACTTTTACTTTGATCCGATCCGAAAGAACTTTTGTTCCACCTGTCACGGAAGATTTATCGCCACCTGCTTCCCGAATAACTGGTGCGCTTTCTCCAGTAATGGCACTTTCATCGATCGTCGCTAAACCTTCGATAATTTCTCCATCCATCGGGATTTGATCACCCGCAACGCAAAGGAAGATATCGCCGAGCTGCATTTGTGCAGACATTTTCTGAACGGTTTCTACTTCGAATCCGCGTTTATTATCTACAATGAGTTTCGCCGGAGTTTCTTCCCTGGTTTTTCTTAAAGTATCCGCTTGTGCTTTTCCACGCGCTTCGGCGATGGCTTCAGCAAAATTCGCAAATAAAACAGTAAGAAAAAGGGTAACAAATATGGTAAAATTATAACCAAAACTTCCCTGACTTTTTTCTCCCATCAACGTCCAGATGGAAACTACGAGCATCACAACCGTTCCAACTTCTACCAAAAACATGATTGGGTTTTTGATCATTACGCGTGGATCCAGTTTGATCAAAGAATGTTTCAGCGCTTCATTTACTAAATCTTTTTGAAAAAGACTTTGTGTATTTTTTGTATTCATCTTAAAATTATCAAAAATTATTTGGTGATCGAGGTCAAATATTCTGCGATCGGTCCTAATGTTAAAGCCGGGAAGAAAGCCAATGCAGCAATCAATAAGATCACGCCCAAAGTCATTAAACCAAAAGTCGGCGTATCTGTTTTTAAAGTTCCGGCACTTTCCGGGATGTATTTTTTTTGAGCCAACAATCCTGCAATGGCAACTGGACCGATGATCGGTAAAAACCGGGAAAGAATTAAAACAATTCCTGTCGCGATATTCCACCATTGCGTGTTGTCGCCCAATCCTTCGAACCCTGAACCGTTATTTGCGGAAGCAGAAGTAAATTCATACAACATTTCACTAAACCCGTGAAAGGACGGATTGTTCAAAGTTGCCGTTCCAAACTGCGGTTGATAAGCGGTTAAAGCCGTTCCTGCGAGAATTAAAAGTGGATGTAAAAGTGCGATCATCATTGCGATCTTCATTTCTTTGGCTTCGATCTTTTTTCCTAAAAACTCCGGTGTTCTCCCTACCATCAAGCCACTAATAAATACGGCAAGAATAATGAAGACGAGATAATTTAGAATTCCGACTCCGACTCCACCGTAAAAACAGTTGATCATCATTGCGAGTAACATATTCATTCCGGAAAGTGGCATATAACTGTCGTGCATGGAATTCACAGAACCGGTAGAAATAACGGTTGTTGCAACACTCCAATAAGCAGACGCGGAACTTCCGAACCGAATTTCTTTACCTTCCATATTTCCGAGAGAAATATTGGCGCCCATTTCCTGTAAGGCTGGATTTCCGGCATTTTCAAAGGCAACATTCATCGCCATTAAGGATAGAAATCCAATGGACATGACGGCAAAAATCGTCCAACTTAATTTTCTTCTTTTAATAAAATATCCAAAAGCAAAAACCAAGGCAAAAGGAAGCAACATTTGCGTCACCATTTCTGTGAAATTGCTAATGTAATTAGGGTTTTCTAAAGGATGTGCGGAGTTGGTTCCAAAAAATCCACCACCGTTCGTTCCTAAATGTTTGATAGGTACAAAAGCCGCAACAGGACCAGTTGAAACATCGATAGTTTTCCCTTCCAAATTGGTAATTTTATCTTTACCATTGAAAGTCATCGGAGTTCCGTTCACCAATAAAATAAAACCAACTATTATTGAAAGTGGAATTAAAATTCTTGTAATAGATCGCACGAAGAAATCAAAGAAATTTCCCAGATTTTCAGTTGTTTTTTCTTTAAAGGCGACAAAAACGTGCGCCACTGCGGCCATTCCTGTTGCAGCTGTGGTAAACTGAAGAAACATTAAATACAATTGTCCTAAATAGCTTACGCCGGATTCCCCGGAATAATGCTGCAAATTACAGTTCACTAAAAAGGAAATCGTCGTATTGAAAGCCAGATCAGCGCTCATTGCTGGATTATTATCCGGATTCAAAGGCAACCAGTTTTGGCTCATAAAAACAAACATTCCAAGTAAAAACCACAAAAAATTAATTGCTAACAAAGCCATCATATTTTGTTTCCAGTTCCAGCCAGTCAGCGGATTCAAACCTGAGAGACGGAAAAATAATCTTTCAACAGGATCAAAAATAAAATCCAAAAAATTTTTTTCGTGTCCGTAAACTTTAGCGATATATTTCCCGAGTGGGATCGCCAAAATCAGCGTGACAACGAACATGAGGATAAGTCCCAGTAATTCTATATTCATTTTGTTTTAATTTAAAATTTTTCGGGTTTGATGAGCACGTAGCAGATGTAGCCAAATGCTGCGAGAGAAAGGATAAATAAGGTCCACATAGGTTTAAATTTTATCAAAAAAGTTAATAGATTTGGCGAGGAGGAAGAAGATCGCAATTCCGAGTGCCAGTAAAATAAGGGTCAACATTGTTTTAATTATTTAAGGATTAAAGATTCTGTAAGTCATTCCGATAAAAATAATGAGACCGAAGAACGCGGCTAGTAAATGCCAGGATCTTAGTTTTCTGTAATATTTTAATCTCCAGTTGATCATTGCTTTATATTTTTATATGCCAGAAGATTTACAAATGGCAGTCCGCAACTTTTAAAAAGCGCTGTATTGACTTACTATAAAGGGTTTTTACTTATTTTCAAAATTGAGGAACAGCAAAAAAGCCTATCATTTTGATAGGCTTGATTCTCAAATTGAGAAGTTATTTTGGTGGAATAAGGTTGATATTGCGCGGAATTTCTTTAACGCAAAGACGCAAAAATTTTCTTTTATGGTGTTAACATTGTGAACAATTAAGGTCGCAAAGGCGTTTCATTTAGTAAAGGGAAAAAGTTTTTATAAATTTTCTTTTAAATTTTAAATCAGAATAAATTATTTCATTTGGTATTCCTCCAGTTTGCGGTATAAAGTGGCAATACCGATGTCTAGAAGTCGCGCTGCTTCGGCTTTATTTCCTTTCGTGTAATTAAGAACTTTTAAGATATGATCTTTTTCTACGGAAGACATGGCGAAGGAATTTCCACTTTCGGAAGTCGGTAAATTTTCCGCGGAAAGTTGGTTGTTTTCCATTAAGATCAGACTTCTTTCGAGCGTGTTTTTTAATTCACGGATATTTCCTTTCCAGGGATTATTTTCTAATTTATGATAGAAATCTTCGTTAACGATGATATTTTTGAGGTTCATCTTCGTCGAAAATTGAGCGATGTAAAAGTCTGTCAGTTCCCGAATATCAGCTTTTCTTTCCCGCAGAGGCGGAAGATGAATTTCGAAAATATTTAAACGGAAATAAAGATCTTCCCGGAAATTCCCGAGTCTGCTTTCTTCTTTTAAATCCCGATTTGTGGCAGCGATCAGACGGAAATTTGAATTAGAAATTTTGGTGTCGCCCATTTTGATAAACTCCCCACTTTCTAAAACACGCAACATTTTTGACTGCAATTCTAAAGGCATTTCACCGATCTCATCTAAAAATAAGGTTCCGTTTTGGGCTTCTTCGATCAAACCTTTTTTATCCGAAATTGCGCCGGTAAAAGCGCCTTTTTTATGTCCAAAAAGTTCACTTTCCAAAACATCTTTTCCGAAAGCCGAACAGTTGATCGCCATGAAATTTCCTTTTTTTCGGGAACTTTCGTGGTGAATGGCATTGGCAAAAACTTCTTTTCCGGTTCCGGTTTCTCCGGTTAAAAGTACGGCAGTTTCGGTATTTGAAACTTTTTCTGCAAGCATTTTTGAATAGAGAAAACTTTGAGATTTCCCGATAATATTTGAAAAATCGGTTTTAGAATTCACTTTTTCCTGCTGAATATTTTTGCGATTATAACTTACTTTTTCCAAAGCTTTGGCAACGAGTGGAATAATTTTTTCATTGTCGTCGCCTTTCACAATATAATCATAGGCGCCGTTTCGCATCGCTTGAACGCCGTCCGGAATATTTCCGTACGCAGTCATCAAAATAATTTCAATGTGCGAATATTTGGTTTTAATTTCCCGAACCAAATCAACGCCAAACGCATCCGGAAGTTTAACATCACACAAAACCAGATCAATATCATGATTCGACAACATATTCATTCCGGAACGTGCGGTTGAAGCCTGAAAAACTTCGTAGCCTTCGTTGGAAACAATCATTCCGAGGAGTTTGAGGAGTTTGAGTTCGTCGTCGATGATGAGGATTTTGGAGTTCACAAAAAATTATTTTAAAGTTGTTGCTAAAGTAGGAAAAGATTAGTTCATCTCGTTTAAATTTCGGGATATAGATTTTGAGCACAGAACGTATTATTTTTTCGTGATCACCATGAAAATTACCAGTTTCAGTAGCAAAAAAAATGTTCCAAAGCGAAAACTCACTTTGGAACATTTTAATTAAAAAATAGAACTTAAGTCTATCTTATTTTTGAAGCTTAGCCAAGAGCATTTCAGCTACTTTTTCAGAGGAAGCTGGATTCTGACCCGTGATCAATAATCCGTCTTCGATTGCATATTCTTCGAAATCTCCTTTTTTGCTGTAGATTCCGCCGTTTTCCTTCAACATGTCTTCTACTAAAAATGGAACAACGTCTGTAAGTTTTACCAAAGCTTCTTCTGTATTGGTAAATCCAGTGACTTTTTTACCTTTTACCAAAGGTTCTCCATCGGTATTTTTTACATGTTTCAAGGCTGCCGGAGCGTGACAAACGAAAGATACAGGTTTGTTAGCATTATAAAAACTTTCGATCAGTTGCGCGGAAGTTTCGCTTTCTGCCAAATCCCATAATGGTCCGTGACCGCCTGGATAAAAGACGGCATCGTAATCATCAGATGAAACTTCAGAAAGTTTGTGCGTTTTGCTTAATTTTTCCTGTAAAGATGCATCAGCTTTGAATCTTTTGGTCGATTCTGTTTGATTTTCTGGTTTGTCACTGGTTGGATCAATTGGTGGTTGACCGCCATTTGGTGAGGCTAAAGTCACGTCAACTCCTTTGTCAACTAAGTAGTAATATGGACTTGCAAATTCTTCAATCCAAAAGCCTGTTTTTTCGCCAGTATTTCCTAATTGATCGTGTGATGTTAAGACAAATAATATTTTCATATGATTTTTTTATGTATTTAATTTATGTTTTGATTTTAATTCTTAACGCAAAGCGCGCAAAGATTTTCTAAAAAAGATGGTGCTTTTGAAAGGACGCAAAGGCGTAAACTTAGCAAAGGCTACAATCGATTCTAAGTTAGAACTTACTTCATTTCTTTCTTAATAACTCATTTCGATGATTTTCTGAGCGTCAGAAGGTTTCAAAGATTTGTGTTCTCCAAGTCCTTCCCAACCTCTTTCAGTAAAACGTTTTGCAACGGTGCTTCCGGTTTCTGAGTAGTCTTTGGTGTAATCTGATAATTTAATATCGATTTTTAAAGATTTGAAAAACTCATCGGTTTTGTCAATTCCAGCGTGGGCTTTTTCTTCTAAAGTTCCATCGGTGATATTCCAAACTCTCTCAGCATATTGTGCTAATTTTTCTTTCTTGGTTTCGAAATTATAACGGTAATGATTTCCGGCTAAAATTGCCAAAGTTCTGGCGTGATCGATTCCGTACAATGCGGTCAATTCGTGTCCCATGGAGTGAACTGCCCAATCTCCCGGAACACCTTGTTGAATTAATCCATTCAAAGCCATCGTACAACTCCACATAAAATTCGACGCTGCTTCATAATCTGAAGGATCTTTCATAATCGCCGGAGCCGTTTCAACCAAAGTCTGCATAATACTTTCTGCGAAACGATCCTGTAATTTTGCACCGATCGGATACGTCATATATTGTTCCATCACGTGCGTGAAAGCATCTGCAATTCCGTTTGCTAGTTGACGTTGTGGAATTGACTTAATAACTTCCGGATCCAGAACAGAAAATTGCGCGAACATTCCCGGTCCACCAAAAGCTAATTTTTCCTGAGTTTCTGCTCTCGTAATTACGGAACCTGAATTCATTTCTGAACCGGTCGCAGGAAGTGTTAAAACCGTTGCGAAAGGCATTCCTTCGGTTACTGGTTTTTTATTCGTCAATAAATCCCACGGCGTTTCGCCTTCATACAAAGCGGCGGCTGATAAAAATTTAGTTCCATCAATGACAGAACCGCCACCAACGGCTAAAAGATAAGTGATTTGTTCTTCTTTAATAACTTTCAATGCATCCAATAAAACGCTGTATTCCGGGTTTGCCGGAATTCCACCGAATTCTACCACTTCATATCCTGAAAGTGCTTTTTTCACTTGGTCATAAACTCCATTTTTCATAATACTTCCTCCGCCGTAAAGCATGAGTATTTTTGAATTTGCTGGAATTTCTGTTGATAGATTTTCTATTTGTCCTTTACCAAACAATATTTTTGTTGGATTTCTGTATTTAAAATTGTTCATATTTTTGTTTTTTACTGTTTATATTTTTACGATCATTTTTCCTTCATTCTTCCCTTCGAAAAGATCCATGAATGCTTGGGGAATATTTTCAAAACCTTCCACGATGGTTTCTGAATAAGTCAATTTTCCATCGGATAACCATTGTGATAAATGCCTCATTCCTTCCGGAAACTTCTCTGCATAATTCCCTACGATGAAACCTTGCATTAAGGCACTTTTACGAATTAAAAAATGTTCAACTCTTGGACCTTGAGGAACGGAAGTATCGTTGTAAGCGGAAATGGCGCCACACACAATAATTCTTCCCAGTCTATTGATATTCGCATGAACGCTGTCGGAAATCGTTCCACCAACATTGTCAAAATAAACATCAACTCCATCCGGACAAACTTCTGCAATGGCTTTGGTCAAGTCCGTTGTTGTTTTATAATTAATGGCTTCATCAAAACCGAATTTTGATTTTAGCATTTCTACTTTTTCGTCTGTTCCGGCGATTCCAATAACGCGACAGCCTAATATTTTTCCGATCTGACCAACGATACTTCCGACGGCTCCAGCTGCTCCGGAAACAATGAGAGTTTCTCCTTTTTGTGCTTTCCCAATTTCTGTGAGTCCGAAATAAGCCGTTAATCCGGTCATTCCCAAAACACCGAGATAATTAGAAAGTGGCGCTATTTTATCATCTATTTTTAAAAGGTTTTCTCCTTTTAATGTTTGAAATTCCTTCCAGTTCAACATTCCCGAAACAAAATCTCCTTTCTTGAATTTTTCATTTTGCGATTCTGTCACTTCTGCTACAACTCCGGAACTCATTGCTTTTTGAAGTTCAAAAGGCGGAACGTAAGATTTTGCATCACTCATTCTCCCTCTTAAATAAGGATCTACTGAAACGAATTTTGTTTTTAAAAGAACTTCACCTTCCTTTAAAGCAGGCATTTCTTCTTCCAACAATTTAAAATCTGAAAGTTGAGGTTTGCCAAATGGACGGCTGTTTAATATGATTGTTTTATTCATTGTGTTGAATTTTTTAATTTTTAAGAATTAATTTTTTGAAAAATAATTTAGATTTTAATCGCATCCCAAGCTGCTTTAAAAGTCTCCGCTTTAGCTTCTTCACTTAAAGTGTAAATTTCGCGTTCCTGCATTCCCAACAAAAAAGACAGTGGATACACGGTAAAAGCGTATAAAATATAATCGGAAAGCGGTTTTATAATTCCTTCCTTTTTTCCTTTTTCCCAAAGATTTAATAAAGGCTGCAAATTTTTTAAACCTTCTACTCTAATTTCTTCCTCGATCATAGGACTGTTGTCACACTGCGATAAAAAATTGGCTTCTTTAATTTGGTTGAGTTTGTAATTCGCTATATTAAACCAGATGACTTCGAAACCTTTTTTTACCGATAACTCTTCGGTGTAACCTTGGAAAGCACAGTTGCTAAAATCTTCTTTTACTTCCAAATACAATTTGTTGACGAGATCCTGTTTATTTTCGAAATAGAGATAAATGGTCGCTGGAGCGACACCTGCGAGTTGTGCAATTTTAGACATCGGTGCATTGTGAAAACCATGGTTATTCACCAAAGTCAAGGTTGCGTTCAAAAGTGCTGTTCGTTTGTCTGTTATTTTTTCTTTTTTCATCGTGATTCAATTCTTGCCAATGAAGTAAATTGGTAGGATTTCCAGGAAAGCCAGATCAATACAAATTGAAAAAACAATCTGATATTCGCAACCGTGTGACTTCCAATAACGGGTTGATCTTTCAAAGCATCTGAAATATGAAGCGGCAGAAAAATCACCATCAGAACGAAAATTCCGAACAAGCCATACTTCGTATATTTTTGATTTAAAAATAAAGTGACAATCCCCAAAAGCAACTCTATAATTCCCGACAAATAAACGATTGCCAGCGGAAAAGGAATATAGGAAGGTACGATGGGAACGTAAAATTCAGGATTCAACAAGTGATACACCCCTGAAACCATCATTAAACCAGCTAAAAATATACTTACGATTACCCAAAATATTACTTTCATGTTATTCTTTTTTTTAACTACACAAAGGTACGATAAAAAAGAATGAACGTTCATTTATTTTATCTATGTGACTATTTTGAAATTTATTTTGAAGAAATTCAGCTTGATCAGATTTAAAGTAAAGACTTTTAATTTCTTGAAACAATCCTTTCAATTCCTCTTAAACTTCTTATTTTAGCGCTTCTAAAAATGCTTTATGAATTCCATTGATTATATTAAAAAATCTCTTCAATTATCTGACAACAGCATCAAATCGACGCTGAAATTGTTGTCAGAAGACTGCACCATTCCATTTATTTCCAGATATCGAAAAGACATGACAGGAAACTTGGATGAAGTTCAAATTGAAGGAATTTTTAAACTCAACAAACAGTTTGAGGAAATCATTAAACGGAAAGAAAGCATTTTAAAATCAATTGAAGAACAGAATGCTTTAACGCCGGAATTCAAACAGAGAATTGAAGAAAGTTTTGATCTGCAGGAATTGGAAGATCTGTATTTGCCTTTCAAAAAAAAGCGGAAAACAAAAGCAGATACTGCGAAAGAAAAAGGTCTAGAACCTTTGGCAAGGATGATCATGAGTCAGAACGCTAACAATCTTGAAGGTTTAGCATCGAAATATTTAAACGCCGAAGTTTCCTCTGAGGAAGAAGCTTTGCAAGGTGCGAGAGATATTATGGCGGAATGGATCAATGAAAATATGTACGTTCGGAAAAATCTGCGGCGCCTTTTTCAGCGAAAAGCGGTCATTACTTCCAAAGTTGTAAAAGCAAAAAAGGAGGAAGAAGCTGCTCAGAAATTTTCGCAATATTTTGAGTGGGAAGAAAGTTTGAACAGAATTCCTTCACACCGATTATTGGCAATATTGCGTGCAGAAACGGAAGGTTTCGTAAAAACCAATATTGGAATTGATAAAGAAGAAGCGCTGGAATTAATAGAAAATGCCCTCATTAAATCGAATAATGAATGCGCTGATCAAATTGTTTTGGCCATCAAAGATTCTTATAAAAGACTGCTGGAACCTGCAATTGCCAATGAAGCTTTGCAGGAAGCGAAAGAAAAAGCCGACCAAAAAGCCATTGAAATATTCTCTGAAAATCTGCGACAGCTCCTCCTCGATTCGCCTTTGGGAGAAAAACGGATTTTGGCCATCGATCCAGGATTTAAAAGTGGTTGTAAAATCGTTTGCCTTGATGAAAAAGGAGATCTGCTGCACAACGAAACCATTTATCCACACGCACCGCAAAATGACACGGGAATGGCGATGAAGAAGATTCGGTCGCTCGTGAACTCATTTAATATTGAAGCCATTTCTATTGGGAACGGAACGGCAAGTCGGGAAACTGAGTTTTTTATTAAGAAAATAGCTTTCGATAAGCCACCGCAAGTTTTTGTAGTATCAGAAGCTGGAGCCTCGGTTTATTCTGCAAGTAAAATTGCGCGGGATGAATTCCCGACTTTTGATGTGACGGTTCGTGGTGCGATTTCGATAGGTAGAAGACTTTCCGATCCGTTGGCAGAATTGGTGAAGATTGATGCAAAATCAATTGGTGTCGGACAATATCAACATGACGTCGACCAAACGCAGCTTAAAAATGAACTCGATTCTACGGTAATGAAATGTGTAAATTCTGTAGGTATTAATTTGAATACTGCGAGTAAATCTTTATTAAGTTATGTTTCCGGAATTGGAGAAAAAATGGCAGAAAATATTGTGAATTATCGCGCAGAAAATGGCGCTTTCGAAGACCGCAAACAATTGAAAAAAGTTCCAAGACTGGGCGAGAAAGCTTATCAACAAGCCGCAGCTTTTATACGAATTACGAATGGTAAAAATCCTTTGGATAATTCTGCCGTTCATCCGGAAGCGTATTCAATAGTAGAGAAGATGGCGAAAGATTTAGGTATTAAAACGAATGACCTCATCGCGAATAAAGAGCAGATTAAAACGATCGATCCCGAAAAATATATTACAGAAACTATTGGTATTTTAGGAATTAAAGACATTCTAAAAGAGCTGGAAAAACCAGGTTTAGATCCAAGAAAAGCAGCTAAAGTTTTTGAATTCGATCCGAATGTAAAATCCATTAAAAATTTAAAAACCGGAATGGTACTTCCCGGAATTGTTAATAATATCACGGCTTTCGGTTGTTTTGTAGATGTGGGAATTAAGGAAAGCGGATTGGTTCATATTTCCCAGTTGAAAGAAGGTTTTGTGAGCGACGTGAATGAGGTGGTGAAGCTGCATCAGCATGTTCAGGTGAGAGTTGTGGAGATTGATGAAGAGCGGAAAAGAGTGCAGTTGAGTATGATTTTGTAATTTTTTTTCATCTCGTGTGAGAATAGCACGAAAGTTTTAATCTCGTCTAAGGACGAGACAAAGTTTCAATTATTTAACTTCTTAAAAATTACGATCGTAAAGGCGTTTCACTTAGCAATGGGATTCTTAAAATTAAAACTTGCTTACCCACTAACTGATCGGGAATGTCTGTGGTGATAAAATCGATACCTTGTTTTTGTAATTTCTCGAATATTTCAAGGTCATTTACCGTCCAGGAATTTGTGATTAATCCAAGAGTTTTGGCCTCTGAAATCCAGGTTGGATTTTGTAAGAAAATAGAGTAATGATAATCGATTCCATCAAAGCCTTTTTCTTTAATTTCCAAAGGCGAAAGATCTCCATTCAGACAATGAACTTTGAAAGAAGGTTCTTCTTTTTTAATTTGCTCACAAATATTTAGGCTGAAGGAAATAAATTCGCATTGTGATTCAAGTTGCAGTTTTTTAACCAATTGAACTGATTTTTTAACCAATTCATTTTCTTTCATTTCTGAATGTATTGCTTTCAGTTCAATAATCAGTTTTAAGGATGAATTCTCTTTTCCTTTTGCTAAATAGTCCTTTAAAGTTGGAAGATTCTCCCCATTTTGTAATTTCAGCTTTTCCAGATCTGCAAAATTGCTTTCCGAAATTTCCAGGTTACCAAAATTTTCATCATGATGGATAAGCAGCACGCCATCTTTTGACATTCGAACATCGAACTCTGTCCCGTAAATATTTAATTGCTGGGCATTTTCTAAAGCTTGAAGGGAATTTTCAATCGCTGGTGGATCAGTTTGCCAAAACCCGCGGTGCGCAATAATTTGAGTTTGCATGATGAACAAATTTAAAACTAAAAAAAACAAAAGCGAGTAAAAACCCGCTTTTGATATAAGTATTGAAACTCTTTATTAATTTTTAAAGAATGGCGATTAAGGATTCGTTGAAAAAATAGAACCATTTGCAATTAATGCTCTTCTATTCATTTTCAAAATATCTCTTACCCATTCTGCAAAATCTTCCGGTTGAAGTACAGTTTCTGGATTTCCATCAGTCAAACCACCTTGAATCGACATATCCGAAGCGATCGTACTTGGTGTTAAAGTGATAACACGTATATTTTGTTTTCTCCATTCTGCCATCATCGATTGTGATAACGAAACAACTGCCGATTTTGAAGCCGCATAAGCCGACATATTCGGTCCACCTTTTAAACCTGCTGTTGAAGCAACGTTAACTATATCTCCGGCTCCTTTTTCTTTCAAAAACGGATAAACTGCTTTCGCGGCATAATAAACGCCGAACAAATTCGTCCTGATCACTTGTTCCCAAGTTTCAGACGGCATTTCTTCAATGCTTCCAAAGTCACCAATTCCAGCGTTGTTGATGAGGATATCTACTCCACCCAAATTTTTTGCTAATTCGGCGATTCCTTTTTGTACCGCAGTTTCTTCATCCATACTGAAAATGGAATACGAAGCCTGAACGCCTAAACCTTTCAATTCTTCAACCGTCGTTTTTAGATTTTCCTCATTTCTTCCGGTGATTCCTATATTAACTCCTTCTTTGGCTAAGATCAAAGCCACGGCTTTTCCAAGACCTCTTCCACCACCAGTAACGATGGCGCTTTTTCCTTTTAAATTCATTTCAATTATTTTTTTGATCCTACAAATTTAAAGAATAAGATATTATTTCAACATGGATGAGTTCAAGTTAACTTCTCTTAACATTTAAATTAGTCGCGTTAGGGAATTGAATTCTTAAACTTCACCCAACGATCCACAACAATGAATACATCAATAACTAAAGAGGAAAAATTCTAGAAGATCAAAAAGTCATTCTCTGAATTCGGACTGCATTTAAAATTGCAAGCATCGCAACTCCGACATCTGCAAAAACGGCTTCCCACATGGTTGCTAAACCACCTGCACCGAGAACTAAGACGACGGCTTTTACTGCAAATGCTAAACTGATATTCTGCCACACAATTTTTTTCGTCTGTTTCCCAATATTGATCGCTATCGGGATTTTGCTGGGTTTGTCATCCTGAATAACGATATCTGCCGTTTCTATCGTGGCATCACTTCCGAGACCGCCCATAGCAATTCCGACATCGCTCAAGGCGACAACCGGCGCATCATTGACGCCATCGCCCACAAAAGCGACACTTTGATTCAGCGCTTTAATTTCTTTCAGTTTATTCACTTTATCTTCCGGAAGTAAGTCTCCAAAAGCATTTGCAATCCCCAACTGTACTGCGACATATTTTACCACCGCAGTTTTGTCGCCACTCAACATAGTCGTTTTTACACCTAAATCTTTTAACTTTTGAATGGTTATTTGAGCATCTTCTTTGATGACATCGGCTATGGTGAGATAACCCACAAATTTTTGATCATACGCAATGGCGATCAACGTATACACAATATTGGCGTGATTTAAGTCGTACAAAATGTTGAATTGATCCAGCAATTTAAAATTCCCTACCAACAATTCCTTTCCTTTAATGGTCGCCTTTAAACCCTGACCTGCAATTTCTTCTACATTTTCCAAAAGGAGAGAATGATCTACCTCTCCCACAAATTCATGAATAGCAGTCGCTATCGGATGCGTACTTTGACTTTCCAGAGCATTGACCAGGAGGAGAATTTCTTCTTTATTAAATCCAGGTTGAAAATTAACTTCCTGAACTTTGAAAACCCCTTCAGTCATGGTGCCGGTTTTATCCATGACCACGTTTTGGATATTCGCAAGAAGATCTAAAAAATTACTGCCTTTGATTAAAATTCCGTTCCTGCTTCCAGCGCCAATTCCTCCAAAATAACCGAGCGGAATTGATATCACCAAAGCACACGGACAGGAAATTACAAGGAAAACGAGCGCTCTGTAAAGCCAGTCCCGAAAGATATAATCATTCACGATAAAGTAAGGTAAGAATGTAATTCCGAGGGCGAGAAAAACCACGATCGGCGTATAAATTTTTGCGAATTTGCGGATGAATAATTCAGTTGGTGCTTTCTGAGAAGTTGCATTCTGAACCATTTCTAAGATCTTACTCAACTTGCTGTCATCGTAAGCGGCAGTTACTTTGATCTGACTCACGGTATTGAGATTGATCATTCCGGCTAAGACTTTTTCGCCTTTCATTTTGCTCGTAGGTTTACTTTCACCCGTTAAAGCAGCGGTATTAAAAGAGGCTTTTTCAGAAAGTAATTCTCCATCCAGACCTAATTTTTCGCCGGACTTGAGTTGAATAATTTCATCGATATTTACTTTTTCAGCTTTAACAATTTGAGGTTTCCCGGAAGTGATGACCGTCACCTCATCGGGTCTTTGATCGAGCAAAGCTTTAATATTAGATCTCGCTTTGGTCACTGCCATTATCTGAAAAATTTCACCGACGGAATAGAAAAGCATGACCGCAACACCTTCCGGATATTCGCCGATAGAAAAAGCACCCACCGTTGCGATTCCCATTAAGAAAAATTCCGAAAAAACATCACCATGAATGATACTTTGAAAAGCTTCTTTTAAAACGGGAATTCCGACGGGAATATAAGCGATGAGATACCAAACGAGGCGGATCCAGCCGGAAAACCAGTTGGGTTCTAGCCAGTAATCGAAAACAATTCCGAGAAGTAACAGGATAAAAGAGATGATGGCCGGAAGAAAAAGCTGGAAAGTCGTTTGATCTCCCGTTTCATGGGAATGATCGTGATCGTGATCGTGGCCATCATGTTCCGAATGAGTGGGTTGTTTTTTAGATTCTGTACTACAGCATTCCTCCATATTGAATAATTTTATTTCAAAGGTAATGGTATAGCAAATGCAATGCTATTGCAAACTTTCGAGGCAATTTTCGCAAATCCCTTTTGCAAAAAGCCGGATCTCATCAATTCTAAAATTACCCTGCACCGATTCTGAAAAGGAAATATCTTCTTTGCAAGTCGTTTGTTTACAGATCTTGCAGTAGAAATGCAGATGCCAGTCCTTGTGCGTTTTTTCGTCGCAGTCATCATGACACAATTTATATCTCGTCGTCGAATTTTCCTGAATGCTGTGGACAATTCCTTTCTCTTCAAAAGTTTTTAAAGTTCTGTAAATGGTTGTGCGATCCGCATTTTCAAAATGTTTTTCAATTTCAGAGAGGGAAAGAGCCGCCTCCTGCACGCTTAAAAAGTCATAAACCAAAATCCGCATGCTGGTCGGTTTTGTATTTTTATGAAGAAGTTTTGATTCACTTTTTTTGAGACATGAGAAGAAATTTTTTGGGATTGCTGCAGGAACAAAGATAAATTCAAAATTGTCAGAAAGCTTCCGAAATTTTATTCGACATGTTTAAGCTCTTAATAATTGGGAGATCTGATGAACCACCGCCGTTGGATGCGCTCCTTGCTGCAAAGAATCTGCTGCGATCTTAAAAGCTAAAATCTCGAGTCCCAATTCTTTTCCTTTCTTTTCTATCATTTTGAGGAGTTCCTGCATCTCAATTTCATAACCAGACATTTCAAAACTCTCCATCATTTTTTCCGCAATCTCCTGATCGGTTTCCCCAAAAGCTTTTGCGGCGATGAGTGGCAAAATAAATTCGTCATCTAAAAAGGATTCATCCGTATCCGGAAATTCGTTTAAAAGCGCTGGATAATCGAATCTTGTTTTTGCACTTTCCAGAATATAATCGGTAACAGAATCCAGTTCTTCATCAGAAAGATGGCTGAATTGATCGTCGTTTTCCTCATCGTCGTCTTCCTCGTCAAAATCCTCGTCGTCTTCATCGAAATCTTCATCTTCCTCAAAGTCTTCTTCATTATCAACCTCAAATTGATGAGGGGTAAGATTTACATTGGAAGGTGACTGGATTTTCCGCATTTCCTGTTGAACCAATTTGTAAAAATCATCAAAACGAAAATCATATTTTTCATCGAGTTCTTTCAGTTCTTCCTCAACTTCTTCCAAAAGTTCAGCGTCTTCTTCAAAAATCTCCTCTTCCGTCGCAACTTCACGAAGCCAGATTTTGTCACGTTGCAAAATACTGTAAACGCGAAAAATTACTTCCTTCGCCTGTTTATGGTCATCATCCTGGATGAGAATATCAAAGGCGGAAAGGTTTTCGAGATAGAAGTTTTTGTCGATCATTGGGATGGTTTGTTAAAATTGAAGAGGCAAATTTAGAAAAATCATTATAGTGAAAAAAAATAGATTCGTGAATTTTTAAGGTGAACATAAAAAACAATATAATGACCGTAAGCTTTTCGAATATTCTTCCATCAAATTTTTATTAATTATAGACGTTCTTCGAAAAAAAATTCATAGATAAAATTAATATAACGATTTAAATTTTATTTTTCATAATTTTATATAAACTAAAAAACTTCTTTTACCATGAATGACAATCTTTTAAATAGGTTTAGTAGCACTGAACCTAAAAAAATACTTTCCCTAGATGGTGGTGGTATTAGAGGTGCTCTTTCTTTAGGGTATCTAAAAAGAATTGAATCTATCTTGCGTGAAAAAGAAAATAATCCAAACTATGTTTTAAGCGATTATTTTGACCTCATTGGTGGCACGTCTACTGGAGCTATCATAGCAACTCTACTAGCATTAGGTAAATCAGTTGATGAAATCAGGGAAATGTATATGGAACTTGGTGGAGAAATCTTTGCTGGAAAACGTAATTGGTGGAATCCATTAGAAACCTACCGGTTTTTTAAATCTGAATTTAGTGAGAGAAGTTTAGTGAAGCATCTTAAAAAACATGTAGGCGATATAACATTGGGAAGCGACGAACTAAAAACTGGATTATGCATTGTAGCCAAGAGAGCAGATACAAACAGTACATGGTTTTTCTTTAATCATCCTAATGGAATGTTTTATAAATCCAATAAAAACATTCCATTATGGCAATTATTACGTGCAAGTTCTGCAGCTCCATCTTATTTTATACCGCAATCCATTGATATTGGAAATGGCGAAATAGGTGCTTTTGTTGATGGTGGTGTTAGTATGGCTAATAATCCAGCATTAAGTCTTTTAATGATTGCCAACATGAAAGGATTTCCATGTCAATGGGAATTGGGCGAGGATAAACTTACTCTAATTTCTGTTGGAACTGGCTATACAGAATATCATAAACATTCAAAACAAATAGATGAATCTTGGTTACTATCTTGGGCTAAAAGCGTTCCTGATATGCTGATGCAAGACTCAAGTTGGCAAAATCAAATTATGTTGCAATGGCTTTCCAAATCACCAACTGCAGAAAAAATTGATGAGGAAATGGGAGATTTAAAGGATGATTGTTTATATAATAAGCCAATGCTCAATTACCTCCGTTTTAATATATGCTTATCTGAAAACTCTTTAAATGGTTTAGGTTTGAAAAGGGACTTTACATTAAGAGATGTTAAAAGTCTTGCGGAAATGAGTAATGCTTCTAATCGATATTTGCTATATGAAATTGGAGAAAAAAGCGGCGAAATAGAGGTTTTAGAAAAATTTTTCAAATAAATGAAATACGATGCTTTCAAATTCACGATAACATTTTGACTAAATATTCGACTATGATTACCGAACATAAATTTCAATATTATGCCTTTATAAGTTACAGTAGTGAAGATGCAAAGTGGGCAAAATGGTTACAAACCAAATTAGAAAATTACAGAATTCCAAATTTTCTATCTAAAGAAAAACAAGCAAAATACCTTCGACCAATTTTCCGTGACAAATCTGATATTGGTTTAGGAAGATTGGAACAAAATCTATCTAAAGAAATAGAAGATTCCCGATTTCTGATCGTTATCTGTTCTCCCAAAGCTTCAATATCACCATGGGTAAAAAAAGAAATTGCAAGATTCAAAGAACTTGGTGGTGAAAATAGGATAATCCCTTTTATAATTGAAGGAAGCCCAAATCCTAAACTTGAAAATCAGAAAAATTGTTACCCTGATGAATTAAGCAAAGATATTTTAGGTGCCTCATTAAATGAACTTACAAAAGAAGAAGCATTTATAAAAATTGTTGCATTCATTTTAGGATTAAGATTTGATGTATTGTGGCAAAGACATGAGCGCGAGAAAAAACGAAAACGAAAAATAAATCATACATTTCTTGCGATTCTGATACCTTTAGTATTATTTTCTATTTTTAAAATATGGGATTACAACAGAGTTAAATCAAAATTCTATTCCAATTATGTGGATAAATTTGGAATTCCGAATGGCATTTTTGAATTATCAAAAGAGCAAATTACCCATAAAAATTCTCATTATAGATTTCAATACAGGAGAAATAAGTTAATAGCAGTAGAACATTTAAACTCTTCTAATATTTTAACAGATTTTCTGTTAGGTGAAAATCAATATAGACCTGTCTTGATGAATCTATTTTATAATGAAGATGGGACACTCAATAGTATTGATTATTCTGATTTGCACAGGATAAAACTAGCAAGAATAATATATTCAGGATCCAAAAAAAATGAAATTGACATTAAAACCCCATCTGGAAGTACTGCTGTATTGAATGCTAATCAAACGATTGAAACTGGAAGCCCAATTGACATTGGTTTATATTCTAAAAGTTTAATAAACCATATTAGTTTAATTAGAGATAATCAAGGTTATATTTATGAAGAAAAATATAGTTATGGTGGTATGGAACCTATAAATGATTTAAATGGAATATATGGGAAAAAATATATAAGAGACCAGCAAGGTCAAATTTTAAAAGAAACATTTTTAGATCATCGAGGTCAACCTATGAATAACGCAAAAGGAATCGGGATAACTAATTATAAATATGAGGAAGGTAATTTGGTACAAATTTCATATTACAATTATGAAGGAAAACCAATTTTAAACAATGAGAATGGACATAAAATAATATTTCATTATGACTTAAATAAAAATATTGATTTCACTTCTTCTTTCAATATAGAAAATAATAAATTTCAAAGTAGTGATGGGACATTTGGATGTAAATATGAATATAATGAAAAAGGGGAAATGACTTTAATAACTTTTCTTAATACATTCAATAACCCAATAAACAATATTTATGGCTACGCTTATTGGAATCTAACTTATAATGACAATGGTCAAGAAGAATCCAACTCTTTTTTTAATAAAGATTACAAGCCTACAGTAAGAAATACTAATACAGAACAAACGCATAAAGTCGTAACTCATTATGACAATTTTAATAATATAATAAGAATTGAACATTTTGATATTAGCGGAAGTAGAACAAATTGTGCTGAAGGATATTCCGTTCTTAAAAGAAAAAGTAGTAAAAATGGATTACTCATTGAAGAAGAAACTTATAATGGAAAATTAGAAAAAATTGAATTAAATGGATACTTTTTGACAAAAAATTTTTATGATGAAAATAGTTTTTTGATTAAGGTTCAGACATTTGACAAAAGACTGATGCCTTCTAATTCTGATAAAGGTTATAGTATTGAAACAAGATCCTATGACAACAGAGGCAACCCTACTAAATTTAGTTACTATGATAAAAACGATCTACCAATAAATATTTTAGGAAACTATCAAACTATCAAACAAGAATTCAATAAATCAGGTAATATCGAATGGATTAGATTATTTGATGATAAAAACAAACGAACCGAAAATGAAATAAGAGTTTCCACAATACATTTTTCTTATAATAAATTCAAATTAGTAAACACGCAATATTTTGACAAAAAAAATAAAGAACTTAAATTAGAGTGAAAATGGCTTAAGGTAAAATGGGCTCCACATAAAGTCTAACATTTTAAGCTTTTTTTAAAATAATTTATCACAAAAAAATAACAACCAATGAAAACCTGCTTCGTAATTATGGGATACGGCAAAAAGACCGACCCTACTTTAGGAAAAACTTATGACCTTGATAAAACCTATCACAATATTATAAAGCCAGCCGTAGAAAAAGCAGGCTTTATTTGTGTACGTAGTGATGAAATTCTTGAGTCAGGCACAATTGATAAGAATATGTATGCATTGCTTATTCATGCAGATCTTTGTATTGCCGATATTACCACCTTTAATCCCAACGCAATATATGAACTTGGGATTCGTCATGCCGCAAAACCTTTTTCAACTATTGTTATGAAAGAAAAAGATGGGAATATCCCATTCGATTTAAGTCATAATAAAATTTTTACCTATTCGCACATGGGAGAAGATATTGGTTTCACAGAAACGAATAGATGTGTTGATGCACTTACAAAATTAATTACGGAAGTTGATAGAATTGGTGAAGTTGACAGTCCTTTGTTTCATCATATTCGTGGAATGCAACCTTACGTTTTACCTGAAGACGAATATGGTCAAATAATTAAAGACTTGGCAAACAAAGAAAATAGTCTATTCGCATTAGTAGAAGCTGCAAAGCAAGAAATGGCAAAAAGTAACTTTTTAGAAGCCAAAAAGCATTGGAAAAAAGCAAGTGAAAAAGTAGAAAATGATGCGTATTACATCCAACAATGGGCTTTGTCAACGTACAAGGATAAAACTGTAGAACTTTATCTTGCGCTTCCTGATGCTTTGAATATTATTAAAAAATTAGAACCAGAAAACAGAAATACAACCGATCCCGAAACATTAGGAATTACCGGAGCAATATATAAAAGAATGTGGCTTGAAGACAAAGATAAAGTTGGATTTTTAGACTTAGCAATAGAATATTACAAAAGAGGTTTTACAATTAGTCAAGATTATTACACTGGAGAAAATTATGCGCTTTGTTTAGATTTAAAATCTGAAATTACTATCGATGAAGAAGAAAAAATATATTTCAAATATTCCGCGAAACAAACCCGAAAAGAGATTATCTATGTTATTAAAAAACTAAAAAATGATGAAGATTTTGAGAAACGAAGTGACCTAAAATGGATTTATGCAACAAGTGCAAATTGCTATTTTTCAGCGAAAGATGAAGAAAACTTCAATAGATCTAATGATAAATTTTATAGCTTAAATCCTGCTGATTGGGAAATTGAAACTTACAAGGATGGATTAAGTCGCTTAGAAAAAATTAAAAACACATAATATGGCTCATAAATGCTTTATTTCCTTTAAGACACAGGACAAACCATACAAAACTTTTATACATGAAAATCTCAAGGTAGAGATGATCGACAAATCTTTACACGAACCTATAAATTCTGACGATGAAGACTATATCATGAGGAAAATTAGAGAAAATTATTTGTCAGATTCAACTGTTACAATTTTCTTAATTGGAGATAAATCCGCTGAAAACTCTTGGTTTGAAAATCAAAATTATATAAAAAGGGAGTTGCAGGCTTCTTTATACCATGGGATTGGTAACACGCAAAGTGGTATTTTAGGAGTAATTTTGCCTTCAATGACAGAGAAAATCTATCCTGGAACTTCTAATACTTGCAGTACTTGTGGCGGAACTCACACTATTGTTAAAATAAATAATGATACAGTAGTTAGAGAATTTGCTTATAACTACTATATTCCAAATGATAAATGTGCGTGGAGCGAAGATGAACGATATTGCGTTTTGACTACTTGGGAAGAATTTTGCAAAAGGCCTAACTACTATATTGATTTAGCATATGATAAAAGAGACCATCCGATTTCTAATAAAACCAAAGTGAAACCATAATGGACGAGAAAGACTTTCCAAATTTCTATATCGCTGGAGATAGCGCTTCATTAAGTGCCCAAAAATTTTATACAAACTATATTAAATGGAGTTTGATATCCATGCTGACTGCGGCAGTTGTTGCAATATATAGTTTTCAAGAAGTAGAATCAAAGAGAATTGGTTATGTAATTTCGGGGATTTTATTAATGATTTCAACCATTTTATCTTTGATTATAAAAAACAAAAAGTATGAAAGCACGTGGTATCGAGGTAGAGCTTTAGCAGAATCTGCCAAGACCCTAACATGGCGTTTCATGACAAAATCTGAGTATTTTGAGGATACTATAAATGATGATGAAGCAAAAAAAAGATTTATTAACAGGATTAAAGAAATTAAAAATGAATTCAAAGATTTAAATGCTTCTCTTAAAGCAAAACATTTATCAGTACCAATCATCACAGAAAAAATGATTGCTACAAGGCAACTTAACTTAAAAGACAGAATGGAATTTTATTTAAAAAATAGAATTGAAAATCAAATAAGTTGGTATTCCAGTAAAGCAGACGCAAATAAAAACAAATATGAAATTTGGTTTTGGGCAGTTATAATCATGCAAATTTTAGCATTGGTTTCTGTTGCGTATTTAGTTTTTAATCCCGAATCTAATATCAAATTAGTTGGTTTATTTACAAGTTTATCCGCATGTTGCTTAGCATGGCTTCAACTTAAAAAATATCAAGAGAATAAAGAAGCATACACTACAGCAGTTTCGGAACTCAATCTAATTAAGCAAGAAGCTGAATTAATACATACCGAGGAAAAATTTCAAATTTATGTTTTAGATTCTGAAAATGCAATGTCGAGAGAACATACACTTTGGTTGGCTCAAAAAAGAATTTAACCATGGTAAAAAAAGGATATAATAAGGCAAAGTTTGTTGATAGTTTTAAATGGCTATTAGACACATTAGAAGATAAAGAATTAGAAAAAAGACCTTGTATATTTTGGAGCCACAAAAGAGAAGATAAACCCGCTTGCAGAAAAATTGCTGAATATTTAAAAGATGCAGGTGTCGATTATTATCTTGATGAAGAAGACGCTGGATTGCAATCAGCATCAACAGAAAATAATCCCGAGAAGATTACTGAATCTATTAAAAAGGGAATTAGTGAAAGTACGCATATGTTAGTGGTTATTTCTGAAAAGACATATTCTTCACAGTGGGTTCCATTTGAAGTAGGTTATGGACATGCAACAATTTTAGATAAAGATGCTTCGGAGAATAAACAGAAGAATAAAATCCAATTGGCAATTTTGACGCTACAAGATATTTCCGAAAAAACACTTCCTGATTATTTGCAAGTTGGATATATTATTAGAGGCACAAAATCTATTAATGAATATATTTCTGAAATTTCGGGCAAAACCGAAGGTACGATGATTAATGAAACAAGAATTTTTTCAAATATTAAATCGTATCATCCATTAGATAATGTTCTTAATTGGCGGTTATAGAAACAGAGTAATTGATATAAAAAATTGAATGATAGAAAATGATGCGAGTTCAAATCACTACTCTATGCAATTTGTAAAAAAATTATATTTCATAAATTACTGAATAATTAATTCTACTCTACTTAATCCAACTAGATCTAATAATTTTTTATCTTTTTCACTATTCCCTCTTCCGATGGCTCTTATATTACTTCCATCATAACCATTTTCCTTTAAATAGGTCGCAACTGAGCTTGCTCTTCTTTCTGATAAATTTAGCGCATACGAATTACTGTAATTTTCTCTATCATAACCTATCAGTTCAATCTGGCTTTTATTTTTCTTCAAGCAAATGAGCAATTTTGAAAGATAATTTTTAAAAATCGGCTTCAATTTATCACTTTCAACGTCAAAAAGTATGATGTGCTCTTTTTTCAAACATTCACATTCAACATTAAAAGGCGGTTCATAAGAATTTAATGTTTTATTTGTAAAGTTATTAACTCTTTCTTGAGATGTCATAAGACCTTTATCTGTTTCAGCAAGTTTTTCTTTGTTAACAAATAATTCCGCGGTAATGTTATTTAGAGAAACTCCTTTTTTCTTTAAACTATCTACTGTATTACTTAAATCTGATGATGTTATATCTAGATGGTCTTTTGTTTGTTTTAATGAATCATTTGTTGATTGTAAAGATTCCTCTTTAGAACTTAGTTCCTTTTCAATATTTACTAATTCTTTTGTCCTGATTTTAATTGAATCATTCAATGATAAGTTAACCTTTTCGATTTCTTTCCTTTTTGAAAACAAATAAGACAATGACCCAATTGACAAAATCATTAAAAATATGAATAAAACTATACTATTTCTAATTCTAGAAGATTGTCGAGTATAGTTTAATGAGTTTTTAATTCTTGTTAATAGTGTCTCAGAAATAATATTATTTTTGAAATTTATTTTTTCATTGGATCTGGCAGTACCATCAATAATCTTAAACCAACTCGCTTCAGTAATATTACATAATTCAACAGGTATAATTATTTTTTTTGTTTGTTCAAAAATATTTATTTCCTCTTCTATGGCATTCGATAATAATGATGCTTCGCTCCCTAATAAAATTAAAACTGAGCTATTTTTTAATTTTCTTTTTAAGGAATTTGGCAGCTCCTTACCAGGTTGTGATCCCCATTGATCTAAATAACAACTATATTTTTGCTCAATAATTTTGTTAGCTAAATTTGAAGCATATTCCGAACAATCTAACCTAGAATATGAAATAAAAAAATCGTATCCTGTAAAATAGCGTTGCGAGGTTGTAATTATATTCATATTTAATATTTTTAAAAATTATATTTAATTAAATAGATTCGCTTACCAAATCGTAGAATAAATTTATTTAATTGTAAGCAAATACTAAATGTAAGACAACAAATTATTCTATGGCCACTAACAATACCAGTAATTAGGAAATTTAAAAACAGTTTTTCTGCCTTTCATATATTCAAATTTAAATAATATTAATAACTATTAACATAAAAAAAGCACCTACATTTTTGTAAGTGCTTCTATTCCAATGTTGTGGCCCCACCTGGGCTCGAACCAGGGACTTGCTGATTATGAGTCAGCTACTCTAACCAGCTGAGTTATAGGGCCTAACTTTATTTCCGGAGAAATTGAAGTCTCAATTGGGTTTGCAAAAATAGCGTTTTTTTGAAATAATCAAAATTTATTTAAGGTTTTTCCTGAGAAATATAATTGAGAAGAGGGATTTGGGATGTTGGAGGAGAGAAGATGGATGCTGGATGTTTGGTGTTTGGTGTTTGGTGTTTTTATGTAATGTTAATAGAATTCTTACGCAAAGATCCAAAGGTTTTTGACGGCGTCTTCATGATTGGATATGAGTAAATTGAAATTGACCATTCAAATTCCGGGTGCTATTGGACAAGTGTCGACTTGTCCCTACATGGCTCTTAAACTGCAGGTTTTTCCTGACACAACTCTACTAAAATACCATTCGTGGATTTTGGATGGAGAAAAACGACGAGTTTATTATCGGCGCCGTCTTTGGGTTCTTCGGAGATGAAGATAAATCCGGCTTTTTTTAGGCGTTCGATCTCTGTTTGGATATTTTCTACGCCGAAAGCGATGTGGTGAATTCCTTCCCCGCGTTTATCGAGAAATTTGGCAATGGGACTTTCTGGATTGGTGGCTTCCAGGAGTTCAATCTTCGATTCGCCAAGTTCGTAGAATGAAGTGGTGACTCCTTCCCTTTCCACGGCTTCCTGTTTGTAGTTTTCTTTTCCCAGGAGTTTAGCAAATAATTCGTCGGAGGTTTTTAAGGATTTTACGGCGATTCCGAGGTGTTCTATTTTCATGGGTGTTGGATGTTGGATGTTGGATGAAGAATAATGAGCAATTGGTAATGGGTAATTGGTAATTGGTTATGGGTGATTTATCTTACTTTGATTTTTAGCGCGTTCTTGCGTGAGGGTGAAGTGCATTGTTGGAGCTCTTTTTTTGCGGTGGGTTTTGCGGCGGCGCAAAAAAGCGACTGCACGGAAACCGACCTTTTTTTTGGGGTGGATTTTAGCGGTGGCAAAAAAAAGGGCACGCCCCAATAATTGAAACAAAAATAGTAAATTTGCGCCATGAACGAAAGCAACAGACAGAAAAAAGTCGCACAGATTATACAGGAAGATTTTGCAGAATTGTTCCGCAAACAGGCTTCGGAAAGTAAGCAATCCTTTTTGGTATCGGTTTCAGATGTGAAAGTAACGGCTGATTTGAGTATCGCAAAAATTTATTTGAGCATTTTCCCGACAGAATTCCGGAAAGATATTATGAAGGAAATTCTGGTGAATAAAGCACATTACAGAAATTTTATCGGTCAGAAAATGGGGAAACAGGTGCGGATCATTCCGGAACTTAATTTTTACCTGGACACGACTTTGGACGATGTGGAAAAAATTGAGAAAGAATTGAGAGGCGAAGGCGACAATCCTATTCTATAATCTGTTTTAAAGTTTATTTTCTTTGAAGAACACGGCTTTTTATATTGCGACCCGATACCTTTTGGCAAAAAAAGGAAGTACTGCAGTCACTTTTATTACGTGGCTCGCCGCTTTAGCGATGATGGTTGCAGTGACGGCGATGTTTATTATTATTTCTGTTTTCTCTGGTTTGGAGGATCTGAATCAGGATCTGATCGCCAATCTGCATTCTGACATTACGGTGACAAGCAAGGAGGGAAAAACACTTCCGGACGTTGATAAAGCCACGAAAATTTTAGAATCTACTAAAGATATTCTTCATTTTTCTAAAGTAATTGAGGAGAAAGTTTATATCAATTTTCGGGATAATGGTGATATTGCGAATTTGCGCGGCGTAGATTCTGCGTACATTTTTGTGAATCCGATCAATAAAAATATTTTCTACGGTACCTATCCGAGTTTTAAATATTCGAATGAAGTTTTACTGGAAAACAAACTGGACAACCGACTGGCAATCCCGATTGGGGAGTCGACTGATTTTGCGGAATTGTTGATGCCGAAACCCGGTACAGGAATGATCAGCGCGGAAAAAGATATTTTCAATAAAAGGGAAATTTTTGTTTCGGGTGTTTTTCCAGGAAATGATCAGCTGGACAATACGATCATTGCGCCCATTGAACTCACGCGGGAATTGCTGAATCTACCAAAAAAATCGGCGTATCAAATTGTTATCAAATTAAAAAATCCTGAAAATACAGATGCTGTAAAAGACCATGTGCAAAAACTTTTGGGAAAAAAATACGACATCAAAACCAAATCGGAAGAAAATGCAGCGTTTTGGAAGATGATCAATACGGAGAAACTCTTTATTTACCTTATTTTTATGCTCGTGATCTTCATCACGACTTTTAATCTGGCAGGAGCAATTATTATTTTGCAACTTGATAAAAAGGAACAGTCGAAATCGTTGATCTCATTAGGAATGAATTTAAAATCGCTCCGAAATGTCTATTTCTTCACCGGAATTCTTATTGTAACTTTTGGCTTGTTGAGTGGTTTAATTCTGGGAAGCGCGATCAGCTATTTGCAGATGGTGACTGGATTTTTCAAAGCGGGCGAAAATACCGATCTCCCTTTTCCGGTTCGGATCCGACTCATGAATTACGTTATTGTAGCGCTGACTTCGGGTATTTTTGGAATTGGGGTTTCCTGGATTTTCTCTAAAATCAATAAATCGTTTTTCAAAATTCAATAAGTTTTTTTTTTAAGATAAGAATCTTATGAAAGGTCGAGTTTTATTAAAAAAAACACCTTTTAACTAGCAGCAAAAAACAGATAATTTCTCTTTAACGTAATGAGGAAAATCATTCTCGAATTAAGCATTCTGATGATCAAACATTCCAATTTCAAAAAATCTAACATCGAGTCCTTAAAAAAAGTAATTCAAACCATGATGGTCGATTCATTTTTTAGCTAACTTTGAAGCCCTAATTTAGTTATCACTCCAATGAAAAAAATTCTTACTCTTTTACTTGGTGGATTATTCTCCATCACTTTCGCGCAAGCTCCTGCCAATTATTATGACGGAACTGCAGGATTAACAGGTTACGCCCTGAAAACAAAACTCAACGTGATCATCTCCAACGGAGCTTTAGATCTGGGTTACGGAAGCGGAACCGGTGGCTTATGGCAAACTTATTTTACGTCAGACCGCGATTTGTATTACGAAAATAACGGAACTCTTCTCGACATGTATTCGGAAAAACCAGCAGGTCCCGATGCTTACGAATATAAATTAGGACGTGTTGTAGATGGTGGAAATCAGTGTGGAAACGGTGCGAACAGCGAAAATAGCTGTTACAATCGCGAACATTCTGTACCGAAAAGTTTTTTTGGTGGTCAGAGCGCAGTACCAATGGCAAATGACGCGCACTTTGTAATTCCGACCGATTATTATGTGAACGGTCAGCGGTCAAATTATCCTTATGGAGAAGCAAGTGTCGCAAGCTGGACTTCAACAAACGGCTCAAAATTAGGCACCAGTACTTTCCCGGGATATAGTGGAACGATCTTCGAACCGATCGATGAATTTAAAGGAGATTTAGCAAGAATGTCTTTATTTTTTATCACGAGATATGAAGATAAATTAGCTTCTTTCTCCCCTTATCAAAGTGCAGGAAACCCTTTAGACGGAACAGTTGACAGAGGTTACAAACAATGGTATATCAACTTACTGTTAAAATGGTCTGCTCAAGATCCTGTTTCACAAAAAGAAATCGATAGAAATAATGCAGTTTATGTCAGACAAAAAAATAGAAATCCTTTCATCGATCATCCGGAATGGGTAAATATGATCTGGACTTCTACCCTTTCTACGAGTGATGTTGCTGCTTTCGATCAGAAAATCTCTATTTATCCAAACCCTGTTAGAAATGGCGAATTGCATCTTTCAGGTTACGGTTTAGATCAGGTAAAAACGGTACAGATCTACACCATGGATGGTCGATTGATACAGACCATCAATCAGAATCTGAAAACTTCCAGAAAGATTATTTTAAAAAACAGAGAAAAAGGAACTTATATCTTAAAAACAGAAAATCAGTCAACCAAATTTATAGTTGAATAAGTTTTTTGAGATTTAAAAATTGAAACCGGCATTTTTTGTCGGTTTTTTTTGTCTGAAATCGAAATGCTGAATCCATTTTCGATATGAATTATTTAATGAAACCGCGATCAAATTTGAGAAAAATCATGTTTAACATAATATTAATTTGAATTTGATTTTTGGATTGAATTTTTATATATATTTGCCCTCCAAATTAATTATTAATTTACATGAAAAAATTTACTACTCTTTTACTGGGCTTTTTGTTTTCGATGACATTTGCTCAAGCTCCAGCAACTTATTACGACGGAACTACAGGTTTAACAGGTGCTGCTCTGAAAACAAAATTAAGCTCGATCATCACAGCAGGTGCGATTGATAATGGATATAATGGCCTTTACAACGGCTATCCAACAACAGATAAAGATCATTATTATGAAAATGACGGTTCTGTTTTAGACATGTATTCTGAAAATCCAACCGGAACAGATCCTTATAATTATCAGCACGGCGTGAAAAAATGTGGAAATTACAGCGTTGAAGGCGATTGCTACAACAGAGAACACGTAGTTCCTCAAAGTTTTTTCGGCTCTAATGCACCGATGGTTTCCGATATCCATTTTATTCGTCCAACCGATGGAAAAGTAAACGGAATGAGAAGTAATTATCCTTTTGGTATGGTGACGAATCCTTCATTTACCTCCAAAAATGGAACGAAGGTTGGACCAAGCACTTCACCGGGTTACAGTGGATCTGTTTGCGAACCGATCAATGAATTTAAAGGAGATATCGCCAGAATGATCTTTTATTTTGTAACTAGATATGAATCCAGACTTTCAGGGTTTTCTTCCGGCGGAATGTTGGGCAACACCACTTATCCAGGATTGACGAGCTGGGAAAAAGACGTTTTGGTAAGCTGGGCAGCTCAGGATCCGCTTTCCCTTACGGAAATCGAAAGAAACAATGCTTCTTACGTTTTTCAAAAAAACAGAAACCCGTTCATCGACCACCCAGAATGGGTAAATGCAATTTGGGGATCTGGTCTTTCTACAAGCGATGTAAACACTGTTGAAAATAAACTTTTTGTTTCTCCGAATCCGGTTAGAAATGGGGAACTACAACTTTCGGGAAGTAATCTTGATGAAATCAAAAAGGTACAGATCTATTCTATGGAGGGTAAATTGATCCAAACTGTGAATCAGGATTTTAAAACTTCAGGAAAAATAATTTTGAAAAATGCAGTGAAAGGAATTTATATTCTAAAAACTGAAAATGAATCAGTGAAATTTATCGTTGAGTAATTTTCTTCTGCTATCAATTAAAACCGGTGATCAATTCGCCGGTTTTTTTTTGTCGAATTTGAAACATTGTCCTGCAAATGAATGGACCATAAATTAAAACAATAGTATAAATCATATAGAAGATCGGTTATTAACTGGTCTTTTTTTTTATTTTTGACGGATGAACGATCAGAAGCATTTAGGGATAATCGGGAAAAACATTTCCTACTCCTTTTCGAAAAAATATTTTGAAGATAAATTTCAACGTTTGATGTTGAATGATTATTCTTATGACGTTTTCGACTTAAAGGATATTTCGGAAGTCGAAGAGATTTTTAAAGATCCAGATCTTATTGGGTTAAATGTGACCATTCCCTATAAAGAAAAAATCCTTCCTTATTTAGATGAGTTGAGCGACGAAGCTGCCGAAATTGGCGCAGTGAATTGCATTTTGATCAAGGACAACATCAAAAAAGGTTTTAATACTGATGTTTTTGGCTTTGAAAAGACCCTTTTAATTCATCGGAAAAGTTTTCACGATTCCGCTTTGATTTTGGGAAATGGCGGTGCTGCAAAAGCGGTACAATATGTTTTAAATAAATATGAAATTCCTTTCCAAACAGTTTCCCGAAATTCTGAATTAAATTTTTCAAATATTACGAAAGAAATCGTGGCTGAAAACACATTAATTATTCAGTGTACACCTGTTGGAACTTTTCCAAATGTAGAAGATTGTCTTGATTTTCCTTTTGAAGGAATGACCGAAAAACATTTGATTATCGACCTCATTTATAATCCCGTTTACACTTCATTCATTAAAAAAGCCTCCGAAAAAGGAGCCAAAACTGCAAACGGATATTATATGCTTGAGCAGCAGGCAGAAAAAAATTGGGAAATTTGGAATTTTCAAAAAAAATAAGTTAATTTAGTGCTCTGTTTACACACAAATGAAACAAAATTAATTTCCGCCCTTTAATTCTAATAAAAAGCTTGCTATGATCACAGAAGATTCAATCTCTGACAACCCTGAAAAACAACCAATTCCTGAAGAGGTTCCCACTGAAAACACAGCCGAAAAACCGACAGAAGTTCTGGAAGAAAATACCGTAGCTATTCCTGAAACGGAAGTTGCTGTTGAAAATTCAGAAAGTACTGAAGAAATTACTGCTGCGGAAACCGATTCACCTTCTGAAGAAGTTTTACAGGAAAAACCAGAACATCAAGCAGATGTTGATACTCAAAAATCAGTTGAGATCCCAGCTGCAACAAAAGTTCTGTCAGAAATTGATCCGAAAAAAGCAGATCATGGCGAACCAGCTCAGGATCACAATGAAGAAACTGAATTAGAAGAAACTGCTTCTTTAACGTTACCAGAAATTTTAAAAGAAATGGAAAGCATCGTTAATAAAGAAGATGCAGGCGCAAATTTCAGAACCTTTAACCATCTGAAAGAACAGGCCAACCATTTTATTCACGACGAAATCGAAGATCAGAAGCATGAATTTATTGGCGCGGGAAATCCGGAAGAGAATTTCAACTTTCACCATCCTGCTCAAAACAAACTTTCTGCATTGATTCACCTTTTCCGCGAGAAAAACGATGAATACAGCAAAAAACAGGAAGCCAATCATTCTAAAAATTTAGAAGAACGTCAGGGAATTATAGAAAAACTTAAAAATCTTTATACCAATACGGAAGCAGGAACGAATCTCTTTAAAGCCATTCGTACCATTAAAGAAGACTGGAAGAACGCGGGACAAGTTGCAAAATCTGAGTTTAAAATTCTTAATAATAATTATTTCCACCATTTGAATCAATTTTATCAAATGCTGGATATGAATAAGGAATATATGGAGCAGGAATATGCCCATAATTTGGAGAAAAGACAGCACATCATCGACCGTGCAAAAGTTCTGGAAACTGAACCTGCCGTACAGAAAGCGCTGAATGAACTGCAATATCTGCATAAGCTCTGGAAAGAAGAAGCTGAACCGGTAGCAGAAGAATTCCGGGAGAAAACCTGGGACGAGTTCAAAGAAATATCCAACAGAATTCACGATAGAAAAGGTGAACTTTCTGCACAGATAGACGGAGAACAAGCTGAAAATCTCGAAAAGAAAACGAAGATCATCGAGGAAATTAAAAAGATCTGCAACCCTGAAAAAGAAGCAAATCACAATTACTGGCAGAATTCCATCAAAAAAATTGAAGATCTAAGAACTGAATTTTTAAAACTCGGAAGTGTTCCAAGAAAAGTTTCCAATCAAAACTGGAATGATTTCAAGCAACATCTTAGAAATTTTAACACCAAGAAAAACGAATTCTATAAAGGTCTGAAAAATTCGCAGCAAACCAATCTCGATAATAAACTGAAATTGATCGCCACTGCGAAAGACAATATGCTTTCAGAAGACTGGGAAATTATAGTTCCGCTTTTCAAAAAACTTCAGGATGAATGGAAAACGATCGGTCACGTTCCAAGAAGCATGACGAATAAAGTTTGGGATGATTTCCGCGAAGCCTGTAACACTTTTTTCAATAATTACAGAGAAAAAAATAATGCAGTAAGCGACAACTGGAAAGACAATTACAAACATAAGAAACAACTTCTCGACGAGCTGAAAGAAGTTACTTACGAAGAAGGAAGTGTTGAAAAAATAGAACATATTAAAACCAGCTGGAACAATATCGGAAAAGTTCCACGCGAAAAATTAGCCATCAATACAGAGTTTAACAAAACTTTGAGAGATAAGTTGAAACTGAATAAAATTAGTGAATACAGTCTGAAAGAAGAAGGCCTGTCTGAAGATCAGCTTACCGACAAAGCCCGAAAAATCAAAAATCAAATTGGAGATCTTGAGGCAGAGATTGTAAAAATGGAAAATAATTTAGGCTTCTTCAAAAATTCAACGCGAGAAAATCCTTTATTAATAGAAACCTACGAGCGAATTGATGACAAGAAATCTGAACTTGAAAGTATGAAACAAACGCTTCACAATATTCTTTCGGGCGAAAATTAATCAAAAGCGGTATGATCAAAAAAATATTTTTATTGCTGTTCATCGCAAGTTTAGGATTAATTAAAGCGCAGGGTTCTGTCGCAGATTTAATTTCGGTTCCCGGACCGATCGATTTAGATGGGACCGAATTTTTGTTGAGTTGGAGCAAACAACCGTCAAAAACGCTTTACAGGCAGCAGTTTTTACCGCGAGTTGAGCAGATTGAAAATTTCACGCAACTACTCGACTTCTCTTATTTTAATAAAGAAATTGATATTGAACTGGCCGTAAGACAAAAAGTAGAATCGATTCAGAACAGAGCTGAAAAAGATAAATTTGCAAAGGTGAATGTTTCTGAAAGCCCGGATGGAAAAGAATATATTGTTGATTATTTTATTTCTGAAGCGCCGTCAAAAGGCGATTCATATATCGAATACAATGTTTACCGATTTAAGAAATTAGATGCGGGAACGCAAAAAAGTTTCCTCATTCTTTCCTACGCGAAGAGAAGTTATGGTGATCTGAAATCTGCGGCAAAATCTTTGAATAAAGAAAGAGATCGTTTGATGACCAACATCATCGAATATAAAATTCCAGAAATTAAAGTGGCAGCTTTACCCGCAGGGAAGTAATTTTACAAAAAAATAATTATCAAAACACTCGACAGATTTGTTGGGTGTTTTTTAGCAAATACTCATTTTTCTCAACCCTCTATTCATTCGAGAATGACCGACCAAATCTACATGAAACGCTGTATTGAGCTTGCCAGAAAAGCTTTGGGGAAAACATATCCTAATCCTTTCGTTGGAAGTGTGATCGTTTATAATGACACCATTATTGGAGAAGGATTTCATGCAAAAGCCGGGGAAAATCATGCAGAAATTAATGCGATCAATTCGGTTGTCAATAAAGACTTATTGAAAGATTCTACGATTTACGTCTCGCTTGAACCTTGCTCTCATTTTGGAAAAACGCCACCTTGCGCCAATAAAATTGTAGAAATTGGTTTCAAAAAAGTAGTGATCGGAACATTGGATTCCCACAAAAAAGTAAACGGACGAGGAAAAGAGATTGTAGAAGAAGCAGGAATAGAGGTCATCTCAGGAGTTTTAGAAAATGAATGCCGGGAATTGAATAAAAGATTCTTTACTTTTCACCAGAAGAAAAGACCATTTATTATTTTGAAATGGGCGCAGTCCAACGATGGTTTTCTGGACAAAGACTTCAAAAGAACTCAAATCAGCAACGGATTGGTAAAACAGTTTGTTCACAAAATGCGCAGTGAGGAACACGCAATTTTGGTAGGAACTCAAACTGCTTTGTCTGATCATCCCAGTTTAACGACACGAGAAATTTCGGGGCGAAATCCCGTTAGAATTCTCATCGATCTCCGTTTAAAAGTTCCGAGAGATTTCAAAATTTACAATGACAAAGCGCCAACTTTGGTTTTTAATGCCGAGAAAAATTCAATAGAAGAAAATGTAAAATTCATAAAAATAGAAAAGGAAAATTTCCTCCAAAATTTAATACAGAAACTCTATGAAGAGCAAATCCAGTCGGTAATTATTGAAGGTGGAAGTTTTACTCTGACTCAATTTATTAAAGCTGGTCTTTGGGACGAAGCGATCATCATCAAAAATGAAGATCTGAATGTAGGAAGTGGAACCAAAGCTCCTGAATTTAATTTTAAACCTAACAGAACTGAAAATTTCCGGGATAACATTGTTGAATTTTATAGCAATAAGTAATTTTTCAAATTTTACTAAACTTAAATATTTTGGAAAACTTTAGTTTTAAAACCATTAAAAAACCCATTGAGAATATTTTGCTCAAAGAAAAAGGCAGCAAGTTTATTGGCTTTGCATTTCCGGTGAATAGTGAAGCAGAATTAAAAGCAAGTTTAGAAAAAATTAGAAGCGAACATCCAAAAGCGACGCATCATTGTTACGCCTTTCGTTTAGGTCTTGAAGGTGAAAATTACCGTGCAAATGATGACGGAGAACCAAATGGAAGTGCAGGATTACCTATTTATAACCAACTTCTCGCGAATGAATTGACCAACATTCTTTTGATTGTAGTGCGATATTATGGCGGTACAAAACTCGGCGTATCAGGTTTGGTAAAAGCCTATAAAGAATGTGCAAAAATCACTTTGGAGGAAGGTGAAATTATGACCAAAGATCTGGAAAGCGAGCTGGAAATAGCGTTTAATTTTGATAAACAAAACCAAATTTTCACTTTACTTAATAAATTCCAGGGTAAAATACTGGATTTTCTTTCTGAAGAACAGTGCAAGATTGTCGCAAAAATCAATACTTCTCAAAAAGAAAACATCTCGGAACAATTGTCCGAGATGCAAAATATTACTTTCAAATTTCTTTGATATCTTTAAACCAATCTAAAAGACTTGGCTCTTTTTACTTTTTGCCTGGCTCTTCTAATTCCTTCTTCCCATCAACATTGACGCCCAGTAAAGGAGCTGTGCCAAAGATCCAAGCGCAGCAACGACATAAGTTCGAGCTGCCCAGGTTAAAGAATCTTTTACACCAACATATTCTTCGGAAGTTACGGTTCCGCTATCTTTCAGCCATTTCATTGCTCTGTTGCTCGCATCATATTCCACCGGTAAAGTTACGAAAGAGAAAAGTGTCGTAAATGCAAACAATGCAACACCGATCGCTAATACGGTAGTATTTCCATTAGGATTATCAATTGATCTTGTAGCGAACATTAAAAAAATACCCGCCATCAAAACAAACTGCATTAATCTTGAACTGATGTTAACCATCGGAACTAGTGTGGAACGAAGCTTTAACATCGAATATCCAACCGCATGTTGTACAGCATGACCACATTCGTGCGCCGCAACTGCCGCAGCCGCTGCATTTCTCTGCATATAAACGCCTTCCGAAAGATTAACTGTTTTCTCTGCAGGATTATAATGATCGGTCAACTGACCTGGAACCGAAATTACCTGTACATCATTAATTCCATTGTCACGCAACATTTTTTCTGCAACTTCTTTTCCTGACATTCCATTTCGAAGATGAACCTGAGAATAATAAGCAAATTTAGATTTGAGTTTTGATGAAACCAGCCAGCTGATCAACATCGAAACGCCTATTATCAAATAATATCCTATCATTTTTACTTGTATTTATGTATTTTGAAATTGCCTTCTTAGCTGTAAAAAACGTGCCAAAGTTTTTATATTTGTATTAATAATTTATATTTGTTTTTTCAAATAATATCCGCATGTCACAAGTCTCAATAACTGAAGTACTAACAGAAACTGATCTAAAAAAGTTCATCAAATTTCCGATGGATCTTTATAAAAATAATAAGAATTATGTCCCATCTTTAATTAACGATGAAAAAAACATTTGGGACCCAAAAGAAAACCCTGCGTTACAATTTTCAGATGCGAAAAAGTTTCTCGCTTATAAAGACGGAAAAATTGTCGGAAGAATTGCAGTAATATGGAACCATAACGAAGAAAAAGAATTGGGGATCAGCAAAGTACGTTTTGG
Organism: Kaistella gelatinilytica; assembly: GCF_015679325.1. Taxonomy (GTDB): domain Bacteria; phylum Bacteroidota; class Bacteroidia; order Flavobacteriales; family Weeksellaceae; genus Kaistella; species Kaistella gelatinilytica. Next base: position 1,346,370 of record NZ_JADPVI010000001.1, read on the forward strand.
CTGGCTCGATTTTATTGATGATTTTGAAGTTTCTGAAGCGCTGATCAATTTGGCGATCGATTTTGCAAAAGAAAGAAATATCAAAAAAATTGAAGGTCCGATGGGATTTACGAATCTTGATAAAGCCGGAATGCTGATCATGGGTTTCGATAAGTTAGCAACAATGATCGGATTGTATAATTTTGAATATTATTCCCAACATTTAGAAAAATTGGGCTTGGTCAAGGAAAAAGAATGGGTAGAATATGAAATGGATTTCCCGACGGTTTTGTCTGAAAAAGTAAAAAAATTCAGCGAATTAGTTGCTCAGAAATACAAGCTGAAAGTTCTCGATTTTAAAAATAAAAAAGAGATCATTCCGTATATCGAACCGATGTTTAAATTGCTTGATCAAACCTACAATACGCTTTCTACTTTTACTCCGATCACTGATGAACAGATAAAAACGTACAAGGAAAAATATTTTCCGTTCATTGATAAAAATTATATTATTTGTGTGGAAGACGAAAATCATCAGTTGGTTTCTTTTGCTGTCACAATGCCTTCTTATTCCAGAGCTTTGCAAAGATCGAAAGGGAAATTATTCCCTTTTGGATGGTGGCATTTTTTACAGGCAGGAAAGAAAAATGATCGCGCCAATTTTTATCTGATCGGCATTCATCCCGAGTATCAACGTCGTGGAGTTACTGCGATCATCTTCAAAGAAATCTTCGTGCGGTTCAACAAAATGGGAGTTAAGTTTGCAGAAACGAACCCGGAACTGGAGGAAAACAAAGGTGTTCAGGCACTTTGGCAAGATTACAATCCGACCAATCACAAGCGAAGAAGAACTTATTCGATGGAACTTTAATTTTCAACTTTGTATCTATTTTACACCAATGAAGAAACAACTTATCATCTACGTCGTTATCATTTTAGCCTTTGTTGCTTACAACCAGTTCTTTCAGGTTCAGGATGAAAGAGTTAACAGCGTGATCAATATTCTGTTTGCCAGCTTCCTGTTCTTGTACATTGGTTATGTTGCTTATACCGTTTTGAAACGCTTGAAAGACACTGGAAAAAAATAGTTGTTTTTAATAGTTCTAAATTAAACAAATAGGCTTTTTCAATCACATTTGCGAAGCATATATTTCCGCTTTACATCTTTATTCGTTAAATTTGCGAATTGAGAAAATAATGTATTAATGAATTTACCTGAAAATTATATACCGATTATCATCCAGGCCTTGGTTGCTATTGGTTTTGTAGCGATTTCTTTGTTGGGCGCCCATTTTTTGGGACCAAGACAGCAAGACAGTACCGTAAATAAAAATAAATCGTTTGAATGTGGTGTAGAAAGCGAAGGTGACGCAAGAACTCCTTTTTCTATCCGATATTTTTTAACGGCTATTCTTTTTGTTCTTTTTGATATCGAAATTGTATTTTTCTATCCTTATGCGGTTAATTTCCGGGAATTTGGATTGGAAGGATTTCTAGCAGTTTCTACATTTGTAGCCATTTTCTTTTTAGGATTTTTATACGTTTTAAAACGTGGCGCTCTCGATTGGGACAAGTAAAATTGAATCTTGTCAATTAAATTGATTTAAAGTTTCTTTTAAAAAATTAAATTAAAATGTCAGAAAACACACCAAAAATAAATACGAACGCTCCTGCTCCTCCGGGATTTGAAGGAGAAGGTTTCTTCGCAACGAACCTCAATAATTTAATTGGAATGGCTCGTTCACTTTCATTGTGGCCGCTTCCTTTTGCAACTTCATGTTGTGGAATTGAATTTATGGCGACAATGGGACCAAATTATGATTTAGCCCGATTCGGTGGGGAAAGAATGAGTTTCTCTCCAAGACAAGCCGATGTTTTGATGGTTTGCGGAACAATCTCTAAAAAATTAGGACCAATTTTAAAGGAAATTTATACCCAAATGGCAGAGCCAAAATGGGTAGTTGCAGTTGGAGCATGTGCTTCAAGCGGCGGAATTTTCGATTCTTATTCGGTTCTTCAGGGAATTGACAGAGTGATCCCTGTTGATGTTTATGTTCCGGGTTGTCCACCAAGACCAGAACAGATCTTAGAAGGATTTATGCAGATTCAGGCTTTGGCAGAAAGTGAAAGTCTAAGAAGACGTGATCTTCCTCAATACAAAGAATTATTGGAATCTTATAATATCAATTAATTTATGGAATTTACCAATAATTTCGTTTTAGAAGCTATTACGAGAGAATTTCCGGAATCAGTAATTTCAAGTTCAGAACCTTACGGAATGTTGACTTTAGAACTTAAAAAAGAAGACCTTAAAAAAGTCGTTCATCACATGAAGGACAGTTCTTTAGGTTTTAATTTTCTTACCGATATTTGCGGAATTCACCACCCAGAAATTCCTGAAAAAGAATTAGGAGTAATTTACCACCTTCACAATTTGGTTGAAAATCTTCGGATCCGTCTGAAAACGTTTATGCCATTTGAAAATGCAGAAGCAGATTCATTAACTGATCTTTTTGCTGGAGCAAACTGGATGGAACGCGAAACTTTTGATTTCTACGGAATTAAATTTAAAGGTCATCCTGATTTAAGAGTAATCCTGAATGATCCGGGTCTTGGTTATCATCCAATGTTGAAACAATATCCTTTGGAAGATGGTACAAGAACTGATAAAGATGATGTAATGTTCGGCAGGTAAAATAATAAATGATCAGCGATAAGTGATGATGGGTTTTTAATCAAATCATTTATCAAAATCAATTATCAATCATAAAAATATGAAAGACAACGCACTCTCCAATATATTAACGCAGTACGAAACCAAGGAACAGATCGATGGGCAATTATACACCCTCAATTTAGGTCCGACGCACCCTGCAACCCACGGAATTTTTCAAAATATTCTGACAATGGACGGGGAGAAAATTCTCCATTCTGAGCAGACTGTTGGTTATATTCACCGTGCTTTCGAAAAAATATCTGAAAGAAGAAATTTCACGCAGATCACCACTTTAACTGACCGTCTAAATTACTGCTCTTCTCCAATTAATAATATTGGATGGCACATGACGGTTGAAAAATTATTAGGCGTTGAAGTTCCAAAACGCGTACAATACATGAGGGTTATCATGATGGAATTGGCGAGAATTGCTGATCACATCGTGTGTAACGCCGTTACCGGAGTTGATACCGGAGCTTTAACCGGATTTACGTATATGTTTCAGGATCGTGAAAAAATCTACGATATGTACGAACAGGTTTGTGGTGCACGATTGACAACGAACATGGGAAGAATTGGCGGTTTTGAGAGAGATTTCACTCCAAAATTTCATGAACTTGTTCGCGACTTTTTAAAAACTTTTCCAGCGCGATTCAAAGAATTCGGAGATTTATTAGAGAGAAACAGAATTTTTATGGACCGTACAATTGGTGCTGGTTCAATTACTGCTGAACGTGCTTTAAATTACGGATTTACAGGTCCGAATTTACGTGCTACAGGAGTTGATTATGATGTTCGAGTTGCAACTCCCTACTCTTCTTACGAAGATTTCGATTTTAATATTCCTGTCGGAACTTCAGGAGATACTTACGACCGTTTTATGGTTCGTCAAGGCGAAATGTGGGAAAGTTTAAAAATTATTCAGCAAGCGATGGATAATCTGCCGGAAGGACCTTTCCACGCTGATGTTCCTGAATTTTATTTGCCGGAGAAAGCAGATGTTTATACCAAAATGGAAGCCTTAATTTACCATTTCAAAATTGTAATGGGAGAAACAGAAGTTCCGAAAGGTGAAGTATATCACGCCGTAGAAGGTGGTAACGGAGAATTAGGATTCTATCTTGTAAGCGACGGTGGAAGATCACCTTATAGATTGCACTTCAGAAGACCTTGCTTTATTTATTATCAAGCCTATCCCGAAATGATCACAGGATCTGTAATTTCTGACGCGGTAGTAACATTGAGTAGTTTGAATGTGATCGCTGGAGAACTGGACGCATAAGTAATTATAAATTTTGAGATTTAAAACAGTCTTGAGATCAATATCAATCAATATTAAAAAAACTTAAATTTTGGAATTTAAAATCTAAAATTTAAAATTTAAAATCATAAAAAGTGAGCGAAAATATAGTTTTTAAACCTGAAACACTAGAACAGGTTCATAAAATAATCGCAAGATACCCGGAAGGAAAACAGAAATCTGCTCTGATTCCTATTTTACATTTAGCACAAAAAGAATTCGGCGGCTGGCTCGATGTTCCTGTGATGGATTACGTTGCAGAGATTCTGAACATCAAACCGATCGAAGTGTACGAAGTTGCTACATTCTACACCATGTTCAACATGAAACCGGTGGGAAAATATGTTTTGGAAGTTTGTCAAACCGGACCTTGTATGCTGAATGGAAGCCATGATATCATCAATCATATTAAAGAAACCCTCAACATTAAAAATGGGGAAACAACTGCCGACGGACTTTTCACGTTGAAAACAGCGGAATGTCTTGGAGCATGCGGTTACGCACCGATGATGCAGTTGGGCAAATTTTATCACGAACATTTAACAAAAGAAAAAGTAAACGAGATCCTGGAACTTTGCAGACAGGGACAAGTTGCTTTAGATTAATTTTTAATAAATACGATGAGTAAAAAACTTTTACTTAAAGACGCACATATAGAAGGAATCAGATACTTCGACGTTTACCGCAAACAAGGCGGTTACGACGCTGTAGAAAAAGCCCTCAAAATGACTCCCGACGCAATTACCGAAGAAGTGAAAATTTCCGGTCTTCGTGGTCGTGGTGGTGCAGGTTTCCCTACAGGAATGAAATGGAGCTTTCTGGCTAAACCAGAAGGTGTAGCGAGATACTTGGTTGTAAATGCCGATGAATCTGAACCAGGCACTTTCAAAGACCGTTATTTAATGGAATTTTTACCACATCTTCTGATCGAAGGAATGATAATTTCCTCTTTCGCTCTGGGTGCAAATACTGCATATATCTATATTCGTGGAGAATATTCCTGGATCCCGGATATTTTGGAAGCAGCCATTGAAGAAGCAAAAAAAGCAGGATTTTTAGGAAAAAATATTTTAGGGACTGGTTACGATTTAGAAATTTACGTACAACTTGGCGCTGGAGCCTACATTTGTGGGGAAGAAACTGCACTTTTAGAATCTCTGGAAGGAAAAAGAGGAAATCCTCGTTTGAAACCACCATTCCCTGCGGTAAAAGGACTTTGGGAATGCCCAACAGTTGTGAATAATGTAGAAACGATTGCAGCAGTTGTTCCTATCATTAATATAACCGGTGCAGAATATGCGAAAATAGGTGTGGGAAGATCTACAGGAACGAAATTAATTTCAGCTTGTGGAAATATCAACAAACCCGGAGTTTACGAGATCGACATGACGATTTCTGTAGAGGAATTTATTTACTCTGATGAATATTGCGGTGGAATTCCGAATGGTAAAAAATTGAAAGCCTGTATTCCGGGTGGAAGTTCAGTACCAATTGTTCCGGCAAATTTATTATTGAAAACCATCAACGGTGAACCGAGAATAATGAACTACGAATCTCTTGCAGATGGTGGTTTTGCGACTGGAACTATGATGGGTTCAGGAGGATTTATTGTTTTGGATGAAGATCAGTCTGTCGTAAAACACACTTTGTCTTTGGCGCATTTCTATATGCACGAAAGTTGTGGACAATGTACCCCATGTCGTGAAGGAACTGGCTGGATGTGGAGAATTCTGACGAAAATCGCAAACGGAACCGGAACAATGGCAGATATCGATTTGCTTTGGGATGTTCAAAGAAAAATTGAAGGAAACACGATTTGTCCGCTTGGTGACGCCGCAGCTTGGCCGGTTGCAGCAGCGATCCGTCATTTCCGTGATGAGTTTGAATGGTATATCGATAATCCTGAATCTCAAACAAGAAATTACGGACTGGCAAATTACGCAGATCCAATACCAGTAGCTGCAAAAGCAGAATAAAAAGAAGTTTTATTTAGAAGATATAAAGAACAGCACGTTCTTTTAAAAATGAAGAAAGTAATAATTTTATCAGCCCTATTTTTAGGATTTAGTTTTGTCTTTGGGCAGGATCATCCAAAACCGGAACCTTTATCAAAAAAAGGACAAATGTTTGTTTTTTTTGGTTGGAACAGAGGCGCTTTTAGCAAATCAGATATTCACTTTAAAGGAAATGGATATGATTTTCAACTGGATAATGTAGTTGCACACGACCGACCGACGCCATTTGGAATCGTTTATTTTGATCCGGCTTGGTTTACAGTGGCGCAGTATGATGTAAGGATCGGCTATTTTTTGAAAGATGATTTGGCTTTAGTTTTGGGAATTGACCACATGAAATATGTTATGGATCAAAATCAAAGCGTTAATTTCTCCGGAAACATCAGTGATCCAAAATATGCAGCGTATGTACAGAACGGACAGGTGAATTTAGCGGACGAAAATTTCCTTACATTTGAGCATACCGACGGATTGAACTATGAAAATTTAGGTTTAGAAAAATATAAAAACATTCTTAATAAGAAAAATATTGATCTGGTTTGGTCTTACGGCGCAGGAATCGGAGTAATGTTCCCGAAGAGTAATGTAAAATTATTCGGCAACGAAAGAAGCGACCGTTTTCATGTTGCAGGTATTGGAACCGATTTAAGAACGAGTTTAAATTTAGTTTTTTGGAACCACTGGATGGCAAGACTTGAAGCAAAAGCAGGTTACATCAATATGTGGGATATTAAAACGACTTTAAATAATAAACCTGATAAAGCGAGTCAGGATTTTGTATTCGGACAGGTTCTTTTGGGTGTTGGATATACTTTTAATACAAAGAAAAATAATAAATAAGCCGATTGCCAAAAGCAAAAAGCCAATAGCGATATTATGAGCGAAGAAATTAAAAAATTCAAGATAACCATCGACGGACAAACGACTGAAGTTTTGCCCGGAACTTCCATTTTGGAAGCTGCGAGACAAATCGGAGGAAAATCTGTGCCGCCTGCAATGTGCTATTACAAACCGCTGGAAACAAGTGGCGGTAGATGCAGAACTTGTTTGGTAGAAGTTTCTAAAGGTTCTGATGCAGATTCGCGACCGATGCCAAAATTGGTAGCAAGTTGCAGAACTGGTGTGATGGACGGAATGGAAGTGAAAAATCTTACCTCCGAAAAAGCACAGGAAGGCAGAAAAGCCGTCACCGAATTTTTATTGATCAATCACCCTTTAGATTGCCCGGTTTGTGATCAAGCTGGAGAATGTCATCTTCAGGACTTAGGATATGAGCACGGCGTTGAGGGAACAAGAACTGAATTCGAAAGAAGAACTTTCGAACCTGAAGATATCGGTCCGAACATTAAGCTTCACATGAACCGTTGTATTTTGTGTGCAAGATGTGTTTTGGCAGCAAACCAATTGACAGAAGAAAGAGAGCATGGAATTTTATTCAGAGGAGAACACGCAGAAATTTCTACGTATTTGAATAAAGCTTTAGACAATGATTTCATCGGAAACGTAATTGATGTTTGTCCGGTTGGAGCTTTAACAGACAGAACTTCAAGATTTGCCAGTAGAGTTTGGTTTACAAAACCGGTGAATGCTACCTGTAAATGTGAAAAATGTTCCGGGAAAGCTGTTCTTTGGATGAAAGGCGACGAAATTATTAGAGTTACCGCAAGAAAAGATCAGTACGACGAGATCGTAGACTGGATCTGTAACGAATGCCGTTGGGAAAGAAAAGATATTAAATTGTGGGACATTGAAGGACCAAGACATATCGACAGACACTCCGTGATATCTTTGAATCATTACGAAAAGCCTAAAAATATGGTGAGTTTGCTCGATAATCCTGACGCAAAAGAATTAAGTCCGGCAGATGAAATTGAATCTGAAGAAAAGACTGATAATAATTTTAAATTAATGTAACATTCAATTTTTGAATGTCAAATTTTATAAAAAATAATGGGTTTATTAACTTTTAAAATCATACTTGTTCTTGCTTTGTTTATACTGGCACTTACTGTTGCAGCTTACTCTACATGGGCTGAACGAAAAGTTGCTGCGATTATGCAGGACAGGATCGGGCCAAACCGTTCAGGACCTTTTGGTTTGTTGCAACCACTTGCCGATGGTGGTAAATTTTTCTTTAAAGAAGATTTTACGCCTGCAGCGGCAGAAAAATTTCTCTTTATTGTCGGTCCGTCATTGGTAATGTTTATTTCATTGATCACAGGAGCCGTGATTCCTTGGGGGAAAACGCTGAATATCGGCGGAACTTCTTTCGATCTACAGGTTGCGAATGTTGATATTGGAGTTCTATATCTGGTAGGAATGGTTTCCATCGGAGTGTACGGAATTATGATCGGAGGTTGGGCTTCGAATAACAAGTTCTCTTTGATCGGAGCAATTCGTGCAAGTTCGCAGATGATCTCTTACGAATTAGCGATGGGTCTTTCGATCATTGCAATTATTATGATGGCAGGATCTTTAGATCTAAAGGTGATCGTAGAACAGCAAACTCACGGTAAGATCTGGGGTTTTGTTCCAGAAATCTCCGGGATGAACTGGAATATCTTTTACCAGCCGATCGCTTTCATTATCTTTTTTGTAGCGGCTTTGGCTGAGACGAACAGAGCGCCTTTCGATCTTCCTGAATGTGAAAATGAGTTGGTCAACGGTTATCATACTGAATATTCATCAATGAAATTAGGTTTGTACATGTTCGGCGAATATGTAAATATGTTTATTTCAAATGCTTTGATCGTGGTTTTATTTCTTGGTGGTTATAATTATCCGGGAATTGACTGGGTGACAAATCATTGGGGTGAAAATGCTGCAGGAATAATATCTGTTGCCGTATTCTTGGCGAAAACATTCTTCGGAATTTTTGTATTTATGTGGATCAGATGGACTTTGCCAAGATTCAGATACGATCAATTGATGCATTTGGGCTGGAAAAAATTGATCCCGATCGCATTGTTTAATTTAATGGCAACCGGCGCAATTATTTTGGCGTACGACCATTTTATGAAATAAGAAAAAAGAAAACGTAATTTTAGCCCCGATTGCAGTGGCATCCTCTTGTAAGGACGAAGGACGAGCAAGAGATAGAACGGAAAGCGGGTACCATATTGGAAAGAAGCGATAAAATGGTTGCTTCTTAAATAAAAATAAAAAATATTTCTGAAAATGAAATTAACGAATAGATCAAAAGTGGTCTCGGACAAAAAAATGACTTTCGGGGAAAGTATTTACATTCCTGCGATTTTGAAGGGAATGAAAATTACCATCAGTCATGCCGCTAAAACGGTTTTTGGAAAAGGGTTGGCCACGATTTCGTATCCTGAAGAAGTACGACCACGCGTAAAAATCTGGCGCGGTGAACACGTGCTGAAACTGGATAATGAAGGTAGAGAAAGATGTACTGCATGTGGACTTTGTGCGGTTGCCTGTCCTGCTGAAGCCATTACGATGACGGCGGCGGAAAGAACCAAAGAAGAAAAAGACCTCTACAGAGAAGAAAAATATGCAGCGGTATATGAAATTAACATGCTGCGTTGTATTTTCTGCGGAATGTGTGAAGAAGCTTGTCCGAAATCTGCGATTTACCTGACCGATAAGTTGGTGAATGTTGAGGAAAACCGCGGAAGTTTTATTTACGGAAAAGATAAGTTGGTCGAAAAAATTAATGCAAGAATCGATGTTTCTGAGAGACAAAGTGAGTTGCAGAAAAAAATGATGAAATAAATGGAACAGATCTTATTTTTCTTCGTTGCCCTGGTCGCAATTACAAGTGCCGTTTATTTCGTATTTGCGAGAAATCCTTTGTATTCAATTTTATCACTGATCGTCACCATGTTTTCGATCGCGGGTCTTTATATTTTACTCAATGCGCAGTTCCTCGGGATTGTACAGATCATCGTTTATGCAGGAGCCATCATGGTATTGTTTCTTTACATATTAATGATGCTGAACCTGAACAAAGCCGACGAAAGTAAAAAACAAAACCTCATGAAATTCGCCGGAGTTTTTTCTGCCGGATTACTGTTAATTGCTATTTTGGGCGCATTCAGAGGTTTTAAAGTTGAAGCTGCTGCTGCGAATGTAGATTCCAGTGTTGGATTAACCAAAAACCTGGGAAGACTATTGTTTAACGAATACGTTTTGCCTTTTGAGTTGGCTTCGATCCTCATTTTTGCAGGAATTGTAGGTGCAGTATTGATCGGTAAGAAAGATTTATAGAAAATTCGCAGGAATTCACTTCACGTGAATTCTTTATTTAAAGGAAATTAGATTATATGGAAGGAAATTCATTTATACAAAGCGTTCCGCTGGAATATTTTATTATTCTGTGCTCGGCTTTGTTCTGCTTAGGAGTTTTGGGAGTTTTGGTCAGAAAAAATGCAATCATTATTTTGGGTTGTGTTGAATTAATGCTGAACTCGGTCAATCTTTTATTAGCAGCATTCTCGAGTTACAAAGGCGACGGAAACGGACAGATCCTGGTATTTTTCATCATGGTCGTTGCAGCTGCAGAAGTAGCGGTTGGTTTGGCGATCATCGCAATGATGTACCGTAATACAAAATCTGTGGACATCAGTATTTTTAATAAATTAAGAGGATAAATAGAGGATGGAAAATTTAGTTTACGCAATTATACTTTTACCCTTACTCGGATTTTTAATAAACGGACTTTTCGGCAAGAGTTTGCCTAAAATGGTGGTCGGAACTTTTGGAACGCTTGTCGTTTTTGCATCGTTCTGTATCGCAGTAAGTTTATTTTTAAAGTTCGATGCAGAATCACAACCTGTTGTGGTAAGAGCTTTTGAATGGTTTAGAATTAACGGAATTCAGATCTATTTTGGTTTTCAGATCGATCAACTTTCTTTGATGATGATCATGATCATTACAGGAATTGGTTCTTTGATTCACCTTTACTCGATTGGTTATATGAGCCATGATAAAGGATTTTATAAATTCTTTACTTACTTGAATTTATTTATTTTCTCCATGTTGCTTTTGGTAATGGGAAGCAATTATTTAATTCTTTTTATCGGTTGGGAAGGTGTTGGACTTTGTTCTTACCTGCTCATCGGATTTTGGTATACGAATAAAGAATATGGCGCTGCTGCGAGAAAAGCTTTCATCATGAACCGTATTGGGGATTTAGGAATGATCATCGGGATTTTAATGATCGCCTATCAAACCAATGCTGTAGATTTTTTATCTGTAGCTGAAAATTCTTCAAAATTCACTCTTGATTCTCCGATTATTATTTTTATCACTGCCAGTTTATTTATTGGAGCAGTTGGTAAATCTGCACAGATCCCATTATTTACGTGGCTTCCGGATGCGATGGCAGGACCAACTCCAGTTTCGGCGTTGATTCACGCTGCGACGATGGTAACTGCCGGAATTTATTTGGTGGTTCGTTCGAATTTTCTCTTCTCTTTAGCACCAACAACGATGGACGCCATTCTTTTCATCGGATTGTTAACTGCTTTGGTTGCTGCCTTTATCGGACTTCGACAAAATGATATTAAAAAAGTTCTCGCCTATTCTACCGTATCTCAATTAGGATTTATGTTTGTAGCAGTTGGTGTTGGAGCTTATACTACTGCAATGTTTCACTTAATGACGCATGCATTTTTCAAAGCTTTATTATTCCTAGGTTCAGGTTCTGTTATTCACGCAATGAGCGACGAACAGGATATGAGATTAATGGGTGGTTTAAAGAAAAAAATTCCAATTACGCATATTACTTTCCTCATCGGAACCTTGGCTATTTCAGGATTTCCTTTCCTTTCCGGAATGATCTCTAAAGATGAAATTTTAACCAATGCTTACGGGAAAAATCCAATTATTTGGGTGATCTTATTTGCAATTGCAGCGATGACGGCGATTTATATGTTCAGAGCATATTACTTGACCTTCCAAGGTGAATTCCGCGGAACTAAGGAACAGGAAAAACATCTTCATGAAAGTCCGGCGACGATGACGATTCCTTTGATCATTCTTGCGGGATTATCGGTTGTTGGCGGTTTCATTAATCTTCCACACTTCATCGGTCAGGGAAATTATTCAAAATTAGCACACTGGCTAGAATCCATTTATGTTTACAATATTGAACTTCCGGAAGTACCTTTTAGAACAGAAATGATCCTTCTTGGTTTAACAGTTGTCATGTTTTTCACAGTTTGGTTTGTGGTTAAAAACATCTACGTCAGCAAGGAAAAAATGGTTTTACCGGATGAAAAATATACCGGTTGGGAAAGACTTTCAAACAAAAAATTATTTTTGGATGAATTGTACAACGCAACTTTCGTACGATTTATCGAAGGTCTTGGTGTCGGCGGAAATATGTTTGAAAAAGGAGTTCTGGGTAAATTCAGTGACTTTATCGGTATTGGTGCCGAAGATTCCGGAAGAGCGGCAAAACGCCTTCAAAACGGAAATGTAGAGAATTATGTTCTCATCATGTCTTTGGCCATCGGAATTATTTTAATTGTTAACTTTATATTACAATAGTAAATGTCGTATCTATTATTAACATTACTACTATTACCTCTCGTAGGTTCTGCATTGGTGTTCGCGTGGAAAAATCCCGCAAGTAAATATTTAGCCTTGGGAATTGCATTTGCACAAATGTTTCTCACGTTTTATATGCTGTCGAATTTCGATTTCAAACCTACCGTTGACGGAGTTTTGCAATACGAGATCAATTATCCATGGTCTAATTTTATCAAGAGTAATCTGCACTTCGGTATTGATGGAATGAGCATGTTATTGTTGTTACTAACAAACATTCTAACACCGCTGATCATTTTGTCTTCCTTTAATGAAAAACCGGGTTACAAAAACTCTTTCTACGGATTAATTCTGTTGATGCAGTTTGGTTTGATAGGAGTTTTCACTTCGCTTGACGGATTGTTATTTTACATTTTCTGGGAAGTAACTTTGATTCCAATTTGGTTGATCGCCGGAATTTGGGGACAGGAAAACAAGAAAATTCATTTCACTACGAAATTCTTCGTTTATACTTTTGTAGGTTCGCTATTTATGTTGATCGGCTTGATCTACGTTTATACGCATTCAGCATCATTCGCTTTAACCGATTTGTATAACGCAGATTTAAACGCTTCCGAACAAACGGTAATCTTCTGGTTTATCTTCCTGGCTTTTGCGGTGAAATTACCAATTTTCCCTTTCCATTCGTGGCAACCGGATACTTATACGTATTCGCCAACGCAAGGTTCCATGCTTCTTTCGGGAATTATGTTGAAGATGGCGATTTACGGATTACTAAGATATTTATTACCAATAACACCGATTCCTTTGATGGGAATTTCCGGACAAATTGTTCTGGTTCTCGCCATTATCGGAGTCGTTCACGGTGCTTTGATCGCGATTATTCAAAATGATTCCAAAAGAATTATTGCATACTCTTCCCTTTCTCACGTTGGTTTAATGACTGCCGGAATTATGGCTTCAGCGATCTTAACGATGAAAGGAACCTTAATGATTGAAGGTGCTGAAGGAGCTTTGGTTCAAACTTTCGCTCACGGGATCAACGTTGTTGGATTATTTTATTGTGCAGATGTTTTGTATAAAAGATTTAAAACAAGAGATATCCGTCAAATGGGTGGTTTGGCAAAAGTTGCTCCGAAATTCGCAGTGTTATTCATGATCATTTTATTAGGATCAATCGCACTTCCTTTGACCAATGGTTTTGTCGGAGAATTTATTTTAATAAAATCAATTTTTGATTACAGTATTTTAGCGGCAGTGATCGCTGGAACGACGATGATTTTCTCTTCCGTTTATCTATTCAGATTTTACGGAAAAGCAATGTTCGGCGAAGGGGACGAAACCGTTTTATCTTCAGTTGGAGATGTATCGCCTGTAGAATTTACGGTCCTGGCAAGTTTGGCAGTGTTTGTTATTCTTTTGGGAATTTTCCCACAACCGATCTTAGATATGGTCGGCAGTTCGTTGAAGTTTATTTTCACTTCGATGATGAATTAAAAAAATTAAATAATTAAAGAAAATAAGTGCGGCAGACCAACGATGTTAATCGAAGGTCACCAATCTAAAAATTTCAAATCTAAATTAAATGGGCGTTTTAATCATTATATTCCTTACCGCAGTTGCCGCATTATTTGCCGGTGTTTTTGAACAGGGAAAATATTCAAGATACATTGGTATTTTGGGTCTCCTCATCGCATTTTATGTGAGTTTCTTGCCAGAATTGGCTTTCTTCAGTCAGTACAAAAGCATGTTTGAATACGGTGCAAACGCAGCCCTGTTTACTAAAATATCTCTCGTCGTTACTTTATTGATCTTCTTTTTGGGAGGATTTGCTTTTAGCAATCACAGAAGTCATCAGTCAGAATTATACGCTTTAATGTTGATGTCTTTGTGCGGCGGAATTGTACTATTTGGTTTCCAAAATTTAGTGACCTTATTTTTAGGGATTGAAATTCTTTCTATTCCCCTTTATGTTTTGGCTGGAAGTAACAAAAGTGATCTGCGTTCCAACGAAGCTTCCATCAAATATTTCCTGATGGGTGCTTTTGCAACAGGCTTCCTTTTATTCGGAATTGCCTTGATCTACGGAAGTGCAAGTACTTTTGATCTCTATAAAATCCATGAGTTTTCGGTATCAAATCCAAAAAATTTAATGTTCTCAATGGGTGCAGTTTTAATGTTGGTTGCTTTGGCTTTCAAAGTTTCCATGGCGCCATTCCACATGTGGAGTCCTGATGTTTATCAGGGTTCACCATCTTTGATCACCGCTTTCATGATGTCGGTTGTAAAAATTGCAGCGTTCTTTGCCTTCTTCAAAATGATGACCATCGGTTTCCTTGGAATTACGGGAGAATGGATCAACATTGTTGGCGTATTGATCATTATCACTTTATTCCTTGCGAACGTAATGGGATTAGCACAAAGCAATGCGAAAAGAATGTTGGCTTATTCATCGATATCTCACGTTGGGTATTTAGGATTAATTTTCTTTGGTTTAAACAGTCTTTCCGCTTATAATTTAGCCTTCTACTTATTCGCTTATTCTCTCGCAACAATTGGAGTAATGATGTGTTTGATCTGGGTCGAAAAATTAAAGCGCGAAACTTCTTATGATGCTTTCCGTGGTTTAGCACATTCTGAACCGATCTTAGCCGTAGTTGCAGCGTTATCAATGCTTTCAATGGCGGGAATTCCTTTAACAGCAGGTTTCATGGGGAAATTCGGGATTTTTGCACAGGCAATTAAATCAAGTCCCTTCTTAGTTTTAGTCGCAGTTTTAGGTTCAGCAATTTCGATCGCTTATTACTTAAGATTAATTATGTTCATGTTCTTCCCGAAAGAAAGCAGTTTCAAAACTTCAGAAAAAGTTTCAGTGACTTACAATATCATTGCGGTATTTATCATTTTTGCAATTATTGCACTTGGAGTTTTCCCAGATCTTTTTGCAAAACAATTCGGTTTGTAGAATTCTACTTTAAAAATATATCAAAACGCAATTCCTCGGAGTTGCGTTTTTTTTGTATAATTGTAATACAAAACGTACTCAACGAAGTTTTTTAACAATGAAAATCACTCAAAAAAAATTATTTAAAACTCAAGTTCTAGATTTTGATGATTCAAAACTTCATATTACCACATCGAAACTGGGAAACAAAAATGAGTTCGATATTTCATTTGAGTCAATTTTTACGGAAAAATATCATATAAAAGAATCGTCTTTAATACTTTTTTTTAGCGCAGCTTTTTTCTATCTACTTTCATTCGCTTTATATTACTGGAGGTTTATCCAGCATGATAAGAATATAGAAGAAGAAGCTTTTGTTTTCTGGGCAATTGTAGCGACAATTCTTTTAGCTTTAGGAATATTATTTCTGCAAAATTTTTGGAAAATAAATTTGGCAGGTGGAAGCTTTTTAAAAATATATAAAAACAGTCCTGCTAAATCTGAAGTTGATCATTTTATCGAAGAACTGTTTAATCGCCGTAACGAATATTTAAAGAAAATGTATGGACATATCAATCCAAATTTAGACTACGAGAATCAACACAATAATTTTCGCTGGTTATTGAACATGAAAGTTTTTAGTACCCTCGAATTTGAGGAAAAAGTACGAAGTCTGGACGAGATCTTTAATAAAAATTCTACAAAAATTGGTTTTTGAGTAAGCTTATGTTTTTTAAGTTTGAAAAGTTTTAATCTCTTCTATCCAATCGATCATCACTTTTTTAATTATAAAAATTAGAGTAATTATTACACCAAACAATTTTACCTAAATTTGTTTTTAAACCAATTAAATTTATTTTATTATGAAAACAAAATTTACTTTTTTTAAAAACCCCAATCATTTAATAAAGACCATTGCGATATGGAAGTTGAACAAACGAATAATCCCCGGCGTGATGGGATTAATGATGTTGATCTGTAGTATAAAAACCAATGCGCAGACAAGATTAGTGGTACCAAATACCGATGAAGGAAGTGCTTTTATCGGCCCCTTTGGAAATGCTGCCAGACAGTTACAATTTATTATCGACGACACATTGCTCACTACTCTTGTCGGAAAAAACCTCACGACGATATCATTTCGTTTGCCTGCAAGCACGACCGACGCTTGGCCACCAAATGCATTGACCATGTCTTCATTTGAAATTTATTTAAGTAACAGTGTCGAACCCGCTGACCGACAACTTGATTTCCCGGCGAATGTTGTTGGTCCTCAAACCAAAGTACGATTGGGAAGTCTTCCAATTCCTGCTGGTGCTTTAACCGTTGGTTCTAATCCAAATCAATTCAGCTTTAAAATTCCTTTCACAAGTTTATGGAAGTACAACGGTGGCAATCTATTGATAGAAATACGCCACAGCGGAACCGGAATATCTTCCAGATCTGTTCACGCTGCTTCAACAAGTTCCGCAGGTTACGGCACCTTGTATTCTGCGCTTTGGCAATCAACAGGAGCAGTTTTGCAAGGCAACTTTATCTATGTAGAGATCACTGCAGAGAATGTATTAGGAGAAAATTCAGTAAAAATCGGAGGAAATTCGGTTGTTTATCCGAATCCTGTAAAAGATATGCTGTCTATTAAATCTGACAAAGAATTTACATCTTACTCGATTTACAATATGGCTGGACAAATGCTTAATTCAGAGAAAATCTCTGGAAGCCAACCAATAAATGTAGCGCGTCTCCCAACTGGTCAATTTATATTAAAGTTGACTGATAAAAATGGAAATACGGAAGTAACTCAATTTATCAAAAAATAAACGTTCAAATCCTCTCCAAAATGCCATCTTATTAAATTGAGGTGGCATTTTTATATTCCCTTTAGAAGAAATCAAAAGTAAATTTAATCATTTGATTAATTCATTTGTTTAAATCAAAAAATTAGTGGTAACTTTACCTTAGAATTTAAAGACATGAAAGCAGAAGAACTTTCTACAGAAGACAAAATTTTACTCGCAGCCTCAAAAGTTTTTACCGAAAAAGGATTTTCAGGAACCAGAACGCGCGAAATTGCCGAAGAAGCGGGCATTAATTTGGCTCTCCTCAACTACTATTTCCGAACGAAAGAAAAATTGTTTGAACAGGTAATGAAAGTAAAGATTGTTCTACTTTTCGGACAAATCATTCCCATCGTGACGAATGAGAAAACAACTTTAGAGGAAAAGATCGATTTGGCAAGCGAAAAATATTTCGACATTTTATCAAAA
Source organism: Kaistella gelatinilytica (assembly GCF_015679325.1). Classification (GTDB taxonomy): domain Bacteria; phylum Bacteroidota; class Bacteroidia; order Flavobacteriales; family Weeksellaceae; genus Kaistella; species Kaistella gelatinilytica. Next base: position 1,364,107 of record NZ_JADPVI010000001.1, read on the forward strand.
AATCCAAACCTTCCCATTTTTATTCTAAGTGAAATTCAGAAGAAAACTTCCGATATCAAATCAATCCTGCCTTTTGAAAAAGTTTTGAATAATTCAATCATAATCAAACAGATTAAGGAAAGAAAACCCAGAATAGATCCATTTCACTATCTCCTGAATTTTTTGAGCATGACTGCTTTTCCTTTCGTAGTGAAACCAATTTTACAAAGTTTTGACATCATGAACGACGGTGAATTTCAAAATTTCGTGAAAGAAAGAAAAACCTTAGTTCCAATCTGGATAAAAATGATGTTGAATAATTAAAATTATTACGGCAATGAAAATTTTAAAATACTTATTTCTCCTCCTCTTCTTCTCTGTTAACTCACAAACATTGACTTTAGAAGAATGTTACGGTTTGGCGAAACAGAATTATCCGCTTATCAAACGTCACGATCTCATTGCGAAAACCAAAGAATACAATCTTCAGAATGTAACAAAAGGTTGGCTTCCACAAATCCAGATTATTGGACAGGCAACTTATCAAAATGATGTTACGCAAATTCCGTTCAAACTTCCTAATCTCAACATCGATCCTGTAAGTAAAGATCAATATAAAGTCTATGCAGATGTTCAGCAGAATATTTATGACGGTGGAATGATCGCCAATCAAAAGAAAATAGCAACCATTAATTCTGAAATCGAACTGCAAAAAACAGAAGTCGAAACCAATCAACTGGAATTGAGAATCAACCAAATTTATTTCGGAATTCTACAAACCAACGAACAGCTTCAACAAACAGAACTCACCAAATCCAATATCACAAACGGATTAAAAAAAGCTGAAGCACAATTAGAAAACGGCATTATTTACAGAAGCAACGTAGATGTTCTAAAAGCACAATTAGTCAATCTGCAGCAGAAACAATTGGAACTTCTATCGATTAAAAAGAGTTTTCTCCAAATGCTTTCCCTTTTCATTAACAAAAATTTAGAGGAAAACACGATACTTTTAAAACCTGAAAAAATCCTCATTCAAGATGAGAATAGACGTGCAGAACTAAAACTTTTCGATTTACAAAAACTCGGTTTAGAACAGCAGAAATCTAACATCAACTCGAAAAACACTCCAAAATTAGGTGCGTTTTTTCAAGGTGGTTACGGAAAACCAAGTTTTAATATGTTGAAAAATGAATTCGATGTTTTTTATATTGGCGGTCTGCGTTTGAATATTCCAATTTCTGGATTTTATACCAAGAAAAATGATTTGGCTTTAGTAGAAACTCAACAACAGGAAATCGAGGTACAGAAAGAAAACTTCCTTTTCAATCAGCAATTTCAAACCATTCAGAACAATAATGACCTTGATAAAATCCAGCAATTGATTGAGAAAGATGATGAACTTGTTTTATTACGAGAAAGCATCAAAAAAGCATCTTTAGCACAACTGGAAAACGGCGTTATTACAACGAACGATTATCTCCGCGAAGTGAATGAATTGGATCGCGCAAAAAACCAAAAAATCACGCACGAGATTCAATATCTTTTAACGCAATATAACCTGAAAGCACAACTGAATCAGTGATTGAGTATTTGAGTATTTGAGTATTTGAGTATTTGAAAATTAAATGAAGACCTCCTTAATAAAAAAAATATCCGATGAAAATATATATATTACTTGTAGCAATTCTTTCTCTTGCTTCCTGCAATAATTCAGATTATAACTACGATGCTTCCGGAACTTTTGAGGCCGATGAAATCTTGGTTACGGCGAAAGCAAATGGAACCATTCTGCATCTTAATGTAGAAGAAGGACAAAATTTGAAGCTCAATGAAAAAGTTGGAGAAATTGATCCTAAAAGTGTAGAATTACAAAAAGATCAAGTCGTCGCAAGCATCGACGCCATCGACCAAAAAACAAATTCTGCGCTACCACAAATTCAGGTTTTGCAATCCCAGATTTCCGGCCAATCTGCGAATATCGGCGTTCTTCAGGAACAACTTCAAAATGCGGTGCGGGAAAGAAACAGAACAGCGAATTTAGTGGCGAAAGATGCTGCAACAAAAAAACAACTCGATGATGCAAACGGACAAATTAAAGTCATTCAAAAACAAATTTCTGCCGCTCAAAGTCAGTTGAGTGTTTTGAAGCAACAAATTTCTACCACTAAAGAAAATGTCTCGATTCAAAACCGCGCAATTTTAAGTGAAAGAAAACCGACCGAAAAAAAGATCGCACAAATCGATGAACAGTTGAAAAACAACACGATCGAAAGTCCAATCTCTGGAATGGTTTTGACGAAATATTTAAATCAGGGCGAATTTGCAGTTGTTGGAAAACCAATTTTCAAAATGGCGAATTTAGATTTGATGACTTTAAAATCATTTGTTACAGGTGATCAATTGCCCCAAATAAAAATCGGACAGAAAGTAAAAGTGCTCATCGATGCAGGTAACGGAAAAACCAAAGATTTTCCCGGAACGATTTACTGGATCAGTTCAAAAGCTGAATTCACGCCAAAAACCATTCAAACCAAGAACGAAAGAGCAAATTTAGTTTATGCCGTAAAAATTCACGTAAAAAATGATGGCTTCCTCAAAATTGGAATGTATGGCGACGTGAAATTTTAACTGTCAATTGTCAACTTTCAATTATCCACTAAAAAAATGAAATCAATAATCGTCAACAACCTAACAAAAACCTACGGCAAAGGCAAAGAAAAAGTCCTTGCTGTTGATGATGTGAGTTTTGATGTCGGTACTGGCGAAATCTTCGGATTGATTGGTCCAGACGGAGCGGGAAAAACTTCCATCTTTAGGATGTTGACAACGGTACTTCTCCCCGATTTCGGTTCTGCTTCGATTGAAAATTTAGATATGGTAAAAGATTATAAAGAGATCAGGAAAATTTTGGGATATATGCCGGGAAGATTTTCTCTTTACCAGGATTTAACGATTGAAGAAAATCTGGAATTTTTTGCCAGTGTTTTTAATACTACGATTGAAGAAAACTACGATTTAATCAAAGATATTTATATTCAAATTGAACCTTTTAAAAATCGAAGAGCGGGGAAATTATCGGGAGGAATGAAACAGAAACTGGCTTTGTGTTGCGCCTTAATTCACAAACCGAAAGTTTTATTTCTGGACGAACCAACAACCGGAGTTGATCCTGTTTCAAGAAAAGAATTCTGGGAAATGTTGCAGCGTTTAAAATTACAGGGAATCACAATGATCGTCGCAACTCCTTACATGGATGAAGCAGCGTTGTGCGACCGAATCGCTTTAATTCAAAACGGAAAAATCCTCTCCATTGACACGCCGGAAAACATCAGTAATTCTTATCCAGATTATATTTTTGAAGTAAAAGCAGGTAAAAATTCCAAAGTTTTAAAAGCTTTAGAACAGTTTGACCAAAAGAAAAATGTTTACGCTTACGGCGAATTTGTCCATTTGACCATAGACAAAAACGAAAGTTTTTCAGAGCAGAAAGTCGTAGAATATTTAAAAAAAGAAGGATTTAAAAATATAGAGATCAATATTGTAAAAGCCAGTATTGAAGATAGTTTTATCCGTTTATTGTCTCATAACTCGAACCATAAACCAAAATATTTAAACACATCAATCACATTAGTTTAGTAACAACATGCTGTATAAAAGTCCACAGAAGCGGCTGAAAATGAAAGATTTTTTAAAACTAATGTGAGCTAAATAGTTACCGTTACAGGACCTAACTTCTGTGACTAATGTGTTTGAACCGTCCTAATTGAAGAAGAAAGAAGTTGAATCAGAAATAATGAATTCAGAAAATCAAAATATCGCCATTAAAGCAGAAAATATCACCAAAAGTTTTGGGGATTTTACCGCCGTTGATCACATCAGTTTTGAAGTGACAAAAGGAGAAATTTTTGGATTCCTCGGTGCAAACGGTGCCGGAAAAACCACAGCGATGAGAATGTTCAGCGGACTTTCAATTCCAACTTCCGGAACTGCGACTGTTGCAGGTTTTGATGTTTATAAAGAAACCGAAAAGATCAAAAAAAGCATCGGTTATATGAGTCAAAAATTTTCTTTGTACAATAATTTAACCGTCAAAGAAAACCTCAATTTCTTCGGTGGAATCTACGGAATCCCCAGAAAAGAATTAAAAACGAAAGGCGAATCACTGCTCCATGAACTCGGTCTGGAAAAGGAAAAGAACAAATTGGTTTCAGAACTTCCTTTGGGTTGGAAACAGAAACTGGCTTTCTCCGTCGCAATCTTCCACGAACCCGAAATTGTATTTTTAGATGAACCAACTGGCGGCGTTGATCCTGTAACGCGCCGACAATTTTGGAATATGATTTACGAAGCTTCCGATCGTGGAATCACCATTTTCGTTACGACGCATTACATGGACGAAGCCGAATATTGTGACCGGGTTTCCATAATGGTAGATGGAAAAATTGCAGCTTTAGATACGCCGGCAAATTTGAAAAAACAATTCAAAGCAAAAAATATGGACGAGGTTTTTTATGAATTAGCGAGAGGAGCGAAACGGGTGGAATGAGTAATGAGTAATGGGTAATGGGTAATGGGAAATGAGTAATTGGGTATTTGGGTAATTGAGTTATTGGCTATTTGAGTATTTATTTAAAATCTCTAATCATCAAGTCCAATTTATCACTCATTAATAATTGAAAGAAATGAAGCAACTTATCACCTTTGTAAAAAAAGAATTCTGGCACGTTTTGCGTGACAGAAGAACATTGTTGATTCTTTTCGGAATGCCGGTTGTACAGATTTTACTCTTCGGTTTTGCCTTAAGCACGGAAGTCAAAAACACAAAAATTGGTATTTTAGATCAAGATAAATCCCAAAATTCCATTGAACTGATTTCGAAAATTAATGCCAATCAATATTTCGACGTTGACAAAAATTTAAAATCCATCGACGAAGCCGAAGACGCTTTCAAAGGCGGAAAAATAAAAATGATTCTCGTCATTCCAGCACAGTTTTCCCAAAATATCATCAGTGGAAAAAAAGCACAACTCCAATTAATCACCGACGGAACCGACCTTAATCTAGCAAATCAGATCTATAATTTCATGTCGAATATCGTCATGGATTTTTATGAACAACAAACTTTACAACCAACTTCCGGCGTTCAACCCGAAATCCGAATGCTTTACAATCCGCAGCTGAAGGGCGCTCCGAATTTCGTTCCCGGCGTCATGGCATTCATCCTTTTAATTATTTGCGTTTTAATGACCGCCATCGCAATCGTTCGCGAAAAAGAATCCGGAACCATGGAAATATTGCTCGTTTCGCCCATGAAACCTTATATTATTATTTTAGCCAAAGCAATTCCCTACTTCATTTTATCGATGATTATTTTAGTTTCCATCCTCATTTTGAGCGTCACCGTTCTCGATTTACCCATCAAAGGAAACCTCTTTTTACTCTTCGTAATCAGCATTATTTTCATCATCACCAATCTTTTGATCGGCATCGTCATCTCAATTCTCACCGACACGCAACAAACCGCAATGCTCATTTCCCTCGTCGGAACCATGCTTCCAACGCTCATGTTAAGCGGTTTTATGTTCCCCGTAGAAAACATGCCGGTTCCTCTACAAATGGTCGGAAACCTCATCCCCGCAAAATGGTATTACGAAATCGTAAAAAATATTATGATCAAAGGAACCGGCTTAGAAGTAGTCTGGAAACACGTTCTCGTCCTTTTCGGAATGATGGTTTTTCTGTTCGTAGTCGCCGTGAAAAAATTTAAAATACGATTAGAATGACAAATTGTAATTTTTATTTGGGCAGACATTTCCGCCTTCCACTCCCGCTTTTTTTATCGCTGACTTAGTTTCGACAGGCTCAACTACCCCACCAATAAAAAAGAGCTCCGTTCAAGTCGGGCTGCAGATTTATTATAAAATAAAAATTTAGGATAAAATTAAAATTTTTTCAGAAAGAAATTTAAACTCTATGACCTTTTGTAAACTTTTGAAAAGCTCGAAAAAATAAAACTTTTGTGACTTTTGTGGTCAAAAAAAATTAAAAATGTTCAGAACACTTTCCATATTGATCAAAAAAGAATTCCTGCAAATATTCAGGAACAAATCAATTTTGGCGATCATTTTCGTCATGCCTGTTATTCAATTGGTCATTCTTCCTTTGGCGGCAAACTATGAAATAAAAGACATCAAAATCGCCGTCGTCGATCATGACAAATCAACACAATCCCGCGAACTCATTCGAAAAATAAGTGCGTCCGGATATTTTAAAATTGTAGAATACGGTGAAAATTACAACACCGCTTATCAGGAAATCGAAAAAGACAAAGCCGATCTGATTTTAGAAATCCCCAATAATTTCGAGAAAGATCTTGTACGTGAAAACAATGAAAAGGTTTTAGTTGCTATCAATGCCATCAACGGAACAAAAGCCGGACTTTCCGCGAGTTATTTAGGTCAAATTTTACAGAATAATCAGCAAGTTCAGTTAGAGATGTCTCCCGAATTAGAATCGGCCAAGAAAATTTCAGGCTTAGAAGTCGTACCGACGTTTTGGTTTAATAAAAATTACAATTACCGACTTTCCTTGGTTCCGGGAATTCTTGCTTTTTTGGTGACTTTAATCAGCGGTTATTTGGCAGCTTTAAATATCGTTCAGGAAAAGGAAATCGGCACCATCGAACAGATCAATGTTTCCCCGATTAAGAAAAGAGATTTCATTTTAGGAAAACTCATCCCGTTTTGGATTCTGGCAATGGTCGCTTTCACCATCGGACTTTTGGTGACTATTTTCGTTTACAAAATCCAGATGCAGGGAAGTTTTCTCTTGCTCTACGGATTCATTTCAGTTTATCTCGTCACGATTTTGGGAATGGGACTTTTGGCTTCAGTTTACAGTGAAACCCAACAACAAGCTATGTTTATGGTTTTCTTCTTTATGATGATCTTCATTCTCATGAGCGGACTTTTCACGCCAACCGAAAGTATGGCAGATTGGGCAATATATATTGCGTATGTAAATCCAGTCACCTACGGAGTTGATGGCGTTCGTTTAATTATGCTAAAAAACAGCGGTTTCAAGGATCTTTTACCGCACTTTGCATTTATTACTGGATTAGGATTTGTGGTGATTACTTGGGCGGTTTTACGGTACAGAAAAACGAATTAGATATTGGATGTTAGATGTTAGAAAACTTTAATTAAAATTTAGAAATCATGAAAAAAACAATACTTTTGATCATCCTCATTCTTTTCGGGGCAGTGACGCTTTTTATGAGCAGCTCCGTTCTTTTTGATTGGTTTGGAATCAGAGCCAAAGAAGGAAATTTCGTTCCGCTCGTTGTTTGGGCAAACTGGCTTTGTGGAATTCTTTATTTAATCACAGCATATGCGATTTTAAAAAATCAATCCTGGGCAAAACTTCCTTTAATTATTTCTCTCGTGATTTTGGTAATCGCCTACATCGGCTTATTTATTCATATCAATAACGGTGAATTGTATGAAACAAAGACGATCGGAGCAATGGCTTTCCGAATGATCGTCACCGCACTATTTCTTTTTACAACTATCAAAATTTTAAAAAAATGAAAAAATTAATTTTATCTGCAATCTTAGGATTGGCAATCCTAGTTTCTTGTGAGAAAAAACAAGAAACCGTAACCGACGAAAATAACAACATGGCAAAAACAGAACGTAATGCTTCTGAAGAACATGCAACCGAAGATCATGAAAAATCTGAAGACCACGATAAATCCGTAAAACTGGAATTAAATAAAGGTGAAAAGTGGCCCGTAAATAACGAAATGAAACCTTTCATCACCGAAACAGAAACTTTGCTTAACAGTTACAAACCCGAAAATGGTGATTATAAAATGTTGGCAACGAATCTGAATGCTGCGAATGAAAAACTGGTAAAAAGCTGCACCATGACAGGAACGCCACATGAGAATTTACACGTTTGGTTAGCGCCCCACATGAAAGAAATCGAAAAATTACAAAAGGCAGATAATAGAGAAGACGCCAATAAAATTGTGGGTGAATTGAAGGAATCCATGGAAAAATACCATGAATATTTTAACTAAAATTTTTTAGAATAAACCTTCGGAGAAATCTGGAGGTTTATTCGTTTTTCTTCGCTTCTTCCCAGAGTTCATCCATTTTTTCTAAAGATAAATCAGCCAAATTGAGATTTTTCTCTAACGCCAGACTTTCCATTTTTTGAAAGCGGTTAATGAATTTATTATTCGTTCTTTCTAGAGCAGAATCGGGATTTATACCAGAAATTCTTGCATAATTAACGAGGGAGAAAAATACGTCGCCCAATTCCTGCTCTTTTTTATCCAGATCGGTTTCTGCGTGAAATTCCGCTAATTCTTCATCAACCTTTTTCCAGGCATCTTCTGCATTGGCAAACTCGAAACCTATTCCTTTTACTTTGTCTTGAATCCGATAGGCTTTTATCAAACTCGGAGTTCCTTTTGTAACCCCGGAAAGTACCGATTTGTTACCTTCTTCCAGCTTCAGTTTTTCCCAGTTTTGCTTTACTTCTTCCTCATCTTTCACCTCAACATCGCCATAAATATGCGGATGACGGAAAATTAATTTTTCATTTAAAGAATTAATAACATCTGCGATGTCAAAACTGCCTTTCTCCGACCCGATTTTCGCATAAAAAACCAAATGCAGTAAAACATCGCCGAGTTCTTTTTTAATTTCCTGCAGATCTTCATTAAGCAAAGCGTCAGAAAGTTCATAAACTTCTTCCAAAGTCAAATGCCGCAAAGTTTGTAAAGTTTGCTTTTGATCCCACGGACATTTTTCCCGCAGATCATCCATGATATCGAGTAATCTGCCGAAAGCTTCGAGTTGTTCTTGTCTGGAATTCATGATTTTTGTAAGATTTAATTTTGAAGAAAAATGATAATAGAACAAAGATGAAAGACTTAATTTCTGCTAAATTTTAAAATATTAAGCTCATTAAATCTTTAAGGCCAATTAAGAAAAATATAAATACTTGTTAAGTACTTTGCTAAATTTTGCCCTCAAAATCTAAACATTCCGTAATCACTAAATAATCTTAATGTTTGAATTATAATATAATATTGAACTTCTTTGATTAAAAAAATATGATTGCTTTAAACAAAAAACTTTGTCAAAGATTTCAACTTTGACAAAGTAATAAAATTCATAAGAAAAAGGAATTTATCCCATTTTTCTGTGCGTACTTTTCGGCGCTGATTTCGCAGAAGAAGTTGCCGCTTTTACTTTCGGTGTTGCTACTTTTTCCTTCTTTGCAGCAGGTTTTTTCGTATCAATTATTTCTGATTTCGATTCATTTTCAGCAGGTTCTGTCATTTCAGGTTCTGATTTCACAAAACTGTCTGGAGTAATATATCCAGCTTTGTGCAAAATGTTATACCATTGCGCCAGTTTTTTGATATCCGAAACGTAAACTCTTTCGTTATCGTAGTCAGGCAAAGATTCTTTCATCAAATCACGCAATTCAGCATCACTTGATTTGTGAGAGATCGTTTCTTTATACTCTGTATTTTTCGCTACATTTTCAAAAACTTCGAACAAAGGAACTTCTTTGTCAAAAGTGAACATCGCGATATTATCAAGTAAACTTACTTGCGAAGAATTACCGATGCTTACTTTCTTTTTCGTCAAAACATCTTCGATGATGAAACCATTTTTCAACTGCGAAATTAATTTGAAAAGACCTGGTTTCCCAGAAATCGAAATTATTTTTTCTAACTGCATATATTTATTTTTTTGTTTAATATTTATTTAACTTTTCTAAAATGAGTTTCTCTACTTCGGAAACCTCATTTTATAATTCACAGAAACATCGCCTTGCGAGATCTTCATTAATTTTCCTTTGACCAATTTTTTCTTTAATGAACTCAAATGGTCGGTGAACAAAATGCCTTCGATGTGATCATATTCATGCTGAATAACTCTGGCTCTCATGTCTGAAAAAGTGTCGGTATGTTTAACGAAATTTTCGTCGTAATATTCTATAATGATCGTTTCCTGACGTTTCACATCTTCGCGAACATCTGGGATTGAAAGACAACCTTCGTTGAATTTCCACTCTTCACCGCTTTCCTCCAGAATTTTTGCATTGATCAAAACTTTTCTGAAATCTTTCAGCTCTTCTGCAATATCTTCATAATCCTCATCTTCTGCAAGTGGCGAAAGATCGACGATAAAAAGCCGAATATCTAAACCAATTTGTGGCGCTGCCAAACCAATGCCGTGCGCAGACTCCATCGTATCGAACATGTTTGCAACCAGGTCTTTTAAGCCTGGATAATTTTTGTCAATTTCGTGACAGTGTTTTCTTAAAACTGCATCTCCAAATGCACGTATCGGTAATATCATTTCTGTTTCTGTTCTAAAAAATTTTGCAATATGATGGTTGCACTTACTTTATCGATTAAACCTTTTTCTTCTCGTTTTTTCTTGCTTTTTCCACTTTGTGAGATTGCGAATGACGCCATTTTCGATGTAAAGCGCTCATCAAAACGAGCCACATCAACGGTCGGAAATTCAGATCTAAACTTTTCTATAAATTTTAAAATACTCGTTTCCACTTCATTTAAATTTCCTTTCAGATCCGTGGGAAGTCCGATAACGATCTCTTCAACCTTGTTTACACTAAAATACTTTTTTAAAAAAATAAAAATATCTTTGGTGGGTACCGTTTCTAAACCGCTCGCTATGATTTGCATATCATCGGTGACTGCAATTCCACATCGCGCTTTTCCGTAATCAATTGCTAATATTTGTGACATCGTGTGCAAATTTACAAATATTTGTCTGTGTTCACAAAATTTTACAAATGATGATACAAATCATTTGCTTTTCCATCGAAATCGCCCCTAATCTTTATAGCTTTAATAAGGCAAATAATGCTTAACCAATACTCACGATCATTATGAAAGCTTTAGTATTTAAAGGACCCGGACAAAAAGAATTAGTAGATTGTCCGATGCCGGTGATCAAAGAATCAACCGATGTGATTGTTAAAATGGTAAAATCTACCATTTGCGGAACCGATCTTCATATTTTGAAAGGCGATGTTCCGGCTGTAACTCCGGGAAGAATTCTGGGGCATGAAGGAATTGGCATCGTTGAAGAAATCGGAGATGGAATTACCAATTTTAAAAAAGGCGATAAAGTTTTAATTTCCTGCATTACCTCCTGCGGAAAATGTGATAACTGTAAAAAACAACTCTACGCGCACTGTTCAGATGGTGGCTGGATTTTAGGCCATTTGATCGACGGAACTCAAGCTGAATACGTTCGAATTCCGCACGGTGACAATTCATTGTATCACCTAAAGGAAGATATCGATGAAGAAGGAGCTGTAATGTTGAGTGATATTTTACCGACCGGTTTTGAGATCGGTGTATTAAACGGAAAAGTGAAACCTGGCGATACAGTTGCCATAGTCGGAGCTGGACCGATCGGATTCGCCGCACTTCTTACCGCACAGTTTTTCTCTCCTTCAAAAATTATTATGGTCGATGTGGATCAGGAAAGACTGGAACTTTCCAAAAGTTTTGGCGCAACTGATCTCGTAAACAGCAGCGGTGAAAATGCAGTTGAAGCCATTAAAAGAATTGCCGGAAAAGACGGCGTTGATGTCGCCATCGAAGCGGTCGGAATTGCTGCCACATTCGATATCTGTCAGAAAATCTTAAAACCTGGCGCTCATCTCGCAAATGTTGGCGTTCACGGAAAACCGGTGGAACTTCACATCGAAGAACTTTGGACCAGAAACGTAACCATCACCATGGGATTGGTTTGCACGAGTACAACACCGATGCTTTTGAAAAATGTGGAAAGTAAAAAATTACAGCCTGAAAAACTCGTGACACACCGTTTTGATTTTTCCGACATGATTCACGCGTACGAAGTTTTCGGTAATGCTGCAAAAGAAAAAGCTCTGAAAGTAATTATCAATTTTAACTAATGTTTTAATTGATCACTTTAGAAAAGAGAAGCATTCAACTTCTCTTTTTTTTATTTAAATTTAATGTTTCAAAAAACTGACTGCATGAAAACATTAATTCTTGTTCGCCACGCCAAAAGTGATTGGCCCGAAGAAACCGACGATTTCGACAGACCACTCGCAGAAAAAGGACACCATGACGCCGAGAAAATGTCCCATTTTTTGAAGGGAAAGAACATCGAGATCGACAAATTCGTTTCGAGTCCGGCGCTGCGTGCATTAAGTACGTGCGAGATTTTTAATGAGACATATCAAAAAGAGATTGAAACCGACAGAAAATTGTACAATGCTTCAGAAAAAAACTTCGAATCTGTGATATTTGGTTTGAATGATGATCTAAATTCGGTTGCCATGTTTTCGCACAACAACGGAATTTCCAATTTTGCAAACTCAATGTCTGAAGATCTGTTCATATTCCCAACATGTGGTGTTGCAGGTTTTGAGATAGATTGTAACTCCTGGTCTGATTTCGAAAGTGCGAAAAAGAAACCGATCTTTTTTTATGAACCGAAGAAAATTTAAATTTAATATTAACGCATAAAAAACCTCATCAAACTAAATTGGTGAGGTTTTCCATTTTTTTTGAAAAGATTTATTTAGTTCGCTGTAAATCCAGATCTCCAAAATCGAAACTGAAATCCGTCACGTCAGAAATTGGTTTTAATTTCATTCCCTGCGCTTTTCCGTTTTCATCTAAATTAAAATTAACAAAAGCATCGGCATCATAACTTCTGTCGTCCCATTTTGCGATCATTACGTTTGCTGAATATGGCAGCAACTCCCCTTTTAATCTCGGTGAATTTTTACAGGAAATACGGAAAGTGTTTCCGTCTTTTGAAATAATTACTTCTCCAAACCACGGATCGTTGTAAGTTCCAACAATTTGCTCGCTGTTAATTTGAGCGTTTTTATCTTTTTTAAAAGCTTCAGATTTTGCAAAAATTTCTTTCTTTCCTTTTTCGTAATCGGCATTTACTTTAGTCATTCGATCGCCGTAAGTTTTGAGCCAGTCTTTTTGCGGCATTCCTAAATACGTATCTTTTACGGTATTTGTAATTGAACTGAAAGCTGCTCCACTTTGCTGATTGGTTAAAACAATAATTCCTAATTTTAGATCTGGAATTAAGGTAAACTGCGTAACTGTCCCAATTAATCCACCCGTATGATAAACTTGTTTGTGACCTTTAACATCCGTTAAAAACCAACCTAAACCATAACCTCCAAAATTAGAATCGTACGGATTTTTCAGCGCGACCGGAGTAGAGATCTGTAAGTTCCAAAGTTGTTGGATCTGTTTATCGGTCACCAATTTTTTTCCATCTTTCGTGGTAAAACCATTCATAAGAAATTCTGCCCATGTTGACATATCTTTGATGTTACTCATAATTCCACCTGCAGCATTCGCACTTTCGTTCCAGTCGTGAGGAACCGCAATTACTTTTCCATCAACCGGCGCATGAGCAGCGATGATATTGGAAACATTTGCTGCTTTCGCTCTGTTATAACTTCCAAAACTTGAGGTCATTCCGACAGGTTTTAAAATTCTTTGTTCAATAAAATCTGCCCAGCTTAAACCGGAAACTCTATGAATGACTTCTCCTGCAACAATGAACATCACATTGTTATATTCTAAAGTCGTTCGGAATGAATGATCGGGTTTTAAATATCTTACGTTGTGAACAATATCGTTAACAGAAAGATTTCCACCTTCCGGGAAAAACATCAGATCTCCCTGTCCTAAACCAAGTCCGGCTCTATGCGTGATCAAATCTTTGATGGTAATTTCCTTCGAAACGTAAGCATCATTCATTTGAAATTCAGGAATATATTTCGAAACTTTATCGTCAAAACTTAATTTCCCCTCATCCGCCAACATCGCTAAAGCCGTCGCAGTGAAGCCTTTGGAGTTTGAAGCAATCCCGACCAAAGTTTCATCAGTCATTTTTTCATTCGTTGTTAAAGAGCTTACGCCAAAACCTTTGGAATAAATAACTTTTCCGTCTTTTACAATTCCGACAGAAATTCCGGGAACATCAAAAGTTTTTAAAGTATTTTGAATAAGATCGTCGAGTTTTTTTTCTTCCATTTGAGAAAAAGCGACGAAGGAAACCAGAATAAAGAGGAATGTGAATTTTGTTTTCATTGAATTTTTCATTTGCACGAAGATAGAGATTTTTAGAAATATTTCATCATTAATGATTTTTCAGAAGGCCAGAAATCCTTTCCAGGCAATCAATTTTTGCAGTCTATTCTTTAGTGTTGTCAAAAACTACAAATATCTTATCTTTGAAATCTTTTGTTGTTAAACTTAAATTCAGTTTTTAAAAATGATCTTAATTGTTGATGATTCTCCAGAGAATATTATATCCCTGAAAAAAGTTCTCGAAAAGAACGATTTTGAGGTTGATACGGCATTGTCGGGAGAAGAGGCTTTAAAAAAAATCCTCAGAAAATCTTATGTTTTGATCATCCTCGATGTTCAAATGCCCGGAATGGATGGTTTTGAAGTCGCAGAAGTAATTTCCGGTTACAGCAAAGCAAAAGAAACCGCTATCATTTTCCTTTCCGCAGCGAGCGCGAACGTAAATCTCATCACGAGAGGTTATTCTTCCGGTGGTTTAGATTATATCAGCAAACCGGTTGACATGAATATTCTTCTTTTAAAGGTTAAAACGTTCTACCGGATTTATGAGCAAAGTCGTGCATTGAATGAAATGCAGATCGCTTTGAGAGCTGAAATAGAATTTAGAAAAGAAGCGGAACGGAAAAAAGATGAGTTCATCAGTATTGCGAGTCATGAACTGAAAACGCCGATGACGAGTATTAAAGGTTATATTCAACTGCTCGAAAGAAGTCTGGATAAAAACGATATTGATACCGTGCGCACACGTCTTCATAAAGTTCAGAACCAGGTTGAAAAATTAAATTTATTGATCGCTGATCTTCTGGATATTTCGAAAATTGAAAGTGGAAAACTCAAACTGAATAGAAAATATTTTTGCTTCGAAAATTTATTGGAACATATTTTGGAAGTCGTACAGCAAAATAATCCTCAAGTCAAAATCATAAAGAAAGGTCTGGTTGAAGGTAAAGTCTACGGCGATGAAATGCGGCTGGAACAAGTCATTATGAATTTTATTACTAACGCGATAAAATACGGACCCGACGGCAAAGAAATACACATCAACGCAGAATTAAACGTTGATCAAATTAATTTTTCGGTCCGAGATTTCGGTATCGGGATGTCTGAAGACCACGAACAAAAGATTTTTGAAAAATTTTACCGAATTGAAGAAACTTCAGAGCGTTTTCAAGGTTTGGGAATCGGTTTGTATATCTGCCAGGAAATCATCGACCGTCATCAGGGAAAAATAGGCGTCAAAAGCAAGCTTGGCGAAGGCTCTACATTTTATTTTAATATACCGCAACATCCTGAAAAGGTAGAAAACAATAACTAACATTATGACTTTTAAAAGAAATCTACTCTTTGGACTCGGATTTTCGTTGATCCTTTTATTTATAAGTTCTTTAGCATCCTATCTCAGCATTACCAATTTGATCAGTAATTCTCAGATGGTGCGAAAAAGCAATGCAATTATCAAAGACCTCGACAACGTTTTATCTTTAGTGAAAGATGCAGAAACAGGACAAAGAGGTTATCTGTTGACGGGTGATCAGGTTTTTTTGGGACCTTATACCAGTGCTAAGGAAAAAATTTCGGGTGGCATAAGCAATTTAGCCTCCGAGATCAGCAATACCAATGTACAAAGCAGAAATTTCGAGAAGCTGCAAACCAGTATTGAAGATCGAATGCAAATATTAGATCAAAATTTAAATTTTAAAAAGGGAAATAATATTGTTACATCCGCATCATTATTAAATGGTAAAAAGTATATGGATGATATACGCATCACCGTTTCTGAAATGCAAAATGAGGAGAAGAAAATACTAAAGTCGCGCACCGAAATGATGGATAAGTTCGCATCTTACACGCCTCTGCTTATTATTTTATCTGCGCTTTTGGCCATCACGATCACGCTTGTATTTTTCCGTAAAGTTTCCAGCGATTTTAATGAAAAAAATGACCTGGCCAGCGAACTCGAACTTAAAAATAAGGAAACCGAAGACCGACTCGTGGCGATTGAAAATGTCGCGAAGCAAATTTCAGATGGCGATTACAATATTCTCTTAGATAAAAACACAAAAGACAGTCTTGGAAGCGTTGCCGAACCATTAAATCAAATGGCGCAATCGCTTCAAAACTCCTTTAATTTACTGGAAGAAAAAGAATGGTTAAGTTCCTCCATTGCGCAGCTGAACGACCGTACGATCGGAGAGAAAACCATCGAAGAATTAACAAATGATGTTTTAGGAAGCATCACGGAATTGACACAAAGTCGCGTTGCTGCGGTTTATCTTCAAGGCGAAGACAATCAACTTCATCTCACTGGAAGTTACGCAATAGCTGAAGACAAAATAAAAAGAAAACTCGCAATCGGTGAAGGAATTGCCGGAGAAGCTTTCAAATCATCCAAACAAATTCTGGTAGAAAATATTCCTGATGATGACATCACTATCAGTTATGCCACAGGAAATACGAAACCAAAAAATATTTTAGCACTTCCGATTACAAGAAACGGTTCCGCAATTGGCGTTATCGAATTAGGTGCAACCGATGATTATTCTCCGCGCCAAATTAAATTCCTTGAATCCATTGCTGACAATTTGGGTATTGCATTTTACGGAGTTCAAAGCCGAGTGAAGATGCAGGAACTTTTAGAAGAAACTCAGGCACAATCAGAAGAATTGCAAACGCAACATTCAGAATTAGAAAACATTAACGCTGAACTCGAAGCACAATCTCAGAAATTACTCGCTTCGGAGGAAGAACTTCGCGTTCAACAGGAAGAATTGTTGCAAAGCAATCAGGAATTAGAAGAAGGAACAAGTTTACTGGAGGAAAAAAATGCTTTGATCGAGGAACACAATCTTCACATTCAGCAGAAATCACTTGAACTTGAACAAAGTACAAAATATAAATCTGAATTTTTAGCGAACATGTCGCATGAGTTGCGAACGCCTTTAAATTCAATTTTATTGCTCTCTAAATTAATGACAGAAAGCGATGATCTCGACGAACAGTACGTTGAATATGGTGAAGTGATGCAAAGTTCCGGGCAAGGATTATTGACGTTGATCGATGAAATTTTAGATCTGTCGAAAATTGAATCCGGAAAAATGACTTTAGAAATTGATGATGTGCCGATTGAAGATATCACTACGGATATGAGAATGTTGTTCACACCAATGTCAAAACAAAAAAACATTCCTTTGAACTTAGAGATCGAACCTGAAACTTCAGCTGTAATCAACACCGATAAACTGCGTCTGGAACAGATCCTAAAAAATCTACTGTCTAACGCGATCAAATTTACATCGGAAGGAAGTATCACGCTGAATATTTCTAATGATGAAGCAAAAGAAAAAGTGATTTTCAAAGTAACCGACACGGGAATTGGTATTGCAAAAGACAAACTGAGAATGGTATTCGAAGCTTTCCAGCAAGCTGATGGAACTACTCAACGAAAATATGGCGGCACAGGTTTAGGACTTTCGATCAGTCGAGAACTCGCGCGTTTATTAGGTGGAGAAATCGATCTGAAAAGTACAGAAGGTGTTGGAAGCGAATTTACCTTAACCGTACCATTAATTTATACCAAAGAAGACCAAAATCAACCTTTAAAAAGACTGGAAGAAAAACCGGTTTATCCGATCATTGAAGCAGAAAAACAGCCTATTCGATTTATTTCTGATAAAATTCCACAACAAATTGAAGACGACAGAGAAAATATTTTAGAAGGTGATAAAGTGATTCTAATTATTGAAGACGATACGCCTTTTGCGAAAATTCTTCGCGATTTTTCGAGAAGTAAAAATTATAAAGTAATTACTGCGGTTCGTGGTGATGTCGGTATCGAAATGGCACAACATTTCAAGCCTGTCGCTATTTTACTCGACATTCAACTTCCAATTATGGACGGTTGGCAAGTGATGGAAGCGCTCAAATCAAATCCTGAAACCAAACCAATTCCGGTTCACATCATGTCTTCCATGAAATTTAAGCGGGAAAGTTTATTGAAAGGTGCGGTAGATTTTATCGATAAACCGTTTGCATTAGATCAAATGCCAGAAATTTTCAAAAAATTAGAAAACGCTTTTTCGAAAAGTCCTAAAAAAGTTTTGATCGTCGAAGAAAATAAGCAGCATGCAAAAGCGCTCTCTTATTTTTTGGCTGCAAATAACATCAATACCGATATTGTAGACAATGTCGCTGAAAGCATTGACGCTCTTCAAAACCAGGAAATAGATTGCGTAATCCTGGACATGGGAATGCCAGATAGAAATGCTTACGACACTTTAGAAACCATTAAGCAAAACAAAGGATTAGAGCAACTTCCGATTATTGTTTTTACAGGTAAAAGTCTTTCCCAAGGCGAAGAAAACCGAATTAAAAAATATGCAGATTCTATCGTGGTGAAAACCGCATTTTCTTATCAAAGAATTTTAGATGAAGCCGGATTATTCCTGCATTTAGTGGAAGAAAAGAATAAGAAAAATAAAGAGAAGATCTCTAATTTTGAAAATTTAGGCGAACTAAGAAATATCCTGAAAGACAAAACGGTTTTGATCGCCGATGATGACGTGAGAAACATCTTTTCATTAACTAAAGCACTTGAAATTCAGGGAATGAAAATAATTCCAGCGATGGATGGAAAAGAAGCGCTTAAAATTTTAAAAGAAAACCCTTCCATCGATGTTGTTTTGATGGATATGATGATGCCGGAAATGGACGGTTATGAATCTATTCGCGAAATTAGGACGATTCCTCAATTTAAAAATCTGCCAGTTTTGGCAGTGACCTCGAAAGCAATGATGGGCGATCGGGAGAAATGTATCGCAGTTGGAGCTTCCGATTATATCTCAAAACCTGTAGACATTGACCAAATGGTCTCTTTATTGAGAGTTTGGTTATACGATAAAATCTAAATTATAGATTATGACAAACGAAAAAGAAGTCCTCATCATTGATGACGATAGTAGAAATATATTTGCCTTAAGTGCTGTTTTGAAAGCGAAGAAATTCCAGTGTATTTCCGCGATGAATGCCGGTGATGGTTTAAAAATCCTTTCCTCCAATAAAAATATTGGCGTGGTATTGATGGATATGATGATGCCGGAAATGGACGGTTATGAAGCCATTGCAAAAATGAAAAGTAACGAAGCGCTGAAAGATATTCCCGTAATCGCGATCACGGCACAGGCAATGGCAGGAGATCGCGAAAAATGCCTCGAAGCCGGCGCAGATGGTTACATTTCAAAACCGGTAGATGTGAACGAACTCATGAAGTTGCTCAACCTATTAATCGACTAAAATTGAACTCACCCGAAAACAGCGATCAATTGGTTGAAACCTTACTTTCAGATGTTCTGGAAGTGTATGGTTATGATTTCACCGGATATTCCAGAGCTTCGTTAAAACGCCGAATTGTGCGTCTATATGAACTGGATCAATTCGTCAGTTTTGCAGAGTACAGGTATAAAATCAGAACGGATTCGGGTTATTTCAAACGGTTTATGGAGCAAATCACCATTAATGTCACTGAAATGTTCCGCGATCCTGAATTTTATCAAACATTAAGAAAAGAAATTTTACCCCGACTCGGAACTTATCCTTTCATTCGAATCTGGATCGCCGGTTGCAGTACTGGTGAAGAAGCCTACTCTGTTGCGATTTTTTTAAAGGAACTTAATCTTCTGCACAAATCTTTAATTTATGCAACCGATATTAATGCGACAGTTTTAGAAAATGCTTCGCAAGCAATGATTCCGATGAGCAAGATGAAACTGTACACGGAAAATTATATTGAAGCCGGTGGAAGCGAACAATTCTCCGATTATTATACCGCCAATTATTCCCTCGGAAAGTTGAAAGATGAACTGAAAAGAAATATAATATTTTCTACTCACAATCTCGTTTCCGATAATTCTTTCAACGAATTTCAGTTGATCATGTGTCGAAATGTATTGATCTATTTTGACAGACCTTTGCAGACAAAAGTTTTCGAACTCTTCGACAACAGTTTAGAAAAATTCGGATATTTGGCTTTAGGAACAAAAGAAACTTTAGATTTCTCCACCGTTTCCAAAAATTTTGAGAGAAATCCAACAAGAAAAATATGGCGTAAAACTCAATAGATGGAAAATTGCGAAGCATTACTAATAGGCGGATCTGCAGGAAGTCTGGATGTACTTTTAAAAGTATTGCCCGACCTCGATTCTTTGCTTACCTTTCCTATTGTCATTGTCCTCCATCGCAAACCCGGAAAAGAAAGTCTGTTAACCGATGTTTTAAGTACGAGGACCAAATTGAAAGTAAAAGAAATCGAGGAAAAAGAACAGTTATTGCCCTCCATGATTTACATCGCGCCACCAAGTTATCATTTGCTCATCGAGAAAAATAAAACGTTTTCCCTTGATGCCTCTGAAAAAATAAATTTTTCCCGACCTTCCATTGATGTTAGTTTTGACAGTGCCTCAGAAGTATTTGGACGAAATTTGGTGTGCATCCTTTTATCTGGCGCCAATAGTGATGGGTCAAAAGGTTTGCATAAAGTACATCAAAACGGTGGTCAAACTGTAGTTCAGAATCCTGATTCAGCAGTGACGAGATTTATGCCCGAATATGCCTTAGAACATGTAAAAATTGATTCCGTTTTGATTCCGGAAGAAATGGCCAATTATATAAACCAATTATCAAAATGATTGAAAACGCAGCTTTAAGACCAAACAAAAAAGTATTTATTTTCGATGACAATCTCGAAATTTTAGAATTGTGCACGGAGATTTTAGAAGACCTTGGCTGTCATGTAAAAACGTCGCCAACAACCAACAGTATTGAAGAACAGGTTCAGGAATTTTTTCCCGATCTTATTTTTATGGATAATTGGTTGCCCGATATCAGCGGAATTGAAGCCACGAGACTGATCAAAGCAAATCATGAATTAAAAAATATTCCCGTGGTTTATTTTTCCGCAAACAGCAATATCAGTCAGTTGGCTGCTGAAGCCGGCGCTGATGATTTTCTGGCTAAACCCTTTGATATCGATCTGTTTGAACAAGTAGTAATCAAATATATTGGAAATTAATTCGACTTGCTTCAATTAATAATTTACGCCAGTTGGTTCTAAATTTCTGTCGTTTTTAACCCGCTATCATTCGTTATAGTTCCACGGAAATCTTAACTTTGTAATAAAGTAAAAAGTACATGGAAACTAAGAAAGAATTTTTTCTGGAGTGTTACAAACTCGGCATCATTAAGTTTGGAAGGTTTACCCTAAAATCAGGAATTGAAAGCCCTTTTTATGTGGATCTCCGTCCGCTCGCTTCTGACCCAAAAATTTTGAAAAAACTCGCCAATTACCTTTTGGATATGCTTCCACTTGATAATTTCGACTTGATTTGCGGCGTTCCTTATGCGGCACTTCCGATGGCGACTGCGATGTCTCTGGAAAGTTATCTTCCATTGATCATTAAACGGAAAGAAGCCAAACAATATGGTACCAAAAAAATACTCGAAGGAATTTTCACCAAAGGTCAAAACTGTTTGTTGGTGGAAGATGTAATTACTTCCGGAACTTCTTTATTAGAAACGATTCCTGAAATCGAGAATGAAGGAATTACGGTTTCCGATATTGTCGTGGTTCTCGACCGTCAACAAGGTGGAAAAGAAATTCTGGAAAACAAAGGATTCCGTGTTCATACGCTTTTTACGATTTCTGAAGTGTGCGCGATGTTGAAAGAAGAAGGTCATTTGACCGACGACGAAGTAGAAAGAATCAACGATTTTCTTGCCGGAAACGTAGTACGTTTTGAAGAAGAAAAAAGACTTTCTTACGAAGCAAAATTAGATATTTGCGATCATTCTGTGGCTCAAAAATTATTGCAGATCGCCATCGAGAAAAAATCAAATCTCATTGTTTCTGCTGATGTTACCACGACTCAAGAATTATTGGAACTGGCTGAAAAAGTAGGTCCTCACATCGTTGCTTTAAAAACTCACGTCGATATTTTGATGGATTTTGATGCTGATGAAACTATTTTACCTTTAAAAGATTTAGCGACAAAATATAATTTCCTTTTAATGGAAGACCGCAAATTTGCAGATATTGGAAACACTCAGGAATTGCAGTTTACCTACGGAACATACCGAATTTCGAACTGGGCAGATTTCGTAACGGCGCAGGTAATTGCAGGCTATGAATCACTCGACTGTTTCAGAAATGTTGGTGTTGCCGCTATCATCGGAATGTCGTCAAATGGAACTTTGACGGATGCAAATTACCGCGAAGAAGCCACGAAAATCGCTTTGTCTCATCCAAATGTTTTTGGCGGCGTTTCTCAAAATAAAATTCCAAACGAATTGCTTTTGTTTACACCCGGAATTAATTTAGCCGATGCTGGCGACGGAAAAGGACAGCAATACAACACGCCACATCATGCATTTACACAGCTGGAAACAGATTTCATTATCGTCGGTCGTGGAATTTACAAAGCTGATGATGCAGAACAATCTGCCTTGACTTACAAGATCGCCGGTTGGAAAGCTTACGAAGGGAGTTTGTAAATAAAATACGCCAATTAACGCTCGCTGATTGACCAGATTTTGCAGATTAACTCAAAAAAATCTACTTAATCTTTTAAATCAGCGAGCGTTTTTTTAACTTCTTATTATAAAAACTTTCACAGAGTAAATCAATCCATTAATAAAATTAAAATTTGTCTAATTTAATTTTACTCTTCCTCTGTTTATTTCTGGGAATTTTTCTCCGGAAATCAAAACTATTCCCGGAAAACGGACATTTAGCCCTGAATTCTTTTGTCATCAATATTTCTCTTTCCGCATTATCACTTTATTACATTCCGAAAATTGTTCTGAATTTTCAGGTGATTTTTCCCGTCATGGTTCCGTGGTTGAATATTTTTTTAGCGTTTTTATTTTTCACGTTTCTAGGCAAGAAAATGAAATGGTCGAAAACATTGATCGGCGCATTAATTTTGTGTGCAGGATTTGGAAATACTTCTTTTGTCGGAATTCCCGTTATACAGTCTTTATATGGTGAAAGTGGTTTAAAAACCGTGATGCTCGTCGATCAACCGGGTTCTTTTGTCGCTTTATCAACTTTAGGAATTACGATCGCAAATTTTTATTCGGGTGGGAAAAGTTCCGTTTCTGATATTCTGAAAAAGATTTTAAAATTTCCACCTTTTATCGCTTTCTTAGTTGCTGTTCTATTAAATTTAATGAGCATTCACGTTCCTTTCGTCATAGATGATGTCTTCGCGAAATTAGGAGCAACAACAGTTCCGCTCGCTTTGGTTTCTGTCGGAAGTCAGCTCAAATGGCAGAAACTGGAGGACGAAGCGAAACCTTTATTTTGGGGACTTTTATTTAAACTCATTTTATTTCCTACAGTTATTTTCGTGTTGTATTTTATTCTTTTCAAACAAAAAGGGGAAATGATCGAAATTGCTTTTTTAGAATCTGCGATGGCTCCGATGATCACTGCTGCAATTATTGCATCGACTCATAAACTAGAACCGAAACTCTGCAATTTAATGATCGGCGTCGGAATTCCACTTTCTTTGGTAACGTTGACTTTATGGTATTTGCTGCTGAAATATTCAGGATTATTGGTGCTTTAAAAGCTACACATTGATAGAAACGATCTCTTCTTACCCTAAATCAATGTTTAAAAATTTCAAGATTCGTATCTTTGATTTTACAAAATAAAAAAGTTATGAAAGTAGATATTTGGAGTGATATTCGTTGCCCGTTCTGTTATGTTGGAAAAAAGAATTTTGAAAAAGCTTTGGCCCAATTTCCCGAAAAGGAAAATATTGAAGTAACGTGGCACAGTTTCCAGCTCGATCCTGACATGAAAACACAACCTGAAAAAAGTTCTCTGGAATATTTCTCCGAAAGAAAAGGAGTTTCGGAAGAACAGGCAAAAGGAATGTACGAACACGTTTACAAAGCCGGAAAAGACGCAGGAATTAAATTTAATTTCGACCATCAAAAAGTAGCGAATTCTTACCGCGGTCATCTTCTTTTACAATTGGCAGCCTCAAAAAATTTAGCCAACGAAGCGGAAGAAGCTTTATTTAAAGCACAATTGATTGAAGGAAAAAACATTGACGACGAAGCGACTTTAATTGAAATAGGGAAATCAATTTCCTTAACTGAAGAATATATTAAAAAGGCTTTAGTCTCCGATGAATTTGCAGAACAAGTTTCAAAAGATATGATGTTGGCTCAGCAAATGCGAATCAGCGGCGTTCCGTTTTTTGTGATCAATGATAAATATGGAGTTTCCGGCGCACAACCTTCACCCGTTTTCTCTGAAGTTTTGGAGAAATCCTGGGAAGAATTTTCTGCGGGAGATCAAGGTTTAAAAATTATTCACAGCGGCGAAAGTTGCGATGTTGATGGAAATTGTGATTGATGATCTCTACTTAAAATTTTAAAACTTCTGGAATTCTATTTCAGAAGTTTTCTTTTTTAGAATGGAATTGTAATTGCATTATTCATCTTAAATAGAAATTATGAGCCGAGGATTTGTAAAAGAAGATGATCAGGAAGAAGTTCCTTTAGTTCCACCAAGAGCTGATTTACCAGCAGGAACAGAAAATTTTGTAACCCAACATGGAATGGATTCTTTGGTAGAAGAAAAAGAAAATCTATTGCGGGAGCAGGAAAATTTAGATCCGTCTCAGGAAAAAGAATATCGAATTTCTTTCAATCATATCAATGCGAAACTTCAGCTTTTAAATGAGAGAATTACCTCCGCAAAAATCATTGATCAGAAAAAACTTCCGCAAGATGAAATTCATTTTGGCGCAATGGTCACTTTTAAAAATATAACAAATAATTCAACCCAAACTTTTCAATTGGTTGGTGTTGATGAAGCCAATATTTCAAAAGGAAAAATATCTTTTACTACGCCTTTAGCAAAAGCTTTGTTGCATAAAAAAGTTGGGGAGAAAGCAATTTTAAAATTGGGTGAAAGGGAAAATGTATTTGAGATCTTAAAGATTGTTTATTAAAATAAAAAAATTTTAATATCAATTCATTTCCATCATCAATCAGAAAACATAATTCTAAACCGTTCTTTTACCCGTCAACAGTTGTACGATCAAAATAATTCCGGAGAAAACCAAACCAACAACTGAAACGCCGGTCCAGCCATAATAATTCCAGGCTAAAGAACCTAAACTTGTTCCTATCGCTCCACCGATAAAAAATCCTACCATATAAATCGTATTCACTCGGTTTCTGGCTTCGGTGTTTCTGGAAAAAACAATATTTTGATTAGTAATATGAACCGACTGAACTCCCAAATCGATCAAAATCACTCCGATAATTAAGCCTATAATCGAGTGTGACGACACCAAAAAGATGATCCAGGAAATAATAATGAGAACAGCTCCCAAAATAATTAATTTGCTTTTCTCGACGCGGTTATTCATTTTTCCGACTACAGTCGCACCTAATGCACCTGCAATTCCGAACAAACCAAAACTGCCCGCAACTGCACTTCCGTAACCGAAAGAATCTTGCATGAGAAAAACCAAGGTCGTCCAAAATGCGCTCAAACTTCCAAAAGCTAAAGCTCCGCGCAAAGTTGCTAATCGTAAAGTCGGCTCTGTCTTAAAATAGAACCAGAGCGATTTCATGAGTTTCGCATAACTCTCTCCAAATTTGGGTTGAATTAAAGGCAATTTCGCATTCAATAAAAAGAAAAGCAAAGTCATTAAACCTGCAGCACTAAAGAAAACACTGCGCCATCCGAAATATTCGCCAACCAATCCACTTAAAACGCGACTTCCTAAAATCCCGATCAATAATCCGCTCATCACAATTCCGATGGCTCTTCCGCGACCTTCATCATTACTGAGATGTGCAGCCATTGGAACAAATAATTGTGGAAGTGTCGAGGTAAATCCGATCAGAAAACTGGTGACGATCAATAAAAAAATCGATTGCGATAAAGCAGCACCTAATAGAGAAAGTATCAAAATCAGAAAATCAATTTTTACAATTTTCATATTGCTGATCTTATCTCCCAGCGGAATAATAAACAGCAAACCCAGTGCATAACCAATCTGCGTAGAAAGTGCCACATTACTGACTTGAGAATCTGTTACATTTAAACTCGAAGCAATATCGTGCAGTAAAGGTTGGTTATAATATAAGTTCGCAACTACCAAACCCGCGGAAATACTCAGCAGATAAAGAAGTGAATTTGGTAATTTATTTGGCATTTGGAGATCATTATTAAGACCGGCAAAATTAAAATTTTCCACAGAAAATAAACGACTTTAGCAATCGTATTATGTTATGATGTTCGATTTCAAAATCTATCATTTACTTTAGAGCATGAAATCTTTTAATAGAAGTCGGACTGAATATATATTTCGCAGTCACGGTTTTGGGTGCGTTCACGTCCAGTTCATACCACGGTGAAATATTGGAATTAAGCGGATTTCTTAAAACGTGAATATCCTGTGCAGGCATAAAACTTTCGGCCAAAAGATAAAGTTTTTTCCCAGAACTGTTGATCGCAACTCCCACTATAATTACAGAATGACCCGGACTTCCCGGTTTTATGAGAAAATCACCCGTCTTGATCTGCTTATTTTGAAGAACTGAAAATGATTCTTTATTCAGAGAAATCGTTCCCGCGTATCTAAAAATTATATTTAGATATTTTCGGAAATTTTCATAGGAATCATCAATTTTTCCTGTCATATGAAAACTGACGCGATTATTGAGTTCTTTGGTGCGAACTCCTCTTTTAAAATCATTCCAGGCGAAAAATTGACCACTCGTAAATTCGAAACCTATCTCTTCAAATCGTTTTTGAGACCACAGATATTCGGAGTACAAACGGATCCAGGCATCTGCACATTGCTGCAAATCTTTTTCACCAACATCAATTTTGAGAATGGCGACATGATTATTTTGTTTCTCAATCGGAACTGCGTTAAAATTACGCACGGGGAAACTTGGTGGATAAAGCGGAAAATTAACCAAATATTCACCAAAACTTCCGGATAGTTCTTTTGCCCAGAAAAAACCTTTCGGCGGTGTGAATCGCGTATGGATCGTAGATTTACTTTCGTCAATGATCATGAGTTGAGTCGTCTCAATAACTTGAGAAAAAGCAGTCTGAAAATTCAGAAGCATCAACAAAGATAAAAACTGGTAGAATCGGATCAATATGTAATGTTTACTCAAAATTAACGCTATTTTTGAAATAAATTTAAATAATAATTGTTTAGATAAAACATCATTATATTTGAGCTTGTTTAGAAAATGAAAAGATTTTTGCTGGGGATTTTACTGATTTTCAATTTTGTTGTGGTTTCTGCGCAACAAGATTCTATTTACATCAATGCTAAAGTTTCCGGATCCAAAAAAGAGTTGAAGGTAAAGCAAGAAATCACGTATTACAACAATGGTTCAGCAGATCTTTCTCAGATCAAATTATTGAACTGGATCGCTGCTTACCAAAATAGAAATACTAAACTCGTAAAGCGACAATTGGAAGACCGAAAAAACGATCTGTATTTCGCGAAACCCAATGAACTCGGATCTTTAAAAAATTTAGAAATTAAAATCGGAGAAAATACTATATCTGTAAACGACAGTTCAACGGAAAATATTTTCATTCAACTTCCTAACAAATTAAAACCTGGAGAAAAAGTAGAAATCGCACTTCAATATAGTTTGAATTTGCCTGATGAAAAATTTACGGGTTATGGCAGCGACGGAAAAGAAATAGCGCTGAAGTATTTTTTTCTTGTTCCAGACGGTTTTGAAAATCAAGAGCAAAGTCCAAAAAGCTTTATGGATATTGAAGAAAATCAAAGTCCGGATCTTTACTGGAAAGTAATTTTAGATGTTCCTGTAAACTACTATTCCCAAAGTAATTTAGCCGAAACCGCACCGAATTATTTTGAAGGAAAATTAAACATCGATCCAGAATTTGTGATCTCAGAAAATCATTTTACGATTATTTCCCCGCAAGTTGATGGAGAAAAAGTCGATGTTATTTTCGGATATTCTTTAACTGAAAACGAAAAGCAAAACCTCGAATTCTACCTGCCGTTACAGCTGAATTTCATTAAAAACAAGATCGGATTTCTACCTTCAAGGATTTTCATTAGTGAGAAATTCAGGAAAAACGAAAATTTCACAGGTTTGGATGATCTTAAATTCTTAAAATTCCGGTACCAGCTTTTTACAGAATCACAAAGAAATGATCTCAATTATTTCAGCATTATTTCTAAAAACGTCGTCGAACAAGCGACTGTCTTCGAGAAAAAACAGGATCACTGGTTGATGAACGGATTGAAAACGTATCTCGAAATTCAATACATTGAACGTTATTATAAAAACGAAAAACTTCTGGGTCAATTACCAGAAAACATCAATATTTTTGGGTTCAAACCTTTAAAATTATTCTATGCATCGAAACTAAAACTTTCTGAAAGATACGGTCTAGCTTATCTCTATATCTTGACGAAAAATCTGGATCAAAAAATTGCAGAACCTTTTGAAGATTTGAGCAATTACAATGCAGCAGCGATCAGTCATCTGGAAATGGGAAGTTTATTTTCATTTGTTGCGGCAAAAATGGGACAGGAGAAATTTGATGATTTTGTCACCCAATATTTACGCAAAAATGCCCACCAACATATCGATAAGAAAAAGTTTTTAGATGAATTGACTTTAGCTTCAGGTTATTCTTCAGATTTCCTGGAAAACTTTCTTCAAAGAAAAAACCGCGTCAACTTTAAACTGAAAAGATTTAAGAAAACTGGTGATGAATTTCAGGTAAAAATCGCAAAAAATACTTCGCAACAGATTCCTTTTAAAATAGAAACCATCACAAAAACAGGAGAGAAAAAAGAATTTTGGTTTGATACCAACGATTCGAAGACCGATGTGATCTATACTATTCCACAATCGAATGCAGAAAAAATCGTGGTTAACGACGAATATATTTTCCCCGAAAAAACCTTTCGCGATAATTATTTATATACAAAAGGCATCTATTCAAATATGAAAAAGATAAAATTGAAACTTTTCCAGGATATTCCAAACCCGGAATTCAATGAGATTTACCTGAATCCACGGTTGAGTTTCAATATTTATGACAAAGTTTTACTTGGACTTAATTTTAAAAACTCGTCTTTATTTGAAAGAAAATTCAATTATTCACTGACGCCCTATTTTAGTTCAGGAACAGGACAAATGACCGGTTCGGGCGCGATCTCCTACTCTTTTCAACCTGCGGAAAGTTTCTTCCGAACTCTAGACATTGGTGTTTCGGGCTCCTATTTTCATTACGATTATGATCTGTCTTACCGCAAATTTGGCATTTTTGCCAACATCAATTTCGCAAAAAATCCGAGGAGTGATATCGGCAGAAGTTTGGGGGTTTCTTATAATTTTTATGATAAAGATCTGAATCCATTAATGATTGCACAGAACGAATATCAAAAATACAACATGTGGAGCATTGGTTACGGCTACTCGGATCGACAGTTGATCCACGAAAAGTATGCGAGTGCAAATCTGCAGTTTATGGAGGATTTTCAGAAAATTTCTGCTGAAACCTTTTACCGGTGGGAATATGCAAAAGATAAAAAATTGAGTCTGCGGTTTTTCGGTGGATATTTTCTGACCAATAAAACCAAAAATAATCTCTTCGATTACGGGATCTCAAAAGTTTCTAATTACTCTTTTTCTTACGGACTTTTAGGGCAAAGTGCAACAACGGGATTGCTTTCCCAGCAATTAATTTTGGCAGAAGGTGGTTTTAAATCTTATGTTGGAAACACGGCAAATCAGTGGATCACTTCCATCAATCTGGACTCTCATATTTGGCGCTGGTTTAATTTTTATGCTGATGCGGGAGTTTACAAAAGCAAATCTCATGATCCGCAATTTATTTGGGATTCAGGCGTGAAAGTAAAGGTTATTCCTGATTTTCTGGAGGTTTATTTCCCCATACAAAGTTCATTAGGTTTTGAACCTTCCTTTAAAGATTACGGGCAGAGAATTCGTTTTACTTTGGTTTTAAATTTCAGTGCAATTACTAACTATTTCAGTAGAGGATGGTTTTAAAGTTAGAAGCGGGAAGTTGGGAGTTGGGAGTTGGGAGTTATTGCCTATACAAAAAGCCGCTTAAAAAAGCGGCTTTTTTATTGATAAGAGATGATCTTATTTTTTCATTACTTTTCTGCTCACTTTCGCAGAACCATTGTCAACAGTTACAATATAAATTCCTTTAGTTAAAGAAGAAGTATTGATTTTGTCTCCGCTGTTAATTCTGTTTGAAGAGATTAATTTACCATCTGCAGAAATAATGTTTACCGTTGCTCTTCCTGGAAGAGTTACTTGTAATTCATTCCCGATAACAGTATTCATTTTCACTTCGCTGTCGAAAGCTTTAACGTCAGTTACAGCCATTGTAGCTTTGTCTTGGAAACTAATATCATCTACATAGATTACACCACCATTGTTAGCAGCGCTTTCCCCGTAAACTCTAAGTCCTGGTCTGGCTACAGTTGCACCTGCAGTTGGCACTGCTTCTGCACTAAAAAAGATCCATTGTGGAGAATCTACTGTGAAATCTCCCGCTTGAAGTGGGTTAGATCCTAAATCAGCAGTATTTCTAAACTGATTCCAATACTTAAATTTCGCATTTGGAGTATTGTCTAAAACCCATCCTGAAAAAACGTAAGTTTTCGTTGCCTCCACATTAATATCTGGAGTAGGATTAATTGTTTTGTTACCAGTTGCCGCAGTTGGAGCTGTAATTCCTACTGCGAAATTACCAGAGTGCTTATTAGCACCAGTTCCCTGAACGATTGTAGTTCCAGTTACATAATAACCATCAGGAGCACCTGCTGTCCAAGCTTCGAATCCTGGGTTAGGAATTAAGTTTTGAGCGCTCATTAGAGCTACTGCTGAAACTCCTAAGATTGTAAAGATTTTTTTCATTGTATTATAAATTAAATTAGTTATAAATTTTGGATTACAAATCTATGTAATTGTTTACCATAAATATCATGTAATCAGATATATTTTTAAAATAAAACAAAAGGAAGACTATTTAATTAAATAATCTTCCTTTTTATGCTAATAAATCAAAAGATTATTTTTTGATAATTTTCTGAGAAACTGCTTTTCCGTTTACATTACCTGTAACGATATAAGTTCCTTTTGTCAAAGTTGAAACGTCCATTTTAGAATTCTCGTTTACAGATGAAGTTCTTACTACTTGTCCGTTCATGTTCACAACCTGTACGTTTGCTTTTGAAGCGAAAATAATTGAATTACCAACTACAGTATTTTTTACCAAGTTTGCTTTTGTAGCGTTTACATCACCTACTGCTAAAACAACAGGGCTTGTTATTACCTTTACATTATCGATAAATGCTCTCTTTGCAGTTGTAGCAATTGTTACAGTAGAACCTGCTGTTCCTCCTGTAAATGTAAGAGTTTTAGTTTCAAAACTATCTGTACGTGTAGCAACATAAGTTACCGTTTGAGCAGCCAATCCAGAAACAGTTACCGTAATATCTCCTTCTACTGCAGTCCAACCTTTTACATCAAAAGAAACTTTAAAAGCTCCACCATCTTGAGAAAGATCTAAAGTTTTTGAAGTAATTGAACCCACTAAAGAACCAGTACCTATTTTTACAGCACCTCCCGCTTGATACACTTTTACATTTCCTGCATCGGGAAAATTTGCGTCTCCAGTCCACGCAATACCGGAACCGCCTGTAGTTGTATTATCACCAGTACTTGCAGAAGCAAAATCATCAGACAATAATGTAGTTTGCGCAACAGCAGCTACAGAGAACATTGCAATTGCGAATAAAGAATAAAGTTTTCTCATAATAGAAATTTTAAATAATTAATAATTTATACCGCAAAAATACAATCTTTTTTATTAATATCATAATGATAACATTAAGTAATTGTTAAATGTTTAAAAATACTTTTAAATACACTTTTTCGTTATTTTTACAGACTCTTTTATAACAGATTTGGCGAGAAAAATATATTTTTTAGTCTTCATGATTTCAGCATTAAATTTATTTACTGCTCAAATCTTTTCGTGGAAAAATCCCAATATTCCCGCCGACTCTACAAAAAAGGATTCCATTCTTGCTGCCCGTATTGATCAAGATGTATTTTCTAAAGACACGCTGGATTTTATTAGAACTCAAAATAAAATTATTGTCGATGAAGGGGTTTTGGTGAAAAATTCGCGATCTAAGATCTTGGGTGATCTCAATTCTAAAGGTTCCATCATTCGCGGAATTACCTTTGGAAATAATCAGGGTCAAAGTGTTCAAAGTTCAATGGACTTACAAATCTCCGGCAAGCTTTCAAACGACGTTTCTGTTTTGGCGTCGATTTCAGATCATAATTTACCCATTCAAGCCGATGGCTACACGCAGACCTTAGAAGAATTCGATAAAATTTACCTGCAGCTAAATATTAAGGATCGCTCCATTCTTCGCGCGGGACATCTGGATCTATTGGACGACAGAACTTATTTCGGCAGGTATCAACGGCGAAGTATGGGTTTACAATTTCAAACCAATTTCGGAACTGAACATAAAACGTATGTAGATATTTCTGCCGGAGTTGCCCGCAGCGAATTTCACAGAATTCGTTTCCAGGGAATCGAAGGCAATCAGGGACCTTATCGACTGAGCGGTAAAAATGGGGAACAGTTCATCACCATTATTTCAGGTTCTGAACAGGTTTTCATTGATGGGATTCTAATGAAACGCGGCGAAAATCAAGATTACGTTATTAATTATAATACAGGAGAAATTACTTTCACGAGTTTTCGACCGATCTTCAAACAGAACTTCATTACGATTTCCTACAATTATGCGAATCGAAACTACACCAGATTTCTCGTCACGGGAGGAATTCAGCATGAAAGAGAAAAAATGAAATTCGGTTTCAACTGGTTTCTCGAAAATGACAATAAAAACGCGCCCCTTTCTTTAAATTTAAGCAAAGAAGACGAGCAAATTCTCGCCAGTGCAGGAAACAATCCCGAACTTATGTACGCTCCATCCGGAACAGTGACAGAATTCGATGTGAATAAAATTTTGTATCAACTTATCACAAATCCCAACGGAAATTATTACGAATTCTCCAGCGATAAAGCACAAACTTTGTATCAGGTTGCGTTTACTTATTTCGGTCAGAATTTGGGCGATTATCAAGTTAAACAAACAACAAATAATGGTCGGGTTTTTCAGTATGTCGGTAATAATATGGGAGATTACCGGGCAGTTCGAAAATTACCCGCTCCGCAAAAAACGCAGGTTTTTTCTGCGAATTCTGAATTCTTATTGAAAGATGGAAAAATCGGTGCTGATTTTTCTTTGAGTAATTATGATGTGAATTTGTTTTCTTCTAAAGATTCCAATCAAAATATCGGTTACGCAGGAAGAGTTTTCGGAAATAAAACATTTACCAGAAATAACTGGAAAGGGACGCCTAGCTTTGAATTTCAGCATATCGACGCGCAATTTCATATCCTGGACCGAATTAATGATGTCGAATTTTCCCGGGATTTTAATCTGGTTCAGGAGTTTAATCAGATTACCCAAAACCGATTGATCTTTAGTTTTTTAAACAACTGGAAAAACCGTTCTTTCCTTAATTATAAGATCAATTATTTAGACGAAAAAAATTCTTACAGAGGAATTAAAAATGATCTCGATTTTGGCTTTCTTACGGGGCGATTCAGCACGAAAGGAAACTTTTCTTACCTTGACACCAAAGCGACTTTTCAAAACACCAAATTTGTAAGAAGCGGCGTCATTTCTGAATACACGACCAAAAAAGGAAGTTGGGGAATTGGTGGAAATTTAGAGCATAATGTAAAAACTTTCAATGAAACACAGCAACTCGATGTGAGCAGTTTCAGTTGGAAAGAAGTTTTCCTTCAGAAAAAAATTGGTGATTCTACAAGAACAAAATTATTGGCTAAAGTTTATTTCCGTCAAAATGATTCTGTGCGAAACAATGCCTTAGAAAACATGAATCATATTTTGGGAATCATGGTTGAAAGTCAAATCATTAAAACTGAAAAAACCACGCTGAATGCTCTAATTCATTACCGTAAATTTTCTTATCAAAACCAGGATGTTTCCGCGAAATTTAATCAGGATTTTGTGGTTGGAAATATTCTATACAACCAGCAATTATTCAGAAATGGAATGCGTTTGCAGGCATTTTATGAACTCGGAAATGGTCAGGAAGCGCAGCGTGAATTTCAATATATTAAAGTTACTGACGGTCAGGGAATTTACAAATGGACTGATTACAACGGCGATGGAATACAACAACTCGACGAATTTGAGATCGCAGAATACGTAGATTTAGCGAAATATATAAGAGTTTATACGAACACGGTAAACTATATTCCTTCCAATAAAAATAAATTACAGCTGGCTTTGTTTGTGAATCCATCGGTTGTGTTCAACTCTGAAAATAAATTTCTGAAACGCTGGAATTTCAATATTTCCCTGAATTCTCAAAATTCCTTCTACAAAAAAGATCAGGTTCTTGTTTTGAATCCTTTTGAAAAAAATAAAGATCAAATTCTGAAAAACCAAAATCTGCTTGCTTCCGCACAATTTAATCCGACCGACAAATCTGGTTGGAACGGGAATTATCGGTTCATCGCGAATGATAATTTGATCAACGCCAATTTTAGTAATGAAGAAAGATCGCAAACATCTAATTTTCTTAATGTTGGTTACTGGTTCAATAAAGATTTCCGCATCGACTGGGAAAATTCAGTTCATCAGATCCAAAACGCTTCCCAACTTTTTAAATCACGGGATTATATTCTGAATAATTTTGAAACGAAACCAAAAGCAACTTATAAATTTACAGAAATGTTGCAGGCAGAATTTTCTTCAGCCTTGCGACAAAAAGTGCGGAAAGATGGTGAAGAACTTTTGAAAACTCTGGATCTAACGGGAAGTTTACAGTGGGACTGGAAAAAAACGTCGCTTCGTGGCAATTTCTCTTTCATCAATAATGATTTCACCGGGAATAATTTTTCGATCGTGGGCAATCAAATGCTCGATGGTTTAAAGCCTGGAAAAAATGAGGTTTGGTCGGTGTTTTTGCAACAATCTGTGAATTCTTTTATTCAGCTCAATGTTAATTATGAAGGCAGAAATTCGGGAGAAAGAACGATTCATATTGGATCGATGCAGGTGAAAGCGAGTTTTTAACAGCTTTTTAAATGATAAGTTTTGGCTAAAGCCACTGCTGTTTTATCTTTAAAAAGCGGGCTAAAGCCCGCTCCTATTGATTGTGTTAAAATTTTTAATAGGTTGCCGAATGTGCGCCAATTACTTTTTCGTCCTAATCTTCATAAATAATATACTTCACTCTGATCTTCTGGAACTTTTCCAAATCGCTTTTCCATGAATTTTTTATTTCATTTGCAGATTTTCCCGCAACGATCTGCTTTCTCAATTCGTCACTTCCCGCTAATTTATCGAAGAACAGAT
Source organism: Kaistella gelatinilytica (assembly GCF_015679325.1). Classification (GTDB taxonomy): domain Bacteria; phylum Bacteroidota; class Bacteroidia; order Flavobacteriales; family Weeksellaceae; genus Kaistella; species Kaistella gelatinilytica. Next base: position 1,399,816 of record NZ_JADPVI010000001.1, read on the forward strand.
TTTTTAAAAAGAAATCTTGGGTTGGATTTTTATAGTTTTTGTAAGCTTTCTGCAACCAGTCAACATTGAGTTCCCTTAGATCTAAATTTTTTTCCGAAAGATTTTCGCCATAACATAATTTGCCGTTCAAGAAAGGATCTTTCGCACCATAATTTGGTTTAGGAGTAAACTGATAGGGCAGATCTTTCGTCCACGGACTGCCATAAATTTGAAAAGGTAAATCGGTTCCACGTCCGACGGAGACTTGCGTTCCTTCCAAAAAGCACAAACTTGGATAGAGATTAATGGCTTTATCATTGGGTAGATTTGGGGACGGTGCTGCAGAAACTCCATAACGTTGCTTTTTATGATAATTCTGCATCGGGATCAAAGTATATTTTGCCTGAACACCATTTTTCAGCCACTTTTCACCATTTACCATCTTTCCATATTCTCCGATCGTCAATCCATAAACAACGGGAATTGGGTGCATCCCTATAAAACTTTTCCATGGGTCTTTCAAAACCGGTCCATCAATAAAACCATCTTGCGGATTCGGACGGTCCAAAACAATAATTTCTACATTGTTTTCCGCCCCGGCTTCCATCACGTAAGTTAAAGTGGAAATGTAGGTGTAAAATCGTACGCCAACATCCTGAATATCGAAGAGAATAATATCAATGCCTTTTAATTGCTCCGGTTTCGGTTTTTTATTGTCGCCATAAAGAGAAATAATCGAAATTCCTGTTTTGGTATCAATTCCATTTTTTACGTGTTCACCAGCATCTGCATCGCCACGAAACCCATGTTCAGGCGCGAAAATCGTTTTTATCTTAATATTATTTTTTACCAGAAAATCAACGAGAAAAGCTTTGTCTTGCAAAAGTCCTGTTTGATTGGTAACGATCGCGATCGTTTTATTCCGAAGCAAAGGAAGATACAATTCTGATCGGTCAGCGCCAGTTTTAAAACAGTTTTTTCCGATATCCTGCGCTGAACTCATTTGGCAAAAACCAAAATAAATTAGCACAACTAGAAGTAAATCTTTAATTTTGACCATTAAATTCATCCGCTTGAAATTTCCTTTATATTTTTCCAAAAAAATTGCTTTTTCCAAAGATAATAAAAATAATCTGTCGCGGATTATCGTATTTATTGGCCGTCTTTCCGTTGCGCTTGGCGTGATCGTTTCGCTCATCACGGTTTCTACGGGACTGGGTTCTAAGAAAGCCATCAAAGAAAGAATGGCTGATTTTTCGGGACATATTTCGATCAAATCTAAGCAATCCAACAATTCCTATAATTCCTCGGTTCTCAATACAGATGGTTTTCAACTGAAAAAAATAAAAGCACTTCCCGATGTTGCTTCCACACAGAGCTATGTTTCTGTAAGCGGTATTTTGCGCAATGAACATAATTTTGCCGGAATTATTTTTAAAGGTGTAGGCAAAGATTTCGATTCTGCAAGATTCCGGAAATTTTTAATTGCGGGAAAAGCTCCTGTCATGACCGAAGAAGGTTTTAACAACGGCATCTGTATTTCTCAAAAAATCGCAAATGATCTTCATCTAAAAGTGAAAGACAGTATTGTTGCTATTTTTTCTAAAGAGAATCAAAGTCCGCTATACCGAAAATTTGAAGTGGTCGGGATTTATAAAACCGATATTAAAATGATCGATGACCTCTTTATTATCGGGGCGATCAATCATGCCCGGAAAATTCAGGGAATGACAAATACTGAAATTGGTGGTGTTGATGTATTTCTAAAAAACATTAATAACATCGATGAAGATTCACCCAAGATCGATCAACTCGCGGGTTACAAAAATTACACGATCAAAGCCACTGATCAATATCCGCAGATCATGGATTTTATCGCAATTTTTGACACCAATATCGCATTGATCATTATCATTATGATGGTCGTGGTCATCATTAATATTGTGATGGTGCTTTTAATTTTAATTATCGAACGAACGAATTCTATTGGAATGTTGAAGACTTTAGGAGCGAGTAATGGTCAGATCCGCGCGATCTTTATCAATTATACTTTAATGATCATGATTCCCGGACTGGTTTTCGGTAATCTTATCGGACTAGGTTTTCTCCTCATCCAGAAATATTTCGGCATCATTAAATTAAATCCCGAAAATTATTATCTGAGTGTTGTTCCGGTCGATCTGAATATCTTCTACATTCTCGGAATTTCTTTGGGAATCCTTTTGGTTTCAGGCATTTCTCTTATTTTACCAAGTTATTTGATCAGTAAGATCTCTCCTGTAAAAGCCATCAAATACAATTAATATTTAAAATTATATCTTTGCAAATTCGTAATTATATCGATAAATAGTACGATATCTTCAATTAGACCACTAACACAATTATTCTTTAAATATATTTATGAAATACGCACAAAATATTCTTGAGACCATAGGAAATACACCATTAGTAAAATTAAATAAAGTTTTAGGGGAAGATTTTCCCGCGTTGGTTTTGGCTAAAGTAGAAACTTTCAACCCCGGAAATTCTGTAAAAGACAGAATGGCGGTGAAAATGATTGAAGATGCTGAAAAAGACGGAAGATTAAAACCTGGCGGAACCATTATCGAAGGGACTTCCGGGAACACTGGAATGGGTTTGGCTTTGGCGGCAATCGTAAAAGGTTATAAATGTATTTTCGTAACCAACTCCAAACAATCAAAGGAAAAATGCGATATTTTACGGGCAGTTGGCGCGGAAGTAATTGTTTGTCCGACCGATGTAAAACCAACCGATCCGCGTTCTTATTATTCGGTTTCTAAAAGATTAGCCGCAGAAACAGAAGATGGATGGTACGTAAATCAATACGATAATTTATCAAACAGGACTGCTCACTATGAATCGACAGCACCAGAAATTTGGGAGCAAACCGAGGGTAATTTAACGCATTTCGTTGTTGGAGCGGGAACAGGCGGCACCATTACAGGATGTGGAATGTATTTTAAGGAAAGAAATCCGAATATAAAAGTAATCGGAATCGATACTTATGGATCGATCTTAAAAGAATTCCACGAAACGGGTGAGCTTCATCCAGATCACGCTTATACCTACATTACGGAAGGTATCGGCGAAGATATTATTCCCGAAAATTTCGATATGTCGATCATTGATCATTTCGAAAAAGTAACCGATAAAGATGGCGCTATCTATGCCAGAAAATTAGCCAAAGAAGAAGGGATTTTTTGCGGATATTCTGCGGGAAGTGCGATGGCTGCTTTGGTTCAAATGAAAGATCAGTTTACAAAAGACGATATCATTGTTGTTTTGCTGCATGATCACGGCTCCAGATATGTAGGGAAAATCTACAATGATGAGTGGATGAAAGAGCAAGGTTGGTTGTAAAAGTTTTTGGGCGTGCCCAAAAAAAGAAGAAGCGCAAATTTTCAATTTGCGCTTCTTCTTTTTTAGGTCGGTATTCGGCTCCCAATCTTTTTTCGAAAGGATTTCCACCTACTCCTCACGCGGGATTTTTTATAATAATTCAGCAAGTTTTTTAGTGAGATTTTTTCGGGAGAACTGCTCAATATTTTTAGTGTTCGACGTTAATTTACCCGTTTTCCAGTCCATATATTTAGAAAGAATAAAATCCTTCACCAGATCGGTATCATCGTAGGTAAAATGTTGACCGGCTTTCGTTTCGCTCAGAATTTTCTTTACATCGCTGTTTTTTGGCCCGAAAGAAATAATTTGATTTCCCGTCGCCAAATACTCAAAGATCTTTCCTGGGATAATTCCTTCCGAAGTTTCCTGTGGAAAATTGGTGATCAGGAGCAGATCTGAATTTAGCATCTCTGCATTCGCTTCTGAATGAGAAAGATATCCCAGATTCAGAATAGAATCTTTCAAACTTGAATTTTCTAAATTTTCTAAGATCTTGTCATCAATTCTACCAACGAATTTTAGTTCGAGATCTTTTTTAAAACTTCTCACCTCAGTCAATAATTCATTCAAAACATTCCATAAAACTTCAGGATTTCGAAGCTGTTCCAAAACGCCGATATAACTTAATGTAAATTTTGGATGCTCAATCTTTCCCCTGACTTTTTCCTCAATCTTCTCCTCAACCTTAACTTTAACCTTTACTTCATCAAAACCGTTCGTGATACAAAACGCATTCGCTCCTTTCGCTTTAAAATTTTCAGCATCAGAATAACTTGTCGCTAAAGTAATATCGGCCTTTTTTAAAACATTTGCCTCCAATCTTCTATGCTTCAAATCTGCAAATTTGGTCAGCTTCAAATGTTTATAATAAGAAATTTCCGTCCATGGATCTCGAAAATCAGCGATCCATTTTAAGTGGGGAAATTCTTTCTTCAACTCCAAACCAATTAAGTGCATCGAATGCGGTGGTCCTGTTGTTACAAAAGCATCAAATCTATTTTCTTTTAGATATTTCTTTAGAAATTTAACGGAAGGATTCACCCAAAAAACACGCGCATCAGGAATAAAAAAATTTCCGCGCACCCAAATAGAGAATTTCGATTTCCAGCTTTGATTTTTTCCTACATCGAATTGTCCGGCCTTGAATTTTTTATTGTCTTTGCCAAAAAATTCTGCAATTTGATAAGGTTCCCAGATTTTTGTTTTAATGATTTCCACATCCTTTGAAACCTCTTCAGATAGACTCTCGTCCACAATCGGGTAGCTCGGATTTTCCGGAATAAAAACGATAGGATTCCAGCCAAATTCTGGTAAGTATTTTACAAATTTTAACCAGCGTTGAACTCCTGGTCCACCTGCAGGCGGCCAATAATAGGTGATGATCAATATTTTTTTGTCAGGTTTCATTTTGATTGTAGGGACAAGTCGACACTTCTCCAAAAACCGAAGGTTTTTATTTCATTTGTTTTTAAATCTTCTGAGTTCGCCATTATTTATAAAGAAAATTTTTAATTTTCGGACAATCACTGCTTATTGAAAATTTTTAATTTTCGGACAGTTCGCGAACTGTCCCTACGGATTTGCGATACATGAAATATATTCCACCCAAACTCAATAATAAAAACAAGGCGAAACAAATCATCGAAATTAATTTTCCTCTTGCGATCACATCTGGTGCGAAAATCATTTTTATGGTATGATTTCCGGCCGGAACATGAACTGCTCTCAACAAATAATCAGCTTTGATGTACGGAACTTCTTTTTCATCGACGAACATTTTCCAGCCTTTTGGATAATAAATTTCGGACAAAACTGCCAGTTGTGGTGTTTTCGATTGCGTCTTAAATTCGAGTTCGTTTGGTTGGTATTTGGTTAAATTCAAAAATGCAGTTGAATCTGCGGCGATCTGTTTTCCGTCGAAATACTTCTTATCATCTTTGGAAATGATGGCGATTTTTTTCGTGTCAACTTCCCCTATCTGTTTAATTTCTTCATTCGGAGAATTCACGAATTTAATATCGGAAACAAACCAGGCATTTCCGTTCGATTGTGGATTTGTAACAGCTTCGGGTTTTTCTTCATCACCAAAGATCATGTATTTCGCGTTGAGCATATTTAAAATCCTCGGCACTTTTACAGAATCGATTCTTCCAAAATATTCATTAATGATATCATCGTAGCGACGAAGTTTTACCGCGTGATAACCGCCAATAGAAGATTTATAATAAGAAGTATTGGTTTCACTAAATGTTCCTAAAACCTGATTGTAAATTCGGTAATGCGTTTTATCTTTTTCGGCAATAGTTTCTAATGTTTTATTGATATTGGCATTGGCAAGAAGTGACTGCAAATTTTTATTATCGCCTACTTTCTGCATGAGTAATTCCGAATTTTCGGTTTGAAAAGGATTTTCAGTAAAAGTCTTATCAATGAAATTATCATTGTTCAAATATCTCTTATTAACACTCCATAAGTCAAATAAACTTACCAAACCAATAACGATGATCACTACATTCTGACTTATTTTTTTCTTTAAACTCAAGAATAATAGAACAGCTGCAACGGCGACATAAACAATTGCTTTGATCGCATCAATTCTGAACATTTTAAATCTTTCATCCACCAAAAAATCCAAAAGATAAGGCGGAAGATAAGTTTTCTCGGTGTCCGTATGAAAACCTAAAATCGATTTTCCGAAGATGATCAACAAAAAAGTAATGCCTAAAACAGCTACACTTACATAAGTTAAGATCTTCTTTTTGTAATCTTCTGTCAAAATATTTTCCGTCGAAGTTTCGGTTTCTTCATTTGAATTAAAGAAACGATAAAGACCAAGAATTGCGATCAAAGGGAATAATAATTCGACCACGACCAGAATTGAACTTGGCGCCCGAAATTTATTATAGAAAGGAACAAAATCAATAAAGAAATCTGAAAGAACCATAAAATTACTTCCCCACGCTAAAAATACGGTAAGGATCGAAGCTCCTAAAATCCAGTATCTGTATTTTTTCCAGCCAAAGAAAAATCCTAAGATCGCTAGGAAACAAACGATTGCTCCTTGATAAGCCGGACCAGAAGTTCCGGGTTGTTCGCCCCAATAAGTTGGACTTTGAAACGCTTTCCTGATATTATTAACTTCATCTTGCGAACGGGCGTTGTTTTGAACCAAGTCACTCACCTTTTCCATTATCTTTTCGGAACCTTCCTCATTGCTCGAACCGCCCATTAATCTAGGGATAAACAGGTTTAATGTTTCCATTTTACCGTAACTCCACATTAACATGCTTTCTTTGTCCATCCCCGATTTTTCGGAGGAATGCGTGTCGTTGTCCAAAATTTGTTTCCCACGAACGGTTTCTGTGATGTATTCAGAATTCGCCATGATTCTTTGGGAATTCATACCCACTCCAAGCAAAAATGCAACGGCTAAAATCGCGGTAGAAATTCCAAAATGTTTCCAGTCTGTTTTACCCTGAAATGCCCGGATCAATTCGGAAAGGAATAAAAATCCGAGTGCGATAAATAAATAATAGGTCATTTGCGGGTGATTAGCCGCGATCTGCAATCCCATAAAAAATGCGGTGACAATAAAGCCGACCACATATTTTTTACGAATATAAACCAAAAGAATTCCGGCTAAAAGTGGTGCAAAATAAGCAACAGTCTGAATTTTACCATTATGTCCCGCAGCTAAAGCTATATAAAAATAAGTAGAAAGCCCGAAAAAAGTGGCGCCTAAAAGTGCGTATTTCCAGTTTCTGACCACGACCATTCCGAGGAGGAAAAATCCCGCAAAAAGCAGAAAAATGTAATTGGCAGGTTTAGGCAAAAAATTCAGAAGCTCATCTGCTTTCTTAATGATATCACCTTTGAACTGCGCTCCCATTTGATAAGTCGGCATTCCGCCAAACATAGAATCGCTCCAATATGTTTCTTCCCCATTTTGAGCTCTGTAATCCAACAATTCTTTTGCGCCGCCTTTGTATTGTACAATGTCGTGCTGAAAAAGTTGTTTTCCCGTGAGAACAGGATTGGCATAAACCAAAGCCAGGATCACGAAAGCCACGATGCTTCCAATGATGAAAATGAGTTTTTTATTTTTCGACATATTAAATTTTCAGTCTATAAAAAACCTTTCGAATCTTAAAAATTCGAAAGGTCTTGATTATTTTTTTGTTTCGTTGTTCTCTTTAATTTCTTCGTAATCTACCGTTTCTGCATCCCAGTTGATCCTTGAGTCTAAATTCTTCTTCGATTGATCACCACTTGATTTCTGTGGATTGTCCGGCTTCGGAAACTTATAAAAGGAGGCAAAAAACATCCGCTTTAAAATATTCCAAAGAAAAAATATAATGATGGTTGCTATTATTAATTCAAAAATAAATTTCATAAAGTTGAAAATTAGTTACAAACAGAAAGTTCTCCAAGATTACTCACTGTTCATCATCCATTACTGATTATTTAGCGGGATTTACAATGACCGTTGAATTAGAAACGCTTTTCATCGTTTGTGTTTGTTTCCCATCAGAAAGTGTTTCTGATTGCGAAGTTTTCACCGCGATATTTTGATTCTTCACCCAGCCGGTTTTTTGATCAAGGGCGATCGTACCGTTTTGCGTTAATTCAGAACTCATGCTTCTTGTAACTCCTTCCTGAGTTTTTTTGTCAGATTTGCGCGGGATTCCACCGGAAACTCCAATATTCACTACTCCGTTATCAACACTTTTTATCGTATAATTTGTTGACAGTTTAATTTTGCCATCTGGAGTTGCGTTTTCAGTCTGCGTCCATTTTTCCCCAATTTTCGCTCCTTTCGCAGGAATTAAATTTAAATTTTTGGTGAACTGGTCTTTTAAAACTTTTTCATTGAAGCTTCCTTTGAAACTTTTTAGAAAATTCTCTTTTTGTTTCGCATCTTTAATTACACTTCCAACGGAACTTGCAACTTTCGTATATACAGGCTCAAAACCAGTAATTGAAATTACTTTTCCAGTTTCAGTCATTTTCATATTAAGCTTATTTCCGACCAAACCTTTGTTCACTTTCCACATCATTTTCAGCTGATCTTCTTTGGGTTCTGCCAATTTCGTATCAACAACGATCGACTTTCCGTTGGCATTTTGAGAATTTTTTTTGCCTAACAGATCGATGGTAATGTCATAAATTCCCTTATCGAAATTATTGACGGTGAAGGTCATTTCATCAGTCGTTTCACTGGTTCCACTTTGAGTTTTTCCATCAGGAGCGGTCATTGTTTGTACATCTTTCTGAAAAGTCGTCAAAGGATAGGTTTTTCCCTTTTCGAGTTTAAAGGTTTGTTTATAAACACCCGATGAATCTTTGATCGCCATTGTTTCAGCGGGCTGTTCAACGATTTTTGTGGAATCAACCACCGGAACTTCAACCGAAACAGTTTTGCCCGTTGTTGGATCTACTTTGGTGACGGTTTTCGTTTCTTTTTTACAAGAAATCAGAGCTATAGAAAGAAGCGCAATTGCAGTGAATTTTTTCATTAAATAATTTTTCTTTTTTGAATTTTTGTTCTTTATAAATTCCTTTATTTTTGGGAATGATCGACAAATTTAAGGTAATTATTTCTGTTGGTTTCAAACATTATAATTATTTTAACAGTCTTTAAAAAAATAGAAAGTTAGACTCACCCTTTTTTACATTCTCAGATATAATTGATTTGTAACAAACTATTCATTAATGTTACGAATTAGAAAGATAAATTCACCGCCATGAAAGAAAATAAAAAAATAATACTGGGAATTATTTTAGTTCTTCTTATTGTAGCAGTATCGCCACTGATTACGGAAATCTTCGAAAAGCAGCTATCTTTTACGCAAGTTTTAATACTTTCCCGGCTTTGGCAATGGACCGGATTATTACTTTTATTCTTTTATTGCAGAAAGATATTGAAGGAAAAAATCATCATCTGGAAATCTGAACAACAAGGGATTTTATTCTATCTTCTTTCTGTTATTGCAATTCTGGCCACATTATTTGGAATGATGGTTTTGATACATCTACTTCATTTACCAAAAGAAAACAGCCCAAAACTTTTACAGATGTTGAATGCTGTAAAAAATAATATCCCGCTGATTTTTTTAATCACTTTAACAGCAGGAGTTGTGGAAGAACTTTTTTTTCGTGCATTTTTGCAAACCAGAATTACAACTCTCACCAAAAGCAAACTATTAGGAATTTTTATAAGCACACTCATTTTTGCCCTCGCTCATTACGCGTACGGAACCTGGATCAATATGATCGGTCCTTTTGTAATCGGTTTGGTATTTGCAGTTTACTATTCGAAATACAGAAATATTGGTGTTTTGATCTTCATACACTTCATCTGGGATTTCTACGCGCTTTACACAGCCGCATAAACATCAATCAAAATTCCTTAAATTTGTCTCTTTAAAAAAATATATGAATCCACTCTTAAATACCTTCGATACCCAATATAATTCTGCACCGTTTACCGAAATCAAAGAAGAACATTTTCTTCCTGCTTTTCAGGAATTAGTTAAAACTTCCGAAAAAGAAATCAATGAAATTGTTGAGAATAAAGAGGAACCCACTTTTGAAAACGTGATCGAAGCTTTGGCTTTTTCCGGTGAACAGTTAGAAGTTGTTTCCAGTATATTTTTCAATTTGAATTCTGCAGAAACTAATGATGAAATTCAAAAAATTGCGCAGGAAGTTTCTCCAATTCTAACGGAATATTCAGCCAGAATTTCTCAAAATGAAAAGCTTTTTGATAAAATCAATAAAGTTTACACCGAAAAGGAAAAATACAATCTCAGCGAAGAACAGCAAATGCTTTTGACAGAAACTTATAAAGGTTTTGTAAGAAGCGGCGCTCTTTTAAATGAAACTGAAAAAGAAAAATTCAAAAACATAAGCATTGAATTGTCTAAAAAATCGCTTCAGTTTGGACAAAATGTTTTGGCAGAAACCAATAATTATTTCAAACACGTTACCGACGAAAAAGATTTAAAAGGAATTCCAGCACCAATTTTAGAACAATATCGCGAAGAAGCAAAAGAAAGAAATCTGGAAGGATTTGTGGTGACTTTGCAATACCCAAGTTTTTTGCCTTTGATGACTTACGCAGAAAACCGGGAACTTCGGAAAGAACTGGCTTTGGCAAACGGAAAAAAATCTTTCAATAATAATGAATTCGACAATCAGAATTTGATCAAAGAAATCATTCAGCTGAAACAGGAAAAAGCCCAACTTCTCGGCTACAAAACGTACGCAGATTATGTTTTGGAAGAAAGAATGGCAAAAGAACCCGGAAAAGTAAAAACTTTTCTGAATGAACTTTTAGAAAAAGCAAAACCTTACGCTGAAAATGAGATCGAAGAATTAAAAAATCTCGCAAAAACCGACGGAATCGAAGAAATGGAAAGTTACGATCACACTTTCTACGCAGAAAAATTGCGTAAACAAAAATTCGACATTGATGATGAAGAGCTGAAACCTTATTTCCAACTGGAGAAAGTTCAGGCCGCTGTTTTTGGTTTGGCTAAAACGCTGTTTGGTTTAGATTTTAAAGAAACAAATGACATTCAAAAATACAACGAAGAAGTAAAAACCTACGAAATTTTTGAAAACGGCGAATTCAAAGCACTTCTTTATGCCGATTATTTCCCAAGAAAAGGAAAAAGAGCCGGAGCCTGGATGACTAGTTTTAAAAATCAGTATCAAAAAAATGGCGAAAATCACCGTCCACATATTTCGGTAGTTTGTAATTTTTCTAAACCAAGTTCAGATACGCCAAGTTTATTAACGTTCCAGGAAGTTACGACGCTTTTCCATGAATTTGGTCACGCTTTGCACGGCGTCTTGGCAAATACTACTTATCCAAATCTTTCGGGAACTTCTGTGAAATGGGATTTCGTGGAACTTCCGTCGCAGTTTTTAGAAAATTATTGTTACGAACCGGAGTTTCTGAAAACATTCGCAAAACACTATGAAACTGGAGAAATTTTACCTTTAGAAAAAATTCAAAAAATTTCAGATTCCAAGAATTTTATGGAAGGTTATCAGACGATGCGACAAATTGGTTTCGGACTTTTAGACATCGCTTATCACACCGATTCAGATAAAGTTGGCGACGTAAAAACCTTTGAAGTTGAAGAAACAAAAGCCACAAATCTTTATCCAAGCAATCCTGAAACGATAATGAGTACGAGTTTCTCTCACATTTTTCAAGGAGGTTATTCGGCTGGATATTATTCCTACAAATGGGCGGAAGTTTTGGATGCAGATGCTTTTCAATATTTCAAAGAAAACGGAATTTTCAATCCGGAAATCGCGGCGAAATACAAAATATTACTTTCTTCTGGCGGAACAAAAGATGCGATGGAACTGTACAAAAATTTTAGAGGAAGCGAACCGAAAGTTGAGAGTTTATTGAAAAGAGCTTTCGGATAATACCTAGAATCTTATTGAACTAAACAACAAACCAAGCAATGTTATTAGCGATTTTATTACCATTTTTATCCTTTATAGTTCGTGGCAAAATATTGACAGGAATCATCTGTTTCCTCTTACAAATCACGATCCTCGGCTGGATTCCGGCTGCAATTTGGGCAGCGTTATCTTTGAGCAACGCTAGAGCAGAAAAACGAAACAATAAATTAATTAAAGCGATCCGAGAAAATAGAAATTAAGATTTTCTATTCTTTGCCAAAACAGGAATTGCGATTATTCCGAGTATGATCATGATGACCAACTGCATCGTGTGAGAAATAAAAGCGTAGGAAAGTCCCACTTCGCCTCCTTCTTCCGGGTTTTTACCCATTGAAAGAAATAAGGCCATAATTCCGAACTTTAAAGCCAGGTGAAACGCACCAATTCCTCCCGAAGCAGGAACCATCATTCCCAAAGTTCCGACAACAATGATGAAAAATCCATCTGCAATTGTGAAATTAGAAGTTTCAGGCAGGGCAAAACAAACCAAATACGCCGCTAAATAATAGCAAATCCAAATGGCTAGTGATAATAGAATGAATTTTCCTTTTTGTTTTAATTTGAAAATTGAGGTTAAGCCGTAAAAAATTCCTTTACCGAAATTAACTACCTTTTGATAGATAGGAAATTGCTCCATTTTTTTCCTCAGCGCAAAAAATAGTACTAGTAAAACAGCCGCTATTCCTAATAATATAAACCATTTAGAATTTGAAGTGCTTTCAGTAGTCTTACTTTTTTCTGCGGTTACGTATTGGTAGAAGGATAAAATTGCTTTGTATTTGAAGATTAAAGTCAAACCCAGAAATCCTCCCATACAAATCAGATCCACTACTCTTTCGAGAATAATCGTTCCAAAGGATTTTTCCACAGGAACTTTTTCAACACCGAAAAGTGCGGTAGAACGCGCCAGTTCGCCACTTCTTGGAATAGTAAGATTCATTAAATATCCAAAAGAAATCGTCCAGAAAGCATTAGAATTGGAGATTTTGTAACCCATCGGTTCGAGTAACAAATTCCAGCGAATGGCACGAAACCAGTAGGCTAAAACACCAAAAACTGCACCCGCAAAAACCCAGAAATAATTCGCTTTCGCAAAATAGCCTGCAATTTTTTTGAATTCCATTCCTTTTAAAGCCAACCACATAAAAAACATAGCAATTCCTAAAGAAACTGCGATGGTTAATAAAGTTTTAAAAGAATTTGGTTTTTTGATTTCTTCCAAAATGGAGGGAATTTTCAGAAATTAGGTAAGAAGGTTTGTTTTTTCGTCAGGAAAAATAATTTTAGGCTGAAAAGTTTTTGCTTCCTCCGGAGTCATTTGCGCGAAGGACATGATGATAATAATATCATTTTTCTGAACTCTTCTCGCAGCAGGACCGTTCAAACAAATTTCACCTGATTTTCTTTTCCCTTTGATGGCATAAGTATCGAATCTTTCGCCGTTGTTCACATTTACAATAAAAACTCTTTCGCCCACGATAATACCGGAAGCTTCTAACAGCTCTTCGTCGATGGTGATACTTCCTATATAATTAAGATCGGATTCTGTGACCCGAACTCTGTGAATTTTAGATTTAAAAACTTCAATTAGCATGGCGCAAATTTAATTATTTTAATCAAAACAAGCGTAAATATTTTTATTGTTGATGCATCATGCTAATAACCACTGCGACAATCATCTGCTGCAATTTTAAGTTTGATCTGAAATAAAATCTGTTATCATATAAAAATGAATGCTAAATTAAGTAATTCACAATTTTAAATACAGGAATACAAAATTGATAATTATTCGATTGACAAAGGGTTTGGCATAATTTTAGCAGTCCACAACGTCGAATATTCGTATGGTCTCCAATTTAGTAGTTTCTGTTAATTTGGAGAAATTTATAGATTTTCTGTTAAATATTTGGAAAACATTTGCACAATATGAAAAATGTTTTATATTTGCTTTGATAATGATACTAACTTAAATAATTAATAATTATGAACAAATCAGAATTAATCGACGCTATCGCAAAAGACGCGAGCATTACAAAAGTTGCTGCAAAAGCTGCTTTGGAATCTTTCATTTCTAACGTTACATCTACTTTGAAAGAAAAAGATGGTAAAGTTTCTTTAGTTGGATTTGGTACTTTCTCTGTAGCTGATAGAGCTGCTAGACAAGGAATCAACCCTGCAACTAAAAAACCAATTCAAATTGCTGCAAAAAAAGTTGCTAAATTCAAAGCTGGTGCTGATTTATCAGGAGCAGTTATGGAAAGTATGACTGCGACAACAAAAAAGAAGAAATAATCTTTAGATTATTTTAAAAAAATAAAATCCCGATTCCTCGGGATTTTTTTGCGCTATAAATTATTCGAACAGCTTTCTTTAAGGAGCCAATCGGGAAATCTTCCAGTCGAAATCTTCCTGAAGTTCGTATATCATTCGATCATGTAAACGATTTGGGCGACCTTGCCAAAATTCAATTTCATACGGTTTCGCAATATATCCACCCCAGTTTTCCGGACGTGGAATTTCTTTATCCTGATATTCTATTTCCAGATTTTTCAGTTTTTCTTCTAGAAAATTACGGTCAGGAATAATTTGACTTTGTGGAGAAACCGCAGCTCCCAGTTGACTTCCTTTTGGTCGGGAATGAAAATAGCCATCGCTCAAATTCTCCGGGATCCTTTCCAGATTGGCTTTGATGATGATTTGTCTCTCCAGATTAGGCCAGAAAAAATGCAGACAAGCTTTGTGATTATTCTCGATGGCTTTCCCTTTTCTACTCTCGTAATTGGTGTAGAAAATAAAACCTTCCCACGTGTAAGACTTCAACAAAACCATTCTTGTTCGTGGACAACCATCACTTTCTAAAGTTGAAATTGCCATCGCATTGGCTTCAGAAATATTAGGACTTTCCTTTGCATCCGTAAACCAATCCCGAAACTGCTCGATCGGGTTTTCTTTTATTTGATTTTCAAGAAGTTGGGACTTTTCATAAACTTTTCTTTTGTCGTGCAAGTTTTCCATAAAATTTTTTATTACATTTGAATATAGGTTTTTCTATTTGACCTGCAATTCAGATGAATCATTCATACAAAGGTAAAATTTTAATTTCCACTCCGGATATTTCGGGAGATATATTTTCACGCGCAGTTGTCCTGATCGTCGACCATAATGAAAACGGTGCTTTTGGACTTATTCTGAATAAAAAAAATTCAAGAATGAGCGACAGATTGCTTCATATATTTGGTTTTGCAGTTGAAGTTTACGAAGGTGGTCCGGTAGAAAATGATAAAATTTTCTTCATCAATAAAGGGAAAAAAGTCACTGAAAATTTCTCAGAAATAAACAAAGAATTTTATCTCACTGAAGACATCGAAAATGTAGTAACCGGATTAATTGATGAACTCATTTCTGTAGATGAAATTAAGGTTTTTTCAGGCTATTCAGGTTGGGGAATTCATCAGCTGGAAGATGAAGTAAAACGAAAAATGTGGACGGTGGTTGATGTGTATAACTTAGACTATACTTTGCCCAACGATCAAACGCTTTGGAAAAATATCATGCAAAACCTGGGCGGCGAATATTTACTTTGGGCAAACGCACCTGACAATATTTCCATGAACTAACTGTACGAACGAACTACAAAACTTTAACAAAACTTTAATATTTCGCCGTATAATTTAAAAAAATTTCAATCGTTATACTCGAAGAGATTACAATATAAAAACCCGCTAAAGGACTTAAAAGGTTGTTTCGCGGGTTTGTCAATTCTAGGCGAAACTAGCTTTCCATTTTTCGACAATTTCTGTAAATCGGGTTTTCTCAAACGTTTTATTTCTGATCTTTGTAACCGAGAATAGACCTTTATCATCAGAAATCATCAAAATTTCTTCAGATTTTTGCGACTCGAAAGCGATCATTTCAGATTCCTGAATTTCAGCCAGATTATTTTTGTGAATGAATGTGACAAAATTTTCCATGAGCGGAGAAATATAAGCACCTTCCGTTGTCTTAGGAATTTTTATAACATTTCCTTCCAGGAACAAAAGGTTTCCGAAAATACTTCTTGCAATTCTTTTATTAGGATTTAAAAAGATCACATCATCCAAATCATTTTCCTTCGCATAAATTTCCGCGTAAATATTCTCCGGGCAATGCGTGTGGATCGTACTTAGAAAATTGGTATTTACGTTCACTTCTTTAATGAGATCCATTTCACTTTCACCCTGAATCGCCAAAACATCATCTAAATTTTTAACTTCAAAATAAAAAGACACATCCGCTTTTTCCAAAGCATTTTCATCTGCATTACGATAAACTAAAAGCTGAATAATTCCATCTGAAATTCCTTCATCAATAATTTTTTCCTTAAAAAGATTCTGAAAAAATTCCAACGTATAAGAAAGCGGAATATTCATCCGCATTTTGCGCATGGACGCCATGAGGAAAAAATAACATTCCTCTGCCATGATCAATTCAACATTGCGCACGAAAAAAGAAACCTTTACCGCATCACCAAAGAGAAATGCACGATTTCTAGCCTGAAAATTTTCTGAAGTTACAATAAGCTGTTCCAAAATAATTCTGAATTTAGTATAAAAAAATAATGAACGAGAAAATCGTTCATCATGTTATTTCGTTAAAAAAATTTTATGTTGCCCCTAATTTAAGTCTTAGGTTTTCGATCAAATTCTCCCAGTACAACTGGTTTTCTACCTCATCACCCGGATCGCAAAAATCCGTAATGATCAGCGCCAGATCATCGGTAATATCATCAATTACGATCGTCATTTCAAAATAGTTTTTGCTGCCTTCATCCTCTTCCCAACGGTAACGGACAAAACTTTCCGGCTTGTAACGAATAAGCGTCGCTTTTTCACCAGGACCACCGTTCCAGGTGAAGTAGAAATCGTCTCCTTTTTCTATTACGTCATCGGCAAACCACTCAGAAAGTCCTTCTGCACTTGCCATATATTCATATAAAATCTCCGACTGACAGTGCATTGGAAATTCGTATTGCACTTTCGTTTTCGCCATAAAGCCTCCTATTTTTAATGTGTCGCAATATATAAATTAAATTCTGATTTACGCAACATATTTTTTCTGAAAAACAAAATTCTGAGGAGCAACAAATTGGGACTTTCTGCAAAAACTCCACGCGCTGTCCACTGTATCCCCGATTACGAAGATTTCGCAATATGAGGCATGATATTTATCATCGGGGGATGCCGTTCCCATCCCGGCTAAAATTAAGGGAATTTTGTTTTCCGAAGGATTTTTAAGACTCGTTTAAAACTTCCAGAATAATTGCACAACCTTCTCTTATTTCTTCCAAAGATAAAGTCAGTGGTGGCGAAATTCTTAAATATTCGTTCCGGTACAGTTGCCAGAAAACAACCAAACCTTTTTCCATGCAGCGTTTTGCAACGTCTAAAGTAAATTCTGGCGAACCAAGATTTACCGCCAACATCAAACCTTTGCCGTTGATGTTTTTGATTTTCGGATGAACGAGTAATTCCCGGAATAGCTTTTCTTTCTCATCGATTTCATTCATCAAACCGCTTTCTAAAACTTCTTTTAAAGTCGCATAACTTGCTGCTGCAATCAAAGGATTACCACCAAAAGTGGTGATGTGACCTAGTTTGGGAGAATGTGATAAAGAGTGCATTATTTTCTCACAACTCATAAAAGCTCCGACCGGAACGCCGCCTCCCATTCCTTTTCCCATGACCATAATATCGGGAACGATTCCAAAATGTTCGAAAGCAAATAACTTTCCTGTTCTCCCAAATCCGGGCTGAATTTCATCTAAGATCAATAGCGCGCCAACTTCTTCGCATCGCCCTTTCAGTTTTTTCAGATAATCATCATTAGGAACTAAAAATCCTGCTGCACCCTGAATGGTTTCGAGAAGAACACAAGCTGTTTTCTCCGTAATTTTTTCTAAATCTTTTTCCTCATTAAAATGAATAAAACTGACCATCGGCAACAACGGACGAAATTCACGTTTGTGATATTCATTCCCGGAAACGGACAAAGCACCGTGGGTATTTCCGTGGTAAGAATTGTGGAAGGAGATTATTTCTTCTCTTCCGGTATATCTTTTTGCCAACTTCAGAGCGCCGTCGATAGCTTCTGCCCCAGAATTTACGAGATAGGTAACTTCTAAAGGTTCGGGTGTAGAATCTGCCAAAAGCTTGCACAATTTCACAGGCATTTCCTGAGCGTATTCGCCGTAAACCATGACGTGCAGATATTTTTCTGCCTGCGTTTTGATCGCGTTAACGATTTTCGGGTGAGAATGTCCGAGCGTATTTGCAGAAACTCCGGCCACAAAATCGAGATATTTCTTACCGTCTTTTCCATAGATGTAACTTCCCACCGCTTTTTCTACTTCGAAACCTGCGGCAAATTGCGTTGTTTGTGCTTGATATTTAAAGAAATCGTGTTGCATGTTAAAATTAATTTCTGTTTTGCAAAAGTATCCACATTTGTTTGATAACTGGCATTCCGGTTCGGGGGTTATTCCAAATAATTACTGCCCAGTAAGTATCAGTTGGTAAAGATTTTTTGGAATTGTCCTTTCCGGACCACTGGTAATTGGTAATGGGTTGATCGGGCTCGAAAACCTTTTTACCATATCTGTCAAAAATCTGCAGCTGCGTGATATTATAACTTTGTAATTTTGAAAAATCCCAGTAATCATTAATTCCATCGCCGTTTGGGGAAAAGAAATTCGGCAGATCGATGCTGTTCGACAATGATAATAGAATTATTTCTTTCACAATAAAGCATCCCGAAGATGCTGAAATTTTCAAATATACTTTTCCGAGCGTTGTCTGAAAAGAGCTGGGTGAAAAAATAATTTTAGTTAAAGCACTATCTTCATAAAAATCATACTGATTATTATCCAGATTGATAATTACTTTGGTGAGGTCATAAGTGGCAGTTCCATTACTTTCAACAACCGGATATATTTCATTAATTATTTCTGCGGTGGGTTTCAGATTAACGAATACGGTAGCTTTGACCGTTTCACACAATCCGTTTGTAGCATTACAAATTCTGTAAACAAAACGGTCATTCCCCGAAATCCCCTCATTCGGAGTATATTTCAAAGAAAAATTATTGATGGTCACAACTCCATTGAAAGGCTGACTAAGAATTTCTAACCTGGCAATTGCAGTATTTTGGTTGGGCGCCGAAAAAGATGGTGTGATTTCCAAAGTATCGCAAATAGCACCGAAATCTTTCTCAATAACAGTGTAGGGACAATTGACGACAGCAATACTGTTTGTAGTGTATTTTAATCCTGAGTAAGTTAAAACACAAGTGTAATTTCCTGGTTGCACAGGTACAAAAGTTCCGCTGTTCGCGCCGGGAATATCTACGCCATTTAATTGCCACTGAATAAGATCAAAATCGATATTATTAAGAGACAACAACATGCCTTCTTCTATACAATTTCCATTAACGGTAATGACCGGATCGTTGCTGTAACTTACGACACTTCCGGCATAACCGGAATATTCCACCCCTTCTATCTTGTTAATTCCTCCGACAAAATCGATGTTTAAACTTTTATCAGATTCAATGACTACATTTCCTTTTAAATTTTGTACCGTATTATATTTCCACCCTGGTTTACCGGTAATATCTGTTCCGCCGGAAACTGCAATCCCATTAACCTTTATATTGGCGTTTTTCTCTGATTTAATGGAGATTTTACTTCTCATATCAATGGTTCCCAACTTATCAACACTGGACAGCACGACCGTTTTTAGCTGATAATCTTTATCTAATGGATAAGATAAAAGCATTGCACTTGAACTGCCGACTCTCGGCACATAACCTCTTGGATCTTTGGGCTTGTCGTGAAAAGTAGCGAGAAGTTGATAACAGTAAATAGGTTTATCGGATCTGATGAGCATCGCAGAAGTTGGTATTTTTCTACCCTCCTCATTGGTAAAGTCTGGTTCATTACCACTAAGATATTTGTTATCCTGATAAGGACCAATATAATGCTGACCTCTTTTCAAAGTTTGAAAGGGAGCATTTTCATTATTAAAAAATAGCTTTGTGTTGTCTTCTGTGGCAACGATCAGTGATTTTTCCATGTAAAAATTACCGGCTGACATTCCATTTATTAATAAATATTCTTTCCCAATCCTATTTACGGGAAGATTTTGATCGATATTCAGACTGCCTCTGATATCCAATCCTGCATCCTGACTCAAAAAATTACCATTGGAAACAACAATTGGTTTATCAGAAGTCACTGTAGCACCGATGAGATTAGGGTCATAAAAATCATTAAAGCCATCGATTGGTGCATAATTATCTCTTTTCAATGCGGCTACAATATAGGATTGATTTTTATTGAGCGTGATGTTAATTTCATCCTGTTTTGAACCATCAGTAAAAACGAGACCTTTGCTGTAATTCTTTATTTTGATATGAGTGTCATCAGCATAAGCCATAAAACTTGCCTGATAATTAAAGCTGTACGTGCTGTTATCATAGATGATATTTTGATCATTTACAATGAAAAAAGATTTCCCTAAGGCTGTTTTACCTTTAGAAGAAATGATTTCTGTATTGGTGCCGTAAAATTTCAGATGAGCATAAAAACTATTTTCGCCAACCAGATGCAAACCTGCATTGAGATTTGTCATCGTATCTGCTATATTGTCAGCAAAAACAGCACCTATATTGTTTCCTAAGTTGTATTCTGCAGGATTATTTTTACTCAGGATAACCGTTCCAATAACCTGATCGGCATTATAAATAAATACTTTAAATGGGGTAATTTTATCAGTGGATAGGGAAACGACAGCGTTGCTGATATCACCCCCTGTTTTGTAAACCGGCGGAAACCAATGTTCTAGATCTAATTGGGCTTTTAAGTGATTTTGTATGAATAAAAAAATTATTATTAAAAATATTTTTTTCATATAAATTTATTTACAACTCAATAATTTGATATTATTTTTAATATGAAAAATTATACTTTTTAATAATTAGTCAGGAACCGTTTTAAATATGATCGCGCTTTTGTAAACCTTTACAAATCGACATCAAAATCTTGTGAGAAAATTACTTACGGACTCGCTTCGGTTTCTTCGCTTCCTCTTTTGCTTTGGCGTCGTCGATCGTTTTCCGGGCAGCATCAAAGAGCGTATCGTCTGATTCATATTTTACTTCTTGATACGCTGGAGAATCCAGGAAAATATCCTGCCATTTTCGAAGTCTGTCTTTAGTATTCCAGTTAAAATCAGGGAAAAATCTTTTCTCGCGCGCAATTTGACTCATCGGATAAATATCTGTATTTGCACCGATGTTGCAGGAAATGACCTGAACTTTTCGATCTTCAAAAAGCGCTTCGATGGTTCCACACGTTGATAAAGCAACACCGATGCGCTCTACTTCTTTCGTCTTTTCGTTCGGCTCATCTGCATAAGTAATTGCCTGTGCATTTCCGATTACTTTTGCGAGATTCACTTCATTATTCTTGTAGTAAACAGTCATCAATTTACCTTTGACCTGATTGAATTCATCTTTTTTATTGAGAGAATCTGCTTTGGTTATAGCAAAGGCGTTTCCGATCACTCTCAAGGAATCAATAAATTCATTTTGAGTATCGAAATAGGCTTCTATTTTATCACCCGTAACTTGTTTCTCTCCACTCCAGGCGATCGGTTTTCCGAAAAGATTCATGATTCCGTCGGTTTCATTAAAACTTAAAGAATCTGCTCTAACCTGAATATTTGATTTGAACATTCTGGATTTTTTATAAGCTCGCAGAAAACTTTTTTTCTTTAACGGATCTTGAGTGTCGATATTTTGATACGCCAAAATTCTTTCTGCGGAAAAATACATTGAATCTTTCTCTAAAATTTTTACTGCATAAGGTTTATCAGTCATCATGGCAGAATCTTTTTTCTCAAAGATCTCACCGTACCCTCCTTTCATATAGCGCTTTTCCTCAGGATCACGTAGCGTTACATTCCCTTTTCCTGTTCCAAATCCGGTAATTTGATTGAAGTATAGATCATCGCCGGTTAAAATTTTACCGTTATAATTAATGCGGGAATTCTTCTTCAGATATACTTCTTTGGAATTCATATTATAGGTTCCTTTTTCAGTATAGATCTGATTGGCGCTATTTTTTTTATTAATGATGGTTGTCGGACCGTTGAAAGTTGCCGTATTGGTATTTTGGTTCTGAATGATATTCACGCCTTCTACGGTATATTCAGCATTATCAATTTTTACGTTTCCTGTAAAATCGATCAGACGACTTGTTAAATCATAATTTGCCGATTTGGTGTACATCACATTTCCATCTTTGGAAATAGTTCCGCCGGTATTGAAATAAGCATTATTTGAAAGGCGGTCGTAGTAAAGTATTTCAGTTTTGATGGTTTGTCCGGGATCAGTAAGAACTACGTTTTTGCGCGCAATACCTTTTTGTGTATTTCCGTCGTATTCCATTTCACCGGATGTAATAACTGAACCATCCGGGTTTCTAAGCGTTACGTTTCCAATGGCTTTCACAAAATTTTGCTCCTGATAGAGAATTACAATATCGGCAGTTAAAACAGAACCTTGATGATCAAACTGGACATTGCCTTCAAAAAAAGGATTTCCCTCATATCTTAAAGGGTCTCTTCCAAATTTATCAGAATGGGTATGATGAACTTTTTCGGCCGTAGCCTGCTGCGTTTTTGACTGATTAAAGAATGCATCTTTGACTACAGGAACTTTGGGTTCTGTAGGAATTTGCGCAAAAATAGTGGCACTGATGAAGAGAAAAAAAACGAAAAGATATTTCATTAATTCTTTTTGGTTCCGTAAAAATAGAGTGAGTGTGAAGCAATATCTACACCAAAAGTACTTTCGATCGCATCCTTAATTCCCTGAATTCTGGGGTCACAAAACTCTATGATCTCTTCGATTTCTTTGTCAGAACCTTTTTTATAGATGACCAAATGATCATGCTGTTTATCGAAATAGGATTTTTCGTAGGACGAAGATGTCAGTGTTTTCTCCCCAAACTGATGCTTTCTGATCAATCCTGCATCCAGAAAAATTTCGATGGTGTTATAAATGGTCGCCTTCGAAACATGATATTTCTTCTGCATCATCAAAAGATAGAGATCATCTACGTTGAAATGATGTTCCATCGAATAAATTTCTTCTAAAATCGTGTATCGTTCAGGAGTGTTTCTAAAACCTTTATCCATCAGATATTGTCTAAGAACGTCCTTAATTGTTGTGATATTTAGCTCTCTATGATTGGCTTCCATTAAAAATTATTAGGTACAAATTTATCGAATTTTAAATTAATGCCTTTTGCACCATTAAATTAGAATTCTCCTATTTTTCAGAATTATAATGTCTGAAATTTACCAGCTGTATTTTTTTGTTAATCACCTTTTGATCCAGTATTGGTGCAGATTCTACTACTACATTATGAGATGAAATTCCCCACGCTTTGAAGTCATCGCTGCCGATATATTTCACAAAATTGTAAATATTGAGCGTAATTTTCTCCTTCACCGTCAACAAAGTATCGTTGATATAGGTGTTATCGATGATCACATATTTTAAATCTGGCGGAATATTATGAGCTCTCAACGAGGGATGACTGCTTCGGGTAGGAATACTTCCCTCTTCCATCATGTCTGCCAAAACATCATCGAAATAATCATTGATTCTTCTGTCGATTTTAAATCCAAGCAAGAAATTAATGCGGTAAATGGTTCCAGGCATAATTTCATCTACATTATATTTAAAGGTAAATGGATCTTCCTGATTGATAATATTTAAGATAAAATAGTGATCTGCTCTTTTTGGCTGTTTTCGCAGAATTGAATAAATTATTTTTGCTTCTACCTCATCTTCTCTTTTCGCACGACTCAAAAATGCAAGATTGGTAGCGTATTTGGGAATGGTTTCGTCGAGTTTTAAATCTTTAATAATTGAAACATATTTACTCAACTTTACGAATTTTATGAATTTTGTTTTGATCAATCTTCCGTTGTACCATGCGTACATGCATACACCAATAAATCCTGCCAAGACGACTGTGATCCAACCACCCTCGAAAAATTTAATCACGTTTGCACTGAAAAAACCAAGTTCGATTGATAGATAAACCAATCCGAACGCTAAAATTATAAATTTATTGATCCGTTTTTTATAGAGCCAAAAAGCCAGTAAAACAGTGGTCATCAACATGGTTATGGTGATTGATAAACCGTACGCAGCTTCCATTTTCCCGGATTCTTTAAAATGTAAAACCACGATCAAACAGAGTATTAAAAGACCCCAGTTGATTTTGGGAATATACATTTGACCTTTCACCCCGGAAGGATAATCGATCTCCTGATTGGGCCAAAAATTGAGCGACATTGCTTCAGAAAAAATAGTGAAAGATCCTGTGATCAAAGCCTGACTTGCAATAATCGCTGCTGCTGTTGCGATGATAATTCCCGGAATCAGCATCCATTCCGGCATTACACCAAAAAAAGGATTGATACCACCGTTGTGAACGAGATCATAATTTTTTAAAACCCAAGCACCTTGTCCAAGATAATTTAAGATCAGCATTACTTTCACAAAGATCCAGCTTACTCTAATATTTTTTGCACCGCAATGACCAAGATCCGAGTACAACGCTTCTGCTCCTGTCGTACAGAGAAAAACAGCCCCTAAAATCACGATCGCACTTGGTGAATGCACGATTAATTTGTAGGCATAATAAGGATTAAATGATTTTAGAATACTTAAATCATCCACTAAATGGGACAATCCTAAAGCACCCAAAATTAAAAACCAAATCACCATTACAGGCCCGAATAATTTACCGATCGAGTTCGTTCCAAACTGCTGCACTGTAAAAATTACAATTAAAATTACGGAGGTGATTAGTACAACTGGTGTATGTGGATTATAAATTTTCAAACCTTCAATTGCAGAGATCACTGTAAGAGAAGGTGTAATCACACCATCTGCAATCAAAGCGGAGGCGCCGATCATCGCAATGAGATAGAGCCAGCCTTTTTTAATATTTTTGATGAGAGAAAAAAGCGCCAAAATACCACCTTCGCCTTTGTTATCAGCACGAAGCGCGATCATCACATATTTCACGGTAGTTTGCAAAGTGAGTGTCCAGATGATGCAGGAAAGCGCACCTTCGATATATTCATCGAATGGCATATTCCCACCATTGGTCCTCGCGTTCACAATGGCTTTCATTACATAAAGAGGAGATGTTCCGATATCGCCGAAAACGATTCCGAGAGAGACTAAAACGCCAATCGTGGTGAGTTTTCGGGTATTAATATGTTGACCTCCTTCAATTGTTGCAGACATTCAATAATATTTAGGATGCAAATTTAGATTAAAAACCAATTCTGAAATGATTTTTTGAAAAAAAAACTAAAAAAAAAACTCTCTTTCGAGAGTTTTAATTTTTTATGCTTTGATGTACATGGCATTTTTAATTTCTTCCTTCACTTTCTCTAGTTTCGGGAACCATTCTGCGAAAAGAGCAGAAGAATATGGAGCCGGCGCATCGGGAGTGGTAATTCTCTTGATCGGCGCATCTAAATAATCAAATGCTTTTTGCTGAACCATATATGTAATTTCTGAAGAAACCGATCCAAAAGGCCACGCTTCTTCTAAAATAACCAGGCGATTTGTTTTCTTCACCGATTCGATCACAGTATCAAAATCTAAAGGACGAACGGTACGAAGATCGATCACTTCAACAGAAATACCTTCTCTTTCTAAATCATCAGCGGCTTGTAGCGCCAATTTCATAATTTTTCCAAAAGAAACTAAAGTCACGTCTTTTCCTTCTTTTTTAATATCTGCTTTTCCGATCGGAAGGTAATATTCTTCTTCAGGAATTTCCATTTTGTCACCATACATTTGTTCAGACTCCATGAAAATTACCGGATCATTGTCTTGAATTGCACTTTTTAAAAGGCCTTTCGCGTCATAAGGATTTGAAGGAACGATCACTTTTAAACCAGGAATATTGGCAAACCAACTTTCCAAAGCTTGAGAGTGTGTTGCTCCCAATTGACCTGCAGAAGCGGTTGGACCACGAAAAACAATTGGGCAGTTCCATTGACCACCACTCATCTGACGAATTTTCGCAGCGTTATTGATAATCTGATCAATTCCTACCAAACAAAAATTAAAGGTCATATATTCTACGATCGGTCTGTTTCCGTTCATGGCAGAACCAATTGCGATCCCTGTAAAACCAAGTTCAGCAATCGGTGTATCGATTATTCTTTTTGCACCAAACTCATCTAACATTCCTTTAGAAGCTTTGTAAGCACCATTATATTCTGCTACTTCCTCACCCATCAAATAGATAGATTCGTCTTTTCGCATCTCCTCACTCATTGCCTGCGCAATCACTTCTCTAAAAGTATATTCCTTCATAATAGATTGAAAAATTAAAGTACAAAAGTAAAGATTTTTTCGCAAACCATTAAACGATACGCACAAAAAAAAGCAACTCTTTCGAATTGCTTCTGTTCAAAATTTAATTTGAAATTATTTTACCTGATACCAGGTTTGGCTTCTTCCGATGAATGAGAATCCGATAAATCCTCTAACATTTAGTTTGTCACCATCTTTCGTAATAGTACATTTATAAGTTTTTCCTGTTTTTGGATCAGTGATCGTACCACCGGTAAATTCATTACCGTCTTTTTTCATGTCGCGGATCACTTCCATTCCCAAAATTGGTTTATTTTTTCTGTCATCTTTACAATCGATGCAATTTGCATGTTCAGGTTTGATGAGAAGTTGAACCACTTTTCCGTAATATTTACCATCTGCTTTTTTGGAAATTTCTACGATAGATTTTGCCTGTCCCGTTTCGTCGTCAATGGTTTTCCATTTTCCTTCGATTTGAGCATAAGAAAGTGTTGCAAACATAAGCGCAACGAAAGAGAAAATTATTTTTTTCATTTTTAAAATTGTTTTAATTTTTAGTTGGATAAAAGTAACTAAAAAAAGTTAAATACCAAATTATTAATTATTCTTAGCATACATTACAAAATAGATACCACAAACTTAAAAATCAAAAAATTATTGAAGTAATAAACCTAATTTAGTTTTCTATTGATAACGCGGTCCATATAATCTTGATACCAGGCTTTGGCTTTTAACTCTCCCAATTTTATTTCTGGCGTATTCACTTTTCCCAGAAGATTATTCTGATACCCTAAATCTTTGAAATCATAGATCCCTGTAAAATCTTTACCATCAAAAAGATAAATGTAATTACCAATGATAAACTGTTCTACTCCACTGGAATTCACGATAATTGATTCCTCATTTTTATCTGAAACCAAACTTCTGCCCCAACTTCTTATTTTTTTATTATAGCCCATTAAATCAGCTAAAGTCGGATAAATATCGATCTGTTGCGCCGGACTTGTAATTTCGCCTTTCAAATTATATTTCGGATTCGGTGAATAAAGCAAGATCGGAATTGCAAAACGGTTCATTGCTTTTTCATATTCCGGATACCCAGTCTGATTCGTATGATCAGCAACTAAAACAAAGATCGTGTTGTTATACCACGGCATTTTCTTCGCCGTTTCAAAAAACTTTTTCAGCGAATAATCAGTATAACCGATCGGTTCGTCAATTTCTAAAGGACCTTTTTTAAATTTTCCCTGGTATTTTTCCGGAACTTTAAAAGGATGATGCGAGGAAACTGAAAACAAAGTCGCCATAAAAGGAGATTTTTTCCTGTTCAGAGTATTTGCAAAAAACTGGAAAAAAGGTTCATCCCAAATCCCCCAGATCCCATCGAAATCAGCATCATTGTTATATTCTGTCTTCCCGTAATAATGTTTGAAACCCAAAATATTTCCAAAGCCCAGAAATCCCATCGAGCCATTTGGAGCGCCGTGAAAGAAAGAAGTATCATAACCCATTTCGTTGGAAACAGAAACGATAGACTGAATTTTTTGATTCGAATAAGGGGAACTCGTAAAAGCATCTTTCAAACTCGGGATTCCCGCCAAAACAGAACTCATTCCGTGGATCGACTGTCTTCCATTTGCAAAAGCATTCGTCGCAATTAAACTTTGAGTCGCCAAACTGTCGAAAAAAGGAGTGTAAGAAACAAAGTTTTTAATGTTGGTATTTTTGTTAAATGCACCGGAATATTCTTTACCGAAACTTTCGAGAATAAAAATAACGATATTCGGTTTTGGCTCTACTTTTTCCCGAACATACAATTTATAAGGTTTGATGTTTTCATCAATGAATTTTTGATCTACAAAGTGAACTTCTTTAAAATTATTGGTATCAATGGTTCGGAAAAAGGAGAAAACGCTGTTCAAAACAACATTTGCCTGAAGAGGATTTTTCACAAACCGATTCGCATCTACCAAATTAATCGGTCGTGTTGAATGTTTGAAATCACCGCGAATTCCGCCCACAACCAACGTAGCAATTATGCATAAACTAACGATGGAAGAGATGAAATAGACTGCTTTTTTTTCGGGTTTGAATTCTTTTACTTTTACTTTTTTATAAAGGAAGATCCAGAAAATCATCATGACGACGAACCAAAAAATAACAAACGGATGTTCTATAACCGAAAGAATAAATATTTTTCCTAAATTATTTTCATGCTGTGCGACGTTCATCGCAGCCGTTGTTAATCTCGCCTGAGAAAATTTATAATAAATAAAATCACCGAAATTCATTCCGTACGCAATTCCATTTGTGATGAAATAGAGGTAAAACAGAAATTTCTGGTAAACCTTTTTGGTATTGATAAGAATAGGGATCAAACTCAACAGAATAAAAAGCGAGTTCACGTATAAAATTGCTGTGGTATCAAACGCAAATCCATGGAAGGAAATGCTTAAATAGTCTGAAACAGAATCGATTTTGATGAGATCCTTATTAAAAAACCAAAATAAAAAACGCGCGATCTGATAGAAGAAATACGCCAAAAATATTCGGTAAAAAAGGGTGAAGAGTTCCTGTAATCTTATTTCTTTCATGAAATTGATTCAAAATTAGGCTACAAATTTACATTAAATTCACCTTTCCATATTAATTCGTTTTTTCATTTGTAATGCTAACATCAATTTTAATAAAAACCTTACTTTTGCTTTTATGAATTTTATTAAAAATAATCTCGCAAACGCTTTTACGCTCGCCAATTTGTTTTCAGGAAGCATTGGCGTAATTCATTTGATCACGGGGAATTATAAGATCACCGCCATCTGCATTATTCTGTCTTTAATCCTGGATTTTTTCGATGGATTTATCGCAAGAGCAATGAAATCGAATTCGACTTTAGGAGCGCAACTCGATTCTCTTGCAGATATGGTGAGTTTCGGTTTATTGCCGGGAATTGCGATGTATAAAGCTTTGGAACCATTTGGAAATCAATTATTTGGAATAGAACTTCCTTTTGAAATAAAATATTTCGGTTTATTCATCACCGTTTTTTCTTGTTTGAGATTGGCGATTTTTAATTTAGATGAAGAACAAACTTATTATTTTAAAGGTTTAAATACGCCTTCAAATACAATTTTAATCTTTGGAATTTTCTATCTTTTAAATGTGTATGGTTCAAAACCAATGGAATCGTCGTCTAAATTTTTACTTTTTATTTTTGAATATATTGATTTATTTTTACTCGCCTTAACCTTCATTAGTTCCTGGCTTTTAATAAGTCCAATAAAAATGATTGCCATGAAATTCAAATCGATGAAATTAGAAGATAATTATCCGAAAATCACTTTATTAATCGGATCAATTTTAATTTTAGCAATTTTCAGAATCGTGGGAATTCCACTTGTCATTATTTATTATATTTTGATCTCCATTATTTTTCAGAAACAACTAAAATAGATGTTAGAAGTTAGATGAAAAAGCCATCAAATCAACTCATTATCAAATTTTCAAATTAAAAAAAATGAATTTAAAACTCCATAAACCGCTCTGTATTTTCGATCTTGAAACAACCGGGATCAGCGTTGCAAAAGACCGGATCGTAGAAATTTCTATTTTGAAGGTCAATCCAGATGCATCGCGCGAAAGCAAAACGTGGCTCGTAAATCCTGAAATGTTTATTCCAAAAGAATCGACTGCAGTTCATGGAATTACGGATGAGAAAGTGAAAGACGCGCCGAAATTTAAGGAGATCGCATCAAAGGTTATAGAAATGATTTCCGGCTCCGATCTGGGTGGATTTAATTCGAACCGTTTTGATGTCCCGCTTTTGGCCGAAGAACTTTTGCGTGCAGGGATCGATTTTGATTTAAGTAAATTTAAACTCGTCGATGCACAGACGATTTTTCACAAAATGGAACCTCGAAATCTGACGGCCGCTTATCAGTTTTATTGCAAAAAAGGTTTAGAAAATGCACATTCCGCCGAAGCCGATGTTTTGGCAACGTTTGAAGTTTTAGACGCGCAAGTTGGACATTACGACGAACTTCCAAATGACATCGCGGGTTTGAGCGAATTTTCTTTCCACAACAAATTTGCTGATCTCGCCGGATTTATCGCTTTTGATGAAGATGAAAAAGAAATTTTCAGTTTTGGGAAATACAAAGGACAAAGAGTGAAAGACGTTTTCCAGAAAGATCTGGGTTATTACAGCTGGATTCAAAACGCTGATTTTCCTTTGTATACGAAGAAAATTTTGACAGGAATTCAGTTAAGAAGTAAATTTTAAATTCTTTAAATACCTCGTTTTATGGCATCACTTGTTAAATTTAAATACTACACCAACAGTCTTGAAGCCAATCGCGACAAGCAGATTTTGAAGAATAATGGTCTCGAAAGTTTTATTGCCAATGAACAAACCATTCAGTCAGACTGGCTTTTATCGCAAGCTTTGGGTGGAATTCAACTTCAGGTTTTTGAAGATCAAAAAGAAAAAGCAACTGAAATTTTAAAGAATTTCCTGGAAAACGAACATACTTCCTTAGAAGTTGAGCACACGATCTCAAATCCTGATTTCAAATTTACCTGTCCGAAATGCGGATCAAATCATTTGTATCGCGACGAAAATCCCGGTGGATTGTTTGGTGTTTCGCTATTGGTATTAGGATTTCCGATCAAGGCTCCGAGTCATCTTTACCATTGCTATTACTGCGATAATGAATTTCAGGCTTAACCTTTAAAAATAGAAAAAACTCAATTTTAAAAATATTTATATCGCTATGAAAATAATTTGCATCGGTCGAAATTACGCTGAACACGCCAAAGAATTGGGAAATGAAATCCCCGAAAATCCCGTTATTTTTATGAAACCCGATACGGCAGTTTTAAAAAAAGGCAGCGATTTCTATATTCCTGAATTTTCAAATGACATTCATTACGAACTGGAAGTTGTTTTGAAAATATCAAAAGGAGGGAAATATATTCAGGCAGAAAACGCCGATAAATATTATGAGGAAATTGGTTTGGGAATCGATTTTACAGCGAGAGATCTTCAAAGCAAATTAAAGGAAAAAGGACTACCGTGGGAACTGGCGAAAGGCTTCGATGGAAGTGCTGTTTTGTCTGATTTCTTTAAAAAAGAAGATTTCGATATGAAAAATCTTAATTTTTCTTTACTAAAAAACAAAGAAAAAGTTCAGGAAGGTAATACTTCAATGATGCTTTTTTCTCCGGAAAAAATTATCGAATTTGTGTCGCAATATTTCACTTTGCGATTTGGAGATTTAATTTTCACCGGAACGCCAAAAGGAGTTGGGAAAGTAGCAGAGAACGATAATTTAGAGGCTTTCCTGGAAGATAAAAAAGTTTTTGATCTAAGGATTCAATAAGTCTCAAAAAACGAAGCTAATAACCGATTTAGGGCACTTCCTTTTTTTATTACGGAAAAAAAACCGTAACTTTAATCAACAAAATTAAACACCATGGTTAATATTATTTTACCTGTAGATTTCGGAGATTCTACTGAGGATTTGCTAAAAGGAGCAATAAAATTTGCAAAAGAGATCAACGGTAAGCTTTGCCTTATTCACGTTGCACCTGCAGACATCGGTTTTGCAATTGGCGATATGGGATTTCAATATTTCCCGGAAGTTGAACAGAATGAGATCAAACAAGAACTTTTTAGTCTTAATAATCTGCAGCAACGTATTTTAGCAGAAGGCGTTGATTGTGAACATTTGCTGAAACAAGGTATCGCAGGAGATATTATTTTAGATTTTGCAAAGGAAAAAAATGCAGGATATATGGTGATGGGTTCCCACGGGAGAAGCGGCATTTACGACGTTTTTATTGGAAGTTTGACCAAAGAATTAACGCGACGCGCAACCATTCCTGTTCTGGTAATCCCTGTTCATTAATAACCTGATATTTTTACAAAAATAAATCCCGAAATTATTGCAATTTCGGGATTCTTATAATAAAAATAGGTATCAATTATTTAGCTTTCCTTTTTGTAAATTTTTGGGTCATAGTAAGGAAAATGACCTTCAGTTGGTGAATGGTATTCCTTATCTTTGTTTCCACCCAAAGTAGAGATCAAAACATAACACCAATAGCAAAATAATGCAGTTGCTACGAAGAATAAAATCCAGTTTACAAAGTTGGCTGCAAAGTCGAAAAACCCGAACGACCATTTGAAAAACCTGCTTATTAATAGAAATATTGATGTCATTATTTTCCTTTTTTAAATTAACTTTGCACAAATTTATAAAAAATGTTTCGATTACTTTCAAAAGAAAGCAATATTTTTTCAATACCTGTTTACATTGGCGTTCTTCTCTTAATTGTGATCGGATTCAACTTTCTCGATTTCAATACCTTAGATGTTTTTTCGGCAGTCATTACTTTTGCAGGAATTGCACTGGGTTATTTCTGTTTTAATGCGATCGCGCTTAATTATCAAACACATCTTCCTTTATTTTTATATACGGTCATTATTTTTTCCCTTTATCTTGGTGATCTGGATATCGGAATTGCTGTTTCCCTCTTCACCAATTCGATCATACTGCTGCTTTTAACGAATATCGATATGGTTGTTCGCAAGAATTCCTATATTCTGGTTGGAGCTATTTTGGCGATCAATTTTATTTTTCTACCCACAACCTGGCCGATGACACTTTTTGTAATTCTGCATATTATTGGGACTTCAGATAAGGTTGGTTTGCATTTTTTCCGTTTGATCTTTGGCATTTCTCTCATTGCAATGTCTTATTTCGGGATCGCCTATTTTTTGGGAATGAATTCCTGGAATCCGGTTTATTTCCCTTTTGGTCAATTTGAAATCTCCAAACATCTTATCAATCTGATCTGGCTTTTGCCCATTGGTTTATTATTGCTTCACGCAATGATGGATCATTTCAGGAATTTTAATCAAAAAAGTCCGACCAGTAAGTTTAAATATACTTTTCTGCTCATTTTTTCTCTAGCGCAGTTAATTACCATCGTGCTGTACATGGGAAATCATTATGAATACTTACTTTTGCTCGCGCTTCCGGCTTCGATCATACTAAGTAGAATGCTCAAATTTCTGCCCAAATACTGGATGAAAGAAATGGGACTTTGGTTGATAATTTTCTCCCTCGTCCTTTTCAAACTCGCCAATTATTTTAAATTTAATATTTAATAACAATGATTCAAATTGAAGATAAATTAATTTCTGAAGATGTTTTTTCTGAAGAATTCGTGTGTAACCTGAGCAAATGCAAAGGTGCATGTTGTGTAGCGGGAGATGTTGGAGCTCCTTTAGATAAAGATGAAACAGTAATCCTTGACCGAATTTTTGAGCAGGTTAAACCTTATCTGCGTCCGGAAGGAGTAAAAGCTCTGGAAGAACAGGGAACCTGGGCGATCGATCCGCAAGACGGCGATTATGTAACACCGATGGTTAATGGAGCAGAATGCGCTTATGTAATTTTTGATGAAAAAGGAATTACGAAATGTGGGATTGAAAAAGCTTATGAAAACGGAGCTGTAGATTGGCAAAAACCGATCTCCTGCCACCTTTATCCGATCCGTGTTGATGAATACAGAACTTTCACTGCATTTAATTATCACAAATGGGAAATCTGCAACGATGCCTGTATTTTAGGAAAAGAATTAAAGGTTCCGATCTACAAATTTTTGAAAACTCCTTTGATCCGAAAATATGGCGAAGATTTTTATAAAACACTTTGCGATGCAGCTGATGAATGGAAAATCGAATACGGTTCCTAAATAATTTATATCTTTAAATAAAAATGTCAGAACATTTCGAATTTTTAGATGTTTACAAAGCGATTATTTCTTTGATCGCCGGCTTGATTCTGGGTTTTGAAAGAGAAATGAAAGACAAATCTGCAGGTTTAAAAACGATTACGGTCATCACGCTGGGCTCGACTTTATTTTCAATTCTTTCCTACAAACTTTCGGGAACAGGCGATCCCACAAGAATTGCATCTTATATTGTAAGTGGAATAGGTTTTCTTGGAGCCGGAGTTATCTTCAAAAACGGATTTAATGTTTACGGATTAACAACCGCCGGAATTATCTGGATCGCTTCTGCAATTGGAATGGCAATTGGTTTTGGCGAGGTTTATATTGCTTATACTTTTTTAATTTGTGCCCTGATCATTATCTATTCTGCGAAATATTTAACGAAACGGTACATGCCGCATTATCACAATAAGATCTTGAAATTCACTCTAACTACGGAACGGTTTTTTACTAAGAAATCAATTTTGAAAGAGCTTAGAGGCATTGCAAGTGAGGTTACGGAAGTTGCATTTGAGAAAAATAATAATAATTTCATCCAGATTACCGTAGATCTGCATATCAGTTCGTCGGCAATTGAAAAATTAGAAGATTATCTCATCAGTAATAAAGATCTGGAAGCTTTTACCTATTAAGAATAAAATTTTTTAAAACAAACAAATCCGTCTCATTGCTGAAACGGATTTTATATTTATTAAAGTACAATTACTTTTTCAATTCTTCTAAAAACTCGTCGTGAGAGATTTTAGTTTCTTTTTTAGACGCTTTTTCCAGGATGACATCTTTCAATTTAGCCATTCCAACTTCAGAAGAAATCTGACGAACCTGCTCCTGATCTTTCAGCATCTCGATCGCATATTTTTGAACTTCATCATCACCCAAATGGTGAATTCCGTAAATCGCCAACTGATTTCTTACCAACTGTTCCGCTTGAGCTAAAACATCAGAATATTCCAGTTTGATTTCGTTATCATTCATCAATTTACCTTCGAGGATCTGGTATTTCAATTGATTTTTTTCAGCCTCCAAAATTTCTTTAGCCTGGTTTTCATCATTGATGTTTGCATTGCTGTGCATTAACCATTTTACCAAAAATGCTTCCGGAAGTTTTACATCTTCTTTTTCGTTGATCTGCTCCAAAACCTTGTTTACGAAATGTACATCTGCATTTTGCTGAAAATATTCATCCAACTCAGTTTTCACTTTCGCTTTCAGTTCTTCTTCAGATTTCACAGTATCTTTTCCGTACACTTTATCGAATAGATCCTGGTTCAATTCAGCTAAGTTCAAACTGAAGAAATCTTTTACTTTCACTTCGATCTCGTTGTGATGTAAATGCTCAACTTCTTCTGCATTAAAACTTAATTCCTTTGCCAACTCTTCGTTCGCAGCCAGATCAGCTTTTGAAACTTTCACTGATTCGTCTTTTTTCAAAGATTTCACCAATTCGAAAGCCACTTTTTTAGTCGCATCGATCGTAATATTTTTTGGCGCGTGCTGGTGTTCTCCTTCTGCTCCTTCCTCAACAACCTGGCTGATCTCTAAAGCAATGGTAGAATCGTCTGCGATCGCATCTTGCGGAACCTGCTCAGCAAAACGCTTCTGCATGTTCTCGATACTTTGTCCGATCTCTTTATCAGAAGCTTCTACTTTGTAGTGAGGCGCTTCATATTTAGAAAGATCAATTTTGAATTCTGGTTCATAACCAACTTCAAAAGCAACAGACAACTGTTCTGCGTTATGATTTAATTCTTCAACAGGCTGCGGAACCGGCTGACCAACCAATCTGAAATTATTATCGTTAATATAACCGTTCAAAGCTTCAGAAACCTGTTTATTAATCTCTTCAAAAGCAATACCTGCTTCATATTGTTTTCTCACCATGCTCAATGGCACTTTTCCCTTTCTGAATCCAGGAACCTGTGCATTTTTCGCAAAGTTGTGCAATTGCTTTTCAACTTTTTCTTTGTAATCCGACTTATCTAATGTAACGGTAAGTAAAGCACTTACGTCGTCATGATTTGTAGCTGTAACGTTCATTATAATTAATTGAAATTTAGGTTGCAAAAATAGGAATTTTTTTTTAAAAGTTGAGGACGATAAAATGCTAATAAACGTTAAAAATCAATTGATAAGCTTAAATTTTGGAAAGATGCAGCCTGAATCAGGTTACGGAAAAGTAAAAAGTGTTTCCGAATCGTACTTTCCTCCTTAAATTTTACCGTCCCCAATTTTAGAATGTTTTGACCAGTTTAAAACTGATGTTTCTGCCCATGTTGTAAATGCCAAGATGTCCGTTTGGCGACGATGAATATTGCTCGAAATATTTTAATCTGCTTAAATGATCCTGATAAGCGACATCAAATAAATTATTTGCCAGAAAATACACATCAACAATGTTGGCGCCGTTTCTGTCTTTTAAGGACGTTCCAAAACCAAGATTGATGAGAGAATAACCTTTGGTTGGCGTTTCTGTATCGTCATAACTGTAAACTCTGTCCTGCGTCGCTGTGTATTGTAACTGCAATTTTAAAAATGTTTTCGAAAATAGATTAGAATTTTCGAGCAGATCATAACGCAGTTCTGAAACTAAACGGAATGGCGGCATCTGCGGCACATATTTATTGTCATTATTTCTTTCTGCGCCGGTAAAACTTTTATTGTCCCCATAGATCAAAGAGGCAGAATTTTCGAAATGTAAATTTTTAATGAGGTGAAAATCAATGTTACCTTCTAAGCCGTAAAGTAAAACTTTTCCCTGCTGAAATTTATATGTTGGATATTCCTGACCGCCGCTTTCACTTAAGATATCATTTCCATCAGCATTCTGCAAACGGGAGTTATAGATGTAATTATCGATCTGGTTCACAAATAAACTGGTGCCAATATTCAAAACTTTGGAGGAATAAGTTCCGCCAAAATCTGCCTGACTGCTAAATTCAGGTTTAAAGGCAGAATTCCCGATCTGAAAAAATCCCGTTCCCGGATGGACTCCGTTTGCAGAAATTTCTGAAATATTCGGTGCTCTGTAGCCGCGCGCTATGTTGGCTTTTATCGACCAGGCTCGGTTGAACACATAACTTCCGCCTAAACTTCCCGTCACGCCATCAAAATTGGCAGAATAATTACTAAAAGGGTGATCTGCACCAACTCGGTCATTTCCATAAACCGGTTCGTCAAAACCACTTACAGGATTAGGTTTCGTAAATAATTCATCATTTTTAAATTTTCGGTGATCGTAACGGATCCCACCTGCTAAACTTAGTTTTTCCCAGTCTTTTTTGATGGAAATAAATCCGCCCAGATCAAACTGGCTGTAAGAAGGGATCACAAATTCGGTTCCGCTAAGAACATAATTATTTTGATTCATCCCATTTACTCCAAAAACGATTGCCCATTTATCAAATTCCGGCAAATAATATTTTAGATCATAATTAAAGGTATTCAGTTTTAAAAATAGTCCCGGCGTATCCTGATAAGGTTCTTCCGGATGACTGTATTCCCTTCTGCGACTGCTTTGGTAAGCAAAATTGGCATCTAACCTGCTTTTTCCGAGAAAGAAACTATTTCGAAGGTAGGCTCTGTAATGCTGAACTCTCTGGTGAATTACCGAAATATTGTAAGATGTTAAATCTCTCTGACTTACGATCGGTCGAAAATTATCGGCTTCGGTGATCTGGCTGGTAAATTGTCTGGAAAGAGAATCCCGGCTGCCGTCGGGAATTTCCTGCAGATCATCGAAAAGGGAAACATTCAAATGACTGAATCCCCATTTTTTATGAACGCCGAAAAAAACATTTGCTGCAGTTTCATTAAATCCTGTATTGTAAACTCTGCCGTCGATGGAATTTTTATAATCGATCGCTTGTTTTTTAGAAAATCTGCCACCATATTCGAAACCGTTTTTATTTCCGGTTAAAAATAGTGAACTTCCTAACAGCCGGTTATTGCTCTGGTATTCCGCCAGTGCAGATCCCGATATTTTTCCTTCCGGTCCTGTACTCGTCGGAATTAAATTAACAACTCCCGCCAAAGCGTCAGATCCGTACATCAAA
The DNA here is from genome assembly GCF_015679325.1 of Kaistella gelatinilytica. Classification (GTDB taxonomy): domain Bacteria; phylum Bacteroidota; class Bacteroidia; order Flavobacteriales; family Weeksellaceae; genus Kaistella; species Kaistella gelatinilytica. The sequence continues at coordinate 1,438,014 of NZ_JADPVI010000001.1, forward strand.
CTCGCGGGACCTTTAATGATCTCTATTTTATCAATGCCGTAATCATCAACCTCAATTCCATGCTCATCACCCCACTGTTGCCCTTCTTGCCGAACTCCGTCATATAAAGTCAGAATTCTGTTGAAACCAAGACCTCTAATATAAGGTTTTGAAATATTTGGACCCGTTGTAACCGTACTTACACCGGGAATTTTTGCGATCGCATCAATAATATTAGTAGAAAGATTGGTGGTGAGATATTCTTTGTTAATACTCACAATTGGCAGAGGTGACTTTTTAATTTGCGTGGCTTTCGAAGAACCGGTAATTACGACCTCCGCGATTTCTGTGGAACTTTTATCTAAATTGAAATCTTCTACAGTTGCTCCCTGTACAGCTACGGTTTGTGAGTAAGACTTGTAACCGGTAACATTTGCTTCCACCAGATATTCTGCGGCTGGAATGTTAGTGAAGGTATAATTTCCCGAGGCATCAGTTAGTATAGAATTGTGAAGATCGGCGATTGTAATTTTAACTTTTGAGATGGGTTTATTGGTATTCAGATCAACTACTTTACCTGTTAAAGAGTTTTGAGCATATCCGAAAAAACCAAGAGCTAAGCCAAAAATTAGGCTGATTATATATTTAAAGTTCATTTAATTTTTATTTAAAGTTGCTGCAACAAAAAGAATTTGCTGCAAATAATGGAAATTCATCCCCTGAGAATTTATTTTTAATGTAAATTACAGGAGAATGCCGACAGAAAACACAGAGAGGTTTTCCAAAATATGGAAAGCTAAGTTGTTTTTAAACCGGTGAAAATTTTAAATAAAATTGGGTGGACCCCGAAGTTGTAAATAGAAAAATTCCCGTTTGGCAAATCGCTGTTGATACGCAAAAATCTGCTCTTGAAAATCTACACTTTTAGAAAAACTAAACTGAAAATCCTGTGGAACCAGAGAATTTCCGGAGTAAAGAATATGACAGGAAAGACATTCAGAATATGCTTCGGTCATCGTGCTTGTTGTAAAAGTTTTTTCTGATTTTTTAAAATGAAAATCTTTGAAAACCTCCGCACTTCCATGATGGTGAAAATTTTGAGAAAATAAAGCCACAAAAAGATAAACGCTTCCAAAAAAGGCAGCGAAAATTCTTTTGAATTTTTTTTCTCTAAACATTCTGCAAAACTAGGCATTTTTACCAAATGTTATGCAACAAAGCTTTAATCTTTAAACTTGTTTTCGTAAATTTGTGCTGAAATTTTAATGTATGAAAGAAAGTGCTGTAAAAAAAATTGCAGTTTTTACATCCGGTGGCGATGCTCCGGGAATGAATGCCGCATTAAGAGCGGTCGTAAGAACGGCAAGTTATTATAATATAGAATGTTACGGAGTTCGGGAAGGTTACAACGGTTTAATTAATGACGATTTTACGAGAATGGGACCTCGCTCTGTGAAAAATATAATTACAGAAGGCGGCACCATCTTGAAATCTGCACGATCATTAGAATTCAAAACAAAAGAAGGCCGACAAAAAGCCTACGAGAACTGTGTAAAACGCGGCATTGATGGTATGGTCTGTATCGGCGGCGACGGAACTTTCAGAGGTGCAGAAGTTTTCAATAAAGAATACGGAATTAAAGTAATCGGTGTTCCCGGAACGATCGATAACGATATTTTCGGTACCGATAACACGATCGGTTACGATACTGCACTCAATACTGCGATGGAAGCGATCGATAAAATTCGGGACACCGCAACCTCACACAACAGGATCTTCTTTGTGGAAGTAATGGGACGCGATGCAGGTTTTATTGCCCTCAACAGTGGTTTGGCAACCGGCGCGATCGGTATTTTAATTCCAGAAAAAAAAGACAGTATCGAAGATCTTTTTACAAGATTTGAGCGAGCAGAAAAAGCGGGCAAAGCTTCAAGTATCGTTGTAGTGGCAGAAGGGGAAAAATTAGGAAGTATTTACGATATCGCAAAAGCGACTCAGGCTGGTTTTCCAGATTACGATATTCGGGTTGCGATCTTAGGTCATATTCAGCGCGGCGGATCACCAAGTTGTGCAGACCGCGTACTGGCAAGTCGATTGGGTTACGGCGCAGTGATCGGTTTGATGGACGGTAAAACGAATATGATGGCAGGAATGCAGTCGAATAAATTAACCTTCACTTCGATCGACGAAGCCATCAAAAAACACAACGAAATGGATCAGGAATTACTGAAAATATCAGAAATTCTCGCAATTTAATTTAACAATAAATTTAATATAAAAATAAAATTATGTCAACAATCAAAGTAGGAATTAACGGATTCGGTAGAATTGGACGTCTTGTTTTCAGAGCAATGGCGGAAAGAGAAAATATCGAAGTAGTAGGAATCAATGACCTTATCAATGCCGAATATATGGCATATATGTTAAAATATGATTCTGTACACGGAGAATTCAAAGGTGAAGTTTCTGTTTCCGGAAATGACCTTATTGTAAATGGAAAACATATTCGCGTAACTGCAGAAAGAGATCCTAACAACTTAAAATGGAATGAAGTAGGCGCAGAATATATCGTAGAATCTACAGGTTTATTTTTATCCAAAGATACTGCTCAAGCACACATCAACGCAGGTGCAAAAAAAGTAATTCTTTCAGCTCCACCAAAAGATGATACGCCAATGTTCGTAATGGGAGTTAACCATAAAGAATTGACAAACGATATCACGATTTTCTCTAATGCTTCCTGTACAACCAACTGTTTGGCGCCGATCGCAAAAGTAATGCATGATAACTTCGGAATTATCGAAGGTCTGATGACAACGGTACACGCAACTACTGCAACTCAAAAAACTGTTGACGGACCTTCAATGAAAGACTGGAGAGGTGGTCGTTCTGCTTTGAACAATATCATTCCTTCTTCTACAGGTGCTGCAAAAGCGGTAGGAAAAGTAATTCCAGCTTTGAACGGAAAATTAACCGGAATGTCTTTCAGAGTACCAACAGCAGACGTTTCTGTAGTTGATTTAACGGTAAGATTAGAGAAAGCAACTTCTTACGAAGAAATCTGTCAGGCAATGAAAACTGCTTCAGAAGGTGAATTAAAAGGAATTTTAGGATACACCGAAGATGCCGTAGTTTCTCAGGATTTCGTAGGAGAAAAAAGAACTTCAGTTTTCGATAAAGATGCTGGGATCATGTTGTCTCCAAACTTCGTGAAAATCGTTTCCTGGTACGATAACGAAATGGGATATTCTAACAAATTAGCTGATTTGTTGGTACATTCAGCTTCTCTATAGTACATAAATAATTGGTAATAAGCAATTAGCAATAGGAACCTCTCGAAATTCGGGAGGTTTTTTTTGTGTGATGATCTGGGCAATCCCCTCGCCAACGCAAAAACCACAACTCGGGTCGGGCTATCAGTTGCAATCTTTTTTTACAAAAAAGGATTTCCACTTCTATCCCTATTGCAAACTCCGCAAAGTTGAAAGACTCGGCTCAAAAATTGATGAAAAATTCCGTAATTTGATAAGGGTAAGAAATCTTCAAGTTAAATAATAGTAAGTATGAAACCAAAATTCCAAAATTCACTACACTTCATCAATTATTGGGAAAAAGGAAACGGCAAAGAATTGCTGGATTGGTCGAATATAAATCCAGATTTTCAAACCTTTCAGAAATTCGCACCCCTTTATCACCAAGTCGATAATCTGGGAGATGAAGTGGTGAAAGAAACCTATCTGAAACTTCCCTACAACGAAGCAAGTTCTTTGATAAAAAAATATTCAGAAAACCCCATTTCCGAAAATGAAGAAGCTCCGGAAAGTCTAAAAAAATTCTTTCTTCAAACACAGGATATTCCCGACTGGTTCGATGAAAAATTAGCCAATGTCGGTGCCAGATTCTGTATGCGGACCGGTGCAAATGGTTTGATCATTCTGCGGGATTTCACTTTGATGGGCGGTTATGATTTTGCTTACCTTAACAAACCTTTAATCTTCACCGGAGCTTTAAAAAAAGGCGCCGTTAAAAGATTGAAAGACACGCTGGAATTCTGGGTTCATGTTACACGAGAAAATGCTTTAAAACCGAATTCTGAAGCTTATCAATTGATCGTAAGAACAAGATTGATGCATTCATACGCAAGATTGAAAATCAAGGAAAAAACCGACTGGGATTTTCAAAACTGGGGAGAACCGATTAATTCCTGGGACATGATCGCAACGTATACAGGATTTTCCTTAGTATTCATGCAGGGTTTAAAAAAACTCGGAATAAAAATTTCAGCCGAAGAAGAAACCGGACTTTTTCACCTTTGGAAATACATCGGCTATTTATTGGGAATTCCTGCAGAATTTCTACCCGAAAACCGTCAGCAAGCAGTTGAACAGTTTTACTGGTGGACCACCATTCAGGATAAAGGCGATGAAGATTCGGCGCACCTTGCTCAGGCTTTGCTCCAGGAAAATTTAGACAATACGATTTACAAACATCCGTTTCAGCGAAAAATGTTGCTAAGACTTCATCAAAGCATGAACTGGCATTTGTTGGATGGAGAAATTAATGATCGTTTGCAAATTCCAAAACCTAGAAAAGCATTTTCGATCTTTCCAAAAATCGTCAGAAGAGGAAATTTGGTTTCCCAAAAGATTTATCTGCGGAACTTTCAGCAATACGAAAAGCTTGTAGAAATGGGAAGTTTACAACAGCAGAAAGTTCTCGATGATTACATCAAACATACGCCGAAAGATTTTCATTATTAAAACATTTATAAACGGTTACTTTTTGAGTTTTAAACGAATATTATAAATTTTAAATGTACTTCTTTAAGTTTAAAATTTATTTTTAGTTTTGACATTGACGATAAAAGGTTTATAGGTTTTGGCTAAAGCCGTTTGAACTTTATCTTTTGCCAAACGGGCTAAAGCCCGTTCCTATTGATTTTAAACTTTAAAAGAACAGGTTAACATCTAATTCTCCTAAAAATTACAAATACATTTTCAAAACAAGAACGGTTCGCAAAATCTGCGAACCGTTCCCAATTTAATTTGAATATAAAGTTACTGAACAATCATTTTTGTAACGGCAACGCCTTTTTCAGATTTCAACTGCATTAAATACATTCCGGTTTTTAAGCCATTAATCGAAATGTTTTCATCGCCATTATCGTTCGAAACCTGAACTGTTTTGATTAAAACTCCTGATAGATCGTAAATGGCAATCGACCCATTTTTCGCATTCGTATAACGAACAGAAGCTGTTCCGTTGCTTACAGGATTTTTGGTAAGCATTAATGAAACTGCATTTTTGTTTTGTCCTGTTTCATTCGTTGCCAATGCAGATGCATTTCCGAAGATTCTGAATCCGCCCGGTTCAATGGTGATCGGAGTAGTTGTGCTGGAAACAGTGAATGATGAATTATCCATCAAATTATACCAACTTCCCACATAAGGAAAATCTGGGACGATATTTTGAGTCGTTAAAGTAAAGTTCGCTAATACAACAACATTTTTCAAAGCACTTGCAGTAGTTGCATTGCTGATGTAAATTCTCGGCATTAAATTTCCTGATTCTACTGTAAATGTTTTTGTATTGAAAACTTCGCTGGATAATCTCAATTCTAAAATTTTTGCCCAAGTATCTTTAACCGATTTTCTGGCAGCATTCGTGTCATAATTAAGTCCAAAAGCTGATGGTTTAGGATCTAATTTACAATCTCCCGGTATTGAATCTACATCTGTATTTACGGTTCCGTTTTCACAGGTAAAAATACTTTTATCGAAACCTAATTCTGCAAATTGCCAGATCATTTTTGGTCCTGGCACAGTTAAGAAAACCGCTGCATAAGCTTTTTGTCTTTCGAGCGAAGTCGCTAGGTCTTTCACATTATAACCTGTTGTTGAAGCACCAAAATTCAGATTTTTGTACATCAGTCTTTCCTCATCATGACTTTCCCCGTAACTGATCGCCCGTCGGTCTGAAAAACCGTGTGCGGTATATTTTACCCTGTTGAAATTGCTGTTTGGAGCAAATCCCATTGTATTCTGGTTATAAGGACTTGTTTCTTTATCCCACATCATTACTCCTTTTCCTTCACTAATTCTATAATTTGCCCACTGCGCTTCTTCAGAATCAGTTCCTAAATGCTCGAAAATAATATAAGATGACGCATCATAACTCCACTGGTAATCAGCATATCCTTTCAAAATGTTTACACGATCCTGTTGATAGGCATTTGTACAGGCATCATCACCCGCAGAACAAGCTTGTGTAAATCCTTTGGTAAGGTCCCAACGGAAACCGTCTACTTTATATTCTTTGATCCACTGTTCCAAAACGCGGTTCACGTAATATTTGGTCTCCGGTTTTGAGTGGTTGAAATCATTAAACACACTGTAAGAATGTTTAGCAACCTGATTAAAATAAGGATTATCTGGAGCCGGATCACCGAAACCATCACCATCCGGATCGATCATCCACATTCTTTCGATCGGGCTTCTCCCTGTTGCGTGATTAAGGGCAATATCTAAAATGATCGCGATTCCGTTCTGGTGACACAGGTCAATAAATTCTTTAAATTTTTCCGGCGTTCCATACGCTTTATCTAAAGCATAATGAAAAGCGGTATTGTAACCCCACGAACTGTTTCCATCAAATTCCATTACGGGCATCAATTCGATAGCGTTGATCTTTAAAGATTTTAAATAAGTGATCTTATCGATCAATGATTGCCAGGTTTTTTCAGTCGTAAAATCTCTTACCAGTAATTCATAAACGATCAGATTTTCTTTCGCAGGTTTTGCAAAATTCGTGATGGTCCAGTTATAAGCAGGTTTTGCAGTTTGAACCACGGAAACTTCGAAGTTCTGACCCGCCGGATAAACAGGTAGATTTGGATAAACTACTCCATTTTGATTGATGTATTGATCATCATAAGGTGAAAGCACCAAACTCGAATAAGGATCTGCTACTTTAATCCCGTCTGCAGTTCTGTATTGGAAAGTATAAACCTGCTGTGGCGTTAATCCTGTGATTTCAGTCCAGTACAAATTAGGATTTGTCGTATCTCTTTTCATCAGATAAGGCGCACTTACCGTCCAGTTATTGAAACTTCCAATAACGTGTACATAAGCTTTTCCCGGCGCATATAAAGCCAAACCTACTTTCGTAGGATCTGCAGGATCATAAGTAATTCCTTGTCTCATATAAGCTGGGATCGCCGCAGTTTGAACAGGAATTGCAAGCGAAACCGTAAATGATTTCGTCACAGAAGACGCATCTCCCGGATTCGTTGCTACAACATCGATGGCTGCATCCTGTATTACGGTGTAAGGAAAATTTAAAGTTGTAGAAGAACTTGTACTTGTATAAACCGGAGTTCCATTGGCTTTAACGACATAATCTGCTACCAGGGAAGAAGTTCCTGTAATATTAATGACCGTTCCTGCAGTAACAACATTAGTGCTTCCGGGAACTGGATTGGTTAAATTAAACTGAAATTTTCCAACATTTACTAAGATATCCTGAGACTGAACATTGCCACTGACTGTTTTTACCAAAAAACCAATTTTCGCTAGTGGATTCGCTCGGTTTCCAAAAAAAGATTTTACCGTATTGATGTTGTAAGTATAAGTTCCTGTAGAACCTGCACTCGAAACGTACGTTAATTTGTTGACAGGATTTGAGGCAGTCCAAGCTCCGTTCGTTGGACAATCTACCTGAACATTATTCGAATCAATGGACCAAGCCCACAGATAAAGATCATGTGAGGAAGCAACACCGAAAGCAGTTTCATTTACTGTAAAAGTGGTGGTGATCGCTTCAGTTTCGTTAAAAGTTGCAGGATTGACCGAGTATGTAATATTCTGCTGTGACAAAGCAAGAAATGGCAGGAATACTGCCAGAAAAAACGTGTAAAAATATTTCATTTTGCGTAAAATTTAAGATGGTAAAAATAACAAATGTTATCTAAGAACCAACGAATTACTACAAAACTTTACAATAAAATTACAATTTAATTTCCCCCTCTTATCGTCTCAAAATGATATTTAGCGGGTACCATTTCGCTCATCCGAATTTAGGGGATGATAACTGATTTGGTTTTTGCTTTCCATTATTTTAGAAGAATTTTCAAGCATGAAATTTTTACCGCTTAAAAGTTCGGTTAAGAGCATTTGCATTTGTTCTGCAGCAACTTCCGGAAGGTGTGATTTTTTTGCGGCTTCAATCACTTGCTGTTTCCCGTTTTGCTGAATTTTTGCCAGATCATCTTTGCTGAAAAGATTGAAAAACTGCTCCTCAATATTATAATATTTATAATCGGTTTCGGTGGAAAGGATTTCTGGGGCGGGGAAATTAAGCAATTTCACCTTTCTGTTCTGCTCATCAACTTCCCATTGAAATTTTTCGAAATCATAACCAATTAAAACTTTTGCCTGAATAATGACCAAAGCTTTTTTTGTGGAAGGGATAAATTTTAAAAGTTTCGTGGTTTCTTCGTAATTATAGATCTCGTTGAAATGACCTTCAGCAGCTACAACTTTAAAAACTTTTCGCATGCTTTCTGCGATCGTGTGAGAACTTTCAGTAATAACATTCGGTTCGGAAGTCATTTTTTTTGAAGCTAAGAACGCGATCACGCCGCCAAGAATAAGTCCTAAAATTAACATTAAGATCGTCATCATCGAATTAATGTTCTGACTTTGCGTCATCTGATAAAAGAAAAATCCCAAGAAAATGATCATTAAAATCCCAAATGACCAAAGAACTATTTTGATTTTATTCATTTTCATTTTTTTAAATTTAAGTAAAGGTAAGGATTTTGAAAAAGCGATTTTATTACTTTTTGGCCACAAACATGGGTGGCAAAATCAGCTCTTCAAATTTCCCTTTTGCTTCTAATTTCTTGTAATAGAGATTTCGTGCCATAATCTTTAAAAGCAGATCTTTATCGAAAAATTTCCAGAAAGGATCGCTGTGAACTTTTGATGGTTTTCGAATTTCATAGAAAGTCGTTTCCCAGGAATCAGGATTGTGATCAAACTCGATGATTCCACAGTTTTCCGGGATTTTTTTTGGATCCAGCATTCCTTGCGGCACCAAAAAACTAAAATAATTGCAGGGATAATCGCCACACGAAATTTTATCGTGTTTTAAAAACTTTTCTTTGGTTTGTTGATTTTGATACTGCTTTTTGAAATCATTTTTGAAGTCGGCTTTTGAAAATTTAATTTCAATTTCGTGACTCATTCCATCTTCATTAATTATCAAAATATCAGCTTCCCAATCAGAATGAAAATGATTTGTCAATACGAGATCTTTCTCAAAATCACAGAATTGAGCAATATAATTATAGGTAAGTTCTTCTACTTTAAGCATGAAATTATAAAATTATGAAACGAGCAGACTGCAACCCCGAATATCGGAATGGTCGATTCTTCCCAAAACCTGAAATGGTTTCGTAAAAATTTCGTTGTCATTCTGAGCACCACGAAAAATCTCAGATTCTGTTTGGATTCTGCCCAAATCCTGCGTCGCAATAAAACTGCAGGAATGCCGGTTTGCCAAGTCTATAATATTGATAGCGCCGTTTCGTCCATCTTCAACGTAAGAAAAAGGATCTTCGGTATTTCTAATGAGAATCCGCATCCAGTTTGGACAATCATAAATATTTTGACCTAAAGAATAGGCTTGAGAAAGTAATTCGGTCATCGAATATTCGGAATAAATTTTATCCGTTCCGAAACCTTTATGGAAAATATTTAGGAGTTCATCTTTCGTCATTTCCTGTTTGCGTCCTTTCATTCCACCGGTTTCGATGATGACGAGTTGATCTGATGATTCGATAATGTGATGATTATTTTCAGCAAAATCTAAAAAATCCAAAAGGGCAAAAGCAACACCGAACAAAATGACTTTCTTATTTTGCTTTGAAAGTTCCTTTAAAATTTCAAAAAGTTCCGCATGATTGTAGAGAAAATATCCGTTTTCTGCTTTCCCAGATTTTTTCATCAGAAAATCAACCATATAAATTAAAGAGGAATTCTGCTTTTCCAGATAACTTGGCAACAAGCCTAAAAAAATATAATCTTCCGCTTTTCCAATGAACTGTTCGAAACTTTCCTGAATACTTTCCTGATACAATTTTTCATCAGAAATCCAGTGTTTCGATAGATTCATCTGCGTCGTTCCTGAACTTTGAAAATACAAATCGGTCTTTCTATTTTGGTCTAAAATCGTATGATTTTTAAACATCTCGATTGGCAGAAAAGGAATTTTTTCTACTTCCTGAATGTCATTATGATTGATATTTAAATAGTCTACAAACTTTCGGTAAACCTCGATATTATTGTACTGATATTGAAAAGTTTCCAAACATTTCTGCTGGAAATCGGCTTCGGTTTGTATGTTGAAGATCTCGTTCATATTTTGATGGGGCAAAAGTCCCAAAAGAAAAGCGGAATTCAAAATTTATTATTGAATTCCGCTGAAAAAATTTTATTTGAAGAAAAAACTGTTCTTAGTTTCCTCTGTAAGTCGAATATCCGTATGCTGAAAGCGTGATCGGAACGTGATAATGTTCACCATCTTTTAGTTCAAAAACAACTTCAACCCAAGGATAAAAACTTTCCTCTTTCATTTTTTTGAAATAATCGCTTGTTAAATATGTCAATTTGTAAATCCCTAAGTTCGATTTATCATTCGGCAAAAAATTGGGAACACGACCGCTTTTGTCGGTTACTTTTTCGTCAACATAAGACCAAACTTTAGTTTTTTCATTGTATTTTTCCAGTTTAATGGTTACACCCGGAGCAGGCATTCCTTTCGACACATCTAAAATGTGACTGGAAAGTTGGTAAGTCATTTCTTTTTTCTGTCCGAAAGCTACGGTTGAGATCATTGCAAAAAAGAATGCAAAAATTAAATTTTTCATAAAATAAATTAAGATGTTATAAGTGGTAACTTTTTTACCACAGATTGAATTCGAATCACATTGGCAAAGATAATGCCTTGAATTTTTAGTTTTCGAAAGTCTTCAACTCAAAATCAGTGGAAAATTCCCCGTACGTGAAGTAAGAAATCCAGTCACCAAGGTTGATGTAGGAAGCTTTACCATTTTCTAATGGCAAGACCATTGGTAAATGTCTATGACCGTATATGAAATAATCTATCTTTTCAGTCTTCAGTTTTTCTTTGGAATAAATGATTAGAAATTCTTTGTCTTCGCCCAGAAATGCTTTGTCCTCTTCACCGGAGATCATCTTGTTTTTCGTGGATGCGTAAATGGCAATTTTCATCGCAATATCGGGATGCAACCATTTGAAAGCCCATTGTGCAAAAGGATTGGTGAAGAGTTTTTTCATTCTTTTATATCCTTTATCTCCGGGACCTAAACCGTCGCCGTGCGCAAGTAGGAAGTTTTTTCCGTTGATCTCGAAATATTGTTTGTCGAAAAAAACCTTGCAACCGATTTCTTCTTCGAAATAAGATTTCATCCATAAGTCGTGATTGCCCACGAACATGTATAATTCTACTCCTGAATCTTTCAATTCTGCCAGTTTGCCTAAAACTCGAATATAACCTTTCGGAACGACGTGTTTCCATTCGTGCCAGAAATCAAACAGATCGCCCATCAAAAACAAAACCTGCGCATCGTTTTTTATCTCATCTAACCAACGGATAAATTTCTCTTCCCGCACCTTGCTTTCTTTCGGCGTCGGTGCACCAAAATGCTGATCGGAAGCGAAATATATTTTTTTATTGGATTGAAGGTCGATTTTCATATCGTTCTGCGATTTATTCTAATTTTACAAATTAGCAAATTTTCAAATTATTGAATTTTCAAATTAATCCTGATCTTCTGCAAACCACTCTCCATAGGAGTTTTCGGTTTCATGCAGTTTAAGATAAGCGAGAGAAACTGTGTCGGGAAGTTGCTTTTTTATTTTAGCGGCAATATCATACAACATATTTTCACACGTTGGCTGGTAATCGCAGTAAATTACTTTATGACCTTGATTTTCCAGATCTTCACCCAATTGTTTGTGCGGAGAAGTTCCATTCAGCATTACGGCATGATCCCAGACATTGAGAATTTCTGATTTCACAATTTTTTTGATGTCACCAAAATCGACAACCATTCCATTTTTTGGATGGTCTAAGTCGTTGATCGGAGTTCCTTTTATGGTGACAAAAAGTTTATAGGAATGTCCGTGCATATTCTTGCATTTGCCGTCGTAATTGTAGAGAACGTGGGCTGTTTCGAAAGTAAAAATCTTGGTGATGCGTATCATGCGGCAAAGATAATGAAAGTTTGAACTTTTTTAATGGATAAAATTTTTTCAATTATTCCTGAACTCAATTTTGAAATCCCATTTGCGTGAGCAATTGCAGTGGAAATCCTTTTTTGTCTCAAAAAAGATTGACTCCAACATTTATTTCTTTTATCTGAATCGCTGAAACTCGTTCCTCGTTTTGTAACGGAAAGCGCGGTCTTTTGCGTGGGAAATGCGGCTGCGAAAGACACGCCCAAAAAAAAAAACCCTTCCCAAAAAGGAGAAGGATTTCGTAACAATTAAAAAAATATAAACTATGGTGATCAATGGAACTGTTCTGCTTCAGTTGATCCAGCCAAAGCAGTTGTAGAAGACAATCCAGCGGTTACGACGGTTTGAACTTCATCAAAATAAGAAGTTCCGACAAAATTCTGATGTTTCACCGCGCGGAAACCTTCTTTTTGTAAAGCAAATTCTCTTTCCTGAAGTTCGCTGTAACCTGCCATTCCGCGTTTTTTGTAGGCTAAAGCCAATTCGAACATTGAAGTATTTAAAGCGTGGAAGCCGGCCAAAGTGATGAATTGGAATTTGTAACCCATTGCGGCCAATTCTTCGCGGAATGTTTCCATTTCGGCAACTGATAATTTCGCCGCCCAGTTGAAAGAAGGTGAACAATTGTAAGCTAGCATTTTTCCGGGGAATTTTGCGTGGATTCCTTCAGCGAATTTTCTCGCGTAATCTAAATCAGGATTTGAAGTTTCCATCCAGATTAAATCGGCGTAAGGTGCGTAAGCTAAACCTCTGTCGATGCCCTGTTCTACTCCATTTTTCACCTGATAAAATCCTTCTGAGGTTCTTTTGCCAGTTACAAATTTATGATCTCTCTCGTCAATATCTGAGGTTAAAAGATCTGCTGCATCAGCATCGGTTCTGGCGACTAAAAGAGTGGGAACGCCGCAAACATCGGCGGCCAAACGAGCGGCAACTAATTTATTGATAGCTTCCTGAGTTGGAACCAAAACCTTTCCCCCTAAATGTCCACATTTTTTTGCGGAAGACAATTGATCTTCGAAGTGAACTCCGGCCGCACCTGCTTCTATCATTTGCTTCATCAATTCAAAAGCATTTAAGTTTCCACCAAAACCTGCTTCTGCATCTGCTACGATAGGAACTAGATAATCTTTGCAATTCGCTTCATTAATATTATTAACGGTCTGAATTTGATCTGCTCTCAATAAAGCATTATTGATTCTTTTCACGACCGACGGTACTGAATTCGCAGGATACAAACTTTGGTCGGGATACATTTCGCCACTCAAATTTGCATCTGCCGCAACTTGCCATCCTGAAAGATAAATCGCCTCTAAACCGGCGTCAACTTCCTGTACGGCTTGGTTTCCTGTGAGCGCGCCTAAACCTGCCACGAAATCCTGGGTGTTCAATTGATCCCATAATTTCTCCGACATTAATTTGGCGATCGTGTACTCGAGCTTATAAGATCCCCGAAGTTTCAATACTTTTTCTGCGGAATACGGTCTTTTGATACCATTCCATCTTGGGCTTTCTAACCATTCTTTTTCCAGTTGCTGGATCTGTTCTTGCTTTTTCATATCGCTTTGTTTTTGTTTTGTTTTTTCTGTGGGCTATTATTTTAATCTCGTCTTAAGGACGAGACAAAGATTTTTTTACTTTGTACTCTTAAAAATTACGATCGCAAAGGCGTTTCACTCAGAAAAGGCTACTTAACTACTTCCTACTTTTGGTTTAATTCTCAGTATGCACATTTGCAACTTTTGCTGTTGTATATTTTTTATTCGTTAATAGACAAGTCACGCCATGTCCCTACATGGCTCTTTTTACTTTTTCCTTGTATCTTAAATAAACTGATACGCTTTCAAAGTCAGAAATTCTGCGAAGTTGTCGTTGAGAATAAGGTCATCAAAAAGTTCGGTCGCCAATTCGAATTTTCCATTTTTGTAGCGTTCTTCGCCAACATATTTATTGATTTTATCCAGTTCTTCTTCCTGCCAGTTCAAAACCATTTCGGGCATTAATGTTCTGCCGTCGTCCAGTTTTGCTTCGTTTTTTAGCCATTGCCAAATTTGGGTTCTGGAGATTTCTGCGGTTGCAGCGTCTTCCATTAAGTTATATAAAGCAGCTGCTCCAACTCCCATTAACCAAGATTCTATATATAAGATTCCGACGTTGATGTTTTTTCTTACACCCTTTTCAGTAATGGTTCCTTTTGGAATTTCAAGGAGATTTTCTTCTGAGACACTATACTCTTCAAATTTTTTATCGATCTGATTTGGAGTTGGCATAAACTCGTCGAAGATTTTCTTGGCGACAGAAACTAACCCTGGATGTGCAACCCAAGTTCCGTCGTGGCCGTTTTTTACTTCACGTTCTTTATCAGCGCGGACTTTCGCATAAGCGATCTCATTTTCTGCTTCGTTATTTTTTACAGGGATTTGAGCGGCCATTCCGCCCATCGCGTGAACATTTCTTTTGTGACAAACCTGAATAACTCTTTTCGAGTAAGCACTCATAAACGGTGAAGTCATCGTCACCTGATCTCTGTCCGGAACTAAAAATTCGGGAAGATTTCTGAATTTTTTGATGTAGGAAAAAATATAATCCCAACGTCCGCAGTTTAGACCAGAACTGTGTTCTTTTAATTCAAATAAAATTTCATCGAGTTGAAAAGCTGCGGTTATCGTTTCAATGAGAACTGTTGCTTTAATTGTTCCGTGGGGAATTTCTAAATAATCCTGAGAAAATTTAAAAACATCATTCCACCATTTTGCCTCTTTATAATGTTCTAATTTTGGCAGATAAAAATAAGGTCCGCTTCCGTTCTCCATTAATTTTTTAGCATTTCTGAAAAAGTAGATTCCGAAATCGATTAAGGAAGCAGAAGCTCTTTCACCATTCAACTCAATATTTTTCTCCGCTAAATGCAAACCTCTTGGACGAACTAAAAGCGTGGCTAAATTTTCAGCTAATTCATATTTTTTACCATTTTCATTTTTAAAACTGATGGTTCTGTTGACTGCATCTGACAGGTTTCTCTGACCATCCATACAATTTTCCCAGGTCGGAGAATTGCTATCTTCAAAATCTGCCATAAAAGTGGAGGCGCCGGAATTTAAAGCATTAATGACCATTTTTCTTTCTACAGGTCCCGTAATTTCTACACGGCGATCAAGCAGATCTTTTGGCAAAGGATTACAAACCCAATTTCCATTTCTTATTTCTTCCGTTTCAGGTAAAAATTTAGGAAGTTGGTGATGATCGAATTCCACCTGTTTCATTTTACGAGAATGTAGAAGCGCAATTCTCTCATCATTAAATTTCGAATGAAGTTCCGTTAAAAAACTCACTAATTCTGTGGTAAAAATGTCGCTGTATTGTTCTTGAGGAAGAATTTGAAATTGTATTGCCGTTTCCATTTTGTGTAAACTTTAATGATTTGGTATTACAAACCTACAAAAAAATATTCACCAACAGCGAACGTTCGCTAATTAATTTAATATTTTATTATGCGAACAATCGCTTAATTTTATTTATCTTTGTGTTCATCGTATTCTACGATCTATTTAGAAATAGTATAAATTAATTTTTAGTTAATGGCAAACGACAGTGATTTTATAAAAACAGTTTTCGGCTTGAAAATGAAGCAGTTCCGCCAGAAGAAAAATTTTTCTTTGCAGGATCTTGCGAATGCGACAGGGGTTTCCAAATCATATTTAAACGAAATTGAAAATGGTAAAAAATATCCGAAGCATGATAAAATCGCACAATTAGCTGAAGCATTAAGCTGTAATTATGATGATCTGGTTTCTACAAAACTGGATAAAAGTTTAGCACCGATTACAGAGATCTTGCAATCTGATTTTTTTAAAGAAATTCCGCTCGATCTTTTTGGAATTAATAAAAATAACCTCATCAGTATCATCAGTGATGCGCCCAAAAAAGTAACGGCTTTTATTAATACTTTAATTGAAATTTCTAAGAACTATAATTTAAGTAAAGAGCGATTTTACTTTGCTGTGATCAGAAGTTTTCAGGAATTATATGATAATTATTTCCCAGAAATTGAGGAGAAAGCGAAGCAATATATTCTCGAAAACAACATTTCTGTTAAGCCGAATTCTGCAGCATTTGAGGTTATTCTAAAAGAAGAATTTGAGTATGAGATCAAATCTCTGGATCTGGAACAATATGGCGCTTCCGGGAAATTACGTTCACTTTATATTCCCGAGAAAAAACTCCTTTTATTAAATGAACTTTTAGATGAAGATCAAAAAACCTTCATCCTGGCAAAAGAAATTGGATTTAATATCCTGAATTTAAATCCGCGTCCAAATACTTATTCCTGGTTAGACTTTACGAGTTTCGAAGAATTACTGAACAATTACTACGCGTCTTATTTTGCGGGGTGTTTACTGATTCGAAAAGAAATTTTAGCACAAGAAATCAGTGAGTTTTTTCAAAATGCTGAATGGGATCCGAAACTTTTTGAAAATTTGATTGAAGAATTCACCAATTCTCCGGAAACTTTCTATTATCGCTTAACTAATATTCTGCCGCAAGAACTGGGTGTTAAAGATTTATTTTACCTCTGTTTCACGAAGAAAAAAAATACGGATAAGATTCAAATTTTAAAGGAATTGCATCTCAATCAGCAACAAGCTCCACACGCCAACGCGACGAATGAACACTATTGCAGACGTTGGGTTGCAGTCAAAAATCTTTCAAATTTGAAAGAAAACGAGAAATTGACCGACGCGCAGATCTCTCATTATAAAGACAGCGGTTTAACTTATCTCGTGATTTCGACTTCCCAAAAAAATCCTTTTTCTGACGGAACGAACCGAAGTTATTGCATTGGTATTTTATTAAATTCAAATTCATTGAAGAAAATAAAATTTGCAAAAAGTGATCAGATCAAAACGGTAAATGTTGGAGTGACGTGTGAGTTTTGCAGCATTCCTGATTGTGAGGTTCGACAAGCGCCGCCAATAAGACTGGAGAAGGAAATCTTTAATGAAAATATGAAAAAGTCTATTCAGAAAATTCGGAAGGAAATACTGTGACCACGTTAAATTGACATCAACTTTCTTAACCACAAAGTCACAAAAGCAAGCTGAACAATGAATGAATAGAAGTTCACAAAGTGAAAATCTAAAGATTTTCCTGACCATTGTGAAGTAAGGTAATTGATTTTTTTTGTTTTCGTTTTTGCCATAAAGACTTTTGTGACTTTGTGGTTTTAAAAACTAAATCGTAACTTTCAGTAAACAAAGGAAGTATGTTTTTAGTAGATCTACTTTTCCCGAATCGTTGTGTTGAGTGCAATCGAATCATTCATACGGATGAAGTGGTTTGCGAACTGTGTTTTGATCAAATCTATTTTACGCATCAGCACTTTTTAGAAAGCAATCTTTTAACTGAAAAATGCCGCCTGCTCTTTCCCATCGAACGGGCTTTTGCCTTAATGCAGTTCGAAGAAGAAAGTACAAGTCAAAAAATTATTCATCAGCTGAAATATGGCAAACGGGAGAAAATTGGAAAGATCATTGCCAACTGGACTTTAGAAAAAATAGATCTTACCAATCTGAAACCAGATCTTTTGGTAACGGTTCCGCTTCATCCCAAAAAATTAAAAGAACGGGGCTATAATCAGTTGCATCTTTTTGCTGATACGCTTTCTAAAAAATTGAATATTCCTTGTGATCATCAGTTGATTAAAAGGAATTTCTATAAAAAAGCACAGGCGAAAAAACGCCGTGAGCAGCGGACTTTTAATGAGAATCTGTTTTCCATTACTTCTCCAATTTCAAATCAACATGTGTTAATTATTGACGATGTTTTCACGACAGGAAATACGATGAGTGCTGTCGCCTGGGAAATTTTGAACGCTGGAAATAATAAAGTGAGTGTCTTGGTAATGGCCATGGATTAAAAAAAATCCCTCTCAAAAAGAGAAGGAGTTTTAACAATATATTTATCTGTTCACATCTGTGAAATCTGTGCGCTGATTTATCCACACGGATTTCACAGATCTACAAGGATTTTTTTTAAATGAAATACGAAACAGCAGATTATTATTTCTGTAGTTTTTCACCGTAAGATAAATCTCCGGCGTCACCTAAACCTGGAGTGATATATCCTTTGGAAGTTAATTTTTCATCGATAACGCCAACCCAGATTTTTGCTTCTGGATAGGCTTTCTGAATCGTGTCAACTCCTTGTTGAGAAGCAATTGCTGCAACGATATGAAGTTGTGTCGGTTTGCCGTGGTTTAGTAGATCTTTGATGGCTTCGATTAAACTTGCACCCGTTGCCAACATTGGATCAGCAACAATTAAAGGTCTTCCATCGATGCTTGGACAGGTTAAATAATCCTGTTTGATGGAAAAATAATCGTTTGCATCGTGTTTTCTGTAAGCGGCAACAAAACCACAATCTGCTTTATCCAGATAATTCAAAATCCCCTGAAACAAGGGAACTCCAGCTCTTAAAATAGTCGTGATCACGGGTTGAACTGCAACTTCTTTTGCAATTATTTTATCTAAAGGAGTCGTGATTTCGATTTCCTTTTGCTCTAAATCTTTGCTGATCTCGAAGGCTGCAATTTCGCCGATTCGTTCCATATTGCGACGAAACTTTAAACGGTCTGTTTGAATTTCAACGTTTCGAAGTTCGTTGATCCACGTATTTACGAGAGAAAAATTGTCGGAAAGAACAGTAATCATAGCTTTTTATTAGGGTGCAAAGGTCGGAAATTTTTGTGAATTTTTTTCAAAAATAAATTCAGGGTAAAATGCATTTAATTTTCCTAAGCTCGACAATATGCAATATAGCTTTTGGGAAAAAAGTTTAAAAATCTTCGAAATTCAAAATTAAAATAGATTCTAGCCCCGATTGCAGCGGCATCCTTTTGCGACACGAAGTGGAGCAAAAGATAGAGCGGAAAGCGGGTGTGAAAATGAAAGAAGCAACAGTTACGTTGCTTCTTCAAATAATTATTTTTGACGGAAATAAACTTCAATAGGAACTCCGGTGAATCCGAAATGTTTTCGAAGTTGGTTCTCCGTAAATCGCTTGTAAGCTTCTTTCACGTATTGTGGCAAATTGCAGAAGAACACAAATTGTGGACTTGGAGTTGGCAACTGTACGCAATATTTAATTTTCACGTACTTCCCTTTCAAAGCTGGTGGCGGCGTTTTTTCAAAAACAGGAAGCATAATTTCGTTCAACTTAGAAGTTTTAATTTTCTTTGCTCTGTTTTCAAAAACTTCCATCGCAACTTCAACAGTTTTTAGAATTCTCTGTTTCGTTAATGCGGAAATAAAGAGAATTGGAATGTCGGTGAACTGACCAATTTTTGCTTTAATTTGCTCCTCGAAATCACGGGTTGTATTGGTTTCTTTTTCAACAAGATCCCATTTATTCACCACGATCACGATTCCTTTTCTATTTTTCTGAGCCAGTCCGAAAATGTTCATATCCTGAGATTCCCAACCTAAAGTCGCATCAACCATGATGATCACGATGTCAGAATACTCGATTGAACGAACAGAACGCATCACTGAATAAAATTCCAGATCTTCTTTTACTTTGGCCTTACGACGCATTCCAGCGGTATCAACCAAAACAAATTCATGTCCGAACTTATTGTATAAAGTTTGGATCGAGTCACGCGTTGTTCCCGCAACATCGGTTACAATATTTTGTTCTTTGTCTAAAAGTGCGTTGGTTAAAGTAGATTTTCCAACATTTGGTCTTCCTGCGATCGTAATTTTTGGTAAACCTTCGAAAGGATCTTTGTAATCTGTGGTAGGAAATTCTTTTACGATATCATCCAGCAATTCTCCGGTTCCGGAACCTGTTGCAGAAGATAAGGTGTAATATTTTGAGATTCCCAGTTGATAAAATTCAGTAGCAGCCAATTCTTCTCTTGCAGAATCTGCTTTGTTAACAGCGATATAAACTGGTTTATTGGATCGGCGTAACATTTCGTGAATTTCGATATCCGTATCGGTTAAACCTTCAGCAACATTAAGCATAAAGATGATCGAGGTCGCTTCATCAACGGCTAATTCAACCTGTTTGATAATTTCTCCCTGAAATGCATCTTCAGTATCTACTTCATAACCTCCGGTATCGATAACGGTAAATTCAACGCCGTTCCAGTCAGATTTTCCGTAATGACGGTCTCTGGTAACTCCAGCTGTAGAATCTACAATTGCTTCTCTTCGTTCTAGAAAACGGTTAAAAAGGGTGGATTTCCCAACGTTGGGACGTCCTACTATGGCGACGATATTCGACATAAAATTTTGTTTAATAATATTATTATTAATGGGTTACTCGAACTTTTCGAGCCCAAAAATTTTTGCAAAGATAGTTTTTTTTTAAAGTAGAATTTAATTGTCCTAATATTTGTAACTTCTCCACGGAAAAATTGACTCATTGAGGAGGTTTTGAAATCATTAAAACTAAAAAAAAACTAAAAAATTAAAATTATGATTGCTATCTTAATAATTGTGGCGCTGGTTGTGCTTTTCTTCATGTACGGAATTGGTATTTACAACCGCCTGGTTAAAGTTAAAACAATGGTTCAGGAAGCCTGGAGCAGTATTGATGTGATGTTGAAAAAACGCCACGACTTGATCCCAAATTTGGTTGAAACTGTAAAAGGGTATGCAACGCACGAAAGAGCGACCTTCGACAGCGTGACCAGAGCCAGAGCTGCAGCGATGAGTGCAAACGGAATTCAGGAAAAAGAAGCTGCCGAAAAAAATCTGAATCAGGCCATGATGAATCTGAATGCTGTTGCAGAACAATATCCAGATTTAAAAGCGAACAGCAATTTCCTTCAACTACAGGGAGAACTTTCTGTTTTGGAAGGTGATATTGAGAAATCCAGAAGATATTATAATGGAACGGTTCGCGAAAATAATATTTTGGTTGATACATTCCCAAGCAATATTATTGCAAACATGTTCAAATTCACCAAGTCTGTTTTCTTTGAACTGGATAACGTGGCTGAAAGAGCAGTACCGACCGTAACTTTCTAAAAAAATGAAACGTTTAATTTTTGCATTTCTACTCTTGATTTTCGGGTTTGGATCTGCACAGGATTTTGTGGCAGATTCTTCTGCCCAGAAAAACTATGAGCATATTCTTTCTTTTGATTCCGATATCGTTATCTCAAAAGATGCTCAAACAACGGTTACCGAAAAAATCAAAGTGTATGCAGAAGGGATCAATATCCGCAGAGGTATTTTACGCTCGCTCCCACTCTGGCGAAATATCAATGGCAAAAAAATCAGAATTAAATATGAGCTGATTTCAGTCAAAAAAAATGGCATAAAAGAGGATTATCATACTGAAAATCAAAGTTCCGATTACATTATTTATTTTGGAAATAAAAACATCATATTAACTCCCGGAGTTTACGAATATGAACTGACCTACAAAACCTCCGATCAGATCGGTTTCTTTAAGGATTACGATGAGTTTTACTGGAATGTCAACGGCACTGCATCGAATTTCACGGTTGATGAAGTCTCTGCTAAAGTCACTTTGCCGGAAAATGCTGAAATCATCCAAAACTCCTGTTATACTGGAAGTTACGGCTCGAATAAATCCAATTGTACCGGTAATCAAATCTCTTCAAACTCTTTCCAATGGTCCGCAAAAGATCTTCAGCAAAATGAAGGTTTAACAATTGCGGTTGGATTTAAAAAAGGAATTTTCACGCCACCTCCACCGCCAGGATTTTTAGAAAAATATGGCATTTTAGCAGCTCTGCTTTTAGGAGCTTTAGGATTACTGGCTTATTTCTATACGAGTTGGCAAAAATACGGCATCGACCCGGAAAAACCTGTTGTTTATCCGCAGTTTAATGCGCCTCAAAATGTTTCACCTGCGTCTTTAGGTTATCTGGAAAATGAATATTATTCAGGTCACATGATTTCGGCAGCGATCGTAAGTCTTGCCATCAAAGGTTTTATAAAGATCATTGAAGAAGACAAACGGATCTTAGGAATTTTCGGTGGGAAAGAATACACTTTAGAAAAAACAAAAGAGCCCGATCAGACTTTACCAAAAGAGGAAATTAATCTAATGAATAAATTCTTCCCGGGCGGCTCAAATTCGCTTGCGTTCGATGGGCAGTACAGTTCTAAAATTGAAAATGCGGTAAATGATTTTAAAGCGAATCTACAGTTTCAACATGATGGATTTTTAAAAAAAGGGAACAACACCAGCAAATTACTACTACCCATTATCGCAATAATCGCATTGTACGGACTGGGATTATTTTTCAGTTATAAACTTAGCTACGAAGATTCTTATCTCGGTGGCGGAATTTTCTTAGGTGTATTTTTATTTGTTCTTTCCATTGTGTTCTCCTTAGCCTTTGAAAGGTACAAAGTCGTAAGATGGATCTTTGGAATTGTAGCCGCAGGATTAATATTTATTTTTTCGAGCGCATTTTTAGCAAACAAAGACAGACTGGAAAATCTCAACTTTTATGCGTGTTACGGATTTTTGATAGTAGGATTTATTGGGATCGTACTTTTTCAATACCTCATCAAACAGCCAAGTCCGGAAAAACTGGAAACCCAGTCGCTCATCGAAGGTTTTAAAATGTATCTGGGAACTGCGGAAGAAAAAACGTTGCAGTTTCATAATCCACCGGAAATGACTCCAGCTGTTTTTGAGAAAATGTTGCCTTATGCAATGGTTTTGGGAGTTGATAAAATCTGGGGAGAGAAATTCCAGAATATGTTGAAAAAATCAGCTTTGGGAGCTCAGCAATACCAATCAAACTGGTTTGTGGGTGCATCTGTCATGAATATGAATTTTGCAAGTTCCTTGAATTCATCCTTGTCTCAATCGATTGCGAGTTCTTCTACGCAACCTTCCAGTTCCGGCAGCGGAAGTGGTGGCGGTGGATTTTCCGGCGGCGGCGGTGGCGGTGGTGGCGTTGGCGGATGGTAAAAACTTAAGTAAAAGCGCCGCGCTTGGCGAGGTTAGGAATCTTGGGAACAGCTTCGATTGACTATGATAAAATAAGTTGATGATTTTTATTTTCAGTACAATTCATTTTCCAGTGGTATTAAATCCTGGAGTTTTGGTAATGGTCTGATTAAAATTTTCTTTTTTCTGTTACTTAAAATTTTGTCTGTGTCATAACGTTCAGATTTTTCAATTCTAATTCCTGTTGATAAGTTAAAATCCGTTGTCGATATTACACCTTGCCCATCAGAATTACCATATGAAAAACCTATTAATTCAAAATTTTCAAGCCTTTATTCAAATTGTTCTTTTGTTACATTCCAGATATATTTCTTCTCTTTCATTTTTATAAACTTTGAATAGTTTTTTTCAAAAAATTCTGGAGTGGACATATAATTTTCTTCGAATGAGATTTTTATATCCTTTCCATTTTTTGGAAATTTAATTGTAAACTATGATGAGGCCAATTCATCTTTGATCTTTGGCTAACACTTGCTTTGCAAAATTCATTTAGATCTTTTTCTATATTGTTCATTTGGTAATTTTTTTTGGGGTCGGTTCTGTGAAATTACCGCTAGAGTTTTTCGGCTTTGCGATGGTGCAGATAAAGAAGCCGGAACTTTCTATAAGCACTGAATTAGTAAAAAAGCATAAGTCTTGGATTTAGCACTTAATCAGCCATATTGCCAAACTGTTGTTAGCGCTAGTTTTTTTTACTCAATGTTTTCCCAAATCATAACTTTATCATTTTTTGCAATTATTTTAAATTTCGCTGTTTTCAGCTCCTTTTCACGAAATAAAGATAATATTTCAAATGGAATTTTTTCTTTATTGTTGAAATTAATAGTGATGGTGTTCTTTCCTTTATTCCATTCCCAATCAACTTTATAATCTTCATTACTTAAAGTGCCACAACCTCCATTTCTTGAAGATAAATCTCCGTACCGAATTATTAATTCTCTATTTTTATTAAATATCAAGCGCTGATTTGTATTTTCAAATATTGGGTCATAGTATGGCATATAATTCCAACAATTTCCGTTTATTATATCTTTAATTGATTCACTGTATTTAGAAATATCATCTCCTTGCTTTAACCATCTTGAAAGAACCTGATATTTTCCAAAATTCCGAAATTCCCAAAAATCATCAAAATATTCTCCCGATTCTGAAAGAAATTCATTTTTGTCAATTCCAATTTCGTTCACTATACCGTTGAAAGATTTTTCTTTATTTGATAGGTCATAAATGGTATTTTGTTTTCCTTTTTCTATACTTACTTCTCTTATAATTTTTAAGGCTAATTTACTTTTGGATATTTCCTGTACAAGATATATCCTTTTTAATTCCTCATTTTTTTGTTTAATAGTTAGTATTAAATTATTATTTTCTAATTTCCAAGTTCCTTTTTGTGTACCATTAAATGGTAAACTGGTTTTTAAATCAAATAGTTGACTTGTAAAAGTATTGCCCTTTTTCAAATCCAATTTTTCATAGAGGTCAGTTCTTTGGTTAAGTATTGTAGGATTTGGATTGTTTTCTAAATTTAAAAATTCCGATTTTACAGAATTCCATTTAAGTTCATCGTAATAAGTATTTTCTGTTTGATTCAATCCTAAATGAAACCAGGTTCCAAATATTTGTTTTGGTTCCTGTTCACAAGAAAATAAGATCACGATAAGAAAAAGAAAATATTTATTATTTATTTGGGTTTTATAGATCTACGCTGATTCATAACACAATCGCTTCCGGAAAATTGCAGTAAGTGGTTGGATATTTCTGTTGGTGGGGATTTTTATAAAATAATCCTCGAACGAAAAACCACTTTTCTAATATACAAAAAATTTCAAGCGAAGCGAAAAAACCCAACTTTTGCCAAACCTATCTTATTACAGCCCTTTTTCAATTCTAGTAAGTTAAAAATTTGCCAAGTTGTAATAATCAGTATTTCCGGTATGAAAGCAAAAAAAGTTAAATCATAAAATGTTTTTTGGTAAACAACTGAAAAATAAAAAATTTTAATTAGCGGAAAAGTCAAAGAAACAATTACAAGTTTTAATAAATATTTCTTAATGCTTATTTTTATCAAGAAAGTTTTAGAAAAATTAATTACTGTCAAAATTCCACCTAAAATGGAACCAATAATTATTAGAATCCAATATATAATTTCAGATTTCCCACTTGTTAGAATTTGTAGAAAGTATATTAAAATAATTCCTAAAATCCATTCTGAAAATAAGAAACAAAGATTTTTTCGGTCAAATTTTCTAAAATAATCTAGTAAAAGAAAACCAAAATTAAAACAAGAAATTGATAATAATAAATCTAGTAAAGATTCACTTAATTTTGCGTGGAAAAAGAATTTATGTGTAAAATAAATCAGAAGAAAATTTGAAAAAATTAGATATGTAATTTTTAAATACTTCATCTGTAAAATGCTAAATTTTCGATAGAGTTGCACATAACGGTTGGGTATTTCTATTGGCGGGGACTTTTTATAACAAGTCTTTGTAAATATAACAAAATGAACAATTAGCAAAAATCTTGATGATACAAACTTCCGACCCGCTAATAGAAACATCATGTTGGTGGCAGTGTTTTTATTTCATTTGTTTTAAAATCCAAGCCATACAATCTGTTGAGTCCATAATTGACCAAGAATGAGGATGTATTGTTCCATCTGGTCTAACTCCTTTGTCGTGAGTAACTACAATTTCTGCCTTTTTATTCCCTTTGAGTTGCAGAAAATTTATCATTGCTGAAATGTCCGCACAATTCAAGTCATATAAATCTCTATGTCTATTTTTGAGTTGCCATTCTACTCCTGGTTCTGTATAAATTTTAATTGGAATATTTAAAAGATATTTTGCGTTTCCACCATCTTTTTGCCGGTACGAAAACATTGAATTTTGAATATATTGATCTCTCGCAGTTTCAGGCGTTCCTCCCAGATTTTTTTCCATTTCTTCCAAAAACCATTTCGCTTCGTTTACGCCAACTTCAGAAAAATTTCTTTCTACTTCTCGTTGATAACGATAATACATATTTTCGTAATCAAGTGGTGGATCTAGTGCAAATATTGCTTTAGGTATAAAGTAAGTATTTTTATCTCTAATTGCTTTTTCAGTATAAGTTATTGTTTGCATTCCACCGCCTGAAAGCCCACCAAGAAATATTTTGTCTTTTGAAACTTTATGCTTTTCAACTATTTGTTTTGCAATATTGTTCAATAATTCTTGTGAAACTGACATTTTAAAATCGTCATCTTCGATATTTGGAAAAATAACAATAAAATTATTTTTTAAAGCAATTTCATCTAATGTAATTTGATTCATTACTCCTTCAGCATCTTCTGAACCACCATGAAGAATAATTATTGTTCCAATAGGTTTTGATTTAGGTACAAGTTTGTAATAATAATGTGTACTATCTATAATTACTTTTTCAGGTTTTTGAGAAAATAATTTAATCTGTGACATAAAAACTATAAATAATATGATTATGTATTTCTTCATTTTTGCGATTTTTATTTAACATTGCCACCAATTGCTATACATCTCTTACTTCGGAAGACAAATCCAACCAAGTTCTCGGGGATAAGTATGCAAAATATTAGACTTTATTTAAAATCAAATATAGAAAAAGTCGCAAGAACTTTTAGCCTTCTCGTCTTCGGACAAGATGGGATCGGATTCTCAAAGCAGCAAAAATCTTCTCGCTCCTAAAATTCAAATTTTATTCAGACGACTTCCTCACCTCAATAATCACTGATTTACTCGTCGGCGTATTGCTCTCATCCGCAACAGATTTGATAGGAACCAGCACATTGGTTTCCGGGAAATAGGTGGCGCAACACTGCTCCGGGATGGAATATGGGATGACCAGAAATTTTCGGGCAACGCGTTCTTTGTCGTCATGGAAATTGTAAAGATCGACGACATCTAATTTTTTTAAACCCCGTTTTTCAATGTCGTTTTCATTCATAAAGATGACACGCCTTTCATCTTTGATTCCTCTGTAGCGATCATTCATTCCGTAAATCGTGGTGTTAAACTGGTCGTGACTTCTGATGGTCATCATGAGCAATTCATTTTCTTTCACTTCCGGTACATCGGCGATGGAAACGCTGAAATTTGCCTTTGAAGTATCGGTGGGAAAAGTTCCTTTTCGGGCAGTGTTGGGTAAGTAAAATCCTGCATCTTGGCGAACTCTTTCATTATAATTTTCAAATCCCGGAATCACTTTTTCGATGTCTTCGCGGATGAGATCGTAGTTTTTGTGATAAGACATCCAGTTTACTTTTGTTTTGCCGGCGAAAACTTCTTTCGCCAAATGGCAAACAATGGCGACTTCGCTCAGTAAATGTTTGCTCATCGGGGACAAATTGCCCTGACTTCGTTGCACAACGCCCATGGAATTTTCGGTGGAAACGAACTGCTGAATTCCTTCCTGAAAATCCTGATCACTTCTGCCATACGTTGGTAAAATAATCGCCTCTTTGCCGGTGACCAAATGACTTCTGTTCAATTTCGTGGAGACGTGAACGGTGAGTTGACAATTGCGCAAAGCTTCTGCCGTGTATTTGGTATCCGGTGTGGCGCTGAGGAAATTTCCGCCCATACCGAAAAAGACTTTTCCTTCGCCTTTGTGCATGGCGTTGATAGAATCTACCACATCATAACCATACTTTTTTGGAGGAACAAAATTATAAACTTTTTCAAGGTTTTCTAAAAACCAGTCTTCGGGTTTTTCATATAATCCCATGGTTCGGTCGCCCTGCACATTGCTGTGACCACGAACGGGACAAGTTCCGGCGCCGGGTTTTCCGATGCTGCCTTTCATCAAAATAAGATTGACCGCCTCTTTGATGGTTTTCACAGAATTCTTGTGCTGCGTTAAACCCATCGCCCAACAAATAATTATTTTATTTTTGAACTTTAATTTATCGGCAACGGCTTTTATCTGACTTAATGGAATTCCGCACTGTTTGGATAAAGCTTCTAAATCCTGCGCTAAAATATGCGTTTTGAACTCTTCAAAACCATGCGTTTCTTCCGTGATGAATTTGTGGTCTAAAACCTGACCCGGATTTTCAGCTTCAAACTGAAACCAAAATTTTGCGATCGCCTGCATCAAAGCCATATCGCCATTTATTTTTACCTGCAGATAATCGGTGGCAATTTCTACCGTTCCACCCAACATTCCTTTGAAGGATTGTGGATCACCAAAATTTTGCAGTCCAGCTTCTTTCAGAGGATTCACTGCGATGATCATGGCATCATTTTCCCGCGCTTTTTTCAAGGCAGAAAGCATTCTTGGATGATTCGTGCCAGGATTTTGACCCATAATAATGATCGCTTCGGCTTCATAAAGATCTTCCAGCGTTACAGAACCTTTGCCAATTCCCAAAGTATCTTCTAACGCAACCGCACTTCCTTTGTGACACATATTATTGCAATCTGCCATATTGTTCGTGCCATATTCCCGGATGAACAACTGGTAAAGAAAAGCCGCTTCATTGCTCGTTCGTCCGCTAGTGTAGAAAATGGCTTCATCCGGACTTTCTAAAGCGTTCAGTTTTTCCGCAATTTTCACGAAAGCATTTTTCCAGGAAATGGGTTCGTAGTGCGTTCCGTTTTCCGGTAAATACATGGGACGCGCAATTCTGCCGCTTTTTCCAATATGATAATCATCGAGTTGCGATAATTGTTCGACGGAATGAAGCGCAAAAAAATCTTCCCAAATCAAATCCGTCGTTGCTTCTTCAGCCACAGCTTTTGCACCATTCTCACAATATTCTGCGACCGGACTTCTCTCATCGTCAGGATCGGGCCATGCGCAACCGGGACAATCATAACCGTGAAAAGTGTTCAATTGATTCAAAGCTTTAAATCCGCGAACAGCATCCATCGATTCCAGAATGTGTTGTGCAGAAACTAAAACTGCGGGAATTCCTGCAGCATACGTTTCGGCTTTAGAAACTTTTATATCTGAAAATTTTTCCGGATTTTCTTCGTTGGGATGGTTGTGGTTGTTTTCTGACACGATCTAAAATTTTAAGGAAGTTACAAATTTATTAGCAGTGCGTTTTGGTATTTTCGTACATATCGGCCTGATCTTCACGCGTAATATCAAGACATTGCAGATCTTTTTCTACCAACAGGAACAGTCCTTTTTCCTCGCCATTATTTTGAGATCCATCAACCGTGATTTCGTCAGTTTCCGTTAATATCTCTGCTTCATTTTTAGATAAAAAAACGGTAATCTTATTGGCTTGAAATTCTGCAGAAATTGTGGAAATTTTTTCATCAATTACCAAGGAATATTTGAAAATTTCTTGGGTTCCGATGATGGTTTTTTCTTCTACAATTCCTTTCTCTTTGAGATTTTGAATATCAGTTTTGGTCAGTCGTAATCTGATGCTGTTTCCTTTTATTCTAATTTTCATTGCTAATATTTTTAAAGTCTATTTTTTCTGCGCCACAATAAATGTTGGCATTTCCATTTTTTAAAAAACCAATTAAGGTGATTCCAAAATTTTCTGCGGTTTCAACGGCTAAAGAACTCGGCGCACCAATTGCACAAATGATGGAAACTCCGGCCATTGCGCATTTCTGAATGAGTTCAAAACTTGCTCTTCCGCTTAAAAGGACGATCCTGTTTTTTAAGGAGAATTCGTTTTCTGTGCTTTTTAAAATTTCTGCGCCAATTAATTTATCCAGCGCGTTATGTCGGCCGACGTCTTCCCGAAGATCGAGTAAATTTCCCTCCAGATCAAATAAAGCAGAGGCGTGAATTCCACCCGTCGATTCGAAGGTTTTTTGCTGATCCCGCAATTTTTCCGGAAGAGAGAATATGGTGTTTATTTTTACCGGTTCAGCTAATTTTTCAACGGGAATTCGGCAAACCTGTTTGATTGCTTCAATACTTTCTTTTCCACAGACGCCGCAACTGCTTGTGGTATAAAAATTTCTTTTTAGTTTTTGAAGATCTGGATTAAAATCGGGTGCGAAGTTGATGGTGATTTTATTGTCTTCCATTTGGGAAGAAACGGGATTGTTTAAATTTTTCTTTGAATAAATAATTCCTTCTGTAAATAAAAAACCAACCGCCAGTTCCTCATCATTTTCAGGCGTTCTCATGGTTACTGAAACTGATTTTTTTTCTCCGGAACTGCCCAGTTTGACAGCAATTTCCAAAGGTTCCTCAATCGCTAAACTGTCGGGTTTTTGAAATTCTCTTGCGCCGAAATCACCTATTTTATGGATCTGAAATTCTTTAGTCATTGCGTAATTTTAAATAATCTACTTCCGTGTTAATGTTGTTAAGGAAATTTCCTTCTTCCACTTTTATTTTCTTCGTATTGATCTCACCTAAAAATTTCCGCAGAGAATCATTTCCTTCTTCGAAAAACTTCTTCAGTTTTACTGTTGCTTCTTTTTCAATGATCGAAACCAAAGGTTGCAGAAAACCGTCTTCGTCAAAACAAACTGCTTCATCCACTGGACTTCGTTCATTG
Source organism: Kaistella gelatinilytica (assembly GCF_015679325.1). GTDB lineage: Bacteria > Bacteroidota > Bacteroidia > Flavobacteriales > Weeksellaceae > Kaistella > Kaistella gelatinilytica. The sequence goes on from NZ_JADPVI010000001.1 coordinate 1,468,818, forward strand.
TTTAACTGAACGAGATGTTCCATTTTTAAGAAAGGAAAATCAGTTCCTACAATCATTAATCCTTGATCCGGATATTTTTCAATGACGCTTAAAATCCCGGAAATTGGGCCGTGATCCTGAAATTTTTGATCGTCGATGATGAATTGATCACTTTCCTTTTCAGCCCAGTTTTGCCACTGATTTTCATTAATTGAAATTACAACTTCTTCGCAGAAAGGCTTTAATAGTTCTGATACTTTTTTCCACTGAGCATTATCGCCATAATTTAAAAGGGCTTTATCGGTTTTCATTCTTTTGCTTTCTCCGCCACACAAGGTTATTCCCAACAAATTTGGTTTTGTTTCGGAGTTGACAAAAAAGTTTTTAGGTAAAATTTTAGGATTTTGAAATTGATATTTTTCAATGAATTCATCCACCATAAAGTCGCGGACAACAAATACGATTTTAGGATAATTGGAAGATTCATCATTCAAAATTTTTAAAATAAGTTCATGAAAACCTTTTTCTTTCCTGATTTCCAAAGGTCCAATCTCATCGATGATCAACCATTCTTTTTGAGAATTGAGTTGCTTTGATAATTCCGATTCAGCCCAGGAAAAGACTTCAGGATCAAATGAATATTTGCCAATTTGGAGCGAAGAATGTTCAACTTCGAGCAGACGTTGTTCGCCGGTTTCGAGATTTTCGAAAACTCTTTTACCATTAACTTTTGGAGAAAGAAATCCGGAGATATTTTCGTTATTTTCAAACCAGTTTTTGAGTAAAGTGGTTTTGCCGGAACCAATTTTATCTGAAAATATATAAATTTTATTGTTCAATTCCTCCTTCATAATATAAAGATAAGGACATCCAGACAATAATGAACTGCCGCAGTTTTTTAAAATTTGAAGTTTCCCTTTCCGCCAGTTTGAAAGCTATTTTCGCGTGATTTCGATATTGAGGCAGAAATTCTAAAACTTCATTCAATGGTTTATTGGTGCTTGAATTGTTTTTAGATTTCCATTTATTCAAAAAATATTGAAATAGTGGCGCAACGACAAAATACAGAATTCCGAGCGCAGCGAACGTCCGTAAAATACTGTAAAGTGCTTTATTAAAGGAGCCGGAAAATAAAAATACGGAGACGATGAACAATAAAATAATAGAGAAAGTGATCCATCTGGTTTTATTTTTCTGCTTTTTAGAAAGCGTGAATTCTTCCGGATTTGGAAGATTTTTAAGATCGATTTTAAGAAATTCAGACTGTAATATTCCGGGGAGTTTTAGGGCAATTAAGCCTGCAAAAATTCCAACGATGAAATAAATAAAAACATAGAGTCCGACCAGTAAAACCGGGATTTCTTCTAAAGATTTCACATGAAACTGCTTTGCGATTCCGACGAAAAATTCCTGAAAAGCGACCCAGATATTATTTCCAAAAACGATGACCATCATCAATAATTTCTGGAGTGCAGATTCCAGCAAAGCGATCACGCCAAAAATGACTGCTGAAAATTTACTGACGCTAAATATTTGATAAATAAGTGCGCCAACAAATCCCTGAAACAGAACTGCGACATAAGCTGTTACGGGAGAATGCGGACTTGCAACGGCTTTAATTAAAATCACCAGAAGTGTTGCCTGAAGAATTGTTCTAAATCTTTTGGTAGAATTTAGTGCAATAAAAGTGACGATAATTACGGCAAAACTTCCTAAGAGTAAACCGCTGAATGGAATTTTTAAGGCGTGTAAAAATCCACCCAAGCCACTTTCACTTACGCCCCAAAGTGCGGTGAGTTTTGCAATGTTGATTGCGGAATCTTTTCGGAGGTTGAGTTGGTTCAAAGGAGATGAATTTGCGTGATGTTTATATGCAACTTAATAATAGTCGCGATTGTGTATTGTAATTTATTAGATTTTATAAATTCCTTCAAACACTTCCCAAACTTGTCTTTCTTCATTTTCATCATAACTTCCCGTCATCCTTAGTGCGTCAACAATACGTTTTATCTTTACATTTATCAATTCTAAAATAGGTTTTTCAGGAATAATAACTGGAATTTTCTTTATATAATTAGCTGGATTATTGGCTGATGGATTTATGGTTCTGATTAATTTATTACAAGTTGGCGAATTAAAAAATGCCAATAAATAATAAGTCAAACTTTCATCTTTTGGGAAAATCCCAACAATGCTTTGATCAAACAGTTTATTTTCAATTAAAGATGCTGTAATGCTTGACGAACTTATCATTGGCACACCAATTCCAGATCGGAAATAGTATTTAGGGTTTTGAAATCGGCCCTTTTTATCAGTTTTATAATGTTGTACGGCTTCTTTACTCCAATTCATAAACCAATTTTCTGGCTTTAAATATTTAAAGTTTCCACCTTTTACAATTGGAATAAAATGTTGTTCACTTTCTATTCCATTTAAAATATCAGCGTTATTATTGTAATCTTTACTGATAGTTTCGGTCTGAACCAAACAGTAATTTTTGCCATTTTTTAAATCACCACGAATTACTTGCAAAAAGCGCTTATCATTGCCTGAGTAAAACCCTGTCACACAGTCGGCAATGTCGCCTATTCTGAATTTTGATTGAGTAATTAATTTTAAAACGTTGCTATTCTCTGCAATCAAAAAAGCATGGTCGGGATTTTTGAAAATAATTTCTTGTGTAAATTGATATATTTTTAAAGTGTTTTGGTTAATATCGTTTAATTGCTCTACATTAGTAAAGCCGTTGATGATAGGAAAACTATTTTCAATACATTTTTTGTAGTCATTTTTCTTTTTTAATGTGATGATAGAAAGATTAGCATAACCGAAATTTACACCAGGAAAGAACGAAGAAGGAAATAAGACCAACTCCACAATTTGGGTTTTAGTCAAAATGTGATTTCTCAAGGCTTTATGCATATGGAGATTTAGAAATGTGTCAGGAATTATAAAGCTTAATATTCCATCCTCCTTCAGTAATTCTATGCAACGAAATAAGAACAAGCCATAACTTTCTTTGGAATACAATTCCGGATACATTTTTTTCAAAACGCTACGTTTCTCATAATCTTGCCAAGCCCCATAAGGCGGATTTGCTATGATTTTATCATATATACCACCAAAGCACGAATTAAAACTTAGTTCATTATCTAATAACGTGTCGCATTCCCGTATATTCACATTTGGTAGGGTGGAAAATTTCTCACGCAAAACCTCAACAGACTTTGTGTTAAGCTCGCAAATATCAATATAAGCAAACTGGTTTTCACATAAAATAGCTTCCACAAATACGCCATCACCACCACAAGGTTCAAATATTTTGTCGCTTGCTTCCATCGATAGTTTACTTACCATATAATCAACAATTGGTGTCGATTTGGTGTAAAATGCTTGATATTTTCTTTCTTCGCCTATCATTACCAAAGTAAATATTGTAAAAGATTATTGTCTGTCAAATGTTGAGTTGTTTCTGCATTGAAATCAGCCGCCCAATCAATATTTTTTTCCGTCCATTCTTTCAGGTTGTAACCTGAATATTCACTTATTTTTTGATAGGCTTCGCTTCCACAATACGCTTCCCAAATTCCTGAATTTTTCAACGTGTTGAAGTAGCTGTTGTTTTCTTCTGCTCTTACAAAAAGTAAACATTTATAGTTGTCATCAAGGTTTTGGTAAATGGTTGCAACCAACAAAAGTCTGTTGGTATTTCCTTTTTCGTTTGAACCAAATCCACTTTTAAAATCAACAACATATTTTTGCTCGTTGTGAGAAAAATGCAAGTCAAGTTCCAACTGAATTTCTCCTGAACTTACCAAACTCCAAACTTTGTCGTAATACGTTTTTAGTTCTAGTTTTTCTTCGTAAGTGATGGTTAAATTATCAATGTATTCTGCAATTTCAGCCGTCATTTTCTTTTTCACTTCCGAAAATAAAGGTGGAACGAAAAGCGAAAGATCGTTGATAGGATAATGAAAACACAACTTGCAAAATGGGTCCCATAGTTCACCAACTCTTCTCGAAAAGTCCATATATTCATAGGGCCTTACCGAATTTCGGCTTTCAATCATTACCACGATGTTACAATAAGTAATCATTAGAATCGCTTCCAATTTTTCTTTGTTAGTCCATTTTTCTTTTTCAGATTGTTGTAATAAAGTAGTTATCAGATTATCTTTTGTTTGATTTAAAGCCCTATTAATAGCACTTGCTCTTTTTCCGAATTCTGTTTCTGAATATTGAGTTTTAATTTGTGCTAAGAATTCACTAGCTCTGTCTCTAAAATAAGCTAAAAGTTCCTGTTTCCTTTCTTTTATATTCTTGTCTATGTTCATTTTTTATTTTGTAATCTTTGGTATTTAATTTTCTCTTCTGCAACTTTTAAAATTTCAAGCCCATTTTCCTCATTAAGTAATTGATATGAAATTTTATCACTTAGATAACGAAGTTTTAAGTCCGATTTGTCGATGTGAAAAATTCTCGCAATACCGTCAATAATTTGCGCATTCGCATTTCGTTCATTCTTTTCAATCTTACTTAGAGTTGAAGTGTCAATATCTAGCTCTGCTGCAATTTTTCTCAAAGGAAGATTGGCACTTTCTCTAAGTTTCCGAATGTATTCTCCAAATGATATTTTTACGACAGTAGACATTTTTTGCTTTGACATTATTTGTCCAAAAATAAGCAAAGTTTTTAAATTGCCAAAATTTTTAGAAAACCATTTTTTAGGATGCTGGGTAAGCTTCAGTCTGTTGATAAAATTTCATTTTTACAAAAGTCTTGGTGTGTGAGATGACTTTTACTTATTAAAAATCTGCTGTAATTTACTAAGGTTTATGTTAATTTAGTTAGTCAACTACCAACTGTACTATGCCTCGAGAATTTGGAGATTACTCTCAAATATACACAACTTAAAGAAATACTCAACTTGCGCTTTTTAAAATCCTCTTTTTAATTATTCAAAATATGCAACTCCTGCTTTTATAAACCCCCACGAAAGAAAACCACACAAACTTTTAGCCCTCGATTGCAACGGCATCCTTTTATGTAACGCAGTGGAATAAAAGATATAGTGAAAAGCGGGAACTATTTCCAAAAGAAGCGAAAATCTTCTGGCTCCTCAAAAAAAAGCCACTTCAAATGATGAAATGGCTTTTTGTAGGTATAAAATCTTGAAAGATATTTGTCAAATTAAATCCTTTCGATATCTGCGCCTAAAGCTTTTAATCGTCCGTCGATATTTTCGTAACCGCGATCGATCTGCTCGATATTATGAATCGTAGAAGTTCCTTCTGCAGAAAGTGCCGCGATCAACATGGCATTTCCCGCCCGAATATCTGGGGAGATCATGGTCGTTCCACGCAACGGATATTCGTGATTTAAACCAACGATCGTCGCTCTGTGCGGATCACACAAAATAATCTGCGCACCCATATCGATGAGTTTATCTACGAAAAATAAGCGAGATTCAAACATTTTCTGGTGAACCAGAACCGTACCTTTTGCCTGCGTCGCCACCACCAAAATAATGGACAGCAGATCGGGCGTAAATCCCGGCCACGGCGCATCAGAAACCGTTAAAATAGAGCCATCGATGAATTTCTGGATCTTATAATTTTCCTGAGCTGGGATATAAATATCATCACCTCTGTTTTCTAACTGAATTCCTAATTTCTTGAATGTATTTGGGATCACGCCGAGTTCTTTCCAGTTGACGTTTTTGATCGTAATCTCCGATTTCGTCATGGCAGCAAGTCCAATCCAGGAGCCGATCTCGACCATATCCGGAAGCATCGTGTGTTCAGTGCCGTGAAGCTGGGAAACGCCCTCGATCGTCAGTAAATTAGAGCCGATGCCGGAAATGTTGGCACCCATTCTGGTCAGCATTTTACAGAGCTGCTGCAGATAAGGTTCGCAAGCGGCGTTGTAAATTCGGGTTTTTCCTTTGGCTAAAACTGCAGCCATCAAAATATTTGCAGTTCCTGTGACAGAAGCTTCTTCCAGCAAAATAAATTTACCGTGAAGTTCTTTTGCTTTTAAAGTATAAAAATATTCTTTTTCGTCGTAGTGAAATTCAGCACCCAGTTCTACAAGTCCCTGAAAATGCGTATCCAGTCTTCTTCTTCCAATTTTATCACCACCCGGAGTCGGCATGTACGCTTCACCATATCGTGCGAGAATCGGTCCGAGCAACATGATAGAACCGCGCAGTTTTGCACCATCCTGTTTGAATTCCTCCGATTTCATGTAGTCAAAATTCACAGAATCAGACTTGAACGTATAATCGCCGTGTCCGTTTTTCGTGATCTTCACGCCAAAATCTCCTAATATTTCTATCAAGCGATTCACGTCATGAATGTCCGGAATATTTTTTACGCGTACTTCATCATCCGTTAACAAAACCGCACATAAGATTTGCAGAGCCTCGTTTTTCGCACCTTGTGGCGTTATTTCGCCATGCAATTTTTTACCGCCTTTAATTAAAAAAGATCCGCTCATTTCTAATTTCGGTTTTTATTGTTTTGAAAATTCCTTCTCTTATTCTGACTGTTCTGGCTGTTTTGGTTTTGCTGATTTCTGCCGGTATTTTTATTATTGCGATTGGTCGCATAGTAAATTTTACTTTTTTCCAGTGAATCAAGGACCGTTAAATCCAGACGATTTTGTGAAAGATCTTTCAAATGACGGAAAATCACTTCATCCTGCACATGTTCCTTGTTATAAACATTGTAGGATTTTTTCATATTGTTCGCAATAACCTGGATCAAAGCATCTTTCTCGTCGCCTGCTTCCAGTTTGATCGCCATTTCGATCAGCTGCAAAATACTTTTTCCGTAAAATTTAAAATCGCCCTGCAATTTCGGGTAATCCATTCTTTTCGGCTTTTCCTGCAATTCCTCCATGGTTGGGAAAGGGTACGGAGAATCGACATCTAAGTCATGACTCGCCAGAATATAAAGATGGTCCCAAAGTTTATGTTTAAAATTCTCTTCATCCCGAAGTTGTGGATTTCTCTGTCCCATGAAATCAACAATCGCTACCGCCATTTCAGTCCGTTCTTCCTTAGTAGCAAGCTCTTTGCAACGTTCGACCAGTTGCTGTATAATTCTGCCATATTCCGGCAGTTGTAAATGTGTTCTTTCGGTATTGTATTCCATAATTGCAAATATAAGAATTTGTTTCAGGTTTAAAGTTCAAGATTTTTCTATTTTTTTGGGCGTGCCCCTTCCCTTTCTTTCCCAAAGCTCGGGTCGGTCTTCGGCTCCCAATCTCGTGTGCCGGAATTCCGGCAAACGAGGATTTCCGCCTGCAACCTCACGCAGATCCCGCTTCGAATTTAATTATGTTATTAAAATCGAAATTTTGGTTGCCTAAAAAACACTGCTGCTGTTAACCTTATCAAGGTTTCGAACCTTGACATGGTTCCTAAAAAGAGAATATTCGTTGAAGGCCTACTTAAAAGATGTGATAGTAAGAAGCAAATTATTCAACAAACTTTGCCCGCTCTTTTTCATTGGGCAGAAAACATTTTTGAGACGCAAGTTTCGTTCTGTTTTTAGCAATTTGATCGTAAACAAGATCCGATAAAAAACTGGGGAAAAAATTTAAATTTCCAATAATGGCAAATTTTCCACCCATAATTCTGGCGATTTTCAACGCTGCCTGAGATTTTTTTAGATAAAAAGAATTTGGTTTCCAAAGATAAAGCGTGCTGAATTCCTTGTTTTCCAGACCTCGTTCCGTGAGAAATTTTTGTCCGAAATCTGATTGCAGAGAGGAAAATAAAAACTGATCATTCACATCATTTTTCAGGATCCACTGAACCCAGTAATTGCAGAAACCGCAGTCCCCATCGTAAAAAACATAATATTTTGTAGAGTCGATCATATTATTTTGTGCTGAAATTCTTTAATAATTGAAGTAACGTATAGAAAGCTTTAAGCAAAAATATTTTTGAAAAATCTATTTTTTTTCTTCGGGTGGTAAATTATGTTCGCGGCGAATATCACCTTCCACCAGTTTAAAATATTTAAGAACTTCCTGTTTTTGAGCCTCCGTAAATTTGGCCTCATGATGAATTAAAACATAAGAATCCAAAGGCATTCCACCATCTTCAACTTCACCAATCGCTTCAGCTAATTTATGTGCCTGTCTTTTGGGTTCATACGTAGCAAAAGTGGAAAAATTAAGATGTTTTCTGGCATCCTTAATATGACTTTCTAAAAACCAGGCAACCGGTTGAACATTTGAATACCATGGATATTTCGACTCATTACTATGACAGTCGTAACAACCATTTCTGATCAGTGCAGCCGTACTTTCCGGCGTATTTTTAATGGTCAAAAAATCCATTTGTGGAATCGCAGCCGGATTATTTTTATCAATCGGAAAAAACTGTATGATAATAAAAGCGACAAAGAGAATAACAAGAATTTTTTTCATGATGCAAATTTAACCAGGTGAATTTAATGATAATTTTCGATATACTCCTACTTTCCTCTGCGCTTTCAAAGCGTGTGATTGATATCACTTCAATAGGAATTGCGTTGAATATTCCTTAATTTTACTCTGATGAAAAAAGTAAGTTTCTATCAAATCTTTATAAATTATAGATTTTATAAATCGAAAAAGGTTTTCTAATTGATAAAAACTGAGTACTTTTGCACTATAAAATTTAAAAACAACATATTATGTCATTAGTAGGTAAAAAATTCCCAAATATTCAGATCGACGCGATGAGCGAGATGGGAGACGATTTGAAAATTAACATTTTTGAAGAAGCCACTCAAAACGAACAAAAAGTTATATTATTCTGGTATCCGAAAGATTTCACATTCGTTTGCCCTACAGAACTTCACGCTTTCCAGGAAGCTTTAGGTGAATTCGAAAAAAGAAATACGAAAGTGATCGGAGCGTCTTGCGATACCAATGAGGTACATTTCGCGTGGTTGAATACTCCAAAAGATAACGGCGGAATCGAAGGCGTAACTTACCCTATTCTTTCAGATACGCACAGACAACTGGCAAACATGCTTGGAATTGTAGATCAGGATTTCGAATATGATGATGAAGGAAATGAGATCTTCACAGGTTCAAACGTAACTTACAGAGCAACTTATTTAATTGATGAGACTGGAAAAATTTTCCACGAAGCAGTAAATGATATGCCATTGGGAAGAAACGTAAAGGAATTTTTAAGATTGATCGATGCTTACACGCACGTTCAAAAACATGGTGAAGTTTGCCCGGCAAACTGGGAAGAAGGAAAAGATGCAATGAAAGCAGATCGAAAATCGACTGCAGAATATTTAGCAAGTCACAATAACTAAGAAATTATGTACACAGAATTAGCAGAAGATACTTTGCAGCAAATAGTTGCAGACAATGAAAAAGTAGTCGTACAATACGGCGCAACATGGTGTGGAAACTGCAGAATCATGAAGCCGAAATTCAAGAAATTAGCTTCAGAAAATGATGCGATCCCTTTCTTATATGTTGACGCTGAAAAGTTACCGGAAAGTAGAAAATTAGCGAAAGTTGATAATTTACCAACCTTTGCGATTTTCAAAAATGGGGAACTGGTGAATCAGGTTCAGTCGAACCAAGCTGAAAGTCTAATTAATTTATTTAATGAATTAAACTAATGAAATTACCTGTAATCAGACAGTTTTATCAAACGCAAACGGTTGAAAATCTGGAAAAAACACTGGAAGTTTTAGAAGCATTTTCAGAATTTAGAGGAACAACAGAAGAAGATCTGAATGTTACCGGAGAATTGATCACCAATATTTGTGGAGCGCTGGAAGTGCATGCAAATGTTGCGAATGGAATGCCCGAAAGAGATGCACTAAACTCCTTTGCACAAAAGGTTTTAGGCTCAATTGATCGATAGTATTCAGTAAAAATGAAAGAAAAAGGCGGGAAATTTTCCCGCCTTTTTTTATTGTTAATCGTCATTATTATCCCGATCCCGATCTTTGGATTTGAATCTCTTTTTATACTCTTTTCCGTTACGGTTCTCATATTTATGATCGTCGTCTTTCCTATATCGTCGATCGCCCTCGTCATCTCTTCTCTGGCGGTCGTTATTCCAGTCGCCATCTCTTTTTTTCATTTGTCCTCTCGCGTAATCTTTCGCATTGCCACCGTAAATTTTCTTGGCTTGTCCCGGCGGAAGTCTTCTTGCATTATTGTTCGGATAAAAAACCTGATGGTTGTTTCCATTTCTTCCTAAAACCCCGGGTTGACCCGAAATATCACCTGTTCTGATTATTCGACCGTTTTGATAAACGTTTCCGTTCCTATCGCGAAAAATATCATTTTGTCCGTAAACCGTTCCATCTGGAACTCTGTAAACACCACGATTGTTGGTTGGATAGTTGTTTGGGTTATTATTCCCGTAAACATCATTTGCTGTACCACACGACGACAGCACAAAAGCGAATCCCGAGAGTGCAACTATTTTAAGTAAATTTTTCATTTTTTAAATTTTAAAGATTATGGCCTAAGTTTCCATAATAGTGCCAAACTCTAAAATTCAAGAGGGATCGGAAATGGGAGAATATCTAAATACCGCTATTTCAGGAGATTATTCGAATAAAATAACATTGCACTTTATGCAGTTTTAGTGGTGCTTTTTAGAAACATTAATGACTTACAATTTATTAATTTCGAAAAAATATTAGAAATTTTTTCAATCAATTAACAATCTGTTTTTTCTAAAGTTTACTTAAACTTTCAGCGACTTTCAAAGCACATTTTTCGCCATCGATCGCCGCAGAAATAATTCCGCCTGCATAACCTGCGCCTTCACCACAAGGATATAAACCTTTGATTTGAATATGTTCTAAAGAAATATCGTGACGTGGAATTCGAACTGGCGAAGAAGTGCGGCTTTCCGGCGCGTGCAAAACCGCCTCATTGGTCAAATAACCTTTCATCGATTTTTCGAACTGCAGAAAACCTTCCCGCATGATCTGCGTTAAAAATCCGGGGAAAACCTGTCCCATTTCAACGGAAGTCGTTCCGGGGACATAAGAAGTTTTTGGAATATCTTGTGAAACTTTATTCTGCGTAAAATCGACCATTCTCTGCGCCGGAGCTTTTTGAGTTTCACCCGCTAAATGCCAAGCTTTTTGCTCAATTGCTTTCTGAAATTCCATTCCTGCTAAAGGTCCGAACTGTTGGTAAGGTTTAAAATCTTCCAGTTTTAATTCGACCACAATTCCGGAATTTGCGGTAGCTTGATCTCTTTTGGAAGGCGACCAACCATTCGTCACCACTTCTCCCGGGCTGGTTGCACATGGCGCAATTACGCCGCCTGGACACATACAGAAAGAATAAATTCCGCGACCCTGAACTTGTTTTACGACTGAATATGGCGCGGGTGGCAAAAATTCCCCGCGATAATCGCAGGAATATTGAATTTTATCGATCAATGATTGTGGATGTTCTGCGCGAACGCCCAAAGCAAAAGGTTTCGCTTCGATCAGAATATTTTTTTTATGTAATAATTCGAAAATATCACGAGCCGAGTGACCCGTTGCTAAAATAACTTTCTGAGCGGAAATTACATCTCCATTTTGCAGAACGACACCTTGCATTTCGTTATTTTTCAAGACAAAATCGGTGACGCGGGTTTCAAATAAAACTTCTCCGCCGCACGCGATAATTTTCTCCCGAATATCCTGAATAATTTGAGGTAATTTATTGGTTCCAATGTGCGGATGCGCTTCGACCATAATATCCGGAGTCGCGCCAAAACCAACGAATAGTTCTAAAACCCGGTCAATATCGCCACGCTTTTTGGAACGCGTATATAATTTTCCATCGGAATACGTTCCTGCTCCACCTTCGCCAAAACAATAATTGGAATCTTCATTGACTATTCCATCAACGTTAATGGCTTTTAAATCCCGGCGGCGACCACGAACTTCTTTTCCACGCTCTAAAACGATCGGTTTTAATCCAAGTTCAATTAATTGCAAAGCTGCAAATAATCCGGCTGGACCGGCTCCGACAACGATCACTTCCTGTTTATTTTCAACATTCGGATAATCCGGTAATTCAATTTTTGAAGCCGTATAGTCTTCACCAACAAGAAAAGCATTTCCTTTCAGATTGACTTTAATGGATTTTTGGCGTGCATCGATGGAACGTTTTAAAACCACCACTTTCTGAATTTCAGCAGGACTAATTTTACAAAATTTAGCAACCTGTTTTGCTAACAGATCTTCATTTGAAGCTGCTTCCGGTGATACTTGAAACTGAAATTCTTTTGGCATTGCGCAAAAATAAGGGAAAAGATTTAAAAATTATTATTGTAAAAAAATTACTTTTTCAGGTAAAATAAATGATCGACTGGAAAATTATAATATTTAAATTCCAACAATCTTACTTCGTCTTTCCAATAAAATAATATCCCGCCAAGCGCCATTCATCTGACCAATTTTCTCCCGATATCCAACTTCCCGAAAACCTTGTTTCTTATGAACATAAATACTGGCTTCGTTTTCCGGGAAAATTCCGGCTTGTAAAGTCCAGAACTCGTGCTCTTCACTGTCGAGAATTAATTTTTTCAATAACATCGAACCCAATCCTTTTCCCTGTACCGAATTGGATAAGTAAATACTTACTTCGGCGACCCCTTTGAAACAATCGCGATTACTAATGGGTTGTAAAGCTGCCCAACCTACGATTTCTTCATTTTCGTTCTCTAAAACAAATCGACAAATATTGAAATGTTTCTGATCCCAACATTCCCAGGTAGGTGCTGATGGATCAAACGTGGCATTTTTTCCCTCGATTCCTTCCTGGAATATTTCTAAAACTTTCTCACCATCGGCTGGTAACATTTCGCGGATTTCGTAGTTCATTTTTTCGGTAATTTATTTTAAAATCGATGTGTTTTACGGGGATATTTTCTTTTGTGATGTGAATAGTTTGTACCACTGCTTTTTTTATCCATTGATATAACACTTATATTTCCGTCAACTTCTAAAACTGCTAATTTTACGTCCTCAATTTTCTCAACACCATGTTCGCGTACTGCTTCTTCGAGCTCATCAAAATCGATATCTTCCTTTTTCATTGCAACATTATCTACGATTCCATCTCTAATTAAAATGACGGGATCAGATTCGATGAGACTTTTGATCTTAGAATTTTTGAAAATAATTTTCTTGACCACAAAATTGGAGGCAAATAAAACCAGAGCAGCAACCAAACCACCTTGTAAACTCGTATTAGAGCCGACCATGGCATTTTGCACTGCATTGGAAATGAGCAAAAGCAAGACAATATCTCCTGCATTTAACTGCGACAATTGGTTCTTACCAAAAAGCCGAATCGCTGCGAACATAAATAAGTAGACGGCAAGACTGCGTAAAGCGACATCAAGAAAGGGATTCATTATATTCTGTTTTGTAATGCAAAGTAAAAGAAATTAACTTTTAGTTTTTCAATTTGATTTTGAAAAGCATTCATTTTATTTCAGAAAAGATTTAAAACTTTATCAAAGATTGATGCAATTAATAAAAGTAGAGAAATTCAATAGTATTGAACATCTAAATCAATCAGTTCAATTCCCTTTTCAAATATTTCGCTGTCAATGATTTTCTGGATTTTACAATCTCTTCCGGAGTTCCTTTTGCGATAATTTCTCCACCATGTTTTCCACCTTCCGGACCAATGTCGATAATGTGATCTGCGAGTTTGATTACATCCAAATTATGTTCGATGATGATGAAAGAATTTCCTAATTCCACAAGTTTTGTAATCGCTTCCATTAAGACTTTTACATCTTCAAAATGCAATCCTGTTGTTGGTTCATCTAAGATATAAAGTGTATTTCCGGTTTGTCTTTTCGATAATTCGGTCGCGAGTTTTATCCGTTGTGCTTCACCACCACTCAAAGTCGTGGATTGTTGACCCATCGTAATGTAACCTAAACCAACATCCTGCATGGTTTTTACTCTCGCATAGATTTTCGGGATCGGTTGAAAAAATTCTGTCGCTTCATCGATCGTCATTTCCAAAACATCAGAAATTGATTTTCCTTTATACCGAACTTCCAGGGTTTCGCGGTTGAATCTTTTACCGTTACACGTTTCACAATGAACATAAACGTCGGGCAAGAAATTCATTTCAATGACTTTCAAACCACCACCTTGACAGGTTTCGCATCTTCCACCTTTTACGTTGAAGGAAAATCTTCCGGCTTTATAACCTCTAATTTTAGATTCGGGGAGTTCCGCGAAAAGATTTCGGATGTCGGTAAACATTCCGGTGTAAGTCGCAGGATTTGAACGTGGCGTTCTGCCGATCGGTGATTGATCAACATCTACAATTTTGTCTATATTATCAATTCCCTCAATTTTTTTGTACGGTAAAGGATCCTGAACACTTCGATAAAAATGTCGGTTCAAGATCGGATATAAAGTTCCATTAATTAAAGAAGATTTTCCACTTCCGGAAATTCCCGTAACGACAACTAATTTACCTAAAGGAATCTCAAGGTTCACATTTTTCAAGTTATTTCCTGTTGCGCCTTTTAAAGAAATCGATTTGCCGTTCCCTTCTCTTCGGGTTTCCGGAATTTCAATTTTGCGTTTTCCTGTAATATAATCTGCGGTGATGGTGTCAGCTTTCAACAACTCTTTTGGTTTTCCCTGCCAAAGAATTTCTCCACCGAATTTCCCGGCTCTTGGACCAATGTCTAAAACCTCATCAGCTTCCATGATCATGTCTTTGTCGTGCTCAACAACGATTACAGAGTTTCCGATGTCTCTTAAATTTTTCAAAGACGCGATGAGTCTTTCGTTATCTCTTTGATGCAAACCAATGGAAGGTTCATCTAAAATATAAAGCACATTGACCAGTTGCGATCCGATCTGTGTTGCAAGACGGATCCGCTGCGATTCCCCACCCGAAAGCGTTCTTGAACTTCGGCTTAAACTTAAATATTCCAAACCAACATCCAGAAGAAATTGCAGTCTGGTTTTGATTTCCTTTAAAATTTCATGACCGATTATTTTTTGTTTTGAACTGAAAGTATCTTCAACTTCATTAAGCCAGATTTTCAGATCAGAAAGTGATAGCGCATTAATTTCTGCAATGTTTTTTCCATCGATCTTAAAACTCAAACTTGAAGGCTGCAAACGCGTTCCTTTACATTCCGGACAGGTTTCTTCCGTCGTAAAATGTCTTTCCAATAAAATCGCATCGTAACTTTCTTTATCATCGATCATTTCATTGATGATCGGAACCAGACCGTCGAAATTGACCTTTATTTTTTTGGTAATTCCGGCGTATTTTAGATCCTTGTTAAATTCTTTGTGACAACCATGATACACGTATTCAAGCGCTTCTTTCGGAATATCTTTGAACGGTGTCGCTAAACTCAAACCGAAGATCTCTAAAATATTTTTGATCTGACCAGAGATCCATTTGTTGGATTTCATATCTTCCAGAGGAAGCAAACCTCCCTGATTGATAGAAAGTTTAGGATTCTCTACAAAATAATCGGTGTTGACTCTTTTCACTTCGCCCAAACCTTTGCAATAAGGGCAACTTCCTTTCGGAGAATTGAAGGAAAAGGTGTTAGGTTCGGGTAAAGCCAAAGATTGTCCGGACTCATCATCCATCAAATTTTTGGAGAAATAATCGATCTCATCGCTGCCTAATTTCTGAATTCCAATAACGCCTTCCCCCATTTGTAAAGCGGTTTTCAGCGATTTTTCCATGCGGTTTTCTGAAGCACTTTCGCCGATGATCCAGCGGTCGATCACAATATCGATATCGTGGGTTTTGTAGCGGTCGAGTTTTAAATCGTATTCAATATCCTGCAGATCTCCGTCGATTCTGGCTTGCCCGTAACCTTTCTTCGCCATCTGGATAAAAAGTTCATGGTAATGTCCTTTTCTGGAACGCACTACAGGAGCCATCAACATTACCTTTTCACCCTTGTAATTTTTATTGATGGTTTCTAAGATCTGCTCTTCCGTATAACTCACCAGTTTTTTTCCGGAATGCAAAGAATACGCATCGGAAACTCTGGCGAAAAGTAAACGCAGATAATCGTAGAGTTCGGTCACTGTCCCAACGGTTGAACGTGGATTTTTATTCGTGGTTTTCTGTTCGATGGCGATCACGGGAGAAAGTCCGTCGATCTTGTCGACATCCGGTCTTTCTAAACCGCCAAGAAACTGTCTTGCATAAGCCGAAAAAGTTTCGATATATCGTCTTTGACCTTCTGCGAAAATGGTATCAAAAGCCAGGGAAGATTTTCCACTCCCGGAAAGTCCGGTGATCACAACGAGTTCATTGCGGGGAATTTTGACGTCTATATTTTTGAGATTGTGTTCACGGGCACCGTAAACTTCGATATATTCTTTCTGATCTTTCATTGTAATGTTCCAAAATTCAATTTTTGGAATTCTGCAAAAATACGGAAATTTTATAGGATTATAAAGTCTGACATTCTTTATTATTATTCCTTAAAGTTCTGAGAATGATTAAAAAAAGCATCTTAAATTTTATTCAAAAAATGATTTACGCTGAATTTGATTGAATTAAAATCACCTCAATATGAGTTTTCCTACCGATCTGGAAATTGCAGAATCCTCGAACATCTTACTCATCAAAAAGATTGCCGAAAAAGCTTCTTTTAATTTAAATTTCTTCGCATGAAAAATTGAAATTATTCCATTTGAACATGTAATTCCAACTTTCCAACATTTCGTAAGACTCGATCATTCATTACCTTTACTTCAATATAAAACCAACTATTTTCAATAATAAAGTATCTGTTA
Organism: Kaistella gelatinilytica; assembly: GCF_015679325.1. Taxonomy (GTDB): domain Bacteria; phylum Bacteroidota; class Bacteroidia; order Flavobacteriales; family Weeksellaceae; genus Kaistella; species Kaistella gelatinilytica. The sequence goes on from NZ_JADPVI010000001.1 coordinate 1,485,608, forward strand.
CAGTTGGCGAAATAATCATTTAAAAGTTAAAAAGTTATGGAAAATTTAAAAGGACAAGTCGTAATCGTTACAGGTGGAGCGTCGGGAATTGGCGGTGCTCTAACATCGGTTCTCGTCAAACGTGGTGCCTCTGTAGTTGCTGTAGATATCAACGAAGAAGCCGGAAAAAATAAAGTAAAAGAAAGTCCGCAAAACATTGTATTCCTAAATGGTGACGTATCCAAAGAAGCCGTCGCAGAAGAAGCGGTAAAGCTGGCTGTTTCAAAATTTGGAAAACTAACCGGATTGGTCAACAACGCACACGCTTCTCGCCAAAAACCGCTGATGGAATTAACGGCAGACGATTGGGCTTTATCTTTTGGAACTGGATTTAATGCAACCCTTCATTTTATGAAAGCCGCCTATGCTGAATTAAAAAAATCAAAAGGTTCGGTGGTCAATTTTGGATCCGGTGCCGCCCTGAACGGACAGGCTACGCAGGCAAGTTATGCTGCTGCCAAAGAAGCCATTCGAGGTTTGAGCCGTGTTGCAGCGACGGAATGGGGCAAAGATAATATTCGAGTTAATGTCGTTTGTCCACTGGCTTTAACTGAAGGTGTTATCCAATGGCGAGAAAGCAGTCCGGAGCAGTACAAGCAAATTGCCGATCATATTCCGTTGAGTCATTTTGGAGATCCTGAAAACGATATTGCACCAATTGTGGCCTTTCTATTGAGTGACGACAGTCAATATATGACAGGTCAAACAATTATGGCAGATGGTGGGGATATTAAATTAAGATAAAATTTAGTTGCTTTTGACTGAATTAAATTGCTGAAGAATAGTTAATCGAAAGATTTGCTATTCTTTTTTTTGTAAAAAACAGAACTACTGATGTAAAGCATGAATAAAAAATTGATTTCCAAATTGATTTCCACTAAATTTGATTGAATTAAAAATACCAGAATATGAGTTTCCCTACCGATCTAGAAATTGCAGAATCCGCCGACATTCAATTGATCAAAAATATCGCTGATAAAGTAGGCATTGATCATGATGACCTTGAATATTACGGAAAGTATAAAACCAAAATTCCGCTCCAATATATCGACGAAGAGAAGATCAAAAAAGCAAAATTGATTTTGGTTACTGCGATTAATCCAACTCCGGCGGGAGAAGGAAAAACGACAGTTTCTGTAGGATTGAGTGATGGCTTGAATAAGATCGGTAAAAAGTCGATTGCAGTTTTACGGGAACCTTCGCTCGGTCCGGTTTTCGGCATGAAAGGTGGCGCTGCAGGTGGCGGTTACGCACAACTCATTCCGATGATTGATATCAACTTGCATTTTACAGGAGATTTCTCGGCCATTGAAAAATCCAATAATTTACTTTCTGCGCTTATCGATAATAATTTACAGAACAAGAAATTTTCTTTAAATATTGATCCACGAACAATTGTGTGGAAACGTGTCATGGATATGAATGACCGCTCGCTGCGAAATATCGTCATTGGTTTGGGTGGTTCCAATAACGGAATTACGCGGGAAGAAGGATTCAACATTACGCCGGCAAGTGAAGTGATGGCGATTTTGTGTTTGAGTAAAGATTTTGAAGATCTGAAAAACCGTTTGGGAAATATTTTTGTTGGATATACCTTCGATAAGAAACCTATTTTCGCAAGAGATCTGAAAGCAGAAAATGCGATGGCTATTTTATTAAAAGATGCGATCAAACCAAATCTCGTTCAGAGTTTAGAAGGAAATCCAGCCATTCTTCACGGCGGACCGTTTGCGAATATTGCACAGGGAACAAACAGCATTATTGCCACAAAAATGGGACTTTCCTTAGCAGATTATGTGGTAACAGAAGCAGGATTTGGTGCAGATCTGGGCGCGGAAAAATTCTTGCATATCAAATGTCATTACGGAAATATAAAACCTGATGCATATGTAATTGTGGCAACAATTCGTGCATTGAGATATCAAGGTGGCGCCAAAAAAGGAGAATATGAAAGTCCGAATTTACCAAGTCTGAAAAAGGGTTTCGAGAATTTGACGAAACATATTGAAAACGGTTTTAAATTAGGTTTTAGACCGATCATTGCTATTAATCATTTCGCGGCAGATTCTCCGGAGGAAATCGATTTCCTTATTTCTGAATGTGATAAACTCGGTGTGAAAGCAATTCTTGCCGATGAATTTACAAAAGGTGGCGCCGGAATGACAGACCTTGCAGAAGAAGTTGTTCGTGCTGCGAATTCCGGGGAAAATAATTTTGAACCTTTATATCAGGTTGAAGATTCTGTAGAAAATAAAATTGAGACGATCGCAAAAGAAGTTTACGGCGCGGACAGCGTTGTTTATTCCCAAAAAGCGAAAACCCAACTGAAAACAATTTACAATCTGGGTTTTGATAATCTGCCCATTTGTATGGCTAAAACACAGAAATCTTTGACCGATGATGAAACAAAAATCGGTAGACCAACAAATTTTAACATCACCGTTCGGGAGTTTGAATTTGCGGCGGGTGCCGGATTTATTATTCCGATTTTGGGAGATATGATGAGAATGCCGGGATTGCCAAATGTTCCTGCAGCGGAAGGAATGTTCATCGATAAAGATGGGAAAATTACGGGGTTGAGTTAAATAATAAGGCTGTTCAATTTGATGCAGTGTAATATTAAACACATTATTCACATTAGTTTTAGAAAAGGATTCTTTCCAAAAGCACGCCTTAGTTGCGACGATTATAGATCTTCGATTAAAGAAAAGGTTTTTAATTGCACCATGCATTCTATTGAAACTTAAGAGCGGTTGAGTATTAGTTGATTTTTTTCAGGAATTTTAAAAACGAATCGTGGTACTTGCGAAAATTGCGCCCCGACTTGAGTGGAGCTCTTTTTGTGAGGAGGTACGACGAGGAAAAAAGCGGGAACGGAGGGCGGAAATGTGCGCCCCAAAAAATAATAGCCTCATGCAACCATTTCTTATCATAGGTCAAGTGGTAGTTGAAAATCTTCTCTTAGTTTTGCAGACTTAAATTCAACTAACAGTTAACAATGAAAAAACTATCAATCCTGGCAATTTCTGCATTTTTATTTGCAGTGTCTTGTAAAGAATCTAAAACCGACAGCGCGACCACTTCTACGGAACAAGCGGTGGCCGAAAACAAAGGGGAAACTTTCACCGTAAATGCAGACAGCAGCACCGTAAACTGGACCGCGTCTCATAAAGGCGGACTGAACCCAAGATTTGGAACGACAAAAACAACAGGAACTTTATCTGTAGAAAATGGAAATTTGACATCCGGGAGTTTAACTTCTGATATCAACAGTTTGACGACTGATCCAAAATCAGTAGATCCCGCAGCAACCGAAGGAAAAACTTCTGCTGATCTGGATACTCACTTGAAAAGTGCCGATTTTTTCGATACTGCAAAATATCCTACCGTGAAATTTGAAATTACGAAAGTAGCAGATCTAGCTGCAGGTACAGAGAGCAAAACAGACGGTGCGAACAAAACGGTAAGCGGAAATTTGACGATCAAAGATAAAACGGTGAACGTAACCTTCCCTGCGAAAGTTGAAGTTACCGGTAATGAAGTGAAAATGTGGTCCAAATTTACCATCAACAGACAAGATTGGGGTTTAGCTTACGGAACAGACGGTGACGCGAAAGACTGGATGATCTCGAAAGATGTTGATCTTGAGCTTAATATTGTTGCCAATAAATAATTTATTTTCAAAATTATAAATACGGAAGCCACATTTATTGTGGCTTTTTTTGTGTCTGATTTTTTATGATATTACAATTTTGGGGGTCTTAATTTGGCCAAAAAAACCACTAATTCTTTCGAATAAGTGGTTGTGGAGGATATCGGGATCGAACCGACCACCTCAACACTGCCAGTGTTGCGCTCTAGCCAGATGAGCTAATCCCCCATTTCTCTAAAATTTTAGATTTTAAATTCTGAATTTTAGATTTGCAATGATACAAATTTTTGGGAGTTAAAAGCAAAAATCGAATGTTTTTATTTTTAAACGATATCGTCAATAGAAATAATAATTTATTTCCAGATCAGAAATAATGTTCCGGCGATAATTAAACTTCCGCCGACTGCGGTTTTCCAGGTTAGAGTTTCGCCTAAAAAGATAACGGCAAATATGATGGTTAAAGCCAAACTGAGTTTATCGATTCCAGCGACTTTCGAGACTTCGCCCATTTGCAAAGCTTTAAAATAAAAGATCCAGGAAAATCCGGTTGCTAAACCTGAAATTCCTAGAAAGATCCAGTTTCTTTGGGACAGTTCGCCAATTCCTTTGTATTCCTGGCGAAAAAAAACGATGAGCCAGATCATGACCAAAACAACGACCGTTCGAATGGCGGTTGCTAAGTTTGAGTTGACGTTTTCAACTCCGATCTTCGCAAATATTGCGGTTGCTGCTGCAAATAAAGCGGAAAGTAAAGCGTAGATCCACCACATCTTGTTTTATGTTTTGTTGATTAACCGTGTCAAGGTTCAGAACCTTGACACGGTTTTAGTTTCAATTTAGAAACTCGTTAGTAGGTCGAGTAATCTGTTCACCCGTTTTCAAATCTTTGATCGTAATTTTTCCTTCGGAAATTTCCTGTTCTCCGTAAAAAACGAGATTAGGAATTCCTTTCTTTTCGGCGTAGGTAAATTGCTTTTTCAGTTTTGCATCTTCCGGATAAAGCTCTGCAGAAATACCTTTCGCACGAAGCTGCGCAATGACTTTCATTGCGGCGAAAGATTCTTTTTCTCCATAATTAGCAAAAAGATAACTCACGGTTTTTACAGAATCTTGTGGAAATAATTGCAGTTCTTCCATCACGAGATAAATTCGGTCGAGACCAAAAGAAATTCCAATTCCGGGAATGTTTTTTACGCCAAAAACTTCCGTCAAATTATCGTAACGTCCGCCGCCGCCGATGGAACCCATCGCAACATTATTGGCTTTGACTTCGAAAATTGCGCCTGTGTAATAATCGAGTCCTCTCGCTAAAGTGATATCAAATTTTAAACTTTCTTCAGAAACACCTAATTCCAGACAAGTTTTCAAAACAAATTCTAACTCTTCTACTCCGCTTGTTCCGATTTCGTTGCCTGCAAATTTTTCTTTCAATTGCAACACATTTTCCAATGCATTACTACTTTGAGAAAAAAGAAAATCTAGCTTTTCTATGGATTCCTGAGCGATATTTTTTTCTAATAATTCTTTAACAACACCTTCTTTTCCAATCTTATCGAGCTTGTCGAGTGCGACCGTAAAATCGATGAGCTGGTCAGAAATTCCCGCCAATTCTGCTAAACCGGAAAGAATTTTTCGATTGTTTAAATGAATGGTTACCGGAATTTTTAATTCTGAAAAAGACTTCAAATACAACTGAACCAGTTCCACTTCCTGCCACAAACTTTCGCTTCCAACAACATCAGCATCACATTGATAAAATTCACGGAAACGCCCTTTCTGTGGACGATCAGCTCGCCAAACCGGTTGAATTTGATAGCGCTTAAAAGGAAAAGTCATTTGTCCATGATTCATCGCAACATATCTTGCGAAAGGAACGGTGAGATCGTAACGCAAAGCTTTTTCTGAAATTTGAGAAATCAGTTTCTGCGAATTTTTAGTGGACCAATCTTCATCTTTTGTTTTCGAAGCGTAATCCCCGGAATTCAAAATTTTAAAAATCAAGCGATCTCCTTCTTCACCGTACTTCCCGGTTAAAGTCGAAAGGTTTTCAAAACTTGGTGTTTCTAAAGGCTGGAAACCAAAAAGTTCAAAATTAGTCTGTAAAATATTGGTGATGAATTTTCTCCTGTAAACTTCTTCGGCGGAAAAATCGCGGGTTCCTTTTGCTAAACTGGGCTTCATGATTATAATTGATGAGTAATGAATGATTGATTATGAGTGATGAGTAATTGGCAATGGGTAATTATCAATGCAATTACTTCGCTTTCGACTGCAAAAATACGGAATTGAAAAGGATTTTTATTAGTATTTAAACGGCGGTTTTTTTGGAGATTGAATTTATAAATTTGAAAACAGATTCTTTTTAAACCTCATTTTTAAGATGAATTTTTAAAGCGATTATTCAATAGTTTTCATTTTTTCTGATAATCTTTCAGCTAAATTTTCAATATCTTCTTTCCTGGCTAATTGTTGAATCCAATTCTCGGGAATATTTTGAAAGCCATAAAGTAATCCTGCAAGTCCACCGGTGACGCCTGCAGTTGTATCGGTATCTTCGCCTAAATTGACGGCTTTCAAAGTTGCGTCTTTGTAATTTTTGGTTGTCAATAAACACCAGATACTTGCTTCGAGCGTGTGAATTACATATCCGGTGCTCAAAATATTTTCTTCTGGCAATTCAAAAATATCTTCGCTTAAAAGTCGGTCAAAAAAAGAAATCTCTTTTTGGTTGATGGAAATAGATGTTAAAAACTCCGGGATTTCTCTTTGTAAATTTTTATAAATCTCGAATTTATCGATCTGGGAAATTAATTGTCGGGCAAATTCAAGATAATAAAAACATGCGATCACCGAACGAATATGTCCGTGCGTAATTGAAGAAACTTGTTTTGTAATTTGATAGCGCTCATCAACGGGTTTATCAATAATGTAAAAAAGCAGGGGCAAAATTCTCATCAACGAACCATTACCATTGGAAGAAACTTCAGAACCTCCCGCTAAATCTGGTCTTTCGTTTTTTGCAAGGCGGTTAATTGCTTCTCTTGTTGCGATCCCGATATCGAAAACATTTCCTCTTGCAGTCCAATAATTTTCCTGAACCCATTTTACGAAATTTTGACCGATTACCTTTAAATCGAATTCTTGCGTTAACGCTTCAGCAAGACAAAAAGTAAGAGAGCTGTCGTCGGAAAAAGTTCCCGGAGGCAAATTATACGTTCCAAATCCGATCATATCTTTTACCGGATTTCGGCTGATTATTTCTCTACTTTTGAATTCAACCGGTACGCCAAGTGCATCTCCAACTGCAACACCAAACAAGGCTGATTTAATGTTTTCTTTCAGGTCTTTCATAATTAATCCTTAAAATTTAATTTATTGATTATTGATATTTTTATAGATTCTAAAACTATTTCGATTGTTCCTAAGTACAAAGTAAAATAGAAAAATATTAATTAAAATTTCTAAAGATGCTTGATCATCCAAAGGTTGCAACCTGAATGTCCGGAATTTCCCAAAGGTTTTTCCAGATATTTAAAACCCTGCTTTTCGTAAATGGAAACTGCGGTCGAAAATTCCGGTAAACTTTCTATGTAAATTGATTGATATCCAGACTTTTTCGCAAACTCAATACTTTCTTCCATAAGCATTTTGCCCAAACCTTTTCCGCGAAAATCTTTAGCGATATAAAACTTAACCAATTCTGCACAATTTTCCGGTAAACCTTCTGTAGGGAAAATCCCGCAGCAACCGCATAATTCCCCATCTGCTTCTGCTACAAAGAGTGCTGAATTTTCCTGTTGGAAAAGCTCGTATAAATTATCGGTCGTTGGATCAACATAAACTGTTCCGTCCGTGGCAACATTGAAATCATGAAAGCAGCTGCGAATGATTGTAGCTAATAATTGATTATCTGATTTTTGAATTTCTCTGATCGTAATTTCCATTTTATAAATTTAAAAAAAACTTAGTGAATTCATCAACTAAAAAAAGAATCTTACTCTCAATAAAATTGCAACTGAAAAAGGCCGAAGAAAATTTCTCCGGTCTTTCTGAAAATATATAGAATTTGTGTTTTAGACCGTTTCTAAAATCTCAATGATTTCTTCCCCATAATTTTCGATCTTGTATTTACCAAAACCTTTGATATCAAGAAGTTCCTCTTTTTTAATCGGTTTGTATTTCGCGATGGAAAGCAATTCTTTGTTGGTGGCGATTAAATAAACCGGCAGGCTTTTCTCCTTCGCTTTTTCACTGCGCCAGAGTTTTAGGGAATCGAGGATTTTTATTTCATCAATATTCAGCTGCTCCTGTTCTGCACTGTATTTTTCAGATTTAGGTTCGTTGAACTGGACTTTTAATTCCTCATAATAAAGGATCACCGACCAGTAATTTTCATCATCTTTTACAAAAGCAGTTTCATATTTCAAGATGTTGTTTTCCTGCAGAAAGTGATCGAGCGTTTTTTGATCGTTGTAAATAAACTCTTCGGAAAGGCGTATTTTAAAAATTTTAGTTTTCATCGCTTTGTGTTTTTATAATTATTTGTTTAAAAAAAAAGAGAAGCAAGCCGAATTCGATAGGCTAAAATCCGGCTGATCTTCTCCAACCATAACTATTTTCCACTCAAAAGAACAAGTTCCTCTACACGGATTTCGGTTGTAAATCTTTTGATTCCTTCTTTATCTTCATAATTTTTATACACTACTTTTCCTTCTACGGCGATCTCTTTGCCTTTTTCAACATACTTTTCCATAATGTCGGCCAACTTTCCGTTGACAACCAGATTGTGCCATTGGGTTTCCTCTACTTTTTCTCCCAATGCATTGGTGTAATGATCGGTGGTCGCCAAACTTACTTTAGCTAATTTTCCGTTTTCGAATTTCACGATCTCTACGTCTTTTCCTGTTCTACCGATTAGGGTAACTTTGTTTCTTAGTGACATGGCTTTAAATTTTATAATTAAACATTAGAAACGAGTCTCACTGATTTTCCTCGAATCTCTGTTGCAAAGGTTCATCGGTTACCAAAATTTAGTCGGTAAAGAAGTGTTTATTATCGTTTGTAGTCGTTTGTATCGAGTATAAAACTGATAATCAATGCTTTATTTTCATTTTTAAGAAGCGCAAAGATTACATTTTCTCCAAAATTTCGCACCCGCTTTTCGTTTCAATCTTTTTCATCTCGTCAAAAGCCGAGACAAAAAAGGATTTCCACTGCGATCGGGGCTAAAATTTAGGGTATATTATCTTTCGAAAGTGCGTCGGAAATGTACCACAAGTAAAAGTACCATTTGATAATCGATAGGGAATTTGTACTATTTTAGCTTAGCAATAAAGTATGATTCAAATACAACCATATTTTGGCGTGTTTGTGAAACAAGATAATACATATAAAAAAGTTGTAGGATATACCTAAAGAAACGCACATGAAAAGAATACTTTACTTTTTACCATTTTTTTTGATTTTTAACTGTCAAAAAAAAGAAATTATAATTGAAAACAAACCGACTGAAAAAATAGAAGTTGATTCCATCGCTCATAGAATCGAGGGTTTACCAAATGATGAATTCAGAGAAAAAGTATTGCCTACTTTGCAGCATGATAGTGACAAAAAAAAACTGCTAAACATTCTGAAAAATTTAGATGAAAAGAAAATTTCTTTTTGTGAATATGTTGAAATGGAATATAAGTTTGATGATTCCTGTTATGCAGTCGCAAAGAATAAATTTCCAAAACCATCAATGCAAAAATCTTTTACAAATTATCATGACAAAATTTTTGGCAAAGGACATTTAGCATTAGTCAAAAAATATAATTTAACTGAAAAGGATGCAGATCTTTTAACAACTATATATGCTTTTGATTCAAATTCAAGAAATTTATGTGGAGAATTCTAAGCAGAAGTACATCCTACAAAACGGTATTTCTATCAACATGTCGAAAGTTCCTATCATAAAGATTTTCTCTACCTGATCAATTTGTTATATTTACATAGACTTGTTAAAAAAGTCCACCTCCAACAGAAATATTCAACCATGAGCAGAAACTCAAAAAAGTTATCTGCTATTTTAAACCAAAGACTGCAAATTGACATATAGAATTTTATCCAAGGAAAAGAAGTTTTATTTTACGCCAAGAAAAATAATTTTTATCATTTGGATATCTCTAATGATCATAATTTTTCTACGGATGAACTTCACAAAAAATTATGATCAAGATTTCAATGCGTTTGATGCTATCTTATTTCTTGGAGTTTTAGCATGTATGATTGTAGCTTTAGCTTTTTCCATTTTTAAAGTTAATAAAGTGCAATATTTACAAGGGAAATTTAACGGAATACTTGAATTTAAGAATGAAGAAATAGTAATTCTGAGTAAAATATATTCACTTAACGAAGTAACACATATTGGAATTGACGCAAATGATTTTAAAGGTTCTTGGGGGATTTCCAGTTTTGAGGGAAATTTAGGCGATTCTTATCGATCCAATGGAACTGACAACCATTTAAAATTACTCTTGAATAATAATCAAAATATAACCATCAACTTCGAACAGATTACAAAGAATCAAATATTTAACGAAAAACATTTTTTAATAAATTATTTTCATCTTGGGAAATTTAATTATGCAAACCTTGTTGATATAATTGGTGAAGATGATGCTTACATCGAATATAAAAAACACACCCACTAATATATTCTACGATAAAATTAAACGTTTCCACTGAAACGAAATAAAATTCTCCAACCATGAAATACCTTTTCATCCTATCACTATTTTTCTTCTCAATCAATTGTTCTACTAAAACGCCGATGCCTCTTCATGAACCCTTGAAATTGACCCAATACAAAACTGGCGAAACTGCTTTAACGCTTTATTTAAACGAAAAAAAATGGAATGAGCTTTTCCCAAACCGTTACGGAATCAACAGCAAAAATCCACAAAAGAATGCGCCTGATTTCTATTCCTTTAAATCATTTGTTGCTGCGGCACTCATTTACCCGGATTTTCTAAAAGGTGATGCCGAAACTCAAAAGCGTGAACTTGCTGCTTTTCTGGCGAATATAGCGCAGGAAACAAGCGGCGGTTGGGCAGAAGCACCGGGAGGATATTTTAAATGGGGACTTTATTTTTTAGAAGAAAAACAGGAAGGCGTACCAAACGATTATGCAGATTTTTCGAAGGTGAATTATCCTCCGGTAGCGGGCGAAAAATACTTTGGTCGTGGTCCAAAACAATTAAGCTGGAACTACAATTACGGACAGTTCAGCGAAGCGTGGTTTGGCTCAAAAGATAAATTATTGCAACATCCTGAATTGTTGTCCCAAGATCCTGTGCTTTCATTTGCTTCTGCGATCTGGTTTTGGATGACGCCTCAATTCCCGAAACCATCGTGTCATGATATTATGAATGGCAACTGGAAACCAAATGAAAAAGACATTCAAAATGGACGTTTACCAGGTTTTGGCGCAACCGTAAATGTGATCAACGGCGGTGTAGAATGTGGAAATGGAACTGATCTTCAAAAAACAAAATACAGATACGAGTATTACAAATATTTTTGCGATTATTTTAAAGTTTCGCCCGGTGATAACATCAGTTGCAGTACCCAAAAACCATTCGGACAGTAATTGCAACGAACTGAAAAAAATAAAATTTAGTAAGAGCCTATTTAAATTTACTCAAAACATCAGCTTTAGTTTCCACTTTAAAAACATTTAGATTCTAGCGTTGAAAATCTTTGATTTTCGGAACTTATATGAACTTTAAAAAGTAATTTTTCACCTAAAACTTTTGTGACTTTTGTGGTTAATTCTTTTGCCGAATTGAAGCGAGTTCTAAACACAAACTTTTAAAAAAAATAAAGCGGTCTCAATTTGAACATTTGAATTCAAATCCAGACCGCTTTAATAATTTATAAAGACAACTTAAAAGTTATTTATTATTCTCCGCTAAATAATTAGACAAAACTTTATCAACCAGTTCTTCTTTCGTTAAATGATGAAAAATGGTTTTCACTTGCTGTTTTACTTCCTCTGGAATTTCGCGATTGGGTTTTGTTTTAAAGACTTTTTTCGCCCAAACTAAAGTGTTGTTCCATTCGATCGCTGAAGCATCTGCTTTTTTGATCGGTTTAAAATGAATACCCAGTTCTTTTTCAAAAGCCGGAATTTCTTTCACTTCGTCTTCCTGAATGATCGTCATCGAAAGTCCTTTCGCTCCTGCTCTACCCGTTCTTCCACTACGGTGAACGTAAGCTTCGTGCGTGTCGGGCAAATGATAATTGACAACATACGCCAGTTCTTTCACGTCAATTCCTCTCGCAACCAGATCGGTCGCCACCAAAATATCGATATATCCTTCACGGAACTGCTCCATAATACGATCCCGAATTCCCTGCGTTAAACTTCCGTGCAATGCGCCTGAAGAAATTTTACGGATCGCCAGATTTTTCGCAAGTTTATTTACGGCAGCTTTGGTTTTACAGAAGATAATTCCTCTTCCACCTTCCTGCGAATTCAGAAAATGCAAAAGCACATCTAATTTCTCGATCGGATCAACTACAATATATTGATGATCAATACCTTCATGTCCGATTGTCGCCATATCAGAATTGATGGAAATGGCACTTTTCGACATGTAATTATGAACGATCTCCTTCAGTTCTCCCGGCATTGTGGCACTGAATAAATAAGTACGGCGCTCTTTCGGTAATACTTTCAAAATGGGCATCAGATCTTCTTTCAAAGCCTGAAACATTTCATCAGCTTCGTCTAAAACTAAGTGTTTCAAAGATTTAACATCCAGCGCACCTTTTTCCAATAGATCTAAAAAACGACCAGGAGTTGCTACAACGATATGCGTCGGCGATTTCAATTCTTCGACTTGAGATTTCACCGTGTTTCCTCCAGTAAGTAAAACAATGGAAACCTCAGGAATATACTTCCCGAGTTCTTTCAGATTACTATAAATCTGTTGACTCAATTCACGCGTTGGCGCTAAAATTAAAGTCTGAATATTTGTATTTTCAGCGTCAACCAATTGCAAAAGAGGCAATCCGAAAGCGACAGTTTTACCCGTTCCTGTTTTCGCCAGTGCGACCAAATCATCCTTTTCATCAAGAATTACAGGAATAACCTGTTCCTGAATATCGGTCGCTACCGAAATATCTAAATCGGTTAAAGAATTTTGAAGTTTTTTTATAATTCCTAAATCGGAGATCAGTCTGGACATTGTAAATTGTTTTTGCAAAGATAACCACAGTTTTCGTGAATTGTTTTCAGATCATGGTTTTATTAGAAATTTTTTGTTGCCCTGCCTTTTTGTTATCTTCACAAAGTATTAGTTTAATGCAAAGCAGAATATAAATGACGCTAAAATCTTCTCTCTACAACAAATTCTTCTATATTAATAAATGAATATGAAAAGAAATTTTTACATTTTTATCACGGTCTTCCTTACAACGATAAACTTTTTCGCACAGTCACAGGATTTTGTAAAAAGCGATGGTGTTACGCTTTCCATTCACCAAGCCAATTTGGGAAAAATTGCTTTTATGAAGGAGAATATTCCTATTGAAAATTTCAAACAATCTGACTTCTTAAAATCATTCGAATTAAAAGAAAATACTGATTTAAACATTCGCGTTTTTTTGGAAAAGTCATTAACAAATGAACTTCATTTATTAGCGCCAAAACTTTCCGCGAAAGAACTAACAGCAAACGGAAATTATCAGTTCAGCTTCTTTGTTGATGGGAAAAAAATTTATGCAGAAAACTTAAACGTGGGCGCCGGAAGTGCTGAAAATAAAAATCAAAAGTTAATATTTCGGGTTCCGCTGATCAGTTCTACTAATGAAGATTCCTGGGGACGGTTTTTGTGGAATCGGTTTTTGGCAAATGGCGGCGAAGATTCTTTCTCAACCGGAGAACATCTGCTTAAAATTGAGATTAGACCTTATCTAAAATTACCCGAAGTTTTAGTAGGAAACATCATTGCAGACGGAGAAATAAAAATAATCATCCCTGAAATAAAAGTCGATGAGCAACTGGTTAAATTTCAAACTATCCATCCTTTAAAAGACTGGAAAATTTCCAAAGAAAAAATTGATATTGCTCAAATTGAAGAACTCAACCGGAAAATTTTAACCAAAAAATACAAAGACGTCACAAGCATTGTCGTTATTAAAAATAATCAACTTTTAGTGGAAGAATATTTTAACGGCGCGACCAGAAATACGCTTCACGACACAAGATCTGTGGGAAAATCATTTGCTTCAACAATATTGGGATTTGCGATAAAAGACGGTTACATTAAAAACGAAAACCAGACTTTAAAAGATTTTTACAACCTCAAAAAGTTTAAAAACTACGCTCCGGAAAAGGAAAATATTACCTTAAAAGATTTGCTGACGATGAGTTCAACTTTTGAAGGTTCCGACATCGATTCTGATTCTCCCGGAAACGAAGAAAATATGTATCCAACTGAAAACTGGGTCAATTTTACGTTAGATCTTTCCATTGATAAAACAAAGGTTGCAGAAAAAAGATGGGATTATTTCACCGCCGGAGTTGTACTTTTGGGCGATATCATTAATAAAAAAGTTCCGGATGGTTTAGAAAAATACGCCGACAAAAAATTATTTCAACCACTCGGAATCACAAATTATAAATGGCAACTGACTCCGCAAAAAGTCGCAAATACAGCAGGAAGTTTACAAATGCGCGCGCTGGATCTTGCGAAATTCGGACAATTATATAAAAATGCCGGAGTTTGGAAAGGCAAGCAAATTCTGCCAAAAGACTGGGTCGCAAAAAGTTTATCACACCAAATAATCATTTCTGAAAATGAATTTTACGGCTATCTTTTCTGGAATAAAACGTACAAAATAAATGGTAAAAACTATGAAGTGTATTACTCCAGCGGAAATGGCGGCAACCGGATTTTTATTTTCAAAGATGAGCGGATAGTCATCGTAATTACCGCAACTGCTTACAACACGCCAAACGGAGAAAAACAGGTAGAAAAAATGATGGAAAATTATTTGATCCCGGCAGTCGCTCAATGATCAAAAATTTTTAACCTCAACACTAAAATAATTTCCTAATTTTAATATCATGAAAAACTTACAATCCGTATTAATATTTAGTTTTACAATTTTGGTCGCAACAACTTTCAGCGCTCAAATTAATTCTAAAAATATAGTCAAAGACTTTGCAGAAGCCTGCGGAAACTGGCAAGGTTCCTTAACTTACCTCGATTATTCCTCCGGAAAACCTTTCACCATGCAAGCCGATCTGGAAATTGCGAGAATTGGAAAAAGCAATCAATTTATTTTTTCAAATCGCTATCCGAAAGAATCAAACGCGAATTCGAGTGATACAATTACCATTTCGAAAGATGGAAAACACATGAACCATGAATTGGTTATTTCGAGAAAAAAACTTTCAAATAAAAATATCGAGATCATTACCACAGAATCGGGGAAAGACGGCAACGACAATAAGCCGGCAACGATAAAACACATTTACACCCTTGGAAAAAATACTTTTGTCAATAAAAAAGAAGTTCAGTTTGAGGGCGAAAAAAACTGGATAAAACGGCATGAATATTCTTACACCAAAAATATCGCAAAAGAGTAATTCAGATTTTTTCTTTCTTAACTTTGCAGCCATTATGCAAGACCAAACCTTCGACAAAACAGACTTTACAAAAAATCCTTTAGAGAAAGGCGAATATGAAAACTGTACGTTCAAAAACTGCAATTTCAGCGAAAATAACCTTTCCGATTTCAAATTTTTAGAATGTGATTTCATCGATTGCAACTTAAGTTTAGCGCAAATTAACGACACTGCTTTCCGAAATATATCCTTTAAAGACTGCAAAATGCTCGGACTGCAATTTGAACGGTGCAACCAGTTCAATCTTTCATTTTCGTTTCAAAACTGCCAGTTAAATCATTCCTCTTTTTTTCAAATGAACCTTCGGAAAACGGTTTTCAAAGACTGTCAATTACGGGAGATCGAATTTTCAGAAGCCGATTTGAGCAACGCCAGTTTTATAGACTGCGATTTATCACAAACAATTTTTCAAAACACGAATCTCGAAAAAGCGGATTTTCGCAGCGCTTTTAATTATACGATCGATCCCGAAAACAACCGTTTGAAAGGTGCAAAATTTTCTTCTGCAGGCATTTCCGGACTTTTAGAAAAGTATCAGATCAAGATCGAGAATTAATTTTTTTATTTGGCCACCTTTTTCCATTCTCCACTCCCACTTTTTTTTCCTCACCAAAACCATCTTCAAAAGAAAGGAATCGTTCCAGGAAAAAAAGAGTTCCGTTCAGGCTGGGGCGGAGATTTTCGCCAGGAAACAAGACTTTTGCAGTACTATTTTAATCCTACAATTGAAGAAATTTTTTTTCAAAAAAAAACAAAAGTAAAATACAAATTAAGTAACTTTCTAAAGCTGTAAACTTTCCGATAAATAAAAATTATCGTTCCAGATTTTCCTTTAAACTCTCTAAGCTCGATGCAATATCATTTCCGATCAACTTTTCCAGATCAACAAAATAGATGATGATGTTTAAAGGAAATGGATAAACACTGCTGAAAGTCCAGGTCACTCTTGTTTCACTTTCATTGAGTGCAGTTAACTTAATCGAAGCTACCGACTTTAAGGGAAGTGGTTTTGTGAATTGAATATTGCATCGAATTTCTTCTCCTTCGATGATTTTTGAAATAGTTTGCATGCCCGTTCCAATGCTGTTTATTTTGCTTTTCCAGGTATAGGTAAAACCAACTTCGCCATCGGTTCCACTGTATGATTTTATGTTGTCCGGATCTTTTTTGTTGTAGTAACTGTATTCGTTTTGATTTTTCAGGAATTTAATGTAGCTGAAAACTTCTTGCTTTGGTTGAGCAATTGTTATTTCCCGAACAATCTGATACTCTTTTTTCAAGTAAATCCCTAAAACAATTAGGGCAATAACAATAACTAACAAGATGATCATAATTTTATTTATAAATTAAAAAAATGCTTTAAACTCATTTAAATATCGCGGCTGAAATTTCATCATTCGGAGCACCAAAAAAAAGAGCTAATTTCAATGTTCTCATTTAAAATTTTACCGTTTATGGATTGAACCTTTCTATTATAAATATAAAGGAAAATATACCATTTTATAATAATTAGTATGTAAATTTACCAAATGAGAAAACGAATTCTCAATTAAAAATATTATTATAATGGACAACGTAATGAAAAAAGACATCGTAGCAATCGCAAGTTCAGACTGTAAAACACTTGCTGCTGCAGTAACAGCTGCAGGTTTAGTAGAAACCTTACAAAGTGAAGGACCATTTACAGTTTTTGCACCTACCGATGCTGCTTTTGCAGACATTCAGTCAAGTGTAGACACTTTGCTAAAACCAGAAAACAAAGCGGAACTTGCGAAAGTTTTAACTTACCATGTTGTAAGCGGAAAAGCACACGCAGCAGATTTATCAGACGGACAGGAATTAACAACCGTACAGGGAGGAAAATTACTTGTAAGCATTAAAGACGGAAAAGTAATGATCGGAAATGCAACAGTTACAGCTGCCGATATCGAAGCTTCAAATGGAGTAATCCACGTTATTGACACCGTATTATTACCATAGCATTTAGCTTTTGTAAAAATTGGAACAAAGCCTCACCTCATCGTGAGGCTTTGTTTTTTTTGATTCTATAGTAGAATATTTCTCAAATTCTACAGTCGCTTTCTTCCAAGATCTTTGGCTACGAATAATAATTTTAAAATTCAGGAAAATTAATTTGAAAAACGACCAAAATTAATTCTGCATTTTAAACTTTGGTATTTTACAAGTCTCTTAGACATTCATTTATATTTGAAGCAACAATATTTTGTCTTTGAAGCGAATCAAGTCGTTCTTTCCACTTTAACTTTAGTTTCACTCCATTTCGAAAAAGTTTGCATTTACAAAATGAAAGCATGGTAGAAATCATTGATCAAGCGCCAAAAATAAAGGCTCCCGTTTAAAAAACGACAGCCTTTATAATGAAAATATAAGGTTAGAGTGATTAGAAAACGCTTACTAACCTATTTAAAAAGTTTCTTTATTTAAAAAAGAATCAATCAAAAAATTATTTTTTTGACTCTTCGATAGAAACTTTTCTAAATTCTTTTAATAATTTTTCAAGTTCCAAAGTTGCTTTTCTAGCTCTTGCTCCTGCAGCTTTCACTCCTTTTTCTGATAATGAAGTTGATTCAGTTGTAAATGTTTCAAATTCAGCGTTGATTTTTTCGATTAGGTCTTTCATAATAGTATATTGTAAATTTAGATTTCAAAAATACAATTTTATACGGATATACCAAGGTTTGGGGAAATAATTATTAAAATAAATCAGACTTAAACATTCTAGAAATTTTCATCTTCATTTTGATCTAGAATTTTAAATCTTTTTTTTAGAAAATCACAATCCGCAGATCATCAATTTTATAAATATATTTGTTAAAAATATAGATCATGCAACTCGTAAAAGTGGGACTTTGCGCCTTTGGGATGAGTGGAAAAGTTTTTCACGCGCCGTTTTTAAAAGAACATCCGGGATTTTTCATGGCGGCAATTGTAGAAAGATCAAATCAGAAATCCAAAACAAAATATCCGGAAACTACCATCTTCAGATCGGTAGAAGAAATGCTCCAAAATGCAGATATCACACTGGTCGTAGTTAACACACCGGTTCAAACCCATTTTGACTATGTAAAAAAAGCTTTGGAAGCCGGTAAAAATGTCATTGTCGAAAAACCTTTCACCGTAGATGTTTCGGCAGCTGAACAACTGGTTCAGTTGGCAAAAGAAAAAGATCTGTTTCTGAGCGTTTATCAAAACCGCAGATTCGACCGCGATTATCTTCAGGTTCAAAATATTTTGGAAGATGGAAAACTCGGAACTTTAAAAGAAGTCGAGATCCGATTCGACCGTTTCCGAACCGAACCGAGTGCAAAAGAACATAAAGAAAATCCACTGCTAAAAGGTTCGGGCGCGCTTCATGATCTCGGTTCTCATCTCATCGATCAGGCGACACAGCTTTTTGGCTTTCCCGAAAAACTTTTTGCCGATGTATTTTCTATGAAAGGAAAAGAATTTGCAAACGACTATTTTGAAATTATCCTTTACTATAAAAATAATTTGCGCGTTCGTTTAAAATCTTCCGTCTTTAGCAAAGAAGCCCATTACGCTTATATTCTCCACGGTGACAAAGGAAGTTTTCTACAGGAAAGAACCGATGATCAGGAAAGCGAATTGGTTTCCGGCGCCATTCCAACTTACAATGAAGAGTGGACAAAACCTTTAACGGAATATGATGGAATCCTTAATTATTTAAACAAAGATTTCGAGACCGAAAGAATTCTCACTTCAAGCGAACCTGGAAATTACATGAATTATTACCAGGATATTTATGAGCACATCGTTTTCGGCGCAGACTTACCTTCGCCTGCAACGGAAATTATTCAGAATATGAAAATCATTGAAGCTGCATTTGAAAGTTCACGAGAAGAAAAGGTTATTTTTTTGAATAATAATATTTAAGGCAAAATTATTCTACCGTTTTTCCTTAGATTTGATTAGCAAAACTAAGATCATGAATATAAAAGCTTTCAAATATTTGTCGCCTTTGATCATTTATATTTTAGCCTGGATTTCATTTACTCAATCGGGTTGGTTCGTTTGGATTCCACTTCTTTATGTCTGGATTTTAATCCCGATAATCGAATTATTTTTTAAACCTGACGAAAAAAATCTGAGTGCAACAGAAACAGAAATTGCAAAAAAAGATTCGACTTACGATTATATGCTTTACATCATTGTAGTTTTTCAATACTTCTCGCTTTTTAAATTTTTGTCTGTTATTTCTACACCCAATTCGCCGACTTTCGATGTGATTGGTAGAATTTTCACGATGGGATTATTGTGTGGTACATTTGGAATCAATGTCGCGCATGAGTTGGGGCACCGAAAAAATAAAATGGAACAATTCTTCGCGAAAGCTTTATTACTAACTTCCCTTTATATGCATTTTTTCATTGAGCATAACAAAGGACATCACAAAAATGTATCTACACCAAAAGATCCGAGCAGCGCACGAAAAAATGAAATTTTATATTTCTTTTATTTCCGCACAATTATTTTTTCTTATCTCTCAGCTTGGGAAATTTCCACGAAAGAAATACTTAAAAAAGGAGCTTCAAAATGGAGTCTTAAAAATGAAATGCTCCAGTTTCAAATCATCCAGATCGCATTCGTTATCTTAATTTATTTTGCATTTGGCGGATTGGCTACACTCTATTTTCTGGCAGCTGCAATCATCGGTATTACGCTTTTGGAAACCATTAATTATATTGAACATTACGGTCTGAGTCGCAAAGAAACAACCAGCGGAAATTATGAACGCGCAATGCCAAAACATAGCTGGAACAGTAATCATGCATTAGGAAGATTGATGTTGTTCGAACTAAGTCGTCACAGCGATCACCATTATTTAGCGAGCAAAAAATACCAGATTTTAGATCATCATGATGAAGCGCCACAATTACCGACAGGTTATCCCGGAAGTATGATTTTAGCGCTTTTTCCACCCGCTTGGTTTTATGTGATGAACCGGAAAATAAAAAATTTAGAAAATAATTCTCCAATTTCTTGACGAACTCTTGATAAGGAGCAAGAAGAAAATCTTTTCTTTTCAAGCATTTTCCCGCTTTCCGCTGTATCTTTTTCTCCACTTCGTTACGAAAAAGGATGCCGCTGCAATCGTGGCTAAAATAAAAAGTATTTTGTTTTGCAAAAGGATCAAAGTGTAAATAGATAGAAATTAATTCAAACGCTATTCTCCAAGTTTTACTATCTTTTGCTTTCCAAATTTAAACAGGTTGAAAAATTAGGAGTGATGAACAAGTGCGATCAATCTCAACAAAATTATTAATAGTATTCATCGAAAAACTTAAAATATGACAAAAAAATATGTGCTGTTCATCATTCTAACTTTCTTTCTCTCCAAAACAAATGCGCAGTTTGTGGGTTATTATAATTTACACGACGGCGTTGTCGACATGCCCAATTCGTCCGTCGCGGTTCTAGAAAATAACGAATTTTACTTTTTCTACTATGCAGGATATAAATCCGGAACGTGGAAAAAAACTGATAAAAATACGATCGAGCTCACCGAAATAAAGGCCGATTCCGAACCACTCAAAATTTACGCAAAAGGTGGAAAAGTAACAAAAGACCTCAAAATTAATGTTATCAATTTAAGCAGTTCTTACGCGAGGATCGGTTTTTCAAAAGATGCCGTAATTCCGCAGGAAATGAAACCGGTATTTAATGATGGAGTTAATTGCTTAGGTGATCATTATGTCATCACTAAAAAGAAAGACGGTAATAATTATTTAACCATTACCATTCCTACAAATCCTAATTTCGGACACGAAAAAACCATATATCCTTACGCAGCATTGATTTACACATTTCCTTTAGCTAAGAAATACAGTGTTTTTACGGTGATTCCCGATCCGGATGCTTTACAGGAAAAACTGGTTTTTACCCTGGAGAAAAAAAATGAAAAATATAGATTCAATGACCGTAAAGATTTAGAAAAGGAAGAGATAACACCTGAAATCCTGAATGCAGTAAGTACGGTGAAAAAAACCAATCCTGGTGTTCGCGACAACAGCGATTTAGGTGAATTGATCAAGAACAGTTCCGACTCAAAGACAAGTCAGAATGAGTCTAAACTACAACCCTATTTTACAAAATATTGTCCAGGCGACGAACCCGAAATTGCGGCTGCAAAAATTGAAAACTCAGAAAAACAAACACCAACAACAAGATCAAATGGGATTTATGCCGTTCTTAACTACGTAAAATACAACTACAATGTCTCAAAATATATACTGGCAAAAGAAGCCAGTGTTACTCCAAAAGATTTTCAAAGCGTAGAAAAAATAAAACCAAATTACGGCGGAACTGAACTGCAGATCACCTTTACCAAAGCCGGAGCATTAAAATTTGCCGCATTCACTAAAACAAACATTAATAAACCCATCGCCATTGTGATCAATAAATTCATCGTTTCGGCACCTATAATTCAGTCTGAAATTTCTGGTGGAAAAGCAAACATTGCCGGAAAATTTACCGAAAAAGAAATTGATGAATTAATTAAGAACCTGAAAAAATAATCAAATCAATTTTATCCGATTATATAGGACATACTTAAAAATACAACCTGATTTAGAAAAACAGAAATCACAATTTTGAAAATGAAAAAATTATTGCTGTGTCTTACCATTTTCATCTTCGTTCAAAATTTTGCGCAATTCGCTAAAATTGTTGATAAAGATGGTTCTGTAAATGTGAGAAATGCTGCAAATGTTAAAAGCAAAATCGTCGGAAAAATAAAAACAGGCGAAATTGTTTATATTTTCAATAAGGGAGATGATTATGGCAATTGGCTCATCGTAGATTATAAAGAACCAAACGGAAATCTGCTCACAGGCTATATTTACCAGTCGAGAATTAAACGCATCAGCAGTTATGAAGAAATTCCTTCGACCGTTACTAATGAAAATGGAGTTGAATTTATTTTGCGAGACATTCATGCAAAGATCAAGTCTGAAAAATTCAATTATCAATCTCATAAAAAGTATTTTACAAAAACGAAATACGGTGGAGTTGAAATTGAGGATAAATATAAAAAACAGCAAATTTGGGGAACCGATGGCACCATTCCAACAACGCACTACACCTCAATATCTGTAGAAATTGCTAAGCAAAAAATAGAAGTTCCAGAAAGGGAGATCGAAAACTTATTCAATATCAACAATGATAATGCAAACTGCTACTATGATATTGAAACGAAAACATTATATATTTCAGCGATGAATTCCGATGGTGCCGGAACTTATGAAGTACTTTTCATTCTAAAAAATGGCGCTTATGTTGGTCGTAAAATTTATAATTCTGATTAAATAAGCACTTATCAAATTTTAAAATAAAGACGGTCAAAACGCAAAATAAAATTGTTTTTCTGCGTTTATTCTATTGCTCGATTTACATCATAATGATAAGATTTTTCTATGCAGCAAAGCTTCATTTTGGAATGATATTTCTATACCTTGCAGTCAATAAATGAGAGACCGACAATGACGAATAAAGAATTAAATTTCACCAAAGGCTTTAAATTCACCAAATATACTCCCGAAGAAATTTCCCATTTCAATCGGGTTTTTGATGTTTTTAAAGATCTCCTCACGCACACTTCCGGCGATATTGAAGAAGCTTTCGAATGGCTGGAAATGCTCGATAAAGAGTATGATATTTTTACCGACGAATATACCCTCGAAAATTTTGAAGAAGATCTGAAAAAACGCGGCTATATTAAAGAAGAGGACAAAGACAAGGATGGAAACACCGGAACCGGCAAGGGAAAAAACATTCTCACCGCCAAACTCGAAGCAGCCTTAAGAGAATTCGCACTGGATCAAATTTTCGGGAAACTTAAAAAAAGCGGTATCGGAAATCACAACACTAAAAAAGTGGGCGTTGGAGACGAACGTGATGGAGAAAACCGTACTTTTCAATATGGCGACGATCTTTCCACAGTGAACATGACTGAAAGTTTGAAAAATGCCCAGATCAACAATGGGATTTCAGATCTGCATTTAACTGAAGATGACCTCATCGTAGAAGAAACAAAACACAAAGCCCAAATGAGTACGGTTTTGATGATCGACATCAGTCACTCCATGATCTTATACGGCGAAGACCGAATTACTCCCGCGAAAAAAGTCGCGATGGCGTTGGTAGAATTGATCAAGCGAAAATATCCGAAAGATTCCATCGATATTATTGTGTTTGGAAATGAAGCGTGGCCCATTAAAATTAAAGATCTACCCTATCTAAAAGTCGGACCTTATCATACGAATACCGTTGCAGGATTAGAATTAGCCATGGATATTCTGCGCCGAAAAAGAAATACCAATAAGCAGATCTTCATGATCACCGACGGAAAACCAAGTTGTATTCAATTGCCGAGCGGCGAATTTTACATGAACAGTAATGGATTAGATGAAATGATCGTTACGCAATGTTTAACGAAAGCGGCGCAAGCCAGAAAATTAAAAATTCCCATCACGACATTTATGATCGCGCAAGATCCTTATCTGCGAAAATTTGTGGAAGCTTTTACGGCTCAAAATCAAGGAAAAGCATTCTTAACCGGACTTTCCGGATTGGGAGAAATGATCTTTGAAGATTACGAAAAGAATAGAATAAAAAGAATTTAGAAATTTCAAAAATAATAAACTGATAGATCAACCATTTTCAATCAGACTATTTCAAAATAAATAAATCATCATAATAAATACATGAAAAAAGATATCACATTCAAAGAATTAAAAGATTCAGGTTACATCGATAAAAGCATCAATGAAGAAATTCAGGCAAACTTAATTGCAAAAATAAAAGCAAAGGATCCTGTTTTTGAAGGACTTTGGGGGTATGAAGACACCGTAGTTCCGCAATTGAAAAAAGCAATTTTGGCGGGACATCACATTAATCTTTTAGGCTTACGTGGACAAGCGAAAACAAAGATCGCAAGAAGCATGGTCAGTTTACTCGATGAATACATGCCCATCGTGAAAGGTTCCGAAATTAATGACAGTCCGTTTCATCCGATCTCTAAATATTCAAGAGATTTGATAGAAGAGAACGGCGATGAGACCATGATTTCCTGGGTGCACCGATCGAACCGTTTCTTCGAGAAATTAGCGACTCCAGATGTAAATGTGGCCGATTTAATTGGAGACATTGATCCCATAAAAGCGGCGACTTTAAAATTGCCATATTCCGATGAGCGCGTTTTGCATTACGGAATGATTCCCCGTGCTAACCGCTGCATTTTTGTTTTGAATGAATTACCCGATCTTCAGGCAAGAATTCAGGTCTCCTTATTTAATATTTTACAGGAAGGAGATATTCAGATCCGTGGATTTCAACTAAGAATGCCGTTGGATATTCAGTTTGTCTTTACCGCAAATCCGGAAGATTACACGAACAGAGGAAGTATTGTTACGCCTTTAAAGGACAGAATTGGCTCCCAAATTTTCACGCATTATCCAAAAACCATCGCTTTAGCGAAACAAATTACAGAGCAGGAAGCTAAAGTGTCAACAGAAGATAAAGCGCAGATCGAAGTGCCAAATTTAGCAAAAGATCTGCTTGAAGAAGTTGCTTTTGCCGCAAGAGACAGCGAATATGTCGATGCAAAAAGTGGCGTAAGTGCTAGATTAACCATTAGCGCAATGGAAAATTTAATGGCGGCTGCAAAACTACGTTTGATCGAATCAGATTCGAAAAAAACAAGCGTTCGATTGAGTGATTTTATGTCCATTATTCCATCGATCACCGGAAAGATTGAGTTGGTTTATGAAGGCGAGCAAGAAGGTGCAGATCATGTTGCCAAGATTTTGATCGACAAAGCAGTAATGACACAATTTGAAAGCATTTTCCCAAAAATCTCCAAACTGGAAAAAGAAGGTCGGAAAAACGCCTACACCGATGTCATTAATTGGTTTGACAAAGGCGTCATCGAATTAAATTACGAGGATACCGATGAAGAATATTTCAAAAAATTGAAAAAGATAACGCCATTAGGTGACGTCGTTGAAGAATATGCCTCTGAACTAAGCAAAGCCGACAAAAACTTCTGCAAGGAATTGATCTTATGGGCTTTGACCATCAGTAAAAAATTAGACAAGTCCGAAAGTGACAACACTTTCACTTTTGACTCTGCCGGAATTGGAAAATATTACAGCAATTAAAAGCTGAACTTTTATAAACATTGAAATAGATTGAGATAAAAAATACATCCAATCTTTCTTAGTTATTTAAGCAAAAGGCGCTCAGTATAATGAGCGCCTTTTTTATTGTAGAAAAATTCTAACTTAAATCGTATTCTTTCAAAAAATTAAAAAAGTGACGTTAAATTTACATATTTGAATAACTGCTGAAAAGTCAATTTTTACGATTTAATCTGCCGATAATTCCAGATTATTTTAAATGAGAAGATTTTAATGATCCACTTTTTTGCAGGTTAAAGAGAGTTTCGCCTCCTCTCTCACGCAGGATCGTTTTGAAAATAAAAGATTTGGTTTTTTTTATTAAGTTTCAAAAATTTTCTTGATTTTTTTTGATTAAATTTAGAGATCAGCAAGATTACACTACCTTTAATTTTTGCAGCTATTTATGAAAAACTACCTCATTTTACTTCTCCTTTATGCATTTTTTTCATACGCCTGTACTGAAAAAGAAGTGGTCGAAAATCAACCTTCACGATCCGCAGTAAAAATTCAGGACAGTTTTTTTCAACAAAACAATTTAAGCTCTAAAAATATTCCCTCTAAAGTTTTGCCGGTAAAGCTCAAGAAAACCATTAATTGCAAGGACAAAGGCGGAGATATGGCAATCGGTTTTAGCACCGAATGTCTGTACGAAAATTACACTTTGGAACAAGCTTATCAAAAATTTAAAGAAGAAAATAAAAACAACGACGACGGCAAATTTCTGGCAGATCACCTCCCGAAAAATAATATTGATATTCCTTTTGAAGAATATCCCATCTCTGCGAAATATTCAATTTTAAAGCAGGGAAATCTTAAAATCGAATTGCTTTTTCCGGGCGGTTTAACGTATATCACATTTAAAAAAATTGAAAATGGCGTAAAAATAACAACTGTTAATTCTCCTGACTAAATCAATTTTCAGACTTCTTAGACCTCTAAATTCTGCACCTCAAATTTTAAAATTATCACTGAAAATGAAAACTACATTTTTAAGCATCCTATTTATTTTCGCCATTAATTTATGCAATGCTCAGGAAATCAAATCGGATATTTGGTCGGGTTCATACGGAATTTATGCCCTCAACGGAAAAGAACTTCCCAGAATTGACACGATCAAAATGGTAAAAACGAAAGATGCTAAAATTGAGGATGTTGCAGCAAATCTAGAATCTGATTTGAAACGCTGGACCATCAGCACGAAACATGAAGACAGATCTGATCAAAAAGATGTTCGCAGATTTTTATTTGATTTGGAAGATGATCAAAACGAATACAAAGAATTTGGGTGGACCAATCTGCACAAAGAAGGAAAAATGAACTGCATCGACGGCGGAAATTTCTTCATTTGTCAAACTACGCCTGGAACCACAGTAAAGTTTGGTAAGGCAGATACTTTTGAAACGAAAAACGGCATATTTGGGATCTGGCTTCATGTTGGGATCGCGGAATTGAAAAAATTAGAATAAGAAAATAGTTTATTCCTATATTTGAAATGAGAAAAAATATGACAATTAAAAAAAATCTGTACAAGGCTGTCAACCTGCTTAAAAATATAAAAAATGGACTTACTCAATAACATAAAATGGACTTTTACAGATACAGAATACGATTCTAAAGATGACTTTAATGTCGCAATCTCTGAATTTCAAGTTGCATCAGCACCGGAAGAAACCGTCTGGAATCCTGAAGAGATTCTATTGGAAAGTCCAGCGGTTGATATTGTATTTCGAGCCTGGATCGGGGAAAATGATTTACTAGAAAATGAAATATTGCTGGAAGATCCTGATTTCTTTGATGACGAAACGAAGAGCGAATTTGGTTTATTTGAAGCCGATATTCAGGCACGCATCAAGGCAGACAATGGAAAAAACTTTTCCGTTGTGGAATTAATGTTTAAAATAAATGAGCAGATTCAGCCGAAAGAATTAGGAGACGATCTGCATTTTGAAGGTTTGGGTGGTTTAGAAAGCGACTCTGAAATTCCGAAATTTTATCTGTTTTGTGGAAGTTAGAATTAAGATTTTTAAATATTACAAATAAAGCTTTACTCATGAATAAACTCCTACTCTACTTTTCTTTGCCAATGATCTTTGCAATTTCCTGCAAAGAAAAAAAATCTCCTCCCATTTCGACCGAGATCATTAAAACACAATCAAAAACAGACACCGCTTTTATCACTAAAAACACCGACAGTATTTCAAATTCCGCCTCATTTATTATGGAAAGACTTCCTTTTTGGGTAACACAATCTGACAAAATCGAAGATCTGATCATCAATAAGAATTACAAAATTGAAAACCGCCTCAACCCGCTTTATCTGGAAGCTGATTTCAATGGCGACGGAAATTTAGATATTGCTTTACCCATTTTTGAGATCGGTACGAACAAAAAAGGTTTTGCCATTATTCACGGGAAGACGCATGAAGTATTTATTGTAGGTGCCGGGAAAATGTTCAAAAATGCTTTAGGAGATGATCAGGATTACATCAATATTTGGGTGGTTAATCACGAAAAAATTAATGAAGCCGGTGCAGAGGAAGAAACGGGAACGGGCGAAAATGGGAGCCTAATTTTAGAAAATCCTTCCATAGAGATCGCAGCCTCGGAAGTTGGCGGCGGACAAATTTACTGGAATGGAAAAAAATATGCCTATTTTCACCAAACATGTTAAATAAATTGTCTTTTTTGAAATATAACGGACTTTTAAAATGGAAATGAGCACTTACAAAAAGGAAATTTTAAATCATATTTGCTACACCGCTCTGGTTTATGGCAGGATCAATAAAAAACTAAATCTACAGTTATCAAATTGGGAAATTGAAAAAATGCTTCTCGAAATCATTCAAAACACCAAAGAAATAAATTTCGAAAAAAGAGGGAAGAATATTTACATTTCGAATGAAAGTGGAGATATCAGGATCACCATAAATTCCTTTACCATTCGAGTGATCACCGTAGATCGAATAAAGCAGAAATGAAAGTAAAAAGTTCAAATACATTTCTTAATTTAAAATTGACCGTTCTTCTCAAAATGTTAAACTGGTCATAAACACCCAATTTCATTCCCTGAATGAGAACAGAATAATTATCTTTATCAAACTAGAAACATTTAAAATATTAAAAATGGAAATCTTAATCAACACTGATAATAACATATCAGGAACCGCAGAAATGATCGCATACTTTAAAACTTCTATCGCAGAAGACTTCGAGAGATTCAGCGAACATTTAACGCGTATGGAAGTAAAATTAAGCGATGAAAATGGTGACAAAAGCACAGGCAACGACAAAAAATGTGTCATGGAAGCACGCATCAAAGGAATGCAGCCAACCGTGGTAACAAGCCACTCGACGACCGTAGAAAAAGCCGTAAAAGAAGCTTCAGATAAATTAAAAACTTCTCTCGATACCGTAATGGGACGATTGAGAAACCATTAAAAGCTAAAGAAATATTTTCTTTTTTACAAGGCGTTCATTAATTTGGGCGTCTTTTTTGCTTCTCCTATTTTTCTTCATTATCCCTAATTCTAAAAATACCGTTATGATAGAAGGCAGCGAATATATCTTTGATCTCAGCAAAATATTCTTTGGCGATTTCACATTTTACATTTATTTAGAAGTTATTTTGCGCGTCAGCATCATCATGCTGTATACCATTCTCATCATTCGGTGGATCGGGAAACGCGTTGTGGGTGGACTTGGCAGCGCAGATGTTTTGCTCATCGTTGCCATGGGAAGCGCAGTTGGCGACGCCATGATGTATCCTTCCGTTCCTCTTTCCGTGGCTTTAACAGTGATCACACTCATCGCCGCCTTTCAAAAATTGTACGTTTACATTGGCATTAAATACGAACCTGTTCGAAAAATTACAGATCCAAAAGTAACAAAACTCGTCGAAAATGGACAACTTCTAAAAGAAAATTTTACCGAAGACGACATCGATGAATTCGAAGTATATATGCTTCTCCGTCAACAGGGAATTAAATTTCTATCCGAGGTTGAGCACGCCTATTACGAACAATCCGGTGTTTTGAGCGTTTATAAATTCGACGATCCAAAGTTAGAATATTCCATTTTACCCGAACATTTAGATAATTTGAATAAATAATCAGACGCTCTTTTTCAGTATTTCTGCATTTTTTGGGCGCCTTTTTCCGCCCTCCGTTCCCGCTATTTTTTCCCATCGCTTTTTCCCAGGCAAAAAAAATGAGCTCCACTCAGGTCGGGGCGCAGATTATTTTGTAAAAGAAATGTAATTCTTAATTCAAAAAAAATTCTGCGTTTCAAAATAATTTCCTTTCTGTATATTTGAAATTCCTCAAGTCAAACTCATTAAAAATAAAAAAACAGTCACGGTTATGAAAAAATTGAACTTTTTAAAAATACTCGCTCTCCTTCTCCTTCCATTTACTGCTTTCTCACAAACCGATAATGCAGAACTTGCAAAAATGTACAGCGAAGATCAAGGCGCCAGAATGGTAAAAGACATCGACTGGAAAACACTCAGCATGAAAGATAAAGAACGGGAAAGTCGTGTTTATGAAATGATAAAAGCGGACCAGATCGTTACAGGAAAAGATTATTATCATTCTGCCATGATCTTCCAGCACGGCTCTGATTCTATCGCTTATGGAATGGCAGTGAAACAGATGAGAAAAGCAATTGACTTGGATCCAAAAATTAACCGCTGGCTTTTAGCAGCCGCCATCGACCGCAATTTACTCAGCAGAGATCAGCCTCAGATCTATGGCACTCAGTTTTCTAAAAAAAATGGCGAGAAATGGAAACGTTCTACAATGGACCCGACAAAAATTACTGCTGAAGAACGGAAATACTATGGTGTTGAGAGTCTTGAAGAACAAGTTCAAAAGGAGCGCGAAATGAACCTGACTCCGCTCGCTGAACTATATTCTAAATCAGATCCGATCGCAAAGAAGATCAAATTAATACAGGTAGAAAAAAAGAAAGGATTAAAATCAGACTATAATATAAGTGAAAACGAAATCAATAGTTTGGGTTATCAACTGCTATCTGATAAAAAAGAGGAGGACGCTCTGCAAATATTTACTTTGAATACCAGATTATATCCCAATGCATACAACACTTTTGACAGTTTGGGAGAATGTCTTCTGCTTTTAGGAAAAAAGGAAGAAGGAATAAAAGCCTATAAAAAATCTCTGGAACTGAATCCGAAAAATGAAAATGCAAAAACAGCAATTAGCAACAGTTTAAAAAAAGCTGCACACTAAACATTAGTTCTCAATTTGAATGACATTAGCATCTATAACTAATTCTAAATTTTTCGATTATTTGATCCTCGCCATAAGATTTCTTCTTGCGGCAACTTTCATTTCTTATGGCTATGGAAAACTAACAGAAGGTCAGTTTGGTCTAACTCCGCTGGAATTACAAAAGCCGATCGGTGAATTAAATTTGATGCAGATCGGATGGTATTTATTTGATCAACAACCTTTTAAATATTTTATTGGGATCAGTCAAATTATTTGTGGAATTTTATTGCTTATTAACAGAACAGTGTTGATCGGCGCAATCCTTTTTTTACCCATCGCAGTCAATATTCTCATTATCGATCTCACTATTATGCCCTCGGCTTTTGCAACAGCTTTTGCGCTAAGATTTACTTCTTATATTTTTTTAGATGGCCTCTTATTTTTCCATTATCGTAAACAATGTCTGGAAGGACTTCAAAAACTTCTGCAAAATGTAAAACCTAAATATAAACACCGGTTCTGGACTTTACTTTTCATCCCTCTCCTGGCTTTGATTCTGGAAATTCTGCCTTTTATTCCTAAAGTTTTATGGGGACTTATGCAGGATCCAAAAGGAATGCTGACCTGGATAAAAGAAATGACCGGTTTAATAATGCGAAATTTACAGTAAGAAATACTTCTTATTTTTGTAAAAACCAGGTAAAGAACATCAAACTAAAAAATGGAAAACAAAAAAACTTCTTTCACGATTTGTACCGATTGTCAAGGACTTGGCAAACAAAAGCGAAGGATCAAAAAGAGTTTGAGACTTCGTTACGAAGCTGCATTAGAAGCCTTTGAAAAATCAAATTTCGAAGGACCTGCACCAATTCGCCCGGAAGGAACTTTTATGATTTGCCCGGATTGTTTAGGCTCCGGCATAATTCCCTCAGAAAAAACACCAATTCCAGATCTAGAAAACCTTCCACACATTGCGATCATTGGAGCAGGAATTGGTGGCATCGCTTTAGCAATCGGCTGTTTGCATCGTGGTATTCCTTTTACCATTTTCGAAAAAGACGGTAGTTTTAATGAGCGCTCCCAAGGTTATGGTTTAACACTTCAACAAGCCAGAAAAACTTTAGAAAATTTCGGAATTTTTAATTTAGAAAACGGTATAATTTCCAATCATCATGTCGTGCATGCTCCAGATGGAAAAATTGTAGGACAATGGGGAATGCGAAAATGGCTGGGAACAGTTGAAAAATTTACGACCCAAAATAATATTCAAAGAAGCAATATTCATATTGCCCGTCAAAATCTGCGTTTGCAGTTGCTGCAACAGTTGGGCGGAGAAAATAAAGTACGGTGGAATCATCAATTTACCGGTTATAAAAAAGATTCTGACGGAAAATTGCATCTTCATTTTTTAGAAAATAATAGTCCGAAATTTTATCGTGCAGATCTTCTAGTTGGTGCAGATGGAATTAGAAGTGCCGTTCGAAAAACGATCATTCCCGAAGAAAAATTTCCCTTGAGATATTTAGGTTGCATGGTGATTTTAGGAATTTGCGAACTTTCTAAACTTCAACATTTAGAAAATTCTTTACTGGATTCTGAAACTGTTTTTCAAACAGCAAGCGGAAAGGAAAGAATTTATATGATGCCTTTCGACCAAAATTCAATCATGTGGCAACTCAGTTTTCCCATAGAAGAATCAGCCGCAAAAAAACTAAGTGAAGACGGAAAATTAGCCCTTAAAAATGAAGCAATTAAGAGGACTCCTTTTCACAGCCCCATTCCAGAGATTTTGCGAATGACAGATGATGATAAAATTACTGGTTATCCTGTTTACGACCGCGATTTGCTCAATCCTGAAATGCTCAAAAACGCAGATTCGGTAACCTTGTTGGGCGATGCCGCACATCCGATGAGTCCGTTCAAAGGTCAAGGTGCAAACCAAGCTTTACTCGATGCTCTATCTTTGGTTCGGGAAATTTTTAAAAATTGCAACCCTTTATCAAATTGGCGAAAGAAAGGAGTTAGAGAATGTGTATTAAATTCTTTTGAACAAGAAATGCTGGAACGAACTGCGACTAAAGTGAAAGATTCCGCCGCCGCTGCAAAATTCCTTCATTCCGAAATTGCACTTTTTGAAGGTGATGAACCGAGAGGGAGGGTTTTGAAGAGAAAGGATGCATAATCATTAAGTTTTTCAAACTTTAAATTATTAACACATATGTTCATTTTAAATTAAAAAATGTCAGGAATAATTTTAAGGTTATTTATAAATCATTACAATAACAAATTAATAATTATATTTGATTTATAATAAAGTTTTATTTTACCTTTAAATTATTTATACTAAATAATATTTTAATTTATGAACAATAATAAATGACAACCGTAGAATCAATATTAGTATTACATAAGATTTTTAAAAATAACAATTGGTATGAAAGAGACAGTGATGAATTTATTTTTAACAATTTTTGCAAACTTTTAGATAATTTAGATAGTAAGCAAAGGGTTTTAATAATTGAACTAGTGAGTAATTATAAATGGATTTCATACGGTGAATATCCGGAAAAAATTCTTTCAACATTAGATAATATTGAAAGTACGAAACTAAATATTTTAAAAAAAATCTATTTTTTCCCTGTCATTAAATTTGAAGATGAAGGTGAAATAAAAAGTGGAACTTTTCTGATGTATCCAATTAAAGCCTTCAAAAAAGATTTGAAGAATTACCAAAACATCAATTTCACGTTAAATACAAAATTCGAAACTTTTACAAATCCTGATTTTATATTAAAGGAAAATGAATTAATATTTTTAATTGATGATTACATTGGGTCAGGAGAAACTTTAGAAGCATGTTTAGGAATTATCCGACAAAATCCAAATATCACAAATGATAAAATAAAAATAATTGCTCTTGCTATACAGGCAGAAATTGCCGAAAATATTACTGGTCAAGGAATAGAAATTTTTTGTGAAAATATTTTACTTAAAGGAATAAGTGATTACAATTCACCGCCCGTAGTTGATGAAAAAATACAAATGATGTTAGAAATTGAAAAACTTATTCCAGGAGGAAGCCATTTTAGTTTAGGTTATAATAGAACTGAAGCTCTAATAACGTTATCTAGAACCCCAGACAATACCTTTCCAATATTTTGGAAAAAATATAAGATTGGAAATAAAAAATTTGATGCGCCATTCTCAAGAGAAGAAACAGTAGAATCATGAACAAAAAATACAAAGTCCTACTTCTTCACATAATTGAGGCTAACGGAAATTTAAATCAATTAGTCAGGGAAGGTTTATCATATAAAAGTATTTCGGAATTAACTGAAAGTTTAGTATTCGAAAATTTACTAATTTTCAAAGATGAAAAAATTAAGATTACAGAATTGGGATTGAATTTTTTGGAGACTGAAAAAAATATTATTAAAAAAGAAGATAAAGATTCCTGGATTGTGGAAGAAAGTAAAAGTAAAATTCCCAAAATAGAATTAGATTTTATATATTTACCAGACCAAAATAAATTAAATTTTTAATTTAATAAGGGCAGTGATTCACTCGTCCCTACCTTGGGAACAAAATTTCAAGCTTAACGAGCTTTAGCTCATTGAAATCTTCCCAAAACCTCAGAATTTCAATGAGCTAAATCTCATTTTTCCGTTTGGGAGTTTTAATTGCTCCCAAACATAAAGGAAATTTTAATCAAATGAAAGATTTCACAAAATATAAAAAAAAATTCCGGGAAAAGGCTGAGGATATCGGTTTTTCGGAGGACAATATTGTTAAATGTCTTAATTATAGTGAAAAATTATCAAATAATAATTTACCAATCATTTATGATTCATCACATTTAGCAGGTCTAGTAGGTTATCATCGCTCTTATCTCACAAGAGCTCTGATATCCACAGAATTCTTCTACAGAACATTCAAAATTCCAAAAAAAAATGGAAAAATTAGAATTATCTCAGAACCATTACCAAGTCTTAAAGAAATTCAATATTTTATTTTAAATGAAATATTATACAAACAAAAGGTTAGCAAATATTGTAAAAGTTATATACCAAAAAGAAAATTTCGAGAATATCTTAGATTCCATACCGATGAAAAACAAGTTTTAACATTAGATATTAAAGATTTTTTTCCATCAATAAAATTTAATCATATTCATGAGTATTTTTTGAATTTAGGATTCGCAAAAGATGTTTCATTATACTTAGCATGTCTGTCAACATATACACACAAGGAAAATGATTTTATAGAATTTAAAAGATTTCTTCCACAAGGGGCACCAACAAGCCCTTATCTTTCCAATTTAATTTTAACTCCTTTCGACGATAAGGTTGCTGAATTTTGCTTTGATAAAAAAATAAAATTTACCAGATATGCAGATGATATGGCATTTTCTGGTGAATACATCGATCAAGAAGAACTTCTTATATTTATTAAGAATGAACTAAATGTTTACGGTTTGGAATTAAATGAAGAGAAGATAAATTTTATGAAGCAGAATGTTCCTCAAATTATTTCTGGAGTAATTGTAAATAAGAAGCTGCAACTACCGAAAGCACAAAGGAATGAGATAAGAAAAGTCATGTATTTTATAAATGAGTTTGGAATTGATAATCATTTAGAGAAAACAAATGAAACTAGAGAATATTATCTTTCACATTTGTTAGGCAGAATACAATATGCATTAAATTTAAATCCTGATGATTCTGCGATGAAGGAATATAAAAATCAAATTATTGAAATTAAGAACGAACAAAATTTAAAATTTCTAATAGAATAAAATTTACACTTTAAACAAAAGCACAATCTCCCAAGGAAATTGTGCTTTTTTAAAATTATAAAACAAAAGGAAATTAATCCTCCATTGCTTCACCATTTTTTCTGTAGATGAAACCACCACCGTAAATGTGTCTTCTCGCAAAACGGCTTGGCGAATCTGCGTTGACCATTTTGATATACGTATTTCTTGGTACGCCGATATATTCGTACATTTTCCCATTCAAATGCTGAACTTTCAAAATAGATTTCTCGTAAAAGAAATCCTGAATATTAGATTTTGAAATCGTTTCGGTGTATTCTTCTTTGTATTTTTCCTGCGTTTCCGGGTTGATGCTCACCAAAAAATGGTAGGCTTCAATGACAGATTTGCTTTTTTCTTCTGCTTCCAGTTTCGCTTCTTCGTCATTCACGAATTTATCAGGATGCGAATCTTTCATCGTATTCCGGTAAATTGTCTTTAACTCTTTTAAGGTAGCGGTTTTATCAACTCCGAGAAGCTTTCTGTGTTCACCTATTCTTTTCATATTCTGAATCTTTTTTTGCGGGTGCAAAATTAAGCTTTTAAATTTTAACGACCATCAGAAAATAATTAATTCTACAGCGCTTTAAAAATCAAACATCCTGTCTGCCAACACAGTAATAGAAACGAATCTGAACAAAAAGATTTAAAAATGGAAAAATTTAGAAGAAAAATAAAAGATGAGAAAAATTAAATTTAATATTAATCCCTCAAAGATTCCGGG
Organism: Kaistella gelatinilytica; assembly: GCF_015679325.1. Taxonomy (GTDB): domain Bacteria; phylum Bacteroidota; class Bacteroidia; order Flavobacteriales; family Weeksellaceae; genus Kaistella; species Kaistella gelatinilytica. The sequence goes on from NZ_JADPVI010000001.1 coordinate 1,521,967, forward strand.
AAAAGTTTGAAATATTTTGATGACCGAAACTACATCTTCCGACTTTCTGTTCCCATCAGTTTATCCCAGAATGTAAAATACAATCCGTAATTCGTATTGAATTCTTTGTGATGAAAATGATGATGCGTCGCGTCGATCCATAATTTTCCGAAAACACTTTTTCGAAAAGATTCCGGATAAACCTCGATATCCAAATGGTTGATCATGCTGCTGAAGGTCATCAATATCAAATAGAAAAGCAAAACATAAATATTTACCGGAACGACCATTAAAATAACGGGTACAATTAAAGCTTCAATAATACTTTCCCAGGGATGGAAAGAAAAGGCAGTCCACGGTGTTGTGCTTAAACTTTGATGATGAACCTTGTGCACCACTTTGTAAATTTTTGGGAAATGCATGGCGCGGTGAACCCAGTAATAATAGGTTTCATGCAGTAACAAAACGATCAGTAAACTCAATGGCAAATACCAGATTCCATATTCAGCAGGACTCAGATAAATAGCGGTGAAATGATGCAAATAAAGCCAGTAGGTGATAGCGCCAAAAAATGCAAAAATACCGGATGAAATAATACTCCAGTAAATCTCCTTTTCTACCTGTTCTTTTTTTAGAGGTCTTTGACTAAGAATTTTTTTATCAGTTTTATTGTCCTTTACTTTAGAATAATAAGCATAGAAAAAGCCTGCGGTCGTAAAATAACGAATCAGCAGGATCGCGAAAAAAACGAATATATATCCTATGAAATCTCCCATTTTTACCTAAAAAGAATGATGAACCGTATGTAATAAGACAAAAAAATTAAGCTATTTTATATCTTTAAAGCTACCTATTATTTACCACTTTGCAGCAAAAATCGAACCCTTCATTTTGATTATCGCGCAACACCTTCAGGAAATTTGACTTTTTCGGGAGCTGCATTCAGTATTGGCAAGGCTAATTTTAAAATTCGGTTTCTGCGATCTGTCGTATCTGCAGGCTCCACCGGATAACTGATGACTGCTTCCATCCAGGCATAAATATTATTTCTGAAATAAACGGAAGGTTCCCATTGCGTATGTTTTTGCATCTCGTAGTGTGGGTATTGCGCTTTAAAATCTTTCCGCGCTGCTTCCAGTAAACAATCTTCCACAAATTGAAGATCGCTCGAAAACGCAATTTGAATCGCAGTTTCATTCCAGATAAAAGGAATCAGAGGTCCGGAATAATTAATGATCTCTTTACGCAAGATCAAACTGTTCGGAAACCGAATAATTCTGCCGCTTCGTCTGTCATTCCCCAGATAATCTCCGCTGCATTCCAAAATTGAGGTGTCGAGATAATTAATTTCTACCACATCTCCACGGAAACCTTTGATCTGAATTCGGTCTCCAACCAAATAAGAACGTCGGAAAACCAAGTAGATCCACGCAATAAAAGAGGCGATCGGCGCTTGCAAGGCAAATCCTAAAACCAGAGAAATCAAACCGAAACTTACGGCTGCAGCATATAAATTTTGAAATAAAAAGGACGCCGCAACGATCAAACTGAAAACAATGGCGAGAAACCTTACGATCCGCAAAAGGTTATAACGGTCACCTTCAATATGGTTTTGACTGTTGATGAGCCTTTCAATTAATTTACTGAGGAGGAAAATAACTGCAATTAAAAATAAACTCAAACTCAGCTTCCTTACAAATGGAATATAATGTTCCCAGGAAATAAAGATCGGCAAATTGACGAGATAATAGATCACGATAAGCGCAACCGCAACTGAGCCATAAATGGTGACCCATTTTTTATTATGTTGATTTTCCATAAAGTTTTATTCGGGGTTAAAGACAAAACGAAAATATACTCAAATACTTTGCCTAAGTGTTTGATCAATTTTGATCTTTACAATAATAGACATCAAAGATTCGATCCAAAAGTTATCGAATTGTAATTTTGAACAGGTCAAACCTTGAGCATTTAAAACAAAAGTAAGTTGCAGTTTTTTATTTAACTTTGAGTACTATAAAACACTAACGATGAATACTTTAAAAACACTTCTCTTCTCTTTTGCCCTTCTCACCGCACTCACGCTGACAAGCTTTAATTTAGTTCATAAAAACACTAAGCAGCAGAAATTAGATGATGCAATTTCTAATGTAAGAATCAGTTTAGAAAAAGAACTGGGACACGACGTTCCTTCGATCAGCATTCTTTTGCAAAGTCCAAAAGGCACTTATTTTACAAGTTCGCCCGGGAAAAACGGGAAAGCCATTTCTAAAGATACTTATTTTCGCTTTGCGAGCAACACCAAAAATTTTACCGCAGCTGCAATTCTAAATATGATGCAGGATGGCTGGCTTAATATCGACGACAAAATAATTTCCAAAATTCCAACCTCATCGGAAACTTACGTTCCCAATGCTGCAGCTTGGGCAATTCCTCACAAGGATGAAATTACCATCAAGCAGCTTTTGCAGCACAATGCCGGAGTTTATGATGTGAGCAACGACGATGTTCCTGGATGTGGCGATAATCCTTATGTCGAATATACGCTCAAAAATTCCCCAGATCATCAGTTTACTTCCACAGAATTGGTGAACCAAGTCACCATCAATAAGTTGAGTTATGGCGCACCGAATGTCATTTACCATTACTCCAACACCGGTTACACGATCCTGGGAGAAATTATTGCACGCGTTTACAGTGCCCGTTCCGGAAAAGCTAAAACCTACGGCGATTATTTGAAAGATAAAATATATGGCGCAAATGCAAAAGTTCCCTTAAATTTCAATTTTGTGGATCAAGATACCGATCAGCAACTACCTTCGCCTTATGTTACGGGAATGATTCAATACCCGACTAAGACCAGGATTACTGATAAGATCAATGCGTCGCCGCACGTTGCAGAAGGAAATGGCGTTGGAACTATGGATCAGCTCAACCGCTACATCAGAACCATGATGAAAGGCGAAAATGTTCTGACCAAAAAAATGGTTACGCTGATGCAAAACAGTGAAGGTCCTGCAAATACTGCTGAAACTCATTACGGATTAGGTTGTACGAACAACAAAATTTTGGGTTACGGTCACAATGGCGCAACAGAAGGTTATCTTTCATCAATGATGTATGATCCAAAAACAGATGTTTCTCTCATCGTCATGATTCCTTACTGGGATTTAACAGATGGCAATCAATCCCTCGGAAAATGTCTGCAAGCCCTCGTAAAAGCTGGGATTGTGGGAAGAGAAGCGATTGGTTATCCATAAAATAATAAGAGAAAAATTTTCAACATTGTATTGCATTTTTATTTTATTTTGGCGCCTTGATCCGCCCTCCGTTCCCTCCCGATTTTACATCGGGATCCACTCAGGTCGGGGCGTATATTTTCGCATCAAAAAAGATTTATTCTAAAATCAAGTTCATCTGATAATTAAACACCGAAAGAGATCGCGCGGAGTTATAATTCGTACTACTACATCCACAAACTCACTTAAAAAATTCCCGCCAAAATCCCTATCTTTGCACCTGAAAAAATTGCTAGATAATGAACGCTTTTATTGAAGAACTGAAATGGCGCGGCTTGTTTGCCGACATGATGCCCGGAACCGAAGAACAACTGAACAAGGAAATGACCACGGCTTATATAGGCTTTGATCCGACCGCAGATTCGTTGCACATCGGAAGTTTGATCCCCATCAAAGTTCTGGCGCATTATCAGCAGCACGGTCATAAACCTATCGCTTTAGTTGGTGGTGCAACGGGGATGATCGGTGATCCTTCCGGCAAATCTAATGAGAGAAATGCTTTAGATGAACATACCTTAAACCATTATGTTGATTGTTTGAAAGGACAACTTTCCAAATTCTTAAATTTTGACGGTACTGAAGCGAACAGCGCAGAATTAGTGAACAATTACGACTGGATGAAAGAAATTTCTTTCCTGGAATTTATTCGCGATATCGGTAAAAACCTTACCGTAAATTATATGATGGCGAAAGAATCGGTGAAGAAAAGAATCACCGGTGAAGGCGGCGCAGAAGGAATGAGTTTTACCGAATTTTCTTACCAGTTATTACAGGGTTACGACTTTCTGCATTTATACAAAGAGAAAAACGTACGACTTCAAATGGGAGGTTCTGATCAGTGGGGAAATATCACCACGGGAACAGAATTGATCCGACGAAAAGTTCAGGGCGAAGCTTTTGCTTTAACAGTTCCATTAATTACAAAAGCAGATGGTTCAAAATTTGGAAAATCGGAAGCCGGTGAAAATTACTGGTTGGATCCGAAGAGAACTTCACCATATAAATTCTACCAGTTTTGGGTGAACGCAACTGATGTTGATGCAGAAAGATTCATTAAATTCTATACTTTTTTAAGCAAAGAAGAAATTGACGCATTAATTGCAGATCATCAAACCGCGCCGCACGAAAGAAAACTACAGAAAAAATTAGCCGAAGAAGTGACCGTTTGGGTTCACGATCAGGAGGAATTTGAAAAAGCGGTGAAAGCTTCTGAGATCTTATTCGGGCGTTCAACCGCAGAAGATCTAGTGAACTTAGATGAAGCGACGTTCTTAGAAGTTTTCGATGGCGTTCCCCAAAAAGAGCTTTCAAAATCTGAAGTTCTAGGCAGCAATGTAATTGATTTGATCTCGGATAAATCAGGTTTCTTAAAATCAAAAGGAGAAGCAAAAAGAGAATTGACGAGCAACGCGATCTCCATTAATAAAGAAAAAGTAAACGAAACTTTTGAAGTCGCAGAAAAAGACCTCATCGACGGAAAATTTCTTCTTTTACAAAAAGGAAAGAAAAATTATTTCATCGTGAAAGCGATCTAAAGACACATAAAACATGATATAAATTAGTATGTAGAACAGCGTTAAATTTGTGCTATCAATCTAATTTCAGAGGTATTTCGTATATCTTTACACCAAATAATTACATCAATGACAATCATCATATTCATCATCGTTCTCTGGTATTCCGGACTGTTTTTCCAGACGTTTTTCCTGCACCGTTACGCGGCGCATCAATCTTTTAAAATGTCGAAATTCGGAGAAAAGTTGTGTTTCATTCTAACCTGGGTAACGCAGGGATCAAACTATCTTTCCGCGTACGGATACGGCGTAATGCACAGAATGCACCACGCTTTTGCAGACACCGAAAAAGATCCGCATTCCCCAAAATACGACGATAATTTATTTTCAATGATGTGGCGCACAAAGAAAATCTACGCTGATATCAACAGTCAGAAAGCAATTATAGAAGAAAAATTCACGAAGAATGTTCCTCAATGGGAAGGTTTTGACAAGTTTGCGAGTTCATGGATTTCCCGGATCGGTTGGGCAGTTGCTTACACCGCATTTTTCTACTTTTTCGCAACTGCTTGGTGGCAGTGGCTTTTGCTTCCGGTCGCTTACATGATGGCGCCGATCCATGGTGTGATCATCAACTGGTTTGCACACATTTATGGGTATACGAACTTCAAAGTTTCTGACACCTCGAAAAACCTGTTGAAGTTCGACTGGTTAATGATGGGTGAAGCTTATCACAATAATCACCACAAACACGGCGGAAGAGCTAATTTCGGTGGCGTAAGATGGCACGAAATGGATGTTACGTATCAGATCATGATCTTGCTGGACAAAATGAAACTGATCAGATTGAATCCAGTTGAGGTCGTAAGAAGAGAGCATTAAAAAATACAAACCGTTTCGTCATTATTGGCGGGACGGTTTTTTTTGATTTTTACATACGCTTCTTAAATCTAAAGTTTTCTCCCTACATCTAAATTGAAATAAATTATAAAAGTTTATGACTTCATTTTAAATAAAACGAAACATTTTCTGTTCTAAACCAATAGCTTTTCGTCTCATCGCAGGTATTTTAAACTTCGGTTTAATACCTTTGAATAATGAAATAATATTTGTGTCATGTTAAAAACCCTCACTTCCACCAATTCTCTTTTTGAAAATCTACAATGTCCTGCTTGCGGGGAACTCCACTCGGGCAGCGTCGTACAAACGGTCTGTAATCAATGCAGTTCTACTCTATTTGCAAATTATAAAATTGCGAGGGGTGCTGGTACTGATATTTTCGACCAGAATGATTCAAGTATGTGGAAATACAGCAGCGTTTTACCCGTAAAAAATTCTAAAAATATTATTTCTCTGGGGGAAGGTCAAACTCCACTTTTAAAATTCTCCAATTTAAAGCATAAGGAAAACCGACCGATTTTTTGGAAAGACGAATCCGGAAATCCCACCGGTTCTTTCAAAGCACGCGGAATCAGCGCAGCATTATCAAAAGCAAAGGAACTGGGAATTAGCGATGTTTCCATTCCGACTGCTGGAAATGCAGGTGGAGCTTTAGCAGCGTACTGTGCCAAAGGAAATTTAAAAGCGCATGTTTTTATGCCGAGAGATACTCCAAAAATTTTCAAAGATGAATGCCGGCTTTATGGTGCCGAACTAATAGAAGTTAATGGCAGTATTTCTGATTGTGGAAAAATGAACGATCAATATTCCCTTAGAAATGGATGGTTTCAAATCTCTACTTTAAAAGAGCCTTATCGCGCAGAAGGAAAAAAAACGATGGGTTATGAGATCGCTGAGCAATTCGATTATCAACTTCCGGACGTGCTGCTTTATCCAACCGGTGGCGGAACGGGAATTGTAGGAATCTGGAAAGCTTTTAATGAAATGGAAAAAATGGGTTGGATCGGGAATGAACGCCCGAGAATGGTTGCCGTGCAATCTACAAGTTGCGACGGGATTACGAAGGCTTTTCTGAATAAAAATATGGATTCTGAAGCGATCGATAATGGATTTACGATTGCCAACGGACTTCGCGTTCCAAAACCGTACGCCTCAAAAATAATTTTGCAAATTTTGCGCGAAAGTAATGGAACGGCTTTAAGCATCAATGATCATCTTATTGAAAAATCTTTAAAGGAAATTGCTTTACGAGAAGGGATTTTAGCCGCGCCGGAAGGTGCAGCGCTCTGGGAAGCTTACAAACAATTGTGCGATAAGCACTGGATTTTACCTGATGAAAAAGTACTGTTTCTCAATACAGGAACCGGTTACAAATATCTGGAAAATATCAAAATTGAAAGTTAGAAATATATATATTATTTCTAAGAGCGGGATTTTTATTTTTCATAGTAATCTCAAGTTCAAATTTGCTCCAAAAAAAGGTTCACATCACGCGAACCTTTTTTCTATTTAAAAACGATTGTTCTAGTTTACTTTTTAATGAACTTTTTTGTAATACTGTTTTCACCTGAAGATATTTTAATAAAATAAACTTCTGCAGGCAAACTGCTTGTATCAATGCTGTTTACTCCATTAATAATAGATTTTTGAATAATTATCTTTCCACTTACATCTGTGATCGTTATATCGGTTTTAGCAGCGCTGGTCACCTCTACAAACAAGTTATTTTCGACAGGATTGGGATAGAGTTTCAAATTATTTTTAGTATTGAAATTATCTGTATTTAAAACGCCGCAGGTGAATAGAAAATTTTTCCAGATTAGTGCCGACTGATAAGATGCAAAACTGGCTGCAGGAACTATTAAACAACATACAGATTGATTTACTGCCTGAAAAACAAGAGCATTGATCACCAAAGGAGTAACGATTGCGCAGGTTATAGAATTTAAATTTATACAATTGCTAAAAGCAAAATCTTCAATAGCAGTCACGGATTTTGGAATGGTAACGGAAAGCAGACCAGTACAATCTTCAAAAGCTCTTTCGCCAATTGAAGTAACCGAGTTTGGAATTTTTACGGCAGTTAACTGAGCACACCCTTTAAATGTACTGGGTCTGATCGAAACCACGGAATTCCCTATTGTAACCGTATTTAATTTAGTACACAGGTAAAAAGCAAAAGACCCCAGATTGGTAACAGAGTCCGGAATAATTACGGAGAGTAAATTACTACAACCACCAAAAGCATAATCGCCAACCGAACCAGCTGTATTTGAAATTTTTGCGGATTGTAAACTCACACAATCTGCAAAAGCACTGGCTCCAATAAAATTAACCGAATTTGGTATAACTACACCAGTTAAAGCAGCGCAATTGCTAAAAGCAGTCGCCCCAATATAAGTCACAGAATTAGGAATATTTACGTTCGGTAATTGAGTACAATAACTAAATGCACTTTCGCCAATGGAGGTAACCGTATTTGGAATAGTAACCGAAGTTAAATGAGTACATTGATTAAAAGTGAGACGTCTTATAAATTCAACATTAGTAGGAATAAGAACAGAAGTTAAATTTGTACAGAATTGAAAAGCGCCTTCTCCAATAACAGTAACAGCTGCTGGAATAGTAACTGCGGTAAATTTAGAACAATATGCGAAAGCATAATTTCCGATGGAAGTTACGGTATTTGGAATGATGATGGCGTTCAAATTTAAACAATTGTAAAACAGATTGTCACTAACTGATGTGAGTGTGTTTGGAATATTTGCCGAGGTTAATCCGGTACAATTATAAAAAACAGATATACCCAAAGAAGTAACCGTATTCGGAATATTGATGGAGGATAAACTGCTGCAAGCATTGAACGCACTCTCTCCTATTTTAGTAACAGTATTAGGAATATTTATCTAACTTAATAAAGGACAGTACGCAAAAGCAAAGGCACCGATCGAAGTCAGAGCATTCGGTAAAATAACTGAAGGTAAAATTGAGCAGTTCGCAAAAGCATTATCTCCAATAGAAAGCACAGAATTGGGTATTGTAACAGCGGTTAAAGCGATACAGCTGTAAAAAGTGTAAGACCCTATGGCAGTTATAGAATTTGGGATGACAACGGAAGTTAAATTTAAACACGAATTAAAAGCACTGCTTACTATAGAAGTTACAGCGTACGTTGTGCCGCCGTCACTTACGGTCGACGGCAGAATCAATGCGCCATTGTACCCTGCATTATTTCCAACCTCTACAGTTGTTGCACTGGTAATATTATAATTGACGCCATTCACCGTAAAAGCTGATGCTATACTAAAACTTAACACAGCAAATAACAAAAGTAATTTTTTATACATGATAATTAATTTTTGTGTTTTATAATAAGCAAAGCTAGGAAATAAAAGAATTAATTATTTAATAATGAACGCTTTATCTGAAATAAATTAACTTAGTTTAACAAACGATAAAAAACTTTTCCAATGAACTTAAAATCTACTTCGATTGCAGGGATTAGCAATTAATTCGGAAAACAAAATAAAAAACTCCGATGTCGAAGATTTGTGATTCAAATTTTAAGTATGCTTGGAAGCGTTGATTGACGAAATTTGAAAGAGTTCGATAAGCTGTTTATGTTAAACTTTAGTTAATGATAATATTAAAAAAGGTGTGGCTTGATTTGTGACAGATCATTATCAATAATTAAAAAATAAAGTATGAAAACTAAATTGTTATCAATAGCCGCCCTTATTCTACTATCAATTGGAGTTTCAGCACAGGAAACGCCAACTGTAAAACAGGAAGTAAAGAAAGATGCGAAAGCAGTAGGAGACGGTATTTCTGATGGTGCAGAATGGACCGCTAAAACTGCTGAAAAAGGCGCAACCGCTACCAAAAAAGGTGTTAAAAAAGGCGCAAAGTGGACAAAAAAAGCTGCCAAAAACAGCACAAAATGGACGAAGAAAGCTGCGAAAAATACAGGAAATGCTGTAAAAGACAGCTACGAAGACACTAAAGATTATGTAAAAAAAGAAACTAAATAAGTATTCTTAATTATTTTTCAAAAAAAATTCAACCCATATTTTGGGTTGAATTTTTGTTTGCAGTCTAAATATATTGATGATTTAATCTTTCGAAATCCTTATTACCAAAATAATTAACAAGTAAAAAACTAGAAGAAACAACTTTTTTAAACAGAATAAAAACGGTCATTCAAGTAATTTCTATAATTTAATTTCCGGTTGTAATTGCTGCACAAAGTCGATCAGAAAAGGAAATTCAGCCACATCTTCATCGATAACAAAACCGTTGTAAGTCGTAACATCCAGATCGATTTCACGCGGCGCATTTTTGTTTTCGGTTCTTACTCTTCCTAATAATGCTTCGATTTGTTTGAGATGCATTTTTAATTCAGATAAACTTTTTTTGGTATGAAAAAGGATTGCTCCATTTAGAAATTCCGGTTGGTCTTCAAATTTTAGCGGTTTGGTTTTTATAAAGGCCGAACGCTGCATGATAAAGCCAAATTGCTGCAGATGATCCAAAGCTTTATTAAAATTTTCTTCGGAGTTGATATTAGAACCGAGAGCAATAACTGAAGTATTGTAGCGATCTGTACCATCAATTTGAACCATCACATTATCGGCAAAGCGCAAAGCATTTGGCTTTTCTACTTTTACATAAATATCCTGCAAAGGAGCACCTGAAGTTTGGATATGATCGTATATCTTTTCCGCCAAAGCTTCGATCAAATGAAAACTTTTATGATCTACAAAATCAATAACTCCTTTCGTAATTTTCTTGTAATCAACGGCGTGCTTTACATCATCTGTTTCAGAAGCCATTGAAGTATCGTATTTAAAGGAATAAGAAATGATAACATCCTGCAACTTTTCAGTTTCCCAGTCGATGAAACCAATAAATGCTCGAAGACGTAGATTTTCTACGCGGACTATCGATAATTTCGGATTGTAATTTGATCCCATATTTTTCTGAATTATTATTTTTATTGCTGTTTTAAAAGCAAATTCGAATTTTTAAAATTTAATTTTTTAGACCAGATGATCGCCACCATCAATGTATAAAATCTGACCGGTGAAAAAATAACTGTCCAGTATAAATTGAAAAGCTTTTAAAATCTCCTCTAAATTACCCACTGTTTTCAAAGGAATATCTTTAGCCAAATTTAGTAAATAGCTTTCATCTTTTCCTGGTGGCGGCAGAATTAATCCCGGAGCAATCCCGTTCACTCTTATATTTGGCGCCAGTTCTAAGGCTGAAATTTTCGTGAAATCCTTCAATAATTTTTTACTCAAAATATAATCGAGATGAACCGTACTGTTTTTTGTCACTTTGGTATCTACGAAATTAATGATATTTCCTTTACCGAAAACACTCGCGAAGGCTTTGGTAAGAAGATAAGGAATTTTAAAATTGATCGTCATTTCCTTGTCAAAAAGTTCGCTTCCCGGCTCTTCAAAATTAGACGGAATAAAATCGGAAGCACAATTCACCAAAATATCGATGATGATTTTTTTCTTTTGCAGATCCTTGAAAATCTGATCAAAATCATTTTCTTTCAAAAAATTTATTTGCAGCAATTCCACTTTCAGATCGCTGTAGATAGATTCGATCTCATTTTTTAATTTTTCGGCTTTTTCTTTGGAAGAGTTGTAATGCAAAACCAAATTATAATCTTGCTTGGCCAGATGAATGGCAACGGCTTTTCCAATTCGGTCGGCACTGCCGGTTACTAGAGCATAATTTTTCATAATTATTTTTGGGGCTAAATAATGCTCAAGTTAAATTTTCTAACTTGAGCATCATGAAATTAAAAGACTAAAAATAGGTCTAAAAACCTTCTTTCACTATAAATTCTTCTGCGATCCCTAATGATTTTAATTGACCTTCAACCGCATCCATCATCGCTGGAGGTCCGCAGAGATAATAATATTTTAGATTTTCATCTGAATACTTTTTAATTAATTCAGCCGAAATATATCCGTGTTCATAACCGTCAATTTCCGCTTTTGATAAAACATTGATAAAATTTTTACCAAGAACGGAAGAAAAATAATCCTCTAAAATAATATCGCTTTTTTCCTTATTTGCAAAGAGCAGTTTATTTCCGTTCAGTTTATTTTGTTGTGCTAAATTTTTCACAATTGCGATAAACGGCGTCACTCCCGCTCCACCAGCAATAAAAATGCCAGCTCCTTTAAAATAAATATCTCCGAAAGGATCATAAACTAAAACCTCATCGCCCGGTTTTGAAGAAAGCAACTCATTGGTCATCCCATGATGCTCCGGATAGGTTTTGATCGTAAATTCGATATGATCATCGTCTGGTAAAGAAGTAAATGTAAAACAGTTTTTCTTCTCGCTCCATTCCGGTTTGTTCAGTGAAATATCCACCGCCTGTCCTGGAATATAATGTAATCCTTCCGGTTTGTCAAGAACCACACGCAAAACATCGTGGGTAAGATGTTCAATCGATTTAATATGGGTAATTTGCGACATGACTGCTTATTTAGTTATAAAAGTACAATAAAAATTCCTTTCGCAGGGCTACATTTTCGAAGTTCTAAAGTAAAGACCTTTGGTATGTATTGAAACATATGATGAGTATTAATTCACAATGATTTTTCCTTTCATCACAAGATGCACCGAACAATAATAATCTGAAGTTTTGTCGGGAGTGAAAGTCCAGGATTGTCCATTCTGCAAAAGTGGAGATGCCCACAACTTATTGATTTCCGTAGCGTTGTGTGCAACAATATCTTTGTTGACGAAGGTTACTTTTTCACCTTTTTTCACCGTAATACTCGCCGGATTAAACTTCATATTTTCTATCGTTACAAGATGATCTTCTGCTTTTGAATCAGCGCTTTCAGTTGAACTGGTTTTCGAATTTAATGCTGAATCAATTTTTGGTAAACTCTCTGTAGCATCGGTTTTTGTAGGAGTATTATCTGTTTTCAAGGCAGAGTTATCATTTGTTGGCGGAATCGAATCTTTCGACCCCAAATTACAGGCACTCACAATAAGTAAACCGACTGCAAGTGCTGTAAATTTTATTTTATGAACATATTTTAACATGATTACATTTTGTGTGATTTCATGTCTTTTTGAATCATTTTTGCGTGTTCAAGGTGCGTTTTAAAGATGGGCAAGGCTTTTTGCAATAATGCTTTCAATTCTGCATTTTGAGACTGTGGAATTAACATGTTTTCTACCGCGTTCACTGCAAATTCATGGTAAGCAACTTCGTTATCGACGTAAGCTTTGTCAAACGCTTTCCCTTTTTTAGAATTCAAAATTGATTTTTCTTTAACTGCTCCAGCTAAAATTGATTTTGAAACCGAATTGGTTTTTGGAGTTACTTTTAATTTGGTAACCAGATCTACAGCCATTTTTATGACTGCGCTGTGATCAGTTTTCATCGTCATTGCAAAGTTTTTTACCGCTTTGTTATGTGATTTTTTCAAGGCAATCGCTGCATATTCTACATCAACTTGGTTTGCGGTTACTGCAACAGATGCAATTTCAGGATCGGTAAGTTGAGGCGTTTTTTGCTCTTGTGCAGAAACTGCAGAGAAGGATAATAGTGCAGTCATAAAAACTGCTCCGGATAAAACTACGTTTTTTAGCGTTTTCATTTTGTTTATTTTTTAGGTTAATATTTAATTTAAAGGAAATTTGATTTGACATTCAAAAATTATTTTCTAATTTCAACATCATCATCGCGTCACCGAAATCCCTTCATATCTATAGAGTACACGAAACTAAAAAAGGTTACAAAAGATTTACAATGATCTATAAAAAGTACAAAAACATAGAGTTTAATATTAAAGGAAATATTTCCAAACCCTAAATATCGACTGTAATTCTTCTTATTTTAAAGGTCAAATATTTTCATTTGTCAGTTGCAACAGTTTTAGATTTTCTTCTAAAATTTTATACCGTAAAACATTATCTTTGCCTTATGGATTTAAAATATCTCATTCGGGAACCCGAAAATATCAGTTCAAAAACACCACTTCTCGTTCTGCTTCATGGTTACGGAAGCAATGAAGAAGATTTATTTAGTTTTGTCCCTACGTTGCCCAAAGACTGGTTGATCGTAAGTTTCAGAGGACCGCTCGATACTGCTTACGAAGGTTTTTCCTGGTACGACATCGACTTGATGAATGAAGAAAACCGCATCGATATTCCACAGGCTAAAAAATCACTCGACGGAATTCTGGAAAGTATCATGACAATTTCTAACCGGTATGGATTGACCGATAATGAAACGCACCTCGCCGGTTTTTCCCAGGGTGGAATTTTGACCTATGCTTTAGCGCTTCATCATCCGGACCTTTTTTCGAAAGTTGCCTGCATGAGTTGTTATCCGGAGGAAAAACTTTTAGAAAATATTATTAAAGACAAAAAAAAATTGGAGCGGATGCGCTTCTTTATTTCCCACGGGATCGACGACGCTGTGATTCCTTTGGATTGGGGAAAAAAAGGTGCAGAATTATTGTATGATCTGAGTTGTTATTTCAGTTTCCGGGAATACATGAGCGGACATGGCGTGAACCAAAAAAATTATATGGATCTGATGGAATTTTTTCAGAAATAAAAGTTCAATTTTTGACAGACAAGCAAGAATTTTATAGATAAAATAAAAAGCAAATTACAGACAATGAAAAAATTTCTCCTTTTATTAGTACTGATAACCGTACAAATCACAGCGCAGATCACGTTAAAAATTACGGCAATACCTGCAAATACGCCATCAGGATCTACCATTTATGTCGCAGGAACATTTAATAACTGGAATCCCTCTTTAACACCGATGGTATCGGACGGAAATGGAAATTATATTTACACTGTTCCAGAAGGAACCGGCGTTTTAGAATACAAATTTACTCGCGGCGCCTGGTCTTCAGTAGAAGGAAACGCGACCGGAAATGACATTCCGAACCGATCTGCGAATTTCACCGGAAGTGCGCAAACATTGAATTTAACAATTCAATCCTGGAAAGATTTAGGCGGCGCTGGAAATCCTAGTACAGCTGCTTCAAATGTTCATATTTTGAGCAATAATTTCGCAATTCCTCAATTGAACCGCACCCGAAAAATCTGGATCTATTTACCACCGGATTATGAAACGAGTACCAAAACTTATCCGGTACTTTACATGGAAGACGGTCAAAATTTGTTCGATAATGTTACTTCTTTTTCAGGAGAGTGGCAAGTTGACGAAACTTTGAACACCCTTTTTGCGCAAGGTGATTATGGTGCGATCGTCATTGGAATTGATAACGGAGGTGCAAACAGAATTGATGAATATACGCCCTGGAATAATCCGCAATATGGCGGTGGTGAAGGAGATCAATACATGCAGTTCGTTGCAGAAACTTTGAAACCTTATGTAGATGCCAATTACCGCACAAAACCTGCGAAAGAATTCAACGCTTTGATCGGAAGTTCTTTGGGCGCTTTAATTTCAAATTATGGTGGTGTAAAATACAGCCAGACTTTCTCCAAAATCGGATCTTTCAGCCCAGCTTACTGGATCGTAAATACTCAGTTTAATAATTACATCACGAATTCTACGGCCGATTTATCGGGAATGCGAATTTATTTTGTGGCAGGATCGGGAGAAAGTTCAACGATCGTGAATGAAATACAAACCGTAAAAAATAATTTACAGACAAAAGGATTAACTGCAGCCAACACTTTAGTTAAAATAGATTCTTACGGTCAACATAACGAAAATTACTGGAAAGGTGAATTCAGTGCTGTTTACAAATGGCTTTTTCAAACAACACCGCTGGCTACGAAAGATTTTTCTAAAAAAAAAATAGAAGCCGTGTTCGGAAAAAATCAAATCTTCATCAAAGGATTAAGTAAAAATTCTGAAGCGAAAATTTATGAGATGTCCGGCAGAATGGTAGAAAAAATTCAGCTTAAAAATGGTTCAAACGACTTAAAAAACGCTTTGCCAAAAGGGAATTACATCCTTCAAGTAGAAGCTGAATCCGTAAGATTTCTAGTTAAATAAATCGAGAACTTTCAGACAAAATGTAAAACGAAGTTATTTTTAGCTTCGTTTTTTTTATGGAAAATTTTAAATTCTAAGGTTCAATAACGGTAGAATTCTTAACTTCTTTGATCATAAAAGAACTTTGCGTACTCGAAATATGTTGCAGATTGGTCAATTTACTCACCATGAATTCGCGGTATTCCTGAATGTCCCGCACACAGATCTTCAGAATATAATCGGAATCGCCGGAAACATGAAAACACTCTAAAACTTCGGGAAACTGTGTAATTTCTTTTTCAAATTGAGAGATGTACTCTTTTCTGTGCTGCACGAGCTTCACCTGACATAAAACGATGAAATTTTTTTGGATTTTTTCCGGATTTAAGAGCGCAACATAACTTTTGATGATTTCCTGTTTCTCTAATTTTTTAATTCTTTCAAAAACTGCAGTAACCGACAGATCGAGCTCTGAAGCGAGTTCTTTCGTAGTTTTCTTCGCATCGTTTTGAAGTAAAATGAGGAGTTTTTTATCTTTTGGATCAAGCATGAGTAGATTTATTTTCGGTTTTGCCAAAGTTTAATTTTCAAATATAAATTTTAAATCTACTAATATCAAATTCTTTAGATTTATTTTCTGAATACTTTCAAATATATTGTTTTTAAGTTTGAAATAAAAGATATTTATCAAAATATAAAACAAAACTCATGGAACAATTTAATGCTGCAAATAACATTCAGGATCTGCAATATTTTGGGGAATTTGGTGGAGTAAATCCCTCAATTTCAGACAGTTCAACCTACACGTTTCTTTCTGCAAAAACAATGTTTGATACTTTTGAAGGAAACACTGAAGGTTGCTATCTGTATTCCCGACACTCAACGCCTAGCAACCTTTATTTGAGCGAGGCTTTGGCGCAAATGGAAGGAACAGAAAGTGCAAACGTAACCGCTTCCGGAATGGGTGCGATCACTTCTACCCTGCTTCAACTCTGCAAAGGTGGTGATCATATTATTTCAAGCCGTACAATTTATGGCGGAACGTACGCTTTTATGAAAAATTTTCTGCCCGGTTTTAATATTAAAACTTCATTTGTTGACATCACCGATCTATCAGCAGTTGAAAATGCAATTACTGAAAACACGAAAGTTCTGTTTTGCGAAACCGTAAGTAATCCACTTTTGGAAATTGCCGACCTTCGCGAGCTTTCAAAACTGGCAAAAAAATACGATCTGAAACTGATCGTCGACAATACTTTTTCGCCACTTTCGATTTCACCGCAAATGCTTGGAACCGATATTACGATTCACAGTTTAACCAAATTTATCAATGGAAGCAGTGACGCCGTTGCCGGAGTTGTTTGCGCGTCCTCTCAATTTATCAATGATCTGAAAGATGTAAATTCCGGCGCATGTATGTTGCTCGGACCGACTTTAGACAGTTTCCGTGCGGCAAGTATTTTGAAAAATCTAAGAACGCTTCATATCAGAATGAAGAAACACAGCGAAAACGCACAATATTTGGCAGAACAATTTGAAAAAGATGGATTGAACGTAAAATATCCCGGATTGCAAAGTCACAAACAACATGAACTTTTCAAAAGCATGATGAATCAAGAATACGGTTTTGGTGGTTTATTAACACTTGACGTACAAACCATGGAAAAAGCAAATGAGTTAATGGAATTAATGCAGAAAGAAAACTTAGGTTATCTGGCGGTAAGTCTTGGTTTCTATAAAACATTATTCTCCTGTTCCGGAAGTTCAACTTCTTCAGAAATACCGGAAGCTGAACAAAAAGAAATGGGACTTTCGCAAGGTTTGATCAGGATGTCAGTTGGTTTAGATCATGACATTAAAAGGACTTATTCAAAAATGAAATGGTGCATGGAGCAGGTTGGAGTTTTATAATTTTTTTGAGCAATCATTATAAGTCACAATAATATGAGATTCTCATCATTATTGTGACTTTTTGTTTAAGTTAATGAGTAATTGAAAAGCATTATTTTAAGATACTTATTTAAATAATACGATCTGATTTAATAGACGCCATTAATTAAAATCAGAAGATATATTTCTAAAAAATTAATCCAAAAAATTTTTAACCTTTTTACAATAAATTTCGATCAAAAACAAGACTTGAAATCTAAGCCCGTCTTTTGCTATGCGTCACATTGTTAATGACAATAAATATTTTGTATAACTGTTATTTAACATAATACGTAAAAGATTAAAATGTATTTTTGAAGATTAAATATAAATATTGGTTATTAGCAATGAAAAAGTTACTTTATCTTATCGGAATTAATTTATGCTTGTTCGTAAATGCGCAAGTTGGTGTTAACACTACAAATCCATCAACGACATTTGATGTCTCAAAATCTTCAGTATCAACTGTTGCCGATGGCGTGCTTGTTACAAGAATAAGTGGTGATGATCTGAAAGCAAAAGATGGTCTGTATCTCGCGAATCAAAACGCGACATTGGTTTATGTCACTGCTGTTCCTGCGACAACTTCGACAAAAACATCGAATATTAAATCACCCGGTTTTTATTATTATGACAACAGCATCAGCAAATGGGTAGGACTTATTAAAGATAATAATTTCCCCAAATTTTTCTATATGCCTTCAATCCTCGTGAATACCGCAACTTTAGGTCCGAAAACACTGGATTTGTATGCGATTTATTTTGCGCAGTTTAATTCACCTCCCGTAAAAAGTGCAGGATCGACAGGAAGTATCCCGACATTGCCAAAAACTCAGTTAGAATATTATGTGACCTACTACGATACTTCATTAATGAACACGATCACTATCGATGCAAACGGTTTGATGTCTTATAATGTGATCGGGAATGCTTCAGATGCAAGTTTTATGAATATTGTATTTGTTGTAAAATAATTGAAGATGACGAGAAAAATTTTAATAGCTTTTTGCGCAATCCTATTGTTCAGTAGCAATTTAGTAATGGCGCAATTTACCATTACCAATACGCTGAAAACGAATGACGCAACTGGTTTGAAAATCGGTGATGTGGCTTTTTTAACCGCTGCAAATGGAGTCGATCCAAATGGAAGTGGCTGGTTAAGATTGACTTCTGCAACAGCAAATCAAAAAGGCTATCTATATGTTAAGCAAACATTTCCAACCGCGTTGGGAGTTATTGCAGATTTTGAATATACAACCTGGAGATTTACTAATGACGGATATTCTGGAGCTGATGGATTTGCGGTCTTTCTTTTTGATGGTGCGGTAACAGAAGCCAATTTCAGTTTAGGAGGATATGGAGGTTCTTTAGGTTACGCAACTTACAGCAATCCAGCAGGAAAAACAGGTTTATCAGGAGGATACATTGGTTTAGGTTTCGATGAATACGGAAATTTTGCAACAGCAACTGAAGGCAGAAATGGTGGTCCAAGTGGAGCGCCAACAACAGTGGTCCCCAACGCAATTGTATTAAGAGGTCCTACTTCTCCAACTTATACCGCATCGAATATTTACTTAACACACAAAGCTTTAGGTGATCAAACTGGTGGTGCGGCTGCAATCCGTACTAGAGACGAAATTGATTACAACACCTTAACCGCAACAAGACCGACGGAAACTCAATTTTACAGAAGAGTTCAAATTTATTTAACAAAAGTTGGAGCAGATTATCTCATTACCGTAAAATGGAAAAAACAAGGCGACCTCGTTTTTAACACCGTTCTTTCTTATACCATGAATGGAACGGCTTATCCTTTGCCTGCAGACCTTCGTATCGGTTTTGCTGCTTCAACCGGAGGTGGATATAATTTTCACGAAATCCGAAATATTTTATTGACTACTCCCGGAAATATTCGCGTAGACAGTCGATCAGATACGGCTTTGCTCTGTAATGATACTGGTACAAATCCAGTGACTTTTAAAATTGAGGTTACGAATGATACCGCAGCAACTTTAAACAACATTGATTTTACGAATCAAATCCAGGATGCGGCCGGAAATCTTTTAGATATTTCTAAATTTAAAATTTCCAGTTTGTCCACAAGTGGTTTTACAAGCTCAAATTTACCAACATCCACTTTCCCTACGAATAGCATAAGCGGAAAAGTTGGTTTAGCACCAAACACTGCTGGGATCGTAACCATTACAGGAAATTATTTTAAAAGAAGTCTGCCAACAAATCAGAATTTTAAAAGTGTTTCTACGGTAAACTCTACCGAAATTACAGATACTGATTTAACAAACAATTCAGCAACGACCGTTGTTAACGTAAGAAAATGTAGTATTTTGACGAATCCGTCGATGCCATCGTACAATAAATAAGACAAAAATGTTTCAATAAAAAACCGCACCATTTAAAGTGCGGTTTTTTTTTAATATATTTTTTAATCAAATGAATTCGGATGATGCTTCTGAATTTCTTTCACCGTTCCCAAAACTTTATCCTTTAAAGAATTTTGATAAGTTTCTAATTTTTTCGAAACTTTTTCATCAGAACTCCCAATAATTTTTGCGGCTAAAATCCCGGCATTCATGGCACCATTTAAAGCAACCGTCGCCACAGGTATTCCGGACGGCATTTGTAAAATCGATAGAACAGAATCCCAACCATCAATAGAATTAGAGGACAAAATAGGAACGCCGATTACGGGTAAAGTCGTACAACTTGCCACCATTCCGGGAAGATGTGCTGCACCACCTGCTCCTGCAATAATCACTTTCAATCCCCGTGATTTCGCAGATTTTGCATAATCGAACATTCGTTCCGGAGTTCGGTGTGCGGACACCACTGTTAGTTCGTACGAGATTTCCAACGATTTCAGAAAATCCGCTGCCTGTTCCATAATTACCAGATCGCTCTGACTTCCCATTATTATTCCGACCATCATTAATGTAAATTTTAAGGTTTAAAGTTAAGAAAATTTCGATGTTTTAAAAGATAAACCGTCATTTCCTTCAGAAAGAAAACTGTAATTCACTTTTTTGATCTTTTAGAAATCTGAAAGAAAAATAAAACTTTTCTGACTTTTGTGGTTAAAGCAACTAAGAATTCGCAATTGCATTCGCAACCCAAAATCCTGTGCTGAAACAAGCTTGCAAAAGATAACCGCCAGTTGGAGCTTCCCAATCAATCATTTCTCCGGCGCAATAAACATTTGGGAATTTTTTCAATTCCAAATTCGAATTAAGTTCAGAAAAAGCAACACCGCCCGACGTAGAAATTACCTCATCCATCGGGCGGAAACTTAAAACTTCAATCGGAAATTTCTTGATGGTTTTTGCTAAATTTTCAATATCCAGATAACTTTCCTTATCGAGCGTTTTTATCAGATTAATGGCAGTTGTTGATAATTTTAAATTCCGTTTTAATATTGAACTTATTTTCTCTGTCCCTTTTAATTGCTCCAAAATTTCAGCTTCGGATAGGTTTGGTTTTAAATCAATATTTATCATCACAGGAAAATCATGCTTTCTGGTAAAACGGTTCATGTAATAAATCGGACTTCCTTCGATACCATATTTGGTGAAAACAATTTCGCCGATTTTTGAATTTTCCTCAAAAGAAACTTTAATATTTTTTAAATATTGACCTTGCAATTGATGAAATTTACCATCAGTATTATAACCTGAATTAGCTGATTCTAAAGGTGTTATTTCAATATTTTTCTGTGATAAAGTTTCTACCCACTTTGCATCAGAACCTGTTTTTTTCCAGGAACCACCGCCCATCGCCAAAATTAATTTTGAATATTTAATAGAAAAATTCTGATCATTACTTTTTAGATAAACTTCCGCAGCATCAAAATCAAGAAATGTATGATCGTAATGAATGGTTACTCCAAGCTTTTCTAACTCCTCCAACCAAGCTTTTAAAACATGAATCGGTTTGAAATTTTTCGTCGGAAATATTTTACCCGAACTTCCGACATAAGTTGTAATTCCCAGATCTGAAAGCCATTGAATCACTTTTTGATTATCATAACCTCTTACTATTCCCTGAATTTCTTCCGCTTCATATTTTTGGACAAAAGACGCTAATTCTTCATTGTGAGTCAAATTAAATCCGCCATTTCCTGCGACTAAAAATTTTCGCGCGGCCGCTTTATTCTGCTCATAAACGTGAACTTCAAAACCTTTCAAAGCCAATTGTTGAGCCGCCATTAATCCAGCCGGACCTGAGCCAATAATGATAATTTGATCTTCCTGCATAGGCTGCAAAAGTACGCATTTACTTTTTCGGTTCAGATAGAATCTTGAAACTACGCACTAAACCAGGAAAATATTAATTATCACAAATGCACGAATTTTCATCTACAAATATATTTTGACCTATTCCTGAATTCGTGACTCATCATTTCCAATTTTTAAAAGGTAAAAGCGTCAGATTTGAATTGTAATATTTGTCTTCTCCAGTTACTTCCTGCCCAATCCAATCCGGAATATTGAATTTTTCGTCTTCACTTCCCAATTCAATTTCGGCCACGATCAATCCTTCATTTTGTCCTGAAAACACGTCAACTTCCCAAATATGGTTTTCAACAGGAATTTTATACCTGACTTTTGAAAGTTCAGAAACCGCAAACTGATCCAGCAATTCTTTGGCTTCCACGCACGGAATTTCATATTCGTATTCTGCTCTGGTTGCGCCAACAGAAATTCCTTTTATGGTTAAAAATCCTTTATCAGAAGTTTGTCGCACCCGAATTGTTTTATGAGGCTCAGTCAACAAATAACCCTGTCTGTAAAAATCTCCCGCAGGTTTTTCGAAGTTTTCCCATTTGTCGTGATCGACTAAAAATTTTCTTTCTATCTCTACTCCCATTTTAATTTTTTACTGTGTTTCGTCGTAGCAAAATTATACATAATTGAAGAATATCCATTTTTAAATCAAAGAATTCCTCTAAAATATTTCCGCGATCTTAATTGGTCATTGCATTCATAAAATCTACCTTTGCCCCATTCTAAAAATCAGCAGTTTTCACCTGAAATTATCTCAAATTACGTCAATCTTTTATGTTCAAGGATCCCAAATTAGTTCTCGCCATCATCACCGTTGCTTTAGTTTGGGGCACCACTTTCCTGGGAATTCGCGTTGCAGTTGAAACAATTCCGCCTTGGTTTGTCGCCGGAATTCGTCAGTTTTTAGCCGGAATTATTTTATTGGTCGTTCTTCTATTTTCCAAAAAATTAAAATGGATCGGTTGGAAAAACTTCACAAATCAGATCATTCTCGCCTCTCTGATGCTGGTCGTTGCAAACGGAATGACAACCGTTGCCGAAAAACATTTAACGAGCAGTTTGGCATCTTTGATCAGTTCAACATCTCCGTTGCTCGTTTTTCTTTTGAGTATTCTATTCAGTATGCAAAAATTCAGCATTCGCGGATTAGTTGGAGTTTTAATTGGATTTTCCGGAATTTTATTGATTTTTAAAGATGGCTTAGAAGATCTCCTCAACGTAGAATACCGAATGGGAATCATTTTTATGTTCATCGCAATTTTCGGTTGGGCTTTCGGAACAATTTTCAGTAAAAAAAATCATCAGCACACTCAGAACATTTCCCTCAATCTCTTTTATCAATTCAGTTTCGCCGGGATCGTTCAGATCATTTTCGGCTTTCTTTTTTCTGATCAGATCAACTTTGCAATGTGGAGTTTCAAAAGCATGTTCGCAACGGTTTATCTCGCAATTTTTGGGTCTGTTATCGCGTTTTTCGCCTTTCATTTTGCGCTGAAAAAAATTACGCCGACGCAGATTTCCATCCTTTCTTATGTGAACACCATTATCGCGATTTTCCTGGGTTGGCTGATTCTGGACGAACCAATTTCAGTCACTTTTATCATGGCGACTGTTTTAATTATTTGTGGCGTTTTCATCACGAATTACAAACCGGGAATGTTTAAAAGAGTCTGATCCATTTTTATTTAGGTCCCTAATTTGTTCTGAACTTGTCGAATGACTCACGCTTCTTTTATTTCCCAAATTTCGGCTAGAAAAGACATACTACATTTTACAAATTCCCTTTTACATCGTACCTTTGTTCCATGGAAATTTTAGATATTCTCATCATCGGAGCCGGTCCAATCGGACTTAACTGTGCTCTTGAAGCCCAAAAAAATAACCTCACTTATTTAATTATAGAAAAAGGAACCATCGTTAATTCCCTTTATAATTATCCTTTGTATATGCGGTTTTTTTCCACCGCCGAAAAACTCGAGATCGCTGAAATTCCTTTCATCACAACCGCTCCAAAACCTGGGCGACAAGATGCTTTAGAATATTATCAGGGAATTGCACGACAAAAAGAATTGCACCTTAATCTTTACGAAAAAGTTCTGAACGTTACCAAAACCGACGATATCTTTGAAATTGAAACTTCAAAATCTAAGTATCTCGCGAAAAATGTAATTATTTCCACCGGATTTTACGACATCCCGAATATGATGAATATTCCGGGCGAACATTTAGATAAAGTAAAACACTATTATACTGAACCTTATCCTTACGCTCAACAAAAAATTGTAGTTGTTGGCTCCAGCAATTCTGCAGTTGATGCGGCTTTAGAAACTTATAGAAAAGGCGCAGAAGTCACGATGATCATTCGCCACGCAGAAATTTCAAAAAGTGTAAAATATTGGGTAAAACCTGATATTGAAAACCGAATTGCCGAAGGAAGTATCGCGGCACATTTTAATTCAGAACTTGTTGAAATTAAAGAAAACTCCGTCGTTTTCAAAGATGAAAAAGGAGAAACGCACGAAATTGAAAACGATTTTGTTTTGGCAATGACGGGTTATCTTCCCGATTTTAATTTCTTGAGAAACACCGGAATCGATCTGCAGGGAGAACATTTAAATCCTTTCTATGATCCTGAAACAATGGAAACGAATATTCCAAATCTCTATTTAGCAGGGGTTGTTTGTGGTGGAAAAGACACGCATCTTTGGTTTATAGAAACCTCCAGAATTCATGCAGATATTATTGTTAAAAATATTCTTGCTTCAAAAAACATGACTCAAAACATTACTAAGTAAACTGTTAAATCCGATGATAATACATGTATTATTCTCTTAACACATAAGTCACATAAGTTTTTGCTGATTAGAAAAGAGCACATTAGTTTGGATGAATTCAATTTCCGAAGGAAATCTTACTTATCTTAATTCCTTCATCAAAACTTAATATTTAAATTTAAAGTCATCGATAAGTATTCTATTCAGATATAACTTTTACCATTGATTTGATCGCAACCAATTGCTCCAAAAGTTCTTCGCGAGAACTGGATAATACATTAATATGTCCCATTTTTCTGCCGGGTTTTGTGTCGCCTTTTCCGTAAAGATGAACGTAAGTATTCGGTAATTTCAGAACTTCTTCTAAACCTTCATATATTACTTTTCCGGTGAAATTTTCTTCACCGACCAAATTCAGCATTCCGGAAAATCCAAATGAGGAAGTGTCGGCAAGCGGCAGATTTTTCAAAACACGGTAAAATTGTTCGAACTGGGAATTTGCGTTTCCTTCTTGCGATTGATGTCCTGAATTATGCAAACGTGGCGCAGTTTCATTGACCCAAACTTTTCCATTTTTATCCAGAAATAATTCGATGGCAAATAAACCTTCAGAATTGGCAGCTTTCATGAATTTTTCCGCAATGTCATCAATCTGATTTTGAATATCTTCAGAAATTTGAGTTGGCGAAATATTAAAATCGAGCAAATTCAATTTTGGATCTGCAACCATTTCTGTGACCGGAAAACTTTTGATTTCACCACGCTCATTTTTAGCAATGATTAAAGATAATTCTTTATCAATATCAACCAGATTTTCTAATACTGAAGGTTCATCCCACAAATTAATTAAATCACTTTCGTCCTTAATAACTTGAACACCTTTTCCATCGTAACCACCCGTATTCAATTTTTGAACAAAAGGAAAACCGATGACAATTTCCTCTTCTCTCGACAGAATGATCTGAAAATTTGGGCTTGGAATTTGAAACTCCTCATAAAATTGCTTCTGCAAAATTTTCTGCTGAATAATTTTAATGATCTTTGAATTTGGAATTACTTTTACGCCTTGATTTTCTAGAGCTTCCAAACCTGCAACACTCACATGTTCGATCTCGATAGAAACGACATCTTTGTCTTTTCCAAAATCGATAACATTCTGTTTATTGTTGAAATTTCCCTGAGTGAAATACGAAATGTTTGCGCAGGAACAATCTGCATTGGGGTCGAGTGTGTAAAAATCATCATCATATTTTAAAGCTTCCTGAATTAACATTCGCCCCAATTGTCCGCCTCCTAAAATTCCAATTTTCATATTTACTTTAATTTACTGATTGCTAAATATCCGATGAAGGTGAAATTTTGCTGATTTTCACTTTCTGCTTTTTCTAAAATGATGGAGTAATTTTCTTTCATTTTTAAAGGTAAAATATCATTTACTTTATAAATGTCATCAATATCAACTCCGTGTTTATCATCGATATGACTTACTGCTTCCGGAAATCCCATGGTTTTGTAGAATTCGGTTTTTTTGACTCTTCGAATAATTTTCGCCATCGACTGATCGACCATTAAAATTTGTTCATGAAGTTCCTCAAATTGTCCTTGCTTGTAACCGCCGAGATTTATAAAGAAAAGATGTTCTTCTGGAATGTCAGAATTTTTCTCCACAATTTTCACTTCAAAACCATCAACAAACTGAACTTCTTTGTAAGCGTCGATATGGATTTTTCCTTTCGCTTCCGGCCAGAATTTTTTCATATCCGGAATTAAATCCTTCAAATTTTCAGCAATGCCAAAGAAGACATCGTGTTGTTCGATATTTCTGCCGATCGGCGTTGCTCCGAGAATGACGTAAAATAATTTCATAGTTGAAAAAAACAAAAATACAATTTATAAAAATTCCAGATATCAGTTTACTCCTTATTTTTAATGCATAAAATTTCTTTAAACTATTCAAAATTCTTAAATTTGTGAAATGTCGGAAATATTAATTCTGTTCTTCGGAGCCGTTTCCGCCGGATTACTTGGATCCTTGACTGGATTAGGCGGCGGTGTAGTTATCATTCCTTTACTTACTCTTGGCTTTGGTGTTCCGATGCATTACGCGATCGGCGCTTCATTAATTTCGGTCATCGGTACATCATCCGGTGCAGCAGCAGCTTTTGTAAAAGAAGGTTTTACCAATGTTAGAATTGGGATGTTCTTAGAAATTGCCACCACAACTGGTGCTATTGTTGGTGCTTTAATCTCGGGTTTGCTGAATGCGAATACCATCGGAATTATTTTTGCGAGTATTTTAATTCTTACGGTAATTCTCAATTTGAGGAAAAAACCAGATCATCAAGAACCCTTGATTGAAGGAAGTTTGGAACATCGGCTTCAACTCTTCGGAACTTTTCCTGATAAAGGCATCATAAAAGCATATTCTGCAAGAAATACGATTCCTGGATTTTTTATGATGGCATTTGCAGGAGTAATGTCCGGACTTCTCGGAATTGGTTCAGGGGCACTGAAAGTTTTAGCCATGGATAATATGATGAAACTTCCCTTTAAAGTTTCTACGACGACGAGTAATTTTATGATCGGTGTAACTGCAGTAGCGAGTTCGCTTATTTATTTTCAGCGTGGCGAAATTATTCCTGTCATCGTAGCGCCGGTTTTAATTGGTGTTGTTTTAGGAAGTTTTATCGGGTCGAAAACATTAATGGTTTCACAGACTAAAAAATTAAAAGTAGTTTTTGCAGTAGTTGTTTCTATTCTGTCGATTTATATGATGTACAACGGTCTTAACCATAATTTTAAATAATGAAAAGACATTTCACAGATTTAGATCTTAACCGTTCCGTGGGAAATCTTCTGCGTTTGGGAGTCATTTTTTCAGTGATCACCTCATTTATTGGCTTCATCAAATTATTTTTTGAAGGATTTGAAATGCCAAAAGATTACGCGTCTCTAGAAGTTCCTGTAGGTACGATCTGGCAAAGTTTTTTTGCTTCTTTAAGTCGATTGGAAGGAATGGGGATTATTCAGCTTGGGATTTTATTGCTTATTCTGACTCCACTCGTTAGAATTATATTCGCGCTGGTTGGTTATATTAAAGAGAAAGATTATACCTATGTCATCGTTTCTGCAATTGTTCTGGGAATCATGCTGGTGAGTTTCTTGATGGGTTTTGCTCACTAAACAATCAGTTTTTTTCGACAAAAATTTATCAGGGTAATTTGAATTCGCCATTTCGCGGCTGGATTTTCTTTCGAAATTTTAATTTTTTATATTTTCCAAATTTTAATTTTTGAGATTTTCTTATATTATTCAAATTTCATATTGTTTTGTAATATTCATATTGTTCATAGGGCTTCACCCTATGCTATTGATGTCGCCACTTCGTGGCTTTTTCGTGGGAAATCTTAATGGTCTTAATTGCTTTATCACAAATTTAATGGTGAGAAAAATTTAGAAAAAGGATAAGGTTTTAGAAATCTGTAACTTGAAAATTGCTTATTTGAATGCAATGTTTTTGAGAATTGCTTCGGCTTTGAGTTCGGTTTCATTCCATTCTTTTTCGACAGAACTATCGGCAGTTATTCCGCCCCCGACATATATTAGGGCTGCATTTCTGAAAAATTCTGCACAACGTAAATTGACGAAATATTGAATGTAATCTTCGGTTTCAACCCGAATGTAACCCGCATATAAATTTCGCGAATGCATTTCAAACTGTCGAATTGCATTTTTGCAAAAATCGGTTGGAATTCCACAAACTGCAGGAGTGGGATGCAATTCTGAAATGATCTTTTCTAAATCTTCAGCTTTAATTTGCGCTTTGAAATCGGTGCGTAAATGTTTGATATTTCCGGAAATGTGATCGCAGGTTTCAGATTGCTCAATTTTTTCGGAAAATTCTTTTAAAACATCGTGAATAAAATCGGTAACCGGTTGCTGCTCTTCAATTTCTTTGGAAGTCCAATCTTCATTCACAGGTATTGTTCCGGCCAAACTCATGGTTTCAAACTGAGAAGTTTTCTTATTGAATTTTCCCAAAACTTCGGAAAAAGCGCCGATCCAACATTTGCCGTCTTTAATAAATAAATAAACAAAAGCATTTGGATAAGCTTCGCAGAGATTCAAAAATGTTTCGGATAAATTAATTTTTGAATCTTTGTAATTGACCAGTTTTCTTCTGGAAATTACCAGCTTTGAAAGGTCATTTTTTTTTATGAAATCAATAACTTCTACCAGTTTTTCCTCATATTCAGTTTGCTTTTTCTCCCAAAATTCCATGAGATTGGAGGACAACAAATCGGTACTAACTTCTTGCTTCGCAAAATCTTCGATAGTTATTTCTTCGATATCTCCTTCAAAATTGATGATTTCAGATTGATCGAAAGAAAAAAAAGACACGGGATTTTTATCTGAATTTTCATCAGTTGTGTTTATCTTTTCGGAAAAGGGAAATCTGAAATAGAGCATATCGAATTATTTATATTCCAAAAAAAAGATTCACAGTAATTCTACTATTATCGGGGAATGATATTGTTGGTCATTGTCGTATGATTGATCAACTCTCCTTTTTCGTCGCGAATTTCGATTTCGGAAACATGCATTGTTCTGCCTTTCCGGATGAATCTCGCCGTTCCTGTAACGATGCCATTTTTTTTACTTCGCAAATGATTGGAATTAATATTGGTTCCAACAGGCGCAAATTTTTCGGTATCGACATGCAAAACCGATAAGCTTGAGCCTAAAGTTTCAGCCAGAACACAACTTGCGCCGCCGTGCAGAATTCCGTACGGTTGATGAACTTTCGGAGTTACAGGCATTGTTGCAGTCAAGGTATCTTTCGTGACATCGGTAAAAATAATATCAAGCGTTTTACCCAAAGTTTCTTCGCCCCAATTATTGAGTTTCTCTAAAATCTGTTCTTTATTTTCCATTATAATTTGAGGTTGAGGTTGAGGTTGAGATTAAAAAATTTTTGGGTTCCAGTTTTCGGGAACTTTTGGTGTTCTTTTTTTGTAATATTCTTCCATTTCGCCCATGATATCTTCATACGTTCTGGTTTCTAAATCGTGTACAGAAATCATTTTGCCCAGATAAATCGCCTTATCCTTAAAATCTCCCGACGCAATAACAATAGGAACTTTTGCGGCTAAAGCCATGTGATAAAAACCTTTTCGCCATTTTGGTACCCAACTTCTGGTTCCTTCCGGCGTGATTACTAAACTGAAATCTTCTTTCGCAAATTTATCGACAACAAATTTTATCAAATTATTTTTCTGGGCGCGGTCAATTCCTACTCCACCCATTGCTTTTACTAAAAATCCGTACCAGGCTTTCGTATGAGCATCTTTGATGATCACTTTCAGGGGTTTTCCCAAAGACCAGTACGCAAGATTTCCCAACATATATTCTTCGTTGGCGGTATGCGGTGCTACAACTAGGATACAGCGATCCAAATTATTAACATCTCCTTCCAGAACGACCTTCCAACCGATTATTTTGAGGATTAATTTTGCGAGAAATTTTTTCATATTTAAGAGTATAAGGAGTGAATAGCAATAAGTTTAAACAAAAAAGTATAACCAAAAGACTTGGTTATACTTTTACAAATATATTGAAATTATTTTGTCTAAATTAAACTGCTGATGAAATCCATGATTTTCATTGCGATTTCGAATACGAACTGTACCATGATTTTGTATTTTAATTGTTAACTGATTTACTTCTCCATTTAACTGTACGAAATTACTCTAATTATAATGTAAAATACCTTCGTAAATGTTAAATTTTCTTTAAATTTTTGCCATCATGAACAAGCGAAAAGCGAATTATCATTAAACTTATTTTGTAAGATCACAATTTCGCTCTTGCTCATCCACTCTCATTTATTTGGTTTTGATGGAAATTTCTTTTTTACCGTTTTTGATTGAAATATCTACGTCTTTTATATTTCGTAAATTATTTTTCATAGAATCCATGATTTGATCTGCGGCTTCTTTCGGCATTTTCTTTCCATTGATGATCACGCTGTCTTTATCATTTTCATTATACTGAATCGTAGATCCATTGATCTTGATTTTGTTTTTACTGATCTCGATTCCATTGGAGTTGTCATTATCATTGCTGTTATCATTTGAAACGCTGCCATTTCCATTTAAATCACCTTCTAACTGAAGCACATTATCTCTCACTTTGAAGACTTGCATCTTCTGAGGAACTACCAGTTCATAATTTACATTATAATCTCTAAATCTGTGTTGATAAGGATATTTCATGTAATTCGGTAATAAGATCTTATTTCCCTGAATTTCTACGTCAACATTCATCTGCATCGGAAGATTGTACCCTTTTCCTTCTTTTTTAATGATTAAATATGGCTTTGTAATATTAGATTTTCTCGTCACATCTATGTTTGGATAATCTTCTTCATAAACCATTTTTCGGTCAGAATAAATATCATCGTCATACGCTATGAAATTTTGTGGAATGGTAACCTGCTTCATATCAACATATAAACTGTCGGATATGGTGTTGATGTCAACGTTTTCAGTGTCCTCTTTATGACCTTTCAAAAACGCTTCTTTTTTTGCCATACTTACTCCGAAGTACGCTCCAAGTCCCATTAAAATTATAAATAATGCACCGATCACCCAACCAATATTTCTCAATTTAGTCTTTGGGGAAAATATTTTGATACTTAATAAACTGAAGAGAATGGCAGGAATTAAAGAGCCGATAATGATGATCGCTGACAAAACATTGTATAATCCATCATCATTAAAATAGAATTTCATTTCGTTCGCTCCAGGAAAATTAGAATCTATACCGAACATTCCGAAGAGTACAAATACACCTATAATACTGCTTACCGCCATTAAGGCTAAAATTGCACCGACGAAATATTTTATAACATTCCAAAGGCCGCTTCCTGCATTGTTGATGTAAGGTTTATTTTCGGTATAAATTTCACCAACTCTTTGTGTAGATTCGTTGGCAAACTGCACCAATTTGTTCGATTCGCTTTTTAAATTATCGAAGTTCATTGGTTTTCCCTTCATTTTTAAGAAATCAGTCGCAGTTTCTGCTTTGGGTAAAACGATCCAAAGAATAACGTAAATTAAGATGATCAAAGTGGTTGAGATCGCGGCGGTAAATATTCCTAAAATTGCGATTCCTAACCAGATTGCACGCATCGCGCTTACATCCATTCCAACATAATGTGCTAAACCTGCACAAACACCCGCGATTTTTTGTTTCTCTGGATCACGGAAGAGTTGTTTTGAACCGCTGTAATTTGCAGAAGTACGCTGTTCATTTCTGGCTGTTTTTTCAGAAAAGTAAGCTTCTTCCTGCTCTTCGATCTGTTCTGGTCTTCCGATCTGGGAAATAACTCTTTCCACGTCGATGTCATTGATCACTTCGCGTTTTGCAAGAGAATCTTTGAAGATTTCAACCATTCTGATTTCAATATCATGCATTACTTCATCTGCTTCATTGGCATCTAAAGAATTTCTGAGTGCTGCAAGATAATCACTGAGTTTAATATATGCGTGTTCCTCGATCGTGAAAGAGAAACCGGCGAGTCCTATTGAGAGTGTCTTGTTCATGGTATTAAGAATTTGGTTGGAACGCGCTTTCAGGTGCGCCCGTCGGATTAGTGTTTTTAGTTATTTGGTTTACTGAGTCTGTCAGTTCGTTCCAGGTATTTCGAAGTTCGGCGAGAAACAACTTGCCTTTTTCTGTCATCTGGTAATATTTTCTGGGCGGTCCTCCTGTAGATTCTTCCCATCGGTAAGAGAGGAACTCTCCGTTTTTTAATCTTGTGAGGAGAGGATACAGCGTTCCTTCCACCACATCCAGTTTTCCTTTTTTAAGTTCATCAATCAAATCGGAAACATACATTTCTCTCTGGTCAATTAAACTCAAAATACAGAATTCCAGAATTCCTTTTCGCATCTGCGCTTTGGTGTTTTCTGTGTTCATTATTTTAGGGTTATTAATTAGTTTAATGATTAAAGTAAGTTTTTTGAGAAATTAATAATCATCGATTCATTACTCTTTCTCAATCTTACTATGCAAAGATATAAAATTAATTTAGTATTATGCAATACAAAGTAGTAATATTTTAATATTTTTTTTAAAAAGATTCTTAGTGATTGGGATCAAAATGAGGAAAATCCAGTTAACAAAGGCATTTTAGAAATATAAGAAGTGATAGTTTTAGATAAAAAAAATCCGCCTCATTGCTGAGGCGGATCCTTATTTAAAAGAAATATTCAGAAAATATTACTTTTTGATTGCTTTGATCGACTTAATTGTTCCGTCTTCCATAAGAAGATTAACAATGTATAAACCAGTTTTCAAATCAGAAACCTGAAGTTCAGTACTTGGTTTCATTGTTTTAACCTGTCTTCCAGAAACATCGCTGATCATAATCGATTTAACTCCTTTTACATCAGTAATATTCAATACATCTTTGAATGGATTTGGATAAACAGACAATGCTGAAGTTGCAGTATTACCTACGGCTAAAGTAAAGTCTTTGTAATCGATAGCATAATCTTCTACCTGACCATTAGACATTTCTTCACAAGCAGCTGTAAGTGGCAAATTAAGTGTAGTTCCGGAGAA
This sequence comes from Kaistella gelatinilytica, assembly GCF_015679325.1. Classification (GTDB taxonomy): domain Bacteria; phylum Bacteroidota; class Bacteroidia; order Flavobacteriales; family Weeksellaceae; genus Kaistella; species Kaistella gelatinilytica. The sequence goes on from NZ_JADPVI010000001.1 coordinate 1,555,309, forward strand.
ATTATATTTCACTCTTACTCTCTTCACCCCAAACGTTGTTCCTGAAGGGATCGGTAAAGTTCCAGTTAGTGTTACTTTTCCAGCTGTTACTGTTGTGCTTCTTTTAATAGTTGCTGTAGTGTTAAAGTAGGATTCACCTGCATCTAAGAAATCACCATCATTATTCCAGTCAACAAAAACAGACATTGCCCAACCATTATTAGCAATACCAATACCTGTTAAACTAAATGGAATAGTTGTTAAGTTACTTAAAACGGTAATATTAGAACTTAGAAAAGTTTGGTTGACGTCATAAGTACCGATAGTTGTAGCGGTAGTATCAGAATTATTTGTAGTACCATTCAATGTGAATGAAGTAATTGGGGCAATCTGTGTTGGTACACTAGAACCTTGTGGACCACAATATGGTGCAATAGGATTAGGGCCAGTTGTGAAAGTAGTCTCTGTACAACCAGTTGCATCACCAATATTATTGAAAGCAATTACTTTTGCATAATACAATGTATTTGGCATTAAAAGTGGAGACGGACCAAATGGATACGATGTAGCAGCTGCAGACAAGACAACATTATTCAAAACATCTGTACCACCAGAGGTTGTTCCTAAAGAAAGTTTGTAACCACCATCAGCAAGAGGGGATAATGGCCAAGTTAATGTAGGTCTAACACTCACTCCTGTTGCAGCATTTGCAGGTGCAGAAAGCATTGTACAAGCTGGAATCGTTGATGGTGCTGAGTCACTTACCACATCATCAACATATAAATAAAACTGATCTGCATCTACTGCATGTATTGCAACGTAAACAGTAGTCCCAACATAAGCAGATAAATCAAAAGAAATTTTTGTCCAGGCATTTGGAGCTTTAGAAGTAGCTTTCAAAACAGTTGTTAAAGCTGCTTTTGTTGGAGCATTTCCTAATACCACTTCGTAGTTTTCTAAAAATGTAGAACTGTAACTCGCTACCCAAAAAGATAGTCTGTCATTCACACCTGCAGTTACAGCAATTCCTGGAGTTACCAAATAATCGTCGTGTGCAGCAGTATCATAGCGGATACTTGAAACATTAGCACCACTATGTGCCGGAAATGAAGCTCCTCCCGGAGGCGTACCAAATACAAAAGTTTGTGATGCAGGAACATCATTTATAACAGTCCACCCTGCAGGAGTTGCCGTTGAGGCATCAAAGTTTTGAGAAAATTGCGCACTTGCAAAAATTCCCAGTGCTAAAGAGCACGTTAGTAAAATTTTTTTCATAATAAATTTATATTGTTAAACTTGCCAAAACTAATGAATTATTATTACATAATTGAGAAAATAATTTAAAAAGAATCACTAAGATTCAAAAATATTTACAAAGTATTGAAAATGAGTTGAAGCTTTGAAACCTCAACTCATTTTAAAATTAATTTCTCAGAAATCTTTACCAGAAATGTTCTCATTACTTAAAAAATGACCTAACCTTCTGTTTTCTGCCTGCAACGCTTCCATTTTATTGAGGAGGCGATGAATGACTTCTAAACCGGGTAAATTTATTTCAAGATCGTAATGCCAGTTTGCAAAACGTTCAAAAGCCGGCAATTCATCATAAAGCAAATATTTTACTTCATTGTCATTCTCAGTTTTCAACAGTCCCGACTCTTCCAAAGAATCGAAAAAAGTGATTTCTATATCGTAAATTCTTACGAGTTCTTCGCGGGAAATTCTATCACTCATTTTTTTAAATCTTTTAATTGTTGAAATAATTCTCTTTCTTTCTCCGTCAAATTGGTCGGAATTTTTACGATGTACGTCACAAATAGATCTCCAAATTCACCGTCCTTCTTATAAACCGGGAAACCTTTTCCTTTTAACCGAACTTTAGTTCCGTTCTGAGTTTCAGGTTTTACTTTTAAATTTACGCTTCCATCCAAAGTTTTTATAGGAACTTCACCTCCTAGAACAGCCGTGTAAAAATCAATCTCAACCTCGGATGTTAAATTGTCGCCGTTTCTTTTAAATTCAGCATCTTCTTTAATATTGAAGGTTATAAAAAGATCGCCGCTTGGACCGCCGTTATGACCAGGATTTCCGTGGCCTTTTAATTTAATTTTCTGACCGTCTGCAACTCCGGCGGGAATTGTAATTCTTACTTTTTTGCCATTAATATCAAAAGTTTGCTGATGGGTTTTTGCGGCGTCGCGCAGGTTCAGGTTTAAACTTGCTTCTACATCCTGACCTTTAAATTTTCCGGAGGCACTTCCGCGCGAACTTCTACCCCCAGAACTTCCACCAAACATACTTTGGAAAAAATCTGAGAAATCGCCACCTTCCCCAAAATCTGCACCCGAATAGTTTCCATAATTTCCACCTTGCTGAGATTGATGCGATCTTTGCTGCTGTTGCGCTTTTTCATATTCTTCGCCGTGTTTCCAGTGTTCTCCATACTGATCGTATTTTTTCCTGTTCTCAACATTGCTAAGGACTTCATTGGCTTCATTGAGTTCTTTGAATTTTTTCTCAGATTCTTTATCTCCGGGGTTGACGTCTGGATGGTATTTTCGGGCTAACTTTCGGTACGCCTTTTTTATTTCTTCGGGAGTTGCTTTTTTATCAATGCCCAGAACTTTATAATAATCGATATATGCCATACAATAATGATTTACTCAAATTTAAAAAAACTAAAACGATTGCTGTTCTAAAGTTCTGTTAAAACTTTCTATTAATTTTTCTTAAATTTAATGAAAACTAATATCCTTCATACCTAATGGCAAATCAAAACCATTTCAATTTGTAATTTACTACCTGATGAAAAATTCTATTTACTTTCTATTCTTACTATTAATGGTTGGCTGCTCAAAAGAAAGCAAAACCAATTCTGAAATTTTACCTGAAGTTTCAACAACTGTGATCGCAAATGATTCATTGAAAAACTTTAAAAATGAATCAGAAAATTTAAGAAAAGAAGAAACTTTAAAAAGATTGAATAATGAAATTCTTTCCACTTTAAAATCTAAAGATTACGAAGGTTTTTCGAATTACATTCATCCAGAAAAAGGAATTACATTTTCGATGTATTCTTACATTAATTTAAAAAAAGACAAACATTTCAGTCGTGAAGAATTTGATCAATATATTGCAAAAGACACGCAATTCACCTGGGGACATCAAGATGGAACGGGTGACCTACTGGTTTTTCCAATCAAAGATTATCTCGCGGAATGGGTTTTCAAAAGAAATTTCAAGAACGCGGAGTTTTATTTTAATGAGTTTAAAGGTACCGGAAATACGATCAATAACATCAGGAAAACTTATCCAAACGCTCTATTTACGGAGAACTTTATTCCGGGAACAGAAATCTACAGCGGAATGGACTGGAACTCGCTGATCTTTGTTTTCGACGAATACAATGGCACCTATTATCTTATCGCTGTTGCTAATAATTCCTGGACCACTTAAATTCAAATTAAAAAGCATTACCTACTTTTCATAAAAATGCAACTCCGAAATTATTCGAAGTTGCATTTATTTTTAAGATCAAAAGGTGCTTATTTGTAAGCTTCAATTGTTTTATTTAGGAGATCAATTTGCTGATTAATCGTCGGACTAGAAGGATTTGCCTTTAAAACAAGCATTTTCTTCGCAAGACCATCTTTTAAAATTTGCACGATCATCATTTTTGCCTGTGGATTTTGACCGATTTGACCTTTAACCTGGTTCAAAACTTTCGTCACATTTTCCGTTGCTTTTAAATTATCAGAACTCATGATCCAGTTGAAACCATCTTCTGCAGACGCGCCCAATTCTGGTTTCTGGAACTTCAGGAAAGGATAAAACGCCGCCGTTGATGCAATTGCAGGCATTTGTTTTTCGATTTTATTTTTCACAATGATGGGTAAAAGTTCTGCGATCACTTCATCACCTGCACCTTCCAGATCAATTTTATCAGCCAAAGCTGCAATTTTTGAAGGATCAACCGCCGCAATTCCGGAAAGGGAATTGGCTTTCACCGAATTAGAAACCGCATTCATTCCTTTTTCGAAAAGCGGAAGATATTTTTTATCTTTTGTTTTTCCTAAAGCAGAAATTGCCGCCGCCTGAACCAAAGTTTTCGGATCACTGGAAGCCATTTTTTCAACTTCAGAAAGCGCTGCTTTTGCCTGATCAGGTTTAGAAAGATCTAATCCAGTCAATGCTTTCACACGGATTCTAAAATTTGAATCTTTCAAAGCTGCAACTACTGTTTTTAAAGCAGCCGGATTTTTAGCAACGTTCTCCATTGCATTTTCCAACGCTTTGTATCTGCTCAAAAATTCGGTTGAATTTTGATATTGCATTAAATACTGCTCCGGAGTTTTGGTGTCTGTAAACTCGGCCAGCAAAACGCCGTCTGCGTTTATATTAACTAAATCTGGACTTTTCCCTACTTGAAAAGTGAAGTCGTTTTTCTCTTTCGCATCTACCCAAACATTTTTTCGGGAAGGTTTTCCATTTTCGAAAACGTCGATTGCTAAAGGAAACTGAAAATTCTGCCCGATTTGATTTTGATTAATAGTAACTGTTACCTCTTTTTTGATCGGTTCAAAAGTAGTGGTGTAAGAAAGTTTTGGATTTCCGCTGCCAAAATACCATTGATTAAAGAACCAGTTTAAATCTTTTCCTGAAACTTTTTCTAAGGATAATCGAAGTTGATGTGCTTCGCCATTTCCGTATTCGTTTGTTTTTAAATAATCAGTTAAGCCTGCAAAGAAAGCGTCGTCGCCCAAATAATTTCTTAACATATGAAGAATTGCGCCACCTTTATTATAGGAAACACCATCAAACATGTCTTCGCGCGAGTGATAATTGAAACGCATCAAATCTTTCGTAATGTTCGAAGGATCCATCATATATCCTCTGGTTTCTTTCATCATACCGTAATCGGCGATATCTTTTCCGTATTTATGCTCATTCCAGAGATATTGGGAATAATTCGCGAAAGATTCATTTACAGTCAAATTGCTCCAACTTTCTGCGGTCACTAAGTCTCCAAACCAGTGGTGAAATAATTCATGAGCAATCGTATCTTCCCAGCGATTTTCATCGATCAGATCTCCCGGTTTTTGCTGTGCAGATTCCTGGTGAAGCGTTGCTGTTGTATTTTCCATTGCGCCAGAAACGTAATCTCTACCGGTAATTTGCGAATATTTCGACCATGGGTAATCGTAGTTTAATCTTTTGGAAAAGAACTCGATCATTTCCGGAGTATTTCCGAAGATCTGTTTTGCGTAAGGTTCGTATTCTTTTTCGACATAATAATCGACATCGATATTTCGCCATTTATCCTTCACGATCGCATAATCACCAACTCCCATGAAAAATAAATACGGTGAATGTTTTTTGTCCATTACCCAATGATCGGTTCGTAGACCATTGCTTTCTTTGGTTGAAGATTTCATGATCCCGTTGGATAAAGTCACATATTTATCGGGAACGGTCATGTAAATTTCTTCGGTAGTTTTTTGGTTGGTTTTATCAATGGTTGGAAACCAGGCTGAACTCGATTCAGTTTCACCTTGCGTCCAGATCTGCGTTGGTTTATCGGCTTCTTTTCCTTGAGCATTAATGAAATAAAGACCTTTCGCATCGGTAATTGCAGCACTTCCTTTTTGCGTTATTTCGTTCGGACGCGCTGTATACTTGATATAAACCGTATAATCCTGATTTTTGTTGTAAGTTTTATCAAGGTTTATTTTGAGCATATCGTTTTTGTACTCGTATTTTAAGGGACTTTTGATGCCACTTTTATCTAAAGCAACTTCATGGATCAGCATTCCTTTTGCATTGAGCACCAAAGAATCGGTCGGATAAAAGTACGGGGAAGCAGTGAGCCATTCTTCGCCACCCATTTGTTCTTTTTGGTAATCGAAATTGACTTTTAATTTGGTGTGTTTCAGTTCGGTCATTTTCGTGTGAGATCCACGATAAATTTCAGTTCTACCGGAAGTATCGGTTTGTGCAGCAAGATTTGCGGAGAATAAAATCCCGAGTAAACTGATGGTGATCAATAGTTTTTTCATATTTATATCAATGATTTTTGTAAGAATTTTCAGACTGGTTTTTATGATTTCTTATTAACGAATGTTTCGAAAAGGTCGTTAACAAACGATTCGTAGTCGCCACTTTTTAGTTGTTCTTTGCTTTTATTGACTGCCTTTTTCAGATCGCTTTCATCAGTATCATGATTAATTAATTCTACCGATTTAATGCCTTTAATTTGAATTAAAAGTTCAGTCAATTTGCCTAAATCGGCATTTTCTTCGAGATTTATTTTTAAAGATTTCATACTTATTCTTTTGTAAAAGTGAAGGTACTTCCTCCCTGGGTAAAGATCATTTCTTTTTTTTCCGGATTGAAAACCATCTTTATTGCGGCGGCATCAAATTTAAAAGTATTGTTTGAAACCGCTTCTAAAGGAAAAGCACTTTGTCCTGTTGCCTGACCTTTTAATTGACCGTTCTCTGTGAAAATATTAATTTTTAAAGGAATTGAAGCGGTAGCATAAAGTCCTTCTAATTTTTTCAGATCTAAAGCAGAAACCTGTATCATTTTGAAGTCTGGAACTTCGAAATCGATTCCATTTGCAGCTTTCAACGCGGTGATCGAAATTTGATTATTATCATAGTCGGATTGATTGGTAATCATTGCAAATGCAGTTTTACTTTCGGGGAAATAATACAAAACAGACCGATAATCATCAATACTTCCGTTATGTCCGAAACCTTTTTGATTATTGAAAGGAACAGGAAAAATTCCCAGTCCGTAATTTTCTTTGTATTGCTGCATCTTTTCTAAACTGGCTTTCGAAACTATTTTTCCGTTGGCCAAAGCGATGATAAATTTCAATAATCCAGAAGGCGTGGAAACCACATTCCCGGCTCCAATTGGAACTGACATGTCGGTTTCTTCACTTTTATTGTATTTTTTATCAAGTAAAACGTAGGAATTTGCTACGTTACTTTTAGAATTTATTTTTTCTCCAACTTTCGTGGAAGTCAAGCCTAAAGGTTTTGTAATTTTTTCTGAAAGAATTTGCGAGTACGATTTCTTATAAATATTCTCCAGAATCATTGCCAAGATCACGTAATTGGAATTGCTGTAAGTATATTTCGAATCAGGTTCAAAATCGCTTCCACCTTTCACAATTTTCGCAAGCAAATCAGGTTGCGATATATATTGAGTATTGTAGGAAAAATAATCTGGATCATCGGTAAAACTATGAATTCCACTTCGGTGCTGAAGAAGATTTTCGATCGTAATTTTTTCTGAATTTTTGATTTGAGGAAAATATTGCGACAACTTATTTTCCAGTTTAAGTTTTCCTTCTTCCGCAGCTTTCATCACCAAAACAGCCGTAAAAGTTTTTGAAATAGAGCCAATTCGATAAACGGTTTTATCATCAGCTTTGATTTTATTTTCAACATCTGCAAAACCAATTGCATTGGTATAAACGATTTGATCATCTTTTGCAATGGCAAAACTTCCCATTACTTTTTGATTACGGTCTAAAGCTGAAAAATAATCGTCCAGCTTTTTTTTATCGACGTTTTGGGAACAAGCAGTTCCAAAAACACCAATGAAAAACGAAAGTATAATTTTTTTGATCATCATCAAGCTTTTTTTATTGGTAGAAAATTTAGAAGGAAAGTTACAAAAAAAGTGAAGTTGTACAACTCCACTTCAATTCTAGATCTAATTCAGGAATTTAATTTTTTAAAGGTCTAAATAAATTCCATTTCGATCTAATAACCATCTAACCTCAACTCCGTTATCACCATAGTCCTTCCAGATTGTATCTTTCTTTAATTTAGAAAGTATAAAACTATTATTTTCGGGATTCTTAAAATCAAGAAGTTCTTTCAGATAATTGAAATATAAATAAGGTCTCAAAGAATCCTGCGACAATAATCCTTTTATCTCCTTTTGTAATCGATTTGAGTAAACAGCTTTATGCCAATTAGAAAGATAAAAAATTGCACCTTCATTATTTTTATTGAATGCTAAAAATTCAATTCTATTTCGATAATTAGCTGGATATAATCGATTCTGAAATGCATAATTTATAAGTTTATCATCAGAATGATCATTAAATATAATGATACTGTCAAACTTTTTAAGATTTACATCTTTTGGGATTTTCGTCTTTTCAAGTGCGTAAATGTACTTTGTATAAAAAGGAATACTTATGTTTTCATCTCCAACAATACAACCATTCTGAGTATAAACCGTTTTATTATTACTGATTAATCTATTGAAAATTTTATCTATTTGAGGATGATTTTTTTCTGCCAAAGCATTTGCAGCATATAAAGAAACCACCAAATTTTTATTACTAGTCAACTTTAAAAGTTCATCATCATTTGCGACTTTCTTAAGTTTTTCATAGTTATCAAAATTATGAGAAACTTCCTGGCCTTTGCCCAGAACTCCGGTTTCATAAGTATTTAACTCTGAAATTTCTTTAACTATTATTTTTAATTTTAACGGAACATTGATTGTATCAAAAATTGGTTTTCCTTTTGGTCCGAGAACATCTAAAATATTTACTTCATATTTCACCTCTTTTTCTTCTTGACACCCAAGAAGGTTGCAAATAATAAAAAAAGAGAATAATAGGGTAATTAATCTGAACATTATATCGCAACCGGCGCTTTAATTCCCGGATCTGGATTGTAATTTTCTAACGTAAAATCTTCAAAATCGAAATCGAAAATATCTTTGACCTCAGGATTTAATTTCATCGTTGGTAAATCTTTCGGCGTGCGGGAAAGTTGTTTATGAACTTGCTCGAAATGATTATTGTAAATATGAACATCGCCAAAAGTGTGCACATAATCGCCGACTTCTAGATCACAAACCTGGGCAACCATCATTAATAACAACGCATAACTCGCAATATTAAAAGGAACTCCCAGAAATACATCGGCACTTCTTTGATATAATTGAAGCGATAATTTTCCGTCTGCAACATAAAACTGAAACAAAGCGTGACAAGGCGCTAAAGCCATGTTGGGGATTTCTGCAGCATTCCAGGCGGAAACAATCAATCTTCGAGAGTCTGGATTTTTCTTGATTTGATCAATGACTTCAGTAATTTGATCGACAACTTTTCCATTTGCTCCGGTCCAACTTCTCCATTGTGCACCGTAAACAGGACCGAGATCGCCATTTTCATCGGCCCACTCGTTCCAGATTGAAACGCCGTTGTCATTCAAATATTTAATATTGGTGTCTCCTTTTAAAAACCACAATAATTCATAAATAATCGATTTCAAATGCACTTTTTTCGTCGTCACCATCGGAAATCCTTTTGAAAGATCGTAGCGTAATTGATAACCAAAAACACTTCGAGTTCCGGTTCCTGTTCGATCGGTTTTATCGGTTCCCTTGTCTAAAATATGTTGAAGAAGGTTGAGATAATTTTGCATGTTTTATAATGAGTAATTGGGAATTAGCAATGAGTACTGTTGAAAATTTATTTAATGATTTACAAAAGTAATAATTTTCACCAAAGATTCTGAATGATTTGTCTGATGTTATTCAATGAAATCTCGTCGCTTTTTTTCTTGCCGAATAATGCTTTACCTAAAGGACTTTCAGTTGAAATAACAAAGATTTTCTTTTGATTAAAAGTAATTTCACCCAACGAAACGGCGATATAAAATAATCCTTTATCGGTTTGTACTAAACTTCCTAAACCAACTATTTGGTGGAGATTTGAATTGATGAGTTTCAAGGAGTTTTTTGCCCGAATATTTTCATTGAGCTGAACCTGAAGATTATTAATTTCCTGCTGCACCATTTCGCGCGTGGTTTCATATTTGTCGCCCATCGAACTTTTGGTTTCGTTGTTGGAAGCGCGGGTTTCATTAATCAAACGTTCTAAATTTTCGATTTTTTCGGATAATTTAATTTGGATGATATTTAGGATTTCGGATTTGTTCATTTGCAATTTAAAATAAGTTTTGGCTAAAGCCATTTGATTATTTCATTAATTAAAAACGGGCTTTCTTCGACAAGCTCAGAATGACATTTCTCGTTCCTATTGATATTTCTAGTTTATCTCAAAAATTCTATTTTTCCATCACCGCATATCCACCAATCGGCAGGTAAAAACTTTTATCCTGTGCAAAATCTTTTACAGGACCGCTGAAAACATTTTTAAATATTCCGGAAACATTTGCATCATTGATGGTAAACGAAACAGCTTCTTTCGACATATTTAAAACAACCAACACCTCATCTTTCCCATTTCTACGAACATAAGCTAGAACTTTATCATCGGCGGAAGTCTTTAACAAATTAGTCGATGCAGCTGGATCGCCACCTCGCAAGGCAGGATTTGAAGATTTTAAATTCAATAAAGTTTTATAAAAAGGTGCCATTTGATTATTGCCGTTCCATTCAATTACATCTTTTTCAAAGAATTCGAGGCGTTTCATATTCGGTAATTCTTGTCCGGAATATAGAAGTGGGATTCCGTCCCAGGTTGCAGAAAAAACCGCTAAAGGTTTCGCGATATCACCATATTTTTCATATTCAGTTCCATTCCAGGTATTTTCGTCATGATTGCTTGTAAACCAAGCTCTCATTGATTGATCGCCAATTGCAGAATATTTTTGAATCAGATCTTTTAAGTCAGAAAGTGGCAAATTCTTTTTGTAGTAATCTTCCGTTTTATGCATCCAGGTCCAGGAATAACTGGCGTCGAATACTTTTCCATATTCTGGATTATCAAGTTCATCAAATTCTCCAATGAAGAAAAGTGGTTTTATTTTTTCAACTTCGGGTCTTGCCTGTTCCCAGAAATCAACTTCGACCCAACTTGCGAGATCGCAACGGAAACCATCAATATTGGTTTCTTTAACCCAAAATTTCATAGCATCGATCATCGCCTGTCTCATTGCCGGATTTTTATAATCCAATTCAATAATATCGTCCATTCCGGAAGCGATATGGAATTTTCCGTCAGCATCGTGAAGATAATAATCTGGATGAGAAACCGTCCAGACATGATCCCAACCGGTGTGATTTGCCACCCAGTCGATGATGACTTTGAAACCCATTTTGTGCGCTTCGTCGACCATATGTTTAAAATCTTCCATATTCCCAAATTCAGGATTGATGGAAACGTAATCGTGCGCTGCATATTGACTTCCCATACTTCCTTTTTTCACCTTTTGAGAAATCGGAGTAATTGGCATAAACCATAATGTTTTCACACCCATTTCCTGCAAACGCGGCATCTCTTTTTCGAATGCGCGGAAAGTTCCTTCTTTGGTATATTGTCTTACATTAACTTCATAGATATTGGTATCGTGTTTCCACTCGCTGGGTGAATTGCTCATTTTTGTCGTTTTTTGAGTCGTGCAGGAAAGAATTCCCAAACTGATGATTGCTAAGAGAAAAAGCTTTTTCATACTTACTGATTTGTGACAAATATATTCATTTTAAATTTCAATTGCGAAGAAAGGGTGCTTGCAATATTTCGATTTTGCGCACAAAAAAGCCTCTTAAAAAAGAGGCTGTATTTTTTAAATATCTTCGTTGTCACCTTCGTCGAAATCATCGTTGAAGTCTTCTTCTTCATCATCGAAATCGTCTTCATCTTCATCGGCAAAACTACTTGCATTAAATTCGTCTTCAAAACTTCCAAACTCATCATCCATCAAAGGCATTACCGAATTTTTACCGTTTTTCTTCGCTGTTTTACTTGGTGCTTTTAAAGGCATATTTCCGAATCTGAACATGGTGATCGGATAATTCACGGCGTGTTTCTCATCCAATTCTTCTACTTTTTCGCAGAAAAATTCCCAGAGATCCATAAAGCCATATTGAAAATGAAGTTTTGCACCTTCTTCCTCAAAAGCTTCCATCAAATAAACGTCGCTCATGATCTCGCCATCGCCATCATCGCTCATGTCTTCTAAAGGAACAGTTTTTACAATAACGCCGTCTTTATCTAATATATTAAAAACGGACAAATCATCGCCCATAAGACTAAATGCGCTCTTTATTCCCAAGTGCAGATTCCAGAGTGTTTGCTTTTCTCTGATCTCGATGTCTCGAAAAACATCATCTTTGGTGTCTAAAATTACACGGACCTTATAAATCATCTTTCCTTTAAATTTTGTGATTACTCTGTTTAGATTTATTTTCGGGTACAAATATAAAACAATTGCATTTTGACAAAAAAAATATGAGACCTTATTTATTAAAAAGTTTTGCTTACATTTTGCCGTTTTCTAAATGCTTTTTTCCAGTAAAAAACTGAATTGAGTTCCCTCCAAATATACACTTTGTACAGAAATATTCTCCCCATGTGCTTCGAGAATGTGTTTTACAATTGCCAAACCTAATCCAGAACCGCCATCTGCTCTATTCCTGCTCGTTTCTACGCGGTAAAATCTTTCAAAAATCCGCGGTAAAAGTTCAGGTTTGATTCCCATTCCGTTGTCTTTTACTTCGACCAGAACTTTATTTTTTAAGATATTGGTATGGATGGTAATTTGCGCTTTATTTCGATTGGCGTAATGAATAGCGTTTGAAATTAGATTGATGAGAACCTGCGCGATCTTGTGTTTATCGGCTTTCACCATTATTTGTGGAGAAGAAGTTTGAAGCTGAACTTTGGAATCTTTTCTTTGAGCCTCCAAATCGAGAAGGTCTATAATTTCTCTGACTAAAGCATTGATGTCGAAAGTAGTAATGTTTAAAGTAATTTCGCCCGATTCATACTGATTGATCATATCGAGATCTTTCACGATCGTAAGTAATCTTTCAACAGATTTATCGATTCGATCCAGATATTTATCGCGAATTGCAAGATTTTCTACGCCTCCATCAATTAAAGTTTCTACATAACCCTGAATGGAAAAAAGCGGCGTTTTGAGTTCATGAGAAACGTTGCCGATATATTCTTTCCGATAGATCTCCATTTCTTTCATGGTATCCAGTTCGGTCGCATTTTTCTGGCTGAATTGCGAAACTCTTTCTCCAAGTTCCTGAAAATTTAATTCATTATCGTCTTCTGTGCTGAATTCATCAGGCAAAATCGTAGAAATTCTGCGGATTTGTTTTTTACCGTAAACATTGAAAAGAGAATCGAGAATGATATAATTGAGAACAAAAATTAACACCACGCAACAGATGAATACGAGATAAAAAGTACGTTGATCATGAACAATAATATCTTTCGTATAATCGAAGATCAGCGCAATAAGAGACATTGCAACCGTGAGAAAAATCGAAGCCAGTAACGTTAATTTATGAAACCTCATCTCACAAATTTACACAACTAATTTGTAACCGATCCCTTTGAGCGTTTGAATGGTATTGATCCCTAATTTTTCGCGCAGTCTTCGAATGTGAACATCAATTGTTCTTTCACCCACGATGACGTCATTTCCCCAAACTTTTTCGAGAATTTCGTCGCGTTTGAAAACTTTATCGGTATTTGAAGCCAATAAATAAAGCAAATCGAATTCTTTTTTCGGAAGCATGAATAATTGTCCAGCTTTTGAAACTCTGAAAATATCTTTGTCGATAATTAAATCACCGATTTCTATATTTTTTGAAGAATCGGAAACCTGCGAAGTCAATTGCAGAAGCGCATTCACTTTAGAGATCAAAACTTTAGGCTTAATGATTTTCACGATGTAATCATTCGCACCGGCCTGAAAACCAGCAAGCTGAGAAAATTCTTCGCTGCGTGCGGAAAGAAAAACGATCAGCGTTTTCTGTAACTCTTTAATTTTTCTTAGATCCTGACAAGTTTCAATACCATCTTTTTCGGGCATCATCACATCTAAAAGAATCAAATCAGGAATGATCTGTTTTGCTTTTTCTATGCCTTCATTCCCATTGGAAGCGGTGAAAACTTCGTAGCCTTCTTTCTCCAGATTATAGGAAAGAATCTCCAAAATATCTTGTTCATCATCAATTAAGAGAATTTTTTTCTGTTTCATTTTTACTTTTTAACCTCTCAAAATTAATCAAATTTAATATTGGAAAACGAGGCTTTTTAAATGTTCATAAATAATTAACACAGACCCTGATCTGTTAAAAATTTCTTAAAGTAAAGTTAAAGCTATGGCAACACCGAATCATAGTCGTATTCATTCCTTTGCAGAGAAAATAAACGAAAATAATGAATCACAAAATTCGGAAAGCCACCCTATTCTTTACTTTATTCGCAAGCGGATTTATCTACGCTCAATCTCATATCTTAGAAGGAAGAGTTCTCGATGAAAATGATAATTCGCCGTTGCAAGGTGTAAAAATTAAAGTAAACAACACAGAATATGTAACTGACTTATCTGGATATTACTCCATTACTTTAGATGCAAATAAAAGCTACACACTTGTTGTAAGTTCAAATGGTTATCAGAGTAAAGAAATTGGTGATGTGACCATGAAACCTGAAGAAAATACCCATTTGGATATTATTTTAGGAAGAGCCAGTCGTGAAAAAGAAATTGAAGGCGTTATTATAAAATCGAGTGCAAAAAAAGAAACGATCGCTTCTACCATTGGTTTACAAAAAAATGCTGGCGTTGTTTCCCAGGTTATCGGTGTTGAAGCCATTAAAAGAAGTCCGGATAAAAATACGGGTGAAGTTCTGAAAAGAGTTTCCGGAGTAAGTTTGGTCGATGGAAAATATATCGTCGTAAGAGGTTTATCAGATCGTTACAATCAAGCAATGCTGAACGGAATTCAACTTTCGAGCACAGAACCGGATCGAAAAACATTTTCTTTCGATTTATTTCCTGCAAGTGTTATCGAAACTTTGGTCATCAACAAAACATTTATCCCCGAATATACCGGTGAATGGGGAGGTGGATTGATTCAGGTGAATACGAAAGACATTCCGAGTAAGAAATTTTTTAATGCTCAAATCGGCGTTGGTGGAAATACGATCACAACGAATCACGAATTTTTAACGAATAAAGGTGGAAAACTTGATTTCCTAGGAATTGATGATGGTTACAGAAATTTACCAGCAGGTTTCCCCGCAAAAAATCAGTTCAATATTTTGACTCAAGATCAAAAAACAGATTTCGGTAAAAAATATGTGAAGAATTTTGGATACGGAACAATTGGTTATCCTGAAAATTTAAGCTTACAGTTGGATGGCGGATTTAACACCAAAGTTTTCGGTAAAGATTTGGGCGTGATTGCAGTTTTAAATTACAGCAACAATAAAAGAAGAACCGAAACGAAGAATAGATTCTTCACCATCAATGATCTGAATGCAGATGTCAATTTCGATTACAAAACAGAAAAATATAGCAATGACGTCATCTTAGGCGGATTATTGAATTTATCTTTTAAATTTAATGACAAGAATAAAATTTCCCTCAAAAACATTATCACGAATACAGGAATCAACAGCGTTTCAATGAGAACTGGAAAAGATTTTGAATTCGATCCGGTGAATGGAACCAATATTAAGGCAAGAGAATTAAGCTTTAAAGAAACCATTTTTTATAATTCTACTTTGACCGGAAATCACAAATTAGATCTTTTGGGTGGTTTGAATTTCAACTGGTACGGAAGTTTTGGAATTTTAGATCAATATGTTCCACAACTGCAGAGACTTCAGTATAATGAATATCCGAATTTAACGGGAAGTCCGTATATCGCACTAGTTTCAAGTGGATTATCGCAGAAATCAGGAAGTTTCTTCTACTCTACATTAAATGATTATTTATACAACGCAGGTGGCGATCTATCGAAAACATTTGATCTATTCTCTCAAAAACAAACCATTAAAGGCGGATATTTATTTCAGGTAAAAGACAGAATTTATAATTCCAGACCTTTCTCCGCGCAGATGAACGGTTTTAACCAAAGTATTTTAACGCAATCTTTCGAAACGATTTTCAATCCTGAAAATTTCGGTCCAAATTCAGGTCAATTTTCTTTCAATGAAATCTCAGGAAACCAATACCGATACATTGCAAACACTATTTTAAATGCAGGTTACATTCAATTCGACAATAATTTCACTTCCTGGTTAAGAGCAATTTGGGGTTTGAGAGTTGAAAATTTCAATCAGTTGGTTGGAAGTACGAAGATGAGCGATAACCGATACGTGAATTCAGAAGTTACCGATTTCATGCCGGCTGCAAACTTTACGATCAAATTAAATAATAAGATGAATCTTCGTCTTGCGGGATCTCAAACCGTGGTTCGTCCGGAATTTAGAGAACTTTCGCCTGTTGCTTATTATGATTTTGATCTGGGAGCAACCGTTGTTGGAAATAAAGAGTTGCAACGCACTAAAATTACGAGTGCCGATATTCGCTGGGAATTTTACCCAAGAAATGGAGAATTAATTTCACTCGCAGGTTTCTACAAAAACTTTAAAAATCCGATCGAATTATACTTCAATCAATCCGGTGCGGGAACGAGTAATACTTTTAATTTCCTGAATGCTCAAAAAGCAAATGCTTATGGTCTTGAAGTAGAATTACGTAAAAAACTCGATTTTATTTCAGCTTTGAAAAACTTCACATTTGGTGGGAATCTAGCCTTGATCGATAACAAAGTGACCGACGAAGCAACGCAAACCAATCGCCCAATGCAGGGACAATCTCCTTACACCGTAAACTTCACCCTTCAATATGATGGGGAGAAATCAGGTCTTTCTTCAACCTTACTATTCAATATGATCGGCAGAAGAATTCAGTACGTTGGGAATGATCAAATTCCTCCGATCTGGGAAGCGCCGCGACCTTTGTTAGATTTTCAAATTGCTCAGAAAATCTGGAACAAGAAAGGAGAAATCAAGTTAAATGTTTCTGATATTTTAAATCAGACCGCAAAATATTACCACGATTTAAACAACAATAAAAAATATGATCGTGCAGATGCTTTAGCAATAGAAAGAACAACGGGAACCAATATCAGCTTAACAATTGGTTACAACTTTTAATACAAAACAATAAATAAATACCTAGTAAAATGAAATTAAAACATGCTTTTTTGTACCTCTTAACAGGGAGTTTAGCACTTGCATCTTCGTGCAGACAGATTGAAAAAGATGGAGACATCATTAATTCCGGACCTGGAAATAACACCGGCGGAAACACAGAAAATTTAATATTATCCGGAAAAATCTCTTCCAGTATTACTTTAAAAGCCAACAATATCTACAAATTGAGAGGTTTGGTTTATGTAACGAACGGCGCAACTTTAACCATCGAACCGGGCACGAAAATCGTTGGGGAAGCCGATAAAAACGGTGGTTTGATCATTACAAGAGGATCAAAAATCATGGCGCAGGGAACGGCAACGAATCCGATTATTTTTACCTCAGAAAAACCAAGTCCGAAACGGGGCGACTGGGCTGGAATCATTCTTTTAGGAGCTGCACCAACCAATGCTTCATTTAATGGAAAAGCTGGAGTTGGCGAAATTGAAGGCGGCGTAAATGATGCCGACGGAAGCGGACTTTATGGTGGAACTAATGTGAGCGACAACAGTGGCGTTTTGAAATACGTAAGAATTGAGTACGCAGGTTACGCTTTTTTACCGGACAAAGAAATCAACGGACTTACCTTCGGTGGCGTTGGTAACGGAACAACGATCGATTATGTTCAGGTTGCGTATGCAAACGATGACAGTTTCGAATGGTTTGGTGGAACCGTAAATTGTACCCACCTCATCGCTTACAAAGGTTTAGATGATGATTTCGATACTGATAACGGATATTCAGGAAAAGTACAGTTTGCGATTGGAGTTAGAGATCCTTTGGTAGCCGACGTTTCCGGATCGAATGCTTTTGAATCTGACAATGATGCAAATGGTTCATCGTTACTTCCACAAACTTCTGCGATCTTTTCTAATGTTACGATCATTGGTCCAATTCAATCTTCGGCAAGTGGTACGAATGCAACAGGAATTAATTCTTTGTTTCAAAATGCTTTGCAAATCAGAAGAAATTCTTCGATCTCAGTTTTCAATTCGGCGTTTGTTGGTTATCCAGTTGGCTTATTTATCGATGCCTCAAAAGGAACTGCTACCGATAATAATATTGGAACAGGAAAATTAGTTTTTCAGAATAACGTGATCACCGGCTGTACGACAAACTTCAAATATGCAGCTTCCGGAAGTGCTCCTACAGGTTGGTCTACAACAAATGTTCAGGATTGGTTTAATCTTCCTGCCAATGGGAACTCTGCTTTAGCATTTTCTTCGGACATGAAACTTGCAGGAGCTTATGCACCCTCAGGAACGACGCCAAATTTTTCCCCAGCTTCAGGGTCACCTTTGTTGACCGGCGGTTTATTTACAAATCCACTTCTAGCCGGTTTTACACCAGTTACTTACAGAGGAGCTGTGAAAGATTCCAATGACTTCTGGTACGCAGGCTGGACCAATTTTAACTTATAATCTTCAAATATCTTATTAAATTTTTCATTAAAAAGAGACTGTCAATTTTGGCAGTCTCTTTTTATTTATCGCATTTTTAAATTCACTTGAAAAAATTCACTCTTTAGAAATTCACTTTTAGAAATTGACCTAAAAGATATTTATTCCTCCGAAGACCCTTCGTCCTCATCCTCATATTGCACCAAGAAATAAGCAAAAGTAAAATCTTCCAATTCCTCTTCTGCATCTTCTAACGTAACGAGCAAATCTTCGAAAGTTTCTAATTGTTCAACGTTCATATTTACAAATTCCATGTGAAGTGGCATTTCTACAAATCCGGTTAAGGAATCGTAAAGTGCATCTAAATTATCACCGAAAGTTTCGGGAAGTTTTAGTTTTTCTTTGAGTTGAGCGTAGAAATCTTCGTAATCTCCGAGATCTGTAAAGTCGATATATACTGTTTTCATGTTTGGATGTTGGATGTTTGGTGTTTGGTGTCGGATGCCCTTAATTTATATTTTAAAAAAGTTCAGCAAAAATTAACTTGGTTCTTTTTCCTTTTTCCTTTGCTCTTCTATTACTGTTTTTGAAATGATTTGTAATGATCTTTGGTAAGAAAAACATCACCATTTTCTGTAAAGACAATTCGGTCTGCATTTCGGTTTCCACAGTTGTAATTAACGTCGGCTTCATAATACTGCTCATTTCCCGGAAGATTTTTTTCCCGATTGCTAAAGCGGTCTCCACCAATTGCTTTTCCGGGCAAAACGTCGCACAAATTTCCTTTCGATGGAACCCAGCCACTTTTCTTCGCCTCAGATTTGGTCACATAGTAATCTGGAAGACGGCGCGTCGCTTTCACATAATTGATCACTTTTTTTTCATTCGTCAGTTCGTCGATGCCCTCTGTATTTTTGGAAGGAGAAGCATTAACATCTACGGAATTGCCTTTATTATCTTTGTTGTTGGACGCGACTTCTGTATTTGAGGAAGCATCATTTTTCTTTTCAAGTCGATAATTCTGAAAAAAATACATTACAAGAAAAGCCGTGAGCAATCCGATGATAAAAAAAAGTCCGAGTTTGATATTCTGTCTGTTCATAATTTCAATTTGAAAATGGGTTTATGTGCTGATTTGAATGAGATATTTGAAATTGAAAAATAAACAATCACAAATTCTCAAATTAATGAATTCTCAAATTTTCAAATTAATTTCGCCATTCTTCCGGGATATCGCAAACCGGGATCGGTTGAATTTTATGTTGAGCTGCTTTATTCATCCGACTGAAAATTTTAAAAACCTCCAAATCACGTCCTGAATAATCGCTTTCTGTTTTAGTTCCCCACTCTTTTTGAATTTTCTCAAGTTCCGGATAAGTTGCACCGATCTGCTGTTCATCGGTTCTGGCTTCGTCCCACAATCCATCTGCTGGAATTGCGTTTTGAATAGATTCTACGAGATCTAATGATTTTGCCAAAGCATAAACTTCGGTTTTATACAAGTCTGCAATTGGGGAAACATCTACTCCGCCATCGCCATATTTGGTGAAAAATCCTACACCAAAATCTTCTACTTTATTTCCGGTTCCCCCAACCAAAAGTCCGTTGATCTGGCCGTAATAATATAAAGTCAGCATTCTTAATCTCGCACGTGTATTTGCAAAAGCCAATTTTTCCGCAGGAAATTCTTCATCCTTAACATCGAAGGTTTTGTACAATTCTTCAAAAGCCGGACTTAAATTAACCGAAATCGCTTCTACATTTGAAAAACGTTCTTTTAAATGTTCCATGTGTTCCCAAGCTCGGTTTACTTCATCTGCGTTCTGGCGAATTGGCATTTCAATTAAAAGTGTTTTTAATCCTGTCATCGCGCATAGTGTGGAAACCACGGCAGAATCTACTCCACCCGAAACACCCACAACGTAACCTTTTACATTGGCTTTTACCGCGTAATCTTTAAGCCAGGAAACTATTCTTTCTGTTATTTTTTCTGTTTGCATGAGATATAAATGGTTTTTAAAGCTTTCAGGATTTAAATTATGTGAATCCTTAAAATTGCTTATTTTTGCAGTTCTTAAATCTGATGTAAAAATAATGAAGTTTTTTAAATATTTACTCGTTTCAAGCGTTTTCGTTTTCGGAGTTTTTTCCTGTAAAAAAGATCCGAAAAATCAATGGAAAGTTGAAATCACAAATCCCGCACAAAAAGTAGAGGCTGTTGATATTTCTAAGGAATTTTATTCCGCGAATGTTCCTTTAGAAGATTTCAAAAAAAAATATCCCTGGTTTCAAGGAACTGTTCCCGATGAAGATTTCGCAGGAAGAAGAGCAGATCCTGATGAAGCCAAAGTTTACAAAGAAGCCATTTCTAAAATCGATATTGCAAAACTGAATACGGAACTCACCGATCTGTTTTCGCACGTGAAATATTATTTTCCTCAATTTAAAGATCCGAAAGTTTTTCTTTATTCATCGGCACTTCAAGGCGTGATGGAACCGGTTTTTTATCAAACAAAGGAAAATATGGTTTTTATAGATATTACGGGTTTTATGGGAGAAAATAATCCCAATTATAAAGGTTTGGAGCAGTATTTTCAAACTTCGATGAATCCGCAGAATATTGTTCCGAAAGTTTCTGAAATACTGGCTGAAAATTTTGTAGCACCGAATACCGATCATCAGAAATTTATCGATGAATTGATCTATAACGGTAAAATTATGACGTTGCAAGATGCTTTTCTGCCGAATTTTCCGGACTATTTAAAAATGGATTATACTCAGAAACAATATGAATGGGCAAAAGAAAATGAGGTGAACATCTGGAATTTCTTTGTAGAAAATAACTTGGTTTTCAGTGATGACATTCGGTTGAATGATCGGTTCATTAAACCTGGACCGTTTTCAAAATTTTACACAGAAATTGATAATGAATCTTCGCCACAAGTTGGAATTTATATCGGATGGCAGATCTGTAAAAAGTTCTTTAAAGAAAAACCTGAGGCAAAACTCACCGATTTTTTAAAGTTGAGCGCTCAGGAAATCTTTAATCAAAGCCATTACAAACCTAAAAATTAATTTTAAAAACTAAATCTGGTTAAGCATAACACTTTCCAGCCCGACTTGAACGGAGCTCTTCGACAGGCTCAGGATAAATTAAGGCGAAAAAAGCTGGCCAAAAAAAATAAAAATAATATGAAAAAGACTCAAATTACGATAGACATTGAACTGGATGAAAACAATGTTCCCGAAAAAATGACCTGGAATGCCGAAGATGGTGGCGTAGAAAAAGAAGAAACCAAAGCAACCATGATTTCCGTGTGGGATGATAAAAAAAAGGAAGCGTTGAGAATTGACCTCTGGACGAAAGATATGCCGGTTGATCAAATGAAAATGTTTCTTCACCAGATCCTGATTTCTATGGGAAATACTTACGAAAGAGCGACTGGCGAAGAGGATGTCGCATTCTGGCTGGAACAAATGGCAGAGGAATTTGCACAGAAAGCTGCGATTAAAATGTAACTCAGTTTTAAAAAAAAAGATAGTACAAAAAGAAAAACGTCGTTTCCAAATCGGAAACGACGTTTTGTTTAACAAAAAACTAAACTTATTTTTTGATGAACTTATGACTGCTCATTTCACTTCCATTTTGAAGCACCAAGATATAATTTCCTTTTTCTAATTGAGAGAAATTTACTTTGCCATCATTTACAGCACCGGACTTAATCATTCTTCCAGAAAAATCCATCACTTTGTAAGTCATGTTTGTTTCTTTTGAATTAATGGTCATAAAGTCTGTTACAACTGTTGGATAAACCTGAACTTTAGAACGTAGGGAACTGTTTGATGTTGCTAAAGCCTGTTCAAAATCAAGCGTTGGATAGCCATCATTTTTAGAAGCATCAAAATACCAAACTGCCGTTGATCTTCCTGCATTCAAAGAAGTCGCAAGATTTTGAGTTTTCATTTGTTCTGAAGTCCACGCATTAATACCCGTCACTGGAGGTCCCATTAACATTCCGACAGGATCCAAAGGAGCGATGGTAAAATCATAATAAACATTTTGAGCTACGGTCTGCGCAACAAAACCGCCAAAACCGCCGCTGGCAAAAACATTATTTACCGTTCCT
Source organism: Kaistella gelatinilytica (assembly GCF_015679325.1). GTDB lineage: Bacteria > Bacteroidota > Bacteroidia > Flavobacteriales > Weeksellaceae > Kaistella > Kaistella gelatinilytica. The sequence goes on from NZ_JADPVI010000001.1 coordinate 1,577,829, forward strand.
GTGGAATAAACATTGGTTGTGATCGCATTACTTTCAGGTCCACCATAAAAACCGCCTACTCTTTCTAAAGCAGCGTAAACATTTGAACGTGTGTAAGAATCTGAAATTTCGTTATTTCTGTTTGGTCCAAACGCCATGGTGCTATAACCTGCGAAACCACCGATAATATATTGTCCTGAAACGGTTCCTTTCGCATAAGTTTTTGTGATAGAAGTTTTATCCCAAACCGTTCCAACAATCCCACCAACTTGGTTTACACCGCTCACATCACCTTCCGCAGAAGAATTACTGATGCTGGAATTGGTTAGAAGACCACCAACTAAACCACCAATATTAAAATCGGTTCCGGAAATATTTACGTTTTTTGCGTGGCAGTTATTCATTGTACTGTTGGTGGATAGATTCCCCACAATACTTCCAACGGTGTCGTGTCCGGAAACGGTAACATTTTCTGCTGTAAGATTATCGATTTTTCCATTAAACATTTGACCTACAAATCCAACGAAATCTCCTGCCGGAAGATTGATCTGAACATTCAGAATTTTCTTGTTATTTCCTTTAATAATTCCAGAGAAAGGAAACTGATAGCCTTTTCCGATCGGCATCCAAAGGTGCGCACCAAAATCCATATCATTTCCGAAAATCACGGTCTTACCTGCAAATGAGTTTCCTGCATTTACAATTTTCGCAAGTCCTGCAACTTGAGCAGGTATTGTAAGGGTAAATTCTGTATCAGTTGCATTGTACCAACTTTCATCTGCATTATCCTGCCATGAAGTAGTAGGAGCTTTTAGAAAAAATGCTGCGTTAGACGGAGCAACAGATCTTAAGAAGGTTACTTTTTCCCCCTCGTTCGGAGCTTTAATTAACTGGGCAGAAACGCCATGACCTGAAGCGGCAAAAAGCGCTAAAAGGATAATTCTTTTTTTCATAAAACTTTTTTAAATTAGATGCATAAATACAAACTTTTGATACTTTTTACACAGCAAAAACATTTAAAAGCTTTTGAAATTCGTGAATTTTGCAAAAACAAAAATTGAAAATCGCCTATTTAAGGCCTTTTCAGATTTTAAGAAAGAATAAGCTTTCGTATCTTTGTCCTTTATAAATAAATCTAATTTTCACAATAATGAATTTTAATACCAAAGTAATTCACGGTGGGCAACACCACGAATCAGCAACAGGATCTGTAAATGTTCCTGTATTTTTAACTTCCACATTCGCACAGAAATCTCCGGGAATTCATTCCGGATATGAATATTCCAGAGCAGCAAATCCGACAAGACAAGCTTTGGAAGATAGTTTAGCCTCCATCGAAAATGGAGCAAGAGGTTTGGCTTTCGGTTCTGGTTTGGCAGCGATCGACTGTGTTTTAAAATTATTAAATCCAGGTGATGAAGTTGTTGCAGTTGATGATCTGTACGGCGGAACTTACAGAATGTTCACCAGATTATTTGAAAAATATCAGTTGAAATTTACGTTTGTGAGTTTTGATGATGTTTCAAAAATTTCAGACGTGATCACTGACAAAACAAAGTTGATCTGGCTGGAAACTCCGACCAATCCTTTGATGAAACTGGTTGATATCAAAGCAGTCACCGATTTGGTAAAAGGAAAAGATATTATGGTTGCGGTAGATAATACTTTCGCATCTCCTTATATTCAGCGTCCAATTGATTTGGGAGCAGATATTGTGATGCATTCAGCGACGAAATATTTAGGCGGACATTCCGATGTTATTGCCGGAGCTTTAGTTGCAAATACTGCAGAATTAGGAGAAAAATTACACTTCATCCAGTTTGCAAGCGGCGGAATTTTAGGACCTCACGATTCTTATTTGGTTTTAAGAGGAATTAAAACTTTGGCTTTAAGAATGCAGCGACATTCTCAAAATGGTTTAGAAGTAGCGAAATATTTAGAAAGTCATCCTGCAATCGATAAAGTTTTTTATCCGGGATTAAAATCTCATCCACAATACGAATTGGCTCAAAAACAAATGAGAGAACCGGGCGGAATGGTTTCTTTCACCTTTAAATCTGGAAAAAAAGAAGATGCCATCAAGTTTTTAGAAAAATTAAAAGTGTTCACTTTAGCTGAATCTTTGGGCGGCGTAGAATCTTTGGCGAATCATCCAGCTTTGATGACACACGCATCTATTCCTGCAGAAAAACGTGCAGAATTAGGAATTACCGATGATTTGGTAAGACTAAGTGTTGGGATTGAAGACCAGGAAGATTTGATCGCAGATTTAGAAAAAGCGTTCGGTTAATCAAAAAATACTTTAAAATAATAACCTTCAAGTTTCGAAAAGCTTGAAGGTTTTTTTATACTTTTGAATATGACAGAATTTCAAAAATATATTCAAAGATATCTCGATCTTATTCCGAGTGCGAATTGGTTGGATGAATTGAAAAATTCGGGAGAAAAAACGCTGAAAACTTATACAAATCTTTCAGAAGAACAATCTAATTTCGCTTATGCAGCAGGAAAATGGACGTTGAAAGAATTGCTTCAACATTTGATCGATGCAGAACGAATTTTCATTTATCGTGCCTTAAGATTTTCCAGAAATGACCAAACCGAACTTTCCGGTTGGGATGAAGAATTATACGCGAAAGAATATTTTCTGGATGAAGTTTCTTTGAAAAATTTAATGGAAGAATTTGACTTTTTGAGGAGATCTAATATGTTATTTTTCAGCAATTTAAATAACGAATTCTTTTCCAGAGAAGGTGTTGCAAATGGAAATGAAATTTCTGTGGAAACTTTGGGGAAATTAATTGTTGGTCATAATATTCATCATTTGAATATTATTAAGGAAAGATATTTAATTCATTTAAGGTGATATTCTTTATAAAATCAAATTAAAAAATCAATAGAAACGGGCTTTAGCCCGTTTTTTTATAAAACAATTCCATTGGCTTTAGCCAAAACTTAAAAAAGAATTAATTTTACAACTAATAAAAATAGCAAAAAATGAATTGTCCTTGTTGCTCCGGAAAATCTTACGAAGAATGTTGCAAACCTTTCCACATCGGGGAAAAACACGCTCCAACCTCGGAAGCTTTGATGCGTTCCAGATTTTCTGCATTTGCAATTCCCAATGGAAACTATTTAATGGAAACAACTTTACCAGCAACTCGAAAATTTCACAACAAAGAAGATCTGCAAGAATGGGGCGAAATTAATGAATGGACAAAACTGGAAATCATCCAAAAACCAACTTTAAAACAAGTTGAATTTAAGGCATATTATAAAGATGAAAAAGGAAAAATGCAGCTACACCACGAACTTTCAGATTTTGAAAAAATAGATAATCGATGGTATTACGTTTCCGGTAAATTTTTGGACTAGAATTTAAAACCACAAAAGGCACAAAACCTTTTTTTTAGAAATAGAATTACAAGTTTAAAATTGATTACATCAAAAAACTCATTCATTTGTTGTAAGTAAAACTAGAAATTTTGCTCGTTCTGTTTTTTCTTCCGCAAAACGTAAACGTACAAACTTTCAACTTTCGCTCTCGCCCAATCTGTTTTCCGCAAAAATTTCAAAGATGATTTGATGCTCGGATTATCGGTAAAACATTTGATATTGATTTGCTTTCCCAACTCTTCAAAACCATCGTAATAATCGACCAATTCTTCTAAAATGGTATCGAGGCGCTTTCCGTGAAGTGGATCCATTGCTTTTTCGTACATAATTGGTAAAATTAAGTAATTCGAATGTAAAGCAGAAAAAAATTCCACCGAAAAATTTCGATGGAACAATAAATTATCTTATTTCTGACGCTATTTTTTCTCCAAATAATTCGATGGATTTTGACATCACGTCATTTTCCGGCGCTCCAACATCCATATGACCGATAAATCGGGTAATTCCGAAAATCTCTTTCATGTAATTGATTTTGTCAGCAACTTCATTTGTATTTCCGATGAATAATGCTCCATCTTTTGCTTTTCCGCCTTCATACTGCATTTTGGTGTACGGCGACCAACCTCTTGTTGCACCGATTCGATCCATTTGAGATTTATAATTATGAAAATAGCCTTCGATCACATTTTGATCGTCGCTTACAAAAGTATGAGAATGAATTGCGATCTGCATTTCTGCTTCGTTGTGACCGGCTGCAAGATATTCCTGTTTATAGAAATCGATTAAACTTTTGAACTGAATTGGCATTCCACCAATAATTGCAACAACTAAAGGCATTCCTAATTTTGCAGCACTTAAAACAGATTGTGGCGTTCCACCAACTGCCCTCCAAATTGGAAGTTTTCGATTATTTTTTGCTCTAGGATAAACAGTTTGATTGTCCATTGACGCACGGAGTTTTCCTTTCCAGGAAACGTTTTCTTCTGAATTTATTTTCAGCAATAAATCTAATTTCTCCTCAAAAAGCTGTTCGTAATCATTCAAAGAATATCCATACAAAGGAAAAGATTCGATAAAACTTCCACGACCGACGAAAATCTCGGCTCTTCCGTCGGAAATTAAATCTAAAGTAGCAAAATCCTCATATACTTTCACCGGTTCTGAGGAACTTAAAACCGTGACGCCACTTGCCAATTTTATATTCTTCGTAATGGTTGCTGCAGCTGCTAAAATCATCTCAGGAGACGAAACCGCATAATCAGCACGGTGATGTTCTCCCATTGCAAAAACATCGATTCCGACCTCATCCATTAATTTGATCTGTTGAATAATTTCACGGATTTTAATTCCTGCGTCTTTGTGTTTTCCTGTAGTTTGGTCGAAAGCGAGATCACCAAACATTCCTATTCCTAATTCCATTTTATTACCATTTTTGATAGCGCAAAATTAAGGAAATCGATATTTAAAAGCATTGATCAATGATAAGAACATCTGTTCAAATACTTTCTATTTTTAATTACTTTTGCATGGACAAATTGTCTTTGAAAAATATTTAAACAATTCATGGAAAAAATCATAGAAACATTGCAATCCGGCGGAACTATTCTTTACCCGACCGACACCATTTGGGGAATTGGTTGCGACGCGACAAATGTTGAGGCCATCAACAAAATTTTTGAAATTAAAAAGCGAGATAAAAATAAATCGATGATTATTCTGGTAGAATCAGCGAAACGTTTGCAGGATCTGGTTGAAGTTCCTGAAATGGCGTGGGAAATTATGGATCTGTCAGAAAAACCCGTGACTTTAATTTATGATAATCCGAAAGGTTTGCCAAAAGAAATATTAGCGGAAGACGGCAGCATCGGAATTCGGATGGTCGACGATCTGTTCCTGAAAAAAATAATTACCAAACTGAACAAACCCTTGGTTTCGACCTCAGCAAATTTTAGCGGAGAAAAATCACCGATGAAATTTTCGGATATTTCGCAGGATATTGTTCGAGCAGTAGATTTTGTAGTGGAAGAAAATCATGATAAAGTTTCAGAGTTTTCGGGTTCTTCGGTTATTAGAATTTGGAATGACGGAAGAATTAAAGTGCTGCGGGAGTAACTTTTTAAACCACAAACGGCGTAAATAATTTTGACAAATTTTTCAGACAAATACTTACAGAGATAATATAAATAAGTTAACAAAATATTCAAAGGTGTTAAGTCTTAGATTTTCTTTTTGGACTTTCATACATCACATCTAGAAAATTATTAAAAAAATTCCAGGAAATGTTTCCTGGAATTTTTGTTTTACTGAATCTTAATTCTGTGCGAAACTTGCAGCCCGACCTGAGTGAAGCTCTTTTTAGTTGTTGACTGAGCTTGTCGAAGTCAGCAACTAAAAAAGCGGGAATACTTCGACAAGCTCAGTATTAATTCCAGGCGGAATTGTCTGCCCAAAAAAAATTATTTCTTCAAATATTCGTCAAAATAATCGGTTACTTTTTGCATTAAATGAACGCGGTCTTTTCCTAAAACATTGTGTTCGTGGCCTGGATAAACAAAATAATCCATCTGAACGCCATTGTCAACTGCTGCTTTCACAAATTTGATCGAATGCTGCCAAACTACAACATTATCCTGCGTGCCATGAATCATCAGCAAATGACCTTTTAAATTCTGAACTTTATCTAAAAGATTCGCCTGTTTGTAACCTTCAGGATTTTTTTGCGGCGTGTCCATATATCTTTCGGTGTACATAATTTCGTACAAATTCCAGTCAATTACGGGTCCACCTGCAACGCCTACTTTGAAAACTTCGGGATGTTTGAGCATAAAACTGGTGGTCATAAATCCGCCGAAACTCCAGCCATGAATCCCGAGTTTATCGGCATTTACATAAGGTAAAGATTTTAAATATTCAACACCTTTGAGCTGATCATTCATTTCGACATCTCCCAAATGGCGGAATACGGCCTGTTCAAAATTTAAACCACGGTTTGAAGAACCTCGTCCATCCATGGAAAAAACAATGTACCCTCGTTGCGCCATATATTCGTACCACAAATTGCCGGAAGCCGGGAATGAATTGGTAATCAACTGAGCATGTGGACCATTGTATAAATAAACAATGACGGGATATTTTTTATTAGCGTCAAAATCTGTGGGCAGAATAATTTTTCCGTAAAGCGGCGTTCCATCGTCTGCTTTTAGCGTAATGTTTTTTATTTCTGGTCTTTGATAATTTTTCAAAGGATTTTCCGCCGTCAGAATATTTTTGGATTTATCGGTTGATGTATTAATTATATCAATGACTCTCGGCGTCGTCGCATTGCTGTAAACGTCGTAAAGATGAGTTCCGTCTTTGCTCAAAATTCCGGAATGCATTCCTGGATCGGTATCTAATTTTTTGGTTTGAAAAGTAAGCCAGTTGATTTTATATAAATGCCTTTCCAATGGAGTTTCCTGCGTCGAAACATAGTAAACTTCTTTCTTTTTTTCATTGAAACCGAGGAGATCGGTAACTACGAAATTTCCTTTTGTCAACTGAGAAACCAGCCCTGTTTCTAAATTATAATGGAAAAGATGATTATAACCGGTGCGCTGACTTTGCCAGATAAAATCGGTATTAGAATTCGGAAAAAAAGTAAGTTGATGTTGTGGTTCAACGTATTTTTCAGATTTTTCCTCAAAGATCGTTTTGAGAAGATTTCCAGTAACCGCATCGTATTGATTGAGTTGCATATCATTCTGATCACGGTTTAAAACGCCTACGAAAATCGATTTCGAATCTGGACTCCAGGTCACTGAAGTCAAATACTGTTCTGGATCGCCTTCGATATTCAGGAATATTTTTTTATTCGTTTTAGTATTAAAAACACCTAAAGTCACATGATGAGAAGGCGTTCCCGCCATTGGATATTTAATGTTTTTATTCACTGCAGGAATTACGCTCCAGTCAATAATTGGGTAATCTTTGACCATACTTTGATCCATTCGGTAAAAAGCGATCTGGGAATTATCGGGTGCGATAAAAATTCCTTTCGTGATGCCAAATTCTCTCTGGTGAACGGCTTGTCCGTTGACAATATCTTCGTTTTTATCATCGGTGATCGCAGTGACTTTACCGTTCTTATTGACAAAAAGATTGTTCTTCACGGTATACACAAATCCTTGATTATCACTGAATATTTCGGTATTATCTGCGTCGTCCTGTAACTTGATCCAATCCTTTACGTTCCACTCTTTTCCGCTTTTTTCTATCCAGAAATATTTAGAGTTTTGGGTGAAATACCCTTTGTCTTTATTGATAAAAGTAATTTGAGGAAAAGTTTTTAGAAGATTTTCCCCGGAAAGATTTTTATTTAATTGGTAAAGAGAAACTAAGGTGTCCTGTTTTAAACTTGGAACTTCGGTGATGAGATATCCGTTTTTAGTTCCCTGATAAAATGATTTACTATCATCGCTCCAGGAAAACTGAGCAATATTTTTCACCGCCAAATTGCTTCGAAGTCCATTTACGGATTCGGCAATGGTAAATTTTTGTTGTTGAGCAAAGAAAAAACTTCCTGTAAGCAGGATTAAGTAAGTAAATTTTGAAAATTTCATTTCTTAGATTTAAGTGCTTAAAAGTAAGAAATAAAACTGAAACTGTTAAGGAAATGTTAATTTAAAAAATCAACCATTAGTATTACCAAAAAAAGTAACCTTCTTTTCTGCTAGTAAATATTTCCGGCGAAAGGATCGTGCGCAGATTTTGTCGCATTCCACTTATATTGATGCGTCCAGTATGCAACTTTCATCGATAAGATCCCCAAACCTGCACCGAATAAGACGTCGGAAAGGTAATGTCTGTTATTGGCGATCCTCAAAACACCGACTGTAGATGCAACTCCGTAAGCAGCATAAGGAACCCATTTGTAATCTTTTCCGTATTCGATGGAAAGCATCGTAGCGCCGGCAAAAGCATTTGCAGTATGACCGGAAGGAAAAGAGAGCGCAGTTCCATCGGGGCGGGTTTCTTTCAAAGTATTTTTTAAAATGAGCACCAATCCGAGATTAATTATTTGTCCTTTTATTAGAATCGCAGTTCTATTTTTCCAGTCGGTTTTCGGTTTCATTCCCGCGAACTCAAAACCGTAAACTGCGACAAAAGGCGCAAACTGTAAATAATCGTCGGCGTGATTCTGGAAATTTGAAAAATTCTTATTCCGCTCTGCCGCTACCTGATTATTCCAGGAATTTTTACCATGACCTCCTGCAATAACTCCCGTCATCATTAATCCCACAGGAACATACATTTTTTTATACTGAAATTCGAAACGACTGTTATGTAATTGTAAAGAATCTTTTTGTTGCGCAAAAAGTACATTACCGAACATTATCATTACAAAAAACAGCTGTATTTTTTTCATGGTAGAGAATTGAGACAAATATAAAAATTTATCATTTACTATCCTACATCAAGAATAATCAATTCTGAACAACCTAAATTTGCTATTCATTAACCAACTAAAAAACAACAAAATGACAACAAAATGGAATTTAGATCCGACTCACAGTGAAATTACTTTTAAAGTAAGACATATGATGATTTCTAATGTTAAAGGAAACTTTAATAATTTTACAGCAACACTGGAAACGGAAGACGATACTTTCAAAAATTCAACCGTCAAAGCAACGCTGCAGACTGATTCGGTGGATACTAATAATGCAGATCGCGACACTCATTTAAAAAGTGCAGAGTTTTTTAATGTGGAAGCAAACCCTGAAATCACTTTCGAAAGCGATTCATTAAACAACGAAATTACAGGAAATCTAATGATCAACGGAGTGACAAAACCCGTAAAACTGGACGTTGATTTCGGAGGAATTAATATTGATCCATGGGGAAATACAAAAGCAGGTTTCTCTTTTGAAGGAAAAATTAATCGTAAAGATTTTGGTCTGAACTGGAATGCTGCTCTGGAAACTGGTGGTGTAATGGTTTCAGATGAAGTGAAGATCGCAGGAGAACTGCAGTTTGTAAAAGCTTAAGTTTTCTACGCTCAAAAATAAAAAGTTCACCTTATTCGGGTGAACTTTTTTTATGAATACGATCGACTTTTTTTTAGAAAAAATACCAGAAATTAGAGTTGTACGATTTCGAAATTTTTGTGGAACATCGGTTGAGAAAAACCTCCATGTCTACTTTATCGATCACATGCTCATTGGAATAATCAAACTGCGGTCTTTTTTCAGCAGATTTCTTGATTTCACCATTTCTATAGGTAACGGTCCAGATGTAAGACAGATTAGTCTCCGCAGTTTCCGGTTCAAATGCCACTTTTTTATCTGTTGCTCTCACTTCCTTAAAAGCATTGACTCCAATATCACATTTTACATTATCATTGGTAAGACTATTTGAAGTCGGCGCAATTACTTTGATCAACTTCTCACATTTCGACTTTCCATCTTTCGTTTTAATTTCTAAAGATAAAAGCGCCGATCCAGGAACAGCACCTTTTACGGTAAGATCATTTTTTTTCGTGTCGCTTTCTAAAAGTATTTTTTGGTCTAAATACGTCCATTGATAACAATCTAAACATTCCGCCGCGTCACTATTTGTTGCGGTATAAATCTGCCTTTCTCCGACCTGAAGCTGATCTGCACCAGTGATTGTACATTGGGAAAAAGCTAAACCAAAGTTCAGCAATGCGAAGATGAATAGAATTTTTTTCATGGTTTGTGTTTTTAATTATACTTGAATGACTCCTAAATTAAATTTTTCGGTGATCGGCGAATGATTTGCCGCTTCAATTCCCATAGAGATCCATTTTCTGGTATCAATCGGATTAATGATCGCATCGGTCCACAATCTTGCCGCAGCATAAGTTGGTTCGGTTTGTTTCTGATATTTTTTCGAAATAGTATCCAGAATTTCCTGATGTTCTTCTTCTGAAATTACTTTTCCCTGCTTTTTTAAGGTTGAAGTTTGAATTTGTGCCAAAACTTTCGCAGCCTGACTTCCGCCCATTACTGCCAATTCTGACCACGGCCACGCTACGATCAATCTTGGATCATAAGCTTTTCCGCACATAGCATAATTTCCGGCACCATAAGAATTTCCAGTGATTACCGTAAATTTTGGCACTATAGAATTTGCTACAGCATTTACCATTTTCGCTCCGTCTTTGATGATTCCGCCATGTTCAGATTTTGAACCGACCATAAATCCGGTTACATCCTGTAAGAAAAGCAATGGGATTTTTCTTTGGTTACAGTTCGCAATAAACCGTGTTGATTTATCTGCAGAATCCGAATAAATTACACCACCAAACTGCATTTCTCCTTTTCCGTTTTTTACTAATTTTCTCTGGTTCGCTACAATTCCGACACTCCAACCATCGATTCTTGCCGTTGCACAAATGATGGATTTGCCATAATCTCCTTTATATTCTTCAAATTCAGAATTATCAACTAAACATTTGATGATATTAAAAGTATCGTATTGATCACCTCGGGAAACCGGCATGTGTCCAAAAATATCTTCTATTTTTTCTTTCGGTGGAAAGCTTTCGGTTCGGTCGAAACCTGCTTTTTCATAATCACCGATCGATTTCATTATCGTCCTAATCCGATCAAGCGCATCTTTATCGTCTTTGGCTTTATAGTCTGTTACTCCAGAAATTTCGCAATGCGTTGTCGCGCCGCCTAAACTTTCATTATCAATGGTTTCGCCGATTGCAGCTTTTACCAGATAACTTCCCGCCAAAAATATAGATCCTGTCTTGTCAACGATCATCGCTTCGTCGCTCATGATCGGGAGATATGCGCCACCTGCAACACAACTTCCCATTACGGCAGAGATCTGGATAATTCCCATTGAACTCATTTTCGCGTTATTTCGGAAAATTCTGCCAAAATGTTCTTTATCAGGGAAAATTTCGTCCTGCATCGGAAGAAAAACTCCTGCAGAATCTACCAGATAAATGATCGGCAATCTGTTTTCCATAGAAATTTCCTGCGCACGAAGATTTTTCTTCGCAGTAATTGGAAACCAGGCTCCAGCTTTTACGGATGCATCATTCGCAACTACCAAACATTGCTTCCCGGAAACGTAACCCATTACGACTACAACTCCTGCACTTGGACAACCACCTTGTTCTTCGTACATTTCATAACCGGCGAAAGCACCAATTTCTATAGAATCTGAATTTTTATCCAGCAAATATTCCACTCTTTCACGAGCCGTTAATTTGCCTTCATCGCGCTGTTTTTGCAAACGTTTTTCGCCACCGCCTTTTTTGATTTCGGTGAGCAAACTGTTGATCGCGCTGAGTTTTAATTTATTTTGATCTTCTCTTTTATTAAATTCTAAATCCATTGTTAAAAAAAATTTTCCTAAAGGTAAGATTTTTAATCCTATTTCCTTTAGACCCAAGGCTTTGCGGTAATCATTTGAATTTCAGAAAATTAATTGAAGATTTTTAACTTCTAAGCCGCTTTTCTACCAAAATAAAATTTCTGTTTTTCCGTTATTGAAATAGAAAAGTGATCATCGATTGATGAGATTTTAAAATTTAGTTCCTCGTTTTTTTAATAGTTTATTATTTGAAGACCCCAAAAATTGCGAAGATTTTTGGGGTTTTTGTGTAAATTCTCTGGAAATCAGCCTGATCTTTCGCCATTAATTTAAAAGGGAATTGTAGATTTGCAGAAGTTTAAAAAAAGTATATAATAGTGTTCAAAAATTCCGCACTTTTCCGACTGCATCTCATCGTATTTTTGTGGGGTTTTACCGCAATTTTAGGAAAACTCATTCATGCCAATGCACACATTCTGGTTTTTTACCGAATGGCTTTTGCTTCAGTTTTTCTTTATATTTTCATTCGATTTATTAAAAGAGAAAGCTTACATGTTCCTAGAAAACTCCTGATTCAGCTGGCTGCGATCGGCGGATTTATGGCAGCTCACTGGTTTTGCTTTTTTTACTCCATTAAGGTTTCCAATGTTTCAATCGCATTGAGTTGTCTTTCGCTTTCTACCCTATTTGCTGCGATTTTAGAACCAATTATTTTCAAACGGAAAGTCGATCTCTCCGAAGTCATTATGGGAATCGTCATCGTAATTTGCATGGCTTTAATTTTTAAAACCGAATTCCATTATAAAGAAGGGATCTTTTATGGAATTTTAACCGCACTTTTCGGTACCGTATTTTCTGTTTTTAATGGCAAGATCTTTGGCAAAACAAGTTCGGGAAATATTATTTTCTATGAAATATTTTCGGGTTTCCTTTTACTAAGTCTATTTTATTTGGCGACGGGAGAAATTTCGCAAGTCAATGAAATAAGTTATCGTGATTTAGCGTTAGTCATATTACTGGCAAGTTTTTTTACAGCTTTCCCAATGTTAGAATCGGTGAAACTGATGAAATATATTTCGCCTTTTACCCTGATTTTAACAGTTAATCTGGAACCTGTGTATGGGATCATTCTTGCTTACTTTATCTTTGGTGATTCAGAACAAATGAGTCCTATCTTTTATGGTGCATCTTTAATTATGATCTTAGCGATCGTTGCCAACGGAATTATTAAGTCCAGAAAAATGGCGAAAAAAGTAGAAGTTTGATGAAAAAAATATTCTTTACCCTTTTTATCTTTTACGGAATTTTTTCTGAGGCACAGATCGTCCGAAAATATTCTAATGAATTTCTAAACATTGGAGCCGGCGCAAGAGGTCTCGCAATGGGCGGTGCAGTAATTTCAAGTCAAGGCGATGTGTATTCTCCAATGTGGAATCCCGCAGGATTAATTGGTATTGACCGTGATTGGCAAGGTGCGGCGATGCACGCAGAATATTTCGAGTCGATCGCCAAATATGATTATATCGCTTATGCAAAACCTCTGGATAATAATGGCGGCGTTTTCGCGGTTTCCGTGGTGCGTCTCGGCGTAGATAATATTTTAAATACCACGCAACTTATCGATGCAGAAGGAAATATTGACTACGATAAGATCACCAGTTTTTCCCAGTCAGATTACGCTGCTTTGCTTTCTTACGCATTTCGTCCGGGAGGTGATCAACATCTTGCGGTCGGAATTAATGCTAAATTAGTTTACAGAAATGTAGGAAAATTTGCGAGTGGATATGGTTTCGGATTCGATGTCGGGGTTTTGTATAAAACAGATACTGGCTGGAATTATGGCGCAATGTTGCGTGATGCTACAACCACTGTCAATTTCTGGACCGTGAATCAAAGCGAACTTTCTGCAATCGTGAATGGCGAAGAATTTAATCCCGCTCCAAAAGATAAACTGGAGATCACCATGCCAAAACTGAATATCGGCATCAGTAAAAATTTTGAGATCAGCCGCGATCTAGAATTACTGCCGGAAGCTGGTGTAAATATCGATTTTGCGAAAACGGCGGCTCTAGTCTCAACAAGTTTCGCAAGTATCACGCCGTACGCAGGAGCAGAACTGAAATTTCAGGATATGATCTTTGTCAGACTTGGGGTGAACAGATTTCAAACTATTACTGACATTGAGGATTTAAAAAGAAAAATATCCTTTCAACCCAGTGCCGGAATCGGTATCAAATACCAAGGTTTAACTTTAGATTATGCGATCACCAACTCGGGGATCGGCGGTTCTAATTTCTACTCTAATTTCTTTTCTTTGAAATTAGATATGGGCGATTTTAGGAATTAATAAGGATTAATTTAGAAGAACTCCTCTTTCTTCAAAATATAGTTGACGTTCATGTCGATTAATTTCATTTATTTACTTTAGAAAAATTCATAACTTCACTTCAAATTTAATTAATGAAAAAATTCCTGCAAATTTCAGCGCTATTTCTTATTACTTTCTTTTATGGCCAACAAATTTCGGCCTATCAATATATTCGTGTTCCGGAAAAATTCAAAGATGCAAAGTCAAACAAATATGGTCTTAACGTCCTTTTGGGCAAGAAATTGAAAGCGAAAAAGTTCGTTATTCTTAGCGAAAATCCGCAAAACAGCATGACGGAAAATAATGATCCATGTGAAGTTTTAAGTGCAGAAATTATCGATGTCAGCAATATGTTTACGAATAAAGTGCGGCTCGATTTCAAAGACTGCAACGAAAAAAGTGTAGCAAGCTTCGAAGGTAAATCTAAAATAAAAGACTTTGAAGAAGGAATGAAGGATGCGCTGCAAGACGCCATGATGAAAATAGCAGTATCAAATCCTGTAAAAGGTTTAGTTGCAGTTCAAAAAGAATCAGTTCCCGTAACTATTCAAAAAGAAGAAAAAGTAAGAGAAACTGTAAAAGTTGTAAGCAGTAAAGTTCCGACGGCAATTACGAATAAAGCAGAATCACCAACGATCCAAAAGGCAGAAGTTTACACCAATGGAACTTTAACTTTAAATAAAATTGTTCTTTTAAATGGTGAATTTATTCTGGCGAATCCGAACAGTTCTGTTCCTTACGGGATTTTCAAACCTTCCTCCAAAAAAGATACTTATCGTGTGCAATTGAGCGACGGAACAACAACTTTGGGATATTTGGAAGACGGCAAAATATTGGTTGAAGTCCCTAATTCTGATGGAACTTTCAAAAATGAAGTTTTTTCGAAAAAGTAAAATCTTTTTATGGTCATGCAAAATGAATAATTAAGTAAACCATCAGTAAAATAATACATGGAAAACATTATTATTAATGGAAAAGAAATAGATCTTTCCCATATTCACACTTTAATTGCTGAAAACCGCAAACTCGAAGCCGTGAAATTCATCATGGATAATGCCAGGATCGGACTTTCTGAGGCTAAAAATTTTGTAGATGATCTCATAGAAAGTAAGGAACCAGTAAGTGCTGCTGATGAGATTTTAGGAGAGATCAAAAATCTTTTAAAAAATAATCAAAAAATTGAGGCGGTAAAATTAGCGAAATCTGCAACCGGACTGGGTTTAAAAGAAGCAAAAGATCTGGTAGAAAGCATTGATGACATGACTCTGGACCAATTGCTCGCCTCTTTCAACGGTAAATCTGTAAGTCGTTTTTCTTCAAAAATTCAAACTTTAAATAATGAAGGAGAATTAAAAAACATCCACTCGTTTGAAAAAAACTGGGAAACCAGCGATAATAAAGAAAAAAACAAACCAGACTTTGAGGATAATTCTTCCGCTAATAAAACGAAAGCAATAATTCTGATTCTGGCGGCAATTGCTGCAGTTATGTTTTATTTTTACTACCGATAGGTTACAGATTAAAATATTCCCAAACCAGTCCACCCCGACTTTTTCCTAAGATCTCCTCCAAAGTTTCTCTGGATGATTCTCTGACTCTTTTGACCGATTTTAATTTTGAAAGTAACAATTCTATTGCTTTTTCGCCGATTCCCGGAATTTCTTCGAGTTCTGATTTGATAGTCGAATTTTTACGGCGCGTTCGGTGATGTTTCACGCCAAAACGGTGAGATTCATCGCGAACTCTTTGCAGAATTTTTAGCGTCTCCGATTTTTTATCCAGATACAAAGGAATCGGATCTTCCGGAAAATAAATTTCTTCCAGGCGTTTTGCAATTCCGATAATGGTTATTTTTCCGTACAATCCAAGCAACTTCAAACTTTTTACGGATGAAGAAAGCTGCCCTTTTCCACCATCAATTAAAATAAGTTGTGGCAACGGTTCGGCTTCGTCCAGCAATCTTTTGTACCGGCGATAAATCACTTCTTCCATGGTCTTATAATCATCGGGACCAACGACCGTTTTCGGATGAAAAATTCGGTAATCAGCTTTGCTCGGTTTTCCATCTTTAAAAACAACACACGCCGAAACGGGATTTGTTCCCTGAATATTCGAGTTATCGAAACCTTCAATATGTCGAGGCTCCGTCGGCATTCGCAATAATTTTTGCATCTCTGCCATAATTCGGTTGGTATGTCTTTCCGGATCTACAATTTGCACCGCTTTCAATTTTTCAATGCGGTATTCTTTGGCGTTTTTCTCAGAAAGTTCTACGATTCTTTTTTTATCACCGACTTTTGGAACGATCAATTTTACATTCGGAATCTCTAAGGATAGATGAAACGGAATTAAAATTTCTTTGGAATCCGAATCAAATTTCTGCCGGATCTCGATCATAGCTTCTTCCAAAATATCTTCGTCAGTTTCCTCCAGAATTTTCTTGATCTCTGTCGTAAAACTTTGAATAATATTTCCGTTCTGAATTTTAAAATAATTAATGTACGCCGCAGTTTCATCACTTGTCATTCCGAAAACATCAACATCATTGATACTCGGATTTACGACGGTATGTTTATGCTGGTAATTTTCGAGCAGATCGATTCTTTCTTTGACCATCTGCGCGTTCTCAAACTCTAAATTCTCCGCAAAAGTCATCATCTGATTAGTCAAATATTCTTTTGCAGTACGGAAATCTCCTTTGATAATACCACGGATTGCCTCGATTTTTTTGTCATAACGTTCCTTCATTTCGAGCATTTCGCAGGGACCTTCGCAATTTTTGATATGGTATTCCAGACAAACTTTGTATTTTCCCTCTTCAATTTTTTTCGGAGAAAGATTCAAATTACATGTTCGGATTTTATACAGATGTTTTATGGTGTCAAGCAAAACTTTGGCGGGTCGAACTTTAGCATAAGGACCGAAATATTCTGAACCATCTTTGATTTTAGTTCGGGTCAGAAAAATTCTTGGGAAATCTTCGTTTTTAATACAGATCCAGGGATAGGTTTTGTCATCTTTGAGCATCACGTTATAAAACGGTTGATGTTCCTTAATGAGATTATTCTCCAGCAAAAGCGCGTCATATTCACTGTTAACAACGGTAGTTTCGAGCCGGAAAATCTTTGCGACCATGATTCTGGTGCGATAACCTGCCTGATTTTTATTGAAATAGGAAAGAACTCTATTCTTTAAATTCTTCGCTTTACCAACGTACAATAAATTCGAGTTTTTATCATAATATCGATAAACTCCAGGATCGGACGGTAAAGTTTTAAGTTGAAGATCAAGATCAGCATTCATGTTGCAAAAATAAGGATTTTGCTTTGTAAATAAGAACTTCTTCAAATAAAACCAGCCTGCCAAAATTGACAGACTGGTTTAAAATTATATTTATAAAAGTATTATGCTTTCACATTTTCAGGAATTTTAATACCGATTATTTTATTTTTATAATCAGCCAATTGAACCTCAACGATTTTTACATTAGTCTTGAAAAAAGAAGTTTCCGCAAATAATTTTTCGTAATAATTTACACCTTCTATTAAATTGGTTTTAAAGGCTTTCCATTTTTTAGTCTGAGCATTGGTGAAACTTTCAGAATATTCTTCGATCTCGTTTTTGAGATATTCGACATACATTTTCAACTCATTTACAAAAATATTTGGACGGTTTGTTTCGGGCATTACATTTTCGTTTCCGTAAATATGCTTGACCATATCAGAAAGCGAAACTTCTTTATCAAAATATGCGAGGTTTGGACCGGGACAAACGACTACGCCTTGCTTTTCTCCTTTAATAGGAATTTCACTTTCGAGATAAGAGGAGTTGACCAATCCCACGCAAAGGCAAGATTTCTCCGTAATTTTGGTTTTTCTTTTATCGTATTCTTTTAATGAAATTTCTTCTTTAACCTCTTCCAGATCATTAAGTTTAACGCTTTGATATTTTCTGGAAGCCATACAAATTCCTTCCGGTCCAAATTCTTTACTTAAAGCCAAATACTTTTTCGGACAAGAACTTCCTGCTTTTTCTTTATTAATTTTTTCCTGTTTGAAAAACTCATTCGTGCTTCCTTTAATGGTGTTAAAAGGAATTCCGAGTGGAGAAATATTGCTCAAATAGAAATCTTCTTCTTTTGATTTCTGCAATAATTCGCGCGTTTCTTTATCCACAGAAGTCGCTTCGGGAACCAATAAAAACGGCGAACCCCAACCAATACTGTCGACTTCATAATTCTCCAGTAAAAACTCATGTTCTTCCGCAGTTCCTACTCCACCTTGCACGGTGATTTTCATTTCTAATGGTTGTGCCGGAACAGGAATTTCCTTTTGAGTCAACGCATTTACCATTAATTCATGAGCAGAAGCGATCAATTCGTTTTTCTTTTGTTTGAATTCTTCCATGATCGGACCGAGCAACAAACCATCAGTTGCAAAAGCGTGACCGCCACAGTTTAAACCCGATTCTACACGGTATTCAGAAACCCAAAGTCCTTTTTTTGCCAGGAAATTTCCCTGAATCATCGCCGAACGGAAATCACTGACTTTCAAAATAATTTTCTTTTTCAATTCTCCGTTTTCGTTTGGGAAGAAATCCGGGAAAGATTCAAAATAACTGTACAATCTTGGATTCATTCCGGCAGAAAGTACGATCGATGACGAAAGTTTACTGTTCGCAAAACCTCTCAAAGAAACGTGAGCATCATTGAAAACAACAGGTAATTGCTCACCTTTCACAAAATTATCTTTATCTACTTTGGTCATGACATTTACGTCGATACTTCCGGGAGCAAGGTGTGTTTCCAGAAATTTCCACACATTTTCGGTGAAATTTTCTTTTTGCTCAACCAGGTTTTCCAGTCCTTTTTTGATATCCGATTTATTCGGGAGAATATCAATGTATTGCTGAAGTGCTTCTTTGCTTTTACTCAATTCTTTCTTGAAATTTTCGAACTTTAAATTCACGACATCATTCACCATATTAAGGTAAGCTGTAATTCTTTTGGCGCGGTAATCTTCAATTTTGTTTGAAATTTCTGTATAGGTGAAATTATTTTTTTTATGGTACAAAATGTTCATTTTCTCAATGATCTCATCGTCGATAATTGAGATCACTGAAGAGATTCCGTATTGCGCAACTCTGATCGGACTGTCGATGGTATAAGCCAATCCCATTACCGGAATGTGAAAATTGTGTACGGGTTTTTTCTTGTTCATATTTTTCATGGGTCTCATTATTAACTTGATCATTTTAAATAACCATCAAAATTAAAATTAAATTTTTAATTATGCATTGAATACTACATTTATTAAGGTTCTGATATTATGACTTTTATCAGTGAATAAAAAAGGCTTCGACTGTTCCCGCATATTTTTAAAAAAGTGTATTTTTAGGCAAATTCTAATTAATGAAAATCTACGGCGTCGATACTTTTACGATTACTGATATAATGGCGATTTTGAAAGATCCCAAAGAAGCAAAACTGAACAAAGAAGCGAAACAGAAAATTCTGAAATCACAAAGCAATGTTCAGAAAATAGTCGCTTCTGACAAAACAGTTTACGGTATCAATACGGGTTTCGGACCACTTTGCGACGTGAAAATCTCGGAAGAAGAAACGGCGCAACTTCAATATAATTTAATCATTTCGCACTCAGTTGGCGTTGGAAAACCTATTGCTAAAGATTATTCGAGAGTCATGATGATCGCAAAGATCCATGCTTTGTCAAAAGGATTTTCTGGAGTTTCTCTGGAAGTGATCGAGCGACTGATCGAAATGCTGGAAAAAGATATCATTCCGGTGGTGCCGGAACAAGGTTCTGTTGGTGCTTCAGGCGATCTTGCTCCTTTGGCTCATTTAGTTTTACCCCTTTTAGGTTTAGGAAAAGTGTGGCAACAGGATGAAATTGTAGAAACTGGAAAAGTTTTAAAAAAATATGGTTTAAAACCCCTGCAACTGGGACCAAAAGAAGGATTAGGTTTAATCAACGGAACTCAGTTTATTTTAGCACACGCCATTTTAGGTTTAAATAAATTTGAATACTTATTAAATTTAGCCGACTTAACTGCAGCAGTAAGTTTAGAAGCCTATCGAGGTTCATCAAGTCCATTTAAAAAAGAACTTCATGACATTCGTCCGTTTGACGGAAGTAGAAAAGTCGCTACGAGAATGCGCAAATTTCTAAAAGATTCCGACAATTTAAAAAGTCATGAATTTTGCGATCGTGTTCAGGATCCGTATTCAATGAGATGTGTGCCGCAAGTTCATGGCGCGAGCAGAAATGCTTACGAACATTTGAAAAATTTAGCAGAAACAGAACTGAATTCTGTGACCGATAATCCGATTATTTTAAGTGCTGAAGAATCGATTTCAGGTGGAAATTTCCACGGACAATTATTAGCTTTACCTTTGGATTACGCAACTTTAGCGGTTGCGGAACTTGGAAATATTTCTGACCGAAGAAGTTATCTCTTACTGGAGGGAAAATATGGTCTTCCAAGATTATTGACGGAAAGTTCAGGATTAAATTCCGGATTTATGATCCCACAATACACCTCTGCGGCGTTGGTTACTGAAAATAAAACCTTGTGTTTTCCCGCTTCTGCAGATTCTATTCCGACGAGTTTGGGACAGGAAGACCACGTTTCCATGGGAAGTATTTCTGGCAGAAAATTCAATCAGGTTTTAGGGAATTTAGAAAATATCCTGGCGGTAGAACTCATGTTTGGTGCGCAGGGATTAGAATTCCGTCGACCTGCGAAATGCTCGAAATATGTCGAAACTGCTTATGCTTTGATCCGAACCAAAGTGGCAAAATTAGAAGAAGATCGGCTGATCGGCGAAGATATGCTGGCGATCGCAGACTTAATAAGAGAGCGCAAGTTTGAAGTGGAATAGTTGTTTGGAAAAGCGATCATTAATCCAGCTTTTCATTCAACCCAATCATAAAAAATTCCATCGAAATTAATTGATGGAATTTTTTATTTTACAGCTCTAAAATGGTTTAAAGCTTCACTTCATTTTTTTTCAGATCTTTCTCTTTCTGTTTTTCAAGCTTTTTAAAATAACCACGGAAAAAGAAATTATGTTTTAATGCTTCCATATTTTGATTCAGTTTGTCGGCTGCTTCTTTAACACTGACCACGGTAGAGTCGATATTTTTAACCAGAACCGGATCTTTGGTGATATAATTTAAAGTTCCTTTTCCATTTTTAATTTCATTTACATACTCGTTCAAACTTATAGTTGCCTTGTTAATTTCCTGACCAGATTTTTCTAAGCTGGCAAAAACATCCTGAATTTGCTTGCGGGATTTTGGATCACTCAAGAGAACTGCAGCTGCACTTTGATCGTAATTTATTTTAGAAACGATACCGTTTATTTGAGCCATCGCAATGTTACTGCCTTCCGCGGTTCTTTTCAATGCAGCAAATGACCGACGCAAATCATGTTCCAATAAAGAGTCACTTAATATCGCACCCAAAGCTCCTTTTCCACCCACCACTTTATGCGTTATTTTCGCAAGGTCGGAAGTGATCAAAGCTGCGCTCTCATTGGTTTTGCTAAAGGTCTCCAGAATTTCATCTACGGTTACCTTTGTTTTGATTTGAATTTGATCTCCTGAAACCACCATTTTTGCGGCTTTATTTTCTCCGGGAACGATATTGACGACCATGCTTCCAACCAAACCGTCTGAAGCAATTGATGCAATAGCATCTTTTTTAATAAATCTCGCCGCTTCTTCATCCACCGACATTTCCACCCTGATTTTTCCTTCATCTTTCATTTCTATTTTGCTCACAGTTCCTACATTCACGCCGGAGTACCGAACATTATTCCCAATCTGCAAACCACTTACATCGGTAAAAACGGCAGATAACTGAATATTTTTGCTAAAAAGGTGTTGGCGTTTCCCTACAAAATACAACGCGGTAACCAGAAGAATTGTTCCGAGTACGACGAAAATGCCGACATTCATTTTTTTTGAGGTAGATTTTTCCATAATTTAATTTTTGAAGAAGGCCTGAACTTGTGGATCTTCAGATTTTAAAAGTTCCTCATAAGTTCCTTCGGCATAATTAATTCCATCAACCAACAAGATCATGCGGTTCGAAATAACTCGGGCGCAATCTACGTCATGCGTGATGATGATGGAAGAAGTTTTATATTTCAACTGAATATTTCTTAACAGTTCGATGATTTCTTTTGAAGTGATCGGATCCAAACCTGTTGTAGGTTCATCATACATGAGAATTTTAGGTTTCAGGATCAAAGCTCTTGCAAGCGCAACTCTTCTCTGCATTCCACCGGAAAGTTCAGAAGGCATTAAATCGATGGTTTTTCCCAGACCAACATCATCTAAAGCTTCTTTTACTAAAACTTCCGTTCCTGCAAAATTTTTAATTTTGTCCTTATGTCTTCTTAAAGGAAATTCCAGATTTTCACGAACCGTCATGGAATCATACAATGCGCTTCCCTGAAAAAGAAATCCAATTTCAGTTCTTAAAATATCGAGTTCCTTTTGTCCCATCTTCGTAATATCTTCGCCATTAATGGTGATGCTGCCACCATCGGCTTGAATTAATCCGACCAGACATTTTACCATGACCGATTTTCCGGAGCCCGATTTTCCCATGATGGTCAAATTTTCACCTTCATAAAGTTTCAAATTAAAACCTTTTAACACCTGATTGTCGCCAAAACTTTTGGTGATATTTTTCAGTTCTAAAACTACTTTTTTAGAATTATTTTCTTCCATTTCTTAAATATCAAAAATAATATCAGTTACAAATACGGCGATAAAGTCGATGATAAAAATCAGCATTGAGGTGTAGACAACCGCTGCATTAGAAGCTTCACCAACGCCGACGGTTCCCTTCGCACAATTATAACCTTTAAAACATCCAATTAAACCGATCGCGAATCCAAAGAAAAATATTTTGATCGTAGCGGGAATAATGTCCCCAAATGCGATTGCCTTGAAAACTTTACTAAAATATAACGTATAGGAAACATCTGATTTTAAATTTTCCACCAATGCAGAACCGAAAAGCGCGATCGCATCTCCGATAACGACCAAAAGCGGAAGCATCAAAGTTGCAGCTGCGATGCGGGTTACGACTAAATATTTAAAAGGATTCGTGCCGGAAACTTCCATGGCATCAATTTGTTCTGTAACTCGCATAGAGCCTAATTCTGCACCGATCCCGGAACCAATTCTTCCCGCACAGATCAACGCAATAATTACGGGCCCAATTTCCCGAATAATAGAAATGCTGATCATAGAAGGAATCCAGGATTCTGCGCCAAACTGTTCCAGAGTTGGCCGCGATTGCAGCGTAAAAACCAGGCCCAAAATAAATCCTGTTACCGAAACCAGCAACAGAGATCGATTGCCGATATTATAACATTGACGGATCAATTCTTTAAACTCAAACGGTGGAAAAAAAACTTCCCGAAAAAATCGTCCTGCAAAGAAGGTAATATCTCCAATTTCAGCGAAAAAAGATTTGGTACTATCCAGTAAATGGGAATTTTTAAACATACAATTCGGTGTTACTCAAATGTAGTCATATTTAAAGCGAATACAATATTATAAAATGAGGTGCAGTCTGGAGATTTTGATTTCCTAAAATGATGAACTCCCTATTTTTTACGTATTAAAAATTTAGAACTGCATAAAATTGGGTTTAATCACCCGAAATTTAATTTGCTGAAAATCTAAATTTGCTAGTATTTAAAAACCAAAAAATGAAAACAACAATCAAAATTTTCTTACTTGCCACTTCCTCAGTTTTGCTAAACTGCAAAGAAACAAAACCGGTGAATCCTATCTATAACACTTCATGGGCAGGAGTTGCTAACATTCCCACCGCTCAAAATATCGTTCTTAAATTTACAGGCGATGACATCGATGTTATGGTAAAGGATAAAATTGTAGAGCAAATGAAATTTACAGTGTCCAATGATACGCTGCAGATTGAAAAAACCATGGGCGGTTCACCTTGTCCTGTAAAGAGTAAAGGGGTTTACAGATATGAAATTAAACAGGATGAACTCAGTTTAAAATATGTTTCAGATGAATGCGATTCCCGGCAATATAATATGACGGTTTCTGATTTTAAGAGAGTCGCAGCAGCGAAGGATTAATTTTAGAATAAATGAATTCTTCAATTAAATTACACATAAACAATCACTATTTCAACATCGTACAAAAAAGCCTCCATCGGAAATGATTGAGGCTTTTCGAAAATCACTGGAATCACATAAATTCTGCTAAAGGTTTCAGCTTTTATGCAACTCATTTTAGAATAACTTTTTATCTTTAGCCTATGATTAAATTTTTCGGCGGGATTTGTCTTTTCATATCCCTTTTATTTTCCGCACAATCCATTCCACACCCTTCTTCAGAGCTCTACGATGATTTACTTCGTCTGCAAAATAATACCACAGTCATGTATTTGGCGGCACATCCTGATGATGAAAACACCCGAATTATTTCCTGGTTGACGCATGAAAAACATGTTGATGCGGTTTATCTTTCCCTAACGCGTGGCGATGGCGGACAAAATCTGATCGGTACCGAAAAAGGAGAATTGTTAGGATTGCTTCGTACACAAGAACTTCTGGAAGCGAGAAAAGTCGATAAAGGACGACAATGGTTTACGCGAGCCTTAGATTTCGGCTACTCTAAAACCGCGACAGAAACTTTAAAATTCTGGGATAAACAGAAAATTTTAGGCGATGTCGTTTGGGCAATTCGTAAAAATAAACCCGAAATTATCATTACCCGTTTCGATCCAAATTCTAATGGAGAAACGCATGGTCATCACACGGCTTCGGCACTTTTAGCCATGGAAGCATTTGATTTAGCCGGAGATCCAACTGCATTTCCGGAACAGTTGAAATATGTAAAAGTTTGGAAACCGAAACGCATGTTTTACAATACAAGTTGGTGGTTTTTTGGCAGTAAAGAAAATTTTGACAAAGCGGACAAAAGCGATTTATTTTCTATCAATGTTGGAAATTATTACCAAACGCTCGGAATATCCAATAACGAGATTTCCTCTAAAGCAAGAAGCAAGCACGCTTGTCAGGGATTTGGGATGGCTTTGGAAAGAGGTTCAGATCTGGAATATTTAAAATTTTTAAAAGGCGACAAACCAAAAACCAATGATATTTTTGAAGGTATAAAATTATCTTCAGAAAGCGGAACTCTTAAAACTCAACTGGATAAAGCTGTTTCTGAATTTAATTATAGCAATCCGCAGCTTTCTTTAACTCATCTACTTCAGGTTTATGACCTTTTGAAAAAAAATAATGGAGATAATTTAAAATTAAAACAAGTCAAAGATTTGATTTTAAAAACACAGGGAATCTATTTTGAATGGACCACAAAAAATGCATTTGGAACTTTCAATCAGGAAATTTCAACCAACTTAGAAATTACGAATAGAAGCGATGCAGGAATAAATATCTCCATTTCCGGAAACACTAACAAAGAAATTTTAGCCAACGAATCTTATAAAGCCACAGAGAGATTAAAACTGGATGATGTGAAATTATCCAATCCGTATTGGCTTCAGGAAACGCCGAAAAATAATTTATATGTGGTCAATGATCCACAAGATATCGGACAACCGGAAATTTTAAATCCTGTAAAAAAAGCAATTACGATCAATTTTGGTTCTACAAAAATTGATTTCAATATTCCTTTGAAACAAAAAACAGTCAATCCTTCTATTGGTGAACGGTACGAACCATTTTATATCGTTCCTGCTTTTGTCGCAAACTTTGACCAGGAAAATTTTATTTTCAGCAATCAGCCAAAACAAATAACGGTTGAAGTCGAAAGTTTCGTGGCAAATTCTTCCGCAAAAGTTTCCTTGAAATCAAGTAGAGACTGGAAAGTTTCGTCACCGCAAACAATTAATTTCAAAGAAATTGGGGAAAAGAAAAAAGTGCAATTTACCGTAGAACCAATTTCAAAAAATGCCAATTCTTTAATAGAAGCCATCGTAGAATCAACTGGGAAAATCTATGATCAATCTTTAAATGTGGTCGATTATCCGCATATCGACCGACAAATTTGGATCAAAAACGCGCAGGCAAAAATTCAAAATTTAGATCTAAAAATCCCGGATGTCAAGATCGCTTATCTGAAAGGTTCGGGCGACGAAATCCCGTCTTCATTAAGAGCAATTGGTTTGCACGTTGATGAGTTGGATTTAAAAAACTGGAATCCTTCATTACTAAAAAATTATGATGTTTTAATTTTAGGGATCAGAATTTATAACACGCAGCCCGAAATGGCTTTGATCAATAAAGACCTTTGGAAATTTGTAGATAACGGCGGTTTGGTCATTAATCAATACAATGTTAATCGTGGTTTACTGACGGATGAAATTGCACCTTTCCAATTAAAACTCGGAGGAAATCGAATCTCAGAAGAAGATGCAAAACTGAAATTCCTGGTTCCGAATCATCCTGTATTTAAAATTCCCAATACAATCACAGAAAAAGGGATGGACCATTGGGTTCAAGAAAGAGGATTATATTTCGCTGATAATTATGATCAAAAATTAATTCCGCTTTTAGAAGGAAATGATACGGGAGAATCTCCACAAAAAGGAATTTTATTGGCTGGAAAATACGGAAAAGGAACTTATGTTTATACGGGTTTATCGTTCTTCCGAGAATTACCGGCAGGAGTTCCGGGCGCGTATAAATTATTTATGAATATCCTGGCGCTGGGAAAAACGAAAAAATAAGCGCACAGATTTTAACTGAAGTTTGCACACAGATGACATAGATTTGCACAGATTTTTTTAAGTCTGCAGATACTGAAATTGATTAGCTTTTTTTAAGAATTATAAAAAATTCATCCGTGAAAATCTGTGAAATCTGTGCGCCAAAAATTTAAAATAAATGTGCTAAATTATGAATCAGGAAAAAAATACGAATTGGAAAACGCTCTACACGGCGCTATTGATCATTACGGTTTTAATGATCGTCGCCATGCTCATCTTTCAAAACTACTATAAATGAAAAGTTTAGATTGGGCAGTTCTCATTTTCGTGCTGCTATTCATCGTCATTTACGGGATTTATAAATCCAAAAAAGTAAAAACCTCAGAATCCTTTTTAGGCGGAAAAACCAATCCGTGGTGGATGGTCGGCTTAAGCATCATGGCGACACAAGCGAGTGCCATTACGTTTTTATCCACGCCCGGACAAGCCTACCACGACGGTTTGGGATTTGTGCAATTCTATTTTGGGTTGCCGATTGCGATGGTAATTCTCTGCGTTTGGGTACTTCCGAAATTTTTCAAAATGAACGTTTTAACCGCCTACGAATATTTAGAAAAACGATTCGGACTTTCTACCAGGATTTTAACAGCGATCCTGTTTTTAATTCAAAGAGGTTTAGCCGCCGGAATTACCATTTTTGCGCCCGCCATTATTCTGTCCACCATTTTAGGCTGGAATCTGATCTTAACCAATATTGTGATCGGAAGTTTGGTCACGATTTATACTTTAGTTGGTGGTACCGAAGCGGTGAGTCAGACGCAGAAACAACAGATGTTTGTGATCTTCATTGGGATGTTTTTGGCCTTTTTTCTGATCGTGCAAAAATTACCTTTAGATTTAAATGACGCGCTCCTCTACTCCGGAAAAATGGGGAAACTCAATGCCGTAAGTTTTGAATTTAATTTGAATAATCGCTATAATATTTGGTCAGCATTTTTGGGTGGAACATTTTTGTTTCTGAGTTATTTCGGCACAGATCAAAGTCAGGTTCAAAGATATCTCACCGGAAAAAGTTTGAAGGAAGCGCGACTTGGTTTGCTCTTTAATGGCTTGTTCAAAATCCCGATGCAATTCTTCATTCTATTTATCGGAGTCATGGTTTTCGTTTTCTTTCAGTTTGAAAAGACGCCATTAAACTTTAATCCACTTTCTCAAACCCTTAAAAACAATACAGAATACAAAGCTTTGAATTCTGACTATGATCAAATTCACGAAGAGAAAAAACAAAAAATTGCAGTCTGGAAAACCGATCATTCCGAAAAAGTAATGTCGGAACTGAAGGATCTTCAGGCAAAAGAAGTCGTCATCAGAGAAGATGTTAAAAAGTTAATTAAAAAAGATGCTCCGGAAATTGAATCCAATGACAAAGATTATGTATTTATCTATTATATCTTAAATTATCTCCCGACCGGAATTGTCGGCTTATTGATCGCGGTTATTCTCTCTGCAGCCATGAGTTCTACTTCTTCAGAACTGAATGCTTTGGCAACAACGACCGTCGTCGATATTTATAAGCGAAATTTCGCCCCCGATATTTCAGAGAAAAAATATTTGAATGCTTCCAGATTGTTCACCTTACTATGGGGAATGGTCGCCATCTTCTTTGCGGTGAATGCGAGTTTGTTTGAAAACTTAATTCAGGCCGTGAACATTATTGGCTCCTTATTTTATGGAGTTATTCTCGGCGTATTTGCCATCGCCTTCCTCTTTCCAAAAATCGGTGGGAAGGCAACCATGTGGAGTATTTTAATCGTAGAACCTGTGATTATATTACTGTACTTTTTAGATGTAAAAGAGGTTATTCAGTTAGAGTTTTTGTGGCTGAATCCGATTGGGTGTTTGCTGATGATTTTGAGTGCAGGAATTTTAGAAGGAATGTTTAAGAAATTATCAATTTAAATATATTATTTTAATACATTTTGTTTTGATTTATTATGTTGCTGATTAATTTGAAATAAAAATAGAATTGTATAATTCATCTGACTCAAAGTCAGGGGAACCTTGTCGTGAATAATAATTTGAATATCTTGAAATTATATCCTTTAAAAACGGCTGAGAAATAGTTGCTATTCTTATAATTTTATCTGCTTTCAGTAATTCATTCACTTCCGAATTCTTAATGGTGAATTTATCTTGAAAATCAACTAAGCCAGGTTCAATTGATTCCGCTTTTGGGATGAAGTGATAGCGTTGATTGTTGTTTTGAAAAAAACCAGCGATTCTTTTTCTATCCTCATTATTTGTTGTAGTCTCTGGAGTCAACTTATCATAATTTTTTACAACTTCAACTAACCCTTTTATTTTGCAAAATAAAATAAACTGTGCGCTTCTTTCTCCGTCTTTACGAAGAACAATATCGCAAGAAGGTGTAAGAATTAAATATCTACTTTTTTCCAACTCAACAATATCACCTGTAAATATGTTTTTCTTAATTGGCTTTGTAATATAAAATTCACTTGGATGATATTTTTCCAATGCTTCATCTATATATTCTTGCATATGCAATAATGTATATCGAAGAAGTGAGTTTTCTTTCTCTATTGGAGTTCTGGTTGTGTCATTAATCCATAAATCCATAGAATTTGACATATGATTCCAAAAAATAGAGTTTAGATATTCCTCAATTGTTCCTTTTCTTCCTAAAATATTTGTAACTCCAGTTTTATATATATCTGTAATTTCAGTGAGAATTTCTTTAAAATTTCCATCTCTAGAACGTTTCTTAAAAAAAGCACTTTCTTTTTGTTCAATTTGACCTAAACTTCCAGAAACAATAAACATTGGAAATCGTAATTTATTTTGAATTTCATCTACGATTTCCAAACCTTCTAAATCGACAGAATTTGATGATAGCTTTAAATCAATTATGGCAGCATCATAATCAGGACTAATCAGAGAATTTTTCGCATCTGCTAAATTTTCTTTAACATCAGCTGTAATTTGCACATCTGATTTCTTATTAAATGACTCAATATTGTCTAAGTAAGTTTGAATCGTTGCCTTGTCGTCTTCTACTATTAATAAATTCATAAATTTTTATTGTAATGTTATTTCAACTTTAAAAAACGCACCTGTTTCAGAATAAATAGCTTTTAAATCACCATCATTTCTGCCGATTGCTTCACCTGCAATTGCTAAACCTAATCCTGTTCCACCACCAATTTTATTGCTAAATTCTGGCTCAAATATAATTTCGCTTTCTATTAGATGTTTTTCAATTCCAGATCCATTGTCTCTATATTCGATAATTAATAAATCATCATCTTCATAGACCTTAAAAGAAATTTTTTTTTGTCTATCTGTAATATTTTGAAACCAGTATAGACTATTGTCCACTAAGTTGGTAAAAACAATATAGAAGTCTTCTTTCCATCCGAATGATGATAAATTAATATCGCAGTCAATATCAAATTCTATGTTTTGAGAATTGAGTTCTGACAGGAAAACATTTTTAACATTCTCAATAACTTGCCTTACATTAAAATCTCTCTTATTTGTTCGTTTTTTAGCTGATAACGGGTCTAGCTTACCAAAAAGATTAATAAATATTTTACCTTGTTCATCTATAACAGAAAGTCTGTCTGATATTTTATCTAATAATTCTTGGCTAAAAGTACTTTGTAATTCTTCACTCCATTCTTTGATTAATGGAATTTGATTTTTGAAATATCCTAAAGGCTTCCTTCCTTCGTGAAGTACAACATTTATGATTTTCCCAACCGTCGCTTGACCTTGGTATAATGCAATCACTTGCTTTAGTTCATCTGCAATTTTGTTATTCTTTTTTTCTTTATCAGAAATTAATTTATTTATATTTTCTCTTTTAGACTTTTCTATTCCAAGTGAGTCGAGTTCTTTATCAATTTTTTCTTGTAAGTCTACAAAATTGTAAAGTACTTTTATTTTTTCATCGATATCTCGATTGCTTCGACCTAAACCGACACTTTGACGATATGCATACCTCCTATTTTCTAATTCTTTAAGTACATTTTTTGCTATTTGAATTAATCCTGAATATTGAGCATTTTCTTTCAATCCATCTCTTGCACTTTTTTCTATTAAACCAGATTCATCTTCTGATCCTATATGAATAAATCCAATTACTTGGTCACTACCTACTTTCAGGGAAGGATTTTGAACTCTTTGTTTATCAAGTTCTAACCAATCAAATCCAGCATCACCCAAAGGGCGAATTCTAAATCCATTTCGATAAACGCCAATTCCGTTGAATTTGTCTAAAATAATTCTAGCCTCTCTTCTTCCAACATATTGCCCTGTAGTCGGATCTTTTAAACCTCTCTCAATTAATCCATCAATCGAGCTAGCATCCCTATCAAATACCCTGAAATCAAATTTTACATTGCCACAATAAAATCCTTTGCTTCTAGAATCATCTGAATCAATATTTAAGGAAATCTCGAAACTATTTAAATTTTCTACTGGTGCATTCTTTATTCTTTTATTTTCAAATTTAAGAGAAGCTAATCCTTTCTTATCAACACTGCCAGATATCCTGTAATCAAAAAAATCAAATAAAGGGTAAGGTTCAATGGTTTCCGTATAGTTGCAATAACCTTCACCAAATGAAAAATCACCAATCTCTAATTGAATTTCGAAATCATCGGTTTTTTCTACCAAAAATTCATCCTCATCTTTAGGAGGTATTAATTTTTTTAATTCAAATTTTAAGTTCTGAATCTGTTTTGTTGTCCATTCATTCAGGTGATTCTCATCACCAACAATAATTATTTCCGTTCCACTAGATTTCGATGTTCTAAAATTTTCTATTAAAACATCAACATCACTTAAATACTTCGCTTTTTCAAAGTGATCCCAAATTAGATATAGAGTTGTTAAATCTCCAGTTTCATCAATTGTTTGCAAAACCATATCATCACCAATCACAGAGGCAGAATATCGTCCGATACCTTTCTTCCCTTGCATAATTCTACCTCCAGGACTTGTTTCTCTATATAGTTTATCATCAGTAGAAGGTACCATCCATTTGTCGGTAACTGTTTCGAACGACATACCATGTCCTTTATCTTGAATTATAACTTTAATACCTTTAAGTAATACAACTTCTTCACCTTTGACAATTTCTCTTTCATACGGCAGGAGTGAAACTTTACAATATGGGGAATCGGCATCATATGAATTCTTTACTAATTCTACGATCGCAGCATACTTATCTTTTATTAAATCTCTTCCAATTGTTATTATATGCCTTCCGGCAGGACGTATCTTATATAAGCCATCTTTTATTTTAATTTCTTCTGACATAATAATTTATTTATAGATTTAGCTATGGCAAAAGCCATCAGTGGAGGTACAGCGTTACCAATTTGTTTGAATGCTGCAGAACGAGAGCCTTCAAAAAAGAAGTCATCTGGAAAAGATTGCAATCTGGCTGCTTCTCTAACGGAAATTGAGCGACATTGCTCAACATCTGGATGAATATAATAGTGTCCGTCTTTCGCAATATGGGCTACAACAGTATGTGAAACTCCATTCCCATTGACAACTTTGTACCTGTCAGAAAATGATGTTTCATTTTTATGAGTTTTCAATTCGGTTGGTAAGTCGGGATATTTTAAACGTTCCTCATTTTTATTCCACTTTGTAATTGCGGTTTTGTAGATCATTAAATCTCTTTCGTTATGTGGACGTGCAATATGTTGAGTAACGAAATCAACACCGTTTCTCAACTCAAATTTGCTTAAGTATTCGTTTTTGTCATTAATATATTTGGCAACTTGCAGTACGTCACCAGGTTTTAATTTAGGTAAATCTTGAAAGATATCATTTACGGTAAATTCTTTGACTATTTTTCTTATTTCTGGAAAACCATAATTATTATTCTTTTTCCAGCCAACAATAATTATTCGTTTTCTCGCTTGGAGAACACCGTAATCAGCTGCGTTTAAAGTCTCATGATAAACTTCGTATCCAATCTTTCTAAAATAAGTTTTAAGGTTTTTGAAATGCTGTCCTTTATTTGCACTCAATAATCCCGGCACATTTTCAAATACAAATCCTGTTGGTTCATACTTCTTCAAGAATCTTCCGTACTGAATGTATAACTTATTTCGTGGATCATTTTCTATATTTTCCTGATGTCTCCCTAATAAAGAGTAAGCTTGACAAGGCGGTCCTCCAATTATTAAATCTATCTTTTTGCCATCTAATGTCTCATCTATTTTTGAAAATATTGATTTTATAGAATCATCTGTAATTTCAATATTTAAGACGGAATCTAAAATTCCTTTAGGAACATGTGTATATAATTCCTGCCTCGAAATATCTCCACGTAAATATTCTGTGTAGTATTTTTCCTTTTTATTTCCAACTAAATAGTGGTAAGCAGACCGTGTTTTTATAGAGTCACAAGCGTCTTTATCCATTTCAATATGTGAAATCGGATTTAGCCCTGCTCTAATGAAACCTTCTGACATTCCAGAAGCTCCGGCAAATAAATCTATAAAATTAAAATTCTTCATTAAAATTAAAATGTTTTTACAGTAATTGCATTATTATTAAAATTCAAAAACATCTGAAAAACAACTTGCTCAAATCCGTATGATAAGCCAAGACTTTCCGCCAATAAATCGAGTAATAATATTTTACCATTCATTTTACAATCCTTTTTTAGACCTTGACACGTTCAAAAAAGATCGTACTCAAAAAAGATCTTTAATATTTATCTCCAAAGCAATTGCTATCTTTTCAATCAACTCTATTGAAACATTAGTCTTACCTTTTTCAATTAAATGCATGTAAGCTCTGTCTATGTTTGCTTTCAATGCGAGCTTTTCCTGCGATAATGATTGTTCTCGTCGCAGTTCACAAATCCGCTCTCCTAGCTTTTCCTTAACATTCATAAATATATATTTGAAGCCTTTGTAAATTTTAAATTTTGTTGTCAATACTACAACTGGCAATAAGCCACATTTCTAATTTTAATTAAATAATCTCAATGCATGATAGATGAACCTATGACAGAAGAATTTTTGCAAAAAAAATCCCCGTTAATCAATAGATTAACAAGGACTCCAATTATTTTTACCAATTCTCTCTCAGATATCTTTATTAATTAAACATAAAAAAGGGTTTTTTAACGGTCGTTAATAAACCCTTCTTTCTTTAATTTCACACCTAATTAATCCATTAAAAACTAATACCATGGCATCTACATCCGAAACAGGCCACGCCAAAAACGTCGCCAACTTCCAAGACCTTATCGAATTCGTTACTGCTTACGGCGCAACGTACAACCCTTCAAAAAACAATCTCCAGCTTCCCCAGCTTATTACGCTAAAAGCTGCCGCCGACAATAGCGTCGCAGAGGTAATCCCCAAAAACACTGCCTTCAACACCAAAGTTAATGAACGCGTTGCCGCCTTTAGCGATGTCAAAATTCTTGCGACTCGACTCCTTGCCGCGCTTCAAAGCACAGATGCTTCCGCCGAAACCATCGCCGATGCCAAAACTTTTAATAATAAAATTCAAGGAAAAAGTTCTTCCTCACCAAAAACTCCGCTGGATCCAAATGCACCACCTCCCGACACAATATCTACGAGTCAGCAATCTTACGATCAACTCATTCAGCATTTATCAGGATTAAAATCAATCTTAGAAGCCGATCCTTCTTATGCTCCAAATGAAGTTGACCTACAAATTGCCACCCTCGACACAAAAATTGCTGACCTTATTCAAAAAAATGATGCCGTAGCAACAGTCTATGCCGCCGTAAGCAATTCCAGAATCGCAAGAGATAAAATCCTTTACACCAACGAAAATTCCCTCTTCGAAACCGCAAAAGACGTTAAACTCTATGTCAAAGCAATTTTCGGTGCCACAAGTCCGGAATTTGCGCAGGTAAAAGGAATTCAAATTAGAAAACCAAAACTCTAACACACTCTCGCTAAAAATCAAAGATTAGCGAGTTTGTTTATTAAAAAAGATAATGCAATTACTCCCTCTCCTTTGGAGAGGGTTGGGATGAGGAGAATACTACCACCTTCAAAGAGAATACTACCACCCGCAAAGAGAATACTACCACCCGCAAAGAGAATACTACCACCTGCAAAGAGAATACTACCACCCGCAAAGAGAATACTACCACCTGCAAAGAGAATACTACCACCCGCAAAGAGAATACTACCACCCGCAAAGAGAATACTACCACCCGCAAAGAGAATACTACCACCCGCAAAGAGAATACTACCACCCGCAAAGAGAATACTACCACCCGCAAAAACAATAAACCTCCATACAAGCAATTGATAAACAGCTAAGAATGATCACCAAAAAAAAACGGACACTTTTACAAGTGCCCGTTTTCTATTTTAGTTAGAAACTTTGTACTTAGTGTTACTCCATTTCTCGATATTATCAGTATTTATTTTCACGTAATCTTCATTTCCCTCCTTCTTTGCAAGCGCTAGAGATTGATTCGCAGTAGCAATCGCCACTTTCTTCATTCCATTCGCAGCTTCAATTTCAGCCTTCAATTTCAGCATGTAATACGTATCGGGCTGAAGCGAATTCGCCTTCTTCGTATATTCCAGCGCTTTCCTCAGATCTATTCCTTCCTGAAGATAATAATTCGCAGCCTGGTGATAATCTCCCGCTTTAGCATCCTTCTTTTTAAGAGTCGTCTTGATCGATTCCAAAACTTCCTTCCTTGAATCCATAAAGATCGGAACTTTCACCATCGTGTTTTCCCAGTTCATCACGAGATTCGCTTTATCCGTTTTCAGATCATCAAAACCGATGTTAAAAGTTTCAAAGGTCGTTACACTTTTCTCTGCTTTCACTTTCGTTCTTGCCGCAACCAGATCCGCTTTCAATTCTTTTGGCGCACCCCATTGTTCCGTATCCTTATAAAGAATCACTTCCCACTCGTTCAGTGAAGGAATGGTGTATAGCGCATACTTCCCAGCCGGAACAGCGATCCCGTTAAAAGTTGCATCATTTTTAAAAGTGATATCGGTAGACCCATTAGCACCCGTTCGCCAAACTTGATTCATCGGCACCAGATTACCAAAAACCTTTCTGCTGTTCGCAGACGGTCGGGAATATTCTACCGTAACTTCAGAAAGTCCAATAGTTTGCATCACCGTTGCAGCCGGACTCGCTTGCGGAGTTTTCACCTGTGCATTGCCCATTGCAACTGCTCCAAGGAATAATAAAGATAAGATACTTTTTTTCATGACAGATTTAATTAGATTATCAATAAGTTTTAAAGATACTTCAAATTAGAATCAGTCACAAGTCTCTACAAAGACTTTAATACTTTTACTGACTGTAAAACGATGAACCAGTATTTATCGTTAAATAAATACTTTTTCAATGAGGAGCACCCAGATTTTCCCTTCTTCCAACCAACAACCAGCTTTCCGCTCTATCTTTTTTGCTTCCAACATTGAGGTTCAAAAATCAAATCATTGCCGGCAAAAAAGGATGCCGCTCCCATCTGGGCTAAAATAAAATTTCACTCCCATTTCGAAAAAATAAAGTTTTAGAATGATAAAAAATTA
The DNA here is from genome assembly GCF_015679325.1 of Kaistella gelatinilytica. Classification (GTDB taxonomy): domain Bacteria; phylum Bacteroidota; class Bacteroidia; order Flavobacteriales; family Weeksellaceae; genus Kaistella; species Kaistella gelatinilytica. The sequence continues at coordinate 1,614,261 of NZ_JADPVI010000001.1, forward strand.
ATAATGGGTGATAAGACGGGGTAATTTCCCAAAGAAAAGAAAGACCTTTACTCCAATAAATTTTATACAATGAAAACACTAATCAAATTACTGACAATAAGCTTTATTGTATGGTGCACTGCGTCAATCAACGCGCAGGAAAAAATAGTAGCAAATATATTCTTGAAAACACACAATGGCAAGGAATAGCAAACATTCCATCTCCCGAAACGGTGATCTTACAATTCTCAAAGGATGTTTATACGGTGATGTGGAACGGTAAGACGATCGAACAGATGAACTACACTGTACAAGGTGATAGCATCACGGTGGTAAAAACCAGTGGAGCATCACCATGTCTCATGCTTTCACAAGGAACCTACAAGTTTACCATCGCCAATGATAAACTCAGTTTAGTAGTAATTTCAGATTCTTGCAGCCAACGGATAAGTGCGCTGGGAATAAACACTTACACAAAAGTGTTACCATCAGAACACGCTATTGATCCAATAAAATCTTTACAATAATATTTATCAGGTAATTTATAAAAGTAGGTAGATAAATATGATTTCGTTGAATTGTAAAATAGTAAATCTTCGTCTACTTAAGATTTATTACTTGCTGAATCAACAATCAAATATTTTAGTTTGAATTCATAAAACAGCCTTCATTGCGCTCATTTTATCCTCCATCCTCCATTTATCTTCATACTATTATCAACTATCATTTCTACTTCGTCTTCGTTCACGATGTTCTCTAAGTTTACAACAAAAAAAAGCTCATCAAAAAAATTGATGAGCTTTTAAAAAAACTGGCGGCGACCTACTCTCCCGCTTACGCAGTACCATCGGCGCTAGAGGGCTTAACTTCTGTGTTCGGAATGGGAACAGGTGAGCCCCTCTGCTAAAA
>NZ_JADPVI010000002.1 GCF_015679325.1 Kaistella gelatinilytica
TAATTTGAAAGTTGATCCTTATTTTTTTTCAGTTCGTACTTTACGATTATCAAACTTCTAAAGTTTAAAGGTTTAAAGGTTTAAAAGACAAATTTGATGTACTAAAATTAAGTATATATTTTTAATTAAGTTTAAAAATATCATTTTTCCAGGATATTGCAGGCTCATTAAAAATTAATCTGACCGATATTATAAAAAATTCCCGATAAAAATTGCGTAAAGCATATTCATCGGGAATTATTTTAGTTTAACAAAACCTTTTCAAGTTTTAAAACCGATTTAAAAAGTTTTCAAACTTCTTATTTACCCGGCCAAACTCCTTCATAAGCAGAGGTACCGTAGTCGATTTTCTCTGCACTTACTACGAATGAGATCAACATGTTGTCTGAATCAATAGCATCGAAATCTACTTCGTGCTGGATCACATAACCATTATTCCATTTCAAGGTGATCAATGTTCCTTCTTCGTGAGATTTGTTGAAAGTAATTTCACCAGTTGTTGGTTTGTATTTCCCATTCAATAAACTTTCCAGTACATGAGCATCTTCTGTTGCTTCGATTGTAATTTTGATCAGTGCATTTGATGGATCTGAAGCTACCCGTCCGGAAACGTCCGTAGATCTTGATACACTGTAATTAAGTTTTAAAACTTTCTGTTCTGCGCCTCCGTTGAATTTCAGAACACCTCTTGAATTGTTTGCTGCCATGATTTCTAAATTTTAAATTATTAAATTATTTTTGAATTTTTTTATATTCTTACTGTTTTTGATAATTCAAAGATAGACCCACTTTTCTAAATTCTTTGTAGTAATTCTACTACAATTTTGAAAGTTTGTTGCGAAACCAAAAGTTTTATGATTTAATTAATCATCCATTGCAACAATCATCGGCAGAGAGCATGTCGATTAAAGGAAACGATTATTTACTCCTGCTACAGCATTAATAAAAAACACTTAAAATTTAAATCAGGATCTAAAAATTGCCACTAATTTTAATCCTCTGTTTAAAAACTTTTTTCCTCTGAGAATATGAGTTTTTAGTAAAATACCAATAATATTTCCTCAAACACTTCATTAAAAAATGCTTTCATCTTTGAAATAAAAAAATACACAAAACCCTGAATTCCATATGATTAAACGTTGTACCTTTGATTGTTTATCAACCTGTTTTATTTAAAAATTAAAATCATGGAAAGCCATTTTCAAAACGTTAGCGAAAAGCAAAAAGCCTCCTGGAATCAATTTTCTACAGGCTGGAAAAAATGGGAATCAAAACTTCTCGAACACATGCAACCTGCTGCAGATGGAATTATTAAATTACTCCAACCGAAAGGCTCAGAATTAATTCTGGATATTGCTGCAGGAACCGGCGAACCTGCATTAAGTCTCGCAAAAATGGTTCCCGATGGAAAAGTGATTGTTACAGATCTATCCGATGACATGCTCAATATTGCGCGGGAAAATGCCCTACTACAAGGAATAACAAATGTTGAATTTCTTGCCTGCGATGTTTCCGAACTTCCTTTTGAAAGTGATACTTTCGATTCGGTTAGTTGTAGAATGGGATTTATGTTTTTCCCAGATATGCTATTAGCAGCGAAAGAAATATTGCGGGTTTTAAAACCAGGTGGTAAACTAGCGACTGCCGTTTGGGGAACACCTCAAGAAAATTTCTGGGGAAGCGCCATTGGAGAAATCATCAATAAAAATATGCACTTACCTCCTCCGCTTTCAGGATCTCCGGGGATTTTTCGGTGTGGAAAAAGTGGTTTAATGACCGATATTTTTAATGAAGCAGGTTTCAAAAATAGTACTGAAACTAAGATCTCTTGCGTCCTCCAATGCGGAACCGCAGAAATTTACTGGCAACTCATGACCGAAATTGCCGCTCCGATTGTGGCTGGACTTAACAACGCGGATGAAAAGATGAGGGAAAAAATAAAAAAAGAAGTCTGTGAACTGGTCAATAAAAAATATCCAGACGGAAATGTAAATATTGAAGGAACTGCGCTCTTAATTTATGGGGAGAAGTAATTTTTGTTGAGTTAGGAAAATTTGTTCTTAAAAAATCTTATCTTTAAATAAGATAAGAATCGACGGAAAAAAATTAACCGTTATTTTGATTTAATTTCAAATTCATTGCTAATAAGTATTTGGACTTTTCAGATTCTTCCCAAAATTATTTTTCTAAAAATTTTTCCCTTAAAAGCAACTAAAAATGGAAAACTTCAATTCAAGTTCCTTACCAGATATTTTAGAAGCCCAATTACCAATGGCTTATCCTTCGAAAAAAAATAAATTACCAAATTCCGGAGTAGTACTTGCTGCAGATGTTGGCGGAACGAAAACCGATTTTGCCCTGTTCGAAATTCAGAAAGGAAAACTGGTTTCCCTAAAAAGTCAAAGATTCCCAACGAGCGACCATGAATCTTTCGTAAAGGCGCTCCGCACTTTTCACAATGACAAATCTATCGTAATAAATTGCGCCTGTTTAGGTGTTGCAGGACCGGTTGATGGTGATAAAGTTCGCGGCGTAAATTTCGCCTGGGAAATCGATGCGAAAAAATTGGAGGGTGATTTAAATATTAAGCGAATACTTCTTATCAATGATTTGGAGGCGAATGCTTATGGACTTTCTGCACTTGAAGAGAAAGACTTTCAAGTTTTAACTAAAGGCGATGACGATCCCGGAAATGCCGCAATTATCTCGCCCGGAACAGGTCTTGGAGAGGCAGGATTATATTGGGATGGTTCGAATTTTCACCCTTATGCGACGGAAGGTGGTCACTGTAATTTTAGTCCGACCGATGAACTGGGTATGAAATTGTGGAAATATTTAAAAACGAAATTTGACCATGTGAGTTGGGAACGCGTAGTTTCAGGACAGGGAATTATGAACATCTACGAATTTCTGCGACAATATAGAAAGGAAAAAGAACCGCAGTGGCTGAAGGAACAATTAAAAATTGACCGTTCGGCAAAAGTTATTTCTGCTGCGGCTTTAGAAAATAAAGATTCTGTTTGCGTGGAAACCCTCCAGCTATTTTTGAATTATCTTGCCATCGAATCCGCACAGCTCGCGTTAAAGGCAAACGCAACGGGTGGAATTTATATAGGTGGCGGAATTGCGCCGAAAATTCTTAAGCTCATCGATAAAAAACAATTCTATAAAAACTTTATCAATGCAGGTCGAATGGAACATTTGCTAAAAACAATTCCTGTGAAAATTGTACTCAATGATAAAACTGCTTTGATGGGTGCAGCATATTATGCGGCGATGGGAATTGAAAAATAATTTAATCTTAACGAATTACATCTTTAAGATTTGATAATGAAAAATATAGATATGAAGAGAAATTATCTAAGCGATTTCAACTCACTAAATGCTACTTCATTTTTATAATGATCTTTCCTTTTGCACGCCCAGATTTTTGATAAAGCAATGCATTGACGGATTCAGAAAAGGGAAATATTTTATCAATGATGGATTTTACTTTATTTTCTTCGACCAGTTTTTTAATAATTTCCAGATCTTCACTATTGGGTTTCATTGAAATCAGTTTATAATAGGCTGATTTCTCTTTGATCTTACCTGTCAGTTTTATTCTTTTAAAGTATAAATAAATTCTCGCAATTAAATTTAGGCCGAATTCTTTTGCAGTTTCGTCATCAACCGGACCAATGAGTGAAATTACTTTTCCACCGACTTTGATCACTTTAAAAGCGTCAATCGTAAATTGTTCTCCAAGCGTATCGTAAACAAAATCCACGTCTTTTACCAGGTCCAGATAATTTTCAGTTTTATAATCTATGACACGATCAGCGCCCAATTCTTTTACCCAGCCAACGTTTGCAGTACCCGTTGTTGTGTAAACATAAGCGCCAATATTTTTCGCATATTGAATTGCAAATGAACCGATGCCACCCGAACCGGCGTGTATCAAAATCCTATCTCCAGCTTTCAGATTTCCTCTTTTAAAAGCCTGAATTGTGGTAAGACCGACCATTGGTAAAGAGGCAGCTTCTTCGAAATTTAAATTCTTCGGTTTCAAACAAACCATATTTTCATCAACTGCGATAAATTCAGCAAAAGAACTACGGGATTCTTGAGGAACGCTGGAAAAAACCTCATCTCCAACTTTAAAACCCTTGACACTTTTACCAGTTTCCCGAACAATTCCTGAGAGGTCGTAACCAATACCGGTGGGAAAATTTAATTTGATGACTTGCTTTAAAAGTCCTTCAATAATTTTATAATCAATGGGATTTGTGCTTGCAGCGAAGATTTCAATCAAAACCTGATTCTCCTTGATTGAAGGATTTTCGATGTTATTGAAAGCTAAATTACTTTCTACGTCGCCGTATCCTTTTATTTGTAGTGCTTTCATTAGAAATATTTTATCGAAGTTAAAAGACTTATCAGGGTAAATTATATTTTTAAAACTATAATAATTTAGAAAAATATTTATTTATGCTTCAATTGAGAAGCCGCTTTTTCGTCTAAAAACCATTCTGTCTTATTTTCATCTTTTGAAATTAACCGCGCCGGATATTCATTTGCGGAACCCGAATGATCTTCTAAAATATGATAAACGGCTTCAGCTTTTCCCTCTCCAAAAACCAGAAATGCAATATTTTTAGATTCATTAATTAAAGGCGCCGTCATTGTAATTCGATTCATATCAACTTCTTCCACAAAAACTGCTTTAATAGTTGCTTCCCTTTCCTCCAAGACCGAAGTGTTTGGAAAAAGTGACGCGGTGTGTGAATTATCGCCGAGACCCAAAAGAGTGAAATCAAATTCCACAAGATTTCCTTTAAAATGATCTGAAATTACTTCCCAGTATTTCAGCGCCGATTCTTCGGGAGAACCGGTTGTGTCGACTTCAAAAATATTCGAATTCTTAATTTTTAAAGGTTGGAATAAAGCTTCTTCAACCATCATCGAATTTCGTTCTGAACTATCGGCGGGAACGAATCTTTCATCTCCAAAGAAAAAATAAGTTTTTTCCCAGTCGATTTTATCGCGATAAGATTCCGATGCCAACAATTCATATAATTTTTTCGGAGAACTTCCACCGGAAAGCACAAAATTAAATTGTCCATGCAATTGGATGGATTCTTTTGAAACTTCGCAAATTCTTTCTGCCAAAGCTTTTATTACATCGTCAATATTATTATATATTTTCAACTTCATTATTACTCTTTTAAATTTTTGTCGGGTAAATTGATCCAGTGAAAACCATCTTTTGCGATCAATGCTTCTGCATTTTCCGGACCCCAGGAATTGGCGGGATAATTTGGAAAATCGGGTATTTTATTATTTTCCCAGTAATCAAGAACGGGCATCACCACTTCCCACGCAGCTTCCACTTGATCAGCACGCATAAATAATGTTTGATCGCCAGAAATTACATCTAATAGAAGGGTTTCATAAGCTTCAGGGGAATCAATTTTCGTTTTTCCGGCATAATCAAAAACCATATCTACGGTATTCAAAGTCATTTCCAAGCCCGGAGTTTTGCTTTCCAGTTGAAATTTAATGGACATATCAGGTTGAATACTGATGATGAGTCGGTTTTGTTTTGGAAGATTCTCCGCTTTGTTCGTAAACATATTATGAGGAACTTCCCGAAACTGAATGATGATGTGCGAAGCCGATTTGAATAATCTTTTCCCAGTTCTCAAATAGAACGGAACACCTTGCCAACGCCAGTTATCTACATAAAATTTCATAGCAGCATACGTTTCAGTATTGGAATCCGGGTCAACATCAACCTCATCACGATAACCGGGAACTTCCTTCCCTTCTACCCAACCGGGACCGTACTGACCGCGAACGGCCACTTTGTCGATCATTCCCGGAACAATTTTTCGCATGGCTTTTAAAACCTCTACTTTTTTGTCCCGAACCAAGTCTGCATCAAAGTTCACAGGTGGTTCCATTGCGATAATACACAACAATTGAAGCAGGTGATTTTGAATCATGTCGCGCAAAATTCCGGCATGATCGAAATAACTTCCGCGGTCTTCAACGCCAATTTTTTCTGTCACTGAAATCTGAACATGTTCGATATGCGTCCGATTCCACAAAGGTTCCATGATCGTATTCGCAAAACGGAAAGCCATGACGTTTTGAACGACTTCTTTTCCGAGATAATGGTCAATTCTGTAGATCTGTTTCTCATCGAAAATGGTGAGTAATTTTGCGTTCAAAGTTTTCGCAGATTCCAGATCTCGACCAAAGGGTTTCTCAATAATCATCCTGGTCGTATCCTTATTATTTTCTAATTTGCTTTTTGAAACATTCTCGGCGATGGTGCAAAATAAATCGGGCGAAACAGCACAGTAATACAGAATCGCGGGATCTTCTTTCCACTCAGTTTTCAGTTTACTGATCCTTCCTTCGAAATCATTGTAAGAGGCAACATCTTTAATATTCGCCGCCTGATAAGTGATCTTCGCGGAAAAATTAGCCCAGTCTTCTTTCTTCGCTTTACCGGTTCGGGAAAATTCATTGATTCCTGCTAAAAGCAAGGCACGGTATTTATCATCGGTAAATTTGGTTCTTGAAGTTCCGATGATCGCGAACTTCTCGGGTAATCTGTTTTCAAGGAACAGATTGTATAAAGCGGGAATAATTTTCCTTTTTGTTAAATCTCCGTTACCGCCGAAAATTATGAGAACGGTAGGACTTTCTATATTGATCGTGTTTGGCATTTTTACAATTTATCTAATTTAAAAAAGTTTACTCCTTGATATTTTCCATCATCCATTTGGTGTGAAAAACGCCTTCTTTCGCTTTCAATTCATAAGTATGAGACCCGAAATAATCGCGTTGTGCCTGAATTAAATTCGTTGGCATATTTTCATTTCTAAAATCATCAAAATAACTTAAAGATGCAGAAAAAGCCGGGGTGGAAATACCATGAAGCGCCGCATCTGAAACGACTTTTCGAATCGCCGGAATACTGGAGGAAAGATCCTTGGCTACAGAAGCATCTAAAAGCAAATGTGTCAATTCAGGATTTTTATTATAAGCTGCATAAATATCTTCTAAAAACTCTGACCTAATAATACAGCCACCACGCCATATTTTCGCAATGGTATCTAGATTCAAATTGTATTTAAATTCAACATTCGCTTGATAAAGCAAATGCATTCCCTGTGCATACGCAGAAACCATCGCAAAGTAAAAGGCTTCTTCCAACTGAGTACAATATTGTTCGTTGTTGGTTTTATAATCCATTTCCGTAGAGTCCAGATATATTTTGGAAGCTTCTACACGCAACTCTTTTAAACTGGAAAGATCGCGCATCGAAACTGCAATATCGATAATCGGAGTTGGAAGATGGAGATCCATCGCTGCTTGAGAAGTCCATTTCCCTGTTCCTTTCGCTTTTGCCTGATCGCGAATGCTGTCTAACAAAAATTCCTTTTCGCCTTCATTTTTATAAGTGAAAATATCGGCCGTGATTTCTAATAAATAAGATTTCAAGCGACCTTCATTCCATTTTTTATAAACTTTTTGAATTTCATCATTCTTCATTCCAAGACCATTTTTCATTATCTCATAGGTTTCCGAAATCAGTTGCATGATCGCGTATTCGATGCCGTTGTGAACCATTTTCACAAAATGTCCGGCTGAACGTTCTCCCATAAAAGCAACAGTCGGTTCGCCATTTACATGAGCCGCAATTTTTTCCAGGATAGGTTTTAAAACTTCATAAGCTTCTTGATCTCCGCCCGGCATCATGCTCGGACCTCTTCTGGCGCCTTCTTCACCACCGGAAACACCCATTCCTACAAAATGATAACCCTGCTTTTCTAATTCAAGATACCGTCTTTCTGTATCGGTAAAATGTGAATTTCCACCGTCGATGATGATATCTCCTTTATCTAAAACAGTTAAAAGATCTTTGATAACGCTGTCTACAATTTCACCTGCAGGGACGAGCATCATGACAACTTTCGGACTTTTCAGACTGTCCGTAAATTGTTTCAAATCTGAAAATCCGTGGATATTTTCATTTTTCAAGTCATTAAGTTTCTGTACGGTTTTCGTATTGTTATCATATCCAGCACAAGAATATCCGTGGTCGGCGATATTTTGTAAAAGGTTGGAACCCATTGTTCCCAAACCGATCATTCCAAAAGCGTTCTGATTTTTATTTTCGTTCATAATTTTATTTTCTTATAAAGTTTTCTAAAATGTTTTTTGAGGTTTCAAAATCCTGATGGAGAATACTGTTCATTCCTAATTTCTTAGCCGCTTGAACCAACATGGGTCGGTCGTCGAGATAGATGCATTCATCGGGTTTAACCTGTGCAATTTCCATGGCAGTTTTATAAATTCTGGGATCTGGTTTTCGCATTCCCAAATAACAGGAGGAGAAAAATCCATCAAAAAGATCATGTAGTTTAAATTTCTTGATGCGGTAATCATTGAGTTCTTCGTTTTCATTACTCAAAGCGAACACTGCTAAATCAGTTTGTTTTTTCCAGGATTTTGACCAGTCTAGAAATTGTGGTAATTCGACAGATCGGTCAAACATAAATTCTTTAAAATCCTCTTTTAAAAAATCACGCGGTTGATTAAATAAAATGGTATCTAAATATTCATCCAGAGAAATACTGCCAATTTCAAAAACATTGTAAATGAAATTATGAAGAATATTCATTTCCGTGTAATCAAAATTAAAAACTTTCGCGGCTTTTAAGCGAGATTCATGATCCCAACCATTGGTGAGCAAAACGCCACCGATATCCATGAAAACTACCTTAATTCTGGAAACATCAAATTCTGCCATTACGTTACAGTTTACGTTTTTGACTGTCGATACTTTTGATCAGTTTTTCATAAGCCTGGTTGAATTTTTCGATTCCTTCATCTTCAAGCTTTTGGGTAATTTTATCGATATCGATTCCTTTTTCTTTCAATTCTTCCATTGCTCTATTCGCTTCGTCTAAATTGGTGGTCAAAGTTTCTTCGGCATTTCCATGATCACGGAAAGCATCGATGGTTTCGATAGGAAGCGTGTTGATGGTATCTTTTCCAATAATACTTTCTACGTAAACTACATCACTAAATGAAGGATCTTTTGTACCGGTACTTGCGTAAAGAACGCGTTGTTTTTGAGCTCCGTTTTCTTCGAGTTTTTTAAAACGGTCGCTTTGAACCATCTCCAAATAAATCTGATATGCCTGTTTTGCGGAAGCGATGGCGATCTTTCCATAAAGTTGATCAGCACCCTTTTCTTTTAACATTGGATCAACCATAACGTCGATCCTGCTTAAAAAGAAACTCGCTACAGAAGCAACATCTTTAATGGAATTTCCTTCTGCAAGGCGATCTTCAAGACCACCCATAAAAGCTTCGGTAATTTCACGATAACGCGGAAGTCCGAAAAGCAACGTGACATTAATATTAATTCCTTCGCGCAAACATTCGCGGATCGCGATCAATCCTTCTTTGGTTCCCGGAATTTTGATCATCACATTCTTACGATCTACTCTTTTCCAAAGTTCTCTAGCCTGCGAAATCGTTCCGTCGGTATCTCTCGCCAAATAAGGGGAAACCTCTAAACTGACGAAACCATCTTTACCCTCGGTTTTATCATAAACCGGTTTGAATAGATCTGCAGCTTTTTGAATGTCTGCAATTGCCAGATCGAAAAATATCGCAGAATTATCGGTTTCTTTTTGTGCCAGTTTTACAATATCTTCGTCATAATCTGAACTTCCACTGATGGCTTTTTCAAAAATAGACGGATTAGAAGTCAATCCACGCAAGTTATCATTATCAATGAGATCTTGCAATTTTCCGGATGTCATAATTTCGCGGTCTAGTAGATCGAGCCAAATACTTTGTCCTAAGTTTCTTATTTTATTTAATGGATTCATTTTGATTGTTTTAAAGATTAATATATGAATTTGCTCAACTTTATTAATGTATCTAAACGCGAAGTTCAGCAAAGAAAATTTTAAACATTGTGATTGATTAAGTCCGCAAAGGCGTTCCACTCAGATAGGAAAAAAAAATCTAATTATTAATTGTTCTCCAAGTTTTGAATTTTCTTCAGTCGCCGCAGATGTCTTTCTGCACCTATAAATTTGGCGTTTAAAAAAGCCAGAACTAATTCTTCCGCACTTGCATAGCCTGTTACCCGACCACCAAGACAGATCAAATTCATGTCATCATCTTCCACACCTTGATGGGCGGAAAAGTAATCGGTAATTAAAGCCGCTCTTACGCCGGAAATTTTATTTGCCGCAACACATGCTCCAACCCCACTTCCACAAATTGCGATTCCCCGAAAAACTTCTCCGGCTGTAACTGCTTTCGCGAGTGGAATAACATAATCAGGAAAATCATCAGCATTGTCAAGTTCCTTTGCACCAAAGTCAACGGGTTGGAAATTATTCTCTTTTAAAAAGGAAATTATTCTTTCTTTAAGGTCAAAACCACCATGGTCTGCACAAATTCCGATTTTAAGGCTTTCGTTGGACATTTTTTTATTTGAATATTATTAGAAATCATGAAGAAAGGAGGTGGACAAAAGTTCTAGTCTTTCTTTAAAAGCAAATCCCGTGCTCTTTTCACGACGTTTTCTACAGTGAAGCCGTACTCCTCAAATATTTCTTCCGCAGGAGCTGATTCTCCAAATTTTTCTATTCCAACAACGTCTCCATCATCTGTTGTATATTTCATCCAACCAACAGGTGATCCTGCTTCTACCGCCAAACGTTTGCGAATTTTTTTCGGAAAAACTTTTTCACGGTATTCTGCGCTTTGTTTGTCGAACAGATTCCAGCACGGCATGCTTACGACTCTTGCATTAATATTTTCTTTTTTCAATTCTTCCTGCGCCTGCATAATTAAGTGAACTTCAGAACCTGTAGCGATGAGAATCACATCGGGTTCGCCTTCAGAATCTGAAAGAATGTAGGCGCCTTTTTCTACATTTTTTGCACTTGCATATTTTTTCTGATCGATAATCGGAATTCCCTGTCTAGTCAAGACGATGCAAACCGGACCGTCTTTATGTTCGATGGCAACGCGCCAAGCTTGAGCAGTTTCATTTGCATCGGCGGGACGAATGACGGTCATATTTGGAACTGTGCGTAATCCTATCAATTGTTCGACCGGTTGGTGTGTTGTTCCATCTTCGCCCAAACCGATACTGTCATGCGTATAAACCATGATCGGACGGATCTTCATGATGGACGCCAATCTTAACGGTGGTCGCATATAATCAGAAAAGATCAAAAATGTCGCGCCGTAGGGAATTAAATAATTACTGAGAACCATTCCATTCAAAACGGCACCCATTGCATGTTCGCGAATTCCAAAGTGGAAATTTCTTCCGTCTCTGTTTTTTGCTGAAAAAGATTTATAATCGTCGAGATTGGTATCAGTAGAAGGCGCAAGATCCGCAGAACCACCGATGAGTTGTGGGAAATATTCTGCAATTGCGTTTAAAGTTTTTCCGGAAGCTTTTCTTGTGGCTAAATCTTCTCCGGCTTCAAATACGGGGAGTTTTTTCTCCCAACCTTCCGGTACTTTTCCGGAGGTAATATCTTCATACTCTTTGGCTAAATCTGGATGGCGCTCTTTGTAATTTTTATAAAGTTCGTTCCATTCAGTTTCGTTCTTCGCAGCATTCTCTCCTGCTTTCTCGTAAAAATCGGCAACCTCTTCGGGAATGACGAAACTCTTATCGGGATCAAAGCCGAAATTTTCTTTCACCAAACGGACTTCATCTTTACCTAGAGGAGAACCATGAGCTGCGGCAGTATCTTCTTTATTTAGACTTCCGTAACCGATAATGCTTCGAACTTTAATTAAAGAAGGACGAGTTGTTTCATTTTTTGCATTTTTAATGGCGGCATTCAATGCGTCTAAATCATTAATATCGGGAAGATTTTGCACATGCCATCCGTAAGCTTCAAATCTTTTGGAAACGTCTTCTTCAAAAGTTATATCCGTGTCGCCTTCAATAGTAATGTGATTGCTGTCGTAGAAATAAATCATATTTCCCAAACCAAGATGTCCTGCAAATGAAGCGGCTTCTGCAGAAACTCCTTCCATCAAGTCGCCGTCGCTGCAAACTGCATAAATATGATAGTCGAAAATATTGAAATCGGGTTGGTTGTAGCGTTTCGCCATGTATTGCTGAGCAATCGCCATTCCAACTCCATTCGCAAATCCCTGTCCTAATGGTCCTGTCGTCACTTCGATTCCGGGCGTTAATCCATATTCCGGATGACCGGCTGTTATACTGTGAAGCTGACGGAAATTTTCAATATCCTTTAAAGAAATTTCATAACCTGTTAAATGCAAATAACTGTATTGCAACATACAAGCGTGACCACAAGAAAGAATAAAACGATCGCGATTTGCCCACGCAGGATTTTTCGGATTGTATTTCATGACTTCCGACCACAAAACATGCCCAAGAGGAGCTAAAGCCATTGGTGTTCCCGGATGGCCGGAGTTGGCTTTTTGAACAGCATCGGCGGATAAAACTCTTACGGTGTCAATACTTTTTTGAATTAAATTTTTAGTTTCCATATTATTATACTTCTTCTTTAATTTTAATGTGAATTTTTAACTCTTTTAGAATTTAAAATCCGGGAAATAGATGTTTAAAAAATAAAGCAATTTAGAGTCCATTTACTACCTGCTCTTGCTTTATAAAAAGACGCATTCGGTTTCGTTCATGGAAAAAACAAATGCTGATTTATCTTTTAATTCGAACTGACCATTCATAAAATAACATGCAATGACTCGGCTAGAATCTGGTAGAGAATGCAACTTTTTTAGTGTTACCGGAACTCTGCTTTCATTAAATTTGAGTATGTAAGGTACAACGAAGAAAAAATAAAAAGTAAATTTTAAAGATAAAATTACGTTAAAGTTTAGTGAGGAGAAATAAATAAACGACGAAATCCAGCTTAATCAGGTCAAAAAATACCTTCAATTCAAAAAAATTTAAAGCTACATTTAAGCAAAGTACAATTTAGATGAAAATAATTGACAGTAAAATACGTCGTTTTACGTATTGCACAAAGTTTATAACCTGCCGATTTTTGCGCAGATAAAATTTGGATTTCCTAAAACTTCTTCAATTTAGAATTATTTGAAATCTGACCTTTATAGGTTCTAAAAACACACCACATAAGCGTTGTCACGAGCTTTAAAAAATTTTATTTCACCAACACAAATGATGATAAAATTTTTTGATAACCGAATGCGTTTCTAATGATTTTAATTCCATTTTATTTTACGGTTTAACTATCAAATAGGATGGAATTATTTCTTTTTATTAAACCGTTTTATATCAACTTCCGCCATTAATTCTTTTCCATTTTCGATATGCTCGAATAGTTCCAGGGAAAAATAACATCCGTTTAAAATTCCGCGCGCTCCTAAGCCGTTGTAAATAAAATAATCCGGATGCTCGGGATGATTTCCTATAATTGGTCGGCGGTCTTTTACAGTAGGACGAAAACCATAGTTGATTTCCTCAACCTCAAAGTCATGAGGATAAAACTCCTGTAAACCAACAATGAGTTCTTCTCGTTTGAATTCATCAATCTCATTCTCTCTTTCATTAGGATCATAACTTCCACCATAATAATAGGCCTCCTCATTTAATGGAAACAGAAAATGTTTTTTCTTCAAAGTATATTGATGATCCAGTTTCACAGAAAGTTTCACTTTTAAATGATGGCCTTTGTTCGGAATGACCTGTATATCATTGAAAAAAGGATTTGCCCGCACTCCCATACCTTCACAGAAAACGAGATGTTTAAAAGTAAAATCTTTGTAAATATTGTCTGATAGTTGTGAGTATTCAAATTGCTCCTGAACAAGTTGATCATGTTCTCTCAAATAATCGAAAAAATCTTTAAAAAAAGCGTCGACATTGATACGCGCAGATTTCTTGACAGAACCGGTTCCGAACGGATTTTTTATGTTTCCCAAATTTTCAAAATCTGGATTAAGAAATGGTCTTAACTCATCAGTTTCGGTTTTGCTTAACCATAATTCTTTTTCATTTTTATCATGAAAAATACGGTGAATATTTTCGTTGATCAGGTAATTTTTCCCTGTATAAACTTCAATTTCCGACATTGTTTTTGTTAGGAAATCAATCTGCTCTTCAGCGAGCCAAAAAGTAGTGAACTTTTTTAGAACAACCGGATTTATAACTCCGGCTGAAACCTTGGAAGCTCCCAATTGGTCTCCGGAAAACAGAACAAAAGACTTATTGTGAGTAATCAATTGATGGGCAAAAAAAATCCCCGCATAACCTCCACCAACAATTATATAATCAACATTTTTCATTTACAATAATCTAAAATTTAAGACAAAAAAACCTGAGTAAAAATACTCAGGTTTTGTGATATTTTCAAATGAAATTTAGTAATTCCACATGTCATTTTCCATTTGGAGAATCTGCGCTTTAATCGCTTCACTTTCTTCCAACTGACCATCGGCATCTTTCGGAATATAATCCTTGATAACCCCGTTTCCTAAACCATTGTCTGATTTATAAATGATCGTAGAAAATCGTCTGGCGTTCAATAAATCATCAAAACTGATGTCTGAAGAAAGATTTTTGTTATTGAAAGCAACCGAATTCGCTAAAACTTCTCTCGCATCTGGATAATAAACCCAGAATAAATCGATGAGTTCATCTTTTGAAGCTAAAGGTTTTCCGTCTGGCCCGAACTGACCCATTGTTGATGGATCTGGTCCCATTGCAGCAATTCCTAAGAGCCTGTATTTCATCTGGCTATCTCGCTTATCAATGTACCACATTCCTTTAATTTTCAAAACCTTTACTGTTTCAGTTTTAGTTTCATAAACGTTTATGAATTCTTTCTTTTGTTCCTCCGTCAAAACTCCGTTATTAGCATTCATAGCATCAGTTCCGGCATTACTCATCACTTCATTCTTGATCCTTGCCTGAATGGCTTCCGGACTTAATCTTACCGTGAACAGTTCATCATCATAGACTTCTTTGATCTTACCATTATTAATAGCATCAAATAAAACCTGATACAATGATCTGTTTTGAGAAACTATTCCGTCTTCGTTATGATAGAAAGGCTGATTGATCTTGTCGTTCATATCGATAATTTCCCAAACCACCATACTTTTTAAGATGTCCTTATCTTCGATAAAGCCATATTTAAGTGGTGTTTTTCTAGTAGAAACCATAGAATCACCTTGCTTGATCATACCAAGATCTCTGTATTTTCTGAAAGATTCAGGAGATTTCGCATTTAAAATGGACATCGAATTGATGGGCTCTTCTGGAACCTCAGGAACAGCAGGAGTTGCGTAAGCATTAACTAATGAATCAATGTTAGCCGTATTTTGCCCCGCATCAGCTTTTGAACCAACAGTTTTTGTCGTTCTTGCTTTCTTTTTCTTAACTGTCTTTTTTTTCTTTTGAGCATTTAACCCTAGGAAACTCAAAGCTAATAGCAGAAATAGTATCTTTCTCATCTTTCTGGAAAATTATATATATATGATTTTTAAACGTAATTATTGTACGTTTATTACAACAGGCGGAATTTGTTTTAATGCTTGATTACCTAATCCAGTTGCTGTTGCATTAATATTAAATACGTAAGCGATATCGCCATTTCGCAATCCTTTTGTTAAATTACCAACTGAACTCAATGAATTCCCGTTGATCAGCATTCCTGCTTTTCCTGGTACTTTAAACATAAAACTGTTCACTACGAAGCTTACCGGGAAATCGAATTCTGGCATAACAACCGAAACCTTCTGGTTTGGAATTGAACTTGCAGGCATCGAAACCACAAAGCTTCCCTGAATTTGACCAACTGGTGGCGGAACATTTTTAATTCTGAAATCAAATGCTTGTGAAATAGTTCCTCCTTTTGGATCTTTTCCAGAAATGGTCAATTTTACGGTTGAACCTGCTCCCGGAGTTACAGTCCATTTTCCTCCACTTCCGCTAACAGAAGCACCTGCTGCTGATAATGAAATTCCAGACATGTCTGCTCCTAAGATAGATCCTGAAATCGGATTTGGTAAACCTCTGTATAAAACATTCATTTTATCTGCAGTTACAATAGCTCCTTTTTGAGCTTTCAACTCTTGTGCTCCTGCAATTACTTTATAAGTATGATTGTAAGTTAAAGGAATTTCTTTTCCGTTGACATCTTTGAAAGAGATCGTACCCGCAAAAGTTTTATCACCCAAAGAACCTGTATCTAAATTACGGCTTCCCTGACCATTTTCAACTGTTAAACCAGGCATTGTTAAACCAGGAACATTGCTGGAATAATTTCCAATTGCAACTTTACCTTGGGCCGTTTCGCCTTGAATAACGATCGTTGGTGCGGAAACAATTGCCTGATAAGCATCAAATTTGATGTCTGCATCCACTTTTTCCTGAAGCATAATTGATAATGCATCACCTTGTATTCCTCTCGCAGATGATTGAATTACTTCCAAATTAGACAACGCAGCAATTAACGGCTGATTATAAAATTTGTACTGAACCCAGTTTTTACCGTTTCGCAATTGCTTGTATTCGGTAACCATTTGTTTGTTAGTTCTTGCTACCATTCCTTCCATCAATTTATTAGATCCGAAAGTCTGGTTGATATAAGTTTTAAAAGCTTCGATCTTCGTTTTTAACTCATCGGCTTTTTTAGAAGGTTTATTTTCGTCACCTCCAATAAAAAATACGTTCGAAGAAGGTTCTGTATTATTTAATGAAGCGAAACTTTCCTGAATATCCTGTTCGTTTTTGTTGTACTCAGCGCCTTTGCTCAATTCTGTTTTCAAAGTTTCGATACTTTGAACCAAATCATCGGCTTTTGCTTCTAAACCTTTGTAATTATTTAAAGGAGTGGTAAATGTTTCAGGAGTATTTGCGGCCTTAGCTGCTAAAGTGATCCCAAAGATTTTATTATTGTTTTCGGTAAGTGCTCTTGTTTCTTCCAAAGAACCGGTGGTATCTTTGTAAGATCTAATGATTTCCTGGTCGATCTGCATTGCAAGCATTGCAATGAAAACCAGATACATCAAGTTGATCATCTTCTGACGAGGCGTCTGTTTTCCTTGTGCCATTTTCTTTAGTAAATTTTGTTAATAATTAAATTTTAAATATAATGGTTAGAAAACTATGATTTCATTGCGCTAAGCATTCCGCCGTAAACTCTATTAAGACTGTTAAGGTTAGAAGTTAATCCGGATAATTCATCGTTGAATTTTTCTGAATGAGCAGCAGATTTCTGCATATCTTCTACATACTTTTTGCTGTATTCAGTTTGTGTTTTACCATGCTCTAATTGTAGTGCATATAATGCATTCATGCTTTCAAGATGACTTGCTGCAAGCATTAACTGGTCATTGTATTTTTGAGTAGAACCTGTAACATCTACTGTCTGGTTGATCTGGTCTACTGAAGATGAAAATTTATCTATGCCTGTTCTCAATCTATCAAAAAGGCTTACATCAAGTTTAGCATCTGCCAACATCTTATCTAATTTATCTGACAAAGAATTTTCTAATTCTTTAACTTCAGCTGATTGAAAACCCAGCGTAGAATGTTTTGGATTTGGTGATGCGTGAGAATCTAACAATTCAGGGTATACATTTTCCCAAGCATAAGACTCTTCAGATTTTGGTGCATCAAATGCGAAAATGGTGAAAATGATCGCCTCCGTAATCAAACCTATTGCTAAGGTTACGTTACCGGTAAGAGGACCTAAATGCCAATGCGTCATTTTGAAAAGCGCCCCTAAAATTACGATTGCGGCTCCAATTGAGTAAATAAAATTGTAAACTCCTTCTTTAGTTTTAAACATGTGGTATTAATTTTTTTTAGTTAATAATTATTATTTGTTTTTAAATGCTTCTAGTTTGTTCTTTTTTTGAATTTCGCCGTTCCCTCAGGAATATCCTGTACGGTTCTGAAACCGATATAACTTCTGGCAGAATCTTTTCTTTCGTAATCTCTTGCTCCGTTCATTAATAAATATCCTACATCTTTCCAAGAACCACCTCTTACGGTTTTTCTTACTTCTCTGTAAGCTTGGTTTGATAGATATGGATTTAAGGTAGAAGCAAATTCGTAAGTAGAATTGTTATAAGGAGATTCTGTCCACTCCGCTACATTTCCTGCCATATCAAATAATCCGAAACCGTTCTTCCCAAATTGTTTTACTGGCGCAGTATACGTGTAAGTTCCTTTTTTCTCGTCTTCGATATAATTACCTCTTTTCGGTTTGAAGTTGGCTAAATAACACCCTCTGTCATCCATTAAATAAGGTCCACCCCAAGGATAAGTTGCATTTTCTTTTCCACCACGAGCTGCATATTCCCATTCCGCTTCTGTAGGTAGACGGAAAGCCATCGCTTTTTGTTTTTTCTTTTTAAGAGATTCGTTGTAATCTGATTTCAATTTAGATTTAAAATTACAGTACGCTCTCGCCTGATCCCACGTTACGCCAACTACAGGATAGTTTTTGTAAGCGCTGTGCCAGAAATATCCATCATAAAGAGGTTCGTTGTAAGCGTAGTTGAAATCTTTGATCCAAACCGTTGTATCAGGATAAACCGCAATACTTTCTTTTTTCAAATATTTTGCCCCTCTTGATTTATCTTTAACTGCAGATTCTATATCTTCCCATTGGTAAGCATATTTCAATTTTCTAGCATCAATAATTCTTTCATTATTAATTCTTTCAGCAGGTGGAATATAAACTGATTCTAAAATTTCAGCATATTGAGCATCTGGATATTCAGAAGTTTTCCATCTTAAAGGAACGCTCCAGTCTAATTTTTTTGATTCGTTATACCCATCTCTACCGCCTTGAGCTTCCATAAAATCCTGATAAGGAGTTTTATTTTCTCCAGCTTTTTTCGACAAATAGGCAAAATCACCAATTGAACCTCCGTCACCAGTTGAACCACCGTCACCGGCAGCTTCTGCTAATAAAGAACGTACAATAGAATCGCGAACATAGTTAATGAAAACACGGTATTCTGCATTGGTAATCTCAGTTTCATCCATAAAGAAAGAAGAAACAGTTACTGTCTTCAAGCTTGCTTTTTCTGGAGTATTGGTAAAATCCTGATCAGCAAGACCCATTACATAAGATCCGGCAGGAATTGCAACCATTCCGTACGGACGTTCTGCAACAAAAGATTTTGATTTGCTTCTTGGCACTAATTCTCCTTTAATACCTGGCTTTCCAGAGCTAGACTTGCCACCTTTGGAACAAGAGATGATAAAAGATGCGGATAGTAATATGAGAAATATTCTTTTCATTCTATTTATTAAAATTAAGCGGTAAATATATAATTTTTTGGAAAAACAATTATGATTTTTTTTCCAAAACGAAAAAATGTTTGAATTATTTTATAAATATTAACATTATTTTTATTCTACGGTAACAGATTTTGCGAGATTTCTAGGTTGATCCACATTTGCGCCTCTGTAAACTGCAATGTAATAAGCTAATAACTGTAACGGGATGGATGCAATGATTGGAGAAAAACATTCGGACGTTTCCGGAAACTCTATCACATAATCTGCAACAGATGCAACCTGAGTATCACCTTTGTTTACTAATGCGATAATTTTTCCTTTTCTGGCCTTGATCTCCTGAACATTGCTCACAATCTTATCATAGTGACCCTGTTTAGGTGCAATGATCACGATCGGCATATTCTCGTCGATCAAAGCAATTGGACCGTGCTTCATTTCTGCGGCAGGATATCCTTCTGCGTGAATGTAAGAGATCTCTTTTAATTTTAGTGCTCCTTCTAAAGCTGCCGGGAAGTTATAACCTCTTCCTAAATAAAGGAAATTTTGAGCGCCAATAAAATGTTTTGCAATATCTTTAACAATATCATTTGTCGTTTCTAGCACTTCCTCCACTTTTTTCGGAAGTGCATCGAGTTCAGTGATCAATCTCATGAATTCCTGATTGCTCAGGTTTCCGTTGTGTTTTCCTAATTTTAATGCGATCAAAGAAAGTACGGTCAGCTGAGAAGTAAAGGCTTTTGTAGAAGCAACACCAATCTCCGGTCCTGCGTGCGTGTAAGAACCTGCGTCTGTTACCCGAGATATTGATGAATCTACGACATTACAAATTCCATAAACAAATGCGCCTTTTTCTTTAGCCATTTTTATTGCAGCCATTGTATCCGCAGTCTCTCCAGATTGGGAGATCGCGATGACAATGTCTTTATCGGTAATGATCGGGTTTCTATATCTAAATTCTGAAGCATATTCAACCTCAACAGGAATTCTTGCAAATTCTTCAATTAAATATTCGCCAATTAAACCGGCGTGCCAAGATGTTCCGCAAGCGATTATCGTAATTTTTTGTGCTTGATTTAATCTTTCGAGGTGATCCCAGATTCCGGCCATTTTGATGATCCCTTCCTCTACCAGTAATCTTCCTCTTAAAGTATCATGAATAGATTTTGGCTGTTCGAAAATCTCTTTCAGCATAAAATGTTCATAACCACCTTTCTCTATCTGCTCTAAACTCAGTTTTAACTGCTGAACTTCTGGAATGATCTTTACATTATCTTTAATATTTCTAATGTCAACACCGTGTTCTAAAGAAATAGTCGCCATGTGACCTTCTTCCAGATAAACTGCTTCTTTTGTAAACTCTACAAAGGGAGAAGCATCTGAAGCAATAAAATATTCGTTATTCCCCAAACCAATTGCCAATGGAGAACCTAATCTCGCAACGACCAATACCCCCGGAAAATCCTCGTGCATTACCGTGATTGCGTAAGCTCCGTACACTTCATTCAAAGCATATCTCACTGCAGTGGGAAAATCAATATCAGCATTGATGTCCATCAAATACTGAATTAGATTTACGAGAACTTCGGTATCGGTTTCTGAATGAAAAACGAAACCTTTCTCGGTAAGCATCGTTTTGATCGTATCGTAATTTTCGATGATCCCATTATGAACGATGGCGATCTTGCCATTGTTTGAGATATGTGGGTGGGAATTTCGATCGCTCGGAACACCGTGGGTTGCCCATCTTGTATGTCCCATTCCAACGTGCGACTTGCCTATAAGATTTTTCGATATGGCTACTAAATCTTCAACTTTTCCTTTTGTTTTTGCAACATCGAAGTTTGTTCCCTGCTCCAAAACAATACCTGCACTGTCGTAACCTCTATATTCTAATCTTCGAAGTCCGTTTATTACTACTTCATATGCATCCTGAAATCCTGTATATCCTACAATACCACACATCTATTATATTCTTTAATTATTACTATTACTTCTTACCGTAAGTTAAAATCAACTTAGGACTTTGAGGGTTGTTCGCTTCTGTACCTATAAATACCGCTCTGAATGGGGTAAAAGATCTTGAATTAAAATTCTGCTGACCTAAATTTTTATATTGTATTCCTAACAAATTACCATTTGCATCTGTCGTATAATTACCAACATTTAAAATAAGGTCATTATTTTTCGCTTCAGTTTCAATAATATTCTTGAAAGTCTGGGTAATTCCTATATCGTAATACGCAGGATTTTTGTCAAGGTCATAAGCTTTAACCAAATTATAATTTCCCGTGTAAGCCAAAGTACTCATATCTGTAAGGAAATCATTAAGATACTGAGCATCACCGGTAAGACTTAGATCTCGCTGTCTAACCACGAAAGTAATTGGTTTTCTGTAAGAGTTGTTCCAGTTAACGGCATCCGTATAAATTCTAATCTTGGCTGAAATAATTCCAATCTTATCGTTTTTATACATTGCTTTTATGGCATCAACTGTTGAAAGAGGTACCCGAAGTCCTATTCCCGGACCACCCATTCCCTGTGCGTAAATCCTGGAATCCCCTGTATCTTGATTCGCAGAAATAACCGACGCAGAAGGAGTTCCCGTTCTGTCAAAAGCGATCTGACTGAAGTGAGTATTCGATGACCCTACATCCATCGGATAGACCATCTGTTCACGAGTTGTTGTAGTACCATCAACTTTATCCTTTTTGTAGTAAAGATTAATGACTACAGAATTTGGATCGAAATTGAAAATATAACCGTCATTTTCATCAACTGAGATTCTCAATCCTTTAAAATATCTTATAAACGAGGCCGCGTCGGTCAATTCCGGCGACATCCCTTTTGTAATGATCTTATTCTGGAAAAATGCCGAATCCATTGGAATTCTTATTGTGGCATCTCTTTGAAAAAGAACACTGTTATCTGATTTTTTTGTGATCGATATCGAATTGACATCACCTTTAAAAAGTGTGGAGCCAATAATATTTCCAGTGCCAACGATTTTGTTTGATTTTATCTGATCAGTATTCCCACCAAGAAAATCAGTTACTTCGCGCACTTTTATATTAAAAGTAGCTTTTACACCTCCAAGTTTACTTTTGCCATATTTGGTAACGGGATAAGTATTGACCACTTTTTTTGCCTCAACTGCTCCAATTGGATAGATATAGGCTTCATTGGTAGTTGTAGTTACTGAATCTGCTGCATACAATGGTTTTATAACCATGACCGCGGAATCTATAACAGGATTCACCCCAAAATCTGGCGCATAAGAACTTAAACGAACCTGCGTAACAAACGCTGATTTCTGCAGCCCAAATTGTGATTCGGTGAAAGCACCAAGAGTTGCACTGTTAAGACGAACAGCATCCGTTCTGATGGTATCACCATTTAAAACTCCAGCGATTCCGTTATATTGATTATAAGCTATAACCGGATATGAAGTTTCTGTTCCTTGTGCACCGTTCTGAAAAAATTGCGAACCAAGTTGATCTGACTCGGGTTCGCAATTCCACAAAATTAAACTCCCAATTACCAGTGTTGCGGTAATTTTGAATAATTTTTGAATATTATTTATCATTAAAAAAAAATTGTTAGTATAAGTTATTGATGGATACAGCGTCGATGTATTCAGATTTTGTAGTAGCAGTTTTGTCAAAAGCATCTTTGAGTTCATCTTGTAAGAACTCATCACCTTTTAAAACCACATCTACCAGATCCATACTGTCGATCACGAATTGTTGAAAACTCGGTTTTTTAAACGCATCAAGTGCAGTAATATTGTCAAATTTCATTTTTTCTTCTATCGATGAAGAAAGCGGCAGATCTTCCTCATTGTAAACAGAAAGAACAATTTTTGAATCTTTAAAGTAAGAATCGTTTTTGTAAAAAGTTTTTAAGTATACTGGGATAAAAGAGGCCATCCAGCCATTTAAGTGAATAACATCGGGAACCCAGTTGAGTTTTTTGATGGTTTCTATAACTCCTCTTGCAAAGAATATAGCGCGCTCATCGTTGTCATCAAAAGGTTTTCCGTCGTCGTCAATATAGAATTGTTTTCTTTTGAAATACTCTTCATTATCAATGAAATAAACCTGTAGTCTCTCTCCCGGAAGAGAAGCTACTTTGATGATTAAGGGCTGATCGAGATCATTAATAATGATATTCATCCCCGAAAGGCGAATTACTTCATGAAGCTGAAACTTTCGTTCGCTTATTTGACCAAATCTTGGCATGAAAACTCTCACATCATTCCCTCCTTGGTGCATTTTGAGTGCCATTTTACTCACCATTGTCGCTATGTTACTGTCTTCCTGGTAAGGATACAATTCTGTGGTGACGTATAATATCTTTTGGTTCGGCATAAATTCTATCGTTCTTCGTATGATTAAGCAGAATATTCTACAGCGCAAAATTACGAAATTTAAAACGAATATTTTTTAATTAACATATTTTAATAATTATAATTTCAATGGCTTGGTTTTTCTGTAAAATATTTCATTTCAATTGCGTAATTTTTTAGCAGAAATTCCTATTTTTACATTGATATAATTACACTATGAAAATTTTTAAATCGAAAAAGACCCTTCACGACTATATTGAAAGACAACGGGAAATGGGCAAAAAAATTGGCTTTGCTCCAACGATGGGCGCGCTTCACCAAGGACACATTTCCCTATACGAAGCGGCGAGCAAAGAAAATGATCTGGTCATCTCTTCTATTTTTGTAAATCCTACGCAATTTAATAATGCAGCAGATCTAGAAAAATATCCGCGGAATATTGAGAATGATCTAAAAGTCTTAGAGAATTCAGATTTTGTAGATGCTGTTTATATCCCCGAAGTATCAGACTTGTATCCTGAAGGATTAAAAAGCAAGTCCTATAATTTTGATGGTTTAGAAAATGAAATGGAAGGAAAATTTCGTGTGGGACATTTTGATGGTGTAGGAACGGTGGTCGAAGAATTATTGCGACAGGTACAACCCGACAACGCCTATTTCGGGGAGAAAGACTTTCAACAACTGGCAATTATCGAAAAATTAGTGGAAAAACTAAAACTGCCGGTAAAAATTCATGGCGTTGCAATTTATCGGGAGAAAAACGGTTTGGCGATGAGTTCGCGCAACGAAAGACTCAGCGCAGAGCAGCGTGAAGCTTCCAAAGTTATTCATGAAACTTTAATTAAAGTGAATGACTGGTTCAGAATTATCACTGTACCCGAAATCAACAAGCGTGTAAAAGATATTTTCGAAGATCAGAGAGGAATGGTTTTAGAATATTTTGAGATCGCCGACGAACAAACCTTAAAAGAAACCGATTTCTTTTATAAAGGTCATGATTACCGAGCATTTATCGTAGTTTTCGTAAATGAGGTGCGGCTAATTGATAATATGCATCTGGAGTAATTTATAAATAAACTTCTTTAGGCTTGAAAACAAATAAAGTACAAGTTGTCACCTATAATAATCGCTTCGAAGTAATTCTTTGAAGCGATTATTATTTATCTAAAGCTTTCAAAGTAAAAATAATTGTAACCAAAAGCGAGAGGCAGAACTCTATAGTAATAAGTTGGTGATTTTAAAACTGTTAAATAAAATCACTCTTTCCTATTAATCTAAAACGTACTGCTATGAAACACTTTTATTTTTCACGCAAAACATTTCTTTTGGGACTACTCTCTTTCCTGCTGTTTTCAGGAGGAGAAGCTTTAACCGCGCAAGAAATTTTCACTGAACACTTCTCTGCTGATCAAACAGGAAGTACGAAATTCCAACCGACTTTTGATGTTGACACCTACACGAAAACTCAAGGTAAAAAGGGCGATCAAATTTTCATTAAAAATCAAAATTCGGTCCCAAGTTCCTCACAAAATAAAATAAGTGATGGAAATCTGAATGTCAACTTTAATTATGACACCACCGAATATTATATTTCCTCCCTTTTAGTATTCAATGAATCCGGTTATCGATATGCTGCAGATTATTACAGCATAACAAATCCTTTGCTTTTAAATATTCCGACGGGAAATTATGATATCATCACGGAATTTAGCCCTTTAAATGCTGGACAAACACATACGGTGATCAAAGAGCAGCAAAATGTTCAGACCAATACGACCGTTCAAGTAAATCCGACTGAAGCGGTAAATCATTTTTCAATCACAGGTTATAATGAAAACGGCGATTTATTTCCTGCGGGAGTTTCGGGATATTTCTCCTTTCAAAGATCGCTTTATTTTAATCCAACCGACTTTGTAACCATTGGAGATTATTTTTTTACAAGTCCGGTAGATGGACAAGAGCCAGAGTGGAATTTTTATATTAATAATGTGAGTAACCGTTATTCTTTTATTCAATCACTTATTGGAACAGGTTTTCCAGAAGGAACTTATTTCACAAAATTTAAAACCGTCACCGGCGTTAATAATGACATTTCCATCGCAAATAATCCGGCAGACTGGAGTCATCATACCCAAAAATTTCAGCGCACCAAAGTAGGCAATACCTTGGCTTCTGCAAATTTCACCGCTTCTGCGTACAAAGGGAAATTATTGAATGGATGGCGATCAAGTGCAGGTGGCGAAATAAATCCGGGAGATGATCCATTCAGAGGTTATGTGAGCAATCGCCGCGATGGTGATCTGGCTGATTTGATCGTAACTCCGGCAATTATAGATCATTATATACAATATAGTCCAACGACAGGAGGAATAGAATTTTTCACCAAAGCAAATCCTGTTTTTTCAGATGGAACCGGCAAAATATTATATGGTTCTGGAGATGTATCTTTTAATTCTCACGCCGATCCACTTTACGCAACATTTCCTTATTTATCAGATGATTACTATCGGGTTGCAAATAATGAAACACTGTTATTTCCAGTTCATCCAAAATTTAGTTTTGATAATATGACTTCTCCTTCGGTAATTTTAGGAAATAATGTTCCGATTACGGTGACAGGTTTTGAAAATAATAAATTAAAGATCACAAATAAAGGACGCTACGGAGAAACACGGGAAACTGATTATTTGGCAACCCAAATAGAACTTAAACAGAACGGAAATTCAATTATTTCCGGATATTTGAATGATTTCACAAATTCCCTACCATCCAGCGGAGATATAGAAATAATATTGACTAACGCAAATACTTTAATAGAAGGTCTTCAAGGAAAAAACACGACTACAATTTCCTATAACGCAACCGATCTTCCACCAACTTTGCAACATCTGCAATTCAGAAATTTAAATAACGAAGTAACAAATACTTTTGACTCAACACAAGGTGCAACCGTAAGATTAGCGGCAGGAGATTTTAAATACAACAGTATTGGAGCGAATGGCTACTTTAGTTATGAAGCGGGAAACAATGTAGCTCTATCCTACAGCAAATACAATCAAAACATTTGGGCACCACTTGGAGTCACCAAATACCCGGAATTTTTTCAAATGCCTGCTTTCGGGGATTACTACGAAGGTTCATTAGAGGGAATTGCAAAGGAAAGTACAAACGTTTGGTATGACTTAAAGGTGATCTGTACAGATGAGAATGGAAACAAACAGGAACAGATAATTTCACCGGCATTCAAACGGAATGGTACTTTAGCAGTAGAAAATAATAGTAAATCAAGTTTCTCTGTATATCCTAATCCATTCTCTGAAACAATAAATATTAAAATTCCTGACGACATCAAAGGTAGTTACACTTTCAAAGTGACCGATTTAACCGGCAAAACGATTTATACTAAATCTCAAAGTAATCAGTCATTTAGTTGGAATGGATCTTTTTTAATTAAAGGAGTTTATATTTTGACCATAGAAAACAGTGGGAAAATAATTGCGGAAAAAGTCATGAAAAAATAATCACTGTTCTATAAACTTTAAAAATTTTTTAAAATTTGATGATCCACGTCTATTAAAAACATCAAAAGTCTTCCTGATGAGAAGACTTTTGAAAACCAAATCACAAAATATTAATATGAAAAAAAAATTACTCCCGAAGGAGTAATTTAGTGACCCGGCTGGGATTCGAACCCAGGACCCATACATTAAAAGTGTATTGCTCTACCAGCTGAGCTACCGAGTCGGTCTGATTTTTTTCTAATAAGTAATCATAAATAAGCAATTTTACATCACTCCTAAAAACATACTCATTGCTAATGCGTTGCTGTGCCTGCGACTGGACTCGAACCAGCACATCCATAAGAAACCACCCCCTCAAGATGGCGTGTCTACCAATTTCACCACGCAGGCAAAAAAAAACCGTTTCGTCGTATAAAGAACGAGACGGAAATTTTTCACTTGTGACCCGGCTGGGATTCGAACCCAGGACCCATACATTAAAAGTGTATTGCTCTACCAGCTGAGCTACCGAGTCGGTCACCATTAAATCTGCAGAATTATATTCTCGTTTTAAAGTGGTGCAAAGATAAGTCTTTTTTTAAAATCTCAAAATTTTTTTGGTACTTTGTGCAAAATAAAAACATGATAATTTCACTGGTCGGATACATGGGAAGCGGCAAATCTCACATTTCCAAAGTTTTGAGTCAAGAATTGCCCCTAAAATTAATTGATCTGGATCATCAAATTTCTTTGAAAAATAAAATGACTATTGCCGAAATCTTCGAAAAAAGAGGTGAAATCTACTTTCGAAAGCAGGAAAGAGAAATTTTGGAGGAAATTTTAGCAACCGAGGACAATATTATTTTAAGCGTCGGTGGCGGCACACCTGCGTATTACAATAACATGGAATTAATCAATGAGCGGACCGAAAGTATCTTCTTAAGAACATCCATAAAAAATTTGGCCGAAAGACTTCTGAAGCAGAAACAAAAAAGACCTTTGATCGCAAAAATTAAAGATGAAGATCTGCCTGAATTTATAGCCAAACATTTATTTGAAAGAAATGTATTCTATTCCAAAGCGAAATATACCGTCGATACAGATGGTAAAGAAGTTGATCAAATAGTGAGTGAAATTAAAAAACTCTTTTAATCTTCAGTTCATTCGTCGACATCGCTGAAAAATAAATCCCATTCTCCGTTTTCCATTTCTGAAGAAGGTTCGCTTTCTATATAATCATCGAGTTCGCGGCGGTCTTTTTTCGTAGGTCGCCCTTCTCCTTTGATCCGGTAATAGTCTTGCGCGAGTTTTCTTTGTTTTAAAATTTCATGCTGCTCCTTATCCGTCTTGTCTTCGATATGAAGAGGAACCAGTTTAGCGCCTACTCTGCTTTTCGGAATCTGCACAATTTTTATGAGGTAATCAATTTGATTCTTTCTGATTTTTATAAGGTCGCCCTCTTTTACCTCTTTGGAACTTTTTACTGTATTTTGTCCGACTGAAACGCGATTCTTCTTAATTTCATCCGTTGCAATGCTTCTGGTTTTATAAAATCGAACACACCATAAAAACTTATCTATTCTCATATTTTATTTATACTTTTGCAGGATTAAAAAATTTTAGCAATTTACAGATATTATTAAATATGAAAAAAGCATTTTTGTTCCTTGCTCTAGCTTCTATTGCGTTGTCCTCTTGTAGAACAGACCAACCCGTAGTAGAGCCAGAAGTAATTATAGAAACTCAAAATAGTTACGATGATCAGGCAGCGCTGAACTTTTTGCAAACCCATTATTTGGATATTAAAGGGAATATAAAAAATTACGTAGCAACAGATACTATCAATAAAAAATTAGCTGATCTTATCCCGGCTCCTGTAACTTTACCATCAGGAGTGATCTATATTAAAAGACAAGGTGCTCAACCAGATCCAGGTAAAACGATAGGTGCGACAGACATCATCAGATTAATGAGTGTTACCAACAGTTATATAGCAGTAAATGCAGACGGCAAATCTTCATTTGTCTCTGGATATCCTTTAAGAAATACAGTTAACGGCACAGGTGTTCCAGAAGTTGATCCCACTTATTTCCATGTTAAAGATGAAACTTTAGCTAATGCTACGACGCCGGAAGCAAAACAAAGAAGTTATTATGAGATCGAAGGTTTCGGAGAAGCGCTTCAACTTTTTAAATCTTTTGACATTCCAGATGAGACCAATTATAATCTTCAGGGTGTAATTATTGTGCCTTCCAGAGCGGCTTTTGCGAGAGATCCTTACTTTAGTTATTCTAATATTTCTCTCAGAAACAGAAGTTTCGTATTTAATTTTCAAGTATATAAAACTACAGCAAGATAAATTCGAATTACGACTTTAGTATAAATTAAAAGTTCCCGATGAAGGAACTTTTTTTTGTTTATAATGGAAAGAACTCTGACAGTTTTATTCGAAAATCTGTCTCACTATTGCTAAAGAATTCGGCGTATAGAAGCCTGTGAAATGATAGTGGTAATAAATCATTAATGAATCTACAACAGCATTTCTTTGACTCCTTTTTAAATGGATCCCTGCGAAGTCAGTCATTAAAAAATTTTTCCAGATATCAGACATTTCTTCATTAAAAACGGCGTTTGATATTTCATCATTAAAGGTCCCCGATTCCGGATCCAGATATTTTTTTTCATTCGAAAGCGGCGCAATACCTGAAATTTCTAAAAATCGAAAGAGTAATTCAATATGAGAATCGTAATTGGTAACTTTAATTTTTTCCCGAAATTCATGTATCGCAGCGAATGAAAATTTATTTTGATCTTCATTTCTCAAGATCTGGTGCAAAAATTCTGCAACAAAAAATAAGATCGAATTGATCTTAACATCATTAAAATCATAGAATTCACCCGCCAATTCTAACTTCGAAACTGTAGAAACTGGTTTGCTATTGCCTCTGTTAATCACCGAAATATTCAATAAATTCAGTGGGAATAAATAAGGTTTCTTTTTATTTCGGGAAGAATAAATGCCTTTAGCAAAAAAACTTTGATATCCTTCTTCGGCAGAAAAACAGTGCAGAAAAGCATCATTATCGCCATATTTGTTGTAGGAAAGAAGAAAGCAAGTTTTATTCTGCATCAATTCACGACTGCGATTTTAGCGGTTGCTGTATCGGTTCCATCAGCATTGGTCATCAATACAAAATAAATTCCGGATGCAACCCGAACACCGCGGTGATTGTTGAGATTCCATTCATAATAACCTCCTCTGGAAACGGCTTGATGAACTAGATTTCCCGCCGCATCGGTGATACGGATATTTGTTTTCTCCGCTAAACCACGAATACTCACATTCCCTTTAAATTTAGAATATACCACAGGATTCGGATAAACCAGAACATCACCAAAATTTGAGGTAACATCCAGCACATCTCCTTGATAAACCATAACTCCATCTAAAGTTACAAAGTATACTTTTCCGCTTTTATTGTCTACTTTGATATCGGTGACACTATTACTCGGCAAAGGTGAATTTTCTGTAGTGAAATGTTTAATGGTTTTCTCGCCCGTCGAACTTAAATAAAAAACTCCACCATCATCAATCGAGATCCATTTTTGGTTACCTGCATCTACTTCAATCTGCAAAACATTACTATCTCGGAAAAGTTCTTCACCTAATCCGTTTTCTTCAATAATGACCGGTTGAGTTTGCGGATTATCTTCGGTAATAATTGAAGAGGGATTGCTGATAATTCTTAAACCTATTCGAGTTCCTATCCATATATCATCATTCTTGTCGATTGTAGCAGAAACTACTCCATCTGAGGGCAAATTATTAATTTTACGCAATATAGTAAATCGGTCATCCCCCGTAGAAGCTGGTGTATTGTTATAGTCGTAAATTAATAATCCGCCTCCTGTAAAAAACGGAGCCGGAATATATAGTATTCCAGATTTCGAAAATGGTTTCTGAACACCCCCGGCATTTACGACACTTACTAAATTAAAATTATCTGAGGACGGATTATAATAATAAAAGCCTATTTTATTACCTGTTAAATGAGATGTTGCAACAAATAATTGATTATTTTCGTCATAGGTCAAACCATTGACATAACCAACTATTGAAGATCCCTCCCCATAATTCTTAACTAAAATATCATGATCCATTTTGTAAAGTGCTTTTAAACCTTCAGGGTCGTAGTATGATGTAAAGAAAATTTCTGTGGATTTTAATGGATTTATAACTGCATCCATTACATTATACTTTGTTGTAGTATTTTTAAAAAGATCTGGGTGATTCCATTTAGAACCGTCGAAATGATAATATCCTAAATTAGATGATACTTCGCTGGGTGTTAGAAACGCATCTCTGCTACCTGAAGAAATCACAATTTGTTGACCGACAATGTTAATTTTATAAGAAATATTGCTGTATGGCCCATCAGGTTTTAAAATATCTCCTGTTTCGTTTTTAATTCCTGAAACTTTTGTTCCGGCATAAATTTTTGAGGCAGAATAATAACCTGTATTTAGTTGTTCACTTGCATCGTAAGATTTCACAAAAGCACCTGTAATACTGAAAACCGAAACAGAATTCGCATCCGTTACCACAATATTCTGATTGGTGACGGTGACATCCTGAATATTCGAAAAACTCTGCGGAATGGTAGAAAACGTCGTTCCATTGCCATATTTTACGGTATTTGCATCAGCATAAGCCACCACATCACTACCTGCAATTTGATTATAATTTCCGCCTGCAACCGTATTCCAGGTTGAGTAAATAGGAAATGTAACATTCATTTCGTGAGATTTCAAGCCTGTTGCAGTTACCACGTAGACAAAATTATCTTTGATGACTGCTTCCTTTGCAACTTCAAAAGTTCCCGCATTGGTAAAAAAGGAAGAATCTCCAAATTCCTTTCTGTCTAACTTAAAAATAGAAACTCCATAACCCACAGAGATCACCGCTAAATTTCCTGTAATCGAAATATGATTGATTTTTTTATCACCGTTAAAACCTGAGGCGATAGGGATATCTACAACGTAAGTAATTCCGTCTGGAGTAATAACATCCATCGACCCATTTTTGTAGCCGACTAAACCTATTTTGGTCGTAGGATTATAATCGAAAGCAGAAATTTTCACTTCATGCAAGCCGTTTGCTTTAGATAGTTTGGTAATTTCTCCCGAAGCTGGAGTGTAAAAAAAGATCCCGTTCTCGGTTGCTGCAATGAGTTTTCCATTGTCCTCACGAACGGCTAGAACGTTATTATAAGAAAATAAATCGGTCCATTTACTCGAGGAAATAACCTGCGAAAAAATGCTTCCGGAAAATAAAAGTAATAAAAGCGGTAGTAGTTTTTTCATCATTTTAAACTAGAATTGTATCATCTATAACTTGATTGTTCCATGAAATATTTTTCACTATCTTATTTTTATCGAAATAAAAGTCGAGTTTACCCAAAAGTAATCCAGCCCAACCCACTTGATTGACCAAGACATTCTTCCCTTTTCTGTTCATAAATGATTGTGGTTCCGGTAAAAAAGTATGCGTGTGACCTCCCAGAATTAAATCGATTCCATCCGTTTTTGCTGCCAAAATCTTATCTGAAATTTTATCCGGATTATCTTTGTAATCATAACCAATATGAGAAAGGCAAATGACAAGATCACATTTTTTTTCTTTTCTCAAAAATTCAGAATAATGTTGAGCGACCTCTATCGGATCCTGGTAAAGTGTTTCGCCATATTCTTTTTTGCCAACTAAACCGGCCAATTCAATTCCAACTGCGAAAATTCCTACTTTTATTCCATTTTTATCAAACACTTTGTACGGAATTGTTTGTCCATCTAAAATGGTATTTTTAAAATCATAATTGGAACAGATGAACGGAAATTTCGCATTCGGCTGCACTTTTTTGAATCCTGCTAAACCATTATCAAAATCATGATTTCCCATTGTAGAAGCATCATAACCCATCATCGACATTAATTTAAATTCAAGTTCACCTCCAAAAAAATTAAAGTAAGGTGTTCCCTGAAATGTGTCACCAGAATCCAGCAACAGAACATTACTGTTTTCTTTTCTAATTTTTTCAATTAAAGCTGCCCGTCTTGCAAAACCACCCTGATTTGGATTTCGGGTATAACTTTCCTCGAACGGTTCAATTCTACTGTGTTGATCGTTGGTATGAAGAATCGTTAATTTATATTCAGAATTGGAATCTAGAAATTTAAAATTCTCTGCCAAGAGTAAATTGGGAGCTAAAGTCATTGCCAAAGTCCCACCACCAATTGTTTTTAGAAATTGTATTCTATTCATTGGTTTTATTTTTTTTATTTTTAAAATTTAAACGGATATCGGTTGGTGCCACAATCTGTGGATTTGCCTGGAATTTTTCCAGAAACAGATCCCGCAATTTAATGCCTGTAGAAATCATCTTTCCTTTCCCGAAAAAAGTCATGTTATCACCTCCCATTGCCAAATAATCCGAAGTCGCAATATAATAATCTTTATTGGGCTCTACTTCTTTGCCGTTCACTAATTCTTTGATCGTCATTCCATTATCAGTTTCAATGTACAAATGCGAAACAGGATTATTTTTTTGAGTCGTTAAATAATAGTCAAAAAGTCCCTTCAAATCAGAACCTTTCATTTTTACGATCAGTACTTCATTTTCAAAAGGCATCACTTCATAAATACTTTTTGTCAAAATATCGCCCGCTCCAATCGTTGAACGAATCCCTCCGACGTTAATCAAAGCGCAATCAACTCCACCCGGAATTCCATTTTTTTTCGCCCACTCATCGGCACCATCGAAAGTATAATCGGCCAGAAGATTTCCCAAATTACTGTTATCGCCCGATTTATTTAAATCAACGGAAGTATAGGAAATTTTCTTGTTCATTTTCCCTTCCAGTTCATATTTGTAAGGTGCTATGATCGTATTGAAAGCTTGATCATCAGGTAGATCTTTCGAAATAGAAATATTTTTTTCGGTATGGATCTTCGCAACATTCAGAGGCGTCTTGCACGACGTTAAAGCTAAAGCTGTGAAACCGAATAGTAGAAATTTAATTTTCATAGAGGTAAAATCTAGTGTTGCAAATATAAAGATATGAATATAAACTTAGGTTTTTTTTTCATAAATTCTTGCATTAAATTTTGTATTTTTGAAACATTAATTTTATAAGAATGAGCAATTTAAAAGGACTTGGTGTTGCCTTGGTAACGCCGTTTAATGAAGATTTATCAGTAGATTTTGATTCATTGACGAAACTCGTAGATTACAATATCGAAAACGGCACTAATTATTTGGTGGTTTTGGGAACTACCGCAGAAGCTGCAACCCTTTCAAAAGAGGAAAAATCGCAAGTGATCAATCATATCATAAAGGCAAATAACGGGCGTCTTCCTTTGGTTTTGGGAATTGGTGGAAATGATACGATGGAAGTAAAAAGACAAATCGAAGAAGCTGATCTTTCTGCTTTTGAAGCGATACTTTCGGTGTCCCCATACTACAACAGACCCAATCAGGAAGGGCTTTACCAACATTATAAAATGTTAGCAGGGACCGGCAAAAAAATTATAATTTACAACGTTCCTTCCCGAACCGGACAAAATGTGGAAGCTGCAACGACTTTAAGACTGGCAAATGATTTCCCAAATTTGATCATGATCAAAGAAGCAGGACCAAACATCGCACAATATTTCGATATTTTGAGACAAAAACCTGCTCATTTCAGCTTAGTTTCCGGAGATGATGAATATACACTTCCCGTAACTTTAGCGGGTGGAGACGGCGTTATTTCGGTCATCGGACAAGGTTATCCGAAAGAATTTTCTACCATGGTACAATTGGCTTTTGACGGAAAAGTAAAAGAAGCTTATGAAATTCACAACAAATTAGTTGAGATCACGAGAATGATTTTCGCAGAAGGAAATCCGGCCGGAATTAAAACGATCTTGGCTGAAAAGGGAATTTTGAAAAATTATTTAAGATTACCTTTAGTAGCTGCAAGTGCAGGTTTACAGGATAAAATTAAAACAGAGATGAAAAAAATCTAATTTTCACTCAACACTAATTTATATAAAAGGCTTTCGAAAGAGAGTCTTTTTTTGTTAAAGATTTTCAGAAATTAAAGTCTGAAAATAGTCAGAACAATTTGCGAGATGCGTTCCGTACCAGGAAAAAGCTTCCCCGTCAACTAAAATAATTTTTTGATGTGGAAGTTCTTTTTGAAGTTCCTCAATATGTTTTTGCTGGAAAGGAAAAGGTTCGGTTGATAAAAAGATCATTTCCGCTTCTTTCATTTCTTCTACAGAAATTTCCGGATATCTTTTTTGATCTTTGAATAAATTTTCAAAACCTAATTTCTCTATAATTTCATGAATAAAAGTATCTGAACCTACCGTCATGTAGGGATTTTTCCAGATTAGATAGGCTACTTTTTTAGATGCTGATGCTTTTTTTAAGTTGAATACTGAATTGATCTTTTGGTTGAAATTTTCAGCAACTTCTTCTTTATTTAAAAGCGACCCGAGTTCGATAAGGAAATTTTGATTGTCTTCTAAAGTTTCAATATCGGCTACCCAAACTTTAAAATCGTTCATCAACTCCTCTACTTGAAATTTATCGTTCTCTTCTTTATTGGCAATAATTAAATCAGGTTTGAGCGATTTAATTTTAGAAATATTGAGGTTTTTTGTACCGCCAATAACTTCCACATTTTTCACCAAATTCTTTGGATGGATACAGAATTTTGTTCTGCCGATAACTTCTTCATCCGTCAAACCAAAATCGAAAAGCGCTTCTGTAATACTGGGAACGAGGGAAATAATTTTCATGATTCTGCTGCTATTTTTCAAAAATCATTAAGGAAGAAACTTCAAATTAAAGCATCTTTCCACTAAGGAAAAAGCCTGCTATTGTGAAGTAAATGATCAAACCTGTAACATCGACCAACGTCGCAACGAACGGTGCTGACGAAGTTGCAGGATCAAGTTTTAAACGTTTCAACACAAATGGGATCATTGAACCTGAAAGTGTTCCCCAAAGCACGATCAAGACTAAAGAAAAAGAAATACTCAAAGCCACATAAACCCAATATTCACCGTAATTAAACAATCCTGTTTTTTGCCAGATCATAATCCTGATAAAGCCGATTGCACCCAAAATTCCGCCCAGACAAATTCCGGAAACAATTTCTTTTCGCATCACATACCACCAGTCTTTGAGGGTGATTTCCTGCAATGCCATCGCACGAATAATTAATGTAGCAGCCTGCGAACCAGAGTTTCCTCCACTGGAAATAATTAGGGGAACGAATAATGCCAGAACAACCGCTTTTTCAATTTCATGTTCGAAATAACCCATTGCAGAAGCGGTCAACATTTCCGAAAAGAATAAAATAACGAGCCATGTCGCGCGCTTCTTGATCATTTCTGTCCAGGAAGTTTGAATGTATGGTAAATCTAAAGCATCCAAACCCCCAAATTTCTGAATATCTTCGGTATTTTGTGCTTCAATCTGATCCAAGATATCATCAATTGTCACGATGCCGACTAAAACACCGGATTCTGTAACAATCGGAATTGCAGTTCGGTCATATTTTTCAAAATACTGCACCGCATCTTCTTTGGATGTAGTCGTTGTAATCGCAACGAAATGGTTATCGGTGATCTCAGAAATCAAAGTATCTTCTTCAGCTAAAAGCAAAGAACCCAACGCAATATCGTCGATGAGTTTATTTCTTTCATCAACCACATAAAGATGGTTCATGGTCTCCATCTTTTTTCCGACTTTTTTAATTTGTTGCAGACATTTTTTTACAGTCCATTCTTTTCGAATCTGGATATAATATGGTGTCATCAAACGTGCAATGGAATCGGAATCGTAACCCAAAAGTTTCAGCGCAATTCGCCGTTCCTGCGGATTCAGGAGATTGATGGAAGATTTTATCAATTCATCGGGGAAATCCTCAAACAGCGCCGTTCTATCATCGGGCGTCATTCCATTTAGAATTTCAGAAACGTCTTCGCTTGCGATGCTTCTAATTGTTTCTTCCTGAAAATCGGGATCGAGATGGGAGAAAACATCAGCTTTGTACTCTTTCGGAACTTTCAAAAATGCCAAAAGGCGCTCATCAGCATGAAGTTCACTGAGCGTTTCTGCAATATCTGCGGGATTAAAAACAAGTTGATTGATGTTCACTGCCTCGATTTTAAGAATTGCAAAATTAGCCCAAATAGTTAAGAGGAACGAATAAACGTATTAATTTTAAATTAAAATTAATCCTGTTTTAAAATTCTTTTATAGTGCTTTCTTATTTTTGGTGAGGTCCTTTGCAATAAAGTTCATTGCACCTTCTGTACCTATTTTTATAGAATTTTCTGCAGAACCGAGGATTCTTGCATTTTTTTTATAAGTATCATAATCTGCTTCTGCCATAAACTTTCCGGAGGCGTCGTACAGTTTCATACTAACGATCACCTGGTTTGAAAAAACATATTTCCCAATACCGACCTTAAAATATTTAACTTTAGGAATAATGGCGAACTGCGCATTATTATTTCGACAAAACTCTTTAACCGATTCTACATCTACGGAATCAAAAGGAATGTGTGAATCGACA
Organism: Kaistella gelatinilytica; assembly: GCF_015679325.1. Taxonomy (GTDB): domain Bacteria; phylum Bacteroidota; class Bacteroidia; order Flavobacteriales; family Weeksellaceae; genus Kaistella; species Kaistella gelatinilytica. Next base: position 37,808 of record NZ_JADPVI010000002.1, read on the forward strand.
CGAAGCATCTTATAATTGCGGTAATCATTTATCTTTACGGAAACTGCAGCGTAGAAGGCTGAATAGGTAGGTTCTTTAATTTCTTCCAAATCAGGAAAAACCTCGGGATTGAAATATAGAATATTTTGACTTTTCGATTCTTTACCTGAAATAATACTTGGAGAATTCAATGATTTACAGGAAGTTAAAGAAATAAAAGTCAATACAGAAAAGGTTAAGAAATAAAGATTTTTCATTACATGGTGTTGCTGCAAAAATACTGCCATTTGATGGATTAATAACAAGAATTTTAAGAAATTTTTAACACTTATAAATTTCCTTTTAATGCGAAGTTTGCATAACGTTTTAGCGATTCAGAAAATAGTTGTACTTTTGCACCCATTACATAATAATCATTAAAATAATATTGGAATGTACCTAACAACTGAGACGAAGAAAGAAATCTTCGCAAAACACGGAAAGTCTGACGCAGACACAGGAAGCGCAGAAGGACAAGTAGCCCTTTTTACTTTCAGAATCAATCACCTTTCAGGTCACCTGAAAAAAAACCACAAAGATTACGCAACTGAGAGATCATTGGTACTTCTGGTAGGAAAAAGAAAAGCACTTTTGGATTATCTTAAGAAAAAAGATGTACTTCGATACAGAGCTATTATTGCAGAATTAGGATTAAGAAAATAATCTTTTTCGCAAGAAAAAAAAAGAGCAACTTAGAAATAAGTTGCTTTTTTTTGATTAGAAGATAAATTTTAGGTTATACTCTTCCTCTCGTAAATAGGTTTACAATTGCTAATAATACAATCGCACCGATCGTTCCGGTTAAAATTTCACCAACTACACCTTCGCCCAGTCTGCCTCCTAATAACCAATATCCGATAAAACCACCGACAATACCAACTACGATATTTCCGATTAATCCAAGACTTCCGCCTTTAAAGATTTGTGATCCTAACCATCCTGCAATTGCACCGATAATAAGTGTCCATAAAATTCCCATAATGTTAAATTTTTAATGTTTATAATTCTGTTACGTTTACCATATTATCCAATTTTGTGCCGAAATTGTCAAAATTATGATAAAAATCATAAAATTTTCTGCCGACGATATTTTGGTGGATAATATGTATTTACTATTCGAATACAGTTTTAAATATAAGTTGATATCGGAATTAAACTCAAGTTCATTTTAGCCGTATTATTTAAATATTTATTGCAAAAACCCCCTGCCTTTAATGAAGTAAATCCCGTATTTCAGGGCAATCGTACTCTGTAAAAATTCCGTATCTTTGCACACGAAAATTTAAATAAATTAAATAATAACGCACTCAATACGGAGTGCCAAAGACGAACAAATTTTATGAATGCTCCACAAGCAATTATTGAAAAATTTCAATTAAAAGACGGGCGTGAAATCACGCTTGAAACAGGAAAATTAGCGAAACAAGCCGATGGTTCTGTAGTAGTAACATGTGGCGGAACAATGCTATTAGCAACCGTTGTAGCCAGCAAAGAAGCAAAAGAAGGTGTAGATTTCCTACCCTTAACTGTAGATTACAGAGAAAAATTCTACGCAGGTGGAAAAATCCCCGGAAACTTTTTTAGAAGAGAAGCAAGACCTTCAGATGAAGAGATCTTGACAATGAGATTGGTTGACCGCGTTTTGCGTCCACTTTTCCCTTCAGATTTTCACGCAGAAGTTCAGGTAATGATCTCTTTGATCTCTTATGATAAAGAAGTAATGCCGGAAACACTTGCAGGTTTAGCAGCATCTGCAGCGATCGCAATTTCAGATATTCCTTTCAACGGACCAATGTCGGAAGTAAGAGTCGTAAGAATCGACGGGCAGTTATCTACCAATCCAAGCATGGAAAACGCAGCGAAAGCTGATCTTGACATGATGGTTGGAGGAACAAAAGATTCTATCGTAATGGTAGAAGGCGAAATGAAAGAAATTTCTGAGCAGGAAATGATCGAAGCCATCAAATATGCGCACGAAGAAATTAAAGTTCAGGTTGAAGCTCAGGAACGTTTAGCAGCAAGAGTAGAATCAAGCAAAATTAAAAGAGAATATTCCCACGAAAATCACGACGAAGATATTCGTAAGAAAGTTTGGGCAGAAACTTATGATAAAGTATATGCAGTAGCAACTTCACCTTCTGCAAAAGAAGAAAGAAGCGAAAACTTCAAAGCCGTTCTGGTTGACTTTTTAGCACAATATTCTGAAGAAGAGTTAGAAACTGTAAAACCATTCGCGAAAGTTTACTACCACGATGTAGAAAAAGAAGCAATGCGTCAAATGGTCTTGAATGAAGGCGTTCGTTTAGATGGAAGAACTCCTTCTACGATCCGTCCGATCTGGTCAGAAGTTGATTATCTTCCGGGAGCTCACGGTTCTGCAGTGTTTACGAGAGGGGAAACTCAATCATTGACCGCAGTGACTTTAGGTTCTGTGAAAGATGCAAATATGGTTGATACCGTTGCAATCAATTACGATCAAAAATTCTTTTTACACTATAATTTCCCACCATTCTCTACAGGTGAAGCAAGACCTTTGAGAGGAACTTCAAGAAGAGAAGTTGGTCACGGAAACTTAGCTCAAAGAGCTTTGGCAAATATGATCCCAACAGAAAATCCTTACACGATCCGTATCGTTTCTGATATTTTAGAATCTAACGGTTCATCTTCTATGGCAACGGTTTGCGCCGGAACTTTAGCTTTGATGGATGCAGGAGTTCAAATTACAAGACCGGTTTCAGGGATTGCAATGGGATTAATTACAGATCCAAAATCCGGTAAATTCACCGTTCTTTCTGATATCTTAGGAGACGAAGATCACTTAGGAGACATGGATTTCAAAGTTACAGGAACTGAAAGAGGAATCACCGCTTGTCAAATGGACATCAAAGTAGAAGGTTTAACCATGGATATTATGGAATCAGCTTTACTTCAATCAAAAGAAGGAAGATTGCATATTCTTGGAGAAATGATGAAAACTTTGGATGCACCAAGAACAGACGTGAAACCTCACGCACCGAAAATGGAAGTATTGGAGATCTCCAAAGACTTTATCGGAGCGATCATCGGACCTGGTGGAAAAATTATTCAGCAAATGCAGAAAGATTTCGAAACCGTTATCGCGATCGAAGAAATTGGCGAAATTGGAAGAATTGAAATTTCCGGTATCTCCAGAGAAAACATCAACGCAACCATTGCAGCGATCAATCAGATTTGTTTCGTACCGGTTGTAGGCGAAATTTACAACGGTAGAGTTGTAAAAGTAATGGATTTCGGAGCGTTCGTAGCGATTGCAAAAGGAACTGAAGGTTTACTTCACATCTCCGAAATCGAATGGGCTCGTTTGGACAAAGTTCCTTACAACGAAGGCGATATGGTAGACGTGAAATTCATGGGTTACGATGACCGTAAGAAAATGAAACTTTCGAGAAAAGTTCTTTTAGACCGACCGGCTCGTGAAGAAAGACCACAAGGTGATCGTCCTCAATATAATAATGACAGACCGAGAGAAGATCGTCCACAAGGCGACAGACCTCAGAGAAGAGATGATCGGCCGCAACACGGAAACGACAGACCTCAGCAAAATAGAGAAGACCGACCTCAAAATAATGATGGTCAGAATCCTGAAAATAATCAAGGATAAAATCTTATTCTTTCTATAATAAAAACTCCCGATTTTTTCGGGAGTTTTTTTATGGTTGAAATATAGTAATTGTTCTTGGCTTTTGAATCTTTCCTCTTGGCTCGTGGTTCTTAGATTCTCATCATAGCAAATTACCCTCTCTTTTTACGATAATTCCAAGTTTTTCCAGGGTTTGATCATCTTTGAAAAGCACTTTGGCAAATGCGATGAGTTGCGTGTATTTTGGATAAAGAATATCTATTGCTGCATCCCTTGTATCGGTTGCTTTTTGTGCCTCGCCGAGTTCTTTCTTCTGAGATTCTTTGACGTCAGAAATTTCTTCCAGTGATGTTCGCATTGCTAAAATATCTGCATCTTTAATGTTCACCGCGTTGGCTTTGGTTTTAAAATCAGGGTTTGCGAGAATTTGTGCATAAAAATTACTCACCTGCTGAAACCATGCGGCGAAAGCTTGTTTTCGTCCACTGTCAATTCCCAATGTGGTATTCGCTTGTCGGTCACCTTTGAAGGCGATCTTCGCAAGATTACGATGACGGGTAAAAAGCGTGTCGATTTCTGCTTTTTTCAAATTAAAATTATCCGTTTCAGCGTATTGTTCCCCGTATTCTTGCTTTTGTTTTTGGCTCAGTTGCTCCAGATTGGTAATCTCTGCCAGATAATCGTCTAAAATAGTTTCTGTAATACCTACGGTTTCCAGTTCCGGTAAAATATCAGGTTGTTTGGCATTGGTGAATGCTACTTTCATTTTAGCAATTAATTCTTCTGCAGAAACATATCGGTTTCTCGATGTTGTCTTACCCATTTCGGGATTTAAGTTTTCAGGATTTTCCATTGTTTTTAGTATTTAGATGTAAATATAATAAATAATGGACTAAATAAATGCATGATCAATTGCAGAAATGAGTGCGCAATGTTGATTGAGCATTTCTGTAGGTTGCGGAACCTTTACTAAAGGTTGCGGAATGATTCCTGCAGGTTGCGGAAGCATTTCTGCAAGTTGCGGAAGCATATCTGCAGGGCGATTTATAATTTCTGGAAGATGAGAAAGTCTTTTTATTTACACTTTTAAAAATCCAAGTTCATAAACCATCGGTTGAAGTTTCTCACTCAAATATTTATAGGCGGTTTCAAAATTTTTGAAACTTACTGGTGGAAAATCACCGCTGGAATTTCTTGCTTGCAAGGCTTTTCGAATTTGATACCAACCTACATCGGGGCGGTTTAATTTTAGTTCATCTCTTACGCTTCGTACATCGGTGTGATCAAAATAAGCTTTCCACAAAATTCTTCCTTCTTCCAAAACTGCTTTTGCTTCAGCAGAGAATTTTTTATCACTCATATATTGAACCATAAAATCCGATTCGAAACGATCGGGTGCGTTGACTTCTTGCTCTGTAAATGGAATAAAGTGATTCACGATGCTCCATTTTTTATCGTTCCATTCCAAATCATTTGCACTTGCGGTAAGATTGCTTCCATTAAAAAGCATCCAAATTAAACAGTCGGTTTTAAATTCATCGGAGAGTTCTTCGGTGGGTTGTAGAAATTGGTCGCGATCGTTGAGCCAAGTTGGTTTTATTAATCTTCGTACTGAAAATGTTACAGCGACTTGCCATAAATTTTCTGGATTAATAAAAAAAGCTCCTGCACTTCCAAAACCAGATGAAAAAATTGCAGTTAATGTACTTGCGTTTTGAAGCATGTTGCTGTTTGATAAAATACTTCCAATTGCATTATCAGACCATTTTGCTCCTCTTAAATCCTTTGTCACCGAAGCAGGAGTTACTGCATTTTTTAATGGTAAAGCATCTTCTTTATTAGAACGTGGTCTTTTAAACCATTCACTCAAAAAGTATTGGTTTGGAATGTTATAAAACTTTTTTTCTCCAATCGGTATTACATTTTTATCTAAAACATCTGTGACAATCTCAGTTATTGAAATGTTTTGATTTGATGTCATGTTAGTTTTCCAAACTAAAAAGCCAATCGGAAAATTTCCTTTTAATCCTTCGAATGACTTGCTATGAACGACAAATCCACCTAAGTATTTTGCATTCCAAAGCTGTCTGAAATTTTCAAAATTAGGTGCGTTTACATATTTTAATTTACTGAACATCGCGACAGTTGCGGTCGGAATTTCTTTTGTAATTCTTGCAATAAACTGTGTGAATAACTCTCTTGTTGCATAACCATAATCATTCATGTGATTACCAATTTTTGTAGAGCCAATATCAGTTTTATGCTCACCTCCATTTGTGATTGTCCCAGTATTCCCCGCTTCCCCATAAGGCGGATTAATTAAAATCAAAATTTTCTTTTTATCGGCAATGGCTTTTCGCAAACCTTCGGGGATTTTATTCGTCAAGGAATAATCTATGCTTCCATCATCGGCAATATCATCATTCAGATAATCATATTGAAATCTTTGGGCGGCAACGCAGGTTTTGGTGGCTTTCATCACATCAATATCAGCTTCATCCAAAGTGCTCATATAAATATTTCGGTGGTTGCTGTGTTTTACTTCCAGATTTCCTACGCCACAACACATGTCCCAAACGATATATTCTTTTTGCCAATTGTTGCCCAAAGTTTCAGTCAATTTATCATAGGCTTTATCTACAACCGCCAAAGGCGTGTAAAAAGCTCCTTTGAAACTGCGTTCATCCAAAGGAATTAAACTGTCGCGGCGTTCTAATAAATAATTGCGGTATTCTGCTTTTGGCGGTCGGTGGTAGATTGCCCAGAATTGTCGGTACCCATCTTTATTGCCGAGTTCATAATTTTTTCCACCCAGAGAAAAAACGGGTGCATTGTTTTTGTGAAGGAGTTCAGCCGGTAAATTTTCGTGCGTAGAAATTGTACCATCACTCATAATATCTGCAAAAAATAAAAGAGCGTAATCTTCTTCGGCAACGCCATTTATTTCCCGACCGATCATCAAAACCCATTTATCAAAAACCTGTTTTAAATTGTCGGGCGTAATTTGGGTGCGAATAATATCACCATTTTTAATGGCATTTTTGATGGTAGAAATAAATTCTTCTTCGTGCGTTTCTATTTTAAAGGAAACAAAATAAGTCCCGATGTACGCAGAAACCGCATCCAAAGCTTCTTGAGTATAACCACTCGCAGATTTTCCCCATTTGATGGTTTTCTTTTCCAAAAAAGGGAGCACATCTGCAGTTTTCATAATCGCAGCTTTGTGTGTATCGATCACACACAAAAAGGGCGGAATATAGTGACCTTTGTTCAAAGCATCCTGTACATAATGCATCAATTGCGTAAACATGGCGTACGTAGAATTTCTGCCGGAATCTTTGGCTTCAAACCAAATTTCTTTCGTTTGAATATCGATGAGATTTTTAGAATATCCTTTTAAACCGAGTGCTTTTATATAAGCATCCTTTACATCTTCTTCGCTTTTTGCAAGTTTTAGTTTCTGGTGTAATGTCATGAAAACAGGATTTATATTAGGTGGCAATGTTCAAATATACTTAATATTTTCCCGTAATTTCGCTACAAATACAAAACAGAACTGTGTACAATTATCCACCAAAAGTTAGCGAAAAAAGTATCTGGAAAACTTTACTGAAGTTAAACAGCGATCCAATCGCCATTATTTCTCAAAATTTTCAGGAACTCGGAAATACATACACCTTGAGTTCTTTTTTAGTGAAAAAGCGATTTGTCTTTAGCCGCGATCCCGAACTGTTTGATTATGTGTTGCGAAAAAATCAAAAAAACTATGAGAAATCTGCCATTCAAACGCATGTTTTGGGCAAGTATTTGGGTAAAGGTTTACTAACGAATACAGGAAAAGATTGGTTGAAACAACGCCGGCTCATTCAACCCAATTTCAGCAATAAAAATATAGAACTGCTGCATCAAACGATGGTGGACGAAATAAACGCCGTGATTGAAGATCAGATCAAAAATGAAACGATCGATCTTTATAAGATGACCAATACGCTCACTTTTAATATCATCGCGAAAACGTTATTCGGAAATTCTATCGATTATAATCAGATCCTGAGAATTTCGGGTTCTATTACGGAAATCCAGAAAATGTTCATCAAAGAAGTGCGGAAACCTTATTTGATGTGGTGGTATAAAACTTCCGGACAACTAAAAAAACACCTGCAACTGTCGGAGGAAATGCGCGATGTTTTCCGGGAAATTATAGTGAAAAGGCAAAGTGAAACGGGAGAATACAACGATATTCTGCAAAATTTACTGGAGTCCAGATACGAAGACACTGGCGAACCAATGGCGATGGAACAGTTGATCGACGAGATCATCATCCTCTTCGTTGCGGGACACGAAACGTCTGCAAATACGCTGGCTTTTACCTTGTTTTTAATTGAAAATAATGACAGCGAAAAGGAATTATTAGTAAAAGAGATCAACGATCTGGGCGAAGATTTTCTCTCATTGAAAACACTTTTTGGGAATTCTAAAACCATGACGATCATTAAAGAATCACTGCGACTTTTTCCTCCCGCGTGGATCATCGACAGAGTGGCTTTGGAAGATGATACTTATAAAGGCTTCTCCTGGGAAAAAGGCACGATCGTAGAATTTTTGCTTTATGATATGCACAGAAATCCGGTTTTTTGGGAGCAACCGAATTCTTTTCTTCCGGAAAGATTTAACGAAAGTGACATCAAAAGCAAACCTTATTTTCCATTCGGAAGTGGCGCAAGACACTGTATCGGCGAACATTTTGCCTACATGGAAATGATTTTATTTTTACGATTGTTCTATAAAAAATACCACCTGGAACTGCAGACGAAAGAAATGAAAACTATCGCTTTAATAACCTTGCGACCGGTGGAATTAAGAGGAAAGATCATTTTAAATTCTGTGGATAATAAAATTGATGAGTAAAAAGTGACGAAGGAAGTGCATTAAAATAAAGTTTGCTGCAAAATATTAACTTCATTGCATTCCAGTTAAAATTTCCTACTTTTAATCCACAACAATTTTCCTACAAAATCCAATGCTCAATATATCCCCAGAAATCTTCGAAGCTTTTCAAAATAAACTGAAAACCGGAAACCGTCGCGGCGTTCACCTCAATGCCATTCCCGGGAATTCTCGGTATAAGTTGGATCTCGCACAGCTTTCGGAAATTCATAAAAGTTTACCCGAACATTTTATTGTAGATCTTTTAACGCAGAAAAATGTTTCTTTTAAATTTTCGATCCACGATCAAATTGTGGAGGAAGATTCCGCTGATTCATCACGCAGGACGCTTTCTTTTGAAGTAGATAAGGAGGAAACGGAAGCAATTGAAAATGAAGAAAATCCTGCATCGGCTGCACTTTCAAAAGACGAAACAAAAGATAAGAACAAGGAAAAACTATCGCGAAGTTTAGAAAATCTCATCTTTCAGAATGAAGTGATTTATTCCGAAAAAGGGGTAAATTCTTTAGGATTTGGTTTTCCGATATTGATCCGGAAAGACGTTTCCGATGGGCAAATTTCGGCTTCTCCCCTTTTGATCTGGTCCATTAACATCAAGCCGACGAACGAAATGAATACGTGGGAAATCAGTCGTGCGGAAGATGATCCCATTTATCTGAATGAAGTTCTCATCAACCATTTTCAAAGTGATTCCGGTGTTGTCTTAGACCAGCTTTCAGAAGAAATGCTGTCGGATGGAAAGATCGATAAACCCGAGCTTTTCAATATTTGCGAAACCATTTTAAGTCAGCTGAAAGTCACGCAGAATCTGGATTTCATCATGAATAATTATGCTGAAATTCCGGCCATTAAAACGAAAGCGATTTATGAAACGTTGCTGCCGAAGAAAGGCGACGCTTTCATTATAAAATCCGGAATCTTTTCCATTTTTGAAGTTCAGAAACAAAATATTATTAATGATTATGAGGTTTTAAAAAGCAGCTTTAAACCTTTAGAGGATCCGGCAAAACTCCCTTTTCAATCCATCACTTCCATCGAAACCGATCCTTCGCAACAGGGAATTCTGGAAGCGCTGAAATCTCAAAATAAAATTTTGATTCAAGGTCCGCCCGGAACCGGGAAAAGCCAGACTTTGACGGCGGTTTTGGTGAACGCTTTAGAAAATAAACAAAAAACGATCGTGGTTTGCGAGAAACAAACTGCTCTGGAAGTTCTCTACAACGCACTTCATAAAATGGGTTACGCCAGATATTGCACGATGATCAAAGACAGTATTTCCGATCGTAAACTGGTCGTAAATTCTGTACGAAATCTGATAGATCCCGCAGACTTTAAAAAACCCATGCAACTGTATTCTGAACAATCCTTAAACGATCAAATCGCGGAAATAACAGGTCATCAAAATAACGTGAACGCTGTTCATCATTTATTGAATACAGAATTGTTGCCGGAAAAAAACTGGTCGGAAATTGTGGGAAATCTACTGGAATTTAAAGATTCTCAGGAAACGCTGGATCTTCAGGATTCCATTTTTTCATTTTCAAAAGAAGAGTTTACTGAGATTGAAACTTTGCTGAATGAAGGAGAATCGATTTATAGAGAATACGAACCTTTCATTGAATCCTCTTTTCTGAACACGGAAAAATTAGTCCAGGAAAATTTTCTCAGCAGTTTGCAAAATTTAGATCAATCTTTCCGGGGCTATCAAAAATCTTGGGAGGAAATCCAAAACTTGATTCGCGATTTTGAACCCATTTATATTGAAAAGAAAAAACAAGAGTTTGGGCAGAATTTGCAGAAACTGACCTCGTTAATTAATGAAACAGAAATTATGACTTCCACTTTAAATTCAAGTTCAGATGAGTTTTTACCGGAAGTCACGGATGGTTTCTTCTATAAATTGGGCGCTTTATTTTCCTCCACGAAAAAAAGGAAAATTCAGAATCAAAAAAGATTAACCGCCATTTCTTCCTCCATTAAAGAGATCAGTTTAAATCCACTTTTTCCTACTATTGAGATTTCCGGAAATCTTTGGAATAATAAAAATGAGATCCTCAATTATCGGCAAAAAACGGAATCGGCGCAAACAGAATTCTCTTCCAATATCGAAGTTAATTATGAGTCGTTGGATTTCCTGAATCTTTTTGACCCAGCTATTTCGGGGCGAGAAACGGAAACGATTTCACAAAAAATTCAGAATTTAAAAAAGGCTATTTTGAATGACCGTTGGATCAACAATACTGATTTTGGAAATATCTATCTGCAAACTAAAGAACGGTTAAATAGGGTTTTCTCGAAATATTCAGCACTTCGCAATGATTCTTCGAATCCTTTATTGGCGGAATACAACTGGTTTTCATTTCATCAAAATTTGTCGGTTTTCCAGAAAGGTTTGTTGGAGAAATTATATCCACTTCAAAACTGGAAATCATCTTTTCTTTCCGCATATTTTTCTCTTTTGCTGAAATATCACAGCGATGAGAAACTCAATTTCAATGAGCAGCAATATGCAGAAATCATTAAAAAATTAAAAATATTCGGTTTTACTCAGAAAAGTTTCATTGAACAATTCTGGAATACTGCGCAACAGGAAGCCGTGAAAAATTTCGAGAAAGACAATAAAGATATCACGGTCGCAAATCTTTACAATAAACGCAGCAGCATCAATCACACCCGACTAACTTTGCGACAAATTGCCCAAAAAGACACCGATCTTTTCACGACTTTTTTCCCTATCATTTTGACGACGCCGGATGTTTGCAGCAATCTTTTTCAGAATAAAAATCTATACTTCGATTACGTTGTTTTTGATGAAGCGAGTCAGTTGAAACTGGAAGATAATCTGCCGGCTTTACTGAAAGGAAAAAATATTATCATCGCGGGAGACGAACATCAAATGCCGCCGTCGAATTATTTCAGTAAAGTTTTTGACGGTTCTACCGATGATGAATATGAATTAGAGGGCGAAAACGAAATCATCACCTACAAAAACGCCATGCTTAATATCGAATCTTTGCTGGATTTCGCCATGGAAAATAATTTTGAGAAGAACCATCTCGATTTTCATTATCGGTCCAGACATCCTTATCTGATTGATTTTTCTAACCATGCTTTTTATAATTCAAGATTAAAACCGCTTCCGGCGCAAACTGAAAATAAACCAATTGAATTTTTTCAGGTTAATGGTATTTTCAATGATCATATCAACACAGAAGAAGCGGATAAAGTGCTTGAAATTTTGGCAACGATTGAACCTGATAAAGAGGGAAAATATCCTTCCGTAGGTATTGCGACTTTTAATATTACACAACGAAATTATATCAAACGAAAGATCGTTCATCAGATTAATCTGCCGGAAAACGAACTTTTCAAAGAGAAAATTCAAGGTTTGGAAGAAGCTGGGCTTTTTATAAAAAATCTGGAAAATATTCAAGGAGACGAAAGAGATATCATCATTATTTCTACCACGTACGGACGAAAACCGAGCGGGAAATTTGTGCAAAGTTTTGGTCCGGTGAATCATTCCAAAGGCTATAAATTATTGAATGTGATTATTACGCGAGCGAAAGAGAAAATCTACATCTGCAATTCGATTCCCGAAGAGTTTTTTATGAACTATAAAGATGCGATCGAACAGGAAGGCGCCAATAATAGAAAGGCGGTTTTCTATGCGTATCTGGCTTATTGCAAAGCGGTGAGTGATCAAAATGAAACGCAAAGAAATGAAGTTCTAAATGTTCTGGATATTTACGGACATAAAGCTTCCACAGAAAAAGATGCCGAAACGACTTCGTTTATCAACCAGATCGAGGAGCATTTAAAAGAGAAATTTCCTGAATTAAAAATTTCTAAAAACCATCATTTTGGCGGTTATATTTTAGATCTGCTTATCGAAAAAGCTGATCACCGCTCCATTATTGTGGAATGCATGAGTAAGGAAAAGTATGATGGCGAGTTGGGTTATCTGGAAGATCTTCATAAGGCAAAAATCCTGCAGAATTCGGGGTTTGAATATGTGCGGATCTGGAGTCAGAATTGCTGGCAAAACTTAGATGCGGAAATGCAAAAAATAGTAAAAAAATTAGGATGATCTTAGACCAGTTAAAAAACAAACCAGAAGATATCGATTTCAAAGAAGTCATTGCTTACATCGATGAAAATTACGATTTCGCCCCAACAAAGTTCAAAAACGGGAATATTATAAATGAAGCGAACGAAAATAATGGTTCCTGTAAAATTTTCAGTTTTGCGAAGTTGAATCATTTATCAAAAGAGGAAACTTTATTTCTTTTTGGAGCTTTTTACAGAGAAGATGTTTTGGGAAATCCTGAGGGAATTGATCATCAAAATATCCGGAACTTTATGGAATTTGGGTGGGAAGGAATTTCGTTTGAAGGTGACGCTTTGAGAAAAAAGTAGTTATTAACCTTGTCAAGGTTTTCTCATATCTTTTGCAGCCCGACTTTAACGGAGCTCTTTTTGTGGAACGAAGAGAAACAAAAAAGCGAGAGTGGAAGGTCTCGTCATTTAAGACGAGATTGCCCAAATAAATTTTATTATTAAGAACATTACACGAATACGCTTTGGCAAAATTATTGCAAATAAATCTTCAAATAAAAATAAACAATATGAGATCTTCCCTATTTAAAAAAGTCCTGATCTGGGTTGCGCCACTTGCAATCGGTTATGTAATGAAAAAATTACAAAGTAAAAAACAGGCTACTCTTCCCACTAGAAAAGCTTAAAACACAAAACCTCATCTTAAAATGAGGTTTTTTTTATTTTAAACAAAATCATAAATTCCGTTTTTCCAGCCGAGGATTTTTGAGGAGTCTGCATTAAGCCAGTTTTTCAAAACAGTTGCATAGACTTTCCGGAAATCTTCGGTGTAAATTAAATCGCCATCGTTGAGTTTTTCCAGATCAGGCAATTGATTAAGAATTCCTTTCTTTTTTAAGCCGCCGGAAACAAAAAACATTTGATTCGCCGTTCCGTGATCCGTTCCTTTGCTCGCATTTTGAGAAACCCGTCTTCCAAATTCGGAAAAAGTCATGAGCAAAGTATCCTTGTATCTTCCGGAGGATTTCAAATCTTCCACAAAAGCTTTCACGGCATCATTAATTTCGGTAAAAAGTTGCGCCTGTCTCTGATTCTGATTCACGTGCGTATCAAAACTTCCCACAGAAAGATAATAAACTTTCGTATTAATATCAGAATTAATGAGCGAGGCAATATTTTTAAAATCCTTTCCCAGCGCAGTATTTGGATAAACTGCAGTGCTCGCTTTTGCTTTGCTTTTCTCGAAAATATAACCCGCATTATTGATCGTCGAACCCATGGTTTGGTACAAATATTCTACGGTTTCATCTTCGTGATGATGGTTTTCATAGAGCGATTTAAAATATTTTTCCTGCGAAGTCTGATTCAGTCTTTTCGGATCTTTGAAGGCAAAAGCTTTTTTCTCTTTCCCCTTTAAAGCCAAACTCAACATGTCATCAATTTCCAGCGCTTGAGTTGGATGATCGCAGTTGTAGCAGGCTTCATCTAAATATCTTCCGACCCAACCTGTGTTTAAAAACTCATCGCTTTTGCTCGCAGATTGCCAAATATCCATGCTTCTGAAATGCGATTTGTCAGGATTTGGATATCCTACATTATTTAAAACTGCCAGTTCTCCATTATCAAAAAGTTCTTTAAAATAACTCAAACTCGGATTAATTCCTGCTTCATCGGTTAATTTTAAAGCATCTTTGATGGAGATCATTTCTCTCTCCCGAAAGTAAATATCATTTCGCGTCGGTATAATCGTATTGAGTCCGTCGTTTCCACCGCTTAATTGCAGCACGACCAAAATTCTGTTTTCTTTATCTAATGCTTCCGGAAAAGTCATTGATTTAAGGAAATTTGGCACCATCAACGAAGCAGTTGCCAAAGAAGATATCGTTAGAAATTCACGTCTTTTGATTAACATATTTTTAAAATTAGCAGTGAGTAATTAGTGAAGAGCAATTAACAAAGTTGAAATTCAGGAGTTGACATCGTGTTGATGATTCTTTGTTTGACCGACGATTCTGAGAATTGCTGTACCGTTTTTTCATCGAGCGACGATTTATTTTGAAGCAGATAATCACTTATGTTTTTATTTTTAAAAGCTTCTTCAACCAGATTCCAGTCGATCGTAATCGTTGGATTTTTAAAACTGGCGTACGTATTTTGAGCATTTTTCAAACCCATTTCAATGTCATCATCTGATTTTGGTTTGAATTCCAAAGGTCTCAAACCCGACCAGATCTGCGGAATTTGCAAACGCAACATCAAAGTAGAACTGTCGATCCAGGAATTTCCTGAAGGCCAACCAGCGACATTTGGCGGATAAAGCAGCATTTGTCCCAATAATTTCTGATAAACAATTAAGTTTTCAGGTTTCGCAATTTCCATGGGTAGAATACGCATTATTCCCGCCATGAGTTCAACGGGAGATTTTATTTTGGCTCCGATATTTTCTTCGCTATAGAACCATTTCGCAGTAAAAATCTCCGTCATTAATTTTTTAATATCATATTTGGAATCATAGAACTGATCGCTCAAATGCTCAATAATACTGGGATTTGGTTTTTCATTCACAAAGAATCTGTAAATTTTTGTCACGATGAATTTTGAAGTTGCTTTCTGATCTAAAATTATATTTAGAATATCATTTCCATCAAAATTGCCTGTTTTTCCAAGGAAAGTTTTAGTACCAAAATCATGTTGTTTTGGTCTTTCAAAAAAACTTCCGTCGGCTTGAAAACTCCAGCCTGTAAAAGCTCGGGCGCCTTCTTTGATATCTTTTTCGGTGTAGTTTCCACGTCCCAAAGTAAAAAGTTCCATGACTTCCCGCGCAAAATTTTCGTTCGGATGGTCTTTTTTATTCTGTTGATTATTGAGGAACTGCAACATCGAAGGACTTTGCGAGACGGCCTTTAATAAATCTCCAAAATTACCCAGTGATTTTTCACGGATGGTATTTAAAAGCTGCAGATTAAATTTAGAACTTACGACTCTGGTTGCGAAGTGACCATTCCAGAAAAAAGCCATCTTTTCGCGAAGCTGATCTTCAGACTGAACCATGAAGTTTAAAAATTTGAGATTGATCTCAATATTTTCTCTGCGGTTTCTTTTCTGAATTTCTTTCTTTCCATCTGCATCTAATTTTGAAACTTTTTGATAGTCCAGATTCTCCGGAACTTCTTTTAATGCAAGAGGTTGAAAAGTATAGGACGCCGATAATTTCTTCCAGATATCGGTGAGAGGAAGCTGTTCTAAATCTTTGGTTTGAGATAGGTTAAAACCAAAACCTGCGCGTAAAAGCAGATGTTTATTTTTCTGAAGTTGGGAAACGCTCATGGAGATATTTGCACCTTTGATGTAAAGATTTGCAAATGGTTAAAATGAGGAGGGAGTTTTGTTTGAGTTTATATTTCCCGAGATTACGCGGATTGCGCAGATTTTTTAGGTTTTGGCTAAAGCCAATGCGATTAACTTAATGAAAAAACGGGCTAAAGCCCGTTCCTATTGATATTTCAATTCTTTTGGAAATTTAATTTTTATATTTTTAAAATATTAATCTGGGGAATCTTTAGAGTTTGAGAAACACGTTTCTCTTTGTAGATTCTGAGGATGCTGATTATTCTTTATAATTCCATTACTGAAGCGTCCCGAAACTCTTTTAATAAATTTTCAAAGACTTTCTCTACTGGTAATA
Organism: Kaistella gelatinilytica; assembly: GCF_015679325.1. Taxonomy (GTDB): domain Bacteria; phylum Bacteroidota; class Bacteroidia; order Flavobacteriales; family Weeksellaceae; genus Kaistella; species Kaistella gelatinilytica. The sequence goes on from NZ_JADPVI010000002.1 coordinate 54,136, forward strand.
TTTCGTGAATCAAAGCAGAAACCTGCCCGATCTCGAGTTCACCTTCTTCCAGATCGCCTTCGAACATTCCGCGTTTTGCTCTGGCTCTTCCGAGGGTTTCTTTTAAAACTTCGGCGTCTCTGCCTTGATCGTAGAGTTTTTCCAGATCGTGGAAGAATTTATTTTTCACCATACGAACGGGTGCTAATTCTTTCAATGTTAAATGTGTGTCGCCTTCATTGAGACTAATGAGTTTATTTTTCCAGTTTTCGTGTGAACTTGCTTCAACCGTTGCGGCAAAGCGGGAACCGACCTGAACGCCATCTGCGCCGAGGATCATTGCTGCTTTCATTTGCGAACCTAAAGCAATTCCACCGGCGGCGATCAAAGGTTTTGAAATATGTTGTTTTACGTTGGGAATTAAACAGAAAGTGGTTGTTTCATCACGTCCGTTATGACCGCCTGCTTCAAAACCTTCTGCAACAATAGCGTCAACTCCCGCGTCTTCACATTTCATGGCAAATTTGGTGGAGGAAACGACGTGAGCGACTTTTATTCCTTCCTTTTGTAGAGTTTCGGTGTAGGCTTTCGGACTGCCTGCAGAAGTGAAAACAATTTTCACTTTTTCTTCGAGAATAATATTGATGATTTCTTCTAAGTTGGGATAAAGCAAAGCGATATTAACGCCGAAAGGTTTGTCGGTTGCGGCTTTGCATTTCTGTATATTTTCGCGCAAAATATCGGGATACATACTTGCAGAACCGATCAAACCTAAACCACCGTTATTGGACACGGCAGAAGCTAAACGCCAACCGGAATGCCAAATCATTCCACCCTGAATGATGGGATATTTGACCTGAAATAATTGCGTGATCCTGTTTTGGTTCTCATTCATCTCCTTCAGTTTTTTCGCAGCGCCGAAATCTATAAAATTACTCATGGGGTAAATTTAATTATTTCGAGGACAAAGAAAAAATCTTCCGGTGAAATTTTAGAATTAAAGGTAGTTTGCAAGGAATATTTTGTGTTAAATCTTGTAGGTTACTAAGAAAAATTATTCTTTAACAATTCTGTAATCACCGAATTTGCCGTTCCAGTTTTCACCATAAGTTGTGAATTCCATGTATAGAATTTGACCGTCGGTAACATCAATTACGTAACCTAAACCTTCTTTTAAACCTTTAATCTTGATATTTTCGCCGCCGCTAAATAAGGCGTTGATATCTTCAAAATTAAGTTCTTCTTCCGTATTTGTATATTCAAAATTCACCGTCATTCCGACTTTAGTGATCTCTCTGTCTTTCACTTTCAAAAAGTTTAGATGAGATTTCAAAGAAGGATATTTTTGGATTAAACCGTTTAAAAGCGTTGTTTCAAGATCGTTTATTTGTTCCATTTTTTGGATGTATTTTTACTTTTGCAGATGTTATTTTAATTTCGTAGCAAATTTAAAGCGCCCTTATCACCAGTTCTTTCAGCAGTTTCTTCGGCATAATTAAGGGCGGTTTTACCGAAAAAATCACGGCCTTCATTTTTAGCGCCTGAATCTAAAAGAAGCTTCACGATTTCGGGTAAATTATATTGAGCAGCTTTCATTAGAGGTGTGCCTTTATCATTATTTGCTTTGTTTACGTCTGCTCCATTTTTAATGAGCAGTTTAACAATATCATAACTTTTTTCAGACAATACCGCTTTTAAAAGCACGGTATCGCCGGTCGAATCTGTAATTGAGACATCTGCGCCATTGTCGATCAGGAGCTGAATCATTTGCAAATTTACATCGAAAGCCGCGACACTGATCGGACTGACTCCGCCAAAACCTTCGCTTCTTCTGTTGATCAAAGCGCCATTTTTAAGGAGGAAATTTACTTTATTTAAGCTTTTGCTGCTTACTGCTTCTATCAATGCATTTCTGCCATAACCATTTTTTATATTTACTTTCGCACCTGCGTTAATTAGAAGTTTCAGGAGTTCGATATCGTCCGAATCATTTCCAGCAGCATAACATAAAGCGTTATTTCCATTTTCATCTTCCTGGTTGATGTTGACTTTTTTCGCAAGTATTTTTTTAACACTGATGAGATCATTTCTCTGGGCGGCAAGCATCAAGGGTGAAGTTCTATATTTAGAATTCACGATGCTTACATCTGCGCCGGAATCGATGAGTAAATGAATTGTTTCCGGCTTAATGCTCTCTTCATCCATCGCCTCCAACAAAACGGTTGTTCCTGTTTCAGAAGAGCTTGTATTTAAATCGGCGCCCGAATGTATCATTTTCGCAGCTACCTCATTCCATCCATACGTTATGGCCCACTGTAATGCCGATGTTCCACTTTCATCGAGTCCTGTGTTTTTAACATCCGCATTATTTTGCAGTAAAAATTTCGCCATCTCTTCACATCGGTTTGCACAGGCTATAAACAGGGCGGAATGTCCTGCAGCATTTATGGCATTGATATCTGCTTTTTTACTTAAAAGAAGCTTTACCATTTTTACATTATTTTGAAAAGCAGCATGCATCAGCAAAGTCCAGTCTTCGTTTGAAACGTCAGAAGCACTTTTTTGTCTACCACCTCGAAAATATCCCGAAGTAATTCCATTTGCATCTTCGCCAGCTTCGAGCAATTTCCGAACAAGGTTTATTTGATCCTTTTTAACTGCTTCTACTATTTCTTTTGAGGCTGTTTTTTTTGGAGAAAATGTTTTGGTAATTTCTTTTGCAGGTGCGAGTTCAACGACTTCCTTTTTTTCGGAACAGGAAATAACGCTTAGAAGAGCGAGTCCAAAAATTAAAAATATTTTTACCGGATTTTTCATGATGACATTAATATAATGTTTGTCCTATTCTTTGATTTCGTAAAATAAGATCTAAAAAATTTAGTTTTTCCTTATCTTTTTTATTCAAAATTAACCAGTTGGTCATTTGGCAAATCATATTCGTATAATTTGTTTCCATTATCTTGGTCTAAATATAACCATCTCAAGGTATTTACGCGATGTTCAAAAACAATCGCGATCCCAATTACCGTATATTTTTTACCGTCTCTTGTTTGTTCTTCGATGGAATATTCTAATTGTTGTTTCTTTGAAACGGCATCTTTTATCATGACATTTTTGGTGTTTGCAATGTAATATTCCACGATCAAATACAGTTTATCTAAATAATCTTTACTGAAGCTTTCTTCAGCTGACCAGTAGTATTTGAGTTTCTTTCGATAATTTTTTCGGAAGAGAGAAACTTTACCGTCTTTCAGCTTTTTTACAGAAATGACCCACTCCGCAAGCTCAGGAGTTTCGCCATCACCGGAAATGTAAATGGTATCTTTTTTCCAGGTGATTTCTATGAGGTCACCTTTCAGTAAAGTTCGGTCCTCATTTTTATCATTGATGAAAGAGAAGTCTGACTGATCTTTTTTAGCGTTCAACAACATGTAATCTCCATCATCATTGTAGTCAACAAAACTCAAAATATCCTTCTGTATGATCAACGGCTCTTTTTTTTCGACAGCTACAACCGTTTTTGATTCTTTTTCCGAGGAAACTGGTATTTTTTCAGCCGGTTTTGCACAGGATAAAAAGATGGTAAGTAAAAAGAGTTGCAATATTCTCAATATCGTGGTTTTTAATTTTGACGTGATCGTTAAAGGATAAATATATAAAAATTTTGTTGCTTCAAAACTTTAATTTTTCCTTCTGGAAGAAACAATCTTTATATTATAGCCCTGATTGAAGCGGCATCCTTTTTTGAGGAGGAACGACGAGAAAAAGATAGAGCGGAAAGCAGGTTAATATTTTTGGAGAAGCGGAAATCTTGTTGCTCCTAAAAGAAAGTCTCTTTAATTTAAGGATCGCTTTTTATCTCGCGATGGAGGGCAAAAAAAAATCTCTGCAAATTAGCAGAGATCTTCATTTATTTCTTTTCAGTATTTTTTCGCCAGTCGGTTTTGAACGTACAGTCTTTGTAGCGGTCATTGATGGAGATAAATATATTGGGTAGTTTTTCTTTGACCCATTTTTCTACCATTTCATTTTTCTTTTTGGTCAATGCCATTTGCTTGATGCGGTCATAATCGGTCGCAATGTCTAATTTATGTGCTGCAATAACATCATTAATTTTGATGAACGTAACGATTTTGCGATCCTGTTGAACCTTATCCTGAAAAACTTCGGTCATGTCTCCTTTGTTTAAACCTGCAATTTGATAAGCAATTGTGGGAGAAAGATTGAGTTTTTCTAATTTGTCACTTCCATCTTCGGAAGTTAAAACGCCTGCATTGAATTTGCTTTTCTTATCGTCTGAAAATCTGAAAGCTGCGTCTTTAAAAGTCATCTTGCCATCGTGAATTAAAGTTCTGATGCTGTCGAGTTCTTTTTTTGCAGTTGCAATTTCAGCAGCGTTTGGTTCGGCTTTCAAAAGAATATGTCTTGCGTCATAGTTTTTACCGCTTTTTTTCACGAGTTGAATCAAGTGATAACCAAAGTCTGATTCTACAGGGTCTGACATTTCGCCTTCCTGCAAATTAAGAGCTGCAGCTTCGAAGGGTTTTACCATTTTTCCTTTAGAAATCGCTTTGTACAATCCACCATTTGAAGCGGAACCTGGATCTTCGGAATAAATTCTTGCCTGACTTTCGAAAGTTTCGCCGCCAAGAATTGCCTGTTTTATTTTGTTGAGTCGGGCGATAATTTCATCCTTGTGCGCATCTGTTAATTTCGGGAACATGGAGATCTGCGATAAGCTTACCTCATCTTTTACTTCCGGAAGTTGAAATTGGTATGTCGTGAAGAAATCGGTCACTTCATTTGGAGTTACATCGGCTTTATCGGTGATCCTGCCGTATTTCATCTGTCCGTAATAATTATCGGAGTCAATTTTTTCGATGGCATTTTTCATCTCAAACGAAGTACGGAATTTGTACGTTGTAAGCATTGTTTTCTCATCTGGAAACTGACCAAGAATCTGTGTATATTTTTGATTGGCGTTTTCTTTGAGCACCGCAGAACGGTTTTCAATCAGCGTATCTCTTTTTGCTTCGTAGATCAAAAGCTTGTTACTGATGATCCCTTCTACAAACTCGCATTTATTGGCCACATTTGCACCTTGCTGTTTCGAATAATTCGCCTGATCCTCGATATCTGATTCCAGGATAATTTCGTTTCCTACTACAACTGCAATTCCATCGATCAAATCTCCTGATTTCAGCTGTGCATTCATTTTAACTCCAAAAAAAGCTAAAAGAAAAGTAAAAACTAAGGCAAATTTTATATTCTTATTCATATTCATTTTTTAACGATTTGCAAAATTATCATTCTCAGTGATATAACATGCATTATTTATTATAATTATTTCTTAAAATTCTTTTCCAGATCTTTCTTAAATTCGGGCTGAACCACGATTTTAGTTTTTGCTTTTTGCTCATCGATGATCTCCTGAAGTTTTTGCTCAGTTACAGCATCTTTCAAAAGGTCTGCAGCTTCAGCTTGCGTCATTTGCGTTGGAGGCAAAATTTGGTCAATTGCAATAACCAAAGAACGCTGTTCCATTTTGGTTTGATGAACACCGGTTTTGAAAGGTACTTTGTATTTCGTGAACACATCAGCATCTTCCGACATTTCGCCTTTCTCGAAATTGATGAGGATCTGTTTTTTATCGTTCAGTTTACCGTAATATTTGGCTTTCAAAGTTTCCCAGTTTTTAGGATCTTTAATGGCTTTTTCGATCTCGCTGTTCAATTTGTCGTCAGCAATAATTGCCACTCTGCCATCGGCTCTGTTTCCCCAGATAAATTTCGATTTGTTTTTGTTGTAATATTCGGTCGCCCATTCCGGGTGTTTTGCAACTTCTTCTGTAAGATATTTGGAGAAAATATAATCTGAGTAAAGCCCTTTTTTGAATTCGGCCAGATCTTTTTTAATGTTGGGTAGATCTGTAAAATCCTTACTGTAAAATTTCAACAGATCTTGAGTATTCACGCCGGATATCGCATCACTCCACAGCGCCGGACTTAATTTCTCAGCTTCTTCTTTTTTGTCACCAATGATTTTCTTAAGATCTCCAACCGTAGTTTTGTGGCTTTTATATTGATAAAGCACCGAATTATCTTTGGCAGCATTAAAATTTAAATACGATTTTTTTACATTCGCAAATTCAGGGAATTCTTTATAAGATGGATCACCTTTTAAATAAGCGATCATTTTATCCTGAAGCATTTCTGCATACAAAGAGCTGTTCATTTCGCGCAGGAAAAAATCGCGATTCTTATCCGTCAAAGCATAAGGTTCTGCATTATAAATATTAAATACAAAATAACTTTCCCCGAAAAGCAAAGGTTCTGGCGTGAAATAACCCGCTTTTTTTCCTTTAAACAGTTCATAAACTTCATCAGGAAGTGTGGGAGAACCCATTACTACTCCACCATTTTGTTTTTCGTGATCATTGGCGCCGTATAATTTTGCGACATCCTGAAAACTTTTTCCCGCTTTTAGATCTGCATAAATTTTGGTTTTCATCGCTTCTGAATTTGCATCTTTCGGATAAGAAATGGTTCCAAAAATCACATATCCCAAAGTCGGACGAGAGTTTAAAACCTTTCCAAAAGCAACAAATCCTGAATTATTGAAGAATTTTGTGTAAGAATTATTGGGTAATACTTTAAGCTCCGAATACAAGTCGTTATCTACACTACCAGGTTTTACGTAAACCGCTTTCGCGCTTCCTTTTGTATATTTGGTAATCGCTTCATCCATGGTGATCTTCCCGGATTTCACATCATTATAGATCTGCTGATAATCATTTTTATCATCTGCTGATTTCTGAACCATAAAGATCTGCACCTCTTTTTCCGTTTGATTGTCTTTCATGTAAGCATTAAAAACCGGATCGATGACATTGGCAGGGTAAAAATATTTGGTACGCAAACCATCTTCTTTTTCGCTCATTTTTTCCCGGAATGCCGCGGTGGTATCTGCTTTTTTCTGCTGCGCAAACTGTTGCAGCAAAATAAAATCCTGTGTTGTGCTGATCGTTTTATCAACACCGGTGTTCTGCAAACCGTACTGATATTCCTTTTTAAAATCTGCAAGAGAAATGCTGTCTTTACCGATGATCATATATTGCGCAGCCATTTTACCGCCTAAACCAGCCATCAAGATGATAACAAATAATTTTTTCATAATTCAGTCTTCTTCAGATGAAGATTAATTTTTAAAGTTGAAATAGTGAGATTGTAGCAAAGTATAAAAGTTAAACTTCCACTTCAAAAGTGGTTAAATCTTTGAAGTTTTTAATTCTCGCGATGATTTCAGCTTCTGTAACTTCCTGTAATTTTTCGGTTCCGAACTTCTCCACGGTGAAAGATGCCATGGCTGAACCAACGATCAATGCAGATTTCATAGTTTCAAAACTAAAATTTTCTTTTTTTGCCAGATAGGCTGCAAAACCACCTGCGAAAGTATCACCCGCTCCGGTTGGATCGAAAACATCTTCTAATGGTAGAGCAGGAATTGCAAATATTTTTCCGTCGTGGAAAAGCAATGCGCCGTGTTCTCCTTTTTTAATGATGACAAACTTAGGACCCAATTCGTGGATTTTCTTCGCAGCTTTTACCAAAGAATATTCGCCGGAAAGTTGTCTTGCTTCTTCATCATTAATACTGATGACATCTGTTTTTGCGATCATTTGCAATAAAATATCCATTGCAGAATCCATCCAGAAATTCATGGTATCAAGAATCACCAGTTTCGGACGGTTATTCATTTTCTCTAAAACAGAAAGTTGTACACCTGGATGAAGATTTCCCAATAATAAAATCTCTGCATCTTGCATCGATTCTGGGATTTTTGGATCGAAATGTTCCAAAACATTCACTTCAGTCACCAAAGTATCTCTGGAATTCAAATCGTTGTGATATTTACCACTCCAGAAAAAAGTTTTACCGTCTTTTACAATTTCAATTCCTTCGATGTTGACGCCTCTGTTTGTAAGCATATCAAGATCTGACTGTGGAAAATCGCCACCGACGATGGAGACAATTCCTGATTCCACTTTAAGAACCGAAGAAGCCAAAGTAATGTAAGTTGCCGCGCCACCTAAGATCTTATCTGTTTTTCCGAACGGAGTTTCTATGGCGTCAAAAGCGACTGAACCAACGACTAATAATTTCATTTATAATTTAATTTAAAGTGTTATTGAGTAAATTTTTTATTTAATATTCGAATTATTTCCAGTTAAAAGTGTCTATTAAATGGAGCAGATCTTTTTTGATGTAATCGATCGCAGGAGCCAAAGAATCGGGTTTTGGTCTCGTGTTGAAGTAGAGATTCGCCGTCACATAATGTCTTGTAGAATCGGTGACAAAAAATTGCAGATTAGAAGCAGTTGGTCCTTTTAATTCATAGAAATTACCAAAAACACGACGTTCCGGATAATTAAAGGATTTGGTGTCAATAGAACTTGCTTTGATCGTATGTTCATAAACCATCTTCTCAGATTCTTTCACGTGAACATCCAGATCATTTTTTACCGGAAAATAAGTAATAAAGACTTTAGCCTTCATTTTCGGGTAATCGATATAATACCAGCAAGGATTTTTAGCATTTTCGATCTTCGCGAAACTGGAATATTCAAAATCAAAGTTACAGGGCGAGGTGAATTTTTGATATTTCCCTTCCGGATATTCTAACCGCAGTTCACCCGATGGTTTCGGCTGCGTTTCTTTCGCACAGGAAATCAAAGCAAACCCTAAAAAAGTGAACAGGAGTTTTTTAAACATTTTGCAAAAATACGAATTAGTTTTAGATTTCAAATTTTTCATTATTGAGACTTGTTTAATGGAATCAATCTCAATTATTCGCCTTTAAACCGAGAAGAAAGGTAATTTTCCAAAGGTTTGGGAAAAGATTTCTGATGAGAATCATCAAAGGTAATTGCAGAAAATTCTTCATCAACAGAAAATTGATCGAATATTTTTTTTGAAGATAAAGTCACTTTATAAATATGAATGGTGAGATTTTTATGCGTGAGTTTATGCAATATCTTCTTCTGTCCCGTGATAAACTTCTCAAAACTTTCCGGAATTTGAATCGGAAATTCGTAGAGTTTTTTCCAGATAAAATCTTCTTTTCGCTGTTTGATCAGGAATTGATCTTTAAACTCTACAAAATAGTAGGTAAGTTCAAGATCAGTGGGTTTTACTTTCTTGGTCTTTACCGGAAATAATGGAATTTTACCCAAATTAAAAGCGAGGCAATCTTCGTTTAAAGGACAATATAAACAGACTGGATTTTTCGGTTTACAAATCTCTGAACCCAGATCCATCATGGCTTCGTTGAAATGACCGGCTTCATTTTCGGGCATCATTTTCAAAGCCAATTCAGAGAAATAATCAAAAGCTTTTGAATGCGAAACATCGAAATCATCGGCAAAAACCCGGGATAACACGCGGTAGAAATTACCGTCAACTGCCGCGATTTTTTTACCGAAGCAAATGCTAGAAATTGCTGCAGCAGTATATTTCCCGACCCCTTTTAACTGTAAAATATCATTATGATCAGAAGGGAAAACGCCATTAAAATCATTAATAATCTGTAACGCTGCTTTATGTAAATTTAAAGCACGGGAATAATATCCCAAACCTTTCCAATAAAGTAAAACCTCGTCTGTATGTGCATTTGCTAAAGTTTGAACATCGGGAAATCTTTCTATAAAATTTCGGTAATGATTCAAGCCCTGTTCAATTCTTGTTTGCTGAAAAATGATTTCGCAGATCCAAATTTTATATGGATCGCTGGTTTTGCGAAAGGGTAAATCCCGGCCGTTGATTTCGTACCAATCGAGCAATTTCCTACCAACATGAAGAAAATCAGCATTTTGTTTTTTTGTTTTCAAAAATTCTTATTATATTTGCACACCAAAAATATAAATAAAAAAAGGAAATGACAAAGGCAGAATTGGTAAATACTATCTCAAACAAATTGGGAACTGAAAAGAATGAAACTCAGAAAGTTGTGGAAGCATTCATGCAGGAAATCAGAACTTCAATGTACAGCGGTGAGAATGTTTATTTACGAGGCTTCGGTTCATTTATAATCAAGACTAGAGCAGCAAAAACGGGAAGAAATATTTCTAAAAATACAGCAATTGAGATCCCGGCTCACAATATCCCAGCTTTCAAACCTTCGAAAACATTTGTAGAGAAAGTAAAAACCAAAGTTTTAGTAAAATAATTAACTAAAGAAAATATACGTTACAAACAAAAAAATTTAAATTATGCCAAGCGGAAAGAAAAGAAAGAGACACAAGGTTGCAACTCACAAAAGAAAGAAAAGAAGAAGAGCGAATAGACACAAGAAAAAATAATCCATTCGCGATTTACAATATAACAATATAGTTGGTGTTTTTATATGATTAAAATCTCACCGACTATATTTTTGTTTTACCCCAAAGTCAGAAACAGAAAATAAGATTTACACGATCATCTTTTCTTCTGATTTTTTTAAGTTAAACACCTCTAAAAAAGACTAATTAAAATTTTTAAATTTCAGAGTGTTAGAATTTATTCTACATTATTTTGAGCCCTAAATCTTTTAATTTCCTATTATTACAATGAAGAAAGAACTGATAATTTCACATGAAGCTGCGCATTCTAAAATCGCGCTGCTCGAAGACGGACGTCTTTTTGAACTCCACGAACAGGAGGACAAAAGCGATTTCGTTGTTGGTGATCTATTTATCGGAAAGGTAAAAAAACTCGCACCCAATCTTAATGCTGCGTTTGTAAGCATCGGTTATGAAAAAGATGCATTCTTGCATTACCAGGATTTGGGTCCGCAATTTCTCACGTACAAAAAATTTCTGCAGGACACTATTTCTAAAAAGCAGCAAAACTCTTCTCTGAAAAGTTTTGAGGTTCAAAAGGAAATCGACAAAAACGGAAATATCGAAAAAGTTCTCGCAAAAGACGACAGCGTTATTTTGCAGATCACAAAAGAACCCATTTCTACAAAAGGTCCAAGAATATCTACACAAATCTCTTTAACAGGAAGATTTTTGGTATTGATTCCCTTTGACAAAAGTGTTTCGATCTCCAAAAAGATCGGCAATGCTGAAGAAAGAGAGCGTTTACGAACATTAATTGAAAGCATTAAACCAGAAGGTTTTGGTGTTATCATAAGAACAGTTGCTGAAGGAAAAAAAGTAGCTGAACTTCATAACGATATGAATCAATTGATTCAAAAATGGGAGAATACGTTCAAAAATCTTCAGAAAAATAAAGTTCCGAGCAAAGTTCTAAGCGAACAGGATAAAGCATCTTCTATTTTACGGGATAATTTCAATGCAGATTTCGTTTCGATCATCTGTGATGATGAGCAAATGGTAGATGAAATGCGGAATTATATTGAAGTGATTGCGCCGGAAAGAAAAAATATTGTACAGTTCTACGACAAACCTATTCCTTTGATGGAATACTATAACGTGGAAAAACAGCTGAAACAAAGTTTTGGAAAACACGTGAATATTCCAAGTTCCAAAGGAGCTTATCTTGTCATTGAGCATACAGAAGCACTTCACGTGGTTGATGTTAACTCCGGAAATAATATTTCCTCTGGAAATGCAGCAAAAAACGAACATGCTCTGAGTGTGAATAAAATGGCGGCTACCGAAATTGCGCGACAACTCAGACTTCGAGATATGGGCGGAATTATTGTTGTAGATTTTATCGATATGATCAGTGCAGATCATCGCAGAGATTTGTTTGAACATTTGAAAGAAGAAATGGCACGTGACAAAGCACGGCACAAAATTTTACCACCGAGCAAATTTGGTCTCATCCAGATGACGCGACAAAGAACGCGCCCTGAAAATCAAATTGAAACAAAAGAAGAAAACCCGAATATTGACGGTGAAATTCTTGCACCAATTGTCGTAGTTGAAAGAATGGAAGAAGTGATTCGAAACATTATTCAGATCGAAAAAGGCAAGATATTTCTACATGTTCATCCGTTTGTAGAAGCTTATTTAACGAAAGGTTTTATGAGTATTCAGGTTAAATGGTTTTTGAAGTACAAAAAATGGGTAACCATTATTCCTAGAGATTCGTTCAAATATTTGGAGTATAAACTGATCAATTCCAAAAAAGAAGAATTGAAAAGTTATTCCAATTAAGAATCAAGGTAAAAGTAAAAAGAGCCATTAAAAACAAATGATCTTTTTAATAAAAATTATAACTCCCGAAAATTCGGGAGTTTTTTGCATTAAAAACGACATAAAGTGACAAGTTTTTTTCGAGAATACCCTCAATTTTAACCTTTCCTTAAAACATAATCAAAAACTCTTTTCCTAAATTTGTGATATGGAAATTTTCGGTAGAGATTTACTCAAACAAATACAAAATGCACAGTTAGAAGGTGAAAATGCACATCAAATTTATTCTCCACCTTACAGACCGCTGTTTTCTTATGAAGAAATTCTAACTAAAGATCCAAAATTCGCGGCCGTAAACATTCTCCTTTATTTGAAAGACAATGAATGGTATTTTCCGCTTATGGTAAGAACGACAAATGATCGCGACCGACACAGCGGACAAATTTCCCTTCCCGGCGGAAAAAAAGAAGAATACGACGAAAATTTCGAAGTGACCGCAAAAAGAGAAACGTCCGAAGAGATGGGAATCGACATTCATTACAACAGGATCATCCGGGAAATGTCACCGATCTATATACCACCGAGCAACTTTTACGTGAGAGCTTTTGTGTCTTATACCAAAAAAAATCCCGAATTTATACTGCAAAAAACGGAAGCGGTAGAATTGATTGAATTTCCTGTAACTGCACTTTTAAGTCTGTCTGAACAACCTGAAATGATGGTGTTACCAAGTTCGCGAGGTGTACAGGTTCCCGTGATTAACTTCAACAATTATATTATTTGGGGCGCAACTTCAATGATTTTAAGTGAATTTAGCCACTTGCTGAAAAATTTGTAAATTCGCGGATTATGTAAATTGACAATGGCGAAGAAAAATATATTTACCGATGCATTCGGTAACCTCTATTTCCTGAAAAGACTGATTATTTTTGTGTTGGGAATGGTTTCTTACAGACGATTCAACGGATTTAACAAACTGAAAATAACAGGAACGGAAAATCTCGTTGATTTGCCAGATTCCAACGTTTTATTCGTATCAAACCACCAAACTTACTTTGCAGACGTTGCTGCGATGTATCATGCATTTTGCGCGGTGAATAACGGCTATCTTAATTCCATCAAAAATCCAATTTATCTACTGAATCCAAAAGTAGATTTCTACTACGTTGCGGCTGAAGAAACAATGAAGGCTGGTTTTATGACCAAAATTTTCGCTTTAGCAGGAGCAGTTACGGTAAAAAGAACTTGGCGTGCTGAAGGGAAAGATGTGAACAGAATGGTTGATCTTACCGAGGTTGATAATATAATGAAAGCACTGGACAACGGTTGGTTGATCACATTTCCACAAGGAACTACTTCTGCCTTTGCGCAGGGAAGAAAAGGAACGGCGCGGTTGGTAAAAAACCAAAGACCCATTGTAATTCCAATAAAAATAAATGGATTTCGACGAGCTTTTGACAAAAAGGGATTACGCGTAAAAGTTACCGGTGTAAAACCAACGATGGAATTTAAAAAGCCTCTCAATATCGATTACGATAAAGATGATGCCCAAACAATTTTGAATAAGATCATGGTAGGAATTGAACAGTCGGAAGAATTTAACATTCTGCACGATTATGATCAAGAATTAAAAGCACAAAAAACGGAAGCTGAACTGGAAAACGACAGTAAAAAGAAAAATATTTATTAATGAAAAAAGTAATTTTTATATTTTTAATATTGATTTTAGCGAGCTGTAAAACTCAGAATAAATATTCGGATTTTGATTACAGTTATTCTCGCAGTGGTGGTTTCGCGCCGATTTATGAAAATCTTTTGATCAAAGGCAACAACGCTCATTATTCTTTTGAAGCACAGGAGAAAAAAATCAAAAAGGATTTTCAAATTTCTAATGAAGATCTGAAAAACATCGAATCGGTTCTTACCCAAAATAATTTTCGAAGCATTCAGGAAGATTATAAAAAAATTTATGATCACATTTCAACCGCCATTAATGTAACAAATGGTGCAAATTCTGGAAGAAAATCCGATGCTGCCTATATTATGGCGAAAGATCAAAAACGTTGGGAAGCAGTAACGAATGTTTTTAAGCAGATCATTTCCGCAAACACGAATGTCGTAGGTTCTAAAAAATAATTTCCTGTAATGATTTCTTTTCCTGCTCTACTCGATTATTCTAAAGAGAAAACCCGCGTCCTGATCTACACTTCAAATCCATCGATTGCGAAATTAGTTGTAGAAGTTTTGAATTTTTCCGGTAAAGAATTTGACTTTTTTCTTGAGGATGGCTTGATTAAAAATGACAATAATGATTTTGTTATTTTTGAAACTTCCGATATAGAAAAAGCTTCTCAGTTTAAACCAACTATATTCTTTATTTCAAAGGAAATTAGCAGCGAAAAATTAGATCCGGCTTTAAGAACAATTACACCCGGTGGAATTCTAATTTATCCAAATGAACTGGAAACGATTGTTGAAGAATGTCCGCATTATTTCAGAAAACTCCCTTTTCAATCATCTGTCTTTCAAAAAAACAACGATCAATTTGTTCTTACGACAGAAATAGGATCAATTCCACTGATTTCAAAGGATGAAAATTTAGTAATGAACTTCGAGGGAATTAAATTACTTTGCCAGCAGTTTGGCGTTATGGAAGAAGAATTTTATGAACCCACGATGAGTTTTGAATAATTTTTTTTAGGAGCCTGTTTAAATTTATAAGCCACAAAAGAAAAAGTAGAGATGCTGCTCTTTAATGTGAAAAAAAGTTACGGAATGCTTATTTTTACTTTAAACCGAATTCAATTCTTCTTAACTTTTTGTTCCTTTTGTAGTTTTATTTAAATTTAGCAGGCTCTACGATTTACTTTATTTTTTTTCGCTATAAATCATTTTTCGAAAGTCTGAAAATTTCATTAATTTTACATGACTCCAAAAAGTAAAAAAATGAGATATCATCATTCCGGGAAAATTCCTCAAAAAAGACATACTGTTTTCAAATCAGAAGACGACAAATTCCATTATGAGCAACTTTTCGGGACGGAAGGTTTCCATGGAATTTCTTCCTTACTTTATCATATTCACCGCCCAACACAAATAAGATCGATCAGCGAACCGAAAGATGTGACGCCAAAAATTGCAGTTGATAAAAATGTAACTCCAAGAATGTTTAAAGGAGCGAACGTAACCGCAGAAGACGATTTTCTGGACAGTCGAAAAATTTTGATGCTCAACAATGACTTAAAAATGGGCTTGGCAAAACCACGAAAATCAACCGAATATTTTTATAAAAATGCAGAGTGTGATGAACTTCTTTTCGTTCATGAAGGAAGCGGAACCATGAAAACATTTGTAGGAAATCTAGAGTTTTCAGTGGGCGATTACTTAATTGTTCCCCGCGGAACGATCTATCAAATGGAATTTAATACAGAAGAAAATGTATTCTTAATTGTAGAAAGCCATTCCCCAATTTACACGCCGAAGCGCTATAGAAATGAGTTCGGCCAACTTCTGGAACATTCACCATTTTGTGAAAGAGATATTATCACGCCAACTTTTGTAGAACCAATTGATGAAAAAGGAGATTTCCTCATCAAAGTAAAAAAGGAAAACCAGATCTGGGATTTCGTTTACGCGACACATCCGTTTGACGTAGTTGGTTGGGACGGCTATTTTTATCCTTTTAAATTTAATATCAAAAATTTCGAACCGATCACGGGGAGAATTCATCAACCGCCACCAATTCACCAGACTTTCGAGGCGCATAATTTCGTAGTTTGCTCTTTTGTTGCAAGAATGTATGATTATCATCCGCAAGCAATTCCGGCACCTTACAACCATTCCAATATCGATTCAGACGAGGTTTTATTTTATACCGAAGGCGATTTTATGAGCCGAAATCATATTGATCTCATGGATTTCACGCTTCATCCCGGTGGAATTGTTCATGGACCGCATCCGGGAGCAATGGAAAGATCAATTGGTAAAAAATTTACTGAAGAGTTTGCAGTGATGGTCGATCCTTTCCGGCCCTTTAAAATTACGGAAGAAGCCATGAAAGTTGAAGATCCGACGTACAAAACTTCCTGGTTAGAAAGCGAAGATCACAGTTTGAAAGATCGTTCGCAGGAATAAATTAAATTGAATAAATAAGCTGACGCAATTTGAGTCAGCTTTTATTTTAGGGTTTATTGACAATATAAAATCAATTGGTCTTCAAAAGCAAAAATTAGAAAGCATTTCTTCAAAACTGATTTTACTCATCACTAATATGAATCTAAATAAGTAAATTTGAAAAAGAAAGCAGAATAAAATTAAACTAAAAGAATATAGCATGAGTCAATATGTAAGTGCCGAAGAAGCGGTATCATTAATCAAAAGCGGGGATCGAATTTTCTCACACGGAAGTGCATGTACACCGAATTTTTTGATTGATGAGTTGGCAAGACAATCTTCCCGACTTCGAGATGTAGAATTTGTTTCGATCACGCAACAGGGAAATGTCGAAATCGCAAAACCTGAGTATAAAGACAGTTTCTATATTAATTCTCTTTTTGTTTCGACACCCGTTCGTGAAGCGGTAAATTCAGAACGCGGCGATTTTGTTCCTATATTTTTAAGTGAAATTCCATTGCTTTTTAAAAATGGAATATTGACCCTGGATGTTGCAATCGTTACAATAACACCTCCAGATAAACACGGTTACTGCACTTTGGGAACTTCTGTAGATGTTGCCAGAAGCGCAGTTGACAATGCGAAAATAATTATTGCACAAGTAAATCCAAGAATGCCAAGAACTCACGGTGACGGGATGATCCATGTATCCAAAATTGATAAAATGGTTTGGCATGATGAGGAACTTTTAACTGTAGATTATGGGGCAAAAGTAACGGAGTGTGAACTATTGATCGGAAAAAATGTCGCAGAGTTAATTGATGACAGATCGACATTACAAATGGGAATCGGAACCATTCCGGATGCAGTTCTAAAATGCCTTCACAATCACAAAGATTTGGGAGTTCATACCGAAATGATCAGCGACGGAATTGTAGATCTGATAAAGAATGATATCGTCAATAATAAATTTAAAGGAACGCATTTGAACAGAACCATCACCAGTTTTGCGTTTGGTACCCGAAAATTATACGATTATATTCATGACAATCCTTCGTTCGCTTTTATGGATGTTGAACACGTGAATTACCCCATCAACATTATGAAAAATAAAAAAATGGTGGCGATAAATTCTGCGATCGAAATAGACTTAACTGGTCAGGTTTGCGCCGATTCTATCGGGACTTATCAGTTCAGTGGAATTGGTGGACAAATGGATTTTATGCGTGGTGCTGCACTTTCTGAGGGTGGAAAACCAATCATCGCCATTTCTTCAAGAACAAAAAAAGGCGTACCGAGAATCGTGCCCTATTTAAAACAAGGAGCTGGAGTTGTAACCACTCGCGGACATATTCATTACGTGGTGACCGAATACGGAACTGCATACCTCTATGGGAAAAATTTGAAACAAAGAGCAAAAGCACTCATCGAAATCTCTCATCCAGATGATCGGGAAATGCTTGATCAGGCAACTTTTGAAAGATTCAAAGTTTTGATGTAATTTTTTAGGATCAACGAAGTTTCATGTTTTCATGAAAAAACGCCGCTTTTATTTACAATCTTTTTTTCCGTATAATTCCCGGTTCTTTGAATAAGATTCCGATAAGAAAAAAAGGATTTCCATTTCGATCGGGGCTATAAGTTCGTGAAGTCTGTCATTACGAGCGAAGTACTACTGTCGTACGATTCAATTGTATGACATGCAGAATAGTAATAATTACAGTGTTTATTTTTAATCAAGGCTACACGGAGAATTCGGGCTGCAGCGGAGGTTGTAAGTAAAAATACGTTCTTGATTTTCACAATGTTTTTAAGGTTTAATTAAAGTAATTTTATAAAAAATTTAAAATATGAAAAATCTACCCTTCGTCTTACTGTTTATTTTACCAACTGTTATGAACGCCCAGGAAACGAAACAATCTGAAATTAATCAGTACCTCAAAAAAGCAAATACAAAAAAAAAGACAGCAAACATACTCTTAATAACCGGCGGCGGCTTGCTTCTGACAGGAATCGTCGTTTCAGCAACGGCACAACATAAAAATAGTATGTTGATTTCAGATCGCGATTTAGCCGGACTCGGACTCTCTGGTTTGGGAATTTTATCGGCGGTGGCTTCCGTTCCTTTCTATATTTCTGCTAAAAATAACAAAAATAAATCTTTACAAATTTCTCCGACAACAGGAATTCTCAGATCAAATTCTATTACAGAACCAAAAAATTATGCGACGGTTGGACTCAATTTTAATTTTTGATTGTTTAGTAATCACGTAATTTAGCGTAACTAAAAACAAGAAAAATGTCAACACTTACATTTGTCGAAAAAATAGCTCAGACAGAGAATTTTTTACCAATTACGGAACCGATTATATTGAGTTTTATGTAGAAAATAAAAAGCATCCACATTCGGAACAGCTTATCTTTATGGTAAACGTTCAAAACAAAGAGCAAAAGCAATCATCGAAATTTCTCATCCATATTATCGGGAAATGCTGGACCGGCAACTTTTGAGCGATTTAAACTGCATTTAAAATAAAATATTATTATTTGCATTTCTAGCAAAAATTGAATTAAGCTCTTGATGCTTATTTTATTATGCTACATTTAAAGAATTGTTATCTTTGTTCCGAAAAAAGATAAAAATTTGGAAAATATTTACAATGCCATTAAAAAGGATATTAAATCTCATCCAGATGTTACATCATCAATTTTAGGTCTTGTTCCCGAATGGAAAAGAAGTCAGTTCATTATATTGTCAGAAATTATTTCTGCATATTTGTCGACCTGTCCACTCTTAACGCACGAGCGGAAACTCAACTTGGGCGTCACCATTTCAGCCATTACTTTACAGCGCTTTTTTGAAACTGATTATCACGTTAAAACGCATAATGATTTGCGCTTCATCAAAACTTTAGATAAGATCTGCTTATTTTTAGGGAAGATTGATTTAAATAATTACATCCACGACCGCGTTCATAAGATCGATGAAATTGAGACTGATACGCTACACGTAGATCACATTGAAAAAAGCCTGATTCTCAACTTTTGTAAATCTCAGTTTGAAGCGTTAATTGATCTACCCAAAATTAGCATCAACAGAATTTCAAGATTTGTTTACCTGGAATCGCCATTGACTGAAAGAATTCGGGTTGCAATGGAGGAAAAGAGAAAGAATAATTTAGTTATTGTTACAGAGAACAACCGATCTAATTATGAAGTTTTTGGAATGACGAAGATCAGCGATGATGGAAAACTGAAAGTAATTAAAACCCAGGAATTCTGGAATTTGTTGTTCATAGATGGTGATCAGAATACGTACATTGCGAATCACCTTAATACCCAGTTCTATTTTATAAAAAGATTCGGAGAGGAATGGAAGATCTGGGATAATTTTAATCCCGATTACGGACAGATCCTAAAAATAAAATAAGCCCCAAAATAGGGCTTAGTTTACATCATTTGTGTTTCTAGAATATCTAAATATTTCTATGCTGCAAATATAAAAGAAGTAACATTCTCCCTTCAAACTTAAAAATACTTAAAAATACTTATAAGCACTTGCTTTCATTTTCAAATCTGAAGGATGCATTTTCGTAAAACCTAAAATTATCGTAATTTGGCATTACTAAACAAAAGAAAAATGTCAACACTTACATTTGCGGAAAAAATAGCACAGGCAGAGAATTTTTTACCCATTAACGGAACAGATTATATTGAATTTTATGTAGGAAATGCGAAGCAGGCAGCCCATTTCTACAAAACGGCTTTCGGTTTTCAGTCCGTCGCTTATGCGGGACCCGAAACGGGAGTTCGTGACCGATCTTCTTACGTCGTTCAGCAGGGAAAAATCCGGTTGGTTTTAACATCTGGATTAAATTCTGATTCTCCGATCTGTGAACATCAAAAAAAACATGGCGACGGTGTAAAAATTTTAGCACTTTGGGTTGATGATGCTTATTCGGCTTTTGAAGAAACGACAAAAAGAGGTGCAAAACCTTATTTAGAACCAACTACTTTAGCCGATGAGAACGGTGAAGTTCGTATGTCGGGAATTTATACGTACGGCGAAACGATTCACATGTTCATTGAAAGAAAAAATTACAAAGGTGATTTTATGCCAGGTTATCAAAAATGGGAAAGCGTTTATAATCCAAGCGATGTCGGACTTTTATATGTTGATCACTGTGTAGGAAACGTAGACTGGAACAGAATGATCCCGGTTGTGAAATGGTATGAAGATGTGATGGGATTTGTAAATATTTTAAGTTTCGACGACAAACAGATCAACACTGAATATTCAGCTTTGATGTCTAAAGTGATGAGCAACGGAAACGGTTTTGCAAAATTCCCGATCAATGAACCTGCAGAAGGAAAAAGAAAATCTCAGGTAGAAGAATATTTAGATTTTTACGAAGGAGAAGGTGTTCAGCATATCGCAGTTGCAACAAGAGACATCATCAAAACCGTTACCGAATTAAAAGCCAGAGGAATTGAATTTTTACCGGCTCCTCCGAATACGTATTACGAGATGGTTCCCGAACGTGTTGGAACGATCGACGAAGATCTTAAAAAACTTTCTGATTTAGGAATCTTAATTGATTGCGATGAAGAAGGTTATCTTCTCCAAATTTTCACAAGACCTGTTGAAGATCGCCCTACTCTTTTCTTCGAAATTATTGAAAGACACGGCGCACAAAGTTTTGGAGCAGGAAATTTCAAGGCATTATTCGAAGCCTTAGAAAAAGAGCAGGAAAAAAGAGGAAATCTTTAAATAAAGTTTTCAAAATTGATTTCTGCAGGTATATGAAAACTTTTCATTAACAAAATTCATAAGTTTAAAATGACAAAAATATTTTCTTTCGTCTTACTTATCGTGGGTTCTATGGTAATGAAGGCTCAATACGGTTCTATCAATGCAATTCTGGATAAATTAGAAGCGAGAAGAGGAATTAATCAAAATCTGAAAGACGTCAATATCGATAACACCAAATTTGTTCTGATCAAAGAATTTGATGATCATACAGAAAGAAGTTTTATCATCATCAAAGGTAATTTGGCAACTTATGTCGAAATATTTGATGATAAAAAAAATGGCGAAACTTCATCTAATGTTTTCTCGGGAGATGTAGTGAGAACAAATCACAACATCGTATCGCTAAGAGCTGATAAACTGGAAGGAACAAAAATTGCGATTCCCATTGCAAAAACATTCCTCATGACGAAACAAAAAGAAGTGCTTTATCTCGTCGACATTAATACCAAAGACCGCTGGATCGAAGAAGGCGCGATCAATAAAAAATAAATCTTACTCAATTATAAATAGGTTCAAAGTTTAAATATCATTTACACTTTGAGCCTTTACTTTAAATTCTAAAAAATGATAAAATCTTTTATAAACTACGATCAAAATTCAGATTTTTCTATTCATAATATTCCATTTGGTGTAGGTGTTTTTTCCAACGAATATATTGCATGCTGCACCAGAATAGGTGATATGGTCATCGATCTCGCAACGCTATACGATTACGGATTTTTTGATGAAATTGAAGGCATTAACGAAAATGTTTTTGAAGCTTACACTTTAAATGAATTCATCGAACTGGAAAAACCTGTAACAAACGCCGTCCGTTTAAAAATCCAACAACTTTTAGACGAAAATTCAAAACTGGCAAATGACGAAAAAACGATTGAAGAATGTTTTTTCAACGCAGATCAAGTCCGAATGATGATGCCGGTTCACATTCCAAATTATACCGATTTTTACAGCAGCATCGAACACGCGACCAACGTTGGGAAAATGTTTCGTGATCCTGCAAATGCATTGCTTCCCAACTGGAAACACCTTCCTGTAGGTTATCATGGCCGCGCTTCTTCGATCGTTGTTTCAGGAACCGATATTATTCGTCCGAAAGGTCAGATGAAACCTGCCGATGTCGAGTCTCCCATTTTTGGACCGTGCAAGCAACTCGATTTTGAACTGGAAATGGCGTTCATCGTCAATAAAAATACCGAAATGGGCGAAAGTATTTCTACCGCCGAAGCAGAAGATGCCATTTTCGGAATGGTAATTTTCAATGACTGGTCGGCTCGAGATATTCAAAGCTGGGAATATGTTCCACTTGGACCATTTTTAGGGAAAAACTTTGGAAGTTCAATTTCACCCTGGGTCGTAACTTTGGAAGCCTTAATGCCTTTCAGAACCGAATCGCCAAAACAGGAACCAGAAGTTTTAGATTATTTAAAATTTGAAGGCGACAAAAATTTTGACATCAATCTGGAAGTTTATATCAAACCTGAAAATGGGACTGAAAATTTAATTTCAAAAAGCAATTACAAATTCATGTACTGGAATATGACGCAACAATTGGCGCATCATACCATCAACGGTTGTAATGTTGAAGTTGGTGATATGTACGCATCTGGAACGATTTCCGGGGAAAATCCAAACTCTTTTGGTTCCATGCTCGAATTAACCTGGAGAGGAACGAATCCTTTAAAATTAAAAGATGGGGAAGAACGTAAATTCATCAATGATAATGATACGGTGATCATGAAAGGTTTTGCTGAAAAAGATGGAATGAGAGTTGGTTTCGGAGAGGTTTCTGGAAAGATTTTACCTGCAAATTAATTTAAAAACCACAAAGAACTGGAACTATTGATCGTTTCTAATTAACACATTAGTTTTATTACTGTTCCTTAATTTTAAGTTCACATGAGGACACATTAGATTTCTTATCATTTAATTTTTACGCAAGATGGAGATTACACAGAAATATATCAATGAACTGACCTATAAAATTACCGGAGCTTGCATTGAAGTTCATAAAATTGTAGGTCCTGGTCTTTTTGAAAATGTATATCACGAGTGTCTTAAAAAAGAATTTGATCTACTTGAAATAAAATATCAATCAGAACTTGAGATTCCTTTCAATTATAAAGATAAAATTATCGCGTGTAAAGTTAAATGTGATTTTTTAATCGAAAACCAGATTGTTTTGGAAATAAAATCTACTTCAGACTTTAATAATTTTCATCGTGCACAAACAATGAATTATATGAATTTGCTAAAAGTTCCAAAAGCAATCTTGGTAAATTTTAATGTCAATAATTTGTATCACGAAGGACATGAAACATTTGTAAGCAGATATTTTGCAAACCTAAAATAATGTGATCTAAATGTTCACCAAGAATTCAACTAAAAACTAATGTGACTAATGTGTTAAAAAGACACCAATTCCAAACGATATGAAAACAATTTCTCCTCAAGATCTAAATAATTTCCAGTTACAAATCCTTTTGCAGACTGCAATTGCTCCACGACCGATCGCTCTGGCTTCGACGATTGATAAAAATGGAAATGTGAATTTAAGTCCGTTCAGTTTTTTCAATATGTTCAGTTCTAATCCGCCGGTTGTGATTTTTTCTCCAGCCAGAAGAGTTCGTGACAATACGACGAAACATACTTTAGAAAACGTTCTGGAAGTTCCGGAAGTCGTGATCGGAATTGTAAATTATAAAATTGTACAACAGATTTCTTTAGCTTCTACGGAATATGAGAAGGAAATCAACGAGTTTGTAAAATCAGGTTTAACCATGAAAGATGCTGATCTGATTCAACCAAAACTGATCGAAGATTGCCCGGTCAATTTAGAATGTAAAGTTCTGGAAGTAAAACATTTGGGAACTGAAGGTGGCGCCGGAAATTTAGTCATTTGTGAAATCATTAAAATACATGTTCGCGAAGAATATTTAGATGAGGATGGAAATTTAGACCAGAAAAAACTTGATCTCGTTGCACGATTAGGTGGAAACTGGTATTCCCGAAATAATGCCGACAATTTGTTTGAAGTTCCGAAACCATTAGTAACAAAAGGAATTGGCTTCGATTTATTACCCGACGAAGTTAAACACAGTAAAATCCTCACAGGTAATGACTTAGGAATGCTTGCGAATACAGAAGAGCTACCAAGCGGAAGTTTCCACGAGGATGAGAACAAACATCTGGAAGCACAAAAGCATCTTTCAGAAAACAATATTGCAGAAGCCTGGAAAATTTTACTAAAATAAAACTTGACTTTACTTTTTAAACAAAAATATCCCGACTACAAATCGGGATATTTTATTTAATTTTAAAAATTTTTTATTTCTTAATAAATTTGAAAGTTTTTACTTTTCCCTCAGAATTTGCTTTACCGATATACATTCCTGGTTTTAGTTGAGATACATTTAATTCAACTTTAGAAGATTTAGATTCTTGCGACATTACTTTCTTCCCGGATAGATCGTAAATTTCCAGACCAGAAAGTCCTTTCGAATCAGCGATCGTTAATTGGTCGACTACAGGATTAGGATAAAATTTTAAGCTTGAAGTATTTACATTTTCAGTAGCCAGGTCAGTTTCAAAAACCTTCACATTATCTAATGCCAAATAAAATTCATCCGGATCAGAAAAAGCCCGGAATGAAATATAATAAATACCGTCAGCTGGAACGGTAAAATTAACAGTCGCCGTTTGATAAGGATAATTATTGATCGCCTCATTGATCCACAACTGCGTCGTCTGGCCCGCTACCGATTTTGAAGTTCCAATCTTTACCTCCATCTTTTCTGTAAAAATAGGATTGATCCCCTGATAATCAAATTTTAAAGTGAGGTTTTTCCCAGCTTTTAAATTGAGACCACGGGAATACAGATAAGTATTTGCCGCAAAAGTATCATTGTATTCATAGAGCATGTAAAAAGTTCCTTCCGACGGATCTGGCGTTGAAGATGAAGCTTGTGCACGAGTCCAAATATTACCCTGACCTTCGTTGGTAATGATCCATTCATCTAGATCTGCAGTTTCAAAACCATAGGAATACGGTAGATTTGCGCTTGAACTTGGACGATTGCTGTGCGTATTCTGAGCAATTAGAAAAGATCCTAAAAACAGAGAAAAACAAAAAAGTAGGTTTTTTTTCATAAGAGAAAATTTTGTTATTCATCCAAATATAATGAAACAAATTTGAGCAACCTAAATTAAGGGAAGTCTTTCCAATCCTAAAAAATTTCTCTTTACAATTTTGATTTGATTTATAACCTGAAAGCTAGCGCCGAAAAAAAAATGACTTTAAAAATTAATCCAACAGAATTTTGTGTTAATTTTATAAAAAATTACTGATGGATCAACTGCAACATCATCCTCACAAACAAGACTTTCAGGTCGAACGTTTAATATTTTTTTCTGATGCAGTTTTTGCGATCGCTATCACGATTTTGGTGATCGATCTAAAAGTTCCGGTCGTTCCGGAAAGTGCTACGGAACAGGATTTCCTAAATGAATTCGCCAAACAGATTCCGCAAATTATAGGATTTGTATTAAGTTTCTTTATTATTGGAATTTACTGGACCGCGCATCATAACTTGTTTGGTTACGTGATCAATTATACCAAAAAACTTCTTTGGATCAATCTGGTTTTCCTTTTCACGATTGTGATTATGCCTTTCACTACGGCAATTTATAGTGAATATTCTGTAACTGAAGGACATTTAAAATTAATTTCGCCTTACGCGATCTATGTTTTTAATGTCTGTTTTTCGGGAATTATGAATTTCATTTTATTGACTTACGTCACTAATCCAAAAAATAAAATTACCGAATTTGTTCCGGAAAATTACGTCAAATATGGGAAAATAAGATCTCTCGTTACGCCTGTCATTTTTCTGATTTCTTTACTCGTCTGTCTTCTATCTCCCGGAATTGGCAGAATGATCTTATTTCTAATTCCTTTCGCGATGGCTTATATTGGCAGAAAAATTAGAAAATCAAATTTAATTGCAACAACAATTTCAACGAAAAAGCAGAAAAAAGAGTGAAAAAATTCACTCTTTTATTTTAATCGTTATCTTCTTTGATGCTTAAATCTTTATTCAGATCAGGGTTTAATTTCAGATATTTTTTTTCTTGATTATTTCTGAATTTAATGTTCAGAACCTCGACTAAAAGACTGAAAGCAAGACAGGAATAAATGATATTTTTACTCACATGCTGGTGAATTCCTTCAGCAACCAACATGACCCCGATCACAACGAGGAAAGAAAGTGCAAGCATCTGTAAACTCGGATATTTATTAATGATACTGGAAATTGGTCCTGCAAAAGCCATCATCATTCCAATTGAAATTACTACCGCAATGATCATCAAAACTACATTATCAACCAATCCAATTGCGGTAAGAATTGAATCAAGGGAGAAAACCATATCAACTAAGATGATCTGGATAATAACCATCGTCATCAAAGACGATCCGGCAGATTTTGGTTTGTGATCTTCATCGTGTGCCTGCATTTTTCCATGAATTTCGAAGGTACTTTTAAGGATCAAAAATAATCCACCGACAAAAAGGATCAGGTCTTTCCAGCTTAAAGCTAATGGCAGATCACTTCCCGGTTCATCAATAAATGGCAGCGTTATAACAGGTTCTTTCAAGCCGATGATCCAGCTGATCATTAAGAGTAAAACTATCCGGAAAACCATGGCAAAAGTCAATCCCAGATTTCTCGCGAATTTCTGTTTTTCTTTGGGTAATTTATCTGAAATGATGGAAATGAAAATAATATTATCAACCCCCAGAATAATCTCCAGAAAAGTAAGGGTCAATAAGCTGATCCAAATCTGGGGTTGCGCAAAATCTGGAAATTCGAGAATGGATAAAAGCATTTTAATTTAAATTTTGGCCGATAAAATTATCAAAATTTTAGAGGACTTAAATATTAAGTTTTATTAATATTGCGCCTTAAAAATGTTCCTTAATAAACCTGATCATCGTAGAAGTTGCTTTCTTCAAATCCTCCGGAAGTTGATTTTCTGTCCAGGGTTCTTTTGCCCCGAAAGTATGATTTGCATTTTCAAGAAGAACCAGTTCAGAAGTTTTGCACCATTCATTCAAGAGAAAAGCTTCCTTGTCTTTAACCGCATCATCATTTGTTCCCTGAATGATCAAGAGCGGTTTTACCAAATGTTGTGCTGCATATTGAATATCAAAACGCTCTTCGTTCCTTTCAAAATCCTTAAAAAACTGAAAATAATGAGGCATTTCCTGATGTGTTCTTTTGTTTTCTGAATACATAACTCCGGAAGTTTTCCAGTCTTCAAAACGTTGTTGATTCGGAAAACGGTATTTGAAATTGCTGACTCCCGCTAAAGAAACGATGAGTTTTACGCGCTCGTCTTCAAAACCTTTGATGACCGTAATTCCGCCGCCTCGACTGTGACCGATAATGGCGATCTTTTCTTTGTCCACGTGAGGATCTTCCTGAAAATAATTCAAAACCTCATCGTAATCTGACATTTCTTTGGAGAAATTATTATTTCCAAAAGCTTCTAAATCGGCGAAATTATTTGGTTGTTCTATGGTTGTTCCATTGTGGGAAAAATTAAATTTCACAAAAAAGAAACCTGCTTTTGCAAATTCTTCGGCCATCAAATTCCAGGCGCCCCAATCTTTGTAACCTTTGTAACCATGGGCAAAAATTACGAGCGGTAAATTTGTTTCGTTTTCAGGATAAAATGCATCCGCCAAAAAATCCCGGGTTTCGGGATTTTTGATGATGATATTTTTCTGCGAAGTAATTGGATTACTCATGATGTTTTAATTTAAGTCGGATTCGTATCGTTTTCCGGCAAATCAGGTTTGATTTCCGGTTTGATTTCCGGTTTGATCTCTTTCTTCACCTTTTCAACAGTTTTTGCAATATCGTGTTTCGTTTCTGCTTCAGATTTTCCTTTCAAATAATCAGGAAGATTTAATCCTGCCATATTGAAAAGATCGTTTAAAGGCGGCACCGTTTTCATCATTCCCGACACAAAATTAGCGGTAGAACCGTTTCCGTCGGCATTATTTCCACTGTCCCAAACGGTGATCTTATCAATTTTAATATTTTTCACGGCTTCAACCTGAGTTCTCACCAATTCCGGAAGTTTCTCGATTAATAGTAATTGGAAGGCATTTTTAGCATCACCACCAGCAGCTTTTACAACTCGATCGTAACCTTCTGCCTGCTTCGTCAAAATTTCATAAAGACCTTTTGCTTCAGCTTCCATTTTTAAGAAAATAGCATCTGCTTCTCCTTTTGCATTCAAACGAATTCTTTCTGCATCAGCTTCTGCGTCGATAATTATTTTCTGTTTTGAAATTTGAGCGGGAACTACGACGTTTGCCAGTTGGGTGGATCGTTCTCTTTCAGCTCTTGCTGTTTCTGCTTTTTGTTCTGCTAAATAAGATTCTTCCAACGCTTCGGCAGCCTGAACTTTTTCAGCAGTCATCGCAAGTTTCAAAGCTTCTGCTTCTTTTTCTCTTCTTTGTGCATCAGAATTTGCAATGGTGATTTTTGCATGATTTTCTCCTTCGACTGCAATTGAATTCGCAAGAGAAGTTGCAATTCTGGATTCCCGCATCGCTTCTGCTTTTCCGATGGACTCATCTTTTTCAGCAGCAGCAATACTCACTTCTCTGTCTTTTTGAGTTACCGCAATTCGAACATCACGGTCTCGATTTGTTTCAGCGATCTCAATATCTTTTGAACGGTCAGCAGAAGCTTTTCCCGTTTCCCCGATCTTTTCCTGTTCTGCAACAGAAATTTTCGCTTCGTTGATCGCTTTAGCTGCAGCTTCTTTTCCTAAAGCCTCGATATAACCTGATTCATCTCTAATATCGGTAACGTTTACGTTGATCAGTTTCAGACCGATTTTCTTCAATTCGGTATCGACGTTTTTAGAAATGTTATCTAAAAATTTATCACGATCGGTATTAATTTCTTCAATGGTCATGGTCGCAATTACCAAACGCAATTGTCCGAATAAAATATCTTTCGACAATTCCTGAATCTGTTCCGGCGCTAAACCCAACAATCTTTCTGCTGCATTTCCCATGGTATCAGGTTCTGTGGAAATGGCAATTGTAAAACGACACGGAACATCAATTCTAATGTTTTGTTTTGAAAGGGCATTCGTTAAATTGGTGTCGATGGAAATCGGTTTTAAATCCAGATAAGCGTAATCCTGAATTACCGGCCAAACAAAAGCTCCACCACCGTGAATACATTTTGCAGATGTTCCTCCTGTTCTACCATAAATTACCAAGATCTTGTCGGATGGACATCTTTTGTAACGCGAAATAAGGGCTAAAAAAGTAACGAAGAATACGAATACCGCTACTAAAATAAGAATAATTGTTCCGGACATATAAATAGTTTATTGATTTGAATTATATTGGAGTGACGATTAGAACACCGTCTAAAATTTCTACGACTTTCACTAATCGGCTCGAGAGTAAAGGCATTTCTGAACGCGTCATGGCTTGAAGTTCATGGTTTGCACCATTTACAGAAATTAATATTTTACCTCTTCCCGACATTTCTGCGGGAATATTCAGATAGACTTCACCACTTTTTCCTGTCAAATTGTGGATGTTGAATGTATTATCTTCAGTGAGTTTCATGATCTGCACGATGAGAATAAAAAAGATAAAAACGAAAGCAACTCCGACCGCAAAAGCGAGCGCGACCAAAATCATTTTGTTCGTTATCGTTTCGAAGAAGGCAACTCCTGTCCAACCAAAGCCGAGTAGAAAGTTGATCAGGTTTCTTAATGAAAATAATTGAAATGGCGCATCTGCATGATTTAAATCTCCATCAAAATCGGTGTTTGCTACATCTGCGGAATGACTGCCGGTAAAAGTGAGAACAGTTTGAACCAAAAAAATAAGACTTGTAATCAATGCGATATACCAAAATATTTTTTGGAGTTGATCCATTCCCTCAAGAAAATCTAACATGGTGGTTTTTTACAAATATAGGATTTTGTGCTTGATTTTAAGATTAATTATGCGCTACTTTCCCGAAAATATTGATCATTTTGAAAATAAAAAACCCTTTCAGCCTTTGAAAGGCTGAAAGGGTTGTGATTAATAAAAACTTATCTTTTTACCAGATTTTTATTCTTTCTGCTGGTGCTTTGTATAATTTATCACCTGGTTTTACATCGAATGCTTGATAGAATGAATCCTGATTCACCAATGGTCCAAATGCCCGGAAATATCCTGGAGAATGTGGATCTGTTTTCACCTGATTTACCATAAACTCCTCTTTAGATTTGGTTCTCCAAACGGTTGCCCAACTCATGAAGAATCTTTGATCTTGCGTCATATTACTTATTAATCCTGGATTTCCGTGATCTTTCAAATACATTTGAAGCGCGGTGTACGCAACTGCTACTCCACCTAAATCACCAATATTTTCTCCGCTTGTGAATTTTCCGTTGACAAAACTTCCTTTCACTGGTTCGTAGGCATTATATTGAGTAGCTAATTGGCCAACTTTCGCATCGAAATTTTTTCGGTCTGCATCAGTCCACCAATTATTAAGGTTTCCGTCGCCATCGAATCTGGAACCTGAATCATCGAAACCGTGCGAGATCTCGTGACCGATCACTGCACCAATTCCACCAAAATTCACGGCAGGATCTGCTTTGAAATTAAAGAACGGGGGTTGAAGAATTGCAGCCGGGAAAACGATTTCGTTGTTAGAGCCGCTGTAGTAAGCGTTTACAGTTTGTGGCGCCATTCCCCATTCGGTTTTATCAACCGGTTGTCCAACTTTCGCTAAATTCTTCGCATATTGCCAAGCGGTGATATTTTGAAGATTTTTGTAATAAGTTCCGCCATCTTGTGGTCCTTCCAACTGTAATCTTGAATAATCTTTCCAGGTATCTGGATATGCAATTTTCACAGCAAATTTTGCTAATTTTTCCTGCGCTTTCACTTTGGTTTCCGGAGACATCCAGTCGTTGTCTGCGATGTGCTGCTGGAAAGATTTTTTGATGTAGCCAATATAAGTTTCCATTTGTTCTTTTGCACCTGCAGGAAAATATTTTTCTACATACAATTTACCAAATGCTTCTCCTAAAACACCATTAATAACGCCCAAACCTCTTTTGTTCATGGCTCGCTGTTCCTGTTGTCCCTGCAAAAATTTAGAATAAAAATTGAAATTGATATCATCTAACTGCTTGTCTAAATTTCCAGCGTTGGATGAAACCAATCTTGCTTTCATGTAATCTTTGATCAACGGAAGCGTTCTTTCGTTAATCCACGAATCCATATTCTGGTAATATTTCAATTCGCTTACGATTACTTTATCGGTTTTTACGCCGGCATCGCTCAAATATTTGGGTAAATCGATATGCGTTACCAATTTAGAAAGTTCAAGTAATGTTTTTGGATTGTAACGAAGATTAGCGTCGCGATTTTGTTCATTAGTCAATAAATCTCCTGCCAGTTGTTTTTCGAAAGCGACAACTCGTTGCGCAGTTTGATCTGCATTTTTATTGCCTAGAACGCCGAAAAGTTGCGCCAGATAATTTTTATATTCTGCTAAAGTTTTGGTATTCGCTTCGTTGTCTTTTTGATAATAATCACGGCCTAAACCAAGTGAAGCACCGCCAAAATAGACGGCATTCATTACAGAATTTTTCATGTCTGCACTCACTCTCCAAGCGTAAAAAGGATTGTCACCTGTTTTGGTTGCTTCGGTTAGATATTTTTGCAGATCTGCAACAGATTTGATCGCATCGATTTTATTCAGGTCATTCTTGATGGGATTGATGCCGTCGGCATTTCTTTTATTCCAATCCATATAAGTTCCGTACAGATTCTGGATTTTCTCACCTTCGGAATTGGCAGAGAATTTATCGGTAAGGATTTTATTAAGGATCTCTAAAGAGGAATTATCGACATCTTCTCTCAAAGCGTTGAAACTTCCCCAACTTGTTTTGTCGGCAGGAATCTCGGCAGTTTTCATCCAGTTTCCGTTGACATAATTAAAGAAGTCATCTTGTGGACGAACAGAAGTGTCCATATAAGAAAGGTTGAGACCTTCTTCAGGAATTACTTTTGTTTCTACCGGCATTTGTTGAGTTTCAGTTTTTGCGGTCTTTGTGGTTGAACACGAATTCAGGGCTATAATACCTGAAAAAGCAAGTACAGTAATGGTGATTTTTTTCATAAGATCGTAAATGATTTTTTGATATATTTCAAAGATAGTAATTATTTTATCGTTTTAAAATAGCTTTTATTAATGTCTCTTTTCTTGCGTAAGCGATTGCAGCGGTATCCTTTTTTGTGCCGTTCAACAAACGGTATAAAAAAGATATAGCGGAAAGCGCGACCCGAGTGATGGGAAAGCTTTGGCGAGGGTTACGCTCTAAAAAAGTCACTCCAAATTAATGAAGTGACTTTCTAATTATTTAATCTTAAATGATTACCAGATTTTAATTCTTTCCTCTGGTTTTTTATAAAGTTTGTCACCATCTTTTACATCGAACGCTTTGTAGAAAGCATCGGTGTTAACCAAGGGACCAAATGCTCTGTATAATCCCGGTGAATGCTCATCGGTTTTCACCTGGTTTAATACGGCAGCTTCTTTTTGAAGGGTTCTCCAAACGGTTGCCCAACTCATAAAGAATCTTTGATCCTGCGTATAACCACTGATCATTCCTGGGTTTCCGTGGTCTTTTAAATACATTTGAAGGGCGTCGTAAGAAATATTTACGCCACCTAGATCTGCAATATTTTCACCGTTGGTAAAAGTACCATTGACGAAGGTTCCTTTCACAGGTTCATAAGTGCTGTACTGCGCTGCGAGAGCTTTTGTAGCTTTCTCGAAGTTGGCTTTATCTTCTGCAGTCCACCAATCCACTAAATTTCCATCTGCATCAAACTGCGCTCCTGCATCATCGAAACCATGTGTCATTTCGTGACCAATTACGGCACCAATTCCACCAAAATTAATGGCTGCATCTGCATCTGGATTAAAGAAAGGCGGCTGTAAAATCGCAGCCGGGAAAACGATCTCATTGTTCAAAGGATTGTAATACGCATTCACGGTTTGTGGCGACATTCCCCATTCTGTACGGTCAACCGGTTTACCGATCTTGTCTAAATCTTTTTGGTATTGCCAAGCGGTCACATTTTGAAGATTGTTGTATAAAGTTCCGCCATTTTTTTCGGAATTAATGGTGAGTTTCGAATAATCTTTCCATTTGTCCGGATATGCTACTTTTACGGTAAACTTGTTCAGTTTTTTTAAAGCTTTTTCTTTCGTTGTAGGCGACATCCAGGCTAAATTGGTAATATGGGAAGCGAAACTTTTTTTCAGATAATCGATCAATTCGATCATTTGAGTTTTTGCAGCAGCAGGGAAATATTTTTCTACATACAATTTCCCGAAAGCTTCACCCAAAACGCCGTTGATCATTTCGAAACCACGTTTGTTCTGCGCTCTTTGCTCCTGTTGTCCTCTCAAATATTTACCATAAAACTCAAATTTCTTCTGATCAAGATCCGCAGAAAGATGACTTGCATTCCCGGAGATCATATGAAATTTCATGTAATCTTTGATCAAAGGAATGTTTTTGGCATTGATGAATTTATCTAAATTCTTGTAATATTTTAATTCACCAACAATTACTTTATCGGTGTTTACGCCAACAGCAGCCAAATATTTTGGCAGATTTACATTTTTAACCATTGTCGAAAGCTGCGCCATCGTTTCTGGATTGTACTGTAAAGTTGCATCTCGAATTTGCTCATTGGTTAAATAAGATTGCGCGATACTTTTCTCAAAAGCAACGATATTATTTGCAGCAACTGAAGAATTTTTATAACCTAAAACATCGAGCATTGAAGCGATATATTTCGCGTATTCTGCTAAAGCTTCCGTATTTTTTGCATTTACTTTCTGGTAATAATCACGCCCCATTCCGAGCGAAGCATCGCTTAAATAAACCGCGTTCATTTGAGAGTTTTTCATGTCAGCATCAACATTCCAACCGTAGAAAGGGTTTTCGCCATTTCTGGTCGCTTCGATGAGATATTTTTGCAGATCAGAAACATTTTTTATAGCGTCAATTTTTGCTAAATCACCTTTGATCGGAGCGATGCCATCAGCATTTCTTTTCTCCATATTCATATACGTTCCGTACAAATCCTGAATTTTTTTGCCTTCACTTCCGTCTGTAAACTTATCGTTCAAGAGCGTGTTCAGGATTTTCATTGAATTGTTGTCGGTATCTTCTGCCAGTTTATTAAAACTTCCCCAAGATGATTTATCTGAAGGGATTTTTGCCGTTTTCATCCAGCTACCGTTCACAAAATCGTAGAAATCATCTTGCGGACGAACCGATTTATCAAACGTTGTGAAATCTAAACCTTTTTCCGGCATTTCTTTTACCACTTCTTTTGGTGTTTCCATTGGTGTAGCAGGCGTTTCTGGTGTTGCTACCGCTTTTGTAGCACAAGAGTTAAGGGCGATTATTCCGGCGAAAGCCAAAATACCTATGTTTATATTTTTCATTGAAAAAGCTATTTATAGTTTAGTCTCTATTATTTTTTATTTGTTACAGCATACCAACTAAAAAAGTCATTCTTTTCGAATGACTTTGTTGTAATTTATTTAAAGTTTATTTTCCCACCGATGACATTTTTCACCTGTCTGTCATTTGGATCACCGTAAACATCGATAACGCCGCCCGCTCTGGTTGTTGCGTTTACGGAATCAGAAACATTCACTTCTGCAAATCCTCCCGCGTTCGTGGTGACGGAAGCACTTTGAGATTCTATATTTTTACCTAAATATTTTGCACCGGAATTGACCAAAATATCCTGATGATCTGCATTGCCGGAAACTGTAATTTCACCCCCAGAATTCATTTTCGCATTCAGTGTTTTTGCATTCACTGCTAAATTTACTTTTGACCCTTCATTGGAAGTTAGCGAAAGCATTGTTCCTTCTACTTCATCTTTAGAAGAGATGATTGAACCCTGACTTGCCTGAATATCATTGAGATTTTTGTAGAAAACTTTTACAGAAACCTGATCTCCCTGCATGATTTTGGTGGGCGCCATTCGAATTTTAAGTTCCCCATTTTTGTTCACCGTTTCCAAATCGGCGTTGTCGCCTGCTGTTTCGACTTTGTTTTCGTCGGAATGAATAAGTACGACTGTGATCTTATCGTACACTTTCAACGAAGAAAAATCGCCTACATTTCGGGTCGATTGTGCGAAGTAAAATTGAGAAGCGAGGATTAAAAAACTTCCGAAAAATTTGTTCATAATTAAATTGATTTATAGTTTATAAACGTTTTCAATGCTCAATTATTTCAAATTTAAAAAAAAGATTTACACTTTTTGTACAAAGGATTTTAATTATTTGACCTTAAATAATTTAAGTAAAAACAACTAAATAAAATTAATAGCAATTAATTTACGGCAATTCCTGAATTTTTTTATCGTGAATTTTAGCAAAGAGCAACAATGCAAATATTCCACCTACAAGTGCCATAAACATATCGGTTTGAGTGTCCCAAATATAACCTTGCGTTCCTAAAAAACTGTCGCCTGATTCGCCAGAAAACAAAGAAACCCACCATTCTATCATTTCATAAAAAGCACTGATCGCCAGAATAATTGAAATCACAATAAAGAAAAGCCAGGATTTTTTATGAAGAACTTCTTTTCTAATTAAAATTTCGCGCGCAATTAAAGCTGGAGAAAATCCCTGAATAAAATGACCGATCTTATCATAATTATTTCTTGTTCCGCCAAAGAGATCATTCATCCACTTGAAACCGGGAACTTCTGCATACGTGTAATGCGCTCCCAAAAGCAAAACTAAAATATGTATGAAAATTACGGTGTAAACTAAATTGGTAAACTGAAATTTTCGGAAAATAATTAAAGCTAAAATCCCCAGAATCACAGGAAAAGCTTCGAGCCACCAGGTGAAATTTTCCTTTGCTCCAATTAGAGAAAATACTGTGGCAACCAATGTTAAGATCAATAAAATATATTTGAGTTTCATTTATTAAAAAATTTTAAATAGAGAAAAATGAGAAGAGCAACATAGATCGCAATCACAGGAATTGCCAGATACCATCTTTTTTGCAGCTTTTCTTCTGCATTAACGTTGGCTTTAATTTCTTCGTAAAGATTGTCTGGTATTAAAGAAACCGTGATTTTGATAAGGATCGGAACTAAAATTAAATCATCCAAAATTCCCAGTAAAGGAATAAAATCTGGGATTAAATCAATGGGGCTTAACAAATAAGCAATCGTAATTCCCGCAAAGATTTTAGCGATCAAAGGCGTTCGTTTATCCCGCAAGGCATAGTAAATCGTGATACTTTCCTGCTTGAGATTTTTCAGTTTCTGTTGAAGTTTTTTTAAGCTCAAACTAAAATTTTTCCTGGATTAAAATCTCGATGAGATCTTGCAAAACTCTTTGAGAAACAAAATTGGCAAAATCATTTCTTTCCAAATGCGGAAGAAACAATCGGTTTGTTTTCTCGAAATCCTTTACACGAATGGAATAAAAAACGGTTCCGATCTCATTATCAAATTCATCAGAATTGGGTCCTGAAACTCCTGTCGTAGAAAGAGAAATGTCGGTGTGAAATAATTTCTGACAACCAAAACTCATTTCCTGAGCAACTTCTCCTGAAACCGCAGTTTTTTCTGAAATGGTTTTCTCTGAAACGCCTAAAATCTCTATTTTTTTATGATAATCATACGGAATTATTCCGCCCAGAAAATAGCTGGAACTTCCGGAAACCGAAGTGATCAATCGCGTTAATTCTCCGCCGGTGCAGCTTTCTGCGGTGGAAAGCGTGAGTTTTTTTTCGATTAAAAGTTCTTTCAAAATCTCCTGAATTTCGTTGCCATTCCAGGAGATTACTTTGTCGCCAATTATTGGCTTGAGTTTTTCAGATTCCTGCTGGAGTTGATTTTTTAATTCTTCTAAATCATTTCCGTTTGCGGTTAATCTAAGTTTTACGCGGTTTCCGATGGGTAAATAAGAGAGAGAAATATTTTTTGGTAACGCCAGTTCCCAATCTTCAATGGTTAAAGCCAATAAACTTTCGGGGAAATTAACGACAGAAATTATTTGAGATTCAAGGTGATTGAGAGAAAATTTGTTCTTTAAAAAAGGAATTATTTTATCTTTAATCAACGGTTTTACTTCGTACGGAACTCCGGGAAGACAAATGGTAATTTTGCCGTTTTCTTCGATCATTTGACAGGGCGCAGAACCATTTTCGTTCTGAAAAATACTGGCTTTGGATAAAACAACCGCCTGATTTCTGTTGATCTCCAGTAAGTGTTCGCGATTTCGTTTGATGAATAGTTTTCTTAAATGCTCAAAAGTTTCGTCGTGTAAAACCAATTCATCATTAAAGAATGCAGCAAAAGCAATTTTAGTCTTATCATCTTTCGTTGGTCCTAAGCCGCCGGTTGTAATGATGATATCGCCCAATTCGTGAGCCGTTTTTAAAGTTTTCCGGATGGCTTCAAATGTGTCTGAAATGGTAAAAATCTGCAGGACAGGAATTCCGATATTTTTGAGATGATTTGCGATAAAATTAGAATTGGTATCGATGGTATTTCCAGATAAAATTTCGTCGCCGATGGATATAAGAACTGCTTTCATTTTTAAATTTAATCGGATAAAATTACGGAATTTAGGAAAGAGAATTTATGTATTTGAAAGTTATTTTGGTTTGTTCATGATAGATTTTATAAATCCGCGCTTTTTAAAAATGTTTGATGGAACGATGGTTCAATTCTTGTTGAGAACAGAAGGAAATCCTTTCGGAAGAAGAAACCAATTTTATTTTAGCCCCGATTGAACGGCCTGTTTGAGCTCTCCCGATGCAATCGGGAAGCGAGTAGTGAAAGCGGGTTTTTCCGTGGAAGAAAATAGAAATCCTGGTGCTTCTAAAAAACATTAAAAAACAAATATTATGATTACAGTCATTCCTGATGTGCCCGAAAATGTTGCGGCATTTAAAGCGACCGGTGAAATATCGACCAAAGATTTTGAAAATCTGGTTTTTCCGCATGTAAAAGCGAAAGTAAATACTTTTGATGAGCTCAATTATCTCTTTCTTTTAGATACCGATCTGGATCAGTTTACAGCAGGAGCCTGGTTTCAGGACGCGCTTTTGGGTCTGAAAAATATTACAAAATGGAACCGTGCGGCAATTGTAACGGATAATAATAGTGTGCAGAATTTCACGGCAATTTTCAGTGTGATCATGCCGGGAGA
Organism: Kaistella gelatinilytica; assembly: GCF_015679325.1. GTDB lineage: Bacteria > Bacteroidota > Bacteroidia > Flavobacteriales > Weeksellaceae > Kaistella > Kaistella gelatinilytica. The sequence continues at coordinate 92,510 of NZ_JADPVI010000002.1, forward strand.
ATTTCGGTTTTTCCCGATCGAAGATCTAGAAAATGCGCTGTTCTGGTGCGCAAATGGTGATGAAGTAAACGATTAATGATTCATTAATAAACAATCAATATTAAATCAAATAATAAATTATGAAACCCAACTTAGGAATTACAGCGAAGAATTTAGATTCGGTCAACGATGTGCTTAACCATGTTTTAGCCGATGGAAATGTACTTTATATTAAACTGAGAAAGTTTCACTGGAATCTATCGGGAGATAATTTCATGGAACTTCACCTTCTTTTTGAAGATCAATACACTGCGGTTGCAGAAGCGATTGATGAAGTTGCGGAAAGAATCAGCACTTTGGGCGGAGTTGCGATCGGAACTACTTCTGAATTCGCGAAAATGTCTCTACTGAAAGAAAAACCGGGGAAAGTTCCGACGGTTCAGGAAATGTTGCGCGAACTGGTAGGTGATCACGAAACGATCGTAAAATCTTTGCGTAAAAATTTAGATGTCGTTGAAGATAAATATGGCGATGCCGGAACATCGGACTTTTTAAATGGTTTGATGCAAAAACACGAAAAAATGGCGTGGAAACTGAGAAAATATTTCAAAGAATCTTAGAATTCCATTTAGATCAAAAAAGTACAGCTGAAAAATCAACTGTACTTTTTTTGGGGTCAAACTTAATTAGTTAAAGAAAACTTTTAATCTTTAATCAATTTTACGGTTTGAACTTCTTTGTTTGTTTTCACTTTCAGAATGTATAATCCTTTGGTTAAAGTTGAAAGATTAATTTTGTTATCCACAACGGTTCTGGATGAATACACCAATTGTCCGGTTGTGCTGTAAACTTCTGCACCTAGGATTTTATCGGAGGATCTTATCGTCGTGATGTCTTTTACAGGATTTGGATAAACACTTAACTTGTTGGAAACCGAAACTTCATTTGAAGCTAAAGCTGCTCCCGGTAATTTAATTAAAAATCCTCTTGCATCACCTTCAATAAAATTGGCTCCGATTCCGCCCAAATATTTTCCGTCAGGTGAAATTCCGGTTGGTACCGCAAAAACAATGTTTAAATCATCATATCCTAAGCTTGTAACATAATCGTTAAGATTAACTTTTCCACCTGTTTTAGTCCAGATAAAACCTTCACCTAAAAGAATACTTGTGGTCGGATCGAAAGATAGTCCCAATGCAACGGAACCATCATCGGATATTACAGACATGCTGGTAACAAAATCTGGATTATCGCTGCTTAGGAAAATGGTTCCTTCGGTTTCATTCCAAATATAACCTTCCCCAGTCGTATTTTTTATTCCCACAACTGTTTTTCCGTCTGCACTTACTGCAGAAGCAGCGCCAAGAATATTTCCGTCATTATCTTTTAAAAGTTGCTGAACACCATTTTTCCACATTGCTCCCTGACGAATGCCGTTACTTGCATCTTGCCAGCCAACGATCACCGAACCATCTGCACTTACCGCATCAGCTCTTGAACTTCTTGTTGCAACTGTACTTCCCAAACCTACGATCGCCGCACCTTCTTTCCAATAAACGCCCTCTCCCTTTGAGCTCGTATTCCACGCAAATCCTACAATGTTTTTTCCGTCAGACGACATTCCCCAAGCGGACGAAGTATCAGATCCCGAAGAAACTCCTAAGTAACCCAGAAAATTTAGAGACTGATTCGCAACTTTATATAAAACAGCTTCTTCTTTATCTTGGTTTGCGGGATTTGGTAGCGCCATAGAAATGATCGATCCATCAGCAGTGATATTGCAATTTCCAGAAACTCCGTTTGCACCGGCTTCTCCAATGACTATTCCGCCAGTTTCTTCAGACCACATAAAAAATGTGCTTCCATCTACGTTACCAACTGCAACGCCGGTATTCGAAACATCACTTACCTGAACATAACTGCCAAGATCACTTACCTGAGCATTTGCAAACGCCAGTGAACAAACTCCGATAGCCAGAGTGTAAAACTTTTTCATAATATTTTTTTTGAATTATAAAAACAAAGATCTTTTTTCTAACCCTGTAAATAAAGTTTTTGGCTTGTAAAATTCATGAATATCAAAAACTATAAATCGATTAAGATCTGATAATCAAACTTTTAAATTTTACTTCTTATTTGTTTTCTATTCACTAAACGAAACTATTTAAGTGAATATGAAGATTTATCTGGTTGAAATGTTGCTTTAAGGTCTAAAAACCTGACCGCATTTGATCCAAATTCTAAAGATTAAGTGCGATAAAAAAACCCTCTTTTTTCAGAAGGCTTTCTTGAACTTAAAAGTGATTTGTTTTTTATTTAAATATATCTTTTAAAAACGTCTTCATATCATTCCAAGATTTTTCATTGGCTTCTTTATTATAAGCAACTTTTAAATTGAATTTTTTGCCTAATTCTGTTGACGCGGGATTTGTGAATGAATGAACTGCATTCGGATAATCAATGAAAGTGTATTTAATGTGCGAAGAATCCATTTGTTTTTTGAAAGCTGCAATTTCTTCTGGTGAAACAAAAGAATCTGCCGCACCATTGCAAACTAAAATAGGAACTTTATTATTTTTTGGTTTGATTCCAGTCATTAAATTTCCGTGAAAACTTACGACTCCTTTCAAATCGCTTTCCTGTCTTGCCATATTCAAAGCTTGCGCACCACCGAAACAGTAACCGATTACGGCGATTTTATTATAATTAGCATTTTCAAAATTGAGAATTCGCGCTTTTGCACCATCGAATATCATTTTGGCATTCACCGGAATTTTATAAAAAGGTTCGGTTAACTTTTGAGCATCGGTCGGATTATCTACTACTTTCCCATCGCCATATAAATCTACCGCCATTGCGAAATAGCCTAATTCTGCCAATTGTTTCGCGCGGTCTTTTGCATAATCTGTTAATCCCCACCATTCGGGAAGGATCATTAAAACAGGTTTCGCTTCTTTTGAACCTTCTGTGTACGCAACGAAAGATCTGTAATTTTTTCCGTCGATGTTATAGGAAACATCTTCAGTTTTTAATTTATTGGCCGAAGATGAATTCGTATCATCTGCAGCCGTTTTATCTTTGCAGGAAAATGCCATAAAAAAGAGAAACAGTGTCGAGATTTTCAGAAGTTTCATTGTTTTCGATTTTATGTTTTAAAAGTAACGAAAAAATCGCTACCAATTTTATGGTAACGATTTATCAATTTTGTATTTTGAATCCTTTAATGAATATGTTTTTCGGCGTGATAAGAACTTCTTACCAAAGGTGAACTTTCAACATGTCGGAAACCTAATTCTTTCGCGAAGAGTTTGTATTCTTCAAATTCCTCAAGGTCTACGAAACGTTTTACAGGCAAATGTTTTTTAGTTGGCTGTAAATATTGCCCGATGGTAATCACATCAACGTTGGCATTCCGAATATCTTCTATAGTTTGCATGACTTCCGATTTTTCTTCTCCTAAACCAAGCATCAAACCGGTTTTCGTACGATTTTGTCCGGCTTCTTTCATGTAACGGAGAACTTCGAGACTTCTTTCGTATTTTGCCTGAATCCGAACTTCTCTGGTTAAACGTTTTACCGTTTCCATGTTGTGAGAAATTACTTCGGGAGATACCGCAATTATTCTGTCGATATGTTTTGTGATTCCCTGAAAATCCGGAATCAATGTTTCCATGGTTGTCCCGGGAGAAATTCTGCGAACAGCATTCACCGTTTCAGTCCATAATATAGAACCCATATCTTTTAAATCATCGCGATCTACAGAAGTAAGAACGGCATGTTTAATTTTCATGAGTTTAATAGAACGCGCAACTTTTTCAGGTTCATCCCAGTTGACGTCTAAAGGTTTTCCTGTTTTTACACCGCAAAATCCACAACTTCTGGTGCAGATATTTCCGAGGATCATAAAAGTTGCAGTTCCTTCACCCCAACATTCGCCCATATTCGGACAACTTCCGCTTTGGCAAATGGTGTTGAGTTTATATTTATCTACCAAAGTTCGAAGTTCGCGGTAATTTTTTCCGGTCGGAAGTTTTACGCGGATCCATTTTGGTTTTTGAAGTGGTGTATCGAGAAGCGTTTCGTTCATCTTTAAAAGTAAGTTACAAATTTAGGGAATTTGGAATTGTTTTCATCAATCTTCGAACTCCTTTGTTTTCAATAATTCGGAGAGTACTTTTTTCGCACGCATGATTCTGACCTTTGTATTGGCGACAGTAATATTGAGTTCTTCCGCAATTTCCTTGATGCTTTTCTCTTCAAAAAAACGCAACCGAAGAATATCCTGATATTTAGAGTCTAAACTTTCTATAATGGTGACAATTTGTTTCTGATCTTCAGCTGAAATTAAAAGTTCTTCGGGTGATAAAGCGAAATGGTTTTTGAAATCATCGAAATTGTCCGTGGAATCTTCATTTTCGCGGCTTTTCTTTCGCCAGTAATCAATAACTGAATTTTGCGCAATGGTTAAAATCCAGGTTTTAAACTGAAAATTTGGATCGTAGAGATCAAGTTTCGCCAGAACTTTAGAAAAAACGGAAACGGTTAATTCATCGGCAACATTATCATTCTGTACTTTCTTCATCACAAAACTAAAAACATCAACCCAAAAAAGATTGATCAGTTGAGTTTGAGCCTTTTGATTTTTATTCTTAGCGAGGGAGATAAGCGTTATAAGATCTGTATTTTTCATTGCGAAAACAAATATAATCAAATTTAGAACTGATGACTAAAAATAGAAAACTTAGATAATATAGCATCTGTCTTTTTTAAAATTAATTTAAATTCCTTACTATTGCAAAGTTATAAAATCATATAAAATGAATCCAAAGAAAAAATATAAAAAACAGATCTTAAAATCGTTAAAAGAGCTTTCAATTTCAGAAAATGTATTGCTCGAAACGATGACTAATTTGATGTTATTAAAGGAATTAAAAGAAAATAATATTACTTTTAAAAAAGGCGACACGTTCTCTTTTGAAGATAATATTTTCGATTACAGCGAGGATAAAAATATCAGAAGAATCTCGAAACTTCGTAATAAAATGTTGAAAACGATGTTGAAACTGGTTGATAAAAATAAATTGAAAGATAAAGAAATCGAATTTCTGGCTTAAATTCAGTATTTCAAAATTCCCGATTTTACATCAAATAAAGATAATGATTTTTCAAAATTTCATTATCTTTATTTTTTAATTGACGTATCAAATGAAATTCGGACAAGTTGAAGACCCGTCTCAAGTTGATTTTACTCTTCCAAAAGATCATAAAAGCACTGCCAAAATTTTAAAAAAATCGAAAGCAAAAAGCCTTGAAATGTGTATTGGTTGCGCAAAATGGAATAAAACCGATCTGAAAGGCTTTTATCCAAAAGGGACCGAAGACGAACTTACCTATTATTCAACTCAGTTCAACTCGATCGAGCTGAACGCTACTTTTTATGGAATGCCGAGTGAAGAGCAAATTGCAACCTGGCGCGATAAAGTTCCGGCAGATTTCAAATTTTTCCCGAAAGTCACCAGTACGATTTCTCATTACCGGCGGTTAATCAATATCACAGATGTTGTTACAAAATTTGCGACCGCGGTTTTAAATTTTGATGAGAAACTGGGAATGGTATTTCTGCAGCTTCATAATAATTTCAAACCAAAAGATTTCGAACGGCTGGAAAAGTTTATTCAGGATTGGCCGAAAGAAGTTCCGCTTGCAGTTGAACTTCGAAATGAGGAATGGTTTTCTGATGAAGAAATCTTTAATAAAACCTGTGAACTTTTCGAAAAATTCAAAATCACCAATATCCTTGTAGATACCGCTGGAAGAAGAGATATGCTACACATGAGACTTACAACTCCTGTTGCTTTTATCCGCTATGTTGGTGCGAATGCCGAAAGCGATTATACGAGATTAGATGACTGGGTGGAAAGAATTAAGATCTGGAAAAATGAAGGACTAGAAAAACTCTATTTTTTTGTTCATCAAAATATTGAAAAAGCCTCTCCACTACTCTCTTCTTACTTTATTGAAAACCTCAACAAGGAATTTGGAACTGAAATTCATATTCCTGAAATGGCAGATGCAAAGACGAAATTTTAATTATCTGTTTTATAAATAAATTATATAGAGAAAATAAAAGATGCATTTGTCTTTTATTATTTTTTTCTGTACTAAATTAGCGAAATAATGTTTTCAAAATCATGCGAATACGGAATACGAGCTTCTATTTATATTGCTAAACAATCCTTAAAAGAGCGCAAGGTAAGTCAAATGGAAATTGCCAATGCAATTGCATCGCCGGTAGCATTTACTGCTAAAATTTTGCAGAAGCTGACGAAAACAAATGTTCTGCGATCGAGCAAAGGACCAAATGGCGGCTTTTTTTTAGATCAAAAAGATTTAGATGATGTTAAACTTTGGGATGTCATTCTTGCAATAGATGGTGACGGATTACTGGAAGACTGTACTTTGGGGCTTCGGAAATGTAATGCTTTTAAACCGTGCCCTATGCACAATAGTTTTGTTAAGATCAGAGCAGAAATAAGAGAAACATTAGAGGGTACTTCGCTGCGTTTTTTAGCAGAGGAAGTTTCTGACGGAATTTCATTTTTGAAGAGGTAAAAATTTTTTTCTCATAATAAAAGACAGATTTGTCTTCTAACTTTATTTTTTATGAATAATTCAATATTTGGAGAATCAGGGGTACAGATGACCATCTTGCTGGTTTTGGTTCCACTTCTCGCGGGTTTGGTAATTGCGATCGTAAAAACCTACGGAACCTATAAAAATTTGATCAGCAGAAGGAAACTGCACGAATTTGAAAAGAAAATGGCAACCATGTCTCCGGAGGAAATTGAGCAATATGAGCAGAGAAGAAAAGAGCTCGAATATCAACTTCCACAAAATGAATTATCAGGAAACCTTGCCGCTTCAGACGCAAAAGGAATTATCAATAACATTAACAAAATTGATGAGATACGCGTAATTCCTCATAAAAAAAGTCCACTTGCGCAAAATTATATTTCACCCGAACTTTCAAAACTAATTCTATATTTTTTAGGATTTTCTGTTCTCTGGCTTTTAGTTGGAACATCTGTGGGGGAATATCTTGGGATTAAATTTGTTGCTCCCGACGTTGATCATCAAAGTTGGCTAAGTTTTGGGCGACTTCGACCTGTCCACACCAATCTGGTTTTCTGGGGATGGTCTTCTTTTGCAATGGTCGGTTTATCTTATTATGTTATTCCACGAGTAAGTAATGTTGAAATTTTCAACTTGAAATTTGGCTATTACTCTTTAATACTGATGAATATAGCGGTGATTTCAGGATCAATTGCTTTGATGGCGGGAATGAATAATGCAGGTGGTGAATACCGCGAGTATATTTGGCCGATCATGGGATTATTTGCAGCGGGAATTATACTTTCTCTTTACAATTATTTAATGACGATCGCGCGGCGGAAAACTGAAGAAATTTATGTTTCCAACTGGTATATCGTTGCTGCTATGATGTATGTCGTGGTAATTTTAGTAGTTGCTTATTTACCTTTTTGGCAGCATGGACTGGGCGAGACTATTATTCAGGGATATTACATGCACCAAGGTGTTGGGATGTGGTTCATGTTCTTGACTTTAGGTTTGATGTACTATTTCCTTCCTCAACAACTGAACAGACCTATTTATTCCTACAGTTTAGGAATTCTGGCATTCTGGACACAGATTTTATTCTATACCTTAATAGGAAGCCACCACTTTATTTTCAGTGCGATTCCCTGGTGGATGCAAACAGTAGCCATTGTTGCGAGTGTTGGAATGGTGATTCCGGTTGTTGCTGGAACTACGAATTTTCTGTTAACCTTCAAAGGAAACTGGTACCAACTGAGATCAAGTTATACGCTTCCTTTTTATCTGATCGGAATTATTTTTTATTTTACCGGCTCCATGCAGGGAACTGTTGAAGCATTTCGATATACCAACCTGGTTTGGCATTTTACCGATTTTACGGTTGCGCATTCACACATGACGATGTATGGAATTATTACCTTTATGTTATGGGCATTTATCTACACGCTCGTTCCAAGATTAACAGGGAAAGAACCACCAAAAATCTGGGTCGGCATCCATTTCTGGCTCGCTTTGATCGGCTTAATGTTTTATATTATTTCTTTAATGATAGGATCTACCGAAAAAGGATTGCTTTGGATGGCGAAGAAACCTTTTATAGAAAGTGTAGTATTAATGGCGCCGTTCTGGTTGTGGCGAGCAATTGGTGGAACCATGATGTGGATCTCTCACTTTATTTTTGCTTATAATTTTTATAAAATGGTGAATGGAAGAGACGAAATTAAAATTCCAACTACACCAGCTGAAGTTTTGGCAGCAAAGAAAAGACTTCAAAACACTGAATTTATCCCAATTAAATAATTACACATGAATTTTTATAGTAATCATAAACTGCTATTTGGGTCTGCAATTGTATTTTTCCTTTTTTTGACTTTAAATATTGCTATTTTACCTGCGATTCAAAACCAGCAGGTTTATAAACCTTTGCCCAATTCAAAACCATTGACTAGAGATGAATTGGCAGGAAAAGCCCTTTATGTTGCAAACGGTTGTATCGCTTGTCACACTCAGCAGGTAAGAAGTGTTGAAATGGATAAAGTATTCGGTAGCCGACCAAATATTCCGGCAGATTATGCCAGAAATCAAAGAACTGATGTCTGGAGAAATACTGCAAATTTATTAGGATCTGAAAGAACAGGACCGGATTTGACTAATATTGGAGAAAGACAACCAAGTATCGACTGGCATTTGTTACACCTTTATCAACCACGAGCAGTAGTCGGTCAATCGATAATGCCGGCTTTTCAGTGGCTATTTGAGGAGAAAGAATATTTGGCAAAAGGAGATGTAGAAGTTAAAGTTCCCGAAAAGTTTCTCGCACACAAATTCAAAAAAATTGTTGCTAAAAAAGAAGCGCTTCAGTTGGTAGCTTACCTTTTATCTTTGAAACAGATCAAATTACCAGATGGAATTTTAGCACCGGAATTTTTGTACAAACAGACAGAAAAAGCTGCAGCAACAGTAGCAGCTGGAGCTTTACCAGATGGCGGTGAATTGTATAATGGAAATTGCGTTGCCTGTCACCAGTCTACCGGATTAGGTTTGCCGGGGGCTTTCCCACCATTGAAAGGAAGCCCTGTTGTACTGGGTGATGATTTAAAATTATATGTGACCATTATTATGAAAGGCTACAATGGAAGACCGGGATATGGTGTAATGCCGCCTGTTGGGACCAATGCTAATTTCACTCCAGAAATGGTGACCGCTTTGATGAATCACGAACGATCAAGTTGGGGCAATGCCGCAAAACCAGTGACTTTAGAAGAAGTTAAAAAAATATATGATGAGATCAAGTAACTTTATAAAAATATAAATTTCCACAGGCTCGTATAATCTTATAAAAATAGTATTATGAAAAATTATAAAAAAGTCATTTCATTTATATTCATATTGGCAGCAAACTTTGCCTTCGCTTGTGAAGCCTGCAAACTGCAGCAGCCAAAAATTACCCAAAGTTTCACCCATGGAAGCGGACCGGACAGTAAATGGGATTGGATGATTGTCGCAGTGATCGCGATCATCACGGTTTACACTTTGTTTTATTCCGTAAAATATTTAGTAAAACCAGGCGAGAAAAATAGAGATCATATCAAAAATTCTATTTTAAATTAAATTTAAAAAGATGACCAAAGATAAAACCACCGTCCTGCTTTTCATCGATGAAGATCAACAACCGATTGCTGATCTTGAGACTCCGATTGTTTTCGACTTTGATACTTCGAAACTGACCGATGGAAATCATACTTTGAAAATAGTGAGCAGATCACCTTCTGGCAGGGAAGGAATTCGCAAATTAAATTTCATTGTAAAGAATGGACCTGCAATTAGTATTGAAGGATTACAGGATGATGACATCGTTGAAGGGACTTTTCCCCTAATGATAAATGCTTACGACAAAGGAAATCTGAAAAGTTTTGTCATCGAAGGAAGCGAAACGCCACAAACTGTTCCTGTCTGGATGTGGGTTTTAATTATTTTGATCGCCGGCTGGAGTGCTTATTATGGCATCACCTATTTCAACGGATTTCCTATGTAGTTTTTATACTTTTCAATATTTATATCGGTTTCAAATGTTTTGAGACCGATTTTTTTGACTCAATTTTAAAACGTTGAGCAGTCAATATCAAAATTAAAATTTTGAACCTCCTCATTAGAAGTTGTTATCTGTTTGGTGACACTATGAATTACACTGTAATTTCCACCAACAAAGTAATAGAATTTCACATACATTACTGAGGATGGTTTTGCCAATAATTCAACAGAAACATTACCATCAGCTGCAACAATATCATTATTAAAAGTTCCACTCTCGGGAGTTAAAAGTGTTGCAACATAAAGCGGTGGATTAGCATTATTACTTACCTTTAAATTAAATTTTGCAGTGATAGGTTTCCAGGCATTTATGTCCTGAACATTAGTTTTGGCAGGATCTATTACAGAATTGCTGATCTTTTCCGCGATATATCCATCGCTGTTTTCAACTTTAATAAAATAGTTTAAATCCTGCTTCGCAGGATCATTAATATAATCAAATGAAATACGGTACAACCCATTTTGATCACTTCTAACACTTGCAACCTGTTCTGTTTTTATGCAACTCGCGTAACCGCAGTAATCGCGGTATTCTGTTTTCACACTGACCAAATAATTTGAAACGGGAATGTTTCTTTGGAAATCAAATACTTTTCCGGTCACCTCAGTTTTAATACCATCAGGCGATTTAATGATATCTTCCCTGCTGCTGCACGATATCAGGAAAAAACTGATATAAATTAAAATAATATATTTCATTTCCTTTTTTTAATTAAATATACTAAACTTTATGAAACAAAAAACCACAGAACTGATCTGTGGTTTTTAATATGATAAGATTGTAAAGTCTAAGCTTCACAACTTGAACAGCTCACAAAATTCACCATCATTTCTTTCGAAACGGAAGAACTTCTTTGGTAATACAACGTTTTCACACCTTTTTTCCAGGCTTCGATATAAAGGTAATTCACATCTTTTACAGGCATCGTAGATGGAATCTGTAAATTCAGAGATTGCGCCTGATCAATATACTGCTGTCTTTGGGCGGCCTGAGAAATAATTTCCATAGGAGAAATTTCTCTGAACGTTTTGAAAACTGCTTTTTCCTCGTCGCTTAATTCTTTCAGATTTTGCACAGAACCGTGATTCAACATGATCGTTCTCCACGTATCTTCATTGTCCAACCCTTTTTCCTGAAGCAATGTTGCGAGGTATTTATTCTTGCGCATAAAGTTTCCTTTTGCCAAACCTGCTTTATAATAATTCGAAGCAAAAGGCTCAATTCCCGGAGAAGTCTGACCTAAGATTGCGGAACTCGAAGTGGTCGGAGCAATCGCCATTGTCGTCGTATTTCGCATTCCGTAACCTTTCAATAATTCCGGTTCGCCGTAAATATTCGCCAATTCTTGGGAAGCAACAATTGATTGTTCCTTGATCTGACGGAAAGCTTTTGCATTAAATTGAGTCGCCTCAAAACTTTCAAACGGGATCATGTTTTTCTGCAAATAAGAATGATAACCCAGGACGCCTAAACCAAGCGCTCTGTGACGTAAAGCAAAGTTTCTCGCTCCTGTCAAATAATAATTACCATTCGTTTTTTCAATAAATTCAGACAAAACCGCATCTAAGAAATAGATCGCCAGTTTCACAGCATCAGTATCTTTCCATTCATCGTATAATTCTAAGTTCATGGAAGATAAACAACAGATAAACGATTCTTCTGCGCTCGAAGGCAACATGATTTCAGAACACAAATTACTTGCATTGATCGTCATTCCAAGATCTTTGTAAACCTGTGGTTTATTTCGGTTCACGTTATCGGTAAACAAAATATACGGCAAACCTTTCTGTTGACGACTCTCTAAAACTCGCGCCCAGATCTTACGTTTGTCCATATCGCCATCGATCATATCCTGCATCCAGTAATCGGGAACGCAAATTCCGGTGAACAAATTCTGAATCGGACTTCCAATATCTTTAATGGATAAAAATTCTTCAATATCTCCGTGGTCAACATCCAGATATGCTGCAAAAGCACCACGACGAACGCCGCCTTGCGACACCACATCCATTGCGGTATCATATAATTTCATGAACGAAACCGCGCCGGAAGATTTTCCGTTGTCGGTCACCGCAGTTCCACGATTTCTTAGTTCGCCAAAGTAACCGGAAGTTCCACCACCGATTTTCGTCTGCATGATGACTTCACCCAATTTGTGCGTAATTCCTTCGATATTATCCGGAACGTGAACATTAAAACATGAAATCGGAAGTCCTCTCTCTGTTCCCATATTTGCCCAAACTGGAGAAGAAAAACTGATCCACCCTTTCCTGATCATCTCTTCGAAAGCCGGTTGTAGTTCAGGTTTATATAATCTTTTTGCAGCGGCCGACGTAATTCTGAGAATCGCACCGTCTACAGTTTCGCCTTTTAACAAATAGCCACGGTTCAGCATTTGCTCCGATTCCTCGTTCAGCCACCAGATTTTCGATTGTTCTTCCATAGTTTTTTTCTCTAAAATGCACTGAGGTACATTGTGTTTTTTATTTTTTTTGAAGCATCAAATGCTTGCTTTTTATTTAAATTGTACCCGCTTTTCACTGTATCTTTTTTGTCATTGCGAAAAAAGTGAAGCAATCTTTACGGAGATTTTTGCAATCGCAATACCAAAAAAGGATGCCGTTTCAATCGGGGCTATTAATTTCTATATTTTTTCTTTCGAAGATTTCTAATTCCACAAAGAGGTCGCCGCGATGCGGCTCAATTCAAATGGTCTTTTTTAATCTAGAAAGGGTTCATCGCTATGCGGCTGCGGCGACTTGTACAAGTGTCTTATTTTTCCTTAAGTCTATCAGAGATTTTCAACTCTGCAGATTAAATCACCAACTATTTTTGTTTATAAGACTTAATAGCGTCATCCAGGATTTTCAATAAAGAACTTTGGACAGTCGTTACTTTTTGTGATTTATAAATTCTCATATCATTAGCAAAATTAGTATAGAAAGGACTCATAAAGTCAATATCCTTCAGAAGTCCTTCAATCTGAAGTAACATTTCGCTTATTGCGTCACTGTCTTTTGATAATTGAATCTTTTTATTTAAAATTTCTAATTGATCTATCTGGCTTGTTGAGGCTGTTTTCATAATAACAATTTTTGTGAAATTAATTTAGAGAATTATTCTCTACTAACCGATAAGTTACGATTTTAGTTTTAGTACGATCATTTCAATTTAGATGATCCAAATCTCAATTCACCAATTCTTTTTTACTTTAAAACTTGTCGACGCTCGCTTCGCTCGCGCCACTTTTTATCTTTATAAAACCCTGTCAAGGTTCCGAGCTGTAGTCAGAGGTAAAATCTACGAATAAGTTTTGGCTAAAGCCAGTCGCAACTTTTCTCTTTTCAAACGGACTAAAGTCCGTTCCTATTGATTTTTTCTTAAAACCGGATCGACGCTCGCTTCGCTCGCGCCCTCTTCTATTTTAAAATCCCAACTGCGCCCCGACTAGAACGAATCCCGATCTGAAATCGGAAGGGAGTGGAAGGTCTCGTCTTTTATGACGAGAGCGCCCAAATAAAACTAGAACAAATCGTTCGAAGTAATACTCTTATCGTGTTTTGTATAATCGACGGGTCTTTTTGCGAAGAAATCATCCATTGAGTTGGCGAAAACTTCTTCTTCAAACCAAACCATCGGGCGAAATTGCTCAGGCGTAATATTGTAGCGTTTTTTCATGCCGATATTCTTCAAACTATCATCAACACGATACTTCATGAAATTTAAAAGATCGTCTTTACCGATATTGTCGATTTCTCCCATCTCGAAGATCCAGTCCAGGATTTCTTTTTCCAATTCGATGGAATGATCGACCAAAGTATAAATATCTTCGATGTCAGAATCGGTTAACAGATCGGGTTGTTCTTCGCGGATCTTGTTGATCAGATACATTCCTGCGTTGGCGTGAATCTGCTCATCAACGGAAGTCCAGGCGATAATATTGGAAACATTTTTCATGTAACCTTTGAATCTTGTGAAAGATAAAATAATCGCAAACTGAGAAAACAAGGAAACGTTTTCAATCAAAATACTGAACAGCAAAAGAGAAGAAACATATTCTTTCGGCGTTGTCGAATTCGCGTGTTTTAAAACATTGGATAGGAAATCAATTCTTTTTTTGATCGCCGGAATTTCTACAACCTGATTAAACGAATCGTTGTATCCCAAAACCTCCAACAATCTTGAATATGCTTCAGAATGACGGAATTCGCACTCCGCGAAAGTTGAACCTAAACCATTCAATTCAGGTTTCGGCATGTGGTTGTATAAGTTTCCCCAAAACGTTTTTACAGAAACTTCGATCTGAGCAATGGCTAAGAGAGCATTTTTGATCGCATTTTTTTCGTGCGGTTCCAGTTGAGACTGAAAATCCTGCACATCTGCGGTGAAATCAACCTCGGAATGAACCCAGAATGATTTGTTGATGGCTTCTACGAATTGTAGAATTTCCGGATATTCGAAAGGTTTGTAGCTTACTCTTTTGTCAAAAATTCCCATGCTCGGTTGGTTTACAAATTAGATGTTAGTGATCATTGTGGACAAAATCAACGAATAGGTTAAAACGCTGATTTTCTGAATTTTAAAATAATTTTTTATCCACAATTCTCTGAAGATTTCTTCAGACGTGTGAATCACAAAAATAGAAAATTGATGTCTATAAAGAAAGGGCTAAATACTAAAAGTCTGACTTTGAACCTCAAAAGTTTTCCACAAAGACACACACCTTGCTCTGTTACTACATTTGCCAAGTACAAAAATGCAAACAGCGTTGTTTACGCCAATTCCTCTTAAACAAATCTCAAAAAACCTTTCTATTATTAGGCTGAACAGTTAAACAAAAGTTTAATGAAAAAGAAAAAGCAGATTGTAACAAACACTGTTATTTTGATACTTATATTTTAAATCAATTCTACCACTGCATGTTAGTAATTAAGGACCTTAATAAATCATACGACACTGGAAAAAGCAAGCTTCATGTTCTGAAAGGAATAAACCTTATTATTGGGGAAGGTGAGTTTGTTTCCATCATGGGAAGTTCGGGTTCTGGAAAATCTACTTTGCTGAATATCATTGGTATTTTAGATGAAAAAGATTCCGGCGTTTATGATCTTGATGGTATTCCGATAGAGCATTTATCAGAAATCAAAGCCGCAGAATACAGAAGTAAATTTCTTGGATTCATCTTTCAGTCATTTAATTTGATAGGCTACAAAAATGCTTTGGAAAATGTAGCACTTCCACTTTATTATCAGGATGTCCCCCGAAAAGAACGGAACAAAAGAGCAATGGAATATCTGGACAAAGTTGGACTTGCAGATTGGGCGACGCACATGCCGAATGAACTTTCAGGTGGACAAAAACAAAGAGTTGCGATTGCGAGAGCATTAATTACAGATCCGAAAGTTATTCTTGCCGACGAGCCGACCGGAGCGTTAGATTCTAAAACAACGTACGATATTATGAAATTGCTGCAGGAAATTAACAACAACGGAAAAACCATCATCGTAGTAACTCACGAACCAGATGTAGCTGCAGAAACCAAAAGAAATGTCATTTTAAAAGATGGAATTATCGAAAGTGATGAATTTATCACCCAAAGAGTTTTAGCTTAAAAGGTCTTTAATAAAAATAAGAAATCAATAAAATAATATGTTTGATCTAGACCGTTGGAGAGAAATTTTTGAGTCTATTCGCAGTAATATATTGCGAACAGTGCTTTCGGGTTTCACCGTGGCTTTAGGTCTCTATATTTTCATTGTTTTATTTGGAATTGGAAATGGTTTAAAAAATGCTTTTACAGAAGGCTTTGCGAGAGATGCCGCCAATTTAATTTCCATTTCTACAGGAAAAACCACCATCGCATTTAATGGATTGCAAACCGACCGAAAAGTTATCTTACAGAATAAAGATTTTGACAACATAAAAAAAGCAGATCCCGACAAAATAGAATATTCTTCCGGCAGATATACATCCAATATGCTTGTAAAATACGGCAAGGAAAGTGGCTCTTATCAAGTAAATGGCGCAGATCCTGCCGAACCTTATATCGAAAGCAGAACTGTTTTAGATGGGCGATATATCAATAATGCAGATATCGATAAGAAGCAAAATGTTGCCGTAATTGGTAGAATGGTTCAGCGCGATCTCATCAAAAACGGAAGTGCGGTCGGAAAAGACTTAGACCTGAATGGAACGATGTTTAAAGTGATCGGTATTTTCTCCGATGATGGCGGCGATCAGGATGAACGAATGATCAGCGTGCCTATTTCTACGTTACAGCAATTGAAAAAAGGTTCTGATACACTCAGTAGAATTTTCATCACCTACAACCAGAATTTAACACCAGCTGATGCGATCAAATACAGTGATAAATTAGAGAAAGATCTTAAAAAAAATCTTCAGGTTTCTCCGGATGATGAAAACGCAGTTCGTGTAAATAACAACGCGAAAAATATGGAAAAGACTTTCCAGTTTTTGCTCATCATTACTTTGATCGTTGGGTTTATCGGTTTGGGAACTTTACTGGCGGGGATCATCGGGATCAGCAATATCATGGTTTACATTGTCAAAGAACGAACGCGAGAAATCGGGGTCAGAAAAGCAATTGGTGCAAAACCTAACGCGATCGTAGCCTTAATTATTCAGGAAAGTGTCGTCATTACGGTTATTTCCGGAATTATCGGTGTTGCTTTAGGCGTTTTAACTTTGACATTAATAGGAGATAGTTTAGAAAAATATTTTATAATGGCGCCGTCAGTTGGTTGGGGTTTGATCGCTGTCGCTTTTGTGTGTTTGGTCATCGCCGGATTAATTTCCGGATTTGTTCCTGCGTACAGAGCCAGTAAAATAAAACCAATTGAAGCATTGAGAAGCGACTAATTATAAGCAATAGGTAATGATTAATAGGTAATCTATCAACACTTATTATTTAAAAAGAAGGACTAAAATCTGACAAAAAAAACAAAGTTTTTTTATGAACATTATATTCAAACTCGATACCTGGCAAGAAATTTATCATTCCCTACAGAATAATAAACTTCGAACTTTTCTCACCATGATCGGCGTTGGATGGGGCATGTTCCTTTTCGTAGCACTTCTTGGTGCAGCAAAAGGTATGGAAAACGGTTTTGATAAAGCCTTTGCCGGTTTCGCGACGAATTCAATTTTCCTTTGGGCACAAAACACTACGATTCCTTATGATGGTTTTCCGAAAGGAAGAAAAATGGCTTTACATTTACCCGACATTCAGGTTTTGCAGAAAAAGATCCCGCAAATAGATTACATTTCGCCCCAATCGACGCGTGGTAATTTCGGAAGTCCGGGCGAACTCTTTTCCCGAAACGGCAAAAATGAAACCTACACTTTAAATGGAGATTATCCCGTTGGAAATAAAATTTCAGAAAAAAAATTAATTTTCGGAAGATATATTAACGATGCCGATATCAGCGGAAATAAAAATGTGATCGTCATCGGTGAAGAAATTTACAAAAACTTTTTCGATGCGAAGAAGAATGAAAATCCTTTAGGAAAATCGGTGACTGTAAAAGGTCTATTTTTCAATGTTATCGGTGTTTTCCGTGTTCAGCAGCAAGGTGGAAATATGGGAAGCGATAACTCAGCCTATATTCCCTTCAGCACTTTTACCAAAATGTACAACGACGGCGATAAGGTTGGATTTTTTGCAATTGTCGGTAAAAATGACGCAGATTTAAATGTCCTGGAAAATACCGTGAAGACCGAACTCAAAGCAAAATACAACGTTTCACCAGATGACACCAATGCTTTCGGTAGCTTCAACTTAGGAAAACTTTTTGGTAAACTGACCGGATTTCTGACCGGCATGCAACTGTTAACGATCGTTGTAGGAACATTAACTATTTTGGCGGGAGTTATTGCCATCTCAAATATCCTCCTGATAACCGTAAAAGAGCGGACAAATGAAATAGGGATTCGACGGGCTTTAGGCGCGAAACCTGCGGAAGTCCGCAATCAGATCTTATTAGAAAGCGTCGTCATCACGATCACTTCGGGACTTCTCGGATTTATTTTTGGGATCTTTCTGCTCATGATTTTGAATGCTTTAACGGAAGGACAAGATGCCTTTCCATTTTATAACCCGACCGTGAACTACGGAGAAGTATTTGCCGCGATGGGCGTGATGGTTTTTTTAGGCCTTTTAATTGGAATGATTCCCGCACAAAGAGCCGTATCCATTCGACCGATCGAAGCTTTGAGAACAGAATAAATTTAGAAAAAAAACGATAGAAAAAATTGATATGAAATCGCATTTCAAAAATCTCGAAAGAATACTGAGTTGAAGATTGGCGATAACAAAAGATCATCAAAAAAGATTAAAAACTAATTATGAAAAAGAAATTCACCGTAAAAAAAGTTATTTATATCATCTTAGGACTCGTCTTTTTAGTGGGATTGGTGATGGGAGTTCGATATCTCATTAATTCAAATTCCAAGAAAAGCGACCTGTTTCTTACGAAAAAAGGCATCGTTCAAAACATGGACGATAAAGTTCTGGCGACCGGAAAAATTGTACCGCGGGAAGAAATTGAGATCAAACCCAATATTTCGGGGATCATCGATAAAATTTTGGTAAAAGAAGGCGATCACGTTACTGCAGGACAACTTGTGGCGACCATTCGAATTGTACCTACCGTTCAGAATATCAATGCTGCACAACAGGACATTAATAATGCAAATCTGCAGATCAGCAACGCTAAAATAAACGTTGATACGCAACAGAAACAATTCGCGATGCAACAGCGTTTATATACGCAAGGTGTTATTTCTAAACAGGAATATATTTCTGCGCAGCAATCTTTACAATCGACGCAACAGGTTTTGAAAAATTCTCAGCAACAATTGCAAACCGCTCAGAAAAATCTTCAAATTGCAAAAACCGGGACAACACCTGAACTCGCCAGTTTAGCAACGACTCAAATTCGGTCGAAAGCGACAGGAACCGTTTTAGAAGTTCCTGTAAAAGTCGGAAGCCAGGTTATTGAAGCCAACTCATTCAATGCAGGAACCACGATTTGCTCCATCGCAGATCTAAACTCTTTAATATTTCAAGGGACGATTGATGAAGCTCAAGCGGGGAAACTGAAAGAAGGAATGGATATGAACGTGGTCATCGGAGCGTTACAAAACAAAAGTTTCCGCGGACGTGTTACCATGATCGCGCCGAAAGGAAAAGATGAAAGTGGAACCATTAAATTCCCGATTGAGGGCGATGTTTTCAATGAAACTCATGAATATATCAGAGCAGGATTTTCTGCAAATGGAGAAATCATCTTGAGTTCTCAGAAAAATGCACTTCTTTTGGATGAAGCTTTAATTCAGTATGAAAAAGTAAAAGGCGAAGACAAACCTTTCGTAGAAGTAAAACAGCCCGATGGAAGTTTCAAAAAAACGTATGTGAAATTAGGAGCTTCTGATGGTATTAATGTTCAGATCCTTTCCGGAATCACGAAAGATTCTGAAGTGAAAGTCTGGAATCCGTCTGATAAAGACAAAGAAGCGTTGAAGGAAAAGAAGGGTAAATAATAAATTATCACACTTTACAATATAGATCATCCCGAAATTTTCGGGATTTTTTATTTAAATTTCTTAAAGAGCAAAGTCACATTAAGAAAAAGCAGGAGCAAATCTAGAGTAATCCAGATCGCAGTTTTCATATTTTCAAATTTTAGATCTGCGACTAGCGTTTTCGAGATTTCTGAGAGTTTTACACTTTGATTGATGTAGTTGTGAATCTCAATGATCTGGTCTTCATTCTTATTTGGAACGGAATGCTGAGAGAAATAAACCATATTCTTTTTTCCCATAAAACCTGCGATCCAAAATTCGTCAGAAAATTTCATATCTAAATGATCAATCCGAAAAAAATTGGTACGAATTGTCCCGACATGGCGCGTTTCGTATTTTACATCTGCCTGTTTATCAGTATTAACTTTTACAAGATAAAAATCTAAAGGAAGCGGTAAATTATTAATGACCTGCACTGTTAAAGAATCAGCACGAAATTGAGTCAAACTTTTGGTTACAAAATAATACGTAAAAAGGGCAACTCCAAAAGTTACAATCGCAATTCGGATCATTTTCACCCAGATCTTTAGTTTTCCGTTTTTAAAAATGGAAATAAAAAGACCAAAGCAGAGGAATAGAAAAAGGAGAAAAAACAAGTAAAACATGGTGTAAAGATAAAATAATATTGGAGAGAACGATTTAAATGTTGGGTGTTGGATTTTGTATTCTTAGTACTGAAAAATACTTAAGCTGAAAAAAGACTTTTCCAATAATGTTAAAATCGCTAATTCACATTCCATTCTTTGTCGAATTCCTCTAAAAACTGAAGCATAAATTGATGTCTTTCCAACGCGATCTCTTTTCCTTTTTCTGTGTTCATCATATCTTTTAGGAGCAGCAGTTTTTCGTAAAAATGATTGATCGTCGTACCCTGACTTTTTTTGTATTCCTCTTTCGTCATATCCAACTTTGGCTGAATGTCCGGATGATACATTAAATTATTTTTAAAGCCTCCGAAATTAAAAGTCCGCGCAATTCCAATGGCTCCGATGGCATCGAGACGATCTGCATCCTGCACAATTTTCAATTCAATGGGTAAATTCTGAGGAACTTCTCCCCTATTTTTAAAGGAAATGTTTTTGATGATAAATAAAACCTGGTCGATGATTTCAGAAGAAACATGTTGACTTTCCAGAAATTTATTCGATATTTTTAAAGCTAAAGTTTCGTCGCCATCATGAAATTTGGGATCTGCAATATCGTGAAGCAAGGCCGAAAGTTCTATCACTTCAAGATTGCCATTTTCCGTTGCAGCGATCTTTTTTGAAAGCTTCCAGACTCTTTCGATATGAAACCAGTCGTGTCCGGCTTCCGCACCTTCGAGTTTTTCTTTTACGAAATCAACTGTATTTTGAATTAAATTTTCGCTCATTTTAATTTTTCTATAAACGTTCCGATAAAAGTCTTTTATATTACTCTATTATCCTTTATCTAAAGAATTATTTCTTCACTTCTACAAACTGATACACCATTTCAGTTTTCGGATTATAAATGATCGTACTCGCATTTGGGAAACGTTTTACTTTATAATACTCTATGTTTTTGTCGTTTTTGATGTCATCTAAAAAACTCAGATCGATAGAATTTGCAGGCAGAAACTTCTCGAAAAAAGTAACTTTTTCAATGATCGACGTACCATCAACTTTTTGAAATTCTTTTTTCGATTGCGTTTCATCGCTTGTCGGTTGCGCGACCAAAGTATTCAACAACAGATCTTTATCAGCAGCTTTGTATTTGAAAACATAAAATGGAGTTCCATTCGGAAAAGCTACTTTTTTCCCGACTACATTTTCGAGGGCCAAATTATTTTGATGCGGAAAAATCTGATCAAACTGAATGTTTTCAGAATTTACAATTTTCCCTATTTGTTCTGTTACTGATTCCTGAATGGTTTCTTTGGCTTTTTGTTGTGCCTTTTCTGTAGTTTCTGTAACAACAGTCGATATTTTTTCTTCTATTTTATCGCACGAAATTACGGTAATGGCAATAAAGGATAGTATGATTAAATTTTTCATTTTTGAAATTTATATTGAAGGTATTTTTTATTAAAATTAATTTTCGCGATACGTACTCATAAGTTTATCCAGATTCAAACTCCTTGCAGAAGCATCGAAAATTTCGCGGTATGTTCCCTGTAAACCTACGAGATGATCGTGTGTTCCGCTCTCTACAACTTCGCCTTTTTTCATCACATAAATGATGTCGGAATCTAAGATCTGCGAAAGAGAATGGGAAATAATGACCACCGTTCTGCCCGCTTTTATGGCATCCAGAGAATTTTTAATCTGCTCCGTGGCGATCGCATCTAAACTTGCTGTCGGTTCATCCAGAAAAATAATGGGTGGATCTTTCAGAAATAGTCTTGCAATCGCAATTCGCTGTTGTTGACCACCGGAAAGTTGCGTGGCATCATGTTTATATTGTTGTGGCAAATCGACGATCTGATCGTGGAGATACGCTTTTTTCGCGGCAACTTCGATCTCTTCAAAAGTTGCATTCATATTTCCGTACCTAATATTATCTTCGATACTTCCCTGAAAAATGTGATTTTTTTGTAAAACCAATCCGATATCACTTCGAAGTGAAGTATTGTCGAAATTATTTAAATTCACTTCATCCAACAAAATCTCTCCGGAATCCGGTAAATAAAATTTACACAAGAGATTAATAACCGTTGATTTTCCGGCGCCGCTTAGTCCGACCAAAGCAGTAGTTTTTCCGTTCTCAATGGTCATTGAAACATTGTTCAAAGCTTTTGTACCATTCGGATAAGAGAAGTTCACATTTTTCAGCTCAAATTTCCCTTTGATATTTTTCTCTACGAAATTTCCATTCGGTTCGGTTTCATCGTCTGCATTTAGAATATCGAAATATCCTTCTGCATAGATCATGGCATCATTCATATCGTCATATATCCGGTGCAACTGCCGGATTGGCGAGGAAACATTATTAAACAAAAGAATATGAAGCATGATCGCACCGATCGTCATTTTCTGATCGAGCACTAAGTAAACTGTTAACAAAATGATCATCACGACACCAAACTGCTCAATAAAGGTTTTCAGACCGTCATATATAAAGTTCGTTCTTCGCGTGAACATCTGGCTGTCCATCAACTGCATCTGCAGATCGTACTGTTTTTTACCTTCAAATTTTTCCCGTACGAAACTTTTAATCACCATGATCGAATTGATCAAATTTAAAAGTCCGGAGGTTTTTTGCTCTCTCTGATTTCTTAAAGTGCGGCGAACTCCAGATAATTTTTTGGCTTGAAGAGAACTGATCACAAAATAAATAGGAACAACAATGGTAGAAACCAAACCCACATATACATTTTGCATGTACATGATGATCAGTGCAATAAAAGCATTTGAAAATAGTGGTAAAATATCGATAAAGAAATTTTGAACGAGTTTTGTTAAACTTTCAATCCCGCGGTCAATTCTTATCTGAAGTTTGCCTGATTCGTGGTTTTCATCATTAAAATAAGCAACTCTGTACGTCAGAATTTTATCAATCGCTGATTGTGCTAAAACTGAACTCGTATTGATCCGAATTTTTTCGCCGTAAAATTTCTGACCAAACTGAATAAAAATGTTCAGCAATTCTTTTCCCAGTAAAATCGCAGAAATAAGAATCAGAACATGAATTCCTTCTGCCATAGGATCTGGCAACTGCGTGAGTTTTGTTACTTCATCTACGGTATATTTTAAAACCAGTGGATTGACCTGCGCCAATAAAGCCCCAATAAATGTCAGAAACAAAGTCCCATAAATCATCACTCGATACGGCTTTATAAACGGTATCAACTGCTGATAAATATGATAAAGCGTGATTGTTCTGTTAAATGGTTTTGGCATATTTTATCGATCGATCAAGGTTCAAAACCCTGTGAATTTCAATTAAATTGATCCCTCAAAAGGGAACGTGGTCAGATAACGAAGTTCGGAACTGTTTCGCATATTTGCCTCAGATACAGCGGTATCTTTACTGTAATATTCTCCCAACTCCTGTTTTTGAAAAAGAAAAGAATTATTGGCAGTTTTATCAACCACTTCTCTGAAAATATGTTCAATTTCTGAATTTGATAAGGAGGCAAAACTGATATCTTCGAAACCATAAAGAAGTCTCAAATTATCAACGCCCGCAAAGTTGCGGTCTACATAATCCTGAAACTGAAGTTTAGAATCAAAATTTCCGGCCCAGATATTATAGACTAAAGATTTCTTTTTAGGTTTGTTCAAAATATCCTGATACACAAAATTCTCTCCCAAATAGGCGTCACGAACCTGCGGATCATTTGCCAGATCGTGTGGAAGTCCTTCTTTCAGAATTCTTCCTTCGAACATGATATATGTTTTATGAGTGATCGCTAAAGTTTGCTGAACATTGTGATCGGTAATTAAGATTCCGATATTCTTATCGACCAAACTTCTTACAATTTTCTGAATATCTTCTACTGCGATTGGATCTACTCCCGCAAAAGGTTCATCTAACAAAATAAAATTCGGACTTGTAGCAAGGCAACGCGCGATTTCAGTTCTTCTCCTTTCCCCGCCGGAAAGTAGATCTCCGCGATTTTTGCGAACATGTTCCAAAGAAAATTCTTCGATCAGTTCATCCCGTTTCCTTTCCTGTTCGCGTTTGGTAAGTTTGGTCAATTGAAGCACGCCCAGAATATTATCTTCTACCGAAAGCTTGCGAAAAACAGAAGCTTCCTGCGCCAGATAACCGATTCCTTTCTGTGCGCGGCGATACATGGCGTCGTGTGTAATTTCTTTATCATCGAGAAAAATTTTCCCAGAAGTTGGTTTTACCAAACCGACTATCATGTAAAAAGAAGTGGTTTTTCCGGCACCGTTTGGACCCAGAAGTCCTACGATTTCTCCCTGTCTAACTTCGACTGTCACGCCTTTTACAACTTTTTTGGGACCGTACTCTTTAATTAAATTTTCTCCGCGTAGAATCATGTGGCAAATATATCATTTTTGTTCGAAAGTTCGATTGATTGGTGAGGTCTTATCCAAAGGTGTTCCATTCTTTAAATAGGGCATTTTCCGCAAAAAATGTTATCTTCGCTTGTGTAAATTTTTACCTGTTTTGAGCCTTAAAGAAAAAGTATTTTCACAACTTATTAAAGATAATCAAGGTCTGATTATCAAGGTTTCCCGGCTCTATACAAACTCACTGGAAGATGAGCAGGATTTATTTCAGGAAATCGTGTTACAACTCTGGCGTTCTTACGACACATTCAAAGGAAACTCCAAAATCTCAACGTGGATGTACCGAGTTGCATTAAATACTGCCATCACTCTTTTTCGAAAAAAAACCAAATCACCGCAAACTGATGAATTGATGGATTTTCATTATGCGGATTTTATCGAAGATGACGATGAAAAGCAGTTGCAGATCTCATTACTTTATAAAGTGGTGAAAATGCTTCCGAACGTAGAAAGAGCAATTGTAATGATGTATTTAGATGATCTTCCTTACCGTGATATTTCAGAAAATTTAGGGATCACGGAAGTAAATGCGCGGGTGAAAATGAACCGGCTAAAAAAAACACTAAAAGAATTAATGGAAAAGCATGCCTAAATTTGATCTAGATAATTTCAAAAAAACCTGGCAGGAACACGAAATTCAGCCAAAATACAACAGCGATGAAATACGGTCGATGCTGAATAAATCTTCACGCAATTATGTGAAATATATTCTGGGAATAAGCATAGCCGAATTTCTGGTCATTCTGGGTATGAATTTTTACTATCTTTTCTTGGGAGACGACACCAATAGTTATTTAAATATTTTAGAAAAACTCGGTGTGAAAAACAATGAGAATCTGGTTGCTAATTTGTCCCATCTATATTTTGGACTAAAGGTGATCAGTCTGGCTTTAACGGCTTTTTTCGTTATTAAATTTTATCAAAATTATAAGCATATCAAAATTGAATCGAACCTGACAAAATTGATTCTTCAGATCATTAAATTTAAAAATACGGTCAACTATTTTATTCTTGCGAACGTATTTTTGATCGTTTTGTACACCATTGTTCTTGGAATTTTTACATCCTGGGCGTTATCAAATCAAAATATTGAACTTACTCATCCAACCTTGATAGGATTCTATGTAGGTCTTCTTCTGATGATGGTTTTAAGTGTAGTGTTGATCTGGGTTTACTACAGAATTGTGTACGGAATCATTCTTAAAAAATTAGGTAAAAACCTCGAAGAACTGCAGAAAATAGAAATCGAACAAGCATAAAAAAAAGGTCACTTTTCGGTGACCTTTTTCTTTAGAGTTCTTTTCGTAATCTTGCAACAGGAATACTGAGTTGTTCCCGATATTTTGCAATGGTTCGTCTGGCAATATTATATCCTTTTTCTTTCAACAAAACAACCAAAGCGTCGTCTGTTAAAGGCTTTCTCTTATTTTCGGCGTTGATGATATCCATCAAATGATTCTTAATTTCTTTCGTAGAAACTTCTTCGCCATCATCATTGGTCAACGAATCTGAGAAGAGATTTTTTAGATACACAATTCCATTCGGAGTATCGGCATATTTGCTTTTTACTACACGGGAAATTGTAGAAATATCAAAACCTGTAATATCGGCAACATCCTTTAAGATCATCGGCTTCAAAGATTTATCGTCGCCTGTAATGAAGTAGTTTTTCTGCAGTTTCACGATAGCAGAAATCGTTTGAAGCAAAGTATTTTGTCGCTGGTTTATCGCATCAATATACCATTTTGCCGCATCTAATTTTTGTTTGATGAAAAGTGCAGCCTGTTTGTGTTCAGCAGATTTTTTATCGTGAGAATAGGTCGTCAATATATCTTTGTACTCATCTGAAACACGCAAGGAAGGTGCATTTTTACTGTTCAATGTTGGATGAACATCTACTCCTTTTTCGCCATTATCTTTAACATGAATTACAAAGTCCGGTATGATTTCCTGATTAATGGTGATCGTCTGCGTATCAAAATTTCCACCAACTTTTGGGGAGAGTTTTGAAATCACTTCCAAAGCATCTTTCAGATCTTCTTCCTCGATATCGTATTTCTGGATGATTTTATTGTAATGCTTATTTGTCAATGCATCGAATTGATTTCTAAGGATATTTGCAGCTAAAATAACGGCTTTATCAGCGCTTACTTTTTTCTCAATTTGCAACAGAAGACATTCCTGTAAACCTCTTGCGCCAACTCCGGAAGGATCCAGTTTTTGAACGTAATTCTCCAATATATCTTCCGCTTTTTCTTTCGTGGTGTAAACTCCCAGAGAAAACGCCAGATCATCAACGATCTGTTTCACTTCTCTTCGAAGATATCCGTCGTTATCAAGGTTTCCGATGATATATTCTGCAATTTTCAGATCATCACCATCGATATTGATCAAACGGATCTGCTCCAAAAGGTAATCGTAGAGCGATTGTCCTTCTGTTAAGAGTGACTGATTGTCAAATTCTTCATCGTCTGCAGAATAATTGTTTGAGCTGGTTTTATAAGCCGGTTCATCATCAAAAATATATTCATTTACATCGAAATCTGTATTGATGCTGTCTGTACCTTCGTCTTCATACGTTTCATCAAGTGAGGAATACTCTTCTTCTTTTGATTCTTCCGCTTTTTCCAGGGCCGGATTTTCTTCTAATTCGCGTTCTAATTCTTCCTCAAATTCTAACGTGTGAAGCTGGATCAACTTCATCAACTGAATTTGTTGCGGTGCCAATTTCTGGCCGAGTCGCATTTGAAGGTTTTGTTTTAACATATTTTGATGCTATCTCTATTTTAATGGAAAGAATATTATTTCTAAAATCTAAAAGTACTGAATTTTAATTAAAACTCCGCGGTATGAGGCGTTCTTGGGAAAGGAATTACGTCTCTGATGTTCGTCATTCCTGTTACAAAAAGTACCAGTCTTTCTAAACCAAGACCGAAACCAGCATGCGGAACTGAACCAAATTTTCGTGTATCTAAATACCACCAAAGCTCGTGTTCATCAACATTCATCGCTTTCATTTTGGCAGTCAGAACATCAAATTTATCTTCTCTTTGTGAACCACCGATGATCTCACCGATTCCCGGGAATAAAACATCCATTGCGGCAACCGTTTTTCCATCTTCATTCAGTTTCATATAGAAAGCTTTGATCTCTTTTGGATAATCAAAAAGGACAACAGGACATTCAAAATGTTTTTCTACGAGGAAACGCTCGTGCTCACTCTGCAGATCTGCGCCCCATTCCTCAATCGGAAACTGGAATTTTCCTTTTTTATTTTCTTTTGAATTTTTCAGGATATCAATCGCTTCGGTGTAAGAAACTCTTTTGAATCTTTTCTCGAGAACGTTTTGTAATTTCTCTATCAAACCTTCAGAAGCTCTGTCTTTTTCAGGTTTTTGCTTTTGTTCTTCCGCAAATCTCTTATCTAAAAAGTCCAGATCATCTTTGCAGTTTTCTAAAACATAATTGATGACATATTTTAAGAAATCTTCCGCCAGATCGATGTTGTCTTCTAAATTATTGAAAGCAACTTCAGGTTCTACCATCCAGAATTCTGCGAGGTGACGCGTTGTGTTTGAATTTTCTGCACGGAAAGTTGGCCCGAAAGTATAAACTCTTCCCAGTCCCATCATTGCAGTTTCTACGTTAAGTTGTCCGGAAACTGTTAAGTTGGTTTTCTTACCAAAAAAATCCTGGTCAAAATCGATATCTCCGTTTTCATCACGCGGTATATTATTCAGATCGAAGTTTGTTACGCCAAACATTTCTCCAGCTCCTTCTGCATCTGCACCGGTAATGATCGGCGTATTCATGTAGAAGAATTGATTTTGATTAAAGAACTGGTGAATCGCAAAACTCACAGAACTTCGCACTCTAAAAACAGCACTAAATAAATTCGTGCGGAAACGCAAATGCGCCTGTTCGCGTAAAAGTTCTAAGGAATGTTTCTTGGGTTGTAGAATCGTTTTATCTCTTTCTTCAGTAAAGTTATCTCCTAAAATGATTATTTTTTTAGCAATAATTTCGATGCTTTGTCCAGCGCCCTGACTTTCTACAACTTCACCTACTATTTTCAAAGAGGCTGCATTGCTGATATTCTTAATAATATTTTCATCAAATTGCTCAAAATCGACCACGATTTGTAAATTATTGATGGTTGATCCGTCATTCAAAGCGATAAAACGATTGGAGCGAAATGCTCTGACCCAACCTTGAACGGTAATGTCGTGATGAAGTATTTTTTTATAATCTGAAAGTAATTCTTTGATGGTTGTTCTCATTTCCTGACAGTGCTTTTTTTAATGTAAAATGTAGAATTATGGTCAAACTTTTTCCATAATCAATAGATGCAAACTTACTAAAAATTGGCGTAATTTTTGATGCAGGGAAAAAAAATTTTAGAAAAGAATTCGGTCTAAATTATTGGAGTTTTCGCAATACAAAATGATCTGCGACCCGGCTTGAATGGATCCCTTTTTATGGAACGAATTGGAATAAAAACGCGGGAGTACTTCGACAAGCTCAGTATAAACTCCAGACGGAAATTATCGCCCAAAAAAGATTTAGAAAATTACTCGTCTTTCTTGGAAGGAATCAAGAAAACATCCATTAAACCTTCTGGTAAAGACATTCTGATGAATTTTTCTTCACGGTTCAGTTCGATGATCCAGTCTTTGATGATCGGAATAACGATTTGTTTACCGGCTAAAGTAAGCACGAAATAATGCTGACCGGTTTGATCGTTGATCGTTTCGATAATTCCACAAGATTTGCCGTCTTCTTCGCGAATTTCATAGCCAATCACATCATGGTAGTAAAATTTGTTTCCGGTAAGAACAGGCAAGGTAGAAAGCGGAAGATAAACATCTTTTCCGACGGCTTGATTAACAAGTGCTTCAGAGGAATTTTTGAAAGAAACAATCAGCGTTTCGCCTTTGCTCCAGGATTGTCTTGCAACAAAAAAAGGAACCAACAATCCGTTGACGTCAACGAATATGGTGTCTAATTTATTGTACATTTCAGGTTGATCGGTATCGAGTTTCAGGAAAACATTTCCGTGTAAACCGTGGGTACGAGTGATTTTACCTAAAAAATAGCAATCTTCTTTTTTCATGATGCAAATATAAGTTGTTTTAAAATAATAGAGACGCCAAAAATGACGTCTCTATGAATCTTATCTGATAAGAAAGTTGATTAAGCTTTAGCTTCGTCAGTTCTTTCTTCAGTAGCAGCTTCGTCTTTTCCTGTTAATTTCTCAGTAACGTTTGCTACTGTTTCTTTTACAGAATCTACAGCTCCTGCAACAGCAGCAGCGGCTTCACCTACTTTTTCAGCAACTGTTTCAACAGTTGATTTTTCTTCTTTTGGCTCTTCAATAACTTCAGCAACCGGCGCGTTTGCAGCTTCTTCAGCAGCTTTTGCTTCAGCAGCTTCAGCGGCTTTTGCATCTGCAGCAGCTTTAGCTTCTGCTTTTTGTGCATCTGCTTCTGCTTTCGCATCAGCTTCTACTTTTGCAGCAGCGTCTAATCTTGCCTGGTTTACTTTAGTTTCAGCGTCGAATGCTGCTTTTTTAGCATCATCTTTTGCTTTGCTCAAACCGTCTTTTTTACCAACAACTTGTTTTTCTTTTCCTTCTAACCAAGCTGCGAATTTGCTATCAGCTGCTTCCTGATCGAAAGCGCCTTTTGCTACTCCACCTTGTAAGTGTCTTTTGTAAAGAACTCCTTTGTAAGAAAGAATTGCACGAGCAGTGTCGGTTGGTTGTGCTCCATTGTCTAACCATTTTACAGCAGCATCAACGTTAAGTTCGATAACAGCTGGGTTAACTACAGGATTGTAAGTACCGATTTTTTCGATGAATTTACCATCTCTACTTGCTCTTGCATCGGCAACTACGATGTGGAAAAAAGGTTTTCCTTTTTTACCGTGTCTTTGTAATCTAATTTTTACTGACATAAATGTTTGATTTTGTGGGAACTCGTCCCGATTATTTATAAGGGTGCAAAGATAACCAAATTTTCTAATTTGACAACGGGATCAACTCTAAATTCGTTGAAATATTTAAAGTTTAAAATAAGTAAAATTTAATACTTCTAAAATCTCTTTTTTTTAAATAAAAACAAGAATAATTGCTAAAATCAAACCTCCAATGGTGTAATACATTCCCTGTCGAAACGCTTTTGATTTTACATTGAACATCCAAAAACTGGAGATTACAAAGAAAAATAAAGAGAGACCAAAAAATGTATTTAGGGGTGAAAGCGTGTCTTTTGATTGTGACTTGTGCAGTTGTGTCATTTTATTGAGAACGAAAGGAAGTTCTTTTTTTGAATATTTCGCTTCTCCGGTTGCCGAATTATAAGTTCCACCTTTGAAAAATAAAATGCCATTTTCTGTTTTTTTAACTTCGAAGCCTTTCATTTTAATTTCTTTACCGAGTGATTTTTCATCCAGATTTTTATCGAGAATTTTTTCATATTTTTTTTCCTGTTTAAGAAAATCGGTATCGCGATATACCATCAATACTCCACTGATTGCGTACACTGCCATAATTCCTGCCATGAAAAATCCTAAATATCGGTGAACAATTCTCATGAATGTTCGGGTGTTTTTAATTGCTGTCATCGTTTTCTGTTTTTTTGTTTTAATTCTTCTTGCTTTTCAACAAGAACAGCGGAAACCGAAATTCCCACTGTTTATGCTAACTGAATTTAATTGATATGATGAAGTGTTTTCTACAATTTATAGGTTAGAGTAACATAATAATTTCTAGGTGTAATCGGGTTCACAGAATAATTTTCGTGAACATTATAGTTAATCGTGTCAAATAAATTACCGACTTTTCCCTGAATTGAAAATTTACTCCAATCGTAACCAACAGATGCATTTACGGTAACGTAATCTTTAACATCGATCATTCTGGAAACACCGTTTCTTGAAATAACGGTTGATTTTGAATCATTCCAACCTGCCAATCGATCGCCAATGTAATACGCTCCAGCTCCGATTTTCAAACCTTTAATTTTATCAGTGAATTTATAGAAAATTGATGCGTTCGCAGTGGTTGCGGGAGTTCTAACCAATCTTTGTTTTTCAACATATCCATCTTCCGGAGTATCCAAATAAACTGAATTGTTATAAGAAACACCGCCAATGATCGAAAGATTTTTCGTTAGGTTCCCTGTAATATCTAACTCAACACCACGGCTTCTCATTTTTCCGGCGAATTCTTTTAAATTCGAATCTGGAGTTACAACTGCACCGGCTGTATTTTGGTACCAAAAACTTTGATAAGTGTTATTATTATCAATTTGATAGATCGATAAATTCACCGCTAAAGTATTATTCCAAAGATTTTTCTTAATTCCAATTTCATATTGGTCGACAGTGGTTGGTTTTATACCTTCTCTTGAAAGATTTTGCACTCTAGCCAGAATTTCTGCAGGAGCTCCAACTGTATTCAACGATCCTAAGGCAGAAGAAGTTTCACCAGCATTGGATACAAATGAGTTGGTATACGTTGCAAAAATCGATAAATTATCATTTGGCATATAAACCAGACCTAATTTAGGAGAAAGCGCCTGATCAGATGTTGCAGAGTTATTGGTAATACTTTTAACATTTGTCACAAAATTGGTATTGATCGTTGCCATATTTTCGATGTAAGACCAACGCAAACCTGCAATCACTTTGAATTGTTGGGTCAGACTAATAAAATCCTGCGCAAACACCCCAATTCTTCTGGTATTAATTCTGTTTCTGTTATTAAGGGTTGATGATGGCATTGCGACATTTCCCCAGGTTGAAGGGTCATCTAAATACAAAACGTTTCTTGTTGCTCCAAGAGTGTAAGCGTAAGAATCCGCTTGGTTATAATCCGCGTCAGTACCAAATAACACTTTATGGTTTATTTTTCCGGTATTAATTTCACCATTAATATTGATCTGACCAGAACCATAACTTTGTTCGTTATACGTTTTGTTGAATGGTCTTGTCCAGGATAAACGAGTTGCTGTAGGTGTTGCATAACTCCATTGTACTCTTTCCGAAGAAAAATAATCTTTCGTGTAATTCTGGTAAGACGCAATTGCATTTAAAGTCCAGCTCTCATTGAATTGATGATTGAAAGTAATATTTGTAGAAGCCTGTTGTACATTTTGATATTGCCAGTCTGCCCCGAAAAATACATTTCTTCCAACGGTATCATTTAACTTGTAACTTAGATCTTTGTTCGTGATAGAACCAATACCAAAATCTGGCGTGAAATCATTTTTCAAATAATCTGCTTCAACGATCAACTGGGATTTCTCCCCCAAATTGATTAAAAAAGAAGGATTAAAATAATATTTTGAAGAGGAAACGACATCACGAAAACTGTCTGCATATTCATAAGCGCCATCAACTCGAAAAGCAACTTTATCTGAAAGAGGACCGTAAAAATCTACAGTTGGTTTATAAGAATTCCAGCTTCCACCGCTTAATCCGATGCTTCCACCATAATTGAACCGGGGTTTTTTGGTGATCATATTGATGATTCCGCCTGCCGCAGTATTTCCATAAAGCATTGCATTGGCTCCTTTTAAGACCTCCACTCTTTCCAGACCGGAAACTTCAGGAAAAACACCACTGTTTACTCTTACCCCATTTTTAAAAATATTATCATTTCCAAGCGCGAA
Organism: Kaistella gelatinilytica; assembly: GCF_015679325.1. Lineage (GTDB taxonomy): Bacteria > Bacteroidota > Bacteroidia > Flavobacteriales > Weeksellaceae > Kaistella > Kaistella gelatinilytica. The sequence goes on from NZ_JADPVI010000002.1 coordinate 125,977, forward strand.
ACCTCTCCCACCAAAACTGTCCTGCGAATTTCCTCTCGAGGAAGTAATATAAAGTCCGTTCACGTTTTGTAAAACATCGCTCAACTGTTTCGCTTGCTGTTGCTCAATGATCTCATGAGTAACAATGGCAATCGGTTGTGGATTTTCCATTATCGATAAATTCGACTTTGAGGAAAGTGGTCTTGCTGTATTGGGATTTCCCGTTTTATGCATATTGATATCCTCAATTTGCTGAACCCGAAGGGTATCACTTATCTGCTCAAACTTCATCTGTGCACCGATTGTCGAGACAATTAATAAGGCTCCAAGGGAAATGATCTGTTTTTTCATAGAACGTTTTTATTTAGACTGAATTAAAATAACAGCGCAAAAGTAAAAAACCATCTACTAACAGACAAGTCTATTTTGAATTATTCTAAATAAAATTAAGGGAAATTCGCTAAATCACTGAAAATGAGATTAATTTAAAGGAACTGATATTTATCAGTTTTTTCTCATCAGCAGAAATCCGGCAAGAATAAAAAGAATATTGATGATAAAATAAGTAATACCATTCGGTGCAGTCGCAGTTCCGAAGAGAACAACCAAGTTTCCTAAAACGGCAATCGTTGCCATCGTCGCTTTGAAAAACCGATTTCCGGGAAAAACATTCTTCTTTAAAAGTTGAAACAATCCTAAAAACAAAGCACCATTAACCAAATAAATAAAAACGATAGGGATCGCAGAAATATCAAAATTCCTCTCCGTAAAAAAAGGATGTGTATTGGTAAAATAATAAACAAGAATGTAAAAAATGATAATCGTAGTTCCAAAAACCGTACTGTTTACGGGCATTTTCGTTTTCTCATTCACTTTATCTAAGTTCAGAAATTTCTTCGACTTTTCTAAATTAGCGAATTGATAAGGCACCCGAATCGTGGCCAAAAGCAAACCATTTGACGTTCCCAAAACGGAAATAATAATGAAAAGTTGCATAATCAAAGCGCCGGAATTCGAAGCGATCTTTCTTGCAAACTCTGTGATATAAGTATCTTTTAGTTGAATGATCTCATTACCGCTCATTCGGAAAACGATCCCTAAATAATAGGCGATATAAATAACCATCACCGAAATAGTTCCTATAATTAAGGCTTTCGGAAGGTTTTTACTTGAATTTTTGATCTCACCAGAAATCTGCGTCGCAATATACCAACCATCAAATGCAAAAGAAATTGGGATAAAACTCGCTGCAACCAAAAGAATAAACGACTGATTTTGCAATCCATTTCCTACTTCAGAAAAAGTATTCACCTGATTCACATCTCCTTTAAATAAACTTAAAATTCCCAGAGAAGCGATCAATATTAAAGGCATTACTTTCAAAACAGTGGTCAACTGTTGGAAAATCCCACTGCTTCTCGGACGGAAAATATTAATGAAAAAGAAGATGATCAAATTAACAAAACCAATTAAAGCAAAATGTAAAAACGTTGGTTCGAAATTCATAAATTCTGCGAGCAGATGCGCAATATAAATCCCGGAAACCGTGAAAAGAACGGCGGTAAGCGCCGGATAAAACAAACTCATATACATCCAGCCTACAAAATAACTTGCTGTTTCACCAAATCTATAGTTGACGTAACTTAAAATTCCGCCATCTTTTGGTAAGATTTCAGCATAGTTCGCCATAGAAATCCCCGCAAAAACAACACTGATCCCAACAATTAAGAAACCTAAAAGTCCTGCTAGAATATTTCCCTGTGTTGCCTGTAAAACATCATCAACTTTGAAGAAAATGCCGGATCCAATTACTTGTCCGATAACCATAGAAATGGCTGTGAATAATCCGTATTTGGCTTCTAGTTTTTGGTCGTTGCTCATCGTAAAATATAGTAATGGGATTTTGAAAGAATTGTTTGTTACAAAGAAAGTGAAAGCTTTTTAGATACAAAAATAACAACTAATTAAAAATGAAATACTTGAATTCGTGCCTTTTAATACAATAAAAAAGAACGGGCAAAAACCCGTTCCTTTATTTTAAATCTTCTATTTATATAAAAATTAATCCTGAAGTTCTAACCAGCGCATTTCTAGTTCCTGAAGTTTATCTGCAATGGTTTCGAGCTTTTTAGAAAAATCTGCGATCTTACCGTAATCACTTTCATTGTTCAACTTTTCCAGAATTTCTGCTCTTTCTTTTTCCAACTTCGGCATTTCTTTATCGATGTCTTTTAATTCCTGCTGCTCTTTGAAAGTCAATTTTTTCGCAGCAACACTTGGTGTTGAAGTTTGCACGGCTTCAACTTTCTTCGGAATTTCAATGATTGGAGCAGCAACTTTCTCGTTTTTCTCCTGCGATTTCTTTTCACGATATTCGGTGAAATTACCCACGAAATCTTTAATCACTCCATCGCCTTCAAAGGCTAAAACGTGATCAACAATACGGTCCATGAAATATCTATCGTGCGAAACGATAATTAAACTTCCCTGGAATTGCAAAAGGAAATTTTCTAGAACTGTTAAAGTTGGCAGATCCAGATCATTTGTCGGCTCATCGAAAATCAAGAAATTCGGATTCTGATACAAGACATGCATCAAATGCAGACGACGTTTTTCACCACCCGACAATTTTGAGATCGGCGCATATTGCGTTTGATCATCAAATAAGAAAAGACGCAAAAACTGCGATGCAGAAATCGTTCTTCCGTTTGCCAATGGGAAATTTTCTGAAATATCTTTGATAAAGTCAATCACTCTTTGATCTTCTTTATATACTAAACCTTTCTGCGCGAAATAACCAAATTTAATGGTTTCTCCCGTTTCGATGGAACCGGAATCATACGGTTCAAAACCTTGAATAATATTGAGAAGCGTAGATTTTCCTGCCCCGTTTTTCCCAACAATTCCTACTTTTTCACCACGCTGAAACTGGTAAGAAAAATCTTTTAATAATAATTTTTGTCCGAAACTTTTGCTGATATCATGTAATTCTAAAATCTTTGTCCCAAGACGTTTCATTTTAAAATCAAGCTCCAGTTTTTCTTTTCTGGTATCGGTTTTTGCCACTTTTTCAGTTTCGTAAAAATCGCTTTGTCGAGATTTAGATTTCGTAGTTCTCGCTTTCGGTTGACGACGCATCCACTCTAACTCTTTTCTGTAAAGGTTTTGCGCCTTATCAATCGTCGAATTCATATTGTCTTCGCGAATGATCTTATTTTCTAAATAGGTCGCATAACTTCCGTTGTGAACGTACATATTGAAATCTTCAATTTCCCAGACAATATCACAAACTGCATCCAAGAAATACCTGTCGTGCGTTACCAAAAGCAAAGTTACCATCGCTTTCTGAAGATAATTTTCCAGCCATTCTACCATATCAACATCAAGGTGATTGGTCGGCTCATCCATAATAATCAATGTATGACGGTGTTGAGCGCGCGTTTCAACCAAAAGTTTTGCCAGCGCAACTCTTTTGATCTGACCTCCGGAAAGTGTTTTCATTTTCGATGTCAAATCTGTAATTTTCAACTGACTCAAAATCTGACTCATCTCATTTTCCAGATCCCAGGCTTCGTGAATTTCCATTTCATTCAGCGCTTTATCCATATCATCCGGATTTTCTGAAACCAAAGCATGATGATAATTTTTCAACGCCATGATCGGTGCAGAATCCAAAGTCATCATAAATTCTTCAACATTCAATTCGCCTTCAAAATCGATTTCCTGATCGAACAAAACGACCTGAATATCTTTGTTGATCGCAACTGTTCCCGAATCTGCAATTTCTTTACCCATCAAAATTTTGAGCAAAGTCGATTTACCGGAACCATTTTTGGCAACGATCGCAATTTTATCACCTTCGTTAATATGGAAAGTAATATCCCGGAAAAGCGTTTTTACTCCGTAAGATTTCGTAAGATTTTCGGCTGAAATGTAATTCATTATATATAGGAATGGATGATTTTTGAAAGGTGCAAAAGTACGGAAATTAAATGGCTCTATTTTCTTCTATTTTTGGGCGCCTGTTTCCGCCCTCCATTCCCGCTATTTTTATTTTTCCGGAAAAAATAAAAATGAGCTCCATTCAGGTCGGGGCGGAGATTTGGCTTAAAAGTCAATTTTCTGTTATTAAGATAAATATAACTTTCATTCGATATTGTTTAACAATTCATTAGGACATTATTATTAATAATTATCTAATATTTGCCGAAATTAATATATGAACAAAGCACCTTTACTCTTTCTCCTCTTTTTCGGTTTCTTAATGAACGCGCAAATCATCGCCGGAAAAATCCTGTCCAAAGAAGAAAACCAGCCAATTCCTTACGCAAAAATTGGAATCGACAATCACAATGCAGGTTCGATCGCAGACGATAAAGGAAATTTCAAAATCGACTTGACAGCTGTTGACCAAAAGAAAAATCTACAAGTTGAAGTTGGCGGTTTCGAAAAATTCACGATTTCCGTAGAAAAATTTCTAAAACAAAATCCACAAACTATCTTTTTGGTTGAAAAGGTAAAAGACATTGAAGAAGTAAAAATTAATCCCGCAAAATTCGACAGAAAAAATTGGGGAATTACAACGAAAACAAAAAGGATAATGATCGGTCATAATCCATCGAAAGAAAGTGGCGATCAGTCAAAAGAAGTTGCCATGCTTTTTAAGACGAATAAAAAGACGAAAATTGAAAAGATCAACATTAATATTTCAAGTTTTGAAAGCGATAAACCTGTCTTTATACGATTTACGGTTTATGATAGAAATTTAAACCCAATTCTTACCGAAGATTTGCACGACGAAATTACTTCAGATAAAATTATAGATGACACTTATAATTTTGATGTCTCAAAAAACAACATTTGGGTGAAAGATAATTTCTATGTGGGAATTCAGCTGTTGAGTAACTTTAATGGTCGATTTTATATGAGTGGTGCATTGATGGGAAATAAAACTATTTACAGAAAGTATCTGGGAGAATGGCAAAACATTCCTATGGTAAGTCCGGCAATTAATCTCGACGTGAAAGTTCAAAAATAAATACCACTTTTAATCGTCTTTTACACAGAATACATTATTTTAGCATCCTAATAAATTTAAAAAAAATGAAGAAAACATCATTACTCTTACTTGTCCTTTTCAGTATCATTACTTTCGCTCAGGGAATGAAATTCGAAGACAATAAATCTTTCACCGATCTTCTCGCAGTTGCAAAAAAAGAGAATAAATTACTTTTTGTAGATGCATTTACCACCTGGTGCGGACCTTGCAAACTGATGGCAAAAAACGTTTTCCCACAACCGACTGTTGGTGAATTTTACAATGCCAATTTCATTAATTCTAAAATTGATATGGAAAAAGGCGAAGGAATCGATCTGGCAAAAAAATATAATGTGAGAGCGTATCCAACTTATCTTTTCATCAATGGAGACGGAGAATTGATTCACAGAGTGACTTCTTATTATGAGCCGGAAGAATTTATCAACGTAGGAAAAGATGCGGTAGATCCTTCTAAACAAATGGGAGCGCTTAAAACGAAATATGAAGCTGGAAATAAAGATCCGGAATTCCTGAAAAGTTTTATCAAAGTTTTCGCTTTTGCAGATCCTGATTTAGCAAGCAAAGCAGCAGCGAAATATTTTGCGGGCAAAAAAGCAGAGCCTTTGACTCAGGAAGATTTTTCTTATTTGTTCTCATTAACGAAAGACAGTACTTCACCACTTTATCCGGAATTTATTTCCCGTAAAGCGGAATTGATAAAAGTAATGCCCGAAGAAAGTTATAATAAAACGCTCGAAAACTTTAAGTTGAACGCCTTATTCAATTCGTCTTACGATAAAACGACGAAGGTTTTCGATGAGAAAAAATACGCTTCAGAAGCGAGAAAAACCATGTCGGAAGAGCAGGTAAAAACATTGGTTCTGAAAACAAAAATGCGAATTGCTGCGGGTACAAAAAACAACGCGGAGTACGAAAAACTTGCTTTAGAATATTACAAAGACGGAGCATCATCAACTTTTACTTCAGACGAGTTGAATACGGTAGCTTGGAACTTTTTTGAAAACACCACTAATAAAGTGGCTTTAGAAAAAGCTGTTCTTTGGGCAAAACAATCTGTAAAACTTGCTGAAAGTTATGCCAATACTGATACCGTTGCAAATCTTTATTTCAAAATAGGCGATAAAGCAAACGCAAAAACGTGGGCAGCCAAAGCAATTGAATTAGCAAAGAAAGAAGGTGAGGAATATGCAGAAACTCAGGCTTTATTTGACAAGGTTAAATAAAAAACCAATTCATTTATTATAGAAAAGGATGCTGAAAAGCATCCTTTTTTTTGTTAATCTAAAGTCAATCTTTTTAGGGACCATAGATTTCCATTGTAAACATTCAGATCAACTTTGGTATTGATTCCATAGACGATTCCGTTTTCTGTGAACTGCCAGATCTTCCAGTCAGCGTCGGGCGAAGGTTGCGGAACATCGTTATAATTGGCCAACCAAATTGGATAATCGTCGAATTCGCCTTTAAGAAAATCTTTGTAATAATGATAATAGGTGTAAATGATAGGTTTCACGCCATAAGTTTCCTCCACAATTCTACACCAGATCTTAAGGTCTTCAATGAGTTTTTTGGTAGATTTCCGTCTCGGGATTTTCTCAATATCTAAAATTGGCGGTAAATCTCCCGCTTCTAATTTTACATTGGCCAGAAAATTATTGGCCTGCATCACAGGATCTTCATCGGCTCTGTAAAAATGATACGCACCCCGAATGAGCTTATGCTTTTTTGACAAATGCCAGAATTCATCGAAATGTTTATCCGCAGATCTATTGCCCATTGTTGCGCGAAGAACCACGAATTCTATAGGGATCGTCCGGTTTCCAATACTTAAACTATCCCAGGTAATATCTTCTTTTCTTTGGTAATGAGACACATCCATCCCGAAAGTTTTATCGGCATAATCACCGATAATTCGGTTGATCCTGTTTTCTTCAGTTTCAGAATTCGACAATTTTTTATGTTCGAATTTATTGAAATACATGGCGTAGTAAAAGGAAATTTTCTGCTTCAAATACAATCCTGTTCCCAACAAGGCAATCGCCAAAAACAGCAGTAAAATCTCACGACGCAGAAGAAAATGTCTTTTGCGCTTTTTGTGAATTTTGCGGGTTATTTTTCTTTTAACAGTTCTCTTCGCCATCGGTTTGCAAAAATAGATTTTTTGAGGACAAAAAACCATGAAAATTTTCTTGTTGAGACTTAAACCACAAATCTGTTTGACACATTAGTCACATTAGTTTTATTAAAAGTTTTCTAAGTAAAAGTTCACATTAGTTTTATGTTTCAAATTTCCGAAGGAAATCTTAATGCTCTTAATTCTTTACCTGTAATCTTTATGCTTAGAGAATTTTACTTTTCGTCAAATCTCTCGCAGAATACGCATATTTCTGTCAATAGAAAAGCCACGAAAAAATATCGTGGCTTTATTTTTATTGTTATTAAAATTTCTAAGCTCCGTAAGGAATCCAGATGTTTTTAATTTCTGTTGCGTGTCTTAAAAATTCCTGACCTTCCCCATGTTTTGGATTCAACCAGTTTCTGTATTTACCGAAATTGACCCAAGAACGCTTCATAGAATCGGTGGATAATAATTCGATATTTTTACTTCCTTCCGCAGTTCCAAAATACCAAATCCCTTCAACATTATAATGTTTCGCGAGTTCGTTGGCTAATTCTTCTTTTGGTCCGGTGATGATATTTACCGTTCCTGCAGGAACATCTGATGTTTCTAAAATCTGATAGAAATCGGTTGCCGAGAACGGATGTTTTTCAGAAGGAATGACCACCACTCTATTCCCCATCGCAATCGCTGGAATTACGGTAGAGATAAATCCTAATAATGGATTTTCATCCGGGCAAATTATGGCCATTACTCCAATTGCTTCGGGCATTGCTAAAGTTACCATTCTTTGAACGGTAGAATGTGCTGCTCCATCGTATTTGTCGGCATAAGCGGCGTAAGTATAAATTCTTTCAATTGATTTCTCAACCTCATCTTGTGCAGATTCTAAAGATTGATTCGTCATTTCAACAATTCTTTCTGCAAATTCTTCTGAACGGATGGCTAAATTTTCAGAGATATAATATAAAACCTGGGCTCTTGCATGACCTGTCATTCCGCCCCAAGATTTTTCTGCATGTGCTGCTTCTACCGCATTTCGGATATCTTTTCTGTTTCCTTCTGAAACTTCACCGATATATTCACCAAACGCATTTTTGATTTCAGTACTGTAACCTCCATCCGGACGCGCTTGTTTTCCACCGACGTACATTTTTGTGGTACGGTCGATTTCTGCTAAAGTATTTTTTGCTTTTTTACCCTCTTTTGGTTTTTCAGTTTTCGGCAAAATTGGTTTTGAGGTAAATTCTGCTTCCACTCTAGGTTTCAAGTATTCATGCAAACCTTCTTTTCCTCCTTCTCTACCAAAACCTGATTCTCTGTAACCTCCAAATCCTGCAGCAGCGTCAAACTGATTCGTACAGTTGATCCAAACGCTTCCTGCTTTAATTTTCGGTGCGATATCTAAAGCTAAATTGATATTTTCTGTCCAAACTGAAGAAGCCAAACCGTATTTTGTATTATTCGCCAAAGCCACGGCTTCTGAATGTGAACGGAAAGTCATGGCGACTAAAACCGGTCCGAAGATTTCTTCCTGCGCAATTACAGCACTTGTTGGAACGTCGGTAAATAAAGTGGGTGGATAAAACCAGCCGTTTTCCGGAACACCATTTTTGGGTTGGTAAATGGTACAACCTTCATCAATTCCAATTTGCACCATATCCTTAATGGTTTTCAATTGAATTGGATCAACGATTGAACCCATGTCAACTGCTTTATCCATTGGATCGCCGATACGAAGCGTTTCCATTCTTGCACGAAGTTTTTTGTAGAAAACCTCTGAAACTGATTCCTGAATTAACAATCGAGAACCTGCGCAACAAACTTGTCCCTGATTAAACCAGATGGCATCAACAATTCCTTCAACTGCTGAATCTAGATCTGCATCTTCAAAAACAATGAATGGTGATTTTCCGCCTAATTCTAATGATATTTTTTTACCTGTTCCGGCAATATTTGTTCTTAAGATTTTACCAACTTTGGTAGAACCTGTGAAAGCAACTTTCTGAATGTCTTTATGGTTAACCAAAGCATTTCCGGCAACGGTTCCACGACCAGTAACTATATTGACAACTCCTTTTGGCAAACCAACTTTCTCACAGATCTTTGCAAAAAGCAAAGCGGTTAAAGAAGTATATTCAGCTGGTTTTAAAACAACGGTATTTCCCATTGCTAAAGCCGGAGCTACTTTCCAGGAAAGCATCATTAAGGGAAAGTTCCAGGGAATGATCTGACCGACAACGCCAACTTCCTGGTAATCTCTGAATTCGGTGTCCATCAATTTTGCCCAGCCTGCGTGGTGATAGAAATGTCTGGCAACGATTGGAATATCAATATCACGGGTTTCGCGAATTGGTTTTCCGTTGTCTAAGGTTTCAAGAACAGCAAAAAGTCTGGAATGTTTTTGAATCTGTCTTGCAATCGCATATAAATATTTTGCACGTTCAAATCCACCAATTGCAACCCATTCCGGCAATGCTTTGTTCGCAGCTTTTACTGCTTTGTCAACATCGGTTTCGTCGGCTTCGGCAATTTTTGCTAAAAACTCTTTATTGGAAGGATTATTGGAATCCATGTATTTCTTAGCGTTTGGTTTTACCCATTCTCCGCCGATGAAAAGGTCAAAAATTCTGTTGTGATTTTCTAAAAATTCCACAGCAGCAGCTGCACTTTCTGGAGCGGGACCGTAAACCATGGTGTCGTATATTTCTTTGATTTCCATTTTTATGAGGTGTTGATGTGATGTTGCGGAAATTTTAACCACAAAAGTCACAAAAGTTTTTATTTTTTAAGTTTTTCAAAAGAGCAAAATAGTGTTATGTCTCTACTCAGTCAAAAATCTAAGTCTTTGTTTTACAAAATTATTGTCTTTCTATCTCTCACTGCGCCCCGGCTTGAACGGAGCTCTTTTTGTGTAACGAAGTGAAACAAAAAAGCGGGAGTGGAAGACGGAAAAAGGCGCCCTACTTCGACAGGCTCAGTAACCGTACTTCGACAAGCTCAGTAACCGTACTTCGACAACAGGCTTATTAACCGTACTTCGACAGGCTCAGTAGACGATTATGCCATCGGATGTCTGAATCCTGCGCTGTATCGTCCGGTTACGAAATGTTCTAATTGTCGCTCGATGTCGCCCAATAGGGAACTTGCGCCAAATCGGAATAAGTCTGGAGTCAACCAGTCATCGCCTAATTCTTCTTTTAATAATATTAAATAATCGAGGGCTTGTTTTGCTTTTTGAATTCCGCCGGCTGGTTTGTAACCGATCTTCACGCCTGTTAATTCGTAGTAATCGCGAATACATCGCATCATCACCAAACTCACGGCTAAAGTGGCATTGACTGATTCTTTGCCTGTTGATGTTTTGATGAAATCTGAACCTGCCATCATGGCGACCCAGGATGCTTTTGCTACTTTGGTGTAAGTAGGGATTTCGCCTGTTGCCAGAATGGTTTTCATGTGCGCATCGCCACAAGCTTGTCTGCATAATTTGATCTCATCGTAAAGTTCTTTCCACTTGGATTCTAAAACCAGATCACGGGAAATAACGATGTCGATTTCGGTTGCTCCGGCTGCGACAGATTTTTTTATTTCTGTAATTTTATCTTCGAGGGAAATTTTACCTGCAGGAAATCCTGTAGAAACTGCGGCAATTGGTATTGACGTGCCCTTTAAAGCTTCTTTTGCAAAGGGAATTAAATTGTGATAGACGCAAACTGCACCGGTCGTCAAATTCGCGTTTTCCATTCCTAAAATTTGCAAGATATCTGCACGAACGGGATTTTTAGCTTTTTCACAGAGGCGCATTACGTTTCCGCGGGTGTCGTCTCCCGCTAAAGTCGTCAAATCGATCATTGAAATTGCTTTCAATAACCAGGCTGCCTGAAATTCTTTTTTCACACTTCTTCTTCCGCCTAAGGTTGAAACCCGTCTTTCGATCGCGCTTCGGTTGATATTGATTGCGTCGAAATATTTGGTATTGAAAGGTAAACCGGGGTTTCTTTCTTCGGTATGCAATTGAACAGGTTGCGTATGATTTTTTTCCATTACTTTAGTCATGAATCAAAAATTTTAATAAAAATTAGGATGGTAAATTTAACCAATTCTAAGCAATTTACTGCAATTGGTTTTGAAAATTAGCTTCATCTCATCAAAAAAAATACACTCCCGAAGAAATGTATTTTATTATTTATGAGAAGTTTAAGGACATCAAACTTTTAACTGACGGTTTATACTTTGTTCTAAAGAAATAAAAGTTTCCGTTCTTGTCACTCCTTTCATTTTTTGAAGTTTGTTCAAAATTTCCATCAAATGATCGTTGTCGCGGCAGAGAACTTTTAGGAAAATAGTATAATTTCCTGTGGTGTAATGCGCTTCTACTACTTCATTCACATCGTTCAATGCTTTGATCGTATCTTGATAATGGCTTGGTTGTTCCAAAAACATTCCTATGAATGAAACTACTTTGAAACCAATTTTTCGTGGATTCAGAAAAGAGATAGAGTTCTCAATTACTCCGGCCTGCTCCAGCTTCTTAATTCTTTGATGTACTGCAGTCGTAGAAATCCCGACGTTTTTGGAAATATGCGCCAAAGAAGTTTTGGCATTATCCATCAACATATAAATGATCTGTTTATCGACTGTATCTAAATGATAACCGGTGTTTGTTGCGTTTTTCACTTATTTTAAATATTTTAACTTGTTTACAAAAATTCTACTAAAACAGGAAAATGGTCACTGTAACCACCAAGGTATCTTGTGCCTGCAAAAGTTCGGAAAGGTTTTCCTTTAAAATTACCTTCCCAGTTCGCTAATTTTGGATGATTGAAAACTTTTGCTTCTTTAAATTGTAAAGCAGAGTTTCCATCAAAAAAATTATTTGACAGCAGAATTTGGTCAAAAAGCAAGCCATCTTTATAGTAAAATGTGGAAAAATTTTTATTTTCGAACAATTCGAGAGACGGATTCGTCAGTATTTTACTTAAATCGTCATCATAAAGAAGATTCTTTATATTTTCATCATCGGGATTTTCATTGAAATCTCCACAAATAAGAACCGCTTCTTCTGTTTTTGAAATGATGTTCATAACCTTGCCGCGAACGTCATTTAAGATATACTGACGTTTGGGTTTATTCACATCTTTTTCCCTCTTTGACGGGAGATGCAAGACGAAAACATTGATGATTTCCGCTGCATATTTGATCCTGCAATGTAAAATATCTCTTGTAGTGTCGTAATTCGCAGGATTGTTGTCTTCAATTTCGAAAAAATAGGTGATGGGTTCGGAGGAAAGAATCTCGATCTTACTTTTGTCGTACAACAAAGCGACATCAACTCCTCTTTCATCCATCGAATCGTAATGAATAACGCCATATTCAGAATTAAAGGGCGGCATCGTAATCAATTCATCCAGAGGCGCTTGTCCTTGAATTTCTGACAAACCGATCAGCATTGGAAGGACTTCTTCAGTCTCCCGCATCAACTCGAAAACGTGTGCAATTTTGAATAACTTGTTCTTATATTTTTTTTCGTCCCAATTTCTTAGTCCAGAAATGGTAGGGTCTAATCGATGATTTGGAGTGGGATCGGGAGAAAATAAATTTTCTACATTATAAAAAGCAATAAGCCCTTTTCTTTCATTATTTTCCATTGAAATTTGAACGCGTATTTGTCAAATATAAAAAAAATAATTCATTATGGATGAATTATCTTAAAATATCAGGTCTCTTTTCTTCCGTTATTTTCACGGCTTGTTCATGAAGCCAGTCTTCAATTTTCCGGGAATTTCCGCTCAATAAAATTTCAGGAACTTTCATTCCTTTGTATTCGAAAGGTCTCGTATAAATAGGTGGAGAAAGAAGATTATCTTGGAAACTATCGGTTAAGGCACTTTGCTCATCGTTTAAAACGCCGGGAACAAGCCGAATGATCGAATCAGCCAAAACGCAGGCCGCTAATTCACCGCCCGTCAGAACATAGTCACCGATCGAAATTTCTTTGGTAATATGCATTTCCCTAACTCTTTGATCGATTCCTTTATAATGTCCACAAAGAAAAATTAAATTATTTTTTAGAGAAAGTGTATTGGCTATCTTTTGATTTAAAGTTTCTCCATCCGGCGTCAAATAGATGACCTCATCATAATTACGCTGAGATTTCAATTCAGAAATACAATGATCCAAAGGTTCGATCATCATGACCATTCCGGCAGAACCACCGTAAGGTTCATCGTCGACTTGCCTGTGTTTTCCTAAGCCAAAATCTCGCAGCTGGTGAAAGTGGACTTCTACAACTCCTTTATCAACCGCTCTTTTTAAAATTGATGCTTTAAAAGGGCTCTCCATTAATTCAGGCAAAACACTTATGATATCAATTCTCATTGTTCGGTATTATTTTTTCTGTTTGGAATGATGATCAGACGCAGGGAGGAATCTCTGTTGATATAACTCCACATCCAGTTAAAGAATATGGCAAGCTTGTTTCTTACGGACAAAATGAGCATTAAATGGAGGAACATCCAAAAATACCACGCAAGAAAACCTTGAAATTTAAATCCAGGCAGATCAACAACTGCACGGTGCTTTCCGATGGTTGCCATGCTTCCCTGATCTTTATATTCGTACTCCACCCAATCTTTTTCCGAATTTTTAAGGAGATTTGCTGCTAAATTAGTTCCCTGATGAATTGCCACATTTGCTACTTGTGGGTGAGCGTCTGGATATTTGGGAGTTTCCATATGCGCAATATCACCAATTGCAAAAATATTTTTATAACCATTAACTCGGTTGAAACGATCGGTTTTGTAGCGGTTTCTGATAACGATTTCAGGATTTAAACCTTCAATTACATTACCAGTAACTCCTGCGGCCCAGATCACATTATTGGAGGGAATACTTTTCCCACTTTTCATGGTTACTCTATCGCCGTCATAATCGGTTACAAACTCATCACTCATTAATTGAACACCAAGTTCCTTCAAATATTGTTCTGATTTATCCTGAGCTTCTTTACTCATCACGCTCAAAGGCATTTCTGTAGAACTGATCAATATAATTTTCAGATCATCAAAATTCATGTGCGGATAATCTCGTGGAAGAATATCTTTTTTCATCTCGGCAAACGCTCCGGCTAGTTCAACTCCCGTCGGTCCGCTTCCAACGATGACGATATTCCAATTTCCGTCATCTGATCTGCTTTTCTCAATAATTAATTTCTCGAAGGTTAAGAGAATATTATTTCTAATGGAAATGGCTTCCTGCGTATTCTTCATCCCATAAGTAAGATGAGCCATTTTTTCGTTACCAAAGAAATTGGTTTTGCAACCAGTGGCGATGACGAGTTTATCGTAAGTAAATTCTGCTTCAGCGGTGATGATCTTATTCTGTTCAGGAACGATTTTCTGAACTTCGACCATACGGTACTGGATATTCCGGGAGCGCTGAAAAATTTTCCGGAAAGGAAAAGAAATATTACTGGGTTCGATCCTTCCGCATGCAACCTGATAGAAAAGCGGCTGAAACATGTGGTGATTCACCTTATCAATAACTAATACTTTTTTACGTTTTTTATTTAGTGCTTTTGCCAATTGAAGTCCAGCAAAGCCTCCACCAATAATCACAATTTTCTCCCTTGTTTCCATACTACAAAATTAGGGAATTTTTTACAGTTCAAAAGCGTGGATCGGAAGGTGATTTAAATAAAAAAAATCCTTCGTGAAAAGGATTTGATTTTTTATTGTTTGATTATTTGGGTGACTTTCTGCGTGTTATCACTCAAGGTATATTTCATGAGATATTTTCCTGGTCTCAACTTATCCAATCGAATTTCACCGGAATTCATATTAACGACATATTCTGCAACCTGCATTCCTAATATAGAGTAAAAGGTAACCGATTTAACTTTTAAATTGCTGTCTTTTGATTTTACTATTATAAAATCTTTCGCTGGATTTGGAAAAGCCATCAAAACTCCATCATCGGATTTTTGTGCTGATGCAACTGGTTCTCTGCTAATAGATTGCGCGGAAACTGATCCCGAGAAAACTGTTAAACTGCCAATAAATATCAAAGAAAATAATAATTTTTTCACCTTATAACGCTTTAAATTTTATAATATCCTTACAAATGTAAGAATTTAGTCTAAGTACACAATAGTTTTTTAATAAAACTATAATTAAATTTGCAGCAGTTAAATCAAATACTATTCCAATAATGATTATCTATTCCAGAAACCGAAGATTACGTACAAGTGCTTCCATGCGGGCTTTAGTACAGGAAACAGTTCTTACCACCAACGATTTTGTAATGCCCATATTTGTAATGGAGGGCGAAAATAAGCAGGAAGCAATTGCCTCAATGCCGGGGATTTATAGGCGGACATTAGATCTTACGGTGAAAGAATGTCAGGAATTATTTTCTCTGGGTGTAAAAGCTGTTAATCTTTATATGAAAGTTTCAGAAAACTTGAAGGATAATCGCGGAACTGAATCCTGGAATAAGAATGGTTTGATGCAAAACACCATTAAAGCGATAAAAGATGCCGTTCCAGAAATGATCATTATGCCCGATGTTGCTTTGGATCCCTACTCGATCTATGGTCACGACGGAATTATCACGAACGGAAAAATCGACAACGACGCAACAAATGATGCGTTGGTCAAAATGTCAGTTTCGCACGCAGAAGCAGGTGCCGATATTGTAGCGCCAAGTGATATGATGGATGGCCGCGTTGCTGCGATCAGAACCGGATTAGAAGAAAGTGGCTTTACCGATGTTGGAATTTTAAGTTACGCTGCAAAATACGCGAGTTCTTTTTATGGACCTTTCCGAAGTGCTTTAGATTCAGCGCCTGTTGATAATCAGGATATTCCAAAAGATAAAAAAACCTATCAAATGGATTTTCATAATTCACGGGAAGCAATCGATGAAGTTTTGAAAGATGTGGCGGAAGGTGCAGATATCATTATGATCAAACCGGGAATGCCTTATCTGGATATTGTGGCAAAAGTTCGCGACGTCATCGATCTTCCAATTGCAGTTTATAATGTAAGCGGCGAATATGCGATGTTGAAAGCTGCGGCTCAAAATGGTTGGTTAGACAATGACAAAGCCATTATTGAAAGTTTAACGTGTATCAAAAGAGCCGGTGCAGATATGATTTTCACGTACGCTGCGAAGGAAGCTGCGATTCTTTTAAACAACTAAGAACAATTTAAGACAAAAAAAGAGCTTCTATAATTAGAAGTTCTTTTCATTTTTAAAACCAGGTTTTTTTATTCTGGATAT
The DNA here is from genome assembly GCF_015679325.1 of Kaistella gelatinilytica. Lineage (GTDB taxonomy): Bacteria > Bacteroidota > Bacteroidia > Flavobacteriales > Weeksellaceae > Kaistella > Kaistella gelatinilytica. The sequence continues at coordinate 142,419 of NZ_JADPVI010000002.1, forward strand.
AAGTTTGATCGAAATGCTCATCGCTCATCGTTAGATAGACAATTCCTTCAATAAAAGGAATTACGGTTGCTATTCCACACGTACAAATATTTAAAACGATCTGAATTAATCCCTGATTGATGTAGCCGAGATAAAATTTATTCGCGCCGAAAAGTCCTGCAAGAATTCCTAAAAGTCCTGCCGCCAATTTTTTTTCTGAACGATAATTCGTGTTGCTAAAATTTTGATTTTGCGAAGGTCCTTTGTTGTAACCGTAAGTTTCCATGATTTACTTTTTAAATTATTAGTTCTAAAAGTAGTCGGCAGGAAATTTAAAAAGTTACAGTGACGCTACGTTTCCCAGGTAGAATAAACCATAACATCGCTGATTTTCTTCTAGTTCCAGAAATTCATTCAGATGCTGAATCATTCCCGGCGTACTCCAGTAACAGCCAATTTCATTCGCGGTGGAAGTCAAATACATATTTTGAACAGCCATTGCAGTCGCAGCGATCTCTTCCCATTCCGGAAGCAAACCACTGAAGTTTACAGAGATCGTAACGATCGCATCGGACATTGAAATCTTATTGGAAATATCAAGGTATTTTTTTTCCAAAAAATTTTGAGAAGCAACGGTCGCTTTGTAGATCTCAGCGAGTTTTTCACCTAACTGATCTTTCTCATCATTGCGAAAAACTTTTAATCTCCAGGGTTTTGTTTTCTTGTGATTGGGCGCAAAGTTCGCGGAGTTTAAAATTTCTGCTAAAATCTCTTCTTTTATTGGTGTTTCAGAATAATTTTTTGGAAAAACACTTCTTCTCTTTTCTATAATTGCTTTTAAAACTGATGCTTCATTCATGGGGCGAAATTACGAATTGTAAATAAATTTTAAAGCTGGTTCAATGTCGGGTTTGAAGGATTTTTTTTCGATTTTTAAAGTAGATATAATTGCTCACCATAAAAGTCAGGAAAATTAGTCCCAGTAAAATAGCAGTTAGTAACCCTGATGTTTCTTCCATCATCGGATTAAATAAGGAAAGAAAAGTAAAACAGATGGTATAGCTAATTCCTGCAATGATCCAGATTTTATCGACGGGTGGAAAATCTTTAATAACAAGATCTTTTTGATTGCTTACGAGCGGAATCAATTTTTGATGATCCCAAATTAATAAGATGATAACAGCGATCATCATCAATGAAGTGATCACCCAGGTTCCTTTAAAATATAAACTGAGGGTGATGATCCAGATATTCGTAATAATTGCGAACAATGATCCAGTTATTCCATTTATTTCTCCGCAACTGGTCAAATTTCATAACGTCGACATTTAATATGGAAAAAAAATGGGAAGTCTAATTTATAGTTTTCAAAAAAATCTACATGATCTCCATAATCTCCTGATGAATATTGTTCAGGATAAAAGAATCGCCCGGTTTTTTACCGAACATTATTTTAGCCATCGGACTTTCCTCAGAGATCGCATAAAAACGATCGCCTTCAAAAAAGAATTCCCCCAAAGAAACTGAAATATAAAATCTGGCTTTATTCGTAAAAACAAGCGACCCAATATTTACCCGTTCCGAAGGGCTATTTAAAACCTTATTTAATTTTCGTCGCAGATCGTGGAGAGAAGCCAATTGTTTTTGCATTTGGTAAATTTCCTCCTGCATTTCTTCGCGCATAGAATCATATTTCGGTGCTTTCTTAATTTCACGACTGGCTTCAAGTGTGAATTCTAAGAAATTTTTGAGTTTCTCGATCTTTGCAAGTATGGTTTCCTTTACGTAATCCCGTACATCAGATTTTGAAACTGTCTTATTCAGCATAAACGTCAATTTTTTAATAAATGTAAAAAATATTTTTGAATTGCGTTATCTAGTTTTTAAATGGTGGTGATTTGAAATCGGGATTATAAAACCTCTCTAATTTTCTGACGCATGGCTTCGTACAGAATTGCGCCACACGCAACAGATACATTTAAAGATTCGGTCTTACCTTCGATGGGAAGTTTTATTTTTTCATCTGAATGATGTAAAACTTCTTTTGAAATTCCGGTTTCTTCGTTACCCATAACGATCGCACAAGGTTGTGTGTAATCAACATCGTAGTATAATTTCTGCGCTTTCTCAGTGGCTGAAAAAACCTGAACGCCGGATTGCTGAAGGAAATCTACAGCATGTGCCAGATTTTTCTCCTTACAGATCTTCAAATTATAAATGGCGCCGGCTGAAGTTTTTATTGCATCTGAATTAATTGGGGCTGCTCCTTTTTCCGGAAGAATAACGGCGTGGATACCTACACATTCTGCAGTACGACAGATTGCTCCGAAATTTCTCACATCAGTCAATCGGTCTAGAATTAAAAGAAAAGGCGTTTTTCCGGCTTCGAAAAGTTGCGGCAAAACATCTTCAATTCTTTCAAAAGGAACATCGGAAATAAATGCAACAACTCCCTGGTGATTTTTTCTTGTGAAACGGTTCAACTTTTCCACGGGAACAAAGTTTGGACGAATCTTATGTTTTGCCAAAAGGTTTTTCAGATCCTGGTAAATATCACCTTGAAGGGCATTTTGCACAAATATCTTGTCGATGGTTTTCCCAGCTTCCAAAGCTTCTATCACGGGTCTTAAACCAAATATAAAGTCGTCTTTCTCTTTCAATGTCTTAATTTTTATTTTTTAGCAAGTCAAATTTGTCGCTTCCTAAGTTCTTATTCCTTATTCTTTTTACCTGGCTCTTTTTACTTTGCTCTTTTAAAAGCCTTCTCCTAAAATTGCTCGCTTCTGAGCCATTGCATAGCCTAAATGCAAACTTTCGTGCATGTTATTAAAAATGATGGCATCCTGAATATTTTTCAGATCCAAACCAAAACTGGTGGTATAAGGCGTGTAATCTGCAAAAAAGTCTGCATCATAATCTTTCATCAAAATTTTTGACGTTTCGGTGAGCAGAAAAGCCAGATCATCAACTTCAGATTGCTGAACATTGAGATTTGGAAGCGTTCCTTTTTTGTAAGTCTCGATCCAGTATTTATCAATTCTAAAAGGATTTCCACTCAGATAATAACACAAAAGTTGCTGTGTCGCAACAGTATGTGCAATATTCCAGTAGAGATTGTTGTTGAAACCATCGGGAATCAGCATTAAATCTTTTTGAGAAGTATTTTGCAGAATTTCTAGTAGATTTCTTCGAACCTGGCGGTGTGCCTGAAAATGATAATTCATTTTACTATTTTTAATGCCCCAAAAATAGGTTAATTAACTGAAAAAGACAAAATTGCAGCATGCGCATTTACGATAATACTCAAGAATCTTTAATCAATTAAAATTGAACTGTCAACAAAAGACTAAATCGTAACCAGCCCCGATTGCAGCGGCATCCTTTTTCTTTTTGGCGGCTGGAAAGTGGGATGGCAAAGAAAAAGATATAGCGGAAAGCGGGATCAGCTTCTAAAAATTTAACGGAAAAACTTAGTCACCAAACATCAAAAAATATTGAATACCATTTATACTACTGCTTTTCTTTTAACAAACTTTAACTTTACATTGGCATTAATTGTGTTGATTGGTGTGGGTATTTATTAGAAATTTACACTTTAAATTTTAGAAACACTATGTCAGAACTACATCAAGCGGAAGATATCAGACAGCTCACGGAAAAAGTAAGAGAACAAAATTATTTTTTCACCCTCCTCAAACAAGAAATCAACAAAGCAATTATCGGACAAGAATACATGGTAGATCGATTACTCATCGGTCTTCTGGGAAATGGTCACGTTTTGTTGGAAGGGGTTCCGGGATTAGCCAAAACTTTGGCAATCAAAACTTTAGCTGATGCTGTTGAAGGTCAGTTTTCGAGAATACAGTTTACGCCCGATTTATTGCCTGCAGATGTTGTTGGAACGATGATCTACAACATTAAAGACAATGATTTTTCTATTAAAAGAGGTCCGATCTTCGCGAATTTTGTTTTGGCAGATGAGATCAACCGAGCGCCCTCGAAAGTACAGTCGGCTCTTTTGGAAGCCATGCAGGAAAAGCAAGTAACGATCGGTGATGAAACAATGCCTTTACCGAAACCGTTTTTAGTTTTGGCAACGCAGAATCCAATTGATCAGGAAGGAACTTATCTTTTACCGGAAGCGCAAAGTGACCGTTTTATGATGAAATGTACGATCACGTATCCAGATTTTGAGGATGAAAGAAAGATCATGAAAATGGTTGCAACTTCGCATCAACCGGAAATTAAACCCGTTATTTCCCTGCGAAATATTGTAGAAGCCAAAGAGCTCATCAATCAAATCTATCTGGACGAAAAAATAGAAAAATATATTCTGGATATGGTTTTTGCCACCCGTTCCCCGGAAAAATACGGATTATCAGAGTTAAAAAGTCTGATCAGTTTTGGAGCCTCACCAAGAGCTTCGATCAACTTAGCAATCGCCGGAAGAGCAATGGCATTCTTGAAAAACAGAGCTTTCGTCATTCCGGAAGATATCAAAGAGATCGCGAAAGATATTTTGCGTCACCGTATTGGTTTGAGTTTCGAAGCAGAGGCAGAGGAAATTACAGCAGACGATATTGTGGACAAAATTTTAGGAAAAGTTCAGGCTCCTTAAAAATCATAAATTGTAGATTATAAATTTTAAATGAATCAAACTCGATCATTTAAAATCTAAAATTCAAAATTTAAAATAGTTGAAATGCAGATTAAAGACATCATCAAAAAAGTAAAACAGATCGAGATTCGGACGAAGAAAAAGTCCGAAGCTACTTTGATGGGTCAATATCACAGTGCTTTCAAAGGTCAGGGAATGACTTTTTCGGAAGTTCGCCCTTACCAGTTTGGCGATGAGATCCGCAGAATTGACTGGAATAAAACTGCTCGTTTTCGCGAACCTTTCGTGAAAGTAATGGAAGAAGAACGCGAACTGACGATGATGCTTTTGGTCGATATTTCAGCTTCAATGGATTATGGCACAAAAACGCAGTTGAAAAGAGAATTCGTCGCTGAGATCGCTGCAAGTTTAGGATTTTCCGCTGCCGGAAATAACGATAAAGTGGGATTGATCTTATTTGCTGATAAGGTTTACAAGGTCATTCCTCCAAAAAAAGGAAGAAAGCATATTCTGGCAATTATAAGTACCATTCTCACCGCAGATTACGTTCCCGCAGAATCGAAAATAGACATGGCTCTGGAATATATGATGAGCGTTTTCAAAAAAAGATCAATGCTTTTTATGTTCTCTGATTTTGAAGATGAATATGATGTAAAAATGTTGAGAGTTGCATCCAGAAAGCACCAGTTATTAGGAATGCGGATCTTCGATGATAAAGATGTCGAAATTCCGGACGTAGGTTACACGCTTTTTCAAGATTCAGAAACCGGCAAACAAATTTGGGCGAATACGTCGAGCGCAAGATGGCGATACGAATTTGCAGAAAAACAAAAACAAAAAGTAAAAAATTTAGAAGAAGATTTTGAAAACTCCTCTGCGAAATTGATGAACATTAATACCGGAGAAGATTATTCGAAATTCCTCTATCAGTATTTTCGGAAGCGGTAAAATTTAAATACCCTTGCTTATTATAAATGCAAACAGCATTCACAAAAAGAAATTTAGTTTTGAAAAAAATATTTTTTATCATTTTTTCTGTTCTCAATGTCTTCGCGTTTTCGCAAACTTTGGGATCTACACTCGACAAAAAGACCCTGGCTCTGGGTGAAGCCGGAGTTTTCCGCGTAAATATTTCTAATCTTCAGGGCAAAGATGTAGTTTCTGCACCAAAAAACGAACTGCTTCCTTTTCATTTTGAAGAGATAAAAGACAGCATCAACAAGCAGGCAGATCGTTACGACCGGATCATTGAATTTGCCGTTTTCGAAGAAGGAAAATATACCATCCCGGCTTTAGATTTCACAATTGGCGGAAAAATTTTCCACACCATTCCGTATGAAATTGAAGTCGTAAATACTGCGCAGAAAGGCGATCAGATCAACGACATCATGAAAAACAAAGAGGTCACTCTTGATGTAAAAGACTATTGGCAGCTGTATAAATTTTATATTTTAGGAGTGCTGATCTTACTGGCTTTGATCTTCGCCATCTATCAAATTGTAAAATACGGAAAACGCAGAAAAAGTTCGCCGGTAGTTATGACGAATCAAACATTAAAAGATCTGGAGATCTTAAGAAAGAAAAAATTTATCGAAAATGGTGATTACCGTTCTTTTTATGTAGAACTGATCGACATTTCCCGAAACTTTATTACGAAACAATATCAAATTCCGGCAGATGTTTTATTAACGGATGATCTGATCGATGTGATGAAGCTAAACAACGCAATTTCTCCCCAAAATGAAACCATTGTAGAAGATATCTTTCTGCGCGGAGATCTCGTTAAATTTGCAAAAACATTTCCAGATCAAACAATGATGGAAAAAGATTTCGAGGATATGAAAACCTTTGTGAAAAGGTCTTCAAAGGATCTGGAAATGGACCAATTACGAACAGGAGTTTAACAGAAAATGATGGCATTTAATTTTTTTAACTTTGAATTTTACAGTCCGTGGTTTTTACTGCTTTTTCTGGCATTCATTCCGCTCTTTATTCTCGATCTTCGAAAGAAAAAACGCGCCGGAATAAAAGTTCCCACGACGAAAAATATGCAGGAAAATAAAGGAATTTTATTCGTTCTTTTTCTGTTGAAAATTTCAAAGTATATCATACTCACGTGCTTGATTATTGCAATGGCGCGACCGAGAACCTTCACCATTTCTCAGGATCAGGATGACAGCAAAGGAATCGACATCATGCTCTCCGTGGATGTTTCTCTGAGTATGTTAGCAAAAGATCTGGAGCCCGACCGACTCACCGCGCTGAAAAATATCGCAAAAAGATTTGTGGAAAAAAGACCCGGCGATCGCATTGGTTTGGTCACCTATTCCGGCGAAGCTTTCACCAAAGTTCCCGTCACATCCGATCACGCCGTTGTCATCGATGAACTGGATCATCTGAACCCGCTCGAATTACAGCCCGGAACCGCGATCGGCGAAGGACTTTCTGTTGCTGTAAGTCATTTGCGGAACAGCAAAGCAAAATCGAAGATCATTATTTTAATGACCGACGGTGTAAATACGATCGAAAACGCGATGCCGACTCAGGTTGGCGCACAACTTGCAAAAACCAACGGGATCAAAGTATATTCCATAGGAATTGGGACCAATGGTTATGCGTTGATGCCTACTTCTACAGATATTTTCGGCGATCTGGTCTTTTCAGAAGCCGAAGTGAAAATTGACGAACCCATCTTGCGGGAAATTGCGCAAACTACAGGTGGAAAATATTTTAGAGCCACATCCAACGAAAGTTTAGAACAGGTCTACGACGAAATAAATCAACTCGAAAAGTCCGAACTTAAGACGACCAAATTGTATAATTACCAGGAATATTTCCGGATTTTTCTTTGGATCGCTTTAGGCACTTTGTTGTTCGATGCGCTCTTGCGCTGGGTTTTATATAAGTTTTTAAGTTAACGAAATGATAATTTTTAGGAGCAAAACCATTTTAGCTTCTTACAAGTTGGTACCCGCTCTCCGTTATATCTTTTCCTCCCGATCAAAATCGGGAAGAAAAAGGATACCACTGCGATCGGGGCTGGAATCTTAGAGATTTTGTCTTTAGAAAAAATAAAAAAGCGGGAATAGTTTAAAACCCGCAAAATCATAAAAATGAATTGGTATTTAGGAAATTACTGGTATTTACTTTTGCTGCTGCTATTGCCGTTGCTTGGGATCATTATGGTCGCCTATCTCAAATGGAAAAACCGTAAAAAAAATGCATTTGCTGAAGCCCGTTTTCAACCAGAGCTTTTTGAGAAAAAATCTGGATTTTCAAAGATATTACCGATTCTCTATTTGTTGGCAACCTTATTCCTTATCCTTTCCATCGTCGATATTTTAAGTGGAAGTGAAGAAGTAAAAACAAAACAGAAAATGAACAATGTCATTTTCATGCTCGATGTTTCCAACTCGATGAATGCTCAGGATGTGGAACCAAACCGCCTCGATGAAGCAAAAAATATCATCATCAACACCATGAGCAAAATGCGGAATGATAAAGTTGGGATCGTAGTTTTTGCGGGTGAAGCCAGTTCAATTATGCCTTTGACCACCGATTTTTCCGCAGTTGAAACTTACATTGGCGGTGTTGAAACGAATATTGTAAAAAAGCAGGGAACCGATTTTCTGACCGGAATAAATACTGTCGCAGAAAAGTTCAAGGACATTCCAAAAGGATCCCGAAAAGTTGTTATTTTGAGCGACGGAGAAGATAATGAAGGCAATGAGAAACCGGCCATTAAACTGGCAAACAAAGAAGGCATCACCGCAATTACGGTCGGTATTGGTTCTGAAGAAGGCGCTCCAATTCCCGAATATGTTTTTGGTCAATTGATGGGTTATAAAACTGATCAAAACGGTCAAACCGTTATTTCAAAACGGCAGGATAACGCGCTGAAAAATATCGCTTCTGAGACTGGTGGAACTTATGTCGACGGAAATAATCTGGAAAATGCCACTTCACAAATTATCGATGGTCTGAGTAAAACTTCAACTACTTCTGAAAGTGTCGTGAAATCTCAAAATGCAATTCATTATTATCAATATTTTTTAGCGGTTTCGTTGTTTTTATTTTTAATAATTTTTCTCTTCAATCCCAAAAAAGAATTCAATATTTAGTTCATAATCAATGATTTCTAAAGACTTTAACCGAAATTTAACAATTTCGCATAAGAATCTTAACATTTAAAGGGATAATTTTGCAGTAATGAATCTAAGAGTACTTTTTTCTATTTTATCAGCAATTTTTTGCACCACCTTTTTTTCCGCCCAGGAAAATTACAACACCCTTGTATATAAAGGCAATCAGGAATTTAATAATAAAAATTACGAATCATCTTCCTCAAAATACCTGGAAGCTGTGAAAGTGAAGGAAAATGATTTTACGGCTCATTATAATTTAGGCAATTCGTTTTACAAGAGGAAAATGTACGATGAAGCAAAAGCCGAGTACGAAAAAGCCGAATTACACGCATCTTCTCTTCCCGACAAAGCTGCAGCGCTTTACAATCTGGGAAACAGCAGTTTTGAAAAAGATGATACAAAAAAGGCAGCCGAACTTTACAAGCAGGCTTTGAAACAGGATCCTTACAATGAAGCCATTCGAAAAAATTACGAAATTGCAATGCTGAAAGAAAAGGAGAAGGAAAACCAGAAAAAACAGAAAGGAAAATCTGGCGGTGGTGGTGGAGACGGTCAGGAAAAGGATCAGAATAAAGGCCAGGAAAAAGGAAATACCCCAGAACAACAAGCCGGTAGTGGACTAAAAAACAAAGGCGAAGGTGAGGGTGATGATCCCAATAAAAATAAGGGTGACAATGAAGGCAAAATGCCAAAAGATTTAGAAAATTCCATTCTTAACCGCGTAGAAAATAAAGAGCGGGAAACCGCAAAACGAATCCTCAACAAAAACTCCTACTCTACGCCGCAAAGCAACGAGAAGGATTGGTAATGAAACAGAAAATTCCATACATATTATTTCTTTTCTCTGCCATTTTCACTTATGGTCAGGTTACTCTTGCAGTTTCTGAAGTGAAAAACCCAAAAGTTAATCAGCGCTTTAATTTAACGGTGATCCTGGAGATCAGCGGGGAAAATATGGAACAGGAAACGCCGCTCAGAATGCCGGATCTGTCAAAATTTGAAATTCTGGGTTCCGCATCTGATCAAAACACAGTTGTTTTAGATGCAAAAAAAGGAGACGTTTTGAATCAAATGGTCTATCAATGGGTCTTAACACCGAAAGAAGCCGGAAAAATCAAATTCGGGTCAGTCTTGGTAACCGTCAATGGAAAAATTTATAAAACGGAGCCTTTTGAAATTAACGTAAAAGACAACGAAAAAAAATCCGCGGTAGCCGAAAATTTAAATGCTGTTAATGATGTTTTTTTAAACCTGGAACTTAAAAACAAAGTGGTCTATAAGAATGAACCTGCAGTTGCGGTTCTTCGTGCATACAGCAAGGATTACGGGAATTTCCGGAAAGTGAGTAACATTAATTTCTCCTCCCAAAAAAATGCAAGTATAAAACCCATCAACTTTACAAAATCTGAAATTGAAACCAACGCCGGAATGGCTTCTCAGGTTATCGGAACATTTATGATCTTCCCGAATGAAAGTGGGAACATCGAAATAAATTCTATCTCTGCATTTGTCGCAAATGCTTCTAAACCAACGAAGGTTTCTTCTAACAGAGTTAGACTGAGTGTAAAAAAACTTCCCGACGGAATGCCTTCAAATTTCAAAAATGCTGTGGGAAATTTTGATGTTGCGGTGACGCAAACCAATGCAAACGAAATTCCTGAAGTGGAAAAACCGATCAACATAAGCGTTCGGGTTTCAGGTGCAGGAAATTTTGGAACTTTTCATTTGCCCAAAATAATTAATTCTCCCGATTACATTTTTTTTACGCCGCAAATTTCCACGAAAACCGCTACGCAAAGCAATGGACTTAGCGGAGATGTGATTGCAGATTATGTGGTCATTCCAAAAAAAGCCGGCCCGATTTCGGTCAATTTTGAAAACTTCAACTTCTTCAATCCTGACGTCAGACAGTACGTTGATCTGGGACCTAAATCTATTGTTTTAGATGTAAAAACACCGGGTGAAATTGCAGATGCAAAAAGTACCATCGAGAAAGTAAATGATTATACGAATATCGTTTTAGAGACCGTGAATACTCCAGTTTTGCAAACGCATAATTTAAAAATAAAAAATAAAGATAAGATCAACTGGAAAATTGTTTTCGGTAATTTAGGTTTAATGGTTGCCGTTTTTTCCCTCTTTCTTGTGTTGAAAAAGAAAACGGACAAGAAGAAAATAAAACCTGAACCAGTTATTAGAAACTCAACTTCCATCGCAGAAACCGAAGAGATCATCAGAAAAAAACTGAGCCACCAGTTTGATGAAAATATTGAATATTTAAAAAAATTAAGAGAAAATAAAGATTTCAAAACTTTCTTTGCGGTTTATCAGGAATTGAATGCAGAAACTAAAAATTTCTTTTCGGTCGGAAATGAATCTGAATTCAGAAAATATCTGGAACAAAACAAAGGCGCGCACATTGCTGAGCAATACAGAGCGCTTTCTGAAAAAATTCAAATCGAAAAATTCGCGCCTTTTCATACCGAAGAACATATTGATTCAATTTTGGAAGCAATTATTTCTTTATACAGCGATATTGTAAAATAACCAAATTTTTTTTATATTTTTGCGAAATTAATAATTTCATCTTATGTTTGAAGCTTTCTCTTTAAAAGAAACCCTGACTGCGACAATGGTTTTGTTTGCTGTAATCGACATTGTAGGATCGATACCTATCATTGTTGGATTAAAGAAAAAGTTTGGTAAAATTGAAGCCGAACGTGCCTCGATTGTTGCCGGAATTTTGATGATCGCCTTTCTTTTTATTGGAAATAAGATTCTGAAATTGATCGGTGTTGATGTTAACTCATTTGCCATAGCAGGAGCTTTTGTAATTTTCATAATAGCCTTGGAAATGATTCTGGGAATTGAAATACAGAAAAATACAGAATCGAAGTCAGCATCCATTGTTCCTATTGCTTTTCCGCTGATTGCAGGAGCTGGAACATTAACGACCACGCTTTCATTACGTGCGGAATATCATGATATCAATATCATTTGTGGCATTATTCTCAATACTATTTTCGTATATTTGGTGCTTCGATCTTCTAACTGGTTGGAGCGTAAATTAGGCGACGGAACGCTTCAGGTTTTGCAGAAAGTTTTCGGAATTATCTTACTGGCGATCTCTATTAAACTGTTTACCGCTAATTTTGCGCAACTTTTCTCAACATATGTTAAATTTTAAAATTTAAAAAAATGCAATTGTTTTATAAAATATTCTTAGCTCTTTTTGTGATTTTCATCGGATTTAATCTCTATGTAATCGAATGGGATTTAGGATTTTGGAATGAAGAAAATGCTAAATTTGTCTTTTCCGGTTCTGCTGCTGTTTTAGGAATAATCGTAGTTTTAGTACTACACACGATGAGCAGACTTGCAGTGGCTAAGAAATAAACGTTTAAATCCTTCTAAAATCATTACAGGATTTCATTCGCAATCCTTTATGTTTTCTTAAATAACCCCTGCAATATAAATCTAACCGCGAGAAATTGTCGGGTTTGATATTTTTTTTAATTACTTTTGAATTTACTTTAGTAATGTAAATCACTTGTTCAAAATTGAGATTATGTTTTACTTTAATCGTTCTAATTTGATCCCATCTGATAATTTTATCACCAATAAGTTTTATTCCTTTTTCGTTCAGAACGATGATTGGGAAGATCAGGCTTAAAATAAGTTTTACAGCAAAACCGAAAGCAAAGATTGCTGACATAAAAACACTTACCGACATTCCTATCGCATCTTCTATATGATTTATCCGCTTACTGAAATAAAACATAAGAATTAAAAATAAAATTAGAAGGAAAAACTGCTCTTTACTTCTCCGAAAAATTTTCTTCTTAGGTATTTCATCTAAAACTCTAAACTTAGACAGTCTTTGAGTTTTTCTATAAGCAATTTTTTCTCTACAAAACTTCATTTCAAAACCTCATCACATCTTTTACAACGCCATTGTTTTGAGTATGCTGCACCAGTTCTTTGATGATGAATGATTTAATTTTATCTTCATCATTATTGCTCGGGAAAAGCAAGTGAACGTTTGCACCTGCATCTAAAGTAAAGAATAAAGGCAGATTTGTTTGTTTCCGGAATTCCCAGATTTTGTTGATCACGGCTAAAGTTCCTGTCTTCATCAAAATAAAAGCAGGTTCGCTCATCATCATCATTGCATGCAAAGTCAAGGCTTCATGTTCTACCAATTGGATAAAACTTTTCATATCGCCTGATTTCAAAATATCTTTTAACAAAGAAAAATTCTCGTGCGCTTCCTGAAATCTCTTTTCAGCATAAGGATTGGTATTCATCAAACCATGACCAACAGTAGAACTCACCGACTTTTCACCTTCGTGAATCAGTAAAACCCAGTCGTTGAAATTTTTGAATACAGAGTGAATTTCTTTTGCTGGATAGGGAACTGCAAAAAGATCAGAACTGTCAGAAACTTCTTTTGTTTCGCCCCAAACAACCAAACCGTCGTACAAACTCCTACACGCACTTCCACTTCCTAATCTGGCTAGAAAACTGGCTTTCTTCAATTTAGAATCCTCATCAGACTTTCCATTAAAAAGGTCATCAAAATCCATCAAACATTTTGCAATCGCGCCAAATCCAGAAGCTGAACTTGCAATCCCGGAACTGTGGGGAAAAGTATTTTCAGTCTTAATGATGTATCTTCCTTTTAAGATCCAGGGTAAATACTTTTCGATATTTCTGAAATATTTTTCAATTTTTTCACCAAATTTTACTTCTTCTTTTCCTGCTAAAAAAGTTTGAACAGAGAATTTCTTTTCCGCAAAAAATTCAATTTCCGTATTGGTTTTACATTGACTCAAAGTATAACTGATACTGGGATTTGCAGGAATTTGATTTTCATATTTCCCCCAATATTTAATTAAGGCAATATTTGAAGGGCAAGATTCTGAAACCTTTGCGTTTGTAATTTTGTAATGATCTGATCCAAAAAACTCTTCCATAAATAATATTTCTGTGTTGCCAATATCTATCGACTTAATAATTTTTTTTAAACTTCCTGATTTAGATTTAATGAGAATACATTTTATCAATTAAGTCTGCATATTTATTCAAAACCACATTTCTTTTTACTTTCAAAGTCGGTGTAATTTCCCCGCTGTTCACTTCAAATTCGGAAGGCATCAAAATAAATTTCTTCACCTTTTCAAATCCTGAAAGTCCTTTCTGAATTTCCTCAATTTTTTCCCGGTAAAATTCTTTTACTTTGTCTGAATTTACGATTTCCTCCCAATTGGTGAACGGAATATTCATCTTCGTTAACTGATCCGTCAAAGCTTCAAAATTAGGAATTATGACTGCGGTAACATAAGGTTTTCCTTCTGCAACGATCATCGCCTGATTGATAAAATTATTATCGGAAAGCATATTTTCGATCGGTTGCGGCGTAACATATTTTCCGTTCGAAGTTTTCATCAAATCTTTGATTCGGTCGGTGATAAAAAGATTTCCTTTCTCATCAAATCTTCCTGCATCACCAGTTTTAAACCAACCATCTTCGGTAAAGACTTCAGCGGTTTCAGTTGGTTTTTTGTAATACCCTTTCATAATTCCGCTTCCTTTAGCCAGAATTTCATCGTTCTCCCCAATTTTGATCTGAGTATCTCCAATTGGAATTCCGGCAGAACCATGTTCGAACTGATGAAACGGAAAACAAGTTAAGGTCGCGGTTGTTTCCGTCAAACCATAACCAACCGTAATATGAATTCCCAAAGCCTCAAAAAACCTCGTCACTTCCGCAGATACAGAAGCGCCGCCACACGGCATGAACCAAAGTCTTCCACCCATTTTTTTCTTAATTTTCTTAAAGACCAAAGCATTTGCAATTGTATTTTTAAGCATTAAGGAAATCGGTATATTTTTATCTAAACGTCGCAGATCTGCGACTTGACTTCCTGTTTCGATCGCCCAATTGAAAATTTTCTTTTTCTGGTCTGAACTGTTTTGTGCCATTTCATGAACGCCCGCATAAATCTTCTGATAAAACCTCGGAACCGCACACATCATCGTTGGTTTGATCTCTACCAAAGCATTTGCAATCAATTTGGTATTCTCTAGGAAATAAACTTTTGCACCACCGTGTAAAGCGAGCAAAGTCCAGCTGCGTTCGAAAACATGAGTTAAAGGCAAAAAAGCGAGCGACGTTTCATTCTCAAAGTTTTTAAACTTAAAAAATTCGAAATGTGCTTCGACCGATTTATGAAAATTTCCGTGCGTTAACATGACTCCTTTTGGAACACCTGTGGTTCCTGAAGTATAAATAATAGTTGCTAAATCATCATCGTCTTTCGGTACAATATCGAAATTTTCAGCAGCTGATTTAATGAAATTTTGATAATGTTGACTGCGATCTTTCTGTATCCTGATCAATCTTTTTGCAGCAATAATTTCAGTTAAATAAGAACTATTTTCTAAAATCCCGTAAGAAGCATCGTACTGTTCCTGATTACCAACAAGAATTAT
Source organism: Kaistella gelatinilytica (assembly GCF_015679325.1). Classification (GTDB taxonomy): domain Bacteria; phylum Bacteroidota; class Bacteroidia; order Flavobacteriales; family Weeksellaceae; genus Kaistella; species Kaistella gelatinilytica. The sequence continues at coordinate 157,656 of NZ_JADPVI010000002.1, forward strand.
TTTGCATTCAGATTCATTCAAAATATACGCAGCCTGTTCCTGATTATTGGTAGAATAAATCGGCACTGTTACCGCGCCTAATGACAAAATAGCCAAATCAAAAACGATCCATTCTGCAGAATTATCGGCGTAAATAGCTACTTTATCATTTTCCAAAATCCCGGCTTTTCTTAAAGCATTGGCGGTTTTGAATACCATTCTCTGGAAATCTCCCCAATGAATTTCTGTCCAGCTGTCTCTCTTTTTAAAACCTATCGCGGCTTTCCGTGGAAATTTTTCGGCATTTGTATTTAAAAATTCTGCAGTATTCATATTATTTGGGGGAATTCTGGTGGTCTAAAATATAATTTTTTAAATGAAAGTCGATGCTTTCTGAAACTGGAATAAACTGATAATTCAATTTTTCCTTAATTTTTTTGTTGGAAAGAATATGATGCGAAGTTACCGCTTGAATATTGATTCTGTTGAGTAATCGTAAAGGTGGAATAAGCCAGCCCAATAATAGATTCAAAATGTAACCAACATTCAAAATAAATTTCGGAATTACTTTGGCTTTGCTCTTATCAAATTTATCGCGGATCAGATTGGCGACATCTACTAATTTTTTATTTTCTGAAATGAGTATAAATCTTTCGTCAAATATTTCTTTATTCATTAAAGTGATCGCAATATTGGCAACATCTCGAACATCCACGTAATTTGAACTTCCACTCATGGCGTAAGGAAACTTCTCGAATGTGCCGAAAATCTCTCCACTACTCGATTTCCAGTTTCCACTTCCGATAATAACTCCGGGATTAACGATTACGGTTTTTAAACCTTCAGCTGAAGCGCGCCAAACTTCCATTTCGGAAAAATGTTTGGATTTTGCGTATTTTGAATGATGAAGTTTCGGATTAAAATTAGAATCCTCAGTGACTTTTCCGTTTTCATCAGTTCCATCTAAAACGGCAACTGAACTTACAAAACAAAACTTTTTCACACTTGAATTCTCACAGGCATAAAGAAGATTTCGCGTCCCAACAATGTTAGAACGATACATTTCTTTACGATCATCCGGATGAAAACTTACTTTTGCTGCACAGTGATAAACTTCTTCAACATTAATTAAAGCGGTTTTCAAAGAATCGATATCATCAAAATCGACGTTGGTCCATTCTATTTGATTAAAAAACTCTTCAGAATTTTCGGTGTAAAATTGAAATGAATGTTTGACATCTTCAATATCACTCGATTTTCTTTTTGTTGCGCGCACCTTTTTCCCTTGTTTCAGTAGATCTAAAACAATGACTCTTCCGAGAATTCCTGTTGCGCCCGTAACTAAAATCATAATTTTCTGAGTGGTGAAAAGTGAACGATGAACGGTGATTTTTTCACCTTAATTATATAAAACTTTTTAGTCAATATCTGTTTGAGAAAGAAAATCTTTAACAAGTTCATTGAAATCTTTCGGATTTTCTGCCTGCACCCAATGTCCGGCATTTTTTATAGTCACAATGGAAGAATTGGGAAATTGCTGCTTGATCTGAAACTCATCCTGAGGTAAAATATAATTAGAATTCGCACCGGAAATAAATAAAGTTTTTCCCGTGAATACACCGTATTTTATAGCGTTTGAAACAAATTCAGCATACTTTTCAGAAAGCGTTTTCAGATTAAATCGCCACGCCAGTTTTTTCTCTTCGGTCCAGTAAAGATTTTTGGTCAAAAACTGAATCACCGATTTCTCCGGAATGTATTGGTGAAGAACTTCTTCAGCTTCCTGTCTTGTATTAATTTTATTAAAATCGACACTTTCCAAAGCTTTCAAAATTCCTTGATGATGCGGCGGATAAGCTTTTGGTGAAATATCGACTACAATTAATTTCTCAAGTTTTAAAGGATATTTTATTGCGAATTGCATCACGGCTTTTCCGCCGAGAGAATGTCCTAATAAATTGCATTTATCGATTTTATGGAATTCCATGTAATGCAAAATATCGTGGGCCAGATCATCATGCGACATTTCCGGCGAATGAAAACTCTTGCCGTGATTTCTTAAATCAATTAAATGCACGGGAAAAAATTCGCCCATTTCTTTACCGAAACTTCCCCAGTTATCTAGCATTCCAAACAAGCCGTGAAATACTAAAAGCGGTGTTTCGGGTTGATCTTCTCCGTATATTTTTGAGTGTAGAATTTGCATCAATAAAAATTAAAGTTCAAAATTAATGTAATTTTCGGCGAAAGCCTATTAATATTAGATTGTCTAAATTATTTACCATTTTGCCAAACGCTTCAAATAGGCTTGAACCGTATTTTCCATTCCCATATACAAAGCTTCAGAAATCAAGGCATGACCAATTGAAACCTCTAATAAATTCGGAATATTATCGGCGAAATATTTTAAATTTTCTAAACTTAAATCGTGACCGGCATTAATACCAAGACCATATTTCTGAGCTTCCAACGCGGTTTCGATATAAGGTTTGATGGAGTCTTCTTTGTTTTTCGAATAATTGCTTGCGTAAGCTTCGGTGTAAAGTTCAATTCTATCAGTTCCAGTTTCGGCGGCAAATTTCACCATTTCAGGATTTGGATCTAAAAAAATTGAAGTTCGAATTCCGGCGTTTTTAAATTCAGCGATCACATTTTTTAAAAACCCTAAATTCTTCTCGCAATCCCAACCAGCATTCGAAGTAATGGCATCTTCACCATCCGGAACCAAAGTCACCTGCTCTGGTTTCACTTCCAAAACCATGTCGATAAATGGTCGGTGCGGATTTCCTTCAATATTAAATTCGGTGTGCACCAAAGGTTTTAGATCATAAACATCTTTTCGGGTAATGTGTCTTTCATCAGGTCTTGGATGAATGGTAATTCCTTGCGCGCCAAATTCCTGCAACTTAATCGCAGCTTCTGTCACACTCGGTAATTCGGCACCTCTCGCATTTCGAATGGTTGCAATTTTATTGATATTTACGCTGAGTTTTGTCATTTTATTACATTTTATTAAACTGCATTATTTCTAAATCAAATTCCTTCGAAGAAACCAAAAGATGATCAAAAATATCGGCTAAAATTATTTCATATTTACCCCACTCAGAATCATTGGTAAAACAGTAAATTTCGAGCGGCATTCCTTGCGGTGTATTTTCCAGCTGTCGAACCATCACGGTTCCGCTTTGGTCGATATGTTCACTTTTTTTCAAGTAATTAAAGGCATATTCGCGGAAAACTCCAATGTTTGTTAATTGTCGGCCATTGATGACGAGTTCTGAATTTTCTATAGATTCTCTTTCCTTGATAATTTCTTCTTTCTTGGTGGTCAAATAATCTTTAATTAAATTAATTTTTGACAGGCGGTTTACCTCTTCAAGATTTAAAAATTTAAAGGAATTGATATTAAAGATGATGGATCTTTTAATTCGTCGCGTATTACTTTCAGACATCACCTGAAGATTTTTGATTTCGGTTGTCAGTAAATCATAGGTCGGAATCGTAGAAATTGTTTTATCAAAATTCTGAATTTTAGTGGTCAAAAGATTCAGATCTTCAATGGTTCCTTCCAAATTATATTTTGGAATTCCGATCCAGTCTCCTACTTTTAAATTCTTGGAAGTCGCGACATGAATTCCCGTCACAAATCCGAGAATGGTGTCCCGAAAAACCAAAACCATCACTGCCGTAATTGCTCCCAAACTTCCAACGATCGCAGAACCGCTTATTCCGAAAATCACACAGATCGCAATGACTGCCGAAACAAAAATTCCAAAAATTTTCACCGTTTGCGAAACTGCATTTAAAGCGATGATCTTGTAGTAGTCTTGTTTGATGATGAAATAATTCCGGAAAGCGCTTAAACTGCGGTAAAGCATTCCTGCTACGAAAAAAACGATGGCTAAATAAATCATTCTTTCCAGAAAAACAAAACTTTTCGGATGTCTGTAAAAGATTGATTCCAAGGCATAACTGCCAAATGACAAAGCCATTAAATGCGAAAATGAATTCGTGATTCTTGACTGATAAATCGATTTCAGCACCGGATATTTATCCTTTGCAAAAAAAAGTTTGAAAATGGTATTGATCAATAATTTGAAAAGAAAATCGATCAAATAAATAATCGCCACGAAAAAAGCAAATTTAAGGAGAATCTGCAGTAATAAAACCCAGCTATCAGGAATATTATCGCGCACAAAAAAGTGAATATAATCACTTATGTTCTGCAAAAAATCTTTGGTATCTTTCAGTTCGTTGTTCATCCACGCAAAAATAAGAATTCTGTTTGTCTTTCCCCGATTTATACCTACTTTTAACAAAATTAATCACGAATGGATCATCCCTTAATTATTTTAGTAAGTGTCATTTTACTCGTTGCAGGAATTTTGGGAACTTTTCTACCTGTTCTTCCCGGATTATTGTTGAGTCTTTGCGGATTATTAATTTATAAATTTGGAACAGACACGCCATTATCAATAATTTATATCTGGATTTTTGTAGTTCTAACGGCGCTTTCTGTTGTTTTAAATTATGTCATCCCGGCAAGAACAAATCGAAAATACGGCGGAACACGTTGGGGAAGCGTTGGTTCTGTTGTTGGAACTTTAGTAGGAATGTTTTTTATTCCTATCCCTTTTGGTTTTCTGATCGGAATGTTTTTAGGGGTTTTCGTTGGCGAATTACTGCATGACGCAAATGATAAGAAAAAAGCATGGAATTCAACAAAAGGGGCTTTTATCGGCTTTCTTTATGGAACAGGCTTCAACTTCATTGTTGGTTTGGCAATGTTTTTGGTTGTTTTGATAGATATCTTTAAAAATTAAATTATGGTACATCGAATAATTATTTCCACTTTCGGATTTTTGGCTTTGGCAACTTGTAAAAACCAAACTATTTCCCAGGATTCAAATACCTCAGAAAAAACTGAGATTTCAACAACTACTCCTGCTTCAACTCCAAAATCTACTCCAGTGAAAACTTCAAATAACAGTGAACCTGAAATGTCCACAGGAATGCCACCCGATAAAGCTGCGGTAAAACAAGCTGAAAAAGAAGCCAGTGCCAAAGTTTCCCAAAGCGGCGTAATTTATTTGAAAGAAGGGGAAAATAAATTTTTGAAAGAATATGAAATGAATGTTACTTTCAAAAAAATGCTGGAAGACAGCCGTTGTCCGGAAGGAGTAAACTGTATTTGGGCCGGAGTTGCGACCGCCGAAGTTGAAGTAATGGGTTTGGCGACACGACCAGTGATCATAAAAATAAGTACGATGGATGATGCAAGTAGAGGTTATGCAGATTCACAGGATTTTAACGGTTATCAAATCTCTTTATCCGACGTTGCGCCAAATACCACATCCGATCGAGGATTCAAAGCAATGCAGGGACAATACAAAATCGGAATTAAAATTAAAAAGCTTGCACCCGGACAAACTTCCTCAAATAGTCCTACCACGAAATAGGTTCAATTTTTTTAGATTTTAAATAGCCATTGATCTGAGAAAAAGGTTTGCTCCCATAAAATCCACGATACACAGAAAAAGGTGATGGATGGGCAGATTTAACGATAAAATGTTTAGAGGAATTAATCAGTTCCTCTTTTTTCTGTGCAAATGCGCCCCATAAAACAAAAACGACATCTTCTTTTTTATCGGAAATTTCTTTAATGATGACATCGGTAAATTTCTCCCAACCCAGATCTTTATGAGAATTTGGTGAATGAGCTTTTACGGTCAACGTTGCATTTAAAAGCAAAACTCCCTGTTCGGCCCAATCATCCAATTCTTTTTTGGTTCTTTCAATCCCTAAATCATCCTGTAATTCTTTAAAAATATTTTTCAGGGAAGGCGGAGTCGCAACATTTTCAGAAACAGAAAAGCACAATCCATTTGCCTGAAAATCATTATGATAAGGATCCTGCCCGATGATCACGACTTTTATTTGGTCAAATGGCGTTAATTCCAAAGCACGAAAGATCTGTTTTTTTGGGGGAAAACATTTTTCAGAAGCATATTCTTCTTTTACCTTTTGCCAAAGATTTTCAAAATATTCGGTTTCCTTTATTGGGGCAAGAATTTCAGTCCAGGTCATTTGTTGATGTTGTGATTTATTGATGTGATCATGAATCAAACTGCATTTAATTCAAAAATAATATTTTCCGGAAACTTTTCATCGCTGCGATTTTCATTTAAAACAAATTTTGATTTCTGAAGCAGTTTTATAGAATTCAAATTATTTTTATTGGTAAAAGCTTCGATTTTATTTAAATTTAAATCATTGAAACCATAATTTAATATAAAGTTGACCGCTTCTGACATAATTCCTTTGCCGTGATATTCGGGCAATAATTCATAACCCAATTCTGCCGTTTTTCGATCTTCAGAAAATTTCCAGAGACAGATCGTTCCCAGCAACTTCGGATTATTCTGAGTAGAAATTCCCAGAAAAACTATTTCGTTATTGGCCGACTTCCTTTTAATATTGAGAATGAATTCTAAAGCTTCAAAAGAATCCTTGGGTGGATTTCTCTGGAGAAACCGGTTAATTTCTATATTGCTTCGAATGCCTAAAATCTCCACGGAATCATGCTCAGTCACCGTTCTTAAAATTAATCTTTCGGTCGAAAATATCATGGCTCAAAGATAGAATTTTGAAATTTCATAACCGTTTCTATTTCAAAATAAACCTATTTTATTTCCGCAAAAAAGTTCAAACAAACTTCAGAAATTAATTCAACCCTGCAAAGTTCATCATTGCAATAGATTAAAACTTTTGTAAGTGTTGGTTTAAAATAATTAAATTTGCGTGTGCATATACAAAAAGATGATTTAGACGAACTCGAATTTCCAGAATTACTCGCGGAAATTTCCCCTTTTGCTTTCTCCAAAAAAACCGCAGAAAAAATTTCACAGCTTCGTCCTGTTGCGATTGAAGAAGCCGAACTTTCCTTAAAAAAAGTAGCCGAATTTCTTTCAAGTTTTGAAAGTGATAACGCCATTCCCTTTAATGAATACGATGATATTGAAGAGGAATTGAAATTGATGATCATTGAAAACTTTCGGTTAGACAATGCTGCTTTTCTGAAAATTAAAAGTTTAACGGAACAGATCTTTCGGCTGCAAAAGTTTTATCCCAATTTTGAAGAGCAATTCCCTCATTTACTCCTAGATGTAAAAGATCTGGAATACCGGAAAGAAATCATCGACCGAATTGACAAAGTTTTTAATAAATATGGAGAAGTTAAAAGTGAAGCCTCTCCGATTCTTCGGAAATTGAGAAGTGATATTTCTCACGCAAGAAAAGCCATTCAGGAAAATTTTAATAAAAGTTTAACTGGACTGAGCAACACTGAATATCTGGACGCAATACGAGAAAGTATCATTGATGATCAGCGGGTTTTGGCTGTGAAATCGGCATACAAAAAAAGAGTTGCGGGACGGGTTTTAGGACTTTCAAAAACGGGTTCTATCACTTACATTCAGCCGGAATCTGTTGTGAGGCATCAGTTTAAACTTCGGGAAGATATTGAAGAAGAAAAAAAAGAAGTCGATAAAATTTTAAGAGTATTGACCGCAGAAATCGCTGAATTTCAACCTCAACTTTCAGAGTATCAAACCTATATTTTTGATTTAGACTTAACGAGAGCCAAAGCAAAATTTGCCCAAAAAATCAACGGCGTTCTCCCGAAGATCAACCGTCACAAAACCATGCGTTTGGTGCAGGCTTTTCACCCTTTATTGTGGTTGAGAAATCAGGCAGAAAAAAAGAAAATTTTCTCCCAGAGTTTGACTTTTACGGAACACAACAGGATCATTTGTATTTCGGGACCAAATGCAGGTGGGAAATCGATCACTTTAAAAACGGTAGGATTGCTTCAACTGATGATTCAGACCGGAATTCTGGTTCCAGTTCATCCGAAATCTGAGATGTTTTTCTTTGACCATTTGATGACCGATATCGGAGACAATCAATCTATTGAAAATCAACTTTCGACCTATTCATCCCGTTTGAAGAAAATGTCGAAAATCATTAAAGAAGCCGATGCAAACACGCTTTTATTGATTGATGAATTTGGAACTGGCTCTGATCCGGAATTAGGTGGCGCTTTAGCAGAAGCTTTTCTGGAATTTTTCTATGACAAAAAAAGTTTCGCGATCATTACGACGCATTACACGAACATTAAACTCGTTATCGAACAACTTCCGAATGCGCAAAATGCAGCCATGCTTTTTGATGAAAACTCTCTGGAACCACTCTATAAATTAGAAGTCGGACAAGCTGGAAGTTCTTTTACATTTGAAGTAGCGGAGAAAAATAAAATCCCCGCTTTCATTATTAGAAGTGCAAAAAAGAAAGTTGAACACGATATTTTAAACCTGGACAAAACCATTGTAAAACTGCAGCAGGAAAAATTTGAGGTCGAGAAAATAAAAACCGATTTAGCAGAAAAACGAGATTCCACACAAGAGAGAAAAGAAAATCTGGAGAAGCTTAATGAACAACTGCAGCAGAAACTCTTTAATTTTCAAAAGCTTTACGAAGACGAACACCGTAAATTGCAATTCGGAAATAAAGTGGAAACCTTCATCGAGGCTTATGTCAAAGGGAAATCCCGCAAATTAGTAGTCGGAGATTTTGTAAAAATACTGGAGCAGGAAAAATTCAGAAGAGTCGGTGCTGATAAAGATGAAAATAAAAAACTGCTTATCGTAAAGCGCAAAATTACACAGCAACTCAGAAAAGTAGATGTACAGGAAAAAATCGTAGAAACCCACGAGAAATTAGAAGACAAGCGCCAAAAAGAGCGCGCGGTCTGGATGAAGATCGGTCAGAGAGTAAGAATTCCGGGTTCCACAAGTGTTGGTACGATTGAAAAAATTGAAAAGAACGGCAAAGTCTCGGTGAATTACGGTACTTTTAAAACGCAGATTAGTGGCGATGAACTCGAACGGATTTAAATTGATGTCAGATAACGAGTTTTTCACACGATTTTAAATTCATAAAAATTTAAAAAACAGAACAAAAAAAAGCGTCTAGTTGTGAAACTAAACGCTTTATCGATTTAAAAAAGTGGTCTCTCCAGGAATCTCCTTTAATGATGATTTTCAGCAACTTAAATATAAATCATATAGCGAAAGGGACAAATTAGGGACAGTTCCATCAACATTGTATCTTTTTTCCCGATATTTGTTTAACCCTCTTATGTTCTGATTTATGATTACAAAAATAAATAAATTTTTTGTGTTTTTGGATGATTTAAGATCTTTATTCTTAAACCAATTTAAAAATAATTCTGAAAATGAAGAAGCTTTTATTGAAGAAATAAAATTGTTTTACTTAACATATAAAGATTTATTTCCATTTGATATAAAATCTGCCTTTGAGCTTGTCCGTCTAGAATATGACGTTGATAAAACAAAATCAATCTTTTGGGACAAATTAAAAGATTCATATCATAATTATGAAGCTTTTATTGAAATGGATTATACTTTTCTGAAAAGTAATTTATATGATATTTCTGACCTTAATCAGAGATTATTTAATCATACTAAAGTACTTTCCGCAAATTATTATTTTTTGTTAGCGCATGATTACTATTTTCATTTTGGCAAATCTAAATCTAGAGAAACTACTTCAATTTCTGTCTATTTATTTAATTACTATCATGAAAATCTAACAAAATTTGATGAATTAGAAAATGAAAAAAAAATACAAATTCTGAAAGATCATTATCAATACCAGTACGAAAAAATTGAACTTGAAACACGGCAAAAGTATACTGAATACGACATATCTTTAGAGATTATTGAACCACAATATATTGATGGTGACACTTTCAATTTTGAATTGGAAAAACTTAACAAACAATATATTTCACAATTGGTGTTACTGAAAGATTATAAAAAAAATATCAAATTATTTTCAAGAGGTTTAAAATTTGAGTTTCCTGAATTTGTTCAACACTCAATTGTTAGAATTACATTTAATTTCCCGCAGGAAGTCTATGATTGTCTTGAGTTATATCTTTCAAGTATTTCTTTTAGAAATAATTTGAAACAACTAATTTTTGGCGAAATAGACAATTCATTAACAAAAATACGTCTCAACTGTCAGTCAAATTCATTATCTCATTTCTTTGGTATATTAAGAGAAAAAGGAATCACCTCAATTACCAATCCACAAGAAATTGCTGAATGGATCGTTCAAAACTTTCAATATAAAAAAGCTGGTGATTATAAAAATTTCACAGTTAGTTCAGTCACCACATGGCTAAAACCTAATAAGCATTTGCCAGATTCTGAACGTATTAAAAATTCTTTTTGACCCATTTCCATCTTATCCCTAATTAATCTCTAATTAATCCCACTGATTGAATTTCAGTGGGATTTTCACAAACTTTGTATCATAATTTAAACAAAAAAGTTATGAAAAAAGAATTATTAGAAATTATGGCAAAAATATTAGTTGCCGATTCGTCTGAAAAGAGGACGAATGAAAAAATGGATTTAATACTTTCCAAGTTAGAAATCATGGAAAATGTCACCTCAAATCCTTTAACAAGTGAAGAACATTTACTGATAAGTGAGGTTTGCAAACTCACAAGAAAAAGTAGGGTCACTATTTGGAAATGGAACAAAACAGGCATTTTAAAACCTATAGGTAAATCAGGTAAAAATCCCATCTATTTAAAAAGTGACGTTCTAAATCATCTTTATAGTTCATGTGTTGTTTAATAATACCAAAAATCAAAATTATGAATAAATCCACTATCGAGTGGTCTCCAGCAACTTGGAATCCACCAACTATTTAGAAACCCCTTGTATTTTAGATACCAATTACGGTAAGTTTCCATTTGATTGGGACTAGTTTTTAATTAAATCACCAGAGACTTCTTCTCCTGATTTCATAAATCCACATTTTACAACTTAAAATAATAGCACGAATGAATATGTGTGGTGATTCTTAGTGCAAAAAAACAAAAAAAATGAAATTAAAACATTTAAATAATGCGAACCTAAAATTTAATGGTCGCACGCTAAAAGCACAATCAGTGTTTGTCAAAGAGCTTAATTGGAAGGTTATCCTTCCTACCAAAGTGGTAAATTTTTTGGCTGCCAAAATAGAAGAAATGAAACCTTTCAAAAATTTTAGGGGCGAGATAGCTTTATACTTCTTATCATTGATTTCCAGTGTACCTGCTAGAAAAAAAGATGCGAACTATTTTAAAGGGTTCGTCCCTTTGAGTTCAAAAATTATGGAGAAAATAAAGTATAATTACAAAGACTATTGGGATTACTTCTTGTCGATAGGGATTATTGAAAAATTAAATTACAGCACAAACCAAAAAAAATCAAATTCATTTCGGTACAATTACAAAAATATCAAAATGCAAGGATCAGATTACCTAAATTTTGAAACTTTCGATTTCTCAAAGCTTAAAGAAAATACACTAAAATATAACTCAATTAACCTAGAAGCACAAACCACTTGCAGACATTTGCTTGAATGGTTTGATCACGGTTTACATTTGGATTTTCCGCAGTTTTTAAACGAATCTAGTAAAAACTTTAAAATAAATAAATTTGATGATCCAAGAGATTCAGAAAATAAATTAATGGAGGCAAGATCATTTTATTACAGTGGTTACGACTTTCATTTGCAAAATTGGAGAGCTACTAGAAACATAGAATCCGATAATAGACTTCATACGAACTTGACAAATTTAGATAAGGATATTCGAAAATATGTTAGATATCAGGGTGAAGAAATCAAGAGTTTGGACATAAAAAATTCGCAACCATATTTCTTGATTTTGTTTATAGAAGAAACCCTAAATTATAGTAAAGAGGGAAAGTATAAGAATGAAAGATTGGAAGTAATAATGAGAAATATTTATGGTAATAAGAGTACAATGTTCGAGAGATTATCACAATGTGCTAATAATGAATTATTTATGAAGGAATTTGAGGTAATTAAGGGCTCTATTCTATCAGGTCAATATTATGAATTTTTAGGTAATGTTTTTGAAGATACTTTACCAAGTTATATCGATACAAATGGGATCGAAATCTATCAGGATAAATTTTTTTGTAAGAATTCTGGAAAATTAAAAACTTTAAGATTTTCTGGTAAAAGAAACTTGATGAAAAAAGTATCGATGCAGCTTCTATATACTCCGTTGAGTAAGCCATCAAAATATTACGAAGCATTCAAAACTAAATTTCCAATGATGTGTAAATTTATGGAAATATTGAAAACATCCTCTGAGGAAATAGATAGTTATAAAAAGTTTCCAAAACTTTTGCAACATTTCGAAGCAGACTGCGTATTAGATTTTGTTACAAAGAAAATTTCAGTAAAACATCCTGAGATGCCTTTGTTTACAATACATGATTCTATAGCAACTACATGGTTTTGGTTCGATCTATTAGAGATTGAAGTTCAGAATCTTCTACTTGAATATTCCAATGGCATACCGCCGATTTCTGAAAGTGAAATTTGGCAAAGTGAAATTCCTTATGAGAATGTAGCGTAGTTTATAGTACCCCGAGATATCTCTGGGTATTTTTTTTATATATCTTCTTCCAATACCTACCAACCCGAATCGGCACGGCATCACGAATGTTTTTTTCGACTACCCCCATCTAAATTCTAATAAACTTAAAAAAATTCGGTTGACTTTTTACGGTTTTCAAATATCATTTTTAGATTATAGTTTTAATGTAGTACGTTAAGATTCAGATAAATCAGCATGTTATTTACATTGTTGATGTATTATTGGAAATCATCCTAATTTTAGTACAGTTTGGTCTGATTGCTGCAAAGTATAGTCAATGAAAAACCCCACCGATACGTGAATATCAGATGGGGCAAGTGTAAAAAATCCTAACGTTAATTAAAACTTTGTTACAATGGCAAATGTACATCTTTCTTTGGATGAAATCCAAATCTATGTCGGAACCTACAGAAAATACTCAGAAGGTTCTATTTTCGGCAAATGGCTGAAATTATCTGATTATTCAGATTTTCATGAATTGCAAACTGCAATGCGGGAACTTCACCAAGGTGAAGAAGAACCCGAATTTATGTTCCAGGATTATGAAAATAGTGCTCTACTTGAGCAGATCGGATTAATTTCTGAATGTTTTATTTCCCCACAAATTTATGAAGTCATTGAAAAAATTAAATCATCTGATTACAGTTTGGAGGTGATTGAATCTTTTGTTGACTGCTTCGGAATTTATGACAGTCTTGATGATGTTTTGGAAAAAATCGAACAATCCTATAACGGAGAATTTGATTCTGATGAAGATTTTGTCGAAAATCTGTTGATTGATACCGTATCTATTCCATCTGACCTTCCTTCCTACGTTTACATTGATTGGACAAAAACAGCAAGAGACGTTATGATGGATTACTCAGCAAGCAACAATTATTATTTTAGAAATATTTAAAATTAATGCACCCTGCAAATTGTGGGGTGCTTTTTACTATGAAAGCAAGATATATCCGAGTTTCAACAGGAAACCAAAATACAGCAAGACAGGAAGCGAAAAAATCCCTTGATGAAAAAGTTTTCATTGATGTTGTGAGTGGATCGATTCCATTTAATAAACGAGAACAGGGAAAGCAACTCATGAAAGAAATTGATTTTGGTTTAATAGATTATGTTTCAGTAAGCTCTATTGATCGTTTAGGAAGAAACCTCTATGATATTCTAACAACGTTAGAGAACTTTAAGAGTAGTCAGATAATTCTGAAAGTTGATAATTTAGGAATTGAAAGTCGAATAAACGGTAAAGAAAATCAAGCATTTAAATTGATAATATCTGTGATGGCTAATATTGCAGAAATGGAAAAAGAAGTAATTTCAGAACGTCAAAAAGAAGGTATTGCAATAGCAAAAGCAAAAGGAGTTTATAAAGGCAGAGAGCTAGGTTCTAAGGAATCTGGTACTGTCTTCTTAGCGAAATATAAAGAGGTTGTTAAAAGCCTTAAAAAGGGCAATAGCATAAGAGATACTGCTAAGATTTGTAGGGTAAGCATTGGGACTGTGCAAAAAGTTAAAAGCATGCTTTAAAAATCAAAAATTTCACAATTTAATATCTGCAATTTAATTAGTCATATTTATTTTAAAAATATGGGATTATAAATAGTTTCTTTTTCTAGTTTTCGGGTTAACTCTCAAACGTATTAAAAAATTACTGTACATTTTAGATCTGTTCGTTTTTTATAGCATCTTCAATTATTTTGTTTATTGCTTGTTGTTTTTCTTGAATTTTTCGATCGATTTCTTTTTGCGAATCAAGTTGAGTTTTAATAGCTTCAACTATTATCACTTGTTGTTCTTTACTTGGAATAGGGATTCGAAAATTTAAAAGTTCAGCAGAAGAAACTTTAACCATTGTCTGGTTTTTACCTTTTGCTACATATTTGAAATATAGCCTACCAATAAATGAGTTAAAAAGGAAAGCTAAATATTTTTTATCAACTTTTGATTCATCAAACTCAAGTTTAATGTAGAGGTCAGGGTAAATTATATCCTCTTCAATTTCTTCTTCAACAATTGAGGCAAGAGCAACCAAGTCAACGGTATTTCCTCTACTTACAAAGAAATCTCCTTTTTTGATTAAAAAATCTTCAATGTTATTTCTAGTTTGTTCAGTTGATTTTGAAGGTTCAATTTTCAATATTATATTTGAGCTAAAATGTTCTTGACCTAATACTTGGACTCCTTCGCCTCCTTCTACAGACAAAGGACTCCAACCATTTTTAGTTGATTGAATAAATGTGCCGAGAGTTTCTATACAATCAATTTTAGAATAAATAATATCTTGTATATACTGCATCTTATTCCAACGAAAACTTCCTCTCAATCCTGCATTGTAATTACTAACATTGCTTAATGGTATTGATAACATTTTCGTTTTATCAATCTTTTGTACTTCAGCGAGGTTTATTTTATAGTGAGAAGAAAAAACGTCATTGAGTATATCTAATGTACTCTTTCTATTAACCTTTAATTCTAAAATCTCTCTATTACAAGGTTGAATTTTTTTTAATAGGACAGTTTCATTTTTAATTAATACATCAACAAATGTTTTTGGAAATCGAATTGCTTTGATGTCATCCTCTTTTAGTGTTGGATAACCTTTTCCTTGGCGAGAAACTGCATTTAATAGATTTATAAATTTACTTCTTATTGCAATGTGAAGTAGCTCAGCATTAATTTTGGGTCTAATTTGAATAAATGCTTTTGTGAAGTATATATCCTCAGATTTTACTAAAACATTTTTATTAAGATATGGACGGATTTTTGATATAAGAATATCACCTTTTTTTGGTTTTATAATATCACCCTTTTCAATCTTTTTATATAAGCTTTCGTTTTCTTCCTGTCTGTCTTCAAAAAACAGTTGTACTGGCATAACTTCACCTAATTTGTTTACATTTCCTATTTCTGCATATTTAAATGAATCAAGTTGGTCAATATTCACTTTTTCATAAGGAACAAAGTCAAATAAGTTTCGATAAGTATAAAAGTCTTGGTTACTACTTACAAAGGAAGTAATATACTTATAATCGTAACGTAAACTCTCCTCTGAGCGAAAATCTGAAAGTCTCTTTCTTATAACATTTACTCCCATATTACTTCTTTTCGAATGTTATCTAATATGGTTTTCAATTCAGTTCTACGAAGAACAATATCATCACTTTTATAACGAGATAGTAAACCATTTTTAAAATGATTAATCAAAACCGTATCTGTTCTTTCAATAAATTTTTCTTTCAATTTATCGCTTTCATAATAGGTATCAAAAATTTTAATTACTTGGGCTTTCTCATTTTCAATATTGTTAATTTTCTCAATTTGAACTCCGATATCCTTATTTAGTTTTTCAAATTTCTTTTTTAGTGCTTCTGTTATAGTTTCTTTCTTCTCAAGCGATTCAAGATCATTTCTACTTTCAGTCAAAAGTTCGTTTAAAATTTTAATATTCTTATCATAAGAATTAATAATTACTTTTGTATCTAAACTTTTAGGTGCATATTCTAAATCAAATAAGTCATTCGGCATAGGGTTTTCACCTCGTTTAGTCCGTTTATAGCCTACATTTTCAGCTTCTGCCATGAAAATATCATAGTCTATATCTTTAGCAACTTCTCCAAAAACCCACCAAGCGTTATAGAATCCGAAAACATCTGTTTCCTTCTCAAATTTAGAAATACTGTTAATTTCTTCACTATATTTTTCTAAAAGTGGTTTAAGTTCTAAATCAGCATCTTCAGGAGTCAGATAATCTTTTAAATAGCGTCGAATTTTACTTTTGATGTTGTCAATTTTTTCGTTTTCAATATCTTCGATGACATCTTTTGCCCATTTTTTATTAAGTTTCTCTCCTTTAACAAAATATTTTACGTAATCAGTTACTCTCGTCTTTAACAAGCTCCATTCTTTTCCGTATTTTTCCCACAAATTATTCCACAGCTCAACCTGATTTTTAGTTTTCTTTTGGGCAAAAAGCAAACTGGTTTTAGTTGATGTAAAAGGCTCAAAAGTTAATTGAGGTAAACTTACAATCGCTTTAACATTGAAATATTTAAACAGGAATAAGCGGATGTACTTATTTTCAGTCGTATCAAAAACACTTTCGGGAAGCACAACACCTAATCTGCCACCTTCTTTCAATAGCTGGTAGTACCGTTCTAAAAATAAGTTTTCAGAATTCTTTTTATCTCCAAAAATAAAAGCATTTTTCACTTCTCTTTGGGTTTGTGTATCTAAGTCAACGCTAAAGGGTGGATTGCTTATAGCTACATCAAACTTGGCATTAACTTCTTTATTGTTGTAGAGTTTTTCAGCTGTAGCAGTTTCTAAATAATTAGGTGATGTTTCTTTGACATAAAAACGAAATGGAAGTAAACCGTCTTTAACAAAAATATTGGTTGAACCATCACCGTGTAAAATCATATTCACTTTAGAGGCTGTGCCTAAGTCAAAATTAATTTCAGAACCATATAAGTAATTTCTTGCCCACTTGTTCTCTTGGTAGTCTGGTTTGAACAACTCTTCAAAACGCCACTTGACGTCTTTACTTGTTTTAATCTTCTCAAACTGCTTATATTTAACTTCCTTCGTTATTAGTTTCATTGCTTCAACCAAATATGTTCCGCTTCCTGCTGAGGGGTCAATTATTAATGGCAAATGTTTATCATTGTTAAGTCGGTCAATTGCCAGTTTGTCTAATTGTAAAGCATACAGCAAAAAATTAACTATTGGAGTTGGTGTAAAGAATTGACCTTTATTTTGTTTAAAACCATCTCTCGTTATACTTTCAAAAAAGTCACCTAAAATATCTTTGCCGTCCAAAGAACTACGACCTTCTAAAAATGAGAAATTTTCTAATGTTTGTACCGTATATATTAGTTTATTTAAAGGAAATTTATTTCGGTTGATGATGTTGTCATCATCAATTTTTTGTTGTTCTGAAACATTTAATTGTTCCTTTAATGCACGTTTGTATAGTTGGTTGATTCTATCATACACTTTTTCAGAGCTTTCAACGTTGCTTCCATACTGATAAATTTGAAAATCATACTCTTCTTCGTCCTGCTTTTCGTATTCATCTTGGATTTTGGCGAGAATTATATTTACAAGTGAATAAAATATTTCACTATCATTTGTTCCACCACCGCCCCAAAGTACGTTATGTAAATTTCTCCCTAAACCTTCAATTTCTCCCCGATTAATTTTAGTTCGTAAATCGTGCTTTTCGTGTCCTTTTATTAAAGGTTGTTTCTTAGGTTCACCGTAACCTGCGGTTAATTCTGTAGCAATAGAAATAAATCCGTCATTTTCCCAGTCGGTGTAATTTCGATACTTTTCAAAGTCAATTATAATTGCCTTGTCTAGTATTCCTTCTTCTTGAAGGTCGGATGTGTAGTAAACCAGATATTTCACTTTAGTTTTATAGTCTTTTTCTTCTGCTTGTGCTAAAGAAAAAAGTTGTCCTTCAATTTGGGATTTATCTTTCTCAAATTTATCAGGTGCCTTTGCTTCAATAAAAAAGAAAGGATTACCTTTATCGTCCTTGAGAAGAATATCAATTCTAGGTGAAAGTTTACCGTGTCCTGCTTTTACAGAATATTCTTTTTCAATTTCTATGTTGTCAGGCTTGTAGTCAAGTTGATTTACTAATCGGTCAATAAGAAATGCTCTCACAATTTCTTCATCACCTGTCAACGATTTTAAAGCTCTCCCTAGTTTTATTTTTTCTGAATATTGAACAGTTGCTTTATCAATGTTTATTCTGGCAACATTGTTTTTTTGTTCATATAATCGCTGTTCAATTTGTTGTTTCCAATCCTTCATCCTATAATTTCTAAAAATATCTAATTTTCAAATTCACTTTTTTATTTTCGTTATTCCCATGTTGAATTTGGGAAAAATAACGCAGTTGCGTTTAATTTAAACATTTGAGATATCTGTTCAAATATTTTTCAATTTCAATAAAAACTAGCTCGTTTTGCATAACAAAACTATTAAACTTTCTTATGCGCTGTTTTTGATCAGAATTCTTGTCTCCATTCTTTAGTTTTGTCTCCTTTTTTATAAACCTCGATAAGACAAATTCTATTTTTAATATCCAATTCCATGTAATAACCTACTGCATAGCCACATACATATATAGGCAAGGTTTTGCCATCATTCGACCAAATTTCGTCATAACTTATTTTAGTTAAAG
Source organism: Kaistella gelatinilytica (assembly GCF_015679325.1). Taxonomy (GTDB): domain Bacteria; phylum Bacteroidota; class Bacteroidia; order Flavobacteriales; family Weeksellaceae; genus Kaistella; species Kaistella gelatinilytica. Next base: position 176,378 of record NZ_JADPVI010000002.1, read on the forward strand.
CTTTAAGTCTATTTTTGTCACTTTTTTTATGATCATCACTTCTGTTTGACTTTTTCATTTCAATTGCTATCAAATTATCCGCTTTTTTATTGTGACCTCTGCTATGAATAATAATATCACAATTAATCGTAATTTCATTGAATTCATCATTCAATATAGTTTTCAAACTGCCATTTCTGTTTCGATTGTATTCCGGGTCAACAAAATAGCCAGGTAAGTTAATATCTTTTAATTTGTCATTTAAATGAATAGCAAGTCTACCGCATAAGTTTCTTTCGTTGACATCATTTAAAATATTCTGTAGATCTGCCTGTAAGAATATAATACTTGCGTCGTGAAATAATGTATCTAAAATTTGCTCCATATAAGGGTGTGTTTGTATATTTTAATGGTTGTTGCTAAATGCTAGCAAAGTGAAAAAAATATCTCGCAATTCGAGGTGTTGGCTAATTTTAATTTTCAATTAATTAGTCCATCATCATTTCGTAATGATTTTTCCCAATAAATTCAAATATTTCTCTAAATACATCAAATAACAATTGTGGTTGCTCACTACTAATTTTCTGGTAATAGATACCATCTAATGCTGTTACTCTATGACTTTCATCATTAAGGGATGCTATAAATGCATATTTTATATAGTATTCTGGACTTTGTCGATCATCACCTAATATTGAACTCCATGCATCATTTCCTATTCCAATGAAGTGTACATAACTTTCGATTATTCTTCTCATAGAATTTGCAATTAAAATATTTAAGTTAGAATCTTGCGGAAGATTGGCTTTTAATTCCTTGATTGCGTCCCATAACATAGCATAATCGTCTTTAATAGACTTATTATATCGTCCAGAAATATTAGAATTATTATTTATTTTCGATATTTTAAAATGCCAATAATCGGTACACATCGGTCTTTTATCAAAAGAAACTTCTTTATAAAAGTATAGATTATGTGTGAATATAAATACCTGCGCAATATTTTCATTTTTAAACATTTTTTTATTTACGTTATCATTTCCTTTTCTAAGTATTAATTGGTGAATTAAGGATGAAACTACAAATAATGCTTGACTATCTAAGCTAGATACTGGATCATCAATTACTATTATTTTCTTTTTTGTACCATTATTGACTATGTCGTCCGTCCCTAAACATAATTGATAAAAATATAAGAATGAAATAAAACTTTTTTCTCCTTCACTTAATGTCCTGAAAATTTGCTCATCACTACTTGAATTAGGTCTTTTTAAATAATATTGTGAAATATTATTGACCACCTCTTTTTCTTCAATTTCGAAACTTTCGAATCCTGAAGTATTTAGTATTACATTAATATTCTCCACTGCATCTTGCGTAGTTACAGTTAATTGTCGCAATGCGTCAATTTCTTGTCTAGTAATTATTATGTTTTCGTCATAAATAGCAATCATCTGATTTGCAAGTGAATATATTCTCTCATATTTACATTTTTTTATTTCAAACTCTTCAATCCTATTTTTACAGTTTGCTGTCATAAATATCCAAACTTTAGAAATTAAATTACTTTTATTTTGATCTAATTCTATTAAACACTGGTTGTTGGCCTTGATTTTTTTTATTATTGTAGATAGTCCACTTTTAAGTGTATTAATAGAAGTTATTTCCTTCCGCTCATTTGAATTTTGAATTTTATTTGTAACAGAATCGATATTTGAATTAAATAATTGTTGCAATTGTAGATAGACATTAGATACAATATTATCCAAATTAAAAATATTTTGAATCGCTATAATATTTTCTAAAATAGAATTTGTTTTAATTTTGTATTGACTAAGTAAATATTCTATTCGCTGAATTTGTAATTTTGACGTTTCATCAAAATATTGATCGAATTGAATTCTCAATTCAGCATCAATAGTTTCTTTTTGACAAAAAGGGCATATTGAATCATTTTCGTTTAGCAGTTCTACGCCTGTTTCTACCCAGTTTCTAGAATTCAACGCTTTTATTAGAGAATCTATATTTACATCTTCATTTCCAATTATAATTTCATTAAGAAGAGGTTGTAGTTCTTTTTCTAAAACCCTTAAATCTCTATACAAAGTAGAATTTACAGTTACTTCAATTTCTGTCAATTCTTTTTCATATAAATCATTATAGTTAGATGTCAATTCTGCAATTGTAGGTAGGGTATTTGGTACAGAATCTTTAAGTTCTTTAAGTTTATTAAGATGATTTGGTCTACTACCAGAATAGTCAAGATTTAGTTTTGACAATGGTGAAAAAGCATTTCTTTCTGTCCAACAATAGCTGAGCAGTTCTGTTTTTTTCGCCAGTTCATTATCCTCGACTTTTGGAATTAACAACTGCTTACTTAACTTTTGATCCTGCAATTGTCGAATTGTAGTGTGCTTCTCTGAAATCTGCCTATCAATTATCTCATTAGTTTCATTTAATGAGAAAACGCCCCTTAATAGTGAGTTTTGATTAAAATTAACATCAATGAAATTTTCATCATACACTAATATTTGATGATTTGCTGAGTCATATCCATTATTGGTGCAACTACCATAGTCGGTAATGGCGTTAGGTGGTGAACTTTGAGTTAAGTTACTAAGATATTTAGCAATAGTTGATTTGCCCGAACCGTTCGCGCCAAAGAAAAAATTAACTTTTTTTAAATCGGGAATTTCGACTCCATTTTCTGCATCGTATGATGCAATGTTTTTAAGTAGGATATTTTTAATCATCTTTATATTGGAACTATAAGAAGGAGTAAATAGTTTTTATTTATTGTAGTGTCACTGATTATTTTTAAACTTCTTATTGTTTATTGTAGTGTAAAATTATTTAAAGTATACGCTGTATTCAGAATAGATTTTTATTCAATACTTTTCGCAACGGGCGATTTGTTTTAGAAATCTTTCTGTGCTTTTTTTCTTGAAACTATATAGTCAATAGTACAATACAGATTATCATTACGCAAATTTGAATATTTTACTTGCAGTAAAATTTCATCTCCATTCCACAAATAGACCAAGTCATTATTATCGGCGGTTAAAAAATAAGGTTTGCCGAATTCATTTTTGAAAAAATTTAAAATTACCTTATAATTATCTGGCTTTTTTAAAACAATGGAAATTCTTTTTACATTATCATATACATCAGAAACAATAAATATGTTAAGTATTTCTGATCCAAATATAGTTTTCGTAGTTGAACTGGTATATAGGTAAACATCATCTTCCGTGATCGGCATCATACTGTAGTTTTCAATATCTTTTCTTATCTTGTAAATATTAGCTTTGTACTTTGCTACATTCTCACCTATATGAATTTCTTTAAATCCTTTATGTTTATTTAGATCGATTAGTGACTGACTACACAAATATGTAAAAGATAAAAGAAAAAAAAACGAAAAACCTAACTTCATATTACTTATTTTATTATTAAAACTTATTTAAAACAAAGATAATGTGTTTTGTAATCAATTTCCTTGTCTTTATCATATTATAAAATTTAAAAAATGTTATAATATGAAAAATGAAATTTTTTTTGAAAATTAATTGGTGATCGAAGTAATTTAAATATTTATATTGCTTTTATGCATAAATTTATAAAAGTTACGTATAAATCTATATTTGTCGTAATAAATGGAGAAACTGCGTATCCAAGTATATAAAATATGTTGTGTTTTTAATATAACGTTTAAATAAATCTCAAATGAAATATCTACTAATTATATTTTTGTGCGTCACTATTTTTTATACAGCTCAAATAAATGCAAAGGTAATCCATGTCAAAGATGGTGATACTGTCGTGGTATTATTAGAAGATAATATCCAGAAAACTTTGAGGTTAGCCGAAGTAGATTGTCCCGAAAGCGGTCAACCTTTTGGTAAAAATGCAAAAGAATTTACGTCTACTCAAATATTTGGAAAACAAATTACATTTATAGCTACGGATGAAGACAGATATGGTAGAACCATAGCGAAGATCTATTATGAAAATAAATATCTTTCCGAGGAAATAATTAGAGCAGGATTTGGTTGGTGGTACTATCAATATTCGAAGGATAAAAACTTAGGTATTCTACAGAAACAAGCAGAAGATAAAAAGATTGGTTTATGGCAAGATAAAAATGCTGTGTCACCGTGGGACTATCGAAAACAGCAAAGAGCAGTTTCGCAATTTTAAAATTAAATTATCGATTAGAAAATCTTGAAAAGATATATGAAGAAATTAAATCTGCTTGGCTTAATGCAGCTGATTTAGGTGAATATATTAAAAGTTCTTATCGCTTAATTTATAAATTTTGCATCGGATTATATGTTTTTGAAGAAAGTGAATTGAAGATTTATAAAAGGTATAAAATTTCTGAACAAAATGCTGAATCGCAAACCATTAATGACAAAGATTTCAAATATATTTTCATATTACTATGTTCTTTAAAATCACATGAAATTTTTGAACTTCTAAACTTTATCGTTTTACCAACAGATATTCCGTCGTTTACTGAAACGTCTATATTACGAGAGATTCAAATAACTAAAAGTTTGAAAGGAATAACAAATTGATATAAAATATAGCACAATCTCCTCTGTTTTTGATAGAATTCATATCTACATTTGCATAATGAAATTGCACGCAGTTATAAGGGAGAGTGTTGATCTTAAAAAAGGAGACATTCCACAATCGATAATCGTAGAATTTGTCGGTGACAAACAAAAACAACATTTTGAAATATTTTGTCATCAGTTTGATCCTTACTACCACAAAATTAGAAAATGGGATACCTGGGAATTAAATATAAGATGGGATAGTGAAATTTTTATCGATCCTAAAACGCAAGTTAAATCTTATTTCACTCACCTAATTTGCACAGAAGCAGTTCCTGTTTTTCAAATGTAGAATAGGAATTTTTAAAACTAAATCTTTCGGAAATACTAGACAATTCGCTGATAGATAATCCAAAAATTCACTAAGTGAGTTTAGGCACTATTTAAAAAGTAAGAAGGAGATTAAAAATTTTATTTTCAAATATTGAAATCATATTTTTTCGCTTTTTAAAACATTGTAATTCATACACGGATTTTATCTTTAAAGCAGTTTTCGAAATTACCATATAGTCCAAAATAGTCACTAAATCTTCTTCATCAAAATATTTAATATCCTTCGATAAATAAGTATTGTCTATATGATAATAATTATCTCTTATGATAATTTTAGAATTAAAAGTATAAATCTGATTTCCTAGTTTTGAATAATGGTTTCCAATTATTGGAGTTTCTAAATTGAAAGATTTTACTTCTGTGTAATTTTGAGGTTTCCGATTTGAATTTTCCACTATTTCAACATTATTTAAAATAGCACATTCTTTTTCAAGATTTTCTATAACATATTGCTCAACATCTTTTTTATCTATTGTAGCCCAAAATCGTTTAGGATTGTAAAAAAAATGCAAGTGAATATTATCATCCAAACAAAAAAAATGATCGCTGATAAATAATGTATTACTGTTCGAGTGTTTTTCTAATAAGTTTTTTAAATTATTAATCTGCATTTTTTAAAACTTTAAATAGAGTTAAAAATTTTTTAAACGTATAAAATACTCAAAGAATGCAATACTATATCAATTATACAGTACTAAGCCTGTTCGAGAAATTACCCGAATAATCATTACTCTATTTGATAATAATCTTACTAAAAATTCATCTTTCCCTTTAATCGTCATAACTTCAGAATAATCCTCTCCACTACTTGAAATTCCTTGTTGAATCGCACTCGAAATTTTATAAAATTGTTTTTTGTTATTTCTTATAACGGTGATTTTCCTCATATCAAAATCAAAAATCACCTTTGAATTGGACTTTAATATTGGCGATAGTTTCTCGTTATCAATTTTACTATATAGAGTGTAATTCATAATGCCTTTGTTTTGTGCAAATGCTAAGGTATTTATGAGAAGGAAAATAAGCAGTAATTTATACATTTCAAGTTATTTTAGGAATTATAAAGTTTGTATCGAATTTTTTTTAAGCTGAATTAACTTATTTTTCCTATTCTTGTCTCTTGCTAAGTTTTCTTTTTCAGCAATTTCGTGCGTAATTTTATTTATAATTTCTTTAGAATTTTTATTTTGAATTAATAAATAAGAACTTAAAGAAATTGTCTTTAAATCATCGTCTGGAGATAAATAACTTAGATCTTTTGGCGAAACGGACAGGAAATAAATCAAGCGATTATTTTTCCATTCCAAATCAATAGAAGTGAGTTCATTATTATTTTGTGTTTTATTATATTGCTTATGAATCTTATTAATATTATCATCAAAATCACCAAGTATTTTTTGTGGCTTTCTCCCCGAAATAAAATACTCAAAACTATCAGGATCTCCAAATGCTGATCTAAAAATTTGAATAAAACTATTAAATTTTAATCCTCTAGAAAAATTTCCAGTCTCATATTCAGCCTTATTTATTTGCCAACTCTCCGTTTGATTAACCGATATTTTTTCTAGCAAATTATTAACAAATATTAAATTTATGAACATTATGCTACCTGTTCCTGATTTTAAATTAATCGATTTGGGGATAAATTGAACTTCTTTGTAATTAAAACTACCAACATTAGTGTCTAGCAATATTTTGGTTTCACTGTCAAAGAAAAAATCACTATAATGTTTACCAATTTTTAATCCATTAAATCCATTAAAGATATCCAGATTCTCCCTGTTTTCAACATTAATAATTTTTACTTTTTGATTCAAAAGAGTATATAAGGATTGTTTTCCACTTTCTTGGGGCATATCGGCAAATTTAACAGTATCATGCACTTTATCTGCTTTTGATTCTATAAGTTGTTCAGATGCTTTTTTAGATTTAGTACAAGATGCGATAATTAAAAGCAATATTATTAAAGTTTTCATAACATATTATTTATTTCTAAATCTAAAATTATAAGAATTCACCATTTTATTTGTAAACTTTTTATTATTTACCTCAATAAATTACAAATATATAAATTTCTTCAGGTACTTTTGTAGATACTATCGCTATCATTCCTAAAAAAGTAATTTTTTAATAAAGTCATCGTCTTTTTATTACAATATTATCAGCAAATTCACCCCAATCACAAATTTTTGTAATTTTTATGCACCCGCACAAAGGGTACGATTGAAAAAACAACGACCCGACCACCAAAATTTTTCGCCATACACCACCATTTTCTTTTGGTAAAAAAACCATCGGTTTTAATTATTTTTCCCAAGCTATCAATAATTTTTCTGCAATCATTTCTTTGCTGAACTGCACATACTTTTTAAAAGATTTATAATCTTTATGTCCCGTAATTTCCCTTACAAATTCTTCACCCATTCCATTTACTAAAGAATTAGTGACAAAAAAGACTCTTCCATAATGCATTGTAAGATAATCACACGCACTTTTTTTAATTACAATATTTTTGCTTCCCGAATGTTTTGTGAATTCGATAACACTATTAAATCCAATCTCTGCAAACATTTTTTTTATTTCCCTATTACAAAACTGATTTGTCGGCACTTTGATGCGACCATACATTTTGATTTGTTTATCAATAATTTCTTTTGAAACCTTCATTAATGGAATATCAAGATTTTCCTTCGTTTTCTGAATATGTACTCTAATAAAATCATCAACAATATTTTCGGGTTTTAAATTTTGAATATCCACAAACCTTAAACCGGTATAACAACTTAAAATAAAAATATCCCTCACAATATTCTGATATTCGTCCCCAAAATCTGTGATTCTCAATTTCTCCACAACATCTGCATTAAGTTTAATCTTTTCAGAATCGTCCTTAAATACTAAAAACTTTTTGTAAATAATGTTGGTATGGAATGACCTTTCCTTAGACCATTGCATAAAAGTTTTTAGTAGTTTAATGTACTTCCCAATTGTGGAGTTTAAAAAACCCTTTTCATAGAAGTATGCTAGTAAATCATCATAAAAACTCAAATCAATCATATCAAAAGTAATCTCCAGATTTTCTTCCTCACCAAATGCTTTTAAATGCTTTTTACAAGTGTTAAATGTTCTAATAGTGTTAACAGACTTTGAGTCTTTCCCTATTTCTATAAATTCATTGAAAATATCAAAAAAAGATTTACTAATTGTTTTAGGTTTAGGCTTTATTCGATTATCAAATTCCTTCTCCAATATATCTTTGGATAATGGTATATTCTTTAGCAAATACTCCCTTTCAATTTCTTTGAAAATATTTACAACCTTATCAATTTTTAGATTTTTAGATTCGGAATCAGCGGCGAGTGTTTTTACTTTTACACCTGTCCAATTTGACGGTTTAATTTTTACACCTGTTGATCGCTTAATTCTTTTACCGCTTAGTGATGCAGTAATATAAAGCATTGTTTCGGTGGTTTTGTGTGGTTCTTTTAAGAAAAATCCTATGTTCATTATTTAATTATTTAAAGCAAAAGTATAGTTGCTTCACTTCAATATCAATGAGAGGGATTATCTAGGGACACAATAGGGACAGAAAAGGTATTAATTTGTTTAAATACTACTTAACATCTCTTAAAAAACAAACCCCCTTAAACGTAATGTTTAAAGGGGTTTTCTGTAACTTAAAGTTAATTTGAATTTAACTTTTGTGGTCTCTCCAGGAATCGAACCAGGGACACATGGATTTTCAATCCATTGCTCTACCAACTGAGCTAAGAGACCTTTCGTTAATTGAGTGGTGCAAAAGTAACAACTTTATCCTTATCTCACAAATCATTTGTTAAAGTTTTCGTCGGAAAACCCTAATATTATTGATTATCAACGTCATTATTTTCTTCTTTTTGAATTTGCTCACTCATTTCTTCCAATACGGGCTTGATTGTACTCTCCGGAAGTTCACTAATTCTAATATACATCAACCCATCAATTGCATCATTGAAATTAGGATCTACATTGAAGGAGATCACTTTTGCATTTTGTTTGATGTATTTCTTGATCAAAACAGGTAATCGCATTTGAGGTTCCAGATCATCGATTATTTTATCGAGTTTGTTAAGATCAGATTCTACGCCGTCAAAAAATAAATGTTTGTCGCGCTCTTTCAGCATTACTTTAAATTCCTTTTTCGGATGAATATATTGTGCAACCGCCGAATCGTAGTAATTCGAACGCATAAATTCGATCATCAAAGATTTCGAAAACTCTGAGAATTTATCAGAAATACTTACTCCGCCCATCAGAAATTTATGTTCCGGATTTCGCAGACAGACATGTACAATTCCGCGCCACAAAAGAAAAAGCGGCAAAGGTTTTTGCTGATATTCGGTAGAAATATAAGCTCGTCCCATTTCTATGACCTTGCGGAAGAAAGGTTGAAGTTCGGGATCAAATTCAAAAAGGGAACTCGTATAAAACCCATCAATGCCGTGATTTTTCATCACTTCACTTCCTAATGCCATTCGGTATGCGCCGGCTAATTTTTGAGCTTTATTATCCCAAAGAAAAAGATGGTGATAGTATTCATCGTACTCATCCAGATCAAAAGGAAGGTTACTGCCTTCTCCGATCTTTCTGAAAGTAAGTTCCCGCTGTCGCCCGATCTCGCGCATAATGGAAGGAATTTCAGAATAAGAGGCGAAAAAAACTTCATAAATCCCATTTCTGAAAAGCATTTTTTCTTTCTTGTATAAATCCTCAATATCCTTAATTAAATCTTCCTGCGGCGTCTCATCGATGATATTGTGCACCACATTTTCCTCTTTCGTCAAGGGAAAATTAAGTTTTAAATTAGGCAGTTTCAGCTGATCAGCAATCGACCTTCTTTTTTCATAGTAGGATTTGAGCATGTAAATTTTCTTCTGCAGAAAATCGCCCATTTCTTCAATGGTATCATAGTCTTCCAGCACTTTTAATGATACCGGCTTTCCGATTCTGATTCGAATTGGCTGTTCCCGGTCGCGCATCATTTCGGTAGGCAACATCAAAGTTTGCAGATCGGGATGAATTTTGGCAAGCTGATAAAAAATATGGCTGTTTTTTGCATGAAAATACATGGGAACAACCGGGACTTTCGCCATTTTAATTAATTTCAATGCGGCTTTTTCCCAGGGTTTATCCTGAATTTCGTTGAATTTATTATTTCGGTTTGAAACTTCTCCTGCCGGAAAAATCCCGACGCAACCCCCAGTTTCTAGATGTTTTAAAGTTTCCCGCATTCCCACCGAACTGTTTCTGACCTCTTTTCGATTTTCAAATGGGTTTACAGGAATGACGAAAGGTTTCATGGGTTCGATCTTCTCTAAAAGAAAATTTCCCATAATTTTAAAATCAGGCCGAATTTCGGTAAGAATTTTCGTCATCAAAATTCCATCAATTCCACCCAAAGGATGATTAGAAACCAAAATAAAAGGACCTGTTTTCGGTATTTTAGCCAGATCCTCCGTAAAAACAATATATTTTAAATTCCTTTGCCGCACGAAAGAATCAAAAAAATCTTTACCAACTTTATCCTTCAGGGAATCGTAAAGTCTGTTGACTTCATTGATCTTGGTTAAACTCATCATCGCCGACGCGACAGCATTTTTTAAGAATCCTATTTTATCCAGACCAGACGCTTTTATTAAATCACTTTTAGAAATAAGACTCATTGGTTATTAGTTAGTTACAACTTGTATTGTTTTTTTGGAAATCTGCTCTAATAAAATATTTTTGTTTTCATAGAACTTATTTAAGTCCTCTAATTTAGCATTTCTTACGGTAAAGAGCGACACGTTTTTCACGACCTCTGAATTAAAGTTGATCTGCAGCTCCTGATTGAGATCATCAATATGATCGTATTTATCTTCCACACACAAAACGAAGGAGATCGCCGACGTCTGCATCAGGGAAATCGTGATTTTATGTTTTGCCAAAAGTGCGAAGATCTGACTCAAATGTTCCTCTGCAATAAAAGCAAAATCCCGCGTAGAAATACGCATCAAATTTTGATTTTCTTTTAAAATATAGGTTTCCTGATTTTCGTTTTGCTCCGAAGATCCTACTTTCGTTCCGGGTTTTTTGGGCTCCAGAAAAGACTTCACATAAAAAGGTATATTTTTCTGCTTTAAAGGTTGCAAAGTTTTTGGATGAATTACCGATGCACCGTAATAAGCCATTTCTATCGCTTCTTCGTAAGAAATATTGGATAAAAGATTTACATTTTCAAATTTTCTGGGATCACCTGTCATTACGCCGGGAACATCTTTCCAGATCGTCATCGCTTCTGCATTTAAACAATAGGCAAAAATCGCTGCTGAATAATCAGAACCTTCCCGACCCAAAGTCACTGTGAAATTATTCGCTTCTGAACCGATAAATCCCTGCGTAACAAAACACGTATCGTGATCTAATTCCGAAATTTTTCGTTGCGTTTCTTCCCAGTTGATGTTTCCTTCCCGATAATTGCTGTCAGTTTTTATATAATCCCGCGCATCGAGCCAATGATTTTTGAACTGGATATCATTTAAATATTCACTCAAGATTTTGGAGGAGATCATTTCCCCACAACTTACAACCTGATCGTAAACGAAATTATAATTGGGTGATTTATTCCGGCGCAGAAAAGATTCGATATCATCAAAAAATAAAGAAATTTCCGAGAAAACCGGATGATGTTCCTGAAACAAACCCTTAGAAATTTCGAGATGGTCTTGCTTTACTTTTTCGATCTCAGTTTGATAGTCTGTCTTATCAAAATAATTTTGAACCGCCTTTTCCAAAGCATTTGTTGTTTTTCCCATCGCCGAAACAACAAGAACACAATTTTCAAAACCTTCCGATTCTAAAACAAGAGATACATTTTTCACCCCTTCCGCATCTTTCACCGATGCGCCACCAAACTTAAAAACTTTCATTAAACATTTAATTATTAATAGTTTACAATTTCAAAACCTCCTTTTTAAGAATGGTAATAAAATTCAAAAATATCATTTTAAGGCGAAATAAAAAAATGGACATTATTAATAAAAAAAGTAAGGTTCCAAATAAGTTCTCCAGAAACGCACAATTATTTAAGCATTGACTCCAAATAAACCTGTTTTCCTTGATTTTTCTGAAAAGAAAAGCCGAAAGATTCAAAGATATTTCCGAAATTTGTAATTATCCAAAAAGCAAAAAAATGTCAGAACAAAATTTTCAGACGCTCGGTGAATTTATTATTGATAAGCAGGAAGATTTTCTGTATTCCACAGGTGAACTTTCCCGCCTCTTAAGTGCAATTCGACTCGCTTCGAAAATGGTCAACCGCCAGGTAAACAAAGCCGGAATCGCAAATATCATCGGTAAAGTGGGCAGTGAAAATATTCAAGGTGAAGAACAGCAAAAATTAGATGTTCTGGCAAACGAAATTTTTATAGAAGCTTTGTCACAAAGAGAAGTTGTGTGCGGGATAGCGTCTGAAGAAAATGATGATTATATAGAAGTTAAAACCGGTCCGAACGCACATTTAAGCAAATATGTAGTGTTGATCGATCCTTTAGATGGTTCTTCAAACATCGATGTAAACGTTTCTGTAGGAACAATTTTCTCCATTTACAGAAGAGTTACAGAACCCGGAACTCCCGTTGGAATCGAAGATTTCTTACAAAAAGGAGTGAATCAAGCTGCTGCAGGTTACGTCGTTTATGGGTCGTCAACAATGATCGTTTATACGACCGGAAATGGCGTGAATGGTTTTACCCTCGATCCAAGTTTGGGAACCTATTATCTTTCTCATCCAGCCATGAAATTCCCGGAAATAGGAAAAATTTACTCTATTAACGAAGGAAACTACGCCAAATTCCCACAAGGCGTAAAAGATTATATCAAATATTGTCAGGAAGAAGAAAACGACCGTCCTTACACGTCTCGCTACATCGGAAGTTTGGTTTCCGATTTCCACCGAAATATGATCAAAGGCGGAATTTATATTTACCCTTCAACTTCGCAGTCACCGAACGGAAAACTGAGATTATTGTACGAATGTAATCCAATGGCTTTACTGGCAGAACAAGCCGGCGGAAAATGTACCGATGGATTTAGAAGAATTCTCGAGATAGAACCAACAGAATTGCACCAAAGAGTTCCATTTTTCTGCGGAACAACAGAAATGGTAGAAAAAGTTGAGGAATTCATGCAGAAATATAAATAATTCTTTCTTTAAATCATTTTTTCAGGAGCTTTAACCCGCTTTCCCCTATATCTTTTCCTTTTTTCCTAAAAAAAAAGAAAAAGGATGCCGTTGCAATCGGGGCTATTTTAGCATGTAAATTTTATTAACAAATCTTGGTGCGAAATTTTAAGATTGAAAAAGCGACCGAAAAAAATCATTTAACGTTGACAGAAATCACCGTTGACGGCAAAGCTTTTTGGGGTTTTTCCAGAGAAGAATTATCAAAATGGAAAAATGAATTAACAATTACGCCCGAATATATTGCAGAAAACGAAACCTATAATTTAGTCTTAGATTCTTCAATAGTTGGTTATTACTCCTTTCTTAAAATAGATGAAAACACGCTTCTGCTAGATAATTTATTTTTATTTCAAAATTTTATTGGTAAGGGTTTCGGCAAATTATTAATGCAGGATTTTTTGAAACAAGCAAAGAGTTTAAATATTTCAAATATTATTCTGGAAGCTGAACCCAACGCAGAAAATTTCTACAAGAAATTTGGCTTTTCGACTTATGATCAGCGCGAATCTGTAATCAAAGGCCGTTTTCTACCGAAAATGAAGTTAGATCTTACCTGAATTTTTTTTCAAATAATTCTCCATGAAAAAAGCAACTTTTAAAAATTACATTCTCAATTTCAAAAATCCCAGCGGAACTTCGCGCGGCGTTCTCAATACTAAAGAAACTTTCTTTCTGGAAATTTCAGAAAATGGTAAAAAAGGCATCGGCGAATGCGGTCTTTTCCGAGGTTTAAGTTGCGATGATGTTCCTGAATACGAGGAAAAATTACAATGGCTTTGTGAAAATATCAATAAAAATAAAGAAGTTATTCAAAAAGAATTGCTTCATTTTCCCTCCATGTGGTTTGGTTACGAACAGGCGATCTTAAATTTAGAAAATGGGGACGATTTATATTTTCCGAGTGAATTTACGGCTGGAAATTCTTCCATAAAAATCAACGGATTGATCTGGATGGGAAATGCAGATTTCATGCAGCAACAGATCGAAGAAAAATTAGACCAAGGCTTCGACTGCATCAAATTAAAGATCGGTGTGGACTGGAATTCTGAAAAAGAGATCATAAAACAATTGCGACAAAAATTCCCAAAAGACCAACTGGAATTAAGAGTTGACGCAAATGGTGGATTTAGTTTTGAAGAAGCAAAAATCGTTTTACAGGAACTTTCATACTTAGGAATTCATTCCATTGAACAACCCATAAAAGCTGGAAATCTACAGGAGATGAAGATCCTCTGCAAAGAAACTCCAACACCGATTGCTTTGGATGAAGAATTAATTAGAATTGTTGATTTAGAAGAAAAGAAAAAGTTGTTAGAAGAAATCAGACCGCAATATATTATTCTCAAACCTTCTCTCATTGGCGGCTTCTCCGGAAGTGATGAGTGGATCTCTTTGGCAGAAAGTCTGGGAATTGGTTGGTGGATCACCTCCGCTTTGGAAAGCAATATGGGTTTGAACGCCATTGCACAATATACTTTTACCAAAAACCCTGCGATGCCGCAAGGTTTAGGAACCGGTGGATTATTTACGAATAATTTGGAAACACGTCTATATCTGAATGGCGATCAACTTTCAATAAAAATTTAGGAAAATATTTAAAATTAAGTTATAAAATTCTAGTTCCTGTTTTTCACCAAGACCCAGCCGGTGTACGTTCTGCCATCAGGTAAAGTGATCTGATACCAATATGAACCGGTATTCACCAATCGTGAATTAAATGTTCCGTTCCACACAAAACGACTTGCGCTGTCCTGTTCAAAAACTTTAACCAGGAATCGGTTAAACACTTTCAAATTTGCAGATTTCCCATTGAAAACATTTAAATCATCGATGATCCACGTATCATTGTATCCATCTGCATTGGGAGTAAAAGCGTTTCTGATATTTAAAATAACGCCTTCCTTGGAATTTGGAAGACAGTCTGATCCCTCAAATTTCACGTAAAATGTGGTGACGCCAAAAGGAAGATTGGTAAAAACATTATTTTCCACAAAATTGATCCCATCTTTTGAGTACAAAATTTTATGACTTCCTGTAGCAATAACCGTAATGGTGTTCCCATTTGCGATTAAATCTGTGATCACAGGGATTTCAAATACCTTAACATTAAACGTGGTCGAAAATGTACAGCCATTTGCCGCGCTCACATTTATTTTATAAAGCCCGGCAGTTTTTACGCCTAAAAGTTCTTTGGTTTTAGAAACAACTTTTCCTGTAGGATCCAGCCATTCAAACGTCACGATATTCAAATTTGAAAAATCGGGTTTAATATCTACGAAGCTTTCCGGACAGTAATTATAGTTAGGTAAAGTGAACATCGGCGTCTTTTTCAAGCTTAAATTTATTTCAGCTTTCTCAGGACAAAATCCGGGAGACATGATTTTTACAAACACCTTTTGTACTCCAGAATTCTCATTATAAAGAAAAGCTTTCGGCGAGTTTATTATATGAGTATTATTATTGAGATCGAGTAAACTTGGATAATATTCGAAAGTTGCAGGACGATACAAAGAACTTTCAAATTGGGTTAAATCAATATTTTCTGTCCCATCGTTTCCTACATCACAAGTATTAGTAACAGTGAAAGGTCCATCATTGATCAGTTTTACTTTCTGGCCTAAATTTAAATCTACAGAAGCAGTATCAAAACATCCTGGAATATTTTGCACGCGTACCCAAATTCTCGTCACTGAAGCATTAAAAGTAAATTTGTCAGGATTTAAAATAGGATTAACATTTTGATCAGCTTCGGCTTTAGTATAAAAAAATGTAAAATGATTATCAGCACTTTGCGTGTAGATCATACCTGATGTAAATTTAGTCAGATCAACATCGTATAAACCATCTAAATTATCATCACAAATCCCTGATATTTTAGAGTTTAAAGCTTTGGGAGGAATGTAAGTTTGTAATTCAATAGAAGTGACAGAAAAACAAAATGTAGTTTTTGACGTAAATCTTACCCAAACTTTAAATCTTGAATGAGCCGTAATTACAGGCGAAGTGATCTGGGTAGAAGGAATGCCATTGTTTGCTTCCAGCTCCGTTTTATAATACGTAATATTTATATTTCCGAGCAGGATTGAATTTTGAGCCTGAGAAAACAAGTCCGGGATCGCGTCACTGAGCGTAAATGATTCATTCAGATTAAAATCAAAATCACATTTCTGAAGCACTGCAGGTTTGATGACAATGACCGGCAAAAAATTTAAAGTAATATTGATGGTACTGACAGAATAACAACCGCCATTTCCATTAGAGACTTTCGCGTAAACGGTACTTTTATGCTGGGAGCTAAATGTGGTGGGATTTGCTATTAATCCAGATAAAGAATTGCTCGCAGCATCGTAAGTTTGATAGTATTGAAACGAAACCGGCGCAGTATCTGCGTAAATTTCATTTTGCAAACCCGTGAGATCAAAAGGTTCATGACCATCATTATTATTATCACAAACCGAATTTTTAACCACCTCAACTACCGTTTTTACAGTCGGCGTTAGAACTAACTTTAAATTAATTTCAAAAACATTGGAGCAAACGTAAGATACTATTTTTACAAATAATTTAGTTCCGTTTTGAATATTGTACGTCGTTAAAGGATTGTTATTATTTTCCGCATCAGTCTGACTAATAAAATAAGAAACGGTAGCATTTTGCGATCCGACGATCATTTTATTAAAACCGGAGAGCGTCGTATTTTCCTGGCCATCATTTTCAAAATCACATATTTCAAACTGGGTCTGATGAATAATAACATGAACTAAATTAATCTCAATTTCCTTTACGGCGTAACAGCCAGTTGAATCTTCAAATCTCACGTAGAAACTTGTTCTCACTAAATTTCCGTCTTTAGTTATGGTCTGTAAATTAGATATAGGATTCTGATTATTTTCTGCATCCAAAGAGGTTTTAAAGTAAGAAACACTTATACCAACCGGTGACTGCAAAAGCATGGCGGGCGAATAATCTTTTAGATCAACCGTAACATCCTCAGTACCATCAAAACATCTGTAAACAGAATCGTCTTTTGCCTCGACATAGGTAAAAGTAACATCCATATTTACGGTGGCAATACTGAAACATCCACCGGGAAACTGTACTCTGACAAAAACGGGATATTTCCCTTTGATAATATCTTTGATACTGCTGCCACTTCCTGAATAAGCTTCCTGATACGATCTGTAAAAACTTAAAATTACATTTTGTTCTGAGGTTACCAATGGTCCAATAATACCCAAGTAATCAAAGAGTTCAACAGAATCATACTTAAAATCACAGGTAGTATATGTAAAACTTATTGGCGTATTTACCACCGGACTGGCTATAAAAGTGATTTTTACAGGACCGAAAATCTGGCTACAAGTCGTCGTGTCATATTTTACATACAATTCGATATTATTCACAATATTCGCCGTTGATACTTCACCAACATTATTGGCAGCGTCTTGAGCAGATAAAAAATAATGGATCGTACCCGTGATAGGAGCAGAAAATAGTTTCGAATTGAGCGACGAAAGCTGATAACTGCTTTCCACGCCGTCATTATTAATATCACAGATCGCCAATGTATTAGTAAGCAAACTGTTTGAAAGTAATTTTAAATTTAACTCCGCAGTCCGGAAACAGGACGGATCAGAAAGGTTTTGAACACGTACAAAAAAAGTTTTGTTACCGGAAAGCACAAAAGTTATAGGTTGCGGATTATCGCCGCTTTGTGCTTCTGCCAAAGAATTATGATACGTAAAAATAAAATTATTTGCATTTTGAGGAGTGAGATCGCTCTTATAATCTTCTAAATTGATGTTTAATGAATTAGTACCACACAGAACAGCTGTAAAATCCTTTGTCAATGGGTAATCTGGCGCAAATGTAACATTTGTACTGGCTTCTAAAGTATAATCAAAATCTCCGCACATCGGGTATTTTACTTTTACCGTATAAACTTCATTTTTTTCGGGACAAACATTTACCGTATTACCCGCACCAATTGATTCATTTTTTGAATTAAACCATAAAATTTGCGGCGTGATCGCCGAACCTGAAGGAGTGAATTTCCATGCTTCATTCTCCGCTGTCCAAATACCTGTATTCCTTCCCGGCGGAGAATATCCAACGGTTCTGTCTTCATTTATAATTCCTATTAAAGAATTTTTAAATTTTGCAGAAGGACATAAAAGTGGCTTATTTTTCACAAAAACTTCGATACTGTTTGAACCTTCAGATAAGACAATTTGAGAGGTAGCAGTTTCGTTACATCCAACAATTCTACCTTTATAAAAATTGACGATTAGTTTACGACAGGGCGCCGTACCAGTAATGCTGTAATAAATCTCGGAATCATCATTAGGAGAAAAAACGATATCACTGAAAGCACCAAAAATACTGCTTTTGTGGAGCGAGGTATTCGGGTTTAAATCTTCTACATTAGGATAATTAATGTTTCCAAGTTGAGAAACATCAAATGATATAACGCCATTGGTTCCTATTATGACTGAGTTGTAGTTATTTCCAAAAAAACAAAAATTAAAAGGGATATCTACTTTGGTAAAAAATAAATCATCACCATTCGCATGAAGTGCAGTTCCCGCGTTAAAATCACCGTAAGGCGTAAAGGTTTCGGAGGAAACATTGTATGAATCAGTTTTATTAAAAACCGGGATCTCGGTTTTCAGTTGAAAACATTTTCCATTGAGCGGATAGCTGCAGTTAATGACTGGGTTTTCATTTCCTAAAGCATCTGTTATTTTCGCACCTGCACAAAATTGCTGACCTAATAAAGGACAGCAGTTTAATAAAAAGGTACAAATAAGAAAAAATAGTTTTGTCTGCATATTACAGTTATTTTTTGTTGTTACCTTTCAAAATTTGTGTTTGGGCGGGATATCAGTGAAGATAGTGAACTAAATTACTCGCAGAAAACCAGTTACTTTATAAAAGCAGGAGTTTCAATTTGAGCTTTTTAAGAAGACGATAATTTCTATAAATAGAAACGTCGATTTAACATAATATTAATTCGACTCAAAAGTAGTATTATTTTTTACAATACAAAATAATCCCGGTGATTTTATGAATAAAGATTTAGAGATCAGGTTTTCAAATAAAAACCCCTGTGTCTATAATCACATTTAAAGAATTGTTACGAAGAGCTAAACATCATATTTAAGTCAAACCTTTTCGACATTTTTGATGCTATCTTGATCATTTTGAAGATCTAAATTTAATCTTACATGTAGGCCTTTTTCTGACGGAACAAAATTTAAATTTCCACACAGCGCAACCATTCTGGATTTCATATTTTCAATTCCATCTCCGTAAGCTGCATCCGGCGTGATCCCTACTCCATCATCCTTTATATCAACCGTGAAAATTTTGCCATCTCTATTGAAATGAACCTCTACATTCTCGGAGTTACTGTGCTTGTAAACATTATTGAGCGCCTCTTTTATGCACAGATATAGGTTTCTGCGCGTATCTGCGGAGATGTGATCATAACCAACTTCCTCTTTAAAAATATGTACTTTAATATTGGTTTTTGCAAAAAAGTTTTTGGCGTAATGGCTTATTCGCTGGGCGAAATTTTCCAAATTGTCATCTCCGACTTTCAAATTCCACAGGATTTGCCGCATTGAAACATTTAATTCATCGCAAGTTTGCAGCAACTCCTCAATATTCTGACTGATTTTTATATCGGTCGTTTTTTGTTTAATAAACTGGGTTTGAAGTTTCAAAGCAGTAATTCCTGATCCAAGATCATCGTGTAGATCATGGGAAACACGGTCATGCTCACTTTGCATTTTTTTTCGGTAATCGATCTCCTGTTGTAAAAGCTGAGTTCGATATTCCATTTCTTTCAACCTTTCTTCTTTGCTGAAGATCATTTGCCGGCGGTAATACAGAACAATGATAAAAATTAAAAATACTACAATTATCACCATCAAAAGAATAGCAATAATTATGGAAAATTTAATTTCGACCGGTAAAGCTCTCATTTCATTCTAATATTTACGGGTAACTGCAATAAGAAAGAATACATAAGTTAAGACGACTGATACTTTAAAAATATCATCTAAAACGACTAAAAAAGAATAGTCATTAGCTGCAAGCCAATGCATAAGGGTAATTCTGAATAAAAAAATAATGCTCCAGAAAAGCAGTGCTGTACTTACCCAAAATGCCTGCTTTTTCAAAATATAAACTTTCTGCACATTCCTTATTTGATCAAAAAGCCAAAAAAGTGCAAGTGTAATATAAAATACGGCGACCGTTACGCCGAGGGCTATCGAAAAAGAATATTCAGAAAAAATTATAAATACAACACTAATGACCGAAGCCAATACGCCTAAACTAATAATTAGTTTCTTTTGCTTCTCAATTTGTTTTGCGTAATAATAAGTAAAGTACCCAATGTAGAAAAAGGAAGCGGCCGTATAAATGTGATTTATTTCTACCTTGAAAAAATAAGTCGTAGTCTCGATAAGTGCTACAATAAGAAAATACACGAAAATGTAGGAATAATCTCTTTTTCGATGGAAAAAAGAAATTAAGAAGCAGAGATAAAGAAGGATGATATATGTAATTGATACAGCAGCAACAAACATAGATTTACAATTTCATAAATTCTTTTCTTTAAAAATTACTCGTTTAACTAAAATTACAAACTTTCGCAGACTACCAATACGATTTTTTTAATAAATATTATCGGGAATACAAGACAATTTAAACTTTCGCATAAAATTAAAACTATTTTTTTGTATTTTGATTGATAATCAAAAATAATTAGCTGAAATCATTCATAATTCATCAATTGTACGTAATTAGAACTCAATGTTGTGAAAAAATTGAGATTGCAAGTTTTTCTTTCCCTCAATAATCTGTAAATTTGCGCACTACAAGAAAAACAATGGAAGAAGATAAAAAACCCCTCAATTTTATTGAGCATATAATAGAAGAAGATATTGCAGCAGGTTTCCCGAAAGAGAAATTGCGTTTTCGTTTCCCGCCAGAACCGAATGGTTATTTGCATATTGGTCACACCAAAGCGATCTGTATTAATTTTGGTCTGGGCGAAAAATATGGCGCACCTGTAAATCTTCGTTTTGATGATACGAATCCTGAAAAAGAAGAACAGGAATTTGTAGATTCGATCAAAGCAGATATCGATTGGTTAGGTTTCAAATACGATCAGGAATTATATGCCTCTGATTATTTCGACCAATTATATGATTGGGCAGTTCAAATGATCAATGACGGAAAAGCTTACGTAGATGAGCAATCTTCAGAAATAATTTCAGAACAAAGAAAAAATCCCTTCGAAGAAGGTGTTGATTCGCCTTTTAGAAACCGTCCTGTAGCAGAAAGTTTAGACCTTTTTGAGAAAATGAAGAATGGCGAATTCGAAGAAGGTTCGATGTCGCTTCGTGCAAAAATTGATATGAAATCGCCGAATATGAATATGCGCGATCCGGTGATGTACAGAATTTTGAAAAGACCTCATCACAGAACAGGCGATCAATGGAAAATTTATCCGATGTACGATTGGGCACACGGAGAATCAGATTACATTGAACAAATTTCGCACTCATTATGTTCCCTGGAATTCGAAAATCACCGTCCACTTTATGATTGGTATTTAGATCAGGTTTATAAAGAAAATTCGGTAAGAAATAAACAGCGCGAATTCGCAAGAATGAATGTTTCTTACATGATCACTTCCAAAAGAAAATTACAGCGTCTGGTTGCAGAAAATGCAGTTACAGGTTGGGATGATCCCAGAATGCCGACGATTTCCGGAATGCGAAGATTAGGTTTCACTCCAACTTCTATTAAAAACTTCATTGAAAGAGTTGGTGTTGCGAAAAGGGAAAATTTAATAGACATTCAGTTGCTTGAATTTTTCGTGCGCGAAGATCTAAATAAAATTGCAACAAGAGTAATGACGGTCGTAGATCCTGTAAAACTGGTGATCACGAACTATCCGGAAAATGAAGAGGAATATTTAGAAACCGAAAATAATCCGGAAGAGGAAAATGCCGGAACGCGGGAAATTCCTTTTTCAAGAGAACTTTATATCGAAAGAGAGGACTTTCAGGAAGAAGCGAATAAAAAGTTTTTCCGCTTAAAATTAGGTGGTGAAGTCCGTTTGAAATCTGCTTACATCATTAAGGCAGAAAGCGTAGACAAAGACGAAAATGGGAAGATCACAACCATTTACGCCACTTACGATGAGAAAAGCAAATCAGGAAGCGGAACAGAAGAAAGTTTGCGGAAAGTAAAAGGAACGTTGCACTGGGTTTCTGCAAAACATGCGATTCCTGTGGATATCCGAATTTACGACCGACTTTTTACCACGCCACAACCAGATGCAGAAAAAGAAAATGATTTCATGCAATTCATTAATCCAGAGAGTTTAAAAACCGTAAAAGGATTTGCAGAGCCGAGTCTTAAAAACGCAGAAATAGGACATCCTTATCAGTTTCAAAGAATTGGTTATTTTATGAAAGACAGGGATTCTACCGCGGAAAATATGGTTTTTAACAGAACGGTTACTTTGAAAGATTCTTTTAAAATTGATTAGAAACGTTTACTAATAATTGAAAACTTCGGATTATCTCCGGAGTTTTTCTTTTGTAAAGGAAGGGGAATTAATTACCGCGATAATTTTAAAATTCTCTTTTGGCAAAGTTTAAATCTTTGACAGTGAGTTGCAACTGCATTAAACTTTAAACTTTAAACTTTAAACAAGATTTAAACAACCGCTTCAAAAAAATAGTTCTGTTATTTTTTTATATTTATCTTCGCATCAAATTTTTAATGAAAATGAAAAAAATATTTTCACTCCTTATATTATGTATTTCTATTTTGATTTTTTCGCAGGAAGGGATCAACTTTCAGCAAACAAGTTTCAAAGAAATTCTCGCCAAAGCAAAAGCAGAGAAAAAAATTGTTTTCATCGATGCTTATGCGTCATGGTGTGGTCCTTGTAAACTGATGGAAAAAAATGTTTTTCCTCTAAAATCAGTTGCAGATTATTACAACAGCAATTTTATCAATGCAAGATTTGACATGGAAAAAGGGGAAGGTCCACAGTTAGCCATGAAATATGGAATTCGTTCCTATCCGAGTTTTCTTTTTCTGAATGGTGATGGTGAAGTGGTCTTAAAAAATATGGGTTACATGGGCGAAGAGGATTTTTTGACCATTGCTAAAGAAGCCAACAATCCTAAATATGCGACTTCCTCTAACAAAGAACTTTTCGAAAAAGGAGAAAAAGATCCTGAGTTTTTATTGAATATGATGCGCTTATATGCGGATAATGATTATGATCTGGCTAAAAAAGTTTCAGAGAGATATTTCGAGGTCAAAAAAAATGATCCGCTAACGAAGGATGATTTAGGCATGCTGCTTTATTTTCTAAAATCTCCGAATGACCCTAATTATAAAGTTTTCGTCAATAAAAAAGCAGAGATCATTACTTTAATGTCAGAAGATATTTACAAACAATTTGATGCGAATATCAAGATTTCTAAAATTCTGGAAACTTCTTTAGACCAGAAGACAGGTGTCATTAATGATGCATATTTCTACAAAAATGCAATCCCATTAATTGGCAAAGACGACGCGGAAACTGCGTTGAACAGAATGAAAGTATTATTCTATCCCACTGTTTCAAATTACACTGGGTACGAAAAAGCAGCTTTGGAATATTACAAAAATTCCGATAGTTTTGATACCGAAGAATTGATAAAAGCAGCCTGGATCTTTAGTGAGCATGTTTCGAACCGCGTTTCTCTTAAAAAGGCAGAAGAATGGGCCGAAAAAGCAGTCATGAAAAGTGAAACGGCTGAAAACACTTACATCCTTGCAAAATTATATGCCGAAACCGGGAATAAAGACAATGCAAAAATGTATGCCGAAATTGCGAAAAATCTTGCTGTAACGCAGGGAAAAGATGCAACTTTGGCGACGAAACTTTTAGAAACTTTAAAATAACAATTCTATTTTGAAAAAATTAATTCTGGCCCTATCCATTTCCATTGCATCTTTCGTAAGTGGTCAAATTCAGGATACTGTTACTGTCGCTCCAAAAAAATTATACATCAAAGCAAACGCACTTTTTCTTCCGGTCGGAATTTTGAATGCCGGACTTGAATACCAACTCAATAGAAAAATGACGATTCAAGGTGAAATTTTTGTTTCTCCCTGGAAATCATTTGCTGGAAAAGATGCGCAGGTTTACATGATCGGTATTGATGGCAGATATTATTTTAAGGAAGCATTCAAACACTGGTATGTCGGTGCCAATCTTTCTGCCGCGCGATTTATCATTCAAAAATACAATTATTGGGGAGACGGTATTTATCAGTATACACCGACATCTCCGGTTTATAACAGAGCGGATGTTTATCAGGATGGATACGCAATAATGCTTGGTGCAATCGTCGGATATCAGTTTCAACTTAGCGAAAAATGGAATATGGATCTGTTTTTTGGAGCAGGAACAATACAAAGTTTTTACAAAGGTCGTGTTCACGGTCTGGATGTTCGGTACGATGACGACGGACGCGACTGGAACAAAAGCGGAGAATTCCTTCCGTACAAAGGTGGAATCATGATCTCTTATAAATTAAGATAATGGATATTAAAAGCACTAAATTTCTGGTGATCGCAATGATTACTTTCATCATTTTATTTTTAATGAATTACATCGGTAACAATAATGCCGATAAAATAGAAACTGCTTTGATGACCGCTGTCGCAGGTGTAGTTGGTTTAACGATCGGAATGTGGTTTGTACACCGTAATTCAAAAGATGATACCCATCACGATTTTGATTAAATTTTCTTTCTAAAAATATATTAAAACAGATTTCATTGAAGTCTGTTTTTTTTTATAGAAATTTTTATCTGAAATTCACTTTTCGTCATTTCGCACAAAAAAATTACCTTTGCACCATGATAAAAATCGGTAATATCGAACTGCCAGAATTTCCTTTGTTGCTCGCTCCCATGGAAGATGTTTCAGATCCACCATTCCGCAGATTGTGCAAAATGCACGGTGCAGACATGATGTATTCTGAATTTATTTCTTCAGAAGGTCTTATTCGGGACGCAATGAAAAGCATGAAAAAACTCGATATTTTCGATTA
Organism: Kaistella gelatinilytica; assembly: GCF_015679325.1. GTDB lineage: Bacteria > Bacteroidota > Bacteroidia > Flavobacteriales > Weeksellaceae > Kaistella > Kaistella gelatinilytica. Next base: position 201,720 of record NZ_JADPVI010000002.1, read on the forward strand.
TGAAAGACCCGTTGGAATTCAGATTTTCGGTGGTGATGAAGAAGCAATGGCGCTTTCTGCCAAGATCGTAGCCGCAGTAAACCCGGATATTGTTGATATTAATTTTGGATGTCCCGTAAAAAAAGTGGTTTGTAAAGGAGCCGGTGCTGGAGTTTTAAAAGATATTGATCTCATGATCCGTCTTACAAAAGCCGTTGTAAATTCTACCGATCTGCCGGTGACCGTAAAAACCCGTTTAGGTTGGGATACAGAAACCATCAATATCATGGAAGTCGCTGAAAGACTGCAGGATGTTGGCGTAAAAGCCTTAACGATTCACGCCCGAACCCGCGCTCAAATGTACAAAGGTGAAGCGGACTGGAATTATATTTCTAAAGTAAAAAACAATCCCAGAATTAATATTCCGATCTTCGGGAATGGTGATGTAGATTCTCCCCAAAAAGCCTGGGATTATAAAAATAAATACGACTGCGACGGCATTATGATCGGTCGCGGCGCAATTGGTTATCCCTGGATCTTCAATGAAGTCAAACATTTTTTCAAAACGGGAGAAATTCTACCCGAACCTACCCTTACTCAGAGATTAGAAGCTATTCGTCAACACGCAGAATGGAGTATGGAATGGAAAGGTGAAAGATTAGGACTCATCGAAATGCGTCAACATTACGGCAATTATTTCCGTGGGATCCCTCATTTTAAAGATTTCCGACGTAAATTTTTAGAAGTTTTTACTCTGGAGGAAATGGATGTTGTGATCGCAGAAGCTGATGCGTTTTATAAAGATTTTGAGTTTTCCAGTTAGAAAAAGAGCTAGGTAAAAAGTAAAAAGAGCCAGGTTTGAATCTTGGTTATTGAGGATTTGAGTTTTTGAGTGGTTAAAGCTTTTTAAATATTTATCAATAGCGTCGAAAAGCTCACTCAAAATTTACTGATTTAGTTCTTCAAATATCACTTTTTAAAATTATATTTTACACCAAAATTAAGCAGCGCATTCTGTGGATAATAACCTCCATTTAAGATAATAAAATGGGTAGAACCTTTATAACCGCCCAATAAATAATATTCGTAATCAGCATAAATTGCCAGTTTTTCATCAACGAAGTAGTTTAATCCTATTCCCGAATTTAAACTTGCGAATTGTTTTGCATACTCGGTGCTAAGATTTTCCGAATAATTATATTCACTTTTGGTTTCAATATTATAAGCAACTCCCAATTTTAGATTAGCGCGAAGATTTTTATATAATCTAAATTCCCACTTTATATCGACCGGCATTGAAATTACAGCTCCCCGAAAAGTGCCAAAAGATTCATCACTTCCCAGATCAAGCCAACTTCCACTGTGCGTATCTGGTCTGTAAAAAGCGAGTCCCGTCTTAAAATATTTTAACCGTGCCGACAAACTCCACTGTTTTCCAATGTAATATTCTGCCAAAACTCCTCCCTGAAGTGAAACATCTTTTTGATCTACAGCATATTCATTGATGATATTGAGGCCCGCTTCTGCGCCCAAATACCATTTTCCTTTTGGATTAATGAAATCTGCTTTCTGAGCAAAAGCATTAGTGAAAAATAAAACTGAAAATAGTAAAAATGTTTTTTTCATACAGATCAAATTTTTATTCGAAATTCATTTCAATAAATGTACACAAACATTAGTTAGCACAAGCAGGAAGAATTTTCAAATACAATTATAAAACTTTCCATCAATTTGAATTACTATTTGAAAGCACCTTAAATTTTAAAAAGACTAAAATCACGACCGCTGAATCTGGGAAAAACCTAAATGAAGTTTTCTAATATTTATCAATATTTCCGTAACTTTCAATGTTATTTAAAGACTAATCTATAAAATTAATTGGATGCTTAAAGCAGAAAATGTAACGAAGACTTATAACGCCGGAAAAAAACTGGCGCTCGAAAATTTCTCTATCGATGTTCCTGAAGCCAGCATTTACGGATTATTAGGTCCAAATGGTGCTGGAAAGACGACTTTCATTCGAATCATCAATCAAATTACACAGGCTGATTCTGGCGAGGTTTATATCAATAATCAAAAGCTGAATCCCGAACACATCAAACAAATCGGTTATATGCCGGAAGAACGGGGTTTGTATAAAAACATGTCTGTTGGCGACCAGATTCTTTATTTTGGGGAGTTGAAAGGAATGAGTAAAAGCGATGCACTGTCGCAAGCCAAATACTGGTTCGAACAATTACAGATCGATCAGTGGTGGAAGAAAAAACTGAGCGAACTTTCCAAAGGAATGGCGCAGAAAATTCAGTTTGTAGTCACGGTATTGCACCGACCGAAGCTGTTGATATTGGATGAACCTTTTTCAGGTTTCGATCCGGTAAATGCAAACTTAATTAAAGACCAGATCCTGAAATTAAAAAATAACGGCACGACGATCATCCTCTCAACTCACCGAATGGAAAGCGTCGAAGAAATGTGCGATTACGTAGCGCTGATTGACAATGCAAAGAAAGTTTTAGACGGAAAAGTATTTGATGTTCGCGAAAAATTCAAGAAAAATATTTTTGGAATTACGCTTGCCGAAGTCAATGAGGAGAAATTTGAACTTTTTAAAAATCAGTTTCAGATTAATGATTATTCGACCGAAAATCAGCTCGTTTCCTTCAATCTAAAAAATGATAACGACCAGAATTTACTGTTAAATGAACTCATGAAAATCGGGAAAATAAGATCGTTTGACGAGAAAATCCCGAGCATGAATGAAGTCTTTATTAACGCAGTACAACAATAAATGATGATTGATGGCTTATTGATTTAATAACATCATCTATCAATTATCAGTGATCAACAATCAACTATAACTTATGAAAAATATATTTCTCATCACCAAAAGAGAATATCTTACGCAGGTAAAGAAAAAATCTTTTGTCATTCTTACCCTTCTTGCACCGGTTCTGATGATCGGTTTCGGACTTTTGATTGCCTTTATGTTTAAAGCCAATGAAAGTTCAAGCACCTTTAATGTAGTTGATAAAAGCGGACTTTTTGTAGCAAATTTAAAAAGTACAAAAGCCATCAAATATGTTTTTGTTCCCCAGGAAAACGAACGGGCTTTAACTGCAACTTTGAAAGATATGACCGGAATTGAAGGATTATTGATCATTCCAAAACTGGAAAATAATAATTTCGATAACCTGGAAAAAAATTCTCAATTGCTCATCAATAAAAAAATTGGGTTTGACACCAAATCAAGTGTCGTCGCAGATCTCTCAAAAATCATCAAGAAAGAAAAAATAAAAACACTCGGCATTTCTCAAGATCAACTGAGTAATCTGGATAAAAATTTCGATCTCAACACCCAAAACATTGTCGATAATAACAAAGGCGATTCTGATCTGGATTTTGGCGTAAAATCGGGTTTGAGCATGGTTCTCATGTACGCCGTTTTCATGTTCATCATCATTTATGGTGTTCGTGTGATGCGAAGCGTTTTGGAAGAAAAAAACAATCGTGTTGTTGAGATCATCATTTCCTCAGTGAAACCCTTTGAATTAATGATGGGAAAAATCTTGGGCGTAACTTTGGTTGCAGTAACCCAGTTCAGCATCTGGATCACCATGTCGGTCATTGGCGCACTATTTCTGAATACCGGATTTTCGGCCATGCAAAAACAGATTCCGGGTGGTGAACAATCGGCGGAAATGATGCAGAAATTTGATTTCAAACAAACTGCGACGGAAGTTTCCCATATTCTTTTAGACTTGAATTTTCCGCTTATTATTTTTGTCTTTATCGTTTTCTTTTTACTCGGCTATATTTTTTACAGTTCGATGTACGCAGCAATCGGTTCTGCGGTAGATAACGAAACGGAAACGCAGCAATTTACTTTATTTGCGATTATTCCATTAATGTTGGGAATGTATGGAAGTTTCACGATCATGAATAACCCGGAAGGTCCGCTTGGTTTTTGGCTTTCGATGATCCCCTTTACTTCGCCCGTTGCGATGATTGCGAGAATTCCGTTTGGAGTTCCAGCGTGGCAAATTGCATTGTCGATGTTTTTATTGATCGCTTCTACGCTGCTTATGATTTATCTGGCGGCGAAAATTTACAGAGTGGGGATTTTGATGTACGGAAATAAAGCAACTGCGAAAGAACTTTGGAAATGGATCAGGTCTTAGTTAATTGATAGTAGAATTATAACTTAAAAAATACCCATAAAAATTCCTTTCGATGATTTGAAAGGAATTTTTGTTATTTTAGCGATTAAATAAAGTATCACGAAATGATACATATAAGATAGTTTGGTGACAAATTTTAAACCGACTCCAATCAAAAAATATTTCGCAAAAAAAAAGTCAGATTTTTTATTTTAATTAAAAAATGAACAAAGAAAAATCTAAATTATTTAGAAAAGTAAATACTAAAACATATAATGTTCATCATAATTTTGGTGGAGATTTTAAAAGTACACGAAACAGTAAAAAGGAAACATTAGAACAAACGAAAGGAAAAATGTTTGGTCGAAAAGAAAGAGGTTTAGATTACACACCACTGTACAGATTTCTGTTGTCAAAAGTTGGATCGGACTGGGACAACGTTTTTAGTGAAGCAAAATCTAGATTAAATAGTTCTGATGCAATATTTGGGATGGTCGCTTTAAGAGAAGATGAAAAAGAAGATTTTGTAAGAACTGGAGAATCCTCTTATTTCTCTGGTTTGTATGTTGACAAAATCGGAATTTTACAAATCTCGAATCCAAATCTAAAAGCAAAAGATATGATACCATTTTGTAATTGCTGTACTCATACTTTTAATGGAAAATTATTCGGCATTGAATAAAAAAACTGCCGTCAACACGGTATTTCTATTAGGCAGTTGGAAGTTTATCATAAAGATTTTCGCTAATTGTCCAATTTGTTATATTTACAAAGACTATTTATAAAAAGTCCCCGCCAACAGAAATACTCAAACGTTATGCAAAATACTCCAAAACACACTTGAAGATGATGATTTATGAATTTCGATAAACCAAAAATCCTTTATAAATATTCGCCGTTAAGCACAGCAGAATTAATAATAAGAAGCAATTCAATAAAATTTTCTGATCCATCTACTTTTAACGACCCTTTTGATTGCGATGTTAACCTATTAGAGTTTAAACTTCCAGATAAGTTAGATGAACACACAAGTTATGAGATAGAAACAATAAAATTAATATTTCAAAATCATCCTGGTTTTAATGAATTGATTCAAGAAGAAGGTTTCATTGAAAAAATGTATAAAGAAGCGCAAATAGAAAAAGTAAAAGGTGCAAGGGTTTCTTGTTTTTCCTTAATCAACAATAACATATTGATGTGGTTACATTATGCTGATAAGCACAAAGGAATTTGTTTGGAGTTTGATAGTGATTTAACATCTCATGGATTTACAAATTTAGCAGAAGAAGATGTTACTGAAGGCGAAGTCGGTTATGCAGAGTATGAAAAAATTAATTATTTAAGTTCAAACAGAATATTCGCAGTTTACAAAATGTTGCTATGTAAATCTAATACTTGGAGTTATGAAAAAGAATTCAGATTGATTACTTTAAATAGAAAACCTGAATTACAGAAGTTCAAAAAATCATTTTTAAAATCAATATATTTTGGTTTAAATGTTACGTCCTCAGATATCGAAACATTTATTTCGTTATGTTCAGATTACAAGTATGAAACCTTGAAGTTCTTCAAAGCAGAAAAAAGAAATTTAACTATTGAATTTGAGCAAATTTAATGGAGTCGCACTTCGCATAACTGTTGTTTCTCGCAATTGCGAATTTTGTTGTAAGTTCACGTTCGCGTTTCGCAACTGACGAGAAGCAGCAAAACGGTAGGCAAAATTCTAAAACAAGATATGAAATCAAAAAGATTCAGAAAACTTCGGGGTATGTTTTAGTGCTATTTGCTATTTTCAGATTAGTAAATCCGGACTTAACAAAATCTATTAATATACAAGATTGTAAAAGTGAATATAAAATGTCTGTTTTCGGACCTGAATATAATGGATTCAGATATCATAAAGCAAAAATGGAAGTTGATAAATGCTTTTATAAAAAATATATTCAAAACTACAAACTAGAAACTAGCACCCGCAAAGTAGAAACTACCACCTGCAAAGAGAATACTATCACCTTCAAAGAGAATACTACCACCCGCAAAGAGAATACTACCACCTGCAGAGAGAATACTACCACCTGCAAAGTAGATACTACCACCCGCAAAGAGAATACTACCACCCGCAAAGAGAATACTACCACCCGCAAAGAGAATACTAGCACCCGCAAAGAGAATACTACCACCCGCAAAGAGAATACTACCACCCGCAAAGAGAATACTACCGCCCGCAAAAAAAATTATTTGACATCCAGGGAAAATAATCTGCCACAAACTCAGAAAATTTATACCAAAAAAAATCCCATCAAGTAATATTGATGGGATCTGTATAAATGAAAAGTTCTATCTTATCGGAAAACATAACTTAAACCTACGCTAAAAACCTGTTCAGATTTTTTCTTTTGAATGTTAGAATCACTTCCTTTTTCATTCATCAAGCCAGGATAAGTATTGCTTAAACCAAGATCATAACGTGCAGCAATTTCGAGTTGTCGTTTGTAAGAATAACCGATACCAAGACCAACAGCAAAATTAAAAGTGGCTGCTTTACCGTTTACGCCGGTTGCAGGATCGCCTTCTACCGTATATCTTAAAGGGGCATCTTTTACATTTTGGCTGATCAGAAAATTAAATTTCGGACCTGCCATTGCAAAAAACTCAGATTCTGCTTCAGAAAAATACCCTTTAAAATAAATCGGAACACTGATGTAATTATTGGCATAAACCGCATCATATCCAGTTGATCCTTGCGCAGTCTTGTCTTTCCCCGATTCACCGGCTCCCAAATATTCAACTTCGGGCTGAATAAAAAACTGGTTGTTTTGACCAATTGGGATCATCGCCAGGAAACCACCATAAAAAGAATACAACGGACCCGACGGATTGTGAGCGTTGCTTACCCGAGAGTAAGTTCCACCTGCAGTTACACCGTATCGGGTACTGCTCAAATCAATCTGTGCAGATAAAAATGTAGCTGCGCAAAGTGCTGTACTGATTAAAATCTTTTTCATATTGTGTTGTGTTTTTATCCTAATACCTTGGCAACCGTAGCGCCAATCTCCGCTGGAGAATCTACTACGTTGATGCCATTTTCTCTCATGATCGCCATTTTAGCTTGAGCAGTATCTTCATCACCACCTACAATTGCTCCTGCATGACCCATTGTTCTTCCTTTTGGTGCAGTTTGTCCTGCGATAAATCCTACAACTGGTTTTTTAGAACCACTTGCTTTGTACCATCTTGCAGCTTCAGCTTCTAAGTTACCACCGATCTCACCGATCATTACAACCGCATCAGTTTCTGGATCATTAATGAAAAGTTCTAACGCTTCTTTTGTAGTTGTTCCAATGATTGGATCACCACCAATTCCGATCGCGGTAGAAACTCCGTAACCTGCTTTTACAACTTGATCTGCTGCTTCATAAGTTAAAGTTCCTGATTTAGAAACGATTCCTACTCTGCCTTTTTTGAAAACAAAACCTGGCATAATACCAATTTTCGCTTCGTCAGAAGTAATAATTCCCGGGCAGTTTGGTCCGATCAATCTACAATCTCTGTCAGCGATATAAGCTTTCACTTTTACCATATCTTCAACCGGAATTCCTTCTGTAATACAAACAATTACTTTAATTCCCGCTTCAGCAGCTTCCATGATCGCATCTGCAGCAAATGCTGGCGGAACGAAGATAATAGAAACATTTGCACCTGCTTTTTCAACAGATTCTGCAACGGTATTGAAAACTGGTTTACCCAAATGTTCAGAACCACCTTTTCCAGGAGTCACACCACCTACAACGTTGGTTCCGTATTCAATCATTTGACCTGCGTGGAAAGTTCCTTCGTTTCCGGTAAATCCCTGTACAATTACTTTAGAATCTTTGTTTACTAATACTGACATCTTTTATTTTTTAAATTTATTTAAATATTTTTCTGAATACAAAATTACTTAATAATATTTGCTTCATTATTTGATCAAAATCTATTTAAGATTTTTAATTTTTATTTCTTTTTTCAAATAATCTTTGAAATTTTCTGCTAAAGGTCCGAAATACGTTCCTTTTTTCAGATCTTTATTCACGCCCGTTTTTCCTAAAAGCACGGTTCCACTCGCCACACGAACTCCGGATGCCATTCCGACTTGTCCCCAAACGGTGACCTCATCTTCCAGAATACAGCAACCAGCAATTCCGACCAGAGAAGCGATCATGCATCTCTTTCCGATAACGGTATCGTGACCGATTTGAATTTGATTGTCTAAAACTGAACCTTCACCAATGATGGTTGAATCGGTAACGCCACGATCGATCGTGCAATTATTACCAATTTCTACATTATTTCCGATGATTACATTTCCGACGGAGATCAAACGGTCGAAATTCCCATCGAGTTTTCTGTAATAAAAAGCGTCGCCGCCTAAAACTGTTCCACTTTGAATGATGACATTATCGCCAATAATGGTTCCGTCACCGATCACCACATTTGGAAATATTAAACAGTTTTTACCAATTCTTACCTCGTTCCCGATCACTGCTGAAGGATGAATTTTTGTTCCGTCGCCCACTTCAAGATCATGAAGTTCTTCGGTGAAACTGTAAATCCTTCTGAAATGCGTATTGATCTTGTTGAAATCCCGAAATGGATCATCTGAAACCAAAAGCGCTTTTCCTTCCGGACAGTCAACTTCTTTATCAATTAAGATAATGGTTGCAGCAGAATTAAGGGCTTTATCGTAATATTTTGGATGATTCACAAATACAATTTCGCCACTTTTCACCCGATGAATTTCATTGGTTCCCAAAACAGGAAAATTTTCGTCACCAATCATTTTGGCTCCGATAATCTCCGAAATGGTTTTTAGCGTTTGTGGTTTTGTAAAGATCATAAATATTAGATTTTCGATTGAAAATTTCGCGTTTAGAATAAAAAAACTCGTATTGCGAAACTCTTAACTCGATTTATTTTACTCTTTCCAGATAACTTCCGTCTTCGGTGTTCACTTTAATTTTGTCTCCAGCTTCGATGAACAAAGGAACCATTACTCTTGCTCCTGTTTCAACAATTGAATTTTTCAAAGCATTTGTCGCTGTATTTCCTTTTACGCCCGGATCAGCTTCGATCACCTCCAGATAAACAGTTGGTGGAATTTCCGCAGAAAGTGGCGACTCATCGCTGTCTTTTAAAATGATCGTCACTTCTTCGCCAGCTTTCATAAACTGAGAGTTTTCGATCATATTTTTATCAAGATAAATTTGAGAGAAATCATCATTATTCATAAAGTGAAATCCGTTGTCATCTTCGTATAAATACTGGAATTTTCTTGTAATTACTTTAACTTCATCAATTTTGTGACCTGCAGAAAAAGTATTGTCTAACACTTTTCCGTTGGTTACCGATTTCATTTTTGTTCTTACGAAAGCTGGACCTTTTCCAGGTTTAACGTGCATGAATTCAATGATCTTGAAAATATCATTACTGAATTCGATACACATTCCTTTTTTTATATCGTTGCTTGTTGCCATTTATTTTGATAGTTGATAGTTGAAAAATTAATTTCTACTCGTTATTTTTTTAATTTATTTAATCTTTTCCTGTTCCGTACCCTTTCACGATTCCACTTGGAGAGTTTTTGATGAATTCTAAAATTTCATCTCTTTCTGCAGTTGGAAGCATTTCTTTTTCAATATAACTTGATGCTTGTGAAACATTCATTTTCATTTGAAAAATAGCGCGGTAAATTTTTTGTATTTCGAAAATTTTATCGTTCGTAAATCCTCTTCTTCTTAAGCCTACAGAATTAATTCCGGCGTATGAAATAGGATCTCTACCCACTTTTACATAAGGTGGTACGTCTTTTCTGATGAGCGATCCGCCAGAAATCATGGCGTGTTTTCCAATCTTACCGAATTGCTGAATGGCAGAAAGTCCGCCCATTACAACATAATCACCAATTTCTACATGTCCGGCGATTCCGCAACCATTTGCAATAATTACGTTGTGACCAAGAATACAGTCATGCGCAATATGAGAAGTCGCCATAATTAAACAGTCTTTCCCAATTTTGGTGAAACCGAGTGCTTTTGTACCGCGATTTACGGTTACACACTCTCTCAGCGTTGTTCCGTCACCAATAATGACTTGAGTATCTTCACCGTCAAATTTCAGATCCTGTGGAACTGCAGAGATGACCGTTCCAGGAAAAATACGGCAATCTTTACCGATTCTTGCACCATCCATGATGGTTACATTAGATCCGATCCAGGTTCCTTCACCAATTTCTACATCACCTGCGATCGTTGTAAAAGGTTCTACTATTACATTTTTATGAATGCTCGCACGTTTATCTACTGCAGCTAATTGATGTATCATTCCGTTACTTTTCTTTTTGCTACCTGCGCCATCAATTCTGCTTCTACCACAACACTGTCGCGTACGTAGCCATAACCCTGCATATGAACAATTCCTCTTCTGATCGGTTCTAGCAAATCGATTTTAAATAGTAGAGTATCTCCTGGAACTACTTTCTTCTTGAATTTTACTTTATCAATTTTAATAAAATAGGTAGAATAATTTTCAGGGTCAGGAACGCTTGCCAAAACTAAAATTCCGGCTGCCTGTGCCATTGCTTCTATCTGCAAAACGCCTGGCATAACTGGCTCCAGCGGAAAGTGACCTACAAAAAACGGCTCGTTCATCGAAACATTTTTTAAGCCAACTACATGACTGTCTGACAATTCTAATATTTTATCGATCAATAAAAATGGTGGTCTGTGGGGCAATAACCTCATGATCCCATTAATATCGAAAACCGGCTCTTTGGATAGATCAAAATCCGGAACATTTTTTCTTCTTTGTAATTTCCACTGCCGGTTCAGTTTTTTTGCAAACTGTGTGTTCACAAAATGTCCCGGTTTGTTGGCAATTACTTTTCCTTTAATTTTTACGCCGACCAAAGCTAAATCACCGATCACATCAAGCAACTTGTGACGTGCGGCTTCATTTGGATAATTTAAGGTCAGATTATCTAAAATTCCATTGGGTCTGATTGAAATATCATCTTTACCAAAGGCCTTTTTCAGCTTTTCTGCAGTTTCCGGAGTTAATTCTTTATCGACGTAAACAATCGCATTCGAAATATCACCGCCTTTGATAAGACCTGCGTCTAAGAGCATTTCTAATTCGTGAAGGAAACTGAAGGTTCTAGCGGAGGATATTTCATTTTTAAAATCTGCAATATCCTTTAAAGTAGCATTTTGAGTTCCTAAAACTTTGGTCCCAAAATCTACCATGGTCGTCACTTCGTAATTATCTGAAGGAATAATGGTAAGCTCAGAACCGGTCGCAGCGTCTACATAACTAAGAACTTCTTTTATTACCAGATATTCTCTGACAGCAGACTGTTCCTGGATACCGGCTTTTTCAATTGCTTCCACAAAAAACTTCGATGACCCATCTAAAATAGGTGGTTCAGCACTGTTCATTTCTAAAATTGCATTGTCGATATCGCAACCAACCAATGCGGCGAGAAGATGTTCGCAAGTATGAATTCTTACACCCAATTTTTCAAGTGTTGTTCCCCGCTCTGTAGTCGTAACGTAATTCACATCAGCTTCGATGTGAGGATGACCTTCAAGATCAGTTCTAACAAAGATAAAACCTGAGTTTTCTTTTCCTGGTTTAATGGTCAGTTTTACTTCTTTTCCGGTATGAAGTCCTATTCCTGAGAGAGAAATCTCTTCGGATAAAGTTTTTTGCTTATCACTCATTAGTTTTATCTTTTGAGATATTTTCTAAGTTATTAATTCTTTTTACAATCTGGCTGAAATTTCTGAAATGAACATAATTTCTTCTGTATTCGCCTGCATTGATCGCGGGAGAGCCATAAAGAATCTCATTATCTTTCGCACTCGAATTCACTCCACTTTGGGCCTGAATTCTCACCTGACTTCCTATGGTAATATGACCCACAATCCCAACCTGACCACCAATCTGGTTCCAGTCACCGATCACAGTCGATCCTGCAATTCCTGTTTGAGCAGCAATTACATTGTTCTGACCGATCTTTACGTTGTGAGCAATTTGAATTAAATTATCAATTTTGGTTCCTTTGCCAATGACAGTCGAACCAATAGTTCCACGATCGATCGTACAGTTTGCACCAACTTCTACATCATCTTCCAGCACCACGTTTCCGAGTTGCGGGATTTTTTGATAGCCGTCTTTGGTGGGTTGAAAACCGAAACCGTCTGAACCAATTACCGTATTTGAATGTACGATGCAATTATCACCGATCACACAGTAATCATAGATTCTTACGCCACTATAAATAACGCAGTTTTTTCCAATTTTCACGCTTTTACCTATAAAAACCTGCGGATAAATTTGACTTTCATCGCCAATTCGCACTTTTTCCGAAACACAGGTAAAAGCTCCTACATACACATTTTCACCCACTTTTGCGGTTTCGTGAAATACTGCGCCGTCTTCAATACCCGATTTTCTACCCTGCATTTCTTTATAAAGATTCATTAAAATCTGAAAAGATAGATAGGCATCTTCTACGGCGATAACGGTTGCTGGATAAGAGTCTTTTGTTATTAGTTTTTCGGAAACAATGAGAACTGAGCATTTTGAAGTCTCAATTTGATCTGCAAATCTTTCTTGTGCAACGAAAGAAAGGTGGCCTTCTTCGCCACTTTCAATAGGTGAAACTCCACTGATCGTCGCAGTTTCATCGCCTATAATTTTTCCGTTAATAACATTTGCAATCTGAGATGCTGTAAATTCCATATCTTGCAAATATAAGAAATTCCCAAATATGTCAATTCCTTTTCAGTGAAAAATATTCTACTCTATTTCTCTTGGAAAGGATAAAATATACTTGGTATTCAGCTGATTGATATAAGAGGAAAGGATCTGGTTTTCAGAATTCTCAAGCGTGATTTTTTTGCCATTTTTCTGGAGTAAATAAATGGGCTGTATGTCCTTATTATAAGGCAGCAAACTTCGGGAGATCTCGTCAACCAATTCTGCACCATTTGTAATGTTAAATTTCAGATTCGTTTTTTTGATCTTATCTTTAATAAATTCAGGATCAAAAGGTTGTGAAGAGATAATGGTTTTCGGAAATTCGCGCCGAATCACGCATTTACAGAAATAAGAAAGAATGAAGTCTTCATTTTTTGACCAAAATTTAATTGCCTGGATCAGATCATTATCATCAAGATCTGTAAACCTTTGGATGTCTTCTTCAGTCGCACTTTCAAAATAATTTTTATGAAGAAAATATTTTAAATTCTCGGAAGCAGGCAGATCTTTTCCTTCTGAAATTAAAAATTTAGCACGTTCCAGAATTTTGATTAAAAGATGTTCAGCCAGAACTGAAGTTTTATGGTAATACACTTGCCAGTACATAAACATTCGGGCGGTGAGGAAATTTTCAATGGAATAAATTCCTTTTGCATCAATGACGAGTTCATCTTCAGAAACATTCATCATCGATATAATTCGCTGGGTATTTACATTTCCTTCTGAAACACCGGTATAAAAACTATCTCTTTTTAAATAATCCAGACGATCTACATCAAGCTGGGAAGAGATCAACTGATTGAAAAACTTTCGGTGGTATTTTCCCTGAAACATTTTGATTGCCATTGAAAGTTCTCCATTAAATTCAACATTCATCTTATTCATGAGCAGAAGCGACAATTTTTCGTGATGCCAATCATCCATCAACATATTTTCTAAGGCATGTGAAAAAGGACCGTGACCAACATCGTGAAGTAAAATTGCCAGTAACGCAGATCTTTCTTCTTCCTTTGAAATCTCAATCCCTTTTAATTTTAAAGTTTCCAAAGCTGTAAACATCAAATGCATCGCGCCCAAAGCATGATGAAATCTCGTATGAGTAGCGCCCGGAAAAATTAAATTAAGTAAACCCGTTTGGGAAATCCTGCGCAATCTTTGAAAATAAGGATGTTCAATAACATCAAAAATAATTTCTGTAGGGATCTTGATAAAACCGTGAACCGGATCGTTGATAATTTTAAGCTTATTGGTCATCTTTTGGAACTAAATGTTTGAGAAAGCACAAAATTAATTATAATAAAACAAAGTTCTTAACTTATCCTCTCAATTAAAAAAACGTCGGAAAATTGAATTAGAATTATTGATTGTACAAAACAAGAAACGAGCGAATTTGTTCAAAATTTATTTAAAATTTACAGAAATTTTGAGATTTATCGACAATTCATTAACTCAAGTTTAACTTTTTTGAGGAAAGTTTTGGGGCAAATTTAAGAACATTTGGTTGTATTTTTGATGCACTAAACAGAGTTCAAAAACATTGAACTTTAATTTTAAATATTGAATTTTTTGTATGACAAAATTGATTTGGATTGATGATGAAGTAGATTTACTTAAACCTCATATTGTATTTTTAGAAAACAAAGGCTACCAGGTTTCACCCGTAAATAACGTGAACGAAGCCCTTGAAATGATAGAAAAAGAGAATTTCGTACTGGCTTTGCTCGATGAAAATATGCCTGGAATTTCTGGTCTGGAAGCAATTCCCATGATCAAAAATATAGATTCTGCCATCAAAATTGTGATGGTGACGAAGAATGAAGAGGAGCGAATTATGGAAGAAGCGATTGGTTCTCAGATCGCAGATTATATCTTGAAACCTGTAAATCCTAATCAGGTTTTATTGTCGTTAAAGAAAAACCTTCAGGAAGAAACTTTGGTAGAACAGAAAACAATTTTGCAATATCAACAGGAATTCCGGAATCTTTCTATGGAACTTTCTTATCTGAGAACTTACCACGACTGGGCAGAATATTACAAGAAAATCCTGAACTGGGAAATAAAATTTGACAAGGTTTTCGACAGCGAATTTTCAGAATTGTTGCAGTCGCAAAAAGAAGAAGCGAACATTCAGTTTTCTAAATTTATTGAAAACAACTATGAAGACTGGTTGAATTCCAGTGACAAGCCACTGATGAGTCACACGCTGTTCAAGGAAAAAGTAAAGCCAGAAGTTGAGAAAGAAAAAGTTTTATTGTTGATGATCGATAATCTTCGTTACGATCAATGGAAAGTGATTGAACCTCTTTTCACAAGATTTTACAATAAAACATCAGAAGATTATTACTACAGTATTTTACCAACTGCGACACAATACGCGCGAAATGCTTTTTTTGCTGGATTAATGCCTTCAGAAATCGAAAAAAGATTTCCGGATTACTGGATCAATGATAATGAAGAAGGAAATAAAAATGAACATGAGCGCGATTTTTTAGAAGACCAAATGAAGCGTCTCGGTCTATCTGGGAAAAGCATGAAATATCTGAAAATTTTGAATTCAGATTTTGAGCGAAAGATTTTAGATGATTTCAATCAACATAAAAATAATGATTTATTGGTGATTGTTTATAATTTCATCGATATTTTGTCTCATGCAAAAACCGACAATGTTATTGTAAATCAATTGATCAGAGATGATAAAACATTCAGATCATTAACGTACAACTGGTTTGAGAATTCATCGTTATTAAAAATCATTAAACAGGCGGCTGAAAACGGTTTCAAACTCGTATTAACGACCGATCACGGAACAATTTATGTGAAAAAGCCGAGCAAAGTTGTTGGTGACAGAGAAACCTCAACAAATATCCGCTACAAAACCGGACGAAGTTTAACCTATGAAAAAAGCGATGTTTGGGCAGTTTCCAACCCAGAAAAATTATTTTTACCGAAAGGGAATTTAAGTTCAAAATATATTTTTGCAAAGAATAATATCTTTTTGGCGTATCCGAAAAATTATAATCATTTTGTAAATTATTACAAAGAAACGTATCAACATGGTGGGATTTCTTTAGAAGAGGTCATCATACCGATTTGTGTTTTAGAACCCAAATAGTTTGTTTTCATAGTTTATTTTATTTGGGTTTATCGGGCGGGAAAGATCAGAGATTTTTCCCGCCTTTTTTTGTACATTCATATCGAATTATTTAAAACAATATCAATGCAAAATGTAAAAACTGCACTGGAAGATTTTGGAATCGATAAAAACGAAATCCTAAGCCTTCTGGAAAATGACGAAATGTTTCAGGCGATAAGAATTATTGAAACAAAAACCAATTTCAATATGACTAACACGATGCATCTGCTGAATAGCATCTATAATAAAGAAGAGCAATTTACCTATGATTTTAATGCAATCGAAAATAATCAGAAAGTTAATTATGAAATTAAGGACGGTAATGTTACAGTAACATTCAGCGAAAATGGTGAACCTGAGAAAGTTATTGATCCCAACGATAAAGACTGGCCTAAAGTAAGAAAAGCACTCAATCATATTCCAGAAATTGCGGAGTATGAGAAGGAGTTTTCAGAAAATGCCATTAATCATCCTAAAAAAAGCAGTTTGTTTGTTGAGGAAAGTCCAGTGAAAAAATGGAAATACTTTGTGCTTATCGTTGCAATCCTGGCTGCAGCTTATTATCTTTATCAAAATTATTAATTCAATGAAAATTATCTCATATAATGTCAACGGAATTAGAGCAGCATTTACCAAAGATTTTTTAGGTTGGTTAAAAGTTGCTGATCCCGATGTGATCTGCATCCAGGAAAGCAAAGCTGGAAACGACCAGATCGATATTGAAAGTTTAGAAAAAAATGGATATCACAGTTTCTGGCATTCTGCGCAAAAGAAAGGATATTCCGGCGTCGGGATTGCATCGAAAGTAAAACCTAAACATATTGAGTACGGTTGTGGAATTGAACATTACGACAGCGAAGGAAGAATAATGCGCGCTGATTTCGAAGATCTGTCGGTGATTTCGGTTTACGTTCCGTCCGCTTCTAATATTGACAGACTTGAATTTAAAATGAAATTTTGTTATGATTTTCTTGATTATATAAAAGAGTTGAAGAAAACGATTCCTAACCTCGTTATTTGCGGTGATTTTAATATTTGTCATGAAGCGATCGATATTCACAATCCGAAAGGTTTAGCGACTACTTCCGGCTTTCTTCCGATGGAAAGAGAATGGATGACGAAATTCATAGCTGAATGTGAATTGATCGACAGTTTCCGGTATTTTAATTCGCAACCAGATCATTATTCCTGGTGGAGTTACCGACAAAATTCAAGAGCCAATAACAAAGGTTGGAGACTGGATTATAATTTTGTGTCTTATACTTTAAAGGAAAGGCTTTCGAGAGCGGTTATATTAAATGAAGCGGTGCATTCGGATCATTGTCCGGTTCTGGTGGAGCTTTTGTGAAGTTATTTTATTTTAACGCAAGGAACACAAAGATTATTCTTTTAGGATTAATAACTGTAAGAGCGCGAAGGAGTTACACTTAGCTGTAAGTGCAAGGTTTTCGAACACGTGAATTTTAGTTTTTAGTTTTCTTAATTAAATATGGGTCTTGTTTTTAAAAACTTCCTTCGACCCGACTTGAGTGGAGCTCTTTTTGTGGAATATAGTGGAACAAAAAAGCGGGAATGTAAGGCGGAAATAGTCGCCCAAAAGAAAGCATAAAAAAAGCCGACTCAAATGAATCGGCTTTTCTGTTCTTTAAACATCTAGTTAATCGTTGTCGACATTGATGATTTCATATTCAACGGGCATTGTTCCTTTTTTGGTATCCCCTATTGATTTGTACGCTGCTTTGGAAAGATCAATGGCTCTGGAAGAATGAAAAGGACCACGGTCATTAACTTCTACTATTACACTTTTTCCTGATCTCAAATTGGTTACCTTTAGCATGGTGCCGAAAGGAAGCGTTCTGTTAGCTGCGGTCATTTTAGAATTGCTGAAAATTTCACCGCTTGCTGTTTTTCTACCGTTGAACTTATCGTGATAGAAAGATGCAATACTTGTCTTTGCATCGTCGGCATTATATTTGTTAAATGAATATAGACCGAGTGTTGAAATCATCATTATGATTAGGAGTATTCCTCTTTTCATCATTTTGAATTATTTTTATTGGTTTTGACTCTGCAAATTTATTCCATAATCATCACTTGCAACACTCACTGTGTTAAACTGTCTTAACGAATTGTTAAGGTTTTGTTAAGGTTCGCTGTCTAATCACTAATCATAGGAGTTCACAAAGGTTCTTAATTTGTGTTAAAATTGACTGCTAAATGTTAATTTTATTAACAAACTAATGCATACTATCTTGTTAAATTAAGCTAAAACTCACTGATAATCAATCATTATAGCATAAAAAAACTTCCATATTATATGGAAGTTTTTTGTATTAAATTCTATTGATTTATAATCAAAAATCAACGGTTTCTTTAAATTTTTACTAAACGAGTTCGCCAATCAGATCAAATTCTTCTGCAGAAGTTATTTTAATATCTGCGAATTCACCGATCGATAAATAAATATTTTCGGCTGGAACTAAAACAGTATTGTCAACATCCGGCGAATCAAATTCTGTACGTCCGACAAAATAGTTCCCTTCTTTGCGGTCGAAAATACAACGGAAGGTTTGTCCGATCTTCGCCTGGTTTTTCTCCCAGGAAATCTGAGACTGTAATTCCATGATCTCTTCTACCCTCGCTTCTTTTACTTCTTGTGGAACATCGTCCTCTAAAACGTAAGCAGTCGTATTTTCTTCGTGAGAATACGTGAAGCAACCTAAACGGTCGAATCTCTGTTCACGGACCCACTCTTTCATTTCCTGAAATTTCTCTTCAGTTTCTCCTGGGAAACCTACGATCAAAGTCGTTCTTATTGCCATATCTGGAACTTTCTCCCGGAATTTCGCTAAAAGAGCATCTGTTTTTTCGTGCGAAGTTCCACGTTTCATGGCTTTCAACAAATCTGAATTGATGTGTTGCAATGGAATATCGATATAATTACAAACCTTTGGTTCGTTCTTGATAATTTCTAAAACATCTTCCGGGAATCCTGTTGGGAATGCGTAATGTAAACGAATCCATTCGATTCCTTCCACTTTTACCAAACGTAAAAGCAGATCTCCTAATGCGCGTTTCTTATAAAGATCTAACCCGTAATAGGTTAAATCCTGTGCGATAAGGATTAATTCTTTAACGCCTTTTTTAGCTAATTTTTCAGCTTCAATGACCAAATTTTCAATGGGTGTAGAAATGTTTCCACCTCTCATTAATGGGATTGCGCAGAATGAACAAGGTCGGTCGCAACCTTCGGATATTTTTAAATAAGCGTAATGTTTTGGTGTGGTGAGTAATCTTTCGCCCACTAATTCGTGTTTGTAATCTGCACCTAGATGCTTTAATAATAAAGGAAGATCACGTGTACCGAAATATTGATCAACATCAGGGATCTCACGCAGCAAGTCTGGTTTGTATCTTTCGGAAAGACATCCTGTAACAAAAACTTTCTCTACTTCACCGCGATTTTTAGCTTCAACATATTCTAAGATCGTGTTGATTGACTCTTCTTTTGCATTATCAATAAATCCACAGGTATTGATAACCACAATATCTCCTTTGTCTTCGTGTACTACTTCTTTCCCGTTGGCTAATAACTGCCCCATCAAGACTTCAGAATCGTACACATTTTTGGAACAACCCAAAGTGACGATATTGATTTTCTTTTTTCCTACTGATTTTGTGCGCATTATAAAATTAATTGGGCGCAAAGGTAAGGTATAAAAACGAAAAATTATTCTTCTGGGTGTCTGTCTTTTTTAAAATTAGAAAATCGTAACATTTCAGGGGTCACTTTTTTCTCGAAAACAAGACCAATCATCATGATAAAAGTCGTGATTAAAATAACCTGAATGACAACAGATTCGTTCAAATAAGGAAAACGATCTTCCGGCGTAATGCTTAGAAATAAAAGAACAGTAATCAATCCTCTTGGTGCGATATAGAAAAGCGGCTGTATATCCATTTTTCCTAATTTCAAGAAAATTGCCCGTAAAAGATAAATCGCAATTACGATCGAAATAGACCATACCAAAGAATCAGTATTAATAATATCTTCAGTTTTCAAGACGAAGCCGAAAACAATAAAGAAAAGAGTTCGTACGATGAAAGTTGCTTCTACAACAACGTCTTTAAAATGCTTAACCTCAGAATTAAGTTTGGTGAAACGTACATTTCTTAGGAATTTGAGATGTTTTAATTCATCAATATTCCCCAATATCAAACCGAAGAATAAAATAAAGATCAAAGCTGGAAGATGGTAAATTTTGGAAATTTCATAAATTAAAATATTCAAAATAATAATTGGTCCATATTTAATGTGATGATCAATTTTGGCCAGAAGAAAAGCAAGAACCAGTGATGCAACCAAGGAGATCAAGAGCATCAACATAAACTGACCTACAAAATGAAATGCACCGCTCAAAGTAATAGCTGTTCCGAAAGTCGCAAAATTAAAGAATACAACTCCGATAATATCTGACAAACTGCTTTCGTACGTAATAAACTGGCGCTTATCTTTGGTTAGATTAATGGCACTTGGAATGGCGATAGAACTGCTTATAATACAAAAAGGAATGATATTGATCAAACTTTGTTTGAAAGGAACATCCCACTCATAAAATAGAAAAAGAGAAAATCCGATGGCGATAATAACGAGTGGCAACAGTGCAATTAAGGCAGATTTTTTTATGACGCTTTGAGTGGACCGATTAAGTTCTAATTCCAGAGAGCCTTCCAAAACAATTAGAATTAACCCAATTGTTCCTAATATTGGAAGAATTACATTAAGATTTGGGATGATGATATTAAAAAGTCCACCGACCTGGTTCAGAAGCCAACCCGTTGCCAGTAAGAAAATTACAGAAGGAACTTTGGTGAATTTTGAGGTAATATCGAAGATATAAGAGATCAGTAAAATAACACAGATCCCAATAATAAACATTTCAGCCATAAAGTAAATATATAAAAAAATTATAAAATCGATTATAAACCCTTTTTGAAAGTGGCTGAAAGTTATTGACTATTTTAAAAAATAAAAATAATTTGAAAATTTTAAGGAAAAAAAGAGAGTCCTATTTTTGACTCTCCATATTATATATTACCGTAATTTATTTTATTAAATTTTTCAAATAATCTCCGTAACCACTTTTGCCATATTTCTCAGCAGATTTCAGCAACTGTTCTTCATTGATAAATCCTTTCTTGTAAGCGATCTCTTCAATACAAGAAATTTTAAAGCCTTGTCTCTTTTCCAAAACCTTTACAAATTCAGACGCTTCATGTAGCGAATCGAAAGTCCCCGTATCCAGCCAGGCTGTTCCGCGACTCATCACGCCTACTTCTAAATTTCCTTTTTCAAGGTAAATTTTATTGATATCGGTAATTTCTAATTCACCTCTTGGCGAAGGTTTCAAATTTTTGGCATATTCTACAACTGAATTATCGTAAAAGTACAATCCTGGAACGGCAAAATTAGATTTCGGTTCTTTCGGCTTTTCTTCAATTGAAATGGCTTTTTGATTCTCATCAAATTCTACAACCCCATATCTTTCCGGATCAGAAACCTGATAAGCGAAAACGCAACCGCCTTCCACATTGGTTTTACTGGCCAAAAGTTTAGGTAAACCAGCACCATAGAAAATATTATCACCTAAAACGAGTGCTACGGAATCATCACCAATAAATTCTTCACCTAAAATAAAAGCTTGAGCCAAACCATCTGGTGAAGGCTGAACTTTATATTGAATGTCGCAACCAATTGATGAACCGTCGCCTAATAATTTCTTGAAACCATCAATATCATGCGGAGTAGAAATTAACAGAATCTCTTTAATCCCCGCCAAAAGCAAGGTAGAAAGCGGATAATAAATCATCGGCTTGTCGTAAACAGGCATGAGTTGCTTGCTCACTGCGATCGTTAATGGATAAAGTCTTGTTCCGGAACCACCGGCTAAAATTATTCCTTTCATCCTATGAATATTGTTTGGTATAATATTTTTGGTAGTCGCCAGAAGTTACGTGATCGAGCCATTCTTTATTGTCAAGAAACCAGTCTATTGTTTTCCCTAAACCTTGTTCGAAAGTTACAGATGGTTTCCAACCTAATTCCTTATTGAGTTTTGAAGCATCGATGGCGTAACGCAAATCATGACCTGGACGATCTTTTACGTAAGTGATCAACTTTTCTGAATACCCTTCCGGATTACCCAATTTCATATCCATTTGTTTGATAAGTTCTTTTACGAGATCGATGTTTTTCCATTCATTCCAACCACCGATGTTGTAGGTTTCACCGGTTTTTGCCTCGTTGAAAATTTGATAAATAGCTTTTGCATGATCTACAACAAAAAGCCAGTCTCTCGTGTATTTTCCATCGCCGTAAATTGGAAGCGGTTTTCCATTCAAAATATTAGAAATACACAATGGAATTAATTTCTCCGGGAAATGATTCGGGCCGTAGTTGTTGGAACAGTTAGAAATAATAAACGGCATTCCGTATGTATTTCCGTAAGCGCGAACCAAATGATCGGATGCAGCTTTACTTGCTGAATATGGAGATTTTGGGTCATAAGCTGTAGTTTCCAAAAAGAAACCTGTTTCGCCCAAACTTCCGTAAACCTCATCGGTAGAAACATGATAGAATAAATTCTTACGAGTTTCATTTGGAAAATTCCCATGTTGATGATCTGGATTTAATGTCCAGAATTCTCTCGCCAAATTCAATAGATTCGCCGTTCCATTCACATTCGTATTGATAAATGCACTTGGATCTTCAATACTTCTGTCCACATGACTTTCTGCTGCTAGATGAACGATCGCATCTGGATTATATTTTTCGAAAACTTTTCTAAGTTGATCAACATTAGTAATATCTGCTTTTTCAAAAACGTAATTGGGTTCGTTTTCGATATCTTTTAAATTCTCTAAATTTCCGGCATAAGTTAAAGCATCAAGGTTGATGATTTTTGAATCTGGATTATTTTTCACAAATTCACGAACGACGTGCGAACCGATAAATCCGGCTCCACCGGTAATGATAATATTCTTCATAATACTTCTTTAAAAATTGTGCTCTGCAAAAGCTGGTAATGCCATATCTTTCTCGGAAAGAATGATTTTATCTTCAGGTAATTTCCAGTCGATATTCAAATCTTTGTCGTTGTAAATAACGCTTCCTTCAGAATCTTTTTCATAAAAATTATCGCATTTATAGGAAAAAATGGCTGTCTCGCTCAATACCGAAAACCCATGTCCGAAACCTCTGGGAACATAAAGTTGTAATTTATTTTCGGGAGTCAATTCAATTCCAAACCACTTTCCAAAAGTTGGCGAATTTTTTCTTAAATCTACCGCAACATCCCAAACTTTCCCTTCCAGACAGGAAACCAGTTTTGCTTGAGCATGTTCACCTTTCTGCAAATGAACGCCACGCAAAACGCCATAAGAAGACTTGGAAATATTATCCTGTACAAAATGACCATTCATTCCAGTTAATTGTTCAAATTTCTGCTCATTGAATTTTTCGTAAAAATAACCACGTTCATCTTCAAAAATGGTTGATTCGATAATATAGCAATCATTGAGTGGTGTATCTTTAATTTTCATCAAATAAATTTATTTAGAAATTAAAATTTGTCTTTTCAATCTAGATTTTAGCATAATGTAACAAAAAATCGCTGGAAGTAAAATTACTGAAAAAATTACCCAGTCTGACCAATGTGAAGAGATTACAACAACGTTCATCAAAAGCTGAATCAAAGCATAAACCGAACTTACCACAAGATGCGAGACTTTCTTGTCATTTGCAAAAAGCTGGTATAAATGACGGCGGTGCGCATCGAAAATATTTTCTTTTAATTTCAATCTTTCCATGATGGTTAAAATTGTTTCCACACCATAAACTGCTAAAAAAAGAAACCATTTGTAGTCTTCTGTTTTTATCATTAATAAAGCCAATAGTGCAATAATCCAAAATGCGATTCCCATGCTGCCAATATCTCCGAGGAAACATTTTGCTTTTTTCCTGAAATTAAAAAAGAGGAAAACCAACGCAGCGATCATCGGATAAATAATGAAATCTGCAGTTACAAATTCAACCAGATACTGGTTAACGTACCACAAAGAACTTAAAACTACCAAACTATAAATTCCCGACATCCCATTAATTCCATCCATAAAATTATAGGCATTCAAAATTCCAATAATCAAAATATAACAAATTGGAATCGCCCAAAAAGGTAAAAGCTGAAAAGCATTAATAAAATAAAGCAAAAGTGTCACTGCTGCAAAATGGAACACCAAGCGAATTTTGCTGGATAAATCCATCATATCATCGATAAAACTAATACCGCAAATGAGCAGCAATCCTAAACCAAAAATCCAGTAATTGGGGGACGGTGACTCACTAAAACCATACTTTTTAATGAACATTTCAAATCCCATGAAAAAGACATACGCGATCGGGAAAATTATTCCGCCACCTCGAAGTGTAATTTCTGTATGAGCACTTCTGTGATTAGGTTTATCAATAATATTATATTTGTCGGCTATTTTAAAATAAACCAGCATCAGTAGAAAAAAAGCGATAGTTATGATGATATATTCCATTATTTTTTAAAGCTTTTGATGGTTATTTCAAGACCTTCTTTTGCAGAAACAGGAAGCGATGCAATTCCTAAGGTATCTTTTATTTTAGTATTAGAAACGATGTAACTTTCTGTCAATTTTTTTAACCGTTCCGAATTAAGCGGCAGTTTTATTAAATCTCCAACTTTTGCCAAACCTGAGATTAAGTTAGCATTCAATTTCCATAACTTCTCCTTTTTACCTGAAATATTTGCAATAATCTTTACCAATTCATTGGTTGACAAAGCTATATCATCGGCGAAATTGTAAATTCCTGAAACTGTCTCCTGATTTTGAAGCATCTTTAAAATTAGAAAATTTAAATTGTCGATACTTAGAAAAGAACGTTTATTTTCAAAAGCTGCTAAAGGCCACGGAATTCCTTTTTCAACGACTTTGTACAACAAATTCAGGTTTCCTTTGTTACCGGGACCATGAATCATACAAGGTCGAATGATAAACAATCTTTTTCCCGAAGGTAAATTTTGACTGAGCAAATAGTTTTCAGCTTCAAGTTTCGATCGACCGTAAGGAGTTTGAGGATTGGCAGAGAAATCTTCTTTAAGAATACCATCAACCGTATCTGCGACCGCTTTTACCGAACTAAAATAAAAAAAATATTTACTATCGGAAATTAAGAATTGATTGAAAAGAGTGATTGTTAGATCTCTATTTATTGTAAAATAAGATTGCGGATCGGAAGAATTACTAGTATCATGTGCTTTTCCGGCCAAATGAATAATCGCTTCTGCATTTTTATTCAGATTCCAATTTTCATATCGGAGAGATAAACCATCAACAATGTTTCCGTGCTCTCTCAAATATTTTGATAGATTTTGACCAACGAAACCCGATATTCCTGTGATGGTAATATTCATTTGTATATGTTATGATCGGTTTAAAATTTTATTAATCCGATGTTTAGTAGTCCTATTTTTATTTTGGAACAGTTTTCAATTTTAAAATTCGTTCCAAATTATCGATACAGCTGGAGAGTTGATAATTTTCCAGAAAGAAACTTCTACTATTTTGTCCCATTTGCTTCAATTCCGAACTTGGTAAAATTGCCATTTTCAAAATTGTTTCTGCTAATTTTTTTGAATCTCCAGCAGGAACAACCAGGCCACATTTCGCCTCTTCTATAATTTCTGCACCTTCACCGTTGAGCATTGCTACAATAGGTTTCGATGCACTCATATATGCCTGAACTTTGGCAGGAACAGTGAGATTAAAGATTTTATCATCTTTTAAACTCACCAACATGACATCTGCTTTTGCAAAAAAACTTGCCATTGCTTCTACAGGATATCGGCCAACGGTGAAAACTGTTTCTTGTAAATTATTAATATCGA
Source organism: Kaistella gelatinilytica (assembly GCF_015679325.1). Lineage (GTDB taxonomy): Bacteria > Bacteroidota > Bacteroidia > Flavobacteriales > Weeksellaceae > Kaistella > Kaistella gelatinilytica. The sequence continues at coordinate 227,762 of NZ_JADPVI010000002.1, forward strand.
TAAATTCCTGAACGTAAGACATTTTTCGGCCATCACCCACGATAATCAATTTAATTTCCGGATTATTTTTCAGTTCTAAACCGGCTTTCATTATCGCTTCTAAATCTTGTGCTTCACCAACATTTCCGGCAAACATGACTTTAAAACCTTTTGGTAGTTCGGGAACAGGAAAATTTTGATCACCTTGCGAAATCGAATCTTCTGCCCAATTCGGGAAATATTCTAATTTATTTTCGAAATTTCCTTTTTCTAAAATCGATTTTTTAAAACCTTTGGAAGTAATTAATATTTTTTCTGAATTTTTATAAAAGTTAATGACCATCTTTTCAAAGAAACCAAGGATTGCTTTATTTTTAACTCCGCCCGCAATTTCTAAACTTTCTGGCCAAAGATCCATCACCCAAAAATAAACGGGAGCGTTCTGTAATTTTTTTAATAAAAGTGCCGGATAAAACTGCGTGATCGGCGATGGTTCGTGTACGATTACCGCATCATATTTATGATTAAAATTTAGGAAAAATGCTTTGATAGACGCGAAGAAAGCAAAACTAAAATAATTCAGAAAAAGTCTAATTCCGCCACCTTTTCCACGCAAAAGTAGAAGTGAGCGAATAATTTTAACGCCATTAATTTCTTGTCTTCTATTTTTGAAAAGTCCGTATCCATCATACATTTTACCTTCCGGATAATTCGGTAATCCAGTTAGTACAGTTACATCGTGTCCTCTTTTTTGGAGTTCAAAAGAAAGGTCGTTGCTTTTAAAATTTTCGGGGAAGTAATATTGAGTAACAATTAAAATTTTCATGCTTTACTCCAAACCACTCTGTTTACATAATCGGTATAACTTAAGATGATACGCACTATTTTTTCAGAAACATTGGGCATTGAATAATCTGAAACGCGACGGTAATTTCTCTCTGTACCTATATTTTGTTGTTGCAATTGCGTTAAACCCTGCATAATTCTTTCGGGATTCATTCCCACCATCATTACGCTGGCTTCTTCCATAGCTTCCGGTCTTTCGTGAGCATCTCTGATATTTAAGGCTCGGAAATTTAAGATAGAAGATTCTTCAGAAATAGTTCCTGAATCGGATAAAACCGCATAACTGCGCATTTGCAAAGCGTTATAATCGTGAAAGCCGAGAGGTTTTAAAAACTGAACTTCGGGACGAACGACTACTTTCATTTTATCGATCATATTTCTCGTCCGCGGATGAGTAGAAACGATAATTGGATAGCCGAATTTTTCAGCGATTAAATTTAAACTTTCAATTAAACCTTTGAAGTTTTTATCAGAATTGATGTTTTCTTCACGGTGAGAACTTACGACGAAATATTTTCCTTCTTCTAAATTGAGTCTCGATAAGACATCAGATTTTTCAATTTCTGGAAGATAATGATTGAGAACTTCGAACATTGGTGAACCGGTCTTGATGATTCGATCGGCAGGAAGTCCTTCTCTTAATAAATATTCGCGGGCAATATCGCTGTACGTTAAGTTTACATCAGAAGTATGATCTACAATTTTTCGGTTCGTCTCTTCCGGAACACGCTGATCGAAACAACGGTTTCCTGCTTCCATGTGAAAAATTGGGATTTGTCTTTTTTTCGCAGGAATTGCACAAAGACAGGAATTGGTATCTCCTAAAACTAAAAAAGCTTCAGGCTGCAATTCTTCTAAAAGAGGATCGATTTTAATGAGAATATTACCGATCGTTTCGGTTGCGGTGATTCCGGCCGCCTCTAAAAAATAATCTGGTTTTCGCAAACCAAGATCTTCAAAAAAAATCTGATTTAGCTCATAATCATAGTTTTGACCGGTGTGAACAATGGTGTGTTCAATGGCTTCAGAATTATCTAATGCAATAAGAACCCTGGATAATCTTATAATTTCGGGACGGGTTCCTACGACCGTCATGACCTTTAGTTTCTTCATATTTTTTAATATTTGCAAAAATAAGATTTTTCATTAACTAAAAGGTGCATTTGCTTGATTTTTAAACCAAATTATAAGATGATGTGCCGGAATTTTTCTACATTTTGACTTTAAACTTCCACAAAATAAGTATCTGCATCCTCTGCATTGTAAGGTTCATTGATCCAAAAAATGGTAAGTAATTCTTCCTCTCCAATATTTTTGATGTTGTGCGTGTACCAAATCGGCATATCTACATAAGATGGTTCCGTTCCATCTAAATAAAAATCTAAGACTTCATCGCTATCGATTTTTCTCAACTGAATAAGAGCCTTTCCTTTGATAACAGCAAATCTTTCTATTTTTCTCGTATGGAAATGATTTCCACGGGTGATTCCGGGAACGGTGGTAGAAAAAGAGCATTGTCCACCGATTCCTAATCTGATGACTTCCACGAAAGCTCCTCTTGGATCAATATTTTGCCTGAATTTCACTGGATAATGAGTCTCAATATCAAAATAGCAGCGGAAAGTGTTGAATAATTGATAATCAAAAGGAGTAATCAATTCTGGAATTTCTCCCGCATCAAAATATAATTTTTTATAGTTTTCAAGTTTAGCTAAAACTTCCGACACTTTGATAGCGGTGGTAAATGGCACAACATATTGTTCTTTTGTTTCACCACTTTGAATTTGATTAATGATTTCCTGCACCAGTTCTCCCACATAAATTAATCGCACTTCACCATCAACATCGATGGTCGGATTTTCTCCATGCGTTAATTTATGGCAAAATGTAGCAATAAACGAGTTGTAATTGGGTTTCCCGAAGGGTCCAAAAACATTGGGAATAATCATTCCTGTAAATTTACCGCCATTAAGTTTTGCCCAATTTGCTAACAGAGATCTGCCTAATTTTTTAGATTTTCCATACAAATTATCACGTTCCTCCTGAGAAGAAGACGAAAATAGAAGGTGTGCTTTGGACCCAGTTCTTTCTAAAGAACAAACGAGTTGATTCACCAATTCTACGTTTTGATGGTAAATAACTTCTGGATCAGGATGACGGTTCATAGCAGCGAGATGCACAATCACATCGCACTGTTTTACAAAATCATCCAATTGATCGGGTTGCTCAAAATATTCTTTTTGAAAATCTATTCGTTCAAATTCATCAGGTTTTAAACCTAAAGTATTGTATAAATGCGAACCTACAAAACCATTTTGACCGGTAATTCCTATCTTCTTCATGAATCAATTTTTTTAATTAAAATAATCTGCTGGAAATCTAAATTCATCTTTTATTTCCCCTAATTCATAATCTGCAAAAACCAATAATTTCGACTGCTCCTCATCCGCTTGAATAGAAGTTACAAAACCCTTTGGAATATGAAGAACATCTAAATTTTCTGCTGACAGGACAAATTCTAAAACCTTTAAATCTTTAGAGGGATTTTCCCATAAATCAATTTCTATTAATTTAATTGTAAAAGATCCAGAAATCGCCGAAAACCATCTTTGCTCAATTTTATGACCTTGCCAACATCGTGCAAAATCTGTTGAATTATTTTCTAAGGTATAAACTCTTTTGATTCCCAAAGCATTAAAATCATTATTGAAAATAACAGTTCCTCGGTCATCCTTGAAATGATTTCCTTTAATAATGGTTGGTTCCATCGGCTTTTAGTTTAATAGGGATATTGCAAAACATCTTCGCCGAAAATTTCTTTTCGGATCAATGGAAGGGTAGAAATTAATTTCTTCAAACCTTCAACGCCTTCTTGTTTGGTATTGTGAGAATGATAATCTTCGATAATCGCGACTTCTTCTTCACCTTCTGAAAAATATTTCGCGTAATTCAGATCCCGATTATCTGCTGGAACCCGGTAAAAATCGCCCATATCTTCTGCTTTTGCCATTTCTTCTCTTGTACAAAGGGTTTCATATAATTTTTCCCCATGTCTGGTTCCGATAATTTTCACATGCGTTTCTTTACCAGAAAGTTCCATTAAAGCTTTTGCCAGATCTCCAATTGTTCCTGCAGGAGCTTTGTTTACGAAAAGATCACCAGCATTTCCATTTTCAAATGCAAATAAAACCAAATCTACCGCATCTTCCAAAGACATAAAAAATCGAGACATATTAGGATCGGTAATCGTAATTTCTTCTCCTTTCTGAATCTGATTTAAAAACAAAGGAATTACAGAACCCCTCGACGCCATAACATTTCCATATCTTGTTAAACAAACAGTAGTATCGCTCAAATTTCTGGATTCTGCAACGGCAACTTTTTCCATCATCGCTTTAGAAATTCCCATTGCGTTGATAGGATACGCCGCTTTGTCCGTACTCAAACAAATTACTTTTTTAACTTTATTGTAACCAGCTGCACGAATTACATTTTGAGTTCCTTCAACATTAGTTTTTACAGCTTGCATAGGGAAAAATTCGCAAGATGGAACTTGTTTCAAAGCTGCGGCATGAAAAATATAATCCACTCCACGGGTTGCAGGTTCTACACTTGCATAATCTCGGACATCACCAATATAATACTTTATTTTGCTGTCTTTATAGAGATTTCTCATGTCATCTTGTTTTTTCTCATCACGGGAAAAAATTCTGATTTCTTTGAAATGGTCTGTTTTTAAAAATCTATTAAGAACCGCAGTTCCAAATGAACCAGTACCTCCAGTAATTAGGAGGATTTTGCCGTTAATTTCTATACTCATTTAATAATATTTTTTTTGCTAATTTTGACGGATAACTAATTAATACCGCTTTATAAATTCCTTTAAATACGAAAAAACTATCCGCTGCAACTCCGATAATTCCGTGTCTTTTTATTACTTTTTCTATATCTTCCAAAGAACCTGCACCACCCAAAACCGTCAATGGCAGCGAAATTTTCTCTCTTATTTTATCAATTAAATTCATATCAAATCCATTCATCATTCCATCTTGGTTGATTGAATTAATAATGATTTCACCGGCTCCCAAATTCTGAGCTTGAACAACAAAATCTTTAGGATCGATGCCGGTTGATTTTTTCCCGTTGTGTGTGAAAACTTCATAACCTCCAAATAATTTTTTTTTGACATCTAAAACCACGATGACACTTTGGGAACCTACTCTTTCTGCAAGTTCGGTAATTAAATTGGGATTTTGCAAAACTGCAGAACTTAAGGCAATTTTCTCTATTCCTAAACCGAAAATATTTTGCGCCTGTTCCACTGTTTTCGCGCCTCCTCCATAACATAGTGGCATTCTGGACTGATTTGCAATTCTTTCTAATAAATTATAATCTGGTTCCAAACCTTTTGTTGTAGCGTCAATATCAAAAATTACGAGTTCATCAACTTCTTTTTCATTGAAAATTTTCACTGCGTTAATTGGATCTCCTACATATTTGGGATTGCTAAACTGGACGGTTTTCACCAAACCTTTGTCTTGAATTAAAAGGGCGGGAATTATTCTGGGTCTAAGCATGTAATTTACAATTTTGCAAAATTATGCAATAAAATCTCCCCGAACTGGTGACTTTTCTCCGGATGAAACTGAACGCCAAATTTATTTTGATGATGAACAGCGGAAGCGAATTCAATTCCGTAATCTGAAACCGCAAGAATATCTTCTGAATGATGACAGTGGAAATAATAAGAATGGAGAAAATAAAAGATTGCCTCCTTTTCTAAGTTTTTAAAAAGCGGAATATCTTTCATCGGTTTGACCTCATTCCAACCCATATGTGGAAGTTTGGTGATTTGCTGAATTTTAGTTTCATCGAGTTTTTTCACCGATGCATCGATCCATTTCAAACCGTCCATTTTCCCTTCATCACTGCGGTTTGCCATCATTTGCAATCCTACACAAATTCCCATTACGGGAATGTTCTCCTGAAGAACTAAATGGTCTAATTGCTCTCTCATGCCAGAATTATTAAGTTTTTCCATTGCATAATCAAAATGCCCCACTCCAGGAAGAATCAATTTTTCAACTTTTTCTAAATCAAGAATATTTTTGGCAATTTGAACCTGAATATTTACCCTTTTAAAAACGTTTACAAAGGCCTTAATATTCCCGACACCATAATCTATAATCGTAACCATTTATCTAAAAAGCCTTCTCTCTAAACCGAATTTCTGCATGAATTTCGCTCCTAAATTAATAATTTCTATTTTATTTTTATAGTCTCGAAAAGTTTTATTTTCTCCTTTAAAAATCTCTTCCAATTCTTGTGTTGTCATTTCCAATTTATGCGCAACATACTCAAATTCTTTCTTTAAAAATTCCTCAGAATGTTCTGGTTTAGAAACACGATCCAAGGCTTCTTGACGATCCATTTGACCTGTTAAAATTAAACTGGAAAAATGTGCTTTCCTTTTATGAAATCCAAACTTTTTCGGCAACCAATAGTCTTCGAAAAACCTTGTAAATCTGGATTCATTGTGCTTATGAATAAAAGGTTCCCAACCAAATCTTTCTTGAAGAAATTTCTCCACATCTGCTTTGATGTAAGGAACATGATTGAGTGGTTTAAAGACTTCCATACCATATATATATATTTGTAATAAATCTTATAGGACAAAATATCTACCAGAGGAAAAGTTTTGAGCGGTCTTTTTCCAAATTTTTTATGAATATCTTTTACTAAAGTAGTATCAATACCTGGAAATCCGCCCCATTCTTCTGGCTCTCTACAACATTCCGTAGATATATTACTTCCTGTAAAAATGTAGTTGATTTTATTCTTTTTTGCAAATTTATAAAGGGCTGAAAAAATGGCGTAATCTTGTGGTAAATCCTGATCTGCAATTTGAGATTTCAAGAAAGCAGTTTGCAAATCTTTCATCTCTTCCCAATTGATGACTTCTGTGTAAAGATCGAGCTTTAAACCTTCTACAATTTTTTCAATATTTCCAACACCTTGATCGGTGTTCCAACCTGCATCTACATGAAATACAAGTGGACGAAGTCCCATAATTTCTTTCGCGACATAGACTGTGTAGGAACTGTCTAAACCACCGCTTAAGCCGATAACACAGTCGTAATCTTTATTTTTAGTAGTTTTCTGTATTTTCTTTGCAATCTTCATCAAGTATCGATGACCTCTTTCGTCTGTATGCCAAGAAGGCTGAAGATTGTTGATAAAGTTTAGGTAATAATCACTTTCCCCTTTCTCGTTAAAAACAATATGAGGATCACTAGTATCCATAATTGTTTTCGTACAGACTTGAAAGGGTCGGCTTATCATTTGTAGTTTTTTGTAAAGATATATATTTATAGACAATAATTTATGAAAATTTAACAGTTCGAGAAATTAATAGTTGTTTAGATAATTTGAATGTGGTTACCCCTCATATCTTCATTAAATTATTATTTAAATGGTTATTAAAAAATATTTTTTTATTATCGGTGTAAAACCAGATTTAAAGAATTGTCTTTGTTTCTCGAAATAAATGATAATACTCAAAATCTCGTTTCACATTAATTATATTTTCTGTTACAATTTTTTTGAATAAGTTTAAAATAATCATAACGGCTACAAAATATTTAACAATTCATCTATGTTATTTTTTACCAATGATTTCGAGGCTGCTGTTTCCGTAGTAATTGCTTGCTGAAAAGCACTCTCTATGGCTTTTTCGTCGAGAGGATCAAAAATTAAACTTGGTTCACAAACTGCATATAAATAAGGTAAATCAGCGCCAATAACTTTACAGCCGTTTTCAATTGCCTCTACAATACCCAATCCGAAACTTTCTGCTAAAGACGGATAAATTAAATATTCGCACGACTGGTAAATTGCTCCCAAAGAATCACGATCAACAAAACCGATATTTTCTATAGGATAATTTAATTGTTTTTTCTCTTCAATGAATTTACATAATTCTTCAAAGTCCGTATTTACAGTGACAATAAGTTTTCCGCAATTGTTTTCATCATAAAATTTACAAAAGGCATTAATCAGTCTTTTATGATTTTTATGCGGAGTCGCATTACTTATATATACAAAAGAATTTTTTTCCCTTTTGACTTGTGCGTTATTTATTATTTCTGGATAGTAAGGGAGAATCAGGATTTTGTCATCATCTACCTTAAATTTATTTTGAAAGTTTTTCTTAATCACTTCCGTCTGCAAGATCCAAAAATCAGAATTTTTAAAAAGAATTTTTAAGACACTCCTTTTTAAAGAAAACAAAAATTTGTGAACAACAGGCATATCTTTTGGAACACTGATATAAAGCTGTTGATGAAAATAGGTATAAACTTTTGCTTTTAATCTAATATTGGGAGGTAAGTCTCCGAAACAAAGAACTGAAGTAAAGCGATCCTGATATTTGGTATAGAATTGATGACGCTTTACCAATGAAGCTTCTAAAAAAAGGACTTCATTTTTTGTATTTTTCAGATAGGGAACGGTGTTTTCAACTCTTTTATCAAGGAGGTAAAAGCATTTTTTTCCAGAAGCTTCTAACTCAACCAAAAGATAATCCAATAGTATTTTTCCTCCGCTGTTATTGATGTACATTGCATCAATAAGTAGTTCATTTCTCATTACTAAATTAAGTTATGCAATATTAAATAAAAGCAAGTTAACCCTCATATTAAAATTCAATTTAATAAGATTAATTATCACTATAAACTAATTTTAACATATTATTGTGTTTGCCTACAGATTTTCTTAATATTTATAGATTTCATTAAATCTTAAAGATTAAGAAAATCAAAAATTTAAAAATGCAAAAATACTATATATTATTTGTTTTTTGTTTATTTCAAATGACCTGATAAATCTTCAAGCCCTTTAAATTAACATAATCAACAATGTTTTGATTTTAAAATATTTCGAGGATAACCGCTAATAACCTCAATCTTCATATTGTTGAAAAGGGAAACTGTTTTTGCATTAACTAAAAATAAACGATTGTGGAAATAGGTGATTAACAGCACTGAAAATTTTAATTTATTTTAATATTAAAAACGATGTCTATCACATAGTAATGCCGTAAGGAATTTTTACCTATCACCTGGAATAAAATAAAAATCACCCTTGGATGGTGTTTCCTAAAATAAATATTAGCAATTGATATTCTCTTTTTCTGTGCTATCAGCTAAAAATTCGAGGAGCACCTTATCTCTGCTGCCATTTATAAATTATTTTTTACAAAATTCATATTCTATAACTAAACATTTGATTTGAAGAAAGTTAAGGATAATATTGAGTAAGTTCTATTTACCGTTAAATTTGTCCAGTGTCCTAGAACAATTCAATTATTATTTCATAATAATTGAATTGTTCTTTTTTATTTTTTCAAAAGTTAATTTCTTTTTTAATGTTCGCGGAGTAAAATTAATTTTCGAATTATTAATTGAGTTACCCTGATATTCTATTAGCTTAAAATCTTCATCAGAAGAAATACCCACAATATCAAAATTAAAAATATTGTTCTCTGTTCTATTTTTTAAGTTTAAAGGTTCAACAACACTTCCCACGGCACCCATCCAAATTTTACTATCTACCGCACCAACATTTCCTCTAATAGTAGTATTGGTATCTTTGGAATAGTTGGATAGAAATGCAAAAAACAACGGATCTGCTTTGTACCAAACTTTATTGTTCTGATCTTTATTGATGTATTTATTATCAATTGTTTTATCTAAAGTAAAACGGTAATTACCCCCAATAACTCTAGAGAAAGAAACGTATTGCTGCGAATTTGATAATACTGCATCTACATCCATTACTAACTTAGAGCCTGGTTTCACATTTTCTGTGGGAACGCCAAAACTCATTGAAAAGCCTTGGAAAGTTCGATCTGCTTCTATTTGAAGTTTTATGTTGATATTTCCTTTTAGTATATCACTCACAGAAACTGCATCAAACCTAAATCCATAAGCACAATTTTTCACTTTGATGTTGGTAGCGAGTAAACTTCCTTTGACGCTATCAATATTCGGATCGAATTGCAAAGTCAATCCTTTTCCACCATCGATATAATTCCCCTTGTCGATTCCAGGAAGATTATAAATGTAAATATTATCTAACACAATATTATCAAAACCATTGGTGATCGAAATGCCATTGGAACCAGCTTTTTTTGTTGAAGACAATTCCGCAGTAATATCAAAATTTTTGATTGTTAGATTCTTCACCATATTGAGTTGTAGAACATCTGCTCCAAATACTGAAGCCGTTTTTAAAATAGTTCCTCGACCGTCGCCAAAAATAGTTATTGATTTACAATCCTTCATTTGGTTTCCTTTACCTTCTTCTTGTCGAAATGGAAAGTTTCTAACCCCTACATCATAAGTTCCTTTGGGGAAATAAAGATCATATTTATTTTCAATACAATATTCGAAAGCTTTTTTAATATTAAGCCAGCGCTCATATTTAACTTCATCGGTTTCTGAAGATCCTTTGATAGGAAAAACTTGAAATTGCTCAATATTAATAATTTTATTGTGCGAAGTATCAGATTCAGTATTTAATTTAGGAAGATTATTTCCCATACAATTAAAAATTACGAAGCTTGAAAACACCACAAAAAACGAAATAAAAATATATTTAATCATTTATTTTAAAAAAGTCTTTAAGATCAATTATTAATTTCTTGATTTGCGAAATATAATTCTTATTGTTCATTACAAAATTCTTTCCATTGTTACCAAATGTTTCTAATTCGTCTGTATTTTTTTTCAAACAATTTTCTATTGATTGTTTAAATCCACTGACAGATTCATCCTCTATAAAATAAAATTTATCTTGGTAGTCATCTGGTATCCCCAAAAGTCTTGTCGTAAGAATTGCTGTACCAGAAGATAAATATTCCATTAATTTAGAAGGGAAAGAATATTTCGTAAATTCTTCGTGACTAAAACGCGGATTAATAAGTAATGTCGCTTTTTTCTGATAATTTAAAATTTCAGTATTGGGTCGGTTCCCGAAATATTTTATCCGTTTGTCTTTCGTCGCATAATCAATGATGTCAGCAGTCATATCACCTCCTCCGAAGAGCCATAATTCATAATCTCCCTCAATTTGCGTGAAAGCAGTCAGTAGATTTTTGATACCAAATTTCTCAAAAAGTGAACCAGAGTATAAGACGGCTTTTGGAAAAGATTTGTGAGGTAATTCAACTGTCTTTTTTTTTACGTCAACGAATCCCTCTATAATTGTAAAAGGTTTATTAGGATAAATATCACTCATATACTTGGTGATAAATACGTAATAATCAACTAAAGCATTTAATTTATTTGCTAAATAAATATAGGCGGGTATTAATTTCCGTTTCAGAAAACTCCCGTCTGTCGTATATGAAAAACTGTGAGCAGGAAGATCTGGAACGAACGAAACAAATTTAATATTACTAAAAATTTTAAAAGGAATAATCGCAAATAGAAATGGCAAATAGATCGATGTAAAGACTACAATTTTCTTTTGATTTTTATTTTCTCGATTCCAGTTTATCATCATTAATACTAGATCCAATGCGATGGTCAACTGTTTTAAGAAAAAGATATTAATAAACTTTAAATATTGAATTCCATCAATATTTCGTCGGTTCCATCTCAAGGTTTTACATCGAGGATACATTCCGATCGGAGCTAAAAAAACATGGTCAATATCTGGGCCCAAATTTTCTTCAAAACCTGCTTTAATCATTTTAGAGTATTTAACTGCAGCCACTGAAATCTTAGCATTTTCATCCGATATTTGATTATATTTTTCGATTAAACCGCTCTCTAGGAATATCCCGACAACTAAAATTTTCATCGCTTTATTTTTAAGTTAAGATAAATCCAAAGCGGAATCCACAATATAAATGATATCAACAAACCACCTACCTGACTATAAAAAATAGACATTAATGGAATTTGTATCAGCAACACGATTAAAAAAAGATTTTTTAACTTGATTCCATTTTCTTTTGGTCTCATTCTTTTAACCACAACGAAATAAAGTAGGCAAAAAATGATACTGCCTATAATCCCATAATCATAAACAGTATATGCGGGAAACCCATTAAAACTATAAGAATAATGTCGCGGCCATAATTTTGCCCTGTATTTATTTCGTTCATAAGTTTGCATTGGGGTAGAAACAAAGCCAAGAATGCTTTCAAAAGTCAATGTACCTCCAAAACCTTCTCCTTCATATAACTGAAGTACTTCATAACCATTGAAAAACCCTTGAGAAGTGTAATCTAGATAGCCATAAACTACAGGATCTTGCGTGATGGCTTCAACAGGAATACCTTTCGAATAAGTTTTCGATGATTTAACATCCTGCTCAAACCGCTGTTGGGAAATATTGATGAAATAAGCTGTTGCGATGAGCCCTAGAAAAATGAGTGAAAACTTTAAAATTCTTTTAAATCGTGGAGCTAAAGTTCCATATAATAAAAATAAAAAAGAAATGTATAACAATGCATATTGAACTACCACCGCTCTGGAAAAAAACGTAAGTCCATATAAAACAATATTGAAGGAGAGAAGAAAACAAATCACCGAAAGCCAGACTTTCTTTTTGTACAAATAATAAAAATGCAATGGGAGGATAAAATAGGAGAAATAATAAAAAATAATTGCAAAATTAAAAAAAACTGGCGGGAAAGGAAGTTTGTTATAGTAAAAATCGACCGAAACACCCTCTGCATATTTGAACTCATTTATGTCTTCAACAGTTGTTTGCACAGTGATTGCGGCAATTAAAAAAACAACGAAGACTATTGAATTAATTCCAATTAAAAAGTAGGTTATTATTTTTAATTTTTTGGGATCGATATCAACAATATCTTTGGTTTTGTAGTAATATTTCCACGGTAGTATAATCAATAAGAGAAGCAAGAGCATTAAAAAAAGCCAGCCATAATCACTTCCTGTCTCAACCTTCATTTCCCGACCCAAAAAATAGGTTCCGATAATTGATACTAATTGAACAACAATCAAAAGCACCGCTAACGATTTGTTTTTTAACAATAATAAAAATAATACGGAAAAAATAATAAGAATTAATGTCATTTATATAATTTTTCTAGATCAGTATATCTGAAACTTTTCGGTTAATGTCAATTAATTTATTTTCTCTATTTCTTAACAAGGGGAAAGACATTTCTACGCCCGGCAAATTTAGCAGAATAACTTTGCAATCAAAAGCCTTCGCTTCAAAAAGTGAAGAAGAATATATTCCCAAAGCATATTTTGCCTTTTTTAGAAGAACATACATCGACTCTTCATTATTAACAAACCGGATATTAGGAACCTCACTAAATTCATTTTTGAAGGTGGAAAAAAGCTGTTCATTTTCTGAAGGATGCATTTTATAAATGATTGAATATTCCGAAAGAATTATGTGGTTGCTTTTAATAAATTCTTGGATTTCAGCGGATCCATAAGGTTGAGAGATCACTAATATGGTCTTCTCTTCCTTTAAAATGTTTGCTGTTTTTTGAACATATCTTTCAATGTGTCGATTTCTAAAAGGAATTATATTTTTTTCTTCGAGCGGCAATTTACTAAAAAACATATCCACATTATCCCAAATATAGAACTGATCCGGGAAATAACGTAAACTTCCAGAATTGGTATACGGATAATTAGAGATTACATCTTTATCACTCATTAAACCATGCTGCAACTCTTTAACAAGCATCCCATTATTTTTTGCAGCTTCAATGACGGACGCTTTTTCGCTGGAATTAGTGATGTAGATCTCTTCCGCTTTTTTTAAACGGAAAAGTTTGCTGTAAAGATTTACTTCCGCTTTAAATCTCCTAATTTCATCGTCAAAAATTTGAGGAAGATCTATTTTTAAACCAAACTCAAATTCAAGAGCGTGAGTGATTTCCTGGATTTTCTGAACATCGATTTCACTCCAACTGGATTTTATAAATTTGGTCTTTAACTTAGAAAAAAGTAGTATAAAGTCTAGATGCTTAATATTTAATTTCCTTTTGATAAGAGCATCGTCAATGTTATAATTATTTTCATAACGCGTGTACGTAACATGATCTTTATCTAACTGCTGACATAAATATTCCGTATAGATATCGATATAGGAACCTTCATCTCTATATTTTCTACCACTTTCAATAACGAGAACTTTTTTATGCTTGAAGTCCAGAAATGGGTTAAAAAAAAGAACATTAATAAACAAACGGTGTAGCAAATCCTTTAGTTGTTTCTTTTTCGATTTGTTGATTGGTGCAGTACTGCCGGGAATCAATTGATCAACAATGTGTAAAAAAATAGAAATTCTTGCAATTTGCCAAGGAAATACGCCGTCCACCTTTAAAAACAGAAGATTATATTTCTCCTCAAATTTTAAAAATTTTTTAGTTATTTCAGGGTAGGTTAATTGATTGAAATGCACTGTTCTCTGTATTTTTAATTGGTGTGTGTTGCTTTGTAAGAGAGAAAAACACCCATTATTAGATTTGCAATATTTGCATACATTAAACCGAAAGAAACACCTATAATTTTATTGGAGTACAGATTGATAAACAGATAAATAAATCCCACGACCAAAACCGAATAAGAGGCCTGATAAATAATCATATACTTCCATTTTTTCATACTCCAAATAACATTGACCCCTATTACAGAACCTTTCATAATTCCGGCAAATAATAAAATTTGCATGGGAACAATACTTTCAATATAATTAGGAAAAAAATCAGTCACTACTTTCGGGATTACAAAATAGCCCACCACGAATAGCGGGATTTGAATGATTAGCAATAAGGCTGTTATTTTTTTTACATATTGCCAAAGTATCAATTTATTTTTGTCCTTTCCGTATTGAAAAGACATTTTGGGATAGATATAACTCGCAATAGAATTGGAAAATAAAGTAGAAAAAACAAGGGCATAGAGGGCGAAAGAATAAAATCCTAAATTTTTCAGATCTGTAAATCTTATAAGCATCAATTTATCAAAAGTTAATGCTAAAGATTCTGCATATGCTAAAATAAATATCGGAAATCCAACTTTAAATAGTTTTAAAAAAATTTTTTTATCCCATTTCATAATAACCTTAATGGGTCTGTTAATATGTAAAAGGATAACAAACAGGATGATAACGATCACTGCCTTCAGCAACATCCCATAATAAGAGAAGTAAAATACTAAAAGTATTGTAATTAAATTTACGACAGCATCAACAATCTGTAAATACGATAACTTTAAAAATGAATTATTGGAACGAAATGTTGAAAGCAAATGATTCTGATAAAAGGTAAATACAATGATGAAAGAGACTGCTAAAACACCGTATTTAACTTTGTCACTTTCAAATGGAAAGAAGAAATATAGTAAGATTCCAACTAAAAAAAAAGCAACAGAAAGGTAGAGCGTAAATGTTTGCGCTACACTTACCATTAATCTTCCTCTCTTATTTTTTCCTTCCCCAAAAGACAAGGGCAATTCCAGATTCAAACCGTTGATTACCCCGCCTTGTAAAAACAAAGCGTAGATAATAAATAACGATAGTGTAGTCCATAATCCAAGATCTTCCGGAGAAATAAATTTCGCGATAAAAAAGCCTGCTACCAAAGTAGCAAATGCTTTAATTATGGAACTTGAAGCATAGACAATGGGTGTCTTATAAGTAATAAAAGTATGTTTAACTTTTCCTGGCAATGCCCTCATAAATTAATTTTTCAAAACCCACTGACTCATTTTGTTTTTTACAAACAAGTCGTGGTTATATGATTTTTCGATGATGTTCCAGAAATCTACTTCGGAATAATTCATAAAATCACAAAAGTCTCTAACCGCCAATGGATCTAAAGCATGGTCATGTTTTTTCACAAGTTCAAATGCTTCTTCTCTTGTAATTAAACCATATCTTACCATTCTTGCTGCATAATCTGTGGCAGAAGCATGACCGAATTTTGGATATTTCATCCAAGAATGCACAAGGTAAGCCCTCGTATCAATTTGATCAAAATTTTCAACGTGATGCGTTCTGATCCATTCATGTGTTAAATCGTGAAACCCTTTTGTTTTGGCAATTTCATAATTTTTGAAGCTGTTCCATTCCACGAAATAGCTTAAATAAATAGGTTCCAATTTAGAAATATCTTCCGCGGAAGGTGGTTCAAAAAAGTTAAGATCCTTCATGCTGAGACCATTTTCTAACAATTCTTCGGTCGGAATTCCTGTTCCTACTCCATTATTGATCTGATCTTTCGCAGAAAAAGTTTCGACTGCATTATCTCCACCATATTCATAGCCAACATTTTCTCCGTAAACAAGTAAAGGAGTATTGAATTTTACAGCCATGTGAAGCGGATACGTATAAATATACCGGTCCACAAAGTAAGTAGGTTTACCATATTTAGCAAAAGTGTAATTCATTGCTAACTTCTGCGCTTTGATATTTGGTTTCATGCTGATAATATCGCAACCGAATGCTTCAGAAATGTTTTTGATATTATGATTTCCGGCATCAGTCATCGGAAAGTTATCTTCCACAGTCACCAATAAAGGATTCATTCCTAAAATTTCTTTGAACATATGAACCTGATAATGGCTGTCTTTTCCACCACTAACAGCGATCATACAATCGTAGCCGTTTTCACCGTTTCTACCTCTATGCTGATCACATAATTTTTTAAGCTCCTCGAATCTTGCATCATAATCCGTCTTATCCCTTCTTTCATAAGATTGGCAAGCTGAACAAACTCCTTCTGAATTGAAAGTAATTCCGGGTCTCGTATCCGGCATTACGCATTTAGTACAATATTTCATATTTTTATTTTTATTCGTTAATCATTAAGCCCTGTCGCGGAAACATTATGCCGAAGTTTCCATAATCCATTGTCATCTTTTCCCCACAAATGAGGTGAACGGAATTTATCAGAAAGTTCATTTTTGAAATAATCAGGATCAATGTCTAAATAATCCATGATCTCATCAAAATAGCGGTCTGGAAATTCGCCATCAAATCTGTTGACTAATGCAACACCATCTTGTCTTGTAAGATGTTTATTTCTAATTTCCTGCGAAGCATCATAAGTTGCTCTACCAATTCCGAATTTAATATAAGTTGTATAGTAGTGCAAATCGTCAATTTTATCATCAATACTGTTATATTTGCTGTAAGTTCCCTGTGTTCGGAAAGGTCTAGCTTTAAACCCAGTATTCTCTACGGCATAGTAATACACTTCTTGTGGAGTCCATTTAAGATAATACCCTAAATAATGGACGTCAATTTCAGATTTTTCTAATTCCTGTGCACTCGCGGGTAAAAAAGAAAGCAAATCATTCAAAGGTACTTTGTAATCATCTTGTAATTCCTTTATAGAAACTCCACCCAGGTAAATTTCATCAAGATTGTTAAAACTGTAATATGATTTATCTCGTAAAGAACTTGCATTATCAGCAATCGGATTACCATACTCAGCCTCATTTTCTCCGTAAAATATCATTTTAATTCCAAACTTAGCTGCTATTTTAGGAGCCAGATTTTTTTGACCTAGAATAAAGGTTTGGAAAGGGTGAAATAAATTCTCAATGGAAAGCTTTGTAAGCAATTTCATCGTTTTTCCATTTCTATTAAAAGAAATATTATCAAAACCACTATCAATCCAATTTTTCCAATTTTTGTACCCGTAATCTGTATATAAAATGGGAGGCCAGGTGACAGTTAAAGGATTCATGCCATATTTATATTTCAACACGTGAGCTTGATAAGCGCTATCTTTACCACCACTACCTGGAACCAAACAGTCATAACTTCCATCAGTACTGCGATGTTGATCGAGAAGCGCAACTAGTTCTCGTTCTCGCTCTTCCCAATTAATTTTTTCCTTTTGCTCTGCATTTTTACAAGCATCACAAACGCTGTTTTCATCAAAATTAAGGGTCGTCTTTTTGCTTTCTTTAGTATGTTTGAATTCTATTGCGGAGGCAGGTCTCTGATTACTCATTACGCACTGAGAACAAAATTTCACCTCAGCAGGTAATCCATAAAAAGCTTCTCGTTTTTCGTTTTGCATTGATGAATTTTATTTTAAGTTATTTGTTAATGCCCAGTCATTGTATATTTGCAAACCTACTTTTCCGCTCTTTTCGGGATGAAATTGACAGGCAAAGATATTGTTTTTCAAAATACTTGAAACATATTTATGTCCATCGTAATTAGTTACGGACAGCCCGACATTTTCCTCTGGAACAATATAATAAGAATGTACAAAATAAAGATATTCTTCTTTCGTAATATTTTGTAAAGGGGTATTTTCCCAATTTTTATCCTCTAGCGGTGAAATATTATTCCAACCAATTTGTGGAATTTTTATTTTATTTCCTTCCAGATTTATACTAGTAAATTTTGTTACTTTACCTTTAATAATATCTAATCCTTTTACTAATCCAAACTCTTCACTTTCAGAAAATAATAATTGAAGTCCCAGACAAATCCCCAGTAAAGGTTTATTTGAAGTAACCGCATTTTTTATAGGACCGATAAGATCCAAATTGCGCAGATGATTCATGGCATCGCCGAAAGCGCCTACTCCTGGCAAAACTAAAGCATCTGCGTTTAAAATGGTTTCCTTATCAGATGATATTACTACATCTAAACCGATATTTATAAGCGCCTGATTGACACTGAATAGATTGCCTAATTTATAATCAATTATACAAATTTGTTTTTTCATCTCTATGACGTTAATCGTGTTGGAATATTTGACATTGCCATTTCATACTTGATCTTCTGAATGGTTGATGGATCTATATACTTTGGAATTTTACCGGAATTTAAGAAAGAAACATTTCCTTCTGAACTGTAATTTTCAACTTGAGTTTCCGCCAGAACAGTCATACAACCGTAATGTAATATTGAAGCAATCGCAACACCATCAATATTTGAACTAGAGATAACATCTACAATATTTTTTGGATCTTTTGCGCCTCCATGCGCAATTACAGGTATCGAGACTGCTTGAGCAATTGCTCTGTTCAATTCTATATCAAAGCCTTCTCCAGTACCTTCCCGATCCACGGAACTAATTACAATTTCACCGGCTCCTAATTCTTCAACTTTCTTCGCCCATTCAAATACGTCAACACCGGTATGTTCTCTACCATTATCAGTGAAGGCAGAATAAGAGCCATCATTATTTTTAATTGCTTCAATTGCGATTACAATCGTCGAACTACCAAATTTTCTGGACGCTTCTCTAATAAAATTGGGATTATTGATTGCACCAGTATTAATAGCAACCTTGTCTGCACCTGCTCTTAGTACATTTTGAATATCAGAAATTGTTCTGATCCCACCGCCAACAGTTAATGGAATAAAAATCTGTCTCGCTGTTTTAGAAATAATGTCTTGTAGATTGTTTCTATCATAAAGGCTTGCTACAGTATCCTGAAAAAACAGTTCGTCTGCACCATTTTCATAATAAAATTTAGCAAACTGATCAGGTTTGCCCAATACTCTTAAACCTTCAAAATGGATTCCTTTCACCAAATTTGGTCCCTTGATATCTAATCGGGGAATAACTCTTATTGTTTTCATTAATTGTTTTTATATTGCAGTCCAGCCGCCATCTACCATCAGGTTATGTCCAGTAATGTAAGAAGCTAAATCTGAAAGTAAAAAAATCACAGATGGTGCAATCTCTTCTGGATTCGCGAGTCTTTTTAACGGCGATTTTTTAGAATAATTCTCTATAAAAGAAGCTTTTTGCTGCTTTTCATCTAAAACTCCACCCGGCGAAACACAGTTCAGTCTTATATTATATTTACCATAATAAGAAGCTAAATATCTAGTAAGATTAATCAGTCCACCTTTAATTGCTGCATATGCTGCAGGAGATGTACCTCCATATTCTTCGTAAAGGGTAAAATCATTTCCCACTACTCCATAAATAGAGGCTATATTGACGATCGATCCAGAATTCTGCGCCTTCATGATATCCAAAGTCTTTTGACAGAGGAGAAAAATGCTGTTCATCTGCAGATCGATATTTTTTTGCCATGATTCGAACTTTATATCTTCTACTTTATTTCCCCAGTCTGCAGTTCTTGGATACGCGTTATTAACCAGTCCGTCGATTCTACCGTACTTGGACATTACTGTATCAATCAACTGCTGAATGCCTGATTCCGTAGTAATATCAAAATTAAGTTCTCCATTTTCTTCATTGTGTCTATTGCCAATATCAACATTGACCACAGTTGCACCAGAAGATTTGGCACCTTGTACAATATGCTTTCCGATTAATCCATTGCCACCGGTAATGAGGATCACTTTATCTTTTAAGATTGATGTAAACATAAATTTAATATTTCATAAGCTTCAGCAGCGGTATTAAAATTGAGATCATTTCCCATTAAAGTATATTTCAGGAAAAAATCCATTTGGCTTTGGTAGGTGTCTAAAATATTTTGAGAAGATGAAAAAATCTTTTCTTCCATAAAGGACACTTCGTTTTTTAACAGATCAACATGATAAGTTCCGTGCTCGCAAACGATTTCTAAACTTCTTTTAGAATCTTTACGATAATAATTTAAAATTACATTTGCCGTGAAGCCTTCATATTGCCACCGATAATTGGCATAATCAAAGGCGGAAATATTTAAAGATGATGAATGACTGAATTGAGAATCCGTTTTTACTGGAGCCCCAAATAACCAATAAGTATAATCTAATTCATGAATTAAATCAATATGCACACCTCCTCCTAAATGTTTATTTGCGCTGTATGATTTTCTAAAATCTTCTGCAGGACGCCAGTTTGGAAGATAAGTTCCACAATAAATATTGACCTCATTGATTCTCTTACCCTGTATTTCTTTTTTTATAAACTGAATGCATTCTAAAAATCTCAGATTACATGCAACGTAACTTGGTATTTTCAGAGCTTCGATGCGCTGGACAATTTCTTTTTCTTCTTCGCCAATTTTTTCAAACAAGGGTTTTTCAATAAAAAGCGGTATTTTTAAATCCAATAATTTAGAGAGAGAATTTTTATGTTCACTGGTCGGATTAGAAATAATGGCAAAGTCAAAAGTATGTTCTTTTACCTCATCTTCACTAAACAAATTAATAACGTTTTCAAAAGTTGGGGAATCTCTGGAAAATCTCCAGGCGAAAAATTCGGCATTTTCCGTCAATTGTTTGATTGCTGTAATATGTTTACGGGCAATCGATCCTAATCCAACAATTAGTACTTTCATTATTTTACAAAATCAAAATTCAATTTAGAATTTTCCATCAGAAAAGACATAATCTCAAAATCAATGGGATGATCCAGATCAAAACAAATATGAGGAACTTCGTACACCAAAGTTTTCTCTGTAATAACCGTCTTATTTTCTATCTTGAAAAATTTATCTTTAAAAATATAAAAAGAGGCATTCATATCATAGACTTTTGGAGCAGATTGTCTCGTCAGAAAAAGACCTTTTTTACAAAGAGAATAAAATCCGTCTTCATTTTCCTCCACCATATTAAAATAGGGATTTCTATTGGCAGGACTTACCGAAAAAATATTGAAAGCTTCTGAATTCTCCTGTAAAAATTGAAGAGCATTTTCCAAGTCCGCTAAATTTCTCAGGGGCGAAGTAACATCTAAATCAATAACGAAATCATACTTTTTCTGATACTTCGTTTCTGCATAATTTTTAGCGTCGGCTATTGCATCTAATTTCCCGGCAGTATCATTTGCCAAAATTTCCGGACGGGAGTAGTCAATATCGGTTGCAGAGGAAATTTCTTCTACTACATTTTTAATTTCAGCATCATCTGTAGAAAGGACAATCTGAGTATTTCCCATTTTAACAGCAAACTGTTCTGCAACTTTTAGGGAATAATAAATCAATGGATTATTATTAAGGATTTTGATATTTTTACCAGGAATTCCTTTAGAACCACCTCTTGCACAAATCGTAATTAAAAAATCTGCCATTTTTAAATTTTAATATGTTTAATATCTTCCTGTGCTTTTTTAAAATCTGCATGGGTTCCAATATCCAGCCAATATCCATTGATTGGGTAAGTAATAAGATGGTAATCCATTTCAATTACTTTCTCCATTAAATCTGTAATATCATAGAACTGATCTTTTGGGATCATTGATAATAATTTTTTCCGAATGATATAGATTCCCGCATTCGAAAAATAAGTATATCGCGGTTTTTCCTTTAAGTTCTGTACTTTTTGATTTTCGTCGGATTCCAAAACGGCATATGGAACATCAACGTGATAAGAAGTTGCTGCTACTGCCATATCAGCATTTGCGTCAATAAAAGTTTTGTAAAAATCTGCGAAATCGATGTTGGTTAATAAATCGCTGTTCATCACCAAAATATTATCATGTTCAAAATCATCCACCAACAAAACTGATCCGATGGTTCCAAGCGGTTTCTCTTCTTTCAGATATTTAATCTTTAATTTCTTAGAATCTCCATTTCCAAAAAAGTCTTCCAGTTGTTCGCCAAGATAATTAATGCTCAAAAACACATTTTCAATTCCTACTTTCGCAAGGCGGTCAATATTATATTCAATGATCGGTTTGTCACCAACTTTTAGCAAAGGTTTCGGTGTATTCTCTGTTAAAGGTCTCAATCGTTTTCCTTCTCCACCCGCCATTAAAACAGCATCTAAGGGAAGTAAAGTTGTTCTGAACCTGAAATTAAGGATATCAACAATTTGATTTTTTTGATTGAGAATGGGAATTATTTTGAATAAATTTTCTTTAAAATCAGTAAGCTTTTCCTGGTTAAATTCATTTTCATAAATAAATCGTGGATTGGGCTGAATAAAATCGGTGATCGAGTTTTCAAAATCAAGACCCCGGATAAATCCGCGTCGCAAATCGCCGTCTGTTAAGGAGCCAATTAGTTTTGTTTCCTCATCTACCACAAATAAAATCGCATCTGAAGACAGATTGTCCAGCTTAATTAAAGCGTCTCTAACACTTTGATTCTGTAAAATAATATATTCTGTAAATGACTCCATATTTAAATTTTCAAATCATGAAACTTTTTAGTTCTGAACTTTTTCAAATCAATTGATCGAAGAACTTTCATTATTTTTTCTGTCGTAGTTCCATCGCCATAAGGATTAAAAAAGTCCATTCCTTCCTTATTTACTGAATTTCTTTTCACACTTTCAAAGGCGTTAAGAATTTCGTCTTCTTCCACCTTTACATTGATAACACTCTTTGCCTGAATTCTTCCTTTTTGTCTGTCTCCGATATTAATTGTGGGTGTTTTTAATGAAGAAGCTTCTAATATTCCGCTGGAACTGTTACCTACTATGGCATCACACATTTTTACTAAAGACAAAAACCGTAAATTTCCTAAAGAAGTAAATGCTTTTGATTTATCTTTATTTTTTGAAACGTACGAATCAATCATCTGATTAATAATTCTTCCACCACTATCAGCATTTGATTTGGTGAAAATGAAGAAACTGTCTGGTTGTTTATCAATCGCCTTTAACAGAACTTCAAATTGTCTTTCTGGCGACTCTATATCTAATGTTGAGGGATGAAAAGTGACTTGATAATTATATTTTTTAAATTTAATTTCTAAATCATTTTCAAGTGCGCTTTTATCTAATAATTTTAAATTTTTTACAGTGTCCAAACCAATTGCTCCTGCATCGAATACATATTTTGGATCTTCTCCCAACTGTATAATCCTATTCTTATATTCATCGGTAGAAGCGAAATGGAGATGACTCATTTTGGTAATAGAGTGTCTGATCGCATCGTCGTATGCGCCTTCTGTAATTTCACCACCATGAAGATGAACAATTGGTATATTGAAAATCAAGGCAGAAGAAGCAAGAGAAAGCATTTCATACCGATCACCAAGGATTATTAAAAGATCAGGTTTCAAATCTTGTAATGCATCTGAAAATCCTATCATTGCCATTCCCATCGATTTAACTATTGAAGTGGGAGTATCACCGGAGAGGAGCATTTCTACCTTTTTATCAATTGTAAAATTATCCTTTTCAATCTCTTTATAAGTAAGTCCAAACTCAGGAGAAAGATGTGCACCGGTCACCAAAATCTGTAGTTTCCACTTTGGTTCATTTTTTATAGTTTGGATTAAAGGTTTTAGCAAGCCGTATTCAGCTCGAGTTCCTGTTGCTACACAAATTTTCATTCTAATTCAATCAGTTCATCTTCATTAAAATCCCGAGGTGCGACTTGACCCAAAACTTCATCCCATCTCATGGGGGAAATTCCATTACCTGGCCTTTTAACGGTAATATTATTTTCGGCAAATATATCGCCTTTTTTAATATTTTTTTGTGCTACGATACTTTTTCTTGCAATTACTTTGTTTTTAATTTCAGAAGCAGAAGGTTCTTTAATCCCACTTCCTGCAATTGTCAACTCTATATTTCTTATTGCGGATACCATATCCCTCAATTCATGAGGTTCCAATGACGCTGCATGATCCGGACCTTTCATATTTCTATCTAAGGTGAAGTGTTTTTCAATAATTTTCGCCCCTAAAGCAACTGCGGCGATAGGAACTTCAATTCCCGCTGTATGGTCAGAATATCCAATCTCTGTCTTGAATTCTTTCTGAATAGATAACATTGCGAGAAGATTAACATCCTCAAAGGGTGTAGGATATTCAGTGTTACAATGTAAAATTCTAATATCTGCTCGTGAAATTCCTTCCTGCTCGAAAACTTCTACGGCATCTTTTATTTCATTTAAAGTTGACATTCCTGTAGAAATAATCACCTCTTTAAATAATTTAGCCGCTTTTCTTAGATAAGGTAAATTGGTAATTTCACCAGACGGAATTTTTACGATCTCTAATCCAATATCTTTTAAATACTGCAACGATTCTAAATCAAATGCTGTAGAAAAAAATTTAATTTCTTTTTTACTGCAATACAGAATTAATTCTTGATGTTGATCATGGCTAAGTTCCAGTTTTTTCAGCATCTCTAACTGAGATTCTTCTGCATTTTGCGTATTCTCGATTTGATAAGCGGCTTTCTTTGCCGATTTAGAAACAAGGTTTTCAGCTTTGAAGGTTTGGAATTTAACAAAATCAACTCCCGCTTCCACTGCCGCGTCGATTAACAGAAATGCATTTTCTAAACTTCCGTTATGATTAACTCCTGCTTCAGCTATAATTAAAACTTTGCTCATGTTTACTTTTTTACCAATGGATTTCCAAAATAGGTTCCGGAGTGTTTTATATCATGTAAAACCAAACTTCCTGCTCCTATCAAAACATGATCGCAAATTTGCACACCATTCGAAATGCAGGAATTGCTTCCAATAAAGGTTTCAGAACCCATAACACAGTCGCCGTTAATAATCGATTTCGTTGAGATATGACAGTGGTCGCTTACCACAACATCATGTTCTAAAACTGAGGCGGTATTAATAATACAATTTTCTCCGATTCGAACGTTTGCGTTGACAAAACTGTAATGCATAATAATTGTTCCTTTAGAAATGATCGCATATCTAGAAACTTTTGCGGTAGAAGCAATTACTGTTTCAATTTCGGCATTAATCGCATTTAATTGGTCGAATATCCTTTTTCGGAGATCTGCAGACTTTATTTGTCCAGTCGTTATCAAGAAACAATATCCCATTTTAGAAAATTTCTCGTAGTCATCATCACTTCCAATCACTTCGTAATCCAAAACTTTTTTTCCCAGTTCTGAGGGAAGATCCAGTATTCCTTTGATATTATAATTGCCTGTAGATTCCAAAACATCAATGCAAGAGATGCAGTGACCGCCACCACCAATTAGTATGATATTTTTTCTAATTTTATTCATTAGAAGGTCTAAAACTACTTGGAATATTAACTACTCGTTCTTCTAGCCATTTACTATTTTCCAGACCGTCATTTTGAAAATTCTCAAACATTGGTAAACTTGACATCAAGTCCCAGATTGGTCTCGTCATGACTCCACCTTCATTGGTTCTTCTCAAAAATTCGTCGCGTTCTTCGTTGCTTGGTAACATTAAGGCGTTCAACCAATAGTTTGCTTTTGTATCTGCAAGTTCTGTCACGAAATGGTAATCCGTTTCAGAAAAAAATGACTTATATTTTTCTGCAAGTTCTCTCTTATTTGCTAAAATCTGATCCAGCTGTTCCAACTGTGCACATGCTAAAGCTGCATTTAAATTGGGCATTCTATAATTATATCCAATTTCATCATGACTAAATTTCCAGGCATGAGGAATTTTCGCTTGTGTGGTTAGATGTTTTGCTCTTTTTGCAAGTTCTTCATCATCAGTTATCAAAGCTCCACCACCACCGCAAGTAATGGTTTTATTTCCATTGAAACTAAAAACTCCTATTCTGCCGAACGTTCCGGTATGTTTGCTTTTATAGTAACTTCCTAAAGATTCGGCGGCATCTTCAACTAAAAAAATATTCCAATTTTTACAAATTTCTGCCAATTCTTCAATTCTGAGTGGAAATCCAAAAGTATGCATCGGAACGCAGGCTGCGATTTTTTTCCCGGTCGTGCTGTTGTAGGTGAAACCGTCTTCTCTTTTTTGCCCAAATTTTTCAAGAAATGACTGCAATGCTTTTGGAGACATCCCCATTGTATCCCGATCAACATCAATAAAAACGGATTGAGCACCAATGTAACTTATTGCGTTCGCTGTAGCAATAAAAGTTAAGGATTGAGATAAAACTTCGTCCTCAGATTTTACTCCGGCAAGAATTAAGGCGATATGAAGTGAATTGGTTCCATTAACGCAGGCAACTGCAAACTTGGAGCCTGTATATTTGGCAAAATCTTTTTCAAATTTATTTACAAATGCGCCGACTGAAGAAACAAAAGTAGAATCAATTGTTTCATTTAAGTATTTTTTTTCATTCCCTCCGAAATAAGGTGCATGAAGAGGAATAAAGTCTTTCGTATGAAAAGTATCCTGGATGAATGAAATTGTTTTGTCAATGCTATCCATTATTTTACATTTTAGAGTCTAGATATTTACCTGTTTCTTTATGGTTGAAATTTGGGATCATTTTGTTAAATAAATCGACCACATCTTCCTTTTTCCATGTTCTGTGATGACGCATTTCTGCAATTGTGGACTCGAAGGAAATAATCTTATCGGTTTCGATATTTAGGTCATTTTTAATAATTCCTAAATTTTGAAACCGATCCATGTCCAGAATTTCGGTGTCTGTAAAAAATTCCTCAAAGTCTTTTTCTCCCGTAGTATCGCTTTTGGTAAAAAGACAAGGCCACTTTTTATCTGTTGCCAATTCCTCTACCATTTCTCTGGCTTGCTCTTCTGATTCGCAAATATAGGCTTCATATCCAATTTGTTCCAGATACTTTTCTGCAATCTCTGCAAAAGTGATCAAGTGTAAATGTTTACTTAATTTTGGAAAAAAAACATCTCTGTTTTCTCCAAAAAGCGTTGACATTAAACAAAGTTGACCAGATTCTTCTGGAGTTACAAAATATCTTTTAATATCATTTGGTGCCACAATTGGCTGTCTTTTCTGTATTCTTTGATTAAATCCATGAAGCAAAGATCCGTCAGAAAACGCTACGTTCGCAAATCGAGCGGTTGAGATTGTAATTTCTAAACTTTTTCTCATCAGGAACATTTCCATGATTCGTTTGGAAGCTCCCATCATATTAACGGGATTCGCCGCTTTATCTGTGGAAACACAAAAGTATTTTTTCGTTCCTTTTTCGATGGATTGCCCTAAGGTTTTATCAGTATTAAAGATATTCACATCAATCATTCTCATGAGCGTGAAGGGATCTTTTTCTGAACGGACATGTTTTAAAGCAGATAAATTAAGAACATAGTCGTAATTCCCATCGCTTTTAATAAAGGCATCATAAAGCTCAGAACCTATGTCTAAAGCGAAAGTTCTGAAATCACCGTCAATATATCCAGAAGAACTTCTGAGATCTCTCACCAGTTCCACCAAATTATTCTCGCTGATATCCACCACATGAAGTTTGGTCGGGTTACGTTTGAAGATCTCCTTAGTAACTGCCATACCGATGGAACCGGCACCACCAATCACGAGGAAAGAAGAGGTGGAAATAATTTCCTGAAGTTCCTTTTCATGCGTAAGGATATCTTCATCAAATAAACCATTTGTTCTTCCAATTAGACTAAGAATATCCATACTATAAGTTAAAATCTTTCTTTTAATTTTTGAAAAAAACTTTTTTCTTCAGCTGCATAACCATACCCGTATTTGTTACCATATCCAAAATTATTTTTACTGACATCATTCAAAACGAATCCGACATTGTTAATTTTCTTTGCGTCAACTTGTTTGTTTGCAAAATCAATCAATGTTTTTTCTGTAAATTCAGATCGCACAACGTATAATGTAGCATCTGCCATCTGGGAGATAAGAAAAGTATCTGTTACCAACATCAATGGTGCGGTATCTAAAATAATATAATCATACTCTAACTTTAGCTGCTCGATTAATTTCTCATATCTACCATTAGAAAGCAAATCTGTTGGATTGGGAGGGATACTTCCTGAGTAAATCACGTCACAGTGATCATTAAAAAATGACAAATGTATGATATCTTCTAACTGCATACTTTCGTCATACAAATATTCTGAAAGTCCTATTGATCTTTTTTTACTAGGATCATAACGCTGTAACTGTGGGTTCCTAATATCAGAGCCAATTACGATTACTTTTCTAGAGGCATTTGCTAAAGTGAGCGCTAAATTAACAGAAGTAAAAGTTTTACCCTCCCCTTTGATTGTTGAAGTTACAAAGATCACTTTACTGGTATCTTTTTTAGGCAACATATAATTCATGTTGGTAATTAATATCCTAAATGCCTCTGACATCGAAGAAATATCATTTTTACCAACCAATTCCGCTTCTCCTCTTCCTATTTTCGGCAACTCACCCATAATCGAAATATGAGAGAGTTTCTCAATATCTTTTTTAGACCTAATTCGATTATTGAGCAATTCTTTAATATAAATATATGCGAAAGGGAAGGCTAAACCGAAAAAGATTGCGACAAGCAAGGTCATCAATTTTTTTGGAGATACGGCACTATCAGAACTAAAAGCGTAATCTACAATTTTTGCTTTTGGAGCCGTAACTGCCAAAGCAATTGCGGTTTCCTCCCTTTTTTGGAGCAGTAAAAGATATAGACTTTCTTTAATTTGTTGCTGCCGCTCAATACTCCTAAACAATTTTTCTTGCGTTGGAATTTTTGTGATTTTTGAATTAACTACATTTTGTTGATCCTGTATTTGATTTCTCGTTAATAAGAGCGCATCTCTGCTTTTCACAAGTCCGTCGGAAATTGATCTTCTCAAAATATTAATCTGTTTCGTCAAATCTTCTACAATTGGATTTTGACTTGTAGCATTTTCTAAAAGTCTATTTCGCTCTAAAACAAGTTGATTATAAGTTATTATATTCGATCCTGCTGTTTGATTACTTAATCCAATGTTGGAAGGCAAGGTTTGATTTGTTCCCTGTTTTGAAAGGTAGGATGCGAGATCATTTGAAAGTTGTAGTTGTGTTTCTATTTCCAAAAGTTGAGCCCTTGCACCTGCTGAATTGTTGAGGCTTATAGAAGCTTCCGCAGCAAGATCTGTGATTTTATTAGCAACCTTAAAACGTTCTTTTTGTCCTTCAACTTCTCCTAATTCATTTGCAATAATAGAAATTCTGTCATCAATGAAATTTTTCGTTTTCATTGATTCTGAATTTTTATCATTAATCGCATCAGCATTGTACACTTGTACAAGTTTATTAATGACATCTTTAGCTTTTACCCTATTTGGATAATTCATTGATAGTTCAATAACCGTTGCATCTTTGTTAACCAGCTTAATATTTGTCATCTTTTGGAAGCTGCTCACTGTTGCTTCTGTAGAACTGTAACCAAAAGTCAAATCTTCCAATCGACCCTTTTTTGCAGGAATATATTTAGGGTTTTTTTGTATAATAATATTTGCAAATGGTAAGTTGATGGTTTTGTTAAAAGTAGTAGTTATAGGAGATGTTAAATTTGCTGAAGTAAGTTTAATTTTATCATCATTTATTTCTACTTCAACTGGTACTACAGGATCATCAAAATTTTTCTCATTTACAAGTTGAATAAGTAACGGTGCCGTTTCCTTGTATAATTCTTTTTGCTTTAAGCCATCTTTTGCAGAAAGGCTGGTTTGTAATCCCAGTTTTGTAACTACTTCGCGCATCATTTTTTTTGATTTCAAAACCTCAACTTCGTTCTCTATACTGTTCGTACCCATAGAGTTAAGCCCAGAGAGATCTGACAATACAGCAAACTCACCACCAGACTTCTTTGCATCTTTAATTAAAATAGTTGATTTAGTATTATAAACTGCAGTAGTTTTTTTTATATAAAAAAAAGCGAGTAATATGAATAGTAAAAGTGATATTGCAAACCATAACCATCTTTGCAAATAAGGCTTAATTACATCGTTTAGACTTACATCTTTGGAAGTTTCCACTTCTGAACTTGAGAATTGGCTCATGTATTAAATTCTGAAAAGTTATTTTTTAAAAATAGTGATGAAGATTCCCGCAAGTCCTACGAGAGTACCGGCAATTGCTATATAAATACCTGTATTTGGATCTTGCCGGGCAATTTTTTCTTTTGTACTATTGGAAGATACATAAATCACGTCACCTTGTTTCAACATAAAGTAAGGAGAATTAAAGAAATCTGAATCCAAGAGATTGATACGCGCTTTTGTAATAACTCCATTTTCATTACGTACCATTAAAACATCCTCTCTCTTACCATATACGGTAAGATCTTCCGCAAGTCCTATTGCGCTAAGTAAACTTGTATTTGATTCCGGAATAGAATATTGTCCAGGTTTGTTTACCTCACCTAAAATGGTTACTTTAAAATTAGCAAGTGTAACATTAACAGTAGGGTTTTTTACATAATTAGCAATTTTAGTATACAAAAACTCTTTCAATTGCTCTACTGTTTTACCGGTCGTACTAACATCACCTATTACAGGAAAGGTAATATTGCCTTGTGAATCTACCAAGTATTCCTTCTGAGTGTTCGCAGCAGATGCTGTAGTAGAAAGCTCATTATTATAATAATTTTGATTAAAAGGACGAACCACTTCCATGTCCTTCGCGGTAACAAAAATTCCGAGTTTATCACCTTTCTGAATTGTAGATGGCTGATTTAATGCTACATTAGCAGCAATTTGCTCTACGTTCTGCATATAATTAATTTCACTCGTCGTGTTCTTGGTTTTGCAAGACTCTAAAGTTAATAAAGCGCAGATAATAAATGGGAATATCTTTTTACTCATAGGTAATTTTTGAATGGAATTTTGCAAATATACAATTCTATATTACTTATCCAAAATTTCGTAAATTGAATTGTTGCTTTTGAATTCCGGGACAATGTTTTTCAGCATTTGAACCACTTCTATTTTCTCTCCCCTCAAAGCAGCTTTGATAATATGATTGGTATATTTGTCAATATCTGCAAATTCCATATTGGCGTCTTTAGAGATCATTATTTTTTCGTTATGAGTGGGTAGCGTTTTAGCGTCATCACTCAATAGTTCTTCGTAGAGTTTTTCCCCTGGACGAAGACCGGTATAAACTATTTTAATTTCGGTATTAGGATCAAATCCTGAGAGCTTGATCATTCTTTTTGCCAGATCCAGAATTTTTACCGGTTCACCCATATCGAAAACGAAAATTTCCCCACCATTTCCCATGGTTCCCGCATGCAGTACAAGTTCGCAGGCTTCCGGGATGGTCATGAAATATCTGACAATATCGGGGTGCGTAATGGTCACCGGACCACCATTTTCAATCTGTTTTTTGAAATGGGGGATGACAGAACCGTTTGAACCGAGTACATTCCCAAATCTTGTGGTGATAAATTTGGTCACATTGTTTTCGCAATTCTGAAGAGACTGCACATACAGTTCTGCCGTTCTCTTAGAAGCACCCATCACATTGGTCGGTTTCACGGCTTTGTCCGTGGAGATCATGACAAACCGGTTCACTTTATATTTACTGGCTAAAATTGCTAGATTTTTGCTTCCGAGAATGTTCACTAAAACTGCCTCATGTGGATTTTCTTCAATCAAAGGAACATGTTTATACGCAGCAGCATGATAAACCATTGAAAACTGGTATTTCTGAAACAGTGGTTCAATTCTGTGGCGGTTAGAAATATCACCAAGAACAAACTTAAAATGGATATGCGGATATTTATCGCGCATTTCATTTTCAATCTCATAAAGTGGCGTTTCAGCCTGATCCAAAATCACGATTAATTCAGGGTTAAACTGGGAAACCTGTCGCACAATTTCGCTACCGATAGAGCCCGCTCCTCCAGTGATCAAAATTGATTTGCCGTGATGTCTGCTGCTCACTTCTACGCTCTCTATTTTAATAGGCTTACGATTGAGCAGATCCTCGATCTGTAGATTTTTAATAGATCCTACCAAATCACTGTCCCGAAGCTTCTGTACAGAAGGAGATTTGAAGATCTGAAGGTCTTTTTCCAGAAAAAGATTCACCCAGGAATTCATTTCTTCTTTAGACATCATCTCTTTGATAATCAAAACGCCGTCTAAAGCCAAATTTTCTTTTGTGTTTTTTTCAATCTTTTCTTTACTGAATATTGGCTTCCCCAAAAGTTGCGCTCTGCGCGAATCATTTCTTTGGGTTAAAAAACCAACAATCTCATACGGTAAATTGGGATTATCAAGAACCGCTCTTGCTACCGCAATAGAGGTTTCATCAATTCCTAAGACGTAAATTCTTTTTTTCAGCGTGCTTCTTCTAAATTCTCTTATAATATGAAAAAACTCCTTTACAAAGAGTCGGAACATGAAAAGGATCATGAAGGAAGACGCAAAGAAAATCGTTAAGAAAGGTACGTGCGCACTGATCAGCTTGAAACCCGAAACTAAAAAATAACTGTAACTGATCACCGCAACGGTTAACGTGCTGCAAAAAGTCGCCAATAATAATTTAAATAAATCGATAAAAGTAGAGTGACGGATAATTCCCGCGTAGGTTCTGAAAATGTACATGAACGCAACGTTTATGGCCATAACCAGCGTATACATGTGTACATTATTATAAAAAACCTTTGTGTTATAGTTTAATTTTTCAATGATATAACAGGAAAAAAACGTAGCACAAAAAATGAGTAAAATATCAATCATTAGAATGATCCACCTTGGCAGATATCTTACATCAGAAAGATTTACCATATTATCACCACCATAGATTACGCTGTTCAAGCTTCTGCGATAACTCATTGTAATGTAAATATTAATGGACTGTTATAGTTGAAACCAACTTTCTGCATTGCATTTTTGTATTTTCAATAGTTTGCAAATTTACAAAAAAAAACAGCGTAATAGCGTGCTTTTAATCTAAATACTCGAGTTCCTCATAGGTAGAGGTGATTCTCTGAAAATCGTTTTCGGTCATATTGGAACCCGATGGAAGACATAATCCGTTTTGAAAAAGTCTCTCTGCCAGATCTCCGCCAAAGTAATGAGACCCCTTAAAAATCGGCTGCAAATGCATCGGTTTCCAGATCGGTCTGGTTTCTATATTGTGGGTCAGGAATTTTTGCCTGAGCGTTTCACGGTCATAATCTTTGCCGGGTTCTACATAAATGAGATTGAGCCAGTGATTAGAAAAATAATCTGAATCAGGTTCTGTATGCAAAATAAACCGCGGATCGTGTTTAAAGAGTTCCTTGTAAAAAAGGTGATTTTGTCTTCGCTGCTGCACCCTTAATTCGAGCACTTCCATTTGACCTCTTCCAATTCCGGCGCAGATGTTACTCATGCGGTAATTGTAACCGATATTGGTATGTTCGTAATGCGGAGCATCATCTTTTGCCTGCGTGGAGAGAAAAACAGCTTTATTTTTAAATTCCTGATTCTTTACCACCAAAGCACCACCACCAGAAGTAGTAATAATTTTATTTCCATTGAAACTGATGACAGAAAGGTCGCCAAAAGTTCCGCATTTTTGATTTTTATAAGTGCTTCCCAGGGCTTCGGCACTGTCTTCGATGATGGGGATTTCGTAGCGTGCAGCGATCTCTGCGATTTCCTCCACTTTATGAGGCATTCCGTAAAGACTTACGGTGATGATCGCTTTGGGTTTTTTACCTTTAGATATTCCAAATTTGATAGCGTCTTCTACAGCGTTTGGACAAAGATTCCAGGTCTCTTTCTCACTGTCAACAAAAACAGGGACTGCACCTACATAAATAATAGGATTGGCGGAGGCTGAAAAAGTAAGACTTTGACAGATCACAAAATCGCCGGGTTTGATATCCAGAAGAATTAAGGCAAGATGCAGCGCAGCGGTCCCTGAACTCAAAGCAGCCACATGCACTTCTTTTCCCAGATAAGTTTCCAGATCTTTTTCGAGGCCGTTAACATTGGGTCCTAAAGGGGCTATCCAGTTTTCGTCAAAAGCATCCTGAATATATTTCATTTCTGTACCTCCCATGTGGGGAGAAGAAAGCCATATTTTATTGTTCATTTTCTACGCCATTCATTTTAATAATTCTGCCGGGATTTCCTACGACAACTGCGTTTGCGGGCACATCCTTTAACACTACACAGCCTGCGCCGATGATTGCATTTTCTCCAATCGTAATTCCCTGAATGAGATTAGCTCCCAACCCGATCTGTGCGCCTTTCTTAACCAAAATATTACCTGCCAAAGCTGCAGTCGGTGAAATGTGCACAAAATCTTCAATAATACATTCGTGTTCAATGATTGCGGCGGTATTGATGATGCAGTGTCTGCCAATTTTTACTTCTGCATTAATGCAGACTTGAGGCATAATCACTGTTCCTTCACCAACTTCTGTAAAACGGGAAACGTAAGCGCTGTAATGCCGCATGGTTTCAAATTCACATAAATGCTTGATCTCGTGATAAATTTTCTCCCGCAAAAAATTATCACCGATAGCTATGATAAGACTTTTATCTTTTAATAATTCCGGAGTCGGCCTGTAAACAGCCAGATTGTGTGGAAAATGATCCGGTGGATTATCATCTACCAAATATTCCAAAAGGTGATTGTTAGAAAGAATGAGATCATAAATGACTTTCGCCTGACCTCGGGCACCATATAAGATCATGCTTGTGAACCTTTAAACGCTTCCATCGTCATGTAGTTATTCGCATTCACGCCATGTCGGTGAACTACTTTCTGTATCGTTATTAATAATATTTTCGCATCAAGCCGCGGAGAGCAAGTCTGCACATATTCAACATCAAATTTAAACTTCTCTTCCCAGGAGAGCGCATTTCTGCCATTCACCTGTGCCCAGCCGGTGATTCCGGGTTTTACGATATGTCTTTTGCTTTGTTCTTCATTATAGTACTGAAGATATTCCGGTAACAAAGGTCTCGGACCAACCAGACTCATCTCCCCTTTTAAAACATTGATCAGTTGCGGAATTTCATCCAATGAAGTTTTTCGTACGGCTTTTCCGATGAAGGTTAAGCGATGATAATCATCGAGCAGTATACCGTCTTTACATTTTTGATCAGTCATCGTTTTAAATTTGATGATATGAAAAATCTTGCCATTTTTCCCCGGTCTTTTCTGAATAAAAAAGGCTGTTCCTTTATTATTGACCACCAGTAAAGCAGTGATCAGGAGGAATAGAGGACTGATAAGGAGAAGAGAAACCCCGGCAATCGAAAAGTCGATCGAAGGCTTCAAATACTTGGAGTAAATCATTTACTGCTATTTAATAAAATAAGGTGCTTGTAGCAAAAATTTTAGATGATCAATTAGGATAGCAATTTTTTCTTCGTTCGTGTTGAATATAAAATAATTCCTACCGCGGTGACCGCCAGCAACGGAATATAATTGTCGATAGGGAGTGGATCCCCGGGATTTCCGCCACCGGGATCAAAAGCTGTCCCGTCATTAGCCTGCGTCTCATTATCTTTTGTAGCGTTTGTCCGGTTAAACGCATTATCAGACTCTTTTTCTGCAAAAGGATTAGGTCCATGCTGTGCATAACTGAAGACACCGATTAAAATGAAGAAGAGATATAGTATATTTTTCATTACCTTATTTGCGCAAATATATTAATTAGAGGTGAAAACCTTCTGTTTTTTTAAACTTTATTTTATAATTATTTATAAGTTCAACGCTTCTGCCTTATTGAATATTCAAAGCATATCATTTATTGTAAATAAATACTGATGCAAACCTACAAAATTTCTACACCATCAACAAAAGCCAAAACCAGTATTTGGCTTTATTGTGGTTGATCGATCAATTTTTTATCTGATAATTTTCTTAGAGGTGATCTGTCCGTTCTGGTTGATCTTCAGCACATAAACCCCATTCACTATTTTCTCCGCAGGAATTACGGCTTTGATGCTGTTTGGATTCAAAGTGAGGATCAATCTTCCCGCCGTGTCAAATACTTCTAAACTGGTGATTTTTTTACTTTTTGCTTTCACTACGAAATCACTTCCATCACGGTACACGATCAGGTTTTCTTTTACGGTGCCTTCTGTTGCCAGAACCGTTTCAGGTTGATATACAATGTCAAATCTTCCGGTAGATTCACCTGCGTTCGCGGCAAACGTGTAACTTCCTGCACTCAGATTCGTCATGATCCCGGTTTGCTTGTCTTTCAGGTAAATGTTCTGGCCATTATCGAAGATGCCTTCTTTCGTGCCCAGACTTATGGTATAATTTCCTGTAGAAAAGTGGTTTGATCCTAATGGAATTACATCTGTATTGACAAAAGTTGATCTTCCGTTGATGACTGCTTTTTGATCACCAATAATCGTGTAAAGGATATCGGACGGTGAACCGTTCATCTGAGAATCATCTTTTGCGAAATCATTAGTACCTGCATCAAAATAAACAACTGCTAATTCGGTGGTAATGTTGGAAGGTGCAGCAAATTTCAAACGGTAGCGATCATCCACTAACGGCGTTCCTTGTTTTGTCGGATTTCCGAAGAACCCTTTTCCTCCATCTCCCACTCTGATGGTATTATCAAAGTAAAGTTTTTTGTAGACTTGTTCTGCAGATTTCACCATGAAAGCTTGCCCAACTTTAACGACATTCGTTGGAGTTTTGTCTTGCAGCGTTGTCCCAGATAAAGTTCCGGCAGGTAATCCAGTACCTGCATTTCCGGCAGTCACATTATAAATAGCGTAGGATGAACCATTGTAGGTACTTCCCTGCTGTGCAGTACCGGAGGCATTTGCAGAATTGTCCCAGAAATAAAAAGTTGCATTGATATTGTTCGAATTTTTATCAGTCGGATTTGGTGACGGCACAGCGGGTAAATTATACAACTGAATTAAATCAATATTAGATGGATATGGATTACCAGTTAAATTATAACCTAAATCAGTAGCTGCTCCTACATTGGAATTAGCCAAAGGATAAGCAAATGATCCGTTCATTGGAACTCCGGTAAATAAAGCATTTACAATAGTACCAGATCCAGGTTCTTTCACAGCTAAACCTCTTCCTAAAATATAAGCACCAGATGAACTATAAAATTTATTGTTGGCTTCATTATGATAAAGGGTAAGCGGTGCATTTGGTGTCGTTACACTTTCATAAATAGCAGTCTTAAGATTGGTCCCAATTAAAGGAGATATCAAATAATTATACTGCGTATTGTCTTTGATGGTGATAACTCTCCTTGCGGAAATCGGTTTAACATTCGTTCCGTTATCAACCTGAATCAGATTACCATCGCTTTCAATCATGACATCGCCCACTGCGGCATTGTTGGTAAAAGTTTCTTTTACGGTTAAAGTCTGCGCTGCATTGATGGTGAGTTTTCCACCTGCATCTACTGTCACATTTTTCGTGACTGCATCCGGTATATTCACGAGCACATTTTTACCAGACGGTATGATCACACATTTTGTAATGGTAGGGATCTGCTTGTTCGTCCAGTTTTCAGGTACATTCCAAAGAACTTGATCTGCAGGAAGGGGAGCTAAACCGGTGAATACTTTTTTAGTGAGTGATACTGCTGTGCTGTTTGCTGTACGCTGACAACCCGAAACGGAACCTGCTGTTGCAGTATACACTTGAGGATTGTTTGAGGCAGCATAAACGATACTTCTAATATCTCCTGTGTAGACAACAGAAAGTAAAGCGTCGTTGAAAAGTCCAGTAATTGGAGACCATATAACCTGACTGTTTTTTAGCTTACCCGTCACAACCACGTCATCAACATACCAATTGTTCAATCCAAATGGTTT
The DNA here is from genome assembly GCF_015679325.1 of Kaistella gelatinilytica. Classification (GTDB taxonomy): domain Bacteria; phylum Bacteroidota; class Bacteroidia; order Flavobacteriales; family Weeksellaceae; genus Kaistella; species Kaistella gelatinilytica. The sequence continues at coordinate 265,938 of NZ_JADPVI010000002.1, forward strand.
ACCTACTAAAGCAAATCGTAAATAAACCGCAGGTTGATCATCTAAAGCACTGCTTAAATCAACATTGATTGTTTGTGCAGGTAAAACGCCGTTTGCTATCGGAGTATATACCCAACGGTCTGTCCAAGTAGATCCATCAAAAGAACTCTGAATTTTAATGGCAAAGGGATAGGCAGCAAAACTATATGTACTGAGATAACTTTTAAATGACAATGATATATTATATTTTCCTGTTGCATTAATGACTGTAGAACTTAAGCCGTAAATTCCGTTATCAGCCGCTGCAGAACTTAATGCATTTAGTCTCATCTCGTTCGCTGTTCCTCCTGCTAGTACACTACTATTACCACTCCAAGTCGTTTTGGGATCGGCTAATTGCGTAGCCCATCCTGCAGGAATTGTAGTTACTGAAGTAAAATCTTCGGAAAGTAAAGTCGAAGGCGTAAACAATACTCCTCCATTGGCCTCTAATTTTACATAATCCTGATCACATGCAGTAGCTGCACCTTCCGATAAAGTGGTTTCGGTGATTGAAGTAATTGCTGAAGGTAAAGGATTTACTTTTATTTCAATAACATTCGAATTTAAAACTAAACATGATCCATTTTGCACCACCGCTCTATAATAAGTGGTAGTAGTTGCTGCCCCTAACGTCAAAGTGGTGGTTGTATTTGCGATATCTGTTACCCCCAATGTAAAGCCACTGTCGGTCGCACTTTGCCATTTTACAACCGCTCCTGTTTTGCCTGCTAATGTTAATGCAGTTGGAGTAGATCCGGAACAAAGTTCCTGATCACTTGAGGCGGTTCCTGCGACGGTCGGAGTATCAATTGCAACAACTGTCGTTGCAGTCGCTGTACAACCATCAGAACTAGTTACTGTTAAGGTATAGGTTCCACCCATTGAAGTTGTAGCATTTGGAATAGTTGGATTTTGTGCAGAAGATACCGAAATCACTACATCGTCTATACCTCTTTGAGCAGTACCTGTACCTCTTGTATCAATAAATCTTACATAACGAGTACCTGGATAAGCACTTAAATTAATTGGAGTTATTGGTGTACAATTAGTAATATTTCCTGTTGGCGCACTAATCATACCTACTGTAATCCAAGGTCCAGAAGTCTGAGAAGTAGCAGTAACATCACTTATTTGTATATTGACAGACCAAGCATTTGTATTAGTACTCGTTCTATAGCTACAGCTCAAAATTTGTGGGTTTGTTAACATTGGGGATATGCCATATTGCCCAAGACCAGTAAATAACAAACTGTAATTTCCAGAGCATGAAGAGGAAGTTGATGTAAATGGATCTGCGGTATAAGTCCAACCTGGTATTGAGCCATCAAAATTTTCATTTACACCAACACCGCCTGCTCCGGATAAGGAATATCCATTTGGACCAGTCCATGCGTAATTACTATTCCCTGATGAGCCACTTGTTAATTGAATTGTACTTCCAACGCAATATGGTCCTGTATTCGATGCTGTTGATGTTGGTTTTGGATTAACTTTAAGCGTAAAGGTTTGCGTTCCCAGAGTTACGCATCCGTTTGCATTTTTTGCAGTAATCGTACCCGTATACGTACCTGCTGCGGTTCCAGCAGGAACATTAATGGTAATACTTCCCGCACCAAAATTAAACGTATTTGCTTGATCATTAACTGCCACAAAAGAATTCGCAGGTGATGCATTCCAAGCAATACTGTATGATATTGGTGAATCTGTAGTTGCGGTGTATGGCAAAGTAGTCGTGGTTGCTAATGCATCCTGACATACATCTGCTGTCTTAACTGCCCAAGAAACTGTTGGCGCTGGGTTCACCGTAAAAGTTGCAGCAGAAGTTGCAGTTCCTCCCGCAGTTGTAACGCTTACAGTTCCAGTAGTTCCGTTTCCAATGACCGCTACTAGAACGGTCCCCGAATTTGAGGTTATAGAAGTTACCGCTGTACCGCCAATTTTTACATTCGCCGCGGTTGCTCCAGATAAACCAGTACCATTGATCGTGATTGAACTACCTACACAACCTGACGTTGACCCTAATGAAGTGATTGTCGGAACTATTGTAGCTATTACATTTAAAATATAATCTTCTGCCTCGCCATTATTTGAGTTAAAAACACATGGATTACTTGGTACAGAATTATTGTAATCAGCTAAAATTCGCATTCTATGATTTCCAACTGGTGCTCCGATCGGTACAACAAAACTATTTGAATAACTGGAAGAATAACCTGGAGAAACGTATAATCGTTCAGCACCAGTAAAAACACCATTATCATCAAAATCAACCCAGATGGCAAAACCAAATGTATAGGTACCAGATGCCCCAAAAGATGCGGTAAAATTAATTGGTGAGCCGGCATTCTGACTAACAGATTGCGAAGTAAAATTTCCGTACCCTGTTCCAGAATATCCAGAACTCGAATTTGTTATATTACTGATTCCTCCTGTAGTTGCAAAATTGTTAATGTAATATGTTGAAGTTGCAGAAACAGGAATACAATATAATGACGGAGTAGCAGATACTTCTGCACCTGCACTCCATACAGTTCCATTTCTGGTAAATATTTTATAATAATATCCGGTCCCATTAGTTAACGCAGTAACTGTCTGTGGAGAAGTACTTCCTTTATAAACTACAAAACCATTTCCTAGTCCGGTCCCACTTGCATAGGCTAAATTCGCGGTGTAAGCAGTGCCATCTCCTGTTGGTGTTCCAGTATTTGATGCTGTAGCTGCCACAATCATTATTTCATTGTAACAACCGGTTGGGTTAGTCCAAGTAATCACTGAGGAAGCATTTGCAACACTGGCTGCAGGTAAGGTTACATTATTTGGACTTGCGACGGTAATAGTTTGCAAGTTACCCGCTGCTGGTGTTCCAGTTGCAGTGCCAGAAGCGAAGGTGGTATTTGTTGCAGTAATTGCATTAACCGCAATCGTATTTGTAGCGATTGCTCCACAAGGAATATCTGCTGTAATAAAAATATAACCCGTACTTCCTGCGGCAATAGACTGCGCCGTAAATGATGAAAATGTTTTAGAACCAGCTACGCCCGGAGTTGTTAAGGTCGACAATAAAGTTGCTGTTGCTGAATTAAATATTGCAGATGTTTGATAATAAACTTTTAAGTTCGTAACATCGGCAGATAGGTATGTTCCTGTAGTTGTAGCCGTTAAACCTGTAAGTTTTGCGCTATTAGTTGTTACGCCAATCGCAAAACTATATATTGGTGCAGAATTTGTCCCGGCAACTATATTTCCTGCGGGTATATCATTCGTAGATAAAGTGATTACAGGAGTTAATGGAACACCCGTAAATTCGTCGGCACCGATATCTGGTGTAGAAGTATTTCGAACATCACCATCAAAATCGTCCGTCACTCCCGCAACAGGAATACCACCACTTTCTAATGAAGTTGGCGTTGTGGTATTAATATGCAAATAAGTGGGATCAGATCCTAATGTACTAACAAAAGTAGGGCTTTCCGAAACTGCCTCTTGATCTCTTGTGGACATTACAGTTTTATAACCTGCTAACGTAGTTTGTGGAGTTGTTCCATCAAAATATAAATTCGCTGCAAATAAGTTATTGTTATTTGAAGTAGTCGAATAAGAGGTTAAAGTACTACTGGATCTTCTGTATGCTACTGTTTTTCCAGTTCCTGAAGATGTAGAAAGATTTACTAAATTGTTATTTCTTGAAATTAAAGTTGCACCAGTATTGGTATATAATGCGGATGTACTAAAATTTGCACCTGAACTGGACGCATTCAAATAGACCGTATTGTAATGCGCGTTTATTGTTCCTAAGGTTTGAGCAAAATTCAAACCTATCACTGATTCTGCAGGAGCAGTCTGTGTCCCAGCTGTCGAGCGTAAATCTCCGATAATATTATTGTAAACGTTCGCGGTGGTCGCAGAGGAGATGCCAATACCGCTAATAATACTTCCTGCATTACTCCCGGAAATATTATAAATTTTATTTTTAAATATATTTAGAGTTGCACCGGCGGTAAAGTTAAGACCTCTTGTTGCACCGGTTATTGTTGAAGATAAACCATTAATATTATTGCCACTTACATTTAAAGCTGTGACAGAGGAAGTTCCACTTGTAATTCCCAGAACTAAACCACCAGATGAAACCAAAGATGAAATGGTGTTCCCAGAAATGGTCTGTGCAGCACCACCATTGCTCGTACCTATTAACACTCCCGTCATCGCACCGGATCCTGTTACGTTGCTAATTAAATTATTAGAAACATTACTACCATTCCCAGAATAATTAGTTTGAATACCAGTGAAAACACCTGAACCCAAAGACCAACTGCTAAATGTATTTCCTGTAATATTTTTCGAAGGACCCGGAGCTCCTTCTAAATCTGTCCAAAGATTTACTATTGTCGTACCAGTAACAGTACCATTTGAAAAGTTATTATTTTGTTCGTTTTTAACAGCACCAACAGCTGAACTAGGCGCTGTTGTTGTTAAATAACCTGTGACGGTTCCTCCAGCTCCACCTTTATTAAAAGCAGTAACAATTGAGTTGTTACTTACAGTACAAGTTCCCGTTGCACTTAATGCAACATCATTTGCGATAAAAGTTACATTCCCACTAGTATTTACATTTAGATTTGTAAAAGTATTGGAACTAATATTTTGAGAAAATGTAGCTGAGGAATTAAGAATGTAGGTGTGTGATGAAGAACCAGCAACTGAATGAGTTATTCCTCTTACATCATTTCCAGTAATTGTTAAAACTGCGGTAGAAGCACCTCCTTGATTATTAATTGCTAAAACACTATTAGTTGCCGCTAACGAAAAGGTTAAAGCGTTGCCACTTGCGTTTCCCATTTGATTAGAGTTCATGTTAATTGCTGTAACAACAGCTCCAGAATTTACAATTCCAAAAAATGGTCCTGTAGCAGTTGTATTGGTATTAATTATTGAACCTCTTATAATATTTGAATTCAAATTAATAGTTCCAGCTGCACCGCTATTTATAATTCCTTGAAATTGTCCTGTTGTTGCAGAGGTAGCTGTATAAGAATTATTTAATATATTATTACCTACAATATTTAAAGTACCCGGTAATGATGAATTAGATATACAAGCAAAAGTAGTAGTTGTAGCAGTACTTCCACTTAAAACACTATTTTGAACTGTGTTGTTATTAATAGAAATAGTAGCTGTAGATAACAAAGGAGTTAAACCTTGACTACTTATTGCAACTATACCACCAGTAGTTGCTGTGGTTGGTGCATCAGCAATAGTAACTGTGTTATTATTTATTGTGGAAGTTATAGTTCCAGTTGTTGGAGCTAAAACACCATAAAATTTCAAAATTCCATATACAGTTACAGGTGATGAAACTAAACCGGTATTAATAGAATTATAGGATACATTATCATTAATTTGTTGGTTCATTGTGATTGCAGCATAACTAGTTGCAGACAGTTTTGAGTATCCACTAGCAGCAATTAACCCTCCTAAATTAGAAATTGTATTTGCAGTAACAGCAACATTACCTCCAATGTCATTTCCAATATCTATTGATGCAGCGATAGTTCCAGAACCAGTAAAGAATATTCCGTAATTAGTATTACTTATGTTATTAGAGTAAACTTTATTATTACTATTAGCTCCTGCAGAAGATGTTGCCTCAGCTGTAACTGTTCCGCTAGTTGCAGTGTGAGTTGTATTACTGTAAATACCAAACGTATTTGTATATGTTTTATTTAAAGAAATAGTACAGTTTTGAATTGTATTAAATTGTGCTCCATTTGTAGAAGTAGCATATAAAAGAGCTACCCCAAATTCAGTCATATTATTTGAGCCTACAGTTGTAGTTGTATTAGATGCATTCTCTTGTAAAGTAAAACCATCAATTGTAATATAATCACCACCAACAATTTTAAAAACTGCATCTACTATTGAACCACTTGCTTGCGGTGTAAAAGCTGTAAATGTTGGATTTGCTCCTGCCCCATTTTTTACAAAAGTTATTGTATTTCCAGCAGAACCTGATGCTGTAATTGCATAACCTCCCGCAGGTGCAGTTTCTGTATATCCTGCAGGTACAGAACAAACTACAGTTCCTGTATGAATGCCCGCTGTATTAATAGCAGTAACAGCTGCAGCAACAGTACCGTAAGAGGCAATTGGTGAACTTGTACCAGTTGTTGAGGTAACCGTTATAGGATTTACTGTAAATGTTGCTTTGTAGTTTGCACCGCCATTGCTCGCAAAAGCAGTTCCAGGTGAACCAGGAGCATCAGAATAAACTTCAACAGTATAATTACCGGCAGCTAAACCAGTTAGTAAATTAGCAGTGCCTCCTGTTCCTTGCCAAGATTGATTTTGACAACCAGGTCCTGCACCTGGATCATCTGACAGAAAATTCATTGGTAAAGAAGTAAATGTTCCGGAAGGTGTAGCAGATGTTAGGTAAACTCTGTAATATAAATTTCCACCAGTGGTGTCGCCACTATTGCACTTTACGGTTTTGTTTTGTCCTCCCTTTAAAACTAATGATTGCCCCAGAGTGAATTGACCTAGTGTTGCTCCTTGGAAATCAGGATTTGGAGTTGCAACACCCATATCGTAATAAGCGTTTAAACCGCCGTTAATGCTCAAAATTACATAACTTTCATAAATTGCGTTTGATTGCGCACTCGCACTCGCACCCAAAACCACAAAAAGTACCGCTAGCAATACTTTCAAAGACTGTAAAGATTTTTTCATATAAATATTTGTGTAAAAAAGAGAGGGCAAAATTAATCTTTTTTCAACATTTACAACACATAATCGGTTTTATTTTATGTATTTCCTTAAAATAATGGTTTTCTTAAAAGGAAACCTTTATATCATTGGGTTTTCCATAAAGGAGCCTTATTTCACTTACGATAAATTAATCGGTAAAGTTTTGCATTGATGCTAATTACTTCAACTTTTTCCCTGAATATCGTTCATAGCACTAAATATCGGCGCATACCCTTTTATTTTTTTAAATTTTTGCATCGTTTTGTACCCATAGAAATGTCAAAACTTTAAAAATAAATTGATTCCGCAAAAACATTCCTCTCAAAAAATCTTATCCATTTTACATGAAAATTTATTTTTTGAACGAACAAGAAAGCAAACATTTATCTCTATGTGCCCGGGAAAAGTTCTATGCAGCATTTAACTTATCAGAGGTGAAAACTACCAGCAGTTATCTCAAGGGAATTTTAGTTTCGGGAGTCAACATTGGCGGAGAAACTTTTCGACTGATCTTTTTTTTTTAAATAAGGTTTAAGCATAGAAACAAAATTTATGTTCCCAAACTGATAGTCAAATTTTAAACAAAGCATTTGCTCCATAAGGAATTGCAGGATCGCAGAAGATTCGACTACCATTCCATAACAAAAGACGTCTTTCGAAAAAGACGCCTTTTGTTATAATTTAGATGACTGAAGATTATTTCCGGATTTTTCGGCTTAAAACTTCTCCAGATCTTAAAGTCGCTTTTACAACAAAAACACCTTCGATGAATTGTTGCGCTGAGAAACGCCATTCTTTTTGAGAACCGCTTCTCTTCAGCATCAGTCTTCCACTCGCGTCGAAAACTTCAACAGCAGTAATATTCTGTCCCGCATTGCGCACCACGAAATCGGTACCGTCTTTATAAACAACGAGCGTTTCTCTAACATTTGAATCGGTCGCAAGCACGGTTTCCGGCAAGTAAACAATTTCGAATCTTCCGGTACTCGGTCCTGCATTTGCAGCGAAAGTATAACTTCCCGCACTGAGGTTGGTCATAATACCAGTCTGCTTGTCTTTCAAGTAAATAATTTGACCATTGGCGAATATACCCTCATTTTCAGCCAGAGCGATGGTGTAATTACCAGTAGCAAAATGTTGGCTTCCCAAAATTATTTTATCGGTCTGAACGAAATCGGGTCTGCCCTCGATCTGCAACTGGTGGTCTTCTGCTAAACTGTAGAACATATCGGAACTTGAAACATTAAGTTCAGAATCATCCATCCCGAAACTGGTAGAACCTTCATTCAAATAAACGAGCGCAATGGTATTAACGGCATTCGTTGGAGAGATCAGTCGCAGCCAGTACCTGTTGACTTCGGGAGCAGCATCTTTGCTAAAGAATTTTACACCCGTATTATCAACAACGCGGACCGAATTATTAAAAGTTAATGTTTGACCCGCAGATGGTGTTTTTACCATGAATCCCTGGGCTACTTTCGCAATATTATTGGGAACTTTCGAACCAATAACTTGTGACGTCGGCAATATAAATCCAGCCGCATTTCCTGTATTCAAAACGGCATTATAAACGGCATAAGCACGACCGGCATAGTTGTTTCCTTCTTGAACATAAACATTATTGGCACCATTGTCCCAAAAATAGAAGGTAGAGGATATTTTTGACGAGCCATTCAACGTGTACAACGCCTGCAGATCGATATTAGACGCATAAGGATTCCCCACCAGATTATAACCGTGTGTATTATTCGTATACGCGAGAGGGAAAGTCACCACGCCATTCCCAAGTGGACCTTTAAATTCAGCATCCTTATTATCGGCAGCAACGTGGGCAACACTGGGTTCTTTCACCGCAAGACCTCTCCCCGCAATATAAGCGCCGGAAGAATTGTAGAAGAAATTATTGGTCTCGTTGTGATAGAGAATATAAGGATAAGTGGCGGTCGTAGGGACGCCGGGATAAAGCGTTTTCAAGCTCTGCCCCACCACTGGTGAAATTAAATAATTGTATTCATCTCTGGTCGAAACGCTGCGGAACTTGATGTTTCTTCTTGCCGTTACCGAACCTGAATTGGCTGGGATAGGATTGTCTGTAACCTGTTTAAGATTCCCATCAGATTCAATGACAACATTATCAACTCCAGCATTGTTGACCAATCCGTTTTGAATGGTCAGAGAGCCATTCCCATTAATGGTTAGTTTACCTGAAGGCGATTCTATTTTAACCACTTTAGCCAAACCCTTTAAACCCGACCTAATATTGACTGGTTGTTTGATGAGGACGCACTTCGTAATATCAGGAACGTCACCAACAGGTTGCCAATTGGTCACAGCCCAATCCGTGGAAGCAGTATCCCATACTTTATTGTTATTCTGTACGGCAATTACTCCGGTACTTGTACAGCCATTACTTAGGGTTGCCAAAGCAGAAATATTCCACGATGCGATGGTTTGAAGTTGAATATCAGTTGGTTTGAGACAGACTGAGGAAGTTGGTGTCCCATTAACGTAAGGCGTAGTACAGTTTGATTGGTAAATCCCAATATTAGGAGCCGTCCACACAAAAGAAGTATTTAAAGGTTTGTCTCCGTATAGTTTGATATTATCGAGCGCAACCCCGTCTCCCCAATACGCTATATATCGGAACCTGATCTGAAGATTTGGGATATTTCTATATGCTGCTAAATCAATACTTTGTTGAGAAAACAGCGTTCCGATCCCCAAACTGTAATCATATGTTTTTACAGGAGTCCAGATAGTCCCTCCATTGGTTGAAACTTCAACAAAAAGACTCTCGACCGTACCTCCTGCAAGAGTCGAGGTATCACCGTAAAAAGAGTAAAACGCAGAGAAATTCAATTTTAACGTCGTAAAACCTGTCGTGTCATAACTCCCTGTGCTCGTCAATATGGTGTGTATCGTTCTTGTATTGTAATCTGAAGTTGCAAAGGCAAATTTATTACCACCAAAACCTGAACTGACGGCTGGTTTCCAGATAGATCCCAGTGGAGTAAAGATGCTGCCTTGATTTTGCCACTGCGTTTGTCCAACTGTAGAATTATCACCCGGCCCTGTTGAAACCCCAAAAACGCCTAAGCCGGAATCGAAATTTTCTTCTATAAGGATGATTTCCTCCTGCTCTGCAGCGGAAGTTAGCTTTAAAGTATTATCGTCTCCACAAAAGTTGGCATTGCCGGGTGGAAGATCAAAAGAAATATTTGGGATGGGTCTGATTCTGGCCACCACAGGTCTTCTAAAAATAGATTCACACGTACCGTTAAATGCAGTAACATAGTAAGTTGTTGTTGCGCTTATAGCAGGGGTAGTATAGGAAGCGTTCAACGATCCATCTACCGCAGTTTGTGCTAAAAGATTTCCGCCGGTTACGGCATCATACCATCGGAGATTGGTTGTACCTGCAGTTCCTTTACCTGAAAGAGTAAGTGCGCCGGGACCACAAAAGATGGCATTGCTCACCGTCTGTAAGTTGGCTGCACAATTAGCGACAACGGTAATGGTATAATCTTCTGCTTCACCATATTGGATCCCGGTAAAATTCTGGCAGGAGTCGTAGGTGTCATTTCCATTATAACCTGTGGGCTGCCCTGCATCCGCGAACCGAAAATTTCTGATTCTTATGGTATAATCTCCCGGTGCAGTGCCCGCTGGGATTACAATTCCAAAAGTGGTAGAAATAGCTCTCGTTCCACTTGATGTATAAACCAGTTCACTGGTTGAAGTTACTGGACCCGTATTATTAAATAACCCATTTTTGTTCCAGTCTACCCAGGCTTTGAAGATAGAATCTACGCCATTGCTTTGCACAAAAACATTAATTCCTTCGCCTGCTGCCTGTATGGTCTTGTTAGGCAAACCTGTAAAATCTTGATACCCTCCACTAAAACCACTATTGTTATTTTGTACATCATTGAGTGTGCCTAAAAAACGGACATCTGTAATATAAGTATTTTCAGGAGTGTCAGTTGTCGGTTTGCAATAGATTGATGGACAAGCAACTGCAGCCGTTTTGAAGGACCAGATTAAAGGAGTTCCGGTAGTGATCCCACAACCGTTACGAGGTACAACTTTCCAATAATAGGTGGTATTAGAAAGTAAAGTTCCAGTAGTATAGTTCGTCGTTGCAACGTTAGAAGTGATACTTCCCGGCAAAGTTCCGGCTCCGAAATAGACATCATATGAAGTTGCGCCTGCCGCTGCACTCCATGATATACTTGTAGTCGATGTTGTACCGGTGTAACATACATTTGAAGAGGTATTTGCTGGAATTGGATTTCCTGCAACTGCATTCAAACTGGAAGATATTGTTACAACCACACTTCCCTCAATTCCCCAACATCCTCCAGCAGATCGAGCTCGAAAATAATAGGTTCCAGATGCAGCTACAGTTTGAGAGGATGACGGTGTTGCAACTGATGTTCCTCCCGATGTAGTGCCTTGAAAATAAATGATGCCATCAGTTCCACCCGAGGCGGTTATTGTAGTACTTCCGCAAAAAGTGCCACCACCAGAAACGGTCGTGGCCGCTGGTGCCGGGTTTACAGTTACCGTAATAGTAAAAGCTGGTCCGGCGCAAGAACCTGTAGTAGCGGTTGGTGTCACTAAATACTGTACAGATCCTGCAGTACTAGTACTTGGATTAGTTAAAACCTGATTAATTACCGAACCACTTCCCGCACTTGCACCTGTGATGGTACCCGTTATCGTACCAATAGTCCAAGTGTAGGTACTTGGAACACTTGATGTAAGGGTTATATTTGTACTTGTTCCACTACAAGTACTAGCTGTAGCCGGATTAGTAATTATTGGTCTTGGTGAAGTAATTGTAACATCGCTAGAGGAAGATCCACAACTACCATTAGTTACTGTCCATCTTAAAACTAACGGAGTACCTGGTACAATACCAGTAACGCCCGAAGTTGGAGAAGTAGGAGTTGTAACTGAACCTGATCCCGAAACTACAGTCCATGCACCAGTTGCAGGTGAGGAGACTGCCGCGGCTGCTAGCGTTGCTGTCGTTGCACATGTTGCCAACGTCTGATTGGGTCCGGCAGAATAAGTGGGGCAATACGTGATTTTTATTTGGCCACTACCACCCAAACCGCCGTTTGGCGATGCACTTCCCGTTCCTTTCTTGGCTCCTGATCCTCCAGCGCCAATACCTCCCGGATTTCCTTGTACACCATTAGTATTGATTCCATTTGCGCCGACATATCCATTTGCAGGAGCTGACCCACCGACATTTGCAACCGCATTATTTCCACCGCTATTACCAGCACTTGAGCCTCCACCACCACTATCAGAAGTAGTTGAGGTTGATGTTCCCCCACTGCCGCCATAAGTAGTAATTGATGTTCCACCAATATTCCCTGCGGTGGGTGCAGCAGAACCGAAACCATTAGTAGCAAAAGCAAAAAGTGATGCGCCATTACCACCAATAGCAAGAATTGAGGAATTATTTATAAACCAGGACGAACTCCCATTATTAAATGTACTTTCACTGCCATCACCCCCACTTCCAATAAATAAATTGTATATCGTTCCAGGTACAACTGTAATTGTTGATTTTACAAATCCTCCTCCAGAACCACCTCCCCCTGTCGCAGACTGTCCGGGTGATTTCACTCCCTGTCCGCCACCGCCTGCACCCCAAACCTCAACAGTGACGGAGGTCACGCCAATAGGTGCTGTCCACGTTCCTGCACCAGGTGTTGTGAAAGTAATGGTTGTCTGCGCAAAAACATTAGAACTGATAAAGAGCGTTATCAATCCCACTAAGAGCGTCGTTTTGATTTTAATTTTGTGAGTAGGTAAAATAATATCTCCTAGAAAAGAGAAAGATGCCGCGAATTGCGATTTTAAAGTCGGTAAAGGTATATGCATATAAAAAATGTGTTTTTATTTTTTATATCCATCATTGTGTTAAGAAGTGTTAAATATATGTGTTTTTTTCATTATGTTGAACTAAAAGGAAAAAATAATTTATTATGATTTAAGAATTCTACAAAGGCCCTTGCATTTAACTTCTGTATATCAATAGATTAACCTAAAAATAGAGGTGTAAAAAATTTTTGGCACTTCACGGTACACTTTATTTAACCAGGCATTTCATGTGTATTGCAATACTTTTTTAATTCAAAATAGTGATCTTTTTATTGAATTGAAATGTTTTAAGGTAAATATTTATACAGAAAAATAAAGTATTGATCTATATGCTTATAAAAAAGCAATTTATTTCAGTCGATAAAATGTACGACCTGTTTTTAAAAACTTAATGACATAATCTCAAGAAACTTCAATGTGATCAATAAATGATCGGTTTTAAACCGATCTGAATTCGTTAAAATTCAGTGGTTAAAACATTTCCCAGAAAATCTTATTGACCTAATACTTTCAGATACACCCAAAATTTCTTAGTACCGTTAGTACCAAAAAAAAGCGCCTTTAAAAAAGACGCTTTGATGAAATGAAGTTTTTTATTCTAATTTCTAATTTTACGGGTCAAAACTGTTCTCGTTTTTAATGTGGCCTTGACGAGGAAAATACCGTTAAGCAAGCGCTGTGCAGGAAAACGCCATTCTTTTTGAGAACCCTTGAGTTCAAGGATCAGTCGGCCACTGGTGTCAAAAACCTCCACATTGCTTATGTTTTCTGCAGCATTTCGCACCACGATTTCAGCTCCGTCTTTATAAACAATAAGTGTTTCTTTTACTGCAGCATTAGTTGCAAGAATCGTCTCAGGTTTATAAATAATTTCAAATCGGCCGGTACTTTCGCCTGCAAGAGCGGCGAAGGTATAAATGCCCAGACTTAAATTTGTAATTATACCGGTCTGCTTGTCTTTGAGATAAATATTTTGTCCGTTGGCGAAGATGCCTTCTGCGGTATCAATAGCAATAGTATATTGACCATCCACAAAATGTTGAGTTCCTAATGGAATAATGTCAGTATTTTGCAAACTGCTTCTTCCATTAATGGCTACTTTTTCCTCTTCGGCCATGCTGTAAATAACATCTGACCCGCCCATAGAACGCGAGTCTTCTGGTCCAAATAAATTATTTCCTGCTGGATAATGCACTACAGCAATTGTTGAGGTGATGCCGGATGGCGCGGTCATTTTCAGCCAGTATCGATCATCTTGAACAGCTGAACCGCTCTTACCAAGAAAATCAGTAGCAGAAGTACCATTTGTTCGAATGCTGTTATTAAAATTAAAATTATAGTTGGCAATTAAAGATCTTGTCATTAAACCCTGTCCTACTTTTACGATATTAGTGGGCGTTTTACTTCCAGAGGTGGCCTTAGTTCCTGTTCCATTGATGCCGCTAAGTACGTTAAAAAGGGCATAAGATTGTCCCAAATAACCACTTCCCTGCTGAGCTGTTTGCGTATTTCCGTTATTATCCCAGAAATAAAAGGTAGAACTGATATTGGGCGATGTAGTTGGTGAACTGCCTGTTTTACCTCCATTAACTTCATATAATTTTAAAAGATCAATATTGGAGGCATAAGGATTTCCGACTAAATTAAAACCAAAAATATTTACACTGGTATCTTTGTTTGTAATACCAATGCCTATATTTCCATTTTGTGGTACTCCTTTAAACAAAGCGGTTACCGTATTGGCACCAGTTCCCGTTGGCTCTTTAACAGCCAAACCTCTACCCGGAATATTGACACCGGAAGAATTATAAAACATATTATTGGTTTCATTATGATACAAAACAAAAGTGGTACCTGGATAAATAGTCTTATAAGATTCTCCAGCTTGAAATGCGACAGGTGTACCCAAGTAGTTATATTGATTTCGCAACGCGCCGATTTTGATATCCCTTTTTGAGGTGATATTTCCTGAATTTATTGCAGTATTATCATTTTGTATCAAATTACCATCACTTTCAATCATAAATGAACCATTGTTATTGAGTTTATTTTCTAATCGCACTACATTACCTGGATTAATTACCACTGCCTTGGATGGAAGAACTTCACATTCGCAAGCGGTTAAATTACCCGTAAAATCAGCATTAATGATAGCTTTTTCTTCAATTATAGGTATTGAAGTATCATTATTCGCTGAATTCTTCCAACCAGTCGATCCTGTTCCAGTATAAGTTTTAAAAATTGCGTTGGCTGTAGAAACAGTTACATCATCGATGAGCCATAGTCTTGTATTGTTGTTACTCGTCGCAGTAATTCTAAAAGCCAAATTAGTAAAATTACTACTACTGAGAAGTTTAAGTTTTACAGCCGAAATTTTTCCTACTCCTCCAATAGGTAAATTGTTACCATCGTACGTTCCTTCTAAATATGACCCTGAGGTAAATGAGAAACGTGAGTTTCTGGGTGTCACTAAATTATTTCCTCTAATTTCAACTTCAGATGACCAAGAATTAGTTATTGGATCTAGAACCTCTAGTTTAACCACATCATTGTTATCAAAAATAGCACCACTCGTTGAAGAAAATGCAGCCACATTAAAGCTTATAGACACCCCTTTTTCATTGGTTACATCAACTGGTCCAAAATTAACAGTAGAAGTTTCTCCTCTAATGTACCAGGAAGAATTGCTACTTGTAAATAAATTATAATTGGTAGTATCGGTACCAGGTCCATAGAGTCTTGTACCACCTCCGCCTAAATTGTTTGAGTTGGAAGCAGTACTATTTCTACTGTAGCCTGAAACTTTATTGAACGTGCTTGTCCCATCTGCAATTGAAGATAAACTCTGGATTCCCGATTCCATTGTATTATTCTTGAAAGGAAGATCTTCTGATTTGCAACTTGCTCCTCTTCCCTCTAAATAATAACTATACGGGGAAGGATCTGCATTTGAAAAAATGTTGAGTAAAGCCGAACTTTTACCATCAGAAGATGGATTAAATCGTACTGTAAAATCTTTAGTACCTCCTAGACTACTCACAGTGGTTGGTAAGGCTCCAACGATTGAAAAATCTGCAGCATTAAGCCCCGTAAAATTAATAGCGGAAATATTTAGAACTGCAGCTCCATTGTTCTGTATTCTGAAAACGCGATCGGAATATCCGGTAGTACTTATAGAGGAAGTGATCACCATGCCGAAATCAGTACCATAGATAGTAGCTGCTGGTGAATTTACCGGAATCTGAGTTAAAACATTGGTGGTATTATAACCAAAGACATTAATTTTTGGACTCCGACTTGTAATCACCAATTTATCAAGTCTGATATTAGAATTGATATTATCACATTTAATTTTGATTTTTACAGTAGAATTATTGTCTGCAGAATTATCTAAAGTAAAATTCTCTGTTCTTGCATCTGAAAAGAAGATAATAAAATTAAAAAGATCCATCGTTAGCAATGATGTTCCATAGCCAGAACCTGTGTTTGCGTATAAATCCCAATCTCCTTGATTTAAAAATCCATAATTAACCTCTCCATACCATGAGACATTAATTCCATTATATCCTGAAGTATCAATAGTAAGTTCCACGTAAGACCCTTCATCACTTGTATTTAATACTCTACTCCCATTTGTTCCATTCGTGTAAGAAGGAGCCGTTTGAATTCCTGATGAATTGTAGTATTTTAGCGAAGGAGCTCCAATGGCTCCTGCATTCGGATTTAAATTATCAGTAAAATCATAAGTGGCCAATGTAGTTTGAGCTTGAGAAATCGTGGAAATAAGCAATCCCATAAAAAGGAATTTTCTACAAAATTCTGCAAAGAAATTGAAGTAAATAATTTTCATCGTAAGTGTATTTGTGTGGATATAAAATTACGATAAGCGTGTAAATTAATAGAGGGTGAAAACACCCTTTCATAAAATATTATTAACAGGAATTAATAATTTAGGAAAAGAAAAAGCCAGACTCTTGTCTGGCTTTTTAAAAATCGTCGATAAAAATTTATTTATTTAATAACTTTTTTTGTCATTATTTTCCCACCAATGGTCACTTTCAAAATATAAACTCCATTTATTAAGGTGGTTACATCTAATGTAGCCTGTTTACTGTTAGGCTGCAGTACTTTTAGTAATTTCCCCACGACGTCGAACACTTCAACTTCGTCGATTTTTTTACTTTCAGATTTTAAGATGAAATTGGAGCCATTCTTATAAACGATGAACTCGTCTTTATTTAAAGCTGTAGTCGACAGAATTGTTTCGGGCTGATAAATAATCACGAACCTTCCGGCACTTTCTCCTGCATTAGCAGAAAAGCGGTAATTTTGCTCACTCAAATTCGTAACGATACCTGTTTGTTTGTCTTTTAAATATATATTTTGACCATTCGCAAAAATGCCTTCTGCAGTGTCAATTCCGATAATATACTCGTCTCCTACAAAATGTTGGCATCCTAAAGGAATAATGTCAGTGATTTTCATATTGCTTCTTCCATCAATCGCAAGCTTTTCGTCTTCTACAATAGTGTAAAGCGCATCTGAGCCACCCAATGATCTGGAATCCTCCGGACCAAAAAGGTCATTTCCACCAGGATAATGAACGATAGCAATCGTCGACGTAATACCAGAAGGGGCGGTCATTTTCAACCAATACCGGTCGTCCTCCACCATTGAACCACTCTTTCCAAGAAAATCCACACCTGCGTTTTCATTGGTTCGGATCGTGTTGTCAAACCTAAAATCGTAAGTAGTTTTTAAAGATCTTGTCATAAAACCTTGACCTACTTTAATAATGTTGGTTGGTTTCTTTGTTCCTGAAATACCACCTGAAGTCCCTGCAGCAGCAGTTCCTGTCCCACTATTTCCTGTAAGCACATTGTAAATTGCATAAGCTTGGCCCATATAACCACTTCCCTGCTGTACATAAATATCATTAACATTGTTATCCCATAAATAAAAAGTTGCACTAATGTTCCTTTGAGGGTCACCTCCATTAAGAGCATACAATTTTATTAAGTCAATATTTGATGCGTAGGGATTACCAACTAAATTATAACCATAGGTTGAAATATTAGTGTCTCGGTTCGCAATTCCAATACTGATGTTCCCGCTTTGGGGAACACCTAAAAATTTTGCAGTTGTTTTCTTATCTACTAATACAGTAGTTGTTGGCGGTTCTTTTACTGCTGATCCTCTTCCCGGAATATTGGCACCAGAGGAAGTTACAAAGGTATTTGTAGTTTGATTATGGTAGAGGACTTGCGTATTTGTAGAACCTGGAAAAATTGTTTTATAGCTTTCTCCGGAGGCAAATGCAACTGGTGATCCTAAATAATTATATTGTTTTCGTTCTTCACTTATTTTAAAGTCCCGTTCCGATTTAATATTACCAACATTGGTATTTATATTATTGATCTGGATCAGATTCGCATCTGATTGGACGATAAAATTGGTACCATCTCCTAGGTTGGTAATTTTATCCTTCACTGTAAGAGAAGCCGTAGTAAAAACTTTAATGGAGCCTGTTCCTTCAATTTTGAGAGTGCCGTCTTGTGCACAAACTATTACCGAAAAAAAAAGCGTCGAAATATATAGTATATGTTTTTTCATTTTAATTTTTATGAAGTTTAAATAATTATAAGCTTCAGATTTTATCTCATAAATAAACTTAAAGATACAGTAAGCATATCGCTAGTGCCGCTATACCTTTGGACAAAAACTTCGACATAATCATCCGGAGATAATTCTAAAATTGTTTGCACAGGAACTGCAACCACATCAGTAGCATTGTTAGTAAAAATATAAGTTTTGGATTTTTGAACAGCCGCCCCATTTAAAGCGATATAGAAAACATAAATTGTATTTGATGCTGCAGTACCTCTGAATGAAGTTACAGCATTTACTGTAAAAAATCTTTTCTTACTTCCCAGATATTTTAAGCGATTGTCTGCACCTCCAATTGAAGCTCTAAAAAAATCATTTGGAACAGTTGCACCTGCGATTTTAACAGCAGTTGAAGTAAGAGTAGTCGTAACTCCTGTCCCGTAAGGGGAATCTAAATTAACACCGCCAACAGCCACAGCGTCTGTTTCTACAGGAATACCTGCACTACGAATATTCCACTTATTATTAAAATTATACCCATTGTAAGTACCTGTAGTGTAAGATTTAATATATCCTACAGCATTTGCACCCGTAAAAACGACTGATTCTAATACGGCATCTCCAGTAATAGTTGGATTGGAAGACACATCAAATCCAACTGCTGTTCCGTTTACAGCACTAAAGCCTCCTTGTTTTTCAACTAAACCAAATGTCCCTGTTAATGTTTCAAATGTTCCTGTATTATTTCCAAACCAACCCAAATTACTCAGCAGAAGCTGGTTAATATTACTATAAGTAATTCCTGTTGTATTGCCAGAAAATTGTACAATACTCAAAAATACTAAACCCATATTATTAACTGAACCAACGCTTGCAGAGTTTGCCACGATGCAATCTCTGAAAATTAAATTCTCTGTGTTAGTATTAGGACCAGAAATATTAAAAACCTTTCCACCAACCGAACGAATAGTTAAACCTTTAATTGTTCCGCCAGTAGCTCCGTCAAAAACATTTCCACCCGAAATTAAGATATCATCTCCCGAATCTATACCTTGTAAATAGGCATTATTCAAATCTATAGATTTATCAAAAGTTACTGTTCCATTAATTTCATACAGGGTATTAGTATTCAACTTATATTTGACATTTCCTCCAGCTACAAGTTCTGCCGCTAAAACCGTAGATAGGACATCTGTAGATTTAATTCTTTTGAAATTTGTTCTTCCATTAACATCACTGTTGATCCTTACCCAGGTTGAAGTTGTACCATCGTAGTAATAAAAAGATTTTAAATTCGTATCAAAAACTAGCAACCCATTTGCCGGTGTTGTAATGCCAGTTCGCTCTACCGTCGTCATTCTCGGAGTCAATAATCCTTTTGCGCTGCTCCCGGACTGGATCTCAAAGGCAGCAGACGAATTCACTGCAGTATTTGCGGGAATGTTTACGCCCACTTGCGCATTATAAAAAGAACTGCAAAACAGCGCTAAAAAAAAGAGTTTAAATGAATTCATAAGCGTAATTTTAGTAAGTATTGGATGGGCTAATCTGCATGAAATTTTGATTTCGCCACAAAATTGATTAATTATTTTTAGGGAATTTATTTACATAATGCGATTATGTAATCTATTCTGCAAATCTAGGCAATTTAATTTTATGGCGTACATAACATGATAATAATTTAAATAAAAATTAAAACCGCCATTAATAAAGCTTTTTAAAGCTATGCAAAGCGTACAATATCAAAGAATTAGCAATCTTTCGGTTAAATTTACCTGTAATCGTCATAAAATTCGTAACAATCATAATGCTAAATGATTACGTTTTACATAGTTCTTATATGCTACGCGGAAAGGAAAATTATCTTTTCTTATTTTAAGACAAAACTAGAGCTAATGTCATTAGCGAAATGCTCATTAATATTTTTATGTTCTTTTTATAAGGGCACCACTATTTTTAAAAATAATTTTCTGCTTCATAAATGAATGGACCGATGGGAAATGTCGTCGACATGAAAAAGGTCCTTAAACTAGAAAAAATCCCCCGAAGAGGATTTTTAAATCTGAAACGTCAAATGAATTTACCGAATAAATTTTCGGTTTACGATCTCACCATCTTTATTTTTAATTCTCAAAATATAAATGCCGTTGGGCACCATTGAAATGTCTATTTTTGTTAGTTCATTATTAGGCATCATATCCATCATCAGTTTTCCAGACAGATCGTAAATATTTACATTTGAAATAATTTTTGGTGATCTGATGATCACATCAGTGCCATCACGATAAACAATAATTTGATTTTTCGTAGTGTCGTTGGTTGCTAAAAAAATTTCAGGTCTATAAATAATTTCAAATCGACCCGTACTTTCACCTGCGTTTGCCGCAAAAGTATAGTTGCCTTCGCTCAAATTCGTGATGATCCCAGTTTGCAGATCTTTCAAGTAGATATTTTGACCGTTTTCGAAGATTCCTTCTACCGCCTCAATGCCAATGGTATAATTGCCATCCACAAAATGCTGGGAACCTAAAGGAATGGTATCGCTTGTATTAAAAGCACTTCTGCCGTTGATGGCGGTCTTTTCATTTTCAACGATACTGTAAATTCCATCAGAATTACCCATAGAGCGGGAATCTTCTGCGCCGAATAGATTATTTCCTCCCGTATAATAAACAACAGCGATCATTGAGGCGATACCTGAAGGCGCAGTCATCTTCAGCCAGTAGCGGTCATCCGGAGTAGCGGAATTTCCTTTTCCTAAAAAATCCACACTGGAAGTTTCGCTGGTTCGGATGCTGTTATTAAATTTAAAATTGTAGGTACTCAGTAAAGATCGTGTCATAAAACCCTGCCCCACCTTTACAATTTTTGTAGGGATTTTAGTACCTGTGGTCGCGCCTCCATTTAGGGAGCCGGCTGCTGTCCCTGTACCGTTGGACCCCGTGAGCACATTAAACAGCGCATACGACTGCCCATTATAACTATTCGACTGCTGCTGAAATAGGGCATTGGTATTATTGTCCCATAAATAAAAGGTGGGACTGATATTTAAAGACGTGATCTGTGCAGCATCTGTTTTTCCCCCATTAATGTCATAGAGCTTTCGTAAATCGATGTTGGAAGAATATGGATTACCAACTAGATTATACCCTAAAGTTTTTGTATTAATATCGCTGTTCACAATACCGAATAAGATATACCCATTTTGCGGTACTCCTTTAAATTGAGCAGTGGTTTTTCCTCCGACTAAAACAGTGGTCACCGGTGGTTCTTTTACTGCCGAACCTCTTCCCGGAATATTGGCACCAGATGAAGTTGCAAAGGTATTATTTGCCTGATTATGGTAAAGTACCGTAGTCGTTGAAGCCGGAAAAATAGTTCGGTAATTTTGTCCCGCCTCAAAAGCTACCGGTGAACCGACGTAATTATACTGTACCCGTGCGGCGCCGATTTTAAATTCCCTTTCTGAAATGATAGAACCGGAATTAACCGACAGGTCATTGACCTGAATAAGATTAGCCTCTGATTCAATTTTTAAAATACTTCCTGCATCTACTTTTACCTGATTCTGGATCTTAAAATAATCTCCGGAATTGATGGCAACTGTTGCGTTATTCGTCACTAATAATGAACATACATCCAGATTTCCGTTAAGGGTCGTCGTGTAAGGTGCTCGGATCTCTGCTGATAAATTTGGAGCCGGCGCGATGGTCCAGAATCCAGTGTAAATGGTAGTTTGAGTAATAATAGTGATCGAATTGGAGGTTGCAGGTGAAGCCGCCAGACACGGACTCGCATTAGAGGTAAGGATTACGTTTACCACATCATTAGGATTTAAAGTAGTACTCGTAAACTGAGAATTATTGGTCCCCACCGGACTACCGTTAACATTCCATTGATAAGCTGGAGCTGTTCCGCCGTTAACCGGGGATGCGGTGAAAGTGAGCGGTGTTTTGGCTCCTGCACAAATGATATTCGTGGGCGAAACCGTTATCGTTACAGAAGCGGGTATTATTTCATTAACAGTGATACTACCTTTCGCGTTCACCGAACCACAACCTCCTGTTAAAGGAATGCTGTAATCAAATGATCCTGATTCCTGTGGAGCTCCGGTTAAAGTGATCGTATTCGAAGCCCAGGAAGCTGTTACTCCCAATGGTAAACCTGTTGGAGTACCAATTCCTGTAGCACCCGTCGTCGCGATCGTAATATTTGGACTTAGCGCTGTTCCTTTACAGATTATTGGATTATAAGAAGCCGCGGCGGCAGTATTATTTGCAGTAACGGTGATCCGTCCTTTGGCTTCGACCGCTCCACAACCGCCAGTCAGGGAAATGCTGTAATCAAATGTTCCGGAGACCGTTGGAGTTCCGCTGATGGTGATGGTGTTGGTTGCGAATGAGGCAGAAATACCTGCAGGCAATCCATTAGCTCCACTAATTCCATTACTTGTAATGCCGGTCGCGCCAGTGGTGGTATGCGTAATATTCGTAATTGGCGTATTGATGCAAATGGTAGGAGTCGAAGAGGCAACACCGGCGGTATTAGTGGCGCTTACCTTCACTGCTAAAGTACTCACGGCATTGGGAGCGCAACCATTGGAAGCGGTAACCGAAATATTTCCGTTTTGTCCGGAAGTTCCTGTTGTAACGGAGATTGAATTAGTTCCCTGTCCGCTGGTAATATTCCAACCTGTAGGAACAGTCCAGGCAAAATTTAAAGCATTCGTGCCACCCGGAATGCTGTAAATTTGTCCGGTAAGTGCAGGACATTGCGCAGCATTTCCGGAAACAGGACTGACCGTAAGTGCGGTACTGGATGCTGTGATCACCGTAATGACATTGGTATCTAATTGACAGGCAGAGGCATTGGAAACCGTCGTTTTCAGTATTCTTTTAAAATAGCGAATATTGTTAGTGGTGGTTGCAGTTACCGGCGGAGGCGTGTAATCTTCAGCAGTTGCGCCGGCAATATCGGTAAAATTTACATTATCTGTTGAAATTTGCCATTGGTATGAAATGCCATTATTTCCTGTACATGTAAAAGAACTCGCATCCAGAAGACCCGGTGAAACTCCGGAACAGACGGTTCGTGTTAACGAACCAGCAATCGTATTAGACGCAGGATTAAAAGGTGTCAGGTTAAAGGACACTACATTTTGTCCACCATTTTCATAGTAGTCCAGAATAATATCGCTATCTCCTTTTAAATAAATTAAATTATTACAATAGGTAGCAACAGCCTGCTCTTTCCATCCATTAAAAACCAGTACGTTATCCACATAAACACGGACTCCATCATCACCCGCTACACTTAGAAAATAACATCCTTTTTTTGTAGACCTCATCTTATAACGTACAGCAAAGGTCTGGGTAAGAATATTTACACTGTTTACGCCGGCGGAAAGCACTGGAAAGCAGACTGCATCTCCCCCAAAAGTCTCCGTAAAACTTTCTGTAGGCACATTATAATATCCCACGTAATTGGCTGCATCGAAAGGTATTGTCGCCGCTGGAGCAGAAGGCGAAGCAGATCCACCTGGAGGAGTTCCACCGGTCCAGTTGTAGACGTGACCGATCCACTGATCCGTACCGAACGCATTTTGATCATCTTGCGTGTTTCCGAGGGACATTAACGAAATAGTTATGGAACCACCTGTTGTACCATCATTAACACAATTACCTCTTGACAATAACACTTTTATCTTTCCTGAAAAAGTGGCCTGCCATAAATTAATTGTTGCGCCAGTACCACCAGAATTAAAACCTGTGGCACCCAAATTTGAATTATCTGCGGCATTAAGAAGCGTCAGATTTTCATTATCATTAACAAAAACATTCCCAACTGTAAAAGTATATCGAAACCCTTTTATTACATTGAGCACTACATATTGTCCGGCATTCATAGATGCACTTTTAATGGAATTAGTATCAACACAAAAAGTAAGGTCTGTGCCTGCTTGTGTTAATGGCGTTCCGGTGTAAGCACATTGCGAAAAAGCTTTACCAGTAAAAAGAAGAAGTACCAGTAAGATTAATGCACGACCCGTCAACGACGAATAAATTTTGCTAGTCTTCATTTTGAAAAAGTAGTTTTTTTTCATATTTTATTTTTATTGATACACCGCGTATGCACCGGATGATTTATTTTTATCGGCCGTCAAAATTAATTCCATTTGGGGGATAAATCTTATAGAACTTTTCGATATGAGTTATGAGTGAAGCACAAAAAATGATTCATTTTATTGTATCATTTGGAGACCATTCGTAACCATTGATTTAAAGCGCTACTGGCAAATTCTTTCATAATAATATTGATTTCCTAAAAAATGATATTTAAACAAAACCTGCTTCCAGAGCATTTTTTACCTGATCTCTGGAGTAAATTAAATTGCACCTGAAGAATTTTTAATAAGTACTTCTGAATTTTGTTCACATCTGCAGGACTCAAAACTGAATGTTGAAATCCACTCCTTCAGAATAACATGCTAAAAAAATGTGTTTAACCTAATTGCTATTGATGAATCCAAAATTATTTACGAAAAAGAGAAATAATTAGATTGATGCCAATCAAAAAAATGATAAATTAAAGCGTAATACAGTAGTACCGACTGAAATATTTACCTCCTTCTAAGGGTGAGATTTTTTATAAAAACAGAGGGATCAGCAAATCAACCTTTAAAAAAAATTTTCAATTTTAACGTTAAAAAGAAAAAATCCTCCGAAGAGGATTTTTTAAATGGAAAGCACTACAAACTAGCGGATAAATTTTCGGGTAAACAGGCCACCGTCTGCAGTTTTAATTTTAAAGAGGTACACTCCCGAAGCCAGAGCCGTAATATCCTGGATCGCTTCTTTAGCGTTGGGTTTTAGAAAATGCAGTAATCTACCTGTGGCATCAAACAGTTGAACTTCCAGAATTGTTTTCGGCGATTTGATAACCATTCGGTCGGAATCGCGGTAAACCAGAATCTCTTTCAAGGCAGAAGTTTCGGTGGCAAGAACCGTTTCTGGTTTATAAATAATTTCAAACCTGCCCGTACTTTCGCCTGCGTTTGCCGCAAAGGTGTAGCTTCCTGCACTCAGATCTGTGATGATACCCGTTTGCAGATCTTTCAGGTAAATATGTTGCCCATTGTTGAAAACTCCTTCTTTTTCTGCGAGTTCGATCTTATAATTGCCCGTCACAAAATGTTGACTTCCTAAGGGAATAATATCAGAATCAACAAAATTACTTCGGCCATTGATGGCTATTTTTTCTTCCTGAATTATGCTGTACAGCGCATCTGATCCCCCCAAAGACCTGCTGTCATCTTCAGTGAACGCATTATTACCTTCCGCAAAATAGACGATGGCAATATTGGAGGCGATATTCGACGGAGTGATCATATTTAACCAGAAACGGTCAATTGGCTCCGAAGTGGTTCCTGCATTTTTCCCAAAAAATTTGGTTGCTCCATTGTCTGCAGTTCGGATGCTGTTATTAAAGGTAAGATTCGTAGCGTAAACTTTTGATTTCACCATAAAACCTTGCCCGGTTTTTACAAAATTGGTTGGTATTTTCAAACCTCCTGCTCCGGTATCACCCGTTGCCTTAATACCAGTAGATGCTGGTAAATTGATTATGGCGTAAGCTTGGCCTCCATAACCATTTCCTTGTTGCGTTGTTTGCGTATTTGCTTTATTATCCCAGAAATAAACCGTCGATCCCATATCTCCTCCCGCACCGCCATTCAGACTATATAAAATATTCAAATCAATATTAGAAGGATAAGGGTTTCCGATTAAATTATAACCCCGGTTCGTATCGGCGATATTGCTGTTTACAATGCCATACATGAACGAACCATTTGTCGGTTTTCCTACAAAAGCAGCATTCATGATGCCTGTTCCTGACCCAAAACCATTTGGCGCCGTACCTGCTAAAGGTTCTTTTAGGGCTAAACCTCTGCCTTTTATATAAGCGCCTGTAGAGTTATAGAATCTGTTATTGGCTTCACTGTGATAAAAAATAACAGGAACAGTAACTGCACTTCCACTTCCGTCTTTGTAAATTCCGGCTAGATTTTGATTTAATACGGGTGAGATCAGATAATTGTATTGTTGTCTGGTACTGGAAAGGATTAAATCCCTTTTTGCCGTAAGATCATTTCCAGTGTAAGTTCCTGCATCATTTTTTTGAAGGAGATTACCATCGCTTTCGATGAGAATTGAACCGCTGTTAGTAATATTATTTTGAACTTGAACAAAGTCGTTTGGTGCGATTCGTAGACTTTTCGCAGCAGCCAAATTTAGATCTCCTGTTGTGATAAAATTATTTGAAACGTTGGTATCAAAACTATTATTCAGAACAAAATTACCAAAAGTTTCTACATTGGTATGAATGTTTTGATTAATGATTTGCGGTGCATTTCCATTGAAACTTACCGTCCCTCCAGGTGTATAAGTTCCTGTGGTACTCCGATCCCAATCACCTGTAATATTTACAATACTGCCAGTGCCTGTCATATCTAGTGTTCCTCCCGAAGCTATCGTTAAATTACCAAATATATCTAACCGGTCTCCTGTGCTCAAGATACTAACTTTTTTACCAGACGGTATGGTCAGATTTTTTGCTTTTGCAATATCTCCATACAAATCCGAATCTGCGGCAACGGCGCTAATAACAATATTATTAGGTGCCAAAGGATCAATGGTTACATTAATATTTTCATTTGGAACTTTTAAAGCGTCCCAGTTAGAACAATCGAACCAGTTGACATTTTTTAACCCTTTCCATTTACCATTAAAAATAGTATTGTTTGCTACCGTAATCGGCGTACAAGTGGTGTTTCCAAAATAATCATAACCACCTGCATTATAGGCGGCAGTATTTGCATACGTGGTCCAGTTCGAAGGATTATCAATTAAAGAAATCCAATCTAACTGACCATTGGTTGTAATTGAAGTATAAGTTCCTAAATTAAATTTAACCAAACCATTTCCCGTCGGAGCAACTGTCGAAAAACATTTAGAATTAGGGTAAAGTGTTGACCATTTTGTACTCTCAGAAGCTCCACCTGGGGAAGTCTGCCAACCACTTTCAGTCCAGCCGTAGAGCACATTCCCAGTGTAGGTAGAGTGATGATTGGTATTGTTTATCCAATTACCTCCCTGCATAATCCAAATATCATCATCCGGATTCAAATTAAAACCGCCAATAGAACCACCACTCAATGCGGTCTTACTCCAACTATTATCTAAAACACCACAGGTGTACACATCAAATTGTATTGGTAACGTGACATTTCCTGCAGCTTGATTTGTTCTGATTACCATTATAGATCCTTTTGGCAAAACAGAATTTTTTCTTGTGATGGTTAATACTCCTTCTGTTCCTCCCCACTGATTAGCGAATTCTCTTTCGTAGCCATTATCTGTTAAAAATATTTTGGTTCCGGGGTTAATGTCTTTAAATGCCACAAAAGCGATTTCATCATTACCAGGCACATCTATATTTACATTTACAGCCAATATTGCCAAATCACCTGCTTCTAACACGGTTGGCGTTACAATATCAAAAGCAGCACTTAATGAAGAAAATGCGCCGGAAGTTGCAGTCAATTGAAGTCCCGTTCCAATAGCAGAATGAATTAAGCCAGAGAAAGTTGCTTTTCCTCCTGATGCACTTACAGAAACTGGAGAACCCGTCATTGTTCCCGAACTGGTTATAGAAACCAAGCCGGAAAAATCTTTGTCTAAATTACCGCAAGCATCTGTTGTAGAAACTACTACATCACTCATGCCATCATTTAGAGCTGTAGTTGTTGGTTGCGAGGTAAACAATAATTTGGTTGCAACAACATCAATTACATTTTTGCCATTTACAGAATAGGCAGCAGAAAAAGCGGATTTACTAGAACCAGCTGCAGAAAATGTGGCATTTGCATTTTGAATAGTGAATACAAAATCATTTCCATCGGCTACGGATCCTGCAAGCGGACATTTTAAAGATAAACGTACGGATAAAGTTTTTGAAGTATTATCAGCTACTGAAAAGCTCAAAGTTGAAAACTGTATTTGAGTACCTGTTACGATACCGTCTGCAATTTTAGTGCTTCCATCAAACAGTGCAACTGACTGTATCGCATCAGACCAAGTAGAAACTTGATTTCCGGTTCCTTGACCAATATTTAAAGCGGTGAGTATCGAAGGTAAATTATCTGCATCGGGGGCTGAAGCTCCACCATCGCGAATTGTAAATTGCCATGCTTGAATTCCATCAGTAACCGTAGAAATTGTAGCATTATTTACAGTTGAAGAAATTGTAGCCGGTTCCGAAACTACGGTAACAATATCCGTTGCAGAACTTGCAATGGTATTTACGGTAAAATTAATAACGTACGGATCTTCACTTCCACTGGTATCATTATTTGGAATACTGATACTTCCTGGTATTGCAGTTCCTAAAGCAGTTCCCATAAATCTAATTACAAATGTAGTCGAAGAGCCGCCTGTAACTGGTGAGGAATAATTAGAAAATAAACTATAACCAGTTCCTGTTAGAGTTGCTGCTGTCATTGTTAGATTTTGAAGACCTAAATTTTCTATGGTAAAAGTAACATCGGTATAGTTCCCAGCAACGGTATTGGCAAAATTGTAGGTATCTCCTGTTAAATAGGTAGTTGTTCCTTGTTTAATATTAATTTCTGCTTTCTTAAAAGGATTTCCACCTGTAAAATGATTCGAGTCCGCAGTGGTACTAATTACACCTAATGCCGTTGTCAAACCTGTTAGAGAAACCGTATTAGAAGCAAGTGGACTTCCAGTTGTCCAGGTGCTATTTGCATATCTGCCGGAAATACTATTCCCTTCAGTTCCATTAATATCGGCATCAAGATAAGTTCCAGTAAAATTGTAGGTTGCGTTAGTAATTTTATCTCCGTTCAAATTCCAGTAGCGCGAAATAAAGTTAACATCTGCATCATTATTTGGTTCTTTGTTGTCTTCTACATTTAGAGCTAAAAAAGCACCTGCGTTTATTGTTGCGCCGGTAATATTTACGGTGGCGGGTGAATATTGTGATCCATCTTGAGAAGCTACAGCATCGCCAATTGGGAAGGTATATAAACCTGTTGCGTTAACATTTTTCCTTAAAGAACCACCCCCAGTTCTATCCGCAATAATGTAATTAGAAAAAGAGGCGTTCGTAATAGAACCTGCAAGAGTGATTAGGAGTTGTTTACTACCGGTGTCCAAAATACCATTGGTTAAATCTAAAATGCCATTCACGCTTAAATCTGTTCCCAAGACTGCACCAATTTGGCCACCTTGTTTATTTAGAGTTAAATTTCCTAAAATAGTAGAACCTGTGGTAAAATTAAGATTTCCAATACTTCCAATTCCTAATAAAGTGAGGTTAGAAGTTGTAGTTCCTTTAAAAGTACCTACACCACTGATTGCGTTTGCAACTCCAGTAGTACCGATAGTAAGAGTTTTGCTATTTAAATCAAAAATATCACTTGCACCACTAAACGAAATAGCGTTTCCTCCTGATGGTGCAGAAACTGTGATATCATTTACTAACTGAACCGTTGTATTACCAGAAGAGGGCTGAAAAACAACATAAGGTAAATCTAATGCCGTAGTAGAGGACACAGTTTGCGTACCCGTTTTTGTAAAATAAATAGCTCTTCTGTTTCCGTTAAAAGTTCCTCCAGTACGTGTAATATTTCCTGCTATTGATAAATCTCCACCCACTGCATTTCCAAGTGATAAATTACCTGCGAGTGATAAATCTTTACCCACAAACAGCTTCCCAGATTTATTGCCACCGCCTCCATAATCCATATAAAGTGAGGATCCACTTTCAATAGTTAAATTATTGGCAAGACCTAAATTAGTAGAAAAAGCACCACCCGCTGTATTCGGATAATCTAAAACTGTATTATTAGACACTTGAACATTGTACGGAAAACCTGCGGCAGAAGTGGTACTCCATTCCAGTCCTCTTCCATACGTCCCGGTCGCATTGTATTTTAATAATGATGCATTGGAATAAATCGGCGCACTGCTCGCAGATCCACCTGAATTTATTTGAAGAATACCATTAATAGTTGTTTTGTTTGACCCAAAATCTAAACTACTATTTAAAAAAGTGGTCACGTTTGGTCCAAGAACTAACGTTCCTGAACCTATTACTGCTTTTCCTCCATTAATGATCAGATATGCATTTGCACTGCTAGAAATAATATTTCTAATACCCCCATTTACCAGTATATTTCCAAAAGTATTATTAAGAATTAATGATTGACCATTTAAATCTAAACTACCTGTGTTTACA
The DNA here is from genome assembly GCF_015679325.1 of Kaistella gelatinilytica. Taxonomy (GTDB): domain Bacteria; phylum Bacteroidota; class Bacteroidia; order Flavobacteriales; family Weeksellaceae; genus Kaistella; species Kaistella gelatinilytica. The sequence continues at coordinate 296,532 of NZ_JADPVI010000002.1, forward strand.
ATTTGCACAATATTCGCACCACTCGTCGCAGTATTAATAACAATTTTTGTTGCTGGCAAAGAACTTAATTGCACATTACCAGCTGATTTATTTACTACTAGATAGTCGAAGAAAACATCACCACCACCAGTTTTTGTTATTATTTGATTTCCAGAAGATCCAGTAAAGAATACCGCTTTGTTATTATTTAATTGACTTCCAGCAGAACCAACTATCCAGTTACCTCCTACAATGATATCGTCTCCTAAAAATAAGGTTCCATTATTGGTTACATTTCCTAAAACGGCTAATTTTCCAGTGGTTGAATTCATGCGGGAAGCTGCATCTACTGTAACACTTGCAAAACATTGTGCAACAGAAGAACCCATATCTAAAGTAGTGGAGTTTGAAACTTGCACATTTGCCGGATATCCTGCTCCCGAAGTTGCTGTAGTCCATTCTACACTACGTGGCGGAGTTCCACCAGAATTATACTTTAACAAGGAGGCATCACCATAAACCGGACTTCCAGTACCGGAAAATGAATACCCTGCATCTAATTGCAAAGTACTATTGGTTCCTGTCGTTCCGATGGTTATATTTCCTGGGTTTTTTATGTCTGAAAAAGTTTGAAATAAACCGGTAACGGTTCTTGCAAAACCTAAATCTAAAGGACTGCTAGAATTTACCGTAACATTTACCGGACCACCAGAAGTTGGCCAATAAGTTCCACTATTTGCTCCATAAGCCGTATTAAATATCAAAGTACCGTTCGAGCCATATACCAAATTGTTTGCACCAGTCGCCCAACTACTAGAATTCAATTGAAAAGAACCGTTAATTGTGGTTGCACCATTATTGGTATAAGTTACATCTGTTGCCAAAGTTCCACCAGCATTTACAGTAGTAGTAGTACCAGAATTTCTTGTTGAATAGGTTCCGCTATCCATTGTAACAACATGACCAGTTGCAATAATAGCATTGTCTGCCGAAGTTGGAACGACACCCCCAACCCAAGTTGAAGTTGATGACCAATTACCTGATGTTGTGGAAGTGATACCAGCTGAATGGGCAGTCGAAGCAAAATCATCTAAAAATGAAGTTGCAGCACTATTATAGATAGAAATTACAATTGCAGAACTTGCATCGTTAACGGTTACAGTATATTGTGTAAAAGTCCCTGATGTTGCACCTGATGTTGCAGTCAATGCAGTTGTTGTACCGCTAATTGTCTTTTTAACAGTTGGCGTACCACCGCTAAACCAAAAAGTTACCGTACCACAAGTATTTAAACTAGGAGTTGAAACATAATTAGCAGTACCACTTTTTACTTGGCAACTATAACTACCTGCGTAGTTTGTTGTTGAACGTAATAGTGAATTACCATTTGAAGTCCATGTTCCACTTGAAAGGGTTTGACTTGCAGAGTAACCGACAGTACTAAGTCCACTTTCAAAACCTTCTGTAATCTGCGCCCAAACTCCCACCGAGCTCAGCATAAAAACCAACAAGAAAATATATTTTTGAAAGGGGTTTGAGAAAGAATTTTGGGCAGAACATCGCGCACCAAAAAGCATACGAGAGCGTAAAGGTTTTTTCATCATTTAAATTTGTGACTGTAAAGCTACAACAAATTCGGTTTCAATAGATTAAGCATACGTAACATTGCAGAAAAAATTACAAATAAATTTTTACTTTCATACCAATCTCTTCAACCTCGTAACCCGCACCTCTCAACCCGCACCCCCGTCATTGCGAGGAGGCACGACGAAGCAACCCCTTTAAACAAAAACCCTCATGTCCCACCCGCTTCCATCTCCCCGCATCTCGAAACTCGCACCCCCGTCATTGCGAGGAGGCACGACTAAGCAACCCCTCCAACCAAAAACCCCCGTCTCCCATCCCGCTTCCATCTCCCAACTCCCCGCAACCCGCATCTCGAAACTCGAAACTCGCACCCCCGTCATCGCGAGGAGGCACGACGAAGCAACCCTTCTAACCAAATACCCCCATCATTCCGCACCCCGTACCCCACACCTCGCACCCCACACCCCACACCCCACATCCCGCCCCACAAATTTTTCCCTATTTTTGTAAAAAAACCATGCTCCTCATCACCTCCCCCTCTCATAACGCCTATTTCAACATTGCTTCTGAAGAATATTTATTGAAAAGATTTCCTTCCGAAGATATATTTCTGCTTTACGTGAATGCTCCCTCCATTATCGTAGGGAAATTCCAGAATACTTTGGCGGAAATTAACCTCGATTACGTGAAAGAGAAAGGAATTAAGGTCGTGCGCAGAATGTCTGGTGGCGGAACCGTTTACCACGATTTGGGGAATCTTAATTTTTCTTTCCACACCCTTTTAGGCCAAAATGATTTCGGCGATTTCTCTTTTTTTACTAAACCGGTGTTGGAAATGCTCAATGAATTAGGCGTTCCTGCCGAATTAAAAGGGCGAAATGATCTGCTTGTAGACGGTAAAAAGTTCAGTGGCAATGCGAAACTCGCGCGACATGGAAAAATGATCCAGCACGGCACCATTCTGCTCGATTCCGAAATGGAAGTTTTAGATGAAGCATTAAAAGTGAATCCACTCAAATTCATTGATAAAGCGACGAAATCAAACCGCGGCAGAGTAACCAACCTCATCGAATACCTGCCAAAAGACACGACCACTGAAAAGCTGAAGGATTTATTGACCGCCCAGATCATCAAAAACAATCCCACCGCAGAAAAGTATGAATTCAGTGCCGAAGATATTTTGGGCATTGAAAAACTACAACAGGAGAAATACGAAACCTGGGACTGGAATTTCGGATTTTCGCCCAACTACAACTTTAAGAAAGCCATTAAAATTCCGGCAGGATTTATAGAAGTCCATCTCGATGTTGTCCAGGGTATCATAGAAAAAGCCAAGATATTTGGAGACTTTTTCGCCTCCATGCCAATCGAAGATCTGGAAGAAATGCTCCTCGGAAAAAAACATGATACAAAAGAACTTTATCAATTATTGACAAAGATCGATCTAACTCAATTTTTTGGAACAGTGACGTTGGAAGAAGTTTTGGAGGGGTTTAAATAAGGATTGTAAGAGCCAGGATAAAAGTTAAAAGACCCAGGGAAATTACGTATTCCTAATTCTCGGGTTTTGTCGAATGAAGCATGATCCATTTAGAATTATGAACTACTCCATTTCCGAATGTCTTTTTTGGAGACTTTATAGAATACTTTTATACTATTATTCAAAAATTAGTGCACTTTCGGTTATTATTTAAAGTGGATAAATTATTAAAATCTCTAATTTACATCCAAACTCCTGACTTTTTTCTAACAAAATTCTTTCTTAAAATAGCTTAGCCACAATGCTTTAAAAGTTTCTTTTAAATTTTCGGAATCTTTTTTCTATTTCATAAAGCTGATCTCTAACAATGCATTATATTTGCTACAAATCAAAAATATTTATGAAAAGAACACTAATTTTTGTTTTAGCCTTATCTTATGCTTGCGTTTTTGCACAAGAATCGAAGGAATTGACAAAGCTAAAACAGCAAAGTAATGCTATGGTTACCATAAGTAACAGCACTGCAAATCCGAACTTTATGAGGTTCGAAAATACAGAAGGGCTTCACTTAAAAGCAGCGAACCCAACAGGAAAAGTGAGCGAATTCTTAGCAGCTAACTTTAAAGCTTTCAACTTGAAATCTGATAAAGAAATGGTTTTCGTAGAAGAAACAACAGACAATTATGGTCTGCAGAATGTTATTTACAGACAAAGTTATAACGGTATCCCAGTGTACGACGGTATTTTGAAATTTCATTTTAATGGAAAAGGACAATTATCATCACTGAACGGAAATACGATCTCTAATATTAAAGTAAGTACAGTTGCCTCTATTTCTCCCGCAGAAGCAGGCGCAATTGCTGCAAATTTAGTTAAGGATCAAAACATTACGACTTCCAAAAACCCTTTGGAAATTGCAAAGAATAATCTCTTGATATTCCCAAAAAACATGGTACAGGGCGGACAAGTGGTTTCGTATCTGGCGTATGAGGTTGAAGTAACCAACAAAAGCGATGTCAGAGAATTTTTATTCATCGATGCACAGACCGGCGAACTGGTAGAACAGTTTACGGGAATTCATCCGATCGATAGAAAATTATATGAAACCAATACCAATGCTACTAACCTAAAATGGAAGGAAGGCGACGTCTTCCCGGGAGCTTTAGATCAATGGCAGCAGAGTGAAGTGGTAACCGCTGAACACGTTTATAATTTCTTTAAAAATGCCTTTAATTATGTTTCCTACAACGGTGCAGACCGCAGTATGGTGACGGTGAACAATGATCCTGGTATTTCCTGCCCTAATGCAAACTGGAACGGTTCTACAGCCAATTACTGTACCGGAGTTGCCGCAGATGATGTAGTAGCACACGAATGGGGACACGCCTACACCGAATATACAAGTGGTCTGATTTACCAGTACCAGTCTGGTGCTTTAAATGAATCTTATTCTGATGTTTGGGGTGAAACAATTGACCTTTTAAACGGATATTTCGACGATGGTGAAAATTTAGCGGTTCGTACAACAACCAACTGTTCAGAAAGTATTCGCTGGAAAATGGGAGAAAAAGCAACCGCGTTTGGTGCTCCAATTCGCGATATGTGGAATCCTAAGTGTAACAGCAATCCTGCAAGTGTTATAGATACTTCTTACTATTGTGGTACAGGAGATTCTGGCGGTGTACACCGGAATTCTGGCGTAACGAATCACTTATATGCTTTACTGGTAGATGGTGGAACTTTTAACGGATATACCATTAATGGAATTGGTTTTGTGAAAGCTGCACACTTGTGGTGGAGAGCTCAAAAAAACTATTTAACACCAACCAGTGATTTCGCTGTTTTCGCAGATGCTTTAGAAGCTTCAGCAAATGACCTGATTGGCATTAATTTGCAGGGAATTTCAACAACGCTTATTCCTGCGGGATTAAGTGGACAATCCTGGGCAGCAAGCGACATTCAAAATTTGAAGAATGCCATCCTTGCTGTACAGTTAAGAACTTCTCCTAATACGCAGTGTAACTATGTTCCAATCTTAAAAGCAACTCCGGATCTTTGCGCAACTGCCATTTCAGGTGCTTTGTTCAGTGAAAACTGGGAAAATGGATTAGGTAACTGGACGGTTAACAACATTCCAACAAATCCTTCCTCCTGGGAAAATAGAGATTGGATCATTAAATCGAATTTACCAAAAGGCCGAACCGGGAAAGCCATCTTCGGCGCAGATCCGGTTAATGGAAACTGTACGACCAGTATGCAAAATGGTATTTTACGTTTAGAAAGTCCACTGATCACCTTCCCAACTTTTACGACGGGAATTTACCAGATGGCATTTAATCACTATGTGGCTACTGAAGCGAAATGGGACGGTGGAAACATTAAGTACAGCCTGAATGGTGGTGCCTGGACTTTGCTTCCAAAAACTGCTTTCACTCAAAATGCTTACAACAGCACTTTAGATGGTACGACACAAAGCGACAACCCACTGAAAGGACAAGCTGCATTTACCGGTACTGATGGCGGTTCACTTGGCGGAAGTTGGGGACAAAGTGTTATCGATCTGTCAAAAATTGGCGTGGTTTCAGCATCGAACATCAAGTTCAGATTTGAAGTAGGAACCGATGGCTGCAACGGGATCGATGGTTGGTATTTAGACGAGATCTACGTTTACAACTGTGATAACCCATTATTGGCTGTTGAAAATCTATCCATGAACAATGCAGTGCAGGTATTCCCTAATCCGACTTCAGGGATACTGACGATCCAGAATAACAAACAGTTAAAATTGAACAATGCACAGATCTATGCTGCAACCGGTCAATTAATTAAAAGTTTCAACCTGGATAAAACAGCTAAGAGTTCAACGATCGATATCAGTGCTTTTGCAAAAGGAACTTACATTATCAAAGTAAATTCTGATACAGAAAGTACGAGTGTAAAAGTGATCAAAAAATAATAACTGAATGTCGTTTTAGACGTAACATGAAATTATTAATAACAATCCGGAAGATTTACCTCTTCCGGATTTTTTTATGCCGCCATTGCAAGAAGCGAAACAGTATTCAATCCGCCATTGCGCGGAGCAAAACTTTAAACAATCCGTTATTGCGAGGAGCAAAAATTTAAACAAACCGTCATTGCGAGGAGCGAAACGCAGTGCAGCGACGAAGCAAACCCACCATTCTGAGCCACACCGTCATTGCGAGGAGCGAAACGCAGTGGAGCAACGAAGCAATCCCGTACTACTGAGCTAAAAACTTTTGATTTTTAATCTCCACTTTACGACCCTATCCTCGCCTGTCGTTATTAAACTCAGTAAAACTTCCCCGCTTCTATTTCACCTTTTCCAAAAGAAATAAAGTAGCGTTCGAAAAATTCAGTTTCGGCATCAGATTGCGTTCTAAAACCATCGTTGTATTACTAACGTCGATCACAGAAATATAATTAGTGGAATTATAAGTGATGTAATTCACTCTTTCTTTATTTAAAGGATTTTTACCAAAATCGAAAGAATATTTCACCCAGTCTTCTTCACTAGCACTGCAATGCATAGGTTTGAATTTAGATTTTCTGGAATTGAACTCAATTTGATCAAAACCCTCGGTACAGGTAGTAGTAAACGTACTCTCCGGATTTTGATCTTTTTCAAAATCTTCAAAAGAGCCCCGATAAACGCCAACCACTTTCCACGTGCCATCAATACGGTCTTCATCAATTTTCCCCTTCGCTTTTCCTACCGCCCAGCTGACTCCTTTTACCGTTCCTTTTACAGCTTTGAAGCCGACTTTCGCCACTCCTGTTACTGCCTTTGCGGCCGTAGTAACAATACAGGAGTTTAAGACCACTAGCGTCAACACTGAAAATACTATTTTTTTCATAATCTTTATTTGTTGAACGAAGATACTGTTTTGTGGGAAGATTGGATTAGTCGTTAAACAGATCTTTATTGCTCGCTGACCGGAGGCGAACCCAAAAAAAGGCATAGCCCAAATTCCCCTCCTCCGGAGGGGTGGCGCTTCATCTCTGATGAAGGGTCGGGGTGGTTAATCGGGGTGGTTGATCGGCATAATTCTCCGGGGTATTTAATCCGCATCCTTACCCGGTGTGCTCGCCATATTCCCCACCCCTCCTTACCCCTCCTCAACTCCCAATAATTTTCTTTAACTTTATCTTTCAAAACCCAAAGAACCCCTATAATTTTTCCACACCTCCCCTTTGGATAGCGCAATAAAACACAGTTTAATTCGAAAAAAAATGGAAATAATAACCTCCATCAACAATATCGCCATCCGCCGTAATTTTGTAGAGCATCTGCCCTATAATAAAAACTTAAAGCCACTGCTGCCCGGAAAAAGAAAAGCCCGCATCCTATGTGAAGTCCTGTTTTGGAAACAGGTCCGAAATAATAGTTTTCATCTAATTGATTTCGACCGCCAGCGAATTATCGGAAACTACATCGTTGATTTTTAAGTAAAAACATTGGGATTGGTCGTTGAGATTGATGGCTTGATCCATGACCACAAAAAAGAATACGATGACAGGCGCCAAAAAGACTTAGAAAGCTATGGTCTAAAAGTCTTTCGGATCACCAACCACGATGTTTTAAATAATATGGAGGTTGCTACTCGGGAGTTGGAAGTTTTTATCATTGAAAACTATGGAATTCATTCGTGATAATAGAATGAGTATTTCATCCCGTGGATAAACCACCCCGTCCTTCGGCGAGCGGAAGGACACCCCTCCAAAGGAGGGGAATCGCTATTCCCGAGAATGACGATATAACAAGAATGAACAACGTATCCCTTGCAAAGCCAAAAAAAAGGCAAAGCCCAATTCCCCTCCTCCGGAGGGGTGGCGCTTCATCTTCGATGAAGGGTCGGGGTGGTTGATCAGTACAAGATTCCCTACAGTCAAAATACCACCTGCCAGAATCGAACCGGCAACTCCCGCCTTTTTAAAAAATAATCCCAACTCTCGTTAGGATAATTTTATAGAATAAATTTATTTACCATTCAAATAATTTACATATTATTTTCCTAAATGGCTCTTAACTGCTGCTGCAGAAGTCCCACCAGTCTTAACTGCATTTTCAACTGTTCATTGGTAACACCAAATTTACTTGACCAATAACTTAACTCCCACGTTTCGTGTACGTTAATTTTAGAGGCATCTTGCGGTCTTTTTTTGTTTAAATCATCACTCATTGTAATTGTTTTAATTAATAAAAGTAAGCAAGTTTTATAAGAAACAATTACAGTTTCCCATAAAAGCAAAAAAAAGCGTCTTTACACCCTTTCTATACAAAGTTTTTCAATGATATATTTGCGAAAACTAATCTCATGAAAACCCTAAAAATATACAACATCATTGCCACAGTAATTATACTCCTGCTCGTTATCTGGATTAACACGCTTCAAAACGATTTAATAGAAACTGAAGAAATTATGCAACAATGTACAGAAAGATATTATCAGAAAATTGGAAAATAAAATTTATGTCTGGGTGCAGAAAATTAAACTAATTTATAAATCATCAAAACTTTAATTAGGACATTCTGTAATTTGGTAAAAAGTTATTTTTTTTGTTGCGACAAGAATTTTTTGATATTTGAATCTGAAATATCATCATAAACTTTCGCAAAGTCAGTAATACTATATCCCATTGCTTGAATAATGGGAAATAAACTTGCAATTTGGCAATTTGATTTAGCGTTAAAAATATCTGAAACTGTTGCTTTTCTTAAATCGGCACTCAGGGCAATTTTGTTATAGCTTTTAGTATAGTTACTTACTTCTTTCGTTTCAATGGAGTCTTTGCTGCAACTTAAAAGTTTATTTAAACTAATTGCAATTTTAATTTTAATATATGTTTGCTCCTCAATTTTCACAAATGCAATTAAAGATTTTATAAATTATTTTTCGGTACGCTTTGCCGTATCGAAAAATAATACTATATTTGGCATAATATATAATCAAAAGAATTATATATTTTTGCGATACTTCAAAAATATAGAAGCTATTGCTTAGACTCTCAAACTGAAAACTGGTAATTTAAAGCAGCGAGACGATAAGTATAGTAGCTCACGACCTAGGCGTGGGCTCACTTATCTGTTGCACGGTATACCAGTACCTCAGTTTAGATATGTTGAGACCCACGTTGTTTTGTATTCAGATTTCTCAATTACTAAGCCCGCTTTCTATAACACATAGTTGAACGACACTTACAATGGTTCAAACCATTGCGGCTTCAAAGCTTCGCGGGAAATTGGGTTCTTTCAAAAACCCAGATCTAAACTAACCTTCATGCTCCAAATCATGAAAAAATACGTCCAATATTTCAACGATACTTAAATTCACCATGATGCACCATTCACCTTGTAAGCCAAGCCGAGCTTACAGTATAGGGGAATATTTGACATCAAAAAAAACTTCATATCACTATTTTTCAGAGGATTTGCCTTTAGCAGGAAAGCACCTTTTTTCATCATTTGTGTTTCATTAGCTTTCCTCTAAAGCAAATCTGATTAAGACAACAGTAATGAATGGGTAAAGAATAAATAACATCAAACATCCGACACCAAACACCAAGCATCCAGCACCAAACACCAAGCATCCAGCACCAAACATCAAACACCAATCATCCAGCACCTACTTGTGCTGAGCCTGCCGAAGCAACACCAAACACCCCACAATTCAAGGATTTGTCTTTAGCGGGAAAGCGTTTTCTTCATAAGAAATTTTCCCACCGTTTTCCCCTAAAGCAAATCTGATTTGAAATGGTGGCTGAGCAGATTCGAAGCACGGTGGCTGAGCGGAGCCGAAGCCACAATAACCAATAAAAAAATACCAATGAAAACCACATACAACAAGGATCCCTAAATATTCAAGAGCTACGGCATGCACTTGCGCTGAGCCTGCCGAAGCGTCACCCCGCAACTCGCACCCCATAAAAAAAGCCCTTTCCCCAAGTTTGCAGCCGCAGGAAAGAGCAAGGCCTTAATTAAAGTATAACTAAAAACCATTACAAAACTATGAAAAATAAGTTTTGCAGGGACTTTCTTTCCCTAACATTTATCACACTACTCTTTCTGCAGGGTATTGCACAGCAAAAACCCCTGAAAATAGGAGATAAAATTCCTGAAAAAGTATGGTCAATGCCCTTGCAGGTCTTGAACGCACCCCAGAAAATCTTCGAATTAGCAAAAGACCGCGACAAACTTATTCTCCTCGATTTCTGGAATACCTGGTGCAGCAGCTGTTTGCGAAATTTCCCCAAAATGGAAGAATTGCAAAAACACTTTGGCTCTCAGATAAAAATCTTAGCCGTGTCCAATGAAAATCGTACCGTCTTGGAAAAATTCTTTTCTTCCACCAATGGAAAACGCTATAGCAAAACCATTTCACTGGCAGAAGACAAAATATTCCACACCCTCTTTCCACACAGAGGAGTTCCCTACATAATCTGGATTAAAAACGGTAAACTGCTCAACACGACCGATGCAGAACAGGTTACTGAAAAAGCCATTACCGAAATCATCACCCACGCGCAATCTTCCTTAGAAACCGTCGTACAGGCAGAAAAAAGCCGACCCCTCATGCTCTCCCAGAATTTCGATAAGGAAAAGAACGCTGAATTGTTGGGTTATACCTTTATTTCAAAAGGCAGAATTAGATCATTTAGCTATGGTACTTGGTTTCACAGAGAAAAGGGCAAAACCTATGGTCGCCAATTTACCAACCTCTCTTTAATGGAGATTTATAATGCTGTTGGTGATGAGCTTTTCACCCGGCGTGGCGAGAACTTTAGTATAAAACGACTCGTCAATCTCCTAAAACATCCAGAAGATATTGATTTCAATACCGGTATGGATCAGAAAGAAACCGCTGCCAAATTATATAACATTGATTATATAATTCCTAAAACACAGTCCGATTCTCTTTATACCAGAATGTTGCGCATGATTAATGAAAATACAGAATATACCGCCCTCCTTCAGAAAAGACCAACCAGATGTCTTGTACTGAAACGCACTTCTTCCAAAGATAAGATCGCCACCAAAGGCGGTACTACCATCGATCGTTTTCTAAAAACCCCCTCAGTATTACAGAATACTACTTTCGACTTTTTACTTTCTTCCCTAAATGCGAAATATGACATCACCCCTCTTCCTGTAGTTGATGAAACAGATTATAAGGGAAAAATAGATTTGCATTTTTCAAACATAAACGACCTGAAAACGCTTCAGAAAGAACTTTTAGGCTACGATTTGACTTTAGAAGAGACCGATCGAAACCTTTTGATGCTAATCTTGAAAGATTCAAAAATCATAAACCCATAACATACCATGAAAAAATATTTATTAGTACCAATAATCTGCTGCTACACGATGATATTCGCACAACAGCAATTAACGGGTGTGGTATTAGATTCTACCACAGCCAAACCCATAGCAGGAATTCGAATTGCAGTTCCCGCGACGCAGGCAGTCACCCTCACCAATAATGACGGTCGCTTCAACATTACCATAGCGGATAATAGTCCAAAATCCATAACATTAACCATTTCCGGCGCAGGTTACAATAAGCGGGAAGTAACGACATCTTATCCAGCAACAAAATTACTCACCCTGTTGCTGACACCCAAAGTAGTAGATATACAGGAAGTAAATCTTTCCACCGGATACCAGAAAATTTCGAAAGAACGAGCCACCGGTTCCTTCTCCGCTGTAGATAACAAACTATTACAACAACAGGTAACCACCAATATTATCGATCGACTTCCCGCAATAACTAGTGGAATGACCGTAAGTACCGGTCTTACTCAAAACGGACAACTCATGATAAGAGGACTCAGTACTTTAAATGGACCGCGAACGCCTCTGATTGTCGTAGATAATTTTCCTTATGAAGGAGATATCAGTCGCATTAATCCTAATATGGTAGAAAATATTACCGTTTTAAAAGATGCTGCTGCCTCCAGTATTTGGGGTGCTAAAGCTGCGAATGGCGTTATTGTCATCACTACAAAAAATTCAAAATTTAATCAACCACTCTCCGTCGAACTTACCTCAAATCTAACGGTTAGTTCAAAACCCGATCTATCCTACAGCAGACAGATCTCAACTTCAGATTTTATTGATGTTGAAATGCAGCTTTTTAACAAAGGTTACTACAACAGTGATATCAATTCTCCCAGTCATCCTGTCCTTACACCAGTTGTTGATCTGCTTAACAAAGAAAAGAAAGGGCTCATTTCTCACCAGCAGGCAATGCAGGAAATAGACCGACTTCGTACTATTGATGTTCGCGATCAATATCGGAAATACATGTACTTGCCTCTGGAAAATAATTTATATGCATTAAACGTATCTGCGGGTTCTTCTAATCTATCCTGGACTTCTTTCCTCGGTTTTGATGACAATACGGGAAATCTTGGCGAGAAATACCAGCGGCTCAATACCAGACTTCAAAATACCTGGAAACCGTTTGATAAATTGATCGTAACAACGGGCGTTTATTTCACCAATACCGACACCAACAGCGGAAGAAGTGCCTACAACACCATAACCATGAAAGGAAACTGGAAAATTCCTTATTTAGAATTTGCAGATAATCAGGGCAATCCTTTGATCGTAAATTCCATCTTTGATCAAAACTATAAAAATAGCCTCCGGGGTCAAGGCTTACTCGATTGGAATTATTATCCGCTTACCGATTGGCAGCACACAAAAACAAAAAATAAAACCACTGAAATAATAATCAATGCCGGTCTTAATTATAAAGTTCTCAAAGGATTAGATGTTGATATTAAATACCAGTACCAAAGTCTCAATGGACAAAACACAGCATTAAATGATGAAGAGAGTTATAATACGAGATATATGATCAATAGTTTTGCCCAGCTTAATTCCACTGGCACCATAAAATTCATCATTCCGAAAGGGGGTATTCTCGATAAAGGAAATACCCTGACTGCAATAAATAATTGGAGGGGACAATTGAACTACAACAATACCTTCAACAAACATAATATTTCTGCAATAGCCGGAGGGGAGATTCGCCAAACGGTCACAGATTATGAAAGCAACCGCTACTACGGTTATAATCCCCATGATTTGTCAACCGCTGTCGTAGATTATACCCAGCAATATCCCAATTTTATAACCGGCGAAAATAGCTTTATCGAAAAAAACAGTTCATTGCGCCAGATCAATTTTAATTTCCTCTCCTTTTATGCGAATGCTGTTTATACTTTTGATAAAAAATATATTATTTCCGGAAGTGTGCGACGTGATGCCAGTAACCTTTTCGGCTTGAAAACAAATGAACAGTGGAATCCCTTTTGGTCAGCAGGCGCTGCCTGGAACCTCTCCAACGAAAAATTTTATCAGCTCACCGCCCTGCCTTTCCTCAAATTAAGGGGTTCCCTTGGTTTTAGTGGGAATATAGATCCTGCAATGGTCGCAGTCACCACCATTGCTTATGATCCCGATGTATCTGTTTACACCGGTGGACCAACCGCAAGAATCGACCAGTATTTCAATCCCAAACTGCGTTGGGAAATGCTGAGAATGATCAATATAGGGTTGGATTTCACAACCAAGAATAACCGGATCACAGGCTCAGTCGAATATTACACCAAAAAAGGCAGCAATTTGTTTGGCCAGGCTCCCATTGATTACACAACGGGAGTAACCACCCTTTTATGGAATGTTGCAGGCATCGAGGGAAATGGACTCGATATAGAACTGAAAACAAAAAATATCGATAAAGAATTAAAATGGAACTCCATCATCAATTTCAGCTCCTGTCATGATAAAGTCACAGAGTATTATCTTCCTACTACATTTGCCAGCGATTTCATAGCCGCCGCAGGCAATACAGCTCCCATATCCGGTGTTGTGGGTCTTCCTGTTTATTCAGTATTTGCCTACAAATGGGCAGGTCTCGATCCTGCTACGGGGGAGGCTAGAGGATATTTGAATGGCGAAATTAGTAAAGAATATGCCGAGATAATGGCCTCAGACAAAGGCATTGAGGAATTGCAATATTTTGGTTCAGCAATACCCACCTCTTTTGGCTCTTTCATCAATTCCTTTGGATACAGGCAATTCAGTTTAGATCTCGGCATCACCTACAAATTAGGCTATTGGTTTCGCAGAAATTCAATCAATTACACCAGTCTTATTACAAGTCGCGATGGTAATAGCGACTATGCCAAAAGATGGCAAAATCCTGGAGATGAGCTCCTCACAAATGTACCCTCGCTGCAGTTGACCGCCAATTCCGCAAGGGATGATTTTTATAATGGCTCAGCAGTCCTGGTTGAAAAAGGAGACCATATCCGATTGCAATATCTCAACATCGGCTACCATCTAAAGGAAAAAATGCTTAAAAAAACACCCTTCAAAAATGTGCACCTATACTGCGCAATTAATAACCTCGGAATACTCTGGAAGGCGAATAAAGCAGGCATAGATCCTGACTACAACTGGGGAACCTATTCGTTAAAACCTGTAACTTCATATTCACTCGGGCTGCGTGCTCAATTTTAAAATGATCAAAATGAAAAATAAAATAACAATACTGCTTTGGATAACATTTTTGTTTTCAATGACTGCATGTAGAGATTTTCTGGAAGAAAAATCGGATACCCGTTTAGTAACGCCCGAAACATTACAGGATAACCAGGCGCTTTTAGATAAAATTTCTAATGTATTGGGCGGAAACAGCATCAGCGGAGAAATTTCTTCAGATGATATTTACATCACCAATACCGATTTTAATGGCGTAAGTTATGATGCTGACAAGCGCCTCTATACGTGGCAACCTAATTTAGTAGCCAGAGCAAGTGGTAACGATTGGCAAAGTTGCTTTTTTAGAATAAATATTTGCAACACCGTCCTGAATAATCTTGATCAGTATCATATTGCGAATGCTGATAACGTACGAGGGCAGGCTTTGGCCCTCCGTGCTTCTATCTATCTGGAAGCAGCACAGATATGGTGTTTAGCCTATAATAAAAACACTTCCAATACTAATTTGGGATTACCGTTACGATTAGACCCAGATGTAAATCTTCCTTCTGTGCGCTCTAATCTACAGCAAACGTATGATCAAATTTTAAACGATCTCCACATCGCTGTATCACTTTTACCAGATACGCAGGTTGCAGTAACACGGGCTTCAAAAGCAACCGCCTTAGGATTTTTAGCAAGAACATATTTGTATATGGGAGATTATACCAACGCACTCCTTTTTGCGAATGCCGGATTATCAATAAATGGTCAATTAATGAATTTCAATGATCTCAACGCAGCAAATTCTTATCCGATAAAGGCAATGAATACAGAAGTATTGCTCCCCACAAGTATCGCCTACTCCCCAATATTATCAAGCAATACAGCAAAAATCCCGGCTTCTACATACAATTCGTACGAAAACAATGATTTGCGGAAAACCATCTTTTTTAAAACGAATGCGGTCGGAGAAATTCTATTCAAAGGAAATTATTCTGGTAATTCCTCCAGAACATCACCGTTGGCAACTGATGAATTATATTTGATCGCTGCAGAAAGCTTTGCACAACTGAATAATATTAATAACGCCATGTCAAAATTAAATCAACTTTTAATTCAAAGATGGAAAACCGGTACTTTTACGAACTTAACCGCAGACAGCAGAGAAAATGCATTGGAGATAATTGGTAAACAAAGACGTAAAGAATTACTGTTTCGTGGTTTACGATGGGCAGATCTGAAAAGATACAACCGCGATGGACGGAATATTATTCTGCAAAGAGCTGTAAATGGATTATCATATACCTTACTTCCAAACGACCTTAGATATGCGGTAGCAATTCCGGAGGATATTATTAAGCAAACAGGAATGCCTCAAAATCCTAGATAAAATAATGAGGTGGGAAATTTCTTCCCACCTCATCTTAAAAATGACCTTACTACTTAAGGTTCTAACTTTCTGTTAACTGAGATTGCTAATACCTGCGAATTATTTTTTGAACCTAAAACACTCCCAAGGGAACTGTTTTCCGGTACAATTACTTTACAGGGGCGGTCACCTGTGGTTACACAGTCTGCTCCTCCACTCGACGCAGTCGTCCAGTTATTGACATTATGAAATGAGCCTTCACTCATATCTTCGCTTATATAATAGTAAGCGGTATCAGCGGAATTTTTTTCCGCCAGTTTAAAGGACATTGTAATTCCTGCAGTAAGCAAAGCCACCACAAGCATAAAATTGATTTTTAAAAACTTAAATGTTTTCATAATACTGGTCTTTTTTTAATAAAAAAGATTACCGTAAAAACTCAAATGAATTTGTTTGATTAAATATTCTGTCCCCTCGACAGATGTGCAGATGTACCGCTTCAAAACCCTTCGATTTGTCCACGTACATTGGAGTCAACATCAATGGTCTGCTGACTGCTCCTTCTAAATGTTGCAACATTCCAGACTAAAAAAGAGGTACACTTCCATTTGCTCATTTCTTTTTTCTTTCCTGTGCGCTGCCCAAGAGACCCATCACACCGATAAGAAGTAAAAAAAGGGTAAATGCAAAATTTTGCTTCCAGTTGAGACCCTTAATAATACCGAGACATTCACAGGGAAGAGTCTTCTGCAATAAGATCACCGCCATGTAAATACTGAAAATACCAAGCATTACAACGGTTATTGAAAATCCAAAAAACCGGCTTTTTCTCCAGCAAAACAGAACCACAATGAGCACCTGCAGAATGACGATAAGAGAGGCAACCATTGCTCCATAACTTCCAAGTTGAGGTGCCACGTTGAGCTGATTGCTGAAAGTTTCGAAATCAAAAACCTTTTGTACAGTAGCATAAATAAACACTACAACAAAAAAATACGCTAAGACGGTCACCGTCCTTTTAAAAATTGATTTCATAATAAATGATAGTTTTTTCATTAAGGTCTTTCCCATTACTTATTACCGATTGCTTATTCACCCACTCATCCACTTGCGCTGAGCCCCATTCACTCCCCGCCTCACCCTCGCCTCACCAGAAGCCACCAGATCTTCTTTCCGAAATACTCCGGTAATACCTGATCCTTCGCGAATACAGCTGAAGTCGTAACCAACCCTATAATTTCCCATTCTCCACTGCAAGGACACCTTTCGCCACTCCTTGCAGTCACACTGCCTTTGTGATCGGATAGAGAATAATCCATTATACAAAAACAACCTAAGGGGTTTGCCGCCATTGTTGCAGATCTTTGCGGGGTGGTTCTTTTTCTCCATCCACTTGTGAAGCACCCGTAGAATCTTTGCAATAAAACTTTTCCTTCTTGCTTCCTTGCATTGGCCTGTTTGAGTCCTCCTTGTGATCGAACTCATTTCGACACGATAAGGAACTCAGTAGTAAAAAAATACTTAAAATTGCGAAAGACTTTTTCATAATGTTAATTTTTAAAAAGTGATATCGGCGCCGATTTTAAAT
Organism: Kaistella gelatinilytica; assembly: GCF_015679325.1. Lineage (GTDB taxonomy): Bacteria > Bacteroidota > Bacteroidia > Flavobacteriales > Weeksellaceae > Kaistella > Kaistella gelatinilytica. The sequence goes on from NZ_JADPVI010000002.1 coordinate 314,053, forward strand.
TGAGAATTCTGGAGTAAATGTAGATTCAAAAACATTTACAAAAAAAAGATTACTGAATGAATACATACATCATTACGTACCAATTTGTATATATTTACCATTATTTATACTATTATATTGCGGATATATCAATAATTAATGTAATTTAGTTCATCCTTATAAAGTCGCTTGCACAAAGTGGATAATGAATGGGGCGACCATCAGATTTACTCATAATGTGGGAACAATGTGTAGAAATCTTTTATTTCTTTTTTTACTGATAAGCACAGTATTTTCTGCGCAAAACAGCGTCGTGGAGTATACGAAACTCCAGAGAACGTACGAGCAGTTTTCCGAAAATGATACCCGGGCACTTCATTTTGTTAATCGCAGCATTGATAGCGCAAAGAAGAATCAGAATTTTCGTCACCTAACCTACGCCTATGAAGACGCCCTTTATTATTCCTCCACTGGTGAACAGAAATTAAAATATGCTGACAGCGCCATTATTGCCTCAATCAAAACAGGAGATTCAGCTTTAATAAGCAAATCGTACTTGGGCAAAGGGATCGTGTTTTATTTTAACTTCAAAAATTATAAAAGGGCACTTCATCAATACCTCCTTGCTTCAAGTTTTGCGGCGAATGATCAGGACCTTTATTTGCTCAATAAAATTAAATACCATATCGGTATAGTAAAAAGTTACCTGGGATATTATCCAGAAGCACTCACCTGTTTCGGGGAATGCAATATCTTTTTTCGCAATAACTTAAATCCTTCCCAAAACCCAAATCTTCAATATAATAATACCAGAGGTTATTTAAATACTATTCACCAGATGATTATCATTAATCGTCAACTAAAAAATTGGAAAAAATCAGACAGTTTGCTCTACCTTACGGTCCCATATCGCCAATTGCCCGAATTTCGGCAGGAGAAAGGGTACTTCTTGAAAGAGCTGGGGATCAGATCGTACTTCAGGAAAGAATATCAGAAATCTATTGATACATTACTCGTCGCTGCAAATATTATAAAGGAGAAAAAAGAAGATTCACCTTTAGCCCTTACTTATTTTTATTTAGGAAGTGCTTATTTGAAATTGCAGGAAACCGGTAAAGGAATTGCTTACCTGCAAAAAGTGGATTCCTTATTCAATCAGAATCAAAGTATTTTTCCCGAGCTACGGGCGGCTTACGAACTGCTGTTGAAAAAAACCGATTTTAATACCCATCCCGAAAATGCAATATATTACACCAGTCAACTCTTAAAGGTGGATGAAATTCTGACCAAAGATTTCCCGGTCCTCTCTTCCAGAATTTATCGGGAATATGACACCAAAACGTTGCGTTTAGAAAAAGAAAAACTTTTGAAATCAAAGAAAACAGATGATACTTTTAGAGTTATTAGTATAGTGATTACCCTGCTGCTTCTAATCATTCTTTTATATTTTTTCCAAAAACAAAAAAGAATCTCTCAAAATTATAAAAAGGTATTGCTTACGCTTCAAAACAAACCTTTTCATGATGAAACCCAGTCAAATCCCCAAAGCACTGTTCGGAAGCACGATTACAGTCCCGATATTGTAGATTCAATATTGGATAAACTGACTGAATTTGAACATGAAAATAAATTTATAGAGAAGAACCTCACCATTCGAAGTCTGGCTGCTAAACTCAACACAAATGGCAGCCACTTGTCTTACGTCATCAATGAACATAAGGACATGAATTTTAATTCATACCTAAAAGTTTTGCGCATCAGTTATATTACTGAGCTACTCTACCATGATAAAAAATACTTGAAATACACCATTGAGGCTTTAGCTGAATCTTGTGGTATAAAATCACGACAGCAATTTTCCAATCAGTTCTATGAAATAAACGGAATTAGACCTACTGATTTCATTAATCAAAGAAAAGAAGAATTAAAAAAGTCTTAGTTCCGTCCGAATTACTGCAAACCTCTAAAAAAATATCGTGTTTATGAACTCGTTACAACTTATTGCAAAGACCAGTAAACTTTGGTCTGATCTTGAAAACAAAATCAATGAACTCAAAACAGAAAAGAAACATCCTTTGGAGGAAGCACAGTTCGCTTTAATCGCGACCGATGAAGCCATCCGCACGGTAAAGGGTTGGGTCATCATCCACGATTTTGACTGTTGGGAAAATGAGATCACCTTCTTCAAAAAACTGAAGCCAAAATTGATTGGCTCTTTTATTTACTATTCCAAATTAGTCTCCTTTCTCTCCGCGCTTCCTTCCTCCGGTGATAAATTGAAACGGAAAGTCTTTGAAAATGAATTTGACCACTTGCAGTATTTTTCCTTGGAAAACAAAGACTTTATAAGCTACTGCAGAAGAAATGCAACCTATCTCGACAGCAAATATTTCTTGCGGTTCAAATATGATTTAGATGTAAAATTATCAATTGATATCCACAGCTACGATGATCGTTTTTCCTCCTCCCATGACCATTTAGTTTCTCAGATGATTGCCAATGATTCCTACGAAAAATTCTTACGTGCAGAATTGAGCAAACTTAAAAATAGCCATACCGACGAAGAAAGATCCCACAGCAACATTCAATGGTCAGCCTCAAAAGTCGCCCTCACCGAATTAGTCGTTGCACTGCACCAAACCCGCTGCTTAAACGGCGGAAATAAGGATCTTTCCGAAACCATAAAATGGTTCGAAAACAATTTTGAAATTGACCTGGGCAATTACCACAAGACTTTGATCGAGATCCGCTCCAGAAAAAACGACAAAGCAAAATTCCTCCACCTCCTCACCGAAAACCTCACCAATTATCTGGAAAGCTTCGACGAATAAATAATCCCAACAACCTCATTTCAACAACCCAGTAAAAAGTACCCCGGTCATTGCGAGGAATCACGACGAAGCAACCCCTACAACCAAACACCCAATTCCAACCCTCCACCCCGATCTCGCACCCCGAATCCCGAATCCCGAATCCCGCATCCCGAACGTTGCACCTCGCATCTCGCCACTCGCACCCCGAACCCCGCCACTGTTCATAACTTTTCTCACGTACTACCGAAAACCTACCGAATAAAATATCTTCTATTAAACAACCTTTGTGTTTCAAACACGGGAGAACCCATGAAACCACAACCGCTCCGCCTCTGCATATACCCCAAAGACATCCAGTGCATCACTGGAAAAAGCGAAAGATACAGTCGTGATCTTATTCATAAAATCAAAACCGTTCTCAATAAACCAGACCATCAGTTCCTCACCGTCGAAGAATTCTGCACCTACATGGGCCTATCCTACGAATCAGTGCAACCCTTCATCCGCAACTAAACAATAACCGCACTCACCATCTCAACCTCAACCTCAACCTCAACCTCAAAAGCATTCCAACCCGACCTAGGAGATTTTTACGTGAAGAAAAAAGGAAATTTCTTCCAACAATTATTTGTTATTATAAACCACATAAAAATCCCCATTGTTTGAGTGGCGGCAACAAATTCAATACACAAGAACCCATCATCTTTCCGCCCGAGTTCTGGGGATTTTCTCAGAAGAAATTCCCTTTTTTTTAGTAAAAAGATCCAGTCTTGACTTTTTTGTTACTTTTTGTGTCAAAACAAAAAGTAAGAAGAATAAAAGAATTTACTTACTTCAACACCACGAACACAAATAATCCCAACCAGAAAGGTCCTTTTCCCAACCCTTACTTCGACAGGCTCAACATAAAAAAAGCAGGAAGCTTTCTTTCAATTTGTGCTAATACCATTTCCAATCACCATCTCAACCTCAACCTGAAAGCATTCCAACACGACCCAGGAGATTTTTACGTTAAGAAAAAAGGAAATTTCTTCCAACGACCAATTTCAACTGACAACATCTAAAAATCCCCATTGTTTGAGTGGCGGCAACAAATTTCAAACACAAAAACCCATCATCTTTCCGCCCGAGTTTTGGGGATTTTCTCATAAGAAATTTTCTTTTTTTAGTAAAAAGATCCAGTCTTAACCTTTTTGTTACTTTTTGTGTCAAGACAAACCATTGAAAATGGTTCGCTGATTCCTATAAAAAATATAAAAATGATGAAGCAAAAAGTAAGAAGAATAAAGTAAGAAGAAATTTAAATTAAAATTAATTCTAAATCGCGTGGCTTCGACAGGCTCAGCCACCAGAACCACGAACCTCGCACCCCGAATCCCGAACCCTCGCACCCCACCCCCACCCATCCCCCACCCATCCCCCACCCATCCCCCACCTTAATGCATCAAAAAGGCACTTACTAACAATCTGACATCCCTCCCTTTTCGGCAAACACCACCCTTTCCGGCACATTCATCCATATCGGCATCAATCGGCAGAATCAGCCGTAACCGGCACTATTACTTGTTTCACATCTATTTTTTGTCAAATTTTGCCCCGTGATCACAACAGGTTTAAGCAGGTGTACCTCAACATCTGATTCTTAATTTTTTAAAAACAAACAAAATGGCAAGACAAAAAGGATTGATCAAATTGAAAGGTACCATGGGTGACATCACCTTCTACCGTACCAAAGACGGCTACATGGCCCGTGAAAAAGGCGGCATCTCCGCAGAAAGAATGCGCACCGATCCCGCATTTCAACGCACCCGCGAAAACATGGCAGAGTTCGGAAGAGCCGGCAAGGCCGGAAAAACCCTGCGAAACTCAATGCAAAGCCTCCTGCGCAAGGCTTCCGACTCCAGAATGGTCAGCAGACTCTCCAAAGAAATGGTGAAGGTCATCCAGATGGATGCCGTCAATCCCCGCGGACTGCGAAACGTCATCGACGGTGAAGCGGAATTGCTTCAGGGCTTCGAATTCAATATCCATGGCAAACTCGGTACCTCCATCGCCGCACCTTTTACGGCAACTTTAGACAGAGTAACAGGAGATGCAATCATAGCTATTGAAGCCTATGTTCCGACTGACAGCGTGATTGCTCCTGCGGGAAGCACCCACTACAAAATGTCTTCCGGAGCAATGGACATTAATTTTGAAAGCGAAACCTATGCTTCTGAGAGAAATGAAACACCAGTGCTTCCTTTAAACTCCGTGTTGACCACTCCCTTACAGCTGATTAACAATCTGCCCGCAGCCTCAACCAATCCGTTGTTTTTGGTTTTCGGCATCAGCTTTTATCAGGAAGTCAACGGTACTTTTTATGAACTGAAAAACGGCGCTTACAATGCCCTGCAGATCGTAAAAGTGGATGGAACACCTTAACGATGGAAATCCAGCTCATCCGCACGTATCGTTCTAAAGGAGTCAACGGAATACTGTGTAAAGACGGAAAAGAATGGGGTAAAACCATTGAACTGCCCTGGGTAGAAAATGCACAACGGATCTCTTGCATTCCTGAAGGAACCTACATCCTACGAAAGCGCTACAGCCCCAAATTCAAATGGCATTTTGAAGTATTAGGGGTAAAGGGGAGAAGCAACATCCTCATTCACCCAGCCAACGATGCGCTCAAAGAATTACAAGGATGTATTGCACCTGTGCTGCAGCACACGGGAGAAGGAAAAGGCAATTCCTCACGGATTGCTTTGCAAAGAATGAAAGATCACCTCTATCCGATTTTGGATAAAGGTAAGACACTACAGCTAACCATAAAAAATAAAAGATCATGAAAAAGATCATCAATCGTTTACAGGAACCCACTCCAAGGTTCTTTCAGCGAATCAGAAATTTCGGTCTGCTTTTAACAGGCGTCAGTGCAGTAATTTCTACTGCAGTGATTCCTCTCCCTGCGATTCTCATCACTATTGCTGGATATACAGCCCTTGCCGGCGGTATCGCCAGTGCAGTGAGCCAGACCGCAGTGGTAAAAGAAGAAAAGCCGTGATACAGTTTGATGCTGCACAACGCATCAGCACCACTTGTGGTATGGTGCTCATTATCCTCGTGCAGCTACAGAATGAAGAGATTGTAAAAACAGTACTGTTGGCAGGTATTGGAGGCACTGCCAGTTACCTCTTTACGCTCGGACTGAAATACCTCATCGGTTACCTCAGAGAAAAAATGAAGTAACTACCAGAAGGGTCTCCCACAAGGAGACCTTTTTTCTGCCTCACTCTCAACATGACCTGATCTGATATCGTGTATTCTAAACCGATAGCGCTAATTTAAAAGCCGTACCATTGCGCCACCATAGTTCACAGCGGCGGTCGCTGAGCGAAGTCGAAGCGTCACTCAAACACGCTCCTTCGCCACTTCCCGATACTCCGCCAGCATCGCGTCCCAAACTGCCTTTTGTTCATAAGGCAAAATACTTTCCTGAGCTTTGCTTTTTAGTCTTTCATAAAGAATAGGTTTAAGCAGAAGTTCTTCCATAGCCGACTGCAGGGAATGTACATCTTTGGGAGGTACGATGAGTCCGTTGAATCCGTCCTGAATAATTTCATTGCACCCGTTGATATCAGTAACGATACTCGGCAAACCCATAGAACCTGCTTGCAGGACCACGTTGGGGAAACCCTCTCTATAACTGGGGAAGACCAAAGCATGACTGATGGCAAAATAAGGACGAACTTCCTGTTGAAAACCCACCGCAACGATGTGGGGATTGGTTTCTATTTCGTTTAACGTTTCTGGATGAAGTGGATCAAGATCGGGCTCAAAGGGTCCGACAAGGAGTAATTCAGGCTGAAAGGCTAGCGTTGTTAATGATCTTTCGCTGGAGAGTATTTTAAATGCGGCAACAAGCTCATTAATCCCTTTGTCTTTCACGAGCCTGCCTACAAAAATATAGACGAAATCGTTCTCTGATATTCCGAGTTCGTTTTTTAAGTCTTTTTCCTGGGTGGATGAAATCTGATCACGGTTATAATAAGCTGTATCGATGCCATTCACATTTCCATTAGCAATTATTTTAAGCGGCTTACGGGTGATACGATAATTGATCAGATCTTCCTGTACCCCTTTTCCTTCTGGGTAGATATGAGTCGCACACATTGCCAGTAAGCGATCCATCCAGATGAGAACTTCTTTTAAAATTCCTTTTTTACTGGGAAAAATTAATCCCGTAAAAGTGTGCATTCTTACAGGAACTCCTGCCAGTTTTCCTGCCACCATCGAAAGAAGCCCGGCTTTTGGAGTAATGGAGTGGATAATATCTGGCTTTTCTTTTTTGAAATAGAAATAGAGTGTAATGAGCGATACAAAGTCTTTAAAAATGGAGATCTCCCGCGACATTTCAATTTCTTTGACCTTTACCCCCTCCCTTTCCAGAACTTCATCCATATCTTTACCTGCTCCAGAAATCGCAGTGACTTGATAGAAGTCACTCAGGTAACGAAGTTGGTCCTTCAATAATATATTGAGCGACATGGGAACGGTAGAAATACGGAAGAGTTTTTTCAACTTAAAGTGTAAGCTTATTGAGCAAAGATAAGAATTTCTGTAAACGGTTGCATTTCGGGAGGTTGAGGTTGTGAACACTCCTCGATGGGCATTATTTTTCTCCTGTATATTCACCCATATAATATATCAAATCAGATTGATCAAAAATAGCTTCACAATAAAATATTAGTAAAGCAGACAGCAGAGCGTATAGAAAATGTGCTTACTGTTGTCGAAGAATCTCTTCATACAAATTAATATGTTCAGCCACCATTTTTGAAATATCATACTCTTTTGCACGGGCAAGACATTTTTCCACGGTAGCAGCATAATGGTCTGGATCATTGGACAAATGAAGAATTTCTTTTGCCAGCTTTTTCTCATCTCCAACTGGGAAAAGTATACCTGCACCGGAAACTACTTCCTTTAAACCCGGAACATCACTCGCCACAAAAGGCTTACCCGAAGCCATTCCTTCAATACTGGATAAAGATAATCCTTCGTACTTTGAGGATAAAATAATAATATCGACCATTTTCAATAAGGCAGCTACATCCATTCTTGTTCCTAAAAAAGAAACACGATTTTTTAAACCAAGATTAGCTGCTAAATCCTCGCATTCTTTTTTTAAAGGTCCTACTCCAACCAAAATTAATTGATAGTGATTGGGCAACAAGGTCATCGCACGGATGAGGGTTTTCTGGTCCTTTGGTTCTTGAAAAGAAGACACTTGGATGAGGTACAAATTATTATCAGTATAGTCATTTGGCAACAGCCGTTTGTCTGTAGGAATTGCCTGTGATATTTTGCTGAGGTCTACTCCATTCTGAATTACTACGAATTTTTTATTATCCAATTTGGTGTAATACTGCAATATTTCCTGAATCTTTGCGGTGATACAGATTATTTTATTGTATTGCCGGTAAAAAATCACATCAGTGAAACGCATGAAAACATTTCCCTGGATTCTGCGGTTTGAAGTACTATGTTCTGTAAAAATTAATTTTGTTTTTGACCTGGAAAATATTTTCGCCAAGACCACCCAATATTGGACAGGGAAAAGATGAATATGAACAGCATCATAGTTTTTCAGGAACGGGATGATCTTAAGTACGTGCAGCGGATTATAAACTGAGCCCATTCCTAAAGTAAAAATTCCACAACATTTTAAAGAAGCCAATTCCTTAAAGAAAGGATATTCTGTTCCGTTGAGTAATAATAAATCGATTTCTATTCCGTGCTCTGCATAAAGAGGCAAAGTATCGACGACTAATTTCTCGGCACCGCCTGTAGCTAAACTGTTAATGACATGCAGGATTTTCATTAGCAGTTTCTTTTGGTTTTTAAGCGTATGTAGAAATTAAGAAAAATTCCTGCAGGAATAGCAACAAGCACTAAAAAAGTATATTTTGTTTTAAAGAGTGAGGAGAAATCTCTAGAAAATAAATTAGAGGATACCAAATGAACTGCATTTTTAAATCGCTCTTTAAAAGTAAGTCCATAATCGATGCGGGAGATTCTGGAGAAGGCAAATCCACGTGGGTTTCTGCGGTATTGTTTGAGCATATTTCGGGTAGAACCATCTTCCTGATATTCTACGATGCACCAAATTTCATTCACTGGTTTTATATACGCAAATTGATCGGCCAAGAGAGATTTATAATCCAAGGGAACTAAACGTTCACCTTCATAAATAGGATATGGCGGAACTTTTTTCATGATCTCTGTTTTATAGACAATTTTTTTATCGCCTGTAAGGCGGTATTTTAAATAAATTTCATTGAACCTTATCTTTTTTAAATATTGCGGAAAGGGAGTGCCGATGAGATTTCCTTTCTGATCTGCATCCAGACCGACTACCGCATAGAAATCATCATCATTTTCAATGTCCTCCAGATGATTTAAAATACTTTCTATAGCATTCCCAGACATCATATCATCAGAATCGATGCAGGTATTCCAAGGTGTTGTTATATTTTCATAGGCCACATTATGGGCAGAATGCATGCCTTCGTTCTTTTTATACAAATAGACGATCTCAATGGCATTCACCTGTTGCCAGATTTTCACCAGATCTTCCGTAGCGTCGGTGGAACCATCGTCAATGATCATCCAGATAAAATTTTTATCAGTTTGCTCCTGTAAACTTTGGTACAATCGGGGAAGCAGATGAATCCGATTAAAAGTGGGTGTAAAAACGGTTAATTTTCTCATCATTTATTTGATTACATTCATAAAATAGGTAAACATAAAATAAACGAATAAAATAGCACCAAATATCTTGTATTGCTCCTTCCAGATTTTATAACGAAACATGGGATACGCGAATATAACAGGCATAAGAAACCAGGAAAGATAAGCAAAACGGTTACTATATGCGGCCGTGATCACGAGAATCCAGAACGCATTGGCGATACAGTACATGCCAAAAACATGGACATAAAAGGGATCCGTAATTTTTTTCTTGAAAATAAAATAAGCTCCCGTAAAAACGGCTGATCCACTGTACACCAGAAAATCCCACCGAAAACCTGTGGCTGAAGCTTCGTCTCCGGCGGTGATCACATTATTAAGATATCCGCTCGTACGGTCTTCCATTCCTAATGTTGCGAACAGGGAAGACCAAGAACTCCCACCTACTACAGAAAGAGGGATAGCTAAGAACCAAATGTAAATAGAGACTTTAGGATTTTTATAAATACCCGAAACGATAAAGGCTGCAATAGGAATAACGAGAGAAGCGTGCATGAAAAAACCCAAACCAAACCAAAAGTACATCCAGTATTTTTTATCATAAAAATACAGGCCCATTAAAAAAAAAGAAGTTGCCAATCCATTTCTCAATCCATTGGTACCGTAAGACCAAAAAGAAAAAGAACTTATTAACATGAACATTGCAAAGAACCAATAACGGGAAAAATATTTGCGGGAAAAAAGAAAGCAGGGAATTACATACATAACATCTACCATGAGAAAAAAACTATTAATGCTCATGATATTGCTGCTGAATTTCATTAAATAGTTAAATAAATAATCACTTTTTATTTTGACATCAACACCTTTTTGCAATAAATCATAGACTCTCGCATAATTTTGAGTATCTCCAAAATAATCGTTATTTATAGGTCGTAAACCCATATACAAAATCAAAGTTAATACGACTGCGTATCCAAAAGAATAAAAGAAGTTAATACTCTGTTCATCATTCACATCAAAAATTAGGGCATGAAAGGATATGAGTAATGCGATAATCAACAATACATTATAATAAATGGCGGTATATGATTGTGCGGGGATCCAGTCAAACACGGAATTGGATTAAGATTAATTTATTATTTATTAATTAATGAAATGAATAAATTTGTCCATTGTTGCATGACGATCTCAATACCGAAGCGCTGGACATTTTCCCGTCCTTTTGCTGCCATTTGCTGGCGCAAACTATCGGTTTGTATCATCTCTCTTAATTTCTCTGTAAAAATATCTAAATTTTTATAAGGAACAAGAAAGGAATCCTCATTATTAATCAAAATATGTTGCGGTCCGGTAGGAGCATCATAAGAAATCACAGGCATTCCTAGAGAGAGTGCTTCCAGCAAGACCATTGGAAAACATTCACTTTCGGAAGTCATCGCATAAATGCTGTAATCCTGCATTTTAACTTTCAGATCAGGAGCAATACCCATGAATTTAATTTGAGTTTGCAAACCATACTCCGTAATTTTCTTTTCTAATGTCGCTTGTGTTCCTATATAATCCTCTCCAAAAAAGTGCAGTTCCCATTCTGTATCATCGTTCGCAATTCGGGCGAAAGCATCGATGAGATCGCCAAAATTCTTCACCGGGGAAATACGACCAGCTGCCAAAATTTTTTTGGAAGTAAGGTCTGCTCTGACACCAGAAATCTCTGCAGGATTAGGAATTACATTGATATTTTTATTATTATAAAACTGGCGTTCTGATTCGTTTAGAACGACCAATGCATCGTATTTTTTTTCAGCTACCAAAGTCAATTGTTGCAATAATTTTGTTTTAAAGGGTTTGGGAGCAGACGCATAAAAGTAGCGCGAAGAATGAAACTCCTTAATCTTAGGAATTTGTGTGTCCAAAAAGGGGAGAAAATAAAAGTCGGGCCCGTAACTACAACTAATAATAACATCAGGTTTTACTTCTTTTAAAACGCGCTTTAAACTTGAAAAATGATGCCGTATTTTTTTAAAATTATCAGCATGAAAATAGCTTTTCGCAATTTCATAATTCACTCCTAAATCAATACATTGTATTTGATCACTAAAGGGGTAAATTGGGTTATTTCCTTGCTGTCTATAGGTTACAATGGTTACCTCATACCCAAAAACTTCGGCGAGATAATTGGCTTTTTGGGAGAGAACTTTTTCAACGCCACCGTGTAGAAATGTTTGATCCGTAAGATAAAGAATTTTCATTTCGACTTATTTCTTTATTAATCTAATAAGAGCACTAATTCTATTCACTCCAAATAATTTAATCATTGCCCTTTTAAGATTAGGAATAAACTTTTCAGTTGCAGGAATCCAACTCATGGCAAAATGGTGGATCGCGTAGGTATTATCTGTTGTCGTAATGACGCCAGTTCCCATGTCTTTTGGACTGAAAAAATCTTTTTCAAAGATATAAAAGTGGGAATTATAGTTCCTGCTAATATTTTGCAAAATTTCCCCCTTCTCTGCCACAACAATTTTTCGTTTTTTCTCAATATACTGGTTCATTACCTGTGGCAAAGTGATCATTGCAAAACTTCCGTCGGTATTCACGAAAGGCTGATCAAAATAAAATAAAATATCTTTCAGCCAATCTGCACCTTTTATAGATCCCAAAATCGCTGCCTCAATCCACTTACCACCTTCTGTTCCCGCAAAATAGGGCAAATGGAGAAGATCATCAAATTTTTTAAGCACTTCTACATCTGTATCCAAATAAATACCTCCATATTGGTGCAATGCATAAATCCTAATGTAGTCAGCTGCGAAGGCATACTTTTTTGCTTCAAATGACTGTCGCACCCACCTGTTTTCACCCACCTGATCGCGCTGTAAATCCCACAACATAAACTCATAATCGGGAAGAATTCTTTTCCAGGATGCGATGAATGCAGCGATATCTTTCGGAAATCGCTCATTACTTAGCCAACAGTAATGGATGATTTTCGGGATTCTTTGATCTAATATAGTATTCCTTACTTCCATTCAACATTTTCTTTAATTACTTTTGCCGGCACGCCTCCTGCCAGACATTTTGCGGGAATATCATTTGTTACCACTGCACCAGCTGCTATAATGGCACCATCTCCAATCGTTACTCCTTTCAAAATAGTAACGTTTATTCCTATCCAAACGTGATTACCTATTCGTACAGGTTGTGTTTTTTGAGTTTCTTTTCCTAAAATTTCATGTACATCAGAATCCTAAATGATCAGATTTTCTGAAAAAGCTACATTTTCGCCAATAGTGATTTCGCTGTGACATCTGATCTTTAAATTATAATTGATATAGCCACTTCCCAAATTCAAAATTGCGTTCTCCATCAAAATGATATGATGCCCAGAAAAAAGATCGAAATTATTTTTAACATTGATTGTTGAATTTTCCATCATCTTTAAGACACCCTTTTCATGATCGGGTTTACTGAAAATTTTATTAAAAACAAGTTGACCATTACTTATATTTATTTTCGCACCTTTTTCTGCACCATATTTAAAATCCCCAAAAGCTAAAATGAATGAGTCTCTACCCCTTTCTCCTTTAATCTGGTTATTAATGAAAAGATTTCGAACACGAATGCTAAAAAAATTCTTGATCAGCACTTTAATCAGGACTTTCATGGCAATTTATTTAAAGTTCTTAAGACAAAACCCTGTGTGAAAGGCAACCGGTCAAAATTCATGGAATATACTCCGATTCCTTTGGTATCTCCCTGCGAAAAGTCAACCGTCCCGTCCCGCCGCGTAACAGACTGTAAATAACGCATACACTTTTCTTTAGCAAGAACGCATTCTATTTTTATCTCCGGAATTTCTGCAGCAAGAGTGAAAAACCAAGCTGAAGTTGCTGTTGCGGAAGAATCTGCTCTGGATCCGGGATCAAAAAGTAACCAGGGAAAGCTACCATCTTCATTTTGGAAGGGAAAAACTGAATGCGCTGTCTTAATGATTATTTCTTTTATTTCCGCTTTTAAAGGGTGATTATCAGGAATTGCATGCCATGAGTCTATTAAACCAATAACAAACCAACCGAGTCCTCTTCCCCACCCAAAAAGTCCAACAGGAATTTTGCTATCTATCTTATAAGTGTGACAAGGAATATTTTGGATTGGCATCATGCCCCATTTTTGATATTCCTTAATTTGTTTGACTGCTAAATTTACTGCTTCAGGAATATCGAAGAGCACTCCATAATTGACTAAGAAAGGGCAGATGAAACCGACAGTATCCACAAAGCGGAATTCGCTGACATGATTTTTATAAGCGATTGTTCCATCTTCACCTTTTAAGGAAATTATCATTTGATAAGTCTCGTCAAATGCAGGTTTAAAGTTATGGTGATTAATAGAATCAATTTGTAGCATTGCATACGCTAACAAACTTTGATCTGTTTCAGTCGGTTTAATTTTCCAATGTCCAGAGGAAGTCATTTTTTTGGAGATATAGGTTTCAACTTGACGCTGAACTTTTTGATCATTGCTATTTTTCACGTACGCTGTTAAACCTAAAACTAAAGCTCCCTCTTGCCAGGATTGAAGGGAGGCTCTTTTATAATTTCCGCGTAAAACATCAATAAAAACTAGACGGTTTTGATCGGTCAACTTAACCGTAGGAAGACTCGCTAACCATTTTTTAGAAGTGTGCAGCACTTTTTCCTGCCACTCGTTAACATTGCTAAACCTACCAATGTGAATACGACTTTGCCACTTGTAAAATTCGGGTATTACATCGATCAGTAAGATAATAATTCCTGCAAGAACTGTAAATAATAAGACGTATAACATGTTGATCAGTATCTTAATTACTATTATTTTACTTCTTTTATCAATAAATCAATTATGGTCATATCTTCTGCCGTATTAAGGGTGTGAAAACCATGAAAGGTTTGAAAATTCCACCCGGAAGATAAGCTTTCTTCTCGATATATTTTTTCTGAGAGCTCAGTGATCTTATTTTTAGAAACATTTTCCCCATAAGTTTGTTTGCAATTTTGGGAAACTCTAATAAACTCACCGTTCTGTTTCGTTATATTGCCAGCATTTCTGGCTTTTGTTTTATCAATTATAACAGGATTTTGTGGGTGACTTTCCCATTCCTCAGAAAAAAGATCAGGGGAAGAATACAGGTACAACCGCTCATTATTTTCGTATTCAAAGTTTTCAATTTTATTAAAAAAAAGCCAATATCTTCCCTCACTATATATAAAAACAGGGTCAACAATTTTTATATTTTTAAAAATCGTCTTGTGTTTTTCCCATCGATAGGGAAACTGGGTCGCTTTATAAATATTCTGCTCGTCGGATTCGCTTTCCTCCGGCATCATAAAGTAATCGTCTAGAAACTTAAAAACATTTGGAAAAGATAAGTGATGGGGTTTTTCAAGAACCGTTTCTTTCTGTGAAGTCTTCTTTTCCTTAAGATTGACCACGGAAATTTTTCCTGATTTGGTTTTACGATCGAACTCCTCAAAAAATATCCAGTTATTATCCAGCTCTTTTACAATAAAAGGATCTGCCCAAAAATCCCCGGCTTCCGGCGTTATGATCTGGGGTACATTATTTTCTAAAACTGCGACCTTCCAGTTAAATTGCACTTTTGAAAACTTTCTGGCAAATATGATCCTTAAAAGTTTAGCATGATATAGGAAACTTTTATAAATAGTATAATCCTTTGTTTCTGATTTTATTACTATAAAACTATTTTCATTAAATATACTTTTAACCAAATAAGAAAAATAGTAAAGTGCTTTGTCTCTATTGTTATAAGTTCCTGTTTCCGTAGAAAAAGAAAGGCTTTTAAAAAAAATAAAATTTTGATTGTCGGAAGAAATTTCTAACTTAATCGTTGTATCCGCGTGTTTATTAATGCTTGCTGCATACCAATTCCTAACGTCAAGCATTGGTTTTAAAATGGACCTAAACTTTATTTTAAAATCTGTGATAACTTTAGATTCACAAAAATTTAAAACATAATCGTAACAAAAACTTGCCTGAAAGACTGTAGTTTGAGTGGAAACAGAAATAAAATCATTTGCGTTTTCAAAAGAATAAGGATCGGTCTTTATAATTGGAAATCGCTTATTAACAGTTCTTATAAATTTTGAATCTTTCGCGATTTTGATATCGTCATTACAGGACAACAAGGAAATGTCAAGGTCTTTCAATTCTAAAAGTCCTGCCAAAATTTGCTTTTGGTAGTGATACAATTTATCACCAAAAATTAAAAGAATCTTCATGATTCAATTAACTGATAAAATTTTTCAACCTCCTGCTCTATACCCCATTTCTCTTTCGAGAGATTATTTGCGAATTTGTTCCGCAGATTTTCATCATTCATTAGTTTTTCAATTTCATCAGCTAAGGCGGTAGCATTCATGTCACTTATTAAACCAGTTTCACCATGCACAATCTGATCATAAACAGTTGGAAAATTAGTTGTAACAATTGGTTTTTGCAAAATTTTAGCTTCGTCGATCGCAATGGATTTTCCTTCAAATTTTGACGGGTGCACATATAGCAACGAGTTTGCAATATAGGGATACGGATTTTCCTTCAGACCTAACAATTTAACAATACCTGTCAATTTTTTGCTTACGATGAGTTTTTCTAAAAGTTCACGATCCTCCCCTTCACCAATTATATTCCATTCAAAATCATAACCTCTGTCAATCAACACAGCCGCAGTATTTATAGCCAAATCGAAATTTTTCAGTGCCGTGAGTCTACCCAAAGATATAATAGATAACCGCATTAATTTTTCTTTGATGGGAACCGCAGCCAATTCAAAAATTGTCTTAGGTGAACTAATATTTGTTATTAATTGAATTTTTTTTTCAAATTGGGGAAAAATATTCTTTAATGTTTGTACACAACCTTCCGAAATAGTGATGATATAATCCAATTTTTTAAAAACCGGACGGTCATATTCAGGAAACATTCCCATGCTTTTATAATCAGTATGAATATATCCTATTTTTTTTTCAGATTTCACACAATCAGCCACAATATAATTAGCATTTTTCTCCAGATAACCGATAGCGACATCATATTTTTGAGGAAAAGAATCAAAAAAATATTTTAAAAATTTCCAGCTTTTCTGTTCTGCCAATATGGGATTTTTGATCGTGCGGTTAAAAAAAGTAAACCGTATTTTATTCCAGAATAGTTCGAACTTCCCCTCTAACAGAAATGTAATCAATGCAATGGGAAAACGCTTAGAAAATATTTGAAAAGCGGATGATTCAGGAAGTACAATGACATCTTTTGGCAAATGAGAAATAAAAAGCCCCGTTTTTGCCATCATGAATACATGAACTTCATAGGTACTGTAATCCAATTCATGCAGTAAATTTACAAGACTTTTTTCGGCTCCGCCAACTAAGAGATTGGGTATTACAAAAAGGATTTTTTTCTTCATACGATTTTTATAACGTAATCAATCGCTTTTTTAGCCTTCTTTCTAATTTCTGGAATTCTCAGTTGAAGCGTTTCCCGTAAAGTCACCTCTTCACTGATCATTTCTTCAAATTTTGCAATCAGTTTTCCAGCATCTGAAATTTCCGACAGATCGAGAACGAGTTTTTCTTCGCCGAAAATATCTTTCGCAATCCCTTTCGATTTCACGCTGTACCCAAGAACCATCGTTGGGATACCGCTGGAATAGGCTGCAATTGTCGCATGCGTTCTGGCGCCGATGAAAAATTTCATTTTGGCAATGTATCCTTTATATTCTGTAGCATCCAAATCCGACGGAAGTAAAAACACCCGACCAGAATCATGAAATTTTTTATGAAATTCCTGCAGGATTTCATGATCATTGTTTCCCGGAATAATAACATGGGGAACCAGACAAACGGTAAAATCGGTGGTTTCTAAAATATGAAGAAGTAAGGCAAATGCAGCAGCTTTTGATTTCGAATTTTTCTTAAAAACCAAAGGCGAAAAATTAAAACCCACCGTTTTACCAGCACTCCAGGCTTTTGGTAGAGGAAGTTCTTTTTTCTCTAATAAAAACGCACCGTCTGCAACGAGTTTTACATTTTCCAGACCTGCCTTTTCCAATACTTTCTGTGTTAAAGTTTCGCGGGCAAGAATAAGATCGAATGATTTTAGATCTTCAATTTTTTGCGGTGAAAGATCTTCTGCACCAATGGAAGCACCCCAAAGCACCAATTTTTTACCTGCCTTTTTTATCTGTCGGTCTATTTCATAAATTCCGGGTTGTTCTCCATAACAATAATTATCACCACCAATAGAAAGAAAAATATCGTACTGTGGAATTAATTTAATAATACTTTCGTGAATTTTCCGAAAGGCATACGATTCATCTTTCAAAAATTTTATATGAATTGCATTTAAAAGTCCACCCAATGAATATTTATCTATTTTCGAATTTTGATCCAGATGCAAAACATCAATTCCACTCAAATGACGGTCAGACTCCGGATCGCCGGTTGCTAAAGCAATTTTTGTAATTTTCGGATTGGTTCGCAACAATTGAACTGCGGTTCGAATAATCGCCTCGCAACCTCTGTTTTTACTGCCACCATGGAAAAAGAGAAGAATTTTCATAAATTTCTTAAATAACTGTAAAGTGAAAATAGGTATAATTTCAAAACATTTTTTCTACCGATGGACTTAAATACTTGGTTTTGATACGGTCCAAAACTAGGAAATAGTTTTGCAATATCTGTTTCGTTAAAAACTGTTGAAACCGTTTCATTATTGACTAAAATTCTAATTTTTTCCACTTTCTGAAAAATATTTAGTCCATTTTTCGGTTCGCTGTAAATATAAACCAAAGACATGGTATAATTAACAAATCGGGTTGATTTTAATTGCTGAAGTTTTTGATAATTGATGTTTTCTTTAACAAAATTACCTGGACCTTCTAAGAAAAATTCAACTGCATCTTCCAAATATTTTTGTACAAAGACATTTCTTGTAGCACTTCCATTTACTGTTCTATAATGATAACCGGAATAGTCGATATAATACATTTTATAAGTAAATTCTAAGAATTGCAGATTGAATAACGCATCCTCACCCAATTTTTTACCAGGTAAAAACCTGATCTGATGCGCTGTAATAATTTCATTAAGATATAGTTTATTCCAGATTGAATTTAGCAAATCGCCATTAAAGTAGGTGGGTAAAATAATTTGCAAAATTTCTGATCTGTCATAGACTCTATTTTTTTCAAGTCCGTCATTTTTATTTTCTAATTTTGAAAATACAAGATCGCTCCGAGTTTGTTCCGCGGTTTCATAAAGTGTTTGAAAATAATCCGGAGTAACCGTATCATCTGAATCTACAAAACCTACATATTTACCCTTAGCAATTTTTAAGCCTGCATTTCGTGCTGCAGAAACGCCTTGGTTTTTTTGATCAATAATTACTATACGGGAATCTAGTGTTGCGAATTTTTCTAAAATATGCAGGGATGAATCAATTGAACCATCATTAATACAAATAATTTCCAAATCTGTAAAAGTCTGCCGAATAACACTTTCCAAACATTCTTCTGAATATTTGGCAGTATTGTAAACAGGAATAATGACGGAAACCTTAGGCATTTTTATATAGTAATCGGTAAACTTTCGACTTCAAATTTAAAAATTTCTGATAGGTTGCAAATCTAAAAAATGATTGATGAACGTAGGGATATTTAAATTGTAGTGGATTTAAAATGTAATTCAGTTCCTGCTCTACTAAAAAGTTCTTCAAAAGTAGATATTTTACTTTATGCATGGTGGGAAATATATTAAGTTCAACAATACGAGTCACAAAAATGAAATACACTTTATCAAAATAATTTTTAGCTTCCATATCTTGGTGAAAATTCGCATTTTGAAATTCGCGTACATCTTTTATTGCTAATAAAAATCCCTCGAAGGCTTTATTTGAATCACCTTGTTTACTTAGAGAATTTTCCCGTACCGTGTATTGATAATAGGGTAAATCAAAATAACTAACGCGGTTTGCAAAAGCTTGTGCTTTGGCGTTAAAAACGGTGTCTTCTCCAAAAGAAATTTTTGAATTAAAAGATAATTCTTTAATAATTTCCTTCTGGTAAAATGTAGGCGGAAATGTCCTCCGCTTGTGCTCAAATCCTTTTTTTACATTATCAATCTCACCGATAGCAGTAAAAAAATTTAAATAATTTCCTTGTTCGTCGTAAGTTTCAATTTTTCCATAGAGGATGTCAAGAGAATATTTTTCAATATAGGCTATCATTTGAGATAAAGAATCTTGAACAATTTTGTCATCAGAATCCATAAAAGTGATATATTCACCCGATGCTATCTTTAGTCCTGCATTTCGTGCGGTGGAAACACCTTGATTCTTTTGATCTACGAAAATTAAATTTTCATGATTCAGTTTAAAATTAAGAATGATCTGTTTGCTTCTATCGGTCGAACCATCGTTGATAATGATAACTTCATAATCCGATGCCATTAAATCCTGAGAAAATGCACTTGCCAAACATTCATTCAGATACTTTTCGGAATTGAAAACCGGAATAATAATGGATAGTTTCACTTACCTAATTTTAAATATTATACTAGTTTGGTAAGTGATATTTTCACTTTCTGAAAGTTCAAAATTAGAATCTTCAGAAACTTCGGCAGACTTCTTATTTCCAACGGGTATTTTTTCTGTAGCTTTCATTTTGTACCATAGGTATTCAATATCAATATGACCTAAATCTAAAGCCCAAAAATTTTCTTTTGCTAAATCATGCGCCAAAATAGTTGCAGTGGGCCCTAGTGCTAAAATGATTAATTTAGATTTACCAAACTTTTTTACGTTGTGGAGTATCTCTTCATAACTGGCATAAGCATTTTCCGAAGGGCAAATGATTCTCTCTACTGATTTAGCATTGTTAAACAGATCATTACCAATCCCCAAGCGAGATAATTCTCCTTCGACAAAGAGCACATCTTCACTCTCCCAGATTCTCTTTAATTGTTGCACGGTATTTTCTACTTTTGATTTATTTTTACAATCCATGTAGAATCTGGATATTAAAGAGTCTCCATAAGTTTTATCTAACCTTAGATAGGGTGTCAATTTTTCACCATACAAATTAATAAAATTAATCCAGTGGACTTTCGACGCATGTTTGATATTTTTTACCGAGGTAAATGTTCCAGGTATTGCAATCAATAAATTGGGTACGTTGGAAGCCAGAACTTCTCTTAACCTCAACGCTAAATCAATGGTAAGCGCCTGAAAATAAATATCTCGCTCTTGCAACAGCAATCTAAATTCTCCATCGCCGAAGCGGGATATACTTTTTCTATTTTTTATTATATGTGAAATTGTTTCAGAAGTATTTAAAATATCAAATGCAGGGAATTTTCTCCGTAATTTGTAAGATCGACAAAGCCAGAAATAGTAATAAAGATTTTTTTTGATACGAATCATATCTATTTTTTATTTACAATTTGATGACAAAGTCGATTAAATTTTTCTGAAAACAGAGACCAATCTAAAGTACTTTCGTAGTATTTTCTAGCGCTTTGTGACAATTCTTCAATTGATTCCGGTTTTTTCAAAATGCTTGCGATCTGGTCTGCGTAATCCGTAGGTTTTGAATCTAAATTAAATAAGGAGCCGTTTATCCCCTGTTTAATAACTGAAGGAATACCACCTGTCTCAGTTGCAAAACTGTACAGACCGTAAGCTGAAGCTTCACTAAAGACAACTCCATAGCACTCTGCTCTACTCGGTACAAATAAAAAATGTGACTCCGTATATAATTTTGAAAGCTTATTATACTCCGCAGGATTATTTTTATCTAAAAAACCATGGTATAAGATATAATCTTTCTGAATTGGAGGCTTAACTCCAACGCAGTGTAAAATGACCCTATAACCACTATTCCGCAAAATCTCTAAGGTTTCTACAACTAAATCACCACCTTTTCGTTCCCAGTTTAGGCCAGCAAAAAGAAAACTAATTTCGCCCTCATCATTTTTTTTAGGAATAAATGAAGGTACCATCATATTTGCTCCTAGAGGATACACGATCGTTTTATCTGCTAGTTTATGATAGTGATCTATTGCAAATTTGGAAGCCCAAGAAGAACAAAATATTATTTTAGCCGATTTTCTCAAGGCTAATTTTTGAAGGAGTGAACTAATTTTTAAAGAATAATTTGAAAAATATTTGAAATTAATATAATAGTTCTTTAGCTGATCGAAAGTGCTATCATTGAAGAATATGATCGGTATTTTCGTCGGTAATAGTGATATTTGTGCACTTGCAGCAGGGCAGAATAAAATATCGATTTCTTTATTTTTAATTATTTTTTTAAAATAAATGGCGGAATAAATGGCAGAAAGGATCGTAAACTCTTCATTGATTAGCTTTTTACTGAACAAGCGATGAATCTTATTATACAAAGTTAAGAGTCGGTGGTAAGATCGTGGAAAAATAATGGGAGATAGATTAACTACTTCGCAATTTGCATTTTCAATTGCCTTCATCAAAGAATAGTGCGTTCCTGACCAGACCCTTTTATTCTCTGGATTCTGTAAACAAAAGTATCCAATTTTAAAATTTTTCATCATTCGTTCAATCTCTCACATTTTTACAAAAAAACTACTTTATTCGATATTAGATCAAATTATTTGAGGGCTTCTAACCACTTATTCGCATTAAATTGATCTGGCTCAATGTAATTACCTTCGGCCCACTCATTCCAAGACTTTATAATAATAAATTTGTCAGTATATTCATGTTTAGTAAGAAATTGCGTCGCTTTATCAATTTCCAACTTGAAGAATTCGGGTGAAGAATTTGCAAATAAAAATCCTTTTAATTTACTTCTAGGAGTGTTATCCCAGTTGGGTAAAACCATCGGAAAAGTATCAACATTTGCCGTAGAATATTGAAGTTTTCGGAAAAACTTTCCATAAAACAATTTTATCGGATTCCGTTTTTTTAAATAAACTTTTCGTAACAACTTATCTAATAAATTCACTTTTCGTGCTTTATTTATCTCGGTATCAAGCAACACATTGTAATCCCCCGAAATCTTTGCATCGAAACCTTTAGTTCTGTAATCTATAGTATTACTACCGCGATTGCTTGCCATAAAATAAATTCCTTTTAAATTATTCTGTATCGCTAAGTGACGAAATAATTTAATAAATTCCGCAGGAAGTTCAAGAGAATCATAAATTACAAAAAGGGGTTTGTCATCAACTCTAATATACCGTTCATCTTTGAAAAAAGGCAATAAATAATTAAAATAATTAATATAATCTTCCTCGCCTGGATAAGTTTGCTCAATTAATGTATCTGGGTTATCCAAACCGTGCCAAATACCTTTCCATGTTTCATTGGCCCAACAAAAACAAAATGGCATATCAATGCTTCTGTCTTTCAGCATATTTTCTGCCGGTTTTTCTAGGAGCATTTTCCCATTTCCGAACCAATACTGGTAGTATATAAAACCATCTAAGCCATATTCTTTCGCAAGCTTTGCCTGATCTTTTTGGATGTTTGGGGTATGAAGCAAATCATAGTATCCCAATTCTCCTGGCTCTATGGGTTGCTGATGCCCTTTAAAAAGAGGTTTAGCTTTTTTCACATTGGTCCATTCGGTAAAACCTTTTCCCCACCATTCGTCATTTTCAGGGATTTGGTGGTATTGTGGAAGGTAGTAGGCGAGGAATTTTATTTTATTTTTTGACATGGGTTTTAATTTTATTTAAAACTACATTAATGATTGGAGGAAAAAATAATGAAATATAATTAAGTAACCTTTTTTGATCAGGTAATTTCCGAAATCCCAATTTTTCAACATATAGGGGATTCAAATTGCAAATCTCTACAAAGTTTATATAACTTTTTTGCATTTTTTGGTTATTCCGCATTGCACTATTTTCATGTAATCTTATTAAACATAAACTATTTTTTAAATATCCTGAGTGCTGGAATTTCATATTGTGTAAAGCACATCGTAAATGCAATTCCCAATCTTCAAGAGCTGATAAACGTTCGTCAAATAATCCAACCTTTTCAAATATGCTTTTTTTGTAGATAGGAGCGCTTATAACAAAAGGGTTTTTAACAGAAAACAGATTTAAAATATCTGTGTCTTGCACCGTAAGACATACCTCTGGCAGGAAATTTTGCCTTCCAAATATTTTTTTCGCATCTCTTCCATCTTTTGATTCAAAATATCTGTACCCAGAAATAATAAGATCAATATCGTTATCAAAATATGTAGCTTGGGCGAATATTTTATCTTTTTCTAACAAATCATCAGAATCCAAAATTTGAATGTAATTACCGAGCGCTGCCTTAATCCCGAAATTTTTTGCTGACGAGGTTCCTCCGTTTTCCTTATATAAATATTTAAACCGTTTGTCTCGTTTCACCCATTTTTTTGCAATTTTTTCGGTGTGATCTGGACTGCCATCATTGATAATTAAACATTCCCAATTTTCGTACGTTTGATCTAGAATAGATTTCAAACATTCATCTAAGTACTGCGCTTGATTGTAGCAAGGGATGATGATGGAAACTAGTACTTTCACTTCTAGTATTTTATTGTTTTTAAAAAATTCAGTAATATTAAAGCTATTTTTCTGGAAAATCGATATTGTATGATTTCGACGATTGTCTTGTTAATTTCGTTTTGGTAGTCTTCTGCAATTGTTGACGGCTCTAAGTTTACAGAAGGTCCTAAATAATTTGCTTTCCACAGCTTGCTCGACTTCGTTACATTTTCGAATAATTCGAAATTTCTCTTATAATCAATACTTTTTTGAGCAAATATTTTATCCGCATTTATAAGATGATTATAATGGTTCTGATGTAATACTGATAAATTATCTTCAATTTTCATCACGATTCCTTTCTGCTTAATTCTGTATATAAATTCGTTATCATCAACACCAATACCTAAGGCATATCTCTCATCAAATCCACCTAAATCATATAAGTCCTCTTTGGTAATACAACAACAAAAATGGTAAAAAACAGGATGATGCTCAGAATGATTATACCAACCTAATTCCCCATCCATTTTGAAGCGAAAATTATTCTGCTCCATTATATTTTTCAGTTTATTTCTATCTGAGATAATTTCCTCGACAATTTCTGTATTAGTCTTATCTAATGAAAAACAAGCAAAAGAAATATATTTATTTTTTACAAGATTTTTTTCTGTGTAATTTAAAATATTATCAACATGAAGACATTCAGGATTTTGAATGATAATCTTATCACCTTTCGCAGCGGCAAAGCCAATATTAAAAGGAATACAAGAGTTTTTGTACCATTTTTTTGAGGGTTCAAGATAAATAACCCTTAGAAATGGATAAATTTCTTGTAAATCTTCCAGGCGTTCATTCTCATCACTTCCATCATCTACAGCGATAACCTCGAAATTTCCAGTAAAATTTTGATTTACAATGCTGTTCAAAGTATTAATAAAAAGTTTCTTTCTATTATAATATGCAGTGACAATTGAAATCATGTTAATTTTTTTTATAATGTTTCAAAAATGCATTTATATCAAAAAAGTAACGTTCTACATTCTTCAAATTTTCATTATCAAAGTCCCACCATTTTAAAATTTCAAGCTTTTCAATGTCCTCTTTTTCAAAGCGGTATTTAATGACCTTTGCTGGAACTCCACCAACAATTGAAAAATTTTCAACATCCTTTGTAACAACTGCACCTGCTGCAATAATAACTCCATTACCAATTTTAACACCGTCTAAAATGAAGCAGTTAGCTCCAATCCAGACATCATTACCAATAACAACAGGTAATCTCTCTTGAATTTTATTTATTTCAGAAAAAGTATTTCCTGTTGCGTGAGATTTTGAATAAAATAAAGGTGAAGTTGAAATTCCGTCTGTTGGATGTATCCCCCAACCTGAAATAAAATTTGGACCAATTGAACAAAATTTTCCAATTTCCGTAAAAGAAATTTTAGAATTTGCTGAAATGGAAGTATAATCGCCAATTTTAGAATCCACTAGAGAGAAAATCTCGCCAATATATGCTTTTGGTGATATTACGGAATTATGTTTAATATTTCTAACTGAATTCCAAACAATATTATTATCAACAACATTGCTTAATTCAGGTACAATTTTAAAAAGTATATTACGTAAATAAAATTTTAATCGATCCATCTATAATTTCCTAAAACAGTACCATGATTAAATTCTCCATATCCCATCATTGGAGATGAATCATCAAGAATTTCAAAAGAACATACGTTCTCAATTAATTCAATAATTCTATTTTTTCTCACATGTAATAATAAATTTAAAGAATAATTACCATTTCTCAAAAAGTGTCTATTAATTTGCAATTTAAAAACATTTGCATCAGTATTTAAATTTCTTTCAACTGAAAAAACCTTCTGTTCCAATGAGTTATTAATCGTGATATAACAAGATGAATTGATAGAAAATTTATTTAATCCAACTTCAATTTCAATAAAAATTTCTTCAGAGGTTTTAAACTTACTAACATTATTTCCAAGTTGATTCATTAAAATAACTTTTTTAAAATAACTTTCATTGTTATTCTTGCTGGGAGCATTATAATAAGATTGCTGAATTTCTCGCGTTTTTAAATATTGATTCATTCCTTCATTTACTGATCCAGAAAAATTTATTTCTCCATTTTTTAGATATATAATACTGCTACATAACTCCTGTATTGAACCCATATTATGACTTACAAACAAAACGGTTCTTCCTTCTCCTTTAGAGACATCGCTCATCTTTCCCAAACACTTTTTCTGGAACTCGGCGTCCCCTACCGCAAGAACCTCATCTACAATCAAAATTTCCGATTCTAAATGTGCCGCAACGGCAAAAGCCAACCGTACATACATACCAGAAGAATAGCGTTTTACAGGGGTATCAATATATCTTTCTACGCCTGCAAAATCAACGATCTCATCAAACTTTCTTTTAATTTCCTGGCGGCGCATTCCTAAGATGGCCCCATTCAAATAGATATTTTCGCGACCTGTCATTTCTGGGTTAAAACCTGTTCCAACTTCCAGCAGAGAAGCAATACGCCCCTGAACTTCAAAATGTCCCGTCGTTGGTTTCGTAACACGGCTAAGTAATTTTAAGAGCGTAGATTTTCCCGCACCGTTTCGGCCAATAATACCAACAGCGTCGCCTTTTTCAATTTCGAAATTAATGTCTTTTAAAGACCACACATATTCGCTCTCTCCTTTACTACTGCGGTCATTACTGTCTCCAATTTTTAAAAAAGGATCTTCTTTTCCCCGCATTTTTGCCCAAAAACGATTGAGATCATGCATCAATGTTCCGGTTCCTACTTCACCGAGGCGGTATTGTTTGGAGATGTTTTCGGCGATGATGGCGGTATTGGGATTCAAAAGGGAGCGGTATTAGAGGTTGGGTGATCTTTAATGGGTATCATTTAATAATTACAGGCAAATATAAAAATTCAAATCTGATAAACCATTACAATTTTGGTCATGGTCCTAAGATGATTACCGTTTTCTACAGAAAAATGAGAAACGTCCACAATTGCGTTCAAGACCGACCGATGTTTTTAATTTCTAACAATCAAATTCCCTCCTTTTTTTTATGCTGAGTGCCATACTGAGCTTGCCGAAGTACCTGTCGAAGTAAGAGTTGGCGAAAAAGAAATTCGATTTTTGATTTCACCCTTTCAGGGCTACCCAATTACTGGATCATTCTTAATTCATAGGACTGCATCCTATGCTGTTGATGACGACCCTTTCAGGGCTGTTAAAATCACTCTCTTTTCTATAAAAATAAATTCCCACCCTTTTTTATGCTGAGTGCCATACTGAGCTTGCCGAACTACCTGTCGAAGCATGGGCCGAGGCAAATAATTTCATTTCCCACAAAAGAGGTCACTCCTACGGAGCTCAATTTTATGAATTGCGGTACCAATTCTACAAATAGTACACTTCTACGAAGTGGTCATAAAAACGGCGAAGAGGTTTCATTTAAATGCAAATTTTATATAAACAAAACTCAAATACTCAAACACTCAAGAACCCAACACCGCCCTCCATTGGGCTCTTGTTACTTTTTACCTGGCTCTTTTACACCGTATCCATAAAACTTTTTTCTACCTTATTGAAGATAACCGTTCCTATAATGAGAAGGACCGTGATAACAATGCTGCTCCATACAATACTCATCAGATGAAAACTTCCGGAACCCAAAAAGGCATACCGAAAACATTCAAAAATAGAGGACAATGGATTCAAATAGACGAGAAAACGAAACTTTTCCGGGAGTGCAGAAATGGGATAAACGACAGGCGTGATATACATAAAGAGCTGTATGCCAAAAGTTAAGAGAAAGGTTAAATCTTTGTATTTGGTAGTTAAAGAGGAGAAGATCATGCCCATTCCCAAAGCAAACATCGCCATTAATAAGATTAGAACGGGGGTGAAAAGAATCCACCAGTTAGGCTGTACGGTGTTCGTGAAAATGACATAATACAAAAGGATAATAATGAATATCCCCAGCTGTACAGCAAATTTCATCAAAGAAGACGCAACGATAGAAAGCGGCATGATCAAACGCGGAAAATATACTTTTCCAAACATTCCGGCATTGGCGGTGAAGACACTGGAGGTTTTCGTTAAGCTTTCGGAGAAGTAATTCCAGACCGTAATTCCGGAAAGGTAAAATAAAACCTGCGGAACCCCATCCGTAGATAATTTGGCAATACTTCCGAAGAGGATCATATAGATCACCGTCGTCATCAAAGGCTGTACAATAAACCAGAGGGGTCCGAGAACGGTTTGTTTATAGAAGGTAATAAAATCCTTCTTCACCAGCATAAGCAAGAGATCGCGGTAATCCCAGACTTCTTTTAAGTTGAGAGAAAAGACGGATTGTTTGGAGTTGATGAAATAGGTTGGTTGTTGTTCTTTGGTCATAGGATAAGGGGGTGAGAGCTAACAGGTGTTGGGTGGTAATAAAAAATAAAAACTTATTTCCTTACTACTGATTACTTGGTGCTTAAAAGCTTAGAGTCTCGCATCGGCATTTTGAAGCATTCCTTTAACATCATACACAATGGCAATTTCTTTTTTAAGGGATTCCAGATCTAATTCGAGAAACTGATCATGCGCCACTGCAAGTACGATAGCGTCGAACTTCGGCGGTTGTGAACTTGTGAACTTATGAACTCGTGAGTCTACCGGTTCTTCTCGTTCAGGTGTATTCTCATTCATGTGTTCGTTTAATTCCGTAAGAGAATCAAGACCATATTCTTGTTTGATATCCGCAGGATTCGCCCAGGGATCGTAAATGGTGACTTTGATGTCGTAATCTTCTAAACTCCGGATGACATCCACCACTTTGGTATTCCGAATGTCGGGACAGTTTTCTTTAAAGGTGATGCCAAGCATTAAAATACTAGCTCCATTCACCTGGATTCCTTTTTTGATCATGAGTTTCACCACACGGGAAGCAATAAAAGATCCCATGGAATCATTAAGACGTCGCGCGGCCAAAATCAACTCTGAATAATAGCCGATCTCCTGCGCTTTCTGCGCCAGATAGAAAGGATCTACGCCAATACAGTGTCCACCCACCAGTCCTGGTTTAAAGGGAAGGAAGTTCCATTTTGTACCCGCAGCTTTCAGAACTTCATGCGTATCAATATCCATGAGGGAGAATATCTTTGCCAGCTCATTAACAAAGGCGATATTGATATCCCGTTGTGCATTTTCGATGACTTTGGAAGCTTCAGCAACTTTAATGGTAGGTGCCATATGCGTTCCGGCTAAAATAATGGAGCGATACAGATCATCTACAATTTTACCCACTTCAGGAGTGGATCCTGAAGTTACTTTCATAATTTTCTCCACCGTTTTTTCCCGATCACCAGGATTGATCCGTTCCGGAGAATATCCGGCAAAAAAATCTTTGTTAAAGGTTAATCCCGAACTTTCTGCTAAAATAGGTACACATTCTTCTTCTGTGACGCCGGGGTAAACCGTCGATTCATAAATGACAATGTCGCCTTTTTTCAGAACCTTTCCCACGGCCTGTGAGGCTTTTTGTAAGGGGGTCAGATCGGGACGGTTATTTTTGTCAACAGGAGTTGGGACCGTAATAATATAAAAATTACAATCGGCAATATCTTTTAACGTAGACGAGCAAATAAGACCTTTTTCCGCCGCCTTAAAATCAGATACCAGAACCGCCTGCAAAATTTCGTCTTCAACCTCCAGTGTTTTATCAGTTCCGCTGTTAAGCTCAGCAATCCGTTTGGAGTCGATGTCAAAACCTACAACCTGATATTTTGTGGCGAATAAACGCGCTAAAGGAAGACCCACGTAACCAAGACCGATGATTGCTATTTTTTGTTTCATATTTTGTGAACTTGTGAATTTGCGAATTTGCGATTTGTGAAAATGAGACTGGTTCAAAAGTTCACTTGTCTACTCGTTCACAACTTAAATAAATTTCTTCCACCATTTCGGTTTCTCATCATGGGTATAGGAATAATAACCATATCCATATTTTTTACCATATTTCGTATTTTCAGGTTTCACACTGTTGAGCACGAAGGCCATATTTTCGATCTGATTTTCGATCTGGAAGCCGGCTGCAAAATCGATCATCCCTTTTTCAGTGAATTCTGAGCGTACAACGTAGATCAAAACATCGGCTTTATCAACCAACTGCAGCGTATCACTCACCAGCATTACGGGCGCAGAATCTAAAACGATATAATCATATTTAGTTTTCAGATAGGTGATCATGTCAGCAAATTTTGGCATGTCTAGAAGATCATTCGGATTCGGCGCGATCTGACCACTGAAGAGCACATCTAGATTTTCATTCACACGGCTATTGATAATATAAGAATCCGGAACGGTTTGATCGGAAACCAGATAATCTGTTAAACCGATATTTTTCCCTTTTACAAAACGGTGCAGCTGTGGATTTCGAATATCCGCTCCAATGATGAGTACCTTATTTTTTCCGGCTAAAGTGAGCGCAGTGTTAATAGAGATCGTCGTTTTTCCCTCTCCTTTAATGGAAGAAGTGACCAGAATGACATCACCTTGCGCCGTTTTTTTTGCTTTTAATAAGTATTTTAAATTGGAACTCAGAATTCGGAAGGATTCGGCAAAAGTGGAGAAATCGTTCGGATGTACGATCTCGTTCTCCTCATGTTTTTCCGGGACTTCTGCTATAACTGATGCCGACGATGGCATAAGCGCGAGAATATGTTCTTTGGTATGCACTTTCGTGTCTAAAGAATTCCAGAGGATAAAGAAGATAAGAGGCAACAGAAACCCTGCGGTCAGAGCACCGTTCATGATCCTGTTAATATTGGGCTGCACAATACCTGTCGTGTAGGCAGGATTGATAACTTTTGCTTTCGGTGCCGTCACGGCCAAAGTGATGGCATTTTCTTCTCTTTTCTGAAGCAGGTAAAGATAAAGCTGCTCCTTTAGGGTTTGCTGTCGGTCAATGCTTCTGAACATTTTTTCCTGCGTGGGAAACTTGCTGATATTTCCTTTCGCAAGATTGAGCTGCGCATTGGCTTGTGCAATTTGGAGCTGCAAATTTTCGCGGGATTCGATCAAGTTTTTGCGAAGTAAATTTTTGATGACCGAAATCTGTTTATTCATTTCGATAACTGCCGGATTTTCCCCCGTAGCCTGCTTAAGCACGCGGTTGCGCGTCAGTAAAAGGGCATTGTATTCTGTAATATTATTTTCTGCACCCGATGTTAAGCCCATACCTGACGGCAAGAGTTGTTCACCTGCACTTGCGGCCAGAACTGAATTAACCAGATCCAACTGCATTTTCTGTGTCAAAATGATTTTGGTATTCTCCTCGGCTTTGGTTACAGCCATACCACCCTGTGCTTCAAGATTCGTGATCTGGTTCGTCTGTTTAAACCGTTCCTTTTCCCCCTCAATTCCGGACAGATCATTCGTAATCACCTCTAATCGTTCGTTAATGAAGTCCTGAGTATTTTGCGCTTCCTGATTTTTATCGTTGACGCCATCGATAATATATTCTTTCGCCAGTTCATTGAGAATATCTTCCGACTTTTTCGGGATAGGACCAACCATGGTGACATCCATAAGTAGACCTTTATTTTCCGGTAAGCTCACCGAAATTCTGCTTTCCAAATTCGCAACAGCGTTTTTCATACTTCGGAACACTACTTTGATAGGGTCTGCCAAATTCACCCCCGGTTGCGCATCGATCTGCACGATACCAAAAGGAAATTGAGCCGGTCTGCCAAAACGATACTGCGTACTCGATCCTTCCAGTTTATAGGAATTTTTTCCTACCGGAATGATGGTATAAGTGGCGGAAGAAAATTGATCAGGCTGATCAACTTTGATTATTTTACCTGTTAACGGACTGTCTTTATACAGTTCCACTTCGATGATCTTGCCCAGACTGAAAAAACTGACGCCTAAATTGAGGTTTTTCGCTACCGATTCTAAGATTGGCTTCGAAACGATAATGGTGGTTTCTCCCTGCAGTTCATTATCACCACTAACCCCCATTCCCAAATTTTTTAGATCACTGAGCGCCGCCGAACCATTTCCTTTTGATTCTCGCAGTTTGAGTGAAGTTTTTGAACTGTATTGGGACTGGGTATATTTAAGATAGATCTTAGCTCCACCATAAAAAAGGGCGAGACTGAGCAAAAACCAGGGCCATTTCTTTAGATATTTCCCGATCTCTTTTTTAATATTAACCGTCTTCGTTCGTTTCTGCGACGTAGAATTTTCCAGCAGTTCCATCAATTCTTATTTTCGGGTTAATGTTAAGATCAAAGTGAGTAATCCCAAACCAATACCGCCATACCTGATCCAGTTATCAACACTAGAACTCGTATTCACAGAAACCTGCTTATTGCGGTCTGGCTCTACATAGAGAATGTCATTTTGCTGAAGATAATAGTAAGGCGAGTTCACAATGGAGGCTTCTGAAAGATCAAGGGAAATCACTTTATCCTTACCTTCTTCCTCGGAATATCGGATCAGTTTCACGTTGGTTTTATTACCCTCATACTTAATATCTCCTGATAAAGCAATGGCCTGTAAAATATTGAGTTTTTCAGATGGACTGGTTTTCTGACCGGGGCCTCCTACTTCTCCCAAAACACTGAAATTAAAGTTGGATAAAGTAATGGTGACCATCGGATCGGTCAAATATCTTTTCAAACGGCTTTCCAGATCTGCTTTGAGCTGCTGCTTGGTCATGCCTTTGCAGTAAACGGACCCTAAAACGGGGAATATGATTTGCCCCTCGGAAGTAACGATATATTCGGAAGGCGTAGATGAAGCGCTACCACCTGTACCGGATCCTGCACTACCCGTACTTGCCATAGTAGAAATATTAAAAGGTTTAACTGCAATATCATCAAATGCGGAAACTAAAATCTGCAGTTTATCGCCCTCCTGAATGTGAAGTCCTGCATATTTCGCCTGAGAAACCTCCTGTTCAAAGTTATTATTAGATAGATAAATAATATTTTTCTTCGGCTTACAGGAGAATAACAGAAAGATTGTAATGATAGCACTAAATACCGGAAAGTATTTTTTCATTGATTATTTTTAAGACTACAAAAGTAAAGATATTTTAGGTGGACGTAATCTTAACTCTATTTCATTTCTACCACCAGTTTTCATTAATGTAATAATTAAGTCCCACCGCTAAAAGACGGTTGTAGGTAAAATTATTATTGTTATTTGGATACACCTTGCTGAAGCCCTGATCGTACCGGATAAATGTTTCCAGTTTTAGACTTAGCTTTAAACCGACCCCAAATGACACGCCATAACCGAATTTACTCAATTTATCATCTAAATTATATTGATAATACGCCAGGTCATACGCCGGATCAACTTTTCTTTTTTCTCTTACCAGATATTCGATTCTGGGTCCCACAAAAAGATAAACATCTCTTTTCATATTTCCCTGGTGGAAAAAGTACCGCAGATAAACTTGCATGGCCACATAATCATGATCAAATTCCTGAATCCCAAATCGGTCTTCCTCAGCTTTTGCGATTTCTCCCTGCATACTGTACTCGATTTGTGGCATAATATAAAGCCACGCAGAGTCAAAAACATCATTTTCTACAAGAGACCATTGTGCAAAAATCCCTAAACTCCCGCCATAGGCTCCCTTAGAAACATCATGTACGCCAACGATAGACCCTTTGTGGAAATTGCCGGTTACTCCGTACTTAAAAGTATCCTGTCCGCTCACCATCATCACTAGGAAAAAGGCGATGAGTATATTAAGTTTCTTCATTGATTGATCAATATGGCTATTAGTTAGATAAAATATCGGTGCAAATTAATTAAAATTATTCAAATAAAGAGGTAATTTTTTTAATCTCCCTTTAAATATTGCGGAGTTTGCGTAAAATTGATTTAAAAACATTTAAATTAATAATGGTCTCAACCAGTTGGTCAACTTACGAATAGTCTTCCTATGAAAAATTTACATCTTGCAAATTTTAATTACGCCCTTTCAGGGCTCCTTATTTATAAAATGTTCCATTATTCATAGGACTTCATCCTATGCTATTGATTGACGCCCTTTCAGGGCTGTTGAAAACCTCTCCTTTTCTAACAATGACTGTTCTTGAATCAACTTTTCTATAAAAATCAAATTCACTCCTCTTAGGGTCAGGGTAAAAGAATGTGATTTTTATTTTCAAACAACAAACTCAAAAATAATTGCAACACAAAATTTATAAATCGCGTTTTCTGAAAAATTAAATACCGTAATATTTAAGATCGGAGAAAAGGGGATAGATGCTTTTTTGATTTCGCCCTTTCAGGGCTCCTCAATTACCAAATTCTTCTTAATTCACAGGACTTCATCCTATGCTATAGCTCGCCGGCCTTTCAGGACTACTGAAATCCGCATCTTCTCTAGTAATGACCGTTCCTGAATCAAATTTTCTGAAAAAATCAAATTTACTCCCTTTAGGGACGGGGTAAAAGAATTTAATTTTTTTCCCTGGCTCTTTTTACTTTTTCCCTGGCTCTTCCCTTCTTCCATCTTCCATCTTCCAAAACCCCTCACTCTTCTTCCCTCTCTTTAATAATCTCCGTGATCTCTTCATATTCAAACCCTTTCCCCAACAGATATTTGATCGTTTTTGATTTTTTCTGATAAACCTGCAGTCCTTTTATTTTCGAATAGTAATCCTCATAGAGTTTGGCTAAGATTTTATGGTAATCTTCGTCCTCAATTTCGTCGAAGCAACTGTTGATCAATTTCTCCGGAACGCCTTTAAATTTAAGATGATTTCGGATTTTATTGCGCCCCCAGGATTTCATGTAAAATTTTCCCCTGATATAACTTCGCGTAAAACGTTCCTCACTCAAATAATTTTCTTTCATCAAATAAAGAAGAATCTCCTCTTTCGCTTCGGGAATCAAGAGAAAATCCCACATCTTCTGCTCTACTTCCTGATGACAGCGGTCCTGATAAACACAGTAGTTGACCATTTTCTGTTTAATTTCGAGGAAAGTGTAGGATTTTTTTTCCATTGATTAGTTGATTAGTTGATTAGTTGATTAGTTGATTAGTTGATTAGTTGATTAGTTGATTAGTTGATTAGTTGTCAAAATTAAAAAAAATCAGCTGAATGACTCGACTGATTTTTTTTAGTTGGTGTAAAAGTTTCTGGGAAAGAAATCCCTGTCTTTAATTAATTCAATTCGTTCATTTTTTAATTTTACCTTCAAACAAAAGCAAAAAAAAGTCAACATTGGATTTATTTGTCTCAAAAAAAATCAAATTTACTCCTGTTTAGGGCCGGGGAAAAAGAGTTTGATTTTTCTTCAAAACCCGATAAGTAAATTTCAAAATAATATCTTGCTTGACAAATATTATTTTTCTAGCGTTTTATCACTTTTTTAAAGTTCGTGAATTAAGCTTTAAATCTTCAGCTTTGAGTAAAATCGTTGTTAATAATTTAACGATGAAATTATAATACTACAAATAATATAACGCTCAAAACAGTTAATGTAAATAGGATAATATAGCGTAAAGTTAAATATAGACGATCCATTACCCAACATCAAGCTTTCACCTAGTAATTAAACAAAGCCTTCCCTTCCATCATTTGATTCACTTTCGTGCGCACCTCAGCGATTTTGCGGTCATCATTAATATTCATTACAACATCATTGATCAAACCGGCTAAAACTTCCATATCGGCTTCTTTTAAACCTCTGGTGGTGATGGCGGCAGTTCCCAATCGGATTCCGGATGTTGTAAAGGCTGATTTATCATCGAACGGAACCATATTTTTATTACACGTGATGTCGGCTTTAACCAGAGCTTTTTCGGTTTCTTTACCATTCACATTTTTATTGCGAAGATCGACAAGCATCAAGTGATTATCAGTCCCACCACTTACGATATCGAATCCGTTGGTGATCATGGCTTTTGCTAAAGCGCGTGCATTGGCAACAACCTGTTTCGCATAAACTTCAAATTTGGGATCAATGGCTTCGGCAAATGCGACGGCTTTTCCTGCGATCACATGCTCTAACGGACCTCCCTGAATTCCTGGGAATACAGAACTGTCCAGAACCTGACTCATCATTTTGATGTCGCCTTTTGGAGTTTTATGTCCGTATGTATTTTCGAAATCTTTGCCCATCATGATCAATCCACCTCTTGGACCGCGCAAAGTTTTGTGCGTCGTGGTCGTAACAACGTGACAGTGTTCGAAAGGAGAACTCAATAATCCTTTTGCGATTAATCCAGCCGGGTGTGCAATATCTGCCCATAATGTAGCGCCAACTTCATCTGCAACTTCACGGAATTTTTTGAAATCTAAATCTCTGGAATAGGCAGAATAACCTGCGATCAACATTTTCGGTTTAACTTCTAAAGCTTTCTGACGCATTGCTTCATAATCGATCAACCCAGATTCTCTTTCCACTCCATAAAAATTCGCACTGTATTGAATTCCGGAAAAATTAACGAATGAACCGTGGGTCAAATGACCACCCATGGATAAATCGAGTCCTAAAATTTTATCGCCTGGTTTCAAAATAGAAAGGTAGACCGCAGCATTGGCTTGAGAACCCGAATGGGGCTGAACATTGGCATAATTGACTTCAAAAAGTTCTTTTGCTCTTTCGATGGCCAGAGTTTCCACTTCATCTACCACTTCGCAACCACCGTAATATCTCTTGCCGGGATAACCTTCTGCATATTTATTGGTCAAAACACTCCCGACTGCTTTCATCACATTGTCTGAAACAAAATTTTCAGAAGCGATAAGTTCAACGCCGTGAGTTTGTCTTTGTCTTTCCTGTTCGATAAGGTCAAAAATTGGATCCATATTGTATAATTGATGTTTTATTTTAAATTCTTTAATGAAGATTCAAATTTATGGAAATTTTCGGGAAGATTTTAGAGGCAGGTTGAAAATGTTGGATGTTGTATAATTGAGGTTGGAAGGTGAACGATGATGCTATAGCCAAATTTTATCAATTGCCAAGGATTGGATCAATTATTTTGATTCGGTGCGTTTAAATCTAATCATTGCGATCGGAAAATTCCCGCAAATCGTTTTCCGCTAAATAATTCTTCTAAGAACTACATTTTAAGACTTTCGTGATTTTACATCTTGCATTTTCCTTAATTTTGCGCAATAATGCAGAGCATGAAAATAGGAGATTTGGTTTCTGTTATTGACGATCAACTGAAAGGAAAAATCGTAGGAATAAATAATAAAAAAGTGGTCATTCAAGATGAACACGGTTTTGAATATGAATACAATGCATCGGAATTAGTTCTGCAGGAAGCAGCAATTTATGACCAGATGAAAACCATCCAGAAAAAAGAAGTTTCAAAACCGATTTCTAAAAAACACGATAAAAAGCCTTTCGTTCTGGATCTCCATTTTGAAAACTTAGTCAAAAATACCGGCAACTACGATTCCTTCGAAAGACTGTTCCTCCAAAAAGAA
The DNA here is from genome assembly GCF_015679325.1 of Kaistella gelatinilytica. Classification (GTDB taxonomy): domain Bacteria; phylum Bacteroidota; class Bacteroidia; order Flavobacteriales; family Weeksellaceae; genus Kaistella; species Kaistella gelatinilytica. The sequence continues at coordinate 351,639 of NZ_JADPVI010000002.1, forward strand.
AAACTCCTTCAAACTTTAGACTATTGCCGTAAAAATTATCTAAAAAAACTGGAGATCATCCACGGAATTGGTGATGGTGTTTTACAGCAAATGGTATTGGATGTTTTAGAAAGCCAGACCAATCTGGAGTTTCATAACAAAGAAATACTGCACCATCAATCGGGTACAGTATTGGTTTATTTTCGTTAAAGTTAGGGTTACACGTTGGGTTGCGAGATCCGGGTTTCGTGGTTCATGGTTCATGGTACGTATTTCGACGTCCGCGTCATTGCGAGGAGGGACGACGAAGCAACCCTTATCGACAAATCATCACGCTATCTTCCCTCTCCCATCTTCTTTCACGCTCTCTAGCTTTCCACAAATTTGAAAGCGGTCGCATAAAATTTTCCTTTTTTGATCTCTCCGCTTACAACTGCTTTTTTGATCATTTTGCAATAACCGTCATCTGCGTGAGCATCACCAAAAACTTTTTTATCCATTCCTTCTACAGGGTAAAGATTGCCCTCGATTTTTACAAATACGGCGCAACCTTTTTCAGATTTCACTTTGAACTGACACATTCCGCAAGCGGCGTCGACAGTTTGCTTTTCAATTTTCTGAGCAAAAATAGTTACCGAAAACATCAGTAAAAAAACAAAAAATACTTTTTTCATAAGCTATAAATTTGAATAATAATTTAAAATTGATCTTCTTTTAGTCCTTGGTAAAGATAGCAATTACCTTTTGAAGGAGGGAATGATTTTGCTCATAACGATCTAAAATTCAGAAAATTTCAAAAGCCGATTAATTTTAATAAATTTGCGCTCGTAAAGCATGGAACAACTCAAATTACTTTTTACCAAAGACGGTATTCAAAATCAAATCTCAAGAAACAAAATTGTTTCCGCCGAAAATTCTTTTTTTAGAGAGGAAGAATCCCCTGAAAATTTCCTGTCCGAAAAATTGCAGGGAATTTTGGCGCAGAAAAATTTCAAAGAAATTACCGTGATCTCTGCGCTGAATCATTTTACTTTAATGCCGGAAGGTTTTTCCCAGCATGATCTGGGATTTGATCTGATTGCTTTTAATGCGCCTGTTGATCAGGAAAAAGAAGAATTGATGCTGTCTGTAAACAAGAAATTTGGCGTTCAGTTTTATTACACTTTTCCGAAATCGGCTTATGATCAAATTAAAGGTTTGGCGATTCCGACGAAGTTTAATTTTTCGGGCGAACAATTCCTGAATAATATTTCTGTAAAAAATAAAAAAGAGATCCACATTAATCTCTATCATCATCAATGTGAATTTTTTGCTTTTGACCAGAGAAAAGTGATTCTTTATAACAATTTGGACGTGACTTCGGAAGTTGATTTTTTATATTTCATCATGTTTACCTTAAGCAAGATCGGTTTTGGAACGGACGAAACCCAATTTTTTGTCTATGGCGAAACAACAGAAAATGAAACTTTTATTTCAGAATTAAAGAAGTTTGTGAAGAATCTGAAGATCGTTTTTGATAATATTCCGCAGAAGAACTTTATTTTAACTGCGAGATGATGTGTGCTGGATGATGGATGATGGGTGACAATTTCGGAATAGTAAATGTGATTTTGTAATTTTATTAAAAATACAAGATGAGTTTCAAATTTGAAAAATTAATTATTTGGCAAGACTCCATGAGTTTCGCTGAAAAGATTTACCATTGCTCTTCAAAATTTCCGAAAGATGAAGTTTTTAATCTTATTTCACAAATCAGAAGAGCTTCGGATTCTATTTCTCTCAATATCTCAGAAGGCAGCATTTTGCAACGCAATCCTGAGTTTAGAAGGTTTTTAGGATATTCAATACGTTCCATCGCAGAAGTTGTAACCTGCCTTTATAAAGCAAAATACAGAAATTATATCACAGAGGAAACATTTATAGAACTGTATAATGAATCATATAAAATCATGAATCACATTATCGCTTTCAGAAATAAATTAGATTAATAACAAAGTTTCAAACACCCTACACCAAACATCTAACACCCTACATCTAAATGTACAGAATAATCAGTGGCCAATGGAAAGCCAAAAGAATTTCCGCTCCGAAAAATTTCGATGTAAGACCAACAACTGATTTCGCAAAAGAAGCTTTGTTCAGTATTATTGAAAACCGGTACCGACTCGATTTTGCTTCGATTTCTGTGCTCGATTTGTTTGCGGGAATTGGTTCAATTTCTCTGGAATTTGCGTCCAGAGAGTGTAAAGATGTGACTTCGGTGGAAATGAATCCGAAACATTCGGCTTTTATCAATGCTACCGCAACAGAACTGGAAATGGGATCGCAAGTCAATGTGCAGAGAGCTGATGTTTTCGACTATCTAAAGAAAAACAGAAAACGAAAATCTTACGAAATCATCGTTGCCGATCCTCCTTTTGAGACCGAGATCAGCAAGTACAACGAATTGATCTCCCTCGTTTTAAATAATAATTATTTGAAGGAAAATGGCGTATTTATTTTGGAACATCAAAGCCGCACGAAATTGGAACACCCCAATTTAACCGATACGCGAAAATATGGAAATGTGAGTTTCTCTTTCTTTAAACCGAATGAACAGCAACCAGAGACACACAATCCGGAAGAAGACCAAGATTCGACAACCTTATAAACAGAATTTACACAAAGGTAGAAATCTATAGATTTTTCAATTTTTTTTACTTTTTTAAAGTATAATGTTAAACTATTCACCAATCTGCGTTTTGTGACTTTTGTGGTTTAAATGATTGCAAAGGCACTTAAAGCACCTTCATTTCTAAATCAATGCTTTTTCCAAAGAATTTCTTAGATATTTTTTCGAAGTTTTTGGTGATGTCTGACAGATAAAAATGATATTTTGGCTTTGGATTATTATCATTTAAGAGATGGTGTTTTTCCAGGATCATTTTCAGCTGATTCGCCACAATACTCGGCGAATCAATGACGCGAACACGATTTCCGTAATACTGTTTAATTTCATTAATTAGAAGCGGATAATGCGTACACCCCAAAATCAAAGTTTCTATATTCTTTAATTTATTGTTGCTCAAATAATTATAAATAATGGAATGCGTGATCGGATGGTTTCTGAAACCTTCTTCAATAGCAGGAACCAAAAGTGGTGTCGCCAGTTCATCAACCTTGATAAACTTATTGTGTTTGCGAATGGATTTTTTATACAGTCCAGAATTTACTGTGGCTTTCGTCGCTATGACGCCAACATTATTGTGAATCTCATAGGAAACTTTTTCAGCTACCGGATTGATCACATCGATGACGGGAACTTTTTCATTGACGAGTTCTAAAACTTCTTTTAAAGCATTTGCAGTGGCAGAATTACACGCAATAACAATGGCTTTGCAATTTTTTTCCAGCAGAAAACTTGTGATTTTCGTAGAATATCCGACGATGGCTTCTCTCGATTTATCACCATACGGAAGATGTTTGGTATCCCCAAAATAAATGAGATCTTCGTGGGGCAACAATCGTTTGATCTCCTTGGCGACGGTTAACCCACCCACTCCGGAATCAAAAATTCCAATAGGTTGCTTGGCGGAAAGATGGCTGAAATCCTGTTTTTTAGTTTTCAAAGGAAGAAATTTTTACAAAAATACGAATAAAGACTCAAGAATGAGAAGAGCCAGGGAAAAAGTGAAAATACCCAACTAGGGACATGTCGCGACTTGGCCAAATAAATCAGTCAATACCTGAAAATCGCTCCTTAGAAGTGAACTCTTGTAAACATCATCGAACGAAATCGAACTTCGGAGGAGTGACCTCTTTGTCGCCATCATTTCAATTAAACCAAAATCAAACTCCGGAGGAGTGACCTCTTTGTAGCAATCATTTTAATTAAACCAAACTCCGTAGGAGTGACCCGTTAATAGCTATCTGTACCATTACACCATAAACAGATCCGACGCAATTCCATCCGCAAGAAACCAGTGTTTTTCCGGGATCATCAGATGATCATTTTCGATTTTCAACAAGCCGTCTTCCACCTTGTTTTTGATTTCACTTTGAAAATATTCTAAAAGTTCTGCGCTGAATTTCTCCTTTAAAGAAGACAGATCAACCCCCCAAATTGTTCTTAAACCGATCATCAACATTTCATTGAACTGCTCTTTTTCAGATAAAATTTCGGTTTCTTTCGTCAATTTATTTTGATTCAAAGAATTAATATACAATTGATTATTTGCAATATTCCAGCTTCTTTCGTTACGGCCATTATACGAATGTGCTGAAGGTCCGATTCCTAAATATTCCTCATATTTCCAGTACGCAGAATTGTGTTTAGAATGAAAACCGGGCTTTCCAAAGTTCGAGATCTCATAGTGATCAAAACCATGATCTTTCAAGAAATCGGTCATATAAAAGAATTCCTGATGTTGCTCAGCTTCTTGCGGTGCAGCAATTTTACCTTGCGAGATCCAGGTATTTAAAGCTGTCTTTGGCTCCACGGTTAACGCGTAGGAAGAAATATGCGGAACCTGAAGTTCTATCGTTTTCCGAAGATTTTTTTTCCAGATCTCAAAATTAGAAGTCGGCGATCCGTAAATTAAATCGATGCTGATGTTTTCAAAACCAAAATCCTGCGCTCTTTTAATGGAACTTTCAGCTTCACCGGAATTATGGGCGCGATTCATCATTTTCAAATCTTCATCGAAAAAACTCTGCGTTCCTATTGACAAACGGTTAAACGGAGAATGTGATAAGTCTTTCAGAAAATTTTTGTCCAGATCATCGGGATTGGCTTCTAGCGTAATTTCGATATTGGGATCAAAGGAAAAATGTTTTAAAACCTCATCAATAATCGATTGAAGTTCATCTACTTTAAGAATGGAAGGCGTTCCACCACCAAAATAAAGGGATTTTAAATTCTTGCTTTCCAACTCATATTTACGAAGAAAAATTTCTTTTTTTATCGCAGCGATCATCTCTTCTTTATAATTTAAAGAAGTTGAAAAATGGAAGTTACAGTAACTGCATTTTTGCTTGCAGAAAGGAATGTGGAGGTAAATCATTTTTAAGAAGAGCCAAGTATTGTAGGGACAAGTCGCGACTTGTCCAAGAGTCAAAGGATCTGAATGGTGAAGGGTGAATGATGAATTTTTTAATATTTAAAACAACCGATAACTTATCATTTTATCATTAAAAAGCAGCTACTCAAAAACATGCAATTAATAACGGTATCCTCTCGTGTTGATGAAGTTTTCGAATTTGTAACCGACACTGAGCATAAAACTGCTTCCGGCGTACTGTTGAATATCCGAAAGTCCAAAATTGTAACTCGCACCGAAAAAGAAATTACTCACCGTAGCTTTGATGATGGGAGAAATACCCAGATTTTGGCTCCCAAACTGATTGCTTGCAGTTCGCATACTTGCGCCCGCGGAGAAAGAATTCTTATCGGATAAAACAGTTCCCATTAAATTGAAATCCATGATTCGCGAAGAATTGGTGTTGAAATTCATTAAAACAGAGGGCGTCACAAATACATCTTCATTCAGATGTAAATCATAACCGGTATTAATGATAAATTTGGTAGGTTCTGGCTCAATTCCATTAACAATAGGAATATCGTTGGTCAAGGCAATATCATTCACAGAAACTCCTGCAAAAAAGTTTCGGTAGGTGATCGCCAAACCTAAATTAGCGTAAACTAAAAATAAAGAATTGGTATCTGAAGACAGCGTCGGATCTCCCGGATCTTTCGGATTCAGCATCGCCAGATCAATATTCATATTGTAAAAACTCACATTGGTACCAAAGGAAAACTGACTTTTTCGCTCGCCATCATCATCAATAGGAATAAAATAGGAAGCTCCCGCAGAAATTCCGTTGGAAGAAATAGGACCGTTTTGATCCCGGAAAAAAGACAAACCTGCTCCTACCCGATCAAAAACATTAGCATGCATTCCGACAGACTGCACATTCGGAGACTGATCAAACTGCGAAAACTGCTTCTGATAATTCAAATTCAGCACCACATCGTCGGTTTTACCATAAAGCGCAGGGTTGAAAAGGAAGTCGCCTTCAATCAAATATTGTTGGTAGTAAGGCAGTGTTTCCTGGCTTTTGTAGATTCCTAAAAAAACAACCACGAAAATTAACGTATATATTTTTCTCATAATTAATGATGCGTGAATTTGCGCAAATATAAAAAAACTTTTACTGGAATTAAGATTCTATATAATTTCTCCATTTATTTATCGCTTCGTCCATATCTTGCGGCATTGGACTTTCAAAATACATTTCCTCTTTTGTCACGGGATGCACAAATCCTAAAGTGTGTGCATGAAGCGCATGACGCGGTAAAACTTCGAACACATTTTTGATGAACTGCTTGTATTTCGGCATATTGACCCCTTTTAAAATCTGATTTCCTTCATATCTTTCATCATTAAACAAGGTGTGACCAATATGTTTGAAATGCGCGCGGATCTGGTGCGTTCTTCCCGTTTCAAGTTTACATTCGACCCAAGTGATGTATCGAAAACGCTCCAGAACTTTATAATGCGTCACTGCATGTTTTCCTAGATCTCCCTCCGGAAAAACCGCCATCTGCATCCTGTTTTTTAAATGTCTGCCGATATTGCCGGTGATCGTTCCTTCATTTTCTGCCATATTTCCCCAAACAAACGCCCAGTATAATCTTTTCGTTGTTCGGTCAAAAAATTGTTTCGCCAAAAAACTTAGGGCATATTCATTTTTCGCAATGACTAATAAACCGGAAGTATCTTTATCGATCCGATGAACGAGACCGACCCGATCAAGGTCAGATTTCATACCGTTTTTTTCGAAGTGAAAAGCCAGCGCATTGATCAAAGTGCCGTCATAATTCCCGTGACCGGGATGTACAACCATTCCGGCTGCTTTATCTACAACGACCACGTCATCATCTTCATAAACGATATTAATAGGAATATCTTGTGGAATAATAATATTTTCCCGCGGTGGTTTCGTCAGCAGGACCGATATTTCGTCTCCTGGTTTTACACGGTAGTTTTGCTTTACGGGATGCCCGTTCACCACTACATTTCCGGCACGACAGGTTTGGGAAATTTTATTTCTGGAAGAATTTTGACGAAAATTAACCAGAAATTTATCGATCCGCATTTTTTCCTGTCCAGGATCTACTTTAAGCGAAAGATGCTCATAAAGCCCTTCAGATTCAGCATCATTAGACTCCTGATCAATTAATTCTTCGTCGGCAAAATTTTCGCTTTCTTCGATCATTTTATTTTTTGAAAGATAAAGCTCCAACATTTCGGTTGAAGCTTTAGGATTTTTATAATTATTATAAAACTACTCAACAATCACCTTTCTGGCTTTTGGCTTTTCTACAGGTTTAGCTGGAGTTGTTTTTGAAGGCGTAGTATTGGTAGTTGTCGTTTTGACTTCAACTTTTTTGGGAGCTTCCTGCTTTTTGACTTCAGGCTGAACGGTTTCTCTTTTAGGCGGAACCGGAACCGGCGTTTCTACAGATGGTTCCACCCTACTAGGAGCAGGCTCTCTGTAAACGGGCTCTTCATATTTTCTGTATGCTGCAGAAGTATCAATTTTTATCCTGTAAATGGAATTAAGCTGAGAAATTTTCGCTCCCATTTCGGCGGGTGTTTTTTTACTGGCCCAAATATCGATCTGCATTCCCTGATCCCGAACATCGTAGGGAGCCGGATCCTGATAATAAACTATATCAGATTCATCATTCTTTTGGTCATCAAATTCGACCAGACCAACTTCAAATAAATTCTGAGCAATGATCGCTTTGGCTTGCTGAACGGTTAAACCGACCAAACTCGGAACACCGATATTTCGTTTCGGGCCTGAACCAATGACTAAATCGATGGTAGAAAACCTGGACAAAAGAGAACCTGGTTTAATTACAGTACCGTTATACATCATTCTGATCACGGCATCTCTTTGAATACTTGGCTCGAAAATAGTATCGCCCACTTTTAGCCCAACCTGTTCTAACTGACGAAAAGCCAAACCTTTGTACCGATCAAGAATATCTGGTACCGAAACTTGTGCGTATGTTTTTGGATTTACTTTTAAAATAATGGTTCGTCCATCTTTTACACGGGAACCCGGCGAAGGATAGATCTGTAAAACCTGGAATGGTCGATATCTGGGATCATATTTAAAACTGTCAACTTCATATTCCAAACCGGAATCGTCGAGAATTTTTATGGCATCGTGAACCGATTTGTTGATCACATTTGGTACTGCGATCTCTTTGCCGTGATTCGTGTGAATCTCTAACCAACGGAAAGTTAACCAAACCAATCCGGTGAAAACCAGAGCAGCAACCAAGACATTCACCAAGACTTTCCAATGGAAAAGCGATTTAAGCATATTTCTAAATCTTTATTATAAATGCAAATATATAAAATTATCTTTTCTGAAATCATGCTTAAATTTTTCATCTTAAATTTTTAAGGCTAAAAGTTTTGAAATATTTACCTTTGTCTCTTAAAGAAAATCCATGATTCTATCCATGACCGGCTTCGGAAGAAGCGAAGGTGTATTTGAAGGTAAGAAATTGACCATCGATGTAAAATCACTGAACAGCAAATCTTTTGACCTCAATATCAAAATGCCTTTGCGATATAAAGAAAAGGAATTTGAGATCCGAAAAATGCTCAATGACCGAATGCTGCGTGGAAAAGTAGATTGCTATATCAACGTTGAAAGTTTAGATAATTCCAGCGACGTCAACATTAACCAGGATCTGGTCACTTCTTATATGAATGAATTAAAGAAAATTGCTGGCGACGGTCCCGATTTCGAATACTTGAAAATGGCCATCAGAATGCCTGATGTTATTTCTTCGAAAGCGGATGTACTCAATGAAGACGAGTGGATTTTTTTAATTGAAGTTTTGAATGAATCGCTCACAAAATTTGAAAACTTCCGCAAAACGGAAGGCGAAATTCTACAGGATGAACTTGAACGAAACATTAAAAAAATTGAAAGCTATCTCTCTCAGGTAGAACCTTACGAAGAAGTGAGAATGGATAGTGTGAAGGAAAGATACCGCAAATCACTCAACGAATTTGACCAGATCGATGAAACGCGTTTTTATCAGGAAATGGCTTATTACACGGAGAAATTAGATATTGCTGAAGAAAAAGTTCGTTTGACGCAGCATTTAAAATATTACCAGGAAGTCATGATCAGTGAAGATTTTAATGGTAAAAAACTCGGATTTATTTCCCAGGAAATCGGGCGGGAAATCAATACTTTGGGTTCAAAAGCCAATCACGCAGAAATTCAGAAACTCGTTGTCATGATGAAAGATGATCTGGAAAAAATTAAGGAACAAACGTTAAACGTACTTTAAAATTAGGCCAAAAGATAACAGACGGATAGATAATAGACCTTAAAACTGAACCTTCTTCCAGCTTCCATCTTCAAAGATCCCTCACCAACAATAATTTATGCAAAAAGTCATCATTTTCTCAGCACCTTCCGGAAGCGGAAAAACAACTTTGGTCAAACATTGTTTGCAGGAATTTCCGCAACTGCAGTTTTCAATTTCCTGCACCACCAGAAATCCGCGTGGAGAAGAACAGGACGCTATAGATTATCACTTTTTGAATCCCAATGATTTCCGAAAAAAAATCGAAGAAGACGCCTTTGTAGAATTTGAAGAAGTGTACGAAGATAAATTTTACGGTACTTTGAAATCTGAGGTAGAGCGAATATGGAAAGCCGGAAAAGTAGTCATTTTTGATGTGGATGTGAAAGGTGGAATTTCCCTTAAAAAATATTTCGGCGACCAAGCAATGGCTGTTTTCATCATGCCGCCTTCTGTTGCCGAGCTCGAACTTCGTTTAATAGCACGCGGAACAGATGATTTAGAAACCATCAAAACCCGCGTTCAAAAAGCGACCCACGAAATGACTTTTAAAAACCAGTTTGACAAAATTGTCGTCAACCAGGATCTGGATGCTGCGAAGAAAGACATTGAAAATATCATTGAAAATTTTTTATGCTCATGAAAATTGCCATCATCGGTTGCGGCTGGGTCGGAAAAAGATTAGCCAAATATTTAACGGAAAAAAATTACGAAGTTATTGCAACCACCACTTCTGAGGAGAAAGTAGCTTCATTAAAAGACGCAGCTTCGGAGGTTCACGTTCTCGATTTTAATACGACCGAAAATTTCGATTTTTTAAATAACGTTGATGTTGCCATTTTCAGCATGCCGATTTCCCGGGAAAGTTGGTTAGAGGGATTTAAAAAACTGGAAAAGAAATTCCCAAAAACCATTCTTTTCAGTTCCACCGGAATTTATCCAACGGAGAACAGAACTTTTACGGAAAAAGAAACAGAGAATTTACGTCAAGATATTCTAAGAGCAGAAAATTTAGTGAGAGAAAAATATCCGCAAACAACTATCTTACGTTTTGGAGGTTTAATGGGCGATGAGCGCGCCTTATCAAATATGTTCAAAAACAGAAGTCCGGAAAACCCTCAAAAGAAAGCCAATTACATTCATTACGAAGATATTTTAGCAATGGTAGAACTCGTCATTAATTCCGACAAAGAATCTGAAACTTACAATATCGTCGCTCCGGAACATCCATCGATAGCTGAGATTTTACATATTCAAACAGAAGAAAACACAGCTCTTTCAAGCGAAAATAAACAAAGAATTATTTCTTCCGCACATTTCATTCAAGATTTTAATTATACATTTATACATCCGAATCCTAAATATTTTTAAGCAATGAGCACAGAAAATTTAAATAACGCAAAAGCCAATCTTCCGGTAAGAGGATTTTTAAAAATTGATGACCTCATCATTCCTCAGGGAGACGATTTGGTAAAAGCGATTCTGGAGTTAAAAAAGGAAAAAAATGCGGTGATCTTGGCGCATTATTATCAACCTGCCGCAATTCAGGATATTGCGGATTATTTGGGTGATTCTTTACAATTGGCGAGAGCTGCAAAGGATACCGATGCTGATATGATCGCTTTTTGTGGCGTTCATTTTATGGCAGAAGCAGCAAAGATTTTAAATCCGACCAAAAAAGTAGTTCTTCCTGATACTCAAGCGGGTTGTTCGCTAGCAGATGGCTGCAGTGGCGAAGGTTTGCGCGCGATGCGGGAGAAATATCCGAATGCTCTAATCGCAACGTACATCAACTGTAACGCAGAAACAAAAGCCGAATCTGATATTATTGTAACGAGTTCGAACGCTGAAGTCATCATTAAAGCTTTGCCAAAAGACCGACCGATCATTTTCGCGCCCGATAAAAATTTAGGAAAATATTTAGCCAAGAAAACAGGTCGCGACATGATTCTTTGGGATGGAACCTGTATCGTGCACGAAGCTTTTTCAATGGAAAGAATCGCAAAACAACTGGCAGAAAATCCGCACGCAAAGCTCATCGCACATCCGGAAAGCGAATCATCAGTTTTAGATTTGGCTCATTTTGTTGGTTCTACTTCTGCGCTCCTGAATTTTGTGGAAAAAGACGATGCTCAGGAATTTATCGTCGCAACGGAAGAAGGAATTCTCCACGAAATGCAAAAACGCGCACCACACAAAAAATTGATGCCTGCTTTGGTTTTTGATGAATCTTGCAACTGCTCCGAATGTTTCTACATGAAAAGAAATACACTTGAAAAACTGTACTTGTGCATGAAATACGAATTACCGGAAATCACGATGGACGAAGAATTACGATTAAAAGCTTTGAAACCGATTGAAGCAATGCTGGAACTTTCGACGACTGTTAAATAACTTGGTGATTTAATAATGTAGTAATGTGGAAATTAATTCGGAAAAATCCTAGATATCATCCTACACTTTTGAAGAGTTTTCTATTAGAAATATGACATTATTCAATAGGAACGGGCTTTAGCCCGTTTTAATAAAAAAAATCATCTGGCTTTAGCCAAAACTTATAAAATTTTAAATGTCAAAACCTGAAATCCTTGAGAAAAAAACATTTGAAAAAATCCTATTGAAGAAAATCTCTGTTTTTAGTTTAACATTTGTGAGATTATAATGTTTACGGATAATTATCAATAAAAATCCACAGTTATTCCGTTAAAATAAAATGACTAAAATGACATCAAAAATACTCCTCGAAAATCTAAAGATCTACGCTTATCATGGCGTTCTCCCCGAAGAAACAATCATCGGAACGTACTATATTCTCAATGTAGAAGTTCAGGCTAATCTTTGGAAAGCGGTTGGAACTGATGATTTGAACGACACCATCAATTACGCAGAGATCAACGATATCATTCATGAAGAAATGAAAATTCCGTCAAAATTGATGGAACACGTTGCAGGAAGAATTTTAAAAAAGATCTCCTTAAAATTTCCAAAAGTTTCATTTATTAAAATAAAAATCACCAAAACAAATCCACCAATGCCCGGCGAAATGGACGGTGTAAGTGTGGAAATCGAATTTCAATCTTAATTTTTTAACATTAAGTTTTTTAAGAAATTTAGATGTTGTTAATTTCAGTTAGACACATTAGTCACATTAGAATTAGTTCTCCCTTTGAGAATATTTAGAACACAAAGTTGAAAATCTTTGATTTTAGGAACTTATGTGCACTTTTAAAAGTAGATGTTTCCTAAAACTAATGTGACTTATGTGTTTAAAATAATTTTCAATATCTATCAAGAAATTTTAATCCTTCTAATGAAAAAAATCTATTGATTTTTCTTAATGAAAGCAGTAAGAAAGAACATCTTAATTTCTTAATGGTAAAAAAAGAAGAAACTTTAATTTGAAGTTTTATTATTCCCACCATTTGCTAACATTTATTTGATTAAGCTTAACTTTGACTCTTAAACAATAGTTCAAATATTCTATGAAATATATAATCCTCTCCTTACTCTCAGCAGTTTTACTCAGTATTTCCTGGCCCACTTACGGCATTCCCTTCTTTATATTTTTCGCCCTCGTTCCACTTCTCATCATGGAACACGACATTTCAAAATTTTCAAAAATTAAAAACAAAGGCAGAGTCATTTACGGCTTAACTTTTCTCACTTTTCTGATTTGGGATATCGTAACGACTGGTTGGTTGTACGGCGCGAGAAATCCCGATGGATCGCATGCTTTACTGGCGGTCGTATTTCCGGTTTTGTTTAATGCTTTCTTATATTCCTTTATTTTTCAATGTTATCACTGGTATAAAAATGCGCAGGGAACGTATTTCGGACTCGTATTTTTCGTCGCCATCTGGATGGTTTTTGAGAAACTTCTCATGTCTTGGGAATTTACCTGGCCCTGGTTGAATTTAGGAAACGCTTTTGCAGATTATCCGAAAGTCATTCAGTGGTACGACACTTTAGGCTCAACTGGTGGAAGTTTCTGGATCCTACTTATTAATGTTTATATTTTTTATACGTTAAGAATTTGGGAAGCCGGTCGAAAACGTAAATCGCTCATTATTAATTCTTCCTTGTTAGCAATATTGATTTTTGTGCCGATGCTGATCTCTTTAATGAAATACAATAATTTCGATGAAAAACCGATCGGTTCTGTCAACGTTTTAATGCTTCAACCGGATTTAGATCCCTACAACGAAAAATATTCAAAAGACAGTTTGACCATTTTAAATGATTTATTGACTTTAGCTGAACAAAATTCAAAAGGACAGATTGATTATTATATTGGTCCGGAAACTTCTCTTCCAGGTTACGGTTCTATTTCGGAAAGCGGTTTTGAGCAGAATATACTTTTAAATAAAATCAAAGAATTTTTAGAAAGACATCCGAAATCTGTTTTTACAACAGGAATTTCCTCGCATCGTTTTTATCCGATTGAAAGTGAGAAGTCAAAAACGGCGTATCAAACTTCCCAGGGAATTTTTGTGGACAGTTATAATTCGGCGGTTCAAATTATTCCGAATCAAAAAGTAGAAGTGTATCACAAAGGGAAATTAGTTCCGGGCGTAGAAATCTTTCCTTACATCAATGTTCTTCGACCAATTCTCGGAAATGCCATGATCAATTTGGGTGGAACAACCGCTTCACTTGCAGCGGATCCGGAAAGAAAAGTCTTCACAAACCCTTTTAATAAAGGAAAAGTTGCCCCGATCATTTGCTATGAAAGTATTTACGGCGAATATGTAACCGAATATGTGAAAAAAGGCGCCAATTTCTTAGCAATTATGACGAACGATTCCTGGTGGGGCGAAACGCAGGGACACCAACAATTGATGGCGTATGCAAGACTGCGCGCGATTGAAACCCACCGCGAAATTGCAAGAGCAGCAAACAGTGGAATTTCTGCGCATATTGATGCGAAAGGCGATGTGGTTGCAGATACTTTCTATGGTGACAAAACAACTCTTTTTGCAAAGGTCAACCTCTATGATAAAATTACTTTTTACTCCAAAGCAGGAGATTTATTAAGCAGATTTTCAATTTTTGTATTTGGATTTCTAATTTTTTACAATTGGATCAAGAAATTTCAAAACAGAAAAAAAGCAACGAAATAATTAGTCAAATTTCAACGCTCATTAAAAATAAAAAAATCCCGATTCAAATAATGAATCGGGATTTTCTTTTATATTGGAAGCCAATTTTCATTGGGCTCTTTTTCCTTTTTCCTTGACTCTTTTTACAACTCCACCATTTCCGTCACCTCAACATCATAACCACCAACAAGCGGTTTCTGCGCGGTGTTTTGAGTGATCACTCTAAATTTATTGATGCCTAAGTTTTTCAAGATCTGTGTTCCAATTCCATAATCATGAAAGTTAGAAGCCAAAGTTGGACGTTTTTCCTGACCATCCTGAAAATCTAAAAACTGCTGCAATTTGCGCATCGTATTTTCAGAGTTTGAAACGTTATTAATAAAAATAATCGCGCCTTTTCCTTCTTCGTTGATCATAGAAGTTACTTTTTCAAGCAAAGGTTTTTCACCGGCAGTTAATCTGCTCAAAACATCGAAATAAGAATTTGAAGCCTGAACTCTCACCAAAATCGGCTCGTTTTCCGCCCATTTTCCTTTCGTTAAAGCAAAATGAATTTGATCAGTACTTGTTTCTTTAAAAGCGAAAAAGTCGAATTCACCGTAATGGGTTTTCACTTTTCTTTCTTCCAAACGTTCGATCAAATCTCCCTTTCTTAATTGATATTGAATTAAATCTTCAATAGAAACAATTTTCAGATCATGCTTTTTTGCCAGTTCCACCAATTCCGGAAGTCTCGACATCGAACCGTCATCATTCATAATTTCACAGATCACACCACCTTCTTTCAAGCCGGCTAATTTGGTCAGATCGATTGCTGCTTCGGTATGTCCGGCTCTTTTTAACACACCGCCTTTTTTCGCACGCAAAGGAAAAATATGTCCGGGACGCATAAAATCGGCAGGTTTTGTTTTTTCATCCATCAAAGCTAAAATAGTCTGACTTCTGTCGCTCGCAGAAATCCCCGTAGAAACTCCGGCTCCCAACAAATCTACAGAAACCGTAAAAGCAGTTTCTTTCGGATCGCTGCTTCGCGTAACCATAATATCAAGTCCTAACTCATCGCAACGTTTTTCCGGTAGCGGCGTACAAATTAATCCACGACCATGGATCGTCATAAAATTGATGATTTCCGGCGTCGTTAATTCGGCCGCAGAAAGAAAATCTCCCTCATTTTCCCGGTTTTCATCATCAACTACGATGATTATTTTTCCGTTTTTTAGATCCTCAATCGCTTCAGGAATCGTATTAAGTTGAATATCTGACATTTTACTTTTAGATTTTTGCAAAGATACTGAGTTTTAATGCAACCGACAATTCTATTTTGGGCGTCTCTTTCCGTCTTCCACTCCCGCTTTTTTTGGTTTTCTGCCTTGGCTTCGTCCTTTTCAAAGAAATCCAAAAAAGAGCTCCGTTCAAGCCGGGACGCAAGATTATTTATTTAAATAACATTTTGATTTTCAGCCACCAAATTTAGTTCATCGACCGCATTACGAAAAATTTCATAAGATTTCAATTTTTTTGCCTGATCGTAAATATGAGCAGTGATCATAAATTCATCAACATTAAAATAGTCCTGAAATTCCTGCAGTTTTCTTTTAATGGTTGTTCGACCACCGATAAAACTATAGCGCAACATCTTTAAAACGTGGGCTTTCTCCATGGGATTCCAAACTGCTTCAATATCATCAACCGGCGGCGAAAAAGGTTTTCTGTCGTCCCGTATAATATTAATAAAAGCTTGGTACAGCGTGTTGGATAATTTTTTAGCTTCTTCATCCGTTTCGGCCGCAATACCATTAACACAGGCAATAATATAAGGTTTCGGAAACTTTTCACTCGGTTCATAATTGCTGCGGTAAATTTCAAAAGCGGTTGCCATCATATCCGGCGCAAAATGTCCGGCAAAAGCATAAGGCAATCCCATTTTCGCAGCGAGCCACGCGCTGTCAGTACTCGATCCTAAAATATAAATCGGAATATCACAACCTTCACCCGGAATTGCACGAACTGCACTTCGAGCATTTTCTACGGAAAAATATCTTTGCAATTCCTGAATTTGGTGTGGGAAATGTTGGTTGATATTCATGGGATTTCTTCCCAAAGCTTTTGCCGTGATTCCATCTGTGCCGGGCGCTCTTCCAACTCCAAGATCAATTCTCCCCGGAAATAAACTTTCCAAAGTACCGAACTGTTCCGCAATAACCAGCGAACTGTGATTCGGCAACATAATTCCGCCCGATCCCACACGGATTTTTTCGGTTCCATTCGCGATATATCCGATCAGAACTGAAGTTGCAGAGCTTGCAATACTTGCCATATTGTGATGTTCAGCAAGCCAGAATCTTTTATAATTCAACCTTTCCGCATTTCGGGCTAATTCTAAACTGTCTTTAAAAGTATCATTAATTGTTTTGTTTTGTTTGACGGGTGCTAAATCAAGCACAGAAATTTCAAAATTTTTCATTGGTATAAGATATGAAAATCGTTATTTAATAATGCAAAATTACGCCTTTAAGAAAGATCCGAAAATTTTACAGCTCCTTAAAAAAACATGATGCAAATTATTGATATCTATTATCCAAATTTTATGCAAATTTGTGTTTCAATGAAAAATATGATTATGCGAAATTTTTTAGTATTCATTTTCCTTCTTTCAATTTCGAAACTTTTTGCTCAGCAAACTGCGACCATGACTTCTGAAGCGGACTATAATTTCCCCAAAATTAAATCTTCCATTTCGATGCCCGTAAAAATTCCTCTGGCGGAAATTGGAAATATCATCAACGCCTCCGTGGGAAATTTAATTTTTGAAGATAATTCTTTCACCGATAACGACAACGATCAATTCAAAGTAAAAGTCTGGAAAACCCGACCTATTCGACTTGTTGGCGGAACAAAACAAAATCTTCTCATCGAAGTTCCTTTAAAGATCTGGGCAGAAAAAGGGATCGGAACCTTTGGGTTTTACACCTATCAAAATACAACGTTTGAAACGGTGATGTATTTTAATTCGCAACTGACTTTCAATAACAACTGGACGATGGTCACAAAAACGACTCCAATGGGTTTTAAATGGGTGACAAAACCGGTTTTAGATTTTGGGCAGATAAAAGTTCCTATTACTTCTCTCGTAGAGTCGAGTTTGCAGAAACAGCAAAACGATTTCTGTAAAACGATTGATGACATGATGCTTACGCAACTGAACTTTCAAAAATATGCGATCATGGCGTGGAATCAATTTTCGCAACCGTTCAACATTTCCGAAGAATACGACACCTGGTTGAAAATTACGCCGATAAGCATTAACATCACTCCTTTGATTTTTTACGGCAATCAAATTGAAGCACAAATTGGCATCGATACCTTTTCTGAAACTTTTTCGGGAGAAAAACCGGCCGCTTCAACTTTAATTAAAACGATCGCAAATTTTAATTCACTACAGAATTTACCGCCTAAATTTCTTTTACAAACTACCGCCAATATTCCTTTCACCGAAGCTACAGCTATTGCAGAGAAGACGTTTTTGGGCAAAGAATTTGATTTCCGCGAAGGAAAGTCGAAAATTAAAATTACAGGCATCAAGGTTTACGGCGAGAATGAAAAAATTATGATCGAAGCAAAAACTGAAGGCACAGTTGAGGGAATTTCATACATCTCAGGAATTCCTGTTTATGATGCAGTTAAACGAAAAATTGTTTTGAGCGACACCCATTTCAAATTGAAAACCAAGAATATTCTGTATAAAACGGCGACACTTTTGTTTCAGAGAAAAATTGTAAAAATGATCGAGGATGAATACGGAATTCCCACTGCGGAATTGGAAGATTCTTCAAAGAAAAGCATTGAAGAAACCTTTAATAAAGAATATTACAAAGGATTGAAAATGCAGGGAAAAGTTTTTAAACTTACACCTTCAAAGATCCTCCTTAATCCATCAGGAATTACAGCCGTTATTGATACAGAAGCGCAATTAAAACTTTTTGTGCAAGGTATTTAGTCGTAAAAAAAAATCAATCAAATAAATAATATGGCAAGAACTCTACAGGTTATAGAACGCAATAAGGCGGAAAAAATTTATCGTTTCATTAATTATCTCGTTGACTTTGCATTTTCTCTGCTCATCATGTGGTTTTTATTAGGTGTTTTTGCAGTGCTTAAATATTATATATTGGGAGTTGCAATAGAAAAGACCGCTGATGAATTAGAAAACATGGATCCATTAATAGATCGAATCTTTACTCTTTTAGCCTACGCTTTTATAATGTTTTTAAAAGAATTTGCAACGAAGGGTAGAAGTTTAGGAAAATTGATCACCGGAACCAAAGTGGTAAAAACTGATGGGAGCGAACTTACAATGCTGGACTTCCTAAAGAGAAATTTCATAAGAGCAGTACCTTTCGACCAATTGTCTTTCTTAGGTAGCACAGGATGGCACGACAACTTGGCTGATACCGCTGTTGTACGAAAGAGAAGTTTTGAAAACGCAAAAAGCCTCGAAAGTGAACTGGAATTGATCGGTGTAAAAGAAAATCTTTAAATAAATTTTTCTCCAAAAATTAAAATCCCTATATTTGCAAACCCAAATGGTTCTTTGGCCGAGTGGTTAGGCAGTGGTCTGCAACACCATCTACAGCGGTTCGAATCCGCTAGGAACCTCAAGCAAGCAAGTGTCTAAAGTACAGACACTTGCTTCTTTTTTTAAAACATTTTAAGTTTTTTAACGTTTCCTTAACAGTACATTGGTTTCGTATTTGGCATGTTGCACTTAATATTGTTAATCTATAATATTTTAAAATTTAAAATTATGAAATCATCCAATCAATTAAAACCGATACAGAACAAGACAAGAATTATCAAAGGTTTCTTGTTTTCAGGTGCAATGTCGATGTTGTTATTGACTGCATGTACAAAAGATAATTCAGTTGCTGAAAAATCTTTAGATCAGCAAAAAATAGAATTTCAATCCAGACAATTAGAGATTGAAAAACAAAAATTAGCAATCGAGAAAGAGCAAATGGCTTACGAGACTCAGAAAAAAGCGGATAGCGTTGCTAAAGTTTCAGAAGAAAAAGAAAAAGCAAGAATCGCTTCAAAACCTAAGGTGATCAGAGAAACGAGAACGGTTTATGTAAACAATACTCCGCGAAATAATTCAAACTCCGGTTCAAACAATGGTAACTCTGGAGGAACATCGCAAGGAACGACTCAGCAGAACAGAGGGATGAGTAAAGCTGCAAAAGGAACCATCATCGGAACGGTGGGTGGAGCTGCTGCAGGAGCGATTATCAGTAAAAATAACCGTGGTCTAGGTGCGGTAATCGGTGGTGTCGTAGGTGGCGCAACAGGTTATACCATCGGTAGAGCTGGCGATCGAAAAGACGGTCGTGTGAAACCAAGAAATTAATTATTCTCAAATAATATAAAAAAAAGATTGCTTATTTTTAAGCAATCTTTTTTTATGGTCTCTATCTTCTTTATGATCGTTATTTTAATTCCTGTCTTTAGCGGGTTTGGTCAGTTTTTCAATAAAATAGCTGGAAATTTATCAGAAGGAATTGCGATTAATTTGATGATGGGCATTTTTTCAGTGTCAATGATCTGTTCATTTCTGGCTTTTTTCATTCCGCTCAATATATTTGTAGAAAGCGTTTCCATTATTTTAGGATTGTTTTTCTTTTTTTATTTTAGGATCTACAAACGGTTCTGGAATTTTATCGGCAAAAACAAATTGCTTTTCCTTCCTCTCGTTTTCATCATTATCTTTTTCGGTTCCTTCTACCCTTTTATTTTAGATCACTTTGGATACTACGTTCCGACGGTGAAGTGGATTTCTCAAATAGGTTTGGTGCAGGGAATTTCAAATCTCGATCTCTTATTGGGTCAAATGTCGGTTTGGCATATTTTACAGGCGGGTTTTTCCAATTTTGCTGATCCTTTTTTAAGAATTAATGTAATGGTTTTGATCGTGTATTTAATTTACACGTTCGAAAAAAAATCATGGATCCATCTCTTTTTTCTGCCCATTTTATTTTTGCTCACCCAATCGCCAAGTCCCGATCTACCGGTGATCGCATTCTCTCTCATTATCCTCAATGAAATAATTAATTCCAACAAAAATTGCGCATTGCTTTTTGCACTTTCTATGTTCGTTTTTGCGATAAAACCGACTATGATTTGGTTGCCAATCTTCGCTTTCTTCTACAGTTTGCTCATTTTAAAGAGCAATTTAAAATTTACTGTTTTGGGAATTTTTGTATTGATCTTATTTATTTTCAAAAATAGCTGGACTTTCGGATTTCCTGTTTTTCCCGTACAATTTTTAGATTTAGGATTATCCTGGAAACCAAATCCTCAATTGTTGCAGAATTCCTCAGAAACAGCAATCATGAAAACGTACGACATGCAATATCAATATGCTGATATTCATAAATTTTCAGGTTTTGAATATATTAAAAACTGGCTTTTTCTCAATGGGATCAAAGGTAAAATTCATTTGCTCTTCATCATGAGTCTCCTGATTTTCTTCGTCTATTCTTTAAAGAAAAAATCGAAAGTTATTTGGATCCTTTTTATTTCAATTTTCATCAAATCAGTTTTAGTCCTGCTATTTTCCGCGCAATACCGTTTTTTTCTGGATGTATTTTTTGTGATCACCTTTATTTTGTTGAATGAATTTTTTACAAAGAAAATTTCGTTAGTGATCTTTTCAACGCTTTCTGTGTTTTTCGCTGGTTTTTTATCATTTCCGTCTGTAGTAACCGAATTGTTACCCAGTTTTAAACTTGGAGGTTTTATGACAGGTTTTAATGTAAATCAGTTTTACAAACCTGCTCACTTTGAATTAAATAAATACAAGACCCATCAGATCGGTAATTTAAAATTTAATGTCGTAAAGAATTACCCCTTTAGTTTTGATACGCCACTTCCCGCAATTTCCCCTCAATTCATCCAGGAAGATTTAGATGCCGGAATTTTTCCTCAATTGAAAGGAAAAACATTAAAAGAAGGTTTTATCTGGCGAAAAATTTCACAGGAAGAAAAGTTAAAAATTAAAAATGTTTTAGAAGAATACTCTAAACAATCTCTAAAATAGCTGATTAAAAAGAAGCTAGATCCTCTAAAAAAATCTCTATTAAAAAAAAAGAATTACAACTTGACAATCAGAAACTCGTAACTCAAAACTCATCACAAATAAGTAACTTTGTAATATGTTTAATTTAGGAAATTTTCTCTCTCTTTCTACTTTTGGCGAAAGCCACGGAATCGCATACGGTGGAATTATTACCAACTTTCCGGCAGGTCTGCATGTCGATTTAGATAGAGTTCAACATCAGCTCGACCGCAGAAAACCGGGGCAATCTGCAATCGTTACCCAAAGA
Source organism: Kaistella gelatinilytica (assembly GCF_015679325.1). Taxonomy (GTDB): domain Bacteria; phylum Bacteroidota; class Bacteroidia; order Flavobacteriales; family Weeksellaceae; genus Kaistella; species Kaistella gelatinilytica. Next base: position 373,481 of record NZ_JADPVI010000002.1, read on the forward strand.
AAAGAAAGCGACACCGTAAAGTTTCTTTCTGGGATTTTTGAAGGACAAACGACCGGAACTCCCATTGGTTTCCTCATCGAAAATGAAAATCAAAAATCCAAAGATTACGATCATATCGCACAACAATACCGACCGAGTCACGCCGATTTCACCTACGATCAAAAATTTAGGATCCGGGATTATCGCGGTGGCGGAAAATCTTCTGCACGGGAAACGGTAAATTGGGTCGTGGCAGGAAGTTTAGCGAAACAACTTCTCCCGGAAAATGTAGAGATCAACGCCTATGTTTCATCCGTCGGCGATATTTTCTGCGAAAAACCGTATCAGGATTTAGACTTTTCGAAGATAGATTCTAATGATGTTCGATGTCCGGATGCTGAAACTGCGGAGAAAATGATCTCAAAAATCAAAGAAATTAAGAAAGAAGGAAATACAATCGGTGGAACAATAACGTGTGTCATCAAAAATCTACCTATAGGAATCGGAGAACCGGTTTTCGGAAAACTACAGGCAGAATTAGGAAAAGCCATGCTCAACATTAATGCCTGCAAAGGTTTTGAATATGGAAGTGGATTTTGCGGGGCAAAAATGACAGGCAACGAGCACAACGATCTGTTTAATGAGGATTTTACGACTAAAACCAATCTCTCAGGCGGAATACAAGGTGGAATTTCTAATGGAATGGATATTTATTTTCGCGTCGCCTTTAAACCGGTTGCAACAATTTTGCGTCCGCAGGAAAGTTTCGATAAAGAAGGAAATCCCATCACCGTTGAAGGAAAAGGACGACATGATGCCTGCGTTTTACCAAGAGCTGTTCCTATTGTTGAAAATTTAGCAGCTTTCGTACTCGCAGATCTATTTTTAATTAATCAGCTCAGAAAATTCTGAATGTGATCAAAGTCACTTTGAATCTAAAGGTTTTTACCGAAATTTGAATAAAATTTAAAAGAATGAACAACTACTGGCAAAAAGCCCTCACTTTCGAGGAATATTTAAAAATTTCAGAAGAACGCTACCGCAATAACCCCGATAAAAATGATGAATATCAGGATTATTATGAACTCGGACTTCACCGCATGGAACGAACACTAAAAACGTACAAAGTTGACGCTGATCAACTTTCAAAAATAAAAGAAAAAAACTTCGACGGAAAAATTTTAATCATTTCTGAACCTTGGTGTGGCGATGCAAGTGCGACGGTTCCTGCAGTTTCCAAATTTTTTGAAGCAGCCGGAAATGAAGTCAAAATATTTTTGAGAGATTCTGACCCTTCTTTAATCGATCAGTATTTAACCAACGGAACGCAATCCATTCCGAGAGTTCTTATTCTGAATAAAGATCTTTCTGTAAAAAATGTTTGGGGACCAAGACCGAAATATGGAAATGACTTGCTGAAAAAATTCAAAGAAAACGAGACAACCTATCCGAGAGAAGAATTTTACAATGACTTGCAGGTCTATTATGCGAAAAACCGAGGCAAAGATGCCATCGAAGAAATTATAAATTTAATCTAAATGAATTTTCTTAAAAAAAACATTTTCAACATGATCGTCATCGCATTTATTGCGGTACTTTTTATTTTCCCTGAAGTAAAACTCAAATTAAAAGATCTATTTTTTCCTGTAGCAGCCATTGAAAATACGATCACCCTCCAGGATTCAGATATGGATATTCAGCTGAAAGGAATTAATACGCCCGACATTAATCTGAAAACTTTGCGCGGAAATAAACTCATTTTTCTGAATTTCTGGGGAACTTGGTGTCCTCCGTGCCGCGAAGAATGGCCGACAATTCAGAAATTATATGACGTTAAAAAAGATAAAATAGATTTTGTACTCATCGCAATGCAGGATGAAGAGGACAAAGTTCGGAAGTTTATGAAAGACAATAAATACACCGTTCCGGTTTATATTGCACAAAGTCCGATCTCCAGTAACGTTCTTCCGAAAGTATTTCCGACCACGTTTTTACTATACAAAAATGGCAGAATTTTACTGAAAGAAGATGCTTCGAAAGACTGGAACAGCAAATCAGTTCACGAATTCATCGATAATTTCACCAAGTAATTTAACTACATTTAAGAAATCGTGGTATAGAATTTGCGAATTGTATGATCTAAACATTACACAAAAATGAAAGTATCAAAAATAGCATTAGCGAAAGAAGCATTCAAACACAAAGGATTTATCAGGAAGATTCCCGTGATCATCCGAATGGTTAAATCTACCATGGCAAAAGGCGGTTACAAACCCGAATTCAAAAACGTGATTTTACCCGCACTGGTGCTGGTTTATCTAATTTCACCCTTAGACATCATTCCAGACTGGATCCCCGTTATTGGCGTTTTAGACGATCTTGCGCTGCTCGCATTGGCAATGCCGATGTTGATCGCAGAGGCAGAAAAATTCATAGAATGGGAAGTCTCCATGAAATCAACTGATCTGCGAGTAACAGAAGCTGAAATTGTAGGATAAACTTTATAACTTATAAGACCATTCAAGAAATTGAGTGGTTTTTTTTAGGAGCAATATTAGAAGTTTTTTCTTCGATGATCACAACCCGCTTTCCATTGCAATCTTTTACTCCACTTCGTTCCGTATAAGGATTTTCATTGCAATCGGGGCTGGAATTTCAGGTATTTTGTAAGTCAAATTGCATTTTTGATCTGGATTATTTCCGAAATATTATGCAGAAAATTTCACTGCAATCAACCTTGTCAAGGTTCCAAACCTTGACAAGGTTCCCAAAAAACCTTTAACGAAAACTTGAAAGCGACAATCATTACCTTTTGCGGAGAAAATCTTAATCCTATTAATTTCCTCAAAATCACTAGTATTACAGCCATTTTCAAATACAATTCCAAAAACAATTTTCCGAAAAAGATCCATCACTAGGAACGGGCTTTAGCCCGTTTAAAAAAGAAAAATTCAAATCCGGCTTTAGCCAAAAATTACCTTTCCAACAATTATTAAAAAAATTCAAACATCTAAAATTCCACATAAAAACTCCGAATTAAATCACTTCCCGTTAATTCAAAAAAAATGAGGAAATTTGCGCTGTGAAAAAACTCATCTCCATCATCGGAACCACCGGAATCGGTAAAACAAAACTCGCCATCCAAATCGCGAAACATTTCGAGACTGAAATTATTTCCTGTGATTCCCGACAGTTTTTCAAAGAAATGAAAATCGGTACTGCCACTCCTTCTTCTGAAGAACTCGCTGCCGTTCCACATCATTTTATTGGTCAGCTTTCCGTAGAAAATTATTACTCCATCGGTCAGTTCGAGAGAGAAGCCATCCAAAAAATTGAGGAACTTTTCCAGACTCACGATATTGCGGTTATGGTCGGTGGAAGCATGATGTACGAAAAAGCAGTTCTTGAAGGACTCAATGATTTACCCGAAGCCGACGAAAAAAATCAAAAAGAATTAGAAAGAATTTTCGAAGAAGAAGGAATAGAAAATCTACAGAAAATCCTACAGAATTTAGATCCTAAATATTTTGAACTCGTTGATAAAGACAATCCACGACGGCTTTTTCGTGCGATCGACGTCATCTGGCAAACTGGCAAAACCTATACTGAAAACATTAAAGATCAGGTAAAAAAACGTGATTTTGATGTCATCAGAATCGGTATTCAGGCGCCGCGGGAAATTATTTACGACAGGATCAATCAGCGAGTAGATTTGATGCTGGAAAATGGTTTGCTTCAGGAAGCGGAATCTTTAATTCCCTTTAAAAATAATCTGGCTTTACAGACAGTGGGTTATTCAGAACTTTTCAAATATTTTGAGCAGGAATGGACGTTGGATTTTGCCATCGAGGAAATCAAAAAAAACTCCCGCAGATTTGCAAAACGACAATTAACCTGGTACCGGAAAGAAGAAAATATCAATTGGGTAAATTTTGAAAATTCATTGGAAGAATCATTAGCACTTTTAAATACGAAAATTTGATTTTTTTCAGTGAATTAGTTTATCATTATATTTGCATCAATAATTATTAAATCGTCACCTCATCAAATAAACTCCTTAAAAATTATGGCAAATACTCCTTCAAATATGCTCGAGCTTGGAACAAAAGCACCTTTTTTTGAACTACCAAATCCTTCACAAAGCAATGAAATGCAATCTCTGGAAGATTTAAAAGGCGAAAAAGGAACGCTTGTTATTTTCATGTGCAATCATTGTCCATTTGTACTTCATATCATCGATAAACTGGCAGAATTGTACGAAGATTATCAGAACAGCGGTATCGAATTTATCGCCATCAATGCAAATGATGCCGAAAAATATCCCGCAGATTCGCCAGCAAAAATGGCTGAATTTCAGGTAGAAAAAAAATTCGATTTCCCTTATTTATACGATGAAAGTCAGGCGATCGCAAAATCTTATAATGCTGCATGCACGCCAGATTTCTTCTTCTTTGATGAAAAATTAGATTTAATTTATCGTGGACAAATGGATGATTCCAGACCGGGAAATACAAAAGAAATTACGGGAGAAGATCTGATCATCGCTTTCGAAAATTTACTGGCAGGTGAACCGCAGGAAGAAATGCAGTTACCAAGTATGGGTTGTAATATTAAGTGGAAAGCTTAAATAAGAGCAAAGTAACAAGTAAAAAGAGCCAGGTTAATTCCTGGCTCTTTTTTTCTTTAAAAAAAAGGATTATATTTTTTTTCGAAGCCGATCGTCGTGGGATTTCCGTGACCGTTGTACACTTTGGTTTCATCATGTAAAACAAATAGTTTTTCTCTGATACTTTTTAGAAGTTCTTCAGAGTTGCCTTTGTACAAATCGGTTCTGCCGATGCTTCCTTCAAATAAAACGTCGCCGGAGATCATCAATTTTTGAGGTTCATTGTGAAAAGCAATATGTCCCGGCGAATGTCCCGGAACGTGCAGGATTTTAAACTCATCTTCATCTAAAATAATGACTTCATTTTCCTTTATATAAGAAATGTTACCCTCAAAAGGTTTAAAGAAAAAACCGAATCTATTCGCATCCATCGGATTTCTGTCGAGTATTTCTTTTTCGAGTTCATGCATTAAAACCGGAACTTTGTATTTGTCAAAGGCTTTTTGTAAACCTAAAACATGATCGATGTGAGCATGCGTTAAAAGAATATTCTGCACCTTCAGATCATTATCTAAAATGAATTTTTCTAAAATTTCTGTTTCTTCATCACTAAAATTTCCCGGATCAATAATAAATGCATTTTTACGCTCATTAAAAACGATATAAGTATTTTCAGAAAAAGGGTTGAAAGGGAAGGATTTGATTTGGAGCATTTTCTAATTTTTCACAAATTTAGAATCTAATTTTTAATTAAAAAATATAAAGGAAACAATAATGATCATCATTTTAAGTTAGGAAGACTAAATTGGTATTTTCAAATCAATAGAACAAGCAACATCAAAATTCATTATCTTCGTCTCAATGAAAAACTTACAATTTTTACTCCTGTTTTTTACCGCTGTTTTATTCGGCCAGGATATTCGGAGCATTCAGCTTTTTAATCCAAAAACGAACGATGAAACTGCGGTGATCGGATTCAATGAGCAACTTATTCTAAAATTTGATGACCTTTCTAACTCGAGTACGGTTTATCGATATACCTTGAAACATTTTGACCGGAACTGGCAAGATGATGGTTTGTTTTTTACAGAATTCGCGAACGGAAGTTTGAATGCGCTCATTGACCAGTATCAATATTCTTTCAATACTTTACAAGCTTACACCAATTACACTTTGACTTTTCCAAACAGTAAAATTCAGCCCAAGATTTCGGGTAATTTTGAAATTGTCGTTTATCTGGATTCTCCGAGTTCACCTCTTTTTACGAAAAGATTTTGTGTGGTTGAAGATGGGGCAAATGTGGCTTTAAATATTAGCAGAACTTCCAGCGCTAAAAATCCGAATATCAATCAGAGAGTTGAAGTGCAGGTCGTGGGAAATAATTCTTCGTTGATCCAGAATGCAAATTCAGCCAGTTTGAATGTGGTCCAAAATAACAACTGGAATGTTGCAGTTAACAACCAAAAACCCAGTTCAACGCTGGGAAATAAATTGCTTTTTCAGCAGCTGAATCTATCTTTTCCGGGAAATAATGAGTTTTATTATTTCGATAATAAAAATATGAATCAACCATTCGATATGGTTGCACAAGCCGAAACTTCGGAAGGGGTGAATTACACGTACCTGTATCCGGTTTGGGCTTTTCCGTTAAATTATCAATTTCAGCCCGATGTGAATGGAGCCTATTATTTCCGACGAAATGATTTGGGAATCGAGCGTATTGCCGATAAAGAAGGTGATTATTCCTGGGTCTATTTCTCTTTAGAATCTGAAAAAACCAGTCAGGAAATTTATGTTTTGGGCGGTTTTAATGATTTTATTCCAAGCAAAGAAAACCAGATGACTTATGATGAAAAATCAAAAAGATTTATCGCAAAAATTTATTTGAAACAGGGATTCTACAATTATATTCTGGCCACAAAAAACACCGATGGAACTTTAAATTTTGGAGAAATCAACGGAAGTTTTTGGCAGACAGAAAATTTATACCAGGCTTTTTTATATTACCAACCATTCGGTAGAAATTACGACGGCTTAATTGGTTACGGAGAATTTCGAACTCCGGTCCGGTAAGTTATTTTATTTTTTCTGTGGAAATAATTATTTTGAATCCATCTGGATCTTCAAAACAATAACCCTTATTATTCCAGTAAGGATTTTTTGTTTTTAGTATGGGAACTTTAAAAATGCTCAAATTCTTCAGAATTTCGTCAACTGATGTTTGAGTTTTCGGATAAAAAACTAAGGCGTCATCTTCATCAAACGTGGACATAGGTTGTTCATTATTTTGCGTGAATTCCAAGTGCCAGTTTTCTCCTTCAATTCCCAGAAAAACGCCGTCATAACCATCATGATCATTAAATCGGCCGCGAATCTGAAAGCTTAGAACAGAGGTGTAAAACTTGATTATACTTTCAATTTTCTGCGTGTGTCTCGCATACCGGAATTCCATCTTCTGAATTTTTCTAAACCAGATAAAACTCGTGCAACTTCTCTTCACAGAGAGTTTTAACCACTTCAATCCAGCGGTCTTCATCATTCAAACAAGGAATATAATGAAAGTTTTCTCCGCCGCCATGTTCAAACTGCTCTTTACCTTCCACAGAGATCTCCTCCAAAGTTTCCAGGCAGTCAGAAACAAAAGCCGGACAAACAATTGCAAGATTTTTAATTCCTTTTTTTCCTAAACCTTCTAAAGTCTCATCGGTGTAAGGCTCCATCCATTTGTCACTTCCTAACCTGGATTGGAATGTAACCATGACTTTTTCTTTCGGTAAACCCAATTTTGCGATGACCTTCTCCGTCACTTTGAAACATTGATGACGGTAGCAAAACTGATGACTTGGATTTTCATCTCTCGAACAGCAATCGTTTAGATTACAGGTATTTGTAGGATCAGTTTTGTAGATATGTCTTTCCGGAACACCGTGATAAGAGAATTGTAAGGCATCAAAATTCTCCGGTAATTTCTCCCGAATACTTTCTGCTAAACAATCAATATAAATTTCACGATTATAAAAGGGCTGAATATAATTGACTTTAATATCAGGAAAATGTTTTTTACGAACTTCGTCGGCTTTTTCAATCACCGTTTCCGTAGTGCTCATAGCATATTGCGGATAAAGTGGGAACAAAACAATTTCGGTAACACCTTGCTCCGTCAATTTTCGCATGCCTGTTTCAATGCTTGGTTCCGCATAACGCATCCCAATTTCTACGGGAACATCAACTATTTTCTGCAACTTTTTCTTAATTCTTTCCGTAATGAAAATTAAAGGCGAACCTTCATCCGTCCAAACAGTTTCGTAAGCCGCAGCTGATTTTTTCGGACGAGTATTCAAAATAATTCCACGCACCAGTAAAGCCCGGAAAAACCATCGAAAATCGATAACTTTTTCATCCATTAAAAACTCATCCAGATATTCTTTTACATCTGCTACTTTCGTCGATCTTGGTGAACCGAGGTTCACTAATAAAATTCCTTTCTTTGCCATTTATTATTTCTTTGGACGCCTTTTTCCGCCTTCCACTCCCGCTTTTTTACAAATACCGCTTCGAATTATTTATAAAAAGAGCTCCGTTCAAGTCGGGGCGCAACAATTATATTTTTAAAAAACTATTTCACAAAATGAAGATGATCATCCATCTTTAAACTCCCATCATTAACCATTCACCGCTTCTACTTTCTCTACCAATTCAGGAACAAACTGTTTCAAAAGATTTTCTATTCCACCTTTTAGAGTTGCCGTCGAACTTGGACAACCTGAACAAGCTCCCTGCAATAACATTTTTGCGGTCTTTGTTTCCGGAACATATTCCATTAATGAAATTTTTCCACCATCAGCTTCTACAGCCGGTGCAACATATTCGGTTAAGATATCAGAAATCTTTTGTTCGGTTTCCGTATATTCTCTGTTGATTAAATTTTCAACGGGACTATCATGCTTTTGTGGACTTGCGTTAGAAATTTTACCCCCATTTTGTAAATATTCAGTGATAAAAGTTCGCACAGCAACCATTACTTCATGCCATTCTACGGAGACATTTTTGGTAACTGCCACAAAATTATCGGAGATAAAAACCTCTTTTGTAAACTCAAACTGATCAAAAATTGCTTTTGCCAACGGAACTTCTGCTGCATCTTCTATATTTTTGACTTCCACAAAACCATCCAGCAAAACTCTGGTCGAAACAAATTTCATCACCATCGGATTTGGAGTCATTTCTGCAAAGATCTGCTCAACTTCTGCTTTCTTCTGAAGATAAACTCTTGGATTTGCCTCTAATTCCTCTTCGATGATTCCTTTTAAAGGCTCAACTACATTTTCCCAATCGACACCATCTTGTTTTGCAACAGCAATAAAGTTAGCGGTGATAAAAATTCTTTCAACAAAAGGATAAACGAAAAGTTTCTTCGCCAACGGAATTTCTGAAATATCAGAATTTCGGTCTATTTCCAAAGAACCCGGCATCAAGTTGTAATCTGCGACAAACTTCATCACTTTTGGGTTTTCTGTAGGCTCTATAATAATTGGTCTCATTTTATTTCCTTAAATTTGAGTACAAAAATACGGATAAGAATTTAGATTTTATTGGTCATGTTTTAGACCTTATCAATGAGTGATATCAGGAGAAATCTGATGATAGATAATGATTTTTTCTAAAGACGGTACTTAACATTACGAAACACTAAACTTTAATCCTTTTAATCAAATTAAAAAAATAGTATGGCATTAATAAAAGAACTTTTAGGCAAAACACCTCAAATCGGCGCGGATACTTTTTTAGCAGAAACGGCAACAATTATTGGAGATGTGAAGATGGGAAAAGAATGCAGCATTTGGTATAATGCGGTAATTCGGGGAGACGTGAATTATATTACAATGGGCGACAAGGTAAATGTGCAGGACAATGCGATGTTACACTGCACTTTTGAAAAATTTCCGCTTATTATTGGTGATAATGTTTCCATCGGTCACAACGCAATTGTTCACGGTTGCAAGATCCACGACAATGTTTTGATCGGAATGGGCGCAATTGTGATGGATGATTGCCTCGTAGAAAGCAACTCGATCGTTGGTGCGGGATCAGTTGTTATTCAGGGAACTCACGTAAAATCTGGAGAAGTTTGGGCCGGAACACCTGCTCACAAAATCAAAGATATTTCCGAGGAATTACTGGAAGGTGAAGTGAATCGCATTGCCAATAATTATGTGAAATATTCGGGTTGGTACAAAGAAGGTGGACAGTAGATCGTGAAATTATTTGGTGAAATAGAAGCTTTGACAGGGTTTTATAAAGCAAATTATTATGCTTTTTATTGCACTTGAGCGACTGAAGAATTGCCGTTCACCAAAACCGCTTTTCCATCCTGACATTTTATTTCCGTAGGTTCAGCGACAATTGAACAGTCAGACATTAATTTGTACTTTTTGTTAAAGGCTGATTGCATCTCCGTAAATTTTTGAACTTTGGGTAAAATCTCTGCTTCAATTTTCTTCGGATAAGCAATATAAGAACTCGGTCCACCACATGGTTTTGCGCCAATTGCAGTGTAAGCGAAATTGGCTGAACCGTCGCAAGTTTCTCTTTGAGCCATCGAATCAATTTCTTTGATGAGCACACTTAACTGTTGCTGATCCGCTTGTTGATTCAAATTGTTTTCAGGTTTTAAAGCGATATCTTTCGGAAGATTATCGGTAATTTCTGCCGTAGTTTTTGATTTGCAGGCGAACAAAGATAAAGAGGCGATTGCAAGAATTAGGACCGTTCTCATTTTGAATTATTTTTAAACTTGCGTGCAAAAATAAGACCTTTTAGAAAAATTGTCAACAAATAAAATCAGATCATCTGTAAAAGTTTAATTCTTACAAAGCATCTCCATTTTTAAGAAACTTTATAAAAAATGTGGATTCTGGTTTTATTCAGGGATTACAATGATCGCAATACATCGGATCTTCCACCATGATGTCGTGTGGAAATTTGTTTTCATCGGAGAAGTCGCAGTGTTTGCAAACGGAAATATAACTTAAGACAGAGCGTGTTGGACGGTGACATGAACTACAGGGCAAACCTTTTTTGGAAGAAGTTATTCCAAATCCTGGCATCTTGCATTCTGGACATAAAGAATTGATTTTTTCCACTAATTTTTTCGCCGCATTTTCGATGACTTTCATCCGGGAAGGATTGTACATTGCTCTCATATCCGTTTCCGCATACACTTCATGAAATTCTGCTGATAATTTATTGAAGGTATCTTTGAGTGTAGAAATATCATTGATTCCTTTAAAAATAGAGTCATTTTCATCGGGCGATTTCCGAAGAATCATTGCGTGAGAAGGAAAATGAACCGAGTTTGCAAATTGCAAAAGTTCATCAACATTTTTAATTGATTTACCACTGAAGTTCGTTTCGGTACTTAATTCCCGAACGATAATTTCCAGATTATTTTTTTTATCAATAAAAATGAGAAATTCCTCATCGGCACTGCTAAAAAAAACCATTGGATGCGGACCAAACGAACCTTCGCTCGCGATTCCCAGTTCACAATGATTGAGCTCCATGGCTTTCAAACATTTCTCTCTTACTGTTGAAATGACGTCGTGCTTTCTTTCAATTTCTCCCGTAAAAGTTCCCAAAAGGTCAGTATCAAAATTTTCATCAACAAAACAGATAGCTCCTAGATATTTTTCCACGATCGGTGCAATCACAGATTCTTTACCATGTTTCGTCGCAATAATTAATCTTCTATCTTTAAAGGAGATTTGTTTAGTATCAGCACTCATCTTAAAATTAATTATTTTTCTGTAGCGCGTTGCAAACGGTCATTGATCGACACTCCGAGATCAAAATCAGGTAATCTCTCCGCTATAATAAGATCTAATCCAAGTTTGTCTAAATGATGCAGTGATTCGTACAAATTCGCCGCAGCTTCTTTAAGATCGCCACTTGGAGACAAAACTTTTTGATAAACATCTTCAGAAGCCTGAACATTTTTAGAAAAAAGCAAAACTCCAATTTTTTTGTCAGGAAATAATTTTAAAAATTCTTCCACATCATTTTCCAGATAAGTTGGCGTGTTCGGCGCATAATGCCTCAACAACATTCCGGGAGCATTTGGAGCGATCTCGTCTTTATTTCTAATGATTATTTTTCCGACAACCTTTTCAATTTCCTCTGTGGAAATCGCGCCAAATCGGTATAAAATCGGCTCGTCTTCTTCAAAACCTATGATGGTAGATTCGATTCCATTTTTACAATCGCCGCCTTCCAAAACCATTTGTAATTTCTCCCCAAAATATTCCGCTACATGAATGGCTTTTGTTGGACTTATACTACCGAAAGGATTTGCACTCGGCGCTGCTAAAGGAAAATTTAGAGAGCGTAATAATTCTAATGTCACCGAATGATTCGGCATTCTTACCGCGACAGAATCTTTTCCGGCAGTAACGAGATCAGGAACAGATTCATTTTTTTTTAAAACTAAAGTTAAGGGTCCCGGCCAAAAATGTTCCGCCAGTAATTTCGCTTTCGAAGGAAGGATTTTCACCAGCTCTTCCAGTTGATTCAAACTGTGAATATGAACGATCAACGGATTAAAAAACGGTCGTTTCTTCATTTCGAAAATCTTCTTTACCGCTTTTTCACTAAAAATATTCGCTGCTAAACCGTAAACCGTTTCCGTTGGAATTGCGACCAATTCTTCATCTTTTAAAATTTCAACCGCTTTGGAAATCTCATTCGAAATCATAATTTTAGTTCTGTATTTTATTCGTTATTAAAAATGCATTTAAAGTTTGTCGCAGTTGGTCGTCAATTTTCATCGATCAGATGCAGGGAAATTTGTGATCTTATTTCTAAAATTTTCCCTTCTTTTTCTGCTGAGTCAATCACTTTTGAAATCGCTTCCAAAGTTTCTTTCAGTTGCGCAATTCTTTTTAATGCCGATTCATCTTCTCTGCCGAAACGTTCCTGAGAACTAAAATTTTTCATCCGGTGAAAACGCATTTTACTTTTGTAAATACTGAAGAGTATTTCGCGGCTTTCTTTAGGTAAAAATTCGCCCTCAATTAGGGTAAAAGTTTGTTGATGTTCCATTAATGATAATTTTGAATTGAAGATTTTGCACGGAGAAAAAATAGTATTAGTTTTAAAAATAAAGTCCAATACAGGATCGGACTTTATTTACACACAATTACTAAAAAAATTTAAACTTGATTCTTATTTTACTGACCTTGACCTAAAGAGTACGCTGCTTTACCATCAAACTCATAGAGATTTTCGGTTTTAACGACGTCTATTTTAGCGTCTAAAGCTTTAGCTAATAAAGTGATAATATTATTTTTGTACAGCGTTTTTCCCGGTTGTGCCTGATAACGACATCTCCAGTGATCGGTGCAGAATGTCTCAGAAAAACCTTCCGGCCAAACCTTAATTCCTCTATTGGTGATCATAGTCAAATGCTTGTTTTCGGTATTGATGCTCTGTAATTTTTCCGCCAGTTCATTCGGATCGGTTCCTCTCCAGTCGACAAATAGATCTACGCCAACCAGTTGCTTATTCATTGCAGGTTTCTTTACATATTTCGGTAGATTGAGGACCGCATCTTTTACAAATTTGACAGGTTTCAAAACGGAAGGTTCATGACCTAAATTTTTGATGACCGCATCTGCAAACTCGCTTGTTCCGACCTTTTCTTTGCTGACTCCGTCTTTAAAAATATCATAAGTGTGAATTCCATCTTCGATTGTTTTTAACCAAGCGTTTTGTACTTTTTCAGCAACGTCTGTTTGTCCGATATGATTCAACATCATAATTGAACCTTGCAGCAAACCTGAAGGATTCGCCAGATTTTGTCCGGCACGTCTCGGCGCAGAACCGTGAATCGCTTCGAACATCGCACATTCTTCGCCGATATTTGCAGAACCTGCTAAACCAACTGAACCTGCGATCTGTGCCGCGATATCTGAGATCACGTCTCCGTATAAATTTAAAGTCACGATCACATCAAAAATTTCTGGCGTATCTGCCATTTTAGCCGCGCCGATATCGATGATCCAGTGCTCGTTCTCGATTTCCGGATATTCTAAAGCGATCTCATCAAAAACTTTGTGGAATAATCCATCGGTTTGCTTCATGATATTATCTTTCGTGAAGCAAGTCACTTTTTTTCTGCCATAAACTTTAGCGTATTCAAAAGCATAACGAATGATTTTTTCACAACCTGGACGACTGATCAGTTTTAAACACTGAACAACTTCATCTGTTTGCTGATGTTCTATTCCACCATAAAGATCTTCTTCATTCTCGCGGACAATGACAATATCCATTTCATGATGTTTCGTTTCAACAAAAGGATACAAACTCATGCAAGGTCGCACGTTGGAATATAATCCGAGAAATTTTCTGGTGGTCACATTCAAACTTTTATAACCGCCGCCTTGAGGAGTCGTGATGGGCGCTTTCAAAAAAACTTTGTTTCTTCTGATCGTATCCCAGGATTCGGAGGCAATTCCGTTATTATTTCCGGCGAGATATACTTTTTCGCCGACCGGGATTTCATCGATCTCGATCTGCGCTCCTGCTGCCATGATAATTTTCAAAGTGGCATCCATAATTTCTGGTCCAATGCCGTCTCCTTTTGCTACTGTAATTCTTGTCATTTTATTTTTTTTGATGGGACAAATTTGGAGTTTCTAATTCATATATTTTTATTTATATTTGTAATACTATCCATAAATAATTTTTATGAATTATACTTTAAACCAACTTCGAATCTTTTTAAAAGTCGTACAAACCGAAAGCGTTACCAAAGCTTCGGAAGAACTTTATTTGACACAACCAGCAGTTTCCATACAGCTCAAAAATTTTCAGGATCAGTTTGATATTCCTTTGACAGAAGTTGTAGGAAGGAAAATTTACATCACCGATTTTGGAAAAGAAATTGCGGAAGCTGCAGAAAATATAATCAATCAAGTTCACGAGATCAATTACAAGACTTTAGCATATAAAGGCCGATTAACAGGCAAACTAAAAATTTCGGTGGTCTCAACGGGAAAATATGTGATGCCTTATTTTCTGTCGGAATTTATAAAAGAACATACCGGCGTCGAACTGAATATGGATGTCACCAATAAATACCAGGTTTTAGAAAGTCTGGAAAATAATTCGGTGGATTTCGCGCTCGTTTCTATTTTACCAACAACTCAAAACATTGAAAAATTAGATCTCCTTCAAAATAAATTATATCTGGTTGGAAGCAGCGATTTAGAAATTAAAAGAGGAAGTTCTACGAAAGAAATTTTTGAAAATCTTCCTCTTATCTTTCGGGAAAAAGGTTCGGGAACACGACAAACAATGGAGAAATTTTTTGCGGAAAATAATATTTCAGTTCTCAAAAGAATGGAACTTTCCTCCAATGAAGCAGTAAAACAATCATTATTAGCGGGTTTAGGGTATTCGATCATGCCTTTGATCGGGATTAAAAATGAATTACAAAAAAAAGAATTACAAATTATTCCCATTAAAGAATTGCCCATCAAAACAACCTGGAGTTTGATCTGGTTGAAAGGAAAAAAGCAAACTTTGGTTTCTGCTGCCTATTTAGAATTTCTGAAAAAGGAGACCTCGAACATTGTGAACAGTAAATTTATGTGGTCTGAATTGTATTGAAAACTGAAATTTTTTGAATTCTCATTAAGAAAACAATTTGCATGAGGAGAAAAACACTTTAGGTTCATTCAACCCAATTTTCTTAAATTTGACCGATGAACGAATCTCTCTTCAACTTAGCCGAACATACGAACCGCAGTATTTTTCTTACCGGAAAAGCCGGAACCGGGAAAACGACTTTTCTGAATGATTTTGTGAGTAAAACCAACAAGAAACATATCGTTGTTGCACCAACCGGAATCGCGGCGATCAATGCAGGTGGCGTTACGATTCATTCGATGTTTGGACTTCCATTGAGAACTTTTCTACCAACGACGGACAGAGTTGACAGCAATACGGCGAATAATATCGCTGATCTGATGCACCATTTCAAATACAGAAAAGACAAACTGAAGTTGTTGCGAGAACTAGAAATTATCATCATCGATGAAGTTTCTATGCTTCGTGCAGATGTTTTGGATATGATGGATTTTTCTTTGCGTTCGGTTCGGCGAAATCAGCAGAAATTTGGAGGCGTTCAAATGTTATTTATTGGAGATCTTTATCAGTTACCACCAGTTGTTCGCGACGAATATGTTCTAAAACAATATTACAATTCTCCTTTCTTTTTCGATAGTTATGCTTTAAAGGAATTGCCTTTAATTACTTTAGAATTAACGACCGTTTACCGCCAAAAAGATGAAAAATTCTTAGAGATCTTAAATGAAATTAGAGATGGTGCCGTTTCTGATATCGATTTTGAAACGCTTAACGAAAGATATATTCCAGATTTTGAACCGACCGATGAACCTTATGTTTACCTGACTTCGCACAACAGAATGGCGGACGAAATCAATCTGAAAAAATTAAAAGAACTTAAAGGAAAATCTTATTTCTACAAAGCGGAGATTACGGGTAATTTTAATGAAAATCAATATCCAAACGAGGAAGTTTTAGAGTTGAAACAAGGTTGTCAAATTATGTTTCTGCGAAATGATGCAAGTGGAGAAAAAAGATATTTCAATGGAAAGTTGGCTGAAGTTGTGGAAGTCGGAGAAAAAGAAATTTCAGTAATCATCGATGGTGAAGATGAGATTTACCACCTTAAAAAAGAGACCTGGGATCAAAAACGCTATTCTTTGGGAGAAGATAAAAGTATTCAGGAAGAAGTTTTGGGAAGTTTCAAACAGTTCCCAATTCGTTTAGCGTGGGCGGTTACGATTCATAAATCGCAAGGTTTAACTTTCGACCGTCTCATTATCGATGCCGGAAAATCTTTCGCTTCCGGACAGGTTTACGTAGCACTTTCGCGGTGCCGAACTTTGGAAGGAATCGTTTTAAAATCTAAAATTACGCCTGAAGTTATTTTCTCTGATAAAAGAGTTTCTAAATTTCAGGATGAAACGCATGCCAATGATCGGGTTGAAGAAATTCTCAATACCGAAAAATACGATTACAGCATCAAAAAAATTGCGAGTCGATTAGATTGCAAATGGATTTCTGCCTCCCTCGAAATGTGGTACAACAGTGCAAAATATAGCAAATTTCTGGATCAGGACAAAGCCAAATTCGTTTACGGCAGTTTAAAACCTGACGTTGCAAAATTTGGACAGATCTTTGAAAAATTCGAGAAAATTATTCAACAGAAAACGCATAAATTCATCGAAGGTGAGGAAGAATGGAGTGAAATTGAAACCAAAGCGAAAGGCGCGGTCAATTTCTTTTTCAGCAATATCAATGAAAAAGTTTTTAGCCCATTAAAAGAGTTTTATGCCGAAAGCAAAGGGGTAAAAGGTTTGAAGCAGTACAACGAAGATTTCCGTGTATTTCTGGATGATCTCGAAGATTACCTGAATGATCTGAAGGCCGTTCACCTCTTAGAAACGCCACTCTTTGACAAAACGATCGATGTTCCGGTAAGTTCAAAAATCGCAAAAATCCCGTCGCATATTTTGACCTTTCAACTCTTTGAAGATGGAAAAACAATTCCTGAAATTGCGAAAGAAAGAGGTTTGGTTACGGAAACGATCTACGGACATTTAGCAAAGTTCGCCGAACAGGGTTTGCTTGATATTAAAAGGATTTTTGACAAAGACAAAATTAAAACCTTCGAAAAGGAATTTAAAAAAGCTTCCCATGAAACCTTAAATGACTGGAAAAGAGTTTTGCCAAATGAATTTGAATTTAATGAAATAAGGTTGTTGCTGAATCATTTTAATTATAAGAAATAGTTTTTTGAGTAGAAAAAAGATAGCAGATGAAAGCGAAAAGAATTTAAAAGTGATTAGTAATAAAATCTTTATAAATGAAAAATCCCGATTCAAATTGATGAATCGGGATTTCTGTATTTTAAGCGAGAATTATAATTGCAACTTATTCTTTCACTTCAACTCCTTTCCAGAAAGCGACATAATTTTTAATGTTCATAGCCGCATCTTTTGGACTTGGATAAAACCAGGCGGCGTTCTCATTCTTTTTATCGTCAACTTCAATATTATAGTACGAAGCCTGACCTTTCCATGGACACGACGTGTGATGATTGGTTAGTATAAAAAAATCTTTGTTAATGCTGTCTTCCGGGAAATAGTGATTGTTTTCTACTACAATCGTTTTGTTGCTTTCTGCTATTGTCTTGCCGTTCCAAATTGCTTTCATGTTTCTTTAAATTTGAATGTTAAAATTATCCATCATAAATTTAGAACTAATAGTTCTAAAATTCCGAAATGTTCAATTGATTTTATCTAATTAAAAGTCCATTTTGGCGTATTGATAAAACTCTATCTAAATGAATCGCCTACTTTCCATGTAGCTCATCTTCTATTTTTAACCAGTACTAAAGAGAACTACGATTCAGCATTATCTAAATTCAAACAATCTGTTTTAATCTTTTTATTTCTGGGGATTTTTGATCCTCTCTTTCTAAAACTTCCAGATAATCACGTAGTAAATTTTCATAATAACTGAAATAAGTACTGTCAACTAATATTTGCAGTTTGGAAATAATATTATTTTGTTCAGGTTTATCGGCGGATTTTAACAGCACAAAATAATACATGATCGAATAATATTTTTCCCAGCCAATCCCTAAATTCTCGAGATTCACTTGACTCAAATATAGATCGCTATTTTGTTGATCACCCATCTTCTGATAGGCGGTTGCACAAAGAATTTTCCAGACTTCATCGTGTGTTTTTTTTCTTTGGGACGGAATAAAATATTTATCACCGGCTTTTTGAAAAGTATTATTCTCGATCAAAAATTTCATTTCTTTGGTTCGGTTCGTGAAAATCAGCGACTCTAAAACCGTATACTCAAAGCTGCAGACCGACTTTTCTGAAGCTTCTACATACTGTAATCTCACCTTTTTCATTTCAGCAAAATACTTTCTGAACAAATATTCGTTGCCTGTAAAATCTGCGTAAAGCAATTGAACGCCATATTTTAAACCTGCAGGAATTAGATACACCTCTTCGGTGAGTTCAGTATCCTTCACCTTTTTGATATATAAGTCCATTAATTCTTTGTTCTGAAGCAGGAAAGCACTTTTGAAAAGAAATCCGTAGGCGAAAATTTTTGCCTCGTTGGTTGTACTAAATTTCAGATAAGCCGAAAAATACTGGGAATATACAGTGCAAAGCATGTCTCGCGAAGGATGATTTTCGATGAAGTATTTTCTGGCCATCGGAAAAGACATGAGACGACGATGCGTGGTGACCAAAAGTTCTGCAGAATTTGTGATTTGCTTACAAAGTTGTTCACTTTTTTCCCAATAATTTTCTTTGGTATTGTGCGTATCTCCAAAAAATCGCTCCAATTCTGTATTGCTGTAAGAATGATTAAAATGCTTAAAATCTCCATACCCACAAAATTTTGAAAGAAGATCTAAGGTAAACTGACTGGATTCTGAAGTAGATTTTATCAAAGCAAAAAACCGTCGCAGCGTTTGTGCGCTGATGTTCGTATTAAATTTCTGTGTGAGTAAACTGGCTAAATTGATACAATCTGTCGCGGTATTTATTTGCTTACCGAACTGTCTCATCACATTCTTCTGAAGCTGATCAACAATTGTATTTTCTTTATTCATAGTATTACTTCCTTATCAAATATAGCGATAATAAACAGGATTTTGTACACTATTGTACAAAAAACGCTTTATAATTTATCTTAAATTTGCACCCTAACACAAATGATGAAATTAAATCTATTTTCAACTTATTAAGTGATACTGCTTTTATTAAGTTTAATATTTTAAAACATCGAAAACCTTGCTTGAATAAAGTGAGGTTTTTTTATTCTTATAAATTCTGAAATAACGTATAGAGTGACCTCAAAAAAATTAAAAAATTAACTCATATGTTACTTATTTTCCTAAACTTTTCTAGCCGAGAATGATACTGGTAACCTTAATTAATAAAAACTCCAGAAATTCTAGCCGTGATGGGAGCGGCATCCTTTTTTGCCTCGTCTTCAGACGAGGTAAAAAAGATAGAGCGGACAGCGCGTAAGACTTTTTGGGAGCGCGAAAATAGTGTTGCTTCTAATTGGGTCACAAAAAATCCCGATTCAAATGAATGAATCGGGATTTCTATTTGTAAAACTTTGTCAAAGATTTAAACTTTGACAAAGTGATCAATTTACGCTTGTACGTTATTTTGTCCTAATACGAAAGGCTCGATTTCTTTGATTTCGCCGTATTGTTGTTCGTAGTTTGCTAAGTTTTGTTGCAATGCAGCCATTACTCTTTTAGCGTGAAGTGGAGCAAGAATTACTCTTGATCTTACGTTCGCCTGTTGAACTCCCGGCATCATCTGGATGAAATCTACAACGAATTCTGATGGAGAATGATTTACCAATGCAAGGTTGCAATAAACTCCCTGAGCAATCATTTCGTTTAGTTGAATGTTGATGTTGTTTGGATCCTGATTTTGATTTTGATTGTTGTCCATTTTTTTGAAATATTTTTTAATTATAAATTTTTGTTTTTTTAATATCTGAACTGAATTGCCACTTTATTTTAACGCCAGGAACGCAAAGATATTCTTATTACTTACGAATAAATTACGGAAGCAAAGGCGTTTCACTTAGCAAAGGTCGCTATTTATTAGTAATAGCTCGATACTGATATTTTTATAGTTTGAGTTAAGGTGATGCGGATTTTGATTTGACTCGAAACCCGCATCCCGAAACTCGTATTAATTAATGTCTTCGAATTCTTTTTTAGAACCGACGATCACGTTTTGGTAATCTTTAAGACCCGTTCCTGCAGGGATTCTGTGTCCTACAATTACGTTTTCTTTCAGACCGCTTAGGTAATCGACTTTCCCTGAAACTGCTGCTTCGTTCAAAACTTTGGTAGTTTCCTGGAACGACGCTGCTGACATGAAAGATTTGGTTTGTAGGGCCGCTCTAGTAATACCTTGCAATACCGGTGTTGCCGTTGCAGATAATGCTTCGCGAACTTCTACTAACGCAAGATCTTCACGTTTCAGTTTAGAATTTTCGTCTCTTAATTCTTTCGTAGTAATCATTTGACCAGGTTTGAATTCTTTCGAATCACCTGCTTCTACAACTACTTTCAAGCCGAACACTCTGTTGTTTTCTAATAAGAAATCATATTTGTGCTCTAAAGCTCCTTCTAAGAAATGAGTGTCTCCACCATCAACAATTGAAACTTTGGTCATCATCTGACGAACAATAATTTCGAAATGTTTATCATCAATTTTCACCCCCTGAAGTCTGTAAACCTCTTGAATTTCGTTAACGATATATTCCTGAACTGCAGTTGGTCCTTTAATTTTCAAGATATCATCTGGCGTAATTGATCCATCAGAAAGTGGGGAACCTGCTCTTACGAAGTCATTTTCCTGCACTAAGATCTGGTTAGACAGTTTCACCAAATACTTAGAGATCTCTCCAGTTTTTGCTTCAACGATCAACTCACGGTTTCCTCTTTTGATTTTTCCGTAAGATACAACACCATCGATTTCTGTAACGACTGCTGGGTTTGAAGGATTTCTCGCTTCGAACAATTCGGTAACTCTTGGCAGACCCCCTGTAATATCTCCAGATTTTGCAGATTTACGTGGAATCTTGATCATTACTTTACCGGACTTAATTTTCTCCCCGTCGTTTACCATAAGGTGGGCTCCGACTGGAAGGTTATAAGCTTTTTGTTCTACTCCTTTGGAATCAACAACTTTTAACGTTGGTACAGCTTTCTTGTTACGAGATTCAGAAATTACTTTCTCCTCGAAACCTGTCTGCTCATCGATTTCCAACTGGAATGAAATACCTTGGATAATATCTTCATACTCTACTTTACCAGCAGATTCTGCAATAATTACCGCATTATATGGATCCCATTTCGCAATGGTATCTCCTTTCTTCACTTTATCACCTGGTTTCACTAATAATTCAGAACCATAAGGTACAACGGCAACCATTAAAGGTGTTCTCGCTGCATTGTCTGCTACCAAACGGAATTCTGTAGAACGTGAAACTAAGATCTCAGCTTTTTTACCTTCTTCATTTTCTGAAGTTACAGTTCTAACCTCATCCATTTCAACGATACCATCACGTCTTGCAACAATCGATGGATTCTCGGTAATATTACTTGCAGTTCCCCCTTGGTGGAAAGTTCTCAATGTTAACTGAGTTCCCGGTTCCCCAATGGATTGTGCTGCGATAACTCCTACTGCTTCACCCATGTGAATTGGTTTCCCTGTTGCTAAGTTACGTCCGTAACATTTCGCACAGATTCCTTTTTTAGCTTCACAAACTAGTGGTGAACGAGCTTCAACCATATCGATTCCTGCTGCTTCAACTAATTTAGCCAAAGCTTCGTTAATCAACTGATCTGCTTCAACAATAATTTCATCCGTTTCAGGATCATAAATATTGTGAAGAGAAACTCTACCTAAAATACGCTCAGAGATTCTTTCAACGATCTCATCATTTTTCTTTAATGGCGTAATTTCAGTACCTCTTAATGTTCCACAATCGTTTTCAGTAATGATCACATCCTGTGCAACATCTACCAATCTTCTGGTCAAATAACCAGCATCGGCAGTTTTTAGAGCGGTATCCGCAAGACCTTTACGAGCACCGTGAGTAGAGATAAAGTATTCCAAAATTGATAAACCTTCTTTAAAGTTCGCTACAATTGGATTTTCAATAATCTCAGCTCCTGTAGAACCCGCTTTTTGAGGTTTTGCCATCAATCCACGCATTCCTGAAAGCTGACGAATCTGCTCTTTGGAACCCCTTGCTCCGGAATCAAGCATCATATAAACTGAATTGAACCCACCTTGATCGGTTTTCATTCTGCTCATGATCATCTCGGTTAATCCTGCGTTGGTATTGGTCCAAACGTCAATAACCTGGTTATATCTTTCAGTATCTGTAATAAGACCCATGTTATAGTTGGCCTTAATTTCGTCTACATTTTCTACTGCTGTTGCAATCATTCCTTTCTTTTCAGCAGGAATTGCGATATCTCCTAAACTAAATGATAGTCCACCTTTGAATGCATTTGCATATCCAAGATCTTTCATATCATCCAGGAAACGAACAGTTGTTGGGAAATCGGTATCTGCCAGAACGCGTCCAATTACGTTTCTTAATGATTTCTTCGTTAAAAGTTCATTAACGTAACCTGATTCTTTCGGTACGATCTGGTTGAATAAAATTCTACCTACAACCGTTTCCGTCAATTGAGTAACGATTCCTTCTTCTGTTTTGATCGGCAATCTACATCTTACTTTTGCGTTCAATGCTACCATTCCTTCAGCATAAGCGATCTCTACTTCTTCCGGAGAATAGAAAGTTAAGCCTTCACCTAATACTTTCTTGTCTTCTGTTGAAGCTAATTCTTTGGTCATGAAATAAAGACCCAAAACCATATCCTGAGAAGGAACGGTGATTGGAGATCCATTTGCAGGATTCAAGATATTCTGAGAACCTAACATTAGAAGTTGTGCTTCCAAAATCGCTTCCGGTCCTAAAGGTAAATGTACCGCCATTTGATCCCCATCAAAATCCGCATTAAATGCAGTTGTAACCAATGGGTGAAGTTGAATTGCTTTTCCTTCGATCATTTTTGGCTGGAATGCCTGGATCCCAAGTCTGTGCAAAGTAGGTGCTCTGTTCAAAAGTACAGGGTGACCTTTCATAATACCTTCTAAGATATCATAAACAACAGGTTCTTTTCTGTCGATGATTCTTTTTGCAGACTTTACCGTTTTTACAATTCCTCTTTCAATTAGTTTTCTAATGATAAACGGTTTGTACAATTCTGCCGCCATATCTTTTGGAATTCCACATTCGTGCAATTTCAAGTTTGGTCCTACAACAATTACGGAACGTGCTGAATAATCCACACGCTTTCCAAGTAAATTTTGACGGAAACGACCTTGCTTTCCTTTCAATGAATCTGAAAGTGATTTCAATGGTCTGTTTGATTCAGATTTTACCGCTGATGATTTTCTTGTGTTATCGAATAATGAATCTACAGATTCCTGCAACATTCTTTTTTCGTTTCTTAAGATCACTTCAGGAGCTTTAATTTCCAAAAGTCTTTTCAAACGGTTATTTCTGATGATTACACGACGGTAAAGATCATTTAAATCTGAAGTTGCAAAACGACCTCCATCCAATGGAACCAATGGTCTCAATTCTGGTGGTATAACTGGAAGAACACGCATAATCATCCATTCAGGACGGTTAACCATTCTGGTATTTGCACCTCTGATTGCTTCTACCACGTTTAGTCTTTTCAATGCTTCCGTTCTTCTTTGTTTAGAAGATTCGTTGTGTGCTTTGTGACGTAAATCGAAAGACAATGCATCAAGATCGATTCTGCTTAATAATTGCTCAACCGCTTCAGCACCCATTTTGGCGATGAATTTGTTCGGATCGGAATCATCAAGATATTGATTTTCAGCAGGAAGCGTTTCTAAAATATCAAGATATTCTTCTTCTGTTAAAAATTCTTTATCATCGAAATCAGCACCATCGGCTCTTTTTGCGATACCTTGCTGAATCACGACATATCTTTCATAATAAATGATCATGTCGAGTTTCTTTGAAGGCAATCCTAACATGTAACCAATTTTGTTCGGTAAAGAACGGAAGTACCAAATGTGAGCTACAGGAACAACCAAACCAATATGTCCGATTCTTTCTCTACGCACTTTTTTCTCAGTAACTTCTACTCCACAACGGTCACAAACGATTCCTTTGTATCGGATTCTTTTGTATTTCCCACATGCACATTCGTAATCCTTTACAGGACCGAAAATTTTCTCGCAGAAAAGACCATCTCTTTCCGGCTTGTGCGTACGGTAATTAATTGTTTCGGGCTTTAGAACTTCACCACGGGAATCCTGTAGGATATTTTCCGGAGAAGCAAGACCGATCGTAATTTTAGTAAAATTACTTGTTTTATTTTTATTTGACATTTGTTAGATTTTAGATTAAGATTTTAGATTTTAGATTTTTTTCTGAATGAAACATTCAAAACTTTTAATTTAAAACTTAAAATTATTCTTCCAGTCTTACATCAAGACCAAGTCCTTGTAACTCATGTAACAATACATTGAAGGATTCCGGAATACCTGGTTCAGGCATTGCTTCTCCTTTTGCAATTGCTTCATACGTTTTAGCTCTACCAATCACGTCATCGGATTTCACAGTTAAGATTTCTCTAAGGATATTCGAAGCACCAAATGCTTCCAATGCCCAAACCTCCATCTCACCAAATCTTTGTCCACCAAACTGCGCTTTACCACCCAAAGGTTGCTGCGTAATCAATGAATAAGGTCCGATTGAACGTGCGTGCATTTTATCATCAACCATGTGTCCTAATTTCAACATGTAAATGATTCCAACGGTTGCAGGTTGAGAGAATCTTTCCCCAGTACCACCATCATAAAGATAAGTGCTACCAAATTCCGGAAGATTCGCTTGCTTGGTATATTCTGTAATTTGGTCAATATTAGCACCATCGAAAATCGGCGTTGCGAATTTTAAACCTAATTTTTTACCAGCCCATCCAAGAACGGTTTCGTAGATCTGACCAATGTTCATACGGGAAGGTACACCCAGTGGATTCAATACGATATCAACCGGAGTTCCATCTTCAAGGAACGGCATGTCTTCTTCACGTACAATTCTTGATACAATCCCTTTGTTACCGTGACGACCCGCCATTTTATCACCAACGTTCAGTTTACGTTTTTTAGCAACATATACTTTCGCTAATTTGATGATTCCTGCAGGTAGTTCATCACCGATAGAGATTGCAAACTTCTCCCGGTTTTTAACACCGTTCAAGTCATTAGACTTAATTTTGAAGTTGTGGATCAATTGTTTGATCAACTCATTTCTTTCAGCATCAACCGTCCAGTCTGCTCCACTTACATTTACATAATCTTCAACAGATTGAAGTAATTTTGTAGTAAATTTCACCCCTTTTCCGATGATTTCTTCATCAAGATCATTATTAACTCCTTGAGACGTTTTACCGTTTACAAGTGTTCCTAATTTTTCAAGAAGCAGATTTCGAAGGTCATCATTTTTACCTTTGTAGGTATTTTCGATCTCTTCTAATTTCAATTTCTCCTCAGATCTTTTCTTTTTGTCTTTGATATTTCTTGAGAATAATTTTTTGTTGATGACAACTCCTCTCAACGATGAATCAGCTTTCAATGAAGCATCTTTTACGTCTCCGGCTTTGTCTCCAAAAATCGCTCTCAATAATTTTTCTTCCGGAGTTGGATCTGATTCTCCTTTTGGAGTAATCTTCCCAATCATAATGTCCCCAGGTTTTACATCGGCTCCAATTCTGATCATTCCGTTCTCATCTAAATCTTTTGTTGCTTCTTCTGAAACGTTTGGAATATCTGCTGTTAATTCTTCCATACCCAATTTGGTATCCCGAACTTCCAAAGAATATTCATCAACGTGGATCGAAGTAAACCAGTCTTCGCGAACTACTTTTTCGTTAATAACGATCGCATCCTCAAAGTTGTAACCTTTCCAAGGCATGAAGGCAACAACTAAGTTACGTCCAAGTGCCAATTCTCCGTTTTCAGTTGCATAACCATCACAAAGAACCTGTCCTTTTACTACTTTATCACCTACTCTTACGTTTGGTCTCAAAGTAATGGTCGTTCCCTGATTGGTCTTACGGAATTTGGTTAATTTATACGATTTCGTTGCAGAGTCAAACGATACAAGATCGCTGTCTTCACTTCTTTCATATTTAATGGTAATTTTTACCGCATCAACATATTCTACCGTTCCGTTTCCTTCAGCATTAATTAAAATTCTGGAGTCACTCGCAACTTGTTTTTCTAAACCAGTTCCAACAATCGGAGCTTCTGGTTTCAACAATGGAACTGCTTGACGCATCATATTCGATCCCATCAACGCTCTATTCGCATCATCATGTTCCAGGAAAGGAATCAATGAAGCAGAAATACCAGAAATCTGATTTGGTGCAACATCAATTAAATCTACCTGTTGTGGCTCAACTACTGGATAATCACCGTCAAGACGAGCAATAACTCTATCCGTAGAAATAGTACCATCATCAAGCATCTCAACGTTTGCCTGTGCAATTACTTTATCTTCTTCATCTTCAGCATTCAAGAAAATAGCAGCAGTTTTAAGATCAACTTTACCGTTGTTTACTTTTCTATAAGGCGTTTCGATGAAACCTAAAGTGTTAATTTTTGCATAAATTCCTAAAGAAGAAATCAAACCAATATTTGGTCCCTCTGGAGTTTCTATCGGACAAATTCTTCCGTAGTGCGTATGGTGAACGTCACGTACCTCAAAACCTGCTCTTTCTCTTGAAAGTCCACCAGGTCCTAGAGCAGAAAGTCGACGCTTGTGCGTGATTTCTGATAATGGATTGGTTTGATCCATGAACTGAGATAATTGATTCGTTCCGAAGAATGAATTAATTACAGAGGTTAAAGTTTTTGCGTTTACCAAGTCGATCGGAGTAAAGATCTCGTTATCTCTAACGTTCATTCTCTCACGGATCGTTCTTGCAATTCTGGAAAGACCTACTCCAAACTGTCCTGATAATTGCTCACCAACAGTCTTAATACGTCTGTTTGACAAGTGATCAATATCATCAACTTCCGCTTTAGCGTTTACCAATTCGATCAAATGTCTTACGATCGAGATGATATCTTCTTTGGTTAAAACTTCAGTTTTCGCAGGAATATTTAATCCTAATTTTTTGTTCAATCTGTAACGACCAACTTCTCCTAATGAATAACGTTGCTCAGAGAAGAATAATTTTTCGATAATTCCTCTTGCTGTTTCTTCATCGGGTGGATCTGCGTTACGCAACTGACGATAAATATATTCAACCGCTTCTTTTTCAGAGTTGGTTGGATCTTTTTGTAAGGTATTCTGAATAATAGAGAATTCGTGGCTGTTTTCTTTGTGGATCAAAATAGATTTCACACCAGCATCAAGAATAAGGTCTAAATGTTCTTTTTCAAGAACAGTTTCTCTATCTAAGATGATTTCATTTCTTTCAATAGAAACTACTTCACCAGTATCTTCGTCAACGAAATCTTCGAACCAGGTGTTCAAAACTCTCGCAGCCAAAGTACGGCCTTCTACTTTTTTCAACGCTGCTTTAGAAACTTTCACTTCTTCGGCAAGGTCAAAAATCTGAAGAATGTCTTTATCAGATTCGTATCCAATCGCTCTTAACAGCGTTGTCAACGGTAATTTTTTCTTACGGTCGATGTAAGCGTACATTACGTTGTTGATATCGGTTGTAAATTCCATCCAAGATCCTTTGAAAGGGATAATTCTGGAATAATACAATTTCGTTCCGTTGGCGTGGTAAGTTTGACCAAAAAACACCCCCGGAGATCTGTGCAACTGGGTTACAATAACACGTTCGGCACCATTAATAATAAATGATCCAGAAGGCGTCATATAAGGAATCGGACCTAAATATACGTCTTGTACAACCGTCTGAAAATCTTCATGTTCAGGGTCAGTACAATACAATTTAAGTCTCGCTTTCAGAGGAACTGAATAAGTTAAACCTCTTTCCACACACTCGTCAATAGAGTAACGTGGGGAATCTACCAGATAATCCAAAAATTCTAAAACGAAATTGTTTCGAGAATCGGTGATTGGAAAATTTTCTTGAAAGGTTTTGTAAAGAGATTCGTTTAATCTCTGCTCCGGAAGGGTATCCAACTGGAAAAAACCTTTGAAAGATTGGATCTGAATGTCCAAAAAGTCAGGAGTTTCAATTTTTCCTTTAGCTACGGAAAAGTTGATTCTTTCGTTTCCCTGAGTTTTAGCGACTGCTTTAGATTTACTCATAAAAATTTTTAAGAATGAAGGGTTAAAAAATATTTTGTTTAAAAAATATCAGGATTTAGAGTTTAAGTTAATAGACTTTAAGATGCTCAACTTAAATATTTTGCTTAAAAAATTGAATGGTGTTTGAAGCCTCATCTTTCGTTGCACAATATTTTAAAGTCGTTTATCTTTTGTCTACTAGTCTCTTATCTGAGTCCTAACTGCAACACCGGTATATCTTTTCACGGGGTAGTGCAAAATATTTTTTCTGAAAGAAGGGTATTATAAATATCTGGTGAGAAAACGACAAAACCCTTTTAAATAAATAAAAGAGTAAGTTATTGATTTTCAATAGATAATATGATAATTGGCTTCAAACAGGACTGCAAATGTACGACTATTTGTTTGATAACGAAAATTATAATACAAGAAATCAGACATTTACTGATTTGAGATTAGGAAATTCTGTAAGATTGTCCCTAAAAACCTGGTGGCGTAAATCTTGATTGTAATATTACCAATAAAAATTTAAAAAATGCCATATATTCAATCAAAAAATGACAAAAGCCAACAATTTTATTATGAAGAGTTCGGTTCAGGACAGCCGATCATTTTAATTCACGGTTGGCCATTAAGCAGTAAATCCTGGGAATTACAGATTCCTGTACTTGTCGAAACAGGTTTTAGAGTCATTGCATACGACAGGAAAGGTTTCGGGAAGTCATCGGTTTCATCTACCGGTTACGATTATGACGGCTTAACTGCAGACTTGCATGAAATTATTACTGAGCTTGAACTTAAAAATGTAATTCTGTTCGGATTCTCAATGGGTGGTGGAGAAGTAGTTCGCTATCTGACAAAGTACGGATCAGAAAATATAGATAAGGTCGCTTTAATCTCTTCTATTATTCCTATTGTTAAACAGACAGATGACAATCCAGCGGGTGTTCCGGAAAAAGATCTGATGGGAATTTTGCAGCAGGTTAAAAAAGATCGGGTGACCTTTCTGGCAGGATTTCATAAAAACTTCTACAATTTTGGCTTGTTGAAACATTCTGTAAGTGAGCAGCAATTGCATTATGACTGGAGTATTTCCTCTCATGCATCTCCTCTTGCAACGATAAAAACCGCAGAAAGTTGGGCAGGAACAGATTTTAGACCAGAATTAAAAAATGTAACTGTAAAAACCTTGATCGTTCATGGGGACGCAGATCAAATTGTTCCTATTGAAACTGCGGGAAAACAAGCTGCAGAAGGAATTTCAAAAAATGTTTTTAAAATAATAAAAGATGCGCCACATGGTTTGAATGTGACGCATGCAGATGAATTAAATAAAATCCTGGTTGATTTTTTGAAGAATTAATTTGACCTTAACATCAGGAAAGCCTATTAAAAATTTTTTTTGGGTTTACTAATTAAAAAAACCGGCTTCAATTGAAGCCGGTTTTTGATTATTTAAAAATTTATGGTTTCCAAAAACTCCAGGTAGTGCCATTGTAAACCGCCAAACGCTTGTTATAAGTTGGATTTATTCCTTTTACATAAACCATCATTCCCGGTGATGGACTTAGGATATCGGAGACTTTGTCAACTTGTGGTAAAACCATTGCCTTGGTGTTCGATTCTAAGACCAAAACACCATCTGCGGTAGAAACTCTCGCGCCAATAATGGATTTAGCTCCTGCTGGTTCGGTCGTCGCAGGTTGGGTAGATACAGCTGCAGATGCATTTCCATCTTGTCCACTTAAATCAAACCAGCCATTGGTTCCTGGCGCAGTATTAGCGTTGTAAAATTTCATTCTTGCTTTCGAAGGATTCACTACATCTAATAATATAGTACCTTCTACCCGAACAGGTGCACTAGTTGGAAGTACTTTTACATAAGGAACGATAATTCCTTTATTGCCGAGTGCAAACTCCAACAAGACTGAACCTTTATTTGCAGGGGCTACAGTTCCTACTGCATCGCCAATGATCACCTGTGCACTAAAACATGTAATCGAGGCTAATAATATAATTGTGAATATATTTTTCATTATTTTAAATTATTTTGATTATGGTAAAAGTGAGAGGAAAGCTTGTTAGCTTAAAGTCTTTGAAGAGCTCTCACTTTTACTTATTTGTAACTATGGACAAGCGGGAGTAGTAAAACAACTCCATGTTCCACCTGAATAAATTTTTAAGCATTTCGCAAATTCATCATAAACCATCATTCCTTCTTGTGGGTTGGTAATTTTGCTAATATGATTAACTGGCATCGGTAAAACTGGATCACTCGTCATTCTGGTGATCACAAAACCTTTGCTATTGGATTCCAAGACAGTATGCGCACTTTTTCTATTCATTGGCCAACTTAACGCCGTTTCTCCTGCTCTTTGCAGTAAAGTTATTCCATGCTTCGTATCTGATCCTGATGCAGAAGTATTTGGAGTATTGTAGCACGGGCAGTTTGCGTTGTATTCGGGGCTTCCAACGGTATAAAGAAATACTGTTAATGGCGCTCCGCATTGTACAACAGGTCCGGCAAAAGACGCATAATAAGTACCTGGACCTACATGATGAATGTCGGGAACAGGAATCGTTAAATTTACGTCAGTCCACCAGTCTATACCAGTAACACCTGGCGGTAGCACTGCTGGTTCAGAATCTGTAAGATCAACTATACTGGTTGCAAAACATACCCCCACATTAGTTAAAGCCGGTGAAGTTACCGCTCCACAGACAGATAGGACTGCGGTGTCGGCAAAGTTATAGGTAATAACCTGCCCTGTTGCATTGGTTCCATCTGCCATACTTCCATTAATTTTGTGTCCTACATATCCAAATTTGTTGCTACACTGCTTGATAAGAATTGTGGTGTGTCCTCCTGTTTCTACAGCAAGTATTTTGTCTGAATAGTTTAGACCGGTAGCAGAAGAACTATTTCCTGGCATAAAGGTCGGATTTATAGGAAAAGAACCTGCACTACCACCTGCACCTAACATTCCATAGCTGCTGTCTCCCCATGCCCAAATTTTAAAATTATTGGTTACTACGTTGATAGCTGCGGTATAAAACTGTCCGTCATGTTCCTGCGGACTGATCCATACAACATTACTATTTAGGGCGTAAGTCGTTGAGCCAATTGTAGTGCTTGCTGTTGGTTCAAGCCAGTTATTAGAATCCGAAGTACTGCTATCTCCTAATTGTCTTGATTCGTTTTCTCCCAAAGAAAATACACGACCTGTTGTTGAAAGCAGATAATATGTTTTCCCATTTGTTGAAGCAGTCATCCCAATCATTTTCGGAGTGACAGGAGTTGCTCCTCCAGGAATTGTCATTTGTGTTGCAAATGATCTACTGGAGGCTCCAGTATTATTTCCTAAACGTGTATTTGCACCCCAAGTATAAACTGCATAAGAGTCTGTTGTGCTATTGTAAGTAAGTGCCATGAATGCTTGGTATGTACCTCTTACAGCAATTACACCGGTTAATGGTGTGCTTGAAGCCGTAGATACACGGTGCCAAAGAATATCGTTTGCCCCACTATCTGTAGCACCATCTCCGTAGGAGGTTCCTGTAGAAGAGAGCATATAAGCTGCTCCGGAACAGGTTACAATCGTTAAAGCATCTTGGGTACCGAACATCATTTTTACATCACCAGGACTAACGCCTGTAGGAAGCCCGTCTGCTTTGCTGTTAACTGTTACTTTTCGGAATTGATTAGTTGCTATGTTACCAATATTTGGCACCAAAATACCAGCATTTCCCCATATATAAAGCCCGTTAGACGTAAGTACAGCGAACTGTTGGGTGTTCGCATTACTGCCTCCAGCAAATTTTAAGATGGTACCGGAAAGTTGGTTAGCACCAGTGCCGAAATTGGCAGCGTTAACAATTAACGGAGTAAGGGCATTTCCACTGGTCTGAGTAACTCCTTGTCCCCATACTTTTAAGGTTCCATCGTATTCTTTCGCCATGGAAGAGTGAAATACTCCCACCATATTATCATATTCTATGGTTTTAGGATCTACACTGTTTACATAGGTATTGGTATTACAGCCCGTAACACATTGTGCTTTTAAATCTTTGGAGGATCCCGCTAAAAATAGAAGAAGCGCTGCCAAAAAAGGATATATATTTTTTTTCATAGTTATGGTATTTGGTAGGTTAGGTCGTAAGACTGTATCTCATCATTAATGTCTTTAAAATGAAAAGAGATATAGTTGCCAGATGATGCTTGGCCTTGTAAGTCAAAAACAAGCACAGTCTTACCTTGATTTATGGTAACAGGGCTGTTTTTCAGATTGCCAGTAATAGTAGTGCCAATCCCTGAAGAAATAAATCCTTGATTGTAAACTGCACTACTACCATCATAAGATTTGAAATCAACATTTACAGTTAGGGTCGTTCCATTTGTTGGGCGCCCACCTATAATACTGGGTGAGATAATAACAGACGACATATCAAATACCATTTTCATCGGACTTACCGTGATATTCAGCTTGTCGGGAATATTACTATCTACACTTGCATTTTTTTTGATGTTCAAGGTGTATTTACCAGGTTCATCAAAGGTATAATCGGATAAATTTCCATTTCCGGAACGAATGATATCATTCTGTCCATTTTTCAAATCCCAGGAAATATTGTCCGCCATGGTATAAGAAAATGGTGTTAGGTAAGAAATCTTTGCTTCTGCCTCCCATGCTTCGTGTGAATGGCCAATTTGTGCTGTAAGCAGATTGCCAGAGAAAAGCATCATTAATACTGCAAAAGCGAACTGCAATTTAAATGAAGCTATAGATGAAATTTTGTTTCTCATAATGTGTTTTTTAATTAAAATAATTAAGAATTTAAAGTCTAAAAAAAAATGTTTGATTCAAAAGGATATTGCATATAACATAGTATCGAACAGTACAAAAACTGAACTTGCAACTAAATTTATAAGGAAATCAAGTTTGTAGTAACGTGGATTATTGGTACGATTGTAAACCCGATAATAATTCGCACTTCACACAAAACAAAACGTGAAGAATCTCTTATAAAATCCTGATGAATGAATCAATAAAAAATCCGGGTAAGGACTCAATACAATTAGATGTAATAAGGAGGCCCTCTGAGAAAAGAATTTCTGAGTTTGAAAAATTCAGAATAGGATAAAGAGGTAAAGAATTTCTTTTTAATATTTTTTATTTGTACAATATTGAAATCATATTCATTATTGACGAACGTTTTATTAAATTTAAAGGGAAAATTTGGAACTGTAGCAGCAATAGTAAGGCTTAGTGTCGAAGATCTTAATAAATCACTGTTGTGGGAAGTCGCATAAAAACTACGCTTCACTTTTTTATTGATTTTCTCCTGAAGTGCTTTTAGTTCAAGGCTTTTAGAATCTTTTAGAACAATAGCATGTTTGACTGGAGTCAGGCTTTTCTTTTTGCCCTCGACTTGGTTTTCTGGAAGTGGGTCGTTTTGAACTTTCACCACAGTCATGTTCGCGATACCGTACACTTTGGCACCGGCCGAAATATAGATAATGTTTTGAGGATCTTGTTGAGAATTTGCGCTGTCGATAACTGCAGCACTTACACGTAAACTGCAAAATACAGAAAGAAATATAAAAGCCAGAAGGCGTATAGAATACGACCCAAGATGCTGCACCCCAAAAGGTACAGTGAATAAATAATTTTTCAAAATTGTGTTTGTGTGTTTTAGATGGTTTCTCACGAAATAATCTGCTACAAAAATAATAAATTATTAATAACTTATAAGATAAATCGTTATTAATTCAATAAATAGGGTTAAAACACCTTTTGTAATCTCTAAAATTACAATCGTAAGCAAATAAGCAGATTGTGTATTATTTATTGATAATCTATTACCTCAACCCCTATCACAATAACTTACACATCTTTCAACAGAAAATACAATCATATAGTACTATAGATATATTATCTGCGATTTCCTTATAAACTACTGATGCCTATAAAGTTTGTTAATTTATGTTAAATTAAATTTTAACATGTTTTAAAATTTCTCTAAGATTTCAACGGTTGACAATAATGTTAAATAAAGTCACAAAAAAGCCGGCTCCCAATGGGAGCCGGCTTTATAAAAGGTCGTGGGAGAATTATTTCAATTCTACTTCTGCACCTGCATCTTCTAATTGTTTTTTCAAAGCTTCAGCTTCGTCTTTAGAGATTCCTTCTTTGATTGCAGTAGGAGCGGTATCTACCATATCTTTAGCTTCTTTCAAACCTGCACCAGTTAAATCTTTAACTAATTTTACAACTGCTAATTTAGAAGCACCTGCAGCTTTCAAGATTACATCGAATTCTGTTTTTTCTTCAGCAGCTTCGCCACCTCCTGCAACAGCAGCAACTGCAACAGCAGCTGGTTCGATTCCGTACTCATCCTTAAGGATAGTAGCTAATTCATTTACGTCTTTAACGGTTAAGTTTACAAGCGTTTCCGCTAATTTTTTTAAATCTGACATTTTAATAATGTTTTAATTGTTGAACGATTTATTTTGATTTGTTTTTGAGTCTAATTACTCTGCACTTGGTGCTTCTGTAGCTTCAGCGCTTGCTTCTGGAGCAGCCTCTGCAGCTGGAGTTTCTTCTGCTTTAGCTTCGGCAACTGGAGCTGTTTCCTCTGCAACTGGTGCAGCTTCCTCAGCATTTCCTGTAGCTTCATCTTTGTTTTGAAGTGCAGAAAGTACATTTCTAAGTGGAGATTGAAGTAATGTGATGATTTCACCAATCATTTCTTCTCTAGACTTGATGCTAACTAAAGCAGCTAAGTTTTCGTCACCTACGTAGAATGTATCTTGCAAATAAGCAGATTTCAAAGCGGGAAATTCAGCTTTTTTTCTGAAACCTTGAATCAACTTAGCCGGAGCATTTGCTGTTTCAGAGATCATCAAAGCAGTGTTTCCTTTGAAACTTGGGAACATTTCTGAGTAATCTACATCACCTTCCATTTGTTCCATTGCTTTTTGCAATAGGGTGTTTTTTACCACTTTCAAAGTGATATTTTGCTTAAATGCCTGTCTTCTGAAATCTGAAGTCGCAGCAGCATTCATTCCTTCAAGGTTTGCAACATAGACCACTTTCGCGTCCTGCAACATTCCTTTTATATCTTGTATTACTAATACTTTATCTTCTTTTGTCATTGTTCTTCAGATTTTAGTTTACAGATTTAGTATCAATTGCAATACCTGGGCTCATTGTAGAAGACAAATAAATGCTTTTTACATAAATACCTTTTGAGGCAGTTGGTTTCAATTTGATCAAAGTCTGAATTAATTCAGCAGCATTTTCTCTGATTTTGGCAGCATCAAAAGATACTTTACCAATCCCAGCGTGAATGATACCATATTTGTCAACTTTAAAATCGATCTTACCAGCTTTTACTTCAGCTACCGCTTTACCGATATCCATAGTTACTGTACCTGATTTTGGATTCGGCATTAAACCTCTTGGTCCTAATACTCTACCCAACGGACCTAACTTACCCATTACTGCAGGCATTGTTACGATCACATCAACATCAGTCCAACCGTCTTTAATTTTCTGTAAATATTCGTCAAGACCTACGTAATCTGCACCTGCTGCAGTAGCTTCCGCTTCTTTGTCAGGAGTTACCAATGCCAAAACTTTTACATCTTTACCAGTACCGTGTGGAAGAGAAACTACTCCTCTTACCATTTGGTTTGCTTTTCTAGGATCAACTCCTAATCTCACTGCTAAGTCAACAGAAGCGTCGAATTTTGCAGTATTTACTTCTTTTACCAAAGCCGAAGCTTCGTCAAGAGTGTAAACTTTATTTTTTTCTAATTTGCTTAAAGCTTCTTTTTGCTTTTTTGTCAATTTTGCCATATCTATAAGTTTTAAGCGTTAGTTGGTTTAGTTCCTGTTACTCTTAATCCCATAGATCTTGCAGTTCCGGCCACCATTGTAAGTGCGCCATCCATTGTAAAACAATTAAGATCTACCATTTTGTCTTCAGCAATTTTTTTAACCTGATCCCAAGATACAGAACCTACTTTGATTCGGTTTGGCTCTCCTGAACCTTTTTTCTGCTTAGAAGCATCTAAAAGTTGGATTGCAGCTGGTGGAGTTTTAATAACGAATTCAAATGATTTGTCTTCGAATACTGTAATTACTACAGGTAAAACTTGTCCCGGCTTGTCTTGAGTTCTTCCGTTAAATTGCTTACAAAACTCCATAATATTCACCCCTGCAGAACCCAAAGCTGGACCTACTGGTGGAGATGGGTTTGCTGCTCCTCCTTTTACTTGGAGCTTAACCATTTTAAAGACTTTTTTAGCCATTTTTATTTTTTAATAAAATTAATAATTTATGAATGTGGAAGCATTTATAAATCTGCAAAGGTTGTTTCATCCAACTACTCTACATTTCGGACTGCAAAATTAAGAATATTTTTTGATTACACAAGAGGTAATTGCTTGATATTTAGAAAGAATTTGCATCAAATAAAAAAAGCCACTCTTTTTAAAAAGTGGCTTTGCGGTATAAATACTTATTATTAATTCTTTACAATAATTTTCTTCGTGATGGTTTCTTTGCCAGATGTTATCGTCATTATATAAACACCATTCCTTAAATTAACCGGTATTTCTGTCATTCCCGAAATATCCTGTTGTTTTGCTGCAAGAACTTTTCTGCCAGAATAATCAGTAATTGTAATTTGAGCATTCTTCATTAAGTAATTGCTTTTAATTTTCAAAGAATTTTTCACCGGATTTTCTACCCAAACTTGATGTGAAGCAGCATTTTCTCCAGTTGCCAATATATTATCATTCAAAATTTCATTTAAAGCAAACGCCACATTTTGAGTATCTAAAGTAACGTGATCTTCATTCACCGTCGGAACCGAATAGGCTACAAAGGGCGTAACTGAAGAAGAGTTGATGGGCGTGTAATAGTTGTTACTGTTGATTGCTAAAGAACTTAGCGCAGGAATAAAATTGAAATACATGATATTCAAATTATTTACAAATTCTGTAAGAAGAGGATTTCCTCCTGCAGCAGCTGCAAATTGACTTAAATTGAATCTTCCACCCGGCGCAGTATCTAAACCATCAGAAGTCGTGGTAGATTTTGCACTCGCAGCACTTGAAAATCCTGTGATCCAAATAAAGATCTTCTGTTGTCCTTTAAAATTACTTATTTCTAAAGTTTGATTTTTAAGAGGTGTATAATTTACTTTAATAATTGCACGTTGACTGCTGGATGTATTAAAAGTATGATCCATCACCACCATTCCCGGTGTTCCTGTCATGGTTGCGTTTCCGGCACCGTTGCTGATGGCAACATTTCTCGTGCTTGTTGGGAAACCCATGGTATTCAATTCAGTTTGGAAAGGCGTTCTGTAATTGGGTGCTCCAACAGGTAGTAATTTAGCGGGATCAAATTCGACAGCATCACCAGCTTTTAAATGTCCTTCAAAATGATCGAGCAACATTTCTCGAGCAGCCGGACTTTTTAACATTCCATTTACAATTCCCTGCAAAGTAACATCTCCTAAAGGACCAAAACCCATATAATTGAATAAATGCTGAAATCCTAAAGGAACATTTGCCCCCAAATGTGGTGCGTCAAAAGACAGATAAAGTCGCGTATCAGGATTTAAACTGTTTTGCTCCATATATCTTAATGCATATCTCGAAATTAATCCGCCCATACTTGGACCGATAAGTACATTCTTCTTTGTTCCTACTTTTTCAGCATTAATTTTTTTCATTAATTCTACCAGGATCAGCGCATTTCGTTGAATGTAATCAACACCGCCATCAATAATTGTTGTAGAAGCATCTCTTGTATAAGTGGGAAAGTTTAAAACGATGACATCATAACCTTGCGCACGAAGCACGTCGCCTAAGTTTTGATTCGTTCCGTAATTTAGAAGCTGATAGATCGCTGCAGTATTTCGAGTATCACCCGGATCAAAACCGTCTACTAAAATAATTGGCTTGTCTAAAACACCATCTACCGTATCAAGAAAAACTTCGTATTCTCCTTTTCCAAGAAATGCGGCTGTTTCGCCATAACCTTTATAAGGAATGGTTGAAGAAATAGTGGTAACGACATTGGGTTGAAAACCTGAATTTCCTTTTCCTTCAACTGCTCTTTTTTGATATTGAACATCGATTACAAATGACTGCGAAATAATTTTCCCGTCGGTAAATTGAATTTTATAAGAAACCGTATTTAGACCATTCTCACCGAAATTTAACGTAAAAGGTTCGTCAATATTAATTTTTCTCCAGGTATTTCTTTCTCTTACTTCAACAAAAGCAATTACTCTTTTTGTAGTATTAAAGATGAGATCACTTTTAAGAATGAAAGTAGCTTTATTTTCCTTCGTTTTACCTAAAATAGTTCCTAAAAGATTGATTTGATACTGGTCGAAAACGTCGGTAGCTTTTCCCTTTAATTCAAATTGATTTTTAGAATTCAAAGAAACTTTCTGGGTTTCTACAGCAGTTGGTTTTACGTTATCAAAATCTGTAATCAATAAAGAAAGCGGAATATAATGATTGATAAAACCTTCATCGGCTAATTTTTGTACCGCATCTAATTTCGGAAATCTTTGCAAATAATCGGCGCGTTGAATTTCATGATAAACCTGCAGGAAGTTGTTGGCAGAAACCTGGTCGGTTTTAAGGTGGGTCGCATCTGAAACCGGATAAACCCGATCGTAAATAATCTTGGTTCCGGAATAGGGTTTCAGTAAATCGTAATTTTGTTGTTGTCCGAAAGACAGCACAAAACTTAACATCACTAATAAGAAAGTTAATTTAGTTTTCATCGTTGTATTTTAGTGAACTAAATTACGAAAAATTATCAATCCTATGACTTACATTTGCGAATTCGATACCCATTTGCTCTAAATAAACCTATTCCTATCAATTAATCGCAAATTTAAACGAAATCTATTTACAGGCCCGGACAGACTCTAATTTTAAAACAAAAAAAAGAACCAAGTAACTTGATTCTTTTTGTAATGATTAAGAAGTAAGGCTAAACCTTTTCAACTTGCATATAACTTAATTCCATTGGTGTTTTTCTTCCGAAAATCATTACTGAAACTTCAATTTTCTTTTTGTCTTCGAATAATTTTTCAATTGTACCATTGAATCCGTTAAAAGGACCATCGATCACTTTGATATTTTCTCCAACGATGAATGGGATATTTGCTTCTACTGCAAATTCGGAAAGTTCATCCATTCTACCAAGCATTCTGTTTACTTCAGATTTACGCATCGGTACAGGATCACCTCCTTTGGTTAAACTTAAAAAAGAAATTACTCCCGGAATATTTTTGATAATGTGAGGAACCTCACCTGCTAAATTAGCTTCTACCATCAAGTAACCTGGGTAATAAGGTTTTTCTTTGGGTACCTTTTTTCCGTTTCTCAATTGAATTACCTTCTCCATAGGGATCACAACCTGAGTTACGAAATCTTCCAAACCATGGTGTTTCATCTCGTTCTCGATATAGGTTTTCACCTTATTTTCTTGTCCGCTGATGGATTTCAGTACATACCAGTTAGTGTCACTCATTTTGGAAAATAATTTTAATTGAAAAGATTGATAAAGAGTGTAAGGAAA
Source organism: Kaistella gelatinilytica (assembly GCF_015679325.1). Taxonomy (GTDB): domain Bacteria; phylum Bacteroidota; class Bacteroidia; order Flavobacteriales; family Weeksellaceae; genus Kaistella; species Kaistella gelatinilytica. Next base: position 413,684 of record NZ_JADPVI010000002.1, read on the forward strand.
TTAGCAATCGATTTACTGAAAAGTGAATCTATTCCAAAAGTGAAAATCGCTAAAATGACTGTTCCAATAGTAACCACGATTGTGGACGATTGCAATTCTGGCCACTTAGGCCATTCAACTTTATCCGTGAATTCGGTATAAGAACCTTTTATAAAATCAACTAAGCTCATTATCTTTTTTTTGCACGGGCACAAGGACTCGAACCCTGATCAACGGTTTTGGAGACCGGTATCCTACCATTGGACGATGCCCGTAGATTAAAAAATGTTCCGTAAGTTTCCCTACGGAACATTAATATTTATTTTAGAAATTAATCTAAGATTTCAGTTACCTGACCTGCACCAACTGTTCTACCTCCTTCTCTGATCGCAAATCTAAGACCTACGTTAAGAGCGATTGGTTGCAACAATTCTACAGTAATTGTTAAGTTATCTCCTGGCATTACCATTTCTACACCTTCTGGTAAGAAAATCTCACCTGTAACGTCTGTAGTTCTTACATAAAACTGTGGGCGGTATTTGTTGTGGAATGGAGTGTGACGACCACCTTCTTCTTTTGAAAGAACATAAACCTCAGCTTTGAAGTGTTTGTGTGGTTTAACAGAACCAGATTTTACGATAACCATACCTCTTTTGATGTCGGTTTTTTCAATACCTCTTAACAAGATACCTACGTTATCTCCAGCTTCACCTCTATCAAGAATCTTACGGAACATTTCTACTCCAGTTACAGTTGATGTTAATTTTTCATCACCCATACCTACGATATCTACACCGTCTCCAGTGTTAATAACACCTGCTTCGATTCTTCCTGTTGCTACAGTTCCACGACCTGTAATAGAGAATACATCTTCGATAGGCATCAAGAATGGTTTGTCAACGTCTCTTGTAGGAAGTTCGATCCAAGTATCAACAGCTTCCATTAATTCTTCGATTTTCGCTACCCATTTAGCATCTCCATTTAATCCACCTAAAGCAGATCCCTGGATTACCGGAGCGTTATCACCGTCATATTCGTAAGAAGATAAAAGTTCTCTAACTTCTAATTCTACTAATTCTAACAATTCCGGATCATCTACCATATCTACTTTGTTCATGAAAACAAGTACATTTGGTACATTTACCTGACGACACAAAAGGATGTGCTCTCTAGTTTGAGGCATTGGTCCGTCTGTAGCAGCTACAACTAAGATAGCACCGTCCATTTGAGCAGCACCTGTAACCATGTTTTTTACATAATCGGCGTGACCTGGACAATCTACGTGGGCGTAGTGTCTGTTTGCAGTTTCATATTCGATGTGTGAAGTATTGATAGTAATACCTCTTTCTTTTTCTTCTGGTGCAGAATCGATAGAAGAGAAATCTCTTGCTGTTCCGAATCCTTTGTCAGATAATACTTTACTGATTGCTGCAGTAAGTGTTGTTTTACCATGGTCTACGTGACCGATGGTACCAATGTTCAAGTGTGGTTTGTTACGATTAAACGTTTCCTTTGCCATGATATAAATTATTTATTAATTAATTATTTAATTTTTCGGTGTGCAAATATAGTTATTTTTTGAATATTGAAAATCTTTTTTTTACAAAAAATTTCTAACATCCAAAAATATTGCCTACACCTTTGATATTTTACCGATTTATCGGAGTGCAAATTTAAGGAAAAATATCTATTTGTGAAAACTCTATAAATGATTTTCTAAAAACATTTTCTTTTTAAAGGCAACTTTATCATTCTTCCTTAAAATTTAAAGAAGAATAAATATAACTGATGGTTCGCAGGCGAGTCATTAAAAGTTCACAAAATTAAAGACCCTTTCGCTATCAATTTAAACAGTCTCTGATCTTTTTGTTTTATTAAATATCCAGAATATAATTGGGAATATGAGCAAAGTCAAAACAGTTGCAGTAACTAATCCCCCAATAATTACGATCGCCAACGGTTTCTGAGACTCTGAGCCAATTCCTGTAGAAAGTGCCGCCGGTAATAATCCAACAGATGCCATTAATGCAGTCATTACAATTGGTCTTGTTCTCGCTTTTATCCCTTCCAAAATTCCTTCTACGACCAACATTCCCGCCTTTATATTTTGATGGAATTCGGATAGAAGCAGTACTCCATTCTGAATACATATCCCAAACAAGGCGATGAAACCTACTCCCGCAGAAATCCCAAAATTCATTCCTGTCATGTGCAAAGCGATAATTCCTCCAATTAAGGCAAAAGGAACATTGGCTAAAACCAAAAGGGAATCCTTGATATTACCGAACAATATAAAGAGCAGGAAAAAAATCATGATGATACTGATCGGCACTACCTGTCCCAATCTTTTGGAAGCGCGTTGCTGATTTTCAAACTGACCGGTCCAGCCAAAACTATACCCTTCCGGAAGTTTGATCTGATCTACTTTTTCCTGTGCTTCGGCAATTGTACTTCCTAAATCCCGATCGCGTATGGAAAATTTAATTCCAATAAACCTTTTGATATTGTCCCGATAGATAAAGGCTGCACCATTGTCCTGATGTATTTCGCAAATTTCTTTTAAGGGAATCAAAGCTCCTGCTTGAGAAGGAACCATCAACTGTGCAATATCATTTTCATCTTTTCGGTATTGCTTTTCATATCGGATCCTGATATCAAATTTTCTTTCTCCATCAAATAATTCCGACGCGGTTTTTCCACCAAAAGCAGTTTCTAAAACTGACTGAGCATCTTTGAGATTTACTCCATATTGTGCCATTTTATAACGATCGAGAATTACACTTACTTCCGGCTGACCAATATTTTTAATGATACCAGGTTCTTTTACTCCGGGAACTTTTTTAATGATTTCATAAACCTGTTTCGCATATTGATCGAGCGTATTGAGATTATCACCATAAATTTTCACCCCATTTTCAGCTTTAAAACCTGCAACTGCTTCAGCAACATTATCAGAGATCGGCTGCGAATAGTTGAACGTGATTCCCTGATATTGTTTCAACTTGCCATCCATTTCTTCAATAAGATTATCCATAGTTATTTTTCGTTTCCAGTCTTCTTTGGGTTTTAAGTTGACGGCAAACTGCACAAATCCAAAACCGTTCGGATCGGTTCCATCGTTACTTCTCCCCGTTTGCGAGAGCACTCCTGTAACTTCTGGAAAAGACATAATAACTTTTTTTAATTGATCGGTCGTTTTTAATGACTCATCCAGCGAAGTACTCATTGGCATTTCTGCGGTGACCCAAAGCGATCCTTCATTGAGCGGCGGTAAAAATTCGGTTCCCAAAAATTTAGCTGAAAATAATGTCGCTCCCAAAATTCCAACTGCGACTATTAAACTCATTCTTTTATTTTTAAAGGTGAAGAGAAAACCTTTCACAACGATCCGATCCCAAAAATTCACGAACGGATTATTTTTTTCTCTCACATTTTTATTAAGAAGAATATGCGACAAAACCGGAACGAGGGTCAAAGTAAATAACAACGCGCCCATCAAAGCAAAACCTAAAGTATAAGCCAATGGTGCAAACATTTTACCTTCTACTTTCTGGAAAGAGAAAATCGGAATAAGCGACGTGATAATAATCAATTTAGAAAAGAAAATCGCTTTCCCTAAACCGATCCCCGTGTTTTTGATCCATCCGGCTTTTGCCATTTTGTTGAATTTTTCCATGCCGTACTTCTTCGCCTTGTGATCGAGCATCACAAAAACTCCTTCGACCATGACGACGGCTCCATCAATGATGATCCCGAAATCTACCGCACCCAGGGAAAGCAGATTCGCGCTCATTCCCGCCAGTTTCAAACATAAAAAAGAGAACAGTAGTGATAACGGAATAATGATCGAAACAATAAAAGTCGTGCGCCAATCGGCCATGAATATAAATACGATGACGGTGACCAGAATAATCCCTTCAATTAAATTGTGAAGAACGGTATGCGTGGTGAAATCCATGAGGTTTTCCCTGTTGTAGAACGTCACCAATTTCACATCTTTCGGTAAAATCTTATTATTCAGTTCGTCGATTTTCGCTTTGACTAGTTCTAAAACTTCCACGGGATTTTCGCCTTTCCGCATTACGATGGTTCCTGCGACAACATCATTCTGATTATTGTAACCAGCTTGTCCAACTCTTGGTAACGCGCTTTCCTGAACGGTCGCCACATTTTTTACAAGGATCGGATTTCCATGTTCATTTTGGATGGTGACATTCTCGATATCTGAGATCGATTTTAGTAATCCAATTCCGCGAACAACGTAAGATTGTCCATTTTTTTCGATGACATCTCCACCAACATTTAAATTTCCCTGATTTACGGCATCATAAACCTGAGAAGTTGTTAGATTATATTGCTCCAACTTTCTTGGATCAAGACTTAATTCATAAATTTTATCCTGTCCACCAAAAACATTAATATCTGCAACTCCCGGAATTCCACGCAAGGCTCGATCGACAACCCACGTTTGAAGTGTCAACAATTCGCGCGAATCTTTTTTCTTACTTTGAAGAACGTAACGGTAAATTTCTCCGGTTGGTCCGTACGGTGGTTGAATTTCGGGACCAGCTCCATCTGGAAGTGTTACGGTTCTGATCTGATTATTGACCTGATTTCTCGCGAAAGCATCATCAACACCATCATCGAAAATAATTTTGATGATCGATAAACCGAACATGGTCGAGCTTCGCACACTCGTCTTTTTCTGAACCGAACTCATCGCCAATTCAATGGGCGTCGTCACAAAACGCTCTACTTCTTCTGCACTTCTACCGTTCCACTGCGTAATGATCACAATTTGAGTGTTGGTAACATCTGGAAAGGCTTCAATTGGCATATTTTTGAAACTGATAAAACCACCAATCGCCAAAATAGAGACCCAGATAAAAGTAAATGCTTTATTCTTCAAGGAAAAAGCGATGATATTTTTTATAAATTTATTCATTTGTAAGTTCGAATTTTTTTAGGTCAAATGGAATCGACAATTTTTACTTATTTAAAATATAAAATATTGCACTGGCGATTTCATGAATTTTTTTATTTACGACGAATCAAAACGTCGATGTATTTTTGAACGAAATAGACTGAATTATTCGTTGAGCGATCTATAAATCAACAGTTGATTATTCGTCATTACTTTATCACCTTCTTTGAGACCGTCGGAAATGTAGGCGATATCTGGAGTTTGTTTTGCCACTTTTACTTCCTGCACTTTTACATTGCTTTGACTTTTGAAGAGCACCACATAATATCGGTTATCATCAAAAATTAAGGCTTTTGACGGAATTGAAAGTCCGGTCGTGTTTTCGGTTTGAAAGACTTTGATGGTGGCTTTACTTTCGGGGATCAGTTCTCCAGACGCATTATCTAAAACAACTCTTGCCTGCATCGAACTCGTGTCGGGATCTATTATTTTAAATATTTTATCGATTTTACCGTAGAAAACTTTATCAGGTGCAGCTAAAGTTGAAACCTCAGCTTTCATTCCCAAAGAAATTTTATTGATGTCGCTTTGATTCACATTCACGATTGCCCAAACATTGGTCGTATTCGCAACATCAAAAATATTATCGGAGCGGTCATTTCTCAACTGCATGTTTTTATTGATGTTTTTTTGAACGATATAACCGTCAATTGGGGAAACCACGGAGTAAATATTTCCGTTGCGCATATTGTAAACCTGATTCACAGATTGCGATCTTCGCATCTCGTCCTGCGCTTTCTGAACCTGACTTCTTGCTTCCAGAACATCTTTTTCGGTATTCAGTTTACCTGTAAATAAATCCTGAGCAACACGCAGATTGTTTTGCGCAACGACAAGATCTGTTTTGGCATTGCTTAAATCTTTTTGATAGCCCGCAACTTCGGTACTTCTTATCGTCGCCAAGACTTTTCCTTTTTTTACATAATCACCCAACTCTGCATTTACAGAAAGTACGTTCCCACCAACAAGCGGGAAAATATCAATGTATTGATTTTTATCGGCGGCGATTTTTCCAAAAAAAGCCATTTCATCTTTTACATATTCATTTTGAACCGTTGCCAATGTTGTCGATTTCATCATGAGATTACTGATGACAAAACCTTTCACAGGCGCTGCTTCTTTTTTTTCTTCTTCTTTTTTACAGGCGATCAAAGCGATCGATGCCAATAAAATAAATAAATTCTTCTTCATAACTAATTGAAAATAGGAGTTTGTACGAGTTGGTTCAGTTCTTCAGCAGAGATCACGATCTGCTTTTGCATTTCGTTGATTTTCAAAACCGTTTCTTTATAGCTGTTGGTAAAATCGGTGAAGTCGATCAGAGTGACATTTCCTTTTCTGAAATTATCTTGCATGCCTTTGTAAACAGCCTCCAGATTATTAAGGTCTTTTTGTTGAATGTTGAAATACGCATCGTAATTATTTTGCCAGGTTTGATAAGCCGCAGTAACATTGCTTTCAACTTCGAGCTTTTTGAATTCGGAATTTTTCTGACTTTGATCGATCAGGGTTTTTGCTTTCTGAACATTTCCTTCGTTCTGTTTCCATAAAGGAATTGGAATTCCGACGGTAAAATTAACTTCATTCTTAAAAATTCCGTTGCTCTGATTCCATTGCAAACCACCTGTAACATCGGGAATATTTAATGATTTCTGCCAATTATAGTAGGATTTACTGCTCTCGACCGCTTTTTGAACATACAGATAATCGGCATTATTTTCTAAAGCTTTCTGTTTAATTTCATCTAAAGAATTCAACGTTTGTTTTCTGATGGTTGTGTCGGCTTCATCATCATTCACTTCCGGTGCAATTTCTCCGCTGATTCCCGTTAAAGTATGCAGATCCTGAAGCTGAGAAGAAATACTGTTTCTGATCTGCAGTTTTTCATTATTAAGATCAAGAACAATCGCCTGTAAACGAACCTCATCTTTAAGAGCGATGTTTCCTTTGGCAGTTTGAACTTTGTAAGCTTTCACCAGATCGGTTAGAAAATTGAGCTGTTTATCGATGTTGACCAATTTTTTCTGATCAAAATAGATGGAATAAAAAGTTTCGCGCAGTTTGGTTTTCAGATCAACCAATAACTGTTTCAATTGAAGTTGCGCTAATTCCTTATTCGATTTTGCAAATTCAACTTCATTTTTTCTTTTCCCACCCAAAAGGAAAAGTTGCTGAACGGCAAAACTCTTGGAAGGACCTACATCAAAAATCTTTTTATCTTCTGGATTGTAAACATTGGCTTGAAAACTTGCTTCGGGCAGATTCCAGATTTTGGCCTGAATGATATCGGCATCGGCGATCGAAATATTGTATTGCTGCGCAAGTAGCTGTAAATTATTTTTAACGAAAGCTTCTTCGGCTTCATTAATGGCAATTTTCTGTTGCGCAAAAGCTCCGGAAGAAATCAAAAGACCCAAAAAGATCAGTCTGTTCATAGTTATCCTTTTTTAATGGGACAAAATTGAAGAGATAACCTTAAAAGGAACTTAAGTTTAGATTAAAAAAAGATTAAAAAGCTATAAGGGAAAGGTAATTTTGAAATTATTTTCGTTGTCGTTACGACTTTGGTAAGAGATGGTGCTTTGATGGTATTCTAAAATTCGCTTCACAATTCGTAAGCCTAAACCGGAACCGGTAATTTTCTGAGAATTGCTTCCACGCATAAAAGCATCGAACAAACGGCTTTGCTCTTCCGTAGAAATTATTTTTCCAAAACTTAGGACATTTATGGTCAAAGCGTCAATCGATTCTTCAATGGTCACATTCACCATATCGTTTTCGGTGTATAGAGCTGCATTTTTGAAAAGGTTAATAAAAACAACTTCGAGTAAAGATTTTACACCTTTCACGGTGAGTTGTCCACTTTCTAAACTGTATTCAGAAATCTGGAAATCCATTTTTAAGTTAGGAAAGTTTTTTTCGACAATTCCGTAAGCATCAAAAATAACTTCATCAATGCGCACTTCTTCATAAATATCCTGAATATTTTCTTTATCAAACTTTGTTAAAACCAGCAATGAATTCGTAAGATCAGACAATTGATAAATATCTTTTGAAATTTGGGAGAGAACCGATAAAGTTTTGGGCGAATGATTTTCAGATTTTGTCAGATTTTCTAATTGAAAAGCCATTCTTGTCAACGGCGTTCTGATTTCGTGCGAAGCACTCGCTGTGAAATCTTTCTGGGACTGAAAAACATCGTTTAATCGCACGATCATCGTATTAAACGACTGCGCTAGAACTCCAATTTCATCATTGGAAGCTTTCACCGGGATCTGAGTCGTTAATTTATGAGCCGTCACTTCCGAGATTTCTTTCTTCAGTTTTTCTAAAGGCTTCAAAAATTTATTAATAATATAATAACTGAAAATCCAGATGAGAATAATGCTCATGATGTAGGAAAAGATAAGAAGATATTTCAAAAAATCTAACTTAGATTGCCCCGAAGTATCCATTGCACTTGTGATGATGTAATAATTCTTACCGTGAATATTTCGTAAAGCAGCATATATTTCCGGCTTTGTATTTTCGGTGTATATTGTTTTCTCTACATCTAGTTTCTCCAGCAAACCATCATCCCAGGTAATATTTTGGTCTTTGATGGTGCTGTAAAGCAAATGTTTTTTGCCATCGAAAATCAAAATATTCTCATTGAGCATGATGTTATCTGCAGTCTCGCTGAAAACATTTGGGTTACTTTCTTTGAAGTCGGTGGATTGGGAAATGAAATTGACGCTAAATTCAAGTCTTTTCTCAAAACGCTCCCGGAATTCGTCTCGCCTGAAGGAGTTGAAGGAAACGTAGATAATCGCCATGATGATGCCGAACAGCAAAGAAAATGCGATACTTAAATTTAAGGCTATTTTACGCTTCAGAGACATCATCATGCAGGACTTAGATAATAACCAAACCCAGAACGAGTGTGAATTAGCTTCACTTCAAAATCTTTATCGATCTTTTTTCTGAGGAAATTGATATAAACTTCAACAGTATTGGTATTCGTGTTAAAATTATGTTCCCAAACATGTTCTGTGATCTGCTGTTTTGAAACCGTTCTGCCTTTTGCTTCTGCCAGAAAAACCAAAAGTTGTAATTCTTTTACGGTCAGTGAAATCTCCTGATTATTGCGGTAGACCTTCTGTTCTGTTTTATTAATGGTGAGATCTTCTACCTTTATGATCTCATCAGAAAACTTCGCATCAATGTCTTTCCTTCTGATCAATGAATTGATCCTCATCAAAAGTTCTTCAAACTGAAAAGGTTTAACGAGATAATCATCTGCCAACAAACTGAACGCATCTTTTTTACTAGAAAGGTCGCTGTATGCCGAGATCATAATGATCGGAACATTTTGATCGTGCGCTCTTATTATTTCGCAAACTTTGAGGCCATTCAATTTCGGAACATTGATGTCCAACAGATAAATGTCGTAAATATCCTGATCCACCTCACGCAGGACGAGGTCACCATCGTATACTTTTTTTACATCGAACCCACTGTTTTCCAAAAACGTGCTGAGTTCGGCAGACAGAATAAGATCATCTTCTAATAAAAGTATTTTCATAGTTGGATTTGAAAAACAAATTTAAACAAAAAAAATCTCCCAAAAGATTGAGAGATTTCTACAGAGCCAACTATGAGATTTGAACTCACGACCTCTTCCTTACCAAGGAAACGCTCTACCCCTGAGCTAAGTCGGCGAAAAATTAAAAAAAAATCACAAGCCATAAAAATGATTGTGATTTTTTTGAGAGCGGAAGACGAGGGTCGAACTCGCGACATTCAGCTTGGAAGGCTGACGCTCTACCAACTGAGCTACTTCCGCATTTTTGTTTCCAAAAACTGTTGGTAAACGGTTTGCAAATTTAAAATAAATTTACAATCTCGCAAAATAAATAGAAAAAAATGTGGGGAGAGTAGGATTCGAACCTACGAAGTCGTAAGACAGCAGAGTTACAGTCTGATCCATTTGGCCACTCTGGAATCTCCCCAATTTTATTTTTTTCAATGAGCCTCCAGAGGGACTCGAACCCACGACCTGCTGATTACAAATCAGCTGCTCTAGCCAGCTGAGCTACGGAGGCAAAGATTTTTAAAGAACTACTTATCTCTTTTTGCGAGTGCAAATATAAGTGAGTTTTTTTGAAATCCGCAAATTATTTTGAAGATATTTTTATATTTTTTTTTAAGCCAGTTCTTTTTTCTTGATTAACAGCTTTTTAGCTACTTCAGCACACAGGTCTAAACTCTCTTCAAAAGACGCAGAAGTCTTTTTTACGACGATATCATCACCCGGAACAGCCAAAAGTATCTCTACTGTTTTATTTTCTTTGTCTGATTTGTTCTCAACTTTCAGAAAAACTTTGCATTCTACTATTTTGTCAAAATAGTTTTCGAGTTTGCCCAATTTTTTTTCAATATGTTCTTCAAGCGGTGCGTGTGGTGTCAATCCCATTGACTGTACTGAAATTTTCATAAATCTACATTTTTTTTAGCTCGAGGGTGAGCTTTGTTAAACACTTTTTTTAATTGTTCAATATTGGCAGTCGTGTAAACCTGCGTTGAGGCAAGCGACGAATGGCCCATGATCATCTTCACTTTAGAAATTTCAGCCCCATGCTCTAAGACGTGTGTTGCAAAACTGTGTCTTAAAATATGGGGACTTTTTTTCTTCTTTGAAGTTACAAGACTAAGATAGGAATTTACGGTAGAATAGACAAACTTATCATTCAAAATTTTGCCCTTTGGATTAATGAAAAAGTACATCTCCCACTCTTTCAGCGGATTCCTTTCAGTTAAATATTTTCGAAAATCAACAGCGAGTTTTTCTGAAATAGGAATAATTCGAGCCTTGTTGCCTTTTCCGATCACTTTCATCTCCATTTTGCTGAAATCTACATTTTCTAAAAGCAAATTTACCAGTTCTGCACGCCGCATTCCTGTTTGATAAAGTGTTTCGATGATGAGCTCTTTTAGGAAGCTGCCTTTCTTTGGATGGAATTCCGGCAGTTGCTGATTGCTCATTTCCTCTTCAGAAAAAGGAATTTGTTTCTCGGCGTAAAATTTTAAAGATTGAATGTTTTCTAAAGGAGATATTTTAACCTGACCAATTTTTAGCAGAAAAAGGTAGAAACTTCTCAGAGAAGAGAGTTTGCGGTTGATAGAACGTTTAGCGATTTTTTTTTCACTTAGGGCAACCATAAAATTGCGGATGATCTTTTTGTCTACCAGATCAAAATCCTGGTGCGCTTCCGATTTAAGCAGAAAGAGAGAAAAATCCTCCAGATCCTTTCTGTAACTCGTCAAAGTGTGTGGTGAATACCGTCTTTCGACCGCAATATATTCCAAAAATCGTTCTATCATAATATACCAACAAAAAATCACTCTTCAAATATAACTATTTGAAAAGTGATTTAGGTATTTTGCTAAGAAAATTTTGACTTAAGCCTGCTCTTCCTTGCTCAAAAGTCTTTGTTTGTGAGCAGCTTTCACATTGGCCTGTCTTTTAACAACAGACGGCTTGTTGAATTGTTGACGACTTCTAAGAGCTCTAATAGTTCCTGTTTTGTCAAATTTCCTTTTATATTTTTTTAAGGCTCTGTCGATGGATTCACCATCTTTTACTGGGATTATTAACATAATTTACATCTCATTTTGGATTGCAAAAGTAAGATTTTTTTTCGGAATGGCAAATTTTTTACTACTTTTAAACTCAATTAATTCACAACATGCAAAAAAATTATACGGTCATCAACGCTTCAGCAGGTTCAGGCAAAACTTACGCTTTGGTACAGAATCTTTTAGCGATTTGTTTGAAGCATCCTTCGCAACCGGATAAAATTCGAAATATACTGGCGCTGACTTTTACCAATAAAGCTGCGAACGAAATGAAACACCGTATTATCGAGTGGTTAAAGGTTTTTTCGGCAGATTCTTTTGCCTCGAATCAAGATTTAATAAATATTCAGATTAAACTGAAAAGTCAGGGATTTACTATTTCTTTAAATGATCTGCATGAACGCTCGAAAAAAATTCTAGATTACGTGCTTCACCACTACTCTACTTTGAATATTGGAACGATCGACAAGTTTAATGCGCGTTTGGTTCGAAGTTTTTCTTACGAACTAGGTTTGGCGCAAAACTTCAATCTCGAAATTAATCCGGAACCTTTTCTAATGGAAGCGGTTGATAAAATGCTGGAAGATATTGGAGAAGACAATAACGTTTCCGGTGCTTTCATGGATTTTGTAAACTACAGTTTAGATAATAATGACCGCGTAAATCTTAACAAAACCTTGTACGATTCCGCAAAAGAATATGTGCAGGACAAACACTATTTCCGTTTGCATGAAAACAAAGATTTCGATTGGGAAGTTTATGAAAAATCTAAAAATAAGCTTCGGGAAGATCTGAAAAATTTGAAAAAAGAAAATATAGAATTGCTGGAAACTTCAGTTCAATTAATGATCGAAAAAAATCTGCAAGTCGGTGATTTTGCCGGTGGGAACAGCAACAGTATCGCCAAATTTTTCAACGAATCATTAAAATATTATCGCTCAGAACGGAAAGATTTTCCTTTTCCGGGTAATGAGGAAAGTGCCAAAAACAAATTTCTTGCAGGAGCTTCTGCCACAAGCAAAAACCGGGAAAGCGAAATTTTGGAAATCCTAGATTATTTGCTGGAAAACAGACAGAAAATCATCATCAATTATATTCTCACTCAGAAAAAAGAGAAAATCCTTCAGGCAATTTTACCTTTAAAAGTTAACAAAGATATTCAGGATAAACTGGCAGAAATCGAAGCAGAAAACGATTTGGTTTTACTATCGAAATTTAACATTCTTATTCACGAAAACCTACGCAACGAACCGTCCTCATTCATTTACGAAAAAATTGGAACTAAATTTTCGAATTACTTTTTCGATGAATTTCAGGACACTTCTTTTTTGCAATGGCAAAATTTTATTCCTTTGAGAGATCACGCAGTTTCGTCGAGCGACATGAGTTTTACTTTGGTGGGTGATCCGAAACAGAGCATTTATCGATTTCGGGGCGGAGATTCTAAACTCATGCTCGATATCATTAATCATAAAGAAGAATCACTTGTTCTTGCAGAATTAGAAAATTTGGGAAGCAACTGGCGAAGTGCAAAAAACATCGTGGATTTTAACAATGAATTGTATCAATTCTTTTCCAGTTTTACACAGGAAGAACATCAAAAAATATTCGGACCTGATTCTCAGCAAATTTCGGAATCAAAATTACAAGGTCGTGTTCGCATTAATTTAATGGAAAATGCAACGAAAAGTATTTTTTATGAAGAAGTTGCTGAAAAAATGAAAACCGATATTCAAAGTTGTGTTGATAATGGATTCAGTCTTTCTGACATTACGATTCTTTGTCGTGGAAATTTCGATATTTTTAGTTTTTCGCAGTTGTTGGGCAATTTAAAAATCAACTATCAAGGTAAAGAAGAATTCATCAAAACCATTTCTGATTCGGGTTTGACTTTAAATTTATCTTCCACTTTGAAGGCACTTACGGAGTTTCTACGCTGGGAACAAAATCCGAAAAATTATCAGTTTGCGGTAAAAATGCTTTACTATTTAAACGTTTTGGGCAGAATAAAAATTGAGGATTTCACAGCTGAAATGTTAGAAATGCTGCAACTCGGCCACAAATCTGAAATGGAAGATTTCATCGAAAAGAAATATGGCATTCAGTTAAAACATAATCATTTGCTTCAATTGAATCTTTATAATCTGATCGAAAATTATTTGCAGGAATTCGCGGTCGATCATAAAGAAACAGATTTTCTCTTCAATTATCTTGAAATGCTTTATGCATATTGTCAAAATACAGGTTCTACGCTGAAAGATTTTCTTCGGTTTTGGGATGAAGAAGGCAATATGAAGACAATTCAGGCGTCTGATAATTTGGATGCGATCAAACTGATGACGATCCATAAGGCAAAAGGTTTAGAATTTCCTGTGGTTTTTTTACCCATGGAAAACTCAAATAAAGATGGGAAATTTACAAACTGGCTCGAAATTGAGGCCGAAAATGGTTTGTCTGCAGTCAACATCAATGCTTTCGCAAAAGAGCTTGAAGTTTATGATCCTGAAATGGAAAAATTTAATCAGGAAAATGCGTATCAAAATAAAATCGATCGTTTCTGTTTGCAATATGTCGCGACTACGAGAGCTGTAGAACAACTTTTCTTCTATATTCAAAAACCAAATAAAACGACGAACCATCTGGAGATCTATGAATTTTTAGAACCTAAAATTCCGAGGAATGACGCAGGGGAAGAATTGTCTTCTTTTGATTTATATGAAATTTCAGTGGAAAATTTAAAAAAACAATCTAAGGATAAAACTTCGGAGATGGTGACAAAACCTATTCAATTTAAGACCGAAAAAAGAGCAGATCTGGAAGCAATTAAAATTGCCACTCCTTCAAAAAGTTATCAGAATCGCGTTGAAAAAGTGCGGATCGGGATTTTCACGCATGAGATTTTAGCTCAAATAAATACAGAAAAAGAGGTCGAAAAAACTTTGCAATCTTATCTATTGGCAGGTACCATCACAGAGGAGGAGAAATCTGAAATTAGTGAAAGACTTTTCGGTTTCATTAAAAATCCAGAATACTCCAAATACTTTATTGAAGGTCAAGTGGTTATCAATGAAAAAGATATTATGATCTCGGAAAATGGAGACTCGAAAATTTATCGCCCCGATCGAATGATTGACACTGGAAATGGCTTTATTATTCTCGATTTTAAAACAGGTGACTTCAAGGAAAAACATCAGTTACAAATCGATGAATATAAATCTGTACTTGAAAAACTAGGTAAGAAAGTTCTGGAGACGAAGATTATTTACGGATAAAAAAATCCTTTCTCGAGAATGGAGACAGGACTTTAACTTTATTTTATTTCTAAACATTAAAATTGTTTTTAAGACATTAGAGAAAATCGGAAATTAATGCTTTAAATTTTTAAATCCCTATTTTTTCACCGCGGTCACAACCTGCGCTTCCATCTTTGTAATATTATCATAAATCTGCGTGAATGCCGGATAATATTCTGCCGGAAATACTGCGTCATCAATCTGTACACTCGTTTCAACCGTTAATTTATTTTCCTCCTGCGTCACCAAATACGTGTATTGCAACGCATTATCATCGGTTCGGAATTTTTTGGATTTTGGCACATTTTCAAAGACGTAATTATCTGGAAGTGTAATGGTTACTTTCTTATTTTTATCGTAAGCAGAATAAAACTCAAGCGGTGCTTTCCGAGGTTCTTTCTGATTAAAATCATGGTTTTGCGAATACAAAAATAAGAGTGGATTAAATACCATTTTGCTTCCTAAAACATCGGTAAACGTATCGGAAGTAAAGTCGAAACTCGTTTCGAAATCGTTGTTTTCCTGAACGCTCTGTTTAAAATTGGAGTAAGGAAACTTGTACAAGTCTTTGTAAGTTTTAGCGTATTTTTCTTTGTCTGCCAGAAAACTTTCGTTCACCATCATTGCATATAATTTAGTGTCGCGATCTGCAAAACTTCCTTCGAAAGTTCCATCAGCATTCATTTTTGCATTTACGCTGAGAATGGTCTTACTTACTTCGGGGAACACAATATTAATTTGGCTGGCATCATCTTTCGGCATGTAAAATCCGTAATAATTCAACGCACGTGGAGAAATCATATTCAGGTCACTTTGCTTAGAAGTCGCATCTAAAAGTATAAATTTCTTACCTTCTACATAAGAAGCCATGACAAAATTTAGTTGTGCTATAGAAGGAAGGTACCCCAATAATTTTCCGCGCTTTACAGTTGATAAAACAATTGGATTTGCATCAATATCTGCACTTCTCAATAATAAAATTAACAAAATATTCAGTTCGGCGGTGTTCCCGATCTTCGTAGTCAAAAGATTTTTAATTCCTTTATCTGTAACTATATCATCATCTTTATTCCATGTATAATTTTTCTGCACAAATTTTAAGGTGGCTCGAGCACGATCACTTTTTAACGGGATTTCTTTTATTTCATTAGGAAGTAGATCTTTGACTAAATTCTTCTTTCCTAATTCTTCGCCAAAGTTGTCATTTTCATATAATCGATTGCTAACATCCTTCCAGGTCAGCGTATAGGATTTTAGTCGAGCTCCAAGAAAGATAGAATTAAGTTCAGATTTAATTCCAGTTTTATAGTTATCATTGTTTAGTACATACTTTTCTTCTTTGTAGGGAGGAACGTTTTCATATCCAAATCGATAAATATTGTAATCACTGCCATACATTAAACGATCGCCAGTTTCCCGAAAGTTCGGATTCAATACACCGCTATAATTGATGCTGTACCCAATTGGTTTTGGCGTGTCGAAAACGTACTCTACATACTTTATTGGGATTTCATCTTCAATTAAAATCCTTGGCGTAGAACCGATAAATGGGCTGTAAAGACTGTATGAAAATTCTACGACAGAGCCATTTTTTACATTCGGAAAGGCAAATTTAGTGATCGTATAATTTTTATCTTCTTTAGACTGATATTTTTCGTCGCGCTCAACTTTGGTGATCACTTTTTTTCCATCTTCCCAACTGGAAGTGAAGGCCTTTAAATCACTAAGTGTTTCCCTTTTTCCCTGATTATTTTTATAGATTGAAATTTGATGATCTAAAAAATTGGAAGCATTATCTTTATTATAAATCTTCACACGATCAGTTACATCTTTATAAATATACCCGTCATAATCAACTCTGAAATGAATAGACCGATACAAAACTTCGGCAGGTGCGTCTGGATATTTTTCGGATTTCTCCCTTTTTAGATCTTCCTCGGAAAGTTTCGGAGTCTCTAAAAATTTATGCTGAGAATAAATAAAACCAAATAAAAGAAGACAGAAAGAGAGTAGAATTTTTTTCATTATAATTTTGATATTAAGATTTTGGTATTATCGTTACTCGCAGTTTTCTTCCTGAATGCAACATAATCCTTAAATTTTTCTTTTGGATACATTCCTTTTTTGATGGTTAAAATCCGGTGTACAGAAAGTTTATTGTCTTTTATATTAAAGTTGATCGTGTAGGAACCAAATTCCGTAGAAAAAGTCGCGGAAGCAGGAACTTCGCCAAAAACATAACCGTTTGGTATACTATATTCCAATTCATAATCATCTTGAAAAGGAAAAGACGTCTCAAACGGCAAAACTCTCTCGTCATTTGTAGAAAAAGTAGTCGCCTGGTAATAAGGCATGACTGGAAAAAACATATCATTTCCTAATTTTTTTGAAAAGGAATTGGCTTTCAATGAAAGATCATAGTTAATTATAGCGTGATCTCTGTCATTTTTTAAATTATTAATGGAAAGCTGATCGATCTTTAAATTGAAATGTCTGCTTTTCAAAGCTTCGATCATTTCATCATTTTTCAAAGTGAAGAGCCTTAAATTAGTATCATATTGACCGCCGGAAAATTCGAAATTAGCCTCGGAAGCGATGCTGCCGTCTTCGGCGATCTTTATTTTTCCGACTAATTTTTCTTTGCTTTCTTCCGGTTGATAAACGGGAGTGTCGATGATCTCGATGCCGGTTTCTTTCACTGCCAAAACATTTCGGTTGTGAGAGGAATAAGAAAGATGGTTAAAAGCAACACGTTGTGAAGTATTTTCTAACCAGATTGGATTTTTCTCTGTGGGAACCATCAAAATTACGTGATTACCCGCAAGTTTCGGAAAATCTTTATCAAAAGTCAGGACCGAATCATCACTGTAAATGACCGAATAAAAAGATGGAATTCCCGCTGCAGTAAGTAATGTCCGCATGTAATTTGTCAATGCTTTGCAATCACCATATCCTTTTTTACTTACTTCTGAAGCAGGCATTGGTTGCCAACCGCCGATTCCCATTGAGATAAGAACGTAGCGCGTTTTATTTTGCATGTACTGATAAATCGTTTTTACTTTTTCGGAGGTTGTTCCCGATAAATTTAAGGCTGAAATCTCTGCTGAAATCTCCGGAGTTACGGATGAAACCGGGGTGATCAATTTTTCATAATACCATTTACCAAACGTATTCCAGTTTGTCATGTCGCCCTGTTTGCCATCGAGGGTAAATTTTTCGGGCGAAAATTCAACTTTCGGGATCAGATAATCAATACTTGGGGCCAAATTCTCTTCTACGATCGCGGGAATATTTTCGTAAGAATATTTCCATAAATTTCCCTCTTCAGAATGCTCCACTTTCGCTAGTGGAGTATCTTTTATTTTCGTTCTGATCTTTATTCCTGAATTATTCAAAACCGAGAAAGACGTATTTTGCACAGCGATGTCATAAGAACGTAATGGTCTGAAATTATTCAGATAAACAGTGTTGGAAGTATTGGTTTCATAAGTCGTTTTTACGGTGTAAGGATATTTGGTAGAAATAGGTCTCATTACGAGAATTCGGTCATCTACGTATAAACCGGAACTCGGATTATTGGTGTAATCTGAGAAATCTTTTTTGGTAAAAGTTTTGAATAATTTCCCATACGCATCATAAAGTTCTACTTTTATGCTGCTGACTTTCGTGGTAGGATTGTAGGGAATTACGACCAGGGAATATTGATCTCCCGCAGTACTTAAAATAGTGATTGCGCTGGTTTGCTTTATTTCCATATCGCTCACCGATTTCAAAACGTAATCTTCAGAACTTTCTCTAATTACGGCATTTGCGTTTTTTAAAAGATTTTCGGGAATCGATGAAACGCTGTAATCCTGCGCAAAACTGAAAACTGAGAAGACCGAAAAAATAAAAAGGTAAAATTGTTTTATCATATAAACTAGTTTACCGGATTTGGAACAAAAACACGCTGACTTAATTCCTGATCGAAAAGATAAAGTGCAGACGGATTTTCACTAACCATTTTTATTTTGGTAACGAGTTGCGATGCATTTGCCTCTTCTTCTACCTGTTCATTTACGAACCACTGCAGAAAAGAAACCGTGGCAAAATCTCCTTCATTATTAGCATTCTTTAAAATATTGAAAATACTTTTGGTAATGATTTTTTCTTGTGCAAGTGCTTTTACAAAAATTTCGGTAGCATTTGCAAATTCATAAGGAGGCTGTTCGATGGCTCCCATTTTTATTTCGGCTCCTACATCATTCAAAAAATCAAACATTTTGTCGGCGTGCATTAATTCTTCTTTGCTTTGAATTCTAAAGTAATTGGCAATACCATCTAAATCCTTTCCATAAAACCACGCAGACATTGACAAGTAGTATTGTGCAGCGTACTGCTCCTGTGCGATCTGGTGATTGATCAAGTTTGCTATTTCATTTGATATCATAAATTGCTTTTTACCAAATATATAGATTTCAAGGGTGGTGAACAAGAAAAAAGCGGAAAATAAATTTTCCGCTCCCATTAAAAAAAATTAAAATTATGAACTAGTTTTTTGCAGGCATTGTGTTCATATCTTTTTGCATCATATTTCCTTTTCTATGCTGCATTTTATCCTGCATTTTTTCTTGCTTCTTAGATTGCCATTTTGTGTATTGATCAGGAGTAAGAATTTTTTTCATGTCAGAGTTCCACTGATCCTGATTGCTTTTCATCATTTCCATTTTGGCTTTACGGTCGCCTGTCATTTGAGAAGAATTTGCTTTTCGTTCTTCCATTTTTTTGTCATGCATAGCTTTGATCTGCGTAACCTGCGAAGGCGAAAGATTTAATTCAGACTGCATCATTTTCATGTTGTCAGCTCTTCTTTGTTCCATTTTAGCTGGATCTCTCATTTTCATATTTTGAGTGCTTTGCATCTGATCAGTTTGTTGCGCCATTGCAAATGTTCCTATCGCTAAGAAAGCTGCGCTTAAAAGTAATTTTTTCATTTTTTTATTATTTAATTATTTAATTATTTTGTTGTTATTTGATGTTTTGATAAATTTTTTCCATTGATGTTAAACAGTAGAATCATAAATTTTTGTTAATTTACATTATGAGTATAATTTATTCAGGATTATAATTATTGATTACGATATAAATTCGAAGATATTTTTAAATAAGAAGAGCAGCTCTTTGCAAACTGCTCTCTTTATATTTGTTTGAATTACCTTCCTGTAAATCTAAATCCGGAACTGTTGGAAGTTCTAATTTCCGGAGCTCGTTTTTGCTGTGAAGAATTTTTTTCTATTTTTCTTTCCTGACTTTTATTTCGCAAACCAGCGTCGCTATTTCTCGATCCTGAATTATTATTTCTAAATCCATTATTCTGTGGAGCTGTCGATTGAGGTCTTACATCAGAATTATTTCTAAATCCTCCAGTATTTATTTGAGGGCTGGTTTTTACAGCAGTTTCTGCATTACTTCTAAATCCGCCACTAGTTTGAGGAGTTGTGGTTTGAGGTTTTACATCAGCATTACTTCTAAATCCGCTGTCATTTAATTGAGGGTTAGTTTTAACAGCAGTGTCTGCATTGCTTCTAAACCCACTGTTTCTCGGAGTGGTTGATAAATTGTCGGTACTTCTAAAACCGGAATTATTCGAATTATTCTGCCAGTTCCCATTAGTGTTTCTGCCGTTGTCTCTGAAACCCATCTCCTGTCTTGGATTGTTTTGCTGATATTGCGTTCTGTCGATTCGATATCGGTTGATATTGATGTTACGGTATCTCGGCACGACATAAATATTGGTTACATAATGTTGTCTTCTATAATTTTGATAATAAACAACCGGATTGTATCCATGGTAATAATTATTCTGGAAGACTACAAAAATTCGGGGTCCCATAATATTTTGTAACGCATAAAATCGATCGTAATACCATCTGTCCGGATTGTATCTGTAATAAGAATTCCAGGCGCTGTAAGAAGGATAACTGTCATTCAATATCATAATTTGCTGAATTTGCCAGGACGACAACCGATGTCTCGCAAAAAAACTATTCCAGTTTACATCGTAAATACTGTTTCGGTAATCATTATATGAACTTTGATAAAAATCATTGGTATAATAATCTGAAGGATATTCATAATAATAATCATCTGGGAAATACGTAGCATCTTCTTCGTCACCATAATAACTGCTGTTATTGTTATTGGCATTGGTCGGATAATGATCCGGATAATTCTGCGCGGAAATCAATGCTGATAAAAACACCGAAAGTCCAAAAAATATTTTTTTCATTTTATTCTACGTTTGTTTTTGTTACTTATACTTTCCCATTAGAAAAGTATGCCATTTTTTTGGCTTAAAGCCTTTAGAGTAAACGATTTAAAAGCTTTCCTACCATCTTTGATGCAAACAAAAGGGGGAAGTTAAAACCAAAGTTCTAACTTCCCTCCAAAATATCGTAAATTATTGATTATCAATAATTAAAAAATTGACACCAAATCATAAAAATAATTCGTCTTTTATAATTTATTTTAATTAAATCCGATTTGAATCTTTGATCCATCCGCCAATCTTTTGGTTAAAATCTTCTTTTTTCAAAAGTTCTTCAACATTCAGATGCATTCTGTATCTCCAGTAATGCGGGAAAACTGCGGGATTATTAATGCGTTCTTCATCCATATTCGGATTGGTTAATTCTGAATCTGTCGCCAAAAATTCCTGGATAGGAAAAATTGCTAACATCGCATCATTATAAAGATGTTGCTTCATAATAATTTCTGCAAGTTGCGGTTCTAAATTCCAGGGTGCGGTTCCCGATTGTCCCAATTGTTTATTGAAATATTCCTGCGTGAAATTACGATCCTCATGCCACCATTGTCGAAGTGTTGAACTGTCGTGCGAACTTGCAGTCACCACATTCATATAGCCAGCGTTTTTCGGATTGTACCATGCAATATTTTCAGAGGGCATTCTTTGAACTTTCAAAGCTGTAATTCCCAATCGATCCATGACCTGCGGAACAGAATCCGGAACCAGTCCCAGATCTTCGCCGCAAATTAACATGTCGGTTGCATTTAAAATGACAGGCAGTTTTTCCATGGCTTTCTGATACCAAAGTCCATCTTGCCGTTTGAAAAAATAATCCAAATATAAATCAGAGATCGCTTTTTGCTCCCAATCCGGTAAATATTGAAACGATTTCGTTTTTTTGATATTGAATCTTGGATGATAAACTATTTCGCCATCTTTCATTTCTTCCGGCAGAAAAAGGACGTTTGCGCAAAGAGAAATCAACTGATCTTCAACTGAACCCAGCGGATTTTCTTTGAAATGATCTGATAATTTTCTCTGGGTATCAAATTTCTCTTTGAAGGTATAAGTTCCATCGAAATGATTGTTCATGAACTGATTATGAATCGCATCTCTCTCATCACCGAAATAATCCCAGAGAATCTGATCATTGATAAAAGGTTTGCAATAACGGTCTTCATTGAAAGGAATATTTCTCGCCTGAAATTCCTCCATTTTGACAGGAATTGCAGGATAAAAATAACCTAAAATTCCCTGTGTTACGCTCATTGGCATTCTCCAAATCCTGAAAAACCCTAGAATATGGTCAATTCGCATGGCATCGAAATACTGCTCCAAAGCTTTGAAACGATTTTTCCACCATCGATAACCATCTTCCTTCATCGCCTCCCAGTTATAAGTCGGGAATTCCCAGTTTTGACCAAGATCTGTAAATTGATCCGGCGGTGCTCCGGCTTGAAAATCCATTCCAAACAATTCCGGTTCCGTCCATGCTTCAACAGAATATCTATAAATACCGATTGGTAGATCTCCCTTTACAGAAATTCCTAGACCGTGTGTATAATCGATTGCGTCTTTCAATTGCAAATGAAGTTGATATTGAACCCATGCGTGAAGCATTGTGGTATCATAATCTTTACTTTTAGCACTGAAAAATGGCGTAATTTTTCCGGCGATATATTTCTTATGCGTTTTCCATTCGTTAAAATTGGGCGTTTTGTATTTATCGCGCTGGACGCAAAAAGCAGAATATGGAAGAAGCCACTCTTCATTGTCTTTCATGAATTTTTTGAAATTACGGTCTTTCAAAATCTTCTCTTTATTCGTATCAAAAACTGCTTTTACAAATTTCCATTTTCCGGAAATCATTTGCTCATAATCGATAAGACTTAAGGAATTCAATTTAGCTTTTTTACCATTAAATTCTTTTACTAAATCTTTCGGTAAAGAAAATTCAAGTTTTTCAATCGACAGATATTGTGGATGAAGTGCGTAAACAGAGATCGCTGCGTAAGGATAAGAATCGGTCCAGGTATAATTCGCAGTGGTATCATTGATCGGTAAGATCTGCAACATTGAAAGATTGGTTTGTTTCGCCCAATCTGCAAGAACTTTTAAATCTGGAAATTCACCAACGCCAAAACCATTTTCAGATCTGAGTGCAAAAACTGGAATTGCAACGCCGGCTGCGTGATACATTTCAAACGATTTGAATTTGAAAAAATGATCTGCTTTTATTTGAAGAATATTTTTCTCAGCATTTGGCAATGCCCATCGGTTATCGCCGTACTCAATATCGAAAACCTGTCCGGAATCTGTATTTAATAATCCGTATTTGTATTGAATGAGTTGGTCAGAAGGCAATTCAAGAGCAGCTTCCCAAATACCAAAATCTGTTTGGGACATTACGACAGCTTTCAAATATTCCCAGTTTCCTAAAGCTTCACTATTTCCCAATAAAACTATTTTCCAGTTCGGATGATAAATCGGAGCTTCTAAACGAAATAAATGAGTATGCTTTTTGAGAACTGAAATTTTCTCTGCTTTAAAACCTCTTAATTTATTTTTAAGTATTTTATTATTGAGATAATTTTCGGGAAAATTCTTTTTATTCCAAACATCAAAAATGATAAATTCTTTGTAGTTGTGGGAAAAACTTAGTTTATGAGGAGAAAATTCTTCATCGAGAATCGTTCCGCCATCATTGACCAATTGATATTTGTAAGAAATTGTTTTGGAGAAGAAATCAACTTCTGCATCCCAGTTTCCATTCTCATTATAATTTAAAAAGTGATATTTATCTTCACTTCCTTCTTCCATAACTAAAAGCTGGAGTTTTTCTCCCATTTTAGTTCTGAAATTAATTCTAAAATACAGTTTCATAACTTCTCATTTGAAATTGCAATTTAGGAAAAAAATGGCGGAAACATCCGATTTTCAAATTAATTTTTTCGGAGTCTAATAATTGATTTACAGCCAATTGCACAGATGAATTGGAAGTAGGCTTAAAAATCATGAAAAAAGATAAATGAATTGTAGAAATAATAAAACCCTCACCAAATAGTGAAGGTTTTTTTAATTTATTTTAAAACTTTACTGCAAGGATCTAGGAAATCGAATAGCTCGTTCCTTCTCTTCCGTCTTTCAACTCGATTCCTTCTGCAAGCAAACGGTCGCGGATCTGGTCAGAAAGATCGAAGTTTTTAGATTTACGGGCTTGATTTCTTAAGTCAATTAAAACCTGCAAAGTTTGGTCTAGTTTCGCATTATTATTCTCTTCAATATTCTGTAAACCCAGAACATCAAAAACGAAATCATTCATCAAAGTTTTTAATTCCGATAAATCACTTTCGGTGATCGTCTCTTTTCCATCCTTTAATTTAAAAATGAAATTGACGGCCTCGAAAAGATGAGCAATCAAAATTGGTGAATTGAAATCGTCGGTTAAAGCGGCATATGATTTTTCTTTCCACGTAGTTAAATCAAAACTTGAAACGTCAGAATTTGGAAAAGTGCCATTCGAAAGAACTTTCATTGCTTCCATCAAACGCTGAAATCCTTTTTCACTCGCAACCATGGCTTCATTGGAGATATCTAGAACACTTCTATAATGCGCCTGCATAAAATTAAAACGCACAACGGAAGGATGAAAAGGTTTCTCGAAAAAATCATTACTCCCGGAAACGAGTTCCATCGGTAAGATATAATTTCCGGTAGATTTGCTCATTCGCTGTCCGTTCATGGTCAACATATTGGCGTGCATCCAGTAATTCACCGGCTCAGTTCCGTTGCAAGCTTTCCCCTGTGCAACTTCACATTCGTGGTGCGGGAATTTCAGATCCATTCCACCACCGTGAATATCGAATTTCTCACCTAGATATTTAGTTGACATTGCAGTACATTCTAAATGCCATCCGGGAAAACCTTCGCCCCATGGAGAATTCCAGCGCATAATATGAGCGGGAGATGCTGCTTTCCAAAGCGCAAAATCCGGTGCATTCTTTTTCTCATTCTGACCGTCTAAATCCCGGGTATTGGCAAAAAGTTCTTCGATATTTCTGTGAGAAAGTTCTCCGTAATTTAAGCCTCGTTTATTGTATTCGAGAACATCAAAATAAACAGACCCGTTGCTTTCATAAGCAAACCCTGTATCAATAAGTTTTTGAGCCAACTCGATCTGCTCTAAAATATGTCCGGTTGCAGTTGGTTCGATCGTTGGTGGAAGTAAATTAAATACTTCTAAAACTTTATGAAAATCGACGGTGTATTTCTGTACAATTTCCATTGGTTCTAATTTCTCCAAACGGGATTGTTTTACAAAACGGTCATTGTCAACATCGCCGTCATCAGTTAAATGACCTGCATCGGTAATATTTCTAACATAGCGAACTTTATAGCCCAAATGAACCAGAGCGCGATAAATAAAATCGAAAGACATGAAAGTTCGCACATTTCCCAAATGCACATTGCTGTAAACGGTAGGTCCGCAAACGTACATTCCAACGCTGTTTTCGTGAATTGGCTTAAAGATCTCTTTTTCGCCGGAAAGGGAATTGTATATTTTTAAATTCATTTTTGTTGAAAGTTTGATGTTAATCCAAATTAGAGCGGCTTCCTACATAATGAAGGAATTCCTGTCTCGTGATCGGATTGGTTCTGAAAAGCCCACTAAGCTCTGCAGTCGTTGTTGAACTTGCGGTATCTTTTATCCCGCGACAATTCACACATAAATGTTTCGCTTCAATGATGCATGCAACATCTTTTGTTCCGAGTGCTACTTTTAAAGCTTCTACGATCTGCATGGTCAATCGCTCCTGAACCTGCGGACGTTTGGCGTAATAATCTACGACTCTGTTGATCTTTGAAAGACCAATCACTTCACCATTAGAAATATAAGCAACATGCGCTCTGCCAATAATTGGAAGAAAGTGGTGTTCACAAAATGAATACACCGTGATGTCTTTTTCCACCAACATCTGGCGGTATTTGTACTTATTTGAAAAGGTAGAAATGCGTGGATTATTTTCGGGAAGAAGACCGCCAAAAATTTCATTCACATACATTTTTGCAACACGTTTGGGGGAGTCTTTCAAAGAATCGTCTTTCATATCCATTCCCAAAGTTTCCATGATCTTATGAAAATGTTTCTGGATGATCTCGATTTTTTCTTCTGGAGATTTTTCAAAAGCGTCATCTCTTAAAGGAGTATATCCTTTTCCGGTGAACACGTCGTCGTCGTTGTCGAAATTTTTACTCATATGTTTATGTAATGATCAGCAAAATTAAGGATTTAATTTCTATTCTCACACCAAAAATCCCTCGCCGATGGAGAGGGATTTTGAGATAAATAAATAAATATTCTTAATTTTTAGAAACCACCACTTCCGGAAAAAGTAAATGTTGCAGTTAATCCTGCTCTAATTGTAGAAAGTGGGAAGGCTGTAGAAATTTTATATTTTGTCAGCAACTGATCATAAAAAAATCTAAGGTTAAAGTTTTGCGACATGTTGTAGTCTGCAGAGAATTTAAAGCTCATCATTCTTTGACCACCTGTAATTTGTGAATCATTCTGTAAGATATTCGTAATTCGGGTCTGACTGTCTCTGAGGGAGAAATCACCACGAACATTTAAATCACTTTTAATGGTTCTTGCTTTCCCTTTAAAATTGATTTTCATTTTGAGATCTTTTAAAATATATCCAAAACCTACGATGTATTCATTACCGGCATCTTCAGTTAAGGTTTGATTCACCAAACCAAGCATGAACAATCTGTCGCGATTGTACTGCGCGCGAAACTGCATGTTATTTCTCATCGTAACATCAGCACCGATCAATGGCGCAAAAGCTTCCACATAACCAACTTGAGAGAATGTATATGGATTAAATCCGTTCCCAAAACTATCGCCAAGAGGTGCGGTAGCATTATTTTGTCTGTTATAGTAATCTACGCTCGACTGAATTCCTGTTGCGGTATAAGTTGAAGTATATCCATGAAGAATATCAAATTTTGAAAACTGACTGTTAATCAACGGAATATTTTTCAAGCCGGAATAGGTAACTCTCCAGTTCGGAAGTGGGAATCCGGATTTTTTCGGATCTGAAAGTCTTCCATTTACAGATCTGCCCTCAACAGCCGCTTGAAATGCAGGAATCAAAACATAAGCATCTGCTAATCCACGACCCGCTTTGAAGTTGCTTTCAATATAAGAACCACCCGACTGAATGAAAATTTGTTTCGCATTTTCATACATCGCATCATAAATACTTTTACCGTCTTTGAAAGCGGTATTAAAAGTCCATGTTGTTTTCGAATAGCTGATCATATCGGTACCAAAAGAGTTCTGGAACCCATTTGCCGGATTAGAATCTGCATCTACATTATAACCACCCTGAATGAAATTGCTGTTGTAATTTTTCAGGAAGTTGAAGTCGATCCGGAAATCATTAATTGGAGCAACCTGTACATTCGCCAGGAAATTTTGATTTTTCATTTGCGAGTACGGATCATTCATATAAGTGGAAGAAGAAACCCATCCATTTTCAATGATCGTTCTCCTGACATCTGCTTGCGAACCGAGAAGGAAGCCATAAGTAGGACCACCCAAAGTTTGACCATAACCATACCAGTTTGGTGCAGAAAGCAAGCCCGGAAGCACCGTTCCGTTATTTTCATTATAAGAAAGATCAATTTGCTTGATAGAAGTTAAAGCATAAGCAATTCCCTGGAAAGGATTCAGTTTATTTTTGAATTTGTAGTTTTTGAAACTTTTCTTTTTACCTTTCTTTTGCCAAGCTAAATTATAAACATTGTTGAGTGAATCAATTTCCTGTTTGCGTTTCTGCATGGTGGTATTGATCTTCTGGAAATATTTAAACTTACTGAAGAATTTCGGCACATCGAGAGCGGCAGTTGCTACAATATTATTGGTATTTTGCCCAATGCTTCCCAGACTTTCAGCTTTCTGGGTATCAGGATTTACAAATGTCGTCAACACGGTACTTCTCGCATTCCAGTTATAAGTGAATCCGTAACCGAGTTCAGCATTGATAAAGTCGAGATACGGTAAATATTCGAACGGGAACTTATAATTCAACTGTATTTTGTGATTGTACAATACCGGTCTTCCTGCACGCAGCGGATTAGCGAAAATTGAATTGGAGTTCATATCATAAACATTCAAATTATCGTTCAGCGTTCGCATTGCAGAATTAATTTCGAGTTTTAAAGATTTCGTAAAATTAAATCCTAAACCATATTGCCATCCAAAATAGAAGTTTCGGTTTCTGATCACATCAAAATCCTGACCTGGAATTCTGCTCAAAATAGCTTCGATATTTCTAAATTCGAGTTCATTATAATTACGGTCAACCTCTGTTCGGAAAGACAATCTTGTAGGAACCGGATTAATATTTACTTCTTTCAACCATCTCAAATACTTATAAGATTTGGCGGTATCGCTCACTATTTTATTGAAAGGTCTTAAAACATAAGGTTTGAAGGAATAATTATAATCAATATAACCTCTTAAATACTGACGGTAATTTTTCTTGGTATAAACATCTCTGTAGAAATCATCGTTATAAATGGAAGTTACCGAAAGATTTTCTACATCATAGAATTTCGGTTTTTTGTTCGGGTTCATTCTGTCTTTTCGCATGTTCACAACACCGATACTTCGCTGCTGCGTATACGTTCGCGCAACTTTTTTCAGTTCCTCTTTATTCGGAGCCTGATCAAAAGTGACATCATTATCCAACGGATTATATTTCGGATCCTCAATGGTTTGTGTGTAAGAATAATTCACCGGAATTTTCATTCCAACTTTCTCAGGTAAAAATTTATCTACGTTCACTGTCGTATTAATACTGAAGGCCGAACGAGCAGACTGCGCTCTTTCGGCAGGTTTTTCGGTGATCCCACCAAAACCAATACTCGAAACCGAAGCATTTGCATTCACCAAAGCGAAATCACCTAAGTTAAAGTTCACACTTGCATTTCCGGCGTAACCGCCTTTATTTTCAATTTCAGAAAGACGGATTTCATTTACCCAAAGAACCAAATCTTTTGTGGTCGTCAGGGATTTATTTCGAACACCCAACATAATTGTTGTTACGTTCCCTAAACTCGGGCGACCTTTAATAAATATTTTTTTATAAGGGTCGATCGCACCATATTCAACATCTTCAGAGCGGTCATCAATTCTGTTATTTGGATTTGAATCTCGTCTTAATTTCGCATCCACAAAATTTTGAATTTCCAGATTCATTGTATTTTCCGTCGGCCAGATTTCTAACGGTGATCTGGCGTTTGTAGCGGTATATTTTAATGACGCTTCATATTCATAGTAGTTATCGGTCGCATCGCTTCCGAAACGGATGAAGAAGGTTGCATCTTTATCATAAATTGTTGAAGTTGGATTTCTTAGATCTTCTGCGTGTACGAAGAGTTCTAATTTTTTATAACGACGCATATCCAAAGCAACATTTTTGAATACTCCTTTTGTAGTTTTTACAGCGATCGGCTGTGTTTTCATGTAAAGTGAAGATTCATTTTGTCTTTGTGCACCAGCATTTCCGCTTAAAACCTGTCTGTCGATTCCTGGAGGAAGAACGTAAGGAGGCTGACTCAATCCGTTTTCTTCTAAATTTACACTTCCTACATCAACTTTTTCGTTGTCTACAGGATTCACCCCTTCTGTATCGGTAATTGTTGTGGCAATGTCTTTTGTATATTTTCTCCAGTCACTTCTTACCAGATCCAAAGTTCCGAATCGAATGGTTGAAGCCTGATCAAAACCGGTTAAAAGCATTCTTGCGAATCGAACATTATTTAAAATGGAAGGATCTTTTGAACCTCCGGAAGTAGGATCTTTATCAAATTGCTGAACAGGAACGCGGAATAAATACCATTTGTTACTTCCTTTTTGTCCATTTTGGAAGGTTACGTCAACTTGTTTTTCATCAACGATAAATTTTTGTCCAACTGCAAGACTTCCTTTATCTAGATTGATGGTGTACTGGTTGTAATTTTCGCTTTGATCTAAGTTATAATCTCTGTTTACATCTTCCGCATCAGGAGTTTGTGTGGCAACTTCGAGCGTGTTGCTTTGAGAGTTCCCTTCCGGACCACGGAAATATTTATATCGTTCTGTAAGTGACGACGCTTGAGCGCCCTGAAATTTATCAGAAAGATAAAACAGGAAATCATCAGAAGCAGGATCCGTTACTTTGGTTACAGGATTGATGAAACTTACTCCAAATTTTGAGGCTTCACCTTGAGCATCAAGACCGTCATATCCTAAATCCTGTGCTGTTCTTTCTTCGTTTTCAGTAGAGAAAGCGTACAGGATCGGAAACTGATTCGGCTGTGTTCCCCAATTGGTTGTCGTCGTGTTTGCAGGAACATTTGGCGTAGGTAAACCATTTTCGTACATCAATTTGCCATCCTTCAAAACATCTTCTGAAACGTTTCCTAACTGCAGCAATAATTTCGGATTTGCACCTAAAGGATTTCCATCTGCATAAGGATCCATCATCCAGAATTCAACATATTCGATATTTGAATTAACGAAATTGGAAACTGATATCGGACGCATTAAACCAGCCCATCTTTGCTGAGTAGATTCTGCATTTGGATTCACATTATAAGGTCCTCTTTCACCCGGAAAGTAACTGATATCAAAAGTATTGGTGTACAACTGTTCTCCAGCAACAAAATCTCTGGAGTTGTATAATTCTTTGGTTTGAACTCTTCGTGAAGTATGATTAGAAACCGCTTGAGCATTAATTCCTCCCGGAGCTGCGCCGCCAATTCCGTAAAATCGCGGATCAATATTGTACCAGGTTAACAAACCTCTTCCGTTTCCGTGAGCGAGGTCATTATTCAAAGGTCCATTTGCAAAATAAGGCTCATTTGGATTTTTCTCCGGTTTTGAAGCTAAACTCCACATTGCAGGTTCTTTCAAAGATATTTTAGAAGTAGTCTGCTCAAAATCATCAATATAAGACTGATCGCCGGTTCCGCTATTCTGACCCGGAATTAAATAAGCTCCTTCCGCAGCAAAACTTAAATTAGAAGGTGCTTCTGTATTGATGAACGGGATTTTATCGGTTAATCTCGTTAAGAAAGGCAATTCGTTATTGTATAAAATATTGAAACCAGCCATTGTATTATTTACGGCTTCCTGTCCAAAATTCACTTTTTGGGTTAAAGGCGTCTCGGCGTAATTCACCACTGTTCCGCCGATAGTAAGATGTTCGTTGAATTTTCTTTCTAAATTTAACCCTAAAAATCTTTTTCTTTGGGTATTAAAAGTCAATTGATTTTCCAGAGAAATATTGATCGCCTGACCTGACTGTTTTACGGTTTCATTAATGATATTCACCGTTCCAAGCATGTAATCAACCGTATAATCGATTCCTTCCTGAAGCTGAACACCATTCGCAGTAACTTTCACAGAACCTTGCGGAACGTTGATCGCGCCTAGAGAAATCCCGGTTCCCTGCGAACCTTTGAATCGACCTTCCATCGTATATCCTAAAGCCAGCCTGTTTTCTGAAGCTACATTTTTGAATTTATCATATAAATCATTAAAAACATATTTCGGATCACTACTGCCTAAAACGCCTTGCAAATAAGCCCCAAAAGGTTTTGCTTTGGTGAAAATAACTTTTCCATTTTGCGCATCGATCGTGATTCCGGGTACAAAATCGAAAATTCCGTCTCCCGTAACATTTCCATTTTGCTGTAAATCGTTATTCATGTTCAACCGATCCCAGTTGAATAATTTCAATAAATTCGTATCCTGAACCGGAGTATTTGGCAAATAATTTACTTTACCATTGGTAGGATCTCTTAAATAAACATTCAGTAAAAAACCGTCGCTGTTAATTTGATTAGAATTTAATGAATAGATATTCTTCATCATCAAATCCCACATCGGCGTCGTAGTTGTTGTTTTTATATTTGATTTTAGCAACTTGGTGATCAAAACCGGACTTTCTTCTGAAAACTCCCCAACTTTATACACTTTGCTGTCTCCATTCAAAGTAAAAGTATAGGCAACGGATAAAAGCTGATTATCATTCAACCGCTGATTCAGGGAAATATAACCCAACTGCGGATGAAACGTAAATTCGTTTTGATTTAATTTTCGGGCTTTTCTATTAAAGATGAATTCTTCACCATCGGTATACGTTACCGGAGTTCCGTTCGCATTAGGAAAAGATTTACCGTTGATGGTATTGTAAGCACTATTCACATCCCGAATTCCTGTTCCCAAACCAACAATTTGAGGGTAAAGCGTATTTTGGGAATTATCCGGATATCCAGAAATCCCTTCACCTAAATCACGAATTCCTAAAATACCTTTTTGATCCTGAAGATTCCCGGAACCCTGATCTAAAACCCAGGCTTCTATTCGGGTAATACTGATTCTGGAATTGATCTGTGGGTAATTCAACAAAGAAGCATCGTAATTATCTAGGAAATAATGTCCTATATAATAATGCTGATTGTCCTCATAGTCGATAGCATTCAATTTAAAAGTATTCATCACACCACCACCTTGCGCGATAATGCTGCGAGATTCTCCCTGTTGCTGGGAAAATACCAATGTTCCTGTAGTTTTCCCGAGTTGAAATTCTGTTTTTAAACCAAATAATGATTCCGAACCGCGGATCAAACTCGTTGAAAGTGGCATATTCACATTTCCAAATTCTACCCTTTTGATGATCTTATCTTCGCCACCCGTAGTTTTATCGTTTAAACCTTTAGTCTGCAAATCTTTCCAGCTTCCTTTTGCCTGCCAAACCAAATTCATTTTGTTCTCAAAGGCAAATCCGCTTTGAGTATCATAATTGGCTTTAAGCTGAAGGTTTTCCCCAACTTTCCCGATCAATCCAAGTTGAATTCTCTGCTGAATATCAATCGCAAAACTTGTTCTGTTCTGAGGTAAAATTAATGGATTATCAATTTTTTGGTAGAGGCCTCCAATGTCAAAAGACGCAAAACCTTGCGGAATAATTTCAATTTTATTTCCACCGAAGATGTCTTCAAAAAGTCTGTTTTTTACCTTAAAACTTGGGAGTAAACCTTTTTTGAGTGCATCTGTCTGATCTTTTTTGTAGCCTAAATTGTTGGTCGCCGATTTCTCATTATAATATTCGCTCAGCTGATTGTTGAGCATATATTGATGATATTCGGCAGAAGTCATGGAAACGGGATTTCCTACGACCATATTCCCAACTTTGGGATAGAGAAAATACATTCCGCTGGAAACATCATAAAATGCTTCATATCGCATAGGATTCGGCAGGGAAAAATCCTGTCGAACAGACGAACTATCCTGTGGTTTTACCTGTGCAAATATACTTGCAGAAGAAAAACACAGGAAAATTAAAACTAAGAATGTATGCTGAAAAAAATTATTCTTCTTCAAATGTTAAATGTTTTTTAAGATTTGCTTCACCAATTGCTCTACTGAAAAATCTGGATTTTGCTTTAAAATGCGGTCTGCAATTTTCTCGCTCATTTTTTTGGGGATCCCCAAAACCTCTAATGCAGATAACGATTCTTCTTTAATTTTATTATTTGCAAATGTAGAAATATTTTCATCAGATTCCTTGAATTTTTGGACTTTATCCCTCAAATCAACAATCACTCTTTCAGCGGTTTTAGTACCAATTCCCTTCACTTTTTGAAGCAGCAAACTGTTGTTGGAAAGGATTGCTGTTGATATTTCTTCTAAGCTCAATGAAGAGAGCATAATAATCGCCGAAACAGGTCCTACTCCGTTAACACTTATTAACAGATTAAACATCTCTTTTTCTAAAATTGTGTTAAAACCGAAAAGCAAATGGGCATCTTCCCGAATGATCTGCTGAATATTTAAAAAAGTAGTTTTTCCCAGCAATAATTTCTCGGAAGTTTGCAAACTAACGCCCACATAATAGCCAACTCCCTGAACATCGAGAACCATAGAAGTTGGATTGAGTTCCTGAACGATTCCTTTGAGTGAATAAATCATTTTATTTTATAAATCATTTGATGTTAATGTAATTTTCGAGCGCAAGAAATGGACACATTTAATTCCAAAACAGACCTGAAAAACTCTGAAAAATTACCTTTCAAATTAAAAAATGAACTGCATTTTTTCAGAGCCCTAACTTACAAAAAATATGGAAATTTATTTCGCACAAAAAAACGCTACTAAAAAAGTAGCGTTTTTTTGAATATTTGGCTGAATAAATAATTTCTCAGCCTTTAAAAATCATGTAGAAAATTAAGCATTCTCTCTTCTCTGTGCATCTAAAACAGCGATTGTCGCCAGATTCACGATCTCATCTACACTTGCGCGCATTTGCAATACGTGAACAGGTTGTTTAAGACCCATCAAAATGGGACCTACAACTTGAGCTACTTTTAATCCCCGAATAATTTTATAGGAAATATTTGCACTTTCTAAATTAGGGAAAACAAAAACATTTGCCGGCGTTGTGCCCAGTTTTGAGAAGGGATAATCGGAAAGATGATCAGCGTTCAAAGCAAAATCCGGTTGAATTTCACCGTCGACGATCATATTCGGGAATTTCTCATGAAGCATAGAAACTGCTTTTGCTACTTTTTTTGAAGTCTCCGAAATACCTGCAAAATTTTCAAATGATAACATGGCAATCCTCGGTTCGATGGCAAAAGTTTTTACAGTCATTTCGGCCATTTTCGCAATATTTACCAGATCTTCTGACGTAGGATTTGGAATGATGGAAGTATCGGCAAAAAATAAAGGTCCTTTTTCCGTCATGATCATCATCATAGAAGCGATCTTATCGACTCCTTTTTCTTTTTCAATAATTTTTAAGATCGGCTTAATCGTGGACGAATAATTTTTTGAAAAACCAACGATCAAAGCATCGGTATCACCATGATGTAACATCAAAGGACCGAAATAATCTCTTTGTCGAACATATCTTTTGGCTTTATATTCGTTCATGCCTTTTCGCTGACGCAGTTTCCAAAGCGTTTCGCGGTATTTCACGCGGTTATCTTCCTGATTATCATCCATTGGATCAACAATTGGAACATCCATTTCGATTCCGAATTTTTTCATCTGCTCCAAAACATATTTTTTCTCCCCTAATAAAATAGGTTGAGCAATCCCTTCTTCGTAAAGGATCTGAGCAGCTTTCAAAACGTTGTATTCTTCGGCATTTCCAAGTGTAACTCTTTTTGGATTAGAGCGCGCCCGGTTTTGCATCATCCGGATGAGTTTCTCGTCGCGACCCATTCTGTCGAGCAAAGCATTTTCGTAATCATCGAAATTTTCGATCGGTTTTCCGGCGATCCCACTGTCCATCGCAGCTTTTGCAACCGCTTTTGACACTTTGGTGATCAATCGGTTATCGAAAGGTTTGGGTATAAAATATTCTCTGCTGAAATTTAAATTTTTAACATTATAAGCTAAAATAACTGCTTCCGGAACTGGCTCTTTTGCAAGATCTGCAATCGCTTTTACCGCGGCTAATTTCATGGCTTCATTAATTCCAGTCGCCTGAACATCGAGTGCCCCACGGAAAATATAAGGAAAACCAAGAACATTGTTCACCTGATTAGGATAATCACTTCTACCGGTCGCCATGATGGTATCTTTTCGAGTTTCCATGGCTAATTCGTACCCAATTTCAGGATTCGGATTTGCCAAACCAAAAACGATCGGATTTTCTGCCATCGTCAAAAGCATTTCTGCGGACATGACATCTGCTTTGGAAAGTCCTATGAAAACATCGGCACCTTTTAAAGCTTCTGCTAATGTTTCCATGTCGGTATTCGCAACAAAATCTAATTTCTCCGGAGTTAGATTTTCTCTTTTATGATTGATGATCCCTTTTGAATCACACATTAAGACATTTTCTTTTTTAAGACCAAGTTCTAAATAAAGTTTGGTACATGCAATTGCTGCAGCTCCGGCTCCATTAATAACTACTTTTACCTCCCCAATTTTTTTACCGGCAATTTCCAGAGCATTTATTAGTGCAGCCGCAGAAATAATTGCAGTTCCGTGCTGATCGTCGTGCATCAAAGGAATATTGAGTTCTTCCTTTAATTTCTGCTCGATATAAAATGCTTCAGGAGCTTTGATGTCTTCTAAATTTATACCACCAAAAGTTGGTGCAATTCCTTTGACGATCTGGATGAATTTATCAGGATCAGTTTCATTAATTTCAATATCAAAAACATTAATATCGGCGAAAATTTTGAAGAGAAGTCCTTTTCCTTCCATCACGGGTTTTGAAGCTTCGGCACCTATATTTCCTAAACCTAAAACTGCAGTTCCATTAGAAATAACAGCAACCAGATTTCCTTTTCCGGTATATTCGTAGGCTAATTTCGGATCTCTTTCAATTTCTAAACAAGGGATCGCAACACCCGGAGAATACGCGATTGAAAGATCCCGCTGCGATGAATGTGGCTTTGAAGGAACAACTTCTATCTTTCCTTTCGGCTCGCTTCTATGATAATCGAGGACTGCTTCTTTAAAATTTTTCTCGTCTCTGTTCGTTTTGTTTGACATGTTTTTCTATTTTTTGCAAGTGCAAATGTGAAAATTGATCAATATTTAATGATAGTACTGATCATTAATATTGAAGGTGAAGTTTGAATTAAACTTTAATTCAAAATATATTTGAGGTGATAATCTACTAAACTTTCGATCGGTTTCTGAACTACCTTTCCTATTTTTAAATTGAGTTCGGCCGCAGCTGATCTTAAAATATCTTCATAAATGAAAGCAATATATCCGATAAAATTGATCTCTATTTCGCCGGCTTCAGGATATGGAAGAACCTGATAATCTAAGAAATTCTTCAATTCATCGAAAACCATATTTTGAAAATACGGATGTTTTTTTCGTTCTGCAATAAATCTATTAAATTCTCCCAAATAAGCATTGGCTCTGGGATTATGATACATATTATGAATCGCATCTTCAATCGTAAGATTGTACGTGGCGCGGAAATCCTGGTCTAGATCTGAAGGTAATTTTTTCATAAAAAATCTGCGCAAAAGGTGTTTTCCCAAAGCACTTCCGCTTCCTTCATCACCAATTAAAAAACCGAGCGAAGGTAGATCAACTCTAATTTTTTCACCGTCGAAAAAACAGGAATTAGAACCCGTTCCGAGAATGCAGACAATTGCAGGTTTCCCATTATAAGCGGCATAAGCAGCTGCAGTCATATCTTCTTTGATGGAAACTTCTGCTTGCGGAAAAGCTTTAACAAATTCATTTTCTACTTTCTTGGCATTATCTGGAGTTCCGCAACCTGAACCGTAAAAAAAGACTTTTTCTATGTGATTTTTTAGAAAAAAGAGTTCCTGATTTCTGTCGATCTCTTTTACGATAAAATCGGGATTAATGATATTTGGATTGAATCCCAAAGTGGTGGTTTTCAAATGGGTTTTTCCGGAATTTTCGAGGATCACCCAATCACATTTTGTGGAGCCGCCGTCAACAATGGCAATCATATTTTATTAAATTTAATGCGCTAAAATATCAATTTAATTTTAAACCTTTAATTTTTTACGCTACTATTTTAATTCTGCTTTAATTTTTAAATCGAAGAATCAAAAAGGCAATCCAAAACTGAATTGCCAAGTTTATTTACAGGGTATCATTTTTTTATTCTACCTCAATTACTTCTAAAATTTCGGGTGCAAATTGTTTAATGGTATTTTCTACGCCTAATTTCATGGTTGAAAAACTCATGGGACAACCATTACAGTTTCCCTGAAGTTTTACCGACACGATACCATCTTTTACGTCGATCAATTCTATATCACCGCCGTCTTTGTTAAGAAACGGACGAATACTTTCCAGCGCATCCATTACTTTCGTCACTGTTTCTTCGTGTTTCATCTCTGTTTTCATTTTTCTTTTGTGATATAAATTCGGTTTTTTCTAAACCGCTATTTTTTATTTCTATAAGCTTCTGGAAGTAAATTCCGCTTATTTTTTTGAAGAGCATCCCGCCATTGTGGTAATTTTTACCGCTTCAGTTGGAGGAAGTGATTTATTTCTTTCAACCAGACTTTCGATCATATTTTGGGCAGTTTTGATGTAGATCTCCTGAATT
The DNA here is from genome assembly GCF_015679325.1 of Kaistella gelatinilytica. Lineage (GTDB taxonomy): Bacteria > Bacteroidota > Bacteroidia > Flavobacteriales > Weeksellaceae > Kaistella > Kaistella gelatinilytica. The sequence goes on from NZ_JADPVI010000002.1 coordinate 451,973, forward strand.
TTTGAACCTTCCTGCAAAACTGCAGGGCGGCCAACATCTCCCGCTTCTCTAATGCTTTGAATCAAAGGAATTTCTCCTAAAACAGGTATTCCTAAATCTTCTGCTAAATATTGCGCGCCTTGATTTCCGAAAATGTAATATTTGTTTTCCGGTAATTCAGCCGGAGTAAAGTACGACATATTTTCAATTAAACCTAAGACAGGAATATTGATACTTTCCATCTGGAACATTGCGATTCCTTTTCTTACATCAGCCAATGCGATATGTTGCGGTGTACTCACGATCACGGCTCCTGTAACGGGAACTTCCTGAATAATAGACAAATGAATATCACCGGTTCCCGGAGGTAGATCGATCAAAAGAAAATCTAATTCACCCCAAGCTGCGTCGCGGATCATTTGATTTAAAGCTTTTGAAGCCATTGGTCCACGCCAAACTACGGCTTGGTTTGCTCCGGAGAAATATCCGATGGAGAGCATTTTCACGCCATAATTTTCGACAGGTTTCATTAAATTTTTACCGTCGATCTCTACTGAAATTGGTTTGGAATCTACCGTATCAAACATTGTAGGAATTGATGGTCCATAAATATCAGCATCTAAAATACCGACTTTAAAACCCATATTTGCTAAAGTTACCGCAAGATTGGCCGCAACAGTAGATTTACCAACACCTCCTTTTCCGGAAGCGACGGCGATAATATTTTGAATTCCCCTGATCTGTTTTCCTTTGATTTGATTTTGCTGAACTTCCGAAGGTTCCGGTGAAGCGATCTTTAATTTTAAAACAACTTCTTCTCCAAATTCTGAAGCAAATGCCTGTTTCATTGCTGCTTCAAGTTTCTTTTTTTCGTGCATTGCCGGTGAATGCGCTGTCATATCAATATAAACATCATTTCCCATTACCTGGAAATTGTGTACTAGATCATCAACTTCTATTTCTTTCAAAAACGCCTGAACTTTTTCTTTCGTCAACATAATTCTTTATAATAAATTGGATGACAAATTTACGGAATTTTTTGTTATTTAGAATGAGTAAAATCTATGATTAATGTCTGCATTTTCTTAATCTTAATAAAAAGATTTTTTTTCTGTGTTCCGTTTTTTTGCCACTAAACATGAACAGTAAAAACCATATTTGAATTACATTAAAATTACTAATTGTGTTAAATTGTTGTTGTTTTTAACACAAAGAAGGTTAATGTTTCGGAATTTTCTATCTACATTTGATTTAAAATTAAAATACATGAAAAAACTCATTCTACCGATCGTTCTTTGTGCTTCTCTATTTGTGTCTGCACAGGAAAAAAAGAAAGATTCTGATTCTTTATCTGTTCAGGGAATTGATGAAGTCACCGTCACCGGAAGCAGAAACAAAAAAAGGACAGCAATTGACACTCCTGTTCCGGTAGATGTGATCGACGTAAAACAAATCAGCCAGGCAACAGGACAGGTTGATGTAAACCAGCTTTTACAATTTGCAGCGCCTTCATTTAATTCTAATAAACAGTCAGGTTCTGATGGTGCAGATGCGGTAGATCCTGCAACTTTACGTGGTTTAGGACCTGATCAAACTTTGGTTTTACTCAACGGAAAAAGATATCATCAATCTTCTCTCGTTAATTTATTTGGAACAAAAGGTCGCGGAAATTCTGGCACAGACATGAACACAATTCCTCTTGATGCGATCAAAAGAATAGAAGTTTTGCGAGATGGCGCTTCTGCTCAGTACGGCTCCGATGCAATTGCAGGTGTAATCAATGTTATTTTAAACGACAGAAAACAAGGTTTTGAAGCTAAGGCTTTTTACGGCTTAAATTTATTTAGAAGTCCGCACGGTGGAAATGACATTGTTTCTGACAAAAAATTAGACGGACTTACTTTAGATGTTAGTGGAAATTACGGTGCGAGAATTGGCAACAAAGGCGGATTCATCAACATTACGGGCGAGGTTATTTCTAAAGGTTACGCCATTCGAAATGCTAATCCGGATTTATATACTGCGCCACGACAAAGATTTGGAGATGCAAAATCTAACAACTATTATCTTTTTTACAACGCGCAAATCCCCGTTTCTGACAAAACCGATTTTTACTCTTTTGGAGGATATTCTTATCGCAACACCGATGCTTACGCCTGGACAAGAAGCGCCGATGCTGATGGAAACGCACCTTCAATCTATCCTGATGGTTTCAATCCGATCGAAAACACGCAAATCAAAGATTTCAATTTTAATAATGGACTTAAATTTAAAGTTGCCAACTGGGATGTCGATTTATACAATGCCTTCGGGAGCAATCAGTTCACGTACAACATCAACAATACCGTAAACGCGACTTTGGGTGCCAACTCGAAAACAAGTTTTGATGCAGGTGGTCATTCACTTCTACAGAATACGAGTGGCTTCAATGCTTCGAAAGGTTTTGGAGTTTTAGAAGGATTAAATGTGGCGTTTGGAGCAGAATTTCGATACGAACAATTTAAAATCATCAAGGGAGAAGAGCAATCTTATGCAGCGTACGACATTAATGGAAACATTGTAACGGCTTCTACTCCCGAAGATCTATTGGTCATAAATCCGCTTTCCGGAAATGTGAGACCAGCCGGTTCACAAGGATTTCCGGGATACTCTATGGCAGTTAATCAAGGAAGAAATAATGTTGCAGCTTATCTGGATACAGAACTAGATCTTACGAAAAACTGGATGATCAGTGCAGCCGGAAGATTCGAAAATTACAGTGATTTCGGAAGTACCGTTAACGGAAAATTTGCAACGAGATATAAGATCACCAATCAATTTGCTTTTCGGGGATCGGTTTCTACCGGATTTCGCGCGCCTTCTTTGGTTCAGAAATTTTATGGCCTAAACTTTACCAATTTTCAGGGTGGACAACTCGTGACAATTCAGTTAGCTTCGAATGATAGCTTTCTGGCAAAAGCGGTTGGAATTCCGCAGCTGAAGCAGGAAAAATCGGTTAACGGAAGCGCAGGATTTACTTTTAATTCTAATAAATTCACCGCAACAGTTGATGGTTATTATGTAAAAGTGAAGGACAGAATTGTACTGACCGGAAATTTTGATCAAACCGATGATAAAATCGGGCAGATCTTAATCGACAATCATATTGATCAGGCACAGTTTTTTACCAACGCCATCGATACCAAAACTTTAGGACTTGATCTTATTTTAACCTACACCGAAAATATTGGAAACGGTAAATTAACATCAAGTTTTGCCGCTAACTTTAATGATATGGAAATCACTTCTGTGAATACAACTCCTGAATTGAAGGGGAAAGAAGACGTTTATTTAAGTCCGAGAGAAAGAGCTTTTATTCTGGCTTCGGCTCCAAAAAGCAAATTTAATTTGAGTTTAAATTACAAGATCAATAAATTCAATACGAATTTACAGCTGGTAAGATTTGATAAAGTCACTTTGATCGGTTATAATGGTCCAGACGATTATCAAAAATATGGTGCAAAAGTAACGACAGATCTTTCTTTCGGTTATGATTTTACTAAAAATTTCAACTGGACCATCGGTGGTAAAAACGTATTCAACAGATATCCAAACCTACAGGTTCCGGCGGTTTCTGATGGAAATACTGAATCCGGCGGAATTTTCGACCCTGTTCAAATGGGTTTCTCAGGAAGACAAATATTTACAAGACTGAATTATACTTTTTAAATAACTGAAAATTACATTTATTAACTAAAAACTAAAAAAAATGAACGTTTCTTTAACATCAAAAATTGTAGCAGAAATGCTCGGAACAATGGTTCTGGTTTTAATGGGTTGTGGAAGTGCCGTAATTGCGGCCTCCAACGGAATACCGGACGTCAATGGGGTCGGACTTTTAGGGATCGCTTTTGCATTTGGCTTAAGTGTTCTCGCCATGGTTTATGCGATCGGCCACATTTCCGGTTGCCACATAAATCCAGCAATTTCAGTCGCCATGGTGGTTGCGGGAAGAATGAAAGCCAAAGAAGCCGCATTTTATATCATTGCTCAAATTATTGGAGCTATAATTGGTGCCGGAATTTTATATGTTATTGTAACGAACCAAATTGCAGGTTTTGAATTAAAACCTTATGCTTTAGGATCCAACGGATGGGGAGCAGGATATTTGGGAGAATACAATACGGTAGCAGCTTTTGTCGCAGAATTTATTTTCACCTTTATTTTCCTTCTGGTTATTTTGGGTTCTACCTCCACAAAAAATATCAACGGTGGATTTGCGGGCTTAGCGATTGGTCTTTCATTGACGCTCATTCATATTGTAGGGATAAAAATTACGGGTGTTTCTGTAAATCCTGCCAGAAGTATTGGTCCCGCAATTTTCGCGGGTGGAGCAGCAATTTCGCAACTCTGGTTATTTATCGTTGCACCAATTTTAGGCGGAGCGGTAGCAGCTCTTGTACACGGCGCCCTGATTGAAAATCCGAAAAACTTTAAAGAATAAAGTTTAAAGGAAGTTGAAAATCTAAAAGCATTTAAGTTTTTTATTTCAAGCTAATGATGAAAATCCTGATTTGAAGATATTAGGAAAGTATTTTTAATCCTCAAAAATATTCTTACCTATTTTGGCAAAATAATTGCACGAATAAAAACAGTTTACAAACACGTAAACAATTTATAAACAACATTTTAAATTCAATTATTATGAAAAATTCAATCTTAGCAATTTTGGCTGTGGCGGCATTAGCTTCTTGCAAAAAAAATGAAACAACCGTGGTAGACAATGCTACAGACAGCTCTATGACTGCAGCAACTACTGATTCTTCAATGATGCCGAAAGATTCTACATCGATGCCATCTACAGCGGGAACCACAGCAACAATGAGTGCCCAAGACAAAATGTTCGCAGATGCAGCAGCAAAAGGAGGAATGATGGAAGTGATGATGGGCGAACTTGCCGAAACCAGCGGAATGAATGCGAAAGTAAAAGCTTTAGGAAAAATGATGAAAGAAGATCATTCCAAGGCAAACGACGAACTGAAAAGTTGGGCAATGACCGCGAAATATATGTTACCTGCTAAAATGGGCGCAGATCAGCAAAAAATGTACGATGATCTTAAAATGAAGAAAGGTGCAGATTTTGATAAAGCGTACACCGATTTGATGGTAACTGACCATAAAAAAGATATCGCAGAATTTAAAAAAGAAGCTGCTGAAGGCACAGGAGATTTGAAAGCATTTGCTTCTAAAACAGTTCCGACTTTAGAGCATCATTTAACAGCTTCTGAAGAAGCGATGAAAGCTGTAAAATAATTACAGAACTTTTTAAAATATAAATCCCGCTTTAAGGCGGGATTTTTTTGTGAGAAATTTAAAATTACTTCTTAATGAATTTGACGATTGTCGAAATTTCACTTAGAGAATTCAGTTTGATGAAATAAGTTCCTCCGGGAAGTGAGGCGACATTTATTTTTTCCTCCGAAAAGTTCTTTTTTACGAGAGATTTCCCACTCGCATCAATAATTTCATAGGTCAAAAATTTATTTTCAGATTGGATAGAAACAAAATTTTGTACGGGATTTGGATAGACTTTTACGACCGCAACTTTTTTCGAAGGATCTTTTATCGCCAACAAGCAAACAGGCGGATTGGTAATCGGACCTTCCGAATAATCATAGAATACGATATCTTCCGTAATAGTTTGAACGCCTTCATAAAATGGCCCAAAACCGCAGTTATTAAAATATACCACAGCTTCATAAAAACCAAAGGAAGATTTGTACCACCCTTCGCAAGCAGGCGTCATATTATTTCCAGGTCCGAAAAAGTCAACCATGAATTCTGGTTGAATATAATTCATATATGAACAAACGTTCGTCCAGCTTGTAGGAGGTTTAAAATACATAGTCTTTTGCGGCAATTCTCCAACATAATAGGGACGGTAAAAAACTGATGATAATTGATTATTGCTATTTTTTAACCTCGCTTTTAAAACAATATTCTGCGAGACGGTAACATTCACATTATTTATTCCAAAAGAAGAATTGACGGTTGGATCGGTACCATCTGTCGTATAATAAATTGTTCCACTTCCGGTTATTGTTGCTGTATAAATCGAAATATTGTGATTTGGATTCGGCCCAAACTCGATCTGACAATAAAATAATTGAAAGACAGGCAGTAAGAGAAGGAGTAAAAATTTTTTCATCATCTTTAATTTATTAGGTAATTAAAGATACATAAAAAATTAAAATACAACTGCTTACAAATCTCCACCATGATTATCCAGCTGACCTTCCCATTTGGAAACAGCAGATGTTGCCAATGCATTTCCTAAAACGTTAGTCATACTTCTTCCCATATCGCAGAAATGATCAATCGGTAAAATTAAGGCAATTCCTTCCGGTGGAATACCAAACATGGTACAGGTTGCAACGATGATGACCAAACTTGCTCTTGGAACGCCGGCGATTCCTTTTGAGGTTAACATTAAAACCAAAAGCATAATGATCTGTTGTCCCAAAGTCATGTCGATGCCATAAATCTGCGCGATAAATATCGCTGCAAAAGTCATGTACATCATACTTCCATCGAGGTTAAATGAATATCCTAAAGGTAAAATGAAGGATACTATTCTATTGTTACAACCGAATCTTTCCAGCTCCTCAACGAGTTTCGGGAAAACCGCTTCGGAACTTGTGGTAGAAAATGCGATAAGCAAAGGTTCTTTAATTCTTCTTAATAGTTCAAAAAGTCGGTTTCCTAAAATTAAATAGCCTACGATGCAGAGCACCAACCATAAAATTGCCAGAGCAAAGAAAAAATCTCTTAGATAAATGGCGTACACTTTGAAAATATCAAAACCATTTGTAGCAACTACTGCTGCGATGGCTCCCAAAACACCAAGCGGCGCAAACCACATGATATAACCAACCATTTTTAGAATCGCGTGCGCACAAATATCCAAAGCTCTCACAATTGGTTTCGTGTATTCTTCACCCATATTGGCTAAAGCGATACCGAACATGATCGAAAAAACGACGATCTGTAACACTTCATTGGTAGCAAATGCTTCGAATAAACTTTTCGGAATTATATGTTTTACAAATTCTTCCAAAGATAAACCCTGACTGGTTGCAACAACTTCTCCTGCAGCATCTGCCGCTGGTTTTGCAAGTTGCATAACGCGACCTGGCTCCAACCAATTTACAAAAACCAACCCGATCATTAACGAAACTAAAGAAGCGGTGATAAACCAAAGCATTGCTTTTGAGCCGACTCTACCGATCATTTTGATATCACTCATTTTTGCAATCCCCACGACTAAAGTGGTAAAAACCAAGGGTGCAATGATCATCTGTACAAGACGGATGAAAATGGTTCCGAGTAATTTAATGTTTTTCGAAAATCCCGCTGAACTTTCCGGATATTTTGTATGAACAACTCCACCCATAATCACCCCAATAACTAAAGCGATGATAATAAAGATGAACAGTTTGTTTTGACCTTTCATATGTTGATTTTTTGTAACGGTTACAAATATATGTTTTTTTGCGAAACACTGATTTAGAATTCCGCTTTTGGACAAAGGAATTTCCGACGAGATATGTCATAAAAAAACCTCTGCATGATCAGAGGTTTCAATTGTAATAGAATGAAAATTAATATTATTTGCCGCCGAAAGTATTCAGATTAACGATTAGAGACAACATGAAATATCTTTTTAGAATCAGTTCTTCGCGATCTTCAACATAATTATCGCCAATTGTTCTGGTTGCGTTTTGTCTTTGATTGAGTAGATCATTCACGCTTAATTTCAACATCATTTGTTTCTTGTAAAACTGATAATTCACACTCGAATTCCAGAAATAAGAATTTCGGTTGAAATCAGCCGCAATATTTGAGTTTTTTGTAAAGGTAAAATCATTGCTAAAAAACAAAGTTTTATTGAAAAAATAATTGGTCAGTCGCAAAGAAAAATTCTGGCGCGCCGTATTTGTTTTGTCGATTCGATAGTTGGTATAATGCGATGAAGAATAATTAATTCCGTAAGATGCACGCAAATTCATGAGGTCTTTGAGGTTTAAGTTAACTCCGAATCTCGGAGAAAGCGTATAAATATTGTTGGTAAATTCTGTAGCATCAATAAATCCTTTTCGGAAACTATAATTAGCCGCAAATGATGGACTTAAATCTAATTTATTCCCGTTCCATTTGTAGGTTTTGGTGAGAGAAGTTGAGAAGTTCGCTCTTTTATTTCCACTGATATTTTCATAAGTACTGAATTGTTTTCCCGAATCATCATAAAAAGAATAATTCACAATATCATTATCCGTATAATTAAAACCCAGTCTGGAGTAAAAATTAATTCCTCTCGCAATATTCATCGTAGAAAAATTAATGTTCGTGGAATTTTGCCAGGTACTTTTCAAATCTGGATTTCCTTGAATTGTAATTAAAGGATCTGAAATATCAATATACGGATTCAGGTAGCTCACTTGTGGAACAATGAAATTAGCCGAATTGGAAATTCTCAAACTCGTGGTTTTATTGAATTTATAATTGAGCATCAAATCATATTCGGGCAAAATAAAATTTCTTTGAAAGCTGTAATGCTGAAGATTATAGATTGAATTTACATTTAATCTGGTCGTATTTAAATTGGTTCCGGCTCGAAAATTATATTTGCTTTTATTTAAATTATAGGAAATTCCGGTGTTTAACAAATTGTTATTTTGGTTCAACGTATTTGATAAAAGCGAATTAAATTCCGAATAATCATTTGTTCCCGCATCAAAATCATTAACCACTAATTCCTTATTTAATTTTTGAAGATCATAATTCACTTCCACTGAAACCGTCGCAGAATCTGAAACCGGTTCGTAATATTTAAAATTCGCACTGAATAAATTGTTTGAATTTTTATTTTTTGAAAGCTGGTTCCGGTAATCATTTTGATCAGGAGATTGATAGAAAATCGTTTCCTGAAGATTAAAATTGGTGTTTTTATTTTCCGAAAAAGTATTGCTGACCGAAGCAGATAATGATCGGTTTGGCTTTTCGAATTTTTTGATCAATCCAATCTTAGGTTTGAAAATATTTCCAATGTTATTTCCTCGGTATGAACTTTTATTGCTGTTCAGAAGTACATCATCACGAAGCGTAAAAACACTACTTTCATTCGTGTTATCCGTCGTATTATTAGAAAAATTGGTAGAGAATGTTACGTTGGTCCGTTTATCTAAAGCGATGGTTGCATCGGTATTAAAACTAAAGGTTTTCTTATCACTGTTTCCGCGCCGTTCAGAATTATTGTCTAATTTATAATCAGGCAAAAAGGTAGTTCTGGAAGTCTTCGAATAAGTATCGAGATTACCCTCTTTATATTCTAAACTAAATTTATCGAGATCAAAATTATCGCCAATCTTATCAGAGTAATTGGCTCCGATCATTGATGTTCGCAAAATTCCGGAACTTGCCGTTCTTCCGTTGGCTGATTTATTTCTATTGTTATTTTCAAAAAAACCATCGACGGAAAAATCAGAAATATTAATATTATTAGAACCTGCAATCAAAGCAAAATTAGTTTCCTGTTTAAATTTCGCCAGCAAACCTTTCACATCATATCGATTATCTGTTCCATAACCTAAATTGAAATTTTTAATATTTCCTTTATTATTTTTTTCATCAATATTAAAATTGATCGTGAGACTGTCTGATTTTGGAGTTCTACCCGTTAATTCTTCTTCTTTGGATTTTGAAGTGGTGATTTGAATTTTCTTAATTAAATCTGCAGGAATAGTTTCCATTGCAATTTTACCATCTTTATTGAAAAGTGGTTTTCCATTAATTAAGATTTTGTTGATTGGTTTTCCATTGACGGTCATTTTCCCGTCTTCATCAGTTTCTACACCAGGAATTTGCTCCAGAAGTTTATCGATTTTATCATTTGGATCTACCTTTAAATAAGAGGCGTTATATTCTACGGTATCTTTTTTGATTTTCACGGGAGACGCGATAATTTTCACTTCTTCAATATCACTCGACAAATCTCTTTCTAATTTCACCAGACCAATCTCAAGATTTTGATCGATGCTTTCATATTTCTTAGAAAACATTCGAAATTTATCATTTGAGATCTGTAAAAAAGTAGGTTCTTTTTGTTTTGGAATTTTAAAGCTGAAACTTCCATTATTATTGGTGCCCGTAAAATTGACAACCGAAGAATCTTTTTGTTTGAGTAAAGAAACCGTCGCATTTTCTAAAGATTTATTGTCAGAATCCTGGACTTTGCCCTCGATCGTGTAAGTTTGAGCACTTAACTGAATGGCGAAAAGAATAAATAAAAGTAAAAACTTCTTCATAAATGATACTTAAAAACAGATTTCAAAATAAACAATACATCAGAATAATTTGAATTGACTCACATTCTTAACAAATAGCATTCCTAAAAAATTCGCACAAGCTTTACGTTCTCTTATTTTATATTTTTTATTGATTAGGCAAAACTCTGGACAAGCGATTGCAGTGGAAATCCTTTTTTTTGCGCAGGGTAAGCAGTGGCAAAAAAAGATTGCAGCGGAAAGCGCGGTCCCGATAAGAAACATCAGTTTCTTATCGGGATGGCCCAAAATAAAAAAACCCCTGAAAAATCAGAGGTTCCGTAGTATGTTTAAGTAGAAATTAAGCTTTCAAATATCTTGCGTAAGCATAACCTTCTTCTCCATCGGCGGTTTTAACTTTCCACCAATCATCGTTGGTTTGTTCAACCAAAGTCACCGATTCGCCTTTTGCAGCTTTACCAACAATAGCAGCATCTGTAGAAGCTTCCTGTCGGATATTCAAATTAGAATCTTCTGTAGCAACAGTCAATGAAGCGCCAGCTGCTAAACCAGCAACCTGAACGTCAACATTAATATCGGAAGCGGAATATGTAGAATCGATCGCTCCTAAAGCGTTCCAAACCGCATCTTTTGCAGAAGTTGAAGCAGCGTGACCTGAAACATAAAGAATCCCGTCCTGTTCTGTAACCTGAAGATTTGAAACTCCGGCTGATTGTGCTGCAGAAATTACTCCAGCGTATTTATCTTGTAATGCACTCATTTTTAATTATTTTACGGTATAGTTATAGTTTACTTTCCCTGCTTTTAAAGCATCTACAGACATTTTGATCTGTTTTGCCTGTGCTTGAGAAACGTTTCCTGTCAAAGTTAATTCGCCATTGACCACTTCTACTTTTACAGAAGGGAAATCTTTCACAGCATCGGTAACTTTTTTCTGAACCATAGGATCAACTGCAGAAACTGTTTCTACTACAACCGGAGCTGCGATCGTAGACATATCCATTACATCTTTCACCCCAGGAATCGCTTTTAAAGACGCGATCATATTATCTTTTGAAGCTTGATCAGCAAAAGTTCCGCTTAAATGTGCAGTACCATCTTTTACTTCAACCGACGCATTTGGATTTGCAGTTACAACTGTAGTTGCCTGAGTTTGAAGCTCTGCATCAGAAACTTTCTTTTTACAGGAGATAGAACCGATAGACACGGCAAGTGCCAAAGCAGCCATTGCAATTGTTTTTTTCATAGTTATTGGTATTTAATGTTAAAAATTATGAATTCAAATTTAACAATTATATCGGGGCTTAAATCTTTATAAATGCTAAATTTTTCATAAAATTTCTAATAAAGCAGTTAATTCGCATTGAATCTGACAGAACAATATCATTTAAACAGAATCATTATTAACGATCATCCGGAAGGTAAGATTTATTCTCGGAGTAAATATTTTTTTCGTGGGCGGTAATCGGTGAACCCAAAAACTTTGCGTTTGATCTTTCATGACCAAAAGACTGCCGTTCGTTAAAACGAGATCAATTCTATCTTTCGTTGTTTTATGTTTGAAGGAAAATTTTCTTTCGGCGCCAAAACTTAAAGAGGCAATTGCGCCATTTTTTTTCAGATCTTTCTCGCCGTCGCTGTGATAAGCCATTCCTTCGTTTCCGTCGTGATAGAGATTCAACAAACAGGAATTAAATTTTTCACCGGTTTTTTCCTCAGTCAATTTTTTGAGTTCTAAAAGTTCCGGTGTCCATTTCAACGCTTTTTTTGTAGAATTGGAATAGGTATATTCGAAATTTTCGTCACCGTACCACGCTACTTTTCTTTTCGTAATGATTTTTTTACCGAAAATGATGGCTTCATCATTTCGCCACTCGATTGTTTTGAAAAGATGATTAAAGAATTCATTCGCTTTTTCTTCCTCTACAATTTTACCGTAATAGTTTACCGTTCCATCTTGCGGAAGGAGATTTTTCTGTGGATCTGAGATATTTTCAAATAATTCCATGAATGCAATTTAAAGTTCAAATTTCTGTTTTTTATTTTATAAATTCGTTCAAAATTATTTCTATGCAAAAATACTTTCAAATTACTTTCGTTTTTTTAATGATCTTAACGTTCGGTCAAAACAAGCCCGACAATACTTTTGTTAAGGATCATTACACCAAAAAAGAAGTTTATATCACGATGCGAGATGGTGTGAAACTCTTTACATCTATTTATACCCCAAAAGATATCTCTAAAAATAAAAAACTGCCTTTTATAATGCAGCGAACCTGCTACAGCATTGCACCCTACGGAGAAACTGAATTTCCTAGATCTCTGGGTCCTAATAAATATTTGATGCAGGATGAATATATTTTCGTTTACCAGGATGTTCGTGGACGATATATGAGTGAAGGAACATGGACGAATATGACGCCGCAGGTAGAACACAAATCTAAAAAAGATGTCGACGAAAGCACTGATACTTATGACACCATCGAGTGGCTCATCAAAAATGTAGATAACAATAATAAAAAAGTTGGTCAGTACGGAACTTCTTATCCGGGATTTTATACTGCTGCAGGGATTTTGTCTGATCATCCGGCTTTAGTGGCTTCTTCTCCGCAAGCACCGATCTCAGATTTTTGGAACGATGATTTTTTACATAACGGAAAATTCATGTTAGGTTATTTCAGAACATTCCCTGTGTTTGGAATTCAGAAAACGAAGGCCGAAAAAGACGGTTGGTTTATGGACACTTTCATTAAACCTACGTCAGAAGATGGTTTGAAATTCTACAGAGACATGGGAACTTTGAAAGATGGTTATGAAAAATATTATAAAAATAATTTCTTCATGACCGAAATTATGAATCATCCAAACTATGATGATTTCTGGCAAAAAAGAAGTTTACTGCCTCATCTGAAAAATGTAAAGCATGCCGTAATGACTGTGGGAGGTTGGTTTGATGCTGAAGATCTTTCCGGACCTTTGAATATTTATAAAACGATTGAAAAAACCAGTCCGAAAGCGAAGAACACGATCGTGATGGGACCTTTTTCTCACGGCGGTTGGGGAAGAGAAACCGGAAAAGCATTTCACAATGACATTTATTTCGGAGACAGCATCGCGACTTACTACCAGAAAAATCTGGAAACTAAATTCTTTAATCATTATTTAAAAGGCGATACCAAAACCGACGCGGGAATTCCGGAAGCAGTGATGTTTGATACGGGAAGCGATGTTTGGAAAGAGTTTGCGCAATATCCACCAAAAAACGCGAAGAAAGTGAGTTTTTATTTGGCTGATGGAACTTTGAAAAATACAGCTACAAATGATTTTTCAGAATATTACAGCGATCCTTCAAACCCGGTTTTGAGTTCAGCTAATTTGAAAGATTTTAATGGATTTACGCCCAGAAATTACATGAGCGAAGACCAAAGATTTTCGGAAGGAAGACCGGATGTTGTGACTTTTACAACAGATGCTTTAACAGAAGACATGACTTTCGGCGGAGAATTAATGGCGAAACTCAATATTGCTTCCACTTCTACTGATGCTGATTTTGCGGTAAAACTGATCGATGTTTACCCGGAAGATTTCGTACCGAAAGAGAAAAAAGACGGCGTGATCTATAATAATTATCATCAAATGGTTCGCAGCGAAATTATGCCTGCAAGATTTAGAAATTCCAGAGAAAAACCGGAAGCTTTGGTTCCAAATCAAAAAACGGCGGTGAATTTTAAATTGCAGGATGTAATGCACACCTTCAAAAAAGGACATAAAATCCAGATTCAGATCATGAGCACGTGGTTTCCTCTATTCACTGTGAATCCACAGAAATTTATGGATAATCCGAACTTTGCAACGAAAGAAGATTACACAAAAGCTTTTATTAAAATTTTCGGAGATAGTTCTTTGGAAGTTGATGTTTTGAAGTAGGTTTGGAAGAGGCAGGGAAAAAGTGAAAAGAGCCAAGTGAATTCAAATTAAGATTAAAAATTTGAATTTAAACTAAAAAATAAAATACAAAAAAACCGGTGAACATTACGTTTACCGGTTTTTTATATTATTTCAAAATCAATTTAGATAATTGATTTTATTTTTTTTTAATTCTTACTGATGTGATAATACGCCAACATTTTATAATACAGTTTCGCCGCTAAGAAAGCTGTTGGTTTTGGCATCGGAGAATCCATTAATTCTACGATATCAAACGCTACAACGTTGCATTTCTCGAAAACTTTTTTCAATAATTCTAAAGTTGGATACCATTGCAAACCTCCCGGTTCCGGTGTTCCTGTTGAAGGCGCAATGGAAGGATCGAACGCGTCTAAATCAATCGTGATATAAACATTTCCGGAAACTTTTTCTAAAACATCATCGATCCAGTCTGCTTTCTTAGCGATTTCGTGTGCCCAGAAACATTGCTCTTTGTTAACGTGTTCCATTTCTTCGATGTCGCAAGAACGAATTCCAACCTGAACCAAATTGTGTTTCTTACTCGCTTCATAAACTGCACAAGCATGATTGGAAGTCGATCCGTGAAAATCCGGACGTAAATCGGTGTGCGCATCCAATTGCAAAACAGTTAAGTTTTCATACTTTTCTCCAACTGCACGAATTGAACCGATGGAAACAGAATGTTCACCACCAAAAAGCGTGAATAATTTTCCATCGTTGCTCAAAAGTTCTTTCGTTTTTTGGTAAACCGCTTCAGTCATTGCTTCGGGCGAAGATTTCTCTGTGATTTCTCCGCCGAGATAAACGCCTTCTAAATAAGGTTCTGTGGAAGTTTCGATATCGTACAGTTCCATATTTTCGGAAGCGTCTAAAAAAAGAGCCGGACCTTTGTCAGCGCCTTTTCCCCAAGTAGAAGTTCCATCGTAAGGAACGGTTACGAGCATTACTTTTGAAGTTTCCAGCTGAGCATTTTCTTCGGGAATTCCTGCGTATGTTTTCATGAATTAATTTCGATTTTAAGTTGTGATTTTAGATTGCCAAAGATAAGAAAATGGCGTTACAATTAATAAAAATGAAATCTCTTTTGATGTTCTGCTTTTAGTTACTCATTCTAAATCCTTAAATTTGTAAAAATTCTTGAATGCCATTAAAAGCAGTACTATTTGATATGGATGGAGTCATCGTTGATACCGAACCACTCCACCGAAAAGCCTATTTTAAAATGTTTGATGATCTGGAAATTGAGGTTTCCGAAGAATTATACACTTCATTTACGGGAGCGTCAACAAAGAAAGTTTGTGAAACCTTGATCTCAAAATATCAACTTGAAAAAGATCATGAAGATTTAGCAGTCATTAAAAGAAAATATTTCAAACACTACTTTTATAATGATGCAGATTTCCATCTGCTTCCCGGCGTTAAAAGTTTAATTGAAAATTATTTTGAAAACGGAATTAAACTCGTCTTGGCTTCTTCAGCAAATATGACGACCATCAATATGGTTTTTGAAAAATTTGGATTAGAGAAATATTTTATTGGAAAAATAAGTGGTGCGGATTTGAAAGAATCAAAACCTCATCCGGAAATATTTTTAATTGCTGCTGAAATAGCGAATGAAGCCAAAGAAAACTGTATGGTGATCGAAGATTCTACGAATGGGATTTTGGCTGCACATTCTGCAGGCATATTTTGTGTGGCCTACAAAAGTGAACATTCATTTGGTCAGAATTATGAGAAAGCAAATTTGGTCAATTCAGATTTTTCGGAAATTGAATTTGAAAAGATCTCGAAATATTTTTAAGAATTCTCCTTATCCTTCTAACGACAAAATACCTGAAATTCTAGCCCCGATGGAAACGGTATCCTTTTTCTTTTTTTCAAAAAAAGGAAAAGATATAGTGGACAGCGGGACTTCAATTAAAAAGGAGCAACTCATTGGTTACTCCTTAATATTATATTTGAAATTATTTTTTTAATATCCCAGAATCTTCAAAACATCTTCTGCTTTTTGTTCTTCGCGGAACACTTTATAAGTAAAGTTTCCTTCTTCATCCTTATCGATCAAAATATGTTTCGGTTGCGGCATCAAACAGTGGTGAACGCCGCCGTAACCGCCGATGGTTTCCTGATATGCTCCAGTGTGGAAAAAGCCGATGTATAAAGGTTTTGTCTCACTGAAAACGGGTAAATAAATGGCGTTTGTATGTTGTTCAGAATTGTAGTAGTCATCGGAATCACAAGTCAATCCACCGAGAAAAACACGTTCATAGGTATCTTCCCAACGGTTGAGTGGAAGCATGATGAATTTTCGGGAAATCGCCCAAGTGTCGGGTAAAGTGGTCATGAAAGAAGAGTCGATCATGTTCCATTTTTCTCGGTCATTCTGGCGTTTTTGAGAGATGATTTTGTACAAATGTCCGCCACTTTCGCCAACGGTAAAACTACCAAACTCGGTATAGATATTTGGCTCTTCGACGCCTTCTTCTTCACAAAATTTTTTGATCTGGGAAACGATTTCGTTCACCATATACTGGTAATCATAATCGAAATTTAAAGAAGTTTTGATTGGGAAACCGCCACCAATATTAAGGGAATCAACTTCCGGAGCGATTTTTTTCAAACGCGCATAAACGCGTAAACATTTATACAATTCGTTCCAGTAATAAGCGGTGTCTTTGATTCCGGTATTGATGAAAAAATGCAGCATTTTCAATCTCGCATTCGGATGTTCTGCAATTTTTTGACTGTAATAAGGAATGATATCTTTGTAACCAATCCCTAATCTTGAAGTATAAAATTCAAATTTCGGTTCTTCTTCAGAAGCAATTCTAATTCCGATATTAAAAGTAGTATCGATGCTTTCCGTCAATTTATCGAGCTCGCGATAATTATCGAGAATCGGGATAATATTTTGAAAACCATTATTGATAAGATCTGAAATTTTTGCGAGATAATCGTCGGTTTTGAAACCGTTGCAAATTACTTCGACATCTTTCCCATACGTTCCCTTCTCATAAAGTGAACGGATAATGTCCATATCATAAGCTGAAGAAGTTTCCAGGGAAATATCGTTTTTCAAAGCTTCTTCTACAACAAATGCAAACTGACTTGATTTGGTACAATAGCAATATTTATAACCTTTCTTATAGTCATTTTTTTCGATGGCTTCTTTGAACCAGCCTTTAGCACGCTCGATATTCATCGAAATTTTTGGCAGATAATTAAACTTCAAAGGCGTTCCAAACTTTTCTACCACTTCCATTAAAGGAATATCGTGGAACTGTAAAGTATTATCCGCAACGTTAAATTCTTCGGTTGGGAAATACAGGGTCTGGTCAATAAGCTCTGAGTATTTAATCTTCATTGTATAGGAAAGTATATAAGAATTAGAAATGCAAATTTGAGAAAAAAAAGTGGGTTTAATGATTTATTTATTCAGATTTAATAAGACTGCAATAGAATAAAGTTTAGAATTTATTTTCGAAAACAAAACTGAAACTACTTTACCTCGAAACAAAAACTACTAAATCTCCACTTTCAAACTCAATCGAAACGGTTTCTTCAGTAGCAACATTTCTTGTGCCAATTCTTTTCTTCATTTCTAAATCCCCTTTATTTAAAGGCCATTGCAAACCTTTCGTCGTAATACTTTTGGTTACGGGAAAAGGGTATAAAGAAATTGTCTTGCCTTTTACATTTTCCAAAACTAATTTTTTCGGTGAAAAGAAATAGGTTCCATACTCATCAAAAAAAGTAATGTTGAGATTGTTTTTAAAGAGAAAAGCTACGGTTAAATTCCCGAGGAAATGATCCATTTCACCGCCACTTCCACCATAAACATCAACTTTAGTATAACCTCGTTCTTCGATAATTTCTAAGGATTTCTGAAAATCAGTTTTATCCTGATCCGGAGTATAAATGAATTTTTCTTCATAAATATTTTCATCCTTTCCCGAATGAGAATCGAAATCCCCGGAAATAAAATCTAATTTCTCAAAAGGAAATTTCTTCGCTTTTAAATAGTGAAAAGCGCCGTCGGAACAGGCAATCAAAGAATAACCTTCCGTTTCGGGAAGATTATTGGGAGGAATTCCGTTGATGAAAAGGAGTGCTTTCAATTCAGTATTTGAGTGTTTGAATATGTAAGGTTTACGTTTTTGAGTACTTAAATTGTTGACTGTTTGAAACTTATTTACAAACTACTTTACAACTCGAAAACGTTTCTACTTCCTATTATTTGGATTCCAATATTCTTCCTCTTCGTTATGTAAATGTGAAACATAACGCGCCAAAACAAATAAATAGTCAGAAAGACGATTGAGATATTTGATGAGTTCCGGACGAACTTCTTCTGATTCATTTAAGAAAACCAGGCTTCTTTCGGCTCTTCGACAAACCGTTCTGCAAATATGAAGCGAAGTTGGACCTTTTCCACCACCGGGAAGAATAAAATATTGCAAAGGTTTCAATTCTTTTTCAAAATCATCCATCCAATGTTCAAGTTCTTCAATCTCTGTATCGGTGATCATTAAAGCCAGGCGTGATTTTCCATTGGCCAAAGTTAATTTATCCGTGGGAGTCGCCGATTCTGAACCGACAGTGAATAGATCGAACTGAATTTTTTTAAGTTGATTTAAAACTTTTTCATCAGAAATCTCAGATTTTGCGAAACCAATAAAAGAGTTGAGTTCATCAATTGTTCCGTAAGATTCTACTCTTGCGGAAGCTTTGGAAACGCGGGTTCCACCATATAAAGCAGTTTCACCTTTGTCGCCGGTTTTTGTATATATTTTCATTTTTTTTAAATGCTTGATGTAAATTTAAGGAATTTAAAATACGCGCTGAAATCTGGAATTATAATTTTTGAATTAATTTTTTTTAAAATTTTTGTAATAATTTCAGAATATTTGTATCCAATTTTCAGAAGCCAGAAAATCTGACGGTCATTAATTAAGATAACAGGAAATGAAAAATCAACAATTTGAAATTGACCTTTACAAAACACTGAAAAGATGAGTTACGATTTTGATCAACTTTACCAGGAATTTTCTGGCAGGATTTACAAGTTATGTCTGAGTTATTCCGGGGACAAACTTTTTGCAGACGATCTTCATCAGGAAACTTGGATTGCAGTTTGGAACAGTTTGCCCAAATTTCGAGGAGAAAGCAAAATCGGGACCTGGATCTACAGAATCGCCATTAATACTTGTTTGGTTGGATTAAAGAAAGAAAAAAATAAAGATCAAAATTCAGAAACTATTCTTTCCAAATTGGTGTATGAAGAAACGGAGGACAATTCAAAAGAAATCAACCGATTGTACGAATGCATCAGCAAATTGAAAGAAAGCGAGCGAATTATTATCACGTTGGTTTTGGAAGAGAAACCATACGAAGAGATCGCAGAAATCACCGGAATAACGGAAAATAATCTGCGTGTAAAAATTCACAGAATCAAAAAAGAACTTCAGGAAATATATACCAATTATGGAAGAATTTAAAGAACTGGAAAATCTTTGGCAACAATCTGAAACAAAGATGCCAACAAAAAACACCAATATTTCAAAAATAAAAAACAATCGTATGAAACTTAAAAACACTTACACCAAAGGTGCAATTTTGCTCCTGGTAACCGGAATTTTTATCATTGGTTTAATGATCTCATTAGACTCCAATTTAAAAACGATTCCTATCATGTCATCGATGATCATTATTTCAACAGTGTGCTTTCTGCAGGCATTTTTAATGCTCTTTACGGCAAAAAAAATCAGCAATATTGATGAAACGCAAACGCCAAGTTTTCATTTGAAACAATGGCAGAATTTCAGAGAATTTCAGAAAAATCAAAGACACTGGAATATGCCGGTTTACTACCTTTTCCTTGGAACTGCATTGGGAATTTACATGTACGAATTGCTGAAAAGTGTAGATCTGTGGAAAATGATTCTTGCGTTTGCCATCACGTATTCCTGGATGTTTTTCGCCTATTTTTATCTTGGTAAAAAGGAAATTAAAAAACAGGATGCAAAGTTAGATGGCATCATTTCGGAACTGAAAAGTCTGGAAAATCAATTTCAATAATTTAGAAAAATCCGGATGCTAAACGTTTCCGGATTTTTTTTAAAGTTGCTCTAAGGGGATTTGCCAAAGATTTTTATTAAAACTTCGGAAGAAATTAACATGACCGATTTCCTTTTTGGGCGATTCTGAGACCAGAATTTTTCGGTAGGTTTTCTGTAAGTTCGGATAGACATTATTCATGAGATTTTCCATTCCTTTCATGGTCACCCAAGGATCGTCTCCGGCATAAATAATGAAAGTTTCCTGCAATAAATCCTTGGAAATATTCTTCGCAAGTTTATCATAAAGTCGACTCGTCGATTTTTTATTTAAAATTAAAGTCCGCCAATCGTAAGCAACGCCTTTCGCTAAAGATTCGCCCAAACCGAAGCGATGCGCCGGGAAATATCCAAATAACTCGGTCGTAAAAGGAACCGCAATTCCAAAACCTAGTATTCCAGCAATTGCGACCTTCCAGGTAAGATTTCCAATATATGCATCTTGCGTCGCAACGAAAATAAATTTTTCGAAAATAGCAGCATCTTCATTCATTCCAAGAATTAAAGCTCCAACCGAATGACCGAGACAAAATTTTCGGTGATCGGGATAATTTTCTTTAATAAAATTAGTGACTGTTTTAAAATCTTCAGTTCCCCAAATTCTCATGGTTGAATCAAAACCTTTCATTTTTGAGGGTTTTGATTCTCCAATTCCGCGATAATCGTACGTAATCACTGTAAAGCCGTTTTCGGCGAAATATTTGGCAAATGAAAAATAAATCTGCTGTTTCACTCCTGTCGCAGCATTGATGAGCAACAACTTTCCATTTGAATTTTCAGGATCAAAAACTTTTATAGAAATAGGAATTTCATCGGAAGTTGTTAGGATAATTTCTTGCATAAATTTCGATCTGACCTTAAAAGAAAAGGGTAAAATCATTTCCTAAAATTAGGACTTTAGAAAGGAAGAACCATAAATTTAGATATGTTGAAAATAGGATTTACTCTTCGATAAAATCTTTAAGATAAGGCAAACCGCTTTGAGAACCTCGATTCTTAGCCACTTTTAAGGAAACATCATTTCCAAATTTCACGCAATCATCAACAGAATTATTATGACACAGCGCGACTGCGAAACCTGAGGTAAAAGCATCGCCCATTCCCATCTTGTGCAAAACGGAATCATGATCGTTTCTGTAATACTTCATCTCGGAACCATTGAAGTAAGTCGTAGAATTTGAATCATCGCGTACAAAAAGTTTGTTCGGATATTTTCTTAAAATCTGCTCCCGGTTTTCATCCCCAAAAACAATTGAAAGCTCATCACTTTTTGCCACAATGAAAGTTGCACTTTCTATCATCTCCTGCGATAATTTTGTTGCGGGAGAAGCATAAATTCCGATTTTTTTGTTATTGCTTCTGGCTAAATCAACGGTAAACTCTACCACTTCCATGGGAATTTCCAGCTGAACTAAAACTAAATCACTCGTTGTAAAATATTTTTCAGCTTCAATTATATTCTCAATTTTTAAGCAATAATTAGAGGCAGGAACTACTACGATAGAATTAATTCCTTCTGCGGCCGTGACATACGCTGTTCCTGTTGCAACTTCTTCGTTCTCCGAAACAAATCCAACATTCACGTCTTCATCAACTAAATTCCGAAGAATCTGCTGACCAAAAGGATCCATGCCGACACAACCGATAAAATATACACTCGCGCCAAGTCGGGAAGTTCCCACGGCTTGATTTGCGCCTTTTCCACCAAAAAAACTTTCCGATTTTTCGGCCATCACGGTTTCGTTTTGTTTCGGCAAATGATGCGTGTTTAGCACCAGATCGATGGAAGAACTTCCTACGACGATAATTTTCGGTTGTTCTGAAGTGATATTCATTTTTTCTGAAATTTTTATACCTGTAATTTATTTAAAGATAAAGACGCGATAAATCGCGCCTTTAAGACCTACTCACAAATTTATTCTTTTAATTAGAGATTGGAAAATCATTTAACTTTAATTAACTCCCAATTTCTATAAATTCTGTAACGAGTTTCAAAGGTTGACCGTCTTTGCCAAAACCGATATAACTTGCATAAAATCCTTCCCCATAACCGGTTTCGAAAGCGAAAATATTGCCGTCTTTTTCCTCATCGGGTTTTAAAAAGGCAAACTGATCGATCGCGCCATTCTGATCAAAAAAATGTTCGTGGAAAAACTCCTCGTAAATTCCTAAAAATTCTGCGCCTTTTCTATGGAATAATCTCGTTTCCAAATGATTGAGACAATCCTGAGTTTCAAAATCCATGAAACAGCCCATTCCGCTTTCTACAGGATATCCAAAAATTTCTTCCCCTTTTAGTTCATCAATATTCTGATCTTCAGTCGTTGCGAGTTTCCACTCTACAATTTCCTCATCCGCAAAAGTAATTTCTACATAAGCAATACAGTTACTTTCTCTTTCCTTATGAACCAGAACAGGAAATTCTCCCTGTGGAAAATTGATTTTGAATTCCTTCATATCGTTCGTAATCAACGGATCGCAGGCAATGATTCTGCCCGTCGGAAGATTAATGATTCCCGCGTCGAAGCTTTCGAGTAAAGGATTTTCGACAAAATTTTTGGTGAAAAGGTTTTTTATGTTATCCAGGTGCTGCATAATGATGATCAAAAAGTAAAGATAATAGAAAAAAGGCTAAAAAAACAACGTTTCCTAAGCCTTTTATTTTTTGGTTTTTGAATGAATATTTCTAGAGTTTTCTTAATTTTTCCTCGAGAAGAATAATTTTGTCCTGTGCATCTTTCTGTTTTTTACGTTCAGATTCTACGACTTCCGGTTTTGCATTGGCTACAAATTTTTCGTTGGATAATTTCTTTTCCACGGAAATTAAAAAGCCTTTCAGATATTTTATTTCTTCCTCAGCTTTCTCTTTTTCTTCCCCTAAATCAAGGTTCTCACTCAATGGAATTGAAACTTCTGTTCCTCCAATTAAGAAAGAATAACTTGGTTTATCGGTTTTTGTAGTGAAATTGATCTGAGAGATATTGGCTAATTTCTTCACCAATTGTTCATTATCAAAACTTGCTGCATTCGTGAAAACTTCTACTTCTTCGCGTGGAGAAATCCCTTTGCTTTGACGGTAATTTCGAACTCCGGAAATGAGTTCTTTTGAAATTTCAAAATCTTTAATAATGCTTTCATTAAAGGTTGCATCTTTTTTCTGCTGCGAAATTACCAAAGCATTTTCGGGTGTTCTTTCGGAAATGTTCTGCCATAATTCTTCTGATAAAAACGGCATAAATGGATGAAGCAGTTTCATCAGTTCCTCAAAATAAACAATCGTCTGATCATAAACTTCTTGTGAAATTGGTTCGCCATAAGCTGGTTTAATGGCTTCGAGATACCAGGAACAGAAATCGTCCCAAATCAATTTGTACAATAAATGCAAGGCATCAGAAATCCTGAATTTTGCGAATTGATCAGCAATTTCTGCAATTGTTTTGTCCATCTGATTTCCGAACCACTCAATGGCTTGCTTATCGGAATCGTTGGCTTTAATCGTTACTTCTTTATTCCAACCTTGAATGAGTTTGTAGGCATTCCATATTTTAGTGGCGAAATTTCTTCCCTGCAACATCAATTCTTCGTCGAAAAGCAGATCATTTCCGGCGGCGGAACTTAGCAAACTTCCAACACGAACTCCATCTGCACCATATTTTTCAATTAATTCAATCGGATCCGGAGAATTTCCTAATTGCTTCGACATTTTGCGTCGTTGTTTATCGCGAACAATCCCGGTGAAATAAACGTTTTTGAAAGGAACTTCTTTTCGGTATTCCAAACCAGCCATGATCATTCGAGCAACCCAAAAGAAAATAATATCTGGTCCTGTTACCAAATCAGAGGTTGGATAATAATAATTGATGTCTTTGTTATCTGGATCTGAAATTCCATCAAAAACTGACATTGGCCATAACCAGGAAGAAAACCAGGTGTCGAGCGCGTCTTCGTCTTGCTTTAAATGATCAATCGTCAATTCTTGGTTGTTGGATTTTTCCTTGGCTAAAATCAAAGCTTCCTCAATTGTTTCAGCAACTACGAAATCGTCTTGGCCTTCTCCATAGAAAAAAGCCGGGATTTGCTGTCCCCACCAAAGCTGACGAGAAATATTCCAGTCGCGGATGTTTTCCATCCAGTGTTTATAAGTATTTTTGAATTTTTCCGGGTGAAATTTCACCTCATCATTCATCACAACATCTAAAGCAGGTTTTGCCATATCTGCCATTTTCAAAAACCACTGTACAGAAACTTTCGGCTCAATGACAGCGCCCGTTCTTTCAGAGGTCCCTACTTTATTGACGTAATCTTCTGCTTTTAATAAAAGATCTTTTTCTTCCAGTTCTTTCGCAATTTGTTTTCGAACTTCGAATCTGTTTTTTCCGGCGTAATGTAAACCGTGTTCATTTAAATTCGCATCATCATCCAAAGAATCGATCATTTGCAAACCATGCCGTTTCCCGATCTCATAATCATTAATATCATGAGCTGGCGTAATTTTCAAAGCCCCTGTTCCGAATTCAATATCTACATATTCATCTTCAATAATAGGAACGACGCGATCAACGATGGGAACAATTACTTTTTTACCACGCAAATGGGCGTA
Organism: Kaistella gelatinilytica; assembly: GCF_015679325.1. Classification (GTDB taxonomy): domain Bacteria; phylum Bacteroidota; class Bacteroidia; order Flavobacteriales; family Weeksellaceae; genus Kaistella; species Kaistella gelatinilytica. Next base: position 476,938 of record NZ_JADPVI010000002.1, read on the forward strand.
ACGCTCGTCATTAGGATTGATACAAACTGCAGTATCACCGAAAATGGTTTCAGGACGAGTTGTTGCAACAGAAAGAAATTCTTCTGTGCCTTCAATTTTATATTTTAAATAATAAAGTTTTCCATTTTGCTCTTTGAAGATCACTTCTTCATCAGAAATGTTGGTTTTAGCTTCCGGATCCCAATTGACCATTCTGTAACCTCGATAAATGAGTCCTTTATTATAAAGATCTACGAAAGATTTAATGACTTGAGAAGATAATTTTGGTTCTAAAGTGAAACGCGTTCTTTCCCAATCGCAGGAACAACCCAATTTCTTCAACTGTTCCAGAATTGTTCCGCCATATTTATCGGTCCAATCCCACGCGTGTTTTAAAAATTCCTCGCGGGAAAGATCTGATTTATTTATTCCTTCTGACTTCAGTTTTGCCACTACTTTCGCTTCCGTTGCGATAGAAGCATGATCAGTTCCCGGAACCCAGCAAGCATTGAAACCCTGCATTCTTGCACGACGAACCAAAACATCCTGAATCGTATTGTTCAGCATATGTCCCATGTGAAGAATTCCCGTCACATTTGGCGGTGGAATGACGATGGTATAGGGTGGTTTTTCGTTAGGTTCTGAATGGAAATAATTATTTTCTAACCAGTATTTATACCACTTATTTTCTGTTTCCTGTGGATTATATTTTTCTGAAATCTGCATAAAGGCTGTTCTTTGGCTTAATAGATGCAAAAATAGGCAAATAAAAAAAATTTACCTTCATATTGATTTAATTTTTAACTTTGTCATAGAAATTTTATCAAACAATCAATAAAAACAATTTAAAAATATGAAAAAGATTTTCGCAGGTTTATTTTTAACCGCATCTTTAGTATTTGCTTCGGCGCAGACAATTTCATTCGATAAGACAACATTTGACTATGGAAATGTGAAAGCGGGTGCAGACGGACACCGATTTTTCGTAGTAAAAAATACGGGAGACAAACCTCTGATTATTTCAAAAGTTCAGGCATCTTGCGGATGTACAACACCGGAATGGAGCCAGGATCCTATTATGCCAGGAAAAACAGCTCAGATCAAAGTAGGTTATAACACAACACTTGTAGGTCCTTTCACAAAAATTATTGAAGTTTATTCTAATGATCCTGCAAACAGCAGATCGGTGATCAACATCAAAGGAACAATTGAAGCCGGAGCGGCTGTACCAGCTGCAACTACAGCAGCAGCGGTGGTAGAAACCAAAGCAGACGCGAAAGTTGCGACAATGGGTATGGATCAGTCTGCTGACACTTCTATGAAAAAAGGAAAGTCAGCTAAAGCAAAAAAATAGTTAAAGAAAAACTTTCTAAATAAAAGTTTTTTAAATAAATCATGAAATCACTTCGTAATTGAAGTGATTTTTTTATTTTTAATGAAAATTAAAACAATGGATTTAAATTTCAGCGACAACTTTATCGTAAAAGGAAAATTCTCTATCAAAAAAGCAAACACCGAATATTCCGGGAAACTGGATAAAGAGGAGGGAAAGAAAATGCTGGAGAAGGAAAAAGATAAACTTCGGGCGCTGCAGGAAAAGCTGTATGCCGACAGTGGAAAGTCGCTATTGATCGTGATTCAGGCAATGGATGCGGCTGGAAAAGACTCTTTGATCGAACACGTTTTTGGTGGCGTAAATCCACAAGGTTGTGTTGTACACAGTTTTAAAGCACCAAGTCCGAAAGAGTATTCCCATGATTTCTTGTGGCGTCATTATATTGCGCTGCCGGAAAAAGGAAAAATTGGTATTTTTAACCGAAGTCATTATGAAAGTGTTTTGGTGTGCAAAGTTCATCCTGAATATAACCTGAGCGAAAAAACCTGGGATTCAGTAGATGATTTTGACGCTACCTTTTGGAAAAACCGGTATGAAAGCATTCGGAACTTCGAAAAGCATTTATCAGAAAACGGAACTACGGTTGTGAAAATATTTCTGAACGTTTCCCAAAAAGAACAGAAAAAGAGATTTCTGGACAGAATTAATGAGCCCGATAAAAACTGGAAATTTTCGTCCGGTGATTTGCCGGAACGTGCGTTGTGGGATCAATATATGAAAGCCTATGAAGAAGCGATAAACGAAACTTCAAAAGACTGCGCGCCCTGGTTTGTACTGCCCGCAGATCATAAATGGTTTACCAGAATTGCCGCAATTCAGATCATCATTGATGCTTTAGAAAAAATGAATCTGAAATTCCCGACGCTCTCCGAGAAAGAAACTGCAGCTTTGGCCGATGCAAAAAAACATCTGGAAAGTGAATAAAATCATCCAGCAGCAGAAATTATGAAGATTTGGAAAGCGATTTTAATGACCGTTTTATTTCAGTTAAGCACAACTCTGATCGACTTTCCACTTCTATTTTCGCGAGACTACTTTTATAATACTGAAGGAACTGATCTTCTTTTAACTACACAACTTTTTTTGAATTTTACGTTTTATGGGTTTTGGACTTATTATATATTCAAACAAGTTCACTTTAAATATGAGGACGAAAAGAAAGTTAATTTTGATTTAATATTTGCTGTATTTATTATATTCACAGGCTTTTACTTTTTCACAAAGCCACTTTTCTATATCTATCAGTATTTGAAAGTGGGAAACGGCACCTTTAGTAATTATCATCAAAAAACGTGGGCTGATCTAAAAAATCATTACAATATCGTTTATGTCATTGGTTTGATAATTTTCGCGCCTGTTTTTGAAGAAATATTTTTTCGAAGGTTTTTATTTGTGAAACTTTTAGAAAAATATAATTTCTGGTTATCGATCATTGTATCCTCCATCCTATTTTCAGCAATTCATTTACCCTCCTATAATAATTTACTACCGACCTTTTTTTTGGGAATGCTTTCAGGATTTATTTACTATAAGACCAGAAAAATCATTTATTCGATTCTTCTACATTTGCTCTTAAATGCATCTTTCCTCTATTTGGCGTACTCAGAATTTGGATTTAAATTTCACTCTTATTTCTCACGGAATGCCTTTAACGCAACATTTTGGGCAATTAATCTGGGAGGTTGTATATTGTTATATTTTGGATATAAAGTTCTTTTGAAAACTTTAGAAAAAGAAAATTTGAGAATGGCAGAATTTAAAAACCCACAAGAAAAACTATAAGCCGGATTCTGTAAACTGACCGAAGTCAAAATGCCTGTTATTTATCTACGTTGTACATTGCTGCAAAACTTTAGCTGATTACCCCTCGGTTTTTGGAGCGAGCCACTCCTATTTTCATTTCTGAAAAAATCCGATATACTTAACATTGCACCGCAAAGAGTTTACCTGGTTTCACTATAAATTAATATACATACTTTCTGTTGCACTTGTCCTGATCTCACGACCGACGGATGTTATCCGCTTTGCTGCTCTTTGGTGTCCGGACTTTCCTACCCCAAACGAATCTGGAATCAACAAGCCGTTTTTCTTGTGGAGGGCAAATATAAGATAATTCTGAATATTTGTTAGTTGTGCAATTTTAGATTTTAGGTTTTGGACAGAAAATTGCTAAGAAGAGACTTTAAAAATTGTCTTACATTTGAATTATGAATTATTACGAAACAATACTTTCTGTTCTGGATAAATGGTACAAAGGATTTGCGGAAGCAACGCCCAGAATTGCGGTAGGGATTTTGGTATTCCTGCTTTTTTTAGCGCTAAGCTCTTTTCTAAGTAAGATTTCGGTAAGGATTTTTCATAAATTTTTCCCCAAAAGTAAGAACAGATCGGTTGTCGCGTTAATTAAAGTTTTCAAATTTCTCATCATTCTTTCAGGTGCATTCATCTCTCTGGAAATAATGGGAATGGGCGGATTTGTTCTGAAATTTATTGGAAGTTTGGGAGTTGCCGGAGTGGTCGCCGGAGTTGCTCTGAAGGATCTAGTTTCTTCGATGTTTTCTGGAGCTTTGGTCGGAATTGACAAATCTTTTGCAGATGGCGATTACGTTTCCATAAAAGATGTAACAGGAGTTGTAGAAAAAATTGGCTTCTTGACCACGAAAATCATTACTGATGAAGGTAAAAAAGTTTTCGTCCCAAATCAACTTATTTTCAGTGCGCCATTCATCAATTATTCGGCATCAGGACAGCGAAAAGTTTTCCTTGATTTACAAATTGCGAGCGATCAGGATCTGGAGAAAACGACAAAAGTTATTCTGGATGAAATTAAAACTTTCGATGCTACAGATCATATCGATGAAGCTCAGGTCATTATTTTAAAACAATCTTTTGGAATTTTCTATTTGCAAGCTCGATTTTTCATGAAGAAAGGAGAAAATATTGCGAAGGTCAAAAGTGATGCGCTGTTAAAATTAAAAAATAAATTAGAAGAATCCGGAATAAGACTGGCTACTCAAATACAGACTGACCCAAGTATTTAATCAACAGACATCTTTAATCAAAATTTATATAAAAAAAGGATGCTGAATTAACAGCATCCTTTCCTATTTTAAGAAATTTAAGAATTATTTTTTGATCATAAATTTTTCACTTAATTTTTCTCCGGTTTTCATTTCAATGTTTAAAATGTAATTTCCGTTGATCAATTTTTCTACATTAATTTTTCCATCTTTTGAAACATTTCCGGCACTCACCAATCTTCCTGTGGTATCGTAAATTTTATAAGACGCACTTTCAGATTTATTCATTTTAATGTTTACCTCATGTTTCGCAGGATTCGGATAAATTCCAATATTTTTTGTACTGCTGTCAAGGGTCGCCAAATTCTTTTTAACAGAAAAGAAAGAGGAATTCAAAGCGTAGTAAATATTATTTACAGCTTTCACCATTATTCTTGCAGAAGCAATATCTAAATTTGGCAGCATTACCGAAGCTGAACCATTGTTTGCAACCGTGGCAAGAACAACATCGAAGTTGGCACCATTATCTTTAGACAAAAGTATTTGAACTTGCGCTGTATTTACTGGTGCAACGTTTGTTCCGGCAACATTCCAGGTCACTGTAATTGCATTTGCTGCATCATATTGAATATTGGTAGACTGCGAGGTCACTACAAACGGACCTGAATTGTCAACTTTTACCAACATTAAATCTCTTGCTGCCTGATTTCCAGTTGGTCGGTTATCATTAACTAAAAGAGAGAAATTTAAATTTCTTGCTACACTTGGCGTCACTTCCCATTTTGGAACAAGATTATTTGCCAAAACTGAACTCATCACCGGAAAATATCTGGAAGGCGAAACTGTAGCGTACAAAGATCGGTACACTGGTCCTCCAGTAGCTGTAGCAACAGGCGGTTGCGTATTACTGGTATTATCCAGCTGTTCCCATAAATAGGTGATCGGATCATTATCCGGATCGGTCCCAACACCCGTTAAAACAAAAGCAGTTCCTTTCGGGATCGTATAATCCAAGCCTGCATCTGCAGTAGGAACCTGATTATTATTTGCCGTTTTTACAGAACAGTCAGATCCTCTTCTAACAACATTGTACATTTCATTCACACTTGCAGAGTGAAAATAGGCATCACTATTTGGTTGTACGTTATTTACCCCACAAATTCCGGCGTAAGCCATAATTGTTGTGCCACTTCCCGGTTCGAATGCGGTTGCGTTGTTTACGTTTCCGCCGCCACAAGATCCCGTTCCGGCACGAAAAGTATGATTTCCACCAAATTGATGACCCATTTCATGCGCAACATAATCAATATCAAATGCATCATTGATCGGCGCACCAGAACCTGTAACTCCTTCTGCTTTACTTGTTGTACAGATCACGCCTAAACCAGCAACTCCACCACCGCCGGTAGAAAAAACGTGTCCAATATCATAATTTGCCGATCCTATTATTGAATTAAGAGTTGCTGTATTTTCATCTAACATTGCAACTCCATCATTATTGGTGTAAGGATCTGTCGCAGCATTCGTGTAAACGATTAAATTGTTGTTAGCGACCATTACCATAGTAACAGAAATTGTTTTTTCGTAAACCCCATTCACTCTGGTCATTGTTACCGCCATTGCAGCTAAAGCTTTTGGAACGGTTCCACCGTGGAAAGCTGTGTATTCTCCAGTTGCCGCAAGTGCCAAACGATAAGTTCGAAATTTACCATCAAATACAAGAGGTGCTTTTCCATTAATATCAGCTTCGGTCTGCTCTCTTAATTCTTTTACATCACATTGAAAAAGACGGTCGTTTGCAGGAAGATCTTCTCTTTTGTAGAAGATATATTTTGAAAGGTCTTTGGTGTAGTTATCTAAATAACTGATTTCCCATCCATCAAAATACATCGCACTGATCCCGTTGTCTGGAGTTACGCTAAAACGAATTGAGTTTTGCTTGTTATTTTGTTCCCAACCTACATAAGAGCGGATATCCGGATATTTCGCCTGAAGTTGAGGCTCCATTACAGAAGCTTCCTGTACGATATACTTTTTGAAAGTGCCGTCTGCACCAGGAAAAGTAATTAATTTCGATTCATCAGCAGAAAATCGCTGCGGAACTTTTGACAGATCATTTTTCAGTTGAACCAGATTGACTTCATAGACCGTGATCTTTTTTGGCTGAACCCAGCGTTGCGCAACATTCTCTTTTGGAACAGTATTAACTTTGGCCCAGTAGTTTTGTCCGAAACCCATCACTGCGAGGAGCATCAGCGAAAGAGTAAAAATTTTTGTTTTCATAAGTAGGTATTGAATTTATTGTTTAGAATATTTAATGTCTATTTTTTTGGGAGTTATTTTTTGAAGTATTTTAATTAAAACATTAGGCGCTGTTCTAATCGTTTTCGCAATTTGAGGATTGTCAAAATCCTCTACATCGATCATTAAAATATTGTTTTGAAGATATACCCTTTTAATATTCACATCGTTCGAATTTTTTAAGATAGGTTTAAAAATTACGTAGGATTCGTCATCGTTTACGTGTGGAATTGGAGGTGATCTTTGGCCTCCATAATTTTTTCGGATTGCTTCATAGACGGCGTTCATTTGCTTTTGTGAATCGATGATCAAAAATTTTTTCGGCGTCAGGCTAAAGTTGTGATGATAAACATCTTCAAATTCAAGATTCATTTTTTTCGATTTATTTTGAGATAAACACGATACAAAAAAGAGTGATAAAAGCAGTGCGATAGGTTTCATACATAGTGATAATAGTGCGTCTGAAATTATTTATTATTTGACCCGTTTCGTAAGTAAAGTTAAACGATTCTCAAGGAATATTCCCTTTGCTCAACAAATACTTAAAAAAATTCCTTTTAAGGGAAATAACAGGTCATTAATTGAAATTATATTTTTTGCCGATATAATTTTATTTAAAACTTATCACTTAATTTTTATGCATGTTCGTAGAATCTACCATCACGATCTCACCAGTAACAAATGGAGGAGGAATAGACACCACTTTCTTCGTAGGTTTCTGTACAAGCGATTTTTTTTTCGGCTTTGATTGAGGATTTATTAGAGAAGAATCTGTCTTCACCGGTGCAAGCTTTCCAAGAGGAAAACCTTGACCGAGTGGCTGCATTCTCGATTTTATTGTATCTGAACCATGTGCTGAAGCCAAAGTCTGCTGCTGCACCACATTTTTTTTCTCGCAACCTGTAAGTACGAATAAAAAGGTTACGGCAGAAACCATCAAACCAAACCTTGAAAAATGTTGATTGGTGTAGAGATTCATCCGGACGACGAATTTCTGTAACCTATTGTAAGTGATGATTTGATCTGGTTTTAATCTGCCACAGATGTTTCCGTTTTCCTGCTCATAAATTTTTGAAATTTCAAGTGAAGAGGTTTCCGTAAAATCATAGACTTTCTTCTGACAGACACCACAGAATTTTCCTTTTTCTTCGGGCGACATATCTTCCCAGTTTTCGTGACAGGGTTTTGGGATGGTGAAGTTTTTCATGCTCAAAAGTTTTGTAGAATAAAGAAAAATTATTTCAATATAAATGTACACTTATTTTAAACTTTGGAAAGTAGAAAATCTTTTGAAATAAAATCTGCTATTTCCTGCTGGTGATTTCTCACAAAGACGCAAAATTTTTACGCAATGACCGCAAAGATATTTTTTGGAATTAATAAAAGTATAAGAAAGTTTGGCTTTTTAAATAAGTATAAAATTGATCACTTGCGTATTTAACCGTGTCAAGGTTCGAAACCTTGACACGGTTTTATAAAAATCGGTTTTTCAAAAATGTTTTAGGGTTTCTATTATTTACAGAATGACGATTTTATAATTTGTCTGACTGAGCATTCCTTAAAGACATATCACTTCGTTTAAACCAAAATTTTAGACTTTATTTTTCAGCTGAATCAGTGAAGATCTGTGGAATCTGTGCGACAAAAAATAACAAAAATATTTTGCAAAAGCCTTCAATCAATAACAAACCCCAAACTAGCCCCGATTGAAACGGCATCCTTTTTTGACAAGGAACGAGGAAAAAAAGATAGAGCCCTTCGACAGTCTCAGGATAAACTCCAAGCCGGAAATAGCTAATAAAAAGAAATAAAAAAAACCGCCTCAAATTAATGAAACGGTTTCTCTTTTATATTTTAAAAATCTTAGTGACCTAAAACTTCTTTTACTTTATTAGCAGCTTCTTCCAAAGTGATCACGGAATGAACCGGTAAACCAGAATCATCGATCAATTGTTTTGCTTCTACTGCATTGGTACCTTGAAGCCGAACGATCAAAGGAACAGGAAGACTTCCCATCGCTTTGTAAGCATCTACGATTCCCTGTGCAACACGGTCGCAACGAACAATCCCACCAAAAATATTGATCAAAATTGCTTTTACGTTTGGATCTTTCAAGATAATTCCGAAAGCTTTCTGAACTCTTTCAGCATCGGCAGTACCACCAACGTCTAAGAAGTTTGCAGGATTACCGCCGGATAATTTGATAATATCCATCGTCGCCATCGCAAGACCAGCTCCGTTTACCATACAGGCAACGTCACCATCTAACTTCACGAAGTTCAAACCAGCTTCACCAGCTTCAACATCCGTCGCATCTTCTTCTCTTGTATCTCTTAATTCAGCCAGATCTTTGTGACGGAATAAAGCGTTGTCATCTAAAGAAACCTTAGCATCAACCGCAAGAATTCTATTGTCAGAAGTTTTTAAAACGGGGTTAATTTCGAAAAGTGAAGCATCAATTCCAACATAAGCGTTGTAAAGAGAAGCGATGAATTTTACGAAATCTTTGTGAGCAGCACCTTCTAAACCTAAGTTGAAAGCGATTTTTCTTGCCTGAAAACCTTGCAAACCAACACCTGGATCAACCACTTCGTTATGAATTAAATGTGGCGTTACTTCTGCAACGTGCTCAATATCCATTCCACCTTCTGTAGAATAAACGATCATATTTTTCCCTTGTGCTCTGTCTAAAAGAATAGAAACATAAAATTCTTTTGTTTCAGTTTCGCCAGGTTGATAAACATCTTCCGCAACTAAAATGAAATTCACTTTTTTCCCTTCTGCCGAAGTTTGTGGAGTCACCAACTGCATTCCAATAATGTTTTTAGCATTTTCTTTCAGTTTTTCCATGGTTGGAGAAAACTTTACGCCGCCGCCTTTTCCACGTCCACCTGCGTGAACCTGAGCTTTAACAACCCAGCCTTCGTTTCCGTTCATTTCTGTCAACTTTTTTGCTGCAGCTTCAGCTTCGTCAACATTATTTGCGATAAAACCTCGTTGGATGTTTACGCCGTATTTTGCCAAAATTTCTTTCGATTGGTACTCGTGAAGATTCATATTATTTTTGTTAGATATTTATTTTTTTTAAAGATTTACAAATTTAAGAAAATTTGCTTAGATACTGGGATTCGTGTTTAAATTATTTGGGGCGCACATTTGACTTTATTGAAAGGCTTTTTTTTGATTTTTTTGGGGCGCACATTTCCGCCCTCCACTCCCGCTTTTTTTCTTGGTGACTTCGGCTTTGCTCAGTCATCAATAAAAAAGAGCTCCGTTCAGGTCGGGGCGCGATTATTTTCTCACTAGAAATATTTTTTTTATTACAACTGAACGTTTCGATCTATTGACAGATGAGCACAGTGGTATCAAAATTTTTCGGCTCACAGATTTCACGGATTGACACAGATTCTTAACTACAAACTTTTCACAAGAATAAAAAAAGAGTTCATCCGTGAAAATCCGTGCAAATCTGTGCGGAAGAAAACATATTGTCGAATCGTTATGATGGCAAACTTAATCTGAGTGATTACTCCATGATCTAATTTTAAATTGTAAATGTTGACCAAAGTCTTTCAATGATTAACTAAATTTGTCAGTCAGCAACTTATTAATATGAAATTTAAAAAGCCAAATAAAAAGTGGGGTTTAATATGGTTGATTTCGATCATCATTTTCATCCTTGCTATTTTTCCCGTTCCGTCGCAACATCCCATCAAATATATTGAGAGAGCAACCGGCGAGGTTAAAATTGAAAATGTTTATGGGGAAAAATGGCTGGATTGGCTTTATCATAATCCCGTCGGCGAAGCGACTTTATTTACCATCGCAAAACGAAAATTTATCACTTCAATTTACGGAGACATGATGGATGATCCCAAATCCGCTAAGAAAATTGCGCCATTTGTAAAAGAATATGAGGTTGACCTCAGCATTGCTCAAGAACAAAATTTCACCAGTTTTAATGATTTTTTTACGCGGAAACTCAAACCTGAAGCAAGACCAATCGTTGCAGATTCTCTCGCAGCAGCTTCTCCCGCTGACGGAAAAATTTTAGCATACGAAAATGTAAAAAATTCAGATTTTTATATAAAAGGTTTCAGATTTAATGTTGACTCCTTTTTAAGTAACCCAGAATTATCAAAAAAATATGAAGACGGAAGCATGATCGTTTTTCGACTTGCACCACCCGATTATCATCGGTATCATTTTCCAGTAAGCGGAACTACCGCAAGTTCAAATACAAAGATTGATGGTTATTACTACTCTGTAAGTCCCTTGGCACTTCGTAAAAAAGCCGAAATCTTCTGCCTGAATAAAAGAGAATACGGCGTTATAAAAAATCCGGTTTTTGGCGATGTCGTTATGGTAGAAGTTGGAGCAACAATGGTGGGAAGTATGATTCAAACTTATACAGGCACGACGGTTAAAAAAGGCGAAGAAAAAGGTTATTTCAAATTTGGCGGCTCAACGGTAGTTTTATTATTTGAGAAAGACAGGATCAAAATTGACAACGATTTATTAATTAACACTTCAAAAGGATTGGAAACAACCATCAAAATGGGCGAACAAATTGGGGTGAAAAAGTAAATGTTTGTATCAGCAATCAGAACTTTAATTCATAAAAACATCATTTACTAGTACTTTCTAGAATATTAAAATTAAAACTCCTTTCGAAAAGCAAAATGATTTTAAAATGGTAATTTAGTGGTATCCAAAAAATCACAATAATCTTTTAAGATGGAAAATAATAAAACTGTAGAGACATTGAATGAATTATTACAAATCATCAATGACAGAATAGAAGGTTTTAAAAATATTGATTCAAAAATGATTGAATCTTATTCTGGACTCAAAGAAGAATATGATCACAAGCTCGTTGAATCTTATAATATGAGAACAGAATTGACGGCTCTAATTGAAGAAAAAGGAGGCGATCCGAATAATACAACGACGATTGCGGGAGGAATACACAGAGCTTGGCTCGATTTCAAAAATTCCATTTCTAGCGATCAGGATGAAATTTCACTGGAGACTGTTCTTTCTGGAGAAAATGCCGCAATTAAAGCTTTTGAAAACGCGCTTAAGAGTGGCAATCTTTGCTCAGAAAGCAGCAAAGTAGTTCAGGATCAACTGCAGGAATTGAGATCTTCTTACGATAAATTCAGTCAATTGGAAAAAAATTTATAAATCTCTATCAAGCAGCTTTTTTAAAAGTTTTTCTTATTCTAACATTAAATTCATATTTTACTTTTAAGTCTCTCATATTTATTTTCAAATAAAAAAAACCTCCCATTTTCATGAGAGGTAACTTTTGACTAAACGTTGGTGATTAATACATAAAAGTCAAGCCCGCTCCAAAACCAAACTCGCTGTCGTAATTTGTGGAAACAGAAACCCATTTCTGCACCACATATTTGAGTCCGAAATCAAATTCTTTATCAGAATTCACGGAAAAACTTCCACGGATACGCGGCGAAATTTTAATATTTTCCCGACTTAAATCGAATACCACTTTTCCGTTTTGATCCACACTTGCATCTGCGACGACCAACATTGGTAAAATATAACGAATACCGGCAATGGCTACATTTTGATTCTGCGGCATCACATTTTGTCCAAACCAGGTGTTTTTCATATCGTGCGTTTTGTAAGATCTAAAACCAACGTAAGGCATTGCCCATTGGTATTTTCCCAGAAATCGCCCCACTTTTACACTGCCTTCATAATGGCTGAAATCATAATTTGAATGGAGTTCGTTAATATTCATCCATCTTGCTCCAAACATGGTCATATTTTCAAAATGAAATTTATTAGATGCAACATCGAGCATCGCGGTTGTACTGATCATTCTGTTCGTGCTCAAAAACTTTTTGTAAGAAGCTTCTTTATCCGGCAACTGCGGATTTGGAGCGGAGTTTTCGTAACTGAAAACTTTACCCATTCCGCCCATCATATGGTATAAAATATGACAGTGGAAAAACCAGTCGCCATCTTGATTCGCTGCAAACTCAATCGTATTGGTTTCCATCGGCGCCATATCAACTACATTTTTCAAAGGCGAATATTCCCCTTTAGAATTAATAAGTCGAAAATCATGTCCATGAAGGTGCATCGGGTGACGCATCATCGAATTATTGTACATCGTAATTCTAACAACCTGACCTTTTTTAATTAAAATTTTATCACTTTCAGCCACCGTTTTATTATCTAAAGTCCAAAGGTAATTTCGCATATTTCCTTCCAGTGTGAACTTCAATTCCTTTACATTGTCATCGGGCAAGATCGTTTTGAACGGAGATTTGAGCATGTTATAACTTAAGCGCTTAATGCTTTTTTGATCGGAGGAGGTCATATCGTGCATGCTGTGATCCATCTCCCTTTTATCGTCATTCATTTTCATGTCTGATTTCATATCCATTTTGCTATGATCCATACTTTTATCAGAATTCATCTTCATATCAGAAGATTTATCCGTAGTGCCCATCATTTCATGCATGTGTTTCATGGTCTGCATTCTCTGGCTTTCAGATAATTCCGGATACATGACTTCATTCATATCCATCATTTGATTTCCCATGGTCATGTTCATGGGTTTCATATCCCCGCTCATTTTCATCATGCCGTTCATCATTTTCATGCCTTCAAAAAGCATTAGTTTTGGCAAGTTTGGCGCTTCAACTTTGTCACCATTTCCCAACCACAACGAAGCATGACCTTGTCTGTCTTCTGAAGTGGATCGGAATTCAAAACTTTTATTTTCCGGAATGGTGACTTCAATATCATAAGTTTCAGAAACGCCCACGATCAAGCGATCAACTTCCACAGGTTCCACTTCATTTCCATCATTACCGATCACTGTAATTTTTCCGCCGCCATAATTCAACCAAAAATAAGAGGATGATCCGCCATTTACGACGCGTAGATGAACTTTATCTCCGGCTTTCAGATTTTTGTAATCAGAAGAAACTGCGCCGTTAATTAGAAAATTATTGTAATAAACGTCACTCACGTCCATGGCTTCCATCCTTTTCCATTCGTTCAAAAGTTTGGTGCCGAAATGTCCTTTCGCAATGGCTTCAGAATAACTTTGCGTCGTTCCTTTTTTTATTGCCCAGTAATCTCCCTGATCCATGTGCAATCTTCGCATGATCTGTTTCGGATTTTCATCCGTCCATTCTCCTAAAAGAACAGGAATGTCCGCATCAAATGTTTTGTCGGGTTGCCCTTCTCTTTTCTTAAAAACTAAAATTCCATTCATTCCAATTTGCTCCTGAGTTCCTTCATGAGAATGATACCAGTAGGTTCCGTTTTGGGAAATTCGAAATTTATACAAGTGGGTTTCACCGGGTTTCACTTCTTTCGTAGTCAAATACGGAACGCCATCCATTTCATTGGGTAACATCACACCATGCCAATGTAAACCTGTATTTTCTTTTAACTGATTGTGCAGATAAATTTCTGCTGTGTCACCTTCCGTAAAATATAAAGTTGGCGCTTGCAATCTTCCATTCGTGGCAATCGCTCTGACTGGTTTTCCGCTAAAATTAACGAGCGTGTCTTTTACATAAAGATCATAACGAACTGTTTTTCCACCAAAGGAAATTTTACCACTGCCCTCATTTTTTGAAGTCTCTTTTTTCTCCATGTGCATCGAGTGATCCTGAGAAAACCCCTGAACCGACACGACAATAAACAGCAGTGCTAATAATTTTAAAAAGTTTGATCTGTTATTTTGCATTATCTAATCTTTTAATCATTGTTTTCATTTCTTCTATTTCTTTTTTCTGAGCACTGATGATGCTTTCCGCTAATTTTTTAACTTCAGGATCTTTAATGTTGGCTCTTTCACTTGTTAAAATCGCGATGGAATGGTGAGGAATCATTGCGCGCATCCAAAGTACATCTCCAACAATTGGACTTTGAGCACGAACCAAACCCAGCGCTGCAAAAAACAAACCTATACTTCCCACGATTATTCCCAAGTTTTTCTGCTTATTCTGATACATTTTGCGCATAAAGAAAAACATGATCAAAGCCATCGCGGAGATTCCAAGGCAGACCATATAAAATCTGGTTAAGCTGAAATAAACGTGATCCAATTCATAGGTATTGAGATACATGGTAATGTACATCGCCACAAATGAGGCTGCAAGCATTAATACAAATGTGGTGTAAACTTTGCTTTTTGAGTGGTTCATTGAATTTTCCATTTTTTTAATATTTAATTGGTAGATAAGTATTTATTCACAAATTTTTTTTACCAAAATTTGCCACAGGAATTTCCTCCTGCAGCAAAAATTTGTAATAATCTATTTTTTCACTAGATCCATTCCGCACTTGGAACATTTATCGCCTTTCACGCCCACAACTTCGGGATGCATTGGACAACTGTAAACCAAGGCTGCATCTTTTTTGCCGGTCGTTGTTTTTTTCATCATCTTCATATTTTCACTGCACATTTTACCATCCAATCCCATGCAATCTCCTTCTTTCATGGTCATTTTGGTTCCATCTTTCATCATACAATCTCCATTGGTCATACAAGTTGTGCCGTTTTTCATGGTCATGTTTTTGTCCATCGGCATTGTTTTACCGTCTTTCATCATCATCATTTTACCATCTTTCATCATGCAGCAATCTTTCATTTTGTGGTCTGTCATCTTGTGGTCTGTTATTTTGTGATTTTCAGCTGTTTGCTTTTGCTTGGTTTGTGCAGAAACATTGCTGAATACAAGGAATAAAGCCATGGTGAAAAATGAGACCACTAATTTTTTAATTACATTTTTTGTTTTCATAATAAGTACTTATTTAAATTCAATTTCGTCAGAACCACTGTTGCCTGGTCTTCAGTCTTGCTGTTGCCCAATTTATTTATATTTTAATATTTTTTAATCTTAATGAGTTACCAATTACCGATACCGAGCTAAAACTCATCGCCAATGCTGCAATCATCGGTGATAAAAGGATTCCGAAGACCGGAAACAAAACGCCGGCTGCAATCGGTATTCCTAAAATGTTATAACCTAAAGCGAAAAATAAATTTTGCTTGATATTTTTCATCACGGCATCGCTTAAGTTTCTTGCTTTTACAATTCCGTGTAGATCCCCTTGTACCAAAGTGATCATCGCACTTTCAATGGCGACATCAGTTCCGGTTCCCATTGCAATTCCGACATCACTTTTTGCCAAAGCAGGTGCGTCATTTATTCCATCTCCTGCCATTGCTACGATCTTTCCGCTTTTCTGAAGTTTTTCTACTTCCTGGAGTTTATGTTCAGGTAACATTCCAGCTTTGAAATGAACAAGATTAAGTTCTTTTGCGACGGCTTGAGCAGTATCATGATTATCTCCGGTGAGCATTATCACATCAATGCCTTTTTCCATTAAAGCTTTAATTGCTTTTACACTCGTCGGTTTTATTTTGTCAGATATAACAACGTATCCGGAAACTTTTCCGTCCACAGATAAGTAGGAAACCGTTTTTCCCTGCTTTTGAAAATTCTGGGCTTCAGTTTCCATTTCAATGGTAATTTCAGCCTTCGCATATTCCATCATTTTGGCATTACCCAAATCCACTTTCTTGCCGTTGACCTTTCCTTCAACACCTTTTCCTGTAACTGCGCTGAAATTTTCAGCATTAATAATGTCAATATTTTGTTCCTTTCCATATTTTACGGTGGCGTCTGCCAATGGATGTTCGCTCATTTTATTTAAAGAAACAATGAACTGCAAAACTTCTTTTTCTGTAAAGCTATCTCCGAAAACTCCTATTTTTTCAACGGTTGGTTTTCCTTCCGTAATGGTTCCGGTTTTATCGATGATCAAAGTATCCACTTTATCCATTTTTTCTAATGCTTCGGCGTTTTTAATCAGCACCCCATTTTGAGCACCTTTACCAACACCGACCATTACAGACATTGGTGTGGCTAAACCTAAAGCACATGGACAAGCAATGATCAGTACTGCAATTGCATTGACGAAAGCGTAAACATAAACCGGTTGTGGACCAAAAATTGCCCAAATTGCAAACGTTAATAATGAAATAAAAACTACGATCGGCACAAAATAACCAGATACGGTATCGGCTAATTTCTGGATTGGCGCACGACTGCGACTGGCGTTATTCACCATTTCCACAATTTGAGAGAGTAAAGTATCTGACCCCACTTTCTCAGCCTTCATTAAAAAGGATTGGTTACCATTGATGGTTCCGCTGCTCACTTGATCGTCTATTGTTTTGGTCACAGGAATCGGTTCACCGGTGATCATGGATTCATCTACGGAGGTTTCCCCTTCTGTAATTGCTCCATCAACCGGAATTTTTTCGCCAGGTTTTACACGCAGAATATCGCCTATCACTATTTGTTCAATCGTCACTTCTTCTTCGATGCCGTTCTTAACTCTGATGGCTCGGTTTGGTGCGAGTTTTAATAATTCCTTCACGGCAGAATTTGTTTTGCTGTGCGCTCTTGCTTCCAACACTTGTCCCAATAAAACCAAAGTCAAAATCACAGTGGCAGCTTCAAAATAAACATGAACTGCACCAGTATGGGTTTTAAATTGTTTGGGGAAAATATCTGGAAAAAACATTCCAAAAACACTGAAAAGAAAAGCCGCTCCGGCGCCAATTCCTATCAATGTAAACATATTCAACTTCCAGGTGATGATACTTTTATAGGCACGTTCAAAAAACATCCACGCTGCATAAAATACGACCGGAATCGATAAGGCAAACTGAACCCAGTTCCAGTATTTCTGCGCCATCAAATTATAGAGCGGATTGTTTGGAATCATTTCACTCATTGCCATTAAGAAAATGGGCAAGGTAAAAGCAGCGGCAATCCATAATTTGCGGAGTAATTTTTTATAGGTCTTCTCTTCCGCTGAAATGTCAGGTTGCATCGGCACGAGATCCATTCCACAAATCGGACAAGCTCCGGGCTCATCTCTGATAATTTGCGGATGCATCGGGCAAGTCCATTGTTCAGAATTCGAACTACTCAATTTTTGTTCTTCGACCAGATCCATTCCGCAGACGGGACAATCGCCCGCTTTGTCGTAGGTCTTTTCACCTTCGCAATGCATCGGACAGTAGAAAGTGCCGTTGCCTTTTTCTTTTTTTACGGGAGCGGGAATCGCATCTTTTTTTGGCAGGTCATTTATATTATGAATGCTGTAGGTTCCACCATCATTTTTTAGGGCTTCCTGATATTTTTCGATGTGAAGATGTTCGTTCGTTTCGATCACTGCTTCTTCCTTTTCCAGATCAACCATAACTTTAGAAACTCCTTCAACTTTAGAAAGTATTTCTTCTACGTGGCTTCTGCATCCGTCGCAGGACATTCCTTGTATATGATAGGTATGTTTCATAATTTTAGTTTTGTCCGGAAGCATTGTTTTGGGTATCCATCTTTGGTGTTAAAATATATTTTTCAGGCAAAGATTTTTGAAGCGTTTCCGTATCTACATGGCTACTCATCGTCACTTCAACTTCTGCTTTTTGTACATCTGCAACAACGTTGGTCACATTTTCTACCTGTCTCAAATATTTTTCTACAGAAGATTTACATCCGCCGCAACTCATTCCTTTTAAATTGTAAGTGTGTATCATGATTTCTATTTTGTATTAATTATTATACAAATTTAGGGCACCTAAATCCACTTGATTAGTACAATACGGGATAATTCTTACACAATTCCGTCCAGAGATTTTCTATCCCAATTTTGCAGATTTTTAAATTCTGTCATCGATATTCCGGTTTCATTTTTAAATTGTTTCGCCAAATGACTGCTGTTATGGTAATCTAAACTATAGGCTATTTCTGAAAAATTATCTTGACCAAACTGTATCAGTTCTTTTACCTTCTCAATCTTTAAGGTAATTTCATATTTTTCAATTGTCATTCCTTCGGTTTTGCTGAAAAGTTTACTTAATGCTGAATATGATTTATCAAATTTCTTTTGCAAAAAAGCAGAGATGTTTTCATTGTCCTGATCTTCTATTTTTTTGATAACCGCGATCTTAATGTCTTCAATTAAAACTTCTGTTTCATCTTTGATGATCTCAAAACCGTGTTTATTTAGAATTTTCTCCAGTTCAGAATTGTTAAAAGGTGAATTTTCACTCAGCACTACTTTACCTAATTCGAGAGATTCTACTTCATAACCCAAAGCATTTAATTCTCTTTCTACGGTAGATTTGCAACGGTTGCAAACCATATTTTTGACGTATAAAGTTGTTTTCATGAGATTAAAAGTTTAATGAATCTTTCTTTTTTAGATCACTCCAATAATTTCTTATTTTATTAGATTAATAGAATTATCTTTTATTCAGATTGGTTAAGAAAGTCTTTCTGTAAGGTGTTTTCTCAACCTTCACACGTCCTTCTTTGGATACGGGAATGAGTCTTACTGCAAATTTTTTTCCTCGCCGATCTCAAAGATTGTGTTGATTTAAATTTTTCTATTTAAAAATCTGCTTCATCCATGAGATCTACAGGAAAATTTTAAAATTTATGATAAAGAACTTACTTTATTTCGGCTTTCACACTGCCGCAAGTCAGCATTGATTTTCCGTAAAAAGGATTTTTCACCGCTTTTTCAGCACTCAACCAACTTGCATCTGCCATTGGACAATACTGGACAAAAACCGTATCGTTAGACAATTTAAAATTCTGGGTTAGTGCGATCATATTTTTTGAAAGAGCCATAAAAGATCCTCTTTGCGTTTCAATACTTCTACTCTCTGCAATAATTGAAGCATCTTTTCTCAAGACATCAAGATTACCTTCAGACAAAACTTTATAATCAACCATCGAGGCTGACTTGATAAAAGTATTGGCAGCTTTTGAGGCGTCATCAGAATTGTCTGCAGCCAAAGCTGTCTTGATATTCAAATAATTTTGGTACAAATTAGAGATGGAAGCATCACTTTTTTGAGCCGACAAATTTAGAATTGAAAATACGGAAAACAGGGTTGTGAAAATTAATTTTTTCATTGTAATAAATTTAGATTGTTTTAAAAATAGGGAAAGTCCAAATGAATTTTTGGACACAAAAAGTCATCATTCTTCAGTTGAAACATGACAATTTGATTCTAAATTCTAAAATTACAATAGGAAATAAAGAGAGGAATTTCCGCTTTCTCCGGCGGCGCATTAACCTGTACAGAAAAAAGATTTCTTTCTACCACAGGAACCAAAAATTCAGCATAGAAAACTTCTGGTACAATTGCTACTAAAGGCGAATAATTTATAAATGAAACATCGGCCTTCTGAGCAACGTCCGTTTTTAAGATCTTAATTTCACTTTTACAGCAATCCTTTTCTTTTTTGGTGCCACAAAGGTCACAAGTATTAGAGGAAGACGTAAAGGAAACGAAAATTTGATCCAGACAATAATGCACGTTGTAAACCATTCCGGAGGAAAATCCGAAATAGAAAACGGTGAACATTATGGCTAAAATCTTTTTCACTGTGAAATTATTTTTAACAAAGGTACTAAATAAGAAAACAAATGATTCAATAACTTATTGATAGCGTGAATGAAGATAATTTCAAAGGTGATCTTATGTTTCTTCTGAAAAAACTGATCGCATTGAAATTAACTTTTCCATTTACTATCTTTTAACTCCTGGTGTCTTTTTTAAACCTCTAAAAATTTGGGAGCGAAAAATTATGAAACTCTTCAAAATCAAATTAAGAAAATCAGATAAAAAAAGGATCGGTAAAAATTTACCAATCCTTAATTATAACCTTCTAAAATTTTAACTCCGAAGAATTATTTTACGTTGAACTTCCCTTTCATTACGGAATAATGTCCTGGGAACGAACACATATAATCATAAGTTCCTTTTGGTGGAGCCTTGAAAGTTATCGTGTCACTTTCTCCGCCACCGATCAACTTGGTATGAGCAATAATATCACTCGTATCGGTTGGAATATATCCGTCTTTCTGTGCTTTAGAAGCCTTCTCTTCGAATTTCGCAAGATCAGTACCTTGTTTCAAAAGAACGAAATTGTGTCCCATCGATGCGATTGGCATTGTTCCCGTATGATGTAAAGTGAGTACAACCGTTTGACCTTCATTAACATCAATTTCTGAAAGATCATACTGCATCTTATCAGTAGAATTTAAAGTAATTTTGATGGTGTCTTGCTTGGCAGCATCCGGAGTTGCAGGAGTAGTTTCTTCAACTGGTGTATTGGAAACAACTTCTTTTTCTTCAGTTTTGTTACACGAAACAAAAAGGGTTGCGCTGATTGTTAAGATTGCTAAAGCAGACTTGAATTTTGAATAATACATATTAAATTATTTTTATCAAATGTATATAATAAATATGAATAAAGCAAATTTCAAATCAAACAACGTGGGATAAGATTGGGCGTCTCGCATTAATACGAAGTCTTTAAATACCTATTTTTTACAATTAATTTTAAAGTAAGTAATTTATTTAAAATCATTTATTTCAACTGATTCCTTTAATTTGCTTTTAAATCAGCGATTTACATTAATATGATTGTAGGATCCTCGAATTTTTAAAATCAGTTCATTCAAATTTTAAGTTTTTGAAACTTGATATAAATCAGTTTTTACTCACAATCTTATTTACTTTCAATATAAATTATATTTTTTCCACTGATTTTTTCTCATAAAAGGTTGTGGCAATTCCCAGAAGTATAATTCCGCTTCCTATCATTTGAATGGCAGTTATTTTTTCATGCACAAAAAGTGCAGCTAAGATCATGGCAAAAATCGCCTGACTGAGCAAACTCAGAGAAACTCTCGTCGGTCGCATTTGCTGCGTTGCATAACTGATTAATAACCAAGCGATCAATTGACACACGATCCCCTGAACGAAAAGTGAGATCCAGGCTTCATTTGAAAATCCAGAAAAATGTTCGCCGAAGCCGACATTAATAATAAATAGAAAAATAGTGCTGAAAATCATGCTGTAGGTTATAAAAGTAATGACTTCTAATTTTGCTAAAAGTTTCTTGCTCGCCAAAATATAAAGCGCATAAAATAATCCGGAAAGGATGCCGAGGAAGAAAGCAAAATCTAATTTCAGATCTACAATCGTATCAATTCCCACAAAAACCATCATTCCAATTAAGGCGATAAAAGTTCCGAGCCAAAAACTTTTCCGCGGACGGTAATTTAAAAATGCAAACGAAAAAACGCCGACCCAAATGGGAGAAAGATTCGTGAGTAACGTAGCTTGTGTCGCTGATGAATTTTGAATAGAGATATTCCACACTGCAATATCGGAGGCGAACAGAATTCCGCAAAAGGCGATTGGTAGCAGTATTTTAAAACTTTTCAATTTGAGTTTGCCTTTATAGAGTGCAAAAGGTAAAATGATCGCGGTTGCAATTGCCATTCGGTAAAATGCCGAGATTAAACCCGAAGTCAGGTTCATTTTTACAATCACCGGAAAGATGGAAATGCAGAGAATTCCGAGAAATAAAGCAATTCTTGGTTTTGTCATCATTAATAAAGTCTTCCAACATGTTCACAGATCTCTAAATATTCGGCAGGTATCTTTCCAAAAAAGCCCTGTTCATAATATTCATTAGAATGAGAAATATAAATGCTGTAACTTTTCCCGAGTGGAATAATTGGAATAAAGAAAAGTTCAAAATATTTTTTGTAAACTGTTATGATCGCGTTTACTTCTACGCCATTTTTCAGAATTTTGCGCTGTTCTTTGCCTTTTGGCTTTTTGTTGAAACCGAATAGAAAAAACATTTGAATATAATTTTTTAAAAGATCTTTAAATCTTATTTTTTACAAAATAGAAGATCAACATCGCCCAAGAAATGATCATTAATAATCCTCCCAGCGGCGTGATCGGTCCGATCGCTTTGGAAGGAATTGCTGCCACTTCGCTAAATGCCAGCAAATAAATACTTACCGAAAAGATAAAAGTTCCGGCGATCATTAAAATAGAGATCCATTTTTCTGAAGGTGTTTCAAATTTCAAAATATATCCCACGATCAATAAAAATAAGGCGGAATACATTTGATATTTTACGCCAGTTTCGAAACTCGCCAGTTTATCAACGGAAATAACTTTTTTTAAAGCATGTGCGCCAAATGCTCCTAAAATCACAGAGATCAAGCCGTAACAGGCGCCAATAACTAATGTAAATGTTTTCATATTATAATTCTTCTAGTTCTAATTTTAAATTCTTTTTTGTTTTGTCATCCGTCCACGTTCCGGTAATTTTTTTTCCTGCGACATCACCTTCAATTATTGCCCGTAGAATCCATTTTTTCTGTACTTCATCATAATAATCATTCTCTGTTGCAGAAATGTGATTATTTTTTAGGCTTCCATCCCACTCAATGATCTCTGTGCTTTTTTCGTACCAGTAAACGGCAGAGAACGCACCATCTTCGTAGGTTCGTTTTATCAACAGAATAATGGGAAATTTCCCCGCAATTTTTCCTTTGTACAATTTATTTTGAAAGCTTGCCTGAGAAATCGCAGTTTCAGAATCAGACATCAGATTTTTTGCGAATGGACTCCAAAATCGATCAAGATTCTTAATATTAAATACAATTTCATGACTTCCCAGATCATCCAAAGCGAGCAATGCGTGATTGGAACAGCGACCAGCAACGATGGTCAGTTTATTTTTTTCAAAATAATATTTTAAAAAAGGTAAAGAATACTCTGTGAAACAAGCTTCATACATTGCAATTTGGTCGTCAGAATCTTCCTCTTTATTTTTCGAAGATCTTAGTTCAGCGATATAATTTGCTACACGTTTCTTTATTTTATTATTAATGATTTTTTCAAGTTGCGCGTAAGAATTCGGTTTAAAAAGATCTTCTAAATTAATAAAATTACCCGTCCGCAAATCGAAGTTGCTATAGCTTGTAAAATGCTCCGGATACGCGCCACTTGCTTCTCCTTCCATCTCTATCGACAGAATATTATTAGGTGTCACCATTCTTTTCCACCCATAAAAATAAAGAAAATTTTGATAAGAATTTGTTGCTGTGGCCGCCAATTGATAAGGATTTTTACCAGAATTAGGAATGAATTCCAATTCATTGATCTGGAGAAAAGTATTGATCTTCTTTTCGACCAAAGGTTTTTGTGAAAAAGAGATTAGAGGAAAAATAAAATTTTCAGACTTAGGTTGCAGATTGGTGATCTTTACATTTTTCTGCTGCGAAAAACTCAAAACCGATAAAAACATCAAGGCAAATAAAACTCCTTTCTTCATCTTAAGATTTTCCGTTACGCTACAATTCGAGTATGATACATGATGACCAATTCTGCGATGATCGATAATAATCCGATCGCAATAAACATCCAGGAAAACCTTTTTGATTTTGCGAATCCCGGATCTTTGGTGACTTTAACAAAAATCCCAAATATTAAAATTAAAATTCCCAGAAATATTTGAAACATCTTATTTATTTCTCAATTGATTAAACTCGCTAATGACTTCATGATGCGTCACCGTTTTATCTTTAAAATAAGTCACGAAATAATTTTTTTCATCTTCCGTCGCGCCCAATTGATTTAGAATATTAAACAAATGCATTTTCATGTGACCTTTTTGAATTCCGGTTGTTACAAGCGAACGCAAAGCGCCAAAATTTTGAGCCAAACCTGAAACCGCCAAAATACTCATCAGTTCCTGCGCTGAAGGTTTTCCTAAAAGTGCCAGAGAAAATTTCACGAGTGGATGAAGATTCGTTAAACCACCTACAACTCCGACAGAAATTGGCAGATCGATCCAAAATCTAAAAATTCCATTATCGATCGTGCAATGCGTTAAACTTGAATATTTCCCGTCTTTCGCGGCATATGCATGAGCACAAGCTGCGGTCGCACGAAAATCATTTCCAGTTGCAATTACCACGGCGTCAACTCCGTTCATAATTCCTTTGTTATGCGTTGTTGCGCGATAAGGTTCAATTTCTGCGATGGTAACCGCACGTTTAAATTTGGTCGCAAACTCCTCGTTAGAAATTCCGCTGTCGTCTTTTAAGTCTTCAATTTTACAGGATACTTCTGCTCTCACGATACAATCCGGCGTAAAGTTGGAGAGAATATTCATCACGATCTGTAAGGAATCTTTTTCTTCCTGCGTGAAACTTTCTTCTTTCTCAACTTCCTCTTTCAAAGTTTTCCCAAACTGTTCCAAACACGAATTAATAAAATTTGCACCCATTGAATCTACAGTATCGAAACTTGCTTTCAACTGGAAATAATTTTCCAGTTCGGCAGATTTATCGATCAAATGGATATTCAAAATTCCGCCACCACGATTTCGCATGTTTTTGGTAACAGCTTCTGTGGCTTCAAAGAGTTTTTTCTTTAATTTAAAATTGAAGAAATGCAGTATTTTATGAGGTTCAACATCTAAAATAAAATGAGTGTGACCTAATTTTTTCGTATTAATGATGGTTGTTTTGAAACCACCTTTATCGATCCAGAATTTCGCAGCTTTTGATGCAGCAGCGACGACTGAACTCTCTTCCACTGCCATTGGTAAAACGAGCAATTTTCCATCGATGAGAAAATTAGGTGCAATTCCGTAAGGCATATAAAAGTTGGAAATGGTGTTTTCCGAAAATTCTTCGTGTAATTTTTGTAAAGTTTCATCGCTGTTCCAATATTGCTGAAGAACTTGCTCGTAACTGCGGTCTTCACTCAGATATTCTTTGATGAGCCAATCTATTTTTCTTTGTTTTGAAAGTTTAGAAAAACCCTCAACCGGACTGTGATTCATAGAAATAAATTTGAAATGTAAAGATAGGAAATTCGGTGGGATGTTTGATACGGGATGTTGGAAGATGGATGGAGAATATCGCGAAAATAATTATCTTTCAGCATGAAACAATTATCTGTTCTTGCCATCTTATTTTTATTCTTGAACTGCGAAAAATCGAAAGATAAGAAATCGCCTATTTTAGACGAAAAGCTGAATGGAAATATTGAAACGAAATCTTCCACCAAAATTAATGAAGTAAAAAACACAATAAAAGAACGGTTTCCTGCACCTGAAGGTTTCGAATACGTACGTGAAAAACCAAACTCATTTGGAGCTTATATTGAAAGTTTTCCGCTGAAAAAATATGGATCACCGATCTTGAAATACGATGGAAGTGAAATCGCAACCCAAAATCTTCACGAAGCAGTTTTTGATATCGATACGGGAACGAAAGATCTGCAACAATGCGCCGATGCAATTATTCGGCTTCGTGCGGAATATCTCTTTAAAAATAAAATGTTCAATGAGATCAAATTTCATTTTACAAGCGGAGATCTCATGACCTGGAATGATTTTAAAAATGGAACGCGAGCTTTTGTCAACGGAAACTCAGTACAATTCAGAAAGACTGCAACATTCGATGATTCCTATGAAAACTTTAGAGAGTACTTAAATCTGATTTTCAATTATGCCGGAACAATTTCGCTAAATAAAGAGACGCAACCGATATTAAAAACAAGTGATCTAAAAACAGGCGACATTTTGATCAACGCCGGAAGTCCGGGACACGTTGTCTTTATTGCGGGAGTTTCGGAAAATAAGAAGGGAGAAAAATTATTTTTGCTTGCCGAAGGTTTTACACCGGCTCAGTCGATTCATCTTTTGAAAAATCCTTTCAACCCGAAAATTTCGCCGTGGTATGAACTGGATGTTGATTCTCGGGAAATAAAAACGGCGAGATATTATTTTTCGCCGAGTAATTTTAGAAGCTTTTAATTCACAATAATATTTCCTGCAGCATCATAATTAAAAGTCCAGTCAACAGCACTTTTCAAAACCTCCTTCCCATTTTGATAGTCGTATTCTTTATAGGATGCGAAATTATTTTTTGAAAGTGATCTGTAAAAATACTCCTCCAACAAAGTTAATTTCTTAAATGGATTAGGAGAATTGTCATAATTTTGAAAAAATCGAATCCGTTCTTTTTGCTGGTCAACGCCGGCCAATTGTTCAAAATATTCCGTCTTTGCTAAATTACCGTTTGCATCGTAGTAGAATTTTTCTCGATAAGTCAAAATTTTATCTTCGGGATTTCCTGGATCATAAATCATATTTGGCAATGCAGTTATTATTTCATCTAACTGTCCATTTTTATAAAAGTATGAATCATTTTTATACCAGTAAATATTAATGCCAGCAGATTGTTTCTTCGAAATCTGATTTTGAGCATTTAAAGTGAAATATTTAGTATTTTTTGGGATTGTAAACTCGGTGGAATTATAAAAATCTTCTACGGTTACTTTATCATTTTGATAGATTATAGAGGTGGAAATCTTATCGGTAAACATTGCATTAAATCCGGTTGAGCCCGAAATAGATAAAAATCCTCCGTTTTTTTTCGTCACTCTTTTTTGCCTGTCATATGCGAATATGAAATTGATTTCAGCTCGATTTATGATCCACAAATCTGGGTAAAGAAAACCGGTTTTAAGATTCGTCAACAAAGGCTCATTATCTTCATCTATTTTCGAATCACCATCTCTACTGCAAGATGTCATTAATATCGCTAAAAAAAGAATCTGAAAAAGGTATTTTATTTTCATAAAAAATATTTGAATTAAAAACCAAATATAACATTTTCTACGATTCTAACTTTGCCCGAAATATTTGTGTTTTCTAGATAAAAAAAAACGTGTCAAGGATCAGAACATTGACACGGTTAAATGTGTAAATATTTTAACGCTTATTTTTTAATTATGCATCCAGCTGCGTTCCCAAAAACTCCCATTCCTGCAAAGCCAGATCTAAATCTGATTTTTTCGCGTTGTAAACTTCCAGAGTTTCTTCTGAGGGATTTTCTGAAGTGAAAGTTGCTTCCATTTCCTCAATTTTCAATTCAAGTTCAGAAATTTTTTCTTCTACTTTCTTAATTTTATTTTGAATGTTCTTTTCTTCTTTAGTCACAATAACCGGTTTTTTCTCAACAGGCTTCTCGATCTCTTTCGCTGCAACAGGCTCGTTTCGCATTTCCTGTAATTTGGATTTTTCTGCAGAAACTTCGCGGATACTTTCCTTTTGACGGAACTCCAGATAATCATTAACATCACCCAAGAATTCTTTCATTCTTCCATCGCGGAATTCGAAAATTTTATCACTCAAACCTTGTAAGAATTCACGGTCGTGAGAAATAACGATCAGCGTTCCCTGGAATTTTTGCAAAGCCAGCTTTATAATCTCCTTAGACTGAATATCCAGGTGATTCGTCG
Organism: Kaistella gelatinilytica; assembly: GCF_015679325.1. Lineage (GTDB taxonomy): Bacteria > Bacteroidota > Bacteroidia > Flavobacteriales > Weeksellaceae > Kaistella > Kaistella gelatinilytica. The sequence continues at coordinate 504,860 of NZ_JADPVI010000002.1, forward strand.
GCTCATCCATGATCAAAGTATTGAATGGACGAAGCAAAAGCTTACACAAAGCCAAACGGTTTCGTTCACCTCCGGAAAGTATTTTGGTTTTTTTAGAAACATCGTCTCCCTGGAAAAGGAAACTTCCCAAAAGATCACGAACTCTCGGGCGGGTTTCTTCAGTCGCCGCATCTTCTGCTTCCTCTAAAACTGTTTTGTTCGGTGTTAAAACTTCTTCCTGGTTTTGCGCAAAATATCCGATGTTCACGTTATGTCCCAGATTCCATTCACCAGAATAATCAGTAATTTCTCCGGAAAGAATTTTTGCGATCGTCGTTTTACCTTGACCATTTTGTCCCAGTAAAGCGATTCGCTGTCCACGTTCGATAAAGAAATCAACCTCATCAAAAACCTGTTTATTACCGTAAGCTTTTCCTAGATTCTTCGCTTCAAAAACGACTTTTCCGGGAGTTACAGCGGGTTGGAAACGAATATTAAATTTGGAAACATCATCGGTATCAACTTCAATTCTTTCCAGCTTATCTAACTTTTTGATCAAAGACTGCGCGAAAGAAGATTTGGTTGCAGAAGCGCGGAAACGGTTGATGTTATCTTCCATCTGCTTAATTTCAACATCCTGATTTTTCTTCGCCTGGATCTGTTTCTCTTTTCGCTCTTTACTTAGTTCTAAATATTTGGTGTAGTTGGCCTTATAATCGTCAACTTTCTTATTATTAATGTCAAATGTTCGGTTACAAACCGAAGTCATAAATTGCTTATCGTGACTTACCAGAACGATTGCTCCAGGATAATCCTTCAAAAAAGCTTCGAGCCAGATGATCGATTCCATATCCAGGTGATTGGTTGGCTCATCGAGTAGCATCAAATCGTTTTTCTGCAAAAGCAGTTTCGCCAATTCAATTCTCATTCTCCAACCACCAGAAAATTCATCGGTGATCTTATGAAAATCATCAGCTTTAAAACCCAGTCCCAATAAGACTTTTTCGACGTCACCTTCTAGATTATAAGCATCGTAATGCATCAAAAGATCATTCAGTTCGGTCATTCTATGAATTAAATTTTCATAGTAATCACTTTCATAATCAGTTCTGGTGACCATTTGCTCATTCACATCTTCGAGCTCGTTTTTCATCGCGTTGATGGCTTCAAATGCCTGCAACGTTTCATTCCAAACAGTACGACCTTTTACAAAATCTAAATCCTGCTTCAAAAAACCGATCGTAACGACTCCTTCCTGAATAATACTGCCTTCGTAGAAATTAATTTCGCCTGTAAGCATCTTTAATAAAGTAGATTTACCCGCTCCATTTTTCCCTACCAAACCGATCTTATCATCTTTTTTGATGGTAAAATTGACGTTTTGAAAAAGGTAATTTCCTGAATGATGAAGACCTAAACTTTGAACCGAAATCATAGTAATGAATGCTTATAATTGTGTGAATTTTCGAGGTGCAAAAGTAGTGAAACTAATTGAATTACTGAACGTTTTTGATTAAGATGAAATTTTAGGTCATGAAGATCATCCTTGAATAAATTAATGCCGAAGCTTGAAAATCAATATTCAAAACCTCCTAAGAAGGCCTTTTCATTTTTAGGAATTATGAGATTCCCATAAAAAAAGAACCCACCAGTAAAGGTGGATTCTAAAAACACAAATGATGAAAAAAAATTATTCTTTGCTATTAACAGCATTGAATGCCGCAAAGATTAGTATTATTCTTTACATAACAAAATTATTTTGCATTTATTTTAAAAATAATTGCAAATTTTTCGATTAATAACAAAAAAAAAGAATCCACCTATGAAAGTGGATTCTAAAAACACAAATGATGAAAAAAAATTTATTCTATACTCTTGCGAGCATTTGAACACTGCAAATATTGGATATATTTTTAACATACCCAAATTTTATGCAAATTATTTTCAAATATATGATATAGAACATCTGAATTGAAAACAGGTTACTGACTTCTCAGCGGATTTAAAAACACAAACAATGTAAAAAACATTTTTAACTAATAATACGCAGTTTACTTATTGTTATTCGTTAAATGACATTAAACTTGTTTTTTAATCTGAAAGCTAGATAGTTATGCTATTCCTACTATTGAAGTGGCAGAAGCTCTTATCATTAAAGCCGTTTTTAAAAGCCTTAAAAAAAATTATTTTCGCACAAAAAAAAATCCAGAACTGGCTCATTTGTAAAATATGATCCAAAATCTTAAAGTATTGAATTATCTCCGAAAAAATAATCTGAAGTCCGGGCAAAAAATAAACCGTCCAATCGAATTTTCGAATGGACGGGTTTTTACTAAAAATTAATATAAATATGCTACTTATTCCGTAGGTCGGAAAACCAGACCACTTTCATCGAAATAATCGAGTGTAATTCGGTCGCCATCATTTACATGTCCTGCGAGTATTTCTTTCGAAAGTTTATTTAAAACTTCCTGCTGCAAAACTCTTTTCAATGGTCTTGCGCCAAAACTTGGATCGTAACCTTTGTTAGTGATGTATTTGATCGCATCTTCGGTAGCAGTCATGATAATGCCGCGTTTTGCTAACATATCATTAAATCCACGCAACTGATAATGCACGATCTTACCGATTTCTTTTTTGTTCAAAGGCTGGAAAAGCACGGTTTCATCAATTCTATTTAAAAACTCCGGTCGCAAAGTTTGTTTTAATAAAGTGAAAACTTCCTCTTTCGTCTTCTCTACGATCTGTTCCACATTATCATCGGTAATTTTTTCAAAATTTTCCTGAATCAAATGCGATCCTAAATTAGAAGTCATGATGATAATTGAGTTTTTAAAATTCACAACCCTACCTTTATTATCGGTTAATCTTCCATCATCTAAAACCTGAAGAAGCGTATTGAAAACATCGGGATGCGCTTTTTCAATTTCGTCTAAAAGCACCACCGAATAAGGTCTTCTGCGAACCGCTTCCGTTAATTGACCACCTTCATCGTAACCAACATATCCTGGAGGAGCACCAACCAATCGCGATACAGAATGTCTCTCCTGGTATTCACTCATGTCGATCCTCGTCATATTATTTTCGTCATCGAACAGATATTCTGCGAGTGCTTTTGCCAATTCGGTTTTCCCAACTCCGGTTGTACCGAGGAATAAGAAACTTCCGATGGGTTTTTTCTCATCACTCAATCCGGCACGATTTCTTCTGATCGCATCTGCAACAGATGTTATTGCCTCTTCCTGACCAACAACTCTTTTATGCAATTCATCTTCGAGGTGCAATAATTTTTCTCTTTCCGACTGAATAAGTTTGGTGACCGGTATTCCGGTCCATTTTGATATAACTTCAGAAATATTTTCCGCCGTTACTTCTTCTTTGATCAATTCATTTTGATGGTTTTGCATCTCGAGTTCGAGTTTCTGCAAATCGGCCTCTTTCTCTTTTATTTTTCCATATTGAATTTCTGCAACTTTGGCATAATCTCCAATTCTGGAAGCACGTTCTGCTTCTAATTTCAAAGCTTCGATATCTTTTTTAATGGAAGTAAGATCTTCGGATTTTTGTTTTTCCTTCAACCATTTCGCATTGATCTCGTTTCGCTCTTCCGAAATTTTTGAAATATCCTCTTTTAAATGCTGGACTTTTACATCATTTCCTTCTCTTGAAATTGCGGCCAGTTCAATTTCCATCTGCATTAGTTTTCTATCTAAAACATCGAGCTCTTCTGGTTTTGAATTAATCTCCATTCTCAATTTCGCAGAAGCTTCATCAATTAAATCGATGGCTTTGTCCGGTAAAAAACGGTCGGAAATATAGCGTTGCGATTGCTCAACTGCAGCAATAATTGCTTCATCTTTGATCCGAACTTTGTGGTGAGCTTCATATTTATCTTTAATTCCACGCAAAATAGAAATCGCCGATTCGGTGTCCGGTTCTAAAACCATCACTTTCTGGAAACGTCTTTCTAAGGCTTTATCTTTTTCAAAATATTTTTGATATTCATTTAAAGTTGTCGCACCGATCGCTCTGAGTTCTCCTCTTGCCAAAGCCGGTTTCAAAATATTGGCAGCATCCATCGCGCCATCTCCGCCTCCTGCTCCAACCAAAGTGTGAATTTCATCGATGAAGAGAATAATCTGGCCATCAGACTGAATAACTTCATTGATAACTGATTTCAATCGCTCTTCAAACTCGCCTTTGTATTTTGCACCGGCAATTAAGGCACCCATATCTAAAGAGTACAATGTTTTGTCCTGCAAATTTTCGGGAATATCACCGGAAATAATTCGGTGTGCAATTCCTTCTGCGATCGCAGTTTTACCAACGCCGGGTTCTCCAATTAAAATCGGATTATTTTTGGTTCTTCGGGAAAGAATCTGCAAAACACGACGGATCTCCTCATCTCTTCCAATAACAGGATCGAGTTTTCCTTCCGCAGCGAGTTCATTGAAATTTTTCGCGTATTTATTTAAACTTTGGTAGGTTTCTTCTGAACTTGCCGAAGTTGCTTTTGACCCTTTTCTTATCTCTTTGATGGCCATTTCTAAACCACTTTTCGTAATACCCATGTCTTTGAGCATTTTCGACACTTCAGAATTTACATCCAAAAGAGAAAGCCAAAGATGTTCGATGGTTACAAATTCATCACCCATTTTCTTGGCTACATTCGGTGCATCGAGCAAAACTTTATTAGCTGTTTGTGATAAGTAAATGTTTCCACCTTCTACTTTTGGTAATTTTTCGAGATTGCTTCGGTTTCTTTCTCTTACCAGAGTCAATTCTGCTTCTGATTTCTTTAATAAAAATTCAGAAATATTTTCGTCAACCTGAAAAATTCCCTCCAGTAAATGTTGGGGTTCGATACTTTGGTTGCCAAATTCCATTGCAATCTGCTGAGCTTTTTGAATAGCTTCCTGAGATTTTACTGTAAATTGATTTAAGTTCATAACTGTAAGTTTGTATTTTTCCAGAAACAGTAAGAATTCATAATTAATTACAAATTCCTTCTATTCCTGTTCAATAATTATTTAATTCTAAAATCTATTACACAAAAACCGTTCTTTTCAATATAATTAAATAAAATCAGTCAAAATCTCCGAATTCAATAAAAATTTAACGTAAAAATAAGTCAAAATTTCCAGATTTGCTGATTTATGACTTTATTCAGAGAAAAATTATATTGGTACATCAACTTCATCATTAATAGAATACAACGATGATCGAAATCCTTTCTTTGTCTTTCAAAAAATAAGTATATTTGTTGGACTCACATTACCGAGATTTTAAAACAGTATGCAGCATTTTCATCCATTAAAAGCAACGAAAGTATCCCGAGAAACCAACGATTGCATTCATATCGCCTTCGAAATTCCGGAGAATTTAAAATATAAATTTTCTTATAAACAAGGACAATATATAAATGTTCGATTCCTTTTTGGGGAAGAAGATCTGCGCCGAAGTTATTCTATAATCAATGCACCTAGCGAAGATCATTCAGAACTGGAAATTTTAGTGAAGCATCTTGATCAGGGAAAAGTTTCTACTTACCTCAATCACGAATTACAATTGGGCGACATTGTAGAAGTCATGGCTCCTTCGGGACATTTTTATACGCACTACAATGCTACTAACGAAAAAACATATGTTGGATTAGCAGCAGGAAGCGGAATTTCGCCCGTGTTATCAAATTTGAAAGAAGCACTTTATCAGGAACCTAAAAGTTCCGCCTATCTGTTTTTTAGCAATAAAAGTTTGAATGAGATCATTTTCAAAAAAGAAATTGATGAGTTGATTCAAAAATTTGAGGGACGATTAAAAGTTATTTATCTGCTTTCGAGGGAAAAACATTTTGAAGATGAACTTTTTGAAGGTCGAATTTCCGCAGAAAAGCTTGATCTTCTTTTTCAAAGATTTACAGATATTCCGGTTCAGGAATCGACTTATTTTATTTGTGGACCTTCGGAAATGATCAAAGGAATTGGCAATTATCTGAAAAAAGACAAGAAAGTTCCTTCCCTGCAGGTGATGTATGAATATTACGCAGCTCCGGATGATGCAGAAAATTCTGAAATGAGTGATGAGTTTAAAGCGATCCCGAATTTAGAAAGCATGGTTACTTTAATTATTGATGACGATGAATACTCATTTCACCTTAATTCCAAGAAAAAAAGCATTTTAGACCAGGCTTTAGATGATAAACTTCCGGTTCCGTTTGCTTGTAAAGGCGGAGTTTGCTGTACATGCAAAGCGCAGGTGATGGAAGGAGAAGTATTTATGGAGAAAAATTTCGCTCTGACCGATGATGAAGTTGCGCGAGGTTTTGTTTTAACGTGTCAGTGTCATCCGACGACCAATGTGGTGATGTTGAATTATGATGTTTAAAGGAAATTTAAAAAATTAAGTCATGGCAAACTGGAAATTTATTACGCTGATCGAAGTTGATAAAGAATGTAAAATTGAAGGCATCAATATTTGGAACCATTACTGGAACTGTTCCGAAAGGAAAATCGAAGTAATTGGTCCTTTGAGCGGAAATCCTTATCTGTTTAATCAATACGAAATAAAAAGTCCCGAGAAAACCATCACTTTTGTGGTAGGCGAATTTTCAGAAGGTCGCATCGGTCTTTATGTACCGGAAGAAATCGCGATAGTTTCCAATTAAAAGGGTTTATTTAAAATAATATTAAAGCAATTATTATGAATCAAGAAAAATTTTTAGAATACGTACAGGCAGAAAATAAAGTAGAACCAAAAGATGTAATGCCCGATGATTACAGAAAATTACTGGTTCGCCAGATCTCGCAACATGGTCATTCCGAAATTGTAGGAATGTTGCCGGAAGCAAACTGGATCTCCCGGGCGCCGACTTTGAGAAGAAAAATGGCGCTTTTGGCCAAAATTCAGGATGAAGCGGGTCATGGTTTATATTTATACGCTGCGACAGAAACTTTGAGCAACGGCGAAATCGCTGCAGACAGAGATTCCACTTATAATGATATGCTTTCCGGTAAAGCAAAATATTCAAGCATCTTTAATTATCCTGCACTTTCCTGGGCAGATATCGGTGCAATCGGCTGGCTTGTTGATGGCGCTGCGATCATGAATCAGGTAATGTTGATGGGAAATTCTTACGGTCCCTATTCCAGAGCGATGGTGAGAATTTGTAAAGAAGAATCTTTTCACCAAAGACAGGGTTATGAAATTTTGATGACGCTTTGCCGCGGAACCAAAGAACAGAAAGATTTGGCACAAGAAGCTTTAAACCGTTTTTGGTGGCCTGCTTTGATGATGTTCGGACCAAATGATGCTGATTCTCCTAACTCTCAAAAATCAATGAATTATAGAGTGAAAAGAGAAAGCAATGATGATCTTCGTCAAAGATTTGTTGATGCTACTGTATCTCAAGCAGATTTTCTTGGACTAAAAGTTCCGGATGAAAACTTAAAATGGAATGAGGAAACGCAACATTACGATTTCGGGGAATTACCTTGGGATGAATTTATGGAAGTTCTGAAAGGAAATGGACCTTGCAACAAAAAACGCTTGGAGACCAAGAGAAAAGCACAGCGTGAACATTCTTGGGTAAAAGATGCTGCCATGGCATTTGCTGCGAATATGAAGAAAGAAACTGCAAATCATTAAGCTAAAATAAATTTATGATTTGGCAAGGACGATTTGACGGCGATGACCCCCTTTATCACAGGGTTTTTCAGAGAGTTTCTTTGGAACACCATTATGAAAATATTTTACCGAACGATTTCGTTTTACACGGTTTTGCGGTAGATGAAGGCGTGAAAAGAAATAAAGGAAGAGTCGGCGCAAAAGATGCTCCGGATGTGATTCGAAAAAATATTTCAAATTTTCCTGTTGTTAATCCAGCATTTTCTTTGAAGGATTTTGGCAATATATATTGTGAAGACGAAAATTTAGAGAATGCTCAAAATGAATTGGCGGAAAAGATTCAAGTTGTCTTAGAAAAAGGCGGCAGATCAATTGTTTTCGGCGGTGGACATGAAGGAATGTTTGCGCATTATTCAGGAATTAAAAAGGCTTTTCCGGATAAAAAGGTTGGAATTATTAATATTGATGCGCATTTTGACAATCGAGAAATTGATCCTCAAATTGGCGCCAGTTCTGGTACCGGTTTTTGGCAGATCGCACAGGGAGAAAAAATTCATTCCTTACATATTGGGATTCAACGCAATTCGAATACTTTAAGACTTTTTGATACTGCTCATCAATACGGAATGAAATACATCTTAGCTGAGGAAATTTTCTTTGAGAATCTACCGAATATTTACGCAAAACTCGATGAATTTATCGCTGAAGCAGATATTCTTTATCTTACCATTTGCATGGATGTTTTCAACGCTTCAATCGCTCCTGGAGTTTCCGCTTCTGCCTACAACGGAATTTTTGCAGACGCTTCGTTTATGCATTTCTACAAACATATTCTGGAGTCCGAAAAACTGAAAGCTTTAGACGTTTGCGAAATTAATCCGACGCTTGATATCGGAGATAGAACTTCAAGATTAGGAGCAGCGTTGATCAATGAATGGTTCATGCTCTAAGTAAAAGCACTTTTTTAAAATGATTTTTTAAAGGCAGTGATCTCTTTTCATTTTCTATTTTTTGTTCGCTTACCATTAATAAAGATTAAAGAACAGGAAATTTTCATCCTATTTAGATTTCAAAATCAAGATTTTAAGAGAACTAATTACAAATTAATTTGTAAGTGCGGGCAAATAAGAGAGTTGCAAATCAATTGAATTAATGATCCTATTAATGATTAATTATTTCTAAAAAAACTTCAAATCATAAAGAATTTTATATATTTGCAGCAATTAACAACTAATTAAAATAAATTACTATGTCAGACATTGCATCAAGAGTAAAAGCCATTATCGCTGATAAACTCGACGTTGAGGAAACAGAAGTTACTCCAGAAGCTAGCTTTACTAACGATTTAGGAGCTGATTCATTGGATACTGTAGAATTAATTATGGAATTCGAAAAAGAATTTAATATTCAAATTCCTGATGATCAAGCAGAGAAAATTACAACTGTAGGACACGCTATTGCTTATATTGAAGAAGTAGTGAACAAATAATATTCGATCTCAACGAAAAAAAAATTTATGGAATTAAAAAGAGTAGTTGTTACCGGTTTCGGCGCTATTACGCCTGTTGGAAATAATGCCAAAGATTACTGGGAAAGCCTTGTGAAAGGTGAGAGCGGTGCTGCTCCTATTACTCTTTTTGATGCCACAAACTTCAAAACCAAATTTGCCTGCGAAGTAAAAAACTTCGATCCATTGAATTATTTCGACAAGAAAGAATCAAAAAAAATGGACCGAAACACTCAGTTCGGAGTCGTTGCCGCAAGAGAAGCCGTAGTACATTCTAGGATTATCGAGGACAATGTTGACAAGAACAGAGTTGGTGTTATTTGGGGTTCTGGAATTGGAGGTTTATCAACTTTTGAAAAAGAAGTTTTAGAGTGGGCAGGAACAGATATCCCACGCTTTAATCCTTTCTTTATTCCCAAAATGATCGCAGATATTACAGGTGGTCAAATTTCAATAGAGTACGGATTCCATGGTCCTAATTACACGACCGTTTCAGCTTGTGCTTCATCTGCCAATGCTTTGATCGATGGTAAAATGCTGATCCAGTTAGGAAAAGCAGATGTCATTGTTTGCGGAGGTTCTGAAGCTGCAATTACTGCAAGTGGTGTTGGAGGATTTAACGCGATGATGGCACTTTCTACCAGAAACGACGATCCAAAAACCGCATCAAGACCTTTTGATAAAGACAGAGATGGTTTCGTTCTTGGTGAAGGAGCGGGAACAATTATTTTGGAAGAATATGAGCACGCTATCAAACGTGGCGCAACTATTTATGCAGAATTAAAAGGTGGTGGAATGAGCGCAGATGCTTATCACATGACCGCACCACATCCTGAAGGTTTGGGCGCCTATCTCGTAATGAAAAATTGTTTAGAAGATGCAGGGGTCTCGACCGATGAAATAGATCATATCAACATGCATGGTACTTCTACTCCATTGGGTGACATCGCCGAATCTAACGCAATTTCCCGATTATTGGGAGAACACGCATTTGATATTCAAATAAATTCTACCAAATCAATTACCGGTCACTTACTTGGTGCAGCTGGTGTTATCGAAGCAATTGCGATTTTACACACTATTACTCATAGTATTGTACCTCCTACAATTAATCATTTTACAGATGATGAAAGAATTGACAGCCGACTTAATTTTACCTTTAACCATGCGGTAAAAAAAGAAGTAAATATTGCAATGAGCAATACTTTCGGTTTCGGTGGACACAATGCCTGTGTACTTTTCACTAAAATTTAAGAAAATATACAGATGGAGTTAAAGAAATATCTTTCTCAATTCCTCGTCAACAGAAAAAAAAAACTTTCGGAAAAAGATTATTTTTTATGCACCGAAATTGCAAAAATTACGGGTTGCGAAATACAGAATATTAATCTTTACCGCGAAGCGTTTTCTTTAAAAACATCTTCCAGAAACAAAGAAATTAAAAATTACGAAAGACTCGAATTTTTAGGAGATTCTGTTTTGGGAGCGATTATTTCCTGTCATCTATTCACGACTTACCCGGATGCAAATGAAGGCTATCTGACGCAGATGAAATCTAAAATTGTCAACCGAAAGAATCTGAACAAGCTCGGAAATGAACTGAAACTCACAAAATTCCTCCAAAACGAGTCCACTACAACTTTAAGCGAAAATATTTCAGGAAATCTTTTTGAATCATTGGTTGGAGCGCTTTATCTCGATGTTGATTACGAAACCTGCAGAAAGGTTGTTCTGGAAAGACTTTTAACACCTTCAGAAATCAATAAGCTCGAAAATAAGATCGTCAGTTACAAAGGACTACTTTTAGAATGGGGTCAGAAAAAGAAGGTCAACATCAGATACGAAACCTGCGAAGAAATGCAGCCGAATAAAAATCTGGTCTTCCGAAGTTTGGTCTGGCTTGATGATGAAAAAATTTCAAACGCAACAGAAACATCCAAGAAAAAAGCCGAAGAGAAAGCCGCACAAAGAGCCTTTTATATCTTAAACAAAAAACAAAGCATCCTTGAAACCTCAAAAGATACTGCTTGAAATTGAAGACGACGATGAAGAAATTACTTTAGGTTTAGTTCGTCTTGCCAAAGAAGTTCCGGAGCATGAGCTTTTTTATCAGCTCAATTTGCTCAACTCTTTCAAATTTTCCAGGATTGCAGATCTAATATATAACGGAACTTATTACGACTACTCTTTTCCCAGGTTTGAAGGTTTTCATTGTGATACTAAAGTATGCATTCAGTTTATCTCTAATAAATCCTCTCAAAATATTCAGAAAAAAGTCTCTAAAGAATTATTTTCTGGGGAACAGGAAACCAAATTTTTGCTGGATCATTTTCAAGATGTAGATTATCTCCTCAAAACATCGGAGCCATTTGGTGATTTTTCCTTAATTTTGCTCCCGGAAAATCTTATGTTTCAGATACAAAATTTTCCATTAAGCCCTATCGAAGAGCTTTATCATATAATTCAATATTATGAATAAATATTTAAAAAAGACAAAAATTATCGCTACGCTTGGACCAGCTTCATCTACAAAAGAGGTGATCCTGCAATTGATTCAGGCGGGAGTTGATGTTTTCAGAATAAATTTCTCGCACGCAGATTACGATTTAGTTAAAAGGAATGTTCAGATGATCCGCGAACTGAATCAGGAATACGGATTTTCTGTTGGAATTCTGGGTGATCTACAGGGACCAAAACTTCGTGTCGGCGTCGTAAAAGAAGGTTCATATTTGAATCCAGGTGATATTTTAACGTTCACCAATGAAAAAATTGAAGGAGATTCAAAGAGGGTTTACATGACTTATCAAAAGTTTCCTCAAGATGTAAAAGTAGGCGAAAGAATTTTGATCGATGATGGAAAACTGGTTTTAGAAGTTCTGGAAACCAATAATGTAGACATGGTAAAAGCGAAAACTATTCAAGGTGGACCGCTTAGTTCTAAAAAAGGGGTGAATTTGCCAAATACCAATGTTTCGCTTCCGGCTTTAACAGAGAAAGATGTTGAAGATGCTAATTTCATGCTCGACTTAGAACTTGACTGGATCGCGTTATCTTTTGTTCGTCATGCCCAAGACATTATCGATTTAAAAGAGATCATTAAAAATCACCCGACGAATAAGCAAAAAACTCCAATTATTGCGAAGATCGAAAAACCTGAAGGGGTAAAAAATATTGAGCAAATCCTTTTGGAATGTGATGGATTGATGGTTGCTCGTGGAGATCTAGGAGTGGAAGTTCCGATGGAAGAAGTTCCGGCGATTCAGAAAAATCTGGTAGAAATTGCCAGAAAATATTCGAAACCCGTAATTATCGCGACTCAGATGATGGAAACGATGATCACCAGTTTGACCCCAACAAGAGCAGAAGTAAATGATGTTGCCAATTCAGTTTTGGATGGTGCAGATGCGGTGATGCTTTCGGGAGAAACTTCTGTTGGAAGATATCCGGTTGATGTGGTAAAAAACATGTCGAAAATAGTAAAAAATATTGAGCAAACGCATTTCTATCAGACTAAAAACTCACCGATCGAACACGAATTTAACTGTATTGATGAGCGTTTCATTACGAACAGAGTTTGTCTTGCAGCAGTAAGAATTGCTAAAACCACCAATGTTGAAGCGATCATTACTTTAACCTATTCAGGGTACACGGCTTTCCAGATTTCTGCACACCGACCGAATTCGAATATTATCGTTTTTAGTTCTAACAAAAGAGTTTTGACGATGCTGAATCTACTTTGGGGAGTTCGCGCATTTCATTACGACATGGAAAAATCTACGGATGAAACTATCGTACAGGTAAATATGTTGGCTCATACTCACGGTTTTGTAGAAAACGGTGATTTCGTTATTAATTTAAATGCTACTCCAGCTTACGAAGGTGGAAAAACGAATACTTTGAGATTGACGACAATTTAAAAGTGTTTTAAAATATTAAAAGTGCGTTCCGAATGGGACGCATTTTTTCTTGATGAAAAACAGCAATTGCATTATTACTTATTCTTCCGTTTAAACATTTTTCTTTGAATGATCGTTTTTTGTGTCGGTAAATTCATAGCCCTGATTGAAACGGCATCCTTTTTTGACGAGGCACGAGGAGAAAAAGATATAGTGGAAAGCATCTCGTCTTGAGGACGAGACCGGCTCCTAAAAAAGGCAAAAAAAATCCGCTCAAAATTAATTGAACGGACTCTATATTTAAATTGGATTGCTCCGATTTGTTTGATATTACATCATTCCCGGCATTCCACCGCCCAATGGCATTCCAGGTTCGTCTTTTTTAACTTCAGTAATTACACATTCTGTAGTCAACAACATTCCTGCAACAGAGGCTGCGTTTTCTAATGCAACACGAACCACTTTCGTAGGATCGATAATTCCGGCTTCGTACATGTTTACGAATTCGTCATTTTTCGCATTGAAACCGTAATCTCCAGTTCCTTCAGCTACTTTCGCAACGATTACAGAACCTTCTCCACCTGCATTGGCAACAATTTGTCTCAATGGTTCTTCGATGGCTCTTTTCACGATTTTAATTCCGGTATCCTGATCCTGGTTATCCCCTTTCAAATCATTCAACGCAGGGATACTTCTTACCAAAGCAACACCACCACCAGGAACAATTCCTTCTTCTACTGCAGCTCTGGTTGCATGAAGTGCATCATCAACACGGTCTTTTTTCTCTTTCATTTCTACTTCAGAAGCAGCACCAACATAAAGAACGGCAACTCCACCTGCTAATTTAGCAAGTCTCTCCTGTAGTTTTTCTTTGTCGTAGTCGGAAGTTGTAGTTTCCATCTGCGCTTTGATCTGGCTCACTCTTCCTTTAATTAGAGCTTCGTCACCACCACCGTTTACTAAAGTGGTATTATCTTTGTCGATAACCACTTTTTCAGCAGTTCCAAGCATATCCATGGTAACGTTTTCCATTGTGAAACCTCTTTCTTCAGAAATAACAGTTCCACCAGTCAAGATTGCAATATCTTCTAACATTGCTTTTCTTCTGTCCCCAAATCCTGGAGCTTTCACAGCAGCAATTTTCAATGAACCTCTTAATTTATTTACAACTAAAGTTGCCAAAGCTTCACCTTCAACTTCTTCACAAATAATTAATAAAGCTTTTCCTGCTTGAGCAACCGGTTCTAAAACTGGAAGCAGATCTTTCATAGAAGAGATTTTTTTCTCCACCAAAAGGATATAAGGATTTTCTAATTCCGCTACCATTTTTTCCGGATTGGTCACAAAATAAGGAGATTGGTAACCTCTGTCGAACTGCATTCCTTCAACGACATCAACTGTAGTATCGGTTCCTTTTGCTTCTTCAACGGTAATTACTCCTTCTTTTCCAACTTTTCCAAAAGCTTCTGCAATCAATGTTCCGATGGTATCATCGTTGTTCGCAGAAATTGAAGCAACCTGTTTGATTTTTTCTGAAGAATCACCAACTTTTTGAGACTGAGACTGTAAGTTTTTTACCACTTCAGCAACCGCTTTGTCGATTCCTCTTTTCAAATCCATTGGATTCGCTCCGGCTGCAACGTTTTTCAAACCTTCGCGAACGATTGCCTGAGCAAGTACAGTTGCAGTAGTTGTTCCGTCTCCTGCGATATCGCTGGTTCTTGATGCAACTTCTTTCACCATTTGAGCACCCATATTTTCAACTCTGTCCTCAAGCTCAATCTCTTTTGCTACAGAAACTCCGTCTTTGGTTACGTGTGGCGCACCGAAAGATTTTTCGATTACTACATTTCTACCTTTTGGACCTAATGTTACTTTTACTGCATTTGCTAATGCATCAACGCCTCTTTTTAAAGCATCTCTCGATTCTATATCGAATTTTATTTCTTTTGCCATTTGATTTGTATTGATGTGCGATGTATAAACTACAAAGCACTATTTATTTTTGTTAAAATTATTTTTCCTAATTAAAGATGAGCTAATTCCTACACTGTAAATGCTACAATGTGAAAAACGGATCTTATCCGATAACTCCCAATAGATCGCCTTCTTTTACGATCAGATAATCTTTGCCATCCAATTTCAATTCGGATCCTGAATATTTTCCGTAAAGCACTTTATCGCCTACTTGTACTGTAGTTGGTTCATCTACTTTTCCTGGTCCTACTGCGATTACAGTGCCTTCCTGTGGTTTTTCTTTTGCAGTATCGGGAATAATAATTCCTGAAGCGGTTTTTGTTTCAGCTTGAATCGGTTCAACTAAAACGCGATCTGCTAATGGTCTGAATTTTACTGACATATTACTATTATTTAAATTATTATGTTATGCTTTCTAATTTACTAAAACGGTGCCATGGAAATTTATATGTAAATCTGTCATTATCTAAATATGATGATGAGAAATTTTGGCAGAAAAAAAGCCAATCAGTTGATTGGCTTGTAGTAAAAGTTATAGGTATTAATTTTTCTTTCCGCTAGCTTGCATTGGATTTACTTTTCCATTTGCGGCGCCTCTTGCCGAACCTGCCTGTTTTTGTTTGAAAACCTCAAACTTCGAAGTCGGTTCCGCGATTTCACCCCAGAAATTATTTGAAGTATCGATGTCTGCGGTTTCCTTCATCGGATCCAATTGAATGGATTTTAATTTCTTGTCGAAATAATAAGTCTTTGAAACTTTCTGCTCGTTCTTTCTCCAGATCTGTGCAGAGGATTTATCAGTTAGTTTGCTGCCATCTTCAAAAGTAAATTCAAGAATAATCGGCATTACCAAACCGCCTTTGTTACTGAAATCAATTTGGTAGGCATTAATTTTTTGCAGATTTGCTTTATCTTTAACCGGAACATTTTCAAGATTATCATTTTTCAAAGTATAGATTTTTGCCTGATCTACTTTTTCCATTCCGCGGTCGTAACGCCAGTAGAAATCCTGGGTTTCTTTGTCTTTGTCAGTATAGAAAGTGATATTTTTATCTTCCTTGTTTCTGAATTTTGAGATATCTGTAAATTCATTCTGCAAAGGTTTTTCTACGGTGTAGGAAACCTCTTTAGATTTCGGTACTGCATCTAAATCCGGCGAAGAAACGGTTACGTTGTCAATAGAAATATCTACAGGATCAATTCCGTAAAACCAACCGCGCCAAAACCAATCGAGGTTTTCGGCACTTGCATCATTCATGGTTCTGAAAAAATCTGCAGGTTCCGGATGTTTGAACGCCCATCGTTTAGCATAGGTTTTAAAAGCTTTATCAAACAATTCTCTTCCCATAATTGTTTCGCGCAAAATATTCAATCCAGTTGCTGGTTTCGAATAAGCATTCGGACCAAACTGAATAATATTTTCAGAATTGGTCATGATTGGCTCCAATTGCTCTTTTGGAAGTTTCATGTAATCTACGATCGTATGAGCGGGACCGCGACGGGAAGGGAATTTATTGTCCCATCTTTCTTCCGTTAAATATTCAACAAAAGTATTCAAACCTTCATCCATCCAGGACCACTGTCTTTCGTCTGAATTAATGATCATCGGGAAAAAGTTGTGTCCAACTTCGTGAATAATAACACCGATCATTCCATTTTTAATACCTTCAGAATACGTTCCGTCTTTTTCAGTTCTTCCGTAATTGAAACAGATCATCGGATATTCCATTCCGTTTGCCGCTTCAATAGATTGTGCGACAGGATAAGGATATGGAATTGTATATTCTGAGTAGGTTTTGATCGTATGAGCAACAGCTCTTGTAGAAAACTTTCTGTAGAGATTATAAGCTTCTTTCGGATATAAACTCATCGCCATCACCTCGTTTTTATTTTCAGGAATGATGACTTTCATACCGTCCCAAATAAATTTTCTTGAAGAAGTCCAGGCGAAATCGCGCACATTATCGGCTTCAAATTTCCATATTTTTCTTTCTTTGGAATGCGTTTTTTCTGCTTTTTTAGCTTCGTCTAAAGTAACAATCTCGATCGGTTCATTTGAAGTCTGGGCTTGTTTCCAACGGTTCAGCTGAGCAGAAGTTAAGACTTGATCATAGTTTTTCACCACGCCAGTTCCGGCTACAATATGATCGGCGGGAACATTCATAGAAACTTTGAAATCCCCAAAAACAAGAGCGAACTCTCCTCTTCCAGTGAACTGATTATTTTGCCATCCTTTGAAATCACTGTAAACACACATTCTTGGATACCATTGCGTGATCGTATATAAATCGTTGCCATCTTCGGGAAAATTTTCATAACCTCCTCTTCCACCCATGACCATTCGGTTTGAAATATTATAATTCCAGTCGATCTTAAAAGTGAATTTTTCTCCTTTTTTCAATACTTTCGGAAGGTCGATACGCATCATGGTTTTGTTTACTACAAATTGCAGTGGCATTCCCGAAACATCTCTCACCTTTTCTAAATTCACGCCATAACCATTGTCTTTCACCGGTAACTCGGTCGATTTTAAACGATCGGAAGGAATCATTTTTGGCAATTTAGAACCATCATCAAATCCCGCATCTTTTACAGATGAATGTTCGTTCTCGTCTAATTGCAACCAAAGATATTCGAGATCATCTGGCGAATTATTGTAATAGGTAATGGTTTCTGAACCACGCAGATTTCTTTTGTCTTCATCCAGGTAAGCGGTAATATCGTAGTCAGCGCGGTTTTGCCAATAACCTTGTCCCGGAGCACCGGAAGCGGTTCTGTAAAAGTTTGGCGTGGGTAAAATGGTACCGAGTAGCTCGAATTTATTACCGTGATTACTCTTTGGATTGTTTTGAATGTCTTGTCCGAAAGCAAAAACCGAACAGAAAAGAAGCGTAAATATTTTGAATTTCATTTTAAGAGGAGATTTTGAACTTAAGTCTCAAATTTAATTATTTTATGTGGATTGGAAGGGTATTTTCAAGAAATGAGTGTGAATTTTTCAGCAATCTCACGCCCCGACTTGAACGGAGCTCTTTTTGCGACGAGGAACGAGGAGCAAAAAAGCGAGAATCCTTCGACAAGCTCAGGATAAATTCAGGCGGAAAAAGGCGCCCAAATAAAAATCTATATACGCTCCAAAATCATTTGCCCGGAAAGAATGATGGCGACCACTGAAATCCCGATGATCCAATATTTTTGCTGGAATTTCAGGAATTTTGAGAGGAAAAATAATAAAATTATCACCAGTAAAACGACGGTTATTTGACCTAATTCTAAGCCGATATTAAATCCTAAAAGTGGCACTGCTATATTTTGTTCAGAAGCCATCGCCATTCTTGCGGTATTGGCAAATCCCATCCCGTGAATTAAGCCGAAAAAAAGCGCCAGAACATAGTTGATCCGCATCAGTTTATCTTGATTTTTGCGGAATAAAATATTATCAAATGCGGTGAGCATAATGGTGATCGGGATTAAAATTTCGACCAAGGTAGAAGGAAGTCGGAAAACATCGAGAACGCTCAAAGCCAGGGTAAATGAATGTCCGATGGTAAAGGCCGTAATTAAAATGAGAATTTTCCGCCAGTCTTTGTAAAAGTAAACAGCGACTAAAACCAGTATAAATAATTGATGATCAAGCGCATCCCAGGAAATAATGTGTTCCCACCCGAGTTTCAGGTAGAATAAGAAATCTGTCATTCTAAAAATTTTTACGAAAATAATGATTAATTTCGTCTTCTGATTTTAAAAATGATGTTGAAAAAATTTCTGCTTCTTTTCTCGTTATGTTTCTTTATTTGGTCGCAAGCTAAAGAAGTTCATCCATATCATGTTGGTTCTGTTGAATTTAACTATAATGTGAAATCAAAAACTTTTCAAATTACGGGAAAATTTTTTCTGGATGATCTGGAAAATGCCCTGAAAGAAAAATATGGAAAAGCAGTTCATTTTAATGATGCGAATTATAAACAGCAGATCAATGAATATTTAAAAAAATACTGCGAGGAGTATTTAAAATTGAAAGCGGACAATCAATTTTTGAAAGTTAATTACGTGGGTTTTGAAGAAGACAGCGAGGCTGTAAATATTTTCCTGGAATCTGAACCTGTTAATTCACCAAAGAAAGTGGAAGTTGCCGTAAGTTTTCTTTATAATTATTTTGATGATCAGATGAATATTATTCACGTCGTAGTTGATGGAAAACGACAGAGCGACAAACTCAATTATCCGAATCGGTATTTGTACAAAACCTTTTAGAACTGCGAATTTACTTTTTCCGCATGTGCTAAAAGTTCCGGAAAGAAAATATCGAAATGCTTTTTCAACTGTGGTTTATTTTTCATGAAAACCTCAAAAACCGGCAGATCTTTATCTAAATATTTGGCTTTGTTTAAGACATTCTGCATGGAATATTGAATTCCCCAATCTTGTTTGTAATTGTAAAGCCAGTTGTCTTTTTCCATTCCATTGACCATTCGAACTAATCTTTCCGGCAGTAAACTTTCATATTTTCTTAAAACCTGATACACTTTTTCCGCATGATTTTTTAAAACCTGATCTGATAAAGAATTGGCGAGAAAATAATCCATCGAAACATCTACAAAAGCACCAGCATACAATCTCACCAACGGACTGAATATTTTCTTTGCCGCACTCAGTTCCGGATGAGCATCGGTAAAAGTATCAACTTCGCGGTGTAAAGTTATTCCTTCCTGTATTTTTGCGGAGAACGAGAAACGATCTCTGTTCGGAATAACATCTTCCAAAAACTGACCGACAATTTGTTCGTCGGAGAATGCGAGAAAAGAATGGGCGAGATAATTCATAAACGAATATAGAAATTCTTAAATAAAGCATCAAAAGTATTAGTACTTAAAATAAAAAACCTCCGAGTAAAATAAATTACCGGAGGTTGTAGGATTATCTTATTATTTTTACTTCACAATAAATTTCTTCGTTCCGATCAACGTATTTTCTTTGTTGTAAATACTTAACAAATATTCTCCGGAAGTCAATCCTTTGATGTTAATTTTCTTATCAGCACTTTTCAAAATCATTTGACCCACAAGATTGGTTATTGTGAAATTATAATTCCGGTTGTCTTTTACCTGAATATTAAGTTCATCTTTAGCCGGATTGGGATAGATCGCAAAATCTACAATATTTGCATTTTCAATAGTCGCAAGAGTTTTTGTAGGCATAAATTCAGAAACCACACAGGCAAAACGTGCAAAACCAAAGGCTTCATTCGAGGGTTTTGGTTGTCCAATCTCAATTCCAGTAGGTTCTGTATTATAATTTACCAGTGGATTTGCCCATCTGTTAATTCTCGTGCACGGAAATCCTGCATTTGCGCATTCATCATTATAGGCCATGATCGTTCGCCATCTTTGTGCAGCGGTGCTCGCAGCTCCTAAAGTGATGGCTGTTTTATTCGTATATCCGTGGTGATGTTCACAGGGATTTAGGGCTGCACTAACGTACCAGTCATGATTTAAACCCATATTGTGACCTAATTCATGAGCCAGCGTAAAGTTGGAAACAACACAATTGTAAAGCCCTACACAAAACCCACTATTTGGAGTATAATTGGTGCTGTTATTATTTAAGTAGCCAAGTCCACAAGTATTGGTCGGCGTACTTGTAACCAAGGCGCAAAGATCGGCACCGTAAGTTGATCTAAGATTCGCAACAGTATCCATAAATCCATCGCCTTCTGTCCGAAATCTTGTAAGATCGGTATTTATATTTCCTGATTCAACATAGGCAATTTCGTCACAATACACCAAGTTGATGGTCACATTTGAAACTCCAGAAGCTCCAAGGGAAACATTAAAATTGGTTATTGCAGTCGCAACAAAAGATTTACTTTGAGCCAATCCGCCCCATGCATTTTTTGCCTGCTCCGTGAAAACTACCATCACATCAATCGTACTTGAAGGACAAACCGGCGTAGCTGCTAAACAAATATTAGCATTCACTTTCTGGTTAATTGCGGCTTCATCTAAGATGGAATTTTCTGTAGAATCTTTGCTAATAAGATTTGATTCATTCACGATAGAGACTGCAAAAATATTTTCATCCGTCTGGTGAAATATTGCTTTTTCACCGGAACTGGAAGTATACATTCCGGTTACGATATTGTCTACCTTAGATAAAACAAAATCTGAATCTTTTTCATTTTGAACAGCATAAACAAAAGATTCACTTTCATTGGAATATAAAAAAGTCTTTAAATAATGTGCTTTGATCACTTTGCCATTCGGAAGTGTAATTTCAAAATCTGATCTCAAGTTAAAAGAAGATTGTTGGTAATACTTCGTAGAACTATAGGTGTCAGATAGACCTTTGCCTATTTTTTGATTGGTGGCAAGGTTTTTTTCATTGATTGAATTCTGGAACAGTTTATTCTGGGCAAAGATGAATGTTGCGCAAAACAGCATTAAGAAGGTAAATTTGATTTTCATGTTGGTTTGAGTTTTTTAGGTTAATTACAAAGATAAAAAACACGTCAAATAATTCTCGGGTTAAAACACGGGAAATTCAATTCTTCTTTAATGATTTAAAAAAGACACTCATGAAAATCTTCAATTTTACTCACTTCTACAATGACAATTCCATATTTTTTCTTTGGAATTTTATTTAAGTTCGACACGAATATCTTTTCGTACCCTAATTTCTCCGCTTCAGAAATCCTTTGTTCAATCTGCGGGATCGGACGAATTTCTCCGCTCAAACCAATTTCTCCCGCGAAACAGAAATGTTCAGAGATCGCAATATCTTCATTCGATGAAAGAATCGAAGCGACCACTGCCAAATCCAAAGCTGGATCTCCGGTTTTAATTCCGCCCGTAATATTCAGGAAAACATCTTTCGCTCCTAACTGAAATCCCGCTCTTTTTTCTAAAACAGCCAGAAGCATATTCAGTCTTTTCGAGTCAAATCCAGTACAACTTCTTTGCGGCGTTCCATAAACTGCGGAACTTACCAACGCCTGAATTTCAATCAGCATCGGGCGATTTCCTTCTAAAGTTACAGCCACAGAATTCCCCGAAAGTTCCTCGAACTTCTTCGTAATCAATATTTCTGAGGGATTTTTAATTTCCTTCAAACCTTGAGAAACCATTTCGTAAATCCCAATTTCTGCGGTCGAACCAAAACGGTTTTTGCTGGCTCTCAATAATCTGAACAAATGATTTCGGTCGCCGTCAAAATTTAGAACAACATCGACCATGTGTTCCAAAACTTTTGGACCTGCAATTTGTCCGTCTTTCGTAATATGTCCGACTAAAAAAACCGGTGTATTCGTCTCTTTCGCATATTTAATGATCTCATTGGAACATTCCCGAATCTGGGAAACCGTTCCGGGCGAACTTTCGATCGTTTGACTTTGCAGTGTTTGAATCGAATCTACAATTACAAAATCAGGTTGTAATTTTTTAGCTTCGTGCAGAATTTTTTCGACTGAAGTTTCTGTAAAAAGAAAACAATTCGGATTTTGAAGTTCCGTCAATCGATCAGCTCGCATTTTAATCTGGGACGCACTTTCCTCCCCGGAAACATAAAGAATTTTCTTCTTCATTTTCAAAGCCAGTTGCAGCAACAAAGTCGATTTCCCAATTCCAGGTTCACCACCAATTAAAGTCACGGAACCCAAAACAATTCCACCACCTAAAACACGGTTTAATTCTTCGGACGGACTTATAATACGAGGTTCTTCAAAGGTTTCGACCTCGATAATATTGATGATATGCTGTTTCGATTTATCAGTGTAAGATTTTGCCGGCGATTTTTCGACGATCTCCTCTACCAAAGTATTCCATTCCCCACAATTCTTGCATTGACCGAGCCATTGCGGATAATTCGTTCCACAATTTTGACAGACGTATGCTGTTTTTACTTTTGCCATGTTGCGAATTTCCTGAAAATAATTGAATAACGAAGAGTTTTTGAAGAGGAGCAAGAAGATTTTCGCTTCTCAGAAAATTGTACCCGCTTTCCGTTATATCTTTTTTGTTATTGCGAACAAATTCCTGCAATTCATCGAAATAATTCGCAACCGCAATAACAAAAAAGGATGCCACTGCAATCGGGGCTAAAAGAAATGGCATTTTTTATCTTCCAGCTTTTAAAAAGAATTATTAGATTTGTTAAACTTCACTTTATGAAAAAATTATATGCTTTACTTTTCGTTTTTCTTTTCCTTTCAATTTCCGCACAGGATTTACAGAAAATTGCCAAAGAAATTAAAGATGAGGGAATAATCTTATATAGAAGCGAAATGGCATCTTGGTACGGAACGGATATTTTCATTGCCAATTATCCACAACGTGAAAATATTTCCGGATATTTTTCTTACATCGACGAAGGAGTTCCTAAGTGCATCTTTTTTTCCGGAGAAAATAAGGTGATTGGAACCGTGGCATTTCCAACAACTATGAACCAAAAGACGCAAAACTTGATTTAAAAGAAAGAGTTTTTTCGAAGGTTGAAAAAAATTACTTCGACCTTCTTCAAAAAACAAAAGAGAGGATAGCATCCGATGCCATCTTTAAAAAATACGACAATGCTAACTTTAACATTATTCCACTCATTACCAAAACGGAAAGCAAAGTTTATATTATAAGTGGAACAAACGCTGATAATGTAGTTCTTTTTGGAAATGATTACCTCCTTAATTTCAATAAGAAAAATGAGATTACAAAAGTTCAGCCTTTACATAAATCTTTAATTTCTCATAAAATAGTAGATGAAGAAGTAGGTAAAACAGTTTCTGCGATTCATTCTCATGTTCTGGAAGACTGGTTATTTATTACCCCAACGGATATTTGCACTTTGATGCTATATCAAAAATTTACAGAATGGGAAAATTATACGGTGATTTCAAAAAAGTATACAAGTTTGTGGAATGCTAAAAGCAATTTTTTGGTCATTTTGAAAACTGATGTCATCAAAAAAATTAATGATGATCAGAGAAAAAGACATCCAGAACAATATAAGAGTGAAATAGCAGAATAAACATCAATAGAAACGGGCTTTAGCCCGTTTAAAAAAGTTGAAAAGTCCAATTGGCTTTAGCCAAAACTTAAGACAGATTTGAAAACTCTTCGACTGGCTCAGAGTGACACGAGTTAGCTTTCTACCGAAAAAATGTTTTGTCAGATTGCGGTTCTCGCTGGATATTTCTATGTCTTTATATTTTTAATTCTTTACTTTTTGGCAAAAATCTCTAGCCCCGATCGAAACGGCATCCTTTTATGAAGCTTTAGCGGAATAAAAGATATAGTGGAGAGCGGGAAATAGCTCCTAAAAATATTAGTTCGCCTTTATTTGCGCCGTCTTTCAAAATCCATTAACTTTGCACAAACCTAAACTAATGAGTAAAAAGAACACGAAATACATCTTCGTAACCGGTGGTGTAACTTCTTCTTTAGGCAAAGGAATTGTCTCAGCTTCACTTGGCTTACTGCTAAAATCGAGAGGATTTAATGTCACCATCCAAAAACTTGACCCTTACATTAATATTGATCCGGGAACGCTAAATCCTTACGAACACGGCGAATGCTATGTGACTGATGATGGCGCAGAAACCGATCTGGATCTGGGGCATTACGAAAGATTTCTGGATTCTAAAACTTCCCAAAATAATAATGTAACGACCGGTAAAATTTACCAAACAGTTATTGATAAAGAAAGAAAAGGTGATTTCTTAGGAAAAACCGTGCAGGTTATTCCACACATTACGAATGAAATTAAGCGCCGCATAAAAATGCTGGCCAAACAAAACTACGACATCATCATCACCGAAATTGGTGGAACGGTTGGCGATATTGAATCTCTTCCTTATATAGAGAGCGTAAGACAACTGAAATGGGAACTGGGTGAGCATAATTCAATGGTGATTCACCTGACTTTGCTGCCTTATCTGGCTTCGAGTGGTGAATTGAAAACCAAACCTTCACAACATTCTGTTCGGCAGCTGATGGAATCTGGGATTCAAGCTGATGTTTTGGTTTGTAGAACAGAACATATTATTCCTAAAGAGCAGCGTAATAAATTAGCGCAGTTCTGTAACGTAGCTTTGGAGAACGTAATTGAATGTAAAGATTTGGAAACGATCTATGAAGTTCCTCTCTATCTTCAGAAACAGGATTTCGATGATGTGGTTTTAAAAACATTAAATCTAAAATCTGAAAAGCAAGCAGATCTAAAAGACTGGAAAAGCTTCCTTAAAAAATATAAAAATCCGAAACGATCTGTGGAGATCGCTTTGGTTGGAAAATATGTTTCCTTGCAGGATTCTTACAAATCGATCGCTGAATCTTTTATTCATGCAGGTGCAGATCTGGAAACTGAAGTTAAAATTCGCTGGATCTACAGCGGAGAACTGGATGAAAGTAATATTGAAGAAACATTTGCGGGTATCGACGGAATTTTAATCGCGCCAGGTTTTGGAGATCGTGGGATTGAAGGAAAAATCTCCGCCGCCAAATATGCGAGGGAAAACAATATTCCTCTTTTGGGGATTTGTCTGGGAATGCAGATCATGACCATTGAATTCGCGAGAAATGTGCTGGGTTACAAAAAAGCCAACTCGATGGAATTTGATACTTCAACGCCTGAACCGGTGATTTCTTTAATGGAAGATCAGAAAAATGTGGTCGATAAAGGAGGAACGATGAGATTAGGAGCCTGGAAGTGTTCTTTGAAAACCGGCTCAAAACTGAATGAAATATACGGAACTAAAAATATTTCAGAAAGACACCGTCACCGTTATGAATTCAATTCTGAATTTAAAGATGAATTCGAAAAAAACGGTTTGGTTCCAACTGGTTTTAATCCGGAAACTGAACTGGTGGAAACTTTAGAATTAAAAGATCATCCTTTTTATATAGGAGTACAGTATCACCCCGAATATAAAAGTACAGTAGCGTCGCCGCATCCTTTATTTAAGGCATTTATAAAGGCCTGTACCAAAAAATAAAAGAAAGAGATAAAAGACAAATTGTTTTTTATCTCTTTTGTTTTTAAATGACCTTCCAAAAAATTCTTCATTGCCAAAAATTTCAGTATTTTTGCCACCTAAAATTAAAAGGCAGAGAAATACATTATTTCCGAACCTCTCAATTTAAATTTCAAATAAATTAAAATGCAGCAAAATAACGGTTTAGATAAAAACCAACTCATCAGTTTCGCCCTTTTTTCGATGATTCTGATTGGAGCAATGTTTTATTTTCAAAACAAACAAGCAAAGGATCAGCAGTTGAAAGATGCTCAAAATAAAACAGCTGTTACTCAAAAAGCTCCGGTTAATAATGCAAAACCTGCTATTGTTACCAATTTGAACGATAGTGTAAAAACAGCATCTATTCAGCAGATTGAATTGAAAAACAAGGAATTGACTTTGGCAATCTCTACGTTGGGCGGTCAAATTTCTACCGTTCAGTTGAATGAATACAAAGCTTACAACAAAAAAACAGATGTTAACGACAAACCGCTTTTGATCTTTGATAAAAATAATTCCAGTTATGGTTTTCAATTCAAAGACAAATCCGGAAAATTTTTTAACACGAAGGATTTAGTTTTCAGTCCAGTACAAAACGGAAATTCTGTCACCATGCAGACTACTGTTAATGGCGCTACCATTCAGTTTATCTATACGTTGCTCGATAAATATATTGTTGATTTTAATGTAAAAACGCAGGGTTTAAGTCAACTGGTTTCAGATCAGAAAGCAGATTTCATCTGGAATTATAATGTTCGCGGCATGGAAAAAGGGCGTTCTCAGGAACAAACCCATACCGAATTCAATTACACCTTTAATGATTACAAGAGTTTTGATTACGATGGAAGGACCACAATGGAAGAACCAAAGGAAAATCTTAACTGGCTGGCTGTAAAACAACAGTTCTTCTCCGCAGTCATTGAACCTCAAAAAGGTTTTAAAAATTCAAAAGGTTCACAGGAAATGATTGAAGAAGGTGAATTTTTGAAAAAATTTAATTTTAATGGTCAGGTCGATCTGGCTAATAATGAGTTGAACGAAGATTTCAAATGGTATTTTATGCCTTTGGATTTACCAATGCTTAAATCGTATGACAAGAATTTTGATGAATTGCTTCCATTAGGTTGGTCATTTATCGGAACTTTGAACAGATGGTTTTTTATCCCGATGTACAATTTGATCACAAGTTGGGGATTAGCCGCAGGTTGGGTCATTTTCTTAATGACGATTATCGTAAAAATAATTTTATCACCGGTAATGTTCAAACAGCACAAATTGAGTGCGATGATGAAGGTCATTCGTCCTGAAATTGATGCGGTGAACGAAAAAAATAAAGGTGCAGATGCCATGAAAAAACAGCAGGAAACAATGGCTGTTTATCGAAAGGCCGGCGTAAATCAAATGGCGGGTTGTTTGCCGGGATTAATTCAGGTGCCGATTTTCTACGCATTATTCCGCTTCTTCCCGAATATGATCGATCTGCGGGGGAAAAGTTTTTGGTTTGCGAAAGATTTGACCGCTTATGATGACGTGATCAAGTTGCCTTTTCATATTCCATTTTTGCAGGATCACTTAAGTATATTCGCTATTGCGTGTACCGTAGTTATTCTTATATATACAATTATGACGGCAGGAAACATGCAGCAACCAACGCAGGAAGGAATGCCGAACATGAAAGTGTTGATGTATATCTTCCCGGTCACTTTCTTGTTCTTCCTGAATACTTCAGCGTCGGGACTTTCATGGTACTATTTCGTATCGAATGCGATCAATATCCTCATCATCTTAGTCATTAAATACTGGATTCTGGATGAGAAGAAAATACACGCTCAGATTCAGCAGAATAAAACCAAAGGACCAAAACCAGAGGGTAAATTCCAGAAGAGAATGCGTGAAATGATGGAAAAAGCTCAGGAACAGCAAAAAGTTCAAAACACTGGCAAAAAGAAATAAGTTATACCTTATATATCATAGAAAAAAACGGAAGAAAATATTCTTCCGTTTTTTTATTTTTTTTGGGGTTCAGAATTGAAAAATTGACAGAAAAATTAATATAATATAAAATAGCTTGATAAATTATGAATTTTACACTTTGAATAAATAGCGGAAAGAACAGCAAGCATTACCCTTATCAACTTAACTTTTTTCGTCAATAAATCTATTTAACATAAAGATTTTAAAATTCAGTTCAAAAGGTTAATTTTTTAGATCATTTAACAAAAATTTGGTTAATTTTTTTTTGAATGTTCCCAATCTATTATTTATAAAGCTGTATCATTTACCATTTAAATTATGACAAAATATTGCCTATTTTAAGAGAAAATGTTGATTTTCAGCATATATGAAATTTGCTACACTTTATAATTATTTATACGCTCTATTAGAAATATTATAACTTTTTTGTGAATTTGTTAAGAAAAAATTTGGTCAAATTAATAAAAGATTGCATTTTTGCGCTAATGAAAAAATTTAATATAATATGAAGAAATTAACGACAAGCGTTTTAGCAGTAGTTTTAACTTCGTCATTTGCCATGGTAAGTGCACAAAGAGTTAAAGATACCATCAAAACGCAGAACATCGGTGAGGTTATAATTACTGGTGCTCTCGGAATTAAGAAAAAATCTGATGCGATTACAAACGCTCAACAAATTGTAGGAACTAAAGAGTTGAATCAAGGTTCGGCTCCAGGAGTTACGCAAGCACTTCAAGGTAAAGTATCTGGATTACAGATTTCGAATACGAACAGTGCTGTAGATCCATCTTATAAAATTATTTTGAGAGGATCGAAATCTATTACAGGTAATAACCAGGCTTTGGTTGTTATTGACAACGTTATTTCCGATGCAGCGATCTTAAACGCTCTTCCACCTGAGATTATTGAAAACGTGAACGTTATTAAAGGTCTTCAAGGAGCAGCTTTATATGGTTCACAAGGGGTGAACGGTGTAATTTTAGTAAATACTAAAAGAGGAACGAAATCTGAAAAAATTCAGTTTAATTTGACTTCTTCTGTAGAAGTGAGTCAAGGATTCAAATTCCCTATTATCCAAACTAGATACGGAAAAGGAGTTCAGGATAATTCATACAGTGATGATGATTTCGGAGGGACTAATTACGTGCCATGGGAAAATACATCTTGGGGACCTGCATACAATGGACCACTTGGTGGACAGTATGTTCCAGCTGGATTACCACAAGATGGAGGCGGATTCATTTACGAAAAATATGCGCCGGTTAAGGACCACTTTGCTAAATTCTTCACGAATGGAGTAAGTTTTCAAAATGGATTGAGTGTGAATGTTGGTGGACCAGATTCATACGCGTTCATGTCGATCAATAGATTAGAAAATAACTTCGTTGTAGAAGGAGATCAGTTAAAGCAAAACAGCTTCTTGTTCAAAGCTGGTAAAAAACTTGGTAAATTAAGAGTTGATGGTCAGTTCAACTTCCTTAGTAGAGTTGTAGACAAAACAGATTCTGGTTTGTACGATGATCTATTACAAATGCCAAGTACTAATGATATCAGAAAGTACAGAAATTCAGGTATCCCAGGATATTTGACTGCTTACTCAACAAATCCTTACTGGACTATAGAACACGCTCGATTTAATTCTACAAAAGAATATTTGAGTGGTCTATTATCTGTAGAGTATGAATTTAACAAAAACATTAGTTTATCTTATACAGGTAACCTTAGCTTAAACAAGGTAGAGCAGAATAATCATAATGATGGTTCAACAGGTATCATCAAATATTCTAATACAGGCGTACCTTTCCTTGACGCTAACACTCTTAATGCATTCGGTTCACCAGACGTTACTGCTTATTTTTATAACAGAACGTACAATGACAGAAAGTACTACGGTGATTTAATGTTGAATTTCAATTATGACCTAACGTCTGATATTAACATGAAATTAAATTTAGGTAATAACATACAGGACAGCCAGTCTACTGCTAGAACATTTGGAGGAAGCGGATTGTATGTTCCAGGATGGTACAACTATAACAACGTTTCAAATCCTGCTCTATACGCAGATACGACCGTGAAAGAAGATGGTGGCACAATGGATAACTACACTGTCAATAACAGATTGATTGCAGGATATGCGAATTTAGATTTAGCATATAAAGATTATTTGTTTGTTAACGGAACATTTAGATACGAAAAAAGTTCTCAACTAAGTTTTAATGACCAAAACGGTAAGGCTTCAACTAAACCTTACCCATATTACTCTGCTGGTATTTCTTTTGTACCTACAAAGGCTTTCGATTTAAGCAATACTTTTATCAATTATTTAAAAATTGCTCCTAGTTATACGAGAGTTGGAAATGTGAGTGGTGCTACAACGTACGCTCTTAATGCAACAGGTACTATCCCAACAGGATATCCGGCAAACATTCCTTCTTACATTTTAAATACTGCGTTTACAAATCCAGATATCAGACCTGAATACGTAAATACTGCAGATTTAAATGTAATTGCTGGATTCTTTAAAGACAGAATTACGATCGACGCATCAATTTATCAGTCTACAACGGAAGATTTGATCAGTAACATCGTACCTTCAAGTGCATCTGGACTAACAGCGTACCGAGATAATATCGGAAAATCGCAAATGAAAGGTTATGAGGTTAACGTAGGATTAGTTCCAATTAAAACTCAAGATTTCACTTGGAATCTAAATGGATTCTACTCTTCTTCTAAAACAAAATTAGTTGAATTAAATTCAGGAGCAGAGCGAGTAGCTCTTCTTACTTACACTACCCCATCAATCGGTATTGCCGGTGTTGTAGGAGAAGATTTTTACTCCATCGTAGGTACTTCTTACAGAAGAGATCCTAACGGTAATATTGTAGTAAACGCTAGTGGTGTACCATTGCAAAATTCTGGAACTTCTATCTTAGGAAGTGTAAACCCAGATTATACAATTGGTATCAACACTGCTTTCAAATACAAAGGATTAACTCTTTCTGCAGTAGCAGAATACAGAAAAGGAGGTAAATTTGTTTCATTCACCAAAAGATTGCTTGCGTTTACGGGAGGTTTAGAAGAAACTGCTGATCAAGACAGATCTGGCGGATATATCGTTCCTAACTCAGTACAGTTTATTAATGGGAATTATGTAGCGAATACAACTGCAGCTTACTCGCCGGATTATGGTGGAGTTACAACATTCTGGACTGGTTCTGCATTTAGAAATGTTGGAGAGAATTTAGTGGTAGACGCAACCTTCTTTAAAGTTAGAGAAATTGCTTTATCTTATGATTTACCAAAATCTGTTCTAAGCTCTACTTTCCTTAATAATATTTCAGTGAGTCTTTATGCTAGAAATCCTATTGCAATTTATGCGAAGAGCAATAGAAACTTTGGAGATCCTGAATCATCTACTACTTCAGGAAATGGTGGTGGTATTGCTGATACGAGCCAATATCCTACAACAAGAACTTTTGGTTTCAAAATAAATGCAAACTTTTAATATATAAAATAATGAAAAACAAAATATTTGTACTCGCACTGGCAAGTTTATTAGGAACTGTGTCGTGCAACGATTACTTAGATGTTAATCAAAATCCCGACCGAATTGCGGTTACCGATCTAACTCCTGAATTCATTTTCCCTGGTGCTGTAACTAACACTTATTATGTACAGGCAAGAAGACTTACACAGTTCGCAGGTTTAGAAATGAACAGTATTGCCGGAAACTCTTACTCTTATGGAACTCCATTCGTAGATGAATACTCTCCGAACATTACTACTGCATTTTATGCTGATGTATGGGATCAAACTTACAGAAATATGTCAAATTTCCAGTTGATCATTAATTTTAATGATGCAAATGGTAAATATGCAGCAACAAAAGCAATTTCTAAGGTGATGAAAGCATATTACATGCAAAACATCACAGATCTTTGGGGCGATGCTCCTTACTCTGAAGCATTTAATAGTGCGATCTTAACTCCTAAATATGACAAAGGAGAAGATATTTATAAAGCTTCTATCGCAGATCTAGAAAGTGCAGTTCAAACTTTGACCACCACTACTAACACTTTAGCAAACTATGATGTAGTCTTTAATGGTGATAAAGCTAAGTGGATTGCATTTGCGAACACTCTTAAGTTAAGATATTTAGTGAGAATGTCTAACGTAACAGGCGAACTTGCAACATACAGAGATCAAAAATTGGCAACTTTGGCAACTGCATCATTTATTGCAAATGATGTAACTGTAAACCCAGGTTACAATTCAAGTGCTGATACAAAGCAAAATCCTTTCTTCAATTATAACGTGTATACAAGTTCTGGTTCAAGACCTCAGAATTATACATTGGTTATTCCTTCAGAACACATCGCGATCGCTTTGAATGGAAATAATGTGAATGATACAAGAGACGTATATCAGAAATTTAATGGTATTGTTGATGGAAGAAGAGGTAGAATGTTTACCTTAGTTACCCCACTTACAACTTCCCCTGCATCTGCACCAAAAGCAGTTGAAGGTGTTAGACAAGGTGCTACACCAGGTCAGCCAGGAGCAGCTTCAGGTAGAAATACTTCAAGATTAGGTGAAGGCCTTACCATTGGAGCACAAACTATCACAGCAACAGATGGCCCAGGTATCAAATCTGAAACAATTCAGAAAGGATCAGCTAAATCAGGAGTTTTGATGACGAAAGCTGAGGCCGAATTTTTGTTAGCAGAAGCAGCAGTTAGATATCCTGCAGCATTTAGTAATGCGCAAGGTCACTTCAACACTGCCGTAACAGCTTCATACGCTTCTTTAGGAGCAACTGGTGCAGCGGCTTATTTAACACAGATCGCAGCAGTTCCAAAATTAGGGATCACTGTTGGAACTACTTCAAATATGATCGAAGCGATTATGACTCAAAAATGGATCGCTTTAACTGGAATTAATCCAGAGCAGTCTTACTTTGATTATACAAGAACTGGATTCCCTATTACTCCACTTCCAACTATTGCAATCAAAACAGTAAAACCAAATAGATTAGTATATCCAAACTCGGAATACCAGTCTAACGTACTCAATGTTCCGAAAATGACAGGTGAAGACGTATTTACTAAAAATCAATTTACTCCTTTCTGGGCTAGATAGATTTTAAAAGTACTATAAGAAAAACCACTCTTCGGAGTGGTTTTTTTTTGCTTTCAGTTTATTTACAAATGAGTATTTATTTGTAGCGAAAGTTTTAAATGATAACAAACTTAACGTTGAAGAACTTTAAAATACCTTCTATAAATTTGATTTAAATCTTTTTCCTTAATATTTCCATTAATCCATCTTTTCAGAATAATCTAATCGAAAAGATCGACGGTGATGAATGGTAGGCCCATATTTCATCAAAGCCTCCCGATGGTGTTTTGTTGCATAACCCATATTTTTGTTCCATCCGTATTCAGGAAATTCTTCGTGTAAATTGATCATCAATTGATCTCTGTAATTTTTGGCTAAAATAGAGGCGCAGGCAATCGCGAGAATTTTTTCATCACCTTTAATAATACACTCATGTGGCACCATTTGGTATTGATGAAACCGATTTCCGTCGACCAGGATCAATTCTGGGCGAATTTTTAGCAGATCCAGCGCAGAATGCATAGCGTAAATACTAGCATTTAAGATGTTATGTTCATCAATGAAAGACGGAGAATGCTCTGCAATTGCAAATTCTTTAACATTATTCTTAATATAAATGTCTAACGCTAAGCGGGTTTTAAATGTTAATTTTTTAGAATCATTAACCAAATTTTGCTTAAATTTTTTATCAATAATAACAGCCGCAGCAACTACTGGTCCACACAAACAACCTCGGCCTACTTCATCACAACCAGCTTCTACATTATAGCTTGACCATTTTTTGATTAATTTCATTTTAGCAAAAATTTCCCAATAAATTAATATATTATTTGCAAAATTAAGAAATAATTAACATTTACCTTGTTTATATTAAGAAAGTTTTGCACTTTTGTCTCACTGAAAAAATTTAAATTGATATGAAAAAACTAACAACAACTGTTTTAGCAGTAGTTTTGACCTCATCATTTGCTTTGGTAAATGCGCAAAAGAGAGACACTGCTAGAACACAGGATATTGAAGGAGTAGTAGTAACTGCCCTTGGTATCAAAAGAGAGAAAAAAGCTTTAGGCTATGCGACTCAAAGTGTAAGCGCTGAGGACATTACTAAAAGCCCTTCTGCCAACTTTACCAGTAATTTATCTGGAAAGGTCTCTGGTCTAAGCATTAAATCCAGTGGAAACGTGGGTGGGTCAGTTGACGTAACTTTACGGGGCTACCGATCTATTACTGGAAGTAACCAGCCATTATTTGTGGTTGACGGTACTCCAATGCTAAACAGTTCAACTTCTGTATCAAGTACAGCTCTTAATGTTGACACCGGAAATACAATTTCGGATATTAATCCAGATGACATTGCCGAAATTAACGTATTGAAAGGTGCTGCGGCAACTGCTCTTTACGGTTCTAGAGCTTCGAATGGAGCAATTATTATTACTACTAAGAGAGGTAAAGCTACTGGTAGAATTGGTATTGATTTCAGTTCTTCTATTTCAGTCTCTAATATTAACAAAGAAACCTTCCCAACTTATCAGAAAACATACGGACAAGGTTACGGATATAAATACGGCCCAACTAAAAAGTCACAGTTTGAACTTTACAACGGTGCCCCTTTAGCTCCGATGTATGAAGATGCTTCTTATGGAGCAGCTTTTGATCCAAATCTACTCGTATGGCAATACACCTCATTTATTCCCGGCTCTAAAAACTTCGGAAATCCTTCTCCTTGGATTGCAGGTAAAAATGATCCTTCAAGTTTATTCGAAACGGGAGTGATGTATAATAACTCTTTTGCTATATCAAATAGTAATGATGTTTCATCTTTCAGGTTATCATACCAAAATACTTACGGAAATGATATTCTGCCAAATACCAATTTAAACAAAAACAGTTTAACAGGAAATGCGTCTTATAAAATTACAAGTAACCTTACCGCTAATCTATATGCAACTTATGTAACCCAAAATACTACAGGTAAAAACCCTACTGGGTACCACGGTATTACAGGGAATTTTAGACAATGGTGGGCAACAAACGTAGATTTGCAGGATCAGCAAGATCTTTATTTCATGTCTAAGAAAAACTTTTCCTGGAATATTAAATCACCAACCCAAATTGCACCTTTATACTGGGATAATCCTTACTTCAGACTTTATGAAAATTACATCACAGATTCCCGTCAGAGATTTGCAGGAAACTTTAGTTTGAGTTATGATGTTACCAATAAAATCAACATTTTGGCGAGAGCAACGCATGATGGTTTTTCTTACTTTATAGATGAGAGAAGAGCGGTAGGATCATTACCAGATACAATGTCCATAGGACCAGCGATTGGTAGCCAACCTTCAGGATATGCAGTAGTTAACCAAAAAAGAAACGAAGATAACTACGACTTAATTGGTACTTACAAAGATAACTTCTTCAACAATAACGTAAACTTCTACGGTATTTTAGGATCTAACGTTAACGTTCAAAATTTCTACTCCAACTCACAAAGTACACAAGGAGGTTTATTCATCCCGGGAGTGTACTCTGTAACAAATACCTTAGCTACGGCTCCTTCACCTACGGTTAGAGATACTACTAAAAAAGTGTACGGTATTTTCGCGCAGGCTAATTTCGGTATTTTAAACACTTATTATATTGACGGTACCGTTCGTAGAGATGAATCATCTTCACTTCCAGCCGAGAATAGAGCTTACTGGTATTATTCAGCATCTTTAAGTGCAGTAATTTCAAACTGGCAGTTTTTGAAGGATATTAATTCTTTATCTTTTGCAAAATTAAGAGGTTCATATGCAGAGGTAGGTAATGATACTGCACCGGATCAAATTTTGAATCAATATGGAGTAACTACCGCTTTCGGCACCTCTTCCTTCTTCTATAATACCACAGCAAAATTCGCAGGTTTACGTCCAGAAAGAACAAAATCTTACGAAGCCGGAGCGACTCTGCAATTTTTCAAAAACAGAATTGGGATAGATTTCGCTTGGTATAAAAATGATACTTTTGATCAACTTCTGGCTTTACCTGTATCTTACACCACTGGTGTTGCGGCGAAATTTCAAAATGTTGGTAACATAAGTTCACGAGGTCTTGAACTTACCGTAAATCTTGTTCCTATTAAAACAACTGATTTTACTTGGGGAATGGATGTTAACTGGTCTAATCCAAGATCAAAAGTTACTAAATTATCTGAGGGAGTTGAAAATATTTCCATAGGAAGTTTCCAGGGAGGTGTTACCATTAACGCTTCATTAAATGATGATTATGGAACGATTAAAGGAACAGATTTCGTCTACGATCCAAGCGGAAATCCGATTGTTGATGGTAATCCTGCAAGTTCAAGCTACGGTAAATATTTAAAAACAAACACAAACGCTGTTATTGGAAACATGCAGGCAGATTGGTTTGGAAGTGTAGTAAACAAATTCTCTTACAAAAATGTCTCTTTATCATTCCAGATCGACTGGAAACAAGGTGGTGATATTTTCTCTCTAGATCAATATTATGGACAGGATACAGGTCTCTACCCAGAAACTGTATTTACCAACGATTTAGGAAACCCAGTTCGTAATACATTAGCAAACGGTGGAGGTTTAATCTTACCCGGTGTGAAAACAAACGGATCAGGTGGATATTCTCCAAATGATGTACGTCTTGACGCTGCAAGTACAGGAGCTTTCGGATACGAAGCTTATCCTGCAAAACAATTTGTATATGATGCAACCTATATTAAACTTAGAGAAGTAGCGATCACTTATGCGATCCCACAAAAATTCTTAGATGCAACTTTCGTTAAAGGAGCCTCAGTAAGTTTAGTAGGAAACAATTTGTGGATTATAAAAAAGTATCTTCCATATGCAGATCCTGAATCAGGTTTAAGTGCTGGAAACGTACAAGGTTATCAATCCGCAGTTCTTCCAACTACAAGAACTATCTCATTCAATGTTAAACTTAATTTCTAATTAGAGTATCATGAAAAAAATAATAATAGCTTTCATAGCGATGGTTACCGTATTGCAATCTTGCGAACGCGATACTTTAACCGCATTAAATACAGATCCCAACAGTTACTATACAACGGTGCCTTCATCTTTAATAACTTACGCGGAGAAACAACTGTCAGATTACGTAAATACACCAAGTGTTAACATAAATAACTTCAGGTTAACAATGCAGTATTGGCAGGAAACCACTTATTCTGATGAGAGTCAGTATAATTTCACAACAAGAAATGTTTCTGATCAGGTTTTCTTAAATTTGTATGTTAGAACTTTAAAAAATCTTGATCAGGCTAGAAAACTGATTATGGTTTATCAACCAACTCCTGCAGAGCAGGGTACTTGGCCGGTAACTATGAAAAATCAGTTAGCAATAGTTGATATGTTACAAGTTTATACTTATCAGCTTTCTGTTGATACTTTCGGAAACGTTCCTTACTCTCAATCATTAGATGATGTAGCATTTCCACTTCCTGCCTATGATGATGGTAAAGCAATTTACGGTTCACTAATCACTAGATTACAAGCTGATATTACTAATCTTGACACAACGGGATCAAGTTTCGCAAGTGGCGAAAAGTACTACAATGGAGATGTTACGAAATGGAAAAAATTCGGAAACTCTCTTTTGTTAAAATTAGGAATTGCAATCGCTGATTCAGATGATGGCTTAGCTAAAGCTACTGTGCAAACTGCAATCACTGGAGGGGTTTTTACTTCCGGAGTTGACGACTGTACCCTAGCTTACTTAGCGGCTTCGCCTAACTACAGTCAAATCTACGCAAATCTTGTAGCTAGTAATAGAAACGATTTTGTGGCTGGGAAAACAATCGTCGATTATATGAATTCGAAAAGTGATCCAAGAAGATCAGAATACTTCAGACAAAACCTACATTATGATCTGGGTAAAACAACTGCAGTAGCGGGTTCTACAATTACATTCACTTTACCTGCTGTACTCCCTGCTGTCACATTTAAAGTTGGAGATGATGTCTTCAATAACAGAACGACTTTAAAAGTTGGTACAATCACATCATTTACTGCTACAACAGTTACTTTGAGTGGTTATGCAGTTGACACAGCTAAGGTTGGTGATCTTCTAGGATTTAGTTTCTATTATGATGGAGGTATAATTGGTG
This sequence comes from Kaistella gelatinilytica, assembly GCF_015679325.1. GTDB lineage: Bacteria > Bacteroidota > Bacteroidia > Flavobacteriales > Weeksellaceae > Kaistella > Kaistella gelatinilytica. Next base: position 543,079 of record NZ_JADPVI010000002.1, read on the forward strand.
AAAAATCATCTTTCACAGGATATTCAAATCCTGGAAATTTTGCTTACGTCGCAACAACTCCTGGTATTTTGCTAAACTATACTGAAGTTGCTTTCTACTTAGCTGAAGCTCAAGCAAGATGGAATATTGGTGGTGACACTGCTGCAAATCTGTACGCAAAAGCAATAACTGCATCTTTTGTACAGTGGGGTAAAACTACTGCAGCTGCGACTGCATATATTACCGCAAATCCTTATGATGCTGCCAACTGGAAAAAATCTATTGGTACTGAAGCTTGGGTTGCCATGTATAATCAACCATTAACTAGTTGGAACTTCTACAGAAGATTAGACTATCCAGTTTTATTACCAGCAGTTGGTGCTGTTTCTGAAGCTAATAATAAAGTACCGGTTCGTTTATTGTATCCTGTAACGGAACAATCTACTAATCCTACCAATTATCAGGCAGCTGGTACAGCAATCGGAGGAAACTTCCTTTATACTAAAATATTCTGGGACAAATTCTAATATTTGTACAGATAATCATAAAAACCACTCCTCGGAGTGGTTTTTTATTTTCAAAAATTCAAAATTAAGACTATCAGACACTTTATAAACATAAATCAGAAAGTTTCAGCAATACCATTGAATTTCTCGTAATGAGGTCAATATATTTAAGAATGTGAAGTCTACTTAAAAGGGTAGCCGATTGTATAGAAATTATCACTAAAATATTCAATTTCAGTATTTTATATATTTTAAATATAAACTTTTAATCTGTTAAAAATATTATGAAGTCGTGATCTGCATCGAAATGTGTCGCAATTGTACAGGAAACCGCTTAACTCTTGTTCATATTATTCTTTCAAACACTTCTTTTTCAATGCATTACATTATTTTTCACTACGTACTACAGTGTAATATTAACAGTATCATAACAACTTTGTAAATTTGTTATGAATTTATTAATAAATATCTTGGTCATATTAATTATCTTTTGCAATTTTGTTAGAGAAAAAATTCAATTTGACATGAAGAAATTAACAACCAGCGTTTTAGCAGTAGTTTTGACTTCGTCGTTCGCCATGGTGAATGCACAGAAAAAAGACACCGTGCGAACCGAAAATATCGAAGGTGTTGTTGTGACTGCTTTGGGTATTAAAAGAGAAAAAAAAGCAATTGGATATTCAGTATCCAAAGTGGATGGCGGAGATTTACAGAAATCTAACGAATCCAATGTTATTCAAGGTCTTGCAGGAAAAGTTGCAGGCGTACAAGTTACGGGGTCATCCGGTACACCGGGTGCTTCGAGTAAAATTCTAATAAGGGGACAAAAATCTATTAATCTTTCGAGTCAGCCTCTAATCGTTTTAGATGGGATGATCATTGATAACTCCATAAATAACAATGCCGGATCAGGTACCAATATTGGCGGTGTCGATGATTCTAACAGAGCTGTAGACATTAATCCAGAAGATATTGAAAGCGTATCAGTATTGAAAGGAGCAGCTGCTGCAGCACTGTATGGAGAAAATGCAAGAAATGGAGTCATCATTTACATTAGCAAAAAAGGTAGGAAAACAAAAGGTATCGGCATAGATTTTTCGACATCTATTGGTTTTGACCGGTTAAGTAACATGATCGATCTACAAAGAACTTATGCTGCAGGTACTAACGGAACAGCATATATTCTTCCGGCGCAATATGGAGAAGATGGCTTTGCCACTACAAATGGAACTACCTCAAGTTGGGGACCGCTCATTTCAAGTGTTCCGGGACTTCAATCTAATGATAATGTAAAAAATTTCTTTAAAACAGGCGTAACAAATACTTACAATCTTGCTTTATCTGGTGGAAATGACAATGGAAATTTCAGAGCATCATTTGGCCACACTGATCAAACTGGGATCGTACCAAACACCTCGTTAAAGAAAACATCATTTAGCGTAAATTCAGAATATAACTTATCAGATAAATTAAAAATAGGTGCAGATGCATTGTATACGAATACGACTGGTCTGAGAGCACAAAAAGGAAGTAATACTGCAGGTATAATGCTTTCGTTATTAAGAATGCCCTCAAGCTATGACGTTAGAGATTATCAAACAGCGCAGGGATTCAATAAAAATTACTATGCTTTTTACGATAATCCATTGTATACCGTCTACAAAAACCCTTATACGGATGAAACTAACCGTATAATTTTAAGCGGACATGTTGTTTACAATTACAGCAGATGGTTGAATGCAACCTTGCGAGCAGGTGTAGATACTTATTCTACCCACGCTCAGCAAAATTATTCTTATACAAGTAACGGGAATTCAACAGGAGACGGAACCGGACAAGTAATTATAGATTCATATGTGAAAAGTTTATATAATATCGATTTAATCTTTAATGGAATCGTTAATTTGACCGATCGAATTAATTTAAATTATAACGTAGGAGCTTCAGTTAATTCTGCTTTTGCAAATGATCAGTATACCGTTGGATCTACGATGCTTGAGATCAATCAATTCAATTTATCTAATTTCACAACGTTCACCCCACAAAATTTTGATTCAAAACAATTAAAAAGAGGCGTTTATGCATCCTTAGAATTTGATTTCTATGATCAGTTTTATTTAACGGCAACAGGTAGAAATGACTGGAATTCTACTTTGCCTGCAGCCAACAGATCTTATTTTTATCCGTCTATATCTGCATCCTGGCTTTTCAACAAAACACTTGATCTGCCAAGTTGGGTTAACTTAGGTAAGGTGCGCGCTTCTTATGCAAGTACTTTTGCTTCACCGGGACCATATAATACGCTCACCACTTATACAACCCCTTATTATTTTGATACTTTTGGTCCGCAACTCTACTCTCCTTACGGTGGTGTAGGTGCTTATGGATTCAATACAACTTTAAAAGATCCTAACCTTAAGCCAGAACATAATAAAGAATATGAAGTTGGATTAGAATTAGATCTATTCAAAAGATTACACTTAAATGTAAGTGCATATCAATCTACCAATTATGATCTTTTAATTGCACTTCCTGTAGCTCCATCTTCAGGGTATGGCTTAAAATTCACGAATGGTCCGACTGTAGAAAACAAAGGTTTAGAAGTTGAATTGGGATATGACATCATTAAAAAGGAAAATTTAACCTGGAATGTTAATTTTAACTGGGCTTTGAACAGAAACAAAGTAACCGACTTGAATGGTACACCAAATAACAGCGGTGAAGGATCAGATTTCTTTAGCGGAAATCTTGCGCCAAGTATTACTTTAGGCCAACCACTGGGAGTTTTTTATGGATCCGCATATAACAGAGATGCTTCCGGAAATTTGATTATTGGAACGGATGGTATTCCGATCTTATCAGCAGAATCTCAAATTATTGGTAATCCGAATCCAGACTGGACAGGTGGCTTTAGAAACAATATTACATTTAAAAATGTTTCGTTAAGTTTCTTATTTGATGTTCGAAAAGGTGGCGACATTTGGGACGGTACTTTGGCAAGATTAAACAGATTAGGACGGACTCAGGCATCTGCAGATAATAGAGGTGGAACTTATATTATTCCGGGTGTTTTAGAAAATGGCAGTCCTAATAATATTGCTCTTAGCAACAAAGTTTACTATTCCAATTATCTTGGTGATGGTTCCGGAAGTGCAAATGAAACAGCTATTGAAAAAGATATCAACTGGATTCGACTAAGAGATGTAAGTTTAGGATATAATTTCACAAAAATATTGACCAACAGTCCAAGCTTATCTTTTGTTAAAAATGCAGAGTTAAGTCTAAGCGCCCGTAACTTATTTATCATTACCAATTACAAAGGCATCGATCCAGAAAATTCTTTGGCAGGTTCAGGATCAAATACAAATGGGTTCGACTACTTTAATTCCCCAAATACCAGAAGCTATTTTTTAACATTTAAATTCGGATTTTAAAATGAAAAAATTAATATATACAACAATAGTACTGGCAAGTGTTTTAAGTATAAACTCATGTCAACACGAGATAGAAACTTTTAATGATAATCCTAATAATCCAACCGAGCTTACTTCACCACGAACATTATTAACTGGTGCTGAAATTGGGACGATTAACAATTCGACAGGAAATCTCACGCGGGTCTTTTCATCATTGATGCAACAAACAGATGGAGTTTCTAACCAATCCTTAGATTACACGAATTATTTCTTAAGTGAAACCGATAATGAAGGTGATTGGGGAAATATTTATCAAGCTGGCATTAATGCAAATCAGATCATCACACAATTTGGAACTGCAAATCCTTACTATGATGGGATCGCCAGAATTATAGTCGCATTAAATATTGGATATGCAACAGACGCATGGGGAGACGTACCTTTCACAGAAGCTTTTAAGGGAGATGCTAATCTTAATCCGAAATACGATGCTCAGGAGCAGGTAATTGCCCGAATTCAATCTTATCTGGACATCGCTATTGCTGATTTTGCTAAACCAGTTTCAGCCAACAAATCATTGCCTGGAGCGGAAGACATTTTTTATGGAGGAGACGTAACAAAATGGACGAAATTAGCATATGGTATCAAAGCCAGATACGCTATGCGATTAACCGGCAGAGATGGGAGTGCAGCCGCAGCACAGAAAGCGCTGACCTATTTACAAAACTCATTTACCTCAAAAAGTGATAATCTTATCGCAACATTTGATGGCGGAAATAATCAAAATTCCTGGTTCGCATTTAATAATCAGCGCGCGGGATATATGACAATGGGAAAAAATCTGGTAGATCTGCTGCAAAATAATGAGGATCCACGACTTCCATTTTTAGTTGGATTTGATTCTGCGGGAGGTTACACCGGCTCTTCACCGGAAGAAGCTAATGCAGATGCTTCCGTTTTTGGAGATTATTTTGCCGGAACACCTTCCACTCCACTGATCATTTTCAGCTATAGCGAAATTAAATACATCGAAGCTGAAGCGCAATTCAGATTAGGAAATACAGGTCCAGCTCAAAGTGCTTTGCAAGCTGCAATCAGTGCATCTTTAGTTGATATTACGGGTGCAGATGATGCTACATTTGCAGCCGCAGCTTCTGCAACAGTAACTTTGGAGAATATTATCAACCAAAAATACATTGGTCTATTTTCAACCATGGAACCTTATAATGATTGGAGAAGAACAGGTTTCCCAACACTTACTCCGAATCAAAACAGCCAGAGTAAAAAAATACCTTTGAGATTGATTACTCCAAAATCAGAGAGAACACTAAACGCCAGCGCAACTGTTATTGGTGACATCAACAAACCGGTTTGGTGGGATAACTAAACTTTAATTTTAACAATTTTCTATAAACCACTTTCCGGAGTGGTTTTTTTATTTCCGTATATTTGTAATTCAAAACTATACAATGAATATTAAGGATATCATCGAAAGTAAAATTTCGGAAATTATACAGTCGATTTATCAGATTAATGACGTTAATCAAACCAACAACGTACGTTTGGAGGTTCAGCAAAACAAAACTGGTTTCGAAGGTGATTTCACCATCGTGACTTTTCCTTTGGTTAAAATTCTAAAAAAAAATCCAGATTTAATTGCTGTTGAATTGGGTGATGCACTTTCGACTCAGTCAGATTTTGTAGAAAGTTATAAAGTGGTCAAAGGATTTTTAAATCTAACCATTAAAAATAATTTCTTCCTCGAAAATTTTTATTCCGTACAGGAAAATCTTGAAAAAACAGAACCTAAAAATGAAACGGTCATGGTGGAATATTCCTCCCCAAATACCAATAAACCCCTTCATTTAGGACATATCAGAAATAATTTATTGGGATATTCTGTAGCACAAATTTTAAAAGAAGATGGTTACAACGTCATCAAAACCCAGATCATCAACGACCGTGGAATTCATATCTGCAAATCAATGTTAGCCTGGCAAAAATCCGGCAAAAATGAAACTCCGGAATCCACCCATTTAAAAGGGGATAAACTCGTAGGAAATTACTACGTCGCCTTCGACAAAGAATATAAAAAGGAAATCGCAGACCTTGTCGAAAAAGGATATGAAGAAGACGTCGCTAAAAAACAGGCCCCGATCATTTTAGAAGCGCAGGAAATGCTGCTTAACTGGGAGAAAGGCGATGAGACCGTAAGAAATCTCTGGACCGAAATGAACTCCTGGGTTTACGCGGGATTTGCCGAAACTTACAAAAGATTAGGCGTAGATTTCGATCAGGTTCAGTACGAAAGTGACACTTATCTTTTAGGTAAGGATCTCATTCAGCAGGGTTTGATCAATGGTATTCTTTACAGAAAAGAAGACGGTTCAGTTTGGTGCGATTTAACTGACGAAGGATTAGACCAAAAATTACTCTTACGTGGCGACGGAACTGCGGTTTATATAACGCAGGATCTCGGAACAGCTGTACAAAGATTTCAGGAAAACAATATTCAGAAATTAATTTACACCGTTGGGAACGAACAGGATTATCATTTCGATGTCCTGATCAAGATCCTTAAAAAACTGGGCTATTCCTGGGCGGCCAATCTCTACCATCTCTCTTACGGAATGGTTGAACTTCCTGAAGGAAAAATGAAATCCCGCGAAGGAACCGTAGTCGATGCAGATGATCTGATGCAGGAAATGTTCGAAACGGCTAAAGACAAAGCTCAGGAACTTGGTAAACTGGAAACGCTGTCCGAAGAAGACAAAGAAAAATCTTACGAAACCGTCGGTATCGGTGCTCTGAAATATTTTATGCTCAAAGTAGATCCGCGGAAAAAAATGCTTTTTAATCCCGCAGAAAGTATCGATTTTTCGGGGAATACAGGACCATTTATTCAATATACTTATGCCAGAATTCAATCCCTTTTAAGCAAGGCAGGAAACACCGCTGAAAAAGTCTCAGATTACGAAATGAACGGTTTTGAGAAGGAATTGGTAATGAACCTTTCCAATTTCAAAGCAGTGATTTCACGTGCTGCAGAAACACTTTCGCCGGCTTTGGTGGCAAATTATATTTACGAAGTCGTTAAATCATACAACTCCTTTTATCAGAATAATCCTATTCTCAATCAGGAAGATGCAAATGCGAAAAATTTCCGTTTAGCATTGTCTGAACTGACGGGTAAAACAATCAAAAAAGGTTTAAATCTGTTGGGAATTGGCACCGTTAACCGGATGTAATATTTGGGCGTGACCCTACGTAGCCAAAGCTTTCCCCTACAACTTCGGGTCGGTCTTCGGCTCCCACTCTTTTTTGTAGAGGCGCGATAAATCGCCGCCTCTACAAAAAAGGAGTTCCGCCTACAACCTCACGCAGGGATTTGCGTCATTCAAAACTAGTTTAACAAAAATGACAATTGATTTTTCTAACTTTTCCATAACCGATATTTCTCCTGAAACCGACTTCGAAATTAAAGTACTGGCTTTTCTGGAAGAATGGCTCAGCGATTCCAAAACAGTAAAAGTTCAAACTTCAGGTTCCACGGGGACACCCAAGATTTTCGAAGTCGAAAAAGAAAGAATGCGCCATTCTGCAAATATGACTTGTGATATTCTGGGACTCAAAGAAGGAGATTCTGCCCTGCTTTGTCTTCCTGTAGAATATATTTCCGGAAAAATGATGGTTGTTCGAGCAATCGAAAGAAAATTAAAATTAGTAGTAAAAACACCTTCATCAAAACCAATAACTGATTTAATTGAAAGTATAGATTTCTGCGCAATGTCGCCGCTTCAGGTAGAAAATTCTTTGGATAAAATTCATTTAATCAAAAACTTAATTATTGGCGGAGCCGCAGTTTCAGAATCACTAAAGAACAAAATCGCTCAAAAACTCAACAATTCAAAAACTCAATCACACATTTTTGAGACATATGGAATGTCAGAAACGCTTTCTCATATTGCCTTAAAAGAAATATATCCTTCCGCGAAAGATTATTTCAGAGCGTTAAACGGTGTAGAAATTTCTTTGGATGAAAGGAATTGTTTACAAATTTCCGCGCCACAATTAAATCCCGAACTTATTAAAACTAACGATTTAGTTGAAATTAACGAGGTGAAAGAATCTGATGATGACAAGCGTCATTTTAAGTTTTTGGGTCGAATTGATAATGTGATTAATTCGGCAGGTTTAAAAATCTATCCCGAAGAATTAGAAAAACTGGTAAAGAAAGAAATCAGTAATGAAGCTGTTTTCTTAGGCGTGAAAGATGAATTACTTGGGCAAAAACTCATCTTAGTTATTGAAGGTTTAAAAAGCGATAACGTCAAAAAGCAACTGGGGAAAATCATTTACCCTACCAAAAACCATCAACCGAAAGAAATTATTTTTATCGAACTTTTTCCACGGATTTCCAATGGAAAGATTGATCGTAAAACTTTAGAAAAATTAGTGAAAAAAGATAAGGGATAAGTATTTTGCAAATTTTGATCAATTTTTAAGTTGGTCTTTTTACTTGGCTCTTTTTACTTTTTACTTGGCGCTTGAAAATTTTCCTATTATATTTAACCTTTCTATTTCTATGAAAGATTTCACCAAAGAATTGACGTATAAAACTTCCCGCAGCAGCGGCGCAGGCGGACAAAACGTGAATAAAGTGGAAACTTCCGTAACCGTGATGTGGAATGTTGCCGAAAGTGAATGTTTTTCAATCGAAGGAAAAGAGATGATTTTCGAGAAACTGAAAAATCGCATCAACCTCGAAGGAATTTTACAACTCACCGTTTCTGAAAGCCGAACACAGTTGCAAAACAAAAAAATTGCGACGGATAAAATTTTAGAGATTGTTGAAAAATCGCTCTTCATTCCTAAAGCAAGAAAAGCGACAAAACCCTCCAGATCTAAAATTGAAAAAAGGATCAAAGCTAAGAAAGAACTTTCGCAGAAAAAAGAAAACCGAAAGTTCAGAGGGGAATGATAGATCTGTTCTTTTACAAAATAAAACACTTCGCTAAAAAATTCATTTTAATTGAACATACAGCCAAACGTGTCAAGGTTTAAAACCTTGACACGGTTTTTAGTTTATAAAACATTCTTTCCTGGTAAGAAAAAATACTTTTTATTCTAGCCCAGATTGACTCTCTGCTTTTTATTTTTTTCAATGGAATCGTCTAAACTCGTGCCTCGTTTTGCAGCGGCATCCTTTTTTGACGAGGAACGAGGAGAAAAGACCTGCCTGTCGGCAGACAGGTATAGCGGAAAGCTGGACGGGTTTTCGAACAAATGCCAAATATTTTTGCTCCTGAAAAAATTCTTAAAATTCCTTACCTTTGCTCAAATCAAAAAATTATGAATAAACCGATTACGGAATTTCTCGAAAAATATTACCTGCATTTTAATTCTGCAGCTTTAGTTGATGCTTCAAAAGGTTATGTTGCACACTTGAAAGATGGTGGAAAAATGATGATCACTTTGGCTGGAGCAATGTCTACCGCAGAGATTGGAAAAATTTTGGCTGAAATGATCCGTCAGGATAAAGTGGATATTATTTCTTGTACGGGTGCGAATCTGGAGGAAGATTTAATGAATTTGGTAGCGCATTCACACTATGTTCGTGTGCCAAATTACAGAGATTTGACGCCGCAAGAAGAGTGGGCTTTGTTGGAAAAAGGTTTGAACAGAGTTACTGATACGTGTATTCCGGAAGAGGAAGCGTTCCGAAGATTGCAGAAACATATCGTGGAAATCTGGAAAGATGCAGAAGCGAAAGGTGAACGATTCTTTCCGCATGAATATATGTATAAAATGCTTCTATCAGGCGTTTTGGAGCAATACTATGAAATTCCGAAAGAGAATTCATGGATGCTTGCTGCAGCAGAAAAAAACTTGCCGATCGTTGTTCCGGGTTGGGAAGATTCTACGATGGGAAATATTTTCTCCAGCTATTGTATTAAAGGTGAACTGCAACCGTCTACCGTAAAATCCGGGATTGAATATATGATGTTTTTGGCAGATTGGTATCCGAAAAATTCAGGTGGAAAAGGAGTTGGTTTCTTCCAGGTTGGAGGTGGAATCGCAGGAGATTTCCCAATTTGTGTCGTTCCGATGCTGTATCAGGATTTAGAAATGACGGATATTCCTTTCTGGTCTTATTTCTGTCAGATCTCTGATTCTACGACTTCTTATGGTTCTTATTCAGGAGCTGTTCCGAACGAGAAGATCACGTGGGGGAAACTTGATATTACTACACCGAAGTTTATCGTTGAAAGTGACGCAACCATTTGTGCACCGTTGATGTTCTCTTATATCTTGGAGAATTCTTAAGGAAGCAACTTGTAAATAAATTTATAATCGCCTCATTTCTGAGGCGATTTTTTTTTGTCTCGGTAAATTGTTCTCGCGCTGATCGAGCAGATCTTCTTTTTGTGTTTTTGATCTGCAAAATCTTCGGGAATTGTCACAGTGATTGAGCGTAATTATTGCACACAGATTACACAGATTAGCACAGATTTTTTAAAGCTTTTAATTGAGTAAAATCTGCGGGAAGTTTAATTTTTTTTTACGAGCTAATTTTTGCATGAATTTCACGGATTACAAAGATCACTTTGCACAAATATGTTGCTGTAAAATCTTACCTTTAATAGATGAATGAGCTATTCGAAAAACAGGTTTTTGAAATCATAATGATGACTCCCAAAGGAAGAGTCACGAGTTATGGCGCGATTGCAAAAGCGGTTGGTTTTCCGAATCACTCTCGGCAAGTCGGAAATGTTTTAAAAAATTATGATGAAGATTTTCCAGCGCATTGGGTTTGTAATTCGTCTGGCAGAATTACGGCAAGTTGTCAACGAGATTTTGTGGGAAAATTGAAATTAGAAGGTGTAGAAGTAAAAGACGGAAAAATTCAGAATTTTAAAAAGATATTTTGGAATCCTTTGCAGGAACTCTAAGCTGGAGTTTTTACATATCATTCAAATTCGAACCTTTGTCAAAGAGCATCTTTAAATATCCAAAAAATGCCGGAATTAAAAGCGTCACAAATAAACTGCAAATTCCAAGCGCCCAGATCGGCATATCATCTTTTCGTCCCTGAAAATATTCCCAAATAACCCAGGAAAGTACGCCAATAAAAAAGAGCATTCCTGCTGGAAATATAAGATACATCACAAATCCTATCCCGATCTTAAAATTAAAAGAAATGTCTTTGTCCAAAGCGTAAAGAACCATTCCCAATGTTGCAAGACCAAAAACTAAAAAGAAAAACACCGTAAATGCTACCATTACTTTTTTTTGAGAATAACTTTGAACTTTCACGTGTCGGTCGCCATTTTCATAAGAAACTTTAATTTTCGTCCCAATTTCGATGGGATCACTTGAGCCGTAACCAACTGACTTTCGCAGAAGTTCATTTTGATCATTTTTGAATTCCACCACTGCCATTCTGGATCCACCAAGATCTTCATAAGCCACAACGGTCGCATCATATTTTTTATCAAATAAATAAGAGTACGCCGAATTTCCGACCACCGAAGCCAAATTAAAAAATATTCCAGAAATTACTAAAGTTGCAATCGCAGGCAACATCATTTCAGAATATGCGTAATTTTCGTCCTCCCGTCGTTTTTTTTGGTGGAATAAAAACAGGATCACAGCCGTGAAGATCAAAATGGAAAAAATCGTCATTTCGTAAAACTTTTTTCTTTGGAGATATTCTTCATAAACAGGACAACCGACTTTTGATTAAACAATACAAAAACTGCCACACAGATTAGAATAACAATGAAAATCAAAGCTAATTTCAATTGTTCGGTTTGCAGAAAGGCGGAGAAAAAAACAACCGGTGCGAAAAGAATGATGCTTAAACCGATCGTCATAATAATGTATTGAACAATACTTTTAAGAAAAGAAATCTTGCGCACCACACTGTATAAAGTAAAAAGCCCGATTGTAGAAACAGGTAATCCTATTGCTAAACTCCCCCAAAAACGTCTGGAGTTTACGAATTCTCCTACCAAACCTAAATCTATTTCCATTTCAGTTTATTTTAAATTTTAACTTCTGCATAATTGATCTCTGCATCTGAAAAATTCAGCATCTGCATCTTTTTATAATTCATCAGTTTCGCGAAAATAACATCGGGAAAAATTCCGATTCGAATGTTATAAAGATTGACAGATTCATTGAAATATTCGCGTCGGTCCGCGATCATATTTTCAATATCACTTAATCGCATTTGAAGCTGTAAAAAAGATTGCGTTGCCTTTAGTTCAGGATAATTTTCAGCAGTTATAAAAAATGATTTCAGCTGAGAATTCATCTGTTCTGCAATTTTAATTTTACCGTTTGTTTTCCCGGCTTTCAAGTATTGACTTCGCAGAGCAGTTAAGTCTTTCAAAATCGTGTTTTCATATAACGCCGTGGCTTTTACAACATTTACCAAATTTGGAACTTCGTCGTTTCTCTGTTTTAAAATAACATCAATATTAGAAAATGATTTGTCTACATTATTTTTTAAGATCACAATCTGGTTAAAGGAATTGATGACGAAGGAAAAAACCATCACAATGACGACGACAAAAATAAGCAGTGCTATAATCATATTTATCTTAGTCAAAAAAATCAAACGGATTTTTGAAAAATTGTTCCTGAAAGTTAACCGACTTGATGATCAACTTTGTTCCCTGAACTTTCATAGGAATTATTAAAATAAAAGCGGTGAAGAGCGCAACGCAGAGTACGGTTGCGACTGCTCGCAGCTTTAAAGGGCGCCATTTGTTAGCAAAATTCACAACTTCTAACAAAGCCATTCCAAAAACTTTCGTGTTTTCATCATACCGAAAAATATTTTTCGCACCTTCATAAAAAACCTGACCTACCAGGAGCACTTCCGTTTTCTCGTCTAAAATAAATTCGCGGTATCTTCTACTGCTTTGTTCACTTTCTGTGGTAGCGGGAAAGTTGATCCACTCCAGCTTTTCCGGATGGACTTCGATGCTTCCGGAATCATCATTTAACAAAAATTTATTAAAATCTACTTTGCGGGAGATCTCTCTGTAGGAAGTACTTGTTTTTCCATCTTTATCTCTGGAATGGGTGATTTCATCTACCGTATAAATACATCCAACACATTTTGCAGAAGACACGGGAGAGATCACATATTCCAATGCTTTTGCTTTCCCGCAGATTTCTGCTAAACCAACTGCTGCACTTTTAATTTTTGAGGTTGGTAGATTTCTTTGGTAAAAGAAATATCGGTTCTTATTACTGGGCAAAACAGAACTAATAATGATGAGGAAGAAAATGATAAAAAAAGTATAAATTCCGAAATAAAAAAATCCGAGGTAGAAAAAGAGGATCATAAAACCGCCTAATAAAATCTTCCAGACTGGTTTTTTTTGAGCGCGTGATTCCCGGAATTTTTCTACTACCGATTCAAAACCGGCTTTCACAAACCCGATAATTCCCAAAAGAAATACGGAAAGAAACAGTGCGATAAATACGATTCCAGAATACTGGGGCAATAAAAAGAAAGCCAAAATGAGGAGAAGCGGATCGATTACAAAAAAGATCCAGGTTGGTTTTAGATTTAATTCGAAAAGACCGGTTATAATTACCGTGTGGAAAAGTGCAATTGCAAAACTGAACAAAATCAGGATCGGCAACATTTGCAATGTTATTTCGAACATTTGTAAGGTGTTAATTACAAATATATGATTTTATTTAAAGAATTTCTGTGAAAAGTTCATCAACAGGAAATCGGTTTGATTCTGCAAAAAAAAATCGACGGAACAATTGCTCCGCCGAAATTTTAACTTCTAAAAACTTGTGTCAAAGTTCTAAACTTTGACAAAGTATATTACTTGCTTAAATTCGAATAACTCTTCTGAATAAAATCCGTCAAGTCTTTTCCTTTTAGCAAATTTTGAGACAATTTTGCTAAATCTAAAGCGTATTTAATTTTAGAATTCTTATCCTCTGCATTATCATTTTTAAGAATTTCTGCAGCCAATTCGCTGTTAGAATTCACGACCAAATTATACATTTCCGGGAAACCGCTCATTCCAAACATTCCACCGCCGCCGCCGGTTGCCTGCATGTCCTTCATTCTTCGCATAAATTCCGGTTGCGTGATCATGAACGGAGCTTCAGAACTTTCTAAGTCTTCAACCTGAACGGAGAATTTCTTATCATTTACTGCTTCTTCGATATTTTTCTTCAAAGATTCTTTTTCTTCTTCGTTCAATTTAGAAATCGCCGTATCTTCTTTTTTGATCAAGTTATTTACGTGATCTGCGTCAACTCTGGCGAAAGAAATTTTCTCTTTTGAAGTTTCTAATTTCTGAATTAAATGCGGCACGATCGGAGAATCCAAAAGTAAAACTTCATATCCTTTATCTTTCGCAGACTGAATATAACTGTGTTGTTCATCAGCATTTGTTGCGTACAAAATCACAAAGTTTCCGTCTTTATCAGTTTGCATCGGTTTGATTTTCTCTTCCAATTCAGACCACAAATAATTTTTGCCATCTGTTGTTGGATACAACGCAAACTTGTCTGATTTATCAAAGAATTTATCTTCGGAAATCATTCCGTATTCAATAACGATTTTGATGTCGTTCCATTTTTTCTCGTAATCTTCGCGGTTTTCATTAAACAGAGAAACCATTTTATCAGCTACTTTTTTCGTGATGTATGAAGAAATTTTCTTCACCGCACCGTCAGCTTGCAAATAAGAACGCGAAACATTCAACGGAATATCCGGAGAATCGATTACACCACGTAGTAACATTAAGAAATCTGGCACAATTCCTTTCACCTCATCGGTTACATAAACCTGATTTTGGTACAACTGAATTTTATCTTTCTCAATATTTAAACCATTTGTCAACTTAGGGAAATAAAGAATACCAGTTAAATTAAACGGATAATCTACGTTCAAATGAATATTAAATAACGGCTCATCAAACTGCATTGGATATAATTCATGATAGAATTCTTTATAATCTGCATCAGAAAGTTCAGATGGAGTTTTTGTCCAGGCCGGAGTTGGATTATTAATGATATTATCAACTTCTACCGCTTCCGCTTTTGTATCTTCTGCAGCATCTTCTGATAAAGGAAGCGTTTCAGTTTTCGTTCCAAATTTGATGGGAACAGGCATGAATTTATTGTACTTCAATAACAATTCACGAATCTTAGATTCCTCCAAAAACTCCGTAGAATCTTCTGCAATATGAAGAATAATCTCAGTTCCTCTATCAGTTTTATCAGTCGTTTCTTCCAAACTATATTCCGGACTTCCATCACAGATCCAACGAACCGCTGGTTCATCTTTATAAGATTTGGTAACGATCTCCACTTTTTCAGCCACCATAAATGCCGAATAAAATCCAAGACCAAAGTGACCAATAATTCCAGAATCTTTTGAAGTATCTTTATATTTTTCTAAAAATTCTTCCGCCCCGGAGAAAGCGATCTGATTGATGTATTTTTCAACTTCTTCCCCAGTCATCCCAATTCCCTGGTCAATAATGGTTAAGGTTTTTGCGTCTTTATCAATTTTAACCTCAATTTTTGGCTGTCCGTAATCGGTTTTAATTTCCCCAATGCTAGTCAAATGTTTCAACTTCAAAGTCGCATCCGTCGCATTAGAAATCAGTTCACGCAAAAATATTTCGTGATCGCTGTACAAAAACTTCTTAATTAAGGGAAAAATATTTTCCACCGATACATTAATATTTCCTTTTGTCATGTTAATTGATTTTTAAATTATGCAGTTGAGTTCTCAAATAAAACACCAATCTCCTCAAAGTGACAGATTGTCAATTTTTTTTGGGCAATCCCTCGCCAATGCTTTTCCCGCCGCTCAGGTCGGGCTATCCACTGCAACTCCTCATCTCGTCTTGAGGACGAGATTCCGGGATTTCCGTTTCTATACCTATTGCAAAGCAGAACTTAACTAAGTAGAAAGGATTTAAAAAAAAGAATAGAAAATTTGAGGTGGTTAAAATTGCGAATAAGTTTCGGCTAAAGCCAATTTACAACTAACCTGAAAAGGCGGGCTAAAGCCCGCCCCTATTGATAAAATTAGTTTTTAAAAAATTTTGAATAAATGAAAATATTCTAATTCTTCGGTGAAAAAAACGCCTAATGTTCTAGCCCCGATTGAACGGTTTGTTTGAGCTCTTTTTTGCGAATAACTATCTTTTCTTTTTGCGAAATTTTTGTTCGCAAAAAAAGCGAGTAGTGAAAGCGGGACGGGTTTGGTAAGAAACGAAAATCTAAATGCTCCTTATTCAACCTAAAAAAAAGACAGCGCGATCGCTGTCTTTAAATTTAAAGTCGTCCAAATATCAAATCGATATTTTAGGCTTTTTTATTTTTGATCTCTTCTCTGATCTTACCTTCCAGTTCGTCAGAAAGTTCCGGATTGTCTTTCAACATATCTCTAACCGCATCGCGACCTTGTCCTAATTTGGTTTCTGCATAACTGAACCAAGACCCGCTTTTTTTCACGATTCCCATATCAACCGCAGCATCCAGGATCTCACCGGTTTTAGAAATTCCTTCACCGTACATGATATCAAATTCAGCCATTTTAAATGGAGGTGCTACTTTATTTTTTACGATCTTCACTTTCACACGGCTCCCTACCGCTTCATCGCCTGCTTTAATCGGCGCACTCGCTTTTCTGATATCAATCCTTACTGATGCGTAAAATTTCAAGGCATTTCCACCTGTGGTCGTTTCAGGATTTCCGAACATCACGCCAATTTTCTCCCGCAACTGATTGATGAAAATTACGGTACACTTCGTTTTGGAAATTGTTCCTGTTAATTTTCTCAAAGCTTGAGACATTAATCTCGCATGAAGTCCCATTTTGGAATCTCCCATCTCCCCTTCGATCTCTGCTTTCGGTGTTAACGCTGCAACAGAGTCAATCACCACGATATCCACAGCTCCGGAACGGATCAAATTATCAGCGATCTCTAATGCCTGCTCCCCATTATCTGGCTGAGAAATAATTAAATCTTCCAACTTAATTCCCAGTTTCGCAGCATAACTTCGGTCGAATGCATGTTCAGCATCAATAAAAGCAGCGATACCACCCAATTTTTGTGCTTCGGCGATCGCGTGTAAAGTCAAAGTCGTTTTACCAGAGGACTCCGGCCCGTAAATTTCGATAACTCTTCCTCTTGGATAACCGCCAACTCCTAAAGCCAAATCAATTCCTAAAGAACCAGACGGAATAACTTCGATCGTGTTGTCAACTGAGGCATCACCCAAAGTCATTACGGTACCTTTACCGTAGGTTTTATCTAGTTTCTCAAGCACCAAAGCCAGTGCTTTTTTCTTATCTTCGATACTGCTCATTTGTAAATATTTATTTGCTCAAAAATACGGAATAATTATTAAAAAACAGCCACCCAAAAATCAATATAGAACTTTTGAAAAAAAATTCTTTAAAAATAATTGTTCATTCAGAAAAAATTTTCTAGATTTGCACCACCAAAATAAGGATAGACCCATGGTGTAATTGGTAACACACCGGTTTTTGGTACCGACATTCGGGGTTCGAGTCCCTGTGGGTCTACAAATTATTATAAAACGCTTTGATTTTTCAAAGCGTTTTTGTTTTGTTAAGTCCGCATGTAAAAAAGTTAGATTTTTATTGAAGAATATTATTTGGAAAGCTGGAGACAATAACCGTTTCCTTGTGCCATTCGAATTTCACCTTGCCTTTTTAATGTTCTCTTGGAAGAGTATTAGAAATTGCAGTCGAAGTTTTAGTTGCGCAATTGGAAGAATCAATTCCGGTTTTGTTGAAAAGTTCGTTTCACTTGCAATAGTTTTAAAAGTTTCAGTTTCGATCTAGTAAATTACTTTGATCAGCATCAATCTTTTATAGTGAGGAGATAATAAGATAGTTATTTGCTATTTGCGGTTTGAAGGGAATCGATAAGTGAAACATTAAAAGAGTTTAAAGTCATCTTCTTAAATTTATAGGTCTTTTTGTATTGAGCAAAACCCCATGACTCTATTTTTAAACTGTCAACCTTATTGTTAGAAATAAAAATATCCGAATAAAACTTTGAAGAGCTTCCCTGCTCTGCGCTAATTGTAAAACCGTTTTTCGTCGTTTTTATTTCCTGATATACATCTCTGACATCTGAAAACAATAAATTATTATATATTCCTACTTTTTTCGTGTTCAGGTCGCGGATAACCAATAAATTATTATCTGCTTTTTCTGGAAAACAATGTGAATAATCCTGCTTTGTATAGAAAGGTTTTAATAATAAGATGCTGATATTTTCTTTAGATATATTTTGATCGACGTCGTAAAATTTCGAAATATAAAAGCCGTATTTGTAGAAATATTTCTGACTTATAATTTTACAACTGTCCGATAACTTAGTATTTAATGGCGCCAATATCGTATCGGATATTGGCTTTTGAGTCTCTTGTTTTACTGTACCACCTCCACTTTTTGTAGTGCAGGAAAATAAAAAATAAAAAATTAGAAAAATTAACATAGCCCTCATAACCGATTATTTTTTAGTGGTCCAAAATAGTGTTCCTGATTGAAAACCTGTAGAAACTAAATGTTCCGAAACAGCATCGTTCTTTTGAGTGTCATTTCTTTTACCTGTAAAATTTGCAGCATCGTATTTAACAGTACCATCTGTAACTTTTTTCTCTTCATACTGAGATTTAAAAATAATAAATGTATTCAGTTTCATCTTCTTTCTCTTGCGGCAATGTTGCAGCTTCAACAGTAATACTCTACAGTTCATTTATTTGTGCGCAGTCGGTTATTTTTAAAACCGCCGCCCAAAAAATAGATTTTTGGGCGGCAGTTTTTAAAATTGTCTGAAAATTAAACTCAATTAATCTCTCGTAAATTCATATTTTTTGCCACCCTGGTTGAGTGTGAAACCTTTTCGGTCTTTAGAAAACTGAAATTCAATTCCTGCTACAGAAAAGGCGAATTTATCTGATCCTTCATAGTCTAGAGGAATTTTCGGTTGTCCCGTTGCCTGTAACATTAGTTGATTGTTTTCAACTGTTGTAACAATTTTTAAAGGAATTTCTTTGCTGGAGAAATTTCCTGTGAACTGTTTTAAATCTACTTTTTCTGCTACTGAATTCCCGTCTACTTTAAAAGTGTTATCAGAAACATTTGCGTCGGGTAAACTGCCTTTTGGATCTAACTGAACAGAGGTAATTTCTTTCGTAGTAGCAACTTCGAAAGTCCACTCTGAATTTCTTTTCCAGATCTCTACCGGTAATTTTACGTTTTGAATGGTTCCATCTTTAAACTTAATGTCCAAGTTAACCGGCATTGGCAACTGACCAATATTTTCTAATTTGATAACAGCTCCTTTCCTAAAATCTCCACTTTTATAGGAAACGTTTTTTACTGCCTGATCAATTTTCCATTTGTTTAAGAACCAACCTCTCCAGAACCAGTTCAGTTCTTCACCTGAAGAATTCTCCATGGTGCGGAAAAAATCTTCCGGAGTTGGATGTTTAAACGCCCATCTCTTTATATATTCCCGAAATGCTTTATCAAATTTTTCTTCACCTAAAATATTTTCCCGCAACATTTGCAATCCTGCACTTGGTTTATAATAAGCTAAAAAGCCCAGATTCCTTTCTTTTAAATTGTCCGGCGCCGTCATTATAGGTTCCATTTGATCACTATTAAAAGCAAATGCCATACTTTGAAGCGGTTTTGGAGTGTAATATTCCCCTTTGTTGAAATCCTGCTCAGAAATACTGTTGATAAAAGTATTAAAACCTTCATCCATCCAGGCAAACATTCTTTCGTTAGATCCTACGATCATTGGAAACCAGTTATGTCCAAATTCGTGATCGGTAACGCCCCATAGATCAGCACCCTTAGAACTCATACCGCAGAAAACAATTCCCGGATATTCCATTCCACCAGGATTTCCGGCAACATTCACCGCATTTGGATACGTATATTCGTACCATCTTTTTGAATAATGTTCGATCGAACTTTTCGTGTATTCCGTTGATCTTCCCCAAGCAGCATTCCCGTCACTTTCTACCGGATAAGCAGACACCGCTAAAGATTTTTTACCGCTTGGCAAATTAATTTTCGCCGCATCTAAAATAAATGCAGATGAAGAAGCCCACGCAAAATCACGCGTATTTTCAATTTTAAATTTCCAGGTTTTGGTAGCCGTGGAAGTTTTTTCGGCAGCGTTCGCTTCAGCAGCAGATCGAATAATTACCGTTTTCTCACTATTTCTTGCAGCCTCCCATTTTTTATTTTGGTCAGAAGAATAAACCTCTTTTGGATTTAATAATTCGCCGGAAGCAACGACATACTGATTTGCAGGAACCGTAAGATTCGCTGTGATATTGCCATACTCCAGGAAAAACTCACCCGCTCCTAGGTAAGGCAAAGTGTTCCAGCCTGTGATGTCATCGTAAACACACATTCTTGGAAACCATTGTGCGATGGTAAATATTTTTCCATTTTTCGTCGGCTCAACTCCCATTCTGTCTGAACCGTAATTTGGAGAAACAAATGAATAGTTGATGATCAATTTCACAACTCCACCTTTTGATTTTAGATCTTGTGGAAGATCGATCTGCATTCTGGTATCAGAAATCGTATATTTTGGATTGATCTTTAAATTTTTTCCATTTGCAGAAAGAATTTCTACCGATTTTATGGTATAACCGCCGTCGAAATCCTGTCCATGAGCACCATTTCTACTTCCGCCCATTGGTACGACAGCGTTTCCGCGGGAATCTTTTTTGAATAAATTCTGATCCAGCTGAAGCCAGAGAAAGCTTAAATCATCAAAGCTGTTGTTGGTATAAGTAATTTCTGCCGAGCCTGAAATTTCGTTTTTAACATCATTCAAAGAAGCATTCAAAACGTAATCAGCACTGTTTTGCCAGTAATGATGACCCGGTTGTCCGCTTGCTGATCGGGTTTCCGTTCCATTATTCATATAGAAAAATGGTTTGAAAGCTTCGGTATAACTATACTTTGGCGCATCTGTTTGAGCTGAAAACTGCACAGAAAATGCAATCGCTAAAGCAAACACCGGTTTGAAGATTTTAAAATTCATGAGGGTAATTTTACGGATAAGTAAAAATAAACCCAACAATGTTACACATGTTGGGTTATAATTTTATTTTTTTTGCTTAATTCGATTTCTTTGCTTTGATCATCGATTCGAGCATATCCCACATTTCTTGTGGAATTTCTTCGAGCATATTAAATTCACCAGCTCCCTGCAACCATTCTCCACCATCGATGGTAACGACTTCGCCATTCATATAAGCAGAATAATCTGAAACCAGATAAGCCGCAAGATTTGCTAATTCCTGATGTTCTCCAACTCTTCTCAATGGAACTTTCTTCTTCATATCAAATTTTTCCGCCAAATCTCCGGGCAACAATCTTTCCCAAGCGCCTTTCGTAGGAAACGGTCCTGGAGCAATAGCGTTGAAGCGAATTCCATATTTTGCCCATTCTACGGCTAAACTTCTGGTCATGGCGAGAACTCCGGCTTTTGCACAAGCAGATGGAACAACGTATGCAGAACCAGTCCAGGCGTAAGTGGTGACAATATTGAGAACAGTTCCGGGAACTTTATTGTCGATCCAGTATTTCCCGATGGAAAGCGTACAGTTTTTAGTGCCTTTTAAAACAATATCTAAAATAGAATCAAAAGCGGAATGCGTTAATCTTTCTGTAGGTGAAATAAAATTTCCGGCTGCGTTATTTAAGAGAATATCAATTTGCCCGAATTCTTTGATCGCCGCGTCTTTCATGGCTTCAACCTCATCCCAATTTCTTACGTCGCACTGAACGCACAAAACTTTTCCACCAGTTTCTTCTTCAAGTTCTTTTGCGGTGGCTTGCAATTTTTCTAAGTTTCGGGAAGTGATCACGACTTTCGCGCCGAGTTGCAGAAAATATTTCGTCATGGCTTTTCCAAGTCCGCTTCCACCGCCGGTTACAACGGCTACTTTATCTTTTAATGCATCTTCTTTGAGCATTGGTTGCGTGTACAAATTCATATTTTAATTTTGATTTAAATTTAAGATTAATTTATCGTCTCAAGAAATTTTATAAAATGTATTGAATATCAAATTAGAGTGAAGGTTTTTTTCTGTGGTTGGAAGAACAATGTTTTTAAATGTAGGATGGAGATTTTTTTATTCACGGAGTCAGAAACGTTTTGGAGAGCTGATTATTGTGAAAAAAGTCTATAGCGGATTTGCATGGTGCAAGTTTTCGACAGAAATTTTATTTAGGAATAGATGTCATTTTTTTTTCCGCAGTAAAAGTTTAGAAATTATCGAAATTAAAATAATTTTGCTGAACTACTAAAATACTAGGTAAAATTTTCGATTATTTGTAAAGAATTTCTATGGATTGGAGATATTTCGTAAAATAGAAGGGTTGCGATGGTTGGATGGGGAGGTTTTTTTGTTATTTTAGCGGGTGGAAAAGTTTGATGATGTCATGTTTTCATACATATAAATGAGTTGAGTGTAATTTAAACTAATGGTAATTAAAATTAAAGACTATGTGGAATAGAAATAAAAGCGTCGGACCAGGTGGTGGTTTATCAGTTGGTCCAGGTGGCGGAATGTCGGTTGGACCAGGTGGTGGTTTGTCTGTTGGTCCCGGTGGTGGACTTTCTGCTGGTCCGGGTGGTGGACTTTCTGCTGGTCCTGGTGGTGGACTTTCTGCTGGTCCCGGTGGTGGACTTTCTGCTGGACCTGGAGGCGGACTTTCTGTCGGACCTACGCCATATATGAGTAATGTTCCACCTTGGCCAGTTTTTGTCCAAGAACTGGAGAAAAGGGGATTGAATCATTATGCAGATATAATAAGAAACAACCACTTAAAGTAAAAAACTATGTCCCGTTGCGCAAAGTCTCCCAACTTTGAAGCACCTCTTCCTTAGTTTAAATAAACCTTTTCTAAAATACTATCATCGCTCCCGCTAATTTCCAAAACCTAAACTGCAATTTTAAGCTCTACAATAAAGATGAATAAAACCGAATTAGAATTTTTTGAACATCACAAAATTGATTTGTTAAGAGTGTATAATGCAGAAGGATTAAAAATGACTAAATCCTTAAAAATTTTAATGAATTATAAAGATTTTCATTTAGCTTATAATACCTATCCTTGTTCAAAAAATGACAATCACACAATTAAATTAAAAACGGGACATTGTGCATTTTGTAATCCTAAGGGCATTAGCATTCTTAAGAGAGAACACGGAAAAGGGTTTATATATATTGCTGCTTCGAGATGGGGTAAATGGATTAAAATTGGCTGTACAATAAATTATGAAAGAAGACAAAAATCTTTAAATGAAAATAAAGGTTATGGTTTCCGTGCTGATTGGATAATACTAGCAGTTGTAAGAGTAGACGAAATGGGAGTCAAAGAGAGAGAAATTCAAAACTTTTTAAATAAATATAGAGAGTATGGGATTCAATATTATCGAGGAAGAGATCTTGTAAGATCAAACGAACTATTTAGATGCAGTTATAAAAAAGCACATGACGTTCTCAAAAAATTTTGCACTGAAAGTAATCTACATTTAAAAGTACTTAATATAAAATTCCATCATTATAATTTTAGAAACCTTATAAAAAATTACAACTAAACCCGAAAATTATAAAGTGGTGTCATTTGACCACTTTAAAACGCAAGCTGATTTACCAAATAAACAAAAAAAACTGCTCCAATCACGGAGCAGTTTTCTGTATCAATTATTTTAAAAAGTTTAGTAGCCGAAAAGTTCTTCTAAAGAAATTTTCTTCACCTCACCCAGTTTTTCCAGATCTTTCATCGGAACTCTTTTCTCTGACGCAACAATCGCGTAAGTGTAAGGTTTCCCGGAGAAATTAGTGTCGTGGAATGTTTTCAGATCTTCCATTTTGATATTATCTACCGTGCTGTAAATATTTTTCCGTGGATCTTCATTTAAACCTAATTCTTTCGCTGCCAGATAATTGAAAATAATATTATCCTGCGTGATTCTTTCAGTTTGAATGTCTTTTTTAACCTGAGTTTTTGCCAGGTTTAAATTTCCTGCTAAATCGGGCATTTTGGTTAAAAGTTCTGTCATCGCCGTAGTTGCGTCGTTAAATTTATCAGCCTGACTTCCCACGTAACTCATCATGTAATATTCCTGATCTTTTTTCTGTGGCTGCACGTAAACGCCGTAGGTAGAATACGCCAAAGCTTTACTTTCACGGATGGTCTGGAACACGATGGAACCCATTCCGCCTCCGAAATAATTGTTGAAAACTTTTACAACAGTATTCTTTTTAGCATCGTACTGATCGGTATTTCTGATCCAGCGGGTTTCTGCTTGAACCATGTCGTAATCGGTGAACAAAACTTTATTTTTAACCTGTTTTGTTTGTTTGAAAACTTTTTCAGGAGTTGCAACCGCAAAATTTGCGGGAACCTGATGCATTGTTTTCAATTTGCTGTCCAGATCTTTCAGCGAAGCCGGACCGTAATAGATCACCGTTTGTTCGTAGTTGTTGAGGTTTTTAATTCGGTCAACCAACTCTTTGGAAGTTGTAGCTTCCATTTCCGAATTGCTCAAAACATTATTGAATTTATTTTTCTCCCCGTACAAAGCATAGCTTGTTAAACCCTGTAAAATAGCGCCTTTGTTGGCTTTTACATCTTTACGTGCTTTTGCCATTCTCTCTTTCAAACTTTTCAAAGCGGCGTCATCTGCTTTTACATTTTGAATAAGATCTTCATATAATTTTACAGCAGCATCGAAATTTTCCTGTAAACCTTCGATGGAAACGGTCGTGTATTCTTCACCGGACGCAATGGTGAAATTACAGGCGATCTTGTAAAAAGCTTTTGAAATTTCTTCTGCAGACATCTTATCTGTTCCTAAAAACTGAAGATATTGAGAAGCTAAAGGTTGTTTCAAATCATTTAAAGAACCGATTTTATAACGGTATTTCAAACGGAAAATCTGATTGTCGGTGTTTGGAACATAAAGCACTTCTGCTTTTCCGAGCTTTGATTTCTGAATGTCTTTGTTGTAATCTAAAAATACCGGTGTTGAAGGAATATTCGGCATTTCGTTGACCATTTTCACAAAGGCAGATTGCTTATCTGCGTTGGTTTCAACTGGCGTGATCTGTGGTTTTTCAATTTTAACAGTTGCCGGAGATTCTCCTTTTCTTTTTAAAATTGCTACATAATTTTCACCCAGATATTTATTGGCAAAAGCTATGATATCGGCTTTAGAAATTTTGGATAAGTCATTCACATAAGCAACCTGATCTCTCCAGTTTAACTCAGAAGTAAACGCATCCATCAAAGAACTCGCGCGATCATCATACTTTTCGGATTCGTAGATCTTATTTTTTTTGATGTTATTGATAATGGAAGTGATCAATTCCTGATCGAAGTTTCCTTTTTTCAAATTGTCGATTTCTCCAAGAACCAAAGTTTTTACCTCTTCTAAACTCTGACCGTTTGTTGGAGCTGCACTGATGTACAAAACGCCGTAATCAATCAAGGTAAAAGTTTGCGCTGAAGCGCGTAATAATTTTTGTTTTTTCACCAAGTTCAAGTCCATTAAACCTGCTTTTCCATTGGTCAAAACTTGTCCAACCAGATCTGCGATCAAAACATCTTTGTCTTTATTTCCAGGCAATCTGTAACCGATGGTTAAATTCTCTGCGTCTGGCCCTGTAATTTCTTTAATAACTGGTGAAGTAATTGCAACTTCTGGTGTGAAGGTATATTTCGCAACAGGCTTATTTTGCATGTAAGAAAAAGCTTTGTCAACCTGCGCAATCACAACATCAGGATCGAAATCTCCGGATAAAATCACTCCCATATTGTTGGGAACATAATAGTTGTGGAAATATTTTCGGATTTCTACGAGCGAAGGGTTTTTCAAATCCTGCACGGTTCCGATCGTGGTTTGCTGTCCGTAATTGTGATTTTTGAAGAGTTGAGAGAATAAAGTTTCGAAAACTTTACTTCCGTCGCTGTCTAAACTTCTGTTTTTCTCTTCGTAAACTGCTTCCAGCTCAGTATGAAAAATTCTTAAAATCGGATTACGGAATCGTTCTCCCTGAACGGCTAAATATTTATTCAAAGAACTGCTCGGAACATCATCGGTATAAACCGTTTGCTCGAAACTCGTGAAAGCATTTGTTCCCTGAGCTCCCATTGAAGCCATCATTTTATCATATTCGTTCGCAATTGCAAACTTACTTGCAACACCTGAAACGGAATCTATTTTTTTGTAGATAGCCTTTCTTTGTACGTCATCTTTTGTTTTATTGTACTGCTCATAAAGCGCGTCGATCTTATCTAATTCTGGTTTTTCTTTCGCCCAGTCCAGAGAACCGTATTTATCGGTGCCTTTGAAAACCATGTGTTCCAGATAATGCGCCAAACCCGTATTTGTGCGCGGATCAGTTTTGCTTCCGGCTTTCACCGCAACATAAGCCTGAATTCTGGGATCTTTTTTGGTGGGACTTAAAATGACCGTTAAACCATTTTTCAAAGTGTAAAATCTGGCATTCATCGGATCGTTTGTTACATATTTATAGGTGTAACCGTTTCCGGAGGCTTCTTTCCACTCGTATTTTTTTTGTGCAAAAGTTTGCAGCGAAAAGAGCAACATGAAAATTGCTAAAGAGAGTTTTTTGAACATAAATTATTTATTTTAAAGGATTAGACGAAAATTTTTGGGAATTGTTTCAAATCTTTACTAATTTTTAGATGAAATCATTCCTCTCACCAAAAACCATTGCGCAAAAACGTAGGTTATCATCACGAACAAATTGAGGATCATCAAGGGTTGGAAAAAAAGATTTATTGAAAGCAACGTATCTGAAATCAGAAATAAAAGCGCACCAATAATCAAATTTCTGTTCTGCGTTTTAAGAGCGCTATACATCATCACAGAAATTACAACAGCATAAATAATGACCGGAACTTTCATTTCTTTTAAATAGGGAAAAAGAAAAACGAGCAAGGTGGTCGCAAAGAGACCAAGAATAATCGGCCAAAATTTCCAAATACTATTTTGAGTTTTTTTCCTAAACGAAATAATATAGAAAACATGGGCGAATAAAAAACTTCCTAATCCGGGCAGAAAACCCCATTTAAAAAGCAGAAACAGATCCCCGAAAAAACTAAGGACCAATCCCGCCAAAAACAATTTATCCAATTGAATTTTTTCTGATTTCAATCTTGTGATATACATTAAAATCAAAATTGGAAGTAAAAGTGGTTTGGTAAAAAACCGAAGTTCCGTTCGATTATTGAAAATGAAAAACAAATCAACTGCAAAAACGATAACTAATATAATCTGTAAAATTTTTGATCTCATAAAAAAATTATTTACGGTCAAAAAGTAATCTTTCGCCATGTTTTTCTTCGGAAATTTTTCCATTCTCAAAAGCTGGAAAACCGTTCACGAAAGTATGGGTGATTTTTGAATGAAATTCAATTCCTTCAAATGGGCTCCAACCACATTTTGCTAGAATATTATCTTTGGAAACGGTATATTTTTCATTCAGATCAACTAAAACCAAATCGGCTTTAAAACCTTCTTTAATAAAACCTCGCTTTTCAATTTGGAATAGAATGGCAGGATTGTGACACATCTTTTCAACGATTTTTTCTAAAGAAATTTTTCCATTTTTAAAGTTTTCGAGCATTACATTCAAAGCATGCTGGACTAAAGGTCCGCCGGAAGGTGCCTGCAAATATTTTTGAGATTTCTCTTCTAAAGTATGCGGTGCGTGATCAGTGGCGATGACATCAATTCTATCATCCAGCAAAGCTTCCCATAATCCGTCTTGGTCTTTTTGGGTTTTTATGGCAGGATTCCATTTGATGAAATTTCCTTTGGTTTTGTAATCATCATTGGTAAAAGTTAAGTGATGAAGGCAAACTTCAGCAGTGATCATTTTCTCTTTTAATGGAATGTCGTTTCGGAAAAGTTCCATTTCTTTTGCGGTCGATAAATGAAAAACATGCAATCTCGCTCCCGTTTTTTTCGCCAGCTCAATCGCTTTTGAGGAAGAGATATAACACGCTTCTTCGCTCCTAATTAAATGGTGACAATCCACAGGAATATCCTCGCCGTATTTTTCTTTAAAGATCTCTGTGTTTTTTCTGATCGTTGCTTCATCCTCGCAATGAACTGCGATCAACATTTTCACATTACTAAAAATTTTTTCTAAAGTTTCCGGATTATCGACCAGCATATTTCCCGTGGAAGAACCAAGGAACAATTTTATTCCGGCGACATTTCTTGGATTTGTTTTTAAGAGTTCTTCCAGGTTATCATTCGTTCCGCCCATTAAGAAGGAATAATTTGCAAATGATTTTTCGGCTGCAATTTTATATTTCTCTTCTAATAATTCCTGTGTTACAGCGTTTGGAACTGTATTTGGCTGTTCCATAAAACTTGTAATTCCTCCCGCAACTGCAGCTCTCGATTCGCTTTCGATGTCGCCTTTCCACGTCAAACCGGGTTCGCGGAAATGAACTTGATCATCGATAATTCCGGGCAGCAAATATTTCCCGGAAGCGTCAATAATTTGATCGACATTATCTGCGGAAATATTTTTCCCAATTTTCGAGATTATATCATTTTCGATGAGCAGATCACTTTCAAAAATTTGATTTTCATTGACGATTTGGGCATTTTTAATTAGGATTTTCATTTTCAAAAAATAAAGATTGATGACATTACAAAATCAGATTCGCTTTTGGAAATCAGTTTTCCAAATTTAATATTTAAAAATGATTTAGAAGGCTTCTCAAAATTCAAATCTTTCTATGTCAAATCTATTTATTTATATTTGCAGAAATTCAGAAATTTTGTATAAAAAATTATTGGGACAAACCGCGATCTATGGATTAAGCACCGTTATTATTCGGTTGTTTCCCTTTATTATAAGTCCGTTTGTAACACACGCTTTCGGGCCACAATCATTGGCGCCTTTCATCGATTTTTATTCGGTTGCGGGAATCATCATCGTTTTGCTTTCCCACGGTATGGAAACTACCTTTTTCCGTTTTGCAGAAAAAGAAGAAGATACTAGAAAATTAATTTCAACCGCTACAATAAGCGTTTTAGCAGCATCTTTTCTTTTCATGATTTTCGCTTTTATGTTCCGACAGGATTTAGCGATCGCTTTCAAAACGCCTGATCAGGTGAATCTTATGACGATGATGCTTTTCGTTTTAGGTTTAGATGGACTTTCGACGATGCCCTTTGTAATTTTAAGAAAAACCGGACGACCGAAAAAGTTTGCCATCATTAAAATCATTAATGGAGTCATCAATTTTATATTGGTAGTTTTCTTCATTGTGATCTTGCCAAAACTTGGAAGCAAAGGATTATTTGGTTTCACCTATGATAAAAATTTTGGAATCGGATATGTTTTCGTGGCGAATCTGGTTGCGAGCGCAGTGACATTTCTACTGCTTTTCCCTGAAATAAAATCGGTAAGACTGGATGCTTTCAACTGGAATCTCTGGAAAAAAATGATGGCGTATTCCTGGCCAATTACGATTGCCGGTTTGGCTGGAGTAATTAATGAAACCATGGATCGGCAGTTTCTTAAATATTTATTACCCGACGGAACGAATACCGAACAAATGGCGATTTATGGCGCAGTTTGTAAAATCGTAACCTTCTTAACTTTATTTCGTCAAGCTTATCTTTTAGGAATTGAACCTTTCTTTTTCTCTCACGCCAAAAACGAAAATTCAGGTAAATCTTACGCGAAGTTGATGGATATGTTCGTCATTGTCAACTGCATTATTTTAGTCGCTTTATGTGTTAATTTAAATTGGCTGGCAAAACTTTACCTTTCTAATCCGGCGTATAATGAAGGAATACCGATTGTCCCGATTGTTTTAATCGCGGCAGTTTTCCTTGGAATTTATTTGAATATGTCGGTTTGGTATAAACTTTCTGACAAAACCATTTTTGGCGCCTATCTTTCAGTTCTTGGAGCGGTAGTAACTATCGTAATTAACGTTTATTTTATTCCAGCTTACGGATATTGGGCGTCAACCTGGGGAACATTTTTAAGTTATTTTTCAATGATGACGGTCTCTTACTTTTTGGGGCAATATTTTTATCCGGTTCCGTATCATATGAAGAAAATTTTGGGATATTTGAGTATAAGTATATTGTTCTCGGTGGTGTCTTTTTACGTACTTGAAGGAAATTTAATAATAGGAAACTTATTATTATTAGTATTTTTAGCAATTGTATTTTACTTTGAAAAAGACACTTTAAGAAAATTTAGAAAAAGCTGATATGGAAATTAAAATCATCAATAAATCCTCGAACCCTTTACCAAAATACCAGACTGAGCTCTCTGCCGGAATGGATTTATACGCCAATCTGGAAGAAATGGTCACTTTGAAATCTTTGGAAAGAAAATTAATTCCGACCGGATTGTTTTTGGAACTTCCTGCTGGTTTTGAAGCACAAATTCGACCAAGAAGCGGTTTAGCCATAAAAAACGGAATTACCGTTCTCAATTCTCCCGGAACGATCGATGCAGATTACCGCGGCGAAGTCGGTGTTATTTTAGTAAATTTGTCCAAAGACGACTTTCAAATCAGTAATGGCGACCGAATTGCACAAATGGTCATCGCCAAACATGAAAACCCAGGCTGGATCGAAGTTGAAAATTTAACTGAAACAGCACGAGGTGAAGGTGGTTTCGGAAGCACAAAAAAATAAAGTTTTTTTTACCTAAAGTTTAAAAATAAATTATAAAACAATCATGACTCAACATTAAAATTTTTGAGTTGAAAAATATTAAATATGAAGATAATTGTTCCAATGGCAGGACGAGGTTCCAGATTAAGACCTCATACTTTAACCGTTCCTAAACCTTTGATCCCAATTGCAGGGAAACCGATAGTACAACGTCTGGTTGAAGATATTACCAAAGTTGCCGGAGAAAAAATTGATGAAATCGCCTTTATTATTGGTGATTTCGGACCTGAAGTTGAAGCTTCTTTAATTAAAATCGCTGAAAAACTAGGTGCAAAAGGAACTGTTTATACGCAGGATGAGCCACTCGGAACTGCTCATGCCATCAAATGTGCGGAAGCTTCCATGCAGGGCGATGTTGTCGTAGCTTTTGCTGATACTTTATTTAAAGCAGATTTTGTTTTAGACAAGAATTCTGATGGCGTTATCTGGGTGAAAAAAGTTGACGATCCTTCTGCTTTTGGAGTTGTAAAATTAGATGATTACGGCTTCATCACCGACTTTGTGGAGAAACCAAAAACCTTCGTGTCAGATCTTGCGATTATTGGGATCTACTATTTTAATTCTGCAGAAAAATTGATGTCGGAAATTAATTACATCATGGATAACGACATTAAAGTTGGTGGCGAATATCAATTAACAACGGCTTTAGAAAATCTTCGTCAGAAAGGAGCGAAATTCTCTTTAGGAAAAGTTGATGACTGGATGGATTGCGGAAATAAAAACTCCACCGTTGAAACAAACGGGAAAGTTCTGGAGTACGAACGAGAAAATGTTGCCATTTTTCCTGATTCTTCAAAAATTGAAAACTGCATGATCATTCCGCCATGTTTTATCGGGGAAAATGTACAACTGTACAATTCTAAAATCGGACCCGGCGTTTCTATCGGGAATAATACGAAAGTAATCAATTCAAATATTGATAACTCCTTAATTCAGGAGAACACCGTAATTGATCATGGCAATTTGAGTAATTCCATGATCGGAAATTCTGCGGAGTATTACGGAGTTTCCCGCGAAATTTCTCTAGGGGATTTCTCCGTTTTAGATTTCGTTTCCAACAAAAGAAATAATTAGTAATTTAAAATAAATTATTCCTCGTCAAACCACACGAAATCTTTTGTGTGGTTTGGCGTTAATATTGCAAAGTTCGCCTTCTAATAAGAAAAATCAAATGAAAAAATATATTCTGGTGCTGATGACCTCGGCTTTCCTCTTTTCCTGTAAAAGTAAAATGGCCACGAATGCTCCTATCGGAACATCGAACGAGATAGCAGCAAATGCTACTTTTTTTAGTAAAATTAAGGAGAGATCAGATTTTCAACAACTCAAAATAAATTCAAAAATAAACATCGAGAACGGGACTTTCATTCCGACATTAGATGCAACCATTTACATTGAAAACGGACAAAAAGTATGGATGAATATGATCGCCATTTTTCTAAATGTTGGAAGAGGAATCGCAACACCCGACGGAATTAAAGGCTATGAAAAATGGAACAAAACCTATATTGAATCCGATTTTTCTTACCTGAATAAATTGTTGAATGTTAATTTTATCGATTATAATTCTTTGCAAAATTTACTTTTGGGGAAAACTTTTGTACCGATCAATGAGAAAGATTTTATTTTGACCAAAAATGCTCAGGGTTATCGCCTGACTTCCTCAAAAAATTTGAAATTTGAAAACAATGGTCAAACCTCAGAGTATAGCGTGATCATGGATTATTCGCCTGATTTTGATTTGAGTCAGGTGCAATTAGAAGATAAAAATAAAACCAATCAACTTGAAATCTCGTATTTTAATTGGACAGGCTTCGATAACATGAAATTGCCAAAAAATGTTAAAATAATTATAAAAGGTACAAAAACTAGCCAAATTTTCTTGGAAAACACGAGATTTGAGAGTTCGAAAATGGATACGCCGTACTCCGTTCCCAATAATTATACGAAAACTGAGATTAGATGATTAAGAAATTAGGAATTTTTGTAGGAATTTTTCTGTGCGGATTTTTATTCTCTCAAAAGAAAGAAGAACTTCAGAAACAAAATGTAGAACTTAAAAAACAAATTGCATCTATTAACACGAATCTCGCAAAGACGCAACAGGACTCAAAATTATCTGTAGCTTACTTGAATGAAGTTAATAAGAAGATACAACTTAGAGAGAAGGTTTATACCAATACTCAAAAAGAAAAGAGATTAATTGAAGACGATATTTTCCTTCGTCAGCTGGAAATAAACCGCCAGAATAAAGAGCTTGCGGTATTAAGAAAAAATTACGCCGAAGTTTTGGTGAAAGCGTATAAGAATAAAGGAGTTCAGAATAAAGTGACCTTTATTTTATCGTCCAAAAATTTAGGACAAGCATTAAGAAGAGTTCAGTATCTGAAAGATTATTCAGACTATCAGGATAAAAAAGCAGCGGAGATTTCTGATGCAGCCAAAAAACTTCTTCAAAATGTAGCCTTAAAACAGAAATCTGTTAAAGATAAAGTGACGATCCTTTCTAATCAGGAAAAAGATCTGGTCACCATTGAAGCAGAAAAGAAACAGAAAGAAAGCCTGTTGCAGGATTTCAAGAAAAATGAAGTACAGCTTACTGCAGAACTGAAGCAAAAACAAACCGAGTCGAAACAGTTAGAAGGACAGATTCGTTCGATCATTGCGGAAGAAATTAAAATTGCAAAGGCAAAAGAAGAAGCCAACAGAAAGGCAGAAGCTGAAAAAGTACGTTTGGCAAAGATCGCTGCAGAAAGAGAAAAAGCGAAGATCGAAGCTGAGAACAAAGCAAGAATGGAAGCGCTTGCATTAGAGAAAAGAAAAGCAGACGAAGAGGCTAAAAGATTAAAAGATATTTCAGATAAAAAAGCTGCAGAAGAAGTTGAGCGCGCAAAAATCGCAGCTTTAGCAGATTCAAAAAAGACAGAAGATACGAAACGGGCAGCAGATGCTGAAAAAACAGAAGCGAGAAGAGCAACAGCGGCAAATGACGCAAGAATTGCAGCAGCTAATGCAAAAAATGCAGCGGAAAAAGCAGCAAATGCAAGAGCAGCAGAAGCGGATCTGGTGAAAAAAACAGATGAAGAAAAGAAAGCTGCTGAAACCAAAGCGATGACAAATTATGGGGTTTCAAGTGTGGTCGGAAATAATTTTGCAGCCAACCGTGGAAAAATGGGAATGCCGGCTTATGGGACAATTACCCACCGATTTGGAAGACAGCCACACCCGGTTTTTAAAAATATAGTAGAAGAGAATAACGGAATAAAAATTTCAGTAAAGAAAGGAACAGTTGCAAAATGCGTTGCTCCGGGAACGGTTTCCCGAGTAGTTGCATCCGGAGACGGAAGTAAAATGGTCATGGTGAAACACGGAGATTATTTTACGGTCTATGCAAACCTTTCAAACACGATGGTTTCTGCGAATCAACAGGTTTCAGCAGGAACATCAATAGGAACTATTGGAGAAGATTTCGACGGAACTTACACTCTTGATTTCCAGATATGGAATGACAGAAGCCCAGTAGACCCTTTAGGATGGATCAATTAAAAAAATATAAATTAACTTTGTAAAAATTTCATAATGCATACACTTACAATATTAGCACTTTCCTGGCAACACCTCTTAATTGTTGCAATTATTTTACTTATCCTTTTTGGTGGAAAAAAGATTCCGGAAATGATGCGCGGTTTAGGATCCGGGATCAAAGAGTTTAAAGACGCTGTTAAAGAAGAGGACAAAAAAACTCCGGAAGATCCTACTAATACTACGACCACACCTCCGAACAATAACTCTACACCCACGAACTAAATTCTGCACTTTATGAGTATTACAGATACCGCCTGGGAAATTTTTAATCAGTCGATCAACAATTATCATATAAAAGATAATGTAGAAGAATCTGTAAATAACCCATTTTCAAGCGGGACTTTGGAACGGATATTGTATGCGAAGAGCTGGATTGATACCGTTCAATGGCATTTGGAAGATATTATTCGGGATACCAACATAGAGCCCATTGAAGCTCTGAAAATCAAAAGAAAAATTGACGCATCCAATCAGGAAAGAACTGATATGGTTGAATATATAGACAGTTGGTTTCTGGATAAATATAAAGACATTACGCCAAAATCTGATGCTAGATTAAACAGCGAAACGCCTGCATGGGCTTTTGACCGCCTGTCGATTTTAGCATTAAAGATTTATCATATGTCACTTGAAGCTCATAGAGAGTCAGCAAGTGAACAGCACAGAAATAATTGTTCCCAAAAACTAAGCGTTTTATTGGAACAGAAGAGAGATCTTTCTGAAGCGATCAAGCAATTGCTTGATGATATTGAGAACGGTAAAATTAAGATGAAAAGTTATAAACAGATGAAAATGTATAACGATGAAAGTCTTAATCCGATCCTTTATCAAAAAGTGAAAAATGATCAAACTAAAATTTAGATATATTTTATTTCTGCTCCTGGCTTTATCCTGTTCTACAGAAAAAATCAATTTGTCACCAATTGGAGACAACCTTTCTCAGACGAGTGGCAAGACTTTTACTTACACTTTAGATCAAAGAAAGAATCTTATTTTCTATTCCTCAGAGATCACCAATCTAATCGCTACTTTTCCTAAATTTGGCAACGAAGATGTGAACAAAGAAGTTATTACCTTGAAGTATTATTTAAAGGATTATATTGGTGCGATGGAAGAATCAAATGCGAATGGCTTAAAAACATCTCAAACAAAATTTGAGAAATCTTATAAGAAACTCCAGCATTTGCGTAGGTTTCTTAATAAACAGGATGATGAAATTTTGAACAGATACCTGGTAAAGATCAAAATAAATATGTCACTTTTAAATAGCAATATTTCAACTGATAAGCAACCTGCCAGTTAAAAAATCTTTTTTTATATGTTGAAAATTCAAGCGGAAGCTAACGTTCCTACTGAACATGGTAATTTCCGGATGATCGCCTTATCTGAAGACGAAAGTGACTGGATGCCACACATGGCAATTATTGCAGAAAACACCGATTTTTCCCGTCCTGTAAATGTTCGATTTCATTCAGAATGCATTACTGGAGAAGTTTTTCATTCCAAAAAGTGTGAATGCGGTCAACAGCTGGATGCTGCGATGAAATACATGCAAACAAATGGTGGTATGATCGTATATCTCCGTCAGGAAGGAAGAAATATTGGGATCATCAATAAATTGAAAGCCTATTCACTACAGGAAAAAGGTTTTGATACAGTAGAAGCAAATTTAGAATTAGGACTTCCTGCTGATGACAGAAATTTTTCGGTTGCCATCGATATTTTAGATATTCTGGGTGTAAAAGACATTAACCTTCTTACCAACAATCCGGAGAAAATAAAAGCTGTGGAGAACAGCAACATTCATCTCAATAAAAGAATCCCCATTCAAATTGATTCTACGAGCGACAGTGCAGCTTACTTAAAAGTGAAAAAAGATTTCTTTGGTCATCTCTTAGAAAATGAAAAATAAAAAAAATAACGCTGAGATTTATCAAAGCGTTATTCTTTTTTATGTTCAATTGCTTTCTTTAAAACTTTAAAGCAGTTTCCAAAGCTAATTCAATCATAGGTTTTAAAGCTTTTTCTCTCTGATCTGCAGATATTTGTTCACGCGTCGGAATAATATCTGAAACCGTAAGAATGGTCGCCGCATTTTTTCCTAAATGTTGCGCATTCGCAAACAAAGCAAAAGCTTCCATTTCTACCGCCGAACAATTATATTTTGCAGCAAGTGCAGGTAAACCCTCTTCTTTTCTATAAAAAATATCACTCGTATGAATATGCGTCGGTTTAATATCCAGATCCATACCTTTCGCAGTTTCATTGATTTGCCCAAACGCAGTTCCTTGGTGTGAAATTAAATCACCTTCAATTCCCCAGGCAAATTTCGCGTAAGTTGATTCACTCGCCGAAAACTCAACATTTAACAGATCGAAAAGTTTCAAGTCACTTGTATAAGCTCCGCAAGTGCCGATTCTGATAATTGTATCTACATCGAATTCTGTAAAAAGTTCGTAAGAATAAATTCCAATACTTGGGATTCCCATTCCACTCGCTCCTACCGAGATTTCTTTACCCTTATATTTTCCTGTGAAATAGTAAATATTTCTGGTCTGACTTACCAGTTTAACTTCTTCTAAAAAATGATCGGCAATATATTTTGCCCGCAATGGATCACCCGGTTGTAAAACAATTTTTGCAATTTCTCCTTTTTTTGCAGCGATATGAACACTCATAATTTTAATTTTAATTGAATTTTAAATGTAAGCAATTCTGACCAAAATTAAAATCTATAATTGATGATTTTTGGCATTTAACGACCAAAAAAGCCCAATAGAAAATATTGAGCTTTAGATTATAATTATTTAAGAAAAATTACTTTCTGTCTGGAATATTGTAAAATTTAATTACACTTTGATAATTGCTAAAATCAACTTGTGAATTTTTTCCTTGCGATGCTGGAACCAGTACAATTCTAAACCTTTGATTGGTCAGATAGTTGGCGATAAAAGTTGGCGTTTGCAGGGAGAAATCGATTGTTCCACCTGCTTTGATGAGTACATCATTTTTGGTGAAATCAAAATCAAAATCTAATTCTCCTTCCGGTAAAAATAATGTTCGCGGAATTTGTTGCCAAATAGGATTTCCGTTAGAAACACCAGATTGTCTGTAAACGAGAACAACATCGGTACTGTTGATACTTAAACCTTGTGACACTGAATATGAATTCCCTGCATTAAAGTTTCCTGTAATATCAGTCATTTTCGGATAAGTGTCGGTTGTAACAACGTCATTGTTGGTTCGATCATTACAGCTTACCGCTGCAAAACCGAAAATTGCTAAAAGCATGATCGTAAAATATTTTTTCATTTTAAAATTATTTATAGATTAATTATATTCTAAAGATTTCAAGATGTATGCCAATAAATTTTAAATCTAAAAATTAAAAATTGTATTTTTGTTTCTCTCATATTTTAGATAATGAAAAACGTAAAAAGTCAAATCTCTTTCCTAATAATTCTTCTTTTTTCTTTAAAAATTTCTGCGCAGTACCAACCTAAGGATCTTAACAAAGAAGATTTAAAAAAAGCCAGTGATTGGGTCGATAAAACTTACAATTCTCTTTCACAGGATCAAAAGCTCGGACAGTTATTTATCATTGCACTTTATACGAACAAAGGAGAGGATTTCATTAATAATGTACGAAACATCGTTGTTAACGAACAAATCGGCGGCTTAATTTTGATGCAGGATGACGCCGCCAAAGAAATTAATCTCGTCAACGAATTTCAAACCAAATCCAAAGTTCCTTTAATAATAGGAATGGACGCTGAATGGGGCGTTTTTCAAAGAATTGCTACGGCACATAAATTTCCGTGGGCGATGACTTTAGGCGCAATTCAGGATAAAAGTCTAATCACCCAAATGGCCGCTAAAATTGCCGAAGACTGCAAAAGAATGGCTATCAACTGGGATTTCGCACCTGTTGTAGATGTCAATACGAATCCTGACAATCCTATCATTGGGAACAGAAGTTTTGGTTCAGAAGTTTCAAATGTGGTAAGTTCCGGACTGGCTTATTCGACCGGTTTACAGAATAACAATATTTTGGCCGCGATTAAACACTTTCCCGGTCACGGCGACACAAATACGGATTCTCATTTAGATCTGCCCGTAGTTTCTCACAACATAAAACGACTTACCGACATTGAATTGGCACCGTTCAAAGCATTAATGGATAAAGGAATTGGTGGCGTCATGGTCGCCCATTTATATGTTCCCGCGTTAGAAAATGAAAAAGGTGTTCCAGCTTCCGTTTCAAAAAAGATTGTTACCGGAATTTTAAAAGATAAATACGGCTATAAGGGTCTAATTATTACGGATGCTTTAAATATGGGCGCCGTTGCAAAACGGTATAAACCGGGAGAATTAGATGCGTTGGCTTTCAAAGCCGGAAATGATATTATGCTCTTTTCTGACGGTGTAAAAGAAGGAAAACGACTCATTCAATTGGCTATTGATCAAAAAGAAATTTCCAAGGATCGGGTTGAAGAAAGTGTGAAGAAAATTCTTCTCACCAAATATTTTTTAGGTTTAACCAAATATGAACCGCGAAATCCTGAAAACATTAATCAAGATCTCAACAATCATTCTCATAAAATCTTGGTTCAAAACTTATACAGCAACGCTTTGACGCTCTTAAAAGATGACAAAAAACTGCTGCCATTAAATTGTAAGGAAACTTATTATTACGTTCCATTAGAAGAAGCGCCCTATCAAACTTTTCTGGACCAATTGAATTTACATACAACGGTTATTATAAAGAAAGCTTCAGAAATCTCCACGATTCGTCCAAATTCAACCGTGATTGTTGGTTTTCACAAAGACAATTCTACCGCTTACAAACCTTATAAAATTTCGGAAGAGAGCAAAAGGGTTTTGGCTGATTTGAGCAAAAATCAAAATGTTATTTTAAATGTTTTTGGCTCAGCTTATGCTTTAAAAGATATTGACATTTCTAAAATTCCTACTGTTTTAGTTTCTTACGAAAATAATGATGATTCGATGACTGCAACGGCAAATGCCTTGAATGGAGAAACGAGAATCTCAGGAAAACTCCCGGTTTTAGTCAACGAAAATTTAAAAGCCGGAATGGGAATCGATCTGAATGCTTCTTCGAAAATTAATTTAAAAGACAATAAAAAAACATCAATTGAGTAATTTCAATTTTACAAATATTTAAACCTATGAAAATCGGAATTCTCTGTTACCCAACTTATGGCGGAAGTGGCATCGTAGCTACAGAACTTGGTATGGCACTCGCCAATAAAGGTTATGAAGTGCATTTTATCAGTTCAGCTTTGCCTGCAAGATTAGATATTACCAATCCCAATATTTTTTTCCACAAGGTCAACGTTCAAACGTATCCGCTTTTTCAATACCAACCTTATGATATTGCGCTTTCGTCAATGATTTATCGGGTTGTAAATCTTTATAAACTTGATTTACTTCACGCTCATTATGCGATTCCTTATGCGTACGCAGCCTTTACTGCGAAACAAATGTTGAAAGAAGAAGGCAAAGATATTCCTTTGGTAACCACACTTCACGGAACCGATATTACTTTGGTTGGTCAACATCCAAGTTATAAACATGCCGTAGAATTCTCGATCAATCAATCCGATACGATTACTTCAGTTTCTGAAAGTTTAAAAAAAGATACGCTTCAATTCTTTAATATTAAAAAAGAAATCGAAGTTATCACCAATTTTATCGATAACTCAGAATTTATCAATAAATCAGCATGTCAAAGAGATCAATTTGCAACGCCAGAGGAAAAAATTCTGATCCACGTCTCTAATCTTCGTCCCGTAAAAAGAGTAGAAGAAGTTCTGGAAATTTTTAAAAATGTTCAGAAAAAAATCAACTGCAAACTGATCATTATCGGCGAAGGTCCCGACATGGAAGTCATCAATCAGTTTTTGGAGGAACATCCTGATCTGATCAATAGAGTTCGTTTATTAGGAAAAGTCAACGATTTATACAAAATTCTACAGCTTTCCGACGTTTTCCTTTTACCTTCCGAGCAGGAAAGTTTCGGTTTAGCAGCACTAGAAGCAATGGCAGCATCAACTCCCGTCATCAGCTCAAACGCCGGTGGAATACCCGAAGTTAACATTCAGGGAGAAACTGGATTTTTAGCTGAAATTGGTAATGTTGAAGCGATGAGTAACTATACCATCAAATTATTAAGCGACGAAAATTTGCTGGCTCAGATGAAAAAAAACGCCAAAGAACAGGCACTCCGATTCGATCTTAGAAACATTTTACCAGTGTACGAAAAAATGTACGAAAAGACTTTAGCCAACTTCAAAAAATAGTGTTTTCACGGTCATAATCTCATGATTGCTTCGTTACTTTGTATGAAGCATGATGTATTATGAACGAAAAACTCCTTCAATATCTTTGGAATTTCAAGATTTTCAATAGTTTTGATTTTAAAGATGTGCTGGGAAATGATCTGGAAATTATTGATTTTGGTAAATGGAATTTCGATTCTGGTCCTGATTTTTTATTTGGAAAAATTAAAACTAACAATCTCGTTTTAGCAGGAAATATTGAGCTTCACGTAAAATCCTCTGATTATATTTTTCACCAGCATTCAGGCAATCCTGAGTTTGAAAATTTAATACTGCACGCCGTTTTTATCCATGATGTTGAGATTGAAGAACTGAATAATAAAGGGATTCCGACGCTTGAATTGAAAGATTATATCGATGAAAGTTTACTCTGGAAATATGAATCTTTATTAAATGAAAACCAGTTTATTCCATGTTCTAATTTATTCGATTCTAAAAAAATTCCGTTTTATTTTTGGGAAGAAACGTTGTTAAAAAAGTTGGATGAAAAATCCTTAGAAATTGAACAAGCATTAGTTCTCAATAAAAACAATTACGAAGCAGTACTCTTTCAAAATTTGGCCTATGCTTTTGGGTTAAAGGTTAATTCACAAATTTTCCACCAGATTGCCGAAAGTTTAGACTTTTCTGTTGTAAACAAGATCCGGCAAAATCAAACACAATTAGAAGCGCTATTTTTTGGAATGAGTAATTGGCTTGAAAATACACAAGAAGCGCAAACCAAAATCTGGAAACGTGAATTTGATTTCTTAAAGGTGAAATATAATATTAATGAAGTCCGCTTCAATCCAAAATTTTCAAAACTGCGTCCACCGAATTTCCCAACAGTTCGTCTTTCACAATTGGCTTCTTTGTATCATTTAAATCAAAATCTCTTTTCCAAATTGATCTCAGCAAAAAAAATTGGAGAGATCTATAAGATCTTTGAAAATGTAAAGGCAAGTGAATATTGGAATAATCGTTTTAATTTCGGAAAAATATCGCCTATCGAAGGCGAAAAATTTCTAACTAAGGAGTTCGTTGATCTCATTTTAATCAATGCGATTCTTCCTTTAAAATATACCTATCATAAAAATTCTGAAGAAAATATTGCAGACGAAATATTAAGTTTTTACCGAAACATATCGCCGGAAAAAAATATAATTATCGATGGCTGGAAAGGCTTAAATGTGAAAGTTGAAAATGCTTTGGAAAGTCAGTCGTTGCTTTATCATCACAAAAATTTCTGTCAAAAAAAGAAATGTTTAGATTGTGGAATTGGATTTCAGCTGCTGCGAAATCGCTGACAAAACACCTTCGAATCAATTCTGACAAACTTCATTACAATTTCCTCTCTTTTCGCCGTTATTAAAGCTAATTTTGTTGAAAATTAATAAAAAATGTTTGACTGGTTAAAAGTTCTTCTTCTTCCTATAGAAAATCCTACCGTTACGAATTCAATTGTCGCCATCATGCTTGCAATTTCGACCGGTATTTTTTTCGGCAGACTCAAACTGGGCAAAATAACCTTCGGAGTTTCTGCGGTAATGTTCACAGGATTAATTTTAGGACATTTCGGATACCGAATTCAGCCAGGGATTTTAGATTTTATCCGGGATTTTGGTCTGATCCTTTTCGTTTACGGAATTGGTTTGCAAGTTGGCCCCTCTTTCTTCTCTTCCTTTAAAAATGATGGCTTAAAATTTAATATTTTAGCTGTTTCCACTGTTCTTTTTGGTGGTTTGGTCACTTTAATCCTTTTTAAAGTTACTGGTCTCAAAATAGAAGATCTGGTAGGAATAATGAGTGGCTCAGTAACGAACACACCAGGTTTAGGAGCTGCAAAAAATACCATTGAAGAAATAAAAAATTCTTTCCCTGAAAAAACATTCGATGACCCAACAATTGGTTACGCAATTACCTATCCGCTCGGAGTTTTCGGGATTATTGGCACCATTATTCTCTCTAAAATATTATTAAAGATCGATCCGGATGAAGAGATGAAAAAATTCCGGAAATCAAAAATCGACAGTGAATTGCCTTTGGTTCATAAAAAAATGCGTGTTACGAATCCAGAATTTTTCGGGAAAACGCTCCATCAGATCCTAAAAGAATTCGGTCGCGAAATTGTGATCTCCCGACTAAAACATAGTGGAAGTGTTGTCGTGAAATCACCGACTTTAGATCACGAATTACGAGACCGCGATGTCCTGATGATTGTTGGCCTTGAAAAAGATTTGGATGAGTTTATCAGCAGCCTTGGTAGAGAATCAAAAGATCTTTTCATTGAATCTGATACCGACATTCACAAAAAAAACATTTTCGTCACCAAATCTTCGGTGTTGCATAAAACACTTTCGCAACTTGATCTCTTTAATACCTATGATTTGAAAGTTACACGCGTTTTTCGTGCCGGAAGAGAAATTTTACCACGACCATCCCTGGAATTATTTTATGGAGACAAATTAAGAGTTATCGGTTCGAAGGAAGCCATTGAAGAAGTAGAAATAATAATCGGAAACTCGGAGAAAAAATTATTAGAACCCGATTTTCTCTCCCTTTTTGGTGGATTGCTTTTGGGCGTAATTTTAGGATCAATTCCCATCATGATCCCAAGTTTACCAGTTCCGATAAAACTCGGATTCGCAGCCGGACCTTTGATCGTGGCACTTTTAATTTCGAGATATGGCGGAATATCATTTATTCATTCTTATATCAACAACGGTGCAATTTACTTTATGAAAGATTTTGGGATCTGCCTATTTTTTGCTGCCGTTGGAATTCATGCAGGTGACGGTTTCTACGAAAACTTTGTAAAATATAACGGCTGGA
Source organism: Kaistella gelatinilytica (assembly GCF_015679325.1). Lineage (GTDB taxonomy): Bacteria > Bacteroidota > Bacteroidia > Flavobacteriales > Weeksellaceae > Kaistella > Kaistella gelatinilytica. The sequence goes on from NZ_JADPVI010000002.1 coordinate 586,581, forward strand.
ACTGGTTGCTTTTCGGTTCTGCAATTACTTTTATTCCTCTGATCACCATGGTGATTGTTGGTCGATTTATAATGAAGATCAATTATCTGCAGTTGGTTGGGATTATGAGCGGAAGTTATACCGATCCTGCTGCATTATCGTTCAGTACGAACTACTTAGATTCTGACATTCCTATTCAAAGTTATGCACAGGTTTATCCTTTGGTTACGATATTCAGGATCTTTGTAGCGAGTTTGTTGATTTTGATTTTTAGCTAAAAAAAAGCAACCGTAATTGGTTGCTTTTAAAATATATCCTAAAAAAATACTACTTTTTATCGTCAGTCGCTGCGTCTGGAAATCTCTGTTGTGTGAAATCTCTGGAGATGGCTGCTTTTTCAAATTTCAACTTTCCGGAAAGGGTTTCAATAATGATCCCATCTTCTAGAATTTGAGCGATTCTTCCGTGCATTCCAGAAGTTGTTACTATTCTGCTGCCTACTTTTAATTCAGACTGGAAGTTTTTTTCCTGCTTCGATTTTTTCATTTGAGGGCGGATCATCAGAAAATAAAATCCAACGAACATTAAGCCCATCATCAGCATTGTCGGCATCAAAGAGCTTTCCGGCGCTGCTGCTTGTAAAAATATTGCTATCATTATTATTGTTTAAATTATTTAGGTTGAATATCCGCTGAAAATGTAATTACCATCGGCGATTTTTCTACGTTTGCGAAAACTTCAGCTTGCTTTTGAACCAATCCGTCGAAATTGGAAGAATCAAATTTCAAAGTAATTTTTCCTTTTTTTCCCGGCATGATCGGATCTTTTGTGTAATCAGGAACAGTACAACCACAACCTGGCTTCACCTGAGAAATGATCAAAGGATTTTTTCCCGTATTTGTGATTTCGTAAGTATGTTCCTTGTGATCTCCTTTTTTGATCTTTCCGAATTCAAAACTTGATTCTGAAAGCGCAACGGATGTTAAAGGTTTAGACGATGCTTCTTTAGCCTGATCATTTGCAGTAACAAGTGTCGCATCTGAAGTTGGAGCTGCAGTTGCAGTCGCGGCTGCAGTTGAATCAGGAGCTGTTACTGTAGTTTCTTCGTTTACAACCAACTGATCTGCAGACTGGTCTTTTTTACAAGCCACTAAACTTAAAGCAGCAACTAACGGCACTATTTTAATTAAATTTTTCATAAATTCTTTATTAATTTCTGTTTATATCTTTCGTGTATTTATCTAAGATCCCATTGATAAAAATATTGGAACGGTCGGTAGAAAAGACTTTTGAGATCTCAATGTATTCATTTATAATAACTCTTCCCGGTGTTAAAGGGAAATATTCAATTTCTGAAATCGCTGCGATCAAGATAATTTTATCGAGCAGTGAAATACGGTCCAGATCCCAGTTATCCAACATTGATCCGATCTTTTTTTCTGTTTCTTCAAAATGATTTAAAGACTCTTTTAATAATCGGCGTGCAAATTCACGATCGTCTTCATCTTTGATCATTTTTATCAAAGTATGACTCGGTTCATCTTCCTTAAGAAAACCAATGGTCTTTTGCATCATCGAATTGGAGATGTGAAAATCATCGGCCCAACTCATTTCTTTTTCTTCCAGATGATCATGAAAGTCATCGTTCTCCGCAATATATCTTAAAAATAATTTTCCGATAAATTTTTGATCTTCTACAAAAGAATAGCTGTCTTCTTTCATAAAATCCTGATACCTTTTTCCCGCAGTCATCCTTTGGAAAGTTTTTACCAGCAATTCATCGTTAATATCCCATTTCAATTCCTGATGTTTTGAAGTAAAAGAAAGACGTTCTGTATTTTCTTCCAGTTTCAACAGGATTTGGTTATTGATAAACTTTTGATTGGGATTTACATTCTCATCGGTTTTAATGTATTTATTCTTACCGATCTCCAATTGTTTTTCTGCTAAAGCTTTCAAAGCCACGAGAAAATTAAGCTGGTAAATGTAAAGATGATAGATTTTTTCAATTTCAGAAAACATATTTTTCTCTAAAACATCGAATTTAATTGGGTTTTGGCAGTAAGAATATAACGATTCTACTACCTTTTCGCGGATTTGTCTTCTTCCTAACATTTCAAAGAACTTTTTGTGGGTGCAAAGATAACATTTTTTTAGAAATGAGTTTTGTTTTCCGTCTTCTGCATTAATAAAAAAAACCGAATCAAATTTCAATTTATTACTTTTGCATCTTATTAATGCAGGACGAAATAAGCTGAAAACCGTAAGAAAATTATGAACTCATTAAAAACGCTGAACTCCTATTTCTGGAAACATAGAATATTATTGTTTTATGGATTCTTCTTTATTATAGCCAGTAATTTTTTCAATATTTTCAAAGTTCAATTTGTCGGGAAATCAGTCGATGAAATTTCCAGAACGACCAGTCTGGGCTTTAATAAACAGGTTTTAATTTATGTTGGAATCATTGTTGGTTCCTCTTTGCTAACGGGTTTTTTCACCTTTATGATGAGACAAACCATCATCGTAGCTTCCCGCAGAATCGAATACGAATTAAAAAATAAAATTTACAGCCATTATCAGGAACTTTCGCTGACCGATTTCAAAAAAACGACCATCGGAGATTTGATGAACCGTTTGAGTGAAGACGTTGTTGCGGTAAGAATGTACCTCGGTCCCGGTGTAATGTACGTTGCAAATCTTATCATATTACTCATTATTACCTGCGTTTATATGTTGAGGACCGATGTTACGATGACGGTTTGGTCGCTTTTACCTTTACCCATTCTTTCCTTTGGAATTTATAAAGTGAGTTCGATCATCAATAAGAAATCGAAAATAATGCAGAAAAGCCAGTCTGCAATTTCCACTTTTGTACAGGACAGTTTCTCAGGAATTCGTGTGGTCAAATTTTTTGCGAAAGAAAAATATATCGAAAATAATTACGGCACCAAAGTAAAAGATTATCAGGATAAAGCTTTGGATCTGGCGAAGACTGAAGCCTATTTCTTTACCATTATTTTATTTGTGATCGGAATGCTCAACGTTGTCATTCTGCTCATTGGTGGACAAAAATACATGAGCAACGAACTTTCGGTCGGGAAAATCGCCGATTTCTTTCTCTACATTAATATTCTAATTTTTCCTTTTTCCATGCTTGGTTGGGTAACTTCAGTTAATCAAAGAGCCGCTGCATCGATGTCGAGAATTAATGAGTTTTTAGACATGAAAACTGATATCATTAATACAAATCATGAAAATTATAAGATCAAAGGAGATATTGAATTTCGGAATGTTTCGTATGTTTATCCGAACACAGGAATTAAAGCGCTGGATAATCTCAGTTTTAAGATCGAAGCCGGCAAATCTCTTGCAATCATGGGAAAAACCGGAAGTGGGAAATCTACCATCGCGCTTTTGCTTTGTCGGTTAATTGATCCAACAGAAGGTGAAATCCTCATCGATGGTAAAAATTTGAAAGAACACAATTTGGTCAACTACCGAAAATTCATAGGATATATTCCGCAGGAAAGTTTCCTTTTTTCGGATACGATTGAAAATAACATCGGTTTTGCGATTGATAAACCTTCACTGAAACTGGTTGAAGAATTTGCGAGAAAAGCCGATGTTCATAAAAATATTGTAGAGTTCAAAGACCAGTATAAAACCATGGTCGGCGAAAGAGGCGTGATGCTGTCTGGTGGTCAGAAACAGCGAATTTGTATTGCGCGCGCTTTAATTAAAGAACCGAAAATTCTTATTTTCGATGATTCCCTTTCCGCATTAGATACAGAAACGGAAGAAAATATCCTTCAAAACATAGAAAACGAAATTCAGAAAAGCAGCTCAATCATCATTACGCACCGCGAAAGTAGTGCAAAACGCGCGGATAAAATATTGAATCTCACGAAAATAGAAAGTTCTGACTCGTAAGAAATGCACATTTATTATCGATAATTCAATTTTATTAGCCAAAACGTAAAAATAAATTTTGCAATTAAAAGAAATCTTTTATATTTGTTAAACAAGATTTCAAAAAATAGTAAAAATGAGTGATTACAAGGAGCGCAACGAAAATGAAATTTTCACGAAGGTGTTAAAGGCAGGAAGAAGGACTTATTTCTTTGACGTGCGCGAAACAAAAGCAGGAGATTACTATCTTACCATTACCGAAAGTAAAAAGCATTTTGGTGATAATGGAGAAGCCAGTTTCGAAAAACATAAGATCTATCTGTATAAAGAAGATTTCAAAACTTTTGAAGAAATGTTTAAAGAATCGACCGATTTTATACTCAACGAAAAAGGAGAAGACGTAATTTCCGAAAAACACGATAAAGATTATAAATCGAAATCTTTTACAATAGAGTCTGACGACGAAGTTTAAAGAAAATATAAAGCACTCAATTGGGTGCTTTTTTTTATTGAATTTTTGAAATGAGAAGCTTTATTTCTTTAAAGAAGATTAAATCCCCCAAATAACATCTCGACAAATAAAAAAAACGCATTGAAAATCAATGCGTTTTAATTTTGGGTGGATGATGGGTCTCGAACCCACGACCTTCGGTACCACAAACCGACGTTCTAACCAACTGAACTACAACCACCGTTTTCAGAAGTGCAAATATAAGATTTTCTCTAAAATTAACAAACTATTCCGTCGAAATTTTTGAAAGCCAGCAATTTTTCTGTCGTAAAGCCTTCTGCAAAGTCTACTCCAGAGAGTCTGCCCAAATCCTGAGCTCTGTAAGTGAGGCTTTCCAGGAAATCTTTGGTCGCGATCGGCGTCATTGGTTCTTTCGAATTTGGATCGTAAAATTGGGTTTTATAGGCAAGACAAGCTTCAATTTTTTTCTCCATGAAATCGGAGATATCGAAGACAAATTCGGGAGTGATATTTTTCCATTGAATGTAATGGAAAACCTGTTTCGGTCGCCAAGGTTTCTGGTTTTCTCCCTCGGAAACCGTTTCTATTTTTACTAATCCCGACAGGAAACATGCATCTGAAACTAATTTTGCAGCTTTTGCATGATCCGGATGTCGATCATCAATTGCATTGGCAAAAATAATTTCCGGTTGATATTTGCGGATCATTTTTACGATCTGCATTTGGTATTCTTCCGTGTTCAGGAGGAAACCATCTTTCATTTTTAGATTTTCACGTGCAGAAATCCCTAATATTTTGGAGGCATCTGCTGCTTCTTCCGCTCTGGTAAAATTTGTTCCGCGCGTTCCGAGTTCACCTTGTGTAAGATCGACTACGGCAACAGTTTTTCCTTCGCTTATTAGTTTGGCGATTGTGCCACCACAACCGAGTTCTATATCATCGGGATGAGCACCGATGGCTAAAATATCTACTTTCATAATTCAAAGATACGAAATTGAGTGTTTTTAAATTGGTTTTTGGCGCGAGCGAAGCGAGCGCGAAAGAGTCTTTTTATGATCTTTATTACGGATACAAATTCTCTTATTCTTAAACAACTTACTTTGTCACCAAAATAAGCTTTGGAAGAAGAGGAAATCTCAATTATAGCCCCGATTGAAGCATTTGTTTGAGCTCTTTTTGGGATTGCCAATTATTTGGCGATCACAAAAAAGCGAGTGCGGAAAGCGGGTAATCAGTTGGAAATAGAAAATACTCTATTTGCTCCTTAATCAATTACTTGAATTCTTCGTAGATCGTGGTAAGAAACTGTCCATAAGATTGTTCTAACCGAGTGATATCGCCCGATTTCACATTGACTCCCGGAGTTCCGTAAGGATTTGAATTTACAGAAAAGGCAGAAAACTGGAAATATTGTACCGGTTGATCTGCTTGACCTGCAAGTTTGATGGTGGAACCTAAAAGTTTCTTGGTAGAAATTGTGATGATCTCGCCTGCAGATAACGTTTTTTTGATGTAAGTTCTGGGTTGAAAAACGATATTATCTTTATTGACCCCGATCGACTGTTTTTTATAAGGAGACGCGATGAGATAAATAATGTTGTCTTCTTTCGGGAAAGTATTTGCCGGAACGTAATAAAGATTGAGGCGATAATGCGCATAATCGAACTTCTGAACCGAACCGTCAACGGTTTCGAAAGGTTGATAAGAAAAGGCATTTGCACCGATTTCTTTGGCTTTTTTGTAGATCATGCCAAAGACCTTCACATCATCGTCGGAAAAACCCTGAACTTCGAGCTCACCTAAATATTCGGAAGTCACTTTAGAGGGATCTATTTTATAAAAAATCTTATCAGAATTGGTGTTTGATTTTAGGACTTTATTTAAAATTATTGTTTGCCCAAAAAATATTTGCGCAAAAAATAAAATGGATAGATAGATTAATTTCTTCATGCTTTCTGTAAGATTTCGATACATTCTTCGAGGGAATTTTCCCAGTATTTTGGTTCTATTTGGTAAACTTCTTCTATTTTATCTAAAGACATTGTGCTTCGTTTCGGGCGTTTTGCAGGTGTCGGAAATTCTTCCGTCGTAATGGCATTCAGTTTAATTTTTGAGCCTGAAAATTCTGCAATTTTTTGCGCGAAACCAAACCAGGTTGTTTCCGGATAATTTGAAAAATGGAAAATCCCGTAGGTTTTTGGTTCTTTTTCAATAATGGTCATGACTGCTTCTGCCAGATCATTCGCGTTCGTTGGCTGACCAAATTGATCGGCTACAATTCCCATTTCTTCTTTCACAGAAAATAAGTGCAACATGGTTTTCACAAAATTCTTATTGAATTCTGAATACAGCCAGGAAGTTCGGAGAATAATTGTTTTCGGCTGAAGATCGAGCGCTAACTCTTCACCTTTCCTTTTAGAAGCTCCATAAACGCCTTGCGGATTGGTAAAATCGTCTTCAGAATAAGAAATGTTCGTTTCTCCATCAAAAACATAATCGGTCGAAATATGAATGAAAATAGCATTGTGTTCTTCACACGCTTCGGCAAGATTTGCTACTCCTTCGGCGTTAACGGCATAAGCTTTTTCAGATTCTGTTTCAGCAAGATCAACGGCGGTGTAAGCAGACGCGTTGATACAAAAATCTGGTTTGAATTCGTAAAAATAATCTGAAACCTGATCTCTATTGGTAATATCTAAAGTATCTGAATCTGTAAAATCAAATTCAAAACGATCATCGTGATCGGTTGCCAATTTCCTGAAACAATTACCGAGTTGACCGTTACCACCAATGATTAGTATTTTCTTCATAATTTCTGTGCTGCTTTATTTTGTTTTCTGAAGTAAGAAACCCTGCTCTGAAAATCTTTCTCTTCTAAAGTAATCAAAAACTTTCGGAAAAGATCTTTGGTTTCTTCCGGTTGTGAAACAGATGCGCGCGTTTTCATATCAAAATAAATCACGGTGAGCCACAGAATACTGTGAATCACTTTTCCATCTTCACTTTTCATCAGAATTTCTACTTTTGACAGTCGGTCTCCAAGGTCTATCGTTTTGCTGGAAATGAGGACTTTGGCATTGTAACGCACTTCCTTCAAATAGGCGATCTCGTTTTGTACCGTGATCCAGGTGCACCCGGTTTTGCGGGTATATTCTTCGTAAGTGAAACCATAACCACTTTCTACATGATCTTCTCTTGCATTGAGCATATACTCGAGGTATTTCACATTATTAAGATGACCAATTGGGTCGCAGTCGCTGAATCTTACTTTTACTTCGCTTGAAATTTCTTGTTCCATATTACAAAATTAAAAAAACCATCCCGAATAGTCGAGATGGTTTTGTTTATTAAAATTATATCTTAAAGACCTAATTCTTTTTTCACTAATGGCGTTGCATCTGGACCGCTTTTGTAAATCAAAGCTGTTGAATCAATAATGAATTCAAATCCGCTTGCTTTAGCAACTTTGTTCACAGCACCATTTAATTTTTCGATGATCGGTTTAACCGCAGCATCTCTTCTTTGTGCTAAATCTGCTTGTGCAGTTTGCTGAAGTGCCTGCAAATTTTGCTGTTTTTTCTGCAATTCGCCCTCTTTAGCCTGTCTTTGAGCTTCTGTCATTTTAGCTCCGTCAGCTTGGTACTGTTGAACTTCTTTTTGGAAAGCTTCCGCCTGCTTGTTCAATTCGTCACCTTTGGTTTTGCTAAAAGTATCTAGATCAGATGTCATTTTTTTAGTTTCCGGCATTGAAGCTAAAATTGCTTCATAATCAATAGAGGCAACTTTTTGAGCATTTGCAACACCTACGGTTACAAACATCATTACGGCTGCAAATAATACACTTAATTTTTTCATAACTAGGATTAAATAATTTATTGTTTTTAAATTTTATTTTATTTTTCTTGCTTCTGTATTCTGCAATTTTGCAGCACCATTTTCACTTTTCATTTTTGCCTTGATCTCTCTCGATTCTTCAGAGGCTTTACCAGGTCTGTTTGGTGATTCTGTCTTCTTAGTTCCAGAATTTTTCAGCAGCAAATCTAATACTTTATCTGTATAATCATATCTTTTTTCAAGAAAAATTACACTGATGTTATTGCTTTTATCAAGAATGATGCCTAAGCTGTTTTTCTCTGATACGGTCTTGATCGCGTTCCAGATTTGATCCTGAAACGGTTTGGTCAGATTCGATCTTGCGTTATTAATTTCACCCATCGATCCAAAACGATTATTGATCATGGTTTTAATTTTTTTATCGAGATCGTCAACTTCCTTTTGTCTTTGTTTCAGCTGATCACCTACCAAAAGAACACGTTCATTTTCTAGCAGCAATTTTTTCTTATCAAACTCCGATTGCAGAGTTTGTATTTCTGTCTGCCAGTTGGTGATCTGAGAATTCAGTCGGTCTTCTGCATCTTTATACTGCGGAAGTTTGCTTAAAATATAATTGGTATCTACAACTCCAATCTTTTGGGCACTTAATAAACCCGCAAACAGAATGAAGAGCGCTGAAAATAATTTAAACTTTTTCATTGTTATTATATTTATAGTGACTGATTCATCAAGAAGTGTGTTTTCCAACCTGAAGGATCGTTACCCATCAATGTTTTATCGAATCCGTAAGCGAAATCAAATCCAATTAATCCGAAAGCTCCCATGTAAACTCTAATTCCAACTCCGGCTGAACGTTTCAACTGGAATGGATTATACGTTCCGAAAGAATTCCACGCATTTCCTCCTTCTAAGAAAGTAAGCGCATAAATTTTTGCCGTTTGATTCATGGAGATTGGATATCTCAATTCCAACGCAAATCGGTTATAAACGGTTGCACCTCCATAAGGCGTTACATCAGCAGCTTCACCACCTGTGGATGAAGAATTCTCATAACCTCTCAACGGTACTAATTCCCGTCCGTCATATCTTCCACCAATAAGTCCTGTTCCTCCTACATAAAAACGCTCGAAAGGCGGCGCACCAAGTTCTTTGTTATAACCATCTAGAAAGCCCATTTCAGCGGTGCTTCTAAGAACCATCTTGCCTACAACCGTATTGTAAATATCGGCTTTTAATTTAACTTTATAAAACTCCAGCAATTTGTATTTTTCTACCGGTGTTATGGTGGAATAATCTTTTTTGTTAAAGAGAGAATAAGGCGGCGTAAATTTTACAGAAGCTTCAATATTTGAACCCTGCGTTGGGAAAATAGGATCTAATCCTGCAGAGTTTCTGCTTAAACCAACATTGAAACTAAAGTTCTTCGCAGAACCGTTATATTCAGTTGTATTTCCGAATTGGAAAGGATAATTGTTGAAGTCATAGCTTTGGTACTGAATCCCTGTGTAAAGAGAGAAATAGTCATCCGGCCATCTCAATAATCTGTTCAAACCTGCACTTGCAGAGAAAATATTTAATTTTTGAGTTGCCCCAAACTGATCTGTATATCTTACTAATGACTGGTTTACACTTACAGAAAGTGCGGTTGGTTTTTTACCAAACAACCATGGCTCTGTAAATGAGATCCCGTAATTCTGAAAATATTGTCCTGCCTGAGCTTGAATGGAAAGTGTTTGACCATCACCTTGTGGTACTGGTTTGAAATCTTTCAGTTTCAAGAAATTTCTAAGGGAGAAGTTATTGAAAGTCAGTCCTAAAGTTCCGATGAATGATCCACCACCGTAACCTGCCTGAAGCTGAACCTGAGAAGATCCTTTTTCAACCAAAGTCCAGTGTACATCTACCGTATTATCTTGTGGGTTTGGCGTAATCTGTTGACCAACCTGTTGTGGGTCAAAGAACTGCATTCCGGCCAGATCAAAATAAGTTCTTTTGATATCGCTTTTTGCAAATAAACTTCCAGGTTTTGTTCTTAAAGAACGCAGGATAACGTGATCATGTGTGGTCGTATTTCCACTCCATGTTACTCTGTTCCAGGTTGCTTTTTCACCTTCGTTAATTCTAATCTCTACGTTGATGGAATCTCCTTTTACCGACTTTTCAATAGGTGTAACACTGGAAAAAAGATAACCATTATTCATATAAATGGATTTCAAATCGGAATCATCTTCTTTACCACCGTCTTCTCCAACTTTCTTGTTGAATCCTACTGCATCGTAAATATCACCCGTTTTGTAGCCAAGAATTTTTTGTAAATAATCAGTTGAGAACGCAGTATTTCCTAAGAAATTAATGTCACCGATATAATATTTTTTTCCTTCGCTTAATTTTACGTTGATCTCATAATCATTTTTAGGATTTCTCCAAACAGAATCTGAAACGATCTTAGCATCACGGAAACCTAATGAACGGTAATAATTAACGAGATTTACTTTGTCGTCATTGTATTTATCTTCAATGAATTTCGAAGGTTTTAAAATTCCCTGAATTCCAAATCTTTTTTGCTTTGTGTCTTTGAAGGCTTTTTTTCTCAGCTTCGCATCAGAAACACTTGTATTTCCTTCAAATTCGATGTGGCTGATCTTTACTTTTTTACCTTTCTCAACATTAATGGTCCAGTCTACCAAATTAGGATCCTGCGCATTCACTTTATCCTGAATGGTAACTTTGGCATCGGCAAAACCTTTCTTCACATATTCTTTCGGAATATTAGTTTTCAGGGTAGAAATTAAATTCTGGGTAATTTTTGTGCCCGGTTTCAGACCATTGTCTTTCGCAAGTTTTTCGCTTTTCGATTTACCGATTCCTTTTCCGGTAAATTTCACGACTCCCAGATCCTTCAGATCCTGAAGATTAAAACGCAAGATGATCTGATCACCTTCAATACTTTGAATGTACACCTCAACTTCTGAGAAAGACTGTGTTTCCCAAAGTTTTTTAATGGCGTTGCTTATTTTTTGTCCGGGGATTTCTACACTTTCATTTTTATTAAGACCTGTAAATCTTAAGATCTGCGCGGGGGTATATTTTTTTACACCATCTACAACAATGTCTTTTAGAATATAAGTTCCAGCTTCGTTTTGAGCATGAACAGGATTTTGTTCCGGGGCTTTCTGTTCGGGGGTAATCTGACCATAGAAATGTGCCGAAGCCACAAACATGATGATGGGTAAGAATTTAAACTTCATTTTTTATCTTGCTAACTTTCTTTTATATATTTTCGTCGAGCTGTTCACTTGTTTTGCCGAATCTTCTTTCTTTATTCTGATAATCATAAATACACTTGAAAAAATCTTCTTTGCCAAAGTCTGGCCAGAGAATTTCCAGAAACTGTAACTCCGCGTAGGCGATCTGCCACAACAGAAAATTACTGATTCTCACCTCGCCGCTTGTTCTGATGAGCAAATCTACGGGCGGAAAATCTTTGGTGTATAAATGGTTTTCGAACACTTTCTCGGTAATTTCTTCTTCGGTGAGTTCACCGGATTTTACCTTTGCACTGATCTCTTTTACGGCATTTAAAATCTCATGCTGAGAGCCATAACTTAAAGCTAAAATTAAATTTCCGCGCTTGTTGTCTTTGGTAATTTCTACCAACTGCAACATTTGATCTCTTACCAATTCGGGAAGTTTTTCAATATCGCCAATGACATGCATTCTTAAACCTTTAGAAAAAATTTCTTCAGCTTCCAAAAGCAGGGTTTCAGAAATAAGACTCATTAAAGTACTTACTTCATCATTTGGACGTTTCCAGTTTTCGGAAGAAAAGGTATAAAGGGTGAGATAGGGAATTTCGATTTCGTTACATGCATTCACCACCTCACGAACTGCTTTGATGGCATTTTTGTGACCAAAAGTACGTTCTTCGCCACGGGATTTTGCCCATCTTCCATTCCCATCCATAATGATGGCAACATGTTTCGGAAGCTGTTCCAAATTTAATTTATCTTTTATCGACTGCATTTTACTGTTCACAATAACAAGGTGGTCTTCCGAATGAGTAAGTAAGTCCTATAGAAACTGTATTTACCCAGTCTTTCGAATTGATATTTCCGATCTGGCGATTTTTCAAGAACGCTTCTGCTCTTGCATCTGCAATCTCTTTATAAGGACTTTCCTGTAATAGTGATTTCGTAGTTCCAACGACCACGATGTCTTTATTATAAGTTTGTTTTACACTTTTGTCATCAATAACACTATAATCGATCGAGTCTGAAAAAGTGGGCCTAAACATAAATTCCCCAAAAAGTGCCCAGTTATAATTGAACTTATATTTTAATCCAACTCCAAATGGGATCGCCATTGTAAATTGCTGTCCTGAGGTATAAGTAGGAGTCGTAGAAAAATCATCATCAGTCACTGGTCTTATCGCGTTACCACCGGGATCTCTTTTAAAATCATTTTCCAGTGTAACCTTCGTATCATTCGCAAGCAAGGCTCCAACTCCGCCAAAAATGTACGGACTCAAAAGGCTTTTTTGCTCATTATTTACGGGAAAGAAATTGTATTCAAAAATCAAATCTGCTTCATAAATCGAATTGGTCCCGGAAAGTTTACGGTATCGCCGGTAATTTTCTTTAGCAAGGGCATCGATAAACTGCACATTGCTATACCCGATATTCAAACGCACTGTTTGATAGGGATTGAAATTCATTCGGTATAAAATCCCCGCATACAACGGAACTCCATATTGTGAAACATTACTTAGCACCGGTTGCTGTAGAATATAATTGGTTCTCCCAATATCACCTACCAAATTACTCATCCCCAATTGCACCCCTACTTCGTGGCGTTGTCCTTTGTAGGAAACCGAAATAAAAAGGATCGCGATAATGGAATAAATAATTTTCTTTTGCATGAATGACTTGACGACTATTTTCATAAATAATTTTGCAAATATAAAACAATTTTAGTTTAAGGAAATTCTTAATTTTTAGTTAAATACCCTCAAAAAAGCATAATTTTTTGAATTAAAAACGATAATTAAATGTTTTTATGATTTCACTAAAATAAAACCCTCCGTTGTGAGGGTTTTAATCTTAAGTATTGCCGAAAAGTTTTCTTAATTTATTTCTAACTCTAATGAGGGTTGGTTCCCTGTAATTTTTATCTTCATCAAAATAACCATACCCATATCCGTAACCATACCCGTAACCATATCCATAACCTTGCTGCGACTGATAATCATTGTAAACCAAGCCCAGATTTTGCACTTCATGTTTATGATATTTCTCGGTGATCATTTTCAACATATATTTTTCGGTATATTCATGTCTTACCACATAAATACTGGCATCTGCATATTTCATCAGTTCAAATGAATCAGCAACCAAACCAACCGGCGGCGAATCGATAATGATAAAATCATAATGATTTTTTAACTCCTGAATAAATTCAACATTACGCTGACTCATCAAAAGTTCTGAAGGATTTGGCGGAATCGGACCAGAGGTTGCCACATCGAGATCAGCAATTCGGGTCTTATTAATGATCTGCTCCATCTTCACTTCACCCGTGAGGTAATTCGAGATACCGTATTTATTGTCAATTTTAAAATCTCCGAAAATTTTAGGTTTTCTTAAATCCATTCCGAGTAAGATGGTTTTCTTTCCACTTAATCCGAGAACTGACGCAATGTTGATCGACACGTACGTTTTACCTTCACCACCCACAGAAGAAGTTACAAGAATTACCTTGGATTGATCATTCTCTTTGTGCAGAAATCTCAAATTGGCTCGAATTCCCCTGAAAGCTTCAGAAATTGAAGATCGAGGTTGATCCAGAACAGTAAGATTATTTTCATGCGTATTTTTTCCGACCACTCCAAGAAGTGGAATTCTGGTCGCCTGAAGTAGTTCTTTGATATTCCGAACTCTATTGTCCAAAGCTTCAGAAAGCCCTAAAATTAAGAGTGGCAAAAGCAACAAACCGCCAATAATGGTGTATTTAGTTTTTTTCACATCTGGCGCGATCGGACCTTGACCAAGATTTTTTGCGTTATCTATAACGGTAATATCTGATTTGTTCGTCGCTACCCGAATCTGCGTTTCATTCTGTTTGGTGAGTAAACTGTTATAAGTGGCTTCGATCATGTTATAGCCGCGCTCAACATCCAGATATCGACGTTCTTTTTCCGGATAAGTTACTAAGTCTGCGCTTTCCCCTGCGATCTGATGATCAATTTTGGAAAGTTCATTTAAATAACTGGTGTAATAATTTTTGAGTGAACCTGTTGAATTTCCTCTGGCTTCATTGATCAACCTGTTAATTTCGCGCATCGGCTCCGAATTCGGCGTATAAATTAGCGCAAGTTCTCTTCGCTTCAGATACAAAGCTTTCAGTTCGGAAACTGTTGCATTGAAAGAACCATCTTCGATTCCCGCCGCGTTCATACTGATCATACGGTCCAAATTTTGAGAAGCCAGTGTGTTTTTTATATTGTTTAAAGAATTAATCTTCGTAATGATCACGGCTTTTTTAGTTTCGAGATCTTTAATTCTTTGCAGCGATTTCTCGTCACGGTCTTTGATATCATATAATCCTTCTGTAATTTTCATTTGATTAAGAAGGGTCGCGCTGGAATCTAATTTTTTCCGAATTTTTGCCAGATTATCGAAAAGGTAATTCTCCGTGTTTTTATCAACGGTATTTCTGTCAATTAATCTCTTTTTTTGCAATTCATCAACCGACGTATTTAGAAAATTAACCGTTCCATTTAAATTATAACCACTTTTTGAAATGATCATGATCGTATTAATTTCTTTATCGAAATCAACGCCGATCGTAGAAACTAAGCTGTTTACAGTCTGATTTACAGTAGAAAGTGAAAAAATAATATTATCAAATTTGATCTGGCTCGGTTGCGGATTTCTTACCAGTTTAAATTTTAAATTCGGCGAAACATACCATTCATTAACAGCAATTACTTTGTTTGCAGGTCTGCTGTAACGGGAAACATTGCTGAAATTTTCTGTAGCAAAAGAATACAGCGAAGTCGTTTCGCCCTCATCTGGCAAAACAACTTCATAGCGATCGCCACCTTTCGGAATCAGCGTTATGGAATAATTAACCTGCTGCAAGTGGGATCTGTCAATTTCCAAAAAAACAGGAGAATCGTATTTATCCAGATAAGTTTGCTTGATGAGACCTTTGGTGGTGTAATTAACATACAGATCGAGTTGCTTCACCAAATATTCATTATGCGATCGCGACAAGAGCATTTTTTTCAGATAAATCCCATCTTGATTACTATTTTGTCCCCAAATGAAATTGATCGACTGATTTGGCGTGAAATAGCTCGCAGTATTATTAGAAATACTTAGCGACAGGTTAGACGCATAAATTCGCTGTGCATAATATTTGCTGTACACCCAGGAAATACCATATCCTAAAATTGCCATCAAGACGAACCAATACCAGTTTTTTATGACTCTTCGTAAAAAGTGTTCGAAATCGAAAAGCGCAAAAGCACCTTCCTTCTCAGTTTGGGTGCTGCCCGATCTTTCTAAATTTTCTTTTCCCGGAATCATCTTAGAGTCTTGTTAAAATTAAGTAAATTGAGATCGCGGTAGTAATTACCGAAACTCCGGTAGTTAAAGTTTGTATAGGATCTTTTCCTAATCCGTTTAAGTTTTTGGATCGGGTATTCAGAAAAATTTCGTCTCCATTTTGCACCCAATAGTAGGGAGAATTCATAACATCTTCCCGGGTCAGATCAATTTTTGCAATTTTTATTCCTTCAGGTAATTTCCGGTGTATGACGATATTAGTACGATCTACTGTGCGATTTAATCCACCATTACTCGCAATTGCTTCTGTGATGGTCAAAGTATTTTTATGTGCTTTCTTTTCACCGCTGATCTCTACGGTTTCTACATCGCCTAAAATATAATACGTGATCCCATCGGTGTTTAGACGAACTTCAGATTTGCCTTCCACAAAATTTTCGTTAACGCGTGTCTGAATTTCCTGCGTGATATCTTCAATCGTTCTTCCTTCTGCTTTTACAAAACCAATTCCCATGATATTGACGTCGCCTTTAGAATCAACTTTTAATCCACTAAAATAAAAATTAGAGTTCCCGCTTTGTGAACCCGATCCACCTTGTACTGAGCCAGAGCCGGCCCCAGTCGCAGTTCCGCCTATTCCTGAAGGAGCATTGAGCATCGAATAAAATTGCGCCGCATCCCCTTTCGGAGTTGTGACAATATTCAAATTCAACATGTCATTTTTGGTCACCCGATAGATCGGAATATTGTAAGGAACCAGACCTTCCCCATCGATGACAAGATTTTCATTGGGCTGCATATATCTTACATCTTTGGTAGTGGTGCAAGAGTAAAGCAAAAATGGTAAAATAAAAAAGAGTAGAAGTTTATTAATTTTCATCAGTTATAGGGTGTAGTTTACAAAAATAACAATAATTAATTGGTTGTTTTTCTAATTGCTAAAATAAATCTCGGAATATAAGCGCCAATGAATCCCAAAGCGACGATGACAACCAGCAAAAGGTTCACATTGAGATGTCTAAAGTAGTAGGCAACGGCAACAATAAAAAGATAGTATACTATAATATAAAAAGTAGAACGTCTGTGCGTTAATCCTAGATTCAGTAAGGAATGATGGATATGATTCTTATCTGCAACAAAAGGTGATTTACCTGTGGAAAGTCTCACAATAAATACATTTAGCGTATCAACAATTGGAAGAATAAGAATCGCCATCGCGATTGCAGGCGCCGACTGCAAATAATATCTTGGAACCTCCGGAAGTTTTTTATCGATGAAAATATCAATAAAACAAATCGCGGTAAATGCTAACAGAAAACCCAGAATCATAGAACCTGTATCGCCCATAAAGATTTTATTAGCCCGGTAATTTGATAAATTATAATACAAAAACCCAGCTACGGAACCAATAATTACGGCAGAAAGGATGACCAAAGGATAATTATAAGGCCCAAGCCGAAAGTAGCTGATACCAAACAAAGCACTGCAAATAATTGAATATCCTCCTGCTAAACCATCAATCCCATCAATTAAATTGAAAGCATTAATTAAAACAATAAAGGTAAAAATACTGATGACCACACTAAAAAAATAAGAAAGTTCATAGATCGCAAAAAGACCAAAGAAATTTCGGATGCGCACATCAGAACCGATCACCATCAAAGCCGTTACAATAATTTGGGCAAATAATTTTTTGTACGCTCGCATGACCACAATATCGTCCATCACGCCGATGTAAAGCAAGATGACCAAAGAGGCGAATAAAAATTTATAGAGATCGAACAATTCAAAAGCGAAAATAGAAGCACAAACCGACAACGAATAAAAAATTGCAATTCCACCTAAATTAGGTATTTTCCGTAAATGGGAACTTCGGGATCCAGGTTCATCCATCAAATTTTTCCGTCTGGAAATTTTCGCAATGGTTGGGATCGATAAAAAAGTCAGTAAAAAGGAACACAGCATGCCCAGTCCCAATTTAAGATAAAACTGCGGAATTCCTGTTTCTGTGATAATTTCTTTTAATTCATTCATTTCTTGCTACCAAAGTGCATTCGTATATCGATCGATGGTAAAGCCACCACGATGACCATTACCACTTCCAAAATAAAAAAACATTGCGACAAAATACGCCATAAATCCAAGATAAAGAATCTGTCTTGTTTGACCTTTTACTGCATATACCAAATTGCTTAGACAAAACATCGTTACAAAAAACATATAAGCTCCGGGAAGCCGCACCGCGAAAATCTCATTTGACCGAAAGATATAAAATAAAGCCAGCCCGAAAACCGAGAGATTTCTCATATACTCATACCACCAAACCTCTTCGCAGCCTTTCTTATCATATTTTATTAATATGACGATGAAAAATAATTTCACAATATCATTTAATCCCGTTTCAACCTGTGTCCCATAATATCGATCATCTAAATAACCGGTGTATGCTCCGGAAACATCGTCGGGCGAAATGCTGCTAAAAAAGCTTCCTCCTAAACGATACAGCTCAAAAGGAGAAGCAAGTAAAGAAGCCACTAAGATCCAAAAAATTCTTTTACTGTTGAGCGGAATTTTCACGATCCAGTAAGCCGGCAAGAATACGATAGCCGTTTTATGAAAGCCCAGTGCAATATAGATACAGAGCAAAAACATAAATAAGTTCCGCTCCTTGATAAATTTAAAAGATGCGACACAAACTGCAATTCCCAAACCTTGCCTCATCTGTCCCGAATCCTCAAAAAACATGATCGGCATGAAGTAGAACAGTAATGCTAATGAGGGATAGGCAACATTTTTGTAGATCGTCGTAAATTTTAAAGTTACCGTAATGAGGGCCATTATAAAAGTCACGATATAGAACGGAAGGCCAAAATCAAAAATAATTTTATTGATCAGTACAAAAATCCATTCGATTTCTTCAGTATTTGGTCGGAACAGCGCTTTATCGAAAACGTCGCCGTAAGTGGTATAAATTGCAAAACCGGAGAAAAGCATTTTATATACAGGATAATCTGCACCTGCATTGATCCTGAATCCAACAGAAATAATTACCAGAATTCCCGCAACCCACACAAATATGCTTTGTTTTTTTTCTAGTTTGAAAATTTCCCAGTAACTCGCTGCCGCAAGAAAGAGAAAAATCAAAATAAAAATAGGGTGCAGAATTGGCATCGGCAGAATTGTGTTTTTAAACTAATTTTCGCAACAGTTTCTCCTGCCTGCTAAAATAGAGTAGATAATAAATTTTTTTTCGTATCGGCAAAGATAACAGATAATTCTTTCCGAAGCGCTGATAAGAAAAGATTTCTGAAGCAGTAATATTATTTTTCTTGACGAATTTTTTTAATTCCTCCGACATTTTGAAGTAAAGCTGATCGTCTTTTACAAAAGCGAGATAGGCGAGAAAAGAATAAACCCCTTCTAAAATCTGAAAATTCTTCCACTCCTTCATTTTATTGGAATAAACAGAATTTCGGAACACAACCTCCACATCTTCAACTGCTTTCAATATATCAAGACCTTTGTCGGTGTGCGTTTTAGTAATCGAATCACTGCGTTCTAAATATTGATAATGATATGCTTGCGTTTGCGCAATAATTTTACATTCTAAAACCAATTGCGGAATCAACTGAATATCTTCAAAATGAGCTTCTTTTTTAAATCTCTTATTCTGAAATAATTCTTTTTTGAAGATCTTATTACACGCGAAATAACTGATATCCGAAAATAAAGAAAAGTTTTCTTCTAAATTAATTTTCTCGGGCATATTCGGAATTTGAGTCAGTTTCTGCGTGACATTTCCGTTTTCATCTACTTTTTGCAGATTACAGATCACCATTTCTGCGGAATGTCTTTGAGCCAGGGAATACATTTCTTCAAACATATTTTCGTAAACCTCATCATCACTGTCAACGAAACCGATAAATTCACCATCTGCACGATCTAAACCAAAATTACGTGCGTCACTTAAACCACCATTTTCTTTACTAAAAGCTTTTATTTTTAAAGGAAATTTCTCCTGAAATTCCTCGATAATTTTCGCAGATCCGTCTGTACTTCCGTCGTTGATGACTAAAATTTCAATTTCCAGCAAAGTTTGATTCACCAGAGAATTTAAACATTTTCTCAGGTATTTTTCAACATTAAAAACTGGAACGATTATCGAAACTTTATTCATCAAAAACTATTTATTTCACCATTTTGTACAGAAAATAATCTTTTCCTATCGGTCTTATTTTGTAAATCCATTTTAGAATTGAAGGCGCATTATCGTGAATTTTTGCAATTGGATAAACTTTCACCAATTGATAACTGGCGTCAAATGCAGCACTATCTTCAGGTTTAATGGCGTACCGAGTGTTTGGTTCACCAGGTTTTTTGGCAATAGTCAAAATATAATTCGGTTTAAATCTTTTAACCGAATTGATCCACCAGAAATTTTCATCTTTCAACATTTCATCATTGATCCTTTTATCTACCAAACCGACCTCATCATACGTATAAAGATTCGTATAAAACGGAATAATTCCGGCAGGTTCCAGAAAAATCGACTGTTTTAAACTCACATGATCTTGATTGATATCCGCTGCGATCTGCATTCGTTGACGTTCTTCCATATAACCAATCGTGTAGGATTGCAGAAGCTGAAAACTGTACAAAGCAAATGTGACTAAAAATGTGACTGGAATTAAAATTTTCTTTTTTAAAGGTAAAAAGTCAAGGACATAATATAAAACCACCACAAACATAAAAACCCGCGGTAGCCAGTAATACCAGTCGAAATAAGCTTTAAAATAGGAGAAAACCGTAATCTTTAATAAAGCAAAAACAACGACCGCGCTCAAAATAACTTTAGTTTGAAATGAAATTCGCGATCGATCTTTTACGATCTTAAAAATATAGTAACCCAGCAATATTAGAAATGCGAGAAATGCGAGAAAGGTGTAAATCGAATATTTCTTGATCAAACCACCATAATACGCCCATTGATACAAAAAATAAGTAAAACTATTATTCTGGATGAGGTTTTTATAAGCTACTTTTTTAGCGGTAATCGTATGGTTTACCAATTCTCCGAAGTATAAATAATTGAAGGAAACCACAGACAGAAGTCCCAGAATTCCACCTAAAATAAAGAGATAATTGATTTTTTTTCTGATGATCATATCTGCAATAAAAAAGACGCTGAGGAAAATTACGGTATCAATTCTTGTCCAAAGCAGTAAAATTGGAAAGAGCAAATAAGCCCATTTTTTACCTTTGAAAATACCGGAATAAATAAGTCCGTTGTAAAGGAAAAACAAAATCCCGTATTCCATGCCCAAACCTGAAGCGGCGAGTGCTGGGGGAAGCATATTTAGAAAAACCACGAAAAATCCGCGTTTCCAAATATCATCTGGAAAAAGAATTTTTGCAAGCCACAAAGAACCGATTGCGAAAAGAATTCCACTGAAAATAAGCAGTGGATAAATAAAATATTCCCCAAAAATGAGCTGAAAAAAAGCAGTAATTAAAACGTACAAGTGAGTCGTAGAAGCTGAAATCCATTCTTCACCATTGAAACCCATCACGCCATAATTGACGAGATTTCTGGCAACACGCCAAGTTATAAAAGAATCTTCCTGAATGTTTTTGGTTAATAACAGCGGCAATTTTATAACAGCCGTGAGAATTATCAGCAAAAAAGAATTATTGAAAATTTTAAGTAAAGTTCTTTTCATTCAGGGGTTTATGGCGTAAAAATAAGTATTTTAATTCAGAGACCGAGTTTGAAGAAAAATTTAGTTTTTTAGCAAACGGGGATTTAGAAAACCACGTTTCGCCTCTTCATATTCAAATCTCGAACACGGGATCAGATCTGCTGCTTTATCATCCTCCCCAAAATACCATAAATTAGTAAAAGTGTCTCTTTTAAAAGCAAACTGACCGTCATCGATCAGGACCCAGAAAGTTTCATACGACCTTTCCACAGGATGCGATTTTTGAATATTGATCCCTTCGATCAAATGAAAAATGATCTGAGCCAAAAGTTGATGGTTCAAAAACTCTTCTGAACTTGCATTAAAGTTGAAGATCCCAACAGATTTCAGGTTTTCGCTCAAGCCGATCTCTTTCATGTATGCGCAAATTTCCCGATTGTTCAGTCCATTAACCTGCGGATTTACCGAGAATCCATCGCCCCGACTTTCAACCGCATCACAATTTAAAGTAACAAGATCAGCTCGTCGAAAAAAAGGTTCGGTGCGTTCCGTAGAATTCATCATTTCAGCTAATCGAATGACGTCGAACTCTACTTCCTTCATCAATTTTACAGAATCAACTTCATTCAGATGTTTTTGATAACCTAAATGATGATAATTCTTGAGGCTGAATTCTTTAGAACTAAAAATTTTGGAAAGAAAATTCTTTTCATTAATATCCTCGCTATCGTTTGACAGAGAAATAATATTTGAAATTTGAGTGTAGTTGATGTTTTTCTGATGAAAATTTAAAGCAGAAAACAGGGAGAATGCCAGATCATTACTTCCGCCAACAATCACAGGAATGGAGTTTTTGTAATGACACATCGATAAGACTTCCTGCAAAATATAATGCGTATCCTGATGAGATTTTCCTGAAATTAAATCTCCCAGATCGCAGATTGGCAAATCAAAATCGAGCTTTGAAAGTTGATATAATTCTTTTCGAACTTTTTTATGATCAAGAATTTCGGCATTGCCATTTTTCAAACCGCGATAATCTGAACAAAAAACCAGCACGATTCCATTTTCCGGGATTTCATTGGAAATGATATTTCCAAGTTGCCATTTTTCGGTTTTAATTGCTCTGGGCGGAAGGAGAATGTCTTCGATATTCATTGATAATTATTGATCTGTTAAAGGGAAATGATATTTAACAAAAGTAACAAAAAAAGCACAACCAAAACGATTGTGCTTTCTCTTCACTGAAAAATTTAGTTATTGTTTGATCAATTTTTTGGTCACTGATGAACCGTCTTTCATTTTAATTTTTAACAGGTAAATTCCGTTTAGAATCTGAGTAGCATTTACTCTCGAATTCTGTACATTTCCTTTCAGAACCAGTTTTCCACTGAAATCATATATTTCATAATTGATCGCATTAGGATTACTGATCGAAAATTCATCTCTAAAAGGATTTGGATAAATTTTTAACTCATTATTTTCGGGTTGAGCAACCAGCTTTTCTGTATTCGGCTGAACTAAAACGGGTGGCTTATTTTTAGAAACCGGGGTTCCTAAAAGTCGATTTTCGTCTTTCGCGCAACGTACACTCATTCCCGCTTGTGGATAAACTCCGGTACCGGTTTGCATTTTATCACCCTGGAATTGTAGAGCCAACGCAAAACCTGTGTGAAAATCTGCTAAAGCGGCAGTCCAAACTCCAGATCGCACAACATCAACATTATTTCCGCCAAGTTCTCCACGAATTCCTGCCCTAGGAAAATTTCCTATATTGAAGGTGGAATTCTCAAATTTCCAGCCGTTCGTTCCTGCCAAAGTTCCTCCGTAGAAAGTGGAAATATTATGCCACTGATCCTGAATGACTCCAGATTTACCATACGCGTCATTTTGGTATCCGTTGTACCACGGCGAACTACCTTTGGATCCTGTGTAAAGATTGGTGAAAGAAACATCGGGCACTCTCCAACCTTCCGGGCAAGGATCAAATGGTGATTTTTTATCAGCATGTCCCCATCGATCATCAGCTTCACCTCTTTTTTCCGAAACCCAATCCTTCACTTTAGTCAAATCATTTGCATAATGATTTCCCCCATCATATAATTCTCCTATTTCCGAATGATATAAAAATCGAAGTGGATTTTGTACGGAATATAGAATATTCTGGCTCACCTTCTTATGATTTATAGTATTAGTAGAGTGATAAGTCTCGTAAGAATCCGTATAGTTGTTTCTATAGTCATTACCATCAACACCAAAAGAACTACTTTTCGCACTTTTGGAACGATTAGGCAGAGATAATATCTCAATCACATCATCGGACACGAAAATATTTTCTGAAACATTATTCTGAAATACTGGAATAGGATCTTTTCTACCCCATTGATAATGAAGCCCATTAGCTTTTTTCGATTCTAATGAACTGCTTTCTGCTCCAAGATTCCTGTCCATAAAAACAGTTTTTATCGCCGGCATTTTACTTACGGTAGGATTTACAAAATTGTATGTTACGGGAATTGGATTTTCGGTAGTATAAGTAACTCCGTTTTGGGTGGGGTCTTCATCTGTAACCCAAACATGCCAACTCCAAAGAACCGGACTATCTGTAATTTCATTATGAAGAGAAATTACTGCATTACCTTTTTGAGAAGGGTTTATTATTACAGCAATTACTGATAATTTGCCGTCTACGGGATCATTTCTAACCTCAACTGAAGAAATTAATTTAGGATTCGTTGCCCATAAAACTTTTGCCACCAAATCATTTGATGAAAGCATTTCATGATCCGAAAGCAATTGATTATAAACGGAAAATGCTTTACTAACTGGGATTCTAAGCTGGGTTTTATTAATAACTATATAAGAGTTCGGATTATCGAGTCCATCTGTATAATCTTCTTTTTCACTGGCGAAATACTGGGTTGCAAAATCTCCTATTTTTAAAAGATTCGGGTCTCTCATACATTTTACTGCATTACCAGATCTTGTCGGATTTGTTTGATTGTTATAAATCGCATGAAGACCAACCGTTGTATTCGTTCGAAAAGGATCAGAGATCATAGAGAAAAGTCGTGCACCATCATACGCGAAAGTTGCGCTCCAAAGACCGCCATTTGCGGCATTATCTTGAAATGTCACCCCAACAGGAGCAGTAGGTGCAGCAGAATTGGGATAATAAACATAGCCCCCGGAAATTGCCATCTTACCCAGATTTCTCCCGCCACCTTGAGCATTGGTAAAGTCCATTCCTAAACCTGGATAAACTTTAATACCATCTAAACTCGGATTCACAGAATTTGGGAAAAGTTGTCTGTTCGCCACTACGTTATCATCATTATTCCAGTCATTCTTCCCAAAAAAAGCTAAGTTATTATTTAGGGTCTCTCTACCTTTGTAAGAAGGAACTCGCCACCCGTTCGGGCAGGGATCCAGTTCTGATTTTAATTCATAAGACCGGCTTTCGTTTTTCAAAGTGGCATTGGAACTGTTTGCATTGCTATTCCCACCTTTTGCATTATCTGACCATAAATCCCAGGCAATATAATTCGGACTTGCTCCTGCAACTTTATATCTGTTGTTAGAAAACCAGTTACCAGTTGCATCGGTGTTAATAATATAAGTAATAGGATTTTTAACTGAATACTGAATATTTTTTTCAATTTCATTAAAAGGTCTTATCTGAACAGGAATTGTGTTCACAGGATCGATCTGTTTATGTTTTAGCACACCTACTTCCCCGGAAATTTCATAAAAGTTTGAATCTTTATAAACAAGCGGTGGAAAAGGATCTTTCCGTCCCCATTCGTACATCAAACCACCCGATTTCTGCCATTGATCATCCAGAAAACTATTGGTTGTCGCACCCAGATTTCGATCCATGTATTGAATATTGATAAGATTCAGGTCGATATCTGATTCCATCCCATAATTGTAGAAAACTCCATTTGCAGGATTATCGGTCACCCAAATATGCCAGCTCCAGTAAATTGTTCCATCAACTTTGAAAGCAACCACCGCATTTCCCTTTCCTCTTCCTTTATTTATTTCTACTAAAATTTTCGAATTGGAAGGATCTGATCCGTTTTCAATACTTACATTCTCAACGAGTCCCGGAACATCTTCCCAGTAAATTGACGCAGACTGAACTCCAGCCGGAATCGGATTTGAAACACCATTCGATTTCAAATATTCATATTTTGACCACATTTCGTAGGCCTTTTTTACGGGGATTTTAATCCCGCCATAATTGTTGGAATTTGCAAGCCCGATGTCATAGATGTAACTATTGGGCGCTTTGGCTTCAATTGGAGCCTGAGAATAATAAAAATTAGCAAAAAAACATAAAACTAACAGTTGATACTTAATCATCATTAAAAAAATTATAAATTATTATTATATTTTTTTTAACATCTTTTGTGTGTGTGTGCTTTTCTTAAATCAAGTGTGTTTGTGTGTTTTTTTTTCTTTTGTGTGAGGTCAAATGTAAAAATATATTTTACATAATAAACCTATTTTTAAAAAAAATTTACTGTTTAAATTAAATTATCTCTTATAATATACGCCATTTGTATCGTAAAGTTTAGTAAAACAGTCTTATGCGTTCGAATTACATTTTTAAAAACGATATAAAAAATAAGTATAAAATTTTTCTGTTTAATTAATGACGTTCAAAAACCTACTTTTTAGGTCTAAACTGATCACAAAAAACACCGTTTTAGATGGTTGGAAACCTGAAAAAATTCTTCAAATCAATTTTAAAAAAAAATCTTCAAATGACAAAGCATTTGAAGATTGAAAATTTTACTGGTAATTATTACTTTCTTATTTCTTTTTAGCAACCGCTTTTTTTACCGGTGCTTTCTTTATCGGTGCTTTTTTAGCAGCAGGTTTCTTAGCCGCGGCTTTTTTAGGTTTCTCTTTGAAGGCATTTTTATCCTGTGCGGTGATCCATTTTTTTACCTCATCCAGAGAAACATCAGCCAATTCTTCAGGCGTATATTTTTCCTCTTTCGGATTTTTTGGTATTTTAAAAATATTTTTACCATGTTTTACGATCGGGCCCCATCTTGCGTTTTCAATAGAAATTTTTTCACTTTCCCAATGTTGGATATAGCGATTGGCTTCTTTTTCTAGCTTAGCTTCGATCAATTCATTAATGTCGTTTTGAGAAAGATTTTCAAAATCATATCTTTTTGGAACGTTGATAAAGATCGACTGATATTTGATAAAAGGACCAAATCTTCCCGTGCCTTTAGTTACCGGTTCGCCTTTATAACTGGCAATGGGCGCATCAGCAACTTTCTTTTCCTGAATGATTTCCTCAGCTCTCTCCTGAGTAATAGAAAGCGGATCTTCACCTCTCGGAATACTGATGAAAGTTTCTCCCCATTTTACATAAGGCCCAAATCGACCAACTCCGATCGTCACCGTCTGATCTTCAAAATTCTTCAGGTCAAAAGGAATTTTAAACAATTCCAGAGCTTCTTCTAAAGTGATCGTTGCAATATTTTGGGAAGCCATTAAACTGGCGAAGATTGGTTTTTCTTCATCATCCTGTTCTCCGATCTGAACCATTGGTCCAAATCTTCCGATTCTTACCAATATATTTTTGCCACTTTTCGGATCAACTCCTAAAATTCTTTCTCCATTTGCACGGTCCGCATTCTCTTCTACATCAGCAATCCTTGGGTGGAAATCTTTATAAAAGCCTTGCAAAACTTCTTTCCATTTTTCTTCCCCGTTTGCGATGTGGTCAAAATCCTGCTCTACTTTTGCTGTAAATCCGTAATCCAGGATTTCGGCGAAATTTTGCGTTAAGAAATCATTCACAACTTCACCAATATCGGTCGGAACAAATTTATTTTTATCGCCACCGAATTTATCAATGAGAATTTCTTTCTTGATTTCACTTTTCCCAAGCGTCATCTTCATGATCTCTCTTTCCTGCGGAATAATTTCTTTCTTATCAACATACTCGCGATTCTGAATCGTCTGAATTGTTGGCGCATAAGTCGAAGGCCTTCCAATACCAAGTTCTTCCAGTTTTTTCACCAAACCAGCTTCGGTATATCTCGCAGATGGCCGCGTAAATTTCTGGGTCGCTTCTATTTTTTTGTAGTCTAAATTCTCTCCAACAGAAACTTTCGGCAATAATTTTTCGTCGTTTTCTTCATCATCATCTTCTGCTTTTACGATTCCGTAAACTTTTAAGAAACCATCAAAAACGATCACTTCACCCTGCGCTTCAAAATGCTGCGGAAGTTTCGCATTACCGATCTCTATAACTGTTTTCTCAATTTTAGCATTCGTCATTTGAGAAGCTAAAGTTCTTTTATAAATTAACTGATATAATTTGTTCAATTGCGCATCACCAATACTTTTCACAGAAAAATCTGTGGGTCTGATCGCTTCGTGAGCTTCCTGTGCAGATGCAGATTTCGTCGTATAATTCCTAGGGTTTGAATAGTTTTCTCCAAATTCAGAAATGATCTGCGCTTTTGCACCATTAATGGCATCTTGCGAAAGATTCACGGAATCGGTTCTCATGTAAGTGATAAAACCTTCTTCGTACAAACGTTGCGCAACTCTCATCGTTCCGGTCACGCCGTAACCTAATCTGTTACTCGCTTCCTGCTGTAAAGTGGAAGTTGTAAAAGGTGCAGAAGCAGTTCGCGTTCCAGGTTTTGTTTCTACGTTCAAAACTTTGAAGTCGGTATTTTTAGAAAGTTTCAAAAATTCCTCAGCTTCGGCTTCTTTTACAAAATCTTTTTTAAGTTTTGCTGCAATTTCCTGATTAGCATTGTTTAAGAAAATACCTTCCACTTTATAAGAAGATTTCGGTTGAAAACCACGGATTTCCAATTCTCTTTCAACGACCAACCGAACTGCAACAGATTGAACTCTCCCTGCAGAAAGACCGGTTTTTACTTTTTTCCACAGAACGGGCGACATTTCAAAACCTACAATTCTATCCAGAATTCTTCTCGCCTGCTGCGCGTTTACTAGATTTTGATCAATTTTTCTCGGGTTGTCAATTGCTTTTAAAATGGCAGTTTTGGTGATCTCGTGAAAAACAATCCGTTTGGTATTCTCATCGGTCAATTTTAATTCCTGGGATAAATGCCAGGCGATTGCTTCACCTTCGCGATCCTCATCCGAAGCCAGCCAGATCATATCTGCTTTTTTTACGGCAGCTTTCAGATCGGCTACCAATTTCTTTTTATCGGCAGAAACTTCATAATCGGGAGTGAACGTTTCCAAATCGATTCCCATTCCTTTTTTGGGCAAATCACGGATATGTCCGAAACTAGATTTCACTTCAAAATCCTTTCCCAAATACTTCTGAATAGTTTTTGCTTTTGCAGGCGATTCTACGATCACTAAATTTTTTGACATCCTCGAAATTTTTGCAAAAGTAGAAGTTTTTTTTTAATAGTAGCTTTTTTCTGAATTTTACACCTTAATATGTTACTGCTTTTAAAATCTGAAAACTCTTATCTTTGACAAAAAGAAGCATCTTCTTGAAAAATTTTATCAAAAATACCATCCAAAGCCAGAAAGTATTCTACCGCTATTTTCGCAAAAAGGGTTTCAAAAGATTCCTGAAGGAAAATATTTTGGAAAGTGACGGAAGCAATGAGGTAAAAGCAAAATCTGTCGCACTTGGAGTATTTATTGGATTAACACCACTTTGGGGATTTCATATGGTTATTGTGCTGTTTTTAGCCTCCTTTTTTAAACTCAACAAAGTTTTGTCTTATATGAGTACTCATGTGAGTTTCCCACTTTTTATTCCGTTCATTATTTTTCTTTCAATGATCGTTGGAGCACCATTTGTAGGGGAAACCAACAGTTTTGAATATAAAAATATAGATTTTGAATTTGCAAAATCTCATCTTTTACAATACGTGGTCGGAAGTTTTATTCTGGCAATTGTTTCCAGTTTGATCCTGGGGTTTTCTACCTATTTTATTCTGCAAACATTTAAACGGAATCGCGAAGAATAACCTTCATTTCAATTCAAAAAATTTCCCGAAAATTCCTTATATTCGCAAACTTAAATTAATCAGGATAAAACCTGTTAAACTGATTGAAAATGAAGAAGTTTACCGAATATAAAAATCTAGACTTAGCGGCGGTTGCCGAAAATATCACGCAGTTTTGGAATCAAAACGAAACTTTTAAAAAATCTGTAGAAATTCGCGACGGACAACCGGAATATGTATTCTATGAAGGGCCACCTTCTGCGAACGGAATGCCCGGAATTCACCACGTTATGGCGAGAGCTCTGAAAGATATTTTTTGCCGCTACCAAACGCAGCAAGGAAAACAAGTTTTCAGAAAAGCCGGTTGGGACACACACGGTTTACCAATAGAATTGGGTGTTGAGAAAGAATTAGGAATTACAAAAGAAGATATCGGTAAGAAAATTTCTGTTGAAGAATATAACCAAGCTTGTCGAAATGCAGTGATGCGTTACACTGATGTCTGGAATGACCTGACCGAAAAAATTGGTTATTGGGTTGATCTGGAAGATCCTTATATCACCTACGAACCGAAATATATGGAAACGGTTTGGTGGCTTTTGAAGCAATTATACACCAAAGATCTGTTATATAAAGGGTATACAATCCAACCATATTCACCTGCAGCGGGAACTGGTTTGTCTTCTCACGAACTCAATCAGCCGGGAACTTATCGCGATGTTTCTGATACAACCGTTGTTGCACAGTTTAAATTGAAAAAAGCTCCTGAAAATGTGAGCGAAACCTGGAAAAAACTATCAGCAATTGCTTACGGTGATTCGAAGATCGATACTTCTGAAATCGCAGGTGCAACTTGCGGCGGCGCATTGCATTGGGAAGAATTTGACACCAAGCAATCTCAAGCTGATATTTATTTTCTTGCCTGGACAACAACTCCGTGGACATTACCCTCAAATACAGCTTTAGCAGTTGGACGCGATATCGAATATGTTTTGGTGAAAACTTTTAACCAATATACGTTCGAACCGATCAATGTTATTTTGGCTAAAGTTCTTTTAGAGAAAAATTTTGGTAAAAAATATTTTGCTGGAACTGAAGAAGATTTTGGAAATTATAAAGCCGACGAAAAAAATATTCCATATCAAATTTTACATGAATTTACAGGATTTGATTTAGCAGGCACTGAATACGAACAATTAATTCCTTGGTTTTTGCCCGCTGAAAATGCAGACAAAGCTTTGCGTGTGATTATCGGAGATTTCGTTACTACAGAAGACGGAACAGGAATCGTACACATCGCGCCGACTTTTGGTGCAGACGATGCGCGTGTCGGAAAAGAAAACGGGATTCCGCCCATGTTGATCAAAGATGAGAACGACAATCTCGTTCCGTTGGTTGATCTGCAGGGAAAATTCTTAAAAGGAGAAAATGTACCGGAACTTTTTGCCGGAAAATATATCAAAAACGAATATTACGAAACCGGAACTGCACCCGAAAAATCCTGGGATGTCGATTTGGCGATTCTATTAAAAACAGAAAACAAAGCCTTTAAAGTAGAAAAATACGTCCACAGTTATCCGCATTGCTGGAGAACCGATAAACCGGTTTTGTATTATCCTTTAGATTCCTGGTTTGTAAAAATGACGGCGGTAAAAGACCGTTTGGTCGAACTTAATGAAACAATCAACTGGAAACCCAAATCTACGGGTGAAGGACGATTTGCAAACTGGCTCGTAAATGTAAATGACTGGAATCTTTCCCGCTCCAGATATTGGGGAATTCCTTTGCCAATTTGGCGTACGGAAGATTTAAAAGAGGAAATCATCATTGGTTCAGTAGAAGAATTGATGAACGAAATTCAGAAATCGATGGAGGCAGGTTTTATGACCGAAAATCCGTTTGCTGATTTTGAATCCGGAAATATGTCGAAAGAAAATTATGCGAAGATCGATCTGCATAAAAATATTGTGGATGAAATTATATTAGTTTCACCTTCCGGAAAACCGATGAACAGAGAATCAGATTTGATCGATGTTTGGTTTGATTCAGGTTCGATGCCTTATGCACAACTCCATTATCCTTTTGAAAACAAGGAAATGATCGACGAAAGAAAAGCGTTCCCGGCAGATTTTATTGCGGAAGGTGTTGATCAAACTCGTGGTTGGTTTTATACGCTTCATGCGATCGGAACAGCAGTTTTCGATTCTGTAGCTTATAAAAATGTAATGTCGAACGGTTTAGTTCTGGATAAAAACGGCCAAAAAATGTCGAAACGTTTAGGAAACGCGGTTGATCCTTTCACGACTTTAGATAAATATGGTCCCGATGCGACGCGTTGGTACATGATCTCTAATGCGAATCCGTGGGAAAATCTGAAATTTGATTTAGAAGGAATTGATGAAGTTCGTCGAAAATTCTTCGGAACTTTATACAATACGTATTCGTTTTTTGTTTTGTACGCAAATGTTGACGGCTTTACTTATTCAGAAAAAGATATCGAAAACCGTCCGGAAATTGACCGTTGGGTTTTATCTGAACTGAATTTATTGGTTAAAGAAGTTACCGAATTTTATAATGATTACGAACCAACGAAAGTTGCAAGAGCCATTAATAATTTCGTCAATGACAACTTAAGCAACTGGTATGTAAGACTTTGCAGAAGAAGATTCTGGAAAGGCGATTATTCAGATGATAAAATCTCTGCTTATCAAACTTTATACACTTGTCTTGAAACCATTGCAAAAATTGCCGCACCGATTGCGCCATTCTTTATGGATCAATTGTATCAGGATCTGAATAAAAGCACAGGAAAGAACACCGCAGAATCTATTCACTTAACCGATTTCCCGAAAGCAGACGAAAGTTTGATCGATCAGGATCTGGTAGAAAAAACCCATTTGGCACAACAGATTACGTCGATGGTATTTTCATTAAGAAAAAAAGAAAACATCCGTGTTCGTCAACCTTTGCAAAAAGTGATGATTCCGGTTATGGATTCAAAAACTCAAAATCAAATATTAGCAGTTTCTGACTTGATCAAGCAGGAAGTTAATGTGAAAGAACTTCAGTTGATCAATGCTGACGAAGCTTCTCACCTTATCGTAAAACAGATCAAACCGAATTTCAAAACTTTGGGAGCTCGACTTGGAAAAGACATGAAACTGGTTGCAGGAGAAATCACGAATTTTACAGCGGAACAAATCTCCACTTTGGAAAAAGAAGGAAAAATGCAACTTCAGGGTCATGAAATATCTTTAGAAGATGTAGAGATTTTCACAAAAGATATTCCAGGCTGGACAGTGGCGAACGAAGGAAAAATGACGGTGGCACTCGATTTGACATTGACCGACGAATTAAAAGCAGAAGGAATTGCGAGAGAATTTATCAATAGAATTCAGAATTTAAGAAAGGAGAAAGATTTTGAGCTAACTGACAGAATTTCAATTCAATTGGAAGAAAATTCAGCCTTCGAAAAAGAAATTCTGAACAACAGTACATATATTTCAGAAGAAGTATTGTCGAATCAAATAGAAATTGTAATTTCACTTTCGAATTTTGAGGAAATCGAAATCGAAGAGAAAAAATTTAAAGTATACATTAATAAATTAGCAACATCTGGAAATTAGACCTATTCATAATTTCTTTTTAACAGATTATAACTAATTACTAAAAAAATAAAAAACTATGTCAGAAGAAAGACAACGATACAGCGACGCCGATCTGGTTGAATTTAAAGAACTTATACAGGCGAAAATAGTAAAAGCAGAAAGAGATCTGTTTTTGGTTAGAGAGAGTTTTATCAACGATCAAAATAACGGTACTGATGATACTTCACCTACTTTCAAAGCTTTTGAAGAAGGTGCAGAAACGTTGAGCAAGGAACAAAATGCAATTTTGGCCGGAAGACAGGAGAAATTCTTGCGCGAGTTGAAAAATGCGTTGATCCGCATCGAAAATAAAACGTACGGCATTTGCAGATCAACAGGAAAACTCATTGGTAAAGACCGATTGAGAGCTGTTCCTCACGCAACATTAAGCATCGAAGCGAAGAATATGCAACGATAATCTACCTTCTTAAAATGAAATAATGTGCAAAGTATAAAGTATATTTCTATACCCTATATTTTGTGCATTTATATTTTAAATTCATGAATACAGTCCTTATTTTACTCGCAGTCGCAGTCGTTTTCGCCTATTTTTTTCGAAAGGATATCAAAGAGAAGATCATTCCGAATAGAGAAAAAAATTACACGATGGACGATCAGTATAATTCTGACAAGAAAGACCGCGAAAATGAAATCGACAAAATCCTCAGCAAAATGGGGAAAAACGGAGTGAACGATCTTTCCAGAGAAGATCAAAAACGACTCGACGAACTCTCAAAAAAATAATTTAAATGGAAGCATTAATTGTACATCCCAAAAATCAAATGGAACTTAACGCATTAAAAGATGTGATGAAAGACATGGGAATCAGATATGAAAAATTTCACACCAGAAATACGAAAACGCAACCTTTTTTAACAAAAACTGCGGTAAAAAAAGATAAACCGGTAAGAAATTTCAAAGACAAACCAAAGAGCGGCGAATAATGAAGAAAATAGCATTAATTACTTTTATCATTCTATTTATCGATCAAGCTTCGAAATTTTATATCAAAACCCATTTCAATCTTGGCCAAAGCACGCCGGTTTTTCCGGGATTTAAATTGACTTTTGTAGAAAATCCGGGAATGGCTTATGGATTTCATTTCGGCGGTCTGCTCGGAAAATATTTTCTGGTGATCGTACGAATTGCGCTCATCGGCTTTATGATCTATCTTTTTAGAAAATGGCTCAAAGAAGGGCAATCGAATTATCTCATGATTCCAATGGCGATTATTTTCGCCGGCGCAATCGGTAATCTGATCGATGGAATGTTCTACGGAATGATCTTCGACAGTGGAACGGTGTATGAAGAAAGTATCGAAAGATGGATCGACTACGGCGGTATCTCTAAAGTGGTTGCATTCGGAAGCGGTTATTCTACTTTTATGAAAGGCTGCGTTGTCGATATGCTGCATTTCCCTTTGGTAGACTGGAATGTTCCTGAAAGCTGGCCGATAATTGGCGGAAAACATATCGAATTCTTTAAATATATTTTTAATGTTGCCGATTCTGCAATTACCGTTGGAGCGGCTTTATTGATCATCTTTAGAAAGAAAGCATTTCCGAACGGATTTGATTTTTAAGATTTATTTAGGCAGCTTTTTCCACCCTCTCTCGTCACGAATGACGAGACTTTTTTTAATGGTTCCGTCGCTCAGTTACCAATAATAAAGAGCTCCACTCAGGTTGGGCTGCAGTTTATCGCTTCGAAATCAAATTTTTGTTTACGATTTACCATTCATGAAAAAAATAAAAATCCTTATATTAGTCGCCTTTTTTGTGTTCCTGATTACAGGGATTTTTACTTACTGGTGCAATTTCACCATCGAGAGTGAAACCGAAGATCAGGTAACTTCCAATCTCGGAAACTTACCACAAGAAAAAACCGGACTTTTATTAGGAACAAGCAAAACTCTAGCAAGTGGAAAGCCAAATGCCTACTTTTTCAATAGAATTACTGCCGCAGTTGAACTTTATAAAGCAGGGAAAATTAAAAATATCATTGTGAGCGGAGACAATTCCCAAAAAAATTACAATGAGCCGGAAGACATGAAGATAGAACTGATCAAACAAGGAATTCCAGCCGAGAAAATTTTCGAAGATTTTGCCGGATTTAGAACTTTGGATTCTATCGTTCGGGCAAAAGAGATTTTCGGACAACAATCATTTATTATTATTTCTCAGCGTTTCCATAACGAACGAGCCGTCTATCTGGCTCAAAAAAACGGTATTGAAGCTTTCGGTTACAACGCAGAAGACGTGAATCAATATGCTGGTTTAAAAACCAATCTTCGCGAATATCTGGCGCGCGTAAAAGTTTTCTGGGATTTTTTGTTTGGCGTAGAACCT
Source organism: Kaistella gelatinilytica (assembly GCF_015679325.1). Lineage (GTDB taxonomy): Bacteria > Bacteroidota > Bacteroidia > Flavobacteriales > Weeksellaceae > Kaistella > Kaistella gelatinilytica. The sequence goes on from NZ_JADPVI010000002.1 coordinate 622,025, forward strand.
AAATTTGGCGGCAAAAAAATTAGTATTCCGTAGTCGAAAATGACCATCTTCAAAATTAGTTAAGTTAAAATAATTTCGTTCAAAAAATTAACTGGAAGAAGGAGATTTATTTTTAAAAAGAATTAATTTTGTTTCATGCCGCAGTTCTGGAAAATATTTCTCTTTTTACTTTTTGGTGGGAGTCTTCTCACCGCACAAAAGAGAACCGATTTTGAGTTGCGAATGCAAAATAGTTTTCTAAAACTATACGAAAATCCAGATGTAGCGATTCATTCTGCACAGGAAATCCGCACCGATAAAACTGAAACTCCCGTAATTAACATTCTCACGAAAGCAAATTTGCTAAAAGGCGATTATGTAGAATCAGTAAAAATCGCCTTCGAAAAATCCCATTCAGAAATTGGGAACGAAGATCTTCGCAAGATTTTGATTTTATCCCGGGAATTTTATGAATTGAACTTCTACGAACAAGCTGATAAAATTATTTCTCAATACCTTGAAAAAAAGGGAAAATCAAGAAATTCCGACAAAGATCAATTCTTATATGCACAACTTTTTCAAATTCAGGCGCAGAATTTTCTGGCTTTAAAAAAGTATGAAAATGCGCGGAAAAGTTTAACTCAAAGTTCAAATTCCCTAAAAAACAAAAGCGCTGCTCCGGATTTAATTTTAAAGGAAAACCAATTAATTTCTGCCACAATACTTTTCGAAAAAGGACAAAAAGAGGAAGCTCGAAAAATTGCTGATTCATTATTAAAAGACCTGCAAAAGAATCCCCGAAATATTTATTTATATTCTTTAACCCAACAATTACGGGGAAATTTATTTTTCGAGGAACAAAATTACGAGGAAGCTATTAATTGTCTGAAAAACGCTTTGTTGCCTCTGGAAAATATTAATTACAATCCTCTGAAAGAAAAAGTTTATAAAGATCTGAGCATAAATTATTTGGTACTAAAAAATAATGCAGAATACGAACTTTACAGGAAAAAAAGCGAGGAAGTTTCAAAATTATTGGGCGAACAAAAAAAAGAAGCACGCCGAGAAATACTCCAGTTAAATACAGAATCCATTGCAGAAAAAAGCGAGTCGCTTCGAAATAAGAAGAGAATGCAATTCTTTTTTCTTCTGGGAATTTCATTTCTACTACTTCTTATTGCAGGATATTTCTACTATAGAGAAATTCAAAAAGCGAAAAATTTAGCGAAACAAATTAAGTTTTTCCGCTCCATAAATATTCCTGTCAAAACTTCGAAAGAAACGATAACAGAGAAAATTTCCTCAAAAAAACCACTTTTAATTCCGAAAGAAACGGAAGAAGAAATTTTAGCACAACTGGAGATATTTGAGAATTCCAAAAATTATTTGGATAACAAAATGTCCTTGGCAACTTTATCTGCGCAACTCGGTACGAACACGAAATACCTTTCGGAAATCATCAATAAATATAAAGACAAAAACTTCAATACGTATATTAATGAACTCAGAATTAAGCACGTTATTCAGTTACTGTCCACGGATCGAACTTATCTGCAATACAAAATAAGTTACATCGCAGAAATCGGCGGATTCACTTCGCATAGTGCTTTTACGAATGTTTTTAAATCCGTTACGGGATTTTCTCCGAACGAATATTTACAGAATTTAAGAAACTCCGAATGATGAAAAAAATTCCACTTTTATTCTTATTTCTGTTTTTTGGAACTGTGAATTTTACAGCTCAAAAAGTTGGTGATTCGCTTAAAAAAAGAGCAACTTCTCTGATCTATGAACAACCGGATGAAGCGATTTCTATAGGCTTAAAACTTTTAAAAAGCGAAAAAAATGTGGATGAATTAGCAGATTTGTACCTGGTAATTTCTAATGCTTATCTCGCGAAAAAAAATAATGACAGTTCTCTTTTCTATAATTTGAAAGCAGAAAATCTGATTCCCAAAACAACTTTACCTACGACGAAAATAAAAATTCTAAAATCCGTCGCAGTTCAGTATCAGCAAATGGAACTCTACGAAAAAGCGCTGCAAAGCCTGGATGAGGCGCAAAAAATGATCGAGAAATCTCCTAAGAAAGATAAAGAATATCTCTTTAATAGCGGTTTTATCAATAATATTAAAGGAATTATTTACCTTAATCAATCGAATCCCGATTTGGCTTTAGAAAAATTCAAATCAACTGCAGAAAGTTTTCAAAAACTGGAATTGGACAAAGAAACCGCGGCCAAAATAAGCATCAATTATTACAATATGGCAAGTTGTTACCTGGATTTAAAGCAGTTGCAGCAAGCTTTTAATTATTTTAAAGAGGGAGAAAAATATGCGAAAATATTTGATGATCATATTATGACCGCCTATAATTTGAAAGGTCAAGGTGTAATTTATTTTCAAAAACATCAAAATGAAGAATCATTAAAAGTTTTATATGAAGCAGAAAAACTGGCGGAACCTTTTGGAGATCTGGTTTTAAATGAGGCGATTTTTAATCTCTTGGCGAATAATAATTTAGCCATTAATAATATTGAGAAATTTCAAATTTATAATAAGAAATCTCTGGAAATTCAGAAAACTTTGGAGCAAGATGACTTACAATCCTACAATCGATATCTCAATGCTCAAAATGTGGAACAAGAGGAAATTAATTCCAAAGTAGAGAAGAAATTTCAAATTTACAATTGGTTTTCGATCATCATCACTTTAGGATTGCTCACTTTCTTTCTCAAAAAAATTCTTGACATGAAGAAGAAAAACCTTCGTCAAAAAAAATTGATTGAGACGCTTACGAAATCAAAACAAACCCTTCAAGAAAAATTAGGTTTGCCAAAAGTGGTTTAGTTTTGTATTTTTGCACTTGTTAAATTAAAAATATGTCCAGAATACTTACGGGAATCCAGGCAACAGGAACTCCACATTTAGGAAATTTGCTTGGTGCGATCATTCCTGCCATCGAACTTTCGAAAAAAGCTGAAAACGAATCGTTTTTGTTTATCGCAAATCTGCACTCTCTAACTCAAATTAAAGATGCTTCAGAATTAAAACAAAACACGTACGAAATCGCTGCAGCCTGGCTTGCTTGTGGATTAGACACGGACAAAACGTTTTTTTACAGACAAAGTGATATTGCAGAAGTTTGCGAACTGTCCTGGTATTTGTCGTGCTTCTTCCCTTACCAAAGATTGACCTTAGCACATTCATTTAAAGATAAAGCAGATCGTTTAGACGATGTAAACGCAGGATTATTTACGTATCCGGTTTTGATGGCTGCTGATATTTTACTTTATAATGCAGAAGTGGTTCCTGTGGGAAAAGACCAGTTGCAGCATTTGGAAATGGCGCGAGATATGGGCGCGAGATTTAATCATCAAATGGGTGAAGTTTTCGTGCTACCAAAAGCAGAGTTGCAGGAAGACACGAAATATGTTCCCGGAACTGATGGACAGAAGATGTCGAAATCAAGAGGAAATATCATAAATATTTTCTTACCGGAAAAAGAACTGAAAAAACAGGTTATGGGAATAGAAACAGATTCTAAATCTTTGGAAGAAGCGAAAGATCCGGCAACTGATAAAGTTTTCGCCTTATATGAATTGATCGCAACTCCGGATCAAACGGCAGTTTTGAGAGAAAAATATTTAGCTGGAAATTTTGGATACGGTCACGCAAAAACGGAATTGTTGAATTTAATTCTGACCCGATTTGCGAAAGAAAGAGAACTCTTCTCCTATTATATGAACAACTTACCAGAACTGGAGGAAAAACTTCAGGAAGGCGCAGTGAAGACCCGAAAAATAGCCTCTGAAACTTTACATAAAGTTCGTACTACTTTAGGCGTTTAAGATAGAATCAAAACCTTTTCACTTCGAGAAGGTTTTTTTATAAAAAGTCTTTAAGCTCTACTAATTTTTTAATGACCTTCACTCCTTCTGCTTCGTAGTTATCATTAAAAACATCGAGGAAAACGACCTCTAATCCGAACGATTTCCCGCCTTCTACATCGGCGATCCAGTCGTCACCGATCATCATTGATTCTTCAATTTTTGCTCCGGCTTTTTTTAAAGAGTAATCGTAAACTTCGGGTTGCGGTTTGCGGATGTTGATCTCATCGGCACTTGTAATGGTTTGGAAATAATTTTTGATACCGGAAAGTTCACATTTTCGAAACGTAACTTCCTTAAAACCATTGGAAAGAATGTGGAGCTTATATTTTTTCTCGGAAAGATATTCCAAGATCTCAAAAGCGCCTTCTACCAGATCATTATAATTCAGGATCTCATCCAGAAATTGAGTTTCGAAAGTCTCAGAAAGATCGAAATCATCAATTCCGAAAAAGAGGAAAGTATCGTAAAACCGATGTTCACGGAGATATTCTTTGTCGATCTCTCCATCGCGGATCTGTTCCCAAAGTCTTTCGTTAATTGTAAAATATTCGGTGTGGAATTCTTCGAAATCAAGATTGAATCTATCGCTGATCTGTTCTTTCTTAAAGATTTCTTTTAAAGTGAGATAAGCATTTCTGCGGTGATCCCATAAAGTATTGTCGAGGTCAAAAAAAATGTGCTGAATTTTCATACAGCACAAATTTAAATAAATTAAGATTAGTTTTGGGAAACAATCTGATTTTTAGTTCTGATTTTCAAAACAGCGATACTTTTGGAATAGCTCAAGAGAAAATCGATTGTTTGTCTTTTTGGTTTCAAAAGGTTTTCGTTTAAAGTGTCATTTTTTTTCATAGGCGAAACTTTTATTTCCCTAAAAACGAAACTTTAATTTAATTATTATGAACGAGTCAAAATAATCTTATGTTCTTCCATAATTTTTCGCAAATTGATCAAAGCATAACGCACTCTTCCCAATGTTGTATTGATACTTGTATCTGTTTGATCTGCAATTTCTTTGAAACTTAAACCATCAAAAAACCGAAGTTTGATCACTTCCTGCTGATTTTCTGGCAGATAGACCAACATTTTCATGAGGTCATGCTGAATTTGCTGGCTGATCAAACGTTCCTCAATATTCTCTTCCTTTTCTGAAATTAGATCGAAGATTGAAAACTCATCATTTTCATACGTCGTTTCAGAAACTTTCACATGCTTAGATTTCAACCGGAAATGGTCGATGATCAGATTATATGCAATTCTTTTTGCCCAAAGGATAAATTTGCCTTCTTCATTGTATCGCCCCTCTTTCAAAGTGACAATAATTTTCATAAAAGTATCCTGGAAAATATCGTTGGCCAAGTCTTCATCCATTAATTTATAAAATATAAAGGAAAAAAGATCTTTCTGGTGTCTCTTGATCAAAACAGGAAGCGTTCGTTCGTTTCCGTTCCTATATTCAGAGATCAGCCAGCTATCGGTTTGTGTTGTCATAACTCACTTCTGTTTATTACCCGAATAGTACACCAAATATTTTATTCGGGCTTTTAGTTTCGGTTTCTTATAAAGAAGTATAGTTTTTACTCGATAGAAATGTTTTTGTTGGAGTGGTAAAAATAGTAAAAAAGTTAATACTCTGTTAAAATATTTCAAATATTTACAAAAACTTTACTATTTCGTTAAATCATGCAACAAAACGAGCGGTATGTTGAGAGTAAAATTAATGTTCAAACCTTTCAATTCCTTACCATTGATCCCCTTTTTATCTATTGGGAAAGCATAACCGGCAGTCAGGTCAATCAAACCAAGTAAGTTTACGCCAATTTTTGGGGCCGCGTATTTGGTAGTAACTTCTGCTCCTGCTAAGAAATAATAGGAGTGGTATAAATCGACATTCCTTTCAAAATTAATTAAAACATCGCCCTGAACTTTCGGCATGATGGCAAATTCACTGTTCGCAACTCCCATCAAAGCGGAAGCACCGATCCTGTAGATAACATCATCGGTTTTCAGGAAAAGCAAGCGACCTCCAACTTCACCGAAACTCTGATTTTGATAAACATAACCAACATGAATCATTTTATGCATGGTGAATTGCGCCTTGACAAGACTCGTGGAAAACATCATTATAAAAAGGTTGAAAAGAAGGATTTTCTTCATAGGGGAAATTTATTCTGTGCGTAAAGTTAAAAAAAAACTGCTTTATCGTTTTGGATAAAGCAGTTTAATATTTTAAGAAAAATTAAAGTCCAAATTCTTTTTTAATTTCATCGACTTTATCTAGTTTTTCCCAGGTGAAAAATTCCAGATCTTTAATAACCAGGTCTTCACCATTTGCTTTTCTGAAAGTCTTATCAGCCATGTAAGGTTCTCTTCCCATGTGTCCGTAAGAAGCCGTTTCCTGATAAATAGGATTCCTCAACTTCAAATTTTGCTCAATTGCGTAAGGTCTCAAATCGAAAATCTTTGTAATTCTTTCAGAAAGTTCGCCGTCATTGATATCCAGTTTTGAAGTTCCGTACGTATTGATATATAAACCACAAGGTTCTGCAACACCGATGGCGTAAGAGACCTGTACCAAAATCTCATCTGCAACTCCGGCAGCAACTAAGTTTTTGGCGATATGACGAACTGCATAAGCTGCACTTCTGTCAACTTTCGAAGGATCTTTACCGGAAAAAGCTCCACCACCGTGCGCTCCTTTTCCACCATAAGTATCTACGATAATTTTACGACCTGTTAAACCTGTATCACCGTGTGGACCACCGATCACAAATTTTCCGGTTGGATTAATATGATATTTGATCTTATCGTTGAAAAGATCTTGAATATCTTTCTTCTGATTCGCTTTCACTTTCGGAATCAAAATCTCGATCATATCTTTTTCGATTTTCGCCGACATTGCTTCATCGCTTCCAAACTCATCATGTTGCGTAGAAACTACGATAGAATCAATTCTTACTGGTTTATGATCATCAGAATATTCAATCGTAACCTGAGATTTTGCATCAGGACGAAGATATTTGATCGCATCATTCTCTCTTCTTAGAATCGCTAATTCTTTAAGAATAGTATGAGCAAGATCAAGTGCTAATGGCATGTAATTATCAGTTTCGTTGGTTGCATAACCAAACATCATTCCCTGATCTCCTGCGCCCTGACTGTTTGCTTTTGTTTCAAAATCATCGGTTGCTGAATTGCGGTCAACCCCTTGATTAATATCGGCAGACTGCTCGTGAATGCACGAAATTACACCACAAGAATCACCATTGAACATGTATTCTCCTTTGGTATAACCAATTTTATTAATTACTTTTCTTGCAATATCCTGTACATCAAGGTAAGCGCTGGATTTTACTTCTCCCGCCAAAACTACTTGTCCGGTTGTAACCAAAGTCTCACACGCAACTTTTGAATTGGGATCATTTGCAAGAAAATTATCGATAAGTGCATCAGAAATTTGATCCGCGATTTTATCCGGATGTCCTTCTGATACAGATTCAGACGTAAATAAATATGACATATTTCTTTTGTTTTTTAAAAAATTAATTTTTAAAGAAAACGGAAGTGATTACAAAAGAAACTAAAATAGAAATTCTGTTTTAGCATTTTTTTGGGAGGTTGCAATCAGTTCAAAATTTTCCTCGTGAAGTATTCGAGTGCAAAACTATAAAAAGGAAATGGAATCTAAAAACATTTTGAAGTATATTTAAATTCCATTTCCTTAATTGTAAAAAGCTAAGTGCTTGTGTAAGTTTCAGTAAAACTAATTTTTCATGAACCGAACTGTTTTGGTCTGACCTTCTATATTAAGGATCAAAATATAAATTCCGTTCGAAAGATTTCTAACATCGACCTGATTTCCATTAGTAATAGATTTTACAATCATTCGTCCTGAAGCATCAACAATCGAATATTCAATATTTTTCCCGGAACCTCCTTTAAAATTAAGGAAATCTGAACTTGGATTCGGATAAAAAATAAATTCTGAGGCCAAAACATCTGGAATACTCAGATTACTGGATGAAGCCAGCCAAATTACAGCATTAAGCAGTAAAGGTTTGTGATTTCCATTTGCGTCTCCTGTGTAACCGTTGTAAAGTGTATTTCCCGAATTGCCTGTTCCATCATCTGGAATCGAACTGTCACCAAGAGCCACCACTTTTCCTGCTCCGTAAGTAGCCATTGAAACAAGGGTATTCGTGTTGCCAGAAGTGCCTGTCGTGAACATTAAACCTTGTACCGAAGAATTTTTCGCAGGATCCAGCGTCATCGTAGTTCCATTGGAAAGTTGAATTTGCGAAGGATTTCCAGCAGTCCCATGCAGAACAGGATTGGCTGGTTGGTTTGCAAGATTTGTATAAGTTCCTGAAATATTTTTAAGGTCAAAAGTAATTCCGAAGGGATTTGAAAGCACGGTATTGTTTGCCATTAAATCATTCCAGATCGCAGGAGAATCCCATCCATCACCATTTCTATCACTCATTGTGTGATCGCTGATCATGAAAAGTCCACCGCCATTTCTTACAAAATTTACAATGGCATTACTTTCCGCAACTGTAAATTTAGTATTGGGTTCATCAACGATATAAACTTTATAATTCGATAAATCCTGAGCGTTGGTGCTATCACCGTAAGTGATTTTCCCGGTTGCAGGAAGCGTTTCTAAAATATAATTTGCGTTGGTCTTAACAAGATCAATTCCCCATGCACTCAAAGCGCCCTTCCAATAAGTTTCCAACGTTGTAGAATTGACAGTGCTTTGTGCCGGAGTAGGAAATCGCTGCGCAGTTCCACCATCGGAATCAATGATCCAGTCTGCATTCCCGGCCATCTCTGCCTTGGCGTTATCAAATAAGATCTTTTGGGAACTGAATAAATTTAAACAGAAAAATAAAACTAGTAAATAGTATTTTCTCATGATTTTTTAAAAATTAAGAATGCAAATGTAAATTAATTCTTTACGCACATTCTGAGTTTTTAAAAAATTTTAATACAATTTTAATTTTACTTAACGACTTGAGGCTTAACGTTGGCAAAAGATTCCGGATCCTTATTAAAATTCAGCTTTTCTTGAAGAGCCTGCTTTACAAAAAGTACAAATTCATCAATTATTTTCTGTTTATAGGTTGGCTTGTAATAAATGATGCTTATTTCACGGTAAGGAAAAGGTCTTCTAAATCTGGAAACTTTATCCTTTTGTTGATCAGACAACTGGATCATGCCCAGTTCCGGCAAAATACTTATTCCACCTACTTGATCAACCATTTGGATCAAAGTATTAATATTTGAAGCCGAAAACTCAAGATTACTCGGTTTCATGGAGTTTTCCTTTAAATGGCAAATATTTTCGAATTGTGTTCTCAAACAGTTTCCTTCCTCTAAAAGCCAGATCTTATCTACATTAATTTCTTCCGGAATGACAAAAGTATCTTCTTTTTTGCCCAAAGCACTTTCAGAAGAATACAACATGAGTTCTTCATTAAAAAGATGATCGTGGTAAAACTCGTTCGCGGCATCATAAGGAGTAGAAATAATTCCCGCATCTAACTCACCTGCTTTCAGAGCTTTTATGATATTTTCCGTCGTCATTTCCTTCACATTAAACTCAATTTTTGGATTTTTGCGCAGGAAGTCGAAAATTTCAGTAGGCAAAATAAAACTTGAAACGGTTGGGATAATTCCTAAATTAACTTTACCCGCCAAAACGTTGTTAAGAAGACTCGCTTTATTGCGCAGTTCATTAACAGAGTCTATAACGTGTTTTGCTTCCGTTATTATTTGAATACCAACATCGGTCGTACGAATTGGATGTGTTGTACGATCAAAAATTTTCACATCGAGCTCATCTTCAAATTTTTGTATCATTGCGCTCAACGTAGGCTGCGTAATGAAACATGCTTGAGCCGCCTTGCCAAAATGTTTATATTTATCAACGGCGATAAGATACTCTAGTTGCTGAATGTTCATATAATTAATTTTATCTATTACAAATATACGACCTTATCCTGATTTAATAAATTAATACCACGATTTCAGATTCGAAATTGTTAAATTTGTCTTTGAAAATACACATTCATGGCTACAAAGAAACTCACCTCCGGTTCCGGAGCACCTTATTTTGAACATCAGGATTCTCAAACCGTTGGTCCAAGAGGCCCTGTTTTGTTGCAGGATTTCATTTTGCAGGAAAATCTTGCGCATTTTGTGAGGGAGAGAATTCCGGAGAGAATCGTACATGCGAAAGGAAGTGGTGCTTACGGAAAATTTACCGTCACTCATGATATTTCAAAATATACGAAAGCAAAACTGTTTTCGAAAGTTGGAAATGAATGCAGAATGTTTGCAAGATTTTCGACCGTTGGAGGCGAAAAAGGCAGTGCAGATACAGAAAGAGATCCACGGGGATTTGCCTTAAAGTTTTATACCGAAGATGGAAACTGGGATCTGGTAGGAAATAACACACCTGTTTTCTTTATTAAAGATGCTAAGAAATTCCCAGATTTTATCCATACTCAAAAACGAGTTCCCAAAACAAATTTGAAAAGCGCTACCATGAAATGGGATTTTTGGAGTTTCAACCCAGAATCGCTTCATCAGGTTTTAATTTTGATGTCTGATCGCGGAACACCTTACGGATACAGACACATGCACGGATTTGGTTCTCATACTTTCTCGATGATCAATGATGCAAACGAAAGAGTTTGGGTTAAATTTCATTTCAGATCACAACAGGGAATCAAAAATTTCACGACGGAAGATGCGCAACAAATGAAAGGTGAAAATCCCGACTTTGCGCAAGAAGATCTCGTTGACGCGATAGAAAACGGAGATTTTCCGAAATGGACGCTTTTTATTCAGGTCATGACTGAAGAACAGGCACAGGAATTCCGCTGGAATCCTTTTGATGTAACGAAAGTCTGGTTCCACGACGAATTTCCCCTAATTGAAGTGGGAGAAATGGAACTGAACGAAATTCCAAATAACTTCTTTGCGCACGTTGAACAATCTACTTTCTCGCCCAGCAATTTAATTTCAGGTATCAGTTTTTCTCCTGATAAAATGTTGCAGGGAAGATTATTTTCTTATCCAGATGCACACCGATACAGAGTTGGAGCCAATTCCCATTTATTAGAAGTAAACCGTTGTCCTTTTGGTTTTAATAATTATCAAAGAGATGGCGCAATGGCAGATTCGTCAAGTTATAAAGATGCACCGAATTATTATCCCAATAGTTTTGACGGAGTAGAACCTGATTCTGACTACAAAAATTTAGATTACGATTTAGACAGCACAAGTGTTGCTCATTTCAATCGTAATGAAAATGATGATGATCATTACACCCAACCGGGTTTACTTTATACAAAAGCGATGACCAAAGAAGCGCGCGAGCATTTAGTGAAAAATATCATCGAGTCTATGAATGATATTTCAGGTCCGAAAAAAGATGAAATTATCAACCGTCAACTTTGTCATTTCTTTCGCGCAAATATCGAGTTGGGAATGAAGATCGCTTTAGGATTACAGGTAAATATTGATGCCGATATGATCACCCATTCGAAAAACAACGATTAAAAAAAGTCTAAATTATTATTTAGGGTGTAAACACGCCCTTTTCTTTGGAAAAATTTCTTAATTTGCGCTTTATTAATAACAATTCTACAACATAAATGAATTACGATAATATCATTCTCGAGATTGACGACAAAACAGCTGTCATTACGATTAATCGGCCCGAAAGTTTGAACGCCTTAAATTCTAAAACAATTAAGGAACTAAGCACCGCTTTCGGAGAATTAGATCAGAACAAAGACATCAGAGTTATTATTTTAACGGGAAGTGGCGAAAAATCTTTTGTTGCAGGAGCTGATATCAAAGAATTCTCAGATTTTGGCGCAAAAGCCGCAGAAGAATTATCGAGAAACGGACAAAAGATTTTATTTGATAAAATAGAGAATCTTAGCAAGCCTGTAATCGCAGCAGTTAACGGATTTTCTCTTGGTGGTGGTTTAGAATTAGCAATGGCTTGTCATATACGGTACGCGTCTGAAAACGCAAAACTGGGTCTTCCGGAAGTTACCTTAGGATTAATTCCTGGATACGGCGGAACTCAAAGATTACCCAAACTGGTTGGAAGAGGTTTAGCAAACGAGATGATTTTCTCCGCAAAAATGATTTCAGCACAAAGAGCTAAAGAAATTGGTTTGGTGAACGAGGTTTTTAGTTTAGAAGAACTTCTGCCAAAAACCAAAGAATTGGCCACGACAATTTCCAGAAATTCACCCATGGGAATTTCAAAAGCAATTATTGCTGTAAACCAATCGGACAAAGACACCGGTTTCGAAACCGAGATGAAAGCTTTTGGTGAATTGTTTGAAATGGATGATAAAAAAGAAGGTGTTCAGGCATTTTTAGAAAAAAGAAAACCCTCTTTCTAAGTATAGAATTATTTAGATTTAATAATAGACTCATAAAAAAAATATTTTTGGAACCAACTAAATTTGATAAAGCGTATTTGAAAATGGCCATAGAATGGTCGAACTTGTCGTACTGCAAAAGAAAAAAAGTTGGTGCCTTAATCGTAAAAGACCGCATGATCATTTCTGATGGTTACAACGGAACTCCTTCAGGATTCGAAAATTGCTGCGAAGATGACGCCGGAAAAACCCAGTGGTTTGTCTTACACGCAGAAGCCAACGCTATTTTAAAATTAGCAGGATCTACACAATCAGCCAAAGACGCGACATTATATCTCACTTTGTCGCCCTGCAAAGAATGCAGCAAACTTATTTTACAGGCGGGAATTAAGAAATTAGTTTATGTAGATCATTATTCAGACAGCGAAGGAATTGAATTTCTAAAAAATCACGGAATTGAAATTTTACAAGTACCAGATGATGACTTAAAATAAAAAAACACAAACACACACAAACACACACACAATGATGACCTGGAATGAAAAAATTAGCGACTTCGAAAATTTCTTAAAATTTGAAAGAAATTTTTCCGACAACACACTGGATGCCTATTTAAGAGACATCAGAAAACTGAGAGACTATGCCGAATTTGAACTTGAAAATACCGGACCGTTTCAAATAACGTACGAAAATATTCAGGAATACCTTTTTCAGCTTTCAAAGAAAAAATTCAGTGAGCGATCACAGGCAAGATGGATCTCTTCAATTAAATCTTTCTTTAAATATTTGGTAGAAGATGAAGTTCGTACCGATAATCCCACAACGCTTCTCGAAGGACCAAAACTTGGGCTTTACCTTCCCGATACCTTAAGTTTTGAGGATGTTAACCGAATCATTAAGGTAATTAATACGGACACCGATCTTGGACGCAGAAATCATTGTATGATCGAAGTTCTTTATGGTTGCGGTTTGCGCGTCTCCGAATTGATCGATCTGAAAATTTCTAACATCAATTTTAAAGAATCTTATTTAAAGGTCGAAGGAAAAGGCGACAAATCCCGGTTCGTTCCGATGGCAACTTTCACCTCAACATTGATCAAAGATTATATTCGGGAGATCAGATCAAAGTACAAGATCAATAAAAGATGTGAAGACATTTTATTCTTAAACAGCCGTGGTTCTGCGATGTCGCGCGTTATCGTCTTTATTATTATCAAAGAATTGACGGAAAAAGCGGGTATCAATAAGAAAATATCTCCACACACTTTCAGACATTCTTTTGCCACGCATCTTTTACAAAATGGTGCAGATCTACGGTATATTCAGGAAATGTTGGGACATTCCAGCATTACGACAACTGAAATTTATACGCATTTGAAAAACGAAGAATTGCGCGATGTGATCTTGAACTACCATCCAAGAAATAAAGTAAAAGAAGTGGAATGAGCGATTTAAAATTCTGCCCAAAATGTGGACATGAAACATTGATCTGGGACGGCGAAAAAAAATGGAGCTGTTCCAATTGCGATTATGTTTTGTTTCACAATGTTGCTGGAGCAGTGGCAGTTCTCATTAAATTTAAAGACGAAATTCTATTCACCCGACGAAATGAAGAGCCGAAAAAAGGCAAATTAGATTTATCGGGTGGGTTTGTTGATCCCAAAGAAAGTGGAGAAGAAACCTGTGTTCGCGAGCTTTTTGAAGAGATGAAAATGAAAGTTGACAGTTCTCGGTTAAAATATCTTGCCAGTTTACCCAATACGTACGAATACAAAAATATTCTTTACAATACTTTAGACCTTTTTTACGAATACGAAGTTGAAGAAAAATTTGAGGTAGAACTGGAAATTTCGGAGATCTCTGAGACAGTTTGGATCAAAAAAGAGGATATCAATTTAGAAGAAATTGCCTTTGATTCGCAGCGCGTATTTTTAAAAAAATATAAAAATTCTTAATTAAAATTTTCATCCTGAACGCAACGTTCTTTTTTACGTAAATTTGCAGTTCGTAAATTTCAAACATGAAGGAACAAATCGTTTTCGAAGACAATCATCTCTTAGTGATCAATAAAAAAGCCGGACAACTCGTTCAGGGCGATAAAACTGGTGATTTTTCATTGCTTGATTTACTAAAGAATTTCATCAAAGTAAGAGATCATAAACCCGGAAATGTTTTTCTTGGTTTGGTTCACCGCATCGATCGGCCAACTTCTGGATTGGTGATTTACGCGAAAACTTCAAAAGCACTTTCACGTTTAACACAAATGGTAAAAAATCGTGAAATTAAAAAAACATATTGGGCAGTTGTTCCAAAAGTAGAAATTCCTCAGACTCAAAGGTTAGTTCATTATCTGCAGAAAAATGAAAAGAATAATAAGACCACTGTTTTCCCGAAAATAACGGAAGGCGCAAAGGAAGCGATTCTCAATTACGAGATCATTAAAAGTTTGGATAATTTTCAACTGCTTGAAATAGATCTTGAAACGGGTCGTCATCATCAAATTCGTGCGCAATTATCAAAAATTGGAGCTCCGATCAAAGGCGATTTAAAATACGGTGCAGCCCGCTCAAATCCTGATGGTGGAATTCATCTTCATGCCAGAAAACTAGAATTCCTTCATCCCGTAACGAATGAAAATGTGAGCATTACCGCCGAAGTTCCGCAGAATGATCCCGTTTGGAAAGCGTGTGAAGAATAAAGATAAAAAAAAGGTTTCTAAAATTTAGAAATCTTTTTTATGTTATTGAATTACCGGAATAGAGCTAGAATCGTCTTTTTTGTCTTTATCCAACAAATTGGAATCTACTTTAGCGTTCTTATTTTTGGTTGGAATTTTAAAATTTACAGAAACACCAAACTTCCGCGTATCATTTTTACTTGACAAATAGACATTTGGAACACTTGAAATTGAATGAAGTGCAGTTTCCTGAGTATTGAAAATGTCGTCTGCAAAAAGCGAGACATTTAATCTTTCGTTCATGAATTTTTTGGAAATATTTAAATTAAGAGAATTGCTGAATGGCTTATCTGCAACAAAATAATAGTAATTTCCTTTTGCAGTCAAATAGCTGTAATTCGCTACGAACTTAATGTCTTTAGGTAAAATAATTTGTGCCATAAAATTGAAGACCCAAAAACCTTTCGCTGTGACATCGGGTAATTGATGCAACTGATAAGCAGAATAAATATAGACAAAATTCAGTTTATCAGGATTCATGTTAAATTTCATCAACTCTTTTAATGGCGTATTAAAAATGGCAAACGGAATTGGAAAACCAACATTAAAATTATGAATTTTCAATTCAGAAACATTGTCTTGCGAATTAACCACAACATCTCCTACTCTGCTGATTTTTTGAACGACCTGATTCTTGGCAACACTCACATTATATCCTATAAAAACATAATCGACCGCACTTAACTTGGCTTCGAAATTATCGAAAATCGTCGGTTGCAAATTGGGATTTCCTGCAGATTCAGAATTAGGTCCAGCAAAAGTCGTATTGTTCGGATTTAAAACTGAAATGCTCGGTAAAGAAATTTTTCTGTTATAATTTAAAGCAAAGTAAACCTGCTTTGCAAAGTTATACTGCAAACTAGCGTTCGGAAAAAATTTAAATTTCTTAAAGTTAGTCAGATCTTCGTAACGATTTTTATTGTAATTATAAGCGGTTCCTGAGATATCATAATCTTCGGCCCGTGTTCCCAAAATGATGTCGATCTTTTTCAAAGTCGCTTGAAATTCCAGGTAAGCCGCAGCATTTAATTTTTGATAATCTAAATTGATCTCATGAAAACTGGCGGTTTTATAATTTTGCTTTTCATAAAGCCCACCAAAACTAACTTTTCCCTCATCTAAAATTTTCAAAGGTTGCGAATAATCTACTTTAAAATTCGAAACCTTCATCACCGATGAATTATCCAAAACGTTCTGAGATTGCTGAGCATCTTCCTGATTAAACTGCGAATCGGCTTGAGAATAAGAGGCTTTGAAATCTAATTTTTGCCCTTTGTTTGCAAATTTTTTCTGAAAAGTCACAACCGCTTCATTTCGATAATTCTCTGAATCTAAATAGGAATTTTGGGTATAAGGATTTCCTTGGAAGATCCCGGAACTCAGATTATTCGTGTCGCCACCATTTTTATAAAAATCATAATTCAAAAGCAAACGGTCCATTCCTAAATCAATTGTTACAGCCGTTTTTGCAAAAATTCCGCGGTTAATTCGGTCAGAATTAATGAAGGCTAAATCGTCTTGGTTAGAATTCATAATGCTTTCCCGATAGTTTTGTCCGGCGTTGATCTGCCATCCAAAATATTTATTTCTGGCGTTTAAATTAATGGAATTTCCAGTTCGACTGCGAAATCTATCGTCATTCGTAAAGCTGTAGTTTCCGGAATAAGTTGCGGTTAAATATTTTTGAGAATTTTTATTGGTGATGATATTCATAATTGCACCACCTGAAGTTGCGGGAAACTCTGCACCCGGCTGTGTAATGATTTCAATTCTCTCTACAGAATTCGCGGGCATTCCTTCTAAAAAAGAATTCAACTCATTACTTGAAATATTGAGTGGTCGTCCATCCATATAAACAGCCAGCTGTTTTCCCTGGTAAAGCATTCCTGCAACATCGGAAACAATGAGACCCGGCAATTTTTTCATTCCTTCCATTACCGTTCCTGAATTCAGGTTTGGTTGCTCGGAAAAATCAAAAATTGTACGATCGGCTTTTTGTTCAACAGCTTTTTTAATTTTGGTGATCACTACACCTTCTATTTGCTTTTCTTTCGTTGTGGAATTTGGTTTTTCCTGTGAAAAATAGAGTTGAGAGAATAATAAAGCAATAATTGCAGAGGATATTTTTTTGGTCATAGATAAATTTCTATTGTATTAGACAACAATATCCCCGAAAAGTTACATGATGCCACATTTAAAAAGGCAAATAAAAAACCGCTCAATTAATTGAGCGGTTTTAATCTTAATTTTAAAAGAAATTAAGCGTTTCTTGCTGCTTCAGCTGCGATCAAGTTTAGCGCAGAACCTGCTTTAAACCAATCGATTTGTTGAGCATTGTAAGTATGGTTCGTTAAGATCACATCTTTTGTTCCGTCGGAATGAACCAATTCTAAATTTAATTGTTTTCCTGGTGCGAACTGATCTAAATCTAAGAAATTAACAGTGTCATCTTCTCTAAATTTATCGTAATCTGCTTTGTCAGCAAACGTTAATCCAAGCATTCCCTGTTTTTTCAAATTTGTTTCGTGAATTCTCGCGAAAGATTTTACCAATACAGCTTTTACCCCAAGATGTCTTGGTTCCATTGCTGCGTGTTCTCTGGATGAACCTTCACCGTAATTCTCATCGCCTACAACAATGGTTGGAATTCCAGCTGCTTTGTAGGCTCTCGCTACTGCAGGAACTTCACCGTATTCTCCTGTTAAAAGGTTTTTCACAGTATTGGTTTCCATGTTGTAAGAATTGATCGCACCGATCAACATGTTGTTGGAGATGTTATCTAAATGTCCACGGTATTTTAACCATGGTCCCGCCATAGAAATATGGTCGGTTGTACATTTTCCGAAAGCTTTAATTAAAACTTTCATTCCAGAAATATTTTTTCCGTCCCAAGGCTGGAAAGGAGTCAACAATTGAAGTCGATCTGAAGTTGGACTCACATTTACCTGAACTGTAGAACCATCGTGTGAAGGTGCTTGATAACCTTTATCATCAACTGCGAAACCTTTTGGAGGCAGTTCCAAACCTTGCGGTTCGTTTAATCTTATCTGTTCTCCCGCTTCGTTGGTCAATGTATCTGTAATTGGATTGAAATCTAATCTACCGGAAATTGCAACTGCAGCAACCATTTCTGGTGAAGCGACAAAAGCGTGGGTGTTTGGATTTCCATCGGCTCTTTTAGCAAAGTTTCTGTTGAAAGAATGAATGATGGAGTTTTTCTCTCCTTTGTCTGAACCTTCTCTATCCCATTGTCCGATACACGGTCCACAAGCATTTGTAAAAATTCTTGTTGTTGGGAATTTTCTGAATGAATTTAAGAAACCGTCTCTTTCTGCAGTAAATTTAACCTGTTCAGAACCTGGGTTAATTCCTAAAATTGCTTTAGGTTTTACTCCTTTTGCAAAAGCATCTTCAACAATAGAAGCGGCTCTTGATAAATCTTCGTAGGAAGAGTTGGTACAAGATCCGATCAAAGCCCATTCAACTTCAATTGGCCATCCGTTTGCAACAGCTTTCTCATGAAATTCTGAAACTGGCGTTGCTAAATCTGGTGTGAAAGGTCCGTTTAAATGTGGAGTTAACTCGTCTAAATTGATTTCAATAACCTGATCAAAATAAAGTTCCGGATTAGCGTAAACTTCGTCATCTCCTGTTAAGTGGTCTGCAATTTTATCAGCTGCATCAACAACATCCTGTCTTCCGGTTGCAGATAAATAACGTCTCATAGAATCATCATATCCGAAAGTTGATGTCGTAGCTCCAACTTCAGCACCCATATTACAAATGGTTCCTTTTCCAGTAGCAGAAAGAGATTTTGCTCCTTCACCGAAGTATTCTACGATACAGCCAGTTCCACCTTTTACAGTAAGAATACCGGCAACTTTCAAAATAATATCTTTCGCGGCGGTCCAGCCGTTTAATTTTCCTGTTAATTTTATACCGATCAATTTCGGCATTTTCAGTTCCCAAGCCATTCCTGCCATTACGTCAACCGCATCTGCACCACCAACACCGATGGCAACCATTCCTAAACCACCTGCATTTACCGTGTGAGAATCAGTTCCGATCATCATTCCACCTGGGAATGCGTAATTTTCCAAAACAACCTGGTGAATAATTCCAGCTCCCGGTTTCCAGAAACCAATTCCGTATTTATCGCAAACAGAACTTAAGAAATTAAAAACCTCAGAGTTTTTATTAATACCTTCCTGAAGATCTGATTCTGCACCAACTCTTGCCTGGATGAGGTGATCAGCATGAGCGGTAGAAGGAACAGCAACTTTTGATTTTCCCGCCTGCATAAACTGCAAAAGAGCCATTTGAGCAGTCGCATCCTGCATTGCTACTCTGTCTGGAGCGAAATCTACGTAAGAATTTCCTCTTTCATAAGTTTGAGATGCAGCACCTTCCCAAAGATGGGTATAAAGAATTTTTTCTGATAAGGTAAGAGGTTTCCCCAATACTTCACGTGCTTTCGCAACTCTCTCAGGGTAAAGCTCATACACTTTTTTAATCATGTCAAGGTCAAAAGTCATATCTGTATATTTTTAATGAAAATTTAATGAACTCAAAATTACAAAATTTTTAAGTGTAAAATTGCCTAAAGTGATTTAGAATTAAAATAAATATGATGTTGATCATCTATTTTTAATTACTTTTATCAAAAAATTAATTAAAATGACAAATCAAGATTTCAGCACTAATTCGAACGCGGTACCTCCAAAAACGTGGTTGGTCGAATCTATTTTGGTAACTATTTTCTGTTGTCAAATATTGGGAATTATCAGCATTATCTATTCAGCAGGTGTCGAATCAAAATTTTACAGAGGTGATATTGTAGGCGCAGAAAATTCATCGCGAACTGCGAAAACACTTGTAATTGTAAGTGCTGCATTTGGTGTTTTAACGGTTATTGCAGTTGCTATTATGGCAGCATTAGGAGTTTTTGCAGGATTTTATAACAGCTAGTGATCATCAATAAAAAAAATTATTCCGCATTACTTTTTGTCGCCTTCATAGGATGCGGACTGATTTTTTATTACTTTTTCAATCCACAATCGAACAGCTTTCTTCTTAAATGTCCCTTTAAATTTTTCACAGGATATGATTGTCCGGGTTGTGGTGGTCAACGAGCGCTTCATGCTTTGCTGCATGGGAAATTTAGACAGGCTTTTTCTTATAATCCATTATTTATAGTAGCGATTCCTTACGTTATTTTAGGAATATTATTTGAATGGTTTGGTTTGAAATACTCGTTTCCAAAAGTTCGAAAAATTTTATATGGTCAAACCGCCATCTATATTATTGCTATCATCATAATGAGCTTCTTTATTTTGAGAAATATTTAAAATGGTATTTTTGGTCAAAATTTTGTTAGATGAAATTTATGAAGAATGCTCTGGTCCTATTAATTTTATGTTTCTCCGTTATTTTATCTGCTCAGAAAAAGAAGATTTCTAAAAAATCGCCGGCTAAAAAAAACCTCGCTTTAAAACACATCCCTAAAATTAATCCGGATCTCATTAAAATTAATGATTCTATTCCTGCCCTGATCCCAAAGAAGGAAGAGGGCAAATTCGGCTTCATCAATCAGAAAGGAAAAGTAGTCATCAAACCTGAATACAGCAATGTTGGATTTTTTACGGAAGACTGTAATCTTCAAAATTCCACCGATGCAAAAGTGATGATCTATGGTTCAAACAAATTTGCTTCAGTACGTTTAAATGACGTTGATTATCGGATTAATGAAATCGGAAAAAGAGTTTATCAATTCAAAGACAGCGATTTAGGAAAGTGCAAGCAGGAAATTAAAACCCAACTTTTTCACGGATACATTTTAGGAAAATATTACGGAATCATTGAAGATTCTAAATTCGAAAATCCCGCAGATTACAAGCAATTCACGATTTATCCGCAGTATGATTATCTTCACATTCTGGAAGGAGACGACTTGAACAACCCAATGATTATCGCAGTGCGGGACGACAAGTTTGGCGTAATCGACATTCGTAATAAAATTATTATCCCTTTTCAATATAGCGACATCAAAAGAAATTACAGCTGGAAATTAGCACGCCTTTTCGAAGTGACAGAAGACGGCACCAACTATTTCTACATCGATGTTGCGAACAAAAAATATTAGAAAATATTTTGTAATATTGCAATCAGAAATTTAAGGGGTGCTTTGAAAAGCTGAGATTATACCCAATGAACCTGGAACAGGTAATGCTGTTTAGGGAAATTAAAATAAGGAATTAATAATGAGTAATCAGCAATGGTTATTACTTATTACCAATAACTTATTACTAATCAAATTCACCCCTTTTATTCAATTAATATTAAAAATTAAAAGAATGAAAGGATTTATTGTTTTTGGACTTATCGCAGGTCCATTCTATTTTGCGCAGTCGGTGCAGGATACATTGAAAACTCAAGAGATCGAAAGTGTTAATTTCACTAGACGATTGCCAGTTTCCAAAGAAATTATCAACGTTGAAAAAGACCTCAACCAAAAGAATCTCGGGCAGGATCTCCCGATCTTATTAAAAAATCAGACTTCTGTAATTTCGACTTCTGACGCCGGAAATGGAGTTGGTTACACGGGTTTTAGAATTCGTGGCGTCGGTGGAACTGGAATTAATGTAATGATGAACGGCGTTCCTTACAACGATTCTGAAAGTCAGGGAACTTTTTTTGTCGATGTCCCCGATTTAGCAAGTTCAGCTTCTCAGATCATCATTCAGCGTGGCGTTGGTACTTCTTCAAATGGCGTTTCGGCTTTCGGTGCAAGTGTGAATGTGATTTCAAAAGATCCTGAAGAAAAATTTTATGTAAAGTCCGATAATTCTTACGGTTCTTTTAATACGTATAAATATTCCGCAGAAATTGGTAGCGGTAAGTTTTGGAAAGACCGGTTATCAGTAATGGGAAGATATACGAAAATTCATTCTGATGGCTATATCGACCGTGCTTTTTCAGATTTAGACTCTTACAATTTTTCCGCACTCTTTGAAGAAAATAAAACTAAAATCCGTTTACTGGCGTTTGGCGGAAAAGAAAAAACCTATCAAGCCTGGAATGCGATTGACAAAACGACTTGGGAAACCAATCCGAAATATAATTTTTCGGGCGCGATTTACGACGCAAATTTTGAAAACATCATTGGATTTTACGATAACGAAACTGATAATTACCTACAGAATCATTATCAATTGCTTTGGGAGCAAAATTTTAATGAGCATTGGAATTTAGAAACGACTTTCCATTACACGAAAGGAAAAGGATATTACGAAAACTATAAGCAAGACGCAAAATTTTCAAAATACAATTTACCTAATTTATTAGTTGATAATCAAACCATTAAAAGAACAGATTTCATCCGTAAAAAATGGCTGGATAATGATTTTTATGGCGGAGTGTCCACGCTTTATGGAAGATTTGCAAATCTTGATGTGAATTTCGGTATTGTCGGAAATCAGTATGAAGGAAAACATTACGGAAATGTTTCGGGAGTTTATTTCCCTGATATTTTCGAACATGAATATTACAGGAACCAATCTGTAAAAAGAGAATTTGCCGGTTTTGCAAAAGCCATCATTAAGGTAAATCAGTTCGAATTTTATGGCGATCTGCAATTGCGAAATATCAATTACGACACTAAAATTGTACAACAAGGTGACAATGAAGGCGCAAATCTGAATAAAAACTGGCTGTTCTTCAATCCTAAAGTTGGATTCAATTATAAAATAAATTCCGGGAAACTATTCTTTTCCTACGCTCACGCACATCGCGAACCTAACCGGGACGACCTTTTCGCAAATCCGGAAACAAAACCTGAGAAGTTGCACGATTTCGAAGCTGGTTTGGAAAAAACTTTCGGCGCAGTTTCTTTCACTACCAATCTCTATTATATGAATTATGTGAATCAGTTGGTTTTGAATGGCCAAATTAATGACATTGGTGAATTCATAAGAGTCAACTCTGGAAAAAGTTACCGCATGGGAATCGAACTTGGTGCCTTGGCGAAACTTTCTGAAAAATGGAATATTTCCGGCAATTTGACTTTAAGTAAAAATGAAAATCAAGATTTCAAAAATGAAACTTCGACGGGAATCGAAAATCTTGGAAATACCCCGATCTCTTTTTCTCCCGGTATTATTGCAAATGGACTGGTTAATTATTCACCCGCTAAAAACTTCAGTTTAGGAATTCAAAATCAGTACGTTGGAAGTCAACATCTAGATAACACAAATACTGAAAATTTACGATTAAAAGAATATTTTCTCACCGATCTCAACGCGAGATACACTTTAAATTTAAAAAGAACGGAAGTTGATTTTAAACTTTTGGTGAATAATCTTTTCAACCAAAAATATGTGAACAATGGTTTTGTTTATGACAGCACTCCATTCTATTTTTCGCAAGCTGGAACCAACTTTCTTTTCGGCGTGAGTTTTAGATTTCAATAACTCTACATCATTGTCTCATAGGGAGTTATTGAAAAATATTTTGAAGTGAAATGATTTTTGTATCATAAAATAAATTAATTTTGTTCTTTAAATTTTAAACCAAAATTATTATGAAAAAATTCTATTCTTTGCTGGTAGCACTATTATTAACTGCTACAGTGAGTGCACAATTAACTACTCAAGTTACTTCACCCGGAGTATTTAAAATCACCTATGGTGCTGCAAACGATTACACGATCTACTCCCCCGGATTTGAAGTACCAACATTTTACGTTCATTGTTTCGTAAATGCTGCTGACAATACTACAGGATCTGCATTCGAAGATGCGTGGTCTAACTCTACAGTGACGATGAACTGGGATGCCGTTGCAATGGCTTATGTGGGAATTATCGATTTGAACAGCAAAATGTTTACTCAAACTGGTGCAAAAATTCCTGCCGGAACTACTGTTAATAAAGTAGGTATGGTATTCAAAAATTTGCAGAATGGCGCAGACTTTCAATCAGGTGATCTGGTTGCTAACGGACCAACAACCATCATTACATTAGGAGTTTCCGGAACAACTTTAAAAGCAAAGTCTTCAGTTGTAAACGGTCAGTTGCGAACTGCATTATCTGGTAGTTTATCTCTTGAAATCTATGAAATGAGTGGTAAACTTGTCAATTCTTTCAAAGCGAATTCTAACGGAAACGCAATTGATTTAAATGTAAATAAAGCTGGGATCTATTTGGTGAAGATCACAAATGGTTCTAACAGCGAAGTGGTGAAATTTGCAAAATAATTTCTATCACAAATAATTTTTAAAGACTGCTTTCTGAGCGGTCTTTTTTTTGATTACATCGCTCAAAAACCATAAATTTGTCGCAATATGAATTTTTCTCAACTTCTTCTGGAATTTTTACAGAAACATGGCAGCGTTTCCGTTCCCGGTTTCGGAATATTTTACCTGAAAAATACCAATGCGATTGTTGATCAATCATGCAAAAGTATTTTACCACCTGGAAAAGAAGTCGCTTTCCGAAATGATTCTGGTGATAAAGGACAAGATTTCATTCAGTTTCTTTCTGCGCAAAGAAGCATTTCAGAATTAGAAGCCGAAATCGAGATCAGAAAACAGGTTACTTTCTGGAATTCCACACTGGAAAAAGAGGGAAAACTTTCGTTAGAAAATCTTGGAACCTTTTTTCTTGACGACAGCAAAATTCATTTTACGGGAAACAGAACCGAAAATCTTTCCCCCGATTTCTACGGTCTCGAAGAAATAACGATTTCGGAAATTAAAAATGTAAAGGTTAAAGCTGAGAATAATTCTTCTGAAAAATCATATCAATTCAGCAAGTCAATTTATTGGGTTCTTCCTTTAGTGATCGGTGTTTTAGCCTTGACTTATTTTGGGATCACGCAACCGGAGAAAATTTTTGGCAGAAAATCTTTTAATGATGATTTCAACAAAAAACCGGTCGAAAAAATTAAAAAAGATTCTGTTAAAATAGATTCCACAAAATTGTCAGCTGCTAAATTAGATTCGTTAAAAACCGATTCTATTCAATCTGTAATCATCTCTCCAAAAGCTCCGGTTAAAAAATGGAGTTCTAAAAAATATTCAAATTCTAAATGGAAAAAAGCAAAAAAGCCTCAGAATCGTTAACTATTATGACGAATATCGTTTTACCGAACGAAACCAATTCTTTACGAAATCTTTTTGGTGGCGAACTGCTCGCAAAAATGGACCGCTGCGCTTCAATTTCTGCGGCAAGACACTGCGAGAGACGTGTTGTAACTGCTTCTGTAAATCATGTCTCCTTCGATCATCCCATTCCGGAAGGCGGAATTGTAGTGCTGGAATCAAAAGTTTCGCGCGCCTTCTCAACCTCCATGGAAATTTATGTAGATGTTTGGTTAGATGATCCTATCAATCATAAAAGAATTCACACGAACTCAGGAATTTATACTTTTGTTGCAGTTGACGAATTCAACCGACCAATTCCGATCCCAAAAATGGAACCCGAAACTGAGGAAGAAAAATCGAGGTTTGAAGCTGCATTGCGTAGAAAAGAACTGTCATTAATTCTTTCAGGAAGAATGAAAGCTGCAGATTCTGTGGAACTAAAGAAATTATTCGGCAGTTGATATTTTTAAAAATACAAAATGAAAATCCTTCTTCTCGATAAAAATCATCCGTTGATCACGGAACAACTTTCTGCGAAAGGATTTTTGCTGGAAGAAGATTTTAATTCAACTTACAATGAAGTTTTAAAAAAGATCGCGACTTATGATGGTATAATTATCAGAAGTCGAATTCCCATTGATAAAAATTTCATTGAACACGGCGAAAATTTAAAATTTATCGCGCGAGTTGGAGCCGGAATGGAAAACATCGATGTTGAATTTGCAAAAAAATCTGGAATAAAACTGATCAGCTCTCCGGAAGGAAACCGCGATTCTGTGGCGGAACATGTTTTGGGAATGCTTCTCATTTTAATGAACCGACTTTTTATCGCTTCTAGTGAAGTTAAAAATGGAATCTGGAAACGCGAAGAAAATCGGGGCGACGAACTTTTGGGAAAAACTTTTGGCATTATTGGCTACGGAAACATGGGAAAAGCGGTCGCGAAAAGACTTTCAGGTTTTGGAGTGAAAGTGATTTTTCATGATATTATTCCAGATCTATCAAATGAATTTGGCACTCAGGTTTCCTTGGAAACTTTACAAAAAGAAGCTGATATTTTGAGTTTGCATCTTCCAATAACTCCTGAAACTCATTATATAATTGATGAAGATTTCATTTCAAAGATGGCAAAAGATTTCTATTTCGTCAATACTGCGAGAGGAAAAAATGTAAAAACGAGCGATTTAATTGAAGCAATAAAATCCGGTAAAATAAAAGGTGCCGCTCTTGACGTTCTGGAATTCGAGAAATCATCATTTGAAAATATAGAATCGGAGAATGAAGACTTACAATATCTTTTACACTCCGAAAAAGCGATCTTAACACCTCATATCGGAGGCTGGACCATACAAAGCAAGGAAAAATTAGCGCAGGTTATTGTAGATAAAATTTTATCTGACTTTTGGCAGTCTTAACAAATCTTTATGATTGCCGTCTTATAAAATCTTCGCAGAATCTCTTATATTGCGGAGATTTTTAGTTCAAAAACCTTTAAATGAAATTTTTACAGCGCTTCTTTTTTATCTTATTTTCTGGCTTCATGTTGTTTTCCTGCAAAAAAGACAACAAAAAAAATGAAGATGCAAAAACCACCTTACCCAATTACAGCAACATCAATCTTGACGATATTTTCAAAAGGAAAGACAACCATCTTGATAACCAGGATTCTATTGTTGCAACCATTGATCAATATTATAAAAACGTTTGGGAGAAAGGCGATTTGTGGGGCGGGTTTTTAGTTGCGAAAGGCGATAAAATTCTTTACGAGCATTACAGGGGTTTTGCGCAGGATAATAAGCAGGAGCCGATCAATGATACCGTTGCACTGCATGTTGCATCTATTTCTAAAACATTGACGGCAATGGCAACAATGAAATTAATTGAAGCCGGAAAAATAAAGCTGAATGATCCTTTAACAAAGTATTTCCCCAAATTTCCGTACCCAAAAGTGACCGTTTTTACTCTTCTGTCGCAGAGAAGTGGTTTGCCAAAATATGAATATCTCATTGAAAAATTAAAACCCGAACCTGCTGAATATCACAAGAAATATCTGACCAATCAGGACATCTTAAATCTGCTTATCCGTTATAAACCAGAACTTGCCCGCGAAACCAACACCGGTTTTATGTATTGCAACACAAATTATGCACTCCTGGCTTTATTGATCGAAAAAACTACGAAAACCCCATTTCCAGAGGCAATGCAACAAATTGTTTTTCGACCTTTGAAGATGAAAAACACTTATATATTTAAGGAGAAAGATACTTTAACCGCTGCAAAATCTTTTTTCCAGCGTGGACCGAAAGTTTATCCTTATGATCGGCTGGATCTAATTTATGGTGATAAAAATGTTTATACCACTCCACGTGATCTGCTCAATTTCTCGAAAGCCATGTTCGCCAAAAATTTCCTTCGAAGCGACATTCAGGAAAAGATCTTTGAACCTTACAGCAACGAAAAGGCTGGAATCAATAATTATGGAATAGGCTTCCGTATGAAAATCTTTGATAATGGCGAAAAACTTACTTATCACAATGGTTGGTGGCACGGAACAAATTCCGTGTTTGCTCATTTATTAAAATCAAATGTTACCATTATTGCGATCGGAAATAAATATTCCGGCAGAGTTTATACTGCTTTGGCACTTTCCGGACTTTTTGAAGATTTCCCTTTTGAAACTGCGAAACTTCAGAAAGACATGAATGAAAATGACAGCGTAAAAAACTCCTCCGGAAAAGCTGCGCAGAAAGAAACTAATGATTCGTACAGTGAATAATTTTCTTAATTTTGTTTAAAATTCATCAATGAAGAAAATTTTCTTTCTTTTAATTCTCAGTTTTTTAATTTTTTCCTGTGCCCGTGTTGGTTCACCCGTGGGAGGCGCAAAAGATACGATCCCGCCGAAGGTTGTTTCTACCAATATCGATTCTTCCAGAGTTAACGTTCCGAGAAACATTAAAGAGCTACGCATTGATTTTGATGAATATATCACTTTAAAAGACATTAATAAACAGCTGATCATTTCGCCGCCGCTGAAGAAGATGAAAAAGATCCTTCCCTCCGGAATGGCCAATAAATATCTCCTCATCAAATGGGACGATACGTTGCAGGCAAATACCACTTACAATTTTAATTTCGGAAATTCTATCGTTGATAACAACGAGAATAATGCCCTGAAATATTACAATTTCGCTTTTTCTACAGGTGATAAAATAGATGATCTTTACGTTAGTGGTGAGCTGAAAAGTCCAATTGCCGACACCAAGAATAAAACAGAAGAAACCAACTTGGTAGTGGGACTTTACCAGGTCAAAGATTCTATGGATTACCGGCAGAAACCTTATTATATTAACAAAGCAGATCCCGATGGGTATTTTGAACTCAATTATTTATCGCCCGGAAAATATCGACTTTTAGCTTTTGAAGACACCAATTCAAATTCTGTTTATGACGCTGGGAAAGAAAAAGTGGGTTTTTTGAAAGACGAAATTGTTTTGGATAAAAGTATTTCTGGTTTAAAGGTCAATTTATACCCTTCCAAAAAACCCTTGAAATATCAGGAAATGAAAGAAGCTCCGGGAGGAATTTTGATGACTTTTGAAGGGAATCCTGATGCAGTAAAAGTTCTTTCGGTCAGCGAAAAACTTCAGGATTACAAGGTGACGCATTCACCAAAGTCAGATTCGATCAATATTTGGTTCGATGCTAAAAAACAAAATCTCGGAATTGACACAAGTGAAAATCTAAAATTCAGTTATGATGATGGTATAAAAAAAGATACCGTCTCCGTTTTTTATCGCTACAACAAGAAAAATGAAATGTCCGTGACGAATAACAGCGGCAATTTATTGGCACCCAATGAAGATTTCGTCATCACTTCGAATTATTTCGTAGATAAAATTCAACCCGAAAAATGGACTCTGGTTTCAGACAGCATTGCTCAGGAATTTACAGCAAAAATAGGGGACAAAAACCCTTATGAAATTAAAATTAAATCCAACTTTAAAGAAGGTAAAAAATATTCGCTGACGGTACCAAAAGGAACTGTTTCCTCCTTTTTCGAAAATACAACTGTCTCAAAACGTTTTGATTTTGAAGCCGATAAGTCTGAGAAATACGGTTCTTTAATAGTAACACTTCAAAATGCACCTGCCGAAAAATTCTGGTTTCAATTGCTCAATGAAAGTGGAATTGTTGCCTATTCGAGATATGGAAAAGAAGAAACACTGACTTTCAAAACTTTAAAACCCGGAAAATATCAAATTAGAATTCTGGTTGATAACAATGAGAACGGCATCTGGGATTCTGCTGATTTTAAAGAGGGAATTTTCGCAGAAGATGTTTTTGTTTACGCGAAAAAAATTGAAGTCAGACCGCTTTGGGAAATTCGTGAAACCTGGGACATCCAAGCGAAAGAGGAAATTCCACCTGTGAAAAGCGCCGTTGAGGAAAAAACAACAATTCCTGCAAAAACCGACTTACCTAAAAAATAGTAATGAAAACTTTTAAAAATATTCTCTACTGGTTTCTAATTGCAATTGCTTTAATTCAATTTATTCCGGTAAACAGAGTGAATAAACCGGTGGATCAAAAAGTGAATTTCGTGAATGTTCTCGCAACTCCGGGGAATGTGCAGGCAATTTTAAAAAAAGCTTGCTACGACTGCCACAGCAACGAAACAATTTATCCTGATTATGCGTATGTTGCGCCAATTTCCTGGTCCATCAAAAATCATATTACTAAAGGTCGAGAGCATCTCAACTTTTCTGAGTGGGGAACTTTTAACAAAGATCTGAAGAAAAATATGCTCGAAAATTCTGCGAAATCGATAAAGGATTATTCAATGCCACTTGGAGCCTATATTAATAAACATCCGAAAGCCAACCTAACGAAAGCAGAAAGGGTTTTATTGAGCGATTATTTTGAGGGGATTTTACAATCAGGGAATTACTAGATTCGGTTAAAAACCCTAAAAACAGCTAATTCTAAAAGAAAAATTCTTTAAGATTCTACTGACGAGTAACTCTGGGTCTGTTAAAAATTGATAGAATTACACCTGCAAAAAGACCGATCGTTTTCAGCATTCCAAACTGCGACTCTTTCGGCAAAAACGCTCCGATTATACACAAAGCTGCTGCAGCGTACATTGGGTACAACAGGTTTTTATTTGATAAAGTTGGTGCCTGAAAAAAGAAGCTGACTCCTATTAAAATGTAAAATAATTTGTTGTAAAGTAAATCGTTGATTGCGGGCGTAAACAGATTAAAAAATCCTACTACCAGACACAGAATTGCTGCGATTGATAATATTCCCTGAATTGCTTGAGTATTGGTTTTCATTTTTTATTTTTTTTGATTAAAAAGCCATTTTGGTATTGCATCTACGAGTTGCGCAGATAAAATGTTGTTGTGATATTTGTCTTTAAATTCCCAAAAGAGAACTTGTCCTTTGTCCTTCATTTCCTCGTAAAATCTAATATTACTTTGAGGTAAATTATCCGTATCTAAACTTCCGTGAACAATCCAGATCGGAGTTTTCAGAAGGTTGTTGTTATTATTGAATTGTGAAATTCCCGAAACATTAATTGCCGCAGCAAATAAATCAGGTCTTGTAGAAATAGCGTTTGAAGTTGTTGAGCCACCCATCGAAAATCCGATAACATAAATTCTGGAACGATCAATATTTTTTGAATTTGCCAGTGAATCAACCGACTTTAAAAACAGATCAAGATATTCATTTGATTCGGAAACCTGAACTCCACGCGTTTCATCAAGATGATAATTTGAAGAACGAACCGGGAATTGCGGAGCGATTATAAATGTAGAATAATTCTTTCTGTTTTCCGGAAGCAGCCACATTTTAGACAAAACGCCCATTTGTGCTTTATTATCCAAACCAATTGCGCCGGAACCATGAAAAACTACGATGAGCGGATATTTCTCGTCTGGATTAATTTTTTCCGGACTTAAAATTCGATATTTTAAAGACTCTTTTCCATTGCTGAAATGACCTTCTTTAAATTCAGAATAATCTAAACTTTTAATGAAGGAAATTCTGTCCAGACTTAGAGTTGAATCTTTCGAATCGCAGATTTCTGTCTTTGTACCAAACTGCATTTTTTGAGAAACGCAGGACTGAAAAAAACAGAAAACGAAAAGAAAAAGGGAAAATTTAATAACTTTCTTTTTCATTTGGAAAATCTACAGCTTTCACATCTTTTACAAATTCAGAAACAGCGCCGGTAATTTCGGTGTACAGATCAAGATATCTTCTTAAAAATTTTGGGGAAAAACCTTGATTCATTCCTACCATATCGTGGTAAACAAGAACTTGTCCGTCGCAATCGGGGCCTGCTCCAATTCCAATCGTTGGAATAGAAATACTTTCTGATACTTTTTTTGCCAATGCTGCCGGAATTTTTTCTAAAACCAAAGCGAAACATCCTAATTCCTCCAGTAATTTGGCATCTTTTAATAATTTTTCGGCTTCTTCATCTTCTTTTGCACGAACTTTATAAGTTCCGAACTGGAAAATAGATTGCGGCGTTAAACCCAAATGTCCCATAACAGGAATTCCGGCGTTCACGATTTTTCGAATTGATTCTTCAACTTCACTTCCGCCTTCTAATTTGATGGCGTGCGCTTGAGATTCTTTCATGATTCTTACGGAAGATTCCAAAGCTTTTTCCGGATTCGACTGGTAACTTCCGAAAGGCAGATCTACCACAACCAAAGCTCTGTCAACGCCGCGTACAACGCATTGTGCGTGATAAATCATATGATCAAGCGTGATCGGTAAGGTAGTTTCAAAACCTGCCATCACATTTGAGGCTGAATCTCCCACCAAAATAGCATCAACTCCACCTGCATCTACCATTTTGGCGGTAGTGAAATCATAAGCAGTGAGCATGGTTATTTTTTCTTTGTCGAATTTCATTTTTCGCAAAGTTTCGGTGGTGATCTTTTTTATTTCAGAATGTACAGACATGTTTTAGTTGATAATTGATGGTTGATAATTGATTGATGAATGTTTAAAAATTAAATGATCAAATCAAATGTATTTTCAAAGCAGTAAATCATCAAATTTTGTAATTAACTTATTATATGACCCAGTTTTCTCAGTTTATCGTGATGAATAATTTTGATGTTACGTCCTTCGACTTCGATCAGTTCATCCTGCTTAAATTCAGAAATCAATCGGATCGCACTTTCTGTGGCAGTTCCAATGATGTTTGCGATTTCTTCTCTGGTCAGAGAGATCTTGATAAATCCTTCGGGATCGGTTCCTAATTTCTGTTCCAGAAGAAGTAAAATTTCTGCTAATCTCTCGCGCACCGTTTTTTGCGCTAAAAAGGTAACAGTATTCGAGGATTCTCCTAATTCGAAAGCGATCTTCTGCATCATGGCGAAAGACAGTTTCGGATACACTTCTAAAAGATGAAGAAAAAATTCTGACGGCAAAAACAAGGTTTCAACTTCGGTCATCGCCTCTCCCTTTGCCTGAAAATTCTCCCCGCAAAGCAAAGACCGGTAACCGATCAGATCGCCTTCTTTTATAAATCGTAAAATTTGCTCCTTCCCATAAACGCCCTGCTTAGAAAGTTTTGTCGTTCCCTTCTTTATAAAATAAACTCCTTTTGAACTGTCACCATCCTCGAAGATCGTGTCACCTTTATGGAATTTAAGAACTTGTTTAGCGGAAAGATATTTTTGAAAATCCTCCTCGGAAAGCATTTCCTGGAAGGAGTCTTCATTGAAAACTTTTTGCAAATTTTCTTCGATGAGGTTTTGTTTTTCTAAAGACATTATTATGACATTTATCAGCAAAAATAGAGCTTTTAAAACCTTAACACAAATTTATTTGTTATAATTTTGTGGGTTGAAATTAATCAAAAGTGTCAGAAAATTGTTTTCATTGCGATCAGGATATAGAAAAAGAGCGGATTTCGTTTGACGAGAAAATATTTTGCTGTAACGGATGCAAATCGGTTTATGAAATACTGAATATTAATGATTTAGGTAATTTTTATGAACTGAATAAACGTTCAGGAATTCGACCAAATGACGATAATATTTCGCAGTTTGATTATCTCGACACGAAAGAAATTTTCGATAAAGTCACCGATTTTTCAGAAGGAAATACGAGTCTTGTCACTTTTAAAATTCCGGTCATTCACTGCTCTTCCTGTATCTGGCTTTTGGAGAGTTTACATACTTTGAACCCAAATATCAATTATTCTCAAGTTAATTTTACCCGAAAAAATGTACAGATTTCATTCAATCACAATGAACTGAAATTAAGTGCACTGGCGAAATTCCTGAGCAATTTGGGCTACAAACCGGTAATTAACCTTGAAACTGCGGAGAAAAAAGAAGAATTCTTAGACAAAACTCTGGTCATTAAACTTGCAATCGCAGGATTTGCGTTTGGTAACGGAATGTTCTTTTCTTATCCGGAATATGCGGGAGAATTGATGGGAACGACCGATTTCTGGATGGATAAATACAAACCTCTGTTCAGGTTTTTAATGTTTTTATTAGCTACTCCTGTTGTTTTTTATTCTGCTTCAGATTATTTTAAATCAGCCTGGTTTGGATTAAAAAATAAAATAGTAAACATTGACGTTCCAATCGTTTTAGGAATTTTAATGCTTTATGGAAGAAGTATTTATGAAACGTTGACCAATTACGGAGCTGGATATTTTGACACTTTGTGTGGTTTACTATTCTTTATGCTTTTGGGGAAATTGTTCCAAAAAAGAACGTACAGCGCACTTTCTTACGATCGAGATTACAAATCATTTTATCCGATTGCGGTAACCAAAGTTGATTTCAACGGAAAACAGGATAATATTCTGCTTTCAGATTTAAAAATTGGCGACCGGATAATGGTTCGAAATCAGGAAATTATTCCTGTTGACGCGGTTTTGATTAATGGGGAAGGAAATATCGACAACAGTTTTATCACAGGTGAAAGTGCTTCAATACCTAAAAAAGCGGGCGATAAGATTTTTGCCGGCGGAAAACAAATTGGTTCTGCACTTGAACTAGAAGTCATCAAAACAGTGAATCAAAGTTATCTTACTCAACTTTGGAATAAAGAAGCTTTTAAAAAATACGAAACCGGACTCGATAATTTAACCAATGAAATTTCAAAATATTTCACCTTCATTATATTAGGAATAACTTTGATTGCCGGGATTTACTGGGGAAGAATCGATTTTGAAAAAATGTTCCAGGTGGTTGCAGCGATCTTAATTATTGCCTGTCCATGCGCTTTAGCATTATCTGCGCCTTTTACATTCGGTCATGTTATGAGGATTTTGGGTCGAAATAAATTTTACGTAAAGGACACTTTGACCATCGAAAAAATCTCGAAAATTGACACGCTGGTTTTTGATAAAACGGGTACCATTACGCACAATAAAAAATCAAATATCAATTTTGACGGTACAGAAATTTCTGAATTCGACCTTAAAAATATTAAAAGTCTATTAAAGAATTCTAATCATCCTCTTTCAAAATCACTTTACGAATTTGTAGAGGTGAATGATGAATATTTCCCGATCGAACAGTTCAAGGAAATCGCAGGGAAAGGTTATGAAGCGCAGGTGAGAGGAAATTCCTATAAAATTGGTTCGGCAAAATTAGTTGGACAAGAATCCAAAAACCTCGAAACTGCAGTATATATAAGTAGAAACGGTGAGTTTTTAGGGAAATACATTTTTAAAAATGAATATCGAGACGATTTAAAATCGCTCTTCAAGACGCTTAATGAATACAAAATTCATATTTTAAGTGGTGATAATTCCTCAGAAGAAGTGAAGTTAAAAAGCATGATCCCGAATGTTGTGGGAATGGCTTTTAACCAAAGTCCGGAAGATAAACTGAACTATATCAAACATCTGCAGGATCAAAATCAAAAAGTTGCGATGTTTGGTGATGGATTAAATGATGCGGGAGCTTTAAAACAAAGTAATGTGGGAATTGCAGTTGCAGATGACACCAATTCCTTTACACCATCATCTGATGTGATCATGTCAGGGAAAAAGTTGGTAGATTTTGTAAAATATTTGAAATTTTGTAAAGACGCGATGAATATTGTGAAAATGACGTTTGCAATTAGCTTTATGTACAATATTATAGGACTTGGATTTGCGGTGACGGGACACATGTCGCCACTTTTTGCCGCGATTTTAATGCCGATCAGTTCGATAAGTGTTGTGGCTTTTACATCCGTCGCAACGTGGTGGCGAAGCACTAAATATTTCAAAATCAACAGTTAAAGTTGAATTGTGCTAATTTAGACATATTTCAAATTAACGTATTTTAACATTAAATGATGAAAATCATATTTTTTAAGTAAATTTGGGTCAATTTTGTAATAAATTTGCACGGACATGGACATACTATATTTAATGATTCTTTGCAGCGTTTTATTAGCTGTTGTTTTTCTTATCATATTTATAGTAAGTGCTAGAAGCGGACAATTTGAAGACGATGAATCTCCTGCAGTACGAATATTACTGGACTCCGAGATCATCAAAGAAAAACCCGAGACAGAAAAGAAATTAGATATACCTACAGAAGAAAAAAGTGATTAATTTATATGGAAACTCAAAAATTTAGTTATGACAACAGCATTGTGCGAGCGTTTCTCTATGCAACCGTAGTCTTCGGGCTTGTCGGATTTTTGCTAGGACTTACGGCTGCTTTAATGCTATTTTATCCTGAACTTCCCGAATATTTCTTTGGAACTGATGATGCAACCATCGTAAGTTTAAGAAGCGGAAATTTACAGGGACTTATTAACACTCACGGTGCTTTCGGTTTTGGCCGGATCAGAATGCTGCATACCAGTGCGGTGATCTTTGCATTTGTTTGTAATGGTTTCTTCGCGGGAGCATATTACTCCTTGCAGAGACTTCTGAAAACAAGAATGTACAGCGACACGCTTTCATGGATTCATTTCTGGGGATGGCAATTAATGATCGTTGCAGTAGTTATTACTTTCTTGATGGGGATCAACACTTCAAAAGAATATGCAGAACACGAATGGCCAATTGATATTTTAATCACTGTTATATGGGTTATTTTTGGGATTAATATGATCGGTACTATTCTGATCAGAAGAGTACGGCATCTTTATGTAGCCATTTGGTTCTATCTTGGAACCTGGGTTGCGATTGCAATGCTACACATCATCAATAACTTAGAAGTACCTTTAACTTTCACAGGCTGGAAATCTTATTCTGCTTATGCGGGGGTAAAAGATGCTTTGGTACAGTGGTGGTATGGTCACAATGCAGTAGCGTTCGTATTAACAACGCCGGTTTTAGGACTGATGTATTATTTCTTACCTAAAGCTGCAGACCGACCTGTCTTTTCTTACAAATTATCAATTATTCACTTTTGGTCTTTGATCTTTGTTTACATCTGGGCAGGACCTCACCACTTGCAATACACTGCAATTCCTGGTTGGGCGCAAGCTTTGGCAACAGGTTTCTCTATCATGTTGATCGCACCATCTTGGGGAGGAATGTTGAACGGACTTCTTACTTTAAGAGGAGCCTGGGATAAAGTTCGGGAAAATCCGGTACTTAAATTCTTCGTCGTAGCGGTAACCTGTTACGGTATGGCAACTTTCGAGGGTCCATTATTAGCAACAAAAACTTTAAATAAAATTGGTCACTATACCGACTGGGTTATTGGTCACGTTCATATTGGTGCATTGGGATGGAATGGTTTTATGACTTTTGGTATGATCTATTACCTTCTTCCAATCATGTGGAGAACCAAACTTTGGTCTGTGAAATTAGCAAACTGGCATTTCTGGCTGGGAACTTTAGGAATTATTTTCTACGCCGTTCCTTTATATATTGCCGGATTTACACAGGGATTGATGTGGAAACAATTTAATCCAGACGGAACATTGCTTTACAAAAACTGGTTAGATACCGTTACCGCAATTATTCCTTACTATGAAATGAGATTTGTTGGTGGTTTACTTTATATTTCTGGAGCGATCTTGATGTGTGTGAACGTAGTAGCAACAGTACGAAGCGGATCTTTCCAGAAAAATGTTCCTGCAGAAGCACCAGCTTTGGCAGCGACTACGAAAAAAAGAAAAGAAGGAGAAGGATTCCACCTTTGGTTAGAGAGAACTCCGGTTCTTTTAACAGTATTATCATTTGTCGCAGTTGCGATTGGTGGATTTGTGGAAATCGTTCCTACATTA
Organism: Kaistella gelatinilytica; assembly: GCF_015679325.1. Lineage (GTDB taxonomy): Bacteria > Bacteroidota > Bacteroidia > Flavobacteriales > Weeksellaceae > Kaistella > Kaistella gelatinilytica. Next base: position 659,422 of record NZ_JADPVI010000002.1, read on the forward strand.
ACGATCAAAGAAAACGTACCGACTATTGCAGCGGTTAAACCATATTCACCTTTAGAATTAGAAGGTCGAGATTTATACATCCGTGAAGGTTGTAATGCATGTCACAGTCAGATGATCCGACCTTTCCGAGATGAAGTGGTAAGATTTAACGGTAAAAACGGGCAGTATTCAAAAGCTGGAGAATTTATTTACGACAGACCATTCCTTTGGGGATCGAAAAGAACAGGACCGGATTTGCATAGAGAAGGTGGTAAAAACCCAAGTTCATGGCATTATAAACACATGCTGAACCCTAGAGTTACTTCCGCCGGATCAATTATGCCAAGATATCCATGGTTAATTGCAAGAGACTTAGACAGAAGTCAAATGGTAGATAAGATCAAACTGATGAAAAACACGTTTGATGTTCCTTACACTCAGGCGCAAATCGATTCAGCTGACAGTTGGGCAGATAATCAGGCGAAGTTCATCGTAAAACAAATTTACTCTGAAGCAGCCGACGTAAAACAGGCTTATGCTGAAAGAAAAGCACAACAGGGTGCTGACTTTGTTCCACTTGAGAAAAAAGAGATCGTAGCATTGATCTCCTATTTGCAAAGATTAGGAACTGATATTAAAACAACCGAAATTAAAACGGCAAGTACGAAATAATTTAAAATTCGAATTATGATTCCTCAAAATGTAAAAGATATTCTAGCAAATGGCGAAAATGTAGGGTTCTACCAGACATTGTCAATGATATTTTTTCTGATATTTTTCTTAGGAATCGTAATTTGGGTTTTTTCAAGGTCTAAAAAACATTACGACGAAGAAGCAAATGCTCCTTTAGAAGATGATATTGACGATAAAAACTTGTAATTTTATATAAAACTAAATAAAATGAAACAAAGATCTCCCGTTTACGTAACGATCGCCATCATACTGGTCATTCTTTTCATCATGTATTTCATGTTTGTGCAGAATGCTTCCTTCCTATCTTCGCCTTACTTTTGGGGAACGGTAGTAATAAGTTCAATTCTTGCACTTATTCAAAATGCAATTGGTGACCTGATTGAAAATGAAAAATTCAAAAGTTTAACCGACCTTGAAAAGGCGGAATACATTCAGACCAAACAAACGTCCTATTTCAAATCACTGTACGAAGGTGCATTTAAAAAACAACCGGCAAGCACAGAAAAAGACTTGCTTATTGACCATGGTTTTGATGGGATTATGGAGCTTGACAACCAGTTGCCAAAATGGTGGTTGGGATTATTCTACTTCGGTGTAGCATACTGTGTTGTATACATGGCGTCTTACTTCCTGACAGATTTTGCTCATCAAGGACCAGAATATGATGCAGAATATAAAGCTCAAACTGCAAGTATTGCTGAATACGTTAAAAACACTCCTCCACCAACAATAGACAATGCGGTTTATTCTCCGGATAATATTGCAGCTGGTCAGGAAGTATTTAAAACAAACTGTGTTTCTTGTCACGGTGATGGCGGTAAAGGTGGTATTGGACCAAACCTTACTGATAATTCATGGATCAATCAGCCGGAAAAAACATTGTTCAAAAATGTATTCCACATGGTTGAAAATGGTTCACCAAATAATCCTGCGATGCAAGCTTGGGGGAAAAACGGAGTTCTTACCGGTTTCGACATCCAGAATGTAGCTGCTTATGTATATCACATCAATCAGGAACAAAATCCAATAACTACAGCTCAAGGTGGTGCTGCTCCTCAGGGAACACCAGCGAACTGGGAGAAATAAAATTTAAAAAAACAATATTGCTTTGAAAACATAATTCGCTATTCTGGAAAATTCAAGAATACGAATTATGTTTTTTTTTAATTAATAGATGTAAAAAATGGCCGATCAAGAAAATGTATTCAGAGGAGGACAGGGACAGGTAATCGATGCAGAAACCTTCAGAGATTCTGTGGGCACGATGGATGATTCTGGAAAACGGGTTTGGATCTTTCCTCGAAAACCTCATGGTAAATTTACCAACTACAGAAGCATCGTTGCGTATTTTCTGCTCGCAATGTTTTTTCTGATTCCTTTCTTGAAAATTAATGGCAATCCTTTTCTTTTGATCAATGTTGTCGAAAGTCATTTCTATATTTTCGGACAACCCTTTTACCCACAAGATTTTTTCATTCTTGCGTTAGGTGCAATTACTTCAATTGTTTTTGTCATTTTGTTTACAGTTGTTTTCGGTAGAATTTTTTGCGGCTGGATCTGCCCTCAAACTATTTTTCTTGAAATGGTTTTCCGCAAAGTCGATTATCTGATTGAAGGTGACCGAAACAGACAAATGAAATTAGACCGACAGGAATGGAATGCAGAAAAAATCTGGAAGCGTTCTTTGAAATGGTCCATATTTGTAATTATTTCCTTGATCATTACGCACTGGATGTTCATGTATATTGTCGGTTATCAGGAAGTATTTAAGATGATTCAGGAAGGTCCGTTCACCAATTTCACGAGTTTTCTTGTCATGATAATTTTTACCGGCGCATTCTACTTTACTTTCGCATGGTTTAGAGAGCAGGTTTGTACTTTGGTTTGTCCTTATGGAAGATTACAGGGTGTATTGATCGATAAACAGACCATCAACGTTTATTACGATTTCAAAAGAGGTGAAAACCGTTTTAAATGGAGAAAAGGCGAAGATCGAAAAGCTGAAGGTAAAGGAGATTGTATCGACTGTAATCAATGTGTGGTGGTTTGTCCAACCGGAATTGATATTCGTGACGGACAACAACTGGAATGCGTAAACTGTACTGCCTGTATCGATGCCTGTGACGAAGTAATGATTAAAACAGGACTTCCGCCAGGATTGATCAGATATGCGACCGAAGACGAGATCGAAAAAGAAATTCCGTTCCAGTTTACAAACAGAATGAAAGCGTATTCTTTCGTTTTGGCTTTAATGGTAGCGTTTTTAGGATTTCTAATGTATAACAGAGCCGATGTGGAAGCGAAATTTATTAAACCTGCAGGTTCTTCATTCTTCGTGCGAGATGCTAAGATCACAAATACTTATAATTATACTTTTTTAAACAAAAGCAATAAAGACAAGATCATCACGATTAAAGTATTAGAACCGGAACATGCGGAAATTACTTTAAGCGAAACCAATAAAATAAAAATCAAGAAAGGCGACATTACAAAAGGTACCGTAAACATCAGTTTCCCGGAGAAAGATATTAAACTGTCCAAACAGAATATAAGTATCGGTGTTTATGATGATCAGGGTAAACTTTTAGATACCTTTAAAACTTATTTCGAAGGTCCTTTCAAACTTCAATTTTAATAAAAAATGTTCAAAAAATTCACTTGGGGACACGGGATTGTTCTTGCTCTAGGCTCATTTATAGCTTTCATATTATTTATGATCTTAATTTTTCCAAATGGTCAACAGGGAGCTGAACTGGTTACTGATCATTATTACAGCGAAGAGTTGCAGTATCAGGACGTGATCAATGCCAAGAAAAACGGAGATCTTCTTACCGAAAAACCTGTTTATTTACAAAATACCGAAGGTATTAAACTTACATTTCCGGCAAGCATCATTCTCGATCAGTCCAAATTAAACTTCGAACTTTTCAGAACCAATGACGCTAATCTGGATGTAAAAAAAGAAGTGACTCTTGACGGACAAAACTCGTTTTCGATTCCGGCGAAAGTAATTTCTAAAGGCGGTTATACTTTGAAACTTAAATGGAAATCTGATAAAAAACCTTATCAACTCGACTACGACGTTCAATGGAAATAGCACTCATTTTTTCCGCACTGGCTCTAGGTTTCGCATCCGGTTTTCACTGCATCGGAATGTGCGGTCCGATCGCGCTTTCTTTGGGATTAACCAAAAAACAGGCAACCAATTATTATTTGCAGAATTTAACCTATCAATTTGGTAGAATTGTGACCTATTCCTTTTTAGGCGCCATTTTAGGAATTGTAGGAAAAGGCTTTGCAATGGCAGGTTTCCAGCAATATCTGACGATCGGTGTTGGAATTCTTTTGATCTTCATGGCCGTATTTTCTTTTGGTGGAAAAGATTTCGCCTCCAAAATTCCTTTTTTATCTAAATCATTATTAAAGGTGAAGATGAATTTAGGGAAACTTTTACAGAAAGCAGATTATCGATCACGCTTCACAACTGGAATTCTCAATGGTTTTTTACCATGTGGTATGGTTTACATGGCTTTAACAGCAAGTTTAGCTTCAGGTGGAATTTGGCAAAGCGCTACTTTTATGGCTTTGTTCGGTTTGGGAACTTTACCGTTTATGTTTGCGATCGTACTTTTAGGAAATTTAATGACCACCGCATTTAGGATTAAAATTTTAAAATTTGTTCCGGTCATGATGATCGTTTTGGGCGGACTTTTTATCCTGCGCGGACTCGAACTTGGAATACCTTATATTTCGCCACCACATGATTCTCTTCAGGTCATTCACAATAACTCAAAAGAGCATCAAATGGGAGATCACGCAACTTGCCATTAATATTCTATATTTGAGTAAATTTAAATGATGAAATATCAATTTTTACTCTTATTACTTTTATCTCTTTCCTGTTCTGCTCAAAAAACAGAGATTTCAAATTTAAAAGAAGGAAAAGCAACTTTCGAATTTCATAAAAATACAGAACCAGCTGCAGGAACCGGCGTTTTGGGAATGCAAACGAAAAAATCCTTTGCGATTCTTATTGATCAAAATTCAACAGATCATTCTCCAGAAATTTTTAATAAAGTTCAATTTGAAACCATGAATTTCGACGGAAAGAAATCCACAATTTTTCTGTGTATTTATGAGAACGAAAATGGTCTGCCCGGAAAAATTTTAGATAACGCAAAAATTATCATAGAAACTCCAATTAGGAAAAATAAAATTATTGCAAATCTTTCTTCATTAAAAATTAAAGTTCCAACGAATGCATATTTTATTGGTTTTGAATGGATTCTTTCCAAAGAAAACATTATTAACGGAGCACAAAATGCTGGTGCAAAACCTTACAATCCGGCAATTTCCGGAATTCAAATTGAAAAGCCGAATCTTTATTTTTTTGATAAAAAATGGCAGAAAGATAAAGAGTTGCTTAGTTCATCCTTGAAAATAGATGTTGATTACATACCCGAAAATTAGCCTCAAAAGGTGATTTAATAAATCTATTTAAAGCCGTCTATTTCCCCTAAAAACATCATCATTAACTTTGGTCTCCAATTTGAATGAAACGCTTAAATAAATTAAGTAATGATCAAAAAATTTGGACTTTGGATTCTATTGGCTTCTTTCGCTTTACAATCCTGTTCTGTCAATACAGAAACTACCTATTTCAAAGATTCTGCTACGAGTATGGAATCCAATATTCTTCTCGATAAAAGCATGCTCGGTATGATGAGCATGATGGGCGATAAAGCTGATATTCTCTCGAAATCAAAAGAATTTGGAAATCTTACTACGGATTATAAAAGTTTATTTGATCTTCAGAAAGACGGAAAAGTCACCCTCAATCAAGACTCCGCAAAAGTGCTGAAAAAAATGTTCATGAAGCTGATTAAAGATAAAGGTGAAATTTATGGCCTTTCTTTAAAATATGATAAGTTGATGCCCACAGAAATCGCAAGCCTTTTATCCCAGAGTAAACAGCTGAAAAATATGCCCTTGCAAAATGTCGCAAGCTGGAATGGCAAAACGCTGACAATTGATACCGATAAATTCAACAGTACAGAATTTTTAAAAGAAATTACGAAAAATTCTGGTGAGGAAAAAAATCCGAATCCAACTACCAAAAGCGATTCTTTGGAAGTTTATGGAAAACAGATGGCACAAGGAATGGTCGGAATGATGAAAATGTTCAACATGAATTTCACGAGCACGATGAAATTTCAAAAACCAATTGTCAGCATCGTTGGAAAACATGATTTCGTGAAACAAATCGACAACAAAACCATTCAGATCAATGTTCGAAGTAACGAACTGTTAGATGGCAGCAAAAACCTGGTGAATAAGGATAAACAAATTATCATCACCACGGAATAAAAAAATCCATCAAAAATTTTTTAGTGCTTTTATAATTAGTTGAAAATAGTTTAGTAATTTTGATCAACTAATAATCAAAAAAGATGTCGATTACTATTCATTTTGGCGGGCAACTAGCCTCTCTGAAGGATCTGGACGCATTATTATCCATGGTTACTTATTATGCTGAAGAACATGATTGGCCATATTCTGAACTAAAGGAAAATGCCCAAACAAAACTGGAGCCTTGGGAAAAAGGAGTAAGTTTGCAATCAAACACTGGCGTAGAATCGATTAATATCTACTTTGATGACTCTCTTACTTTAGGAACATTTTGTAAAACGCAATTTGGCGGCGTTGAAGCTCATATTGAAGTCATTGAGTTTTTACATGCAATTGAAGGTTTTTTCAAAAATTTCTGGGTAGAAGATGAAGGCGATTACTGGAAAACAAAAGATCAGCTTCTCCTAAAGAAAAAAATGGATTTGATGGCAAAAATTCTTGATGATGTAGAAAAGTCTATTAAGGAGCAGAAAGAAGAAAATAAATGGAAATATAATTAATAAAAAAAACCACCAAATTTTGGTGGTTTTTCTATTTATAAAAGTCGCTTTTTAATTGATCAGATCAAACTTCGCATATTCTACGATTTTGGCTGGAATTCTAATTCCTTCCGCGGTTTGGTTATTCTCTAATAAAGCCGCCATAATTCTTGGTAGCGCCATCGCAGAACCGTTTAAAGTATGAACCAACTGTGTTTTTCCTTCACTTTTGAATCTGCATTTCAGACGCGTTGCCTGAAAAGTTTCGAAATTTGAAACTGAAGAAACTTCCAGCCATTTTTCCTGAGCAGCACTCCAAACTTCAAAATCGTAGGTCATTGCTGCAGCGAAACCTGTGTCACCACCACATAATCTTAAAATACGGAACGGTAATTCTAAATCTACCAAAATAGATTTTACATGTTCCACCATTACTTCCAGAGCGGCGTAAGAATTTTCCGGTCTTTCCAAACGTACGATCTCTACTTTCTCAAATTGATGTAATCTGTTCAAACCTCTTACATGAGCACCGTAACTTCCAGCTTCTCTGCGGTAACATTGAGAGAATGCTGTATTTTTTATTGGCAAATCTTTTTCATCTAATAAAACATCACGATAAAGATTGGTTACCGGAACTTCCGCAGTCGGGATCAGGAACAGCTTATCTTCGTTGATGTAATACATTTGTCCCTCTTTATCAGGCAGTTGACCGGTCCCATAACCTGAAGCTTCATTTACAACATGTGGCGGATTTACTTCCAGATAACCAGCATCTACATTTTTATCTAAAAAATATTGAACCAAAGCTCGCTGAAGTCTGGCTCCTTTCCCAAAATAAACAGGAAATCCTGCTCCTGCGATCTTTACTCCAAGTTCAAAATCGATTAAATTATATTTTTTCGCCAATTCCCAATGTGGAATTGCACCTTCGCCTAAACCTTCAACATCATGAGATTGATAAATGATTTCATTTTCTTCGGCAGTTGTTCCGGCTTTTACTTTTTCGTAAGGAACATTTGGAATTTGATACAAAACATCTAAAAGTTTTGCTTCTGCATCTTTTAATTTTTGCTGAAGATCTTGGGAATTTTCTTTAAACTCGGCCGTTTTCGATTTTGCTGATTCGGCTTCCTCGTTCTTACCTTCTCTCATCAAAAGACCTATTTCTTTTGAGATCTTGTTCATTTCCGATAGATTTTGATCCAGTTCAAACTGGTACTTTTTTCTATCATCATCAAAAGAAATGGCTTTATCAACCAGATCCATTTGCTTGAAACCTCTTTTCCCTAAACCTTTTAAAACGCGTTCTTTATTTTCGCGCAAAAAATTAACCTGTAACATATAAAGTGTCGTATTTAATAGTTAAAGTTCCTCGAATTGAAACTTTAATTATGATTTGAATGTGTAAATTTAATGATTATTTCGTGATTTTCACGATGTTGGGTTGCCCCTGAACTTTAGTAAATTTCAAAATATTATTATACCAAATACTTGAAACCTGAAACAAATCCGGTGTAGAAGTGTAATGGATGACCATCAAATCTTTTCCGGTAGACGTCGTGCTGTCATTTATTCTCTTCGTTAAAAAGAGATTTATTTTTGACTCATACGTTTTAGAATTACCCGAAGAATCAATCGCAATCCGCTTTGCTCCTGCGAGATATTCCATATAATTAAGCGTATCGGCATCTTTATTATTATTAAAACTCACTGGTGCAGTATCAGTTAATCCATTGATATCATTCCATCGAATATTTGTATACGAACCTTTAATTTTACTGTTCAACATATCCTGACCTGCAGAATCAATATAAATATTCAGGATCTGATCAATTTGTTGTACCGCTCGATCATCATTTCTGCAGGAAAGAAATGCGAAAAAAGCAAGCGTCGCTATAAAAAACAGATTTTTCATGGGTACAAAGATAATTTATTTTAAATCTTTCAGATAAATTAAAAAGGAATACATCAGTAAAAACCCACCAATGATCATGCTCAAACTTAAACTTATTGCCATGCCGATCACTCCAAATCTTGAAACCAGAAAAGCTGAAAAAAGCAACAATAGAAAAAGGGTCAGGAAAGAAACGATGGTATTGATCTTCATTTTACCAACCGCAGAAAGGAGGTTTCCGTAAAGGTTTCGCAACAACATATTCATACAAAAACCTCCTAAGAGAACGATAAAAATCCAGGAATTATCTGCATATTTATTGCTAAAGAACAGATGAAGGATTTCCGCTTTAAAGACAAATCCCACCGCAAAAATAAGTACAGAAATCGGGATAAAGATTTTATAATAATTAGCAATATAATCAGTTAAAAAAACTTTATTTTTAAAATTCTTCGCCAGAACAGGAAAGTCACTTTGCATAAAAGTTAAAGCCAGAAAAGTGATATTGGCCGGAATCAAAATGGCAACTTTATAATTCGCAACCGATGTTTCATTCATCAAAAAACTAAGCATCAAAACATCAGCAGAAAAGAGAGCATCTGAAAGCAAAGCCGTTCCGGAAGCATGAAGTCCGTAACTCCATATTTCTTTTTTATTAAAACTAAAAGATTCGGCGACAGATCTGTAATGCTCTTTATTAAACCAAAACAAAGCCAAAAAAGGCGTAAAAGCAATCGCGAATAAATAACCATTCAAACCAAAAAAATAGGATAAAAGCAGTAGGAAAATCACTCCGAAAACATTGACAACATTCGTAATTCTGGCAAAACCACGGTTGTTTCCAAAAATTCTAAATTCGGACTGAATATGATTCAGAAAGTAAAAACCAATTAAGCGAATTGTAAACAGGAGAAAAATGTAAAAAATATCTTCATATTTTTTGATATAGAAAAAACTAACGAGAAGAAAAATCGCGCTCAATAAGATCTGATAAAAAAAACCTTTCATCAAAAGATATTTTGCCAGACTTTTCTTTTCAGCATGATCAAAAGTCACAGAGCCGAATCGCAGCAAACTTTGCTGACTTCCAAATCCGCTGAATGGTGTAAAAATGGCAAAAACCGAAGCGACAATACTCAGAATTCCAAATTCATTTTCGGGCAAAATTCTGATGATAAAAAGCGAACCCAGAAAAGCACAGATTTTTGCGATCAGCAACGAAAAGAAAACATGTTGTCCCTTATTCCTGAAAAAATCATCAATGAAAATGCGCAAACTTTTCATCTTTAAAAATACAATTTAAAGATTGATAAAATATTGATCGCCTTTGATTTTAAAGAAAAACTTTCAGATCCGAAAAGGGATAAAACATCTTTAGAAAGCTCAGGATAATTTTCAAGCCGATAAATATTGTCATCAAAATATTTCTGGTAATACTGCTGAATTTCAACATCGTTATCAAAATAATATTGGTAGGGATACATGCTGGAATTCTGTGGAGTCTTTAAAATTTTGTTGTTTAAAATATTAAAACCACGCTTCATCACTTTATCCCCAAAAGAAGTTTTCCATTGGGCATCGGGTTTCATCAAAGTTCTTTCCCACCGATATTTTGTCGCCTCTTTGCAGTGTTTATTGATCCATTCGATATAAAACCGGTGATTAAATTTCCATTCTTCTGGAAGTGAAATAGCAAATTTCAGAAAATCTTTCGTCATGAAAGGCGAAGTTTGATAGCGCTTTTGCTGAAAAACGTGAGCTCCTAAAACTGTGCGATTATAAGCTACATTTCGAAGGAGAAACAACTCTTCTGTTTCGTAATTTTTTAAACTTTCATCCAAAGTGTTTTGAACTTTGGAAAAGAATTTTTGGTGCTCCAAAATTTTAAAATAAGAAGGTTTTTTCCGGTTTGGTTCCGTATTAAAACCTCCCAAAACACCGTCGCCAATCTGGCCGCTGTGAAATAATGAAAAATTTTCGTATTTCATTTTTTCCATTGCATGTTCCGCATGAATTCCGCCCGTATAAAAGACCAAACCTTCTGAAAGAGCTGTTAATTTATCAATCTTCTGGAGAAATTTCCCACCGTCAAGAGGAATAAATTCGTAATGAATATTATGATCTTCCGCAATTTTTTCAGAGATCGTATGATCAAAATAATTAGACTGCGAAAAACACAGTGCATTTCCAGGTTTTAGATTATTTTTTATCGCATACATCATGGCTACACGACTGTCTAAACCGCCACTCAACAGCGCTAAATGATCCGTTCCAAATTCGGTATCTTTTTTATATTCCAATACAACGGAATCTGTAAAAATTTGATGAATCGCATCAATTGCATCATCTTTACTTTTTTCGTAACCTGGAACTTCAGCCAGATTAAAATAGATTTTCTGTTCGCAATTTAAAGTGGAAATATCAATGTCCAAATAATGGGCATCAAATAGTTTCTTTACATTTTGAAGTGGCGTTTTATCTTCTATTAAATTACTGAAACTTAATAATTGATAAATTGATTCGATATCTGGTTTCGTCGAAACTCCATCTTTTTTCAAAGCTTCATTTAACCGGATTAAGCTCGTCTCAATATACAGCTGATTCTCAAACTTTCCATAAAAGATCCTTTGTGTAGAAGTAATATTAGTAAAAACGAATAATTTCCTTTCTTTTTTATCGTATATAAAACCACGATATTCTCCTTCAAATTCCTTAATAATGTCAGATTTTTTCAGGCGGTAAAGTTCCTGAATTAATGTTTGGAAATCTTTTAAGGCAAACTCATTTAAAAGCTTTCGTTTATTGAGTAAAATGCCTTCAAACAGGAAATCAAAAGCATCAGATTTTAAATAAAAATTATCATATTCTTCTGAAATAAAAGAATTTACCACCAAATTTTGGGGAGAAATGATAAGCGAAAATCCTTTCTTCATATTATGATCTCATTGCGTTTTCTAAACTTTAATTTACATCAATTTCTGGAAATCCAACTGAAAATTATTGCAGAATTTTTCTGTAAATATCTGTGAATTTTTCAGCGATTTTTTCCATCGAAAAATGATCTTGTACAAATTGATGCAAATCTTCTGGAGAAACAAAAGTTACCTTTTTTTGTAAAACAGATTCCATCGCATTGTATAATTCTTCTTCTGAATTCGAAATTAAAATACCCTTTTTCTCAGAAATAATTTCCGGAATTCCTCCGACTTTCGTTGCAATTGCCGGAGTTCCGCTCGAAAGTGATTCCAATAAAACACAGGGAAAATTTTCGTAATCACTGAACAAAACAAAACAATCGCTGCTTCTCATTTTTTCAGCAACTTGATTTGGAGTGAGAAGAGAAAAAGTGGTAATAAAACTTTCGGACTTATTATTTCTGACGATCTCATCCAAATTTTCCAGATTTCCATCTCCCCCAATTTGTAGGTTGAAGTTTTTATATTTTTCGCGAAGACGTATAGCAGTATTCACAATTTTCTCCGGATTTTTTAGCTTAATTAAATTCGAAACATGAAGGAAAGTAAACTTATCACCCGTTCCACCTTTAAGTGTAAAAAGGTTCGTATCGACTACATTTTGAACAACCAGCATCTTAGTTTGAAAGCCTAAATCCTTTAAATCTGATAGAAGATATTGACTTACGGGTAAAATAAAGGCCGAATTCTTTCCGATAAATTTTGAAATTAAAAGTTGAACCTTTGAAAGCTTAGTTCGATTAATATTTAAAAACCCAGACCAATGTTCTGTAATTACGAATGGAATCTTATATCTCATTTTCAGATAAACCGCGAATAACATTGATTGTTGCATCACATTTGCATGTACCAGATCGGGAGTTTGCATTTTCGCGAATCCTCTTTTGTAAGCCGTCATTCTTCGTAAAAAATTGAGAACCGGATTGGTGGTATTTTTATAATAAACTATTAAAGTTCGAACTCCATTTATTATTTGATCATCAAAAATAAATTTTTCATTCTGCGCTGAATCTCCGATGCAATGAAGAATCTCCACTTCATTTATTAAGGAAACTGCTTCTGCATGACGCTGCACAAAATTTCCGTTGGTCGGTTCAAATTTATTCGGAAACCAGGAAGAAATGAAGAGAATTTTGTAGTTCATTCAAAAAGCTTATTAACAAAAATACGTTTTTATAAAACAAAAACCCTTTTTAACCTGATGGTAAAAAGGGTTGGTTATATTTTAAGAAATCTTTAATCGATATAAATTCCGGCCCAGCTTCTTCGTAACGGCAAAAGGAAATCGCTTAAAAAAGCAACATATGAATTTTTAGAAAAATCGAAAACTTCGATGTCTTTTGAGATTTGTGCAGATTTTAAACCCTCTCTGAAATCTTTTAATTTTAAAGTTTTAATTTCACCATTCTCTACGAAAGTTGCTTTCATTCGATCGAATAAACCAAGGTTAAATTCCGCATCAATTGATTTCATAACCTGTCCCAATGAATCGATTGAACAACCAGAAGCCGCTTCTTTTTCTTCATCTACACAAACAACGATGAATTGATTCTTTTCAATTTTAAAAGATGAAGAAAGGGGTTTTCCGTGTGCAGCCCAAATTGCGAGGAAATCGTATAGTTTTTCGGTGATTACTTTGCTTTCTTTCGGTGTAAAACTTCTTGACGCTGGATAGATAATTACCCGATAATCATTGGTTTCTACTATTGTTGATTCTTCAATTTTCATTTCTCTGTAATTTTTTCAGTTCAATAAATCCGAGAACGACCATGAGCAAACTTGCTCCTGCGCTCCAAAAATTTATTTTTGCGGTATCGAAATCTGCAGACCAAAGATTAAGAACGAATAATAAAACGCCCGCAATCATTAAAAAGTAAAGCATATTCTTTCTCATTACAAATCGTCTGCTTCTGCTAATAATTCAGCAATATCTTTTACGGTAACTTCTGTGTTGTTAAAATGTTTGACACCATCAGTCAACATCGTATTACAAAATGGACAACCTGTTGCAATGATATTCGGTTGCATACTCAAAGCTTCTTCCGTTCTTTCGATATTGATGTCTTTGTCCCCTTTTTCAGGTTCTTTGAACATTTGAGCGCCACCTGCACCACAACATAAGCCGTTTGATTTGCAGCGTTTCATTTCTACCAGTTCCGCATCTAATTTCTCCAGAAGTTGACGTGGAGCTTCGTACTCGCCGTTTCCTCTTCCGAGATAACATGGATCGTGGAAAGTAATTTTTTTACCTTTGAAAGTTCCGCCTTCAATTTTCAAGCGGCCTTCTTCCATCAGTTTTCTTAAAAACTGGGTATGATGAAGAACTTCGTAATTCCCACCTAATCCCGGATATTCATTTTTGATAATATTGAAACAATGCGGACAAGCCGTAACGATCTTCTTTACGCCATAACCATTCATAATTTCGATGTTGGTCAAAGCCATCATTTGGAAAACGAATTCGTTCCCGGCGCGTTTTGCAGGATCACCGTTACAAGATTCTTCCTGACCCAAAACTGCGAATTCAACACCAACTTTATGTAAAATTTTACATAAGGCTTTCGTAATTTTCTTTGCTCTATCGTCGAAACTTCCGGCGCAACCGACGAAAAATAAAACTTCGGGTGCTTTTCCTTCGGCAGCATATTCTGCCATTGTTTTTATAGTGAAATCCATTTTATATTTATAGATATGTCAATGTAACCTTTTACCAATGGCGGTTATATTGCTAGAATTATTATTACATTAATTTTCGTTGGCCCAGTTCAAGCGATCAGCTTGATTATACGCCCATGGAGCAGCATTATTTTCCACATTTGCCATCATTGTGTTCAATTCACTTGGCGCGGAAGATTGTTCCATGACCAGGAATCTGCGCATTTCAACAATGATTGAAAGTGGATCGATCAACACCGGACAAGCTTCTACACATGCATTACAAGTCGTACATGCCCAAAGTTCTTCTCTCTGAATATGATCGTCTAATAATTTTTTGCCATCATCAACAAATTTTCCATTTTTGTTAATGTTTTTACCAACTTCCTCTATTCTATCACGTGTATCCATCATGATTTTTCGGGGAGATAATTTTTTGCCAGTCATATTTGCGGGACAAACCGCGGTACATCTTCCACATTCCGTACATGAATAAGCATTTAACAACTGAACTTGATTTAAATCAAAAATATCACTTGCGCCGAATTTATCCGGAACTTCATTGGGATCAACTTCTGGTGCAGCTGCGTAAGGGTCTGCATTGGGATCCATCATCAGTTTAATTTCTTTCGTAACTGAATCTAAATTATTGAATTGTCCTTTTGGTTTTAAATTAGAGAACCACGTATTTGGAAAGGCTAAAATAATATGCAAATGTTTCGAGTAGTACAGGTAATTCATGAAGAACAGAATTCCTAAAAAATGAAACCACCAAGCAGACTTTTCTATGATATGAAGCGATGAATCACTGAAATTATTTAAGAAAGGCAGAAGATGAATTGAAACGGGGAAATTAGCTCCAGATAAAAAGTCGTTTTCCATTCCGGGAACCATCTCGATCATCTGCAGCTTGTGCAGATCCATATAATAATCAGAAGCATTCATGGTCAAAAAAGCGACCATCAAAGCAAACTCAATAATTAGAATCCAGTTTGCGTCACGTTTCGGCCACCCAAATAATTCTTTCATCTGAAATCTTTTGATTCCGTAGAAATTACGTCGGATGAAAAAAGCTACCACAGCGATTAACACTAGAAGCGCTAAAATTTCCAAAGTCGCAGTAAAGAAACTGTAGAAACCTGATCCTAATATTCCAAATAAGAAACGGTGAGTTCCGAAAATACCATCAATTATAATTTCTAATAATTCAAAATTGATAATGATGAAACCAACATAAACGATTACATGTAGAAATCCCGCAATTGGCTTTTTCACCATTTTGCTTTGACCCAATGCAACTCTGCCCATGATTTTCCAGCGAACAGAAGGTTGATCTGATCGGACAATTTTCTTACCGAGTTTTATGTTTCGGTAAATTTCTTTAAAACTTTTAAAAAAAATTCCAAACCCTATAACCAGGGCGATAAAGAAAATAATATTGTCAATATACTGCATACTGAAAAAGTTTAGTCTTTAGTATTTTTCCCAAAAACCGAAAAATTCAGGTATCGTTTTGGATTGGCCTTTAAGTCTTCAATCAATTTATTGAGATTGTCGGAGGCGGTATTTAAATTATTATACAACTGGTCATCTTTGGTCAATTTCCCAAGACTTCCTTCGCCATTTTGAACGCCGGAAATCACGCTGCTCAGTTTATCTGAAGTTACGCTCAGTTTTTCAATGGTGTTATTTAAGGACTTTACGTCAACCTGTTCTGCAACTTTTCCGTACTTATCAATTGCTGACCGCGCACTTATCGTAGCAAGATTTGCATTATCAAGCACTTTTTGAATTTTAGGATCTGAGTTCGCCAGTAAAGTATTCGTTTGTCTGGAAGTTCCTTCAAACGCTGAAACCGTTTTATTCAGATTGATCAGCAAAGCTTTGATCTCAGCTTTATTTTGATCATTCAAAATTTGATTGGCATTCGTCGTCAATGAGTCTACTCTTCTCAAAACAATTTGAAGCTGATCTTTAACAGGGCCAACTTGTGAAGAAATATTGTTCAACATCGAAAGTGTGAATGCTCCTTTTAAAGTATCACCATCTTTTGCAAAAGGTGCTCCATACGCAAGATTAATTCTCATCTGCTTTCCAGACATTAATCCTGGTTCGTAAATTTCTAAAGTTGACTGTTTTGAAAATTCATAATTTTCATCAACTGTAACCTTTACAACGAAATGGATCTTGCCATCGGCGTCTGTTTGAGGAATAATTTTGTCAACCTGACCAACTTTTAACCCATTGATTGAAACGGGATTAGAAGCAGAAAGACCTTCAACATTATCAAACTTGGCATAAAAAATATTATCGGTGGTGAAGAGACTTTTGCCCTTCATGAACTGGAATAGAATTACAAATCCTATAATCGCTAAAAGTGCGATTAAACCTGCCTTTATTTCTTTTGTGAATTTCACTTTTCTTTAATTTTTAATCAACAAATATAATACATTTTATATAAACACCATCTAATTTTGTTCAGTCAAGGTCCAAAAAAAGCGACTTAAAAAAGTCGCTTTTGATATAAATAATTGTTAATTATTGTTGTTGTTGTTGTGAAGCTCTGTTATAAACTTCGATCCGGTAATCTTTGATGTTGGCATTGTCTTGAAGACTTTTCAACAATGACTGTCCGAACTGTTGTGAATTCTGTCCTGCAATAGCCTGCGTGATCTGTTTGATGTCTCCAGGTTGTTTATTAATTGTTTCAGATTTTTTAACCAAAACATAAACTCCGGTCATACCTTCTACAGGATTAGAAAGCTTTCCTTTTGCTACACCAAATGCCGCACCTGCAACTCTTGGTTCCATTGCTCCTGCAATTTGAGGACTCAACATATTTGCCTGCGCAGATTGTTTCGCAGCACCAAATAATTTAGAGATCTGATCTAAACTTGTTGCTTTAGCAGCAGTAATTTTATCTGAAATTTGTTTCGCTAAAATTTTGTTTTTAACAAGTGGCTCCAGTTGATCTCTCACCGCTTCCGGATCTGCTGTTCCAGCATCCTGAACACCGTTTAAGAAAGCAACAATTCTATCGCCTGTTCCATCTACAGTAAAAATATCAGTATCGCCTTTATTTCTTTTTTTGTTGAAAGCCCATGCAATAATTTCTTCATCTTTATCTGTTCCTAAACCTGGCAATTGTCCCTGGAAACGGCCAACTTCTTTTGGATTAGAGAAAAGATAACTTCCTTTCTTCGCAATGTTAGAAAAATCATTGAAAGATTTCCCCTGAACTTGCTGAATAAATTTGGTTGCTTTTGTGTAGATCTCGTTTTCAGTCTTATCAGAAGGCTTGATGGCTTTAACCAAATTCGCCACTTTATAAGTCATGGCTCCAGATTTTTTATCCTCAATATTGATGATGTGATATCCGAATTGTGTTTCAACTACCGCCGTTGCACCTTTTCCGTTATCTGCTAAGAATTTCAAATATTCCGGTACAAATGGTGTTGCAGGAGTCGTCCAACCTACACTTCCACCTTGAGCAGCGGAACCTGGATCAGATGAATATTTCAGAAATTCTGTAAATTTAGCAGGATCAGCTTTTAAAATTGTTCCGATCGAGTCTGCTAATTTTTTAGCCTGCTCTTTCGTTCTTGTTTCATTGGCTCCGGCTTGATTTCCTTTGTATGATACTAGGATATGACGCGAAAGTGTAGAATCTGAAGGTTTTTTATCCAGTAATTTAGTTACCACATAAAAGTTCTGCTCTTTGTATGGGCCGAAAGTAGCTCCTACACTTGCTGTAGCTACTTTATCTTTAATCGCTACCGGTAATTGTGCCTGAGAAAAATACTGTGGATTAAAAGGCATATCAGAATTCAATGCAATAAACATAGAATCATTCGTAGTATTCTGGAAATTTTCTTTTCCGCCACTTACATCACTTCCCTGGGAAAACAATTTGTTGATCTCTGTTTCAGTGGATTTATCATCTTCAGTACTTGGAGCTGCCGGGAAATATACCAAACCGATATTTCTGCTTGCGTCTCTCTTATACATTACAGGATGTTTCTTAATATAATCTGCCAAATCCTGCGTTGTAACTTTCACGGGATTTTTCTGAGCGTAAGTATTGTAATCAACTTTTACAAAATCGATATCTGCAACCTGATCTCTCTGCTTCATCATTTCTTCAGCTTCTTTTTTACCAACGGTAATTCCTGTAGAAACATTAGCAAAAAGTTGTCTCGCCATCATTCTGTATTCAATCGATTTTTTAGTTTTCAACCAATTATTATACATTTCTGCATTGCCACCTTTTTGCAGTTCTTCGATCTGTTTTTTGATCTCCTGAACTTTGAAATTACCTTTTGCATCAAAATTTTCTTTGTTTTGTGCAAACATTGGATCAAATTGTAATTGGTTCCAGAACATATCGTTGGTTAGCGTAAGTCCCATTTTCTCAAACTGCTGTTTGATCAATTTTGACTGCACTACCAATTGCCATGCCTGCTCTTCCAATCCTTTTGAAGGTTGACCTTTTTGTTGTGCCTGTTGTTGAAGCATAAAAAGTTGATCATCATAATCTTCTTTTGTAATTTCGTCACCATTCACTTTTCCGTAAACTCCAGCTTTTGCACCAAATAATTTTTCCAAACTATCTGGATTAACGACAAACGCTAACATTGCAATTGCGATGATTCCCATCAAAAGCCACGGTCTGTTTCTAATCTCTCCTAAAACTGCCATTTTTTGTATAATTTTATCAGTTTGCGAAAATACACATTTTTAAGAGATTGAGAAAAAATTTGAAGCTTTAAAAACGATTTATTTACAGATAATGGAAAATTTGTCTAAATTTTCTCTTGGCATAGTGCTTGTGAAATTAAAAAGAACTTTTTATTAAAGGCTCTTTTAAAGCAAATCATCGCATTTGATGAGTAACTATTTAAATTAAATGACAATTTGTCATTCCAAAAATATTATGACAGAATTTGAAGATATAGCATTCGATGAAATTATGGACGATGGTTTCAGTATTGTAACTGAAGAAATAAACATTTCCGAAATTATGGATGTTTCTAAAAACAAAGAACAGAAGATTTTTCCCATTTTGCCGGTAAGAAATATGGTAATGTTTCCAAAAGTGGTCATTCCCATTACAGCAGGAAGGGAAATGTCGATCCAGCTTTTAGAAGAAGCTCAGAAAAACAATGAATTTATTGGGATTTTGAGTCAGAATAATTCATCCATCGAAAATCCTACGCAAAAAGATCTTTATCAAACGGGAACTTTAGCGAAGATCATTAAGATCATTAAACTTCCGGAAGGTAATGTTACCGCAATCACGAGAGGATTTCAAAGGTTTAAGATAAAAACATTTACTTCCGCAAAACCTTATTTTAAGGCGGAGATCACGAAACTAAAAGATGTTTCTTCCAAAAAAACGGAAGAGTATAATGCGCTTCTGGAAAACATTAAAGATCTAGCAGTGAAAATTATTGAGCTCGATCCAAACATTCCAAATGCGGCTAATTTTGCCATCAAAAACATGAGTGATCCTGAAGATCTGCTCAATTTTATTTGCACAAATGCTAATTTCACTTCTTTCGATAAACAAAAATTGCTGGAAGAAAAAAGCTTGTTGATCCGTGCGCAAAAATGTTACGAACTGATGCATGATGATTTCCGGAAACTGGAA
The DNA here is from genome assembly GCF_015679325.1 of Kaistella gelatinilytica. GTDB lineage: Bacteria > Bacteroidota > Bacteroidia > Flavobacteriales > Weeksellaceae > Kaistella > Kaistella gelatinilytica. The sequence goes on from NZ_JADPVI010000002.1 coordinate 679,156, forward strand.
CTCAGAAATCAAATTCATCAGAAAACCAATAAAGAATTAGACAAAAGCCAGAGAGAATATTTCCTTAATCAGCAGATGCGAACCATTCAGGATGAATTAGGAGGTGGCCCCGAATCTGATGTTGAGGAACTTTTAGAAAAAGCCAAAAAGATCAAATGGAACGATGAAGTAGAGGAACATTTCAAAAAAGAAATCAACCGTCTTCAACGACAAAATCCAAATTCTCCCGATTACAATGTTCAAAGAAATTACCTCGATTTCTTTACTGATCTGCCTTGGGAAAAATACTCCAAAGATATTTTTGACATCCACAAAGCTGAACGGGTTTTAGATAAAGCGCATTTTGGTTTGGAAGACATCAAGAAAAGGATCTTGGAACATATGGCGGTTCTGAAACTGAAAAATAATATGAAATCCCCGATTTTATGTTTAGTTGGTCCTCCCGGAGTTGGAAAAACTTCTCTTGGGAAATCAATTGCTGATGCATTGGGAAGAAAATATGTGAGAGTTTCTTTAGGCGGTCTGCACGATGAATCTGAAATTCGCGGACACCGAAAAACTTATATTGGTGCGATGGCGGGAAGAATTTTACAGTCCATTAAAAAATCAGGAACCTCGAATCCGGTGATTGTTTTAGATGAAATTGATAAAATTGCAAGTGGAATTCATGGCGACCCAAGTTCAGCTTTATTAGAAGTTTTAGATCCTGAGCAAAACAATTCTTTCTACGATAATTTCTTAGAAATGGGTTACGATCTTTCGAAAGTAATGTTTATTGCCACGGCAAATTCGCTTTCTACTGTTCAAAGACCACTTCTTGACAGAATGGAAATCATCGAAATTGCCGGTTATACTTTAGAGGAGAAGGTTGAAATCGCAAAACGTCACCTCATCAAAAAACAACAGGAAGAAAACGGCTTAGATGCAAAATCTTTTAAACTGGGAAATGCCGAATTGAAACATATTGTGGATGCCCATACTTCCGAAAGCGGCGTTCGTGGTTTAGAAAAGCAAATCGCTTCAGTTGCAAGATGGATCGCTTTACAAACCGCGATGGAAAAATCCTACGACCCGAAAATTTCTATCGAAAAAATTGATGAAATTCTCGGTGTTCCAAGAATGAAAAGTTTATCAGAAATTACCGGTGTTCCGGGAGTTGTGACAGGTTTAGCGTGGACGCAAGTTGGTGGTGATATTCTTTTTATAGAAAGTATTTTAAGTGAAGGAAAAGGTAATCTGACGATGACCGGAAACCTCGGAAACGTAATGAAAGAATCGGCGACGATCGCGCTGGAATATATTAAAGCCAAACATAAAGAACTGGGGATTTCTTCTGAAGACATTCAGAAAAATAATATTCACGTTCACGTTCCGGAAGGCGCAACGCCGAAAGATGGACCATCTGCGGGAATTGCGATGTTGACTTCAATCGTTTCAAGTTTCAAAAATAAAAAAGTAAAATCACATCTTGCTATGACGGGAGAAATTACTTTGCGTGGAAAAGTTCTTCCAGTTGGTGGAATCAAAGAAAAATTACTCGCGGCAGCTCGTGCCGGAATCAAGGAAATTATTCTTTGTGAGGCGAATCGAAAAGATGTAGAGGAAATCAAAAAAGATTATCTGAAAAATTTGAAAGTCAATTATGTAAGCCGGATGAGCGAAGTGATTGATCTCGCTATTGAAAAATAAAAGATAAAAAACCCTTTCTGAAATATTGCAGAAAGGGTTTTTTTTGTTGAAGTTTTTACCTTCTAATTATTTTTTTAGTAACTTTTTGGTTGTGGTCATTTTGAACAACTAAAACATAGATCCCTTTTGGTAAGTTAACCGTCGAAATTTTTTGATCAACGACCTTACCACTTTTAACTAATTTTCCTGAGACATCAAATAATTGGTATTCAAATTTTCCGACCTGCTTTATGTTTATAAAATCATCAACAGGATTCGGATAGATCTCGAGATCATTGAAGGTATTTTGTTCGTAGGCATTTAATGGACCCGCGGGACACTGAATTGGCGCAATCTCTATCATTCCGTTATCACCTCTATAAACATCCAGTTGTTTTGCACAGCGAACATTCATGGCAAATTGAGGTTTAAAAGATTGTGAATGATCTGAGGTGAAATCCACAATAGTCCCGGAATACATATTATCTCCATTGATAACCATCGCTTTTGCCTCGCCTCTCTGAAATATTTCTGGTGCTGCAGACCATAATGCCGTGTAATTAATTCCCGCCAGCAAAGAATTATCAGTTACATTTAATGCCTTGCTGTTCGGATAATTACCGATAACGTAACCATTGGTATTATTGGCAAAATTCCATCCGAAAACCTCACCTGCTGTTTTCATTATTTTACTTCCTCCATATATTGTAGAAACATTATAGGGTAAAGATTGTGGAACTCCAAAAAACGCTGTTTTAATCTCCGAAATATTTGTGGTTCCTACTGCTGATAAAAGTGCAGAATTAAAGGCAAATGTAGTAGAACTTGTTCCATTGGCAAAGTACCAAGGAGAAGTTCCTCTTACTTCGGTATCTTGTCCAGCAACTGCAAAATTTTGTCTTAATGAGTTAAAATTCAGAAAACTAAAATCGGGAATTCGCCAACCTTCCGGACAAGGGTCGAAAACAGATTTTGTATCAGCATGTCCCCATCTTTCAGAGTACAATCCATTGATAGACGATAGCCAGTCGTTCGTCGCAGTCTCGACAAGCATTGAAGTTGGATTCTGCGCAGAGAAATTAAGCATTTTCGCTATTTTTTCTGCTTTTTTTAAGCTTGACGCATGCACTGCCGTTGCTTCATTGGTAATTTGACTTATTGAAGTAATGTCGGGATCCCAGGAAATAATTTCACCATACGTTGAAGTTGCTTCATTAAAGTCTATAACAGGTTTGTAAATACTGTAATTTTCCGCATTTCCAGCATATTGAAATGAGTTGAGCGGATCTTTTCGACCCCACTGATAAAACAATCCAATAGATTTTTTAGCCTTATTGATGAGTATTAGATCTATAGATAAATTGGTTATATCCGAAGGAAAACTGTAGACTGCTCCAAGATTTCTATCCATGAACTGAGTTGTTAATGGTGAAGCTCCACTATTTGTATATCCAATGGTATTAAGCATTGGCCGTTCTGTTTCTGTGGTGTAAGTAAAAGCTGCGGCGGTGGGATCTTCATTTGGAACCCAAATATGCCAACTCCAGTATATTTCGCCTGTAACTGCATTTTCTATACTTACCAAAGCATTGCCGGTAGCTCCGGCTTTTCTTTTCAATTTAATATAGGCACGTTTCAGATCTCCGCAAGAGTTATCTAATTTAATATTCTGAATTAGATCTTTATTGGAGGTCCATAAAACATTAGCTCTTAAATTACCGGGAACCGTTTGATGATCCGTAAGATATTGATTATAAACCGCTAAACCTTTTAGTATTGGAAAATTAAAATCTGATCCATCTGGTGCTAAAATATAAGAGTTGGGTAGATGTAGACCTTCTTTGATTTCTGTAACCGCAGCATTGTCAAAAAACTCCGTCGGGAAATCATAATTTTGGACGGGTGCGCCGGAGATTGTGGTTAACTGATAATTAAAATCTTTCACACATTTTACATTTGATCCAGAGGTTCCCACTGTTACATGAGAATATAAGGCAAATGCACCCTTCCCATTATTGGCATCAAATCTACCAACATCATTTATAAAGGACATTGTTCGAGATTGTCCTGCGGTAGACATCGTGGCGCTAAATAAATCGACTTCAGATTGTATATCCTGCGAATAAAACTGAGTTGCAGGTGGATTTGTTTTATAATAAACATACTTTCCATTTGTGGCAAATGTTCCAAAAGTTCTTCCTGTAGAATTACGAAAATCAACACCCAAACCAGGGTAAAATTTAACCTGATCGGCACGTGGACTGGTTACATTAGGGTTTATCAAGTCTATAACTAAGGTCGACCCACCGCTTCCATTCCAACCCCATGGTGAACTGAAGTTTTGTGTAACCCGTTGATTTACGAACGAAGGAACCCTCCAGCCATTAGGACATGGATCATAGGGCGACTTCAGTTTCATTTTTTTATTATTTGCAAGAGAAGTACTGTTTGATCCACCCATATTGTCTGCCCATAAATCATGCGTGACATCATCGGTATCTGTTGGAGTATTGCTACCCGTTTTAAATGGCAAATTAGAGTACCACGGCTCATTGGTTACCGACGGACTGGGTAAAATAGGCGCAACGGGATTATTTACGCTGTATTTTATCAGATCATTTACCAAATCTGTAGGGTAAGCTGCTCCTCCTCTTATATAATTAGGATAGACTGAAGAATATCCTGGGGATTGGGCAAAATATGGATGTCTTAAAGCCTGTGATTCCGAACCGGCTTCATAATAACTAAGGTCTTTATAGATAAAAACAGGAAAAGGATCTTTTCTGCCGTACTGATAGCTTAATCCAGAGGACTTATTCCATTCATTCCCTAAAAAACTATTACTCGAGGCTCCCAGTGTGCGGTCCATAAATGTGAGCGTATATTTAGAAGTGCCATTGATGTCCTGTATTTCATAAAAAGGACTGAAGACGTTATCAAAACTTGAATTTCCCGGCTCATCGACAACCCAAATATGCCAACTCCAGTACGTGATGTCATCAACCTTGTAATCTACAACTGCATTACCTTTACCTTTTGCACGATTGATCTCCACTTCAATTTTTGCTGCATTTCCAGCACCCGTTATTGATAAATTCCTGATTAAACCGGGATTGTCTTCCCATACCAGTGTACTTGTTGCAATTCCCGCGGGAATAGTTGTACCCACGCCGCCCGTCGATAAATATTCTGCCTGTTCCCACATTTTATATGCTTTTATTACCGGGATCAGCAAACCTTTTCTATCAATTGGTGAGTTGATATCAAAAATGTAGGAATTGGGTGCTTTTTTGTAATCTTGGGCTACAAAATACTTTGCAGATAAGACGGACAGTAAAATAGTAAAAATTAATTTTCTCATTGTGTTTCGTTTTATTGTGTCTTACAATATAAAACTAAAATTTATAAAAAAGGAGCATTGTTCTGTATTTCAGTTCTTAACGGGTGAAAATAGGGTGTTTTAACCCACGAATTAAGTTTTATTTCTACATTAAAGATAATTTTATTCCTATTAAAATTTCCAAATAAAGAAATATATTTGTTTATTAAAAGTTCTTTGTTTTATGAAAGAAATCAAACTTCCTTTTGTTCTCAAACTTGCCTTAATTCTGGTGAGTATTTTAGCTATGGGTTATCTGGCAAAAATAGGAAAAGCTGTTTTGGCTCCCCTTTTCTTTTCCTTTTTGATGGCACTTTTGTTTTTACCTTTTGCCAATTTTCTAGAGCGAAGAGCGAAATTTTCCCGCACTATTTCTACATTTTCTTCTTTGCTGGTGATGTTGATCTTTCTTTCTGGACTCATTTATTTTTTCACCATACAACTCGGCGATTTTGCAAATGATTTTCCGGTTTTAAAATCGCAGGTATCAAAATCTTTTGGAGAACTTCAGGTGTGGGTTTCTCACAACTTTCATTTGAACTTTACGAAGCAGATGAGTTACATCAATCAAGCACTGGAAAAAGTGCTTTCTTCAACTGGTGTTATTTTGGGCTTCACATTTTCTATGTTTTCATCTACGATGGCATTTTTCGTATTTAGTGCTTTATTTTTCATTTTTCTGTTGAACTATCGCCGTATTTTATATGGTTTTATCATTTCCGTTTTCAATGAAAAACATTATTCTAAAGTGAACGAAGCGATCCTTGAAATTCAAAAAATAATTAAGGTTTATATTTCAGGGCTTTTAATTCAGATCCTCATCGTTAGTATTTTAACAACGCTTTTATTATCAATCTTGGGAGTGAAATATGCAATCTTACTGGGTGTTTTAACAGGACTTCTAAACGTAATTCCTTACATCGGAATTTTAGTTTCAGGGTTTATGGCGTGTTTAATTTCTTTCGCGACTGGTGGAAACCATACTTTTTTAGTTCTGTTCGGATACATTGCGATTCACTTAATTGATTCCAATATTACTTTACCTTTAGTCGTAGGTTCAAAAGTAAAGATCAATGCACTTTTTACTTTCATAGGACTTTTAGTGGGCGAAGAATTGTGGGGAATTTCGGGGATGTTTCTGAGTATTCCATTCTTAGCTATTTTAAAAATTGTATTTGAACGCACAGAAGGAATGGAACCCTGGGGAAAACTTCTCGGCGAAGAAAGTAGAATTAATAAAATCCGAAGAAAATACAAAATCACGAAGAAAATCATACTCGAAGAAAAAGAGTAAAACACTTAACTTCCTCATTCGCAATTAACTGCAATTCCAAATTAGTTTTACAAGAACTAAAAAACGCATTTACAAGCTTTACAAAAAATTCAGACGGAGATTTGTTTCAACAAAACCCTCAAAATTAATCCGTTATGAAAACACCTATTTTAAACACTGCATGTACTTTACTTATTTTCGCAGCATTATCTTCCTGCAACAAAACCGGAACCGCAGAATCTGCTAAATACGAAGATACAGTTGCTCAATCTGATTCGTCATCACCTTCCGACAGCATTTCTTCGGTCGCCACCTTGCAGGTAAAAGACAAGCAGTTCATTAAATCTGCCGAAGTAAATATGGAAGTCAAAGATGTTTACGAGACTACCATTATTCTGGAAAAATCTCTGAAAGATCTGGGTGGATTCGTCACTTCCTCCAATTTGAATTCCAACATTCTATCTGAAAAAACTTTCTCGATTTCCGATGAGAAGGCAATGATGGTTCGCAAATTTCAAACTGAAAACAAGATGGAAGTTCGAATTCCTACGGAGAAGCTGGGTGATTTTCTACAGATCATTAACGAGAAAAAAGTATTTTTAAACTCCAGGATTATTCTAGCAGAAGACGTTACGTCTAATATCAAACTAGCGAAACTGGAAAAAGAAAGGAATAAAAATACGGAGAAAAACATTTCAAAACTTAATCTTAATAAGGACAAATTCAAAATGACGGATGAAAATCAGAGCGAAAATAATTATCAACAGTTCGCTGATTTCGATATGAAAGATCAATTAGAATACAGCACGGTACAAATTTTCCTGACAGAACCTGAAGTTCGTGTGGCTCAAATTGCAGTTTCAAATACCCAAAATTTAGAAAACCAATCTAATTTCTTTTACGATCTCAAAAACGCGGTTTCAGATGGATTTAATTTAATTAAGAGGATCATCATTGGTCTTTTCGGCATTTGGCCTTTAATATTAATCAGTGTAACAGCGTTCTTTTTGTATAAAAGAAAAAAAACATTGAAAATTGTAACTGCAGACAAAAATTAACTGTAAATTTATCTTCAAATAAAAAAACATGAAAAAGTTATTTTTTTTAACCCTCTTATTTACAACAGTCTATTCCTATGCTCAAGTTGTTGCAACTTCAAAAAGCAAGGATTTAAATGAAGTTTACAAAGGTGGGAATCAGGAATTTGTGAAAGATGTGCAGAATAATTTCAACAATTTCTCTTCTGATTTTCAAGCAAATGGCATTTTTACTTTAATATTCGATCTGGATAACAAAGGAAACATCATTAATCCGAAAGTTTTGCCCGAAACAGACAATGATTTCACGCTTGCATTAATTAGATCTTTTAAAAGGGTCAAAAATAATTTTAGTACAAACACACCCAGAAAAAATATAGCGGTATCGCTGGATTTCAGCACAAATTTTAAAAGTGATGATGGTCGTGACCGCTTTACGGCGACTCCAATGTCAAACGCTGCGAGACCAAATTAAAAATATCGATCAAATAATTTTCCAGAAAACCTTCAGTATAATAATTCTGAAGGTTTTTTATTTGATCATTTTAATCACCGCAACCTCAGAAAAAACACTCTCCAGTTGCGTTATAAATTGTTGATATTCCTGAATTTCATTGTTCTGAAAAACAGTTTTATTGATGAGTAAAGACCAGGTTAAAAACCGTTCATCTTTATCAGATTTCACTTCCTGTAAATATTGAAGACTCCCATTAAACGCTGATAGTTTTCTACTGAATTGATCAGTTTCCATCTTGTAATTTTGGGGTAATTTGGTACGAAACATGATGGTTGCCAAATAAGGAAAATCTAATTCGATCGGATAATCTCTGTTTTTTTCAACCGTTAGATCTTTAAGAGTTTTTGTGAGCGGATTTTCAATAACGAACAAAGAATTCGTTGGGTTTTCAAACTCAATGGTATGACTGCTCGATTTCGATTCCTCACCTTCCTTCTTTGTCTGTTCATTGGTTTTAATTCCTTGAAAAACGTTGAGCGGTCTTTGATTGATTGATTCTGAATTAAAGTAACCTTTGCTTCTGTTTTTCACTTCGAGCTCAGAATTAGTTTCTCCAATAATTAAATTTTGTTCCGAAATAAATTCGGAAAGTGACGGAGCAACAGTCGTGAAAACTTCGCCACGATCATCTAATCCCAAAACAATATAATTGAAATTATCCAGAGATAAAAAGCGTAGATTTTCCGGCTTCGAGGTGGCGCCATCGATCAACAGTTTTTCACCATCATCAACTTCTACTATATTCAGAAGGGTTTGCAATTTTGAAAAAGTAGGATACGCAACAATAATTCTTCCGTTGGATCGTGAACTATTGATGACCAGTTGAGCATTTATTTTCTTCGCCCTCAAAATTCCATTGAGCAGAATGTTAAAATCTGCAGCGTTTCCTGTTTTCTTCTGCAAAAATTCGCTTTGCATATTTGAAGCTTGAAACGCTAAATATCGATTCCATTTATAGAAATCCCTTAAATACTGCACACAATTTCTTAAGGTTTCAAATTTAGTAGGACCATTTTTAATTTTCGAGGCGATTTGTTGAAAATCAACCTTTTCACTGCTCTTTTCAACATCCTTAATGATCAAATTTTTGAAACCTTTCCAGGAGTTTTCAGAATAGTAAGATCCATAATATTTTCTGGCAGAAGTATATTGAAACATGATTCGTTCCCTGTAATCTTCGACATTGTACACATTTTTGAAAATGTTGTCACTTGGAATATTGATCAGTTCCCATTCTTTATTATTTTTATTTCTCTTATCAATATATTTTTTGTTGAGTTGTTGTCCTTTTAAAATGACTTTATAATCTGCAACCGTCGCCACTTTCAAAAATAGTTGAGAAGAAAGGGTAGGAATCGCATTTTGAAAACGCCAGGGTGAAGCATAAAGATTACTCGTGCGGAAAATTTTTACTTTATATTCTATGATAGAACCCACGCGAACATTAGGAAAAGCGAATGCAATTTCTTCGATATCGCCATTTCTACTCACGATGATATCTTTTTTATCGAGCGGCGTTACAATTTCTTTCCCATCGACAAAATTAATAGTTTGCGCATCCTGCAAAACAATATTATCATTATGAACAGCCGGTCTGTAACTCCATTTTTTTTGTGCATTTTCAAACCCGTTGATTGATAAGATCTTAGTTCTGCCGTATTCTAGAAGTTCATAACCATCATCTGTAATTTTTAAATGACCTATTTCTCCCAACTTCACGGCATCTGCGCCAGGTTCAAAAGAAACGTCGTCCAGCTCAATTTCTTTCTGAGAAATTTTCCCCCATTCCATATTTTGGCAGAAAGCCGTGTTGAAAAAGAGCAGAAATAAAAATTGTAAAAGTAATTTCATAAAAATCAGAATTGGGTTGAAGGGAGAGCAATTGGAATTTTCGTTCTGTTTAAAAATTGAGCAGATAAACAGTTGGAAAATCGCTTCCAAACAAAAATAATCATTTCTTATAAACCGCAAAATTCTCTATCCACTCATTTTTCCGTAAATTTGCAACGGCTTTTAAAAAAAGAAAAATTTAAAATCTCTAATTTAAAATTTCTAAAATGTTACCTAAAATAAATCCTACTCAAACAGCCGCTTGGAAAGCACTTACCGCACATTTTGCACAAAATGATTTCGAACTTCGGACTCTTTTTCAATATAATCCAGAACGATTTAACCAATTTTCGGTTCAACGAAAAGATTATCTTTTTGATTATTCTAAAAACTTAATTGATTCAAGAACTTTCGACCTTTTACAGGATTTAGCAGAAGAATGTGAAGTTAAATCGGCAATTGAAAAAATGTTTTCCGGGGATAAAATCAATGAGACTGAAGGAAGAGCAGTTTTGCACACCGCATTACGCGATTTTTCTGATAAAGAAATTCTGGTCGATGGTGAAAACATTAAACCAGGAATTAAAAGAGTTTTAAACCAAATGAAAACTTTTTCAGAAAAAATTATTTCTGGCGAACACAAAGGTTTTTCCGGCAAAGAAATTACCGATATCGTAAATATTGGCATTGGTGGCTCCGATCTAGGACCGGTCATGGTTTGTTCAGCTTTGAAACATTTTAAAACCAGACTTGATGTCCATTTTGTTTCTAATGTAGACGGAAATCACATTGCGGAAGTTTTGAAAGATCTGAATCCTGAAACTACGCTTTTCATTATTGCCTCAAAAACTTTTACCACTCAGGAAACCATGACAAATGCTGCATCTGCAAAAGACTGGTTTTTTAAAAGTGGTACACAGCAAGATGTCGAAAAACATTTCGTAGCACTTTCTACAAATACGGAAGCCGTAAAAAAATTCGGAATTGCCGAAGAAAATATTTTTGAATTCTGGGATTGGGTCGGTGGACGATATTCTCTTTGGAGTGCAATCGGTTTAAGCATCGTTCTTTTTATTGGTTATGAAAATTTTGAACAATTATTGAAAGGTGCGAATGAAACCGATATTCATTTTAAAACCGCTGATTTCAGAGAAAACGTTCCTGTGATCATGGCACTTACTGGAATCTGGTACAGAAACTTTTTTGATGCCGGAACGTATGCAATTCTTCCCTACTCCCAATATCTGGATCGTTTTCCGGCATATTTGCAACAAGGCGATATGGAAAGCAACGGAAAATGTGTAGACAGAAATGGTCATTTTGTTGAGTATGAAACGGGGCCGATCATTTGGGGAGAACCCGGGACAAACGGTCAACACGCGTTTTATCAGTTAATTCATCAGGGAACTGAATTAATTCCTGCAGATTTTATTGCTTATGTAGAATCTTGCAATGTGGTTTCTGATCATCAGGAAAAATTACTGGCGAACTTTTTTGCACAAACAGAAGCGTTGGCTTTTGGAAAAACCGAAGAAGAAGCAAGAGCTGATTTGGAAAAATCCGGATTCTCAGCGGAAGAAGTTAAAAGATTGACGAACTATAAAGTTTTCCATGGAAATACGCCTACCAACTCTATCTTTTTCAATGAATTAACTCCTTTTTCATTGGGACAGCTGATCGCGTTGTACGAACATAAGATTTTTGTACAGGGTGTAATCTGGAACATTTTCAGTTTCGATCAGTTTGGAGTAGAATTAGGTAAAGTCCTGGCGGGGAAAATTCTGGCACAACTGGAAAATACCGAGAAGATTGAATCTCACGATTCTTCCACCAATGGTTTGATGAATTATTATAAAGAGAAAAAGTAAAAAGTAAATAAATCTAAAAAGTAAAAAGTAAAATGGCTCAAATTCTAGACGGACTGAAAGTTTCGAAAGAAATCAAAGAGGAAATTCGCATTGATGTTGATAAGATCATTGCCGGTCACCGGAGACCACCGCATTTAGTGGCAATATTGGTTGGAAGCAACGGTGCAAGTATGACTTATGTGAACAACAAAATTAAAGACTGCAAAGAAGTTGGGTTTAAATCTTCGTTAATTAAATTTCCGAGTACCGTTTCGGAAGCTGAACTTTTAGAAACGATCGGCGAACTCAATCATTCCAAAGATGTGGATGGATTCATTGTGCAACTGCCTTTACCAAAACAGATCGATCAGGAGAAAATCATTATGGCGATCGATCCGAGAAAAGATGTAGACGGTTTTCACCCGGAAAATTTTGGGAAAATGGCGTTGGAAATGGATACTTTTTTACCAGCAACTCCGTTTGGGATTTTAACATTGCTAGAAAGATATCAAATTGATACAAAAGGAAAACACTGCGTAATTATCGGACGAAGCAGAATTGTCGGAAAACCGATGAGTATTTTGATGGGAAGAAAAGATTTCCCCGGAAATTCGACGGTGACCTTAACGCACTCCTACACGCCACATATTGAAGATTTTACCAGGAATGCAGATATCGTAATAACGGCGCTTGGTGATCCCAACTTTTTGAAAGGCGATATGATTAAAAAGGGTGCAGTAGTGATTGATGTGGGAATTACGAGAGTAGAAGACAACACAGAAAAAGGATATAAACTAATGGGCGACGTTGATTTTGAAAGTTGCAAGGAAATCGCCTCTGCAATTACTCCGGTTCCTGGTGGAGTCGGACCAATGACAAGAGCAATGCTCATGAAAAATACACTTTTGGCTTATAAAACTTCAGTATACAATGACTAAAGAGGAAGAAAATATTTTATTAAAAGAAGGTAAAATGCTCCCAGTGATGGAGCATTTTTACACGATACAGGGAGAAGGAGCACATACAGGAAAAGCTGCCTACTTTATAAGACTGGGTGGTTGCGATGTCGGTTGCCATTGGTGTGATGTGAAAGAAAGTTGGGATCCCAATCTTCATCCGTTGCTTTCTGCAGAAGAAATTGCACACACTGCAGCGAAACATTGTAAAACCATCGTTTTAACAGGAGGAGAACCCTTGATGTGGAATTTAGATTTTTTAACTTCGAAATTAAAAGAACTGGGTTGCGAAATTCATATCGAAACTTCCGGCGCTTATGAAATGAGTGGAACACTTGATTGGATCACCCTTTCACCAAAGAAAACAGGATTGCCAAAACCTGCTATTTATGCGAAAGCCAGTGAACTGAAAATGATCATTTTCAACAATAATGATTTTAAATTCGCCGAAGAACAGGCTGCAAAAGTTTCAGAAAACTGCAAACTTTATCTTCAAAGCGAATGGAGTAAAAGAGAAGAGATCTATCCGAAAATTACCGATTTTATATTAGCAAATCCAAAATGGCAGGCGTCTGTACAAACGCATAAATATTTGAATATTCCGTAAATTATGTTAAATTTACTTTTTATATAATTCGGCTTTATGCAAAAAATTCGATATTCTAGATATTTCAAAGCCACTTTTATTTTGCTTGACGTTCTGGTTATTGCTGGAGTCTTTCTGCTGTTTTTTATTAGAAATAATGATTTCAAATACGATAAAGAAATTTGGGAGCAGAACACCCTGTCTCTGATTCTGCTTACTCTTTTCTGGATTTTGCTTAGTGGAAGAACCAAATTATATTCAATTGCCAGAAATCTCACGTACACCATTTATCTGGAACGTCTTGTCACGCATATTTTTATATTTATTTTCGGCGTCATTTTACTGGCTAAAGTGAGCAACAATGATTTTTTGAAACAGGATCGTTTTCTTATTGCTATTTCCTTGTTCCTGTTGCTTTTTATCATTAAATCTCTGGTATTTTTTACTCTGAAATATGTGCGGACCTTAGGGATCAATTATAGAAACATTATGTTTTTGTACGAAGATTCTTCTACCGAATTACTCAAAAATATTTTAACGGAAAGAAAAGATTACGGATTTAAAATTTTCGAATATCCATCTGAAGAAAAATTTAACCCAGAGAATTTAATCAAATACTGGAAAGAAAATGGTATTCACACGATGTATCTTTCTTCTGACCGTTTTGAAAACGACCATGAACAGGACGTTTATCGTCTCGCGGAAATACATAAAGTTCGAATTTCTTTGATTCCCAGCATTGCTAAGAATAATTTTTTCCGTTATGATTTAGGATATATTGAAATGCAACCCGTTTTGGTTCGCTCAAAATTTCCGCTGGATTATCTGACCAACATTACGATGAAAAGAGCGGTAGACATCCTGTTTTCCAGCATCGTTCTTATCTTCATTTGCTCCTGGCTTTTTCCTTTGATCGCAATTTTAATAAAGCTGGATAATCCTGGATCGATCTTTTTTTTACAAAAAAGATATGGGTACCACGACAAAGTATTTAACTGCTTTAAATTTCGAACGATGTACGTCAACGACGATTGTACCAAACAAACAACGACAGAAAACGATAAACGAATTACCAAAATAGGCAGATTTCTCAGAAAAACAAGTTTAGATGAGATGCCGCAGTTTTTAAATGTTTTAAAAGGCGATATGTCCGTTGTTGGTCCGAGACCACACATGCTTTTGGTTGATGATTTTTACAAATTAAAAATTGGTCGATATTCCATCAGAAGTCTTGTAAAACCGGGCATTACAGGATTAGCACAGGTAAACGGACTTCGTGGAGATTCGGGAGACCGGGATATTCAAATGCAGAAAAGAATTTTGGCCGATGCTTTTTACGTAAAAAACTGGAGTTTAAGCCTCGATTTTATCATCATTTTAAAAACCATCTTTTTAGTTATTAATGGTGATAAAAATGCCAATTAAAAAAATTCAGAAAAAAAATAAAAACACTAATTTAGCAGAATGTTAAAAAGATTTTTGAGTGAGATAGGAGCATACTTCCTTTTATTATCTAAAACTTTAAAAAGACCGCAGAAAGCCGCAATATTTGGCAAACTTTTTATGCGCGAGGTTTACGATTTAGGGGTTAATTCTTTTGGATTAGTACTTTTTACTTCCACGTTTGTGGGTGCAGTTGTGGCGATTCAAATGTTTAATAATTTCAGTGCTTCCTCTTTTCCAGTTCCTAATTCATTCGTGGGTTATGCAACCAAAGTGGTATTGATCCTGGAATTTGCGCCGACAATTATTTCAGTAGTTCTTGCGGGTAAAGTAGGATCTTATATCGCATCGAGTATTGGCACAATGAGGGTTACAGAACAAATAGATGCTCTGGATATTATGGGTGTTAATTCTCCAAATTTTTTGATCCTTCCCAAAATTTTAGCCAGCATCATTTTTAATCCTTTACTCATCGCGATCAGTATCGTTTTCGGAATTTGGGGTGGTTATCTTGCCGGAATTGCGACAGGAAGCTGGAGCAAAGCTGATTATATTACTGGAGTTCAAATGTATATGCCGCAACATTTTATTTGGTACGCTTTTCTTAAAACTGCAGTTTTTGCATTTTTAATTGCGACCATTCCGGCTTATTTTGGATACAATGTTAAAGGTGGTTCCCTGGAAGTTGGCCGTGCAAGTACACAGGCAGTAGTTTGGACGATCGTGTCGATCATTATCATGAACTTAATATTAACTCAAATGTTCCTAAGCTAATGATAGAAATTAAAGATCTTAAGAAAAGTTTTGATACCATGGAAGTTCTGAAAGGAATTACCACCACATTTGAAACCGGAAAAGTAAACCTCATCATCGGACAAAGTGGTTCGGGAAAAACTGTTTTTCTGAAAAGTTTGCTCAATGTTTATCAGCCAACTTCAGGAGAAATATTATTTGACGGTAGAGACATCAATAAAATGGGTCGCGATGACAAGCAACAGCTGAGGTCAGAAATCGGCACCGTCTTTCAGGGCAGTGCACTTTTCGACTCGATGACCGTCGAGGAAAATATTACTTTTCCGCTGGATATGTTTACGAATTTAACTTTTAGAGAAAAGAAAAGACGGGCATTTGAAGTTATTGGCCGCGTTCATTTAGAAAAAGCCAACCGGAAATATCCTTCAGAAATTTCGGGCGGAATGCAAAAAAGGGTTGCGATCGCGAGAGCGATCGTGAATAATCCAAAATATTTATTTTGCGATGAGCCTAATTCAGGACTCGATCCGTATACTTCTAATATTATTGATGATCTACTATTAGAGATCACCAAGGAATACAATACGACAACGATTATCAACTCCCATGATATGAACTCTGTGATGACCATCGGTGAAAAAATAATTTATTTGCGCGATGGGATTAAAGAATGGGAAGGTGACAAAGATATCCTCATCAATGCAGGCAATAAAAACCTCATCGATTTCGTTTATTCATCAGAGTTATTTAAGGAATTACGGGAATATTTTCTGGAAACCAACAAGACATCTATTGACAACATTATAACAAAACCCCCATCAAATGAAGAAAATTCTTAGTATAGTTTTACTTTCCAGCGCAGTTTGTGCTTCTGCTCAACTTTCTTTTGCTGCAAAAGCAAATGTCTTGATCCCTACAAGTTCAGCAACCTGGCAAAATTTAAAAACTGCTGCTTCGACTGCATTTACGGAGAGTGGAAAAAACATTATTGGTTTCAACGCAGGTTTGTCGATGAAAGTAAATTTGCCAACCTCATTTTACGTAATGCCGGAAATTTATTACACCAATTTCAGCAACGAAGTTACAGTCGCAAATGATGTAAACGCTCAGTCAACAACCATCAAAGCGAAAACAAGCCGAATTGATATCCCTGTTTTGCTGGGTTATAATCTTTTAGGTAATACTTTGAGTGCTTATGTTGGACCTGTTGCCAGTTTTAATCTTGCGAAAGACGAAAATTATGACAGTTTCTCTCAAAAAGTGAATGCCAAAGAATTTTCAGTAGGTTACCAAATCGGAGTACAGAGCGAGATCTCAAAATTGATTCTTTCTGCAAAATACGAAGGAGCTTTCTCCAGCGATCAGAGAAAATTCATTAATACTGTTGCAGGATCAAGTCAGGAAATAAATTATGATAACAGATCAAGTGTTTTCATGTTAGGTTTGGGTTACAAATTCTAAAATAAAAATTACTTTAAATAAAAAAATCCTCAGAATTAATAGTTCTGAGGATTTTGATTTTCGTCTGGTACATAAGTTACAGTTTGTTGCCTTGCCAATTCTGCAGCCTGCTTTTCCAGATCTTCTTTTTCTTTTCTAAGTTGTTTCAGTTCTTGTTTTTTTTGCTCGTTGCGAACAGCAGATCCTTTACTTGCATAACCCACAATTCCACCTATAATTAATCCAATACCAATTCCTGCGAGAATTCCCATTAAGGTCATGGGTTCAAAAAGCTTTACTGCGGAAAACTGAGGCTGTAGATAATACAGGAGAAATGCCAATCCTAAAAGTAGAAAACCTATAAATATTAAATTTTTCATAGTTGTATAATTAAAAAAACCTTCCCAAATTTAAGAATTTTTTAGGAAGGTTGATGTTTTTATATTGAATTGGTCTATACTTTACCGCCTGATGCTTTGTAATACTGTAAAGCTTTTGCCATATGCGAATCTAAATCTGCTCTTCTGGTATCAGGATTTGGGTGGGTAGAAAGAAATTCCGGTTGTCTGTTTCCAGTGGAAGCCGCTTCCATTCTTTGCCAGAAAGGTTGAGCCTCTCTTGGGTCGTAACCCGCCATTGACATTAAATAAAGTCCCATTTCATCTGCTTCAAGCTCTTGACTTCTGCCATATTTCAATAATGCAACCTGCGCTCCAATCGGATAAACTTGTTGGAAAATTGCCGCCATTTGTCCGTTTGAAATTGTACTTCCTAAAATTGCTCCACCATATTGTGCGATCATTGATTGAGAAATTCTTTCGTTACCATGCCCTGCAAGTGCGTGAGAGATCTCGTGACCCAAAACTACTGCTAAACCCGCATCAGTTTTCGTAATAGGCAAAATACCGCTGTAAACTGCAACTTTTCCGCCCGGCATACACCACGCATTTATTTGCTTATCGTCGATAAGATTAAATTCCCATTTGTAATCTGCTAAATCTCCTTCTCTTCCAATATTTTTGTAATAGTTGTTGGCTGCGTTCTTAATTCTCATCCCAACATTTTGAATACTTCTCGCGGCAGTAGTGCCGGTAATTACTTTAGATTGAGACAAAGTCTGTCTGTATTGCTGTAGTGCCATTGCAGAAATTTCCTGATTGTTGGCGAGCTGTAAAGATTGTCGTCCTGTTATTGGATTGGTCGTACAAGTGATCATCGTGAAAGATAATGCACAAGCTCCTAATAGTTGAGTAAATGTTTTCATATTTGTAGTATTACAATTTTGGTTCCGAAATCAATTTTTATTCCAAATAAAAAACAACTTCATCCGATAGCACAATTATTGCAGCGGTTATGGGAAAAAGAAGATGAAAAATTTACATAAAATACTGATGATGGGATTAGTGATGATTCTCACGAATTCCTGTGATACTCAAAGCAATATGAGTTCTGAAAAAGTAACTTCATTACTACAGTCTACCGAATTTACTTTTTTGGCCGAACATGCAAATCCTACGAGTTACGAGGTGGTCAACGTACTGAATTCGCTTCCGAACTCAAGTTCTTCTAATATTCTGAATTTAGAGTACGGTTACACCGTGGAGATTAAAAAAGACGAAATAAAAGTTGACTTGCCTTATTTTGGAAAAATGTACACGCCGAATTTTGACAGTGAAAAGAATTCGTTCCGCTTCACGTCAAAAGATTTTAAGATCAATAAAACCGCCGGAAAAAAAGGAAGTTTAATCTATTCGATCCAACCAAAAGATCAGCAGAACATTAATAATATCATATTGGAAGTTTATAAAAACGGCAAAGCTTATCTTTCAATCCGCGCAAATGACCGACAGTCAATTTCTTATGACGGTTATATCATGGCAAATAAGACTGTTAAAAAATAATTACTTTTTCAATAACTTTTCGACAAATATTTTCGCTTCCGAACTTGGATTTGATTTCAGTTCGGAAGCATTTTTTTTGTGCAATTCATAAAAACTTTCTACAGATTTTTCTTCTTTTGTTTTTTGAATAATATATTCCTGAACCCAATAATCAAAGCGTTTCTCTGCCTGAGATTGCCGCACTTTTTCAAAAGTATTATTCTTTAATTTTAAAGAAATAAATTCCTCTACCTTTAGATAAACTTCCTCCAAACCAATATTTTTTAAAGCAGAACCTAGCAAAACCGGAACTTTCCAATTCTTTTCCTTTGAAGGTAAAAAATGAAGCGCCCGCAGTAATTCTACTTTGGTATTTTTTGCTTTAATGGTATTTTCTTCCTCGACTTTATTAATGAAAATCACATCGACCATTTCCATAATTCCGCGTTTAATTCCCTGAAGTTCGTCTCCACCACCGATAATTTTCAAAAACAAAAAAACATCTGTAATATCAGAAACCAAAACTTCGCTCTGTCCTACTCCCACGGTTTCAATCAAAATGCTGTCATAACCAGCCGCTTCACAGATCATCATCGTCTCGAAAGTCGTATTCGCGACACCACCCAAAAACCCTGAAGTTGGTGAAGGCCGAATAAATGCGTTCTCTTCTTTCGAAAGTTCTTCCATTCTGGTTTTATCGCCCAATATTGAACCTTTGTTCAGAGAAGAACTCGGGTCGATCGCCAAAACTGCGACCTTCTTACCTTTGCTGATAAGGAGTTTTCCGAAATTTTCAATAAAAGTCGATTTTCCGGCACCCGGAACTCCAGTAATTCCTATTCGAATAGACTTTCCAGTCAAAGGCATTATCTCTTTTAATAATTCTTCGGCTTGAGTGCGATGTTCAGGCTTTTTACTTTCAACTAAAGTGATGGCTTTACCAATCAAGCGTTTATTACCCGATTTAATTCCGTTTATCAATTCTTTAGTAGAAAGATTTTCCATGAACTCAAAAATACAAATGTTTTTCTTAAATCAATTCAATTCATCAATATCAATTCAGTTTTTACTTTTTTTTTGGCCGAGATTTCATCTCTAAATTTTAAATATCGCAGAGACAAAAACTTTTATAAGCAGAAATTTGTTTATTTTTGAATGAAATAAAATATAAAATTAATGAATTCTAAATTTCTTTATACTGACAAAAACACCTCAATACTAAGCAAAACATCAATTTTCTCCGCAATCGCCGTTGTAGGAATTTTAGCTTCCTGTACTCCACAACCAGCCGTTGTAAAAGGTTCAAAAATGAATACGGTTGAAACACTTGCTCTGGGAAAAACAGTTTATGAAAACTCCTGCGCAAAATGCCACGACTTACCAAATCCGACCGATCATTCCGCACAGGACTGGGTTGGACTTATGAATTCAATGGCGCCAAAAGCAAAATTGAATGACCAACAACATGAAATGGTGTACGATTATATCGTTTCTGTGAAGAAATAAATTTTATTTTCAAATGACTATCAAACCGGAAATATCCTGGCTGGATTTCGAAAAAATCGATATGAGAAGCGGAACGATCATTTCCGTTTCAGATTTCCCGGAAGCCAGAAAGCCGTCCTATCAATTAGAAATCGACTTCGGAGTTTTGGGCATTAAAAAATCATCAGCTCAGATCACAGATCTCTATCAAAAAGAAGAACTTTTAGGAAAGCAAATTGTAGCCGTCGTCAACTTTCCGAAAAAACAAATCGCTAATTTTATGAGTGAATGTTTAATTCTTGGAATTTACGGAGAGAACAAAGAAGTTACCCTTTTAAGTCCCACCATTGCAGTGGAAAACGGTTTTCAAGTTGGTTAATTTTGATCATAAATTTTTAAAATTGTAGGTTCGTTTATAAAATTAAATTCAAAAATCATGTTACAAACAATTCCAATTGAAAAAGTTTTATTTCTGGATATCGAAACCGTTCCTCAAGTTGGGAATTGGGAAGCATTAGATGAATCGACGCAAAAGCTTTGGGATAAGAAAACGCGTTTGCAACGGAAAGATGATTTCACTGCTGAAGAATTTTATACCGAACGAGGAGGAATTATGGCAGAATTCGGCAAGATCATCTGCATCTCTGTTGGGATCATGGAAAAAAATGAAAAGATAATGATCAAGAGTTTTTATGGGGACGATGAAAAAAAACTTTTAGAGGAATTTGGAGAAATTTTTAACCGACCAAAACTTCGCGATGTGATTCTTTGCGCACACAATGGAAAGGAATTCGATTTTCCCTGGATCGCGCGGCGATTTTTAATTAATGGAATGCATCCACCAAAACCTTTTCAGCTATTTGGTAAAAAACCCTGGGAAATTCAACACCTCGATACGATGGAATTGTGGAAATTCGGTGATTACAAATCTTATGTTTCGTTAGAATTACTGGCTCATGTTTTTGGGATTCCCACGCCGAAAGATGATATCGACGGCTCAATGGTAGCATCGATTTACTATATAGAAAAAGACTTATTTAGAATTGTTACATATTGTGAAAAAGATGTCTTAACTTTGGCAAACGTTTTTCGGCGCATGCGTCAGGAAGATATAATACTAAAAAGCGACTAGAAAATTTGATTTCGCTTTAAAAATTTAAACGATAAAACTGCTGAGAATTTGGCGAATATCAGAATTTTTAAGATGAAAATCTCCAATATTTAATTATGGCATACACAGACGAACAAATTGCTGATATCGGCGAAAATATTATAACCTCTTTAAAAACAGTTTACGATCCCGAAATTCCTGTTGACATCTATGAGCTTGGCCTCATCTACGATGTACAGATCTCTGATGAAGGTGCGGTGAAAGTAATAATGACTTTGACGACCCCAAATTGTCCCGTAGCAGAAAGTTTACCCGCGGAAGTTCGCGAAAAAGTTTCCGAAACGGAAGGTGTAAAAGAAGTCGATCTGGAACTCACCTTTGAACCCTCCTGGAACAAGGACATGATGAGCGAAGAAGCCCGTTTTGAATTAGGAATGTTCTAAAAAAAATGCCGCTTAATTGCGGCATTTTTAATTATAATAACTTTTATCACTCAAATTCAAACATTACCGTTTTCTGAATGTCTGGATGTATTGATAAAGCGACTGGACAATTCAGGGCAGTTTCCTCAATAAATTTCTTTTCTTCATCGGTAAATTTTCCAGGGATTCGCACGATACAAAATATAGTCCCGATTCTTTTTGGTTCCGGATGCGTTGATTTTTTTAATTCACAGGTTGCACCCGTAATATCGATCCCTTTATGCTTCCCTAAAACAGCAACCGCCATCAACATTGACTGGCCATAAGAAATTCCGAAAATATCGGATGGCGAGAAAAGTTCAGATGTTCCACCTTCGCGCAATGGCGCACAGGTAATAATTTCTGCACCGGATTTTTCATGTTGTGAAACAATTTTAAAATCTCCTAAGTAAGTAATTGTTGATGTCATAGTTATGTGTTTATTTAATGTTAAAGATAACGATTAAAATCAACAACTTAACATGACTTTAAGTGTATGAAAAACACCGAAGATTTTGCTGAAGGAAGAATAATGCAGGTTAAGTTTCTCACTTGTATAAATCCAGATTTCTCTTTCTTAAAAATGAAAAATATCTTTTGCACGATTATAAGAACTTTCGAAATTCAATAGGTTCAGAGAATGTTCGATCTTTTCTAGAGCCATAAAATTGATCACCTGTTCTGTAGGCATATTTCCCACCAGATCATCTTTCGCCATGGGACAACCGCCAATTCCTTTGATCGCGGAATCGAATCTGCGACAACCGTTATCATAGGCTGCTTTCAGTTTCTTGTAAGAATCTTCGTATCGGTTATGAAAGTGTGCTCCAAAATCAATATTTGGATATTTAGAAGGAATTTTATCAAATAGAAGTTCAATTTGTTTTAAGGTTCCAGTTCCCGTCGTGTCAGAAAGCAGTATATTCTTAACGCCGATTTCATCAAATCTTTTTGCCCAGAAATCAACATCTTCCCACTTCCACATTTCCCCATATGGATTACCGAATGCCATTGAAAAATATACATTCAAAACTCTGCCGTCGGTTTTTAACAGTTCGTTAATTTTCTGAATGTCGGAAAATGCTTCTTCCTGGCTTTTATTCGTATTCCGGTGTTGAAAAGTTTCTGAAATCGAAAACGGAAATCCTAAAATATCAACTTGATCATGTTTCAAAGCTTTCTCAGCGCCGCGATAATTGGCAACGATGACCGATAATTTTGTGTTAGAAATTCCTTTGTCAATTTCATCAAGGACCTGTCCTGAATCTGACATCTGAGGAATTGATTTTGGCGAGACAAAGCTGCCACAGTCAAGAACATCAAAACCAACTGCCATCAATGAATTAATGTAATCAATTTTCTGGGTGGTGGGAATAAATTCTCCCCATCCTTGCATCGCATCTCGTGAACATTCAGTTAAAAACATTTTAATTTTGGCTTTTTCAAATATAACAAAACTTTAAAAAAAATTAGAAAATAATTAAATAATTGACAGTCATTATTTTAAGAAATAATTACTGATCAATGTCTGAAAAATATTTACGGAATCGTTGCCTTATCCTCAACGTAAACTTTTAACTTTGTTGAAAATACTACTTTATGATTACCATAGATTTTAATCTTGACTGGAAACTAAAATTACAAAATCGCTTTCTAACTTACGTGAAAATTTATTCTACTAGTGATCCTGAAAGCGAAACGACACCCTCAACACCGCAACAGTGGGATATTGCAAAATATCTTTTCGAAGAATTAAAAACGCTGGGTTTAAGTGATGTTTCGATGGATGAAAACGGATATATCTATGCTTATGTTCCTTCCAATTTAGAAAATGACAATGAACCGGTTGTTGGATTTATTTCGCATTACGACACTTCTCCTGATTTTAATGGTAAAGATGTAAACCCTCAAATCTGGGACGATTATGATGGAAAAGACTTGGTGTTGAATGCTAAAACTGGATTTACGCTTTCTCCTTCAAAATTTGAAACTTTAAAAGATTATATCGGAAAAACATTAATTACAACCGACGGAACGAGTTTATTAGGAGCTGATGATAAAGCGGGAGTTGCAGAAATTGTAACGGCTGCAGAATTTCTACTGGCGAATCCCGATATCAAACATGGCAGAATTGCAATCGGATTTACTCCAGATGAAGAAATAGGAAGAGGCGCTCACAAATTCGATGTGAAAAAATTCGGTGCAGAATGGGCCTATACAATGGATGGAAGCGAAGTTGGCGAACTGGAATATGAAAATTTCAACGCAGCCGGAGCGGTTGTGCAAATACATGGTTTAAGCGTACATCCCGGTTATGCTTATGGAAAAATGGTGAATGCGAGTTTACTGGCTGCAGAATTCATCAAAATGCTGCCGGAAAACGAAACTCCCTCTACAACAAAGGGATTTGAAGGATTTTATCATTTGACCGATTTAAAATCTGATGTTTCAGAAGCGAAGATCCAATACATCATTCGTGATCACGATAATGAAAAATTTGAAAATCGAAAAAAATTCATCACTGATAAAGTGACAGAATTTAATAAAAAATTCGGTGAAGGAACCGCTGAGATTGAGATTAAAGAACAGTATCGCAATATGAAGCAGCAATTTGAAGGTAAAATGCATATTGTTGATATTGCAGAGCAAGCTTTGAAAGACGCCAATATTGAGCCTAAAATCAAAGCGATCCGCGGTGGAACTGATGGTGCACAGCTTTCTTATATGGGATTACCTTGTCCGAACATTTTTGCGGGTGGAATAAATTTCCATGGACCGTATGAATATGTTTGTTTAGAATCAATGGAGAAAGCAGTGAAGGTGATCATCAATATTGCGAAAGCAGTGAAGAAAAGATAAATCAAAAAATATTTTATTTAAAACCATCTCTTTAATTAGTGGTGGTTTTTTTTACGATTCACCGCTATTAATACCAGATAATTTTCTAATTGACTGACTTTCAAAAGGGAGCAATTTAGCTAAAAAATAAAACCTCAGAATTATAAACACAAAAAAACCACCACATTTCTGTGATGGTTTTGCTCCTCTTCTTGGGCTCGAACCAAGGACCCTCTGATTAACAGTCAGATGCTCTAACCAACTGAGCTAAAGAGGAGTGTTGCTCTTTGCGCTAAGCGTCTGCAAATATAAAAACTTTTTTAGTTTTGCCAAAACTTTTATGAGAAAATTTTAAAATTTTCCCGTAATCCATTTCAGGATGTCATTTCCGAAGATCAGGACCATTAATCCTAACAAAAATATAACGCCGATCATTTGTGCATTTTCCAGAACTTTTTGCGGCACAGGTTTTCCTGTAATCATTTCCCAAAGTGTGAAAACAACGTGTCCACCGTCTAATCCCGGAATCGGAATTAAATTAAGGAAAGCCAACCATACCGAAAACATCGCCGTGAAACTCCAGAAAAACTCCCAGTTGATTTCTTTTGGCATTTGCTTGATAATTCCAATTGGTCCCGAAACTTTCTTATAACCTTGCGTTTTGGTGTTGAAAACAATTTTAAATTGTTTGATCTGCATTGTTAAAACATCAACAGTTCTCGTTAATCCTCTTGGGATTGCTCCTAAAAATGAATATTGCTTCGTTACCTCTGTTTTTTCAAACTCTTTTTGCGCTACTGCAGTATTTGGGGAAAATCCTACTTTGCCTTTATCATCAACTTTAACGTCGACTTTTTCAGGCATGTTATTTCTTTCAATATCGAAAACGACATTTTGATTTTTCTGTTGAGAAAGTTCAGTTCCCAATTCATCGAAATACTGAATTTTCTTTCCGTTTATTCCTACGATCTTATCGCCTTTCAACAAACCTGCAGCTTTTGCAGTGCCGGTTGGAACAAGACTGTCAATAACCACCGGAAAACGCGGACTGAAATACAGCTTGGCTTCATTTTCAGCCAGAACCGCAGCAACGCCGTCTTCATTTACAGGAAAAGTAATTTCGTTGCCTCCTCTAAGAACCGTTACCTGATTGGCAAAAAGCATATTAATGGTAGAAGTTTCCATTCTCTCTGCGGGTTTCCCGTCAATCTTCAGAATTTTATCTCCGCTTTGAAGTCCCATTTTCCTGCCTGCTTCAGAAACTGCAATTCCATTTTCAAATTTAGCAAGGTCGTGGTAAGTTTCCCCTTTAAAATAACTTAGAGAAGAATAGATCAACCAAGCTAAAAAGAAGTTTACGGTAACACCACCCATCATGATGATCAATCGTTGCCAAGCTGGTTTACTACGGAATTCCCACGGTTGGGCAGGCTGTTTTAATTGCTCAGTATCCATACTTTCGTCAACCATTCCGGCGATTTTTACATATCCGCCGAAAGGCAACCACCCAATTCCATATTCGGTATCACCAATTTTCTTTTTTGCAATTGAAAACCATGGATCGAAGAAGAGATAAAATTTCTCAACCTTTGTTTTGAAGAGTTTAGCGGGTATGAAATGCCCCAGTTCGTGCAGAATTACAAGGATAGAGATGCTCAATATAAATTGAAATAACTGTATTAATGTCATTGAAAATGTTTAAATTATTTAAGATTTGCGAAGATACAAATTATCAAAAGCTTGTCAAATAAAAAAGGCTCTCAAAATGAGAACCTTCTGTCTTATATTTTGTAAAGTCTTACAAATTGAATGAAACACCAACGCTTCCGTTGTTACCTGCTTCAAGATAAATACCAATATTGTTGTTGAAGAAATATCTTACCCCTACGTGAGCACCGAAATAAGTTCCGCTTTTACCCAGAATACCTAAATCAACACCTGGATAAATATCCCATTTTGAAGGAAGTCCTAATGGATCCTGTAAGTGAAAATTTAATCTACCGAATATTCCAAAGTTGTCATTTTCATATTTAGAATCGTTGTGTGCGAAATAAAAATTCGCTCCTGCACCAATCGAAATAATTTTAGACAAACCATAGTCATAAGTTCCTGTAATACCAGTTCCGTAACCCCAACCATTGAAACCAACCTGTATTTTTTGATCTCCTTTTCCTTGCCAAGCTTGCGCGAATGCCATTTGTCCAAAAAGGAACATTGCACATACTACCAGTAGTTTTTTCATAACTTTAAATTAAATTTTTAATAGGTTTATGCTAATCAAAAATAGTACCAAATTTCATATAAAAGTCACGTTTTAAAATAATATTTTGTACATTTAATCGAAGTTATAGAAGAATCATGAATAACAATTTGAAGGTAAGCGGATTAAATTTTGAAATCGCCTGGAAAGATAAAGCAGAAAATTTCAAGAAAATTGAGCAATCATTACAGAATACACGATCTGACCTGTTTATTCTGCCAGAAATGTTTACGACCGGATTTTATATGAAGCCCGAAGAAATTGCAGATCGAAATTACGAAACACTGGAATGGATGATAGGTTTTGCAAAAAAATCCACCACTGCAATTTGCGGAAGTGCTTCTGTATATGAAAATAATAAATTCTATAACCGCTTTTACTTTGTACTTCCGGATGGAAAACACTATCAATACGACAAAAGACACTTATTTTCTTTTACGGGAGAAGACCATAAATTTTCCGCAGGAACAGAAAGGGTTATTGTGAACTACAAAGGTTGGCGCATTTTATTGCAAGTTTGTTACGATCTGCGTTTCCCGGTTTTTACAAGAAATAACGATGATTATGACGCTGTTTTATATGTGGCAAACTGGCCGGAAAAAAGAATTGATGCCTGGAATACTTTATTAAAAGCTCGTGCAATCGAAAATCAAGCCTACGTTTTCGGACTTAACAGGGTTGGAATCGACGGTAATAACCTGAGTTATCCTGAAAGTTCTTATTGCTTTTTTGCTGATGGAAGTATTGTCTCAGAAGTTAAAAACGATATTGTTTCAGCAGAATTCAATGTTGAAAAACTGAAGCACTTTCGGGAAACTTTTCAATTTTTGAATGACAGAGATTCTTTTGAAATCAAATAAATCTTAAGATTTAGAAAAATCCTGCAATAGATTGGTTAAAGTATTCACATCATGAACGCCACTTTCTTTCCAAAGCAATTCGCTATTTTTAAATACGATTAAAGTTGGAACTCCGCGAACTCCGTATTCTGCGGCGATTGCTGGATATTGATCGATATCAATCTTGATAATTCTTGCCAGATCACCAATATTTTCTTTCACAGTATTCAAAACAGAAGACTGCACTTTGCATGGACCACACCACGTTGCAAAAAAATCAACTAAAACAGGTCGTTCAGAATTAATGAGTTCTTGAAATTTTTGAGACATACTATTAAATTTTTGAATTAAAATTATATAACTAAAAAATTAGTTTTGAGTTTTGACATCCTCTTTAGAAAATGGAACTTCGCAATTTCCGGTAGCGCAACCAAATCTGAAAACAGCCATTGAAATAAAATAAAGTCCAAATGGAATCATCCACCAAGATCGGTCGTTAACTGCAACCAATACAAAGAAAACCCCACCAATTAAGTAAAGTACTCTTCTTATATTCCAGTATTTTAACAAGGTATTCATTTGTTTAATTTATTTTGAAGTGCACTCCAACCGCCGCCATTATAAGCTTCGAAACCATTTTGCTTGAGCATCGATTTTGCCGAAGCACTTCTCATTCCACTTACACAACAGGTAATTACAGGTTTCTTTAAATCTAATTTTTTCATCTCCGCTGCAAGATTTTGCAAAGGAATATTTTTGGAATTTTTAATACTTCCATTACTGAATTCACTCGGCGTTCGAACATCGATAATTTGCGCGCCGTTTTTCATCAGTTCTTTATAATCAACTGAATTATTCGAGAAAATATTTTTAATAAAATCAAACATCTTGTATTGTTTTTTTAGATTTTTGAAACATTGAGAAAACCAAATATCCCATCACCATTCCATAAATTGAAGAATTGAGAGGTTTTGAAGTAATTGCACACGTCCCAGATTCGCAACCGATAAAATGATAGTAAGCGTAACCTAAAATTCCGCCCAAAAAAATACCGAAAATCCCTAACTGGTGTTTTTTAAAAAACTGCATCATCATAAAATTTAATTTTTCTTACACGTATTCATTCCCAATAAGCGATAAAGCGGACAAAAACCTATAAAACTTGTTAAAGCAAAAACTACGGCTACCACAACAAGAACGATTCCGAATACCCCTGAAATGTAATGGATGTAAAATAGATAAGCGATAATTGCTGCAATTAGTAATCGTATAATGCGGTCGAAACTTCCCATATTTGCTTTCATCTTATTTTTTTTGAGGTTAATGAAGATCTCACTTCCTTTTCTTGCTTCGATACTATTATAACATTCTTCCATTTTCTGAATTTCAAAATATTTCTTAAAAATAAATTGATATTCTGGAATACTTCCACCAAAAGGCGGACCTTTCTTTTCAAAATTTCTGTTGAACATGACGCCGATAATTCTTCCATTCTCATTGAGAAGTTCGTGCATTTTAGATGCATATTGATTCCTCAGCAAAGTCGGGATCGCACAGAAAAAAGTCTGTTCAATAACTAGCTCATAATTCCCTTCATGCTGAAAGAAGTCTTCGCAAATCACAGAAATTCCTACTTTGTCTTTGTACTTATTTTCTAAAATTTCTACCGCATTTGGCGCAATATCTAGAACTGTAATATTTCTAAAACCAAGATTCCATAAAAACTCGGCTTCATAACCATTTCCACATCCGGGAATCAAAATTTTCGCTTCCTTATTTGGATATTGTAAAATATACTCCTCGATTGCAGGAGAAGAGTAACCAATGTCCCAACCGGTTTCCTTTTTCTGCCACTGATTGTCCCAATAATTTTGATCGAGATTGGTTTGGCAGGAAACGGTTCCGCAAGAAAGCTCCTCTTTCATTACAATTCCTGTGCTACTGAAAATAAATTTTCCTCGGAAACTCCTACGACTTCATGCTCTACGTTTACGGGAATTTCGTAAACATCGAATTGTTTCATATTGATGGTTTCACCCTGAATCAGAAAATTAATTTCTCCCTTTAAAACAACCAATGTTGCTGGAACGGGAGCAGTATGTTTTTTCAACATCGCATCTTTTCCTAATGCAACGGCGAAATATTTAATTTTATCACTTTTTTTAATGGAAAACACATTCGCCTTTTCAGTGCTGAATGTGATATTTTCTACTATATTCATTGTACTATTTTTCGTTTTGTATTGCTTCTACATTGTTGAGCGTTTTGCCGAAATAGACATTTTCAACGCCGTTTTTCTTTAGAATATCTAAAGCCTGTTGTGCCTGAATTCCTCGGTTACAGAAGAGAACTACTTTTTTCTGCTTTTTGAAAAAATCGATATTGTCTTCGATTTTTGCTAAAGGAATATTCACCGCGCCTTTCGCTGTTTTTTCATTGAACTGTTCTGGAATTCTAACATCAACAATCGTTGTTTCCGGATCGTTTACAATTTCTTTCAAGTTTGCAGGATTCGTCGTTGCTACAGGAACTTTTGCCGCGCAAGAGAACAACAATATTGCAGCGATTCCCAGATTTAAAAAATATTTCAATTTCATTATTTTAAAGATTTACTTTGACACATAAAATTACTTTTCGGAACAGCAGTTTCTTTTATTTTATTGAAACCACCTTCAATTTCGGTAAAGTTCCTGATTCCTCGGGAATTTAAAATGCTTGATGCGATCATACTTCTGTAACCTCCTGCACAATGAATGAAGAAATGTTCGTTCTTATCGATCAAATTTGCCCATTCATTAATTTTAGCTAAAGGTCTCTGATAAGCTTCAGCAACATGTTCGGCTTCGTATTCACTTTCTTTTCTTACATCAAAAACTTTTGAATTTTCGTTGAATTGTTTTTCAAATTCTTCAGCAGAAATTCTATTTACCGTATCGATTTCTTTCCCTGAATTTTTCCAGGATTCAAAACCACCTTCTAAAAATCCTAAAACCTCATCAAAACCAACACGCGAAAGTCTTGTGATCACTTCTTCTTCGGATCCTAAATCTGCAACCAACACGATCGGTTGTTTTACGTCAACGATCATCGCTCCGACCCAAGGTGCGAAATCACCTTTCAAACCGATATTGATCGCATTTGGAATATAACCTTTGTGAAAATCTGCAGCATCTCTTGTATCTAAAATCAAGGCTCCTGCATGTTCTACGATCTCTTCAAAATTATCGGGTGACAATGGTTTGTTTCCCTGTTTCATAACCTCGTCGAAACTTAAAATCCCTCCTTTATTCATGGCGACATTCATTCCAAAATATTTGGGTGGCGCGGAAAGTCCATCTAAAACTTCATGAACAAAAGATTCTTTATCCGGTTGATTCAAAGCATAATTCGTCTTTTTCTGATTTCCCAAAGTATCTACCGTTTCTTTCTGCATATTTTTTCCACAGGCGGAACCGGCGCCGTGAGCGGGATAAACCGTGATATCATCAGCAAGAGGCATAATTTTATTTTGTAAACTTTCGTAAAGCAAACCAGCCAATTCTTCCTGCGTCATGTGTGCGGATTTCTGCGCTAAATCTGGTCTTCCAACATCTCCTAAAAACAAAGTGTCTCCGGAGAAAATTGCGGTTTCTTTACCATTTTCATCGATGAGCAAATACGTAGAACTTTCCATGGTATGACCCGGAGTATGCAATACTTTAATTTTAATTTTCCCAACCTCAAAAATCTGATTATCTTCTGCTATGATCGCTTCAAAATCCGGATTTGCAGTAGGTCCATACACAATCGCAGCTCCCGTTTTTTTGGACAGATCTACGTGCCCTGAAACGAAATCCGCATGAAAGTGGGTTTCAAAAATATATTTGAGCTTTACCTGATCTTTTTCTAACCGATCCATATACGGTTTTGTTTCGCGGAGTGGATCAATTATTACCGCCTCATTTTCCGAGACAATGTAATAAGCTCCCTGCGCAAGACAACCTGTATATATTTGTTCTATTTTCATTTTTTTTATTTTAAAATTCTCAAATTTCGCCCCTGAAATTTATAGGGTCAAAATTAATCATTTATCAACGCTTCGATCTTATTTGTATTCTGAGGAATTTCCATCTTTATCGGTCAGCTTTCCTGCTTTTCCTTCCTGGGTCATTTCCCACATGAAATTCTGATTGGTGAAGATGGGATTTCCATTTTCATTACTCGTTTTTGCGGAAAGCTTCTCTTCTTTTGCACCGGTTTTCTGAATTTTTACCGCAACTGCATCACCTTCTGCAAAATAAACGACGCTCACTTCTTCGCCTTTGCTATTTTTGAGTTTGATAGGTTCCTGAACTTGACTTACTTCTGTGGACGGCGTTTTCTTACGTTCAACAGTTGAAGAATTTTGCTCGCTTTTGGAACAAGAACTCAAGAAAAATAAGGCGAAAATCGCGATGTATATGTTTTTCATAATTATATTAGTTGTTTTAAAAATATTTCTTTAAAGATAATGAAAAGGCCCATTAACAAAACGAACCACCCAAATATCGGTTTTAGTTTCCGGCCATCAATTTTTTTGGCGATTAGAATTCCGATAAAGATTCCCACTACTGACAAAGCAGTGAACTTCAACAAAAATCCCCAATCCTGATCGAACATTTGTAAAGTACTCAAAAAACCAAATACTGAATTCATTGCGATAATAAAAAGTGAGGTCGCAACTGCCTTCTTCATATTTAATCCTAACAGCATTACTAAAGCGGGGACAATCAAAAATCCACCACCTGCTCCTATTAATCCTGTAATTATTCCTACCAAAAGTCCCTGTGAAATGAGTAATGTATAATTCGTTTCCTGCTCTTTTCTAAGTCTTGGTCTGTCGTCTTTGCGAATCATTTTATAAGATGCGATCAACATTAAAATCGAAAAAAGAAGCAGCAAGAACATGTCTTTGGTCAATGCAATTCCCCATCGGTTAATAATATAATCAGGCAAATTAGGGAGCACCAGTCTTCGGGAAAATAAAACGCCCAAAATAGAGGGAATCCCAAAAATAAAAGCAGTTTTAAAATCGATCTGTTTCTGTCTGATAAATCCTGCAGAACCTACTAAACTCGTAATTCCTACTACAAAAAGAGAAAGTCCGGTTGCAGTAACAGCATCAAACTTAAAAATATATACAAAAACCGGCACGCTTAAAATACTTCCGCCGCCGCCGATAAGCCCCAAAACGAGACCAATAACGACTGCAAAAAAGTATCCTAATATTTCCATCTCTTTATTTATGGCAAAATTAGCCCTTTAAATGGAGTATGAACGTGATCGAAGTCACATAACCACAACTCTTTTTTGAAATTAATTTATCGCTACGATTTTCAAGGTATCATCACCAATTTTCACAGAATCACCAACGTTTTTGCCTTTGATCTCTAAGAAAACAGGTGCTTTTTCAGAGAATGAAAGAACTTCTTTATCTTCCATTGAGAAAACAGGTACAGAAATCCCAATGAACAAGAAGTTTTTGTCAGTCTCTATTAAACTTCCGTTCTCGATTTCTGTATGAATGATCTCTATTTCCTTTTCAAGAAAATTGAGATTTTGAACTGCTTCGGTCATCATTTTTTCAAACCGCAACTGCATATCTTTTGCAATGGATTGATTGGTAAAATCTTCTGAATCGTGCGTGCTTTCTTCATCCATATCTGAAGCGGTTTTGTACTGATCTACAGATTGTTGCAGACTAGCGATCACCTTATTCTGTTCCTGAATGATTTTGTTTAGAATATTTTTTCTGTTCATGATTATCTATTTAAGTATTACACAAATTTACTGAAAATTTACTGGAGTATTTCTTTCGAATACTACCATTTCACATTAACCTCAACGCTTGATTACCAGTTAAAATTCAAATTCAAATAGAAATTCCTGCCCGGTCTCGGAATTTTATTCCAGTCAGAATAAGTCGTGTAAAAGCGGTCGAAAAGATTTTCAACACCAACTCTTGCGAGAATTTTACTGCTGTTCACATTGAAGAGATAACCTGCACTCGCATTCATGATAAAATAGTCGGGAGTTACAGACTCGCCATATATTGCGGCAAAATCCTGATGTTTTGAATTTCCTAAAACAGACAGATCGGAAGAGAATTTATTTTTCTCAAATTTTAAAGAAGTTTGATAACTAAAAGGACTCATAAAAGGAAGATTCCCGTTCTGATGGTCTTTTCCGCGCGTGTAAACAAATTGTGTACTCCATTTTAGAGGTTCAGCAATTTGTAATTCCGTTGATAAACTTACATTAAAAATCGTGGCATAATCCAAAGCGGTATAACTTTTCACGCCATTTGCACCAATGGTCATGGGAACGAGATTATCGAGAATTTTCCCCACGATATAGTCAGAGATATGAAAATAAGAAGAAGAAATCTTCGCGTTAAATTTTTCTTTTTTCATTCCCACAAAAGCGTTTGCCTCTAAGGACGATTCGTTTTTCAAATAAGGATTTCCGATGTAATCATACTTTTCGAAACTGTTGAATAAATAAAATCCATAACCTTCAGAAACGGATGGCGCTCTATCGCCATATCCCAAACCAAATCCAGCCTGAAATGCATTTTTATTAAATTCATAATTAGCGGCAAAACTTTTTAAAATTCTGGACTTTTCCGCCTTCATTTCAGGATAAAAAATCTGTAAACTGTTTAAGCCAAATTCACTATCGACTTTATTTTGATGCATCGTTAAAGAAGCCGATAATTTTAAACTGGAATTTTGATTAAAATTAATTTGATCTTCCAGATAAACTCCCTGCGCAAGGGTTCTCACATCGGGCCAGGTTAACATGAACATTAATTTTTCAGATCGATCTGCAGGATACATGGTCATTTCTGCACGCGATTTATTGTAAAATCCATTAATATTAAGCAAAAAATGATGGTTATTTAGATCAGCTTTTAAGTGAGAATAATAGCCAAAAGTTTTACTCCAACCCGGCATATCCATGTGAATTGGGACGTTTGGTCTTTTGGTGTCATCCATTCTGTGCATGATGGTGTTGAAATAAATTTTTGTTTCCCAGCTTTTTAAATAATCACTTTTGGGCAACATTTGAAATTTCAAAGAAGTGATCAACGCTTCTGCCAAAGAAACATCCATCGGTAAAGCAGGATAACCAACATCACTCGCTTTGTCGTAAATAACTGAAGCTTCTAATAATTTATTTTCGCCCAATTTCACGCCGGAAATTCCAGAAACATTGATCTTTTTAAATTGTGAATAAGGGATCTCGATATTATTTCCCGCTTTGTAATTGTCGGCATCACGCATCATAAAATTAACATCGGTATAGAATTTTTCTGTTTTAAAGTTTGTTCCGGACCCAAAAATCTTTTGATTATTCACGGTTTCAAATCCGCTGTTGACATTAAAGTTCCATTTTGTTTGACCAAACATCATTTTATTTCTTTTCAAATCGATGGCTCCTCCAATCGTATTTCCATGACAGGAACCTTCCTGACCAGAACTTACGGTTGCTTCCTTGAGATTAGAAACTTCGATATAAGAAGTGATCGGATCCATTTTGTCGGTGCAGGCTCCGAAAATTCTCATTCCGTCGATGGTCACCAAAGTTCTTTCGGTCGGCATACTGTTGATGAGCGGTTCCCAGGCATAAGCACCACGTTTGATCATATCGACTTTCGCAGATTTTTGCAAATACTCATCGATTGAGCCTAAAGGTTTATTTTCTTTGGTCGAAATTTTGGAAGTTCCGATCACAATAACTTCCTGAATATGTTGGGATTGAAGAGAATCTTTTGAAATCTTCTGTGCATTACTATTCGAAAATAGAAGCATTAGAAAACTCACGAGGATAATTCGTTTCATTGTAAAGCATTTTAGATATTGAGGTTGAATTAATCTTCCAATAAAAGATTAATTGCAACTGAAAAAGAAAAAATCAAAGCTAATTCAAGATCAGACTTTCAAATAGCTTTGATTTTAGTTGAATAAAAATTAGAAATCGAGTTCGAAAAATAAACTGCTTGTAAGATTGGTGCTGGTAATTTCTTCACCACCCAGAACAGTTCCGTCGGCTTTGGCGAGCTGAAGATTAACTTTCCAGTATCCAGTCATGGTTAAAGAAAGTTTTCCGTTGTATAATTTCCCCGCAGCAGTTTGTGTTGGGTTTACATTATTGGGCGAACTGTGATTTCCCATTCCCGGCATTCTTGGATCCACTTTCACGGTATAACCATCTGCAACAGGGAAAGTCATCATATCCTGCATTTTCCAAACGCCCACTATCATATCATTGATGGCAACTTTCGGAGATTTTGGATCGATGTATGCAACAACATATTTCACATTATCACTTCCCAAAAATGAATTAACTGTTTTTTTGGCTTCAACAGGAACATTAATAAAAGTTGTTGCAGTGTATGTAGTTCCAGCAATCGTATAATCAATTTTCAAATCCCAGTATTCTGTAGCATTTCCAGGCATCGTGAAAACGATATATCCGGAATAAAGTGTTCCATCAGTTGTCACTTTTTCTACGTTCGAATTTGGGCAAGAATGAGACATCATTGTCATGTGCATCACCGGTTTCCAGGAAACTGAAGCATTTTTTTCGTACTGATTCGTTGCTTTATTTTTGATCCTTAATTTAAGATCATTGTATCCCAAATTAGTTGATCCCGATTTTGAATAAAGTTCGATAACATGAGTATCGTTCGTAATTTCTTTAATTTTTGTCAGTCCTTCAATTTCGGTATTTGGATTGGTTGTAGTAAGTGGTTCGTCGCTATCTGAAGTTCTGCATGACACGATAAGGAAAGCCATTGCCAAAAAGGCAAGTATAGTTTTGAATGAAAATTTCATTGTATTTATTTTAAATTATAACTTGAAAATAGGTTCTCAATCTTTGTAAAAAAGATCAAAGCATCACTTCAATTTCAGAAAGAAAATGAAGAAATACTGCAAAAAAGTCAAGTTAAATTTGGGGCGGATTCGGCAGAATATCGAGAAAAATCTCAGAAATATTCCGATCTTGATACGTATAAGTTGTAGAATCAAAAGCTAAAGGCTCATTGATCTTAAAAGAAAATTCTGCAGGTTTTGAGGGCAGAATATTAAATTCAAAAGAATATTTTACCAAATTAAAAGGATTCGAAGATTTCTCGCTTTCCTTCTGCATCTGACATTTCCCGTGACAATTCATCTCAGGTTTCGCTTTATTGATACAGTGAATCTCGTAAAAATTTCGGTTGATTTGATAATCAATCATAAACAACGAGTTTTGAAAACTGACTGTAAAAATAATTGTGGACAATATGATTGATAAAATGGCCTTCATTTGATATTTCAAAATTAAGACTTTTTTATCTTAATTGAAAATGACTTTCATCATTTTATTTAAAAATTATTTTGGTCATAAAATTAATAATAGTTCAATATTATTTATCTTTAACGCCTTAAATCATTTTCAACATGGCAGATAAAGCGAAATTCATCGAGGAACTTTCTACGAAATATGCACCGAAAGGCGACTTCATTACTTTAGGTAAAGGAATGCTTGACGGAGAAGTTGTAACAGAAGTTGACGTAACAATTCCCCTGAAAACCATCAACCGACACGGATTAATTGCCGGTGCGACAGGAACCGGGAAAACGAAAACGCTACAGGTTTTTGCCGAACAATTATCACACAAAGGAATTCCGTCTCTGGTTCTCGACATTAAAGGAGATTTCTCCGGAATTGCAGAACCAGGCTCAGAAAATGCAATTATTACAGAGAGATACGCCAAAACAAAATTACCTTACGCACCACAACCTTTCCCCGTAGAATTGATGTCGATTTCCGGAGAAAAAGGCGTAAAATTAAGAGCAACTGTCACCGAATTTGGTCCTCTTTTACTGTCTAAAATTTTAGATCTGAATGACACGCAGCAAAGCATCATGTCCATCGTTTTTAAATATTGCGATGACAAAGGTTTGCCGTTGATCGATTTAGATGATTTGAAAAAAGTTTTGCAATATGTAACCGATAACGCGCAGGGTAAAGCTGATTTATCCAACAATTATGGTTCAATTTCTCCCGCTTCTTTAGGCGCAATTCTTCGCTCAATCGTTGCACTTGAACAACAGGGAGCCTCACAATTTTTTGGAGAACCAAGTTTTGACGTTACCGATTTATTGAAACAAAGAGACGGAAAAGGCGTTGTAAATATTTTGAGAGTTGCTAATATTCAAAGCAAACCACAATTGTTTTCGACTTTTATGCTTTCGTTGTTCGCTGAAATTTATATGACTTTCCCTGAAGAAGGAGATTCCGGAAAACCGAAATTGGTTTTGTTTATTGATGAAGCGCACTTAATTTTTAATGAAGCCAGCAAAACTTTATTAAATCAAATTGAAACCATGGTAAAACTGATCCGTTCCAAAGGAGTCGGAATTTATTTTATCACTCAAATTCCGGGCGATGTTCCGGAAAATGTCTTATCTCAATTAGGTTTGAAAATCCAGCACGCTCTTCGTGGATTCACCGCAAAAGACAAAAAAGAAATTTCGAAAGCTGTAGAAAATTATCCGACCACAGAATATTATAAAGCCAGCGAACTGATTCAAAATATGGGAATTGGAGAAGCGTTTATCACGGCTTTGGACGAAAAAGGAATTCCAACACCTTTGGTTCATACCTATTTAATTTCGCCGGAATCAAGAATGGATATTTTAACAGACGCCGAAGTTGAAGACTTAACAAGTCGTTCTGCAATGGTTGCGAAATATGAACAACCGATGAATAAAGATTCTGCCTACGAAATGTTGACGAGCAGAATGGAGCAGGCAGTTCAAAATGCTGCACCAACGGTAAAAACTAAAGCGGTAAAAGAAGAACCCGGCGTTTTCGAAAGTGTCATGAAATCGAGCGCAGGAAGGACCTTCACCACCACATTGGCAAGAGAGGGCGCAAAATTTGTATTGGGAATGTTTGGTTTGGGCGGAAGAAAATAATTGCACATTATCTTTTGTGCAGATGAAGATGGTTAGATAGAAAAAGAAAAAATGTATTCAGTAGTAGATATAGAAAGCAACGGAGCAGGTTTCAGGAAAGAAAGTATCATTGAGATCGCGATATATAAGTATGATGGTCATGAAATTGTAGATCAGTTTATTACTTTGGTCAACCCAGAAAGTGAGATCACTCCTTTTGTTCAGAAATTAACGAACATTTCTCAGAGAATGGTGCGGTCTGCACCTCATTTTCACGAAATTGCTAAAAGAGTTGTAGAAATAACCGAAAACACCACTCTGGTCGGTCATAATATTGAATTCGATTACCGAATGTTGCGACAGGAATTCAAAAGACTGGGTTATGAATTTAAGATCAACACGATAGATACAATTCCTTTGGCGAAGAAGCTTATTCCCGAGGCGGAAAGTTTTTCTCTGGGGAAACTCGTAAAATCACTGGGAATTCCTTTAGTTGATCAGCACAGAGCTTCCGGAGATGCAAGAGCCACTTTGGAACTTTTTAAATTACTGATGTTCAAGGACAAAGATTCCGAGATCATTCAGCAACATCATGAAGAACTCAATGCGAATACGTATCTGAATAAGATAAAACAACTCACGCAGGACCTGCCTTTTGAGAGAGGAATTATTTATTTTCAGAATGCTGAAGGAAAAATTATTTTCTTTGATTTTGTGGATGATTTAAGCAAATTTTCAAAAATTCTTTTCAACTCAAAATCCAAGCGCTGGAAACAGATTCAGGATGATGTGGCGCAAATTCATTATGATCTGACCGGGAACGACATTCTGGCGAAACTCATCATCAAGACAAAAGGTTTGCAGAAACGCGACAACCTTCAGTTCGGACTGTATCATAAAAACGGAAAATATTTTGCAGAGCGGATCAGCAATATCAAAGAAGAACAACCTTTGCTTCGGTTTAAATCTTTTACCCAGGGATTAAAAGCGGTGAGTTTCATTAAAACCCGATCACAGTTTGAGGATCTTGAAGAATTTAAAAACACAATCAATTTAAAAGGCAGAAATGAACTCTGGCTTTCTGATGGAAGAACGCTCGGTGAAAAATCGTTTTTGATCTTTCAAAAAGGAAAGTTGACCGCCTTTGGTTTTCACGAACTTCATACGCAGATCAATTCGTGGGAGAAACTTTCAAAATTAAAGATCGATCTCAACTCTTTTCCACCCGATCTGCAGAACGATTTACAACTCGCTCTTTTAAGAAGTGATTTTGAAATAATTCCACTGCCGTCAAAATAAATCACGCAGAATTAAATAAAAAAAATTACTTTTGAAAAAAATTTCGAAGAGAAAATAAAAATATGATCATCTCAAAATCTATAAAACAAGTTGCTTCTAAGGGAAAAAAGTTTTTCTCTGAGGATAATTTCGTGGATTAAGAGCTGTAATCTTAGATAATCAACAATCAAGCATGCTCTTTCCGAGTGTGCTTTTTTTAATTTTAAAACAAATAATAAGATGACCGATAAAGATTTACTGAAAATTGCCCACCAATTTGGCACGCCAACTTACGTTTACGATGCTGAATCGATTAAAACGCAGTACGAAAAACTAACTTCTTCATTTCATAAAAGCACCCGTTTTTTTTATGCGTGTAAAGCACTTTCCAACATCAATATTTTAAAATTTGTGAACCGACTGGGTGGAAGTTTAGATTGCGTTTCCATTAATGAAGTAAAACTGGGAATTAAAGCAGGTTTCGAATCAAAAAGGATACTTTTCACGCCAAATTGCGTTGATCTGGCCGAAATTGAAGAAGCAATGTCTTTAAAAGTTCACATCAATATTGACAACATTTCGATCCTGGAACAGTTTGGAAACAAGTACGGAAATTCTTATCCGATTTTTGTCAGAATTAATCCCCACATTTTTGCTGGCGGAAATTATAAGATCTCAACCGGTCATATCGATTCTAAATTCGGAATTTCTATTCACCAGCTTCGTCACATCGAACGCGTGATGAATTCAACCAACATCAATGTTGAAGGACTTCACATGCATACGGGAAGCGAAATTAAAGATCCCGATGTTTTTCTGCAGGGTTTAGATATCATGTTTGAACTGGCAGAAAAATTTCCGAATTTAAAATATCTGGACATGGGAAGTGGTTTCAAAGTCCCTTACCAGGAAGGCGATCTGGAAACCGATGTGAAAGTTTTGGGTAAAAAAGTGGAGAAAGCCGTTGCAGAATTTTCTAAAATTTCCCGGAAAAAGTTTGAACTCTGGTTTGAACCGGGTAAGTTTTTAGTAAGTAAAAGCGGTCATCTTCTTGTAAAAACAAATGTCATCAAACACACGACTGCCACAACTTTCGCCGGAATTAATTCGGGTTTTAATCATATGATCCGACCGATGTTTTACGATTCTTATCATATTATCGAAAATCTTTCAAACCCAAAAGGTAACGAAAGAATTTACACGGTTGTGGGAAACATCTGTGAAACCGACACTTTCGCGTGGGACAGAAAATTAAATGAAGTGCATGAAGGCGATATTTTGGTATTTCGGAACGCGGGAGCTTATGGCTATGAGATGAGTTCAAACTTTAACTCAAGATTGAAACCTGCAGAAGTTCTGTTTATCGACGGAAAAGCGCATTTGATAAGAACACGCGATGAGTTTGAAGATCTGTTGAGAAACCAAATTGAAGTCTTGTAAAATGATCAGAAAATTTTGCCTTTTATTTCTTATTATTTCTTCTTTTGCATTCGGTCAAACAGAAAATAAAACGGAACAACCCAAAATGATTTACACCGAAAAAGCTAAGTTTCCCGGCGGTGAAGAAGATTTTCGCGCAGAATTTCATAAAATGGTAAACGGTTACATCGATTTGCGAAAATATGCCGTGAACGGAACATTTTATTTTACATTTAATATCGATGTTAATGGGAAAATTAAAGATCTCAACATTGTTCCCAAAGTTAAAAATAGTAACATGTTCATTGATGATATGATGTTTGCGATGAAGAAAATAAAAACCAAGTGGAAACCGGCTTTGCAAAATGATCAGCCTGTAGAATCCCGATACATTTTAAGTGTAAATTTCATTACTGATCATTTTGATCATGGCGATTAAAAACGCCTGCAACGCTTTCTTTTTAAATCAAAATTGAGTAACTTTATTGAAAATTCTGTACAATGAAAAAGATCTTTCTATTTTTAATTTTTGCCTTTACTTATAGCAATGCTCAATATTTAGTTGAAGACAACGACATTTCTGACAACACGAAAGAAGTCGGCAGACAAACGGTTTCCTACGATTTAAACAACCCGCTGGAATTCTATCGTTTAAAATGTTATAATGCAATTTATGCACAATTTCCCGGGGGCGAAAATGCTTTCAAGCAAAAACTTTTTCTCAATATGAAAAGTGATCTTGATAACAGCTTTTATTCGGTTAATGGAACTTTTGAATTGATCATCACCATCAATAAATCCGGAAATATGCAAAGCTTTAAGCTTAATCCAGAAGTACAAAACAGCAATTTATTGAAACGCGATCTGGAACTGGCTTTGCGGAAAATGAATCCAAAATTTACGCCTGCTACTTGCGACGGAGTTCCCATAGAATCTAAAA
This sequence comes from Kaistella gelatinilytica, assembly GCF_015679325.1. Taxonomy (GTDB): domain Bacteria; phylum Bacteroidota; class Bacteroidia; order Flavobacteriales; family Weeksellaceae; genus Kaistella; species Kaistella gelatinilytica. The sequence goes on from NZ_JADPVI010000002.1 coordinate 721,366, forward strand.
TCAGGCAGAAAATAAATTTCCGAACAGACAATTTTGATATTTAATACTCATAAAATTAAAACTTTGTAAAATCTACAAAGTTTTTTTATATTTAGAAAAAAATTGATGAGGTTTCTTTACATTCTATTATTTCTAAATATTTTCGTTAATGGGCAGAAATTCGCAGTGTTCCCTGCTAATCAACATAGTTACTTAGGTGGCGACGAAATGTTCTACAAAGATTTTCAGAAAATTTTAATTGCGAAAAACATGAAACCTTGCGAGAATAAAAAAGAACTTTTTCGTGCGTTAATTTTAGTAAATGAAGATGAAACTGCATCACTTTACGAATCAGAAAATTTCCCGGAACAGATCAGCAAATGCAGTGAAGAACTTACCAAAGAAGTTCTAAAAAACATGAATGGTTTTATCGCCGCAAAAATTAATGGAGAGTTAAAAGCTGCAGTCGCTCATTATTATATTTTCCCAGACGCTTTTTTTGAAAATTTTAAAGAAGGTTACACTCCAGAAAAATTTACAGAACTTCCTGTTTTTGAAGGCGGAATAAATGGTTTCAGAAATGAAGTATCTAAAAAAATTGATACTTCCGGTTTTTACGTGAAAGGTTCGGGAAAAGCAACATTAATTGTTCGATTCCTTGTCAATGAAGAAGGCGAAATAGTTAATGTAAATCTGGAAAATACATCTGGACTTAAAGAATACGATGAGATGGTTATCTCATCCATTCAATCCCTCAAGAAGAAATGGATACCCGCAAAAGTTCATGGAATACCAGTTAAATACAGGTTTAGAATGCCGATCAGTTTGATGAAAGATTAAGGTTTTATTAAAATTGATGAAAAAGATCTAAAAAGATTTTCACGAAGTTTTTAAATTAAAAATTTCAAACTTGAACCAACAAACATGAAAGTTTCAGCTTTCTACTTGCTATTTATAACAGCAACACCTTGAAAAAGGCAAAACATAAAGCAACTGATTTTAAAGAATTTACATCCAAAAGTCCATCAAAAAAAAATTATTTTAGATTTACCCTTCCGTTAAGTTTTTTCAATATATAATTTGAAATTCCCTATTTATGAAAAAAATTTATTTTCTAATTTTCTTTTTCCCTTTAATGATCTCTGCTCAAATACTGGAGTATTTTCCTAATTATCAGGTTCCATATATTGGCGGTTACGAAGCATATTACAAAGATTTTCACGATATTATCGTTGAGAAAAATTTAGAACCTTGCTCAAATAAAGACGAGTTTTATCAGCTTAAATTGCTGATCAATGAAGATAAATCAGTGAGTTTTGTAAAAGACCACAATGAACAAAATATTGCGAAAAATAAATGTGCTTATACACTCGCGAGAGAAGTTGCGAAGTCTCAGAAAAACTGGAATGCTGCAACTGTTGACGGCGTCCCAAAAGCTGCGGTTGCGACATTTATAATTTTTCCCGCAGATCTTTTTGAAAATTATCAGGATGGATATCTTCCGAAATTTTCTTTCCCTTCTTACGGAAATTACAAAAATAATGGCGTCGCAGAATTTAGAAAAGGAATTGTAAACCGAATTGATGTTAGAGGTTTTGACTGGAATGATCGATTCAATATCATTGCTGAATTTATTATTACCAAAGAAGGAAAAATTGAAAATATTGTAATGCTCAAATCATCTTCTATGATCGAATTTGACAAACGAATCGTTTACGGAATTCAAAGTACAAAAAAGATGTGGAAATCTGCAACTGTCAATGGAAAACCAGTGGATTACAGATATCGGTTAACTTTGAACGCGACTACAGATCAAGAATAATTCTAATTTTTTCTTGAAAAATTAACGGAATTAGCTTTTATCTTTATAAGAAGAAAACAATACAACTCTGCCATTCTGTCACAGAAATTCATATATTTGCACTCCCATTTTGAATTTAAAATCTAAAATTCAAAATCTAAAACTTATCGACGTGCAAGAGAAATATATAGACGAAAACAAACAAGGCGAAGCAATCGCAACCGCTGAAAGACCAGATAACTCCAAGAAACTTTTTTTGGAAAGTTACGGTTGTCAAATGAACTTTTCAGATTCTGAGATCGTTGCTTCTATCTTAAATGAGCAAGGTTACAACACTACCCAAAATGTAGAAGAAGCAGATTTAATTTTGCTCAACACGTGCTCAATCCGGGAAAAAGCTGAACAAACGGTGAGAATGCGACTTTCTCAATTCAAAAATTTAAAGAAAGACAAACCAAGCTTAACCGTTGGTGTTTTAGGTTGCATGGCGGAACGTTTGAAAACTAAATTTTTAGAGGAAGAGCAACTCGTAGATTTGGTAGTTGGTCCCGATGCTTACAGAGATTTACCCAATTTATTAAAAGAAACTGACGACGGAAGAGACGCCATCAACGTGATTCTTTCAAAAGAGGAAACGTATGCAGATATTAATCCGGTTCGTTTAGGCGGAAACGGTGTTACTGCCTTCGTTACGATCACCCGTGGTTGCGATAATATGTGTACTTTTTGCGTAGTTCCATTTACGCGTGGTCGCGAGAGAAGTCGCGATCCGCATTCAATTATTGAAGAGTGTAAAAACTTATGGGAAAGTGGCTACAAAGAAATTACGCTTCTGGGTCAAAACGTAGATTCTTATCTTTGGTATGGAGGCGGCCCGAAAAAAGATTTCAAAAACGCTACCGAAATGCAGCGACTTACCGCTATTACTTTTTCTCAACTTCTTGATATGGTCGCTGTTGCAGTTCCAAAAATGCGAATTCGTTTTTCTACGAATAATCCGCACGAAATGACTGAAGAAGTTTTCCGCATGATTGCAAAACACGAAAATATTTGCAATTATGTGCATCTTCCGGTACAAAGTGGAAGTGATGCAATGCTGGTAAAAATGAACCGTCAACATACAAGACAGGAATATTTAGATTTAATTAAAAAAGGAAAAGAAATTGTTCCCGAAATTTCATTTTCGCAAGATATGATCATCGGTTTCTGTGGTGAAACGGAAGAAGATCACCAGCAAACTTTAAGCTTAATGCGCGAAGTTGAATACGATTACGGCTACATGTTCTCCTATTCTGAACGACCGGGAACGCCGGCTCATAAAAAAATGGAAGACGATATTCCTGCCGATGTAAAACAGCGAAGATTAGCAGAAGTGATCGCTTTACAAGGTGAACTTTCCCGAAAAAGGATGCAAGGTTATGTTGGTAGAAATCACGAAGTTTTAATAGAAGGAACCTCCAGAAAAAACGAAAATCAGTGGAAAGGAAGAAATTCCCAGAATGCAGTTTGTGTTTTCGATAAATTAGAAGGTCAGAAATTAGGCGACATTGTGACTGTTTTTGTTCACGGAAACACACAGGGAACGCTTTTAGGGAAAACTGTTTAAGGTTTTTTGAGGCAGACTTTTCCGCCTTCCACTCCCTCCCGATTTTACATCGGGATCCGTTCAAGTCGGGCTGCAGTGAGAGCGAAAAACAAAAGTATTTTTTATAGAAAATTTCGAATGATCAATTTTAAATCCATAAAAACTGAACTTTTTCCAGAATATTTTCCGGAAGCAGGAGATCAATTAAGAGGATTTGAAAATTTAAAAGATGCAGAAATTTCGACAGAGAATTTCAGTTTTTACACGTCCGTTTCTTCAGTTTACTCAAGTAAAATTGAGGGAGAAGAAGTTGATCTGGACAGTTACATCAAACATAAAAATCTGGGGATTGAATTTAAGCCCGATTACACCAAAAAAATCGATGACCTTTACAATGCTTATGATTTTGCCAAAAAGAATATATTGAGTGAAGAAAATCTTCTGAAAGCACACCAGATTTTAACCGAAAATATTTTAAAACCACATCTTCAGGGAATTTACCGAAAAACGAAAATGTATGTTTTAACAGACAATGGACAAATTGAATATGTTGCAACTTCTCCTTTTGAAGTAGAGCGCGAAATGAATCAATTTTTCATAGAATTAAATGTTTTGCTCACAGAAAATTTAGAGATCGAAGAAGTTTTTTTTTATGCATCGCTACTCCATCTGGTTTTTGTCAAAATTCATCCGATGAATGATGGCAACGGGAGATTAGCGCGACTTCTAGAGAAATGGTTTATTGCACAGAAGTTAGGTGCGAAAGCCTGGTTTTTACAGAGTGAGAAAATGTATTATCAAAATCATCAGATTTACTACCAAAATATTAGAAAATTAGGATTAGAATACGAAAACTTAAATTTTAATAATTCATTAAATTTTATTCTAATGCTGCCAAAATCTTTAAATTATTAATGAGAAATTTACTGCTCATCTTATTCATGATTCCTCTACTTGCAAATTGTCAGTCAGAGAAAAATGCTCTATCCAAATATGCAGCAAACGTTGGAGACATTGCTTTTAATCAAGACACTGATGGTTCTGACTTTAAAAGATGTTTGTCAGATGATTTTACCTTTCAATATTACAATGACTTAAAAGGTTTTCTGTATAAAGGCGAAAAAATTGAAATAGAAAGAAAATTAGCAGCACTTAAATTACAAGATGATCGTACGGAAAATGGTTACATTACTATTCGTTTCATCGTTAATTGCGAGGGAAAAACTGGATTGTTTAGGGTTCAGCAGATGAATGAAAACTATCAGAAATTTGCTTTTGACAAAAAGTTCGGTGATCAGCTTTTAAAATTCACTGAAAAACTAGACGGTTGGATTCCCAAAGAATATGAAGGGAGAAAATTAGATTATTACCAATACTTAACCTTTAAAATTGAGAATGGAAAAGTTTCCGAAATACTTCCTTAGCCTTTTCATACTGGTTATCTACACTAATTTGCAGTCGCAGGTCAACTGCAACGCAATCGAAGGAGAAAACTGTAAAAAAGCGTGCGAAATTTATAACAATTCCGGTGCTCAAGGCTCCAGAAAGTCGCAGGAAAATTTTGATAAAGCAATTGCGTTATGCCCAACTTTCGCCGATGCTTATATGGAAAAATCAGTTCCGTATTTGAAAAGAGGAGATTTCGTCACATGGAAAAAGCTCATTGACAAAGCAGTTCAATTAGATCCAAAAGCGCATCTCGGATATCGCGGTTGGTGCAAATTTCAATTTCTGCGCGATTACAAAGAAGCAATTTCCGATATTGAAGCTTTAGAAAAAATTTATCCAAGTGGTTATCTTGGTTATTCTGCAAATGGCGATTACGAATTACATATTGCAAAAGCAATTTGCTATTCGGCTTTAGGACAAAAAGAAAAAGCAATTTCTATATTTGAAAAACAATTGCTGAAGGAAGACCACAATGTTGGTTTCTACGATTATTACCAGCTTGGCGTAACCTATTTTGAACTGGGAAAATATGACAAAGCTTTAGAAAATTTCGAAAAACAAAGTAAGTATAACAATTTTGCTGAAAATATATATTATAAAAGCAAAGTTGCTAAGATTAGAAATAAGGATTATTTAGATTTAAAAAAGTTAGCCTTAAAAAGCTATGACGAGGGTAAAAACATGACAGACGGTTACACCCATCATTTCAACAAAGTTTACAGAACGCAAATTGAAGAACTGTAAATTTTATTCTTACTAATCTATAAATAAAACAAAATGACAGACTTACAATCTATAAAAACACGCTTCGGGATTATCGGAAATTTTCCGGTGTTGAATCGTGCGCTGCAAAAAGCAATTCAGGTAGCACCAACCGATATTTCTGTATTGGTAATGGGCGAAAGTGGCGTTGGAAAAGAATTTATTCCTAAAATAATCCACGCAGAATCCCGTAGAAAACATCAACCATATATCGTCGTAAACTGTGGCGCAATCCCAGAAGGAACAATTGATTCAGAACTTTTCGGACATGAAAAAGGCGCATTTACGGGTGCAACTTCTACCAGAAAAGGGTATTTTGAGGTTGCAGATGGCGGAACTATATTTTTAGATGAAGTGGGAGAATTGCCCGTACAAACGCAGGTTCGTTTGCTTCGTGTTTTAGAAAGCGGCGAGTTTATGAAAGTAGGTTCTTCTCAAATTCAAAAAACAAACGTGCGAATTGTCGCAGCAACAAACGTGAATATGTTGAATGCGATCAATGACGGAAGATTTCGGGAAGATCTATATTACCGTTTGAACACTGTACAGATCGACATGCCGACTTTGAGAGATCGAAAAGGTGATATTCACTTGCTTTTCAGAAAATTTGCAATTGATTTCGCTGAAAAATACAGAATGCCCGAATTGGTTCTTACCCAGGATGCAGTGAATTATTTAGAAAATTATCCTTTCCCCGGAAATATTCGTCAGCTGCGAAATTTAGTTGAACAAATGACAGTGGTTGAACAGGAAAGAACAGTAAATTCTACAAAATTAAGTGAGTATATTCCTATGCAGTCGCAACTTCCGGCGGTTATTAAAAAAGGAAGCGGCATTTCTTCAAATGAATTTAATTCGGAGAGAGACATTATGTACAAAATCCTCTTCGACATGAGAAATGACCTTAATGATTTAAAATCCTTAACTTCGGAACTCATAAAAAACCGGGAAAACAGCGATTTCAGTAATCAGGAAAAAAATCTCATCAACAGAGTTTTCACGCCAGAAGCTCAAAATCAAAATGCCAATTCTTTGCTGTTTTTTGAAAATGGAAATCAAAACTCGACAATCATTTCTAATCAAAATGAGGAGTATGAAGATGTAGAAGATATTGAAATTGAAGAGACAAAACCCGATTCTTTATCGCTTCAAAACAACGAAAGAGAATTGATCGTGAAAGCATTAGACAAACACAAAGGCCGAAGAAATAAAGCCGCCGATGAACTTGGTATTTCGCAAAGAACACTGTACCGAAAAATAAAACAATATAACTTAGAAGACTAACATGGAAACAAAACTAAACCTAAAACCAATTGACTTTAAATTTAGCCAGTACCTGAGTCAGGGCTTTGAAATTTTAAAGAAAGACTTCGGAAAATTTTTCTTGGGCTTTTTATTCACCATTATCATGTCGATCATTCCTTTTTGTGGTTTGATGGCTTTGGGAAATTTTTATAAATTTAGCCGTAAAGTATTTAAAAGTGAACCTGCAGAAGCCTCAGAGATTTTTAATTTCGACGATTTTATGCCCTATTTTATTTTACAGTTGATCATTATTGGAGCAATACTCGTTTTAGAAATTCCGATTATTATTGTCAGTGTTTTCGGGAGCCAGTTAGGAGATTCCTTCAGTTCTCTGGCCTTTTTAATTCCCATCTACATGATCGGTTTATTGGTATTTCTTTTTTACTTTCTGATAAAAGGATTTTATATTCCTGCACTCATTTCTGTAGCGAGAGTAAAAGACCTTAAAACGGCGTGGAACATGTCAAAAGAAATGACCAACGGAATCGGCTGGAATATTCTACTTTTTGTGATCGTTGTAAGTTTTCTGAGTCAGCTCGGTATTATTCTTTGCGGAATTGGTATTTTCCTCACACTGCCGTATAATTATGTGACCCAATTTTTGGCGTACGAAGATGCGATGAATCAAATCACCTATGATGAAATTAAAGAAATAGGTTCAGAACAAATTTAAAATGAAAAGACTTTTTGCTTTTACAATTTTTGCGTTATTGATATTAAATTCTTGCTATTCTTTTACCGGATCATCACTGAGCCCGGAAACGAAGACGATACAAATTAAAGAATTTCCGAATAATTCTGCCTTGATGAATCCGAATTTAGCGCAACAATTTTCTACAGATATTCAGAACAGATTTCTGCAACGTACGACTCTGAAAGGAGCTACAGAGAAACCCGATATTTTAATCGAAGGTGAAATTATAGATTACACGATCACGCCGACCACGATTTCCACCGCTGTAAATGCGCCGGGAGGAAATATTCAGGCTGCGCAAAATAAATTAACGATCACTGTGAAAGTGCATTACGAAAATAAGATCGAGCCTAATAAAAGTTTCGACAGAACGTATTCTGATGAAGCCGTTTTCAGCAGCGATCTGGATATTAACACCATCGAAACTTCCCAGGTGAAAGTGGTGAATGAGAGAATCATCAATAAAATTTTTAATGATATTGTAGCCAACTGGTAAAATGAACGCAAGAATTTTAGAATTAATCAAGAACCCCGAAATCATCCAAAATCAAGATTTAGATTTGCTAAATTCTGAGATAAAGCAACATCCTTATTTGCAGAATATCAGAGCGATACACTTGTTTGGAACCCATAAATTTGATACAGAAAATTATCAAAAAGAACTTTCTGTAACTGCAGCGTATACTACTGATAAAAAAATTCTTTATCAACTGATCAATAAAAAAACAGAGATAATTTCGGCGCCAGATCATACAGAGAATCCACCATTTGAAAAAGGATCTGCCGAAGAACTTCCCGAACCAAAAATCTATAATGATGTAATTATTATTGAAAAACCGACCGCAAAACCTGTTTTTGTAGAAGGCAATTTAAACCGAATTTTATTTGAAGGTGAAGAAGATTTTTTGGAAAGAGAAAATGAGAAGATTGATATTCAATCTACCTTAGAATCAGGGAAAATAGTGACGCAAAGCATTATAAAAGAGGAAGAAGAAAAAAGCATTTCAATTCCGTTAGAAAAAGCTGAATTTACAGAAACGGAAGATGCAGAAAGTTTCACACCTGAAACCATCATCAATGAACTTGCAATTTCTAAGGAAGAACCTGTAGTTGAAGATCTTTCTACGATAAGTTTTCATGGTTTGGAAGAATTTCTTCCGGATGTTAAAATAAAGGCCACTAATACTGAAGAGCATTATGTCGCGCCAAAACCGCAACTGAGCAAACAGGATCTAGAAATGCAGCTTTTAATTGCGGAAGTAGAAGCAAAAGTGAAAGCTTCAAAAAAAGAAAAGGTAGTAGAAATTGAACCGGATCACAACCATGACCTTAATTTTTCTGAAAGTCAAAAATTAGAAATCGCTCCTGTCAAAAGTGAAATTGTTCCGGAAAAATCACCGGAAGTTATTTTGGAAACAAAAACTCAGAATGAAGAGATATCGGAAGAAAAACCTTCAGTAAAAGAAGAAATCACGGAGAAACCTGGTTCAACAGAAAAATCCTCGTGGAAACCGATGCAGTTTTCAGGCAATATTCCGGATTCTTTAATTGACAAAAAACCGGAGATAAAAACAGAAGTGCAATCTGTTATCATCAAAAATAGTTTTGATGATAAAGAACTTTCTGAACCAAAAATTGAAGTTGAGCAATTAGAAGAAAGACCGGTTTTAAATGTTTCCTTTTTAACGCAAAAAGTTTCACCGATTGAATCTCCAAAACTTGAAAAAGCGGAGGAAGAAACTCAGAAAGTTGAAGAAACAGAACCGATCACCGAAAGAAGCAATGTTACCAATTTCATAAATACCTGGCAAACCTGGTTGAAAATTGACCGAGAAGAAGAAATTAGCGAAGAAAAACCGGTTATATCTAAAGTTGAAGTTAAGAATACAGTCATCGAAAAATTCATTGAAAAAGAACCGAAAATTTCTAAACTGAAGGAAGAATCTGATTTTGTCGTAAAAGAAAAAGGGACGAATATTTCACATTTAATGACGGAAACTTTAGCCAATCTTTACGTAGAGCAAAAACTCTATGCGAAAGCAATTAAAGCGTACGAAACTTTAGCGACGAAACATCCACACAAAGAAGATCTATTCAAAGAGAAAATTCAGGAGATCAAAGAACTTCGAAAGAATCCATAAAAAAAACGCTCGTTAATGAGCGTTTTTTGATTATTCCAAATGCTTCCGATCTATCGATTCTACCTGGATTGTTTTCGTATTTCTATCAGAATTAAAATTCCTGAATTTTCGCCAAAGTTTTCGTCCTAAAACAAACACGGTGATTATCAAAATAATTGCAGCAATAAAAGCAATTACGGGTGCAGCGAGTGCTAAAAATGACATAATTCCGGCGCCTGCTGTTTCAGTGGTTGCGACGACAGAATTTCCAAATCCTCCTGTTGTCGCTGTAGAAGCCGCACGAGTTCCGGCAAATCCCGAGCTGATCGCCGCGGCTGTTCCTCCGCCCGCAATTAATGCTAAAGCCCATTGTGGAAATGTTCCAATATCTGCAAACTGACTTGCAAACATTACCGAACCTGCAACCGTTGCCAAAGGAATCGAAATGGTATCTAAAAGATGATCAACAAAGGGAATATAATATGCCAAGATCTCAACGATCATCGCAATTCCGGTTGTAATAAGTGTTGGTAAACCAGACAACCATTGAAAGTTTTCGTTTTGTGGAATCCAGCCCATGTACGATGCCAAACTTACGGCAAACATCGGTAAGAATACTCTAAAACCTGTTGCTGCAGCTAATCCTATACCGATAAAAGCGCTTATTAGATAAGGTAAATAAGGAATGTGATCTAACATTGGTGACAAGTTTTAAATTATTGTTTTCCAAATTTACAAAAACCGAGATATGATTCCGAGATTTTATTTCACTGATTCACACAATTTTAAAAAATTTTCTTCTACAATTTTATAATGAGCGGGCTTTTCAGTAGAAACCCAGAAAAGCATCGATATTGAATTTGTTCCGAATTTTTCCACAAAAAGTTCTTTATTCAAACGATAACATTCACGCAGCAACCTTTTAATTCTATTTCGGTGAACTGCTTTTTTAAAATGTCTTTTAGAAACAGAAACTCCCACTTTTTGTCGGTCAAAAGAGAAATCTTCCTGCGGTTTTTTATCTAAATTAAGGGTGATAATTCTTAAATTGTCACAGGTTTTCCATTTACCCTTTTCAAAAAGCAAAGTGATGTCTTTTTTATGTTTCAACTTTTCCTCCTTCGGAAGTTTAAGATCACTCATCTTTTTCGATTATATAATTAATGACTTCTGCAGCTGCGTACAGACCGAAAATTGCCGGAATATAACTGATCGTTCCATAGAAAGACCGTTTATAATTCGCGCCATCAGTCATTGCTAAACTTTCTTCACTCTGAATTTCGTTGGAAAAAACACACCGAATTCCTTTGTCGATATTCTCTTTTTTCAGACGTTTTCGAACTTGTTTTGCCAGAAAACAATTGTAAGTTTTGCTGATATCTCTCACCATCACTTTCGCAGGATCGATTTTTCCACCGGCTCCCATACAACTTACCACTTTTATTTTTCGTCTTCTCGCCATGAGAAGCAAAGTAACCTTTGGCGTAACACTGTCAATACAGTCCAAAATATAATTAAATTTCTGAGAATCAATAACTTCTTCCATCTTTTCCGGATTAAGAAATTCGTTGATCTTAAGCAGTTCTAATTTTGGATTGATATCTAAAAGCCGTTCTGCAACAATTTCTACTTTTGATTTTCCGATCGTGGAATGAAGCGCAGGAAGTTGTCTGTTGATATTCGTGATGTCGACAATATCACCATCAACAATTGTCATTTTCCCAACACCTGCTCTTGCCAAAAATTCTGCCGCAAAAGAACCAACTCCACCCAAACCAACGATGAGCAGATTTGCATTTTGAAGTTTCTCAATGCCATTTTCTTTTATTAGAAGTTCTGTTCTTTCAAGCCAATTTTTCTGCATTTTTATATTGAAATTTGTATGTTTTGGAGATTTCCTTTGATTATTTGAAGCAGCTCTTCTACTTCCAGATTTTTTATTGAAGCCACTTTTTGGTATAATTCTTCAATTTTAAAGTCTGCTGAATCCGTTTCAAGAAACAATTGGTCCAGGGGAAAATCTCTTAAAAATTCCTGCAAATTTACATTATACAAAACTGATTTTCCAAAACTTAAATAAAACTGATTTCTGAGCAGATCGTCGCCAATTGTTTTTCTTTTATTGAAACCGTGAACGACCATGGGAACTTTCGATATTTTTCGGAAAGGAATTAATCGGGAGAATCTTCTTACACAATGAATAATTAAAGGTTTTTGAATTTCATTCGCGAGATAAATCTGCCTTTCAAAAACTTCTTCCTGCAATTTTTCTTCAACTTCGATCAAACCATCTAAACCACACTCTCCGATCGCAACACACTTTTCTAACTTAGAAATTTCTTTTAACCAATGAAATTCTTCCTCCATATTATCCGAAATTGAATTGGGGTGAATTCCTGCAGAAAAATAATTCTTGGGCAATTCTTCTTTAAATTTCAAATTATAAATACCGAATTCGCTGTTAAAATAATGATGGTGAAAATCAAAAAATTGCATTCTCAAAAATACCGAAAAAACTAAACAAGTGACAAAATAGTAACATAAATTGTGTTAAAATTTCATTAACTTTACTCGAAATAAAACACCATGAAGAAGAAATTTTCAGAAAAACAGATCCATATTTTGGATGTGGCTGAGAAATTAATTGCAAAAAAAGGCTTTGAGGGAACGTCGATCCGGGATATTTCTACTGAAGCAAAAATAAATGTTGCCATGATCTCATACTACTTTGGCTCCAAGGAAAAAATGATGTCGTATCTCTACCGCTACAGAGTTCAAAAAACCAGAGAAAGCTTTGCAGAATTTGCCGAAATTATAAAAGAAGGAAAACCGGAAATGCAGATGAAAGAACTGGTGAAATATGTAGTCAATCAATTGTTTAAATATAATTATTTCCATGGCTTCGTAACACAGGAACTTCGTCATACCGAACATTTAAAAGATGATCTGCTCGAATTCTACACAACCTTTACCACAAAAATCGATGATGTTATTAAAAAAGGAGTTGCTTCCGGAGTTTTCACCAATGCTCCAAAACCGGAAGATGTTTTGACACTGATCGTGGGATCTTCCCTTTTTGTAATTCGGAACAAAAATTTCTATGAACTGTATGTTTCGGGTAAAGAAGAAAATTATTTAGTGGAGGCAGAAAAAAAAATTCAGGCGAATCTTTTGATCACCGTTTTCTCCGTAATTGGATATCAAGCCTATTAAAAAGGTGTTTTTTTTGAAATTATGAATATTTACCGTTAAAATATTAGTTAAATAATCATAAAAGAAAATCTATTGATAAAAAAATGATATTTTTGCAAACTTAACCGCAGAAATCATTTAAAATTATTTTCTGCTATAATAGATTTATGAAAAAACATTTGATAGTACTTCTTGCATTTTTCGCATTGTCTGCGTGTAACAGACAGCAAGGTTTAGCGATGAAAAGTGCAGATAAAGATTTTATCCTGAAAGTTGCCAACGAAAAATTCGAAAAGAAAAAATGGAGCGATGCACTTGCTCTCTACGAAAGGTTATCTAATCTGGTTGCAGGAACCGATGATGCGCCAAACGTAGTGTACAATTCTGCATACGCGAATTATTACGATAAAAATTACAAATTAGCAGGACATCAGTTCAAAAATTTCGCGGTGACTTTTCCCCAGGATAAGCGGGCGGAAGATGCATCTTACATGTCTGCGTTATGTTTTTACGAAGGTTCAATGGACTACAATCTCGATCAGACCAACACTGATCTGGCGATCAACGAACTTCAGACTTTCCTCAACAATTATCCGAACTCTGACAAGTCAAAAAACATCAATGAACTTATCGATGAACTGACTTATAAACTGGAATTCAAAGCGTATGAGAACGCAAAACAATATTATAAGATAGCAGATTACAAAGCTGCAAATGTTGCTTTCGACAATGTGTTAAATGATTTCCCAAGCACCAAACTTCGTCCGAAAATTTATGATTATATTTTGAGATCGAGATACGAGCTTGCAACGAACTCTGTTTACGATTTGAAAAAAGACAGAATCGAAAACGCTTTATCGTTTACAAAACAGGTTGAAAGAGAAATGCCGAACAGCGAAAATGCAAAAACAGCAGTGGACTTGAGAACGAAATTAAACAAAGCGAAAGAAGATTTCGTGGTGTTAGAGAAAAGAGTGGAAGACCGAAGAAAAGAACTTTTGGATAAACAGAAAGCAGAAGAGGTAAGAACAAACGCAGAGAAAGATCTGAAAAGCGCAGAAAAGAACAGCGATCAGATCAGGAGAGACAGTGCGTCTCTTGCTACACCGGCTCCTGCTGCGACTTTCCAAATCCAAAAATAACCCGTATATTTGCAAACTTATTAATATAATAATTCACTGAATATGAGCGTAAAAGATTCTAAAGCCGAATTAAGTACAATAACTTACGACAAAGATAAAATCGAGGAAAAAGTGGGCTCTATCTATGAAGCCATCGTAATTATGGGGAAAAGAGCAGAGCAGATCAATGCTGAGATCCGCACTGAACTTCACAGTAAATTAGACGAATTTGCAGTGCATAATTCAACATTGGAAGAAGTTTTCGAAAACAGAGAGCAGATTGAGATCTCTAAACATTACGAAAAACTTCCTAAACCTACATCCATCGCGATCAGAGAATGGTTAGATGGTGAAATTTATTTTAGAAATACAGACGAAAGAAACTAATTTCTGGTTTTTTCCAAATACAATAAAAGTCACAAAAGATCTATGCTTTTGTGACTTTTGCTATTTCTAAAGTACATATTTCGCTACATCATTCCTCCAAATTTCTATTTCTAAAAATTTAAGTAAATTCGTTCCACTATAAACGGTCACTGAAATGAACATTAAAGGTAAAAAAATTCTCATCTGTATTTGCGGCGGAATTGCTGCTTACAAAATAACTTACCTCGTGCGAAACCTCATTAAAAAAGGTGCAGAAGTTCAAATTTTAATGACTCCTTCAGCGGAAAATTTCGTTTCGAAACTCACGCTTTCTACCCTTTCAAAAAATCCTGTTTTCTCCGACTTTTATTCTGAAAATGGAACGTGGAATAATCATGTGGAATTTGCACTTTGGGCAGATCTGATCGTAGTTGCTCCCTGTACTGCAAATACTCTGGCTAAAATGGTTCACGGAATTTGCGATAATTTAGTGATTGCCACTTATATGTCGGCGAAATGCCCCGTCTTTATTGTTCCTGCAATGGATCTGGATATGTATAAACATCCGTCGACGCGACAAAATTTAGAAATGGCAGAAGATTTCGGACATTTTATTATTCCCGCAGAAATAGGTGAATTAGCCAGCGGATTATCCGGACAAGGTCGAATGGCCGAACCTGAAACTATCGTCGAAAAAATAGAAGAATTTTTTAATACAACGTCTCAATCCAAAACCTGGGTCGGAAAAACAGTATTGATTACAGCTGGACCAACTTACGAAGCGATTGATCCTGTTCGATTTATAGGAAATCATTCTTCCGGAAAAATGGGTTTCTCACTGGCAGATGTTGCTGCTGATCGCGGCGCGAACGTGATCTTAATTTCCGGGCCAAGTTCTCAGACTACCAATCATCCCAATATAAAAGTTCACCGCGTTACTTCTGCAAAAGAGATGTTTGAGGAAGTTTTCAAACATTACGAAAATTGCGATGTTGCGATTGCAAGTGCTGCGGTTGCCGATTACTCTCCGAAAGAAATAGCCAAAGAGAAAATTAAAAAAAATGATGATTCTTTGACCATTGAACTCATAAAAAATCCGGATATACTGAAAACGATGGGCGAGAGAAAAACCCATCAATTTCTCGTAGGATTTGCGCTGGAAACTCAAAATGAAGAAGAGAATGCAAAAGGCAAACTGGCGAAAAAGAATCTCGATATGATCGTTTTAAATTCATTGCGCGATGCTGGAGCAGGATTTAAAAGCGACACCAATAAAATTAAAATTATTACAAAAACCGAAGTGAAAGAATTTACTTTGAAATCGAAAAATGATGTCGCAAAAGATATTTTAAATTTCGTGGAAGAACAGATTTCAAAATAATATCCTTAAATTTCCGTTTTCTAATTTTACATTGAACATGAAGAAACTTTTTACAATATTCCTCCTTATTTTCACCTTTCAATTAAGCTTCTCTCAGGAGCTTTTGGCAAATGTTCAGGTCAACGCACAACAGCTTGGCGGGAGTAATACGCAGGTTTATAAAACTTTAGAAAAAAATTTAAGAGATTTTATCAACAATACAAGCTGGACCGGAAAAAAACTGCAGAATTTAGAAAAGATCAAGTGCAATTTCGCCATTGTTATCGCAGAACGATCTGGAAACAGTAATTTCAAAGCAAGTCTCGTCGTACAGGCAGTTCGACCGGTTTTCAATACGACTTATGAAACGCCACTTTTAAACCTCAACGATACTAAATTTTCGTTTGATTATACCGAAAATGAAAATCTCGTTTTTAATGAAAGACAGTTTTCCGGTAAAAACTTAATTGATGTAATCAGTTTTTATGTTTATACTATTTTGGGCTACGACGGCGACAGTTTCAAAGTGAAAGGGGGACAACCTTGGTTTGAAAAAGCTCAGAAAATTTTGAACAATTCTCAAAATCAAAGTTTTGAAGGATGGTCATTAATTGAAGGCCCAAAAACCAGAGCCGCTTTGGTCGATAATATGTTGAGACCGGAACAAAATACACTCCGAAACCTTTATTATACTTATCATCGTGCGGGTTTAGATAATCTTGGAAAACAGGATCAATCTGCCGGAAAAAAGATTATTGCAGATGCTGTTTTACAATTGAAAGAGTATGAAAATAATTTTCAGATGAATTATCCGGTGAATATTTTCATCGACACCAAAAAACAGGAAATTTTCGACATTTTCAATACCGGAAATAATGCCAATATCAATATGGCAGATCTTAAATCGCTGCTCATTATTTTATCTCCGAAAGATATCGATAGCAAATGGAATAAGTGGAAATAGATTGAAATCTCTTTTAAATTCTTAAATTTACAAACCGAAATTCAATTGGTAATTTCGTAATTGATTTTTCAAAATATGCTTTCAAGAATTTTCATTCAAAACTTTGCGCTTATTGATTCCCTCGAAATTACTTTGAACAAGGGTTTACAGGTAATTACGGGAGAAACTGGTGCTGGGAAATCAATTATTCTTGGTGCGCTGCGTTTAATTCTGGGCGAAAGAGCAGACGTAAAATCAACTCAGAGTTCCGAAACTAAAAGTATCGTTGAAGCTGAATTTAATTTAAATGAAACGTTTAAATTTTTTTTTGAAGAAAACGATCTAGACTTCGAAAATCAAACGATTATCCGAAGAGAAATTCTGCCCACCGGTAAATCCCGCGCTTTTGTCAATGATGTTCCTGTCACTTTGGAGACATTGAAGAAACTTTCTGAAAAGCTCATCGATATTCACTCCCAATTTGAAACATCCAATTTGTTTGATGAGGAATATCAATTTCGAATGATCGACGGACTTTCGAAAAACAAAACCTTAATTACCAATTATCAGCAGGAGTTTTTAGTTTACAAAAGGTTGGTCAAAGAACTGGAGAATTTTAAAAAACAACTTCTTGAAGGCAATAAAGAAAACGATTACAAAGTATTTTTGCTGGAGGAATTGTTGGAGGCGAATCTGGATGAATTTGATCTGGAAGAAGTTCAGGATCAATTAAGCAAACATGAAAACGCGGAGACGATCATTGAAAATCTGTCTTTGATCTTCAATAAAATGGATGCAGAAGAAATTGGCGTTCTGGATTCATTGCTCGATGTAAAAACGAAATTATCAAAAGTTGCTTCTCTTTCTCATGAATTTTCAAGGTTAAATCAGAGATTTGAGGAAACTTTTGTTGAATTGAAAGATCTCGTTTTCGACCTTCAAAACGAAGCTGAACATATGGAAACAAATCCACAAACATTGCTGGATCTGTCTTCGAGACTCAATAAAATTAATACTTTATTCCTGAAACATAAAGTAAATTCCGTCGATGAACTGAAGGCAATTCGCGACGAAATGCAGAACGATCAAACTGGTTTTGCAGAATTAGAGTTTTTAATCGAGAGCACTGAAAAGCAAATTGCGGCTTCTTCTCAAAGTTTAGAAAAAGCTTCAAACGAATTATCTCAGAACCGAAAAAAAGCCATTCCAAATTTCATTAAAAAGACGGAAAAGCTACTTAATCAGTTAGGTTTAGAAAAAGCCAAAATCGAAGTTCAGTTAACTGAAGTTGAAAGCTATAACAATTTTGGAAAAGAAAATATTCAATTATTATTTCAGGCAAATGCAGGTTTTCCTTTAAAGCCGATCCAGACCGCAATTTCAGGTGGTGAACGTTCCCGGGTAATGCTTTCCATTAAAAAACTGATGGCAGAAAATGCAGAACTTCCGACATTAATTCTGGACGAAATCGACACCGGAGTTTCCGGTAAAGTCGCAGAAGAAATGGGAAATGTGATGAAAGACATGTCAGAAAACATGCAACTCATCGTGATCACCCATCTTGCACAGGTTGCGGCGAAAGGAAATAATAATTACAAAGTCATCAAAAGAGAAGTTTCCGGGAAAACCCAAACGACGATCATTCCTTTGAATCACGACGAAAAATTACAGGAAATCGCACAGTTGCTTTCTGGCAGTAAGATCACTGATGCCGCAGTTTCTCAGGCAAGAGAACTGATGAAGTAATTCATCTGTAACATTTTTCTTATTTTTAGACTTATCATAAAACTAAGAAAATGTACCGAAGACTCATCCAGTTCGAATTCAAAAATTTCATACGAAATCCGCAATTCGGCGCTAATCTTGGAATGAAAATTCTGATGTTTTTCGGAATGGCTTATTTCAGTTTTGCCTATCTGGCTCTTCCATTTCTGCTTTATTTCTTTGCGACTGAAAAATTACATGTAGATCCTGTTCTTATTTTCTGTAAGTATTTTATTTACTATTGGGCAATTGATCTGCTGGTTCGTTATTTCATGCAACAAATGCCGACGCAAAACATCAAACCTTTTCTCACTCTAGGAATTTCGAAAAAAAAACTGGTGAATTATACCATGGTCAAAGTTCTTGTGAATTTTTTCAACTGGGGAAATTTACTTTTTCTTCTCCCTTTTGCCGGACTTCTTATTATTGATGGCGGATTTTCGGTGATTCATGTCTTAATGTTTACCATTGGAATTTTAGCGGTTTTCTATTTTAACAATTTTCTCAATATTTTACTCAACGGAAAAAATGCGGTTGTCATAACCGTCTTCGGAATTATGGCGATTTTTGGCGCTTTAGAATATTATAAAGTCATCCAACTGTCTCACTATTCGCAGAAAATCTTCTACAGCTTCTATCAATATTTTGGAGTGTTTCTTATCCCAGTAATTCTGGCAATTTTAGCAGCATATGTCGCTTATCAGGAAATTTACAGAAACTTTTACCTCGATAAAGGATTAGAATTAAAAGTCGCAGAAGGTAAAACTGAAAACATCGTATTTTTGAATCGCTACGGTGTGATGGGAACTTTTATTAACAATGATATAAGATTGCTGAAGAGAAGTAAAGCTGCTAAATCGGCTTTAACAATGAGCTTGTTCTTTCTGTTTTATGGTTTACTGACTTACTCGAAAGGCTATGACAACAGTTTTATGCAACTCTTCACCGGAATTTTTATCACGGGCGGATTTATGTTGATGTTTGGTCAGCGCGTTCCAAGTTGGGACAGTTCGTATTATCCTTTGATGATGACACAAAATGTTCCGTATAAAGAATATTTGAAAGGAAAATGGTCGCTGATCATCATCGGTATTTCTGTTTCGATTGTTCTGGCTTCAGCTTATCTTCTGATTAGTTGGGAGTTTTATTTAACAGTTCTTGCTGCAGGTTTATATAATTTAGGCGTCAATTCCTACATCACGCTTTTAGCAGGTGCTTTCAATAAAAAACCAATTGACCTGAACTCAAAAAGCAAATCATTCGGTGGTGGTGGCAATAATTTTAATATGAAAATTATGCTGCTTCTCCTACCACAAATGATTTTACCGATGGGCGTTTTTGCGGTAATGAAACACTTCTTCGGAATTTATCCTGCAGTTGGGAGTTTAGCAATTCTGGGAATTATTGGTTTTTCTCTTAGACACAAAATTTTCGATGTGATCGTTAAAGTTTATAAAAACCAGAAATATTCGACCCTCGATGCCTTCAAAAAAGTATAATTTATTTATTCAATTTTCGCACAAAGAAATTTCTTCCTATCTAAAACCCATCATCTAAAACCTCATCAAATGATTTCAATTCAAAATATATCTAAAGTTTACGGAACCAAAAAAGTGCTTCACATCGAAAACCTCGTCATTCCGAAAGGAGAGAGTTTCGGTTTGGTAGGAAATAACGGCGCCGGAAAAACGACCCTTTTCAGTCTTTTGTTAGATTTAATAGAACCTACAACAGGATTTATCGAAATCGATGGAAATAAAGTTAACGAAAATGAAAACTGGAAAAAGAAAGTTTCTGCTTTTATTGATGACACGTTCTTGATCGGTTATTTAACTCCGGAAGAATATTTCTATTTTCTGGGCGAACTTCGCGGGCAAAACAAAGCAAGTGTCGACGAATTCTTAAAACAGTTCCATGATTTTTTTAATGGTGAGATTTTAAATGCCAAAAAATACATCCGTGATCTATCGAAAGGAAATCAGAAAAAAGTCGGAATTGTAGGCGCTTTAATTGGAACTCCCGAAATTATTGTTCTGGATGAACCTTTTGCGAACCTCGATCCTTCCACTCAAATTAAATTGAAGAAATTAATAAAAGACTGGACAAAAAACGAACAAGTCACTTTTCTAATTTCAAGTCACGATCTTGCACATACGACCGAAGTCAGCAACAGAATCGTATTGCTCGACAAAGGCGAAATGATAAAAGATATCATCACGACTCCGGAAACTTTGCAGGAATTAGAAGATTTCTTCGCCACCTCGGTTGAAGTTTCAATCTAAATTCATAATCAAAATCCATTTTCATTTATTAGAAAGTGGATTTTTTTTTAATTCATTATCAATTACTTACAGTTTAAATATTGAAAAATTATTTTTAACTGTAACCTTTTTAAAATTTTGTTGTCTTTAAAGTAGAAATAGAATAAGTATGAAGATTTTGTTCAATAATAAAAAAGATGATTTGCTAAGTCGCCTGCAAAAACAGGAGCCGGCTGCGCAGAAAATCTTCTATGAACAAAATGTAAAGCGATTCTTAAGTGTGAGCAAAAGTTATGTCAGCGATATTTACCAGGCTGAAGATTGCGTGATCAAAGCATTTTGCAAGATGTTCAAAAGTATCGAAACATTTCGCAGCGAAGGAAATCTCGAAGGTTGGGCCAGAAGAATTGTAGTGAACGAATGTCTGAATTTTATTAAAAGCCACAAAACGGTTTTTTATATTGATGACATTAATCCCGCAGTTCTGGAAGAATTTCATGACGAAATCACCGACTTTGATTTTAATGCGCAGGAACTTTTAGACCAGCTTCCGGATGCTTACAGAATGGTTTTTAACCTTTATGTCATCGAAGGTTGTTCGCATCAGGAAATTTCTGAAACGCTCGACATTTCTTTAGCAGTAAGTAAAACACAACTGTTTCGCGCAAAAGAGAAATTAAGAAAAATCTACTTTCAGCAACAAAAAAACTTGAAAAATGAATACTCCGAAATATAATTTTGAACAAGAGATCAAAAAGCAAATCGACGGGCGGGAAATTACTCCGAAGAGAGATTTGTGGGCTGAAATTGAAAGTCAAAGTCAAACTTTAGTTCAGACTTCTTCAAAATCAAAAATGAATTGGTTCTTAATGGCGGCTTGCTTTATTTTACTGGCAACATTAAGCTTTTTAATCTTTAATAAAAAAGAAGCTACTCAACCTCAAATTGTAAAAACGGAAGTTCTACAGAAAAACAAATTAGAGAAGACTGTTGAACAAGAAGTTTCGCCAATTTTAAATCAAAAAACTGAATTGATCGCTTCTAAAAACACCAGAATTCAATCCTCTCAAAAAATTGAAATTTCAAAACCGGACGTTGTTGTAGCAAAATCAGCAACTCCAGTAAAAGAGACTGAAAAACAAATTGCTTCTGAAATCTATAAAAATCAGAGTTCAAATCAGAATATTCTTGCGACGATAGATTCAACAAATGTTCCTAAAAAAAGAAAAAAATATGTTGATGCTTCTACCCTCTTATTTTCCGTAGAACATAAAGAAGTGATCGAAAATTCGAAAGATGGAAGCAACGTTGCAACGATTGACCTCCACTCCAAATAACTCAACTACAAACTTTTAAAAATTAATAAGATGATCAAGAAAATTATCATGATGGGATTGGTATGTTTTTATGCCGCTACTATTAACGCCCAGGTCAACATCAGACTCAATCTTCCTTCGAGAAAAGAGAGCGAGATAAGTCCTGTTGTAAAAGAGAAAGTTGAAGAGTATGCATCGAGCATAAATGCTATTATTCAGCAGGAAAAAACTTTGATGGACGCAGAATTAAAAGTTCTTGTAAGTAAAAACCTGGACAAAGCTGATTTCGATAAACAAAAAGCAGAAATTTCTGAAAAGTATGCGGGAAAAATAGACCAAAGAATTGAAGCATTGGGATTTGATCTTGATTCTGTCATTCAAAAGCAAGTAAGATATTCTTTATTGAACGCCGATATTACTTCTGAAGAAGAATTAAAAGCAAATCTTTTAAAAAAATACCGCGCGACGCGAAGTTTAGATCCCTATTTTTCTTACGGCATAATGAATCTTACGAACAGCTTACCAAATAATGAACTGGATACCAACATTGCGTATAGCAGTAATCTGGAATTTGGGTTGAAATTGAACTATCAATTTAGCAGAACGAGTCCTTGGGGTTTAATTTCAGGTATAGGATTTTCCTGGAGAACATTGCGGTTAGATAATAATAAGATTTTTGCGAAAGATGGTAATGGTCAGGTTTATATAGAAAATTACGGCGGTAATATTGATAAAAGTAAATTGAGAACAGGTTATCTGATGATTCCACTTGGTTTACAATACAATTTTTCTAAATTAAAAAATGTTGGGATGGATATTCAATACAGAAAATACAGTCGCGGATTTCGAATGGGAGCCAACGTTTATGGCGGAGTGCAAATGTCTACCAATAATATTGTAGCAGGAAGTGGTGACGATTTTAGAAACAGATCGAATTATCAGGTAAATCCTTTTATCTATGGTGGTCAACTCACTTTTTCTTATGACAGCTTAAGTATTTTCGTGAAAAAAGATTTCAGTAATTACTTCAAAGACAGTCACTTTCCAAATGATAAAGCTTTAGTAATTGGTTTGGCTCTTGGATTATAAATTTTTCATAGCACTTCATATCAACAAAAAACTCTGGAAATATTCCAGAGTTTTTTGCATTTAAAAATCTATCATTTATCCGTCTATTATCTTTTCTTTCAAACTAAACCATTTCCTCTGGTTTAACCCATTCATCAAATTGTTCCGCCGTCAACAATCCTAAATTCACGGCTTCTTCTTTTAAAGTCGTTCCGTTTTTGTGAGCCGTTTTTGCAATTTTTGCAGCGTTTTCATAACCGATATGCGTATTTAAAGCAGTAACCAACATTAATGATTTCTCCACCAGTTCTTTAATTCGAGGTTCATTTGGTTCAATTCCAACCGCGCAGTGATCATTAAAGGAAATACAGGCGTCACCTAATAATTGCGCAGATTGTAAAAAATTATACGCCATCACCGGTTTGAAAACATTGAGTTCAAAATTCCCCTGAGTTCCGGCAAAAGAAATTGTAGTGTCATTTCCTAAAATTTGTGCGCAAACCATGGTCATTGCTTCATTCTGAGTTGGATTAACTTTTCCGGGCATTATGGAAGAACCCGGTTCATTTTCAGGAATATGAATTTCTCCAATTCCAGATCTCGGTCCGGAAGCGAGAAAACGAATATCCTGAGCAATTTTATAAAGAGAAACTGCTAATTGTTTGAGCGCTCCATGACTTTCAACAATCGCATCGTGTGCTGCTAAAGCTTCAAATTTATTCGGCGCCGTCTCAAACGGAAGTCCCGTAAATTCTGAAATATATTTTGCGACCAAAACATCGTAACCTTTTGGGGTATTTAAACCTGTTCCAACTGCAGTTCCACCTAAAGCGATTTCCTGCAAATGCTCGAATGTATTCGTAATCGCTTTCATCGCATAATCCAGTTGTGCAACATAACCGGAAAATTCCTGACCTAAAGTTAAAGGAGTTGCATCCATTAAATGGGTTCGTCCGATTTTCACGATCGATTTAAAATTTTCTGCTTTTTCATGCAACGTATTTCGCAATTTTTCTACCGCGGGCAAAGTATGTTCAACCACTTTTTTATAGGCTGCAATATGCATCGCTGTTGGAAAAGTATCATTGGAACTTTGGGATTTATTCACATCGTCATTGGGATGAATTTCAGATTTTTCGCCCAAAGTTCCGCCGTTATTTACATGGACTTTATTTGAGATGACCTCGTTCATATTCATATTCGACTGAGTTCCGGAACCGGTTTGCCAGATCACGAGAGGAAACTGATCATTTAATTTCCCGTTTAAAATTTCATCGCATACTTCTGCAATCATATCTCTCTTTTCGGAGGAAAGAACGCCTAATTCAGCATTCGTAAATGCTGCCGCTTTTTTTAAATAAGCAAAAGCTTCTATAATTTCATGCGGCATGGAAGCTTCAGGACCGATTTTAAAATTATTGCGGGAACGCTCCGTTTGTGCGCCCCAAAATTTATCTGCAGGAACCTGCACATCGCCCATGGTATCTTTTTCTGTTCTGTAATTCATTGCTTAATATTTATTTTCTTAAAATTAAGGAATTTAATAAGGACCGACAAAGAAATATGATGATAAAAATCCATCATTTACACTGATAAAGTTGATGATAAGCCATTAAAAATCCCTATTTTTATATACAAAATGAATTTAGATGTCAGAAAAGTCGAAAAGATTAATGATGATTTACAGCCGCCTGAAATCTGGTCCCGTAACAATCGAAATGTTATCAAACTGGGCGAGTAAAAATGCGGTTCAAATCTCCGCACGCAGCTTCTATCGGGATTTGTATGATCTAGAAAACTCTGTTATTCCCGCAAATGAAAAACTGGTGGTTTCTGTCGGAGAAAAAAACAGAAAAACATGGAAGATCGAATATATCAACGACGAAAAACCGTTGACGGAATTTGATATAAATTCTTATGTCCTTTTTCAAAATTTTATGCCTTTATCCATCATTTCTTCCAGAAGCAGTTCTCTCGGGAAGATCATCGGACTTTTCTATCAAAAGTACAGCAAAAGCCAGTTTGAGCATTTTGTCAATGTTGCAAAATCTCAGATCAAAGCAAGCCACTTTTATGAAGGTTCGGTATTCACCAATTATCATAAAATTTTAGATGACTGCATTTGGAGCATTCAAAACAAAAGAGAAATGCAACTTATAGAGGTCAATTACGATTACACTTCTATATCTTCTCACGTAGAATTTCCGCAAATGTTCTTTCCAATTCAAATTTTATATCATCGCGGCGTCGTTCATGTTTCAGGTTTTATTAAAGAGAATAATCAACTTTTGATCCTCGGTTTAGAACAGATCGAAAAATACAAGTTAACCAATGATTCTTTTGACAACAGCAGTTTTGTACAAAATCTGGATGTTGAACTTTCTAAAAGATTTGGGATCACTCAAAATATAGATAACGAAATTTATGATATTGAAATTGAATTCACAGAACGCACCGGAAATTTTGTAAGCAAACAGTTTTGGAATGACTCCCAGGAATTTGAAAAGCTGGAAAACAAAAATTTCATGATGAAAATGACTTGCGGCATCAACCGAGAACTTATCGGATGGATTTTTCACTGGATGTCAAACGCTAAAGTAATAAAACCAGAAATTCTGAAAGAGTTGGTTGTTGAAAAATACACTGAAATGGTAAACCTTTATGAACAGGACGCTGGGATCGTTTCCAACAATTCTTTCCGACCGTTGTAGATGATTGACAATAAATGACAATGTTATGCATTATATTTGTATACACAAATGATGAAAGAGGAATAAGATAATTTTATCCTTCTGAAAAAGGTGAAGACATGTTCTTCACCTTTTCTGTTTTCTAAATAGTAGGAAATTCCTGACTGAAGAATTTTTTATTTGCTTAATTTTACGCTTTTCAAAAATTAAACAATGGATTTCCACTACCAAGAACCTTTTCCAATTCTAAAAGACGAAACTCAGTACAAAAAATTGAGTTCTGAATACGTAAAAACAGAAATGTTGGGCGACCGCGAAATTTTGACTATCGATCCAAAAGCCTTAGAACTTTTAGCAGAAAATGCTTTAGCCGACGTTTCTTTCATGCTTCGATCTTCTCATTTACAGAAATTGAAAAACATTATCGACGATCCCGAAGCAACCGATAACGATCGTTTTGTGGCTTATAATCTTTTACAAAATGCAGCCGTTGCAATTGAAGGTGCGCTTCCTTCTTGCCAGGATACGGGAACTGCGATCTGTGTTGCAAAAAAAGGAGAAAATGTTTTTACGGGCGTTGAAGATGCTGCCTGGATCTCAAAAGGAATTTACAACACCTATCAGGAAAGAAATTTAAGATATTCTCAAATCGTTCCTTTAACCATGTTCGAGGAAAAAAATTCCGGCTCAAATCTTCCGGCTCAAATTGACATTTACGCAGAGACTGGAAATGAATACAAATTCTTATTTTTAGCAAAAGGTGGAGGTTCTGCCAATAAAACTTTCCTTTATCAAAAAACCAAATCTTTGCTGAACGAAAGTTCTTTAGATGCATTTGTGCGCGAAAGAATTATGGATCTGGGAACCGCGGCTTGTCCACCTTATCATTTGGCGATCGTTATTGGCGGAACTTCTGCCGAAGCCAATTTAGCTGCGGTCAAAAAAGCAAGTGCGGGTTATTATGATCATCTTCCGACAGAAGGAAATATGGGCGGTCAAGCATTCCGTGATCTGGAATGGGAAAAAAGAGTTCAGAAAATTTGCCAGGAAAGTTCTATCGGAGCGCAGTTTGGCGGAAAATATTTAACCCACGATGTTCGCGTAATTCGTCTTCCACGACACGCAGCAAGTTGTCCGGTTGGAATGGGTGTTTCGTGTTCTGCAGATCGAAATATTAAAGGAAAAATCACCAAAGACGGGATCTTTTTAGAACAGTTAGAGGTGAATCCGAAACAGTTTTTACCTTCAACACCACCGCATTTAGAAGCAGCAGTTTCCATCGATTTGAATCAGCCGATGCCTCAAATTTTAGCAGAACTTTCAAAATATCCAATTAAAACAAGATTAAGTCTCAACGGAACTTTAATCGTAGCCCGAGATATCGCTCACGCAAAAATTAAAGAACTCTTAGACAGCGGAAAACCAATGCCAGAATATTTCAAAAACCATCCGATCTATTACGCAGGTCCCGCAAAAACTCCAGCTGGAATGGCATCCGGAAGTTTCGGACCAACAACTGCGGGGAGAATGGATGTCTATGTTGACGAATTTCAGGCAAATGGCGGAAGTATGATCATGCTCGCAAAAGGAAACCGCAGCAAAGACGTTACAAATGCCTGTCACAAACACGGCGGATTTTACTTAGGATCCATCGGCGGACCTGCGGCAATTTTAGCAAAAGAAAATATAACTTCTGTTGAAGTTGTTGATTTCGAAGAACTTGGCATGGAAGCCGTTCGTAAAATAGAGATCAAAAATTTCCCCGCTTTTATAATTTCAGATGACAAAGGAAACGACTTCTTCGAATCAATCGCACACTAAGAAATTTAAAATCACTTTAAATAACAAAAATCAGCGATAAATCTTTTGTAGCAACCGAAATTTATCCTATTTTTGCCTAAAATCTATTGCAATGTTAGTATTATTATATTCATCATTCTGGCCTTTCTATCAATTCCTTTGGACCATCTATTTCATATGCATGTTCCTCGTTGGTTTTTGGTGTATTTTCATGTTCTTCGGATATGTAATTCCGGTCTGGTTAACTTCCGGATTATTAGAATATTTCGGTAAAACAAAACCATTCGATCCAGAAGAGGTAAGAAGAAAAATAATGACTGAGCAAGAAGGAGTTGAACTGCTTTTCAGCGATCCAAAAGGGTCCGGTCCATTTCTTCACAGCCACGACAATCACGGTCATCACTAGTTGATGTCATTGCTTTCCCACTTTAATTCCGGGAAAAGCGATCGCAAAGCAAAATCATATATATAATCAGTTTCTAATTATTTAGGAACTGATTTTTTTGTTGAGGAGCAACACAATTTTCGCTTCTTTAAAAAATCGTACCGGCTCTCCACTCTATCTTTTTCTCCACTTCGTTCCGAAAAAGGATGCCGTTACGATCCGGGCTAAAATAAAGTTCATTTCTTCTCCCGAAAGTTTTAAAATCCTAAAAAAATAAAATTAAGAAATCGATTTTTTATTTAATATCCAACTTTCCGCTCTCAACTTCAATCTTCCAACTTTTCACTATCTTTGCACACTACAAAAAATCAGAAATGTCAAAGTCCCTTATACCCAAACTCGAAGCCATAAAACAACGCTACAACGAAGTAGCAGACTTAATTATTCAGCCCGATATCATTTCTGATCAGAAAAAATATTCAGTACTCAACAAAGAATACAGCGATTTAAAGAAAATTGTTGATGTTTTTGATCAATATAAACAGGCTTTAACGACGATCGAGGAATCCGACGAAATTATTGCAGACGGTTCTGATAAAGAATTTGTAGAGATGGCAAAAGCTGAAAAATACGAAGCCATGGATAAAATCCCGGCATTTGAAGAACAGCTCAAAGTTTTATTGATCCCGAAAGATCCTACCGATGATAAAAACGTCATCGTAGAACTTCGCGCTGGAACTGGAGGAGATGAAGCTGCCATTTTTGTTGAAGATGTTTACAGAGCTTATGCAATGTACTTCAAAACAAAAGGCTGGAAACACGAGATCACCGATGCCAACGAAGCTTCAAAAGGTTACAAGGAATTAATTTTAAAAATAGAAGGCGACGGCGTTTACGGAATTATGAAATTCGAATCCGGAGTTCACCGTGTACAACGTGTCCCGGAAACCGAATCTCAAGGAAGAGTCCATACTTCTGCAATTACGATCGCAGTTCTTCCGGAAGCCGAAGAAATCGATTTTGAATTAAATCCTGCCGACATCGAAATGCAAACTTCCAGATCAGGTGGTGCAGGTGGACAAAACGTAAATAAAGTAGAAACAAAAGTACAGTTAACACACAAACCTTCCGGAATGGTGGTTGTTTGTCAACAGGCACGTTCTCAGTTAGCTAACCGTGAATTGGCCATGGAAATGCTTCGTACAAAATTATACGACATCGAGGTTCAAAAATCAGTTGGAGATATCGCAGCACAAAGAAAATCGATGGTTTCAACCGGTGACCGTTCTGCAAAAATTAAAACCTACAATTATCCGCAAGGAAGAGTTACCGACCACCGAGTAAACAAATCAATGTACAACCTTGATGCTTACATGAACGGTGATCTTCAGGAAATGATAGACGCTGTGATTATGGCAGAAAATGCTGAGAAAATGAAAGGTGAGGAAGATAATTATTAATCTGAGTTTTTAATTTTATTTATTTAATTTTATTTAATGAAAATGAAATCTGAGAATATCAATTTTTTGTTAACCCTTCTTTTCGTTGGAGGCATCGTCGTTTTATATCTAACAGATAGCAATTCTGAAAATAGCACAAGTCCTTATGGGATTATTCTCGCGTTGTCTCTTCCACAAATTTTAAGGATATTTCCTAAAATGAGAGATTTCGGAGTTGGTAGCTCAGAATTTATTCCAAACTTATATTCTTATGTTCAACAGAAATTAAGACGTTCTGAATAATATCTTATTAAAAAATTGACTCTTAATATTTAAAAATAGTTAAAAAGCTTTCAGATTCTTCTGAAAGCTTTTTAACTCCATTTCTCAATTTTACTAATCAACCCTTTCAGCCTTTAAAAGGCTGAAAGGGTTTTTTAATTGAAAAAACTTTTCTTAAAAATTCGTAACTTTACTTTCTTCAAAGCCAAGTAAAATGCGTCAAAAAATCCAAAATACAAATCCTGACTTTTCCCTTAAATCGGAACCAACACTTCCCTACTTTTTCGAAAAAGACGGTTTGGAAATGAAATCTTCATATACTGAAAATGATTCAAAAGTTCTCACAGAAAAAAAATATGCTGCAGGAATTGCGCCGTACTTGCGTGGACCGTATTCTACAATGTATGTTCAAAAACCCTGGACTATTAGGCAATACGCAGGATTTTCTACTGCAGAAGAATCCAATGCATTTTACAGAAGAAATT
The DNA here is from genome assembly GCF_015679325.1 of Kaistella gelatinilytica. Lineage (GTDB taxonomy): Bacteria > Bacteroidota > Bacteroidia > Flavobacteriales > Weeksellaceae > Kaistella > Kaistella gelatinilytica. The sequence goes on from NZ_JADPVI010000002.1 coordinate 751,533, forward strand.
TAGCAGCCGGACAAAAAGGTTTATCCGTTGCCTTTGATTTGGCGACGCACCGCGGTTACGATTCCGATCATCCACGAGTTGAAGGCGATGTGGGAAAAGCCGGAGTTGCCATTGATTCCGTGGAAGACATGAAGATTTTATTTAATGAAATTCCTTTGGATGAGATCTCAGTTTCAATGACGATGAACGGAGCGGTTTTACCTGTTTTGGCTTTTTATATTGTAGCTGCAGAAGAGCAAGGCGTTTCTCAGGACAAACTTTCAGGTACGATTCAAAATGATATTCTAAAAGAATTCATGGTGCGGAATACTTACATTTATCCGCCGACTCCTTCTATGAAAATTATTGCCGATATTTTCGAATATGCCTCTAAAAATATTCCGAAATTTAATTCGATTTCAATTTCCGGATATCACATGCAGGAAGCTGGAGCGACACCAGTTTTAGAAATGGCCTATACTTTAGCAGATGGTTTAGAATATGTTAGAACAGGAATGAAAGCGGGGATGAAGACCGATGATTTTGCACCACGCCTATCGTTTTTTTGGGCAATCGGAATGAATCACTTCATGGAAATTGCCAAACTGAGAGCTGCAAGATATATTTGGGCAAATCTCTTAACACCTTTTAATCCGCAAAATCCGAAATCTTTAGCCTTAAGGACACATTCTCAAACTTCAGGTTGGAGTTTAACGGAACAAGAACCTTTCAATAATATCACCAGAACTACGATTGAAGCATTATCTTCTGCTTTAGGAGGAACACAATCTTTACACACCAATGCTCTGGATGAAGCCATCGCTTTACCAACAGATTATTCCGCAAAAATTGCCAGAAACACACAGATCATTTTACAGCAGGAAAGCGGAATTACCGATGTTGTAGATCCAATGGGCGGAAGTCATTTGGTAGAAAGTCTGACTCAACAAATGATCGATGAAGCCATGAAATTCATCGATGAAGTGGAAAAAGAAGGCGGAATGACAAAAGCAATCGAGGCTGGAATTCCAAAGATGAGGATCGAAGAAGCTGCCGCTAAAAAACAGGCAAAAATTGATAGTGGTGAAGAATTCATCATTGGCGTTAATTCTTTCAAATCAACTCAAAAACAAATGGAACTGGATATTTTAGATATCGATAATTCTGAAGTTCGACGTAAACAGATCGAAAGATTACATCAAATAAAAAGAGATCGAAATCCTGAAGCAGTGGTAGAAATTTTAAATAAATTAAAAGAATCTGCAAAATCCGGAGAAGGAAATCTGCTGGAAATCTGCATCGAAGCAGCTCGAAGAAGAGTGACACTCGGAGAAATGAGCGATGCGATGGAAGAAAGTTTCGGACGATACAAAGCGAATATCAGAACCATACAAGGAGTTTACGCCATGAATGCAAGCAAAAATGAATATTTTCCGAAAGCTCTTGCTCTAACTGAAAAGTTTGAAGAGCACGAAGGAAGAAGACCAAGAATTATGGTCGTGAAAATGGGACAAGACGGTCACGATCGTGGTGCAAAAGTAGTCGCAACGGCTTTCGCAGATATGGGATTTGATGTTGATGTCGCTCCATTATTTCAAACACCGGAAGAAGTAGCGAAACAGGCTGTAGAAAATGACATTCATATTTTGGGCGTTTCTTCTTTAGCGGCCGGACATAAATACCTCGTTCCGGAAGTTGTATCAGAATTGAAAAAACTCGGCGCAGAAGATATTACGATCGTTGTTGGGGGCGTAATTCCAAAACAGGATTATGAGTTTCTTTATGCAAATGGTGCTGATTTTATTTTCGGACCAGGAACGAATTTACCTAAATCGGCCTGTGAGATTTTAGAAAAAATGCTCATCAACTAAAAAATAAAAGGAAACCCATTCAGGTTTCCTTTTTCATTATCAATTATTGATTAGCTTCTGCTGTTTTCTTTTTTTTAAAGTAATAATAAACGCCGCCTCCAATTAAGAAAAGTGGCCAAAAGGGTAACATAAAGAGAAATATTTCCTGAATAACATTCCAGCCACTTCCGACTGCGCCCAAAGTTCTGCCGCCAAATGTTTTTGGAGCACCGGCAACGAGCGCATCTTTAGAATTCTTTATGAGTGTGACCTCCAAATGGCAAACTGAATTTTTCACGTATTCTTCCCCCGTAATTTGAATATTTCTAGCGCTTATTTTTCCCACATTACTTTCCAGATCTTTTATAAGATATTCCGATTTATCGAGCGGTACGTTTATTGTCAGAAAATCAAATTGCTGATTCTTATCGCTTGAAATTTGTTCGCTTTTTACCGTTCCATTATATTTAGATACTTGCTCCTTAGTGGCATATTGCGCAGTTTCCATATCTTCGACTTCAATTTCCAAAGTACCTTTTTTAGTTATTTTTGGAGTAACAACCACTTCTTTTCGACTTGGCTTTTCGCGATAAATGATTTTCGTTTCCCGAACAATTTTTGGTGCGTTTATCTGTTTTTTCCTGTTTAACGCCACATTATTTCGTACGGAATCAATTTTCTTTTGGGTAATCTTGATTTCAGAGATAATGGCAGACCTAGTGGAAGAATCCATTTCTTTTGCGACCTTTTCTGTAAGCAGTTTTTTCTCGTTATTTAATTTTTGAATTTTTGCAACAGCAGTATCCTTTACAGAAGAAGTTAGAGAATCACTATTTTTTCTCATAGAATTTTGCGTACTGTCAAATACCGCAGAATTATTCATGGATAAGGAATCTCCATTTGTAATAGAAGAACTCGATTCTGCACTGGTAGAAACGCCTTCTTGTTTTTTACAAGCAATGAAGCTTAAAACGGTTACGATCGATAGAATAAGATTTTTCATTTTGCTGATTTTAATTGGTTAATTTTCGATGAGGTAAAATTATCCCAGATTAAAAACTTCTGTTTGAAAAACACATGTAAAAGCCTAGTAAAACATAACATTATGAAATACAGCGACTTAAAAATACTTTACAAATAGTTTACAAGATCAGATTCTATTTTTTGTAAATCTTTTTCAAAGAAAAGAGAAATTATATGATTCAAATAGCGGCGATGAAATTCTCTAATTCTAATTTCTGCTCTGCATATTTATTTTGAAGTTCTGAATGTTCACCCATTCTCTTATAATATTCCAAAGCCTTTTCTGCGAAGAATTTTTTATGAAAATCGGAAACATCGGGAACACGCGGGAATTCTTTATGGAAAAGCATTTCGCGATACGCCTGAAATTCTCTTTCGTTCTTATCTTCTACTAAAGATTCTGGTGCTTTCTGTCGAACGTGTAACATTTCGTGAGCAACCATATTTGCGACTAAATTCAAATCAAAATCAAAAAGATTTCTTGGAATCATGACCATTTGTTTTTCACCGAGTTCTCCTTCTGTAGTGAGCAACATTTTGTTGGGTTCTAATTCCGGACGGAAACCGAAGCCTGCAAAGTTTTTACTTTCTAAACCAAAGGTTTCAATGAGAAAATGGGCGGCTTCAAAGATTTGATCATTTGCTTTGAAGGTGGTGAGATTGGTTTTGATTTGGTCTAGGTTCATTTTTTAAGTTTTTTTCGCAAAGGTGCGAGGGAATATGCAAAGAAATAAAAGTGACGTTAAATCCTAATTATAAAATAAGTTTTGGCTAAAGCCAAATTCTTTCTACAATAAAAAAACGGGCTAAAGCCCGTTCCTATTGATGGTTTTGTTGTTATAACAAATTCATATTTTTAATCCCAGTTGCGACCCGACTTGAGTGGAGCTCTTTTTTATTGGTGACTGAGCTTGTCGAAGCCATCAATTAAAAAAGCGGGAACGGAAGGCGGAATTTGTCGCCCTAAAAAATCTCTTCAAAAGAAATATCTACTTCTAATTTTTCGGCAATGAGTTTTGAAATTTTGCCTTTCAGAGGTTCGATATCAATATTTTCCATGGCATCATTTGCAAAGGCAAAAAGCAACATTCCCATCGCTTTTTGTTTGGAAATTCCACGTGCGCGAAGGTAAAAAAGCGCGTCTTCATTGAGCTGACCAACCGTACAACCATGCGAACATTTCACATCATCTGCGAAAATTTCCAGTTGCGGCTTGCTGTCAATCGTTGCACCTTCGTCAAGCAAGATATTGTTATTTTGCTGATAAGCATTGGTTTTCTGCGCGATTTTATCCACGAAAACTTTACCGTTGAAAACTCCGTGAGATTTCCCTTTGTAGATTCCTTTGTAATTTTGGTAACTTTCGCAATGCGGCGTTTTGTGATGAACTGCGGTGTGATGATCGACCAGTTGCTCATCATCAATGATCGTAATTCCGTTCATAAAGGAGTTGATATTTTCTCCGTTATGAATAAAATCTAAATTATTTCGAACCAATTTTCCGCCAAAAGTAAAGGTGTTCACAGTGGTTAAACTGTCGCGTTCCTGTTTCGCAAAAGTATGATCAATCATATAAGAAGTGTCGCTGTCATTTTGTATTTTGTGCCAATCTGCTTTTGCATTTTGGTGAGAAAAAATTTCAGTAACAGAGTTGGTGAACACATAAGTTTCATCAAAATTATGATGACTTTCAATCACTTCAATTTTTGATCCCGATTCTGCAATCAATAAATTTCGCGTGTTGTAAAATGTGTTTTCGTCTTGATTCTGAGAGATATAAAAAACGTGGATCGGTTTTTCAATCACTACATTTTTTGGAACTTTCAAGAAAAACCCTTGCTTACAGTAAGCAGTATTCAAGTTCGTAAACGCCAAATTTTGATCAGCGATACTATTAAAATAGTGATCAAAAACATCTTTATGTTTCGGATCGTTTAAAGCAAAATTGAAAGAAAGTAACTCTACATTTTCAATAGAGATCTTAGACAATTCTTTGTGCAATTGCCCATTAATAAAGACAATCCAGTCAAAATTTTCTTCACCTAAATGAAGTTCTGCAATTTGTTCCTTAGAAATAGTATGTGATTCGTTCGGGAAAAAATTATAATTTTTCTCCGTGATCTCTCTTAAATTTGTGTATTTATATTCTTCGTCTTTTTTAGTTGGAAAGCCTGATTGAAAGAATTTTTTCAGGGAAGCATTTCGATTTTCATCCAGAAAACGGTGTTGAAGCGTATCTAAAAAAGCAGCGTGATTATTTTGTATATTTTCTAATAAAGCCATTGTATTGATTTGAAATTCGACATTTTAACAGGAAACTTGTGGTTTACAAATTTCAAATTAATTCAAAAGCCAATCGTATCCTTTTTCTTCAAGTTCTAAAGCCAATGATTTATCGCCGGTTTTAATGATTTTTCCGTCGGCTAAAACGTGAACAAAATCTGGCTCGATATAATCTAAAAGTCTTTGGTAGTGCGTAATTAACAGAACTGCGTTTCCTTCTTTTCTGAATGAATTAACTCCGTCTGCAACAATTCTCAAAGCGTCGATGTCTAAACCAGAATCGGTTTCATCAAGAATCGCTAATTTCGGATTTAACATCATCATTTGAAAGATCTCATTACGTTTCTTCTCTCCACCGGAAAATCCCTGATTGAGCGAACGATTCAAGAAATCTCTTTTAATGCTCAGTTTTTCAGAATTTTCTTTTACCAAAGCTAACATTTCTTTTGCCGGCATATTCTCTAAACCTTTTGCTTTTCGGTTTTCGTTGATGGCTGCTTTGATAAAGTTGGTTACCGTAACTCCCGGTATTTCCACTGGATATTGAAAAGAAAGGAAAATTCCTTTGTGAGCTCTTTCTTCCGGCGCATCTTCTGAAATATCGGTTCCTTCAAAAAGAATTTCACCGTCAGTTACTTCGTACTCTTCTTTTCCGGCAACGACTGAAGCGAGGGTTGATTTTCCTGCTCCGTTTGGTCCCATGATCGCGTGAACTTCGCCTGGATTTATTTGTAGATTGATACCCTTTAAGATTTCTGCTCCGTCTTGGATTCTTGCGTGTAAGTTGTTAATTTTTAACATAATATGAAATGAGGTAATTAGATAATTTAAATGATAATTACTTCCTGTTTTTTTACTGTTATGATCTATAAATTTTTAAAACAAAGTGCGTTATTTAAATTGATGTCCGAATTGAAACAAACAATTTATCCCACACTTCCCTCCAAAGATATTTCTAATAATTTCTGAGCTTCGATGGCAAATTCCATCGGTAATTTATTCAAAACTTCTTTACCGAAACCGTTGACGATCAAAGCAATTGCTTTTTCTGTACTGATTCCCCGCTGGTTACAATAGAAGATCTGATCCTCACCGATTTTTGAAGTGGTGGCTTCGTGTTCGAGTTGTGCGCTCGTATTTTTAACTTCGATATAAGGGAAAGTATGCGCACCACATTCATTGCCCATCAATAAAGAATCACATTGTGAAAAGTTACGCGCTCCTTTTGCAGAAGGCATCATTTTCACCAAACCTCTATAAGAATTGTTTGATTTTCCGGCTGAGATTCCTTTAGAAATAATCGTTGATTTGGTATTCTTCCCGATGTGGATCATCTTCGTTCCAGTATCAGCATATTGATGATGATTCGTAACCGCAATCGAATAAAATTCTCCGACTGAGTTATCACCTTTCAATATACAAGAAGGATATTTCCAGGTTACAGCAGAACCTGTTTCAACTTGCGTCCAGGAGATTTTTGCGTTTTTCTCACAAATTCCTCGTTTTGTTACGAAATTGAAAACGCCACCCTTTCCTTCTGAATCTCCGGGATACCAATTTTGTACGGTTGAATATTTGATTTCAGCATCATCCATAGCAAAAAGTTCTACTACAGCGGCGTGCAATTGGTTTTCATCTCTTGCAGGTGCGGTACAACCTTCGAGGTAAGAAACGTAACTTCCTTCATCAGCGATGAGTAAAGTTCTTTCAAACTGTCCACTTCCGGATTGGTTAATTCTAAAGTAAGTTGAAAGTTCCATCGGACATTTAATGCCTTTTGGAATATAACAGAAACTTCCGTCAGAAAATACTGCTGAATTTAAAGCTGCGTAATAGTTATCTCCTCTTGGAACAACTTTACCGATATATTTACGAACCAATTCGGGATAATCTCTGATTGCTTCAGAGATCGCACAGAAAATAATTCCTTTTTCTTTTAATGTTTTTTGAAAAGTCGTTTTTACAGAAACCGAATCGATCACAATATCCATTGCAACTCCTGAAAGTCTTTTTTGCTCCTCAATGTTAATACCCAGCTTCGCAAATGTTTTCAATAATTCAGGATCAACTTCATCTAAACTTGCTAATTCAGGCTTTACTTTCGGTGCTGAATAATATTGAATTGCTTGAAAATCAGGTTTTTCATAAGAAACGTTCGCCCAATTTGGCTCTTCCATCTTCAACCAGATCCTGTAAGATTCCAAACGCCACTCCGTCATCCATTCCGGTTCTTCTTTTTTAGCAGAAATCATCCGCACAATTTCTTCAGATAAACCGATGGGAAAATCCTCATACTCGATATCTGTCGTAAAACCGTATTCGTATTTTTGATTTTCTAGATCTACTCTTAAATCGTCTTCAGTATATTTTGTAACAGTTGCCATAAATTTAAATTTTGAGCATTAAACCTTCGATCATAACGAGAAACTTTCCCCGCAACCGCAAGTTCTGTTTGCATTCGGATTGTTGAATACAAATCCTTTCCCATTTAATCCCCCGGAAAATTCTAATATTGTCCCCGCTAAATAAAGTATTGATTTTTTATCAATAATGATCTTTATACCATTATCTTCAAAAACCTGATCTGAATCTGTTTTTTCGTTATCAAATTTCAGAACATATTCCAAACCGGAACAACCGCCGCTTTTAACGCCGACTCTTATATAATCTTCAAAAGGTTTGAAGCCGTCTTCAGTCATTAACTGAATGGCTTTTTCTTTTGCATGATCGCTTACTTTTATCATTGTTTTTATTTAGAATGAATTTAGATTGCAAAATTACTAATAATATAATGAAAATCAAATTTGTAGCCGTATATTTATCTATCTGCTTTATAGACGAAGATTTTAACTTTTTTCGCAATTAACAATCAAAATCGTAAATCAACTTTTATGAAAAAAATTGGAATTTTATTTTTAGGGATTTTTTCTCAATTGGTATTTTCACAAGCCACGCGTTTCATTTATCAGGTGTCAATGAAGAGGGATTCGACGAACCGAAACGACGTAAAAACTGAAATTGCTTACCTTGATATTAACCCCGAAAAATCAATTTTCTACGGTGAAAAGCGCGTGAAAAGGGATTCGATCTTTGGAAGAGCTAGCCAAACCGGTAGTTTTAATTTTGATAGAAGTCAAATGCAAAATTTACGTTCTGACATCGATTTCACTATTGAAAAAGATAGAAAGACCGGAGTTAAAACCTTTAACACAAGAATTGCAAGAGACCAGTATTCTTACGAAGAAGACCGACCCATGGAGTGGAAAATTCTTCCTGAAACCGCAAAAATAGGAGAATACAAAACCCAGAAAGCAGAAACAAATTTTGCAGGTAGAACCTGGTACGCGTGGTTTACAACAGAAATTCCTTTTCAGGACGGACCTTACAAATTTTCGGGACTTCCGGGATTGATCATAAAAGCAGAAGATTCCAAAAACGACTATTCCTTTGATTTGAAAGAAACTAAAAAAATACCGGAAATGCAGACTTTCACCCAGTCCGGTAATCTCATAAAAGTTAAAAGGAAAGATTTTGAGAAGCAGAATGCTTTATTTAAGAAAGATCCGGTTTCCTTTATGCAAGCATCAATGACTTCAGGAAGAGGATTTGGACCGACAAGAACTACCGATCCCGATCAAAGAAAACAAATGGAGGACCGCTTGAAAGACGAAGCAAAGAAAAATAACAACCCGATAGAACTGAAATAAATCATAAAAAATCCCGGTCAGCAATTGTTAACCGGGATTTTTATATTAAATAGTTTCGTCTGTCTTCAGCCATTTTGAACTCGACAGGTATTGAACGTCTGGATAGTAAATAAAAAGACAATTCTTTCCTTTAATTGTGTTGATAATTGGTTCTGCCAAAGCTCTGGGAACGGCAGGACAACCCCAACTTCGACCAATTCTATGTTGTGTTTTGATAAAGTCGTCGCTTACATAATCTGCACCGTGCATTACAATCGCACGTTGTAAAGCGGCGTCGTTATATCCAGAATCCATTCCTGATAACTTCAATGAATACCCATTATTTCCGTTATAAGTGCTTTCTGTTATATAAAAACCAAGACTTGTTTGATAAGAACTTTCAGTATTTGAAAATTTTTGTGCAAATTCTTCTCCTGTGTTTTTTCCGTGTGCTACCAAAGAGTTAAAAAGAACTTTCTTCTGATCGAGATCAATTACCCAAAGTCTTTTTATTGTAGAGGAAATCGAGAAATCGCAAATGGTCAGTAAATGAGAATCTTCGTTTAATTTTCCGGCTTTTTTAAGATTTTCAAAACCTAAAAAAGCTTTTAGAAAGACTTCTTCCTTCAATATATTGATGTTCTCGAAAGATAGATCAGTATAAATCTCCGTTGCAATTTCTGCGGAGGATTTTTTTTCGGAATTTGAGATTGATTTTGCGGGTTCAACTTTTAGATGAGTTTCTGTTTTAGTGGTTTTTGAATCAAGGCTGTAGAAGGATGTTGAAACTAAAAAAACAGAAATTAATGTTAAAAGGACTTTCTTCATTCTATATTATGTTAAATGATTTTGACTGGGCAAAAATACAATTAATTAACTGTCAAGCAATTGAATCGATATTTTTTAACTTAATTTAAGAAGGTTTAACACAATGCTGTTATTCAATTTATATTCATTAATTTTGCAAAAGCATGTCAGGAACTTTGAAAATATTTTTAATTGTCATGGGGTTGAGTATCTTTATTCTTCCCAAACAGATGATTTTTGCTCAAACTAAAGTTGAATGTTGCGACCAGAAATCAACGAAAGACGATTGCTGCAAAACTGAAAAAACAAAAACTTGTCATTCAGAAAATTCAAAAACGAAGTCCGAGAAAAATAATTGTGGTGACGATTGCACGCAATGTCATTCCTGCTCCGTTCATTTTGTAATTAATTTTATTTCTCCAGAATCAAAAACCTTTCTAACTCAGCATTTTCACTCCCAAATATTGAGTTTTGAGTATAGAAATTTTTATTTTTCATCTTCTTTTCAAAACATCTGGCAACCGCCAAAATTAGTTTAATACCTTAAATAACAGCCAAAAGAATGTTCTTTTGGAATTCCTTATTGTCATTAAACTTAATTTAAAAAATGAAAATTTTATTTAAAAGTCTCTTACTTTTTTCTTTTCTAATTACGTCCTTCCTATTTTCGCAAACCATCACAAAATCTACTTTCCTCGTGAAAGGCGAATGTACAATTTGTAAAGAAAGGATCGAAACCTCGGCTAAAAAATCAGGTGCGACAACCGCAGTTTGGAATGTTGATTCTCAAAAACTCGATCTGGAATTTGATCCTGCGAAAATTTCAGCAGACCAAATTTTAAAAAACATTGCCGAAGTTGGTCACGATAACGAAAAATACAAAGCAAAAGATGATGTTTACGAAAAACTTCCCAGTTGTTGTCATTACAAAAGAGAACCTTCTTTCCTGAAAAATGCGATTTCAGAACAACCTATTAAAAAAGAAAATCAGTATTTCGTTCGCGGAAATTGCAGTTCATGTAAAGCGAGAATTGAAAAGGCTGCTTCAACTGCAGGTGCTGATTCCTCAATCTGGGATCCACAAACTCAGATAGTGACTCTTAATTTTGACCCTTCGAAAACTTCAGCAGAGCAAATTTTGAAAAAAATTGCAGAAGTTGGTCATGATAATGAGAAATTTCTGGCGAAAGATGATGTCTATAAAAAACTTCCTGATTGTTGTCTCTATGACCGAACACTACCGTTTGGAGTGAAAAGTTCCCTTGTTCATGACGATGAAAATCCGGAAGCCAAAATTGAAATTGAAGATGATGCAGATCATGTTAATAAATCAATTGAAGAAGTTCGAGTGACTAAATTAGCCGATGCAACTGCGTTGAACAGAAAAGAAACCGGTCTTACTTTCAATATCAGCAGCAAAGAATTATTGAAAGCTGCATGTTGTAACTTATCTGAAAGCTTTGAAACCAACGCAACGGTCGATGTTTCCTTCACTAATGCGGTAACAGGAACGAAGCAACTAAAAATGCTTGGTTTAGACCAAAAATATACGTCTTTGACCAAAGAACTTTTGCCATCGATTCGTGGTATAGCCGCACCTTACGGATTGAATTTAATTCCCGGAAGATGGATTGGCGGAATTCAATTGACTAAAGGTGGAAGTACTGTTGTTAATGGGTATGAAAGCATTACAGGACAAATCAATACCGAACTTTTAAAACTTCAGGATAAACCAGAAACTTCACTGAATGTTTTTGCAGACGTCAATGGAAGAGTAGAAACTAATATTACCTCCACTTCACAACTCAACGAACACTGGAATCAATCGGTTTTATTGCATGGAAACGCCACTTTAACAAAAAAAGATTCTAATCATGATGGTTTTTTAGATCAGCCAACTGGAAATCAAATCAACGCAGCTTATCTTTTGAATTACAATGATTTAGAGCATTCAGGATTAGGTTCTCATTTCGGAATCAGTTTTGTGAAAGATGAACGATTCGGCGGACAAACTGCTTTTGATAAAAAAATAGATCGCTCACAACAAAATGCTTACGGAGTTGGCATCAATCTTTCCCGATTTGAGATCTGGAATAAAACCGGCTATGTTTTCAAAGGCAAACCTTACCAAAGTATCGGGTGGATGAACCAGTTTACGACACATCAACAGGATAGTTTTTTTGGTCAGCGGAATTATTTTGGGAATCAAAATACGTTCTACTCTAATTTAATTTTCGAAAGTATTATTGGGAACACCAACAATAAATTCAAAACCGGAGCGAGTTTCTTATACGATAAATATGACGAAGATTATCTGACTCAAAATTATAAAAGAACAGAAACAGTTCCCGGGTTATTTTTCGAATATACTTTGACAGGCGTAAAATATACTTTGGTTGCAGGAGTTCGAACCGATTTTCACAATTTAGCAGGAACGCAGTTTACACCAAGAGTTAACTTTAAATATGATCTAACGCCAAAAACAATTCTTCGTCTTTCTGCGGGACGAGGCTTTAGAACTGCGAATATTTTTGCAGAAAGTCAGCAATATTTCGGATCAAACCGACAAATTGAGATTTTAGGAAACGGCGGGAAAATTTATGATTTAAAACCAGAGATCGCCTGGAATTACGGTGCAAGTCTTCAACAGGAATTTAAATTGTTTAATCGAAAAGCAAGCGTAGTTGCAGATTTCTTTAGAACAGATTTCCAAAATCAAGTTTTGACAGATTTGGATGTTTCGCCACAAAAACTGGTTTTTTATAACCTCAGCGGAAAATCTTTTGCGAACAGTTTTCAGACTCAACTGGATCTGATTCCTTTAAAAAATTTAGAGGTTAGATTGGCTTACAAATATTACGATGTAGAAGCAGATTTCATCGGTGGGAAAAGAGAAATTCCGTTTATGGCAAAAAACAGAGGATTTTTCAACGCTTCTTATTCTACAGAAAAAACAGAAAAAGGAGCATTCTGGAGTTTTGATTCTACGCTTCAATTAATTGGAAAACAGAAACTTCCAAACCTCAATTCTAATCCTGAAGAATACAGATTACCGGAATTTTCTAAAAGTTACACGACTCTTAATGCACAAATCGCCAGAAATTTCAATAAAAATATTCGCGCTTATGTAGGTGGAGAAAACTTGACAGGCTACACGCAAAACAATCCGATTATCGATCCACAAAATCCGTTTGGAAATTACTTTGATGCAGGAATGGTTTACGCACCAATTATGGGCGCAAATGTATATTTCGGTCTTGATTTTAAGTTTTAATAAAAATCCTTACTTTTGAAAAAATAGAAAATATGAAAATACTTCCGTTAATAATAGCAAGCGCGGCACTTGTTTACTCGTGCGATAAAAAAGAATCAACTTCAAAAGAAAATTCAGAAATAAGCGCACCGAAAACTGATTCTGCAAATGGTACAGAAACTGCTTCGGCAAATGTCATCGATCAAAACGCAGAATTAGTTGCACAAGTTCCTGCAAATGCAGTTGCGGCAAATACTCCCAGAGAAAAACCGGCTCTGAATCCTGCACACGGAGAACCTTATCACCGCTGCGAAATTCCTGTGGGAGCACCGATTGACAGTGCACCTCAACAAAATGCTGCGCCACAAGTTGCTTCACCGCAAATGCAAACCAGTACTACCAATTTTAATACAAATCCAATGTCACCATCAATGTCTGGTCCGGTTGCTACACCAGTTTCTGAACCACAGGCAACAGGTCCGAAACCCGCATTAAACCCAGCGCACGGAGAGCCTCATCACCGATGTGACTTACAGGTTGGTGCACCTTTGACGTAAATAAATCTCAATTTTAAACATAAAAAAATGCAGCGTAAATGGCTGCATTTTTTGTTTTTAAATCTCTTGAAATTTATTGCTCTATATCCCGCGCTTCAAATCCAACCAACTCTTCACCTTCAAAACTTACCTGCAATTCTATAGGATTGCAGCAAACTTCGCAGTCTTCAATGTACGTTTGATTAGATACGGAGGGATCCAACAAGGCGGAAATTTCTTCCCAACAGTAGGGACAGGTATAAAAATGTTCTAACATGATCTAAGAATTATTTTTAGATAATCTTCACTAATCTAAATAAAAATTGCTCAAAGAAAATCCATCGTTGAGCAATATTATTTTGAAGGCGATTGTTATTTCGCAGCTGTTTTATTATCTGCAACAAAATCTAAGCTGACAGAATTCATACAGAAACGCGTTCCTGTTGGTGGTGGTCCATCATTGAAAACGTGGCCTAAATGTGAATCACAACGTTTGCAAAGGACCTCAGTTCTTTCCATTCCGTAAGTGGAATCTCTTTTATAAATAACTCCGTCTTTCTCTGCTTCAAAAAAACTTGGCCATCCGCAAGTTGAGGAAAATTTAGAGTCTGAACGGAAAAGGTGATTTCCGCAAACTGCGCAGTAATATTCACCCAACGCGTCGAAATTGTTATATTTTCCCGTTCCCGGTCTTTCAGTTTCAGCTTCACGCGACACCGCATAAACTTCTGGACTTAGAATTTTTTTCCATTCAGAATTAGCAACATTTAGTTTCGTATGGTCTGTTCTGGAATAATATGGGTTGTTTTTCGTACTTGAATTTTCCATTGATTTTGATTTTTCGGTTGAGTTCGATTTTTGCGGTTGTTTAACTTGGGAACACATTTGCATAGAAATGCAGAATAGTAAAAAGACTAGTGGTTTCATAAATGTTGACATTATTTTATATTTTAATTTGAATTACTAAATAGCTTTTAAATTGATATTCTTTAATTTAAAAGAGAAAGTGACACCAAATAAAATACGATTTTTGAGTACAAAAGGTTTGCCATGAATGAGGTAATTTTCTATTTTGTTAAAGAGAAAAACAAATAAATCAGATGTTACGTCTTGAAAAAATTTAAAATTCACTAATTTGGCTGAATGAACGACGAGCAGAAAAAACGACAACTACGGAATTATAAAATGTTTGCCACAGGACTTTTTGTTTTGATGGCAATTCTATTTGTAGTCATGACGATTTTGGAAAAGAAAAATCATGCGCACTGGATCGGTTATATTCGGGCTTTTTCAGAAGCTGCGATGGTCGGAGCTTTAGCAGACTGGTTTGCGGTGACTGCGCTTTTCAATTATCCACTTGGAATAAAAATTCCACACACGAATTTAATTGAAAACAGCAAGGAACGAATTGGGGATAATCTGGGAAATTTTGTGGTTGAGAATTTCTTGTCGCCACAAAATATTCGACCTTATATTCAGAAAATTAAGATCTCAAATTTCGTGGGAGACTGGCTTTCGAAAGAACGGAATCAGGAAAATTTAATGAAAGAGGTTTCCACAATTATTTTAGACATTTTAAATAAACTCGATGATACCGAAGTGGTAAATTTCATTGGTAAAAAGGCAAAAGAAATGTCTAATGATCTGAAAATTAACGAAATTATCGGAAACGGAATTGAATATATCCTCGATAAAAAAGACCATCAAAGATTCATCACCAATCTTTCCAAACAGATCAAGGATTATGTTTTAAATAATCAGGAAATGGTAAAAAACAGAGTTAAGAAGGAAAGTTATTTTTTGGTCCCGAAGTTTGTTGATGATGGCATCGCGGATAAGATCACGAAAGGTCTGTCTAAATATTTTGAAGAAGTTGAGTTGGATGAAGACCATCCTTTGAGAAATGAGATCACTGAGAAACTTTATTCTTTTTCTACAGAAATTAAAACAGAGGAAAAATGGGTTGAAGAATTCAGAGACATTAAAAACGATTTTCTGAAAGAAGAAAAAATCAATCAATACTCCACAGACATCTGGAATTCTATCAAGAAATCTTTAACGAAAGAATTAGAGGAACAAAATTCTACTTTGAAAAATTACATCCAAAGAAATCTTGCCGAACTTTCTCAAAATTTAAAAACCGACGAGAAATTTCAGAATAAGATCGATCACTGGATTCGGGTAACTGCTTATAAATATATTTTAAAAAATACACATCAATTTGGAGCATTGATCAGTTCTACCGTCGGAAACTGGGAAGGAAAACAGCTGAGCGAAAAACTGGAACTCGAAGTCGGAAAAGATCTGCAGTTTATCCGTGTGAACGGCACAATTGTGGGTGGTTTGGTTGGATTGGTAATTTATACCGTGGCAAATTTTTTCATTTAGAAACTTTTACAAACCTTTCTCTAAAATCTTTTTATTAATCTCCCGAATCAATTGCGGTCCTTCGTAAATAAATCCGGTATACAATTGCACTAAACTTGCGCCAGCTTCCAATTTTTCTAAAGCATCTTCCGCAGAATGAATGCCACCAACACCGATAATTGGAAAAGCTTTTCCGCTTTTTTGGGAGAGAAATCGAATAACTTCTGTGGATCTTTTTGTTAAAGGTTTCCCGGAAAGTCCGCCTGTTTCTTTTTTATTTTCTGAACTTAAATTCTCCCGCGAAAGTGTGGTATTTGTTGCGATCACTCCAGCAATTTGCGTTTCTTTTACAATATCGATAATATCTAAAAGTTGATCATCACTTAAATCTGGTGCAATTTTGAGAAGAATTGGCTTTGGATTTTTCTTCGTTAAATTTAATTGCTGCAAAGTTCCGAGCAATTTAGTTAAAGGTTCTTTGTCCTGAAGTTCCCGAAGATTCGGCGTATTCGGCGAACTAACATTCACTACAAAATAATCGACAACTGGAAATAATTTCTCGACACAAATGATATAATCACTGACCGCTTCTTCATTCGGCGTCACTTTATTTTTACCAATATTTCCACCAATCAAAACGTTTTTATTCCTCTTCAATCGTTCTACCGCCGCATCTACTCCACCATTATTAAAACCCATTCGGTTGATGATCGCAGAATCTTCCTTCAATCGAAACAATCGTTTTTTAGGATTTCCTTCCTGTGCTTTCGGTGTTAAAGTTCCTATTTCTACAAAGCCAAATCCGAGGTCTGAAAGTTCATTAAACATTTTCGCGTCTTTATCAAATCCTGCAGCCAAACCAACCGGATTTTTAAACTTCAAACCGAAAACTTCTCTTTCCAGTCTTTTATCTTCAATCGGTTTTGGCAGAAACAGTTTTGATAAAAGAGGAAAATTCTTTAAAACAGAAAAAGTAAAATAGTGTACTTCTTCCGGATCAAATTTGAAAAGTATTGGACGAATAAAGGATTTGTACATGAAAAAAGAGTTTGACAAATATAAGAAATTCAAATATTTTATAAAGGTTGAAAATAACGATCAGGTTCAAATAATTTTGATATTTTAGCAAAAAAAGATATTATGAATAAAATTCTACTTTTAGGTGGAATGCTTTGCGTTCAAAGTTTATTTTCCCAAGTTGCCTTATCTAGTAATAAATTAATAAAAGATGGTAAGACTTATAAAATGTCTCAGTATGAGCAGGTTTTTCAAAAGTCAGAAGCGCTTGAAAGTATGAAAAAAGCCAGATCCAATAATACGGTAGCCAGTATTTTAGGGTTCGGTGGCGGGGCATCTCTCGGATTTGGGGTCGCTCAACTTATTGCTAGTGGAACAACGAGAACAGCGTACGACATTTTCGGAAATCCATACACCATTAAACCTGATAATAACGATGCCTGGATATTAGCAGGTGCAGGTGCTGCAGCAATCGTGCTGGCAATTCCTCTATCGGCCGCTGGTAAGAAAAAAGTAAATGAAGCTATCCAGATTGAGAACGGAGAATCCAGTGCTTTTACACCATATTTTAAAATACAAACGGCGGGAAATGGTTTGGCTCTGAGTTATAATTTTTAAATAACATTTAATTTAAATACTAATAAAGGCGGAATGTGATTTCAGTCTTTTTCTTTATTTTTTTGCTTTTAAAAGTCAATCAATTTACAGCAAAACTTTTCTTATAAAACCAAATCGTAACCAGCCCTGATGTTCTATGTTACTTTGCAAATTATTTAGGTTAAAATTTTTAAGTTTTTTTGATAATCTTGTTGATATGCAATTTTGTTTTTCACAACACCAAAACAAATCCTTAAGAGTTTATTACAAACAGCGATCAATGCTACTTTTTTTGGTTTCCCTTTTGCCAATAGTCGCAAATAAAGTTCTTTGCAAGGTGCGTTATGTTTCATAGCCGTCCTGGAACAAACATACAACATACCTCTAATATGAGTTTTGGAAGTTCTGCACTTACCCGGAGAGTAGGATTTTTTACCTGATTGATAAATTCGAGGAGCAAGTCCAAAGTATTTAACTAATGATTTTGCGGAATGAAAATTTTTAAAACCAGAAGTTGCCGTCATTAGCTGAAGAGAAGTTTTCTCCCCAATTCCCGAAACACTTTGTAATAAATCTTTTATTTCTTTAAATTCTTCATCCTGAAGTTGTGGAAGACGCATCTCTACTTCCTGAATCTCTTTTCCCAACTGTTTAAGTCTTTTCTCATAATGCTTTTCAGTGTTAGGATTAAGATGAGGGTTATAACGGATTGCTTTTAGCTTTACAGCATACCGACGTTTTTCTTCCTCAAGATCATTCAGCAATTTTATTTCCTGATCCAGATGTTCAACTTGAATACTCTTGGGTACATAAATATCTGGCCGAAACATCTCTCCATAAAGCCGGATGAGTTTAGCATCCTCCGCATCGGTTTTGGTAATGATGTTTTTCATCCTGGAAAAATGTTTTACAGACATGCAGTTGATCAAACTGGATTCAAAACCTTTTTCCAACGAGAGATGAAGAAGACGACTGCTGTAATTACCTGTCGCTTCAATAACGAAACAATAATCTTCAGTAGAAATTTTCTTCAGAAAAACTAAAATCGAGCGCTGATTATTTTCAATATTATGCACTTGATCTTTATCACAGTGGTCATTGAAACTTACCGTTAAAAATTTTGCTCCAACATCGACACCAATCACTTTTTTTAATAAATTTGACATACAATGATTTTTTAAAAAGAGGCTTTCTTCTGATCCACCATGGTAAAAGTTCTTACCAACAATGTTCTATCCGGATTTGGAAGAAAACAGCAGCAGGGGAATAAAATCAGGGGCGATATCTTAGTATCAACGCAACGTCGGCCTTTATCCTGCTGCTTTTACTCTTTGGTTAATATTATTAACCAAATTATTAATTATTTTTATTAATACAAACTTACCATCGAAACGGCATCCTTTTGCGGAACGAAGTGAAGTAAAAGATAGAGTGGAGAGCAGGATTAAGCTCAAAAGAAAATAGATTTAAATTCCTTATTTTTGCACAAATTCTAAAAAAGATGGCTAAACAGGAAGATGTTTTCAAAAAAATAATTTCGCACGCGAAAGAGTATGGTTTTATTTTTCCTTCAAGTGAAATTTATGACGGTCTTTCGGCGATTTACGATTATGGACAAAATGGAGCGGAACTGAAAAACAACATCAAACAATATTGGTGGAAAGCAATGGTACAGCTCAATGACAACATTGTGGGAATTGATACTGCGATTTTTATGCATCCAACAATTTGGAAAGCTTCGGGTCATGTTGATGCTTTTAATGATCCTTTGATCGATAATAAAGATTCGAAAAAACGTTTCAGAGCCGATGTTTTGATTGAAGATTACTGCGCAAAATTAGAAGATAAAGCAGATAAAGAAATTGAAAAAGCTGCCAAAAGATTTGGGGATGCTTTCGATAAAAAAGAATTTGAGAGCACGAATCCACGTGTTTTAGAATATAGAGAAAAGCAGAAAACGATTCTTTCGAGAATGGCGCAATCTCTTGAAAAAGAGGATCTTGGCGACGTGAAAGCATTAATTGAAGAGTTGGAAATTGCTGATCCGGAAACCGGTTCTAAAAACTGGACAGATGTTCGTCAATTCAACTTGATGTTCGGAACGAAATTAGGCGCTTCCGCAGATTCTGCAACAGATTTATATTTGAGACCGGAAACGGCACAGGGAATATTCGTGAACTTTTTAAATGTTCAGAAAACTTCCCGTCAGAAATTACCTTTTGGAATTGCCCAAATCGGAAAAGCCTTTAGAAATGAGATCGTTGCAAGACAGTTTATTTTCAGAATGCGGGAATTCGAACAGATGGAAATGCAATATTTTGTACCTCCAGGAACAGAATTAGGTTTTTATGAAACCTGGAAAGAAAAACGTTTGAACTGGCACTTGGCTTTAGGATTAGGCGCAGAAAACTATAAATTCCATGACCATGAAAAATTGGCGCATTATGCAAATGCTGCGGCTGATATTGAATTTAAATTCCCTTTTGGCTTTAAGGAATTGGAAGGAATTCACTCCCGAACAGACTTTGATCTAAGTGCACATGAAAAACATTCCGGTCGTAAACTACAGTATTTTGATTCCGAAAGAAATGAAAACTACGTTCCTTATGTGGTAGAAACTTCGGTTGGTTTAGATCGATTATTCCTGGCGATTTTTTCTAACTGTTTGAAAGATGAAGTTTTAGAAGACGGTTCGGAAAGAACAGTACTTTCCCTTCCTCCAGCTTTAGCTCCATATAAAGCGGCGATCTTACCATTGATGAAAAAAGATGGTTTAGCAGAATATGCGCAAACTATTTTTGATGATCTGAAATTTGATTTCAATCTATTTTACGAAGAAAAAGATGCCATTGGAAAAAGGTACAGACGTCAGGATGCGATCGGCACACCTTTCTGTATTACGATCGACCACGATTCTTTAACTGAAAATACGGTGACTTTAAGAGATCGGGATACGATGAAACAGGAAAGAGTTGCTGTTGCAGATCTGCGCAGAATTATCGACGAGAAAACGAATTTTAGAAACTTGCTTTCTAAGATTTAAGGTTTTACGAAATACCTTTACTAAAAGTTCTGGAGAAATCTGGAACTTTTTTCTTTTTAGACATTTCCATTAATATGATTAAATTTGTTTCAAAGATTTGAAATGTTTAGAAAATTTCTGAAAGGAGTCTTAGTAGTATCGGCTGCGTTAATTGCACTTTCTTATACGTTCGGCTATAGTTATTTGTTCAAAGGAATTCGCGAAACTTATTTGCGCGGAGAAACGGGTTCCAACATTAATGACGGCACTTATTTTTCCTCACATACTGTTGCAAAAGGACAATCTATCCCTTGGGAAAAAGACTCCGCTTATAATAAAAACGCTTTGCCGAAAGCTTTAGTTGAAGATTTAAAGAAATCAAAAACGGCTTCTTTTTTAGTTATAAAAAACGGAAGACTCTTGCATGAGGAATATTGGGACGGTTATAATCAAAACTCCAAAACCAATTCTTTCTCAATGGCAAAAGCCGTGACCGTAATGCTTGTAGGAAAAGCGATCGAGCAGAAAAAGATCAAAGGCTTTGATGAGAAATTCTCTGCTTTTTTTCAAAATTATGATAACGTACAATTCGGAAAATATTTGACGCTCAATAATTTAGCAGAAATGGAAGCCGGATTAAACTGGAATGAAGATTACAACAATCCTTTTCTTCCCAATGCGAAAGCGTATTACGGCAAATCCTTGGAAGAAGCAGTTCTTCTGCGTGGATTTAAAGATCAACCCGGAACGAAGTTCGAATATCAATCAGGTGCAACGCAGCTTTTGGGTTTTGCCTTGAGAAAATCAGTCAATAAAACGATAGCGGAATATGCCTCTGATAACTTATGGCAACCACTTGGAATGGAACAAAATGCAGAGTGGAACACTGATGATTTCGGCATGGAAAAAACCTTCTGCTGTCTCAATTCAAGTTCAAGAGATTTTGCGAAACTCGGCCAGCTCTTTTTAAATGATGGTAAATTTAATGGTAAGCAAATCCTGAATTCAAATTTCATAGAAGAAATGCGAACTCCTACCAAATTGTCAAAAGAAGCTTATGGAATGGGTCTCTGGATCAATAACGATTCATCGATCAAGCATTATTATTTCCGGGGAATTTATGGACAATATATCATCATCATTCCAGAAAAACAAATGATCATCGTACGCACAGGAATGGATAAAAGGGAAACTTTCGATGAGAAGCACCGTCCAAAACAAGTCGAGCTCTATGTGGATGAAGTGGTGAAAAATTATAATTAAAGAGCGACAAACCGCTGTTATTTAATAGTCTTCTTCTATATTAGTAAAAGTTTTTTGGTGTGGATTATTCAATTTAAAATTCCGTAAATTTGAGGGATTCTAAATAAGAAACATGTTCGACATTCAAAATATTCGCAGCCAATTTCCTATTCTTTCTCAAAAAGTAAACGGTAAGGATCTGGTTTACCTCGATAACGCCGCAACTTCTCAAAAACCTATGTCCGTGCTGAAAAGTTGGGAAAAATATTATTCTGAAATCAACGCGAATGTTCATCGCGGGATCCACACTTTGAGTCAGTTAGCGACCGAGGAAATGGAAGTTTCCCGACGAAAAGTTCAAAAATTCATCAATGCGAAAAATGATTTCGAAGTTATTTTTACAAAAGGAACAACGGAAGGAATTAACCTCATCGCTTATGCAATCACGAATTTGATCAAGAAAGATGATGAGATCATTATTTCCTATTTAGAGCATCACTCGAATATTGTTCCGTGGCAAATGCTTTGTGAAAGAACAGGCGCAAAACTGAAAGTAATTCCGATGGATGAAAACGGAATACTTCAACTCGATTTTCTTGATAAAAATTTAAGTGAAAAAACAAAGATCGTTTCTGTAAATCAGGTTTCAAATGCTTTGGGAGTGATCAATTCTATAGAAGAAATTATTGCGAAAACCCGAGCGAATTCCGATGCAATGATAGTTATTGATGGTGCTCAATCTGTGCCCCATTTCAAAATCGATGTTCAAAAAATGGATTGCGATTTCTTCGTGTTTTCCGGACATAAAATTTACGCGCCGATGGGAACGGGAATTCTTTATGGCAAGGAAGAAATTTTGAGAAAAATTCAGCCTTTTCATGGTGGCGGAGAAATGATCGCAACGTGTTCTTTTGAAAAAACTACTTATGCAGATCTACCTTTTAAATTTGAAGCCGGAACCCCAAATGTAGGTGGGAATATCGCTTTGGGAGCAGCGATCGATTTCATGGATCAAATAGGTCAATCAAATATTCAATCTCACGAAAGTGCTTTGCTTGATTACGCGCAGAAAAAATTATTAGAAATTGAAGGTCTCAAAATTTATGGGGAAAAAGCCAATAGAACTGGCGTTGTTTCCTTTAATTTGGAAGGAATTGGGATCGCGTCTGACGTCGGAATGATCCTCGATAAACTCGGGATTGCGGTAAGAACGGGTCATCATTGTACGCAACCCATCATGGAATTTTTCAATATCGCTGGAACAGTTCGTGCGAGTTTCGCCGTCTATAATACGATGGAGGAAATTGATATTTTGGTAGAAGGCGTGAAAAAAGCGCAGAGAATGTTGAGTTAACAAAGTCGAAGAATTTTAATTCTATTTCTCGCAAATTTCGTGGATTGCGCACATCCTCTCTGAACTTTCGACAGGAAAATTTTTACTTTAAAACTTTTGTGACTTTTGTGGTTAAAAAAATTGTGATTAATTTTCTAAAATTTGACTTGCCGCTTCTTTCGTTTTTACTTTATCGATCACACGAATACAAGTTCCATTTTCATCAAAAATAAAAGTGGTTCGCACAATTCCCATGAATTCTTTACCCATGAATTTTTTCAGTTGCCAAACTCCAAATTTTTCCAGAATCTCTTTCTTTTCATCCGCAATTAACGGATACTGAAAGCCGAATTTCTCATGAAATTTCTTTTGAGCTTTTACAGGATCAGCGGAAACTCCCAACAATTGATAGCCTTCTTTTTTAAGAATTGAAATATGGTCGTTTAAGTCGCAAGCTTCTGCAGTACAACCGGGTGTATTTGCTCTTGGATAAAAGAAAATGATCAATTTATTTCCTGAAAAATCGGTTGACTTCACAGTTTCTCCGTCTTGATTTACACTTTCGAATTCTGGTAATTTATCGCCTACTTTCAACATAATGTTTAATTTTGTTCAAATTTACTTTTAAAATGACAAAAAAGCAAAGAGCTAAAATTGTAATAACCGAACTGGAAAAATTATATCCCGAAGTTCCGATCCCGCTTGATCATCATGATCCATTTACATTGCTGGTTGCGGTTGCACTTTCGGCGCAAACGACCGATAAAAAAGTGAACCAGATTTCACCAAAACTTTTTGAAGTTGCAGGTGATCCTTTCAAAATGAAAGATCTGGAAGTGGAGGAAATTAGATTTTTAATTAAAGAAATTGGTCTTGCGAATACCAAAGCGAAGAATCTAAAAAAAATGGCAGAACTTCTGGTAGAAAGACATGACGGTATTGTGCCGCAGACTTTTGAAGAACTCGAAGATCTTCCCGGAGTTGGTCACAAAACTGCTTCCGTGGTGATGAGTCAGGCATTTGGTGTTCCTGCTTTCCCCGTTGACACTCACATTCACCGGTTGATGACGCAGTGGAAATTAACATCCGGAAAAAATGTGGTCGAAACTGAAAATGATGCGAAGAAACTTTTTCCGCGAGAAACCTGGAACAAATTACACCTTCAAATTATTTTTTATGGCAGAGAATATTCTCCGGCGAGAGGAAATAAAGAGAGAGAGTTTTTGCAAAAAATGCTGTTTATTGACTGATAAAAAAAGAAGTAACAAGCATCGAATCGGGAAGTAAAAATTAAATTATTTCGACAGAAATTCTACTTTACTCACGAGATCATCAATTTCAGATGGTTTGGTTAAAAAATCATCGACACCGGCTTTCTCACTCAGCTTTTTTTCATCAGGATGTACAGACATCGTCATAATTTTGATGTTTTCTGTCTCGGAATTTCCTTTTAATTCCTTTGTTAAAGTTCGCCTATTGTAACCCGACATGAGTGGATCGGTAATGATCAGCTTCGGTTTATGATCTTTAATAATACTGCTGAACAGCTGTACGATTAAAAAAAATCCGCTGAGTAACTCAACGGATCTGCTTCTACTATTTTTTAAAATAATTACTGTCTTTTTGCCCAGTTTTCCATTTTGCGATCTAATACATCTAAAGGAAGGCAACCTTGATTTAAAATCTCATCATGAAACTTAGCGAGGTTGAATTTTGCTCCAAGATCTTTTTGATACAAATCTCTCAATTCCCTGATTTTCAATGCGCCAATTTTATAAGAAAGCGCTTGACCCGGAGTTGCCATATATCTTTCTACTTCGGCGGTTGCACCCTGTTCATCATATGAAATATTCTTTAAAAAGTAAGCGATCGCCTCTTCTCTGTTCATCTTTCCCGTATGCAAACCTGTATCTACAACAAGTCGAACTGCACGCAACATTTGATCGCTCAAATAACCCATTTTTTGATAAGGATCGGTGTAAAGCCCTAGTTCTGGACCGAGTGTTTCGCAATAATGCGCCCAACCTTCACCGTAAGCTCCGAACCAGCCGAAACGCATAAATTTCGGAAGCTTCGTATTTTCCTGTTGCAGAGAAACCTGGTAATGGTGACCGGGAATTGCTTCGTGTAAAAAGAGAGATTCCATGCCGGAAGTCACATTAAATTTGGTAGGATCAGGAAGCGGAATGTAAAATATCCCGGGTCTTTTCCCGTCCGGAGTTCCAGGCATATATTCCGCACTTGCTGTGTTCTCCCGAAACTTTTCTGTTTGTCGGATCTCAAAAGGCGTTTTTGGCGTCACGCTGAACATGGTTTTTAATTTCGGAGTGATCTTGGTTAAAATCCCGTTGAAAGCACTTATTACTTCATTGTCGGTTTTGTAAGGCATGGCTTTCGGATCAGATTTTAAGTGGATCAAAAATTCTTCCAACGAACCACTGAAACCTAATTGTTGTTTTACTTTTTCCATTTCGCCACGCAGCATTGCCACCTGATCCAAACCAATTTGATTGATTTCTTTCGGGGTTTTTGCAGTAGTAGTCCAGCTTTTTGCAAAGTAGGCATAAACCTCGTTTCCTTTAGGCAAACCATTAATACCATCGGTAGCTCTTGCTTTTGGTAAATATTCTGTTTCTAAAAAAGCACCCATTTTCGTATAAGACGGAATAATGATTTTCGTAATCATCGTCTTAAACTCCTTCGTAAATTTTTCTTTTTGAGCTGCAGTGAAGTTTTTCGGAAAATTATTGACCGGTCCGTAAAATATATTTTTGCTAAAATCTGAGGTGGTGATCTCTTCAGATTTCATTTGTACGACCATTTTCGCTACCAATTTTCTGGGCAAAACATATTGGTTCGTCATTCCTTCTTTAAAGTTATCAATGGCGGCATCCATCCACGCTGGAAAATTTTCAGTTCTTTTCAACCAGTCGCTGTAATCTTTTTCAGTTTTGAAAGGTTGATTTCCCTGTCCACTTCCAAGCAAAGGAAAATCGAGAGGAAGTCCGCTAAACTGGGTAAAAGGAATGTATTCCGGGTGATAAGCGTACCGTTCAATTTTATCTTTCAAAGTATAATCCAGAACATCATAAACGGTTTTATCATTATCACTCAGTGATTTATAATCTACTTTTTTCAGTTGATTCTGAACCGAATTATAAAAGGTAATTTCTCCGGAAATGAAATCTTTATCAATATTGATGGGCAACTGATCATTGTATCTTAAATCACCTTGAGCCGTTGCTTCAAGGGGATATAATTTTAAATACTGCTCATAATAATTAGCTGCAATAGAATCTAGATCGACGGGAGTAATTTTGGTGACGGGAGAATCAGACTTTTTGCAGGAGAGCACACTTGCAAAGATCAGCAATCCGAAAAGCGTTTTATAAAGGATGTTTTTCATGCGTATATTTTGAGAAAGCTAATTTAAATTATTTTGACTAAAGTTTCCATCTTAATTAGATTCGAAACGCGGATTGTTTGGAAACATTATTGATTGTACGTTTTTTGCCTTAACTTCTTTAAAAATATCCCAAAACACTTTGCGCAATCAATCAATTTTTTATCTTTGTTGAACCAGTTCAAAACAAATTACTTAACTATTTTTCTTAAAAAATGAAAGGGATTTTAAAAATCTACCACCCTGAAGAAACCCTTAAATATCACATCAAGAGCACTTACTGCAAAGCAGTTTACAGCAACAAAAAACATTTTCTGGAAGTTGAAATCATTACCGATGATTCTTTAGACCATGTTGATGATGATTCTTTACAGTACAATTTCCCTCAACTGTCATTGAATATTATTGAGTTCCCGATTGAAGAAGAGGAACTTGTCGGAAAAACTTTCGAAATTACGGATACTTCCGACGACCACTACACCGAAGTAGATCTTTTCGATGATGAAGATGCTTATCTTTACGACAGTGAATTATCTTTTGACAGAAATGCTGAAGGTGAACTGCAACTTTTCTGGAAAGGGACCATTGATGATTTTTACACAGATTCGGGTGAACCAATTCCCTTCAAAATGAAATGTCATTTCAAACCCGATGTTATTGAAGTAGAAGAAGATTAATTTCCGCAAATTCATTACAAATTCGAGAATCGCCTTAAAATCTATACTATTAAGGTAATTTCGCCGTTCAATTTTAATATCAAAAACTAAAAAATGTTTTTACAAACACCAACTTCAGTTATTACCACGACTACCGAAAAACATGTATTCTCTCTTTGGGAAATTCTTTTCAGTGGCGGAATTGTCGGAAATATAATCATGATCGCTATTTTTCTTTTAGGAATTTTAGCCCTTTATATCTTTTTAGAAAGATATTTCTTTATTAAAAGAGCTTCGAAAGCCACGCCAAATTTCCTCGAAAACATCAAAGATTTCGTTCAGGAAGGTAAAATACAAACTGCAGTTGATTATTGTAAAACAATCGATTCGCCTGAAGCCAGAATGATCGAGAAAGGTTTGGCGAGAATTGGAAGACCCATTTCCGACATTTCCAACGCGATGCAAAACCAGGGACAACTTGAAGTTTCAAAACTGGAAAAGAATCTGAACATTTTAGCTTCAGCTTCCGGAGCGGCGCCGATGTTAGGATTTCTGGGAACCGTAGTTGGAATGATCATGGCTTTCTTCGAAATCTCAAACGTAACCGGTGCGGTGAGTCCGAAATTGCTTGCTTCCGGGATTTATACGGCAATGGCAACAACGGCAGTTGGTTTGTTCATCGGTATTCCAGCCTATTTTTTCTACAACATTTTGGTAACGAATGTCGATCGTCTGGTTTTGAAAATTCAAACCCACGTGAATGAATTTTTGGATGCTTTAAATAAACCTTTGTAATGGAATTAAAACGCAGAAACAGAGTCAACGCCGAGTTCAGCATGGCTTCAATGACAGATATTATTTTTCTGTTGCTGATCTTTTTTATGATCACAAGTTCCGCCATCAGCCAAAGTGCCATTGATGTAAAACTTCCGAAAGCTGATGCTACCAATCCAACTGTTCAGGACCCTTCAACAGTAACCATCAAAGAAGATGGCAAATATTTTGTAAACGATAAGGAGATTCCAAAAGAACAACTCGAAAATCAATTGGTGAATGCTTTGAAAGGAGAGACAAACCCTTCTTTTACCATTCGCGCCGATGGAAATTCGAAACACAAAGACGTTGTTTTTGTAATGGGAATCGCAGAAACACACCATTTCAATTTAGCCATTGCGACAACTCAGGAAGACAATTAAAATTTTGCTTTAATTCTTTAATTAAAGGATTTTAAGAACAATATGGATTATACGATTCAACATAAAAAAAATCAGGAAAAGGACAGAAGGAAAAGTGCATTTTTTACTTTCCTTGTTTCGCTGTTGATTTTTTTAGGGATTTTCTATTATAAATTCACGAAGATTACAGAAAAGCCAGAGGAAATTACCACAATGCTCATCAATTTTGGGGATGAGAAAAACGGTGCTCAGTTAGAAGAGCCAGCAAATCAGGAAGGAAGTTTGGCTGCGAATACAGAAACCGTAGTTCCGGAAACCGTTCCAGAAGCAGTACCCGAAACCCAGCCAGAACCGAAAGTAGAACCCGCAAAACCCGTAGTTAAGGAAAAACTTCTTACCGGAAACAATACCAAGGTTTCCGCACCGAAAGTAGAAAAGATATCGAAAACGACAAAAACGGCTACTAAAGCAACTCCCGCTAAATCAACTCCTTCTAAAACTACAGCTGCGAAAGCGACCACGCCCAATTCTAAAACAGGAAACGGCGATGGAAAAGGAACCGCAGCAATCGGTAATTTGATCAAAGGAAGAGGCACAAAAACCGGAAGTCAGGGAACAAACGGCACCACTGGAAACGCGGGAGATCCTCTTGGCGGCGATAGTAACGGTGACAGCAAAATTGGTGTTGACCGAAAATTGATTGGCTTTATTCCGGGAACCATGGGTCGTGGCGGCGCGCAACCTACGCACAATTGTTCCGCGAGCGGCACGATCAGTATTTCTTACACCGTCGATAAAGCCGGAAACGTGATTTCAGCCCGTCGTTTGGGTGGCGTTTCCGATGCCTGTGTGGCTACAAATTCGGTGGCGTGGGTAAAACGATATGTAAAAGCGGAGAAAGCAAACACTTCATCAACAGGCGTTTACCAGATCACTTTCTAAATTGGTCACTTGTATTTGGGCGCACATTTCCTGCTTTCACTACTCGCTTTTTTATAATTTTTCTGAGAAAAAATTATAAAAAGAGCTCAAACATGCCGTTCGATCAGGGGCGCAGTTTTCGTTTCTTCCCCAGATTAAAATTAACAACTCAATTTCTTCGCTATCTCAAAAACTTTTGAGAATTTTGCACCATGACCAATCAGGAATACCAAAAAGAAGTAGAATGGCTTTTTAGTCAAATTCCCAATTACCAAAATGATGGCGCACAAGCCTACAAACCTGGACTCGAAAATATCATCAAACTCTGTGCGTTTTTCGGTAATCCGCAAGATCATTTAAAAACCATCCATATCGGCGGAACCAACGGCAAAGGTTCTACCAGTAATATGCTTGCGTCGGTTTTGCAGGAAGCGGGTTACAAAATTGGGTTGTACAATTCACCTCATCTTATCGACTTTACAGAAAGAATAAAAATAAACGGTATCAATTGCGATAAAGAATTTGTTTATCAATTCATTCAAAAGCTAAAAAAACTCCCAAAAGAAATTACGCCTTCCTTTTTCGAATTTACGACCATCATGGCCTTCGAATACTTTTACCAAAAGAATGTTGATTATGCCATCATAGAAGTCGGTTTAGGTGGCAGATTAGATTCCACCAATATCATTACTCCGCTCCTTTCGGCAATAACCAATATCGCTCTTGATCACCAGGATTTACTGGGAAATACTATTGAAGAAATCGCGGGAGAAAAAGCGGGGATTATCAAGCAAAACGTGCCCGTAATTTCAGGTGATGAGAATGATGTTGTCAAAAATATTTTTAAAGAAAAGGCAATAAAGATGAATTCAACATTTATTGATGCAACTGGCCTTCAAACAACATTAAATTCAGATTTAAAAGGAAATTATCAGAAAAAAAATATTAAAGTGGTTCTGGCAATCATCCAGCAATTGCAAAATCTCGGAATTGAAATTTCTACTCAAGATATCGAGGAAGGCCTTTTAAAAGTTCAAAAAAATACCAATTTCATTGGCCGCTGGTATGAATTTTCATCTGAGCCCCTAACAATTTGCGATACCGCTCATAATCAGGCAGGTTTAAAAGAAGTTTTTGCACAACTGAATTCAATCCCAAAATTCAAACATATTATCTTGGGCTTTGTGAATGATAAAAAAATTGATGAAGTTTTACAGATCCTTCCCTCCGATTCCACTTACTATTTTGCCAAACCTAATAACAATCGCGGTCGTCATCCACGAGATTATGAAGATTTATTAAAAAAATCGAAAATAAATTATAAAATTTTTGATAAAGTTCAGGAGGCTTATCTTTCTGCTAAACAGAATGTTAAAAAGCATGAAATGATTTTTATTGGTGGCAGCAACTTCGTCGTGGGAGAATTTTTAGAAAAAAATTTGGAGAAGTAGAAAATTTTTGTACATTTGCCGAACCAAAATTTGAGAAATCAAATACGGTATCGGGCTCTTAGCTCAGTTGGTTCAGAGCATCTGGTTTACACCCAGAGGGTCGGGGGTTCGAATCCCTCAGGGCCCACCCAAAACTCCTCAAGAAATTGAGGAGTTTTTTTTATATTTTTTTTAAATTTAAGTTGAAATCTTACCCTTCATTACTTTCTGCCAGCAAACATTCTCCTTCAAATTCTGCTCCGATAATTTCGTCTTTATTTAACCAGTATTCTGAAGTAATTAAGGTAAACTCACCGTCTTTGATCTTGTCTAATTTCCATAAAATATTTTCAGCTTCTTCAAAGGAAAGATCTGTAGACATCTTCTCAGAAAATAGTCGTTTGATAATATTGCTGTCGGAAATTCCGCGATCGAGCGATTTTAAAACTATTTCTTTTGTTATTTCTCCATCAAATTTATCGACAGCGCTCATTGTAAAATTAACGATTGTTGCTTTCGCATTGGGAAATTTGCCATTGTAGGCTTTAAATAACAATTGGTTGATATTAAACAGATCATAATGGAGATCGATCTCCGGGTACTCCTCAGAAATTTTATCCAGTAACATATCATTGGACATTTGATCGATCTGCCCTTCATTTAAAAAC
Organism: Kaistella gelatinilytica; assembly: GCF_015679325.1. GTDB lineage: Bacteria > Bacteroidota > Bacteroidia > Flavobacteriales > Weeksellaceae > Kaistella > Kaistella gelatinilytica. The sequence continues at coordinate 782,781 of NZ_JADPVI010000002.1, forward strand.
GCTGATAATTTATAAGTCAGCAGTATTTTCGCCGCTTCATTGGGTTCAAAATCGGTGATTGCCATAAAGAGCATTTCTCTCAAATTTTCCGGTTTGATGGTATTTGCATCTGGGAAATTAAACAATTCTAAAAGGTTGGTATAATCTTCATTTTTCCAGTAATCTTTGATTTCTTCGATGGTTGAAGCACTATTTATGATGATATTAAATTTCATTTTAAAGGTTTTAAATTTTATGTATTTGTTGTTTTCGACCGAATTTTGCTTAATTCGCTAAAGTCAGTAATTGGTACGCAATAGTCAGACCTAAAATATAATAATCCAAACAAAATGGTTTTTACCAAATGAAATTCAATATAAATTCCAAAAAATGATCTGTGAAAATTTCATATATTTTCAATTCCAAATTCAATCCTTTATGCTCTGTAAAATTTCCTCCATAATTTGCATCTTCGCCCTTTTTATATTGACATTGAGTTGCAATAAAACCAAGGAAAACTCAATTAAAAAATCAAGTAAAGTAATTGCTCCATTATCGAAAACAATGGTGAAAACTTATACATCAAGAGCGACCGAAGCTTTAGAATTCTGTAAAAAAAATAAAATGAGTGAGGATTTCTGCATTCTGATTGATATGGAAATTCACTCTGGAAAAAAGAGATTCTTCGTCTGGGATTTTAAAAAAAATGAAATAACCCATCGTTTCTTAGTAGGTCACGGTTGTGGAGATAATGCCTGGAGCACTTCTACCACAAAAGATAATCCGACTTTCAGCAACGTAGAAGACAGTCACCGTTCTTCCCTCGGAAAATACAAAATTGGAGCAAGAGCCTACAGTGAGTGGGGTGTGAACATTAAATATTTGATGCATGGTCTGGAGGAATCAAATAGTAATGCACTAAAAAGATTTATCGTTTTTCATTCCTGGGAAGCCGTTTCTGATGAAGAGGTCTTTCCTAATGGAACTCCCGAAGGTTGGGGTTGTCCCACTATTTCTAATGCAAGTTTTAAAGTAGTTGACCCAATGCTGCAGAAAGCTTCAAAACCAGTGTTGATGTGGATCTTTGATGACAGAACTGATCAACTCAAATAAATTTTCTATCAATCCGCCAAATTTCCCTACTTTTATTCATTAAACACAGATTATGTTAGTAAAAGTTTATGGAAGTGCCATTTTTGGAGTTTCAGCACAAACAATTACGATTGAGGTAAATGTGGATACTTCCGGCGTTGGCTATCATTTGGTCGGTTTACCAGACAATGCCATTAAGGAAAGCAGTTACCGAATTTCTGCCGCGCTCAAAAATGTAGGTTTCAAAATCCCGGGCAAAAAAATCACCATCAACATGGCTCCTGCAGATCTGCGCAAAGAAGGTTCTGCCTACGACCTTAGTATCGCTTTGGGTATTTTAGCGGCTTCTGATCAGATAAAAGCTGAACATATCGGTGAATATATTATTATGGGAGAATTGTCCTTAGATGGAGGCTTATTGCCCATCAAAGGAGTTTTACCCATCGCCATCAAAGCCAGAGAAGAAGGTTTCAAAGGAATTATCTTACCAAAACAAAATATTCGGGAAGCAGCGATCGTAGATCAACTCGAAGTTTACGGCATCGAAAATATAAAAGAAGTCATTGATTTCTTTAATGAAGATATTCCTTTGGAAAGAACGATTTTGGATACTCGAAAAGAATTTCAAGACAAAATAAACTTTTTCCCTTTTGATTTTTCTGAAGTTAAAGGGCAGGAAACCGCGAAACGAGCCATGGAAGTTGCGGCTGCAGGAGGACATAACATCATTCTCATCGGACCGCCCGGAAGTGGAAAAACAATGCTCGCGAAAAGACTTCCAAGTATTTTGCCGCCATTAACCATGAAAGAAGCTTTAGAAACAACCAAGATTCATTCTGTTGCGGGGAAAATTGGTACAGAAACTTCTTTGATGACGGTTCGACCTTTTCGCAGTCCGCATCATACGATTTCCGATGTTGCGCTCGTTGGCGGAGGAAGTTACCCGCAACCGGGAGAGATTTCCCTGGCGCACAACGGTGTTTTGTTTTTAGATGAAATGCCCGAATTTAAAAGAACGGTTTTAGAAGTCATGCGTCAACCTTTGGAGGATCGCGAAGTCACCATTTCCCGCGCAAAATTCACCGTGAATTATCCCGCGAGTTTTATGCTGGTCGCAAGCATGAATCCAAGTCCGAGTGGTTATTTTCCTGATGACCCGAACAATACTTCTTCACAGTTTGAAATGCAGCGGTATATGAACAAATTGTCAGGACCGCTTCTGGATCGGATCGATATTCACATCGAAGTTCAGAAAGTAGAATTTGAACAACTTGCCGACAAAAGAAAAGGGGAAACAAGCGATGGGATAAGAAACCGGGTTTTGAAAGCACGCGAAATTCAGACCGAAAGATATAAGGACACAGAAATCCACTACAACGCTCAAATGGGTCCGAAAGAAATAGAAAAATTTTGTGAACTCGATGAAACTTCAAAAAACCTCATCAAAATCGCCATGGAAAAGTTGAATCTTTCTGCGCGGGCTTATGATCGAATTCTAAAAGTTTCCCGTACGATCGCAGATCTGGAACTTACCGAAACGCTCAATTCCTCTCATATTTCAGAAGCCATTCAGTATCGAAGTCTCGACCGTGAATTCTGGAGTGTATAATTATTGAAATTTTTTGGTGAGATCGCGTTTCTTCTGAAGACCAATTCAAATATTTTCAAATTGAAATTCGCTGTGTAACAATCAAACACTAAAAAACCGACTCAAGTTCTATCCTGAGTCGGTTTTTTCTATTTATTAGAAACGAAGCACATTATCTGTGACCTTTCACCCAAAGGTGACTTCCATCTCCACGTTTTTTACTTTTTTCGTAATCTCTCGCTTTGTAAGATTCGTTTCTGTGTTTGGATTTATGCTCCATATGTTTCTTTCTCGAATCGTGGTGCTTGTTTTTATTGTAAACGGCTACAGGATTTTGACCTTTGTAATATTTATTTTTGAATTTTTTGTATTTATCATTACCCAAAATCCTCTGCATCGAACTGTATCGATCACTCGACCATTTTTCCGGCTGATTTGCATATTTTGCATTCCAGGAATCGTAGGTTGGATACTGGTTGTTCAAATTCGATAACTGCTGTTTCTGAGTGGCGTTGAGAACCAAACTTGAGGCAACCGATTCCCAATTCATCGTGTTTACACTGTTCGAATAATCATTATAATACGTTGATTGTGAATATCCAAAAGAGAAAGCACCTAAAATAATTGCTGATAAAAAAAACTTTTTCATAATATTAAGTTATGATGAACAAAGTCTCAATTCACGTGCCACCAATTTTTAGGAATTAAGAAAAACAACTTTTAAATCTTCGCTACCTCCCATTAATTCGTGATAAAAGGCTTGATCAGTTTTTTATTCTTCTCCCTGTTTTCATAACCAAAATTGTAGGAAAAGCCAATTCCCAACGTTTGCTTCAATTGAAGTTTCTCGATCTGATCATGATCGTAAAGCAGATCTAAACTTACGACCGTAGAAATAAATTTATTGAATCGAAAGTTCAGTGTTCCATTATAGGAAACATCAACATTTAGAGGTTGATTTGTATAACTGCTAAAGAAGTTGATCCTGTTCACCAGATTAATGTCCTTATAAATATTAATTCGGTAGAGAATATTCACCAAAGCACCTAACTCTGCACGAACACTTTGCCCATCATGTTCCAACCCATATTTTCCTTCTTTTTGCAGATAAGGATCGAGCACAAAAGTAAACTTACCATTGATCGGTCTGAAAATCACCTGAAAATTTTCATTTGGATTATACGATATACCCAAACCTGCGTTCAAATATCCCGGTGCCATAAAACGGGAAATACGGTCTTCAAAAGTCGGATTCGGTGTTGTGGAAAAATTATAACCGGGAGAAAACTGCGATAAAAACTGAAAACCTGTGGAGAGGTAAAAATTCTTCCCGATATCATAACCATAGTTGGTCATGAGGTTAATGTAATCTTCGGTTTTTCTGGATTGCTCCCCTTGCGAGGCTACAAAACCGTACCCAAGCTGAAGCGTGTTATCCAGAAAATGCTTGCCATTTTTATAACTAAAATTATAGTTTATTTTTCCGATGATGCCAATATTATTATTTCCCCCAGAATTCCAGTTAGAGAAAGAAGACTGATTAAAAACAAAATTATTTTGTCCGAAATAGAACCATCTTTTTGCGGTGGTCAACTTCATAATGTTGTAGGGCGTGATGGGAATGCTTTCCGTAAGATCTGCCATGACTATTTTATCGCGAATAACGATGGTATCTTTAAAATGGATGTCAAAGTTCACCAACTTTGGATTCGCCAAACTGTCAAGATCCAACGCAACAGAATCCCACCTTTTCTGAGAAATAGAATCGATTTCCTTTAAAGTGTTTGTACGGATTTGCGCTAAAAAATTTCCCGAAGTAATTAAAAAAATAGCGATTAAAAAAAACTTTCTCATAGCGTACAAAGTTATGATAAACCCTGAAATCTCTAAAATTAAATGCAAACAATTAGAACTTTTTGTCTGAATTCTTAACTTCAATTAAAAAGTTATAGCCATATTTACTTATTAATTTTTTTGGCAACAGTTTTGACAAAATTGTATTTATGTTTAAGGAATCCCTCAGTTTTAAAGCAGTTTTATACGCAGCAGCAATGGTTTCGGCCATGTGGATCGGATTTCTTCTGCAGCATGTCGGCTGGTTTGAAGGTTGCAGTGGCGCAATTATTCCCCTCAATCCGGCTGGATTAAAAGGCATCTTCCTTTCTCCTTTTCTGCACGGCAGTCTTGAACATATATTTGGAAATTCCGTTCCTATTTTCGTCCTCATCTTTCTTCTTTTCCAGTTTTATCCATTTATTGGTAAAAAGGTATTTTTTCTGGGTTGGTTTGTTTCGGCCTTTTTGGTCTGGCTTCTTCCGCCTGTTGATATTTTTACGGGCGAAATTAACCATGTCTGCATTATTGGCGCAAGTGGAATTGTTTACACTTTGGCATTTTTCCTTTTTTTCAGTGGGATTTTCCGGTGGAATATGAAATTGCTTACTGTTTCGCTTGTCGTCGCTTTATATTATGGAAGTTTGATCTGGGGCGTGGTACCCGAAGAATTATTTTCTCATCTCCCGGAACCAAGCAGAATTTCCTGGCAATCGCATCTTTCCGGCGCCGTGGTAGGAGTTATTATCGCTTTCGTTTTCCGAAAAAATGGGGAGAAAAATATCCATTTCATTTGGGAATTCCCGAATTATTACAGTGAAAAGGATGATAAATTGTGGCAGGAATACAAAGAAAATCATCCAGACGACTTCTTAGAATTACCTTACCGTAAAAAAGAAGATCTGTGGGATCACTTAGATGAAATTCGAAAGAAATGATTAATTTTCTATAAATTTGATAAAAATTAACCATGTTTTCGGAAGAAACGCTTTATTCTGTTGCTCTTCGACATTGCCCTTTGATCGGCGATATTATTTTCCGTAAACTGGTTGGTGAAGTGGGTTCTGCAAAAGAAGTATGGGATCTTTCAAAATCAGGTTTAAAAAATATATACGGAATTGGCAAAAAAATTTCTCTGGAAATTGGCAATCCCGACCATTTAGATTTTGCGGAGAAAGAACTAAAATTCTGCGAGAAAAATAACATCAAAATTAATCTTCGCCATCAAAATGATCTGCCTGCTTTTTTGAACGAGTGTGACGATGCACCCGCAATTCTCTATCAAAAAGGAATCTATGATCCTTCTTTAAAACCACTCAGTTTAGTCGGAACCAGAAATATTACTTCTTATGGAAAACACTTCATTCAAGATTTTTTAGAGGAGGTGAAAAACAAAAATATAATCACCGTAAGTGGTTTGGCTTTAGGAGTTGATACAGAAGTCCACCAAATATCCCTTACAAATAATATCCCTACCGTGGCAGTTTTAGCGCATGGATTTCACACCCTCTACCCTTCCAAAAATAAAAAACTAGCCGAAAAAATACTGGAAGAAAACGGCGTCCTCTTTTCAGAATTTAATTCTTCTCAAAAACCTGATCGCGAAAATTTCATCCAGAGAAACCGGGTTATTGCAGGATTATCTCCGGCAACGATCGTTGTAGAAACTGCTTTTGGCGGTGGCTCCATCAGTACCGCAACTTTTGCCCTCAATTATAATCGGGAAGTGTTTGCATTGCCGGGAAGAATCTCAGATAAATACAGTCAGGGCTGCAACCAGTTGATATTTCAGAATAAAGCGGGCGTTATTTCTATGATTTCTGCGATGTCTGAACAACTTGGTTTTCATGGCGATTCTGAAAAAACGGGTGAACTTTTCCCACGATCCGAAGTACGGATCCATCTATCGGAGAGTCAGCAAAATATCTTAAACGCGATTGATAAAACCCAACCCATCTCTTTGGATGAGCTCTCTGAAAAAATTGAAACCGCTACCTATAAAATATTGCCAGATTTACTGCAACTGGAAATTTCGGGTTACATCAAAGCACTTTCGGGAAGACAATATCTTGCCATTTAGCATTTATTCGTTTTTAAAAATCTATTAATATTCACTTAACATTCAATAATTAATACGATAAGTGTTAAAATTATCGATTTAATAAAAATAAAGTTGAATTTTATTAATATTTTATCAAATTACAAATTTTTACTTGTAAGTTTTGAAAAAAAAATTAAATTTGTTAACAATAATAATCACCATTCTATGGAGCACTATAATGTAGAGCAAAAAATTGAAGAATTCATTGCTAAAATTGAAGCTAAAAATCCTAACGAGCCCGAGTTTCTTCAGGCTGTAAAAGAAGTTGCAGTCACTGTGATTCCTTTTATTGCAAACAAGCCACAATATAATGGCATGAAACTGCTGGAAAGAATGGCAGAACCGGAAAGGACTATTATTTTCCGCGTTTCCTGGGTTGATGATAAAGGCGAAATTCAAGTTAACAGAGGATTCAGAATTCAGATGAACTCTGCGATCGGACCTTACAAAGGTGGAATTCGTTTTCATCCGACCGTCAATTTATCAGTTCTTAAATTTTTGGCTTTTGAGCAAACTTTCAAAAACTCTTTGACCACACTTCCAATGGGCGGTGGAAAAGGAGGTTCAGATTTCGATCCTCAGGGAAAATCGGATATGGAAGTGATGCGTTTTTGCCAGGCTTTCATGACAGAATTGTGCAAACATATTGGTCCGGAAACCGACGTTCCAGCAGGAGATATCGGAGTTGGAGCAAGAGAAATCGGTTATTTATTCGGACAGTATAAAAGAATACGCAACGAATTTACAGGAGTATTGACCGGAAAAGGTTTGGCTTACGGTGGTTCATTGATCAGACCGGAAGCTACAGGTTATGGTGTTGTATATTTCGCTGAGCAAATGTTGAAAACAATTGGTGAAACCTTTAAAGGAAAAACCGTTTCTGTTTCCGGGTTTGGAAATGTTGCCTGGGGCGTTGTCAAAAAAGTAGAAGAATTGGGTGGTAAAGCAATTACCATTTCAGGACCAGATGGTTACATCTACGACAAAGACGGTATTACCGGTGAAAAAATAGATTATTTATTAGAGCTTCGTTCTTCCGGAAACAACAGAGCTGAAGATTATGTAAAAAAATATCCGACTGCTGAATTTCATGCAGGAGAAAGACCTTGGGGTGTAAAATGTGATGTAGCAATTCCTGCCGCAACGCAAAATGAATTATTCCTGGAGGATGCGCAGAAATTGGTTGAGAACGGCGTGATCTGTGTAACTGAAGCTGCAAATATGCCTTCAACGCTGGATGCGATCAACTATTTCCTGGACAGCAAAGTTTTATTCTCCCCGGGAAAAGCATCAAATGCAGGTGGAGTTGCCACTTCTGGATTAGAAATGACACAGAACTCAATTCGTTTGAACTGGTCCTCAGAAGAAGTTGATGCCCGATTAAAAGAAATTATGATCGGCATTCACAAAGCGTGCAGAGATTACGGAAAAGAAGAAGACGGCTATGTAAATTACGTGAAAGGCGCAAACATTGCGGGCTTCGTGAAAGTAGCAGAAGCAATGCTGGCTCAAGGAGTCGTTTAAAAAATAGAAAGTCCGGGGAAATCTCCCGGACTTTTTTTATCATAAAACCTGTCCCGGGTTAAGGGGAAAAAAGTAAAGTGAAAGGATAAAAAGCATTGATTTTTCAGTGCTTTTTAGTTTGTTGGCAAGTCTTGCTGTTTTTATTAGGAGCAACAGGATTTTCGCTTCTTACAAAACCAGTCCCGCTCCCCACTGTACCTGTCTGCCGACGGGCAGGTCTTTTTCTCCTCGTTCCTCTTCAAAAAAGGATGCCGTTTCGATCGCGGCTATCATTCCAGTCACTTTATTTTACATTAGTTATCTTTATTACTCAAAATCAACCTGCTATGATTTGGAAAGCAAAACTAATTAAACACAATAATTTAGATAGAATTGCTGTGGAATTCGAGAAGGATCAAGAACTGATTCGCAAAATAAGACTAATTGGGGATGCACGCTGGAGCGCCCAAAAAAAGCTTTGGCACATTCCGGATACGTTTGAAAACAGGGAGCGGTTTAAAATCATTCAACAAGAAGATACGCTTCCTTCCAATGATGGTATTGAGCAAATTAAAATATTTATACAGTGGCTCTCTTCGAAAAGGTATAGCCAAAATACTATAAAAACCTATTCTGCCGGACTTCGTTCTTTTTTTATTTTTTTCAGAAAAAAGAATATTTCAGAAATTACAAACGATGATGTCCTCTATTTTAATACGGAATATATTTTAAAAAATAATTTTTCTGCTTCCTATCAAAATCAAATAACGAGTGCTGTAAAATTGTATTTTAAAACCATTCGTGAAACTAAAATAGAAATTGAAAAAATTCACCGCCCGAAAACACCAAAAATCTTGCCCAATGTTTTAAGCAAAGAAGAAGTAAAATCTATTCTGAACGCGCACAGCAACATCAAACATAAAATGATGTTGAGTTTGATTTACAGTTGTGGTTTGCGCAGAAGCGAGTTACTCAACTTAAAACCTTTGGATATAGACTCTAAAAGAAACATTGTTATTATAAGACAGTCTAAAGGAAAGAAGGATCGAATAACGCCACTATCTCCGAAAATTTTGGACTTACTGCGGATCTATTACAAAGAATACAAACCAACAAATTTTCTGTTTGAAGGGCATCAAAAAGGTTTTAGATATTCTGAAAGAAGTTTGGAGGAGGTTCTGAAGAAAAGTATTAAATTAGCAAATATCAATAAACCTGTAACGCTGCACTGGCTTAGACACAGTTACGCTACGCATCTGTTAGAAAGCGGAACAGATTTAAGATATATTCAAGAATTATTAGGACATAACAGCAGTAGAACCACGGAAATCTACACGCACGTAAGCACGAAAAATTTACAGCATATTAAAAGTCCTTTTGATGATTTATAAAAAAAATAAAACTCAACTATAGTTGAGCAAACACAACAGCATATTGTTATATTTGCTCAATAAATTGCGATAAAGTTGAGCATATAAGTAAGTTGGCAGAAATTTTAAAAACTAAAACATCATATATGAAAATTTTACAATATTTAATTATCTTATATTTTGTAATATTTTCGTGCACTAAAAACATTGTAGATAATAGCAGTAAAGTAGAACAAATTAAAATTTCTGAAAATATATTTTCAACTACAGATATTAAAATTAATATAGTCGCAAAAAATGAAATTGATGATGAAATCATCTTTTTAATAAAAGGAATTTATAAAGGGAAAATTGTAGGTTTTCAAATTAAAGTCAATAAAGTATTTGAAAAAGAAATAGCAGTTTCATATCCTTTGGTTTTTTCAAATATCGGAAAAGAAACTGATAATTTTGTTAAGGCATTTACGGAAATATTAAAACAAAAAATGCAGGTTCATAAGATCCCTCAAAATTTTACTTTTGAATGCTACAATCAAAATCGCAGAAAAGTAGACCTAACTTCCAAAGATGTTCTAATATTAAAAATTGTGTCAACTGAAAAAACAAAAGATGATATCGAATTTTTTTTAATGATCAATACGAATGAAGACTATATTGTAATATCAGAAAAAGATTCGAATTTTAGGAAAGGAATAATCAATATCTTCTCGGGAAATAAATAAAAAACTTCTGCCAACAAGGTATTTCTATTAGCGGGGCGGAAGTTTATGTCATCAAGACTTTCGCTAATTGTTCAATTTGTTATATTTACAAAGACTTGTTATAAAAAGTCCCCGCCAACAGAAATACCCAACCGTTAGCGGTCATTCTAAGGACGACCACCAGAACATAAACGACAGAAATAAAAATGACATTTAAAGTATTCACATTAGGACTTCTAATATTTGTTGGCTTGACAAGTTGCAATCAAAACTCAAACAAGCAAATTGAAGGACAAACGAAATCAACTTTGGTTGCGGACAAAGAAATTTTCAGTTTATACAAAAAGTCAGACAATATCATTAATGTTGCAAGAGCATTGAAAAATGGCAATGGTAAGTTTGACTTGCATTTATATGAGTTAAACATATCAACTCCTGAAAGTGGCAAACAGACTTTTACTTCTCTTCAACAGTTGACGAAGCAACAACTTGACAATAAAAAAACTGAATTACTCCGCACGTACAACTGGACAACTTTCAAAGGCAATGAAGTTTTATTTGTTCAAATTCAGCCTATAGGTTTCAAGGACGAAATGCAACTACTTGACAAACGACAAGAAATTGAAGATAAATTGAGTAAGGCTCTTGAAAATAAAAAACTTGGGGAATGGTTCGCTAGTGACTTAGGACCAGGCGGTGGAAATATGCTTTATACTGTAACGGACATTGATAAATCATTACAAGTTGTTCGTGAAGTTTTGCAACAAAATAATTTAGACAAAAATGTTTTAATAGGTAGAAGAGTTTTGGTGGATAATGATGACTGGTTTTATGAGGTTATTTATCCAACGAAATATTCGGGTGAATTTAATACAATGTAAAATGCGGAGGATAAAAGAACGAACCGCTAACAAGGTATTTATACAAGCGGGTCTGAAGTTTTCATCGAAGATTTTAGCCATTAATTAAGTTTTTAGCAAGTATAAAGTTTTCGTATTTTTAGCCCGCCTGCATAAATACCCAACCGTTAGCTGCAATATTTCCACACCGCTTTTTTAGCCAATTTTTTTTGAGTTTTAAGATCGGATTTTTTTACGAAATTCTTGAGAATTACTGAAATCTCACCTGTAAGAATGGACTGTAATTTTCGTGCGGAGATTTATAGGAATGGAAATTTACTGTGAATCACGGAAAAACCCACACTGGAAAACTTTTCCTTGAATTTTGGAATTTATTGGAGAAATTTAAATCTAACTTAACTCAATGAGGTAAACTTCTACCCTTTCTAAAAATTATCAACCTGAATAAAAATTTCTGTCTAACTAAAAACTTTTTGGAGAAGAAATACTGCAGCTAACACAAGATTTCTACAAGCGGGGACGAAGTTTTTAATCCACGATTTTAGATATTATCACTATATTCGTAAATAGATAACGCAGTTATATTAAACCCCGCCTGCAGAAATCCCCGGACGTTAGTAGCCATTTTAAAAACCAGCGACAATTCACGATTTGAAAAAAAATATAAAACAGATTTTTGGAATTTTTATATTTCTTTTAAATATAAATGTTTACTCTCAAAAAGTTAGTTTGACAATTGACTGTAAAGAAATCGTGTTTGATTCTCTCAAATACGAAAACAAAATAGTACTATATAAAATTTTATCCAAGAGAGTCCTTTACACAAAGGGAACAACTTCGTATTTTACCACAGATATTTTATTGCCAGAATTTGATAAAAATTCTGACCGTTCCTTACTACAGATTATCATAAATAAGATTTCGGAAAATAATCAAACGGATGAATTTAATGCGTTTAAAAACTGTGAGTCTAAAGAAACATTTTATCAAAAAACAAAATTATCGCGGAAACAAAAACAAATCTTAAAACAGAATTTCATTGGTTATTTTTATAGAAATAACATAAAATAAAAACGGCTACTAACAAGGTATTTCTATTAGCGGGTCGGAAGTTCCTATCATAAAAGTTTTCGCTAATTGTTCAATTTGTTATATTTACAAAGACTTCTTAAAAAAAGTCCCCACCAACAGAAATACCCAACCGTTAGCGACTACCTTAAAACCAGGTTAAGTAATAAAACCTTTGAATAAATTAAAACAAATAAATGTCTAAATTCTTCGAACTTATCACTGAATCGATTGGTTGGTTACAAATAGTAGCATCACCTTTTTTAATTGGAATTTGTATTGGATCTTTTATTTATTTTCCTAACCAAACTTCTACTCGACTTGTATTAGGAGTTATAATAGCAACTTTAGGACTTGTCATAGGAATAATTTGGGCAACTAAAGCATGGAAAGGCAAAGGAACAATTTGGACAATATCGAGAGTAATGGCAACACCTGAATTAGATGAGCCAGATGATGAAAATTGAGATCTGTAAATAAAAGGCAATCGCTAACACGGTATTTCTATTAGCGGGGCGGAAGTTTCTATCATTAAGATTTTTGCTAATTGTTCAATTTGTTATATTTACAAAGGCTTGTTATAAAAAGTCCCCGCCAACAGAAATACCCAACCGTTACCAGCAATACTATCATAAAATCGTATGAAGTTCAAAGTCATCATTTTTATAGTTTTCATCTTCTTTGTTGGATGTAAAAAGAATGAATCTAAATTTCAAGCAGAGATAATTCAAAATCCGGTCAGTGAAAAAATCATTTACAACTTTATAAATAGTGCATTAATTGAAAATCGCGTTTATAAATCATGTCCAAATATTCTTGAAACAAAACGATTTATATATGAAAATATTGATGAAAGCGAGTTAAATTATTTCTTGCGAAACTTAAAGGAAAATGATTCAACTTTCATAGAAAATCAATTAATCTCTCGCGAAAAATTTTATTGGAAAGAAAATTTACTAGCAAATAAAAAAGTAATTAAAATTGACACAACTGCTAATACTGATGAAGCACAAGATAAAAGTTGGAAAAACACTCTTTCAAAATACAAATGTGTTCTGTTTATTAATCAACCTATTTTCAATAAAGGACTTAATTTAGCAATTGTAAAAATTCAAAACTCAGAATATTTAGAAACAGTTTTATTTCAGTTTATAAATGGAAAGTGGAAAAAAATTAAAGTTTTAGAAATTGGAATCATTGACTAAAAGTACTGCTGGTAACACGGTATTTCTATTAGCGGGTCGGAAGTTTCTATCATAAAGATTTTTGTTAATTGATCAATTTGTTATATTTACAAAGACCATTTATAAAAAATCCCGCCAACAGAAATACCCAACCGTTATCTGCAATCTAAAATTAAAATATCATAAATGAAATTTCTTACCCTTATTCTTTTACTCGCAACAAGTATTTTAGGAGCGCAAACTAATCGTTACATTTACGAACTTAAACTAAAAATGGACTCAACGGAAATTGAATATCAAAAATCGTACATGGTTTTAGATATTGGACAATTGGATACTAAATTCTATGGAAGAGATCTGCTAGTCACTGATTCACTGAATAATAAGTTCGGAAATCTTGATAATAGATACGTAGATATGACAGGACAAATTGTTAAGCGAAAAAACGGAACATCAAAAAATGAAAATTTCATTAATATAAAATTTGAATATTATTCGTTCATTACCAGTGATCCTATAACATGGAATATTCTTCGAGAAACAAAAAGCGAAAACGGATATACACTTCAAAAGGCAACCGGAAATTTTGGAGGAAGAAAATGGATTGCCTGGTTTAATAAAGACATTCCCTTTAATGAAGGTCCTTACAAATTTTGCGGATTGCCAGGATTGATATTTGAAATTATGGACGACAAACAAAATTTTATTTACAAATTGGTAAAAAATCAAAATTTAAAAGAAAATATTTCAACAGAAAGCTTTGTGGAAAGCAATTTTGGAAATAAAGCGATACCAATAAATGAACAACAAAAAAGAAAACTATTATTAAATTTTTACAACGATCCTTTCGCATTTGAAAGGGAAAGTTTCAAAAATAATACGGATTTAAAAATCAATATTGGGGGCAAAGAAGCACATAATATTGAAGAATTGAATACTCTAGTAAAAAGTATGCAATCTATTATTCGCAAATACAACAATCCCCTGGAAATTGACAAAGTCATACATTACAAATAAAATAGAATGCAGATAACATCGTATTGGCAATAGTGCGGAAGAATCGCAA
>NZ_JADPVI010000003.1 GCF_015679325.1 Kaistella gelatinilytica
AAAGTTATCCACAGTATGTTAAAAATCCCCTAATGCAGTAGGGATCATAGTGGAAATCCCACAGTAAGCGCTGGACTAGTGATGGAACGAGGAATTGGAACGAAGAGCCCGACCCGGGAAATGGCCAACTAATTACAATTATTATAAGTGGCTGCGAGGGTACTGCCCTAAAAAAAATATTTTATTTCACATTTATTATGCTATATCATAGAAGTATGCTCTTCTTGAAAATGAAAAAATCCCGATCTTTCGAACGGGATTTGAGAATTATAATGATCTGAATCTATTTACTTAACTCAGCATTTAGTTTTACAGCATCTTGATAGGTTGGATCTAACTGTACAGATTTTGCTGCATACTCTTTCGCTTTAGCAACATCTTTTCCTTTTACCAAATAAGCAACTGCGAAATAGGCATATGATAAAGTCTTTTTGTTAGCTTCTAATTCTTCAGGTTTTACCTTTGCAATGAATTTTTCATAACTCATCATTGCTAATTCGTTATTACCTGCTTGCTGATAAGCATAGCCTTGACTGTAGTAAGCTGGTGCCCAATCTGGCAGCAAACCACTCATTTTTTGCCAAGTCAGTATTGCTCCATTCCAGTTTTTAGCTTCCTGGTAGGCATTTCCTAATTTATACAATGCGTCAGTATCCTGTGGTTTTGCAGCAACGGCTTTCTTAAGCGCTTCAATTTCAGGACTTGTCTGACCTTGGTCAACAACTGCTTGATTTACCGCACCGCCTCCTTTAATCTTAACCAACTCCTCATCCCAATTCAAAGTATCATCTTTAGCAGCTTTCGCTATTGCAATTTTTTGCTGCGAATCTTGCATTAGTGCTGCTTTCTTTGTTGCATCAGTTTCTTTTTGCGCAAGACCTGCTGAAATAAGACCTAATAAACCTTGATCTCCAGCTTGAACTCTGCTAGCTTCAGCTTGAGTCATGAATTGGTCTAAACTACTTTTTGCTCCGGCATAATCGCCATCAGAATATAACAAGTATGCTCTTAATTTAAATTTAATTGGATCTTTTACTTTATCAAATACTTTGTCCAAATATATTTTCGAATTAGCATAATCCTCATTAGTAAAAAATAATTTAGAAATCTCTAACTGAGTATCTGGATCTTCATCAGCATACTGAGCATAATTTACCAGATCTTGTGTTGCTAAAGCGTTTTGCTGATATTTAATATCATAAGCTGCCTTTGCTTTATAAGCCGGAGCATAAGATGCATCAGCTGCAATTGCACGATCAATGCTTTCTTTCGCTTTTTGCCATTGTTGAGCCTGCATCCAAAGTGTTCCAATTCTGGTATAAACTGAAGCCTTATTTTTAGCAACCGGAAGTGCTTTATCATAAGCAGTCATTGCAGAACCTGCAACTTGTGGGCTATTTGTCAATTTTAAACGATAAGCGTCACCTAAAGTGTAATAGTAATAGGCAGGGGTTCCGCCTTTTTGAGATTTATCAACCGCTCTGTTTAAATAGTCGATTGCTGTATCTGCATTTTGTGGACCACCAAAATTTGTTAATGCTTCCGCAGCTCTATACAAAACTTCTGCATCTTTATCACGTGCATCTTTTACAATATTAGCAATTTCGTTCACAGCTGATTTATCTCCTTTTCCTAATTTCACGGAAGCTAAACCTATTCTATTCAGATAACTTTTTTTATCTGCTGCTAAGCCTTTATTAAAATTTTCCTGAGCCATTTCAAAATTCGGCTCAAACTGCGCCAAATAGGCATTTCCCAAATAGAAATAATTCTCAGCGCTAGGAGACTTTGCAATCATTTCTGTAAAAACCTCTTTTGCCTTTGCATATTTATGACTATCTGCATTTGCAACACCATCTTGTAAAGTCTGTGCATAAGCAAAATTTGTAAAAAATCCTACTGCTGCACCGAACGCAATCTTCTTTGATAAATTCATTATATCTTTCATTTTTATTTGTTTAATGTTTACTGGTAACTTTTAACCCAATTTTTATACCAAAATATTCCAAAATTTTAATTTCGGGAATTTTTCTGGATAAATCTAACGCATTTGCACCTCTCGGTTAAAAATAGTGTAAGGCTGCAATCCTTCCTTTTCAACCACGATCTGACCTAACTGCTGACAAGAAAAACGGATGAAACCATTTCCTAAACCGTAATAAGGCTCATTGGTAAGAAAATATAAAACTCTGGTAAATGGATAGGTCATCGCTTTGATATTCGCCATACTAGGTTCAAAAGTTTTATTTTTGGAAATGACGGGAAGAATTTTGACCGAATTCTTTAAATCCTCAGATTCCTTATCATAAGGTCTGCTGATCGTATTTAAACTTATTACTCCGATTTTATCTGGATACTGACTAATTTCTTTTACTACATTTTTATTTCCACTTATGACCGAAAATTTTAATTGATTAGGAACTGTTCCTAATTTTTGCGCTACAAAATTTAAATTACTGGAATTGGTTCCATCGAATATAATTCTCTTTTGATCTGAATTCAATTCATTTTTAAGTTCCTCCATCGATATGCTTTCTCTCGCAGAATTTTTTGGAACGATGAAAATTACGGCATCGGCTGCAAATTTTCCGGGCTCCATCTTCATGTCTATCTTCTTCTTATAAGCTTCTTTTTCTTCAGCACTTAATTCACGGGACATCACAATTACGCGTACTTTATTTTCCAGTAAGTCCAAAAAGCCTAAATCCTCTTTTTTGATGACTAAATTAATTTTAGTTTTAGGATTTAATGCCATATATCTTTCAGTAAGCGCTTCCGAAACACTACGAAATGACTCATCGGCAGATATGGTTATTGTTCCCTGTTGTGGATCATCTGCAATTCTCCCCGATTTTTTTTTACATGATATTAACACTGTAAATAATAACAGTGCCGAGAAGAATACTTTATAATTCATTTTTGTCTTGTCTAATTTTATAAATAGCTCTACCGATTCTAAAAATTCCATACAGGATTAAAAGACCGCCTAAAGGATAAGCGATATTGGGTTCCAGAAAAATAACAAAGAATTTGTAAATTATTACCACGATTCCTAAAACCATATAGAAGAAACCTGTGACTAAGGATAACCAGTTAAACATCATAAAAGCAAAAATACAAAAAAATTAAAAAAGAGAAGCTTTCGCTTCTCTTTGTAGTATTATAAACAGTTTCCGTTACTCGAACTGCATTGTTAGTGGCATTCTAAATCTGTATCGCACAGATTGACCATTAATTTTTGCAGGAGCCCATTTGTTCTTAATCGATTTTACAGTTCTTACTGCTTCTGCGTTAAAGTCTTTATTAGGACCATTTGCTTTCACATCAGTAATACTACCGTCTCTTTCAACAACGAAAATCACTTCTGTTTTCACCGTTCCGGCATCACTATCCATTACAGAGGTATCGAAACCTCCATTAACTTTACTTCTGAAGGAATTGATCCCTCCTGGAAATTCTGCTAATTGCTCAACTTCTGTATAAACCTGCGTTTCTGAAACTTGAGGCTTAACCTCTACTGTTGTAGATTTACCTGGACCTGGAGGTGGCGGCGGTGGTGTATAAGCAGGGGTTTTAACACCTTCCTGATTATTCAAACCTGTCGTCGTTTCCAGCTGCTTAGAAATTGGCGGCGGTGGCGTTTCTACTTTCGGCGCTTTTACCGGCTCCGGTACCACATTCTGAATAACCTCTTGTTTAGGTTCTTCTTTCGGTGGCGGTGGTGGAGGTGGTTCCTTTTCTTTAGGTTGCTCAATGATCACATTGTCTGGAAGAATATCTATCAACTTTGCATTGACCTCAGTATTGTCCTTGGCATTCATCTCCTTGATCTTCATAATTACGAATGGTGTCAATACAACAACCACGAATAAAATAGTACCAAGTATGAACGCTTTAGTAAGCACGGAACGATATTGTGTTCTTAGATCAAATGCACCGTAAGCTTTATTTCTATTTTCAAATACAATCTCATCCAAAGTTGGATTCGGATTGTAAGCGTTTTCATCTGCCATTATTCTTTCTTTTAAATATTAAAAGTTAATTAGTGGGCGCTGCTGGAGTTGCTGCGGGACCACCTACTTTTCTCTCGTAAACCAACTTTTCCCAAGGCTTAATATCGGTAATACCGTATATTTCATTCTTGGTAATCGCCATTTGATCTAACATATCTACGAAATTCTTATATACTGCATCGTCCGTTGGCTTGATGATCACCGTAAATTTGGTCTGATCTTTCGCGTTGGCTTTTGCTTGCTCAATTACTTTTGTAATTCCATTTCTATCAAAAGTTGTTTCCTGCAAGGTTTGATCATTCAATCCTGCCTGGTCTAACTGATGATAAAAAATTCTGTTGTCTTTTCCAATAATTAATGATATCGAATTCGATAAATCAATTTCTGTATTTGGTGGTTTTACGTTGTCTTTCGGTTTTGCCGGAAGACCTAAATCCATCACATTCGGTTTGTTGAAAGTTGTCACTAACATAAAGAATGTGATCAAAAGGAACGCCAAATCCACCATGGGAGTTAAATCTACGTGAGGTACCGCTTTTTTCGAGCGTACCTTTCCGCCTTTCCCGCCGTTGTCTTTTACTTGTACTTCTGCCATTTCTTAATTATTGTGCCACTTCTTGACTTGTTATTAACCAGAACTTCAAGAAATCAATATCTCTTAATCCTTCAAATAAAGATTTAACTTTAGGATACTTTGTCTGAACATCTCCCTTGATCGCTAATTTGTAATCTGGGTTTACAGTTAAACTTTGCTGTACCCAATCAATTAATTGTTTATTGGTACTATCCATTGGTATTCCGGTCTTGCTTTTATAAGCTTTCCGGTCTTCATCTGAAAGGTCTAAGTAACCTTTCAACTGATTCATAGGAACTCCTATTGACTGCGCATTAGAAAAAGCAACTTTTTCTTTGTCAGTAAATTTCATACCATACTTCTCTCCCATTTTATCTAACAGAGCGATTCTTTCGGTTCCGTTCTCAACTGGTGTGAAATAGAATCTTCCGTCGGTTGTGCTCAAAATTGTCATCAAACTCGCATCTGGAAGAAGCTTTTGAGATATAGAAGATGGCGTGGTAATCGTCTCAACATCAGGTTTTGCAAACTGAGCCGTGAGGATAAAGAATGTAAGGAGTAGAAATGATACATCGGTCATGGCCGTCATATCTACCCTTATATTATGTCTTTTTGGTTTGACTCTCGCCATTGTAAATTATTTTTTATTAAACTTCTGCTTTTTGAGATCCTCTAAAAATCAAAGACCTCCAATCAGTCGAGAATTCTTAGTGGAATTCTGCGAAAGACTGCTGAATTGACATTGCGATCTCGTCAATTTTGAACGTTAATCCGTCAATTTTAGAAGTAAAATAGTTGTAAAGAATAATTGCAACAGCAGATGTACCAATACCCAAAGCAGTATTTACTAACGCTTCAGAAATACCGATAGATAGTGCAGCTGAATCTGGAGTACCTCCTCCTGAACCCAATGCGCTAAATGCCTTGATCATCCCGATCACCGTTCCAAGTAGAGCAACCAAAGTCGCAACAGTACCCAGAGTTGAAAGGATCATCATGTTTTTCTCAAGCATTGGCATCTCCAAAGTTGTAGCTTCTTCGATTGATTTGTTAAGAGCTACCATTTTTTGCTCTTTATTCATTGATGAGTCGTGAGCTAAAGCTTTGTAAGTTGTTAAACCTTCTTTTACTACATTCCCCACAGAACCTTCTTGATTATCACATTCTACGATTGCTTCATCAACTTTATTTTGGTTCAATAATCTTCTTACGTTCAAAACGAAAGTATCAACATTTCCTTTTCCAGCTGCTTTTTTCAATGCTAAAGCTCTTTCAATAGAAAACACGATTACGATGATCATGAAGGAAATCAAGATTGGAACGATTGGTCCACCCATATAGATAACTCCCATAAAACCACCACCCGGATGCAATTCTTTGGTCTCTAAACCTGAAAATGCTACAGATGAAAGACCGTTTAGCCTTGGATCAGCCTTAAAATTACCTGGATTACCTAATACAAAGATGTAAATGGCAATACCTATCAAAATAAGAATAGGAATTATTAACGCAGGATTTAATCCTCCTACTTTTTTAGCAACTACTTGCTCCTCGTTGTTTGAAACATTCATTTCCATACTTAACTAAATTATAATTGTTATTTTTTTAATTTTCGAGTTGTAAAATAAAGTCAAAATATTTAATAATGCAAGTCTTTCAAAACTATTACAGTGATTTTTTTTAACGTTAAGATTCATTAACATTACAGAATTTGCAAAATATGAATTGAATTTTGATTATAATTTTGGATTTTAAAAATACCTTTAAAAATTCAGAAGAATAACAGACTTTATTTTACGATTCCTTGCAATAAATATTTTTTAGTAATTTATTTTAAAAGACAATATTAATGATTTTTTTCGGCACTATGATGATTTTTTTAGGATGATTTCCCGCAAGTTGTTGTAAAATGCGCTCATCCTTTAATGCGATTTCCTCGATCTGAGAAGCCGTTAAATCTGAAGGAAGCGCTAATTTAAATTTCATTTTTCCATTAAAACTTACCGGATATTGGATCTCATCCTCAACCAAATATTTCTCCTCGAATTCAGGGAATTTTTCAAACTCAATCGAAGTATGATGTCCCAGATTGCGCCATAATTCTTCACAAATATGAGGCGCGTAAGGAGAAACAACGATTGCCAAAGCTTCTAAAATTTTTCTTTTGTTCGTCTTCAGTTTCTGAAGTTCATTCACCGCGATCATAAAGGAAGACACCGAAGTATTAAAGGAGAAATTCGCAATATCTGCAACCACTTTTTTAATTAAGGTATGTAGAACTTTATATTCTTCTTTGGTTGGTTCTTCTTCCGAAATTTCTAAAACATCTTCATTATAGTAAAGATTATAAAACTTTTTCAAAAAGCCATAAACCCCACTCAAGCCTTGCGTATTCCAGGGTTTTGACTGTTCTAAAGGTCCTAAGAACATTTCGTACAAACGCAGACAGTCGGCACCATATTCCTCACAAATATCATCCGGATTGACAACATTGTATTTTGATTTTGACATTTTTTCGACTTCTCGTTCGCAAATGTATTTTCCGTCTTCTAATATAAATTCCGCATCAGCATATTCTGAACGCCAGTTTTTGAATTTTTCTGTATCGAGTTCATCAGTACCACCTTTTAATAAAGAAACGTCGACGTGGATTTTTTGAAAAAGATCGCTTCTCAAGACCAACGGAGAATTAGCAGCTGATCCAGTTTTATCACTTGGTAAATTTTTAAAAACCATTTTACTAATTTCGCTGATATATGGCTCTTCATTTACTTGATTAATTAGATTTTTAGAAATAAGAATAACATTTGACTTACCAGTAATAGTATCACTGTAGTTAAATCTATAGGCCAATGCGCTCATCCCCAAAATCATTCCCTGATTGATAAGTTTCTTGAAAGGTTCTTCATGATTAATGTAACCTCGGTCTTTCATAAACATATTCCAGAAACGGGAATACAATAAATGTCCGGTTGCATGTTCACTTCCACCAATATAGAGATCAACTTGTCCCCAATAATCTGAAAGATTTTTATCGGTGAAAACTTCTTTGTTATTCGGATCCATGTATCTCAAAAAATACCAGGAACTTCCCGCCCAACCAGGCATTGTCGATAATTCTAAAGGGAAAACATTCTCATCATCAATTAAGTCTGTGGAAACAATTTTTTGATTCGCTTCATCCCAACCAAATGTTTTAGCATTTCCTAAAGGTGGATCGCCATCTTCAGTCGGCAAATATTTTTCAACTTCCGGAAGTTCTAAAGGAAGCGCAGAAACTGGCAAAGAATAAGGCATTCCATCTTTATAATAGATAGGAACTGGCTCACCCCAATATCTTTGACGGGAAAAAATAGCATCACGCTGTCTATAATTTGTTGTGCCGTGACCAATATTTTTCTTTTCAATTTCAGCGATAATTAATGATTTGGCTTCATGATATTTTAATCCATTTAAAAATTCTGAATTCACACAAACCGAATCTTTCGAATCAAAAGACTCTTCCTGAATATCATTATCGTTTTCAATAACATTTACAATATTCAAATCGAATTTCTTCGCAAAACGATGATCCCGTTCATCATGTGCAGGAACCGCCATTACTGCTCCAGTTCCATAACCCATCAAAACATAATCGGAAATATAAATCGGCATTTCCTGATTGGTAAAGGGATTCAAAGCATAACTTCCGGTGAAGGCGCCGCTCACGTTTTTCACGTCAGACATACGATCCCGCTCTGTTTTCTTTGAAGTTTGTTCGATGTAACTTTCAACTTCTTCTTTTTGACCTTCTATCGTTAAATTTTCAACCAAAGGATTCTCAGGCGCTAAGACGATAAAGGTTGCTCCAAAAATGGTGTCTGGACGCGTAGTGAAAACTGAAATTTTTTCTACAGAATCTTCAACATCAAAAGTCACAATTGCTCCCTGAGATTTTCCGATCCAGTATTCCTGAGCATCTTTCAAAGGTTGTGGCCAGTCTAAATTTTGCAGACCTTTCAACAGTCGTTCGGAGTAAGCAGTAATTCTCATGCTCCACTGCATCATTTTCTTTTGAAATACAGGGAATCCTCCTCGTTCAGATTTACCATCTTTCACCTCATCATTTGCCAAAACAGTTCCCAATCCTGGACACCAGTTCACCGTTGTTTCAGCGCGATAAGCCAAGCGATAATTTAATAAAATATCCTGTTGATCTAATTCAGAAGCACTCTTCCACTCTTCTGCTGTGAAATTTAACTGGTCATTTTGAACTGCTGATAAGTTTTCACTTCCTTCATTTTCAAAATGCAGAATCAATTCAGAGATCGGTTCCGCTTTATCGGTCGACTTATTATACCAGGAATCAAAAAGTTGAATGAAAATCCATTGCGTCCACTTATAATAAGCAGCGTCGGAAGTTCTCAACTCCCGACTCCAGTCAAATGAAAAACCAATTTTACGCATCTGCTGTTCGTAGCGCGCAATATTTTCTTCGGTTGTTACCGCAGGATGTTGGCCGGTTTGAATTGCATACTGTTCCGCGGGAAGTCCGAAAGAATCATAACCGATCGGGTGTAAAACATTAAAACCTTCGTGTCTTTTGTAACGCGCATAAATATCTGAGGCAATGTAACCTAACGGATGTCCCACATGCAACCCCGCTCCTGAAGGATAAGGAAACATATCTAAAACATAGAATTTCGGTTTATCGGTCTTATCTGTCGTTTTGTAGGTTTGATTTTCTTCCCAGAATTTCTGCCAGTCTTTTTCTATCTTTTTATGGTCGTAAAACATTTCTTAAATTTAAATAAGTCACAAATTTAAGGTTTTACAATGAAAAAATCCTCACCTGAAGAGATGAGGAAATAGTTTTGAAGATTTATAGAAATTAGTTCGCCACTTTTGTCCCAGAAATTTCAATATTATTTGAAATTGCAGGATTGCTTTTATCTACATAATAAATAATCACATTACTGTTTGTTAAGCTTGTAACTGCACCATACATCGTATTATTGTTGATGGTGATGGAAAACTTTTTAGTATCTGGATCAAAAGTGTAGGTGAAATCTGCTGCTAATGCAATAGCACAAGTTCCATTACTATCGTCCAAGTAAGTTGCTTTTCCAGTTGAATTGCTGTTAAAGACCAAACGTCCTTTTTTCTGGCAATCATTAGTTATAACTGTGGTCGTAGTGGTTGTCCCATTTTGTGTCGCAGTAGAAACAATTTTATCAGGACTCCAATTTCCATTGAGGTTCAACTGAGGAGCATCGGTATTACTGTCACTCCGGCAACTCATCAAAACGGCAAAAATAACTGCCAAACCTATTAAAAATAATTTTTTCATAATGTTTTTGTTTTATGTTATGCATAATACATAAGACAAACTTTGTACCATTTAATTTTTAACGGTTTTGTAATATTCAATTATCTTTGCTTTGAAATAAAGTAAAATATGCCCGAAGTTTCGATCATCACGCCTTGTTATAATTCTGGAAAATTTTTAGATGAGACCATTCAATCGGTTCTCACTCAAAATTTTACTGATTGGGAATGGCTTATTACCGATGATTGCTCCTCGGATGATTCTGTTGAAATCATTAAAAAAATTAATGATCCCAGAATTGTTCTCACCGTTGCAAAAGAAAATGGCGGCGCAGGTCACGCACGGAATTTATCATTAGAAAAAGCTTCAGGAAAATATATCACTTTTTTAGATGCTGATGATTTTTGGGAACCGAATTTTTTAAAGGAAATGGTCGCATTCATGAAAAAAGAAAAAGCTGAAATCGCCTATTCCAATTATGCGCGGTGTGATGAAAATTTAAATCCGAAAATTGCTGATTTTCAGGCGGATAAAGAGGTGACTTTCGAGAATTTACTGAAAACTTGCCGTTTATCCTTATTAAGTTCAATGTACGATTCTGAAAGAGTAGGAAAAGAATTTTTTCCAGCCGGAAGTAAAAGAGAAGATCACGTAATGTGGTTGAATTTATTAAAGAAAATTCCCGTCGGAAAACCGCTTAACAAAACCATGGCAAAATATAGAATGCATTCAAGCAGCATCTCCAGAAAGAAGACCAATATTATGAAAGATCAATATTTAGTTTACAAAGATTACATGCATTTTTCTACTTTAAAATCCTGGTATTACACGGTAAACTGGGCTTTAAACGGATTTATGAAATATTCTAAAATGTTTAATTAATGGAGTATTCAAAAGAATTTAAAGAGGCGATCTCCAATTTCACTTCTGGCGAAAAAGACAAACTGATCATCCGTTTGCTAAAAAAAGACCGGATTTTATCACACCGCCTTTATTTCGAATTGATCGACCCAGAAACTGCAGATGATAAACGGAATCAGATGGAAACTTTGATCAAAGAGGAAGTTTCTATGGTTGCAAAAAGGTTCGGACGAACTAAATATTTTCTTCCAGGAATTCGGAAAATTAGCGCTAAAATAACAGAACATGTAAAAATAACAACTGATAAATTTGGTGAAGTTTCTTTAACGCTTTTATTGATCAGTGAAACTTTAAAAAACGTACCAAAAACCGGTGATCACTATAAATTGTACATCTATCTCCTCAATAAAATTTTTCGTTCTTTAGTTTTAACCAAGAAATTAGATGAAGATTACTATTTAGATTTGAGAGAAAATTTTGAAGAAGTTGAAAAACAAATCATCCAAAATAAAAGTCTCGAACAGTTAACGCTTCATAACGGATTATTTTTAAGCTGGCTCGAACCCGAAAATATTCCTGAAGAAATTGATCAAATTTTGAAAGGAATTAAAGGCGAAGGACTTCTCAGGTAAGTAATCGTTCAAATTGAAGCGATCTTATTCATGACTCTATTCACCATATCATCACAATAAATTAAATTGAATTCGAAAATCTCCTCTTTATTGTAAGATTTTTCAATCTCAGCTCTAAGAAATGTTTTTGCCCGATTGAGGCGAACTTTCACGTTACTTTCGGTAATTCCTAAAATTTCTGCGGTTTCCGAAACGCTTAATCCATTAATTTCGCGCAGTGTAAACGTAGTTCTGTAATCCTCCGCAATATGAAGCAAACTTTTTTCGATTACACTGTTAAGTTCTGTGTTCATCACCTTATGAGTAGTTTCTAGAGTGCCTTTTTTTTCTAAAAGCGTCAGATTATTATCGAGAGATTCTGTATGAGTAGTTTCAAATTTCTTCGATTTTCGGTAACATTCATGAACCATGATTTTCGAGAGCCAGGTTTTCAAGGATGATCTGTTTTCAAACTGACCGAGGTGAGTATAAGCTTGCACGTAAGAGTCCTGCATTAAATCCTGCGTATCTTCGTGACTGAAATGATACATTTTCCCGATCCGATATAAAAAAGGATTATTTCTTCGGATAATTATTTCAAAAAGTCCCGATTCCCTGCCCAAAATCTTTTGAATTAATTCCTGATCTGAATATTGTGATTGAGTTTCCATCTGGTTTAATCGATTATTAAATTGAATACATCATTAGAAAGAAGAAATCGCAAATATCAAAAAAAATGAACCTATAAAGTGCAACTTCCCGGCTTATTACCAAAGATAAAACAATTATCCTACACAAAACTTTGATGTGTTTTTTGTCCGCATTGCGTCTTGATGAAAGTCACTGTAAAATAAAAAAACAGGTGTTTGACCATCGATTTCTATTGTAATAGAGTGCGATTGAAGCTAAAAGGTTACAAAATTTTTAAATCTATAATCTTTTAAGAATCTGATCCAGGATAATTTCAGAAGAAACAGGCTGCTCTTCGATAAAATTTCGGGCATTATTTCCCATCTTCACCAAAGAAGTTTGATCATTTAGCAAACCTAAAATATAAGGCGCCGCAAAAAATTCATCTTCGAACGATTTTCCACCATTTCGGGCAATCAATTCGTCGGCTTCAGGATTTTTGGTGTATTGATTTCCGAAGAAAACCGGAATTCCAAATGTTGCTGCTTCCAAAATATTGTGAAGACCTTTTGAATGAAAACCACCGCCGACAATTGCTAAGTTTCCGTAAGAGTAAATTTTAGAAAGCAATCCGATACAGTCGATAATTAAAACCTGACTGCTCATATATTTCAGTTCCGGAGTATTTTCATGTTGCGAGTAAAGTATTGCATTCGGGAAAATATTTTGTAAACGTTCGACCCTTTTTAAGTCATGTGGCGCAATGATCAATTTTACCTCCTTATTTTTTGAGGCGATAATTTCTGCAAGCCTCTCTTCAGATTCCCAGGAACTTCCGAAGATCAAGGTCGTTTTGTTTTGTTTGAATTCTTCAATATATTTGACCAAATTGTCGCCATCTCGAAGTTGTTTTACCCTGTCGAAACGGGTATCTCCTGATGTTGAAGAATTCTTTAACCCAATTCCTTTCGCCAAAGCAGTAGAATGCTGCGTTTGATGAAAAAACCAGTCCACATTCTTTTTCAGTTGATTGACGAACCAGCTTCCATAAGCTTTAAAGAAAATTTGAGTTTCATAAAAAAGGGCAGAAACGACGAAAATTTTTGCACCCTGATTTTTTAAATTTTCTAATAAATGATACCAGTAATCGTATTTTACAGTAAAGAAAATTTCTGTTTTAAAGTTAGATGTAAATTCTTTCACCCAATCTTCGGTATCAAAAGGTAAAAAACAGATCGCATCTGCTATTGTATTTTTCTTGATGACATTATCATATCCTGACGGTGAAAAAAAAGTGATCAATATTTTATGACCCGGGAATTTGATTTTTAGTTTTTCCAATACAGGAAGTCCCTGTTCATATTCGCCCAAACTTGCTGCATGCATCCATATCACTTTATCGTCCTGGGAAATCTTAGATTTTACAATGTCGCAACTTTGTCTTCGTCCCGCTAAGCCTTTCTTTAATTTATAATTAAAAATAGCACCAATTTTCATGGCAGAAATGAGCAGACGAATAAATAAATTGTAAACAAACATTGATTATAAAAATTTGAAAAAGTTTTTTAAAGTTTCAAAAGCAATAGCGCTGAACAAGGCAACTGTACTTAGATTCGAGACAGTTGGCAAACAACTTATCGTTTTGAGATCGCAACCATAATTCAAGTTAAAAAAGACTTCTCAAAAATCGTAATTTGTGAGTATGCTTATTTAATTCTTTATTGAAAATCCCCGTCGAGTCGAGAGAATCAATACGAACTTTTCCGTAAGCATGAATGATTTCGCTATTACTCAGCATCATTCCAACATGGGTAATTTGTCCTTCGGAATTTTCAAAAAAAGCTAAATCCCCAGGTTTACTTTCTTCGACAAAACTCAAAACTTCGCCAATTTCTGCTTGCTGATGAGATTCCCGAGGCAACGAAATCCCGTGAACTTTATAAATTAACTGGGTAAAACCACTGCAATCAATACCGAAAAAGCTCCTTCCGCTCCAGAGATAAGGAACATTTAGAAACTTTTTGGCAGTTTCTGAAACAGTTTCTACCTTTAAAAATGACGATTCCGTTTTCTCAGAATTAACTTCACTTCCTATCGATAAAAGAATTACACCTTGTGAAGTGTTATAAGTTTGTAAAGTATTCTTGACCAATTCAGTTTTTCTTTCAAGGAAATATTCTTCAGAAATTTCAGCGATCTGTTGCGCATCGATCCAGCCTTTATAACCATCGAAATGCATTTTGATCTTAATGAATTTCGCTGATTTTTCAAGAATATCTACCGTTTCTCCATACAGGATCTGCGACGTCATTTCTGACTGATGCGATTGTTCTGCCCGAATTGCAGCGACTGAAACTGTACAAATTCCTTTATCCATGCTTGATTCCAAATATTTATTTTTTCCGAATTAAATGAAGACCGTCTCGCAAAGGTAAAATAAGATTTTCAAAATCCTCATCTTTTGAGACCATCTCGTTCAATTCCTGTATAATGAGCGTAGATTTTTGCTTTGAATTTTCTTCTAGCACTTTTCCATACCACAAAACGTTGTCAAAAATGATGACGGCGCCACTTTTAATTTTGGCTCTAACGAGTTTGAAATACTCTACATAATTTTCTTTGTCCGCATCGATGAAAACAAAATCGAAAACTTCATCGGTTTCTTTTAAAAAGACTTTTGCGTCTTTCAGCTGAAAATCAATTTGAGACGAAAATTCACTTTCCTGAAAATATTTTCTGGGTAAATAAGCCAGTTCTTCATTCACATCCAGCGTAGTGATTTTACCTTCTTTTGTTAAACCTTCTGCTAAACATAAAGTGGCATAACCTGTAAAAGTTCCTATCTCCAGAATGTTTGTCGGATTACACATTTTTGAAAGAATAGCCAGAAATCTTCCTTGTAAAGATCCGGAGAGCATATGCGGTTGTGTGGTTTTTTGAAAAGTTTCTTTTCGCAATCTTTTCAAAATTTCCGGTTCTGAAGAAGTATGATTTTCCAGATAGCGATCCATTTCCGGGCATTGTTCTTCAAAAAAACTCATTTAATAATAATTTAAGTCAAATTTAAGCATTTAAAATAAAAAACGTTGCCAGAACATAAAGCTCTAACAACGTTTTATCAATATCTAAAAGACAATTGCTTAGTTTTTCACCGGTGCAATATCCATTAATTTCATGAATTCATCTAACTTAGGCATGATGATGATCTCCGTTCTTCTGTTTTCCGCTCTTCCAGAAACCGATGCGTTTGTCGTTTTCGGGTTGTACTCACTTCTTCCTCCTGCAGTAATTCTCGCCGGATTCACGCCAAATTTGGTTTGTAAAATTTTAGCCATTGAAGTTGCTCTCAAAGCTGAAAGATCCCAGTTGTCTTTTGGTAAAGTTGAAGCATTCAACGGAACATTATCCGTATTACCTTCGATCAATACTGAATAAGTGTCGTAATCGTTGATCACTTTCGCCACTTTTCCTAAAACATCCTGTGCAGCAGGTAAAACATTGTAGTCTCCTGTTTTGTACAACATGTTGTCAGACAAAGAAATTAGAACCACTCCTTTCAAAACTTTCACCTGAACATCGCCATCTGCGATATTATCCAGCGAACGTTTTAGTTTATTGGACAAAGCTAAATTCAAACTGTCGTTCTTTGAATTGGTAGAAATCAACTGTTTGATGTATTTGTTGGAAGAATTGATCTCTCCAATCAATTTATCAATGTTAGCAGAACCTTTTCCACTGTTCGATAAACAAGCATCAAGCGAAGATTTTAATGCATCATTCTGACCTTTCAAAAGTGCATTCTCACTAGACAATCCAGAGTTAACGCCTTTCAGATCCTGAATCTCACGCTGTCTCTCACCAACATTGGTAATACACGTATTGTAATTTTCATTTAAAGCGTCAAACTTTTTTTGGCTTACACAAGAAGTTAGCATTACTGCAACTCCCAGAATCGCTCCGATTTTTCCTATATTCATAATTTACTATTTAATGATTCAAAAATAGAGAAAGCAATTTAGATAGAAGAATTATCTTTGCTAAATATTCCTTAAAAAAACCTTAAAAATTGCTTAATTTAAAGACTTTTCAGCAATCTTTGGAGAAACTTTTCCCCGATTATCGACAAGCTAAATTTTTACTCGCCGTAAGTGGCGGTGTCGATTCTATGGTTTTACTGGATCTCTTTGAAAGTGCAGATCTGCATTTTAAAGTTGCCCATATTAATTACAAATTACGTGGAAGAGATTCTGATGACGACCGAAAATTAGTTGAAGGAATTTGCAAAAAAAACAAAATCCCGTTTCATCTTTACGAAGTTTCTGAGAAAGACAATCAACCCAAAAATTCAATTCAGGATTGGGCCAGAAATCTGCGTTATGAGTTTTTTCGAAAAATTCAAGAGGAAGAAAAAATAGATTTTATAGTTACTGCACATCATTTGAATGATCAACTGGAAACTTTTATCATCAATCTTTCAAAAGCATCCGGAATTAAAGGTTTGTCTGGAATCCCGGCGAATGACAATAAAATTTTGAGACCGCTTCTTCAATATTTCAAAGAAGAACTATATGCTTTTGCGAAAGATAACAACATTCAATTCCGCGAAGATCTATCCAATCAAAAAAATGACTATCTCAGGAATAAAATCAGAAATGAAGTTGTGCCGCAGCTCTTGGAAACAAATAAAAACTTCCTGGAAAATTTTGGAAAAAGCATTTCTTACTTAAATCAGACGAAAGATTTTGTTCAGGAGCAGATTTTAAA
Organism: Kaistella gelatinilytica; assembly: GCF_015679325.1. Lineage (GTDB taxonomy): Bacteria > Bacteroidota > Bacteroidia > Flavobacteriales > Weeksellaceae > Kaistella > Kaistella gelatinilytica. The sequence continues at coordinate 16,762 of NZ_JADPVI010000003.1, forward strand.
AATCGAAAAGGAAACTATCTCTGAAAATGATTCGTATCTCACTATAAATAAAGAGTCTTTTTTCAAACAAAGCGAATACATTCAGTTTGAGATCCTGCGGAAATACGGTTTTTCAGAAGAAAAAGAAATTAGAAAGATCAGAAAAGCAGAAGTTGGGAAAATTTTCATTTCTAATGAATATCGATTAAACGTTGACCGCGAAACTTTAATTTTAAGAAAACTCGAAAATGAAGATGAAGAAGTTGATGTTGAAGAAATTATTTTAGAATTAAATAATGAAAATGAATTGACTTTCCCGGAACCTATAAAGTCAAAAATAAAAAATCTCGGAAGTTTTAACTGGAAATTTGATTTGGAAAAAGTTCAGCTTCCTTTAAAATTAAGGCCTAGAAAAGAAGGCGATATTCTTTATCCTATTGGAATGATAGGTAAAAAGAAAATCTCAAAGTTTTTTAAGGATGAAAAAATTCCTATTTTAGCCCAGCAAAAAATCTGGCTTTTGTGCGATGGAAACAACGATGTTTTGGGCATTCTTCCTTTTCGCCAGGACCGAAGATTTGCTGCAACGAAAGAATCTAAAGAAATTATTAAAGTAAAATTATAGCGATGATTAGTTGCTAAAAAGTAAAGTAAAAAATGAAATTTAAAAATTGGTTTATTCTAATTGTCCTTTTCCTTTTTCAGGGAATTACGGCACAAATTAAAGATCCCGTCAAATTCAGATACAATATCAATTCGCTGCCGAACAATGAATACGAGGCAGTCTTAACTGCGACGATTGAACCTAAATGGCACATTTATTCTCAGGATCTACCGGCAGATTCAGGGATTCCGACCCAAATGAAACTGACTTCCAAAGAAGGAGTTGACCTCATCGGAAAGGTTATCGAAGTTGGTAAAAAACACGATGAATTTTCTGAAGCTTTCGGCGCGCAGATCGTTTACTATTCAGATCTAGTTCAGTTTAAGCAAAAATTTAAATTGAAGAATGGTGCAAAACCGGCAACTGTTTCTGCAGAAATCACCTATCAAACCTGTAACGACCGCGTTTGTCTGGCGCCAAATACTTTAGAATTTGATCAAAAAGTCAGTCCAACTGCGACTGCAGTGAAAGAAACTCCAACAGAAGAAAACGTTGTTGCACCAATTGCAGCGGAAAATGCCGACAGTATTCTCGCGACAAAAACTCCCGAAAGTGCAGTCGGAACTCCGATTGCTGCAAAACAGGAAGGTTTGAAAGTAGCTTCCATCGATTTTATGCATCCGGAAACGGATTGCGGAATTGTACAGGAAAAAAATTCTGAGAATTTCTGGACGTATTTATTATTAGGATTTTTCGGCGGGTTGATCGCATTGTTGACTCCATGCGTATTTCCGATGATTCCTTTAACGGTTTCGTTCTTTACAAAAGGATCAAAAGACAAAGCGAAAGGAAAAAGAGATGCATTTATCTACGGCTTTTTCATCTTCTTGATCTTTGTATTATTAAGCGTTCCATTCCACATTATCGATGGAATTGCAGGAAATGTTTTCAACCAAATTTCGACGAGCGTTTGGCTGAATGTTGTATTCTTCATCATTTTTATATTTTTTGCCGGAAGTTTCTTCGGTTACTACGATATCACGTTGCCAAGTTCCATTGCAAATAAATCTTCGAAAGCAGAAGACGCGGGTGGAATTATAGGGATCTTCTTTATGGCTTTAACTTTGGTCATCGTGTCATTTTCCTGTACCGGTCCAATTTTAGGAAGTTTATTAGGAAGTTCTCTTACAGGTTCGGCCGATATTCCAATGTTATTGACGTTTGCTTTGGCAGGATTTGGATTAAGCTGGGCGATCGTTTTCGGATTGTTAGCGTTGTTTCCGCAAGCGTTGCAAAGTTTACCAAAATCTGGCGGCTGGATGAATACGGTGAAAGTTTTCTTAGGTTTCATCGAATTAGGTTTGGCTTTGAAATTCTTATCAAAAGCAGATCTCGTTTCTAAAACATTTTTCCTTAAAAGAGAATTGTTTATCGCAATCTGGATCTTAATTTCAATCGGATTAGTTCTTTATCTGTTTGGAAAAATTAGATTTCCACATGATGATAAAAAAGCAAAAATTTCTACAACGAGAAAAGTTATTGGAGTGTTAGGAATTGGATTTATCATTTATCTAATTCAGGGATTATTTCCAGGAGAAAGACCGAAACTACAATATTTAAGTGGAATCTTACCTCCGATCAATGTGAGTTATCTTCATGATGAAAAAGACGGGATTTTAGGAATGCATCCGGAACATGATTATTTCAAAGCAATCGAACTTGCGAAGAAAGAAAACAAACCAGTTTTGATTGACTTTACAGGATACGGTTGTGAAAACTGCCGTAAAATGGAAGAATTCGTCTGGAGCGAACCCGATATTTTACCAATTTTACAGAACGAAATTGTTCTTGCTTCTCTTTACGTTGATGACAAAGAAGCTTTGCCTGAAAGTGAGCAAACCTCCATCGATATGGGAAATGGACAAAAGAAAAAAGTAAAAACGATCGGTGATAAATGGAGCTTGTTTCAACAAATTAATTTCAATAATAATTCGCAACCGCATTACGTTTTGGTGACTCCAGACGGAGAAGTGATTAATACTCCGATCTCCGGTTATATGCCGAAAGAGGATTTCAAAAAATTCCTGGAATGTGGTATTGATTATTTCAAGAAAAATAAAAAATAGACTTCAAGTCTTGATATTAAAATAACCGGCAGCGATTGTCGGTTATTTTTTTTGTACAAAACTTGCGATCTTATCTAAAAAAAACGATTCGGAATTTAAAAATTACCGTTGAGTATTATTATTTTTGAAAAATAAACCAACCCCTTTATCTTCGCATTATAAATAAACAACATGAAGACAAAACTATTATTACTTATTTTACTTGTTACCAAAGTCATTTTCATCAACGCACAAATGGATGACAAATTTTATTATCCTGGAAAAGTACTGAAACCGATCGAGTGGAAAAACGTGGAAAATGTAAAATTTGCAGTGGAAAATGATACCATCAATGCGGTGATTTTGAAACCTAATGCAAAACCAAAAGCGACGGTATTTTATTTTCATGGCGCAGGAGGAAACGTAACTTCTTACGCACCGATCATTACGCCTTTGTTGAAAGATAATTTTCAAGTTGTACTGGTTGATTTTCGTGGTTATGGAAAATCTACAGGAATACCAACGCATAAAAACATTGCAGAAGATGGAGAAAAGTTCTTCAGCTTTCTTTCAAAAAAAGACGGAATAAAAGACACGAAGAAAATTATTTATGGTGCATCGATGGGAACACAGATCGCTGCGCATTTAGCAAAAGATCACCAAACTGAAATTAGTGGATTGGTTTTAGAAGGAACGATCTCTTCATTTGGCGATATTGCGGCAGTTTACGCTCCGGAATACAAAGCCTATTTAGAAAACAGTTTCGTTTCGCCTTACTCCGCGAAGGAAGATATAAAGTTGGTCACTAAAATCCCTAAACTATTTATTCACAGTAAAGAAGACAAGGATGTTCCTTTTGCACAGGGAATGACGGTTTTTACGAATGCAACTGAACCGAAAGAATTTATAGAATTCAGTGGGGAACATCTATACGGTTTGAAATATGAAAGTGCTAAAATACTGGCGAGTATAAATAAGATGGTGATGAAATAGACGAAAAGAGAATAGATGGATAAATGATAGACTTTTACGCAGAAAATAAAAATAACCAATGATGATTCGTTGGTTATTTTTTTTACTAAAGTGGTTTTTCTTCTTTTTCTAATTTGGCTATTAGCAAAGATTTAATTTTTGTGAAAGCAAAATCTTTCGCTTCTGCAAAGGAAATTAAGTATTGTCGTTCGAAGTTTTGCAGATCTGTGGGAAATGGAATTAGAAGTTTATCGTAGTAAGCATCTAAAATTTCTGAAGTTGGCATTTCGAAATTAATTCGGAGTTGAAATCTTCGCATTATTGCAACATCGATAATTTCAGCATGGTTCGTTGCTGCGATGAGCAAAGCGTTTGCTGGATAATAATCGATAAGCTGAATAATAGTGTTGACCAATCGTCGCATTTCGCCCACATCTTTATCGTCGTTTCCTCTTTCTTTTCCGATCTGGTCGAATTCATCTAAGAAAAGTACAGCTTTTTCGCGGGCTGCTTTATCAAAAATTTGTTTGAGGTTTTGGCTGGTTTCTCCAATTCTGGAACTTACGATATTACTCAGATTTAAAATGAGAATGGGTTTTCCGAGGGCATGTGCGATTGCTTTTGCCGTCGTGGTTTTTCCGCAACCGGAATGTCCCTGCAGGAGAATTTTATTATTGATAGGCAAACCGTATTTGGTGAGTTCATCAACATATTGATGTTCTTTGATGAGTTGCTCGATGTTTTGGTGATTGTATTTATTCAAGAAAACATCTTCCAGAGAAACTACTTCTTTGTCGGTAATGATAAGGTCGAATACATTCATAAGTACGAATTTCTAAGTACAAATTTAGGGAAGTTATGTGAAATTAATTGATGATTTAAGTCAACAGGAATAGTTTATTTATTTTTTACTAATCATTTTAATTGGATCTTGTCTGGCGTCAAAAATATCATTGATAATTATAATTTCCGCTTCCTTTCTATAGATCACTTTAAAAGTACCAACTACTAAGTATCTGTAGTTTTTTTGCAAGTGCTGAAGATTTAATTCAACTTGCCCAGAATCAGGATGATGAATTAATTGTTTCGTTGAAAAGAGAATTTCTTTTCAAATTGAATGAGCTATTTTTTTGTTCGCTTTTAAAGCATAATAATCGAAAATTAATTTCAAATTTTGTATTGCAAAATCTGTCCAAACTATTTTCATGATCTACCACTTTTCAGAAGTTTGCTCCAGCTCATCTTGATTCATGAATTTTCCACTGGTGTAATCCTGTTCTGATTCTTTTACGCTACTTTCTAACTCATCAATAGAAAATGGTTTAAAGTCTGCTTTTTTTTCTAACTGCTGGTTATGAAGAATATATTGTTCAATTTTCCCAAAGGAATTTTCATCTTGAAGTTGAGCAAGATAAGTGATTAAATTAAGTTTTCGGGTTGATAGATCCATGACCAATAATTTACTCAAATGTACAAATTTGAGAATAATCTTATTTAAAAAAAATAACAAGCAATAATTAGTGCTGGTTATTTAATATAAGAAAAAATGTTCTTTATTCTAGCCCGGATGGAAGTGGAAATCCTTTTTGCCTGAGCAAAAAGATTGCAACGGACAGCCGGAAACAATCGTGGAGACCAATAAATATTTTCTTGCTCCCAGAAATTAAATTAGTTTACGGGAACGCTGTTAAATCCGATTGAAGTTTTTACAGAGACATCGGAAGTTGGTGATTTTTTCAAAACGTACACCATTTTTGCCTGCACATTCCCAGCTTTCATGACTTGATCGAATTTTTGCGAAGAATTAACATCCAGAGAAAGTGAACTTCCTACATTATCAGGAATCGATTCTCTTGAGGCTGCTAAAGTTTCGTTGCTTCCACCGTTGGAAATATATATTTTCACCGAACTGAACATTCCCATGCTGCTGTTTGAATCTACAGATACCGTGGCATTTGTAACGCGGATATCTTTCACATTTGCACCGGAACCGGTAATTTGATTGATGCTTTGCGCCACGGAAATATTAGACAGCTGAACGTTTGCGGGAGAACCTGCAGTCACCAAAACCGTCGCCGTATAGGGAAAAGTATTCTGTAAAATGGATGAAACCGTAGAACAACTCGCTAATGTTGCAGTGGCAACGATTGCAGATAAAAATATATTTTTCATAATTTTATTATTTAATTAAAGCCTCTTATCCAGAAATCAGACCAATCAAGCCGTTTAACATAAGATTAACTATTGCAAAACGGTTAAAATGCTCAATTTCTATTTTAAACTGACGGAGAATTTCCCGGTTGGCTTTCCGTCGGCCATCAAATTTTTACCGATGATCAACCAGATTTCGCCAGGTTTATCAATTGGTGTCGAAATATCACTGCCAAAAGGTCCATCGAAAGTGCCGTTCGCGAATTTGATCTGATTGAAGCGGATGTTCATGTCTGAATTTTTTGAGGTGACTTTTGCAACCATATTTTTGCCGGTAAAGTTTTTGATCTTCAGTATGAATTTCTGGCGATCTGTCTTGAATTCATCGTCGATGGTGAGCGGAATCATGTCGCCATTGATGGTTTTAATGATGCTGTCGCCGTCGATGACGCGGAAGGTTTTTGAGATTTCTTTCGGTTTAATGGTTGTGGGAACATTTACAACTCTGGGTAAATAATCAGCCGGATCTATTACTTCGTTCTGATTGGTTGTTTTCATGGAATCCTGTTTTGATGAGCTGGAAATAACCGCTTCTTTTTTTGTACATGACAAGATCAGAAGTGGTATTAGAACAAGTACTGTTTTCATTTTATTTCGATGGAGTTGTTTCATAATATAAAGTTTTTGAGAGGAAAGAGTTTTCACGTTTAAGTTCTATTTCTAATAGAATTTGTTTCCGCAATGTTTCATTTTTGGTTTGTTTTGCATAGTCCAGCAATTGTTTTTCACTATAATCAATGGCGGTTTGGTGGTAATTTAAAGCAAAATCTTTTCTGCCCATATTGTGACTGGTAATAATTCCGCCCCAATTGACGAAACTACAAACTAACATTGTACCATAAAAATACCAAAACATTTGATTAAAAAGAAATGCATTTGTTTTTCTAAAGTGAATCTTATAAAAAGTAAGAATCAAACCGATGAGTGCTAAAATCAAGAACGCATAAACGCCAAGTCTCTTATAGGTTAAACCGAAATTCAGAATGTATTCAGAATTTTTTGTCACTGCAGAAATCACTAAAACGGCATTGAGTACGATCCAGATTTTTGCCAATATTTTTAAAGATTTTGATTCGATATCAAAATTAAAATTTCCTTTAAAATAAAACATGATCACGCAAATTGCCAGGATGATCGATAAAATTACTGCGTTTACTCTTTCGTGCGTTTCGGCGGAAAGTTGGTTGGGATTTTTCGAGATCTCTACAAACTGTTCATAATTAAAGGTTACAATAAAAATTAAAAGCAGCAGATTTAAAGCAATAAATGAAACTACTCCGCTTTTTCTTTCGGCATTAAGATCCAGAAAAGAATACGTGGGTTTTTGCGTAATATCCTCATTCACAAAATCATTTTTAAGCTGATGATTAAAGCTGAAAAGCAAATGATAGATTTTGAAATTCCAAACTGTAAAGGCCAGAAAAAATCCTAAAACAGTGATCCAGAAAAATTCCCAAAGATTAAGATCAAATTCCCACTTAGAAAAAAAGCTGGAAAAATGATCACTTCCCAAAGAGTAAACTCCAAAGAAAATAGCGATAAAGACGAAAGGAATTACAAAAACTGAAATGATCTTTTGCGTCATTCCAGACGTTTTTTTCCTCGGAAACCACTCGTCAAACTTAAAAAATCTACCAATAAAAGTGATGAAATTTGCGATGAAAAGTGGAATTACAAGAAGCGATTTCAATTCTCGATTTTTTGCTTTTAAAGCGAATAGAAATAGAGATGTAAAAAGAGCAAGTCCGGAAATAAAATCGCCAAACCAGGCAAAAGCAAAACTGGAAAATACGGTGATGACAAAAAGAAGCAGGAGATTTCGGGAATGGTTCTTTTTTGGAGTTTCGACCAGCAGGAGAATCGAATAGGAAATTCCGAGTACTCCCAGATTAATTCCAATTGCTGTTTCGCCGTAGAAAAGCGTGATAAATAATGCTGTGGTGAGCAAAATTAGGTGGTGTTTTTTCATTGTTTTGATTTTAATATTAATTATTTTATTTCAAAGTACTTTGTTTTTCAAAGTTAAAAGATAAAAAAAAGAGTTTTACTTTCCGATGAGTTTTTCTAAGGCGTTCAAATGGTCTTCGAAAGCTTTTCTTCCAGAGTTCGTCACACGATAAGAGGTTCTTGTTTTTTTTCCGACGAATTCTTTTTTTATTTCGATATAATTTGATTTTTCTAACGCATTGCTGTGACTGGCTAAATTACCATCTGTAATTTCAAGAAGATTTTTCATTTCCGTAAAATCGATCCAGTCATTAACCATCAAAACCGACATGATGCCTAATCGCACCCGACTTTCGAATTCTTTGTTAAGTTGGTTAATGTTGATCATTTTTAATTAAATAACATTCTAAATATCCCCTTTTCTTTTTTAGTGAAAAACATATTTCCAAATTTTTGAGATTTGAAAACATAATAAAATCCCCATTTTTTCCTCACAAGTAATGGTTCGCTTTCTTTAACTTGATTATCTGGTTGTGCATTTAAAATCCTTAAATGCGGACTTGCATAGTTTACAAACTCTACTTCTCCTTTGTGAACGCTTTTAATTTTTCCAGTATCCGAATATTCATAAAAAATAAACTCATCATTTTTTGTAATCAGAAAGCTAAAGTGTTGATATTGCCAAATCGCATTTTTACCTTTAAACATTTCTTTATCAATTATATAGTTGCCATATAAATCATCTTTGTCTACGGTTGCTTTGCTATTAATAAATTCTGCAACAGATAAAATGAGAAAAAGCAAAATTACAAAACCCCAAAAAGTAAAAAAAGAATACAAAATATTTTCTTCTTCCTAAAATAATATAGGACTGGAAAAATCAAAGTAATTCCGATCATAAAAATGAATATGATAAAACTCATCAAGTATATTATTTATACTTCTTATACATCACAATTCCATAAACAATATGCAAAATTCCAAATCCAACTGCCCAGAAAATCAATCCCCAACCGAGAAAAAATAAGGAAATCAATCCTAAAAATATTTCCAAAAATCCCAAATATTTTACATCGGTCAACGTATATCTTTCTGCGCTCACCAAAGCCAGTCCGTAAAAAATTAAAGTTACAGGTGCAATCAACACATACAATTGATGATAAAGTAATGCTACACAGAAAATTCCACCCACGAATAAAGGAAGTGCAAAATTAGCGAGAAGTCGCTGCGTTGTTTTGTCCCAGATCTTAATATTTTTTTCCTTGCTTTTTTTTGCGGTAAAAAAATATCCCGACAAAATGGCAATAACTAAAACTGCGATTCCTACAGCGATCAAATGCCAAATCAGCTCCGGTTGAAAAATATTTTTTCTTCCTGCAAAATAATCAATTCCGTTTCGTTGAAAAAGAAAATAAACGTAAGTTGCTCCGATCAAAGCAGCCATGCCGGCGAAAACTCCGGAAAGTCCACTGAGTGAAATAAATCGGGAACTTCGCTCCATCATCGTTCGGATGTGGGAAAGATCATCATGAAAATTTTTTGACTCCATAAAAAGTACTTTGAACTGCAAAGTTATATTATTTTTTGATAAGTCTGTATTATTTTTTATAATATTTCAAAAATGTTTTCACTTTAAATTCTGTGTAAGAAAACTGCGGACTTTAAAGTTTGAAATTAATTATCTTTGAATAAATATTTGTAATAATGTTCAATAATCTTCGACACAACTTAGAAAAACAATGGTTTGGTGTGCTCACAAGAATGGGTGCAAAACTGGGAATTCCCGTGTCTAAACTGCGTGTATTTTTTATCTACTCTACTTTCGCAACGGCAGGCGTTTTTTTCCTGATCTATTTGGGACTGGCTTTTACGTTGTGGATCAAAGATATGTTTGTGACGAGAAGACCAAGTGTTTTTGACTTATGATCTGGTTTGAAGAATTGCAGACGCGCAAGAAACTCTCCCGGATCTATTCCGCTTACGAAAAAACTTTTCCTGTAGATGAACGCAGAGATAAAGAACAGTTTCTCGGACTCATAGAAAATCCGGACTGTTTCATCTTTGCGGTAAAAAATGACATTGATTTTGTTGGATATTTAATTCTCTGGAAATTAGAGGAATTTCATTTTTTGGAACATTTCGAAGTTTTGGAAGAGTTTCGAAATTTAAAATTAGGTTCTCAGATCCTGGGGGAATTAAAGGAGAAATTTGGCGATATCATTTTAGAATGTGAACCGAATCATTTAGGTGAAATGGCAGAAAGGAGAATTAATTTTTATTTGCGAAACGGTTTTTCTGTTATCTCTGAAAATTATGTGCAGCCGAGTTATGGTGCAGGAAAAGATCCAATCAAATTGTATTTGTTGAGTAATTTCTTGGTGAAAGAAGTAAAAGGAATTGTGGAGGAGTTGCATTCTAAAGTTTATGGAGCATAAAAAACTTTGTCAAAAATTTTCTTTGTGACAAATTGACTTTTTAATTCACCTCATATTCCAATTTAATCGTAATACTCGCTTCTTTGTCTTTGGATGAAGTATTAAATGTTCCACCGTAGGAGTATTCTTCTGTGGAATTTGGTGCGGTAATCTGAGTAACACCCATCGTGGCTTTTTTAAGATTTCCCAATTTTGCACCGGAGTTTTCTGCAATTTTTTCAGCGCGTTGTTTTGCATCTTTCGTGGCATCGGCAATCATTTGCTGTTTTACACTTCCCAGTTTAGTGTAGAAATAATTGGGTGGTGAGGATGTAAACTCAATTCCGAGATTGATGATCTCTGTAATATTTCTTGAAAGGTTTTCGACTTTTGCGACGTCTTTGCTGTCGATAGAAACTTTTTGGGAAAGCTGATAACCTGCAAAAGTTTGAGTGCTCCTTCCGTTTGCGTCTGTTCCGTAATTAATTTGTTTTTGAATATCTACGGCAGAAAAAACCATCTGATCTTTTGCAATTCCTTTGGAAATTAAATAATTTTCAATTACTTTTTTATCATTCGCCAATTCGTCATACGCGGATTTGAGTTCAAAACTATTTCGGGAAAAATTTCCACTCCAGGCGATAAGATCAGAGGTAAATTTATTGGATCCTAATCCAGTGACCGAAATGGTATTGTCTGCTTTGTTTCTATTTTTGATGGCGCTGCCTAAAAAGGCTAGTCCGATAACGAATCCAACTGCAGCAATTGCGATCCCAATGAGATTTCTGTTCATGAAGGTGTTTTTTTAATTTAATAATAGACATTAAAGATAGCGAAAAAATTGAGTAAAAAATAAAGTCTTCCAATTACCGATGAAGATATTTGGGCAATGTTTCTTCCAGATCAAAAAGAACTCTGGACAAATTTTTAGCTCTGATCCACCGATTGATGTCTGGTTTTAAACCCATTGAAAACTGAAGAAATTCAGAAATTTTATCTGGCGGAATCTCCATCTTTATGAAGTAATCATCACCCACTCTTTCTCTGATCCACGCAATGTTATCCTGAAGATCTTCATATTTGTATAAAGACCGCATTCTTCGACCATCACCAGAAATATTTTTATATAAAGTGTTGAAATTTAAATTACTCAATGCGTATTTGATTATACCAGCTTTTTCTAAAGTCGGAGGTGGAGTTTCCCGAGGTTTTTCGGGTGGTCCTGGAACGCCGACTGCTTGCTGAACCTGCGCAGACCGATCTATTTTGGTTAAATTCCAGGAGTCCGTATTCAGGTCGCCGGTCAACCTGAATTTAGAAACTTGCACTTCTTCGATCTCTTGAGCCGTTCTTACGATTGAAATCGTGAAAGGTCTCGTAAAATCTCCCTCATTAATAATTTTTGCATTTCGGTCAAAACCCTGCCTTACAAATCTAAGTTCGTTATTTGCAGAAGCTTCAATGGTAAATTCACCACTGAGATTCGTGTAAGATTTTTGTTCGGTTTGCAGATTAAAAACCATCACCGCAGCTAGCGGATTTTGATCTTCATCGGTTACAACACCAGAAATTTTTTGCGCAAAAGCGATTGTGGAGATAGATAATAGCAACACTATAAAAACTCTAAACATCAAGAACCAATTTTGTGTGTTTTTATATATTCACTATAAGCCATTTTCATATCTGAACTGATTGAAGAAACATCTAAAGTTTTGCGGTATTTTTTGGCTAAAGAATAAGATGCATCCGCATAAATTAAAAAGCGGTCAATTTCTTCTTCGTCAAAACCTCGAGCGGTGTAAAAACTTAAATCTAAAGTATTTTTTATCCAGCGATAAAAATCCTGGGTTTCTGCATAAGACGCGGTAGTAGGCGCAGGATTTTTCACTTTGCCCAATAACCCTGATAACGCAGAAGCAATTCCTAAAATATTGACTTGTCCTGCATTATAATTCGGTGCCGCAAATGCGGATGGTGTAGAAAGTTTCGGGAAAACTTCGGTTAACGGACTTTTCATATAGGATCTCATGCTCGAATTTAGTGCAACTACTCTTTTTGGAGATTCTAAATTTTTGATATCTTTTCTCAAATTCCCTGTCGCATGGAAAGCGAGCTCTACTTCCGGGATGAGATAAGGAGTTTTCAAAAGCGATATATTCAGTGGCTGAGAATAGTTTTGAGAAGAAACTTTCACTGAATTTCTGTCGTAACCACTTTTTACAAAGCGCAATTCATCGAAAGATTTTGCAGCGATCATGTAATTTCCGTGTTTGTCGGTGAAGGCTTTTTCGTCAGTTCTTACGTTGAGAATGGTGACTTCCTGTAAATCATTCCCAAACTCAGAAGACACTTTTCCGAAAATATATTCCTGCGAAAAGGCGGAAATTGAACTTACAAAAAAGAAGAGAAAGAGTAGTTTTGTTTTCATGCAGTTTTATTTGAAGTAAAAGTAATTTTATAAAACACTTGTTTAATGATTTGAGCATTATTGAAGTTAATTTTAACCGGTTTTAAGGGGTTTTGTGATTTTTTTTGAATTTTAGATTTTGTTTTTTGTTAAGGTTTTTAATGATTGCGTTTTACGTGGCTGCTTGTTGGATAGATTTTTTTTAATCTCCCATTAACTAAGAGACAAAGATTTCCTTATAACGCTATTTCTGAAAGACTAAAAGACATTTGACTTAGGAAATGAAAAGCGATGAAAATCGGATCAACCCTGTCACGGTTTCGAACCGTGACAGGGTTTTGCGTAGAATCCAATTAGTTTTAAAAAGGATTTTGGGAGCGAATTTCTTTAATAATTTTTCTAAATTTCTATAAAAAACTGAGTCTTGCGTAAGGGATGGCAGTGGAAATCCTTTTTTGGGGAATTGGGCGCGAGCGAAGCGAGCGCTCAATTCCCCAAAAAAGATTGCAACGTACAGCCCGACCTGAATTTCGCTGGAAAGTCCCTCTGCTTTGGAGAAAAATTTAGGGTGCGGAATGAAGGTTACGCCCAAACTTCGACTTCGCTCAGTTTGAAAATGAATTTTATTTCTGAAAATTATTTGTTTATCTTTGTGGTCTTACAAAATTGGGGTTGACTGGTTTCGACAGCAAGATCAATGGGTAAGATTGCATGCAGAGAACCGTGACGCGATCTCTTTAATCCCTTGTCACAAAATTTTAACTGGCGACCAAGAGTTTGCTCTTGCAGCTTAATCCGAATTACAGTAGGATTCAGCGCTCTCCTGAAGATAGTAAGGAGGTAAGATATCCCACAGAAGTTCTGTTTCGCGACGTCTGATCCTGGGGTATAGCAATGCGGAAATAAGGTTTTAGTTGCTTCGGCTAATTCACGAAAATTTCAGAAGATAAGTTGTAAGTTGGGTGTCTGTGCTCTGTTTGCAATCGAAAATTAACTGCAGAATAAGCATGTAGAAGTCTTATGTGTTGCTTGTTTGGACGAGGGTTCGAATCCCTCCAACTCCACATTTTAATAAAATAACCCGCTGTTTCTCAGTGGGCTATTTATATTTTAGCACGTATTCTTTTTCTATTCACAAAAGATTTTTCGCCGAATCATTAATTTTTAAATCGCGGGGAAGTAAAGAGTTTGTATAAAAATAATACAACCGCGATCAGCTGCAAACTTAATCCAACTGCTAGCAGGATATTACCATTTTCCCAGTGCGTAATTTTAAATAATGCGCCAATAAGATTAAGGATCAATCCTAGTGCGAAAATTAAGACAATGTGTATTTTTTTCAAAGTTGCGAATTTTATTTGTTATTGAATTTTAGCGTTAATTTCAGTGAAACTTATAATTTATAGTCTTTGAATCTAAGCTCAGTTTCCTTTTTAAAACAACTCAAAGATAAGTAAATTGTTCATATTTTCTAGGCCTAAAATTGATGTAAATAAACGCATCTATTTCCAAATTTTGAAATTGAGCATTACTTTCTTTTTTTGAATTAAAGTTCGCCAGTCGATAAAGAATAGAAAAAACAAAAGCACTAAACTCAAAACCAAACTTGAAACAGATTGCCAGGAAAACGTATTATCGATGATCATTTGAATATTTTCCGAGGCATATTTTCCCAAATGTAAAGCAAAAGTGTCGCTCGCAAATTTTCCGACAATAAAAGCAGGAATGATGTAGATTGGTTTTATCTTAGAAATGCCGGCTCCCAAAAAAAGTGGCGTTGTCGGAAGTGGTAATAAAGAATAAGCCAGAATGAAAAGTTGCCCTTTCCATTTATTTTCATTCAATTTTTCTCCCAGGAATTGAATGTCTTTATTCTTGGAAGTTTTCAGATATTTTTTTGCGATTGCGGGCGAATAAAGCAGCAGAATATATCGTCCCAAAACTGAACCTGAAACACCAACTACAATGACCGCCCAAACATTCAGTCCAAACAGGATCTGGAAAAAGACCATCACTGTGAAGGCCGGTGGAAACGGAAAGGGAACAATATCAAATAACAACGCTCCGAAGAAAACTAAAACGTAATACCACAACATTTTTTTAAGATCTATCAATTTTTATTTTAAAATCATCTGAAAGAAAACGTGGCAATCTGGAAGATTAAAATAATTCGATTCACCTCAATTATTTCGATTTTGTAACTGGTAAAGTGTTCTTCTATAATTAAAAACCTCATCCATCCTTCACAGAATCTAATTAATCAAAGATAATGTTCTATTTCCTTTTAACCTCTTCGACTGATCCAAGGTCACAATTTTTTTTATTCTACAATGTAGGAAATAAATCGACAGGTTTTAAAATTTGAGAATTTGGTTAAACTTTTATCAGAATAAAAGTTTATTTTCTATCATTCATACATTATTCACAATTTTATCTCGTAATAAAATTAAAGTTGTGTAGAAAAAATTAGAGAAAAAAATCCCCCAACAAAGTTGAGGGACATAGATCTCGATAAATAAAAAACTTATTTCTTCAATTTAGTTGTTGGCAACGTCACTTCGCCTGGATCTTTCCAAACACCGTCTTTTTCTGCTCTTTTTTTGATATTCTGCGCTCTTTTTTCGCTATCAGGATGCGAGCTCATCATTTTTTGGAAAGAAGTAGCTTTTGCGCTTCCACCCAATAAAGCTAATTTTTTGAAAGCAGTATAAGCTCCAACTACGTTATAGCCATGCTTTTTCATAAAGTCATAAGAATAATCATCCGCCTGACTTTCTTGTTTCTTGCTGTGTTTAGCATCTAAAATACTGTTGGCAAATTCACCCAACTGGCTTTGAGTCAAGGCTTCAATTTTTCCAGATGATGCAGAAGCAGCATCCATCGCAGCGGCACGAAGATAAGCGCTCTTCACAGCATCTTTCGAATCTTCATTTTTTACGTGACCAATTTCGTGACCAATGATCGCCAACAATTCGTCGTCAGTCATGATATCCATAAGGGAAGAAAATACCCTTACACTTCCATCAGCACAAGCAAAAGCGTTGATATCTGAAACTAAATATACTTTGTAATTTAAAGGAAGACCATCTTCATTTTGATGTTTTGCGAATAACTTTTTCAAGCGGATGGAGTAAGGATCTTTCGCTCCCGCCACTTTATTATGAGTGTCCATGTAGGCAACTCCTTCTTTCGCTAATTTTTGCGCATCGGCATTGGAAAATGAAAGTGCACTTACTCCTTTTGAAGCAGCTTTAGTCATTTTTCCCAGATTGATCTGAGCACTTACACTTAAAGTTGCTGCAACTAAAAATACAGTAGATAAAATTTTTTTCATATGATTTTTTTATAATTTAACTTCCAATAAAAATAGGAAAAATTATTGAATTTTTGACCGAATGATAGACTGTTGCGAAAACTTAATGTTAAACTTTGCCGTTTACAGTTGAATAAAATCTATACTTAACTGGCCTCTTGACTTTTACAGGAACACTAACTTTTATTTTTGTGAGAATTTTACCTAAAAAGATTTAAACAAAAAATTCCCTCAGCAAAAACTGAAGGAATCTATATTTTAAAGTGAATAACTTTTACAATTGTGGTCCTGCTGCAACTAATTTTTTAGCTTCGTCATTATCACAATACTGCTCAAAATTCTTAATGTATCTCGCCGCCAGATCTTTTGCTTTTACTTCCCAATCAGAAGCGTTTGCATAAGTTGATCTTGGATCCAGAATTCCTTCCGAAACATTTGGCAATGCTGTTGGGATCTCTAAATTCATTACAGGAATTGTAATTTTCTCTGCAGTATCAATTGATCCGTCGATGATCGCATCAATGATCGCACGTGTATCTTTCAAAGAAATTCGTTTTCCTGTTCCGTTCCAACCGGTGTTTACCAAATATGCTTTCGCGCCATGTTCTTTCATTTTTCCAATTAATGTTTTTGAATACATTGTAGGGTGTAATGATAAGAACGCTTCACCAAAAGCTGGGGAAAATGATGGTTGTGGTTCGGTAATTCCTCTTTCTGTTCCGGCTAATTTTGAAGTATAACCGCAAAGGAAGTGATATTGAGCCTGATCTTCATTCAACAAAGAAACTGGAGGCAAAACTCCAAATGCATCTGCTGATAAATAAACAATTTTGCTGGCATGTCCTGCCTTTGAAGGCAAAACAATTTTACTCATGTGATAAATTGGATACGAAACTCTGGTATTTTCTGTGATTGAATTATCGGTGTAATCTGCTTCACCGTACTCGTTCACGACTACATTTTCTAACAGTGAATCTCTTCTGATCGCTTTGAAAATATCCGGTTCTTTTTCTTCTGTAAGATCGATCACTTTTGCATAACAACCGCCTTCAAAATTGAAAACGCCATTGTCATCCCAACCGTGCTCATCATCACCAATTAAATATCTTTTTGGATCTGCAGAAAGCGTTGTTTTTCCTGTTCCTGATAAACCGAAAAATAAAGCAACATCTCCTTCTTCACCTACGTTTGCTGAACAGTGCATAGAAGCCATTCCTTTTAAAGGAAGGTAATAATTCATCATTGAGAACATTCCTTTCTTCATTTCTCCACCGTACCAGGTTCCACCGATGATCTGCATTTTCTGAGTTAAATTAAACATCACAAAATTTTCAGAATTCAATCCCTGTTCTTTCCAGTTTGGATTAACGGTTTTTGAACCATTCATTACAATAAAATCGGGTTCGCCATAATTTTCTAATTCAAAACTAGAAGGACGGATAAACATATTGGTAACAAAATGCGCTTGCCACGCAACTTCCATAATAAAACGAACTTTCAGTCGGGTGTCAGGATTTGTTCCACAGAAAGAATCAACAACATATATTTTTTTAGACGAAGACAATTGCTTCAACACCACTTTTTTACAACTTTCGAAAATCTCGGCTGTAGTTGGCAAATTTACTTTACCGTCCCAAAAAATAGTATCTCTACTCACATCATCCTGCACAATATAACGGTCTTTTGGCGATCTGCCTGTAAATACGCCCGTTTTTACTGCTACAGCACCAGATTCTGTTACGGCACCTTTTTCAAAACCTACATTTTTACTGGACATTTCTGCAGTAAACAATTCTTCGTAAGTTGGGTTGTAAGAAACTTCTTCGTAACCGGTAATTCCTAAATCATGGAGTTGTTGAATGATTTTAATGTTCTTCATAACGTCTTTATATTTCTAATTTTATTCTAAAAGCAAATTTACTATTATTTAAAAGTATTGATGTTTTAAAATTACTGATATTAGTCAGAATCTGCAAGAAAATTTTAAATTGATAAAAGACTGAATGTTAAGCAATTAAATCTTCGTAAGAAAAGATCGAAGAAAAACCCTTTCCCTTAAAATAGTCCTCAAAACCTGCAAATTTAGAACTCATCACAAAATCTCCGCCCCACGCTCCCAGACTTTTTACAAAGGAAGGACAGTTTTCGAAATATTTTTCGCTCACCGTTTCAATACCGAGGAAAAAACTTAGTTTTTTTTCGTGAAGATTCATTAAATGTGAAAAATCTTCTAAATTTTGAGCATCAAGAACATCACGGGTTATTTGGGAAAATGCTTCTATTAGTTCGGGTGATTTTTTTCGGGAACGGTAAAGATCAATTCCTTCACGGCTGTTTTGTTTTTGGTTCAGATGAATGAAGATCAGCTCCTTTTTGAAAGATGGATTAAATTTAACTTTCTGAACTGTTCTTTCCGGTAAATTTTGGTAGACAATGGCAGATCTTTCCTGCGCAATCGCAATGTCATAACCACTTCCACCCAAGCAAGTTTCGTTAAGATCGAAAGAATCAATTTCTGCCCACTGTGCCAAATTATTCATTAAAGTGGAGCTGCTTCCCAACCCAAAATCAGAAGGAAACTGTAAGTTGGTCGTTATAGCGTAGGAAGAATTTTGTTGAAACTGCACTTTTGAAAGTTCTTTCACTTTCATTAAAACCTTTAAAATAAATTCGGCAGAATCAGGGATATTCGTGGATACAATTATTCCTTTTTTATAATCAATTTTAATTTCCAACCAGGGTTGATGTTGATGAAGAGCAGTCCAGTAAATTAAAGATTCACCATCCTCAATTTCCTCAAAAAAAAACTCCTGCCCCCATTTTGTTGGGATAGCAAGAGCTGAAGCGCCGTCGAGAACGACATATTCTGAAGTGAGCAATAATTTTCCCGGTGAAAAAATTCTACCCGCCATTTTTTAATTTGCTGAAGAAGTGGTCACTTCGGAATTGATTTTTTTGATCAAACCCTGTAAAGTTTTTCCAGGACCAACTTCAATGAAATTTGTTGCACCGTCTTTGATCATATTCTGCACAGATTGTGTCCATTTTACGGGACCGGTCAACTGCTTGATCAAATTCATCTTTATTTCTTCGGGATCCAAAACTGCGGTGGTCGTGATATTCTGATAAACAGGGATCATCGCTTTCCGGAATTTGGTATTTTGTATTGCTGCCGATAATTTCTCCTGAGCCGGTTGCATTAAAGGAGAATGAAAGGCACCGTTTACAGGAAGCATCAAAGCTCGTTTTGCACCCGCTTCTTTCAATTTTTCACAAGCCATTTCTACAGCTGTAGTTTCGCCGGAAATAACCAGTTGTCCGGGACAGTTATAATTTGCAGGAACTACAATTCCGTCGATCTGTGCACAAATTTCTTCTACTTTTTCATCAGGAAGTCCCAAAATTGCTGCCATCGAACTTGGATTAGCATCACAAGCTTCCTGCATGGCTTTTGCACGAGCAGAAACCAATCGCAGACCATCTTCGAAAGACAAAACGCCATTTGCTACCAAAGCTGAAAATTCTCCTAAAGAATGTCCGGCAACCATTTCCGCTCCTAAACCGTTCACTGTTTTTAAAACTGCAACAGAATGGATAAAAATGGAAGGTTGGGTAACTTCGGTCTTCTTTAAATCTTCATCTGTTCCTTTGAACATTAGAGAAACGATATCGAAACCTAAAATTTCATTGGCTGATTCCATTAAATCTTTTACATCTTTCCGGGAATCGTATAATTCTTTTCCCATCCCCACAAATTGTGAACCTTGCCCAGGAAATACTAGTGCTTTCATATCTATTTTTTAGAACAGTTTAATTTTTCGGGATACAGAATAATTTTCCGCTGATCCCTGAATGCTTAATTTAGTAGGAATTACTGCAAATTTTAAAGCATTACTTCGATAAAATTTAATTAGGAACTAATCGCACAACGCGGTATCCTTTGTTGACATAAGCGCCGGATTTGGTTTTTTCAAATTCGAATTTTGTGGCTAACTGCGTCTGCACTTTATTCATCTGTTTGAAAATTTCTCCCTTTTTATTTTCGCGGCTTAACATATCATTTACAACATCAAAACCAATCACTGCATATTTAGAAGGAGTTTTGCAGTATTTCTTTTTAAAATCCGCTAAAATTTCTTTCTCAAAATCACCATCAGTGTTGATCTTTCTATCCATCAAATACACGAGATTCGCCTGACTGAGTTCATCTACCTTCTTCTCAAAAACTGGAGAATAAGACATGCTGAAGGCTTTTAAATTTTCAACTTCTTTGGATAAAGCGATCATCTTATTTGCAAAAGCATCTCCGGCAGAATCGCTGTCATCAACCAAAATTGCAATTACAGGAGCACTTTTGCCCGTCATCATATTTTTATCCAACTGAATATCCTGCGAAGAATTTACCATTACAACTGCAGAATTCTTTAATTCCTTTTCAAGTCTGGTTTTCAAATAAGTCGCTTTGCTTTTGTCAGCATCGGCAACGATATATATTTTTTGATCGGAGTAAACATCTTTCACTTCCTTTACAATACGGTCTGAATAAACCGCATCATTGGTCTCAACAAGGATCAAATTATCATATTTCAGTAACTCATCAGAATTTGCGAAAGGCGCAACGACAGGAATCTTCGTGTCTTTTACATAGTCCAAAACCTGTAAAACGCTTGACTTAAAAAATGGACCAATAATTAGATCGGTATTTTTCGCGTTAATTTGAACTAAAGAATTTTTGAAACTGGCTTCGTTTCCGGCATCGATCACGTTTATATCTAATTTCTGACCTCTTGCTGCATTTCTTTCGATAGCCAGTTTAGCACCGGAAAGAAAATCGAGAGACATGGCTCTGTATTTTGAATCGTTGGTATCAAAACCAAAAGGCAGCATTATAACTACATTCAACATGTCGCCAGATTTCTTAATGTACGCGGCACCCAACTTTTTTATTTTCAAAACCATTCCTGATTTCAAACCTTGTGATAGATTCGGATTCAGTGTTAATAGATCGTCCAGGGTAATGCCGAATTTATTTAAAATACCGAAAACAGTATCTCCGTTTGCCACCGTATAAGTCACATAATCATCAGAAGAAGAAATATCAGAATAAGTGTTTGTTGAAACCGGCGCTGAAACTTCAGTCGTTTTTGGTTCACTGGAAACTACGGCAACAACTGCTTTATTTCCTCCTTTTATCTTAATGAATTCGCCTGGCTGTAAACCTTTCCCTTCCAAACCTGGGTTCAGTGCAAAAAGATCAGCTTGCGAGAGATTGAACTTTCGCGTTAATTTATAATAATTGTCTTTCGCCTGAATTTCATAAGAATCTTCATTTGAAACCGGAGCAATTTTTTCTTTTTCCACAGAAACTTCAGCTTTCACCGGAGTTTCAGATTTTTTGACCACTTCGGTTTTCACTTCTACAGGTGTCGAAGCAACAGCTTGAGTACCACCAAATTTTTTGATACTTTCTGAAGGTAAAACTACTTCATCACCAATCTTCATGTGCGAATCAAGTTCTGGATTAAGTCTTCTTAATTCCGTTTCTGAAATTTGATATTGTTTCGTAATTCCGTAGATGGTCTGTTTCGGCTGAAGAACGATCTTCCCTAATTTCCCAGATACAGGAGCAGGAGACGAAACCGTTTTTTCTGTTGAGGCTGCTTTTTCAGTCTTACCACTTTTACTGATGATCAAAACTTCGCCCAGCGCCAGATTTCCCCCTTTTACTTTTGGATTTAGTATCACCAATTCATCCATGGTCATGCCATATTTCTTAGAAATATTATAGGGATTATCGCCCTTTACTACGGTATGCGTTTTTTGAGCATAGACCGCTGATAAAGCGATTAAACTGGAGAATATGAAAAGTTTTTTGATCATGTTTTATAGTAAATAATTACAAAAATAGCGCTTTAAAATTAAATGGTAAAAATAATTAATTCCGAATTTTGAACGTCGATTCCATCATAACAATTTTGAAGCCATTCCTTTCCGAAATCTGCATAGAAAACCGAAAAATTATAAGATCTTTCCTGCCATGTTTTGCCGGGATGAATTTTTAAAAATAAATTTTCCAGCCTTTCCAGTTTTTCATTTTGTTTGATCTTTTCAGCGCGCAGCAATCTTTTTTTCATTCGGTCAAATGATTTCAACTGCCGCGTTTTTTCTGCCTGAACCAAATTTCTAAAAGTTTTATCTGTTAAACTCGCACTTTCAGCCAAATCCTCAAAATGCTTTTCGAGAAAAGTTTCATCTTTATTTAAGAGTGGAAGAATTTGATTGTTCTCTAAAAGAATTTCATTCGTCACGCTTGCAAAATTCCGGAAGAAGTCTTTAATTTCTAAACCGAAGTTCTTCGTTTTATCTAAAGTTTTCTCAGCTAAAAAAAGCATCGAATTTCTCGGTATCAAAATCGGAAAAGGAGTTTCGATCTTTGAAAAATAGTTTTTTAATTCTAACCAGTACATAATTTCCGCATTTCCACCAATATAGGCAAGATTGGGAAGGATCGTTTCCTGATAAACCGGTCGCATCAAAGCGTTCGGACTAAATCTTTCCGGATGATTTTCCAGTTCGGCTAGAATCACTGCTTTTGTGAAAGAAATTTCTGTGTCAACAATGTGAAACTGGCCGTCAACTAATTCAATTCTATTTCGGGTTTCTCTGAGGTAAAATAAATTAATTTCGCGCGGATTAACCTGAACTTTTCCATATTGCTCTGTTAAATATGCAACAGTTTCTTTCGTCGCTTTAATTAAATCCTGTTGAAGCAATTCGGTCTTAAAAATCGATTTCATTTCAGTCTTTAATAACTTATTATCGCCATCAATAATGAGCAAACCGTACTCTGCAAATAGCTCCTGTACCAGAATCCTTGTTGCCTGAGAAAGGGTATTTCCTTTTTTGTAAGCTCTTTTTAGAAGCAGGATCAGTTCTGTTCCAAAAACAGAATCTTTGAATTCATTCTCAAATTCCGAAATAAAGAAATCGTCTTCAAAAACTATATTTCCTACAACGCCGCCGGACTTTGCCTGCGTTTCATAGTAATGATTTTCCGTCTTAAAATGGTTGATCTCTTCAAAATCATGATCTTCAGAAGCCATCCAAAAAATTGGAACCGTTTTTCTGTTCGGAAATCTTTCATTTAAAAAATCTGCCAGTTTGATGGTTTGCAAAATTTTATAAATAAAGAAAACGGGACCGGAAAAAAGGTTCAACTGATGACCGGTTGTCACGGTAAAAGTATTTTCTTCCTGAATTAATTTTAAATTCAATTCCTGTTTTTCAGATAACTGAGATCCTGAATGTTGTTGGTGTAAAACATCTGAAAGAACCTTTCTATTATCTGAGGAAAATGACTCTTCCTTTAATTGAAACTGATTTTCAATATTTTTCAAATCAAAAGTACTTTGTTCAAAACCGGGGATTTTCTGCAAGAGAAAATCTTTGATGAGTACGGGAATACTTTCAATAGCTAAAAAGGGAATGTTTGCAATTTTTTTCAAAATAATTAAGAGAATAAATACCAAACTATTCCAATATTCACGCGGAAATCGGAGATCGGATAATTGGGTGCGGTGAAAGATTTGTTCTTCATGAAAGTGGTGTTCAAATGTTGTGCCTCGATAAAAAAGAACATTCGCTTCACTCTCATATTAAAATAAACATCGGCAATCGGCTGACCACCAATATCGTATGAATTTGCATTGGGCAAAATAAACTCATTCAGAATCGGAAAATATTCCCTGGACGCAAATTTGGTAAAATAATACACTTTTACACCAGCTTGAATCTCTGCCGCTTTCTTAAAGGCTTTGGTTTGATAAAAAACGTTGGCTCTACCAATAAAGTTGGGCATCGGTAAGAGATTTTTATTATTGATGGCACTTTGAAAAAGCACTTTTGGATTCAAATGGAATTTACCGTACGAAAAAGTCGCTTCGCCACCGATCTGGGAAATATTGAGCGACGCATTGCTTTGTCTCGGAAGTGCATTGGCATCGAGATAGGTATAATTATCGATGCGGAAATAGTTTACGGAAAGCTTGCTTTGAAACCATTTTAAATTGACGTCGCCACCAATTTGAGTAGTCGTTTCATTTTTTGGATTCTCCAGATAAAAATTATATTTTCTATAAACAGACGGATTCATCAACAAGTTAAAACTTGGTGAGGCACTTTGAAAATTCACTTTCGCATTGACAAAATAATCTTTAATAGGTTCAAATTTCAGTAAATTCTGAGAACGGATATAACTTCCGAAAGCTTTACCACTGGAAATTTCGAGGTTTGAATTGACTTCTACTTTATCCCATAATTTAACTAATAAATTTCCAACGGCGCCGACTCGGTTTTCGGAAAGTTCTTGCGGAATATTTAAGTAACTTGGTAAAGCGTCTCCAATCCCGAGTTTAATTATTTGATAACGCACACCTGCATCAAGTTTGAAATTTTCTTTATCAAAAAGAACACTTACGGTATTGCTGAGATTTTCGGAATATTTTTTTGAAGAGTACGGATAATCGATTAAATCTGATTGACTGTTAAAATAATAAGGTTCGAGAGAATTTTGGGTGTAGTAATATTTATTGCCCTGATGAAAAATGGTATGCCGAATTTTAAACGGGAATTTCTCCGAAGCAAACGGTCGGAACTGCTGACTGAAATAATATCTTCGGTAAGCAAAGCGCGAATCTGAGGTTGTGAGATTTACCGGTAAATTGAGACGGTTGTTAAAATTACTGCTGCCATTGAGAAAAAGATCAATATCTGAAACACCTCCGTTTTCCTGATTGTTTATATTTTGATGAATATAATGGGCGTAAGCTTCATACTTTTTGTTTTCCGAAAGGTAATGTCCGGAAAAGATCACGTTGTTGCTCGATGCAAGTGAATACTGATAAAATCCGAGAGAACGAAGGCCCATATATTCTACGGCAAAGTTAAAATTCTTACCAACATTCTGGGTATAGGTCGTCTGTAAAGTGGCACCACTGCTGTAAGCATTATGATAAATAAAACTTGTGGTTGGGGTTTTCACATCGTAATATTTAATATCGTTGATGCCCAAAATAAAAGAAGACTTTCTGGTGGGAAGTAGGGAAAGATTTTGTTCTGTATTGACCTCAAAAACTAGATCCTGAAATCCTGATCCTGTATTGGCAAACTGAATTTTACCGAAATTATCTCTATTATTATATTGGGAGAAGATAAATGTTTTATCCGGTGTGAAAGCGGTATCGAATATTTTCTTTTCGGAGAACTGGGTTTTATAGGTGTAATCGTAAATCGTCGGTTTAAAGATCTGTAGAGAATCTTTTTTACCCGAATCGATGACGAGAGTATCTTGAGGTTTAACTCTGTTTGAATCGGTCTTGTTCAGGACCTGCGCCTTGAAAAAATAACCGCAGAATAAAAGACAAAGAAGGATATATTTCATCGGTAGAATGCTCGTTTTTTTTTGGTCTGATGGAACGCCTTTAGTTTTCAGTTTATAATACGATCGATGTTTGCGTTTCATTAATTTACTTTGGAGTACAAATGTAAGAAATATGAGTAAATAAAAAATGAGGCTTTTAAAATCGATAAGCCAGGTCTTCTGTAATAAAAAAAGGACTGTAATTTTACAATTACAGTCCTCAGATAATTATCTATACAGGATTTTAATTATATCCTGGATATTGTGTTAAGTTTTTATTACTGTTCAAAGCCGTTTGTGCAACTGGGAAAACAAAAAGCTTGTCTGTTGCCGCAAGATCACAAACTGTACAATTTGAAGGTCTAGCTACAGGTAAGTTATAGCGTTTCAAATCTAAGAATCTTTGACCTTCACCATAAAACTCCTTGCTTCTTTCTGCTAAGATATCTGCAAGAATATCTGTTCCTGTGTACGTAGAACCTTTTCTAGATAAAGCAAATTGATTCAATTCGATTAGCGCCTGACCATCTTGACCGGTTAAATGCAATGCTTCAATCCTGTTAAGGTATGCTTCAGAGAATCTCAAAATCTTGATATTTCTTAAGTACCGCCCTTCAGTCGAAATTTGAGGATATTTATTTGTCCAGTACCCTCTTGGAGTATCCGTAGATAAAAGTGGAGTACCAACTTGCGTTAACAAACTTGTCACCGCACCCGGTCCTTTACGGATATCATTTGCGCCAAAACTGCCATAAAACGTTTGATTAAATAAGAAACATTTTTTAGGATCTACCCGGCTGTAATAACCTGGTAGTGATATATTAGCACCGATACCATTTACTCTTTGTGTATCTGGAGTTAAATCAAGCTCCCAAATAGTCTCCGGTTGTTCTTCTGCAACTGTATCGTCGATAGCAGAATAGTAAGAATTGTAAGTTGCTTCAGGAACTACAGATGCAGTGCCAAAAGTACCAGGTTCACTGATTCCGGCGTCTCTAACTTCTGTAGCCAATTGCAACGCTAATGCTGCGTCTCCCGAAGCTTTTCGGGTCAAATATACTTTAGACAGCAATAATTTCGCAGCGGTTTTACTTAAGGTCAAACGGTTTCCCGCATCATCAGCATTAAGTATTCCATCTTTTAAATCTGCAATAATCTGATCATAAACCTTCGCAACAGTTGCTCGTGCAGGCTGGAGCGTCGCATCATAGTTTGTTAAAACTAAAGGCACGCCATAATCCTGATTTAGACCAGAAGCTGGTGACGCAGAAAAATAATTTAATAAGGTAAAATAAGCAAGTCCTCTCAAAGTTTTTGCTTCTCCTTTCATTCTTATCACATTTGGACTGCTTGCTACGACCTCATTATTAATGACCAAGTTGCAATTTGCAATTACTGCATATAAACCATCGTAAAAACCACCTAGATCACCCTGTTGTGAAGAATTGTAGTTAAAATTATAGGTATTTAAAAACGAAGGGTTAGAGTTAACGAACATTTTATCCCCCATAAGGTCACCAAAAACCATGGCTTTAACACCTAATATATTTGCAGATGAAATAGTAAGATATCCTCCATTTAAGAGTTGTTGTAACTTAAGTTCCGTGCCGATATTACCAATTTCGTCTAAATTGGGAGGGAATAATTCTAAATCTCTGTCACTACACGCATTCGACGTAAATAAAAGAGTTAGTGTGGATATAATTAAAAAATATTTTTTCATTTTAATTTATTTTTTATTGTTAAAAACCTATTTGGATACCAAAGGACATTGTTCTGATTACTGGTGAAGAATACCAGTATCTTCCTTTCCCTACCCAAGACCAAGAATTTGATGTAGATTCTGGATCATAGTTTAGTTCTTTATCAAAAGCATAGGTTAAAAGGTTTGTACCTCGAACATACACAGTAAAATTGGTGATTCCTGTAGCATTTTTAAATACTTCACCGAATGAATAAGCTAGTCTCGCTTCTTTCAATCTGATATGATCCCCTTTGTTGAGGAATCTTGAAGATTCTAGTCTTGATTCACTTGGGTTATTCAATAAAGCTTTTGGATTATCTGCATTGAAGTTTTCAGCTCCCGGAGCATCAGTCCAACTGTTATAAAGTGCCTCTGCAATTTGATTTCTGTTAGGGAATCTACCATCGTGAATGGTGTAAGAATGCACTCCGTTTTGAACCAGGAAGTCAAACTGACCTGAAATTAAAAAACTTAAAGTTAAATTCTTGTACTTGAATTCATTGGTCAAACCAACGTTGTAAGTAGGAAATGCATTTTTGCCTATCCAAGCTTTTTCAGCTTTGGTCTTAACATTAGTTACAGCAGTTTGTGAACCATCAGTGTACCAAAGACCATCTCCTGCTTTGATATTGTTAGCTGCATCATCTGCTTTCGCAACTCCTGCCCATAACCAAGTATAATATTCACCTAAAAGATGACCCGGTGCTAAAGCCACTAATTCATTACTTGAATCTGATGTTCCTCCTGCAAATTCGTAACGGTCAACATTTAATTTTTCAACTACTGATTTTCCGTAAGAACCATTTGCATTAATAGACCATCTGAAATTATCATTTTGAATAGGAACCGCGTCAATAACGATCTCGAAACCTCTGTTCCTAATGTCTCCTACGTTAGCAAAAAATTCGCTGGGACCTCCAGTTTCAGCTGCAGGAAATGCGTAGAATATTGCTTTTTTTGTTAATTTGTCATAGTAATCCATGGAAAACTTTAATCGGTCATTGAAGAAACCGAAATCAGCACCGATATCTAAATGTCCTGACTGTTCCCATTCCAATGAAGAGTTACCTGGATTAGAGATCCCTGCGTAACCGCCATTTCCACCATATCCGACTTGAGAGTTGTATCCCAATGTTGCATAAGCATCATACTGAGAACCCCATTGGTCTGCGTAAGGAATATTTCCTAACACCCCATAACTTGCGCGTAAGGTTAGGGAAGAAAATGCTTTTGGCGCAAAAGATTCATTGAACACGTTCCATGAAGTTCCTACTGACCAGAAATTTCCCCATTTTTGGTCTCCAAGCGTGGAGTTACCATCTCTTCTGATTTGTCCTGATAAGGTATATTTACTATCAAGTGTATAATTTAACCTTCCAAAATAAGAGATCTGTCTCCAGGCAAGGTCGCTGTTTGTAGTAATTACTTTATCTGCAAACTGAAAATATTGTCTAGGATCATTCATCGTAAGAGAGAATGCATAGAGATTATTATAACTGTGATCCTGATATTCCATTCCTGCATAAGCCTGAACGTTGTGAATGCCATTGAATATATTTCTGTAGCTCAAAGTATTCGACCAGTTCCAATCCAGAATGGTAGTACGTGCATCACCAAAAAACCCTTGATCTTCGGTCATCCCAATGTAAACAGGATGTCCTTTTAATCCAAATTGTCTTTCAGTCATAAACTGCGCCTGCAATCCGAAAAGGGAATTAAAATAGAAATTTTTGATAAACTGATAATCCATATTTACCGATCCAATGAAGGAGTTGATAACAGATCTTTGTCCTGTTTCCTGTAAAATGGAAACGGGGTTAAAACCTGCCGTCATTTCATTAGCATCTTTCTCCCAACTGTCTTGATTGAAAACGCCGTTTTTGTAAACAGAACGGAACGGAGAAAGCATGATCGTAGAAGTTACCGGATTTGCAGAAGCTCTACCACCAAAATAGGTATTTCTAATGATGTTGGAATAATTCAAATTTAAACCAAATTTTAATTTCTCAGAAGCTTTGTGGTCAATGGCTGTATTTATACTCAACCGGTCGAAGCCAGAGGATTTAACCAAAGGACTGTTCTGATAATAAGAACCCCCGATTCTGAAAGAAGTATTTGCACCGCCTCCGCTTACTCCAAAATTGTAAGTATTAACTACAGAAGAAACTCTGTTGACTTCTTTAGACCAATTGGTGTATGCTCTGGACGTTTTAATCGGTTCATCATTTGGAATATAATTATCCAAATAATATTGTGTTGCTTCCTCTAATGTATTGAAAGTTTGAGCAATACCTTTACCACCTTGTGAATTCCACATTAAAATTCCACCGTATTTAAGGTATTCATCACCGGTCATCAATTTCAATTTATCAAAAGCACGGTCCTGAACTCCTGTTTCGGTAGAGAATTCAAATTTCGTCTTCTGATTATATTTCCCTTTTTTGGTCGTAATCAAGATTACCCCATTCGCACCTCTAGAACCATATAACGCAGTAGCAGATGCATCTTTTAAAACAGATACATTTTCAATTGCATTTGGATCTATCGAAGCCAATGGATTCCAAGATTCCATCATGGATGCGTTATCTGAACCTTTTCCTACAACAACTCCATCAATTACATATAATGGATTTGGCGTACCGATAAGAGAACTTACTCCACGGATTGTAATCATATTGGAAGAACCTGGATCTCCACTGGCGGAAGAAAAGTTTAGGCCAGCAACTCTACCATTCAAAACCTCATCTACAGAGGAAAATGGTGTAGATTCAAAATTAGCTTTAGAAACCACATTATAAGCACCTACCTTTTGGGCCGGGTCCAGTTTAATTCCTCCAATTAATACAACTTCTTCAATTTCTTTAGTTTTGGTTGTAGTATCACGCTTTGCAGACGTATCGCGTTTTGCTTTTTGAGCCATTACAGATTGTCCTGCGAAAAACAATACTCCAATGGTTAAAACTCGTAATTTTACATTCATATTAACATTATTTAATATTTTAATGTCGCAAATATGTTAATTTAATTTAACATATACAAGTTAAAATTTTCAATAAGTCTATATAAACTTAAAATCGTTAATGGTTCTCGAATAATGCATTGATTATTTTGAACATTTATTACTAAAAATACCCAAAGCATTTAATTTTAATTATCAGTTAGAAAAGCAAAAGTTGAAACTATTAACATTATAATTTGAATAAGTCACAAAAAAAAGCCCGCTTCTCAGCAGGCTTTATAATTATGATAAAAATTTATTTCAATTTTTTCTTCACAGAAACTTCTTCATAAACTTCCAGAATATCACCGGTTTCGATGTCGTTATATCCTTTAATGTTCAATCCACATTCATAACCTTTGGTTACTTCTTTCACATCATCTTTGAAACGTTTCAAACTTTCAAGTTCTCCTTCGAATTTCACAATTCCGTCTCTCAATAATCTGATTTTTGAATTTCTGGTTACTTTTCCTGTAAGAACCATACAACCTGCAATGGTACCAACTTTCGTGATTTTGAAAGTTTCGCGTATTTCTACGTTACCGATTACCTGTTCTTTAATCTCAGGAGAAAGCATTCCTTCCATCGCTTCTTTTACCTCATCGATTGCTCTGTAGATAATTGAATAGGTTCTGATCTCAATTTCTTCTTTGTCTGCCAATTCTTTTGCGTTGACACCGGCTCTTACATTGAACCCGATCATAATCGCGTCGGAAGCGGCTGCTAACAATACATCTGATTCGGTAATTTGACCAACTCCTTGGTAAATAATATTTACGCTGATTTCTTCCGTTGATAAACTTTGTAACTGGTCAGAAAGTGCTTCAACAGAACCATCAACATCACCTTTCAAGATAATATTCAATTCCTTGAAATCACCAAGAGCAATACGTCTTCCTAACTCATCCAAAGTAAGGTGTTTTTTCGTTCTTACGGATTGTTCTCTTTGTAACTGACCTCTTTTGGTTGCAATTGTTTTCGCTTCTCTTTCGTCTTCGAAAACCCGGAATTTATCACCTGCAGTCGGCGCTCCGTCTAAACCTAAAATAGTAATTGGGATCGATGGACCCGCTTCTTCAAGTGGTTTCCCTCTTTCATCAAGAATTGCTTTTACTTTACCGTGATTTTTACCGGCAAGAACATAATCTCCTACTTTCAAAGTTCCGGTTTGTACAAGGATTGTTGAAATATACCCTCTTCCTTTATCCAAAGAAGCTTCAATAACAACACCTTGTGCATTTTTATTTGGATTGGCTTTTAACTCTAACATTTCTGCCTGAAGTAAAACTTTCTCCAATAAGGCGTCCATATTGTTACCCATTTTTGCAGATACTTCCTGAGACTGAATATTTCCACCCCATTCTTCTACCAATACGTTCATCGCAGATAGCTGCTGACGAATATTATCTGGATTAGCATTTGGCTTATCTACTTTATTTAAAGCAATGATCATAGGAACTCCTGCAGCTTGCGCGTGAGAAATTGCTTCTTTTGTTTGAGGCATTACATCATCATCCGCAGCTATTACAATAATTGCGATATCGGTGATCTGTGCACCTCTCGCTCTCATCGCAGTAAAGGCTTCGTGACCTGGTGTATCAAGGAATGTAATTCGCTGACCATTTTCCAGTTTCACGTTATAAGCTCCAATATGCTGTGTAATTCCACCAGATTCACCGGCGATCACATTTGTTTTTCTGATATAATCCAGCAAAGATGTTTTACCGTGATCTACGTGACCCATTACGGTTACGATAGGCGCTCTGTTTTTAAGATCTTCGGCAGTATCGGTATCTTCTTCAACCACTGATTCTTCGAGATCAGCATCGGAAAATTCAATTTTATAGCCGAATTCATCAGCAACCAATAGAAGCGTATCTGCTTCCAAACGCTGATTCATTGTCACCATCACTCCTAAAGAGAAACATGCAGAGATCACTTCGGTCGGACTCACATTCATCAAACTTGCCAGTTCACCAACAGTAATAAACTCTGTTACTTTTAGCGTTCTGTCAGCTGCATCGATTTCCTGTTGAAGTTCATCTTGCTCTCTTCGGTAAACTCTTTTCTCTTTTCTATATTTAGCTCCTTTATTCTTACCAGCTTTACTCGTAAGTTTTTCCAGAGTTTCTTTAATCTGATTTTTAACCTGCTCATCAGTTAATTCAACAGGCATTGTTGGCGCACCTCTTCTGGAACCTCCTGGTCCTGAAGGTCGGTTATTACCACCTTGATATCCTCCGCCTGGTCTATTTTGTCCCGGTCCTGGAGGTCTGTTCCCGCCGGGTCCCGGAGGTCTGTTTCCACCTGCACCCGGAGGTCGGTTTCCTTGAGTTTGATTGCCACCCGCACCTTGCGTACTGGTTCCCGGAGTTCCCGGTTTTTCAATACGTTTTCTTTTTTTCTTAGCTGCAGCGCTATTTGCTGAAGGTTTAGGCTTATTGAATTGTGATAGATCAACAGTCTGTTTTAAAATCTTAACACCTCCTAATTTCTGGTAAACCGTTTCTATTTTTGTAGATTCCGGGTTTTCACCATCGGAAGGAATTATCTCTAATGCCGGAACAGCAGGAGCATCAACTGTAGCAGCTGGTGTTTCAACCGTTGCGACAGGAGCTTCTACTTTCGGAGCGGGAACTTCTTCTACTTTTGCAGCAGGTTTAGCTTCCTCTTTCTTTGGAGAAGTTGTTTTTGATGTTTTGGGTTTATTGCCTTCAATTTGAGACAGATCGATTTTATCTAAAATCTTAAATTCCTGTTTTTCAGGAGTTGTAAGAACAGTTGGAGTTTCTTTTACAGGAACTTCTTCCGCTTTCACTACCGGTTCAGCCGGTTTTGTTTCCTGAACTTCCTGCTTTTTAGGTTCCAAGTCGATTTTACCCAAAATTCTAGTTTCAGGTCTTGCGCTTGATTTGGCTCTAATTACCTCAGGTTTCGTTGGTTCAATTTCCAGTTTTTCTTCCGGAACCTTTGCAATGACCACCTCATGAGAAGCCTTTCTTTGTTCCCCGTCTTTGCGGAACTCCGCTTCTAATGCAGAATATGCCGATTCTTCCAATTGAGCGTTCGGGTTACTTTCTACTACGATTCCTTTGGACTGTAGAAATTCTACAAGTCTTGTCATCGAAATATTAAATTCCTTAACTGCTTTGTTTAATCTAATTTTTGGCATGTATATTTTATACTTTTATTTTAAATTTCGGTAAAGTTAATTATTTTAACTTCATTGTAAGCTTTTCTGAAGTTTAGTCTTCAAATTCAGCTTTTAAGATCTGTTTTACTTCTTCGATGGTTTCTTCTTCAAGATCTACCATTTTCAATAATGCATCGGTGTCTTTATCAATAATACTTTTTGCAGTAGTAAGACCAACTTTCGTGAATTCATCGATGATCCACTGTTCGATATCTCCTTCTTCCGCACCACCAAATTCTTTCAATTCAACGTCGTCATCTTCACTTGCTTCTCTGTAAACATCGATCTCAAATCCAGTTAACCACGAAGCCAGTCTGATATTTTGTCCACCTTTACCAATAACGCGGGAAATTTCTTCAACCGGCGTATAAACCATGGCATAGTTGGTTTCTAAATTAATATCAATTTTATTAATGGTAATGTTTCCCAAAGCTCTTTTGACCATGATTTCAGGATTTTTCGACCACTGAATGACGTCAATATTTTCATTCTTCAATTCGCGAACAACGCCGTGAATTCTGGAACCTTTTACTCCAACACAAGCTCCAACAGGATCAATTCGATCATCATAAGCATCAACTGCGATTTTCGCTTTTTCTCCCGGAATACGAACTACTTTTTTCAAAATAATGGTTCCGTCCTGAATTTCAGGAATTTCAAGTTCAAGCAGTTTTTCCAAAAATTTAGGTGCAGTTCGCGAAACGATGATTTGAGGTTTTGCTCCTTTAAAATCAACACTTTCTACGATCGCTCTAATATTTTCTCCTTTTTTGAAGAAGTCAGATGGAATTTGATTTTCTTTTGGTAAAATAAATTCATTATCCTCATCATCTAACAAAATAACATGTTTGTGACGAATATGATGAACTTCCCCTACAACAATCTCGCCAATTTTGTCCTTAAACTGTTCATAAAGATAAGCATTGTTATGTTCCTGAAGTTTAGTCGCCAAAATCTGCTTTAAAGTAAGAATACTTCTTCTTCCTAACTGCGCAATTGGAATTTCTACCGTAAAATCTTCTCCGACTTCAAAAGTTGGATCGATTTTTTTCGCTTCTGAAATTTCAATTTCCAGATCATCATCTTCAGACATATCGTCTGCTACAATGGTTTTATTTAAAAATATCTGAAAATCTCCTTTATCTGGATTTACAATGACATCAAAATGATCATCAGAATCAAATCTTTTTCTTAATAAAGTTTTCAATGAATCCTCAATAATCGCCATCAGATCAATTTTGCTGATGTTTTTATCTTCTTTGAAATCGCCAAATGCTTCAATCAATGCTAATCCGTCCATTTATCTTCTTTTTTGTAAGTGATGATTAATGCGTGATTCGGGTACCACGTCATCGTTTTTAATTAAAATTTTACAGCAACAAGTGCTTTCTTGATCTCGGTGTACGGAAGCTCTCTTTCTTCCACTACATCTACTTTTCCTTTGCCCACTTCTTTGGGTTTCCGGTATTTCATAATCAAAGTGATCTTGTCGTCTTCAACTTTGATCAATTCTCCTTCAATTTCCTTAGAATCTGTCAATATTATCTCCAGTTCACGGCCGATATTTTTTCTAAATTGTCTTGGCGTAACCAAAGGTTCGCTCAGACCGGCGCTCATTACCTGAAGGGAGAAATCATGCTCTTCACGATCCATATTATTTTCGATAGCGCGACTTGCATCTAAGCAATCCTGCAATGAAACTCCGTTGTCTCCATCGAGGATCACAGTGATCGCGTCGGCCGTAGAAATCTTAAGATCAATCAGATATAAATCTTCTCTTTCTACAAGAAAAGTATTGAGTAATTCTTCTATTTGCTGTCTAAATTCCATATCCTTAATTTGCTTTACGAAAAAAGGCATTCTTGCGAAGGCCTTTTCATTTTTTCCGTAATTCCGATGCAAATATACAACTTTTTGATATATTGGCAAAATACCTTTAAAAGTGATTTAACACTTCACAAACTCAAAGCAATAAATTATTTATATTTGTTGCTACATTAAAAACATAAATTTTGAATATTACGATTGTTGGGACAGGTTATGTAGGATTGGTTACAGGAACTACTTTGGCAGAATTAGGCAATACGGTTTACTGTGTTGATATCGACGCAAAAAAAGTAGAAGCCATGAAGCAGGGAATTGTTCCTATATATGAACCTGGCCTGGAGGAAATGTTTTCCCGAAATATTCAGGCTCAAAGATTATTTTTTACCACCGAATTAAAAGAAGCGCTCGAAAAAAGTGAAGTCATCTATTTGGCGCTCCCAACTCCACCGGGAGAAGACGGTTCTGCAGATCTTTCTTATGTGCTGTCGGTTGCGGATCAAATTGGGACTTTGCTCACCGATTATAAAGTCATCGTCAATAAATCTACGGTTCCTGTCGGAACGGCTGATCGAGTTACTGCATCAATTTCAGCAAAAACTAAAGTTCCTTTTGATGTTGTTTCAAATCCAGAATTTTTGCGTGAAGGTTTTGCGGTGGAAGATTCCATGAATCCAGCGCGAGTTATTGTTGGGAGTGAATCTGAACGGGCAAAAGAAGTGATGGGGAAAATTTATCAGCCATTTACCAATATCGGAATCCCTATTATTTTCATGGATGAAAAATCCTCGGAATTAACAAAATATGCAGCAAATTCTTTTCTGGCGGTGAAAATCACTTTCATGAATGAAATTGCTAATTATTGCGAAAAAGTTGGTGCTGATGTTGACAAAGTTCGTTTGGGAATGGGTTCTGATGACAGAATCGGGCACCGTTTTCTTTTCCCCGGAATCGGTTACGGCGGAAGTTGTTTTCCGAAAGATGTAAAAGCATTGATCAGATCCGGAAAGCAGGAAAATTTTGATTTCCAAATTTTAGAGGCTACTGAAAGCGTGAATCAAACGCAAAAAGTAATTTTAGTTTCAGAGATCGAAAAATATTTTGGCGGAAACCTTCAAGGCAAAAAAATCGCTTTGTGGGGTTTAGCGTTTAAGGCAAATACTGATGATGTTCGTGAAGCTTCTTCTTTGGATAATATTAAACTTTTATTGGAAAAAGGAGCTGAAATTATCGCTTATGATGCGATCGCAGAAGGAAATGTAAAGAAAATTTTAGGCGATAAAATATCTTATGCCAGTGAAATGTATGCGGCTTTAGAAGATGCAGATTGTCTTCTTATCGCGACGGAATGGAGTGAATTTAAAAATCCAAACTTCGAATTAATGGCGAAAAAGATGAAAAACAAAGCCATTTTCGATGGTAGAAACATGTTTCCCTTAGAACAGATTGAAGACTCCGGATTCTTTTATAAATCCATCGGCCGTAAAACTTTGAGATAAAATTCTCTGAAAACTTCACGAAACACAAACACACAATTTTGAAATTAAATTTACTTTCCAAACTTTTATTTGTAATGCTTTTGGCTTTTACAGTCAATAGTTTTATCTATTTTTCTTTTGGAAATATTTACTCTTCAAAAATCTTAAATTACACCGATTTTTCTAAACAATTTCATTCCGGAATTTATCAATACCGAATTTTAAGTGGCTATTTTCTGATCTGGATCTATGATTTTTTATCGAGTTTAAATATTGATTATAAAATCTTTAAATTAAAATTTCAGGATCCCAATTCTGAGCCTCAAATGTATTTATCATTCTATATTTTAAATACTATTTTTATGGTTTTGAGTGCTTCAATATTATTTTTCATCACTGAAACAACAAATTTTGTCGCGACAAATGCTGAGAAAATTTTAATTGCATCACTTGCTATTTTTGCGATGGCTTTCGCTCAATTTGTAATTGTACCCTATGACATTTCCAGTTACTTTTTCCTCTTGCTTTTCTTCTATTTCTTACTTCAATATTTGCAAAAGAGTTCAATTCTACTGCTGGCTTTTTTAATGATCATAATTTTAATCTCCACTTTAAACAGAGAATCTTCGGCGCTTTCACTTTCTTTAGCCGGAACGCTTTTATACTCTAAATTTGGCTTTAAGAGAGAAACTTTTCAACCGATTTTATTATTGGGAATTGCGTTCATCGCAGTTTATTTCGGAATGAGATTTCTCAACCAAAGCTTTTCTACAAACGATGGAAACCTTTTCTCTCAAAATTTCAGCGAACCAAAAAACATATTAGGTCTGCTATTTTGGATCACTTTTTTTATCTTTAGCTTAATTATCGCTAAAAACAGAAATGCAAAGCAACAAATTCTGATTTTCCATTTTTTGTCTCTTCCTTATATATTGATGTGTTTTTATACAGGCATTATTTATGAGATCCGGCTCTATGTTCCTCTATTTTTAACTTCAATTTTGCTTGGCAGAACGGAGCTTTTACGAATTCATTAAATTAAGCTATTTTTACAAAAATTTATTCTCACAAATGACCGAACCTCAACAACAATGGACAGAAACCATTGAGTCAAACCATTCTCTTTTCGATCTCAAACTAAAAGAAGTTTGGCGGTACAAAGATTTGGTTTATATGTTTGTAAAACGCGATTTTGTTTCGGGTTTCAAACAAACTATTTTAGGTCCACTCTGGTTCTTTATTAACCCCATTTTTACCACCATTGTATTTGTATTTGTATTTGGAAACATTGCAAAGCTTTCCACGGACGGCATTCCACAGGTTTTATTTTATCTTGCAGGCATCACTTTATGGAATTATTTCTCCTCTTGTTTAACTGGCACTTCTAATATATTTACGGCAAACGCTTCCATTTTTGGTAAAGTCTACTTTCCACGTTTGGTCATGCCGATCACGATTGTGATTTCCAATCTGATGAAATTTGGCGTTCAGTTTATGCTTTTTCTGGCAGTCTGGATTTTCTAT
Source organism: Kaistella gelatinilytica (assembly GCF_015679325.1). Classification (GTDB taxonomy): domain Bacteria; phylum Bacteroidota; class Bacteroidia; order Flavobacteriales; family Weeksellaceae; genus Kaistella; species Kaistella gelatinilytica. Next base: position 54,893 of record NZ_JADPVI010000003.1, read on the forward strand.
TTTAGCAAAGGAAGTATTCAACCCAATATCTGGATTTTGGCTACCCCTTTTTTAATTGTATTAATGGCTATTTTCGCTTTAGGCGTTGGGATGATTTTTTCGGCATTGACTACGAAATACCGTGATCTACAGATGCTTTTAACTTTCGGCGTAAGTTTAATGATGTACGCAACACCGGTTATTTATCCCGTTTCCTCGATTACTGGAGTTTGGAAAAAACTGGCTTATTATAATCCACTCACCGGAATTTTTGAATGTTTTAAATATGGCTGGATGGGACAGGGAGAATTTACCCTGGAAATGCTGCTCATCAGTACCGCAATTATTATCGTACTCTTGGTAATTGGTACTGTAACATTTAATAAGGTAGAAAAAAGCTTCATGGATACGGTTTAGAAGAGCCAAGTGAAAAGTAAACAGAGCCAAGTGAAAACTATGACGAAAAGCAAGTCACAAATAATATAAGAATTTATTAAATAAAGAAAATGCTTGCATTAAAGGCAGAAAATATATCAAAACAATACCGACTCGGGCAAGTTGGAACAGGCACGCTTTCGCATGACTTGAACCGTTTCTGGCATCAGGTCCGCGGAAAAGAAGATCCTTATTTGAAAATTGGTGAAGCCAACGATCGTGCTTCAAAAGGAGAAAGCGAATATGTTTGGTCATTGCGGGATATTAGTTTCGAGATTGAGCAAGGCGATGCAGTTGGAATTATTGGTAGAAATGGTGCCGGAAAATCAACCTTGTTAAAATTGCTAAGTAAAGTTACCAAACCTACCACCGGAAAAATTTACACCAACGGACGAATTGCTTCTTTGTTAGAAGTAGGAACTGGTTTTCATCCAGAAATGACGGGTCGCGAAAATATTTATTTAAATGGCGCAATCCTGGGAATGAGCAGAAAAGAGATCAAACGTAAATTTGACGAAATAGTAGATTTTTCCGGAGTTGAAAGATATATAGACACGCCCGTAAAAAGATATTCTTCCGGAATGTATGTTCGATTGGCATTTGCTGTTGCGGCACATTTAGAATCCGAAATACTGATTGTAGATGAAGTTCTTGCAGTTGGTGACGCTGAGTTTCAGAAAAAATGTTTGGGGAAAATGGGCGATGTTAGTAAGGGTGAAGGAAGAACGGTTTTGTTTGTAAGTCATAATATTGCAGCGGTAACCAGTTTATGCAGAACCGGTATTTTACTGGATAAAGGCATTCTAATAAAATCAGGAGACATAGAAACCGTCGCCTCCGCATACAAGAACTCTAGGAGCAATGGGTATGAAAAATATATCGCTGTAAAAGACAAAGAACTTTATACCACGAATGCAGAAATAGCACGAGATATATCTGATTTTTACAGTACTGATGAAATTTTATTTAACTTTAAAATTCACAACACCGTGAAAAATTCTGCGAACAATTTCATGTTAGTGAGAATTATGGACAGCGATGAGCAACCTCTATTTTCCAGCCAACATCCTGTTATTGCTGGCAAAGAATCTTATAATCTTTCCGTTCCGGCAAACACTCTTGTGAAAGGGAATTATTATATCAGCATTTACTTATATAATCCGGGAAGTTCACCCTTTGATGTGGTTGAAAAATGTTGCGAGTTTTCATTAATTAACAATAACGAAGAATTTGCACATTTAGAAAATTTTAATATCGGAAAAATCTATACTCCGACAAATTGGAACGTTTCCTAAACTTGAAAAGCATTCTCTAAATATTTTCTCATATGTTGAGTACCTTAAAAGATAGAATCATCGAAAGACTTTTTTTTCTGCTCGAAAATTATAGAAAGAAAAAGATCTACGCTGATAAAAAAGCCATCCAGTTTAAGTCGATTGGTGAAAATTTTTTTATTGGAAAAGACTATAGAATAGGCAATCCGCAATTCATGCAGATCGGCAACAATTTTTCTGTTTTAGACCGTTTAAGAATTGAAGCAATTGAAAAGTTTCAAAATGAGGTTTTTTCACCAAAAATAATTATTGGAAACAATGTCAACATCAACAATGATGTCCATATAGGCTGTATTAATAGAATCGAAATCGGTGATAACTGTTTGCTGGCGAGCAGAATTTATATTTCTGATCATAATCACGGAAGTTTTTCGAAAGAAGACCTAAAAATCGCACCAAATAAAAGACCTCTTATTTCTAAAGGTCCTGTCATTATTAAAAATAATGTTTGGATTGGTGAAGGAGTCGCGATCCTTCCGAATGTTACTATTGGCGAAAACTCCATTATTGCAAGTAACGCAGTGGTGACCAAAGATATACCGGCTAATTGTGTAGCGGCAGGAGTTCCTGCTAAAATAATTAAACGAATCGTGTCTGATGAGCAATCATGATGATTACAAAACTTTGTCGCCTATACTTAATATTGTACCATGCTCACATTCCTCCGTTTAGGTAAAAAAGGAAACCTAGGAAACCAACTTTTTCAGGTGGCTTCAACCATTGCTATTGCAAAACGCAACGGTCATGGTTACTGCTTTCCGGACTGGAAAATGAACAGTTATTTTAAAAACCCACTCCCACTGATTCCACATGATAAAGAATTCAATTGGGAGAAGATTAAAGAACGGCAGTTCAATTTCTATGAATGGAATGTTGCGGAAGGTAATTTTTCTTTGGATGGATGGTTTCAAACAGAAAAATATTTTCTTGATCTCTATGTTAAAGAAATCTTCAGTTTCAAAAAAGAATACGAAGATGAATTGCTGGCAAAACACCATCATCTCTTCACAAAGCCAACCGTATTAATTTCTGTAAGAAGAGGCGATTTCGTCGATAATAAATATTATTTTCAAACCTCTTACCGATTTTATTTCACTGCTCTTATAAAGCATTTTCCCGATTTCGAAAATTATAATTTTATTTTCACCAGTGATAACATTGGCTATTGTAAAAAACACTTCAGTTTTTTGCCTAACTCCTATTTTTTAGAGGATCTTTCGGCTGTTGACCAACTTTGTCTGGGAAAGAATTTTGATCATTTCGTCATCAGCAACTCTACTTTTTCCTGGTGGATTGCCTGGCTTGGAGAAAAAGAAAATTCAAAAATAATTTGCCCGGAGAAAAATTTTGATGGCATCTATTCTGATCAATATGATGAAAGCGACTATTTCTGCGAACGTTGGATCACGCACTCTGAAAAGGAGACACCAATTCCTAATAAATACAGAATGATTAAAATTAAAGGGGACGTGTTAATTATAAAGCAAAAAATACGTAATTTTATAAAGAAGAAATATTACATAATGAAAGGCTGGCCAACTGATTTAAGATGACTCCAATAATCTCTATTATTATACCATGTTATAACCAACAGGAATTTATTGATCGTTGTGTAGCGTCGGTTATCGAACAGACTTTTACCACTTGGGAATGCATTCTAATTAATGATGGAAGTACAGACCGCACCTCAGAAATAGGTCAGAAATGGACAGAGAAAGATTCCCGTATAAAACTATTTCATAAACCAAACGGCGGACTTTCTTCAGCAAGAAATGCCGGAATGGAGAAAGCAACCGGAACTCATATTCTTTTTCTTGACAGCGATGATCGATTGGCAGACAAAAACTCATTGGAATATTTAGCAAAAGTACTTCGACCTGAAACAGAAGTAGTTGCCGGAAATATTTACAATGAATTTGCTGACGGTAGTCTGAAAAAATCAACTTTAAATAAAGTTAATCCTGAAGTTACAATTTTTAGAAAAGAGGAAGTTCTTACCGCGTATTTAGAAGACAAAATTTCTCCCGTCGCCTGGAATAAGATTTATAAAACATCCTTTATTAAAAATCATAGTTTGAAGTTCGAAGAAGGCCTTCTACACGAAGACGAATTATGGTCGCTACAGGTTTATCTTAACGCAGAAAATGTGGTAGTTATTCCAGAGTTTACTTACAAATATTACAAAGACAACTCCAGTTCTATTACGGCGAATAAGAATGAAAAAAATTACAATTCGCATCTGTTTATCATGAAAAAAATAACAGAATATGCGGCAGATCATCCCAAATTAAAAAAGACACCGGAAAAATTAGTGATAAGACTTTTCGAAAAACAATACTATTTTTTGAAAAGCGATGCGGTAATAAAAAATAAAAAACTTTGGATTAAAAATTATGGCAAAATCCGCTTAATTTATAGGAACAGTATCTTGAATTCTTATCAAAAAAGATTTTTATATCCTGCATTTATTGCCTATTATGCACTGAAAATTAACAACTCTGAAACTGCACTGCCCATTTTAAAAAAACTATCCCAAAAAGCAATTACCTACTGATGAGTGTTTACATAATTATCGTCACCTACAACGCCATGAAATGGGCAGAGAAATGTTTTTCGAGTTTGCGGAAATCATCTTTTCCCATGCAGGTTATTGTAATCGATAATTGTTCTGAAGATGGCACTCAGGAGTATATTAAAAATAATTTCCCGGAAGTAAATTTTATTCAAAATCAAGAAAATCTGGGTTTCGGGAAAGCCAACAATATCGGTATAGAAATCGCCTATAAAAATGGTGCAGACTTCTTTTATCTCATGAATCAAGACGCCTGGATTTATGAAAATTCTATTCAGAAATTATTAGATGTTTATGAAACTCATCCTCGAAAAAGTGAAATCGGAATTCTAAGTCCGATGCATTTAGACGGAAGCGAAAAGAAACTCGATATTTTCTTGGATAAATACATTTCTCAGAATTTTGAAACCAGAATGATTTCTGATTTCTATCTAAATTCTCCAAAACCTTATTACGAAATCAGTTTTATTAACGCCGCTCATTGGTTTATCCCAAAAGATACGATTGAGAAAGTCGGTGGTTTTAATCCCTATTTTTTCCATTATGGTGAAGATAACGAATATGTAAACAGGCTTCATTTTCATCATAAGAAAATCTTACTTTGCACCAATAGCAAAGTGGTACACGACGGAAAACAGGAGTTGGGAAAAGTAGATTATCAAAAATTTAAAAACAATTTTTTGGAAATCAAGATTCTAAATCCAGGTTATAAAAATGGGTTGCAAAAAGAACTTAAATCATTACAATTAAGCAGAGCCAAACATTTCCTTAAGGGAAATTTGCAATTTGCAAAAGAACTCAACAGCAGTTATAAAAAGATTAAATCAGAATCTATAAACCTGAAAAAACTTCAACAGGAAGCGAGTCAAGAAGGATCTACTTTTTTAAATTTATAAAATTTATGTGTGGAATAGCCGGAATAATCACCCCAAACGCAAGAAATTATACTGAAGAGATTCAGAAAATGACCGATGCAATTGCACATCGCGGTCCCGACGCTGCACATCATGAGTTCTTAGAAAACGCTGCTTTAGGTCATAGAAGATTATCAATTGTTGATCTGTCAGAAACCGGAAAACAACCCATGTTTTCAAACACCAGAAACGAGTGTATTGTTTTGAATGGGGAAATTTACGGTTATCAGGATTTAAAGAAAAAATATTCAAGTTATTCTTATCGCGGAACTTCTGACACTGAAGTAATTCTTGCAATATATCAAGCAAAAGGAAAGGAATTATTAGATGAACTTCCCGGCATGTTTGCGTTTGCTATTTGGGATGAAGAAGAACAGAAGTTATTTTGTGCACGTGATCGATTCGGCGAAAAACCTTTTTATTACGCCATCGGAAAAAATGGTGAGTTTATTTTTGCGTCTGAAATTAAAGGAATTCTTGCATCGGGATTAATTGTTCCTCAAGTTAATCAGGAAGCACTTCACCATTTCCTGCAATATGGTTATGTAAGTACTTATCAAAGTATTTATTCAAATATTCAAACACTTCCACCGGCGCATTATTTAATTTATTCTAAAGGAAATATCGAGGTAAAAAGATATTACAGCATTCCGAAAAATGATTTGCAAATAAACCTTTCCGAAGCGAAAGAAGAATTTTCAAGTTTGCTAAAAAATGCGGTTCAAAAACAATTGGTTGCTGATGTTGAAGTCGGAAGTTTTCTGAGTGGAGGATTAGATTCTTCGACGATTGTAGCGATGGTAAGTGAATTTAAACCAAAACAAACCACCATCAGTTTTGGATATTCCGGAGAAAACAGTGAACTGAAATATGCGGAAGAAATTGCAAAGAAATATCACACCAATCATATCGAAATTCACGAAAACCGCGGAGACATTGCCGCCGATTTATTGAAAATCTCACCCTATTTTGATGAACCCTTTTCAGATATGAGTTATACGCCGCAATTCAAAATTTGTCAGGCTGCAGCAAGACATCTCAAAGTAGTTTTAGGTGGCGATGTTGGCGATGAATTATTTGGTGGTTATCATTTTTACACGGTCGAACAGGAGATGCGAAACCATTTTTCTTACAATAATATTTTGTTGAAATTTGGTTTAAAGCAGTTCGGGAAAGTAAAAGAAACCTCTTTCGTGACGAAACAAAATATAGCTTATAAAAACATTCTCGATTTTCATCAGAATAGAGTTCGTAATTATTTTTCAGCAAAGGAAATGTCAGCATTGGGAGTTCGTTCAAAATACCAGCAGGAATATAGTTTTAATGTTGATCCGAATTCGCTAAATGATTTAATGCGTGTTGATATCGAAAAATATGTTCCCGGAAATATGCTGGTTAAATCTGATCGCATGGCAATGGCAAATTCTCTGGAGATAAGAACACCATTTTTAGATAAAGATTTCGCAGAGTTTTGCATTCAGCTTCCGGAAAATCTAAAATTAAATTCAACTCAAGACAAAATAATTCTGCGGGAAACCATGCAAAACTATTGGACTGAAACGATCCGGAACAGAAGCAAACAAGGTTTTGGCTCTTCTGTCGAGAAATGGTTTGAAGAAAAAAACCTGATGGATTTATCTGATGTTTTATTAAAAAATAAAGACAGTAAAGTATTTCAATTCATTGATTTTAAAGTGGCACAACGGTTTCTAAATCAGGATAAAAAACACTGGAATCTTCTTCAATTAGCACTTTGGGCAGAAAACCACAAAAATTTTATGTAATAAAATGCTGAAAATCTCTGTCATCATTCCGGTTTATAATGCGTCGGCTTTTCTTAAGAAAGCTGTAGAATCTGCCTTGCAATTTGAGGAAGTAAAAGAAATTCTTTTGATTGAAGATTGCTCGAGGGATGATTCTTTAAAAGTCTGTCAGGAATTAACTTTAGAGTATTCAAGAGTTCAACTTTTCCAACATCCAGACAAAGGAAATCATGGCGCAGGAGCAACCCGAAATTTAGGATTAAAAAAAGCATCCCAGGAATTTATCGCCTTTTTAGATGCAGACGATTACTACTTGCCAAACCGTTTTGATGCGGAAAAAGAACTTTTTAAAAATGAAAAAACAGAAGGTGTTTTCGGCGCAATCGGTACTGAATTTTTGACTGAAAAAGGTAAGGAAAAATTTAAAGAAAAATTCAACACAAACACATTAAGTACAGTCAACTATGTCGCTGAAGGCCAGAAAATATTCGAGGGTTTTTTTGGAAATGGTAAGTTTCTCGGCGCCTTCTTTTCCCTTATTGCGCTTACAATACGGAAATCAGCACTGGAAAGAGAAAGTTTGCAATTCAACGAAAAATTGAGGGTGCACCAGGACAGTGATTTTATCACCAAACTGATGTATCACTGCCACCTTCAAACGGGAATTATAGATCAACCGATATCGATGCGCGGTGTACATGATGACAACCGAATTACCAGTGTCATCAACTATTCGGAAGATTACTACAACAAACAGATGCTGCTTGCAGAATCCCGTTATAATTGGGCAAAGGAACAAAAAGCGATGCCAAAAGAGATTTTACTTAATTTCCGACTTTCTTATCTAACTTATAAAATTGGACTGACTCCGACTCCGATTAAATATTTTAATTTTGTATGGCATGCTTTGCAAAATCCTAAATTATTTAAAACAAGATATCGTTTTCTCGCTTTAAAAAAACACGGATGATCAAAAAAAGGTTTTCACAAATGGCAACGCTCTTAAAAGACGCAGCAGAATTCATTATGTTGAAACTTTCACCTACACCGGTCTTGGGAGAAAAAGTTCTTTTAGTTGATTTTAAAAACCCTAATCTTTACCATCGTTTTTTTTATCTTTTGCTTAAATTCTACAAGATATCCGGTTATCAGATCATTTATCCAATGACTTTTGCGAAATTTCGAAATCTACGAAATGGCGATCCTTATTTAGCGTTTATCCTGAAAGAGGAAAATCTTCTCAGTATAAAAGACATTAAGCCAAATTCTAACTTTGTAAGAATAACGGATGAACAATTTAGCGCAGAGTACTTTAAAAATTACTTTTCTGAAAATAATTTAGAAAAAAACGCTTTCCATATCCCGATGAGTTTTCATCCTTTAATGTATCATAAAAACTTGTGGAATAACAACGTACGAAATCAGAATAACCGGATTAACTCCATTTTTTGCTACGGAAACTTTGATGACAAAGCCTATTTAGAAATTGATAGAACAGGCTTTAAAGTTGTTAACCGTCGTAAACTTTACGAATTTTTCAAGCAGCAGTCAGAATTTCATTTAATTAAAAATCAAGAAGATCTAAATCAAATACTATCAGAGAAACCGATTGGAAAATATATTTTCGCAGAAAAATATGTTTATCCTTTACCGATGGACGATGTTCAAAGAACACTTTCTAAATTTCGTTTTTTTCTTTGCTGTCCGGGCGTCGTGATGCCTCTTTGTCACAATGTTATAGAAGCAATATCTGTGGGAACAGTTCCCATAATTCAGCGGGAATATGCGCAAGTAATGTATCCCAAACTTGAGAATGGAAAAAACGCAGTGATTTTTGAGAATCTTGATGATTTAAAAGATATTTTAAAAAACAAACTTTTTAATATTTCAGAAAGTGATTGTAAGATAATGAGCGATCATGTTTTCCAATACTATCAAGATTTTCTTTCTCCAGAAAGTGTTGTTGAAAACATTAATTGTAACTTAAAAAGTGGTGCTACAATTTATTTGAATGCAGAACACCGGAGTATTAAATTCTTAAAATAAATGCAGAATCTCAGAAAGAAATATCATTTTTGGCGTTTCTACTTTACAACCAGAAATCTGCGTAAAAACTTTCCTTTTTACAAGATCAAAAGTATAGAGGAAACAATTGAAGATGCGATTGTAAACCGTAAAAGCATCAGCAGGTTTGGCGATGGCGAATTTCGTCTTCTACTCGAAAACTCCAATATTGGTTTTCAAAGTGGCAGTTCGGAAATGACTGCAAGACTTCGGGAAGTTATACATTCGAAATTAGAAAATCATATGGTGGCTTTACCCGAAACATTTTCCGTAAAAAACAATCTTAACTGGCGCGTAAAATACTGGTGGCTCAATTTCATTAATAATATCGGAGTTCAGGTAGTCCCATTTTTAAATTCTGATAAAACATATGGTAACGCATTTATTACAAGGTTTTATCTGGACTATGAAAAAAAAGAGAAAATCCCAAGGATCATTAAAAACCTTAAAAAAATCTGGGACAATCAAAATATTCTGATCGTAGAAGGAAAATATTCCAGACTTGGAGTTGGAAATGATTTATTCGAAAATTCAAAATCGATAAAGCGTATTTTATGCCCTGAGAAAAATGCTTTTTATAGTTACGAAAGTATTTTACAGGAGGCAAAAAAACATGGCGGAGACAAATTAATTCTTATAGCTTTAGGTCCTACTGCCACTATAATGGCTTATGACTTGGCAAAGGAAAATTTTTGGGCATTAGACATTGGTCACATCGATCTGGAATATATGTGGTATCTGAAAGGAGAAAGAGAGAAAACACCTGTTGAAGGAAGGCTGGTTAATGAAACTGAAAAGCAACTTAGCCTTGAAATCCCTCAGGAATTCAGAAAAAACTACGAAGACTCTATTTTGGCGGAAATTAAATGCTAAAAATAAATTATACAATCAATGAAAATCTCCGTTATCACCCCAGTTTACAATGCCGAGAAATACATTACGCAAGCCGTAGAATCCGCCTTGCAATTTGACGAGGTTTACGAGGTGATTTTGGTTGAAGATCAATCGCCGGATCATGCTTTGGAAGTTTGTAAAAGTCTAGCCGAAAAATATGACCGTGTCCAATTATTTCAGCATCCAGACAAAGGAAATCATGGCGCCGGAGCGAGTAGAAATTTAGGTTTGGAAAAAGCAACCGGTGATTTTATCGCCTTTTTAGATGCCGATGATTATTATTTACCGAACCGTTTCGAGGCTGAAAAGGAACTTTTTAAAAAGCCAGAAGTAGAAGGAGTTTATGGCGCACTTGGCGTTCATTATTATTCTGAAAAAGCAAAAGACCAGTTTTACTCCCTCTTCGGCGATCGACTGACAACAGTTTATAAAAAACATTCGCCGAAAGATGTTTTTCGTGGACAATTGGGAATGAATGGAAGTTTCGGATTATTTAGCATTGATGCTTTAACCATTAGAAAATCAGCTTTAGATAAAAAACTTTCCACAATGATGAAAACGCATTTACGACTTCATCAGGACACCGAATTTCTTTTCCGACTTTCTTATTATTTAGATTTATATCCCGGAATTTTGGATCAAGCGGTGGCGATTCGCGGAGTTCATGAAAGCAACAGAATTACGCAGGTTGACAGTGGAAAAATAAAACCTTCTCTTTCCAGAGTGATGCTTTGGGAGGAAATAAAAAATTGGTCAGAAAATGAACCATCTGTTTCAGAGGATATCAAACGCCATATCCAAAGAATGCATCGCAGTTTTCAAATTGCAAATAATCCTTTCTTGAAAAAATGGGGAATGATTGGAAAGTATTTACTTTTAGATTTTAAAAGTATCCGGTCTGGATTATATAATATAAATTTCCGGAAGGAATTATTTTAAATGTTTTCCGAGCAGGTATTTTTTTTCTAAAATGCCGTTCAGTTCAGAAACGGTAACAAAATTGTTTTTTTGATAAAACCCCAATGCAGGATTATTTTTCTCCACTTCTAATTCGTAATAATCAACTGATTTTTTCGCTTCTTTTTCAAAACCTACCAAAAGCATTTTACCCACTCCTTTTTTACCGTAAGATTGATCAACTGCAATATAAACCAACTGATTTTGAGATTGAGTTTCTGCAGTTCTTTGAAAAACCTTACCTAAAAGATGAACGAAATAAATCGGATGTTTTATCAAAGCCTTCATTGTTTCCTTGATGAAATAGAAACGATTCTTTTTAAGAAAATCATCAAATAACAAATCTACTTGATAAGTTCCGAAAACAAATCCCAGAAGCTTAGTTTCGTCAAAATACCCTAAGAAAATTTTCTTTTCTTTATCAGAAGAAACATGATAAGAATAAAATTTCTCAATAAAGTCTACAGAATAAAAAGAAATGATACTTGGCAAAAACTTCTTGTGAATTTCTGCGACTTGTCTTACATCTTTTTCGGTGATTTTTTCTATCATTTCAGAACTTTGTAGATGAATTTTGGTCCCATAAAATTAGCAATTTTTAAAGGTAATTTTTTCCAAACCTGAATTAAAAACTGAACGATCTTATTTTCCTCTTCGTTTTGATGCGAAGTTTTATTCAAGTAATAATAATACAATTGAACCTCTTCTGCTCCCCAGGACTTTTTATAGGGTGCCGTTCCCTGATCTTTTTTACTTCTGCCTAAATCAAAAAAAGAAATTCCTTTTTCGATAGCGTGACAAATGATCTCCCAATACAATGCGTTGTTTAAAGAAAGATGATTGTACTGCTTCAACGTTGCTGCGTAAGGATGATATATTGCGGTTGGATCCTGAATCAAGCATGCTGCACTCACGGGTCTGTTTCCGATATACATCACAATAAATTCTGCAGAATAATCTTCGCTTTTTCCTAATTCCAGAATAATATTTTTATAAAATTCTTTGCTGTGAGTTGGGGTTCCCAAATCTCGCCAAGCCGTAGAAATTACCTTGTAGAAATCATCTAACAAATCGAGTGTTCCGAATTTTACGGTATAATTTGCTTTTTGGGCTTTTCTGACCTGATTTCGTGTTTTGGACTTCACCGATTTTTTCCAGACTTCTTCTTTCCCAGCACTTAAGTCGAGCAAAAAAGTGAAGTAGTCTTCGATCAAAACATGGTTAATATCCTCAGAAATATTTAAAGGAGATCGGTATTTTAATAAGATCGGCGTTATAATTCCGTTTAAATCTTTTTTAGATAATGAAATAGATTCATCCATCTTTCCACCATCTGTGATATAAGGGGAGTTTACGAACAGTTCTTTGGTGCCAGAAAGAATTATAGTGCTGTTTCCAAAAGTAATTTCTTTGCTTTCAAGTGGATAAGTTTTAAGTGCCATATCCTGCCAAAAACGGGAGTCGGAAAACTTATTCTGCAATTTCATATTCTTTAAAATTTTCGTTGAAACATAAATCATACTCGCTCTTACGGTGAGCGTCTTGAAAAAATGTGACAAATCTTGGATCTAAAGTTTTGTAATATTCTTTGTTGTCGAATTCATTTAAAGCAGGATGCAGCATAACTTCGACCCTATCATAAGTCCTGCTGTTTTTCAGGAAATTAAACAGATTATCGCCATTAATTTCGCACGTATTCAACATGGAATAAAATCCTGTTTTAACGGAATTCTCATTAAAGAAGGAAAGAAACTTTAGCAGTAAAAGTTTAATAACATTACTCACCGAAGCAGTTCTGCCATTGTACTTCCAACTTTCAAAAAGACCTTCATTTATTTCTCTAACTCTTTCGATTTCGTATTTCTTCGCTAACTTTCTTACAATTTTGTTGATGGAGGGAATGATGTGAACATGTTCATGACCATCGATATGAGAAATCTCAATTCCAATTTCTTTGATCTTTAAAATCTGTAATTCAATTTCCTTTTCCAGAGATTCCAGAACTTTTTTACTTTTCCATTTAAAAAGTAATTTCACAAAAGTATTATTAAGCAACCCATTTTCGGTAAGTATATTCTCTGAAAACAATGCTTTTGCACATGTTAGATTAACATGAACTCCGACACTAAGTTCCGGACATTGTGGTATAATTTCTTTGACTGCATGATCAAAAAACTGCGTATTTGCCATCAAACTTGCATGCGAAAGGAAACCTTTCTTATTCGCTTTAAGAATGGCTTGATTTACTCCTAAAGAAAAGCCTAAATCGTCGGCATTGATGATGAGTTTTTTTACCATTACTTTTGTTTTATAGATCGAAGGTTAAATTTACTCTTTAGATTTCTTTCCATAGAAGTGTCTTGTAAAGGATTTTGATCGATATAAGATTCGCCGGATTCTAAAAATATTTTCCGATTAAGATACGATCCAATATCTAAAGTAAAATAATTTAACTGATGATCCAACTCTATATCTTTCGTATTAATTTTCTTATGTTCTATTTCTGAAATCAACATTTCATATTCCTGGTTTGCCCGAAATGTTATGATCATACTCATTCCAAAAAAGACGGTGAAGAAACCGTACAAGAGCATATTACTGAGTTTATTTTGCTTAAAATCAAATAGATATATAATTAATTTATATAAAATAATTAGCAGAATACTGGTGGAAAAGAAAAGCAATCTGGTTCCGATTAATGGTGAAACAGCAACAATTAATAAAGGCATTATAAAAAGTAGTCCCCAAAATAAAATTCTCTCTAGCGAAAAGGTTGCTTTTCTAATCTTTTTATTCCATATCGTAACTGCAATTAAAACAACGATCAATAACAGAAGCAATTCACGATTGTAATAAAAATAAGTCTTGATGATCCTTATCCAATTTGAAAGATAATCGTTTAATCCTATATCCATAACAGATTTCCCCACAACTTTTTGTTTAATCTTATTTGCTGGAGCGAAAAACAAAAACGCATATCCAACCACTATTGATAAAGGAAATACAATTAATTTTAAACCAGGAATCTTTCTCAATTTAATGAAATAAATCAAGGCGAAGAGAAAAGAAACAGCTACTAAAACAGGGGGTACATGTTCATTACTCATTCCAATAAATAGTCCCAACACGAAGATCAAAAAGAGTGGAATTTTCTTTATTAATGTTTTGTTTCCATCAAGATAATAGTCACTGATTACAAATACATAAAACAAATAGAAAACATGTGTCAGTGTATAATTGGTGCTGTAAGGAGTGTAATAAAACATCTCCCCAAAATAATTGATAAAAAGAATAAAGAATGCAGAGAGCCACAAGAATTTTCGCAACTCATCTATCTGTCTTAAATCTGGGAATTTTCGGTAAATATTCAAGAATAAAACAGAAATAAAAGAATTGAATAAAACCACACCAAATATTACGACCAAAAACTTATCACGGGAAACAAGGTTTGCGAAAAACTGACCGATACGTGGATTGATCTTATGATAAGAATTGTAATATTCTAAAAAAGGCGACGGAACGTTAAATTTATTGATATAATAAAAACTGTCTCTCGATACTGGATAGTAATAACAACTGATTGCAATAGCAATATTTATCAGAATAAAAACGATGTAGGGTAAATTACTCTTTTTCATTCTTTAAAACTTCATTAAAATATAATGGTCTGTTTTTAACTTCAATATGAATTCTCCCAATATATTCTCCGATTATTCCGAGAAAAAATATGATTAAAGAGCAGAAAAAAATCATGACAGATAAAAGTGTCAAAAATCCGGTTCTCGGTTCATGATGAACCCAACTGATGTAAATGGAATAGAACAAAAACAATATTGAAAATAGACAACCTAAAATCCCAATAAATGTAGCAACTCTTAGCGGTTTTATAGAAAACTGAATTACACTGTCAATTGCTAATTTATATAATTCTAAAAAATTATATTTTGATTTACCTGCGTTTCTTTTCGGAGCAGCGAAAGGAATAATATGAGCATCTTGTAAACCAACTAATGATAGCATTCCTCTGAACATACGGTCGGTCTCATTCAAACTGTTAATCCACAAAACATATTTCTTGTCTAACAATCTAAAATCAGGCATATTTCTCGGAATCTTAACATCGGAAAGGAAATTTAAGATCCAGTAATACGTATTTCCTAAAATACTATACCTTAATCCCTTATCTTCATTATCAGTTCGCTGAGTAAGTATTAATTTATTTCCTTTCTCCCATAATTGAACCATTTCAGCTACAATTGCTGGCGGATGTTGCAGATCAGCATCCATAAAAACTACTGCGTAATCAGAATCAATAGCTTTATTTTGTTGAACTACATAATTTAATCCGGCAGTCATTGCTATTTCATGTCCGAAATTTTTGCTTTGATTGATGATGATTACTCGCGGATTGCTCTTTTGAATTTCCATAAGAACAGACAAAGTCTGATCTTTAGAACCATCATTTACAAAAACGAGTTCATAGTTCTTAAAGGAAATATTTTCAAAATTCTGCTGCAATTGCTCTGTAAGAAGTGGAATGTTTTCTTGCTCATTATAGGCGGAAATGATAATGTAGATTTTTCTCATCGATTCCAAATATTATTTAATAAATAGGCCTACAAACTTCCCTTCAAATTCAACAACAGTAGAATCAATTCCGTTTTTCTCACAGAAATCCTGATAAGCAGAATTGTCGCCAATATCGTCGCTGATAAAAACGCCGCATTCTCTTAAATGCTTATATAATTCATTATAAGCCCAGGTTCTGCCTTCGTAACTTTTATCTGAATCGTAATGAATCACATCGAAAAGATCAGCTTCACCGAAGATTTTAGGTAAAGATTCTTTGTCAGCATGACGAAAGAGCCGCCAGTTTTTTCGGAGATTTTCAGGAACAACACATCCAACATATTGATCACCATCCTGACCTAAATAGGGCATATCGGAACTATAAAGCGTACCATTTCTTTTCTTTAACGAAAATAATGCTGCTAAAGATGACCAACCATAAGCAACACCCGTTTCTACCGCATTTTTTGCCTGGGTAAATTCGCATGCGTGGTAAATTAATTCCAGCGCACCTGCACCACCCATTTTAATGGGACAATCTGCTTCTTTTTTCGACGCCGACTTTAGTTCTTCCGGAAACAGGCTGCTAAAAGATTGCATCGAATGACCAAAAAGCTTTTTGATCGCGATATCTTGTGAAACTGCTTTAGACGCTGCCCATTCGTGCGTCTTCTCTTTACCTCGAAAAGCACTTTTTCTGTTGAAAATATTTTTAACAACTTTACGACCTAATTCCGGATAAAGATCAGGACGTTTTAGATATCCAATAAATGTTTTAGTTACTCTTTTTAATTCGCTCACTGTGTTTTATTATCTCGCTAAAATAAGCAAAATAACAATGATTTTTAAAAAACGCTGTATATTTGTTTATCCTCAGATCAATAAAAAACACCTTCAAAGCCTTGATGAAATTTTCGATCCTTATCGCACATTATAATAATGCCCGCTATTTTAAAAAATGCTTTGATTCTTTGGTTGCACAAACCTACTCCAATTGGGAAACTATAATTTTAGATGATGGTTCTCGGGAAGAGGAAAAGGTTGCAATAAAAAAAATAATTAAAGATGATGTCCGATTCAAATATTATGAAAACAGCAGTAATCAGGGAGTTGGCTTCACAAAACGCAAATTAATTGAACTGGCAAACGGGGAAATTTTAGGATATGTTGATCCCGATGATGCCCTACTTCCGAGTGCGCTTCAGAATAGCATTGCTGCTTTCCTCAAACACAATAAGGCCTCATTGACATACTCTCGATTTATGTCGTGTGATAAAGACTTAAAACCAATTGGTCCCTTCAAAGCTGCAAAACAGATCGAGAATGGAAACCCTTATTTTTTTAACTGTCCCATCCAAATCAATCACTTTGTCTGTTTTAAAAAAGGGATTTACGAAACAACAGAAAAAATGAATCCTGAACTTCAAATTTCTGAGGATCAGGACTTATATTTAAAATTATATGAGAAGGGAAAAGCAATTTTTATTGATGATACCAATTATCTTTACAGAAGCCATGATGGTGGGATATCGCAAAACGAGAACAAAAAAAAATCCTACGAGTACTGGGCTAAAGTAATTTTTAACGCCATGCATCGAAGAGGACTTACAATGATCAATGGTCAAAAAATTCCGGCAGAATATACCTCATCACAAGAAATATTTGATTTGTTAGCTTATCAAAATTCTATTGTCTACCGCCTAAAGAAAAAACTGAAAATTATTCTACAAAGCTTTTCCTAAACCATGCGCAAAAACGATAAAGTTAAAATCCTCTTTCGCCACCGTTCTATGGAAATGGGTGGTGTAGAAAAAGTGATGTTAAGCGTTCTCAATAACTTGGATCAGGAAAAATTTGAAATGACAGTGATCCTCAATTTAAACCAAGGAGAGTTGAGAAACGAATTTCCGTCGCATGTGAGAAAAGTTTATTTAACTGATGGTAAAGAGGATTTATCTAAAAATATTTTGCTCCAAAAACTTCAACTTTTAAAACGGAAAACTCAATTAGAAAAACTTCGCAAAAATCCTGACATCATTGATAAAAAGTATTTAAAAGAAGAATATGATATTGAGATTGCGATGACTTATAATGATTTCGAATCGGTTTTAAATTCTACAAATAAAAATTCAAAAAAAATTGGGTGGTTTCATTCAGAGATCAATTTGCCAAAATTGCAACCTTTAGTTCCTTCGATTTTAGAGCATTTCCCGCAGTTCGATCACATGATCTACTGTTCTGAGAAAATTCAGAAAATCATGCACGAAGTTTATCCGACCCTTCAATATCCAAAAGAAAGTGTGATCATCAACGCCATTCCAATTGAAGAGATTAAAAAGAAAGCTAAGGAAAAAATATCTGATCTACCGCAAAATCCTCTATTTGTTTCTGTCGGAAGACTGCACACCAGAAAAGGCTATCACAAATTGATGGATGCACATGCGCAACTTTTAAAAAAGGGATTTCAACATTCCGTAATGATCATTGGTGATGGAGAAGAATTAACCAATCTTTTGGCTCAGCAAAAAAAATTAGGAGTAGAAAAGACTTTTATTTTCGCCGGAAATAAAATGAATCCGTATCCATATCTAAAAAGTGCAGATTTTTTCATCATGCCATCCGAATCTGAAGCTTGGCCTTTGGTAATTGCGGAAGCTCTTATTTTACAGAAACCAATTATTGCAACCAAAGTTGGCGATGTTGAAATGATGATCAAGGATAGAAAAACCGGTTATTTGATCGATTATAAAACGGCGGAAATATGTGCGGCAATGAAGGAATTTCTTACCAATAAATCTTTAATTTCAGAATTAAAAGAAAATCTAAAAGACATTGAAAAAGAATTTGATAATCAAAAAATATTCAATGAGATTGAAGAAATCATCCTTAATTTAGCAAAAACGAACCGATGAATTTCCTCTACAGAATCATATTAAAAATCCACACGATCTGCGTCGGCTTACGCGATAAAGCATATATCGAAATTTGCAAATCCCGCGGCTTAAAAGTGGGCAAAGACGTTGTTTTTATCGAAGCACCAAAGTTTGGGTCAGAACCTTACTTAATAGAAATTGGCGATCGCACCAAAATTACAGCAAACTGCACGTTCATCAATCACGACGGCGCAATGTACGTGATCCGCTCGATGGAAAAATATCATGATGTTAGAAATTTCGGACGGATAAAAATTGGTAAAAATTGCTTCATCGGAAATAACTGTACTATTCTTCCGGGAGTTGAAATGGGCGATAATTGTATTTTAGGCGCGGGTTCAGTTCTCAATTCTTCCACTCCACCCAATTCTGTTTTCGCCGGAACTCCCGCGAGATTCATTTGTACGATTGAAGAATATGGAGATAAAGCTTTGAAAAACAATGTAATGTATCCACGTGAATTAGAAGATATTCGACCAAATCTGGATGCGTACATAAAACAAAATCTTCCTCACAATTACAAACCCGTAAAATAAGTTGTACAAAAAGCAAATCTAAAAATTGGTAAATAAATTCTTTAAGATCACTCCAGACCTGCGACCCCCAATTTGATCATTTTAATTAAAAGATCTTTTCTGTTCCCATAAGCGTCGAAAACGGCATCCTCACTCAAAGCGCCGCGCGGTAAATTTTGCGGAATGACTTTCAACCGGTCGTCTTCTAGGTCCTTTCCCCTTTCTTCACCGGTATAATAATTCATCAATTCGTTAAAATCTTCCTGATTCTGATCCCACTTTTCGAGTAACTTTTTCATTTCTGAAATAAGTTCGTCGGTGCGGTTCAGAATATTTTCCATTTTGGTAATATTTTCAAGGCGTTTTTCCATTTATGTAATTTTAAAATTAAATATACAGATTACTTTTCTTAACAGACGGGCTTTATTATCTTTGTAGAAACACAATCGTTTGAAAAAGAAAATCCTGATCAGAATCGGTTCTTTACGCCATGGCGGCGCAGAAAAAGTTTTGGTGACTTTTCTGAAAAACCTGCCGGAAGACAAATATGAAATCGATCTTTTATTGAACTTATATTCGGGGAAATATTTGGCAGAAGTTCCCAGTTGGATCAATGTTTTGTATTTGAATAAAGGCGAAATGATTACGACTAATCGCCTGCAGGACATTCCTACAAAAGCATTTCGGGTGATTTATCAAAAGGTTTTGAAGACGTTTTCTTCGCTTCTTTATCAATTTATTTTAAAAGATAAAAAATACGATATTGAGTTTGCGGCGATTCATGGTTTTCGGGACGAAATTCTAAATTCACCTCAGAAATCATCAAAAAAAATCATCTGGATTCACAATGATTTAAAGAAAACGGAACTGTACAATTATACTGACGACGAATTCCGCAAGTTTTTTGGCTTTGATAAAATTATGGTGATCTCAGAAAAAATTCAACATGATTTTGAAACTTTAGCAAAAACTGAAGAGGAAAAAAATAAGATTGTTCGAATTTATAATCCTTTAGATACAGAAGAAATTTTGAATAAGTCGGAATGTGGAAGCGGCAAGTCGGAAGATGAAGTTCCTGTTTTTATTTCGGTCGGAACTATTTTCCCACAAAAAGGATTTGACCGCCTGCTGAGAGTTCATAAACGACTTTTAGAGGAAGGTTTTAAGCACAAAATCCAAATTCTCGGCGACGGTTACGATTTTGAAAACATCAAAAAATTACAAAAAGAATTGGGAGTTACGGAAACTTCGACGCTTTTTGGATTTACTGACAATCCTTATCCTTCAATTAAAAACGCATACTTTTATATCTTAAGTTCGCGATACGAAGGTTTTCCCACGGTTTTATTTGAAGCCATTACTTTAAAAAAGAAAATTATTTCAACTGATGTTTCGGGTGTTCGGGAAATGTTGGACAATGGAAAACTTGGATTGATCGTAGAAAATTCAGAAGACGGAATTTATGATGGAATGAAAAAAGCCCTTGAAGAACCTGAAAGTTTTGATCAATATTCCGAAAATTTAGAACATTATGAAATACCTTTTAATCTGGACCATTCGGTTAGTAGAATCATGGAAATTATAGATCATCTCTAAATGAAAATAAAAATTCTTTTAATCGTATTTTTCATCAGTCAATTTTTCTATTCACAAGTTTTAAAACTAAACGATACCATTAATGACGCCAGAAAATTAAGTCTATTTGCGGCAGATTTTGAATCGAGAACACCGCAATTGATATCTCAATTAGAAAGTCGTAAAATTGGAGATCAAAAAACAATTTCATCTTTAATAAAAATAAGAAAAAAAATTGTTCTAGAATTTGCCAAAAACCAATACATTTATTTTGATGAGGAATCTGAAAAATATTTAAATGATGTCTTTCAAAAATTATTATTGGCAAATAAAATACCTAATCAAAACCTGAAAATTTATATCAACAGAGAAACCAATCCAAATGCTTTTAGTATTGGTGACGGTATTTTTTTTATTAATATTTCGCTAATCTGCAAAATGGATAATTTAGATGAACTCTATTTTGTACTTTCCCATGAATTGTCGCACTATTTATTAGATCATTTTGAAAAAACAATTGTTTTAGAGGAAAAATCTTTATCTACCTACAAAGAAAAATCAAAGAACATTACGAAAAAAAATAAATTTGAGCAAAGTATTTCTGCCATGAAAGACTATACTTATTTTAATAAAAATCGCAGCAGAAGACAGGAAAAAGAAGCTGATTCTCTAGGTTTTGCTCTTTTTAAAAATGTTTCTAATAATGATTTTAGTGCAGAGAAAATTCTAACAAAATTCGATTCTATATCTCCAATTGAAATCGCTCAGGTTGATTTAGATGATTTTAAAAAAGAATTTCAAACCAAAGATCTAAAATTTAATGATGATTGGATTGATCTTGCATCATACAAATCCTATTATTATAAAAATGGCAGATCTGATGTTTTTGGTTTGGATAGAGATTCTGTTGCAACACATCCAGAAATTACTGAAAGAATACATATTCTTAAAAAACAGTTTCGCACCGGTCAAAATGATTTACAAACGGAAAACGTGGAATTTTCTGCCTTAAAATTGAAAATGATCAGCCAAAATTTAATGTCTTATTATTTATCACAAGAATATGGCAAAGGACTTTACTATTCTTTACAATTAGAAAAAATTAATCTTGCTTCTGATTTTGAAAAAAATTTAAAATCAATTTTCTATGAGAAATTGTACGAATCAAGAAAAAACCATTCTTATAAAAAGTACGTGGAAGATGTTGATATTTCGCACCAAACAAAAAACTACTCCATGTTTTTAAGTATTTTAGAAAACCTTTCCCTTTCAGATTTATTAAAACTTAAGGAATATTATGAACACGAATAATTTTTATGAAAAAATTCTTGATCGTCCTAATTATCTGCATTTTTAATCTCCAAAATGCACAAATTGCAATCCCGATATTTAAAGAAAATAAGGAAGTTTTTGCTTATGCCACGTTTAAACCTGTTTCTAAGTCGAGCAAAAATTATATTTATAAAATGGAAATTCAAGATGTGAATCTGAATAAAATAAATGAAGTTTTACTAAAAACAGATTTTAAAGTTTTATCATTTGATTTATGCTTTAATGGAAAAAAACTATTGATAGAATGCTTTGATTATGATGATTACAGGACTCTATTAAAAGATTTCAGGTATTTTATTTATGATATTAAAGAAAACAAAATCTCAGATTGTTTGCAAATGGATTTTGCAAAAGAAAACCGAAATAATATTGTACAAAAATCATTTCCTATCAATGAAAAAGGATTTACCTTTTTTTTCACAAATGGGTCCAAACAGGAAACCACCATGTATTCTATCAACAACGAAAACCAAAAGATTTCTGAAAATGCAATTTATTTTCTCAATGAAAAAAATAAGAGAACATACTATCAATATTTAAGATCTGCCACTTCTGATAATATCATGATCCATTGTTTTTTTGACAATACTGTTCGATTAGATGGTTCTTATCAACTGCTTTTCTACAATTCTGGCGAACTTTTAAAAACAATAAAACTATCAAATGGGAATAAGAGAGAGCTTCCAAAATCAATCATTGTAAAAGATAAGGAAGTATTTGTATTTGGCGACACTTACACTTTCATTAATAATAATCTTCAGTACGATGGCTTTTTTCTTCGGAAATATGATTCTCAAGGCAACGAAATTTCTAACAAAACCATGACGTGGAATGACATGAAACCATTTATCAAAATTAATGAAAATGGAATCGTCGAAAATCTCGGTTCCATCTACAGTCATGAGTTTAAAATAGATAAAACCTCGAATCATATTATTCTTGTTGGGGAAACTTTTCAGCGCAGACCTTCAAAAATTAATGATATGATTTTTTTAGATTTTGATGAAAATTTTGAATTAAAAGCGGTAAAAAACTTCAATAAAACTTTTTCAAAATCGAACACAGGTTTTAATTATGGCAATCCTTTGGCGGAAGGAACAGATCTTAAAGCCTTAAATTATTTTGATTACGAATTCAGTAATGACTTGGTTAAAAACAATGGGTTGGCTTTCTTTTTTAAAAATACTGATCAAAAAGATGGATTATTTACAAATGGAAAATATAATTACGGAATTATATCTTACAAAAACAACGAGTTTTCTCGTGATGACATCAATTTTACAAGTCAGAATTATTCGTACCTTCTTCCATCTAAACCAGGATATTTTTTGATTTACGAGTTACAAAAGGACGAAAATGTTGAAAAAAGAATTGAAAAAATTAATAATTAAAATTTAAATTCAATTTTCTTTTATCTTTGCTCTAATGTCAGAAAAAACCATAATCCAAAAAGATTTTTACCGCGAAAGTGGCGTGATGCTTTCGAAGTTTGAAATATTTAAAAAATGTTTCAATCCTAATCTGCATTTTATTTATCTTTTTAGAACCACGCAAAAATATCCTAAAAATACATTTTCAGGGAAATTCTGGAGGTTGGTATTGAGACATTATCAGATCAAATATGGTTTTCAAATTTATCCTGAAACTCAAATTGGCGAAGGTTTGTATCTCGGACATTGGGGTTTGCTCGCCATTAATCCGAAAGTAATCATCGGTAAAAACTGCAATATTGCGCAAGGCGTAAGTATTGCTCAAGCCAATCGTGGTAAATTTATCGGAACACCGATCATCGGAGATGAAGTCTGGATCGGACCAAATGCTGTAATCGTGGGCGGAATTACCATCGGAAATAACGTGTTGATTGCGCCGAATGTTTATCTTGCAGAAGATGTTCCCGACAATTCTCTGGTCATCGGAAATCCTTGCCGGATTTTCAATATTCACAATGCGACGGAAGGTTACATTAATAATAAAGTTTAAGAATTTCTTCTCTGTTTGATGGTAAAAATTCTCGCCATCATCATTCCATCTGATTTACGGATCAAAGTACTGCACAATTTCACTCGGTTTTCTGACAGGTTTTCTACGGAATTTAAAACATAAATGATTTTGTCGCGGGAATCACAGTTTGCATAATACATCACGTCTCGAAATAACGTAAAATAGTTTTGTTCCCACTTCAATTGTCCTTGCGAATTAAAGAATTGCAGCTCGCAGAAATCATTGATAATAGGATACGACGCAAAATATAATAGTCCAACTCCATTCAAATCGTAATATGGGTTTAACGAATATTCGAACGTAAATAATTGCTCATCAGAAATGTGGAAAATATAATCTTTGTAGAAAAAAGTCTTTAACTCGTTCTTTTTGATCAACCGATATTCATTCCCAAAAACAGGAAATTCTGAATGCTGTTTGATTTCGCAATGCTCAACGGTTGGTTGACTTTTCGCTAAACTTTTATTGTCGCCTGTTGATTTTCGAACCGAAAAACTGGTCATCATATCGATTTTAATATTCTTATCGACAGAATCAAAAATGGTGTTGCTAAAGAACATTCCCATTCCAAATCGGGAAAGTTCAGCCTTAAATTCAAAAGGATCATTTTCTTTAAAATCATTAAGATTTCCATTTCCATCGATTCTAATTCTTACAAATGTGGCGTAAAGTCTATTTTCAACGTCATCTTTTAATTCAGATGAAGAAGTACCTAAACCTTCGCAAAGCAAATCCCAGTGCAAACTTCCGGCTTCTTTAAACAGCCAGTTTTCTGATAGCGCTTCTAAACACAACTGCGGCATATTGATAAAATTGCGTTTTACATTAGTGGATTCTGAAATTGTTTTCGCACGATTTGTTGATGCTGTAAAACCTTCACCATCACAGTAGTTCAGAATATCTTTAAGATTTACAAATGAAAGCCAATCTTTATTTGGGATCATTTTGCCCAATTTATTCTCCACTTCCACGCGCAGGGAAACCAGATCAATACTGTCGATATTTAAATTCCGAAATTCATCAATATAATTTTCTTCGGTAAGCGCAGGCAAGAGTTTTTGGACGATACTTTTCATTCAATTGTATTTACTTACAAAAATATCAATCTTTCTGCGAAGTCGCTTACATTTAGTACAAAAAACATATTTTTGTGTTTAGAAAATTTTACTGTTCATTAATTGGCATTAATCGAACTTCAATATTTACCAAATTCCCTATAAATATGAAAAAGTCCTACGACGCGATATTTGAAAATAACCGAAAATGGGTAGAAGCACAAGTTGCGGAAGACCCAAAGTTTTTTGAAAATTTATCACTTACTCAAACTCCGGATTTTCTTTACATCGGTTGTTCAGACAGCCGCGTTTCTGCAGAGGAAATGATGGGTATGAAACCGGGCGAACTTTTTGTGCACCGGAATATTGCGAATGTGGTGAATACTTTGGATATGAGTGCGACCGCCGTAATTCAGTATGCGGTAGAACATCTTCAGGTGAAACATATTATTGTTTGCGGCCATTACGGTTGTGGTGGAATTAAAGCTGCGATGACGCCGGAAGATCTTGGCCTTTTGAATCCTTGGTTACGAACGATTCGTGATGTTTACCGTTTGCATCAGACGGAATTAGATATGATCGAAGATGAGCAAAAACGCTACGACCGATTGGTAGAACTGAATGTTCAGGAGCAATGCATCAACGTGATTAAAATGGCTTGTGTTCAGGAAGAATACTTAATAGATGAATATCCGATTGTTCACGGCTGGGTTTTCGATATGAAAACCGGAAAGATCATCGATCTTGATATCGACTTTGAAAAAATCTTAAAAGACATTCAGAAAATTTACAATTTGACCGATTCTAACTGGGTAATGGGCAAAAAGAACAATAAAAATATGCTTTAATTTAAAGGTAAAAGAGAAATTTTATTTACCATTAAAAGAAGTCATTGCATTTTGAATTCCCGCGAAAACAAATGACAGACAAGCTTTAGCAGACTTCTCGATTCTTTCGGGAAGTTTTTCTTTTTCGTCACCTTCCCATTTTCCGAGAACATAATCAACTTGTTTTCCTTCTGAAAATTCGGCAGAGATCCCAAATCTTAACCTTGGATAATTTTGGGTCTGCAACTGTTCCTGAATACTTTTCAAACCGTTGTGACCCGCGTCAGAACCTTTCATTTTCATTCGTAAAGTTCCGAATGGCAAGGACAGATCATCGGTAACGATAATCAAATTTTCCAAAGGAATATTTTCTTTCTGCAGCCAGAATTTCACCGCATTTCCGGAAAGATTCATGTAGGTATCAGGTTTCAAAATAAAAACTTTTCTACCTTTGTATTTCCCTTCTGCTAAGAGTCCAAAATTGGAGGATTTAAAGGGTGCTTCAATGGTTTCGGCAATTTTCTCCGCAACTTTAAACCCGACGTTATGCCGGGTTTCAGTATATTCTTCGCCTTTGTTTCCAAGACCTACGATGAGGTATTTCATGCTCAATTTTTATTGATATTCATACTTTAAAGTTCCCTGTGCAGATGTTGCAGATGTTGGATAACCATCGTTATCATAAACAAAAGTGAAATTTGCAGTTTGCGTGTCAACATTTGTTGTGGCAACAGCAGTACCATAATTATTGGTAGAAAGTCCCAAAATAGAGTTGCTTGATGTAAGAAAGTGCGCACCCGCCAAATTTAATTCATAAGGTAAAGTGGCCAACGGATTTTTCTTTGTATCGTAGTTACTAAATTTAACATTGGTAACAATGGGATCAATGGTAACTGGAGGCGGAGTTATTGCTTTTACAGTCATTTTCCAGGAAGACATATTATCTCCATTAAAAATAACATTGCTTTCAATATTAAATTTCTCTGTGTAAATATTGGGATCAATAAGATCTTTTCCAGTTAGTGAAGTAACGATTTTGCTTATTTTACCTGCAGCATTGTAAGTATAAATGGTATTGTTTTTAGTAGCTTCTTCACCGCCAGATTCCATATTGCCAAATGAACTTACTAATATCCCATTATTATAAACCAGATTTACAGTAGTTGTAATGATATTTGTGCCATCGGAATTATTCATTATAAATTGAGACAGTTTATTGTCTTTGTAACTGAAGGCAAAATCAGATTTATCACCGTCGTCATCAAGATTAGCACTGGTTAAAACTCCGGCAGTATAGTTATAAGTAAAAGTTGAGACCGCTCCATCAATGTCTACTGATGTCATTTTTTTCAGTAATTTGGTAGAGCCTGAACCGCCGCCGCTTCCGCCACCATTTCCACCAGGTTGGGTCACCCCGATAAGGTAATCACCATTGGTATCACGATTGGGTTCGCATGAAAACAAAATAACAAAACTTAAGAAAAACGTCAATATGCTTAGAACTTTATTCATCTTTAAAATAATTTTAGCAAAAGTAGTCTTTTTTTAGAAATTTCGAAAAAGGATCTATTTCCCCAGGATCCTTTCCAAAACCGCATTCACCTCATCTACATTCTGCACATTTTCTTTTCTCATCATGAGTTGATTCCCTTCTTTACTGCTTTTCTCCTTTAAAGTCGCTTCTTTCGGATTTCGATTCAAGTAAGAAATAATATTTCTGAACTTATCGCTCTGATAAAATTTGTCCTGAGGATTTGAAGGAAAATAACCTAAGAAAACTCCGTTCTTCACGACGATCTTATCAAAACCGATTTCGGCAGCGATCCATTTTAACTCCACAGATTTCAAAAGATTGATCGCTTCTGCCGGTAAATCTCCGAATCGATCGACCAGTTCACTTTCTAATTTTTGAAGCTCTTCTTTGCTTTGAATTTCTGCTAATTTTTGATACAGTGACAACCGCTCTTCGATACTTTGAACATAAAAATCGGGCAACATCAATTCGAGATCGGTATCAATATTAACTTCTTTAACTGATTTAAAGAGTTTTTTACGGTCTTCTTCATTATCAAACAAATCTTCAAATTCCTCATCATTCTGTAATTCTTCCAACGCTTCCTGCATGATTTTCTGGTAAGTCTCAAATCCCATTTCATTGATGAAACCACTTTGTTCACCGCCCAATAGATCTCCCGCTCCACGAATTTCTAAATCTTTCATCGCGATCTGAAAACCACTTCCCAGATCCGAAAACTGCTCAATGGC
Source organism: Kaistella gelatinilytica (assembly GCF_015679325.1). GTDB lineage: Bacteria > Bacteroidota > Bacteroidia > Flavobacteriales > Weeksellaceae > Kaistella > Kaistella gelatinilytica. Next base: position 82,877 of record NZ_JADPVI010000003.1, read on the forward strand.
TTCCAGTCTTTTTCTCGCCAAAGAAGACATCATATCAAAAGGTGGCGTGATCAAAAAACAAAAAGCTTTCCGGTTGCTTCGACCAACTCTTCCCCGCATTTGATGCAGATCTGCCATTCCGAAACGCTGTGCATCATTGATGAAAATGGTATTCGCATTCGGAACATCTACTCCACTTTCAATAATGGTCGTCGAAACCAGAACATCATATTTTCCCTCCATGAAATCCAAAACATTTTTCTCCAGTTGTTTTCCTTCCATTTGTCCGTGACCTGTAATGATCTTGGCATCAGGAACTAACCTTTGAATTAAACCTGCAATGTCTTTCAGATTTTCGATTCTGTTATTAATAAAATAAACCTGTCCGTCGCGCTGAATTTCATAGGAAATCGCATCCCGTATAATTTCTTCACTGAAACCAACAATATTTGTTTCTACAGGCTGTCTGTTTGGTGGCGGCGTTTTAATGACCGATAAATCTCGTGCAGCCATCAAAGAAAACTGCAAAGTCCTCGGGATCGGAGTTGCCGTTAAAGTCAAGGTATCGATATTACTTTTCAAAGTCTTCAACTTATCTTTTACCGAAACTCCAAATTTGTGTTCTTCATCGATAATTAAAAGACCCAGATCTTTAAATTTTACTGCACTTCCCACCAATTGATGCGTTCCTATCACAATATCTATTTTCCCGGATGTTAAACCTTCCAAAGTTTCTGCTTTCTGTTTCGCAGAGCGGAATCTGTTCATATAAGAAATGTTCACCGGAAAATCTTTAAGCCTTTCTGTAAAACTTCTGTAATGCTGAAATGCAAGAATCGTTGTAGGAACTAAAATCGCGACTTGCTTTCCATCAGTTGCGGCTTTAAAGGCGGCTCTAATTGCAATTTCTGTTTTTCCAAATCCTACATCACCACAAATCAAACGATCCATCACGTTATCGTTTTCCATATCATTTTTTACATCCAAAGTCGCTTTTTCCTGATCCGGCGTGTCTTCGTAAATAAAGCTCGCTTCGAGTTCATTCTGCAAATAAGAATCTGGTGCAAATGCAAATCCTTTCGCTGTTTTTCTTTCTGCGTAAAGTCTAATGAGGTCAAAGGCGATCTGTTTTACCTTCGCTTTTGTTTTCTGTTTTAAAGATTTCCACGCCGGTGAACCGAGTTTGGATAAAACGATCTCTCTTCCGTCCGGACCGTTGTATTTCGAAATTTTATGTAAGGAATGAATACTTACATACAGTAAATCACCATTTTTATAAGTGAGTTTGAAACATTCCTGAACTTTTCCGTTATTGTTCACTTTCACCAAGCCCATAAACTTTCCGATTCCATGGTCGATGTGCGTGATATAATCGCCGACTTTCATCTGCATCAGATCTTTCAGCGTGATCTGCTCTGATTTGGCAAAAGCATTTTTGGCTTTGAATCTTTGGTAACGGTCAAAAATCTGGTGATCCGTATAAACAGAAATTTTATGATCAAAATCGACAAACCCTTCATGAAGTTCAGATTTAAAGGTTTTGAACAAGATTTTTGATTTTTCACCTAAAATATCATCGTTTTCTGCGGATGATTTCTGCGCAGTCAGATCTTCAAAAATTGATTCTAAACGCTCTTCCTGTTTTTCGGTAGAAAAAGAAATCCATGTTTCGAAACCGTCATTTTGTTTTTCCTCTAAATCTTCGAGTAGAAGTTCAAACTTTTTGTGAAAACTTGGTTGTGGTGTTTGATTTAGCTGAACGATGGTCGCGTCGCTGCCTTTCACTTCCTGTAAAGTAAAATCGATCCATTCAAATTTATTGATCTCTTTCACGAAATCTTCTTCTGAAACAAAAAGTTCGGCAGGTTTCTGATGTTTTATTTCAGTACTTAAAGTTTCAAATTTCTCTTCCGCTTTCGCATAGAAATTTTTAATGGCACTGAATCCTGCAAAAGCATTCTTGGTCACTACCACTAAATCTTTCGGTGCCAGATCAAACAAAGAAACCTTTGTTCCCTGCATTGAAAAATTCATATTCGAAACCAGCTGAAACTCTTTGATTTTTTCCTTCGAAAGTTGAGTTTCAATATCGAAAGTTTTAATGCTTTCTACTTCATTTCCGAAAAAGGTAATTCGATACGGCTCTTCATTCGAATAAGAAAACACGTCCACAATACCTCCTCTAACGGAAAATTCACCCGGTTCAGAAACGAAATCGGTATGATTAAAATTAAATTGATGCAGCAACTCTTCCGTAAAATCAAAATCCAGTTGATCACCGGTTTTAATCGTATGAGAAATCGCTTTGAAATCTTCTTTCTTCATCACTTTTTCTGCCAGAGAAGAAAAAGGCGCGATCATGAGTCTTGGTTTTTTATCGTGATGAATCCTGTTCAGAACTTCAGTTCTTAAAACCAGATTAGCATTTTGCGTTTTCTCAATTTGATAAGGTTCTAAATGGGTCGGCGGAAAATAAAGCACATTTTCTTTGCCCAATAAATCCTCTAATTCTGAAGTAATATATAAAGCATCTTCTTTATCATCGGTGAGGAAAAGAAGTGATTTCTTTTTGATCAAAAATAATTCTGCAGCAAAAACCGCGGGAGAAGATCCTGCAAAAGACTTTACTACAAGGTGTTTATTTTGATCGAGTTGGGTGAACAGTTCTTTTCCAAATCCTAAATGTAGAAGTTGGGGCAGAAAAGTTTCGGTAATTTTTTTTAACGGCATATGTTGATCTGAAGGCAAAAATGAACTTTAAAAATAAGTGATAATAAAACAGAAAAGCGATTTCGGGACTTTTCCGAAATCGTTTGAAGCCACAAATTTAAGCATTATTTCTGATTTTCATTTTTCTGTAATAGATAGGTTTTCAGAAACCTTTGATAATTATTGCGGTAATAAATTAGAAATCAACCATGAAGAGGCTTTATTTTAGTTAAATTTTGGTTAAAGTTATCTTCGAAAAATTATCGAGAATATTATTTGTATAATTTTACTTTGTTAAAAAACAACACAATATTAATTTAACCCTTTTTAAAAAATGAAAAAATTATTCACAGTATTGTCTTTGGCTCTGGGATTAGGATTAGCAAGTGCACAACAAGTTACTCCAAAAGCAACGACTAAAGCAGCGCCTGCAAAAGAAGCGAAAATGCAAACCGCTAAACCTGCAGTTAAAGCAGCAAAGCCGGCAGCAACAAATTCCGCCGTTAAAATGAAAAAAGACGGAACACCGGACAAAAGATACAAAGCCAACGAACATCTGAAAAAAGATGGTACTCCTGATAAAAGATACAAAACAAAATAATTTTGTAATTTCTAATTTAGAAAGCCTTGAGAATTTATTCCAGGGCTTTTTTGTTACCTTTAAAAAAAAATTAATGAGACTTCTCTCTACCCTATTTATTTTTGCTGTGATTCTGGGTTGTCAATCGGAAACCCGGGAAAATCCCCGCGCCTATGTGGAAGGCAATATCACAGAAACCAAATTAGAATTTGCAAAAATCAAAGTGCTCATAAAAAGCGATAATGCGATCGTGGCCGAAACAATTCCCAGCGGTTCGGGAGATTTCACATTATCGGGTCCGCTTCTTTCTGATTCTTTTTCCTTGGTTTTTAATGCAAAAATTAAATCGTTCAAAGCATCAAAATCTGGGTCTGCAATTTCGAGTGATTCTCTGCAAATACTCGTTCCTGCAGGAACAACCTATATTACTTTTAACGAAATAAAACTAAAGTAATGAGAATCTTGACCCTCTTTTTTTTCTGTTGCAGCACTTTAATTTTCAGTCAGAAAAAGAAAAAAATACTCGATGTAGTTTCTAATATCGAAACAAAAGTTACCATCTTAAAACCAATCGGTAATAATTCTCTCGCCAAAGATGTACAGCCGTTTTACGGATTTGGATTTAGCGGAAATTTAATGACACCGATCAATTTTGGGATCGGCGTAGATTACAGTATGCTTTTCTCCAATGTAATTTACGACCGCAAAAATGCTTATGGGAACATCGCCTCACCGACTTTGACCATTATCGATGTTTTTCTCATGCACCGTGATAATATTTCCGAAGAATTTATGGTGGAGGAAATGGCGGGTTTCAGCTATTACAATCATTCCAGCACCTATTTAGATTTCAACAATGAAAAATTAAAAAATAATGGAATTGGTTTTAATTTAGGTGGAAAAGTCATCTATATTTTAGATCCGGAAGGCTATCAAGCAGTTTTTCTGACGGGAAGATTAAATTATTATTCTACCAATGTTTATAACGAAAACCCGGAAATTCAAAAATTTTACAACCATTCTGTCTTTCTGAGTTTAAGTTTTGGTTATCGCTTCAACTTTTAAAATCATGATCTTTAATCTTCTCGATAAAATCTATTAAATTTGCGTTATGCTGAATTTTATTAAGAAAAAAACTGCTTTGATCTGGGCAAAAAATAATGTGAAGGAAACGCAAACTTTCAAAAAAAATGCGGTCCAAGATCAGGAGAAACTGATGTTGTCTTTGGTAAAAACCGCAGAGAAAACTTTGTTTGGCAGAGAGCATCAGTTTGAAAACATCAAAACCATTTCCGACTTTCAAAAAAATGTAACGATCGCTGATTACGAAGATCTTAAACCTTATATTGAGAGAGTAAAAAAAGGACAGAAAAATATTCTCTGGACAGAAACGCCGGAATATTTTGCGAAAACTTCCGGCACCACTTCCGGTTCTAAATATATCCCGATTTCTAAAGAAGGAATGCCTTTTCAACTTAATGCAGCCCGAAGTGCGCTCTTTCATTATATTGCTCAAAAAAATAATTCAGATTTCGTTTCCGGGAAAATGATCTTTTTGCAGGGAAGTCCGGAACTGGAGGAAATTAATGGAATTCAAACTGGCCGACTTTCCGGAATTGTAGCGCATCATATTCCAAACTATCTGCAGAAAAATCGACTGCCAAGTTTGAAAACGAACCTCATCGAAGACTGGGAAACTAAAGTTGATGAGATCGTAAAAGAAACTGAGAAAGAGAATATGACTTTAATTTCGGGAATTCCACCGTGGTTGATCATGTATTTTGAAAAACTGATCGAGCGAAACGGTAAGAAAATTAAAACCTTATTTCCTAATCTACAGCTCATCATTACAGGCGGCGTGAATTACGAACCCTACCGCGAAAAGATGGAAGAACTTCTGGGTGGAAAAGTAGATATCATTCAGACTTTTCCGGCGAGTGAAGGTTTTTTTGCGTTTCAGGATGATTTTGAAAAAGAAGGATTATTACTTTTAACGAATCATGGAATTTTTTATGAATTTATTCCGCTCGAAGAATACGGAAAAAAGGATGCTAAAAGATTAACTTTAAAAGACATCGAACTCAACAAGGATTACGCTTTAATTTTGACCACCAATTCTGGACTTTGGGCATATTCGATCGGAGATGTTGTACGGTTTATTTCTGAAGATCCTTACCGAATTTTAGTTTCCGGCAGAACGAAACATTTCACTTCAGCTTTTGGAGAACATGTGATCGCTTTTGAAGTTGAAGAAGCCATGAAAGCAACGGTAGAGAAGTTTCCTGCGCAGATCACCGAATTTCATCTCGCGCCACAAGTGAATCCCACGCAAGGTTTGCCTTATCATGAATGGTTCATCGAGTTTGAAAAAGAACCGGAAAATTTAGAAAATTTCCGGAAAAATCTTGACGAAGAAATGCGGAAGAGAAATTCCTATTATGATGATCTAATTTCAGGGAAAATTTTGCAACCTTTGATCATTACCAGTTTAAATAAAAATGCGTTTCAGGATTACGCAAAATCAGAAGGAAAATTAGGCGGACAAAATAAAATCCCACGTTTGGCAAATGACAGGAAAATTGGTGATTTTTTAGATTTAAAAAAAGTAAATCCTAATTTTATAAATTAACAGCATGAAAAATATTTTTGCTTTTCTTATTATTCTCATGTCGGTTTCCTGCGTTTCGACAAAATACAATACTGAGAAAAATCAAGGGAATTTTGATCAAGTTCAAGCTGGTGCAAAATATGCTGTTTACGATTTCAATAATAACAAATCAGTCATCGATATCACTTCTATAGAAAATTACCGAATCATTGGAACGCATAATAAGCAAACAATTTCGATCGCTAAAAAAGACATTAAAGAAATTAAGAAAATTAAAACGACAGGTACAATTGTTTTAGTTACAGCTGGTGTCGCGTTGGTAGCGAGTGCCATAGCTCTTATAAACTTTTCAAGATGAATTCATACTACTGCAAAAAACACTGAAGTGAATGCCTAATTCGAAACCACCTTCAACCCAACCACAGAAGCAATTAATGTAAAAACAAAAAACATTCGCCAGAACGTTGCCGGTTCATTGAACACAAAAATCCCCATAAAAACCGCTCCAACTGCTCCAATTCCAGTCCATACGGCGTAAGCAGTTCCGATCGGAATCGCATTTGATCCGACAGAAATTGCTTTGTACAATAAAAACATGCTCAAAAACAGGGAAATCACGAATCCAGCCCACCAGAAATAACTTTCTCTTCCTGTCGTTTCCTGCGCTTTTCCAAGACATGTGGCAAATCCGGTTTCAAATAAACCACCGATAATGAGTAAAATCCAGTTCATTTTTCAAAGATAAATTTTTAAATTAAAATTAAAGTCCACGAAGGTGAATATGAGTTGCAAAAAAAATTAATTAAAAGCCGCAACTTTATCTAAATAAAGTAATGCCCAAGAGAAAATTCTTGCATTCATCGTAAATTAATAAATGATTTTTCATTTCGAAAATTTAATTTTGCAAAATGATTTCTCTGCAACCCATTCAAACCTTAAAAATTCCCGAATTTCGAAATTTAATGACAGGAAGATTTTTTCTGATTTTAAGTTTTAGAATGTTAGCAACTTTGATGGGATGGTGGATCTACCAACTCACCAAAGATCCTTTTGCCATTGGTTTGATCGGTTTATCTGAAGTAATTCCCGCAGTTTCTACCGCGCTCTATGCAGGCCACGTTATCGACAATTCCGAGAAGAAAAGACTTTTGTTAATTTGCAACTACGCCTACGTTTTCCTCATCAGTTTATTGGCGATTCCCGCATTTTTCGGACATCGATTATTACATTTCAGCAATGTAGAAATTTCCTATTTTATTTACGCAGTCATCTTTTTCACGGGATTTTGCCGCGCTTTTATCGGACCCATTATTCCTTCGATGATTCCAAAAATTGTTTCGAAAGAAGAGCTTCAGAACGCGATAACGCTCAATCAGGCAACATTTCTTACCGCCTCCGTTTTCGGCCATGCTTTAGGAGGATTTTTAATTCATTGGATTGATGTTTCCGGAACCATTTTGGTCGTAGTTGGCTTAATGATTTTCTCTTCCATTTTCTTTTGGCTCCTCAACCAACATCCCTCCGAAAACAGTGATAAAACCATTGGCGTCGTAAAAAGTATGCGGGAAGGTATTGCCTTCATTTATAAAACAAAAGAAATTTTAGGCGCGCTCAGTCTCGATATGTTTGCCGTACTTTTCGGCGGCGCAGTCGCTATGATCCCCGTTTTTGCAACCGATATTTTAAAAGTGGGCGCAGAAGGTTTTGGACTGCTCAATGCAGCTTCAGACATCGGCTCTATGTGTATTATTTTGACCCTGGCTTTTTTCCCCTTAACCAAAAATCAAGGTAAAATATTATTGATCGCCGTTGCGGGATTCGGATTATGCATCATCGGTTTTGGATTGTCAAAACTCTACTGGCTTTCCTTTATGCTCCTCGTTTTCAGTGGCATGCTCGACGGGATTTCCGTTGTTATCCGGGGAACAATTGTACAGTTAAAAACGCCCAATTATATTCGGGGCCGTGTTCTGAGCGTGAATTCAATTTTCATCATGTCGAGCAATGAAATGGGACAATTTGAAAGCGGCGTCGCAGCAAAACTTCTTGGCGTCGTTCGGTCCGTCGTTTTCGGCGGTACCATGACGGTTTTAATTGCACTTTTGGTCGCGAAGAAAGTCCCTAAACTTCGCAAAATGAATTATTAATTTTTAACGAGCACCAATAGTCTCGCTTCTCAATGAAGCTGATCCGGCTCTACGTTCCAATCTTTTTTGCCAAAGCTTTACCCATCGCCAAAAAAAGGATTTCCACTGCGATCCGGGCTAGAATAAAAACAACAGCTTCTGCCAACTTACCAACATCAAACCGAATTGACTGCTAGTGATTTAAGTCACAATTCAGATTCAATGTTGATTAAATAATTTGAATAAAAACTTTAAAAAACTATCTTTGTCTCATGACACAAAAGGAAACTTTATCTTCACTCATTCATGGTAATTTCGCGAAAGAACTTTCTATTTCCGACGGCAAAATGCCGCCAAATGCAATAGAATTCGAGAAATTGGTGATCGGGACTTTTTTGATCGATAAAAAAGGACTCGATTATTCTATCGATTTACTAACGGCTGAGGTGTTTTACGATCCCCGTCATCAGGAAATATTTACGGCAATTTTAAAATTATACGAAGGAAATCATCCTGTCGATTTAATGACCGTGATTCAGCAACTCAAAAAAACTGAAAAACTCAGTTTTGCAGGTGGTGATCATTATATTATTGACTTAACAATGGGAGTTTCTTCAAGTGCTCACATCGAATATCATGTTCGTGTCATCCTGGAAAAATTTATCCTCCGAAGTTTAATTAATGTATCTGCAAACGTCATCGACAGTTCTTACAAAGAATCCACCGACGTTTTTGAATTGCTGGACAAAGCCGAACAATCTTTCTTTGAGATCACCAACGGAACCATTAAAAAAGGGTTCGATACCGCAAATACTTTGGTAAAACAAGCCATCGAAACGATCAAAGCTTTAAAAGACAAAGAAGGAATCTCCGGAATCCCCTCTGGATTTAAAGACATCGACAAAGAAACCGGTGGTTGGCAAAATTCAGATTTAATTATTATTGCAGCCCGTCCCGCCATGGGAAAAACGGCGTTCCTGCTTTCTATGGCCAGAAATATTGCCGTAGAACATAAAATCCCTTTAGCTTTATTCTCTCTGGAAATGGCATCAGTTCAGTTGATCACCAGAATGATCGCGTCGGAAACCGGCATTTCTTCAGAGAAATTGCGAAAAGGACAAATGAGCGATGAAGAATGGCAGCGATTATTTTCAAATGTTTCTGCTTTGGAAAACGCTCCTTTATATATTGATGAAACTCCGTCGCTTTCTGTATTCGATTTCCGTGCAAAGTGCCGAAGATTGGTCATGCAGCACGGCGTGAAGATCATCATGGTAGATTACCTTCAATTAATGACCGCAAACTCCGGAAAAGGAGGTGTTGGAAATCGGGAGCAGGAAATTGCAATGATCTCCAGATCTCTAAAAGCGATTGCAAAAGAACTGAATGTTCCTGTAGTTGCACTTTCACAGCTTTCCAGAAGTGTAGAAACACGCCCTGGAAAAAGACCAATGCTTTCTGACCTTCGGGAATCTGGAGCTATTGAACAGGATGCCGATATTGTTTCCTTTATTTTCCGCCCGGAATATTATAAGATCGCGACCTGGGATAATGACGAAGATGGTGGCGAAACTTCTACTGAAAATCAGGCAGAACTTATTATCGCAAAACACAGAAATGGTGCAACAGCTGATGTGAGAATGTCTTTCTACAAAAATATTGCAAAATTTGCCGACCTCGATCTATTTGGAAATCAATATGGAACCGGCGGTTATCAACCTTCTAATTTCGGACAACTTGATGCTCCAAGCGGTTTTGAAAAAATAAAAACGACCATCGATCCTGGTGCTGCTTTCGATTTACCGAGCAAGCAAAATCTTTCCGGTTCTTCGATGAATGATGCAGATGATGATGACGATTTTCAATTTTAGGAATGAGCCTTAAAATAGAAATTTTTACCGACGGTGCCTGCAGCGGAAATCCGGGACCAGGTGGTTACGGGATCGTCATGAAAGTTCCCGAAAAAAATTACGAAAAAAGATATTCCCAGGGATTTCGCCTCACCACCAACAACCGCATGGAATTATTGGCGGTAATTACGGCTTTAGAAAAAATAAAATCTACGGAAAACGATATTCATATTTATACCGACAGCAAATACGTTGTAGATGCTATTCAAAAAAAATGGTTGCAATCCTGGGTGAAAATTGGATTTAAAAATAAAAAAAATCCTGATCTCTGGAAGAGAATGATCCCTTTGCTCAAAGATTATAAAACGACTTTTCACTGGATCAAAGGTCACGCCGGACATTTAGAAAATGAGATCTGTGATCAACTTGCGGTAAAAGCTGCGCAAACAGAACCATTGCAAATTGATGAGTTTTTTGAAAACCAACAGAACGGTGGACTTTTCTAAGGGGTCATTTGCTTCGCAGTGAATAGTGAATTGCTTCCGATAAATTAGCGTTGCTGTAAGTGTCATCTTTTTAAATTCATTTGAAAAAATTGAATATTCCCCTTTAGAAATTCACTATTGACCAAATTGACTCGAAGAAATTCACAATTCAGTCATTCACGCGAAGAAACGCCATCATAGAAATTCTCTACCAAATCTTCACCCCCATTTATTTATCTTTGTTTTATGAATTACCTAGAATCTCTGCGCAACCGCTATTCTGTGAAAAAATTTGATAAAAATAAAGTTGTTTCCAGTGAATTGATCACTAATATTTTAGAAGCTGCAAAACTTTCCGCAAGTTCGTTGGGACTTCAACCATACGAGATCATTATTGCAGAAAGTCCTGAAATGAAGGAGAAATTAATACCCGCTTTTTATAATCCTTCTCAAATTTCTACGTGTTCCCATCTGATCATTATCACTTCTAAAAACAACATCAGTCCGGATTATATTGGCGAATACTTCACGCAGATCTCTACTACGAGAGAAATTCCTTTAGAAACCCTCGATCCATTTCGGGAAAGCATCAGCAAGCACATCCAAAAATTAAGTAGTGATGAAGTCATGACCTGGGCCGATAAACAAAGCTACATCGTTCTGGGAAATCTTATGTTTGCTGCAGCTTTAGAAAATGTAGACACTTGTCCGATGGAAGGATTTAAGCAGGAAATTATTGATGAAATTTTGGGACTGGATTCGCAGATCGAAAAAGTCGCCGTGACTTTAGCACTCGGTTATCGCTCGGAAGAAGATGAGTTTCAGAATTTTAAAAAAGTACGGAAACCCAATGATAAATTGTTTAAATTTATTTAAAATATTTGGTTAAATTTGATAAGTTAAATTATTTATAATGAACGCAATAAGACAAATTGTGGAGGTTAAAGACCACAAAATAAATATAGAACTCCCCGAAAACTTCAATGCTGATAAAGTTGAAGTTATTATTTTTCCTGTAGATGAGGAGGAATTGTACTACGTCTCAGAAGAAGAAAAGAATTTGATGCGGGAACGACTGAAAAATATAAATGAAGAAGATTTTGAAAGTTGGGATTCAATCAGACAAAATTATTTGTAATAATGTTTAAAATACTTATTTCCCAAAATGCGAAATCAGATTTAAGCGAAATAAGTTACTTTAGAGCAACTAAAATTAAATCCTTTTTTTCAAATCCGATATGACCAATTCCGAATGCGGCAGGTAAAAAAATTTCCAGTTATTATTCATTTTATTATCGATACGGAAAAAAATACATTAAAAATTTTCGGGATTCGACATGCAAAACAAAATCCTGAAAATTATCCAAAAATTTAATCTCCAACAAACTACATGATAAAAGCAGACGTACTCGTTATCGGATCCGGAATCTCCGGACTTTCTTATGCGATAAAAATTTCCGAAAGAATGCCCGAAGCGAAAATCATTATCGTCACCAAAGCCGATGAAGATGAAAGCAACACCAAATATGCTCAAGGCGGATTAGCCGTTGTAACAGACTTCGATAAAGACGGTTTCCAGAAACATATCGACGATACCATGAGAGCCGGCGACGGTGAAAATAATCTGGAAGTCGTTAAAATGGTCATCGAAGAAGGTCCCGAAAGATTTAAGGAACTCGTGGAATGGGGAACCAATTTCGATCAGAAAGATGGTCATCTCATGCTTGGAAGAGAAGGTGGTCACACCGAAAACCGAATTGTTCACCACAAAGATATTACTGGAAAGGAGATAGAGCGCGCTTTACTGGCAACCATCAATAAATCTCCGAATATCGAAATGATGGCGCATCATTACGTCATCGATTTGATCACGCAACATCATGTTCCGGATAAAATTTTCGATCTTGATAAAATCGACTGTTATGGTGCTTATATTTTGGATGAAAAAACGAAAAGCATCAAAAAAATTACAGCGAAAATAACTTTAGTTGCAACAGGAGGAGCTGGGCATGTTTATAAAAATACCACCAATCCAATTATTGCAACCGGCGACGGAATCGCTTTCGTACACAGAGCGCGGGGAAAAATTTCGAACATGCAGTATTATCAGTTTCACCCGACTGCTCTATATTCTAAATTAGACGGAATGCTGTTTTTGATTTCCGAAGCAGTTCGCGGTGATGGTGCCAAACTAAGAACGAAAGACGGTAAGAAATTCATGCACAAATATGATGAGCGCGAAGAATTAGCTTCAAGAGATATTGTCGCAAGAGCTATTGACAGCGAATTGAAGATTTCCGGCGACGAATATGTAGGACTTGATTGTCGCGAAATGGATCACGAAAAATTCGTCGAACACTTTCCAAATATTTATCAAAAATGCCTGGATGAAGGAATTGATCCCTTCAAACAACTCATTCCTGTAGTTCCGGCCTGTCATTATTTAATGGGCGGAATCGACATTGACCGAGACGGGCAAAGTTCCATCAAAAACTTATTCGCCGTTGGAGAATGTACCAATTCCGGATTGCACGGCGCCAATCGACTGGCTTCCAACTCTTTATTGGAAGGAATGGTTTTCGGACATAATGCAGCTTTGAAAACCGTCGAACTTTTAGAGATCAATGATTTCAATTTTGATGATTTGAAAGCGATTCCTGAGTGGAACGAAGAAGGCATGAAAATGATGGATGAAATGGTCATGGTGTCTTATCTTCGACGACAGTTGCAGGAAATGATGAGCGATCTGGTGAGTATTGTTAGAAGCAATGACCGATTGACACTGGCAAAGAAAAAGCAGCAGGAAATTTTCGAAGCGGTAAACGAACTGTACAGTTATTCTATTCTTTCGCCGAAACTTTCTGAACTCAGAAATTTGACCAATATTTCTTACCTCATCATCAAACATTCCTTATTAATGAGGGAAAATAAAGGTGCATTTTTTAATAAAGATCTCGTATCATGAAAATATCTCCAATTATCAGCGCAGAAGAATTAGCCAGTTTAGACCGGGAAAATGTGGTCATCGTTGACGCCGGAAGCGGTGGATCTGCTTATGAAAAATACCTCGAAGAACATATTGACGGAGCGCTTTATGTCGATTTGAATAATGATTTGGCGGCCATTTCTAAAAATTCAAAAGACGGCGGAAGACATCCTTTACCAAGCTTAGAAAAATTTGCAGAAGTTTTACAACATTTAGGAATTGGCAAAAACACGCATGTCATTGTTTACGATAATAAAAACGCATCCATCGCTGCATCGCGGTTTTGGTGGATGTTGCGGTCTGTAGGAATAGAGAACGTACAGGTTTTAAATGGCGGAATTCAAATGGCAAAAGAAAAAGGATTGCTTTTAAATTCGAATAAAGTCGCACCTAAAACAGCAGATAAAATTTCTACACAGGACTGGAAACTACCACGAGTCGATCTTAATTTTGTTGAACAACATTCTGAAGATCCAGAATTTTTGGTAATTGATGTTCGGGAAAAAGACCGATACGATGGAAGAACTGAACCTATCGACGAAATTGCGGGACATATTCCGGGCGCTGTTAATGTTCCTTTTAAAGAAAATCTCAACGATGACGGAACTTTTAAAAGTCCAGAAATCCTGCACGAAAAATATGCGAAGTTGTTAAATAACATTCCATCTGAAAATACAGCAATTCACTGTGGTTCAGGCGTTACTGCTTGTCACACTTTATTAGCATTGGATTATGCAGGATTTGAAATCCCAAATCTTTATGTCGGATCATGGAGTGAATGGTCGAGCAGTGACAAAAAAGTCGCAACAAATATTTAATTAAATTTCGATCTTCAATATTAAAAATTCCTGAAGATCTCTTAAAAGATAAAAAATGAAAAAACCCGAATACGTTACAAAAGAAGCACTCAAAACATTTATTACTAATGCTTTAGAGGAAGATATTCACGATGGTGATCACTCTACTTTGGCAACGATTCCAAAAGATTTACAGCAAAAAGCTAAACTTTTAGTTAAAGAAGACTGTATTCTAGCTGGCGTTGAACTGGCAGAAATTATTTTTAAACAGTTCGATAAAAATCTGGTAGTAGAACGTTTGTTAAAAGATGGCGACGCGGCAAAAGTAGGCGATATTGCTTTTTTCGTTACGGGAAGTGCGCGATCGATTCTTTCCACGGAACGGTTTGTTTTAAATTGCATGCAGCGAATGAGCGGAATCGCGACGATGACCCATGACTGGGATTCCAGGTTATTGGGAACTAGAACTAAACTTTTAGATACTCGAAAAACCACTCCAAATTTTAGAATTTGCGAAAAATGGGCAGTTGTCATTGGTGGCGGAACCAATCACCGATACGGATTATATGATATGATCATGTTGAAGGATAACCACATCGATTACAACGGAAGCATCACGAACGCCGTAAAAATGGCAAAAGATTACGTAAAAAAAACTAAAAAGAAACTAAAAATTGAAGTAGAAACCCGGGATCTCGCTGAAGTTGCAGAAGCTATAAAATCTGGTGCGGATCGAATTATGCTCGATAATATGGATACTCAAACCATGAAAAAAGCAGTTCATCTCATCAATGGCAAATGCGAAAGTGAAGCTTCGGGCGGAATTACGAGAGATCAGTTAAAAGATATTGCCAATACAGGCGTAGATTTTATTTCAGCAGGCGCCTTAACGCACTCTGCAGCCAACATTGACCTAAGTTTGAAGGCGGTGAATGATTTGCAGTAAAAACATCTAAATACGGTTAATTTTATATATAACACATTTAACATAAATTTATTCAGTGCATAAAAAATCGTCTAATAGACTTTTAATCAACTGATTGATTTAATTTTTAACAAAACTTTAAAATTTAACAATTTATTAATAAATGTTCCGAATTTTTTGAATATTTTTGCACCAATTAATTAGAATAAAACCTAAGTTTAAAATTTATGAAAAGTAATTTGTTAAAAAAGTCGATGTTAACTGTGGTTATCACACTTTCTACAGCAAGTGTCTATTACGCACAGTCGGTAAAAGATACCTTGAGCAGAGAAGCTGATATCGAGCAAGTTGTACTTACGGGTGTTGCTGATATTGCAAAGGACCGCAAAACTCCGGTAGCTGTTTCTACTATTAAAGAAGCACAGATCGTAGAGAAATTGGGTAACCAGGAGTTCCCAGAGATTCTAAACACCACTCCATCAGTTTATGCAACGAAAGGAGGTGGAGGTTTCGGAGATTCAAAATTGAATATTCGAGGTTTTGATCAAAAAAATATCGCCGTAATGGTAAATGGTGTTCCTGTAAATGACATGGAGACCGGAGCAGTTTACTGGTCTAACTGGGCTGGTTTATCTGATGTAACTTCTGCAATGCAGGTTCAGAGAGGATTGGGTTCTTCTAAATTAGCAATTGCTTCTGTTGGAGGTACCGTAAATATTTTAACAAGAGCAGCAGACAAAAAAGAAGGTGGAATCGTTTCAGCAGCATTGGGAAACAATGGTTATTTGAAAACGCTTGCCGCTTACAACAGTGGTAAAATGGCAAATGGTCTTTCTACTTCATTTTTATTAAGCAGAACTGCAGGTTCTACTTATGCAGACGGAACTAAATTTGAAGGCTACAACTATTACTGGGCTTTAGGATACAAAAAAGGTAATCATGACTTTCAGTTTACCATTACCGGTGCACCGCAAACTCACAACCAAAGATTTTCTTACGTAACACTTCAAAATTATATCAAATACGGATCTGACGGTGAACCAAACATCAGATACAATCCAGATTGGGGTACTTTGAAAGGAGAAGAATATTCTATGAGAGTCAATTATTACCACAAACCGGTTCTATCTTTGAACTGGGACTGGAATATTTCTCCAAGCTCTAAATTAAACACAGTTGCTTATGCTTCTTTTGGTAGAGGTGCAGGAACTGCTTCAGTTGGAAAATCTAACGGAAAAGATCTTTCAGCATTTACTACGCCTGAAGGAACTTTAAATATTGACGGTATTGTTGCAAGCAATGCTGCATCAACTCCAGACAAAGGGATCTTAATTAGAAATGCTTCTATCAACTCTCACAACTGGTACGGTGTGATCACCAGCTTTAATCATAAAATAAATGACCAAATTAACTTCACAGTTGGTTTTGACGGAAGATACTACTACGGATATCATTATCAAATCGCAACAGATCTTTTAGGAGGTTCTGCATACAGAGATCAAGGTAATAAAAACCTTTTTGTTCCAAATGCACAAAATGTTTTGGTACCTGGTTATAACTACGTATCAAATGTTTTCGCACCTAAACCAGACTGGAATCCTTTCGGAGGAAAAATTAATAATATCAGCGACCGAATTGGTTACAACAACGATGGTGAAGCTCTTTGGTATGGTGGTTTCGGACAATTAGAATATTCTAATGACAAACTATCTGCCTTTGTACAAGGTGCAGTTTCTCAACAGGGTTTCCAAAGAATTGATAATTTCCTTATTGATGGAGTATCTACACTTAATGGTAATAATTATGTAGGATATAATAATCCAGCTTCAGGATCTACTCCTCTTACAGCTCCTTATGCTGCAACAGCAGCGAATCCTGCTCTTAATACCAAAACAGGTTTCAAAAATATTTTAGGATATAATGTTAAAGCCGGTTTGAATTATAACATCGATGAACATCACAATGTTTTCGGAAATATTGGTTATTATTCTAAGCAGCCTTTCTTAAACGCAGTTTACCCAAACAACAAAAATTACCTGAACCCAAATCTTACCAATGAGAAAATATTTGGTGTAGAATTAGGATATGGTTTCCGTTCTGCAGTCTTTAATGGTAACATTAATGTGTACAGAACTTCTTGGGCAGATCGATTGTTAAGAAAATCTAACGGTAATATTACTTTGCCAGACACTTCTGTTTATTTAAATACTTATGCGAACATCAGTGGAATTACAGAAATTCACCAAGGTGTAGAATTTGACGGAAACGCCAGATTAACAAAATATTTATCTTTGACAGCAATGGCATCGATCGGAGACTGGTACTATAAAGGACAGGCAACCGGAGATGTATTCGACGAAACAAACGTAGCTGTTCCAGGACAATCTGCTCAAACTTTATATTTAGATAAAGTAAAAGTTGGTAGTTCAGCACAAAGTACTTACGCAGCTGGTTTCATTTTAGAGCCGGTAAAAGATCTTAAACTTGATGCATCTTACAGATATGTTGACCGTTTATATGCAAATTTAAATGTTACCAGTTTTAATACTACAGCTGCACAGGATGCAGGAGCATTAAAATTACCTTCATTCGGATTGTTTGATCTTGGAGCTTCTTACAAATATTACATCAACGCAAAACAATCTTTCACAATCAGAGGGAATGTTTACAACTTATTTGATAAAGTATATATTTCAGAATCAAACACCAATATCTTTTCAGGTTTGTCCAAAGATCAATATGCAGCTCTTAACCCAGCGTTTACAGGAACTACTTTAACAACTAATTATAATAATTACGTTGCAGCAGGAACTTACAACGGAGTTAGCCAGCAAAATCAAGCTTATTTCGGATTCGGAAGAACTTGGTCAGCGAGTTTAGCTTTCAACTTCTAATCACTTAGATTTTATAATATCTAAATCCCGGCTTTTCGCCGGGATTTTTTTTATCTTTGCCGTTAACATTAAAAAAAATAAAATGGATTTTTACAACATTTTTCTTCAGGCACACAAAGGATTTGGTTACTTGGTTTTATTACTCGTAGCAGTATTCTTAATTTCTTTACTCGTTTGTATGTTTGGGTACTCCGGAAAAATTTCTAAATTATTGAAAAAGTCTACTTTAATTACCATGATCATGTTTCATATTCAGGCGTTGGTAGGAATTGTTTTGTTATTTATCTTTTCCCCAGGCTTTAAACAAGCTTTAGACAGTGGAACATTGATGAGCGATTCTGCAACCAGACACACCTTCGTAGAGCATCCTTTTTCAATGGTTGTTGGAGCAGTTTTAATGACCATCATCAATAAAAAATTGAAAACAAACGACAAACTCAATTTCGGGATCGTAATTATGGGAGTTGTTGCAGTTATATTATTCGCGTACGCTTTCCCGTGGATGAGAGTTTTCGGATCGTAATTAAACAGTCATTCTAATTTTTATCTTAAATAAATGAAAGTAGCACTTATTGGCGCAACCGGAATGGTGGGTCAAGTAATGTTAAAAGTTTTAGAGGAAAGAAATTTTCCCCTTACCGAATTAATTCCTGTAGCCTCCGAGAAATCGGTTGGTAAGGTTATTATTTTTAAAGGAAAGGAATACAAAGTCGTATCCATGCAAACCGCGATTGATATGAAACCCGAGATCGCTCTTTTTTCTGCAGGTGGAACAACTTCTCTGGAATTTGCACCAAAATTTGCCGCCGCAGGAACAACGGTGATCGACAATTCTTCCGCATGGAGAATGGAAGCTGATAAAAAATTGATCGTTCCTGAAATCAACGCTAAAGAACTTACCAAAGAAGATAAGATCATCGCAAATCCAAACTGTTCGACGATTCAGCTGGTAATGGTTTTGCATCCTTTAAATCTGAAATACAACTTGAAACGCGTAATTGTTTCCACGTATCAATCTGTTACCGGAACAGGGAAAAATGCAGTAGATCAGCTCAATGCTGAGATCGAAGGCACTAATGATGTCGCAAAAGTTTATCCTTATGAAATTTTCAAAAATGCTTTGCCGCAATGTGATGTTTTTTCAGATGATGATTATACGAAGGAAGAAATTAAATTAATGACCGAACCGAAGAAAATTTTGGGCGATCACACCTTTAACATTACCGCTACAGCAGTTCGTGTTCCAGTTCAAGGTGGTCATTCCGAAAGCGTAAATATCGAATTTGAAAATGATTTTGATTTGGATGAGGTTCGAAATATTCTTTCAAATACGCCGGGAGTTACCGTTTTAGATGATGTAAAAAATAACATTTATCCGATGCCACTTTATGCAGAAGGGAAAGATGAGGTCTTTGTCGGTAGAATCCGGAAAGATTTCTCCCAACCCAAAACGCTGAATATGTGGATTGTCGCAGATAATCTCCGAAAAGGTGCCGCAACAAATGCGGTGCAGATCGCAGAATATCTGCTCGAAAACAAATTAGTCTAAAAAAAATGCTCACCAGAAAGTGAGCATTTTTAATTAGAAGACTGAAACAATTTTAATTAATACCCTATAACTGTAATGACAGAAAACAGCAATTCCCCCAATAATAATTTTGCCTTTCAAAGATGGGTCGCCATCATCGGGATTGTACTTTTTATCGGAAAACTTATCGCTTGGCATTTGACCAATTCTGATGCGGTTTTTTCTGACGCCATGGAAAGTATCGTGAATATCATCGCTGCTTTTATGGGATTATATTCGCTTTATCTCGCTGCAAAACCCAAAGATCGCGAACATCCTTACGGACATGGAAAAGTAGAATTTGTGACTTCAGGAATCGAAGGAGCGCTTATTATTTTCGCCGGAGTTATTATTATCGTACAGTCTGTCGATTCTTTATTACACGGAAATACTCCTAAACAATTAGACTGGGGAATCCTCATCGTTGCCGTTACCGCCGTAATTAATTATTTGCTGGGTTACATTTCTACTAAAAAAGGGATCAAAGAAAATTCCCTTGTTTTACAAAGTTCGGGGAAACATCTGCAGAGCGATACTTTAACTACACTTGGCGTAGTCGTGAGTTTGATCCTGGTTTATTTCACTAAACTCTACTGGATCGATGCAGTCGTCGCCTTACTTTTCGGTGCATATATTATGTTTGTGGGGTATAAAATTATTCGTAAATCGTTGAGCGGAATTATGGATGAAGCAGATCTTGGAATGCTTTCCCGCCTCGCTGCTTTTCTCAATGAAAACCGAAAACCGGAATGGATCGACCTTCACAATATGCGAATTCAACAGCACGGAAGCGGACTTCACATCGATGCTCATTTAACAATTCCATGGTATTTTCAATTGCGGAAAGCGCACGAAGAAATGGAAGAAATGTACCGTTTGATCGGAGAAAATACAGACCGAACGATCGAATTTAATTTTCACTTAGATGATTGCAAACCGGCTTCCTGCGAAATCTGTCAAATTTTTGATTGTCCGGTTCGGGAAAGACCTTTTGTGAAAAAAATCGAGTGGAATTACAAGAATATTTCTCAGGTGAGCAAACATGATGTCAATAATTAAAGGCGGTTAATTATCATCTTTTTTCGATAATAAAACAGCGGAATGATCAGTAAGAGGATCAAAGGTTGAATAACAAATCTTCTCATATAAAAAGAAAACAGATATCCGATCTCAAATTTGGTGTGAATGCAGTACAAATAGATCGGCAACGTGATCGCGAAAACAATAAGCATTAAAATGATCGCCTGAATGGTCCACTCTTTATTTTTGAAAATAAAATAAACAACCACTGCAGAAAAGAAGAGATTCAGCAAAAACCGAAATGCATAACTAAGAATGAGCTTCGTCCATTCAAAATCCGGAAAAGCTGCGTGTTTATTAGCTTCATGAAAATAGTAGAGAAAAGGATCGTAAAAAATCTGATCTTCCAGCATGCGAATGCTGATGAGACCGAAAACTCCCAGAATTACAAAAAGCCAGCTAAATATTTTCATTTTTTGTTTCCTTTAAAGCAAAAAATTTAACCCAGATGAGCCAGAGAAGCACAACACTTCCATAAATAATCGCGGGAAAAAAATAATCATGACCAATCTTCGAATATTTCGGCAATTCTAAAATGATGATATTGAGTCCGGCAATTCGAAGAATATTCATAATGTGGAGGAACAGCAATCCGAAAATTACAAAGAGAAAAGTTTTTGCTCCCTTATAGAAAGCAAAGATAAAGGACAGGAACAAAATCATGATCGAAATTGCGTTGCAACCTTCTACCATTCGAGACGTATATTTTCCACTGACAAAAAACCATGTCGTTTCATCTTGCGGTTTTCCCGGTATCATTTGCGAAGGATAACCCAGAAATTGCTGCACAAAAGTTGTTTGTCTCATGACCCAGGTTGAAAAAGGATCTAAACCTGCATTTTTGAATTCATTAAGGTAAAACTGATACGCCAAAACCATTACCACATATAAAATGATAAATCGCAGCAGAATTTTCAGAACAGGCTTGAAATCAGTGAACATTCCTGCAAATATAATGATTTATAAAATTGTAATTTCCCTATATTTGTAAAAGTATGACCAGGGAAAAGGCACAAGTTTTTTTTGAAGAATTTATCGGCGAGAAAGCGTCCGATTTTTTTAGTTTAGCACAAAGCGGCTCTGCAAGGATAAATTTTGTAGGCAAAAGTTCGGACAGAAAATACATCATCACGTTTAATGATAATTTAGCCGAAAACGAAAGTTTCTATTATTTTTCCCGGGTTTTTTCTGAACTTCAATTAAACACTCCAAAAATTTACAAGATCTCTGAAGATTGGAAAATTTATATTCAGGAATTTTTGGGCGAGAAAACATTATCAGAAGTTATCGAAGCGGAAGGATTTTCCGAAAGAACGAAATCTTTAGTTAAAGAAACGCTTCAAAAACTTTTTAACCTTCAAACGAAAACCACCGAAGCAGTTGATTATTCAAAAACCTTTGAATACGAAAGCTACAACGAACTTCCAGTTTTAAATGATTTATTTTATTTCAAAAGTTTCATCGCCGATGTTTTAGAAATCCCTTATCATAAAGCGAGTTTGCTTCTTGAATTTAAAAAATTAATTTCCCTAATTGAAAACCTGGAGCCAAAAGGAATCATGATCCGTGATTTTCAGGCGCGAAATATTATGGTCGGTGAAAATGACAAAGTTTATTTTATCGATTATCAGTCTGCGATGAAAGGACCCTTGATTTACGATGTTGTTTCATTTTTATTTCAGGCAAAAGCAAATTTTCCTCATGATTTTAAAGAGGAAATGCTTAATTATTATTTCTCATTGTGGAAGGAAGGGGAAAAAGTTGGGCAGTTGAAAAATTCTTTAAAACCGATTCAGCTGATCCGATTTCTGCAGGTTTTGGGAGCATATGGTTTCCGTGGATTGATTCAGAGGAAAAAACATTTTATTTCGAGCATCGATCAGGGAATAGAAAACCTTTTTACCTTTTCTGAAAACTGGGAGGAAATGAATGAATATCCTGAATTGAAGAAAATTATTTTGCAATTGAAAACGGATGAGGTGAAGAATAAAATTAATAACATTATTTTAAAACATGAGCAATAAATTAAAAATATGAGCAATAAATTAAAGATAGAAATACACAGTTTTTCCTATAAAAAAGGCGGAATCCCTAAAGATTATAGCGGAAATGGTGGCGGTTTTGCCTTCGATTGTCGTGGAATCTTAAATCCTGGAAGAGTTGAAGAATACAAACAGCAAACCGGTTGTGATATCGGCGTTCAAAATTATCTGGAAACCGTAACCGAAATGCCTAATTTTTTAGAACTTGTAAAAAATTTGGTTTCCATCAATATTGATAATTATCTGTCCAGAGGATTTGAACATCTTCAAATTAATTTTGGATGTACTGGCGGACAACATCGCTCGGTTTATTGCGCTGAAAAAATTGCTGCATTCGTTAAAGAAAAATATCCGCAAACTGAAGTTATGCTTCAGCACGACGAACAGCCACAACTTAATCAGCATGTTTAAAAATCCTTTTTCTTTTGAAGGTAGAATTCGACGAACAGAATTCGGGATTTCGTACCTAATTTACATTGGTATTTCAACGATTTTTTCTTTGGTTCGAGAGAAAATGAAGCAACAAGGCGATGAGAATTTATTGTTGTTGATTATTACTTTAATATCTTATATTCCTTTGATATGGTTTTCTTTAGCGCAAGCTGCAAAAAGATGTCATGATCGCGGAAATTCTGGTTGGTATCAATTAATTCCGTTTTATGTGTTATGGTTAATTTTTGCTGACGGGGAAGTTGGCCCAAATGAATATGGTCCAAATCCTAAAGGAATCGGAAATTTTGATGAAATAAACGAAATAGGATTAAAAGAAACTTTTTAATATGAAGGCACTCATCTTCGCAGCCGGAAAAGGCACCCGCTTAAAACCTTTTACTGATCATCATCCAAAAGCACTTGCGGTGGTGAATGAAGTTCCTTTGCTGGAAAGAAACATCAAATATATTCAGAGTTTTGGCATCAATGAATTCGTAATTAATGTTTATCATTTTGGAGAACAGATTACCGATTTTTTGAAGAAGAATGATAATTTCGGTGCGAAAATTGAGATCTCAGACGAAAAAGAAGAGTTACTCGAAACTGGCGGTGGTTTAGTTTTTGCAAGAAAATTTCTGGATTTTAAAGAAGATTTTCTGATCATGAATGCAGATATATTAACAGATTTAGATTTGAATGGTTTTGTTAAATTTCATCAGGAAAAGAAAGATTTCGCTACATTAGCAGTATCAGACCGCGTTAGTTCTCGTAAACTTCTTTTCAATGAGAATATGATCTTACGAGGTTGGCTCAATGTACAAACAGGCGAACAGCGATTGGCAGAATTCAACAAAGGATTTAAACCTTTAGCTTTTAGCGGAATACACTGCATTAATCCCCGAATTTTTAATAAGATAAAAAGAAAAGGCAAATTTTCCATCATGGAAGAGTATCTGGATTTAATGCACACTGAAGAAATTCATGGCTATGAACATCAAGCCCATTTAATCGATGTTGGAAGACCGGAATCTATTCTGGCAGCAGAAAAAATTTTTAAATAAACGAATGAGTAAAATAAAAAGAGGGAAAGGAACTTCGATAGAATTGACCGGACCCGCATTTGAGATCGATCAAAAAGTACAAAGTTCTTTCAAGGAAAAAACCTGGGACGAAACCATCACCAAAGACAGCTGGATGGTTTTTAAAATAATGGCGGAATTTGTAGATGGCTACGAAAAATTGGCGAAAATTGGTCCCTGCGTTTCTATATTTGGATCTGCACGGCTAAAACCAGGCAGCGAACATTATAACATGGCGGTAGATATCGCAGAAAAAATTACAGAAATCGGTTTCGGTGTCATCACAGGAGGTGGTCCCGGAATCATGGAAGCCGGAAACAAAGGTGCTCATCAAGGTGGCGGAAAATCGATCGGATTGAATATAGAGTTGCCTTTTGAACAGCATTTTAATCCTTTTATTGATAAAGGTTACAGCATGGATTTTGACTACTTTTTCGTAAGAAAAGTAATGTTCATTAAATATTCTCAAGGTTTCATCGTAATGCCGGGAGGATTTGGGACTTTGGATGAATTGATGGAAGCAATTACTTTAATTCAAACCGATAAGATCGGCAGATTTCCTATCGTTCTGGTTGGGTCAAAATACTGGGGCGGTCTCATCGACTGGTTTAAGAATACCCTTTTAGTAAACGGTATGATCTCTGAAGAGGATTTGAATCTTTATCGTGTTGTTGATACCGCGGAAGAAGCAGTTGCTCATATCAAGGCTTTCTACGACAAATATACAGTGAACGTTAATTTCTAATGGCACTATATTTGAGCCAATCATATTACAAAAGAATAAGATGAAAAAGTTTTTACAGATTACAGGAATATTGGCTTTGATGATATTGATGAGTTTTGAAGGTGCAGACTTTTACTCCTCAATGACAAAAGTGGATTATGTGGAAGGAAGCAAGACCTTAAAATTCACGACAAAAATGAATAAGGAACACATTTCTGACGCCATTAAAATAAATTCAAGCACCGCAGGTTTTGAAGCAGAGGTAAAAAAATATGTGAATAATAATTTCGATCTGTACGTGAACGGAAGTCCAAAAGCACTTACGTTCACAGGCAGTCAAATTAATGGCGAATCAGTTTGGGTATATTTTGAAGCGAACGGTATTGCTGACATCAGTACTTTAAAAATTAAAAATACGATCATGTTGAGTACCTTCCCGAAACAGTTTAACCTTGTTAATATCGCTTACAAAGGAAATCAGAAAACAATGAATTTTCAGCGAGGAAAAGAAGTGAATGAGGTTAGTTTTTAAAAGATAAACCATAAATACAAAATCCGTTCTGTCATATGCGACAGGACGGATTTTATTTTTGAGAAGAAAGTGAAGCTTGCTTTCAAAAACTAGCCATAGATTTCCCAACAATAATGAATTCATGATATTAGTTCGGATTGAACCAATTCTCATCAATACAGATGCATTAAAATGCTTTCTCAACATTACAAAAGGTGATTATAACAAGCAAAACGTAAGACACGAAAAAGCCGCCTCAAAAAATGAGGCGGCTTTTTTATAGATATAGGAAACTATCTTTATTTAGCTCCTTTAACTGCAAAGTTATCAACTTCCCAAGTTGTAGAGAAGCCTGGAACTGAAGTATATTTAAACGCCAGTACAATATTTTTGTTGGCATAATCTTTTAAGCTTACGCGCCCTGAACTTGCAAAACCAAAGTTGTTGATGTCTGTATCAAACGAAGCGTTAAGCTTAGTCCAGGTTGTAGTCGCAACATTACCTGTATAATTTTCGGTAACGTAAAGTTCTAATGGATTACCTGAATATCTTGCGTCGCTTTCAAAAGACACAAAAGCGTTCGTATATCCAGCTAAAGAAATTTTATTCTTCGTGATCAACCAGTCTTCATTTGCCTGGCGGAAACCGTCCATAAACGCACATGGTCTTGGATTACCAAAAGCAGCGGTGTTCCAAACCTGCGCACCTGTAACGCTCACTGCAGTCCAGTTTGCTAAGGTGTTAGAGTCGAAACCATCTTCAAAGATAGGCGTGAAAAGCTGAGGAACTGTTCCGTCACAACGAGCATTACCAAAATTAGCATTGATCTGTTTTGGAATCAGTAGTTGGTATTTTCCGCTCACATAAGTTACGATCGCGTAAATATCACCTTTTCCTCCGTCGCTTTCAGAACGTGCAAAAGTAGCCGATGTATAGGTTTTCAAAATTATTTTGTTACCACTACAATCTTCTAAAGTCAAATCTGCCGGTGCATAAGATTTGTACAAATCAGCAGCAATAACCTCAACATCTCTGATTTTGACCCAACGACCAACATCAGACGCTGTCAGTGAAGTAATTGTTCTTTCTGTAGGTACTGGTGCCGAAATATTAGCATTACTATCGTAGAAAGTATTATATACATTAGCTTCCGGTATTAATCCATTGTTAATTATACCAATCTGAAGTTCACCATTTACATTGCTTACCGCAAGACCTTTTAATTTAACGTAAACAACTTTACCAACTCTAAATCGAGCATCCTGATAAAGAGCTGCCTTATTAACATTGATACGAATTCCGCCAGTTTCATCTTCACCATAAATAGCTCTGGTAAGATTATTTGCTTCATCGTTTGCAGTTACTTTAACTTTCAATAAGAAATCACCAGTAATCTGGGTTGAAGATCCGGAAATAAGCTGTTTAACTTCTGCTACTGTTTTAGCAGTTAATCCCGTTTGATCTAATATACAAGGATTGCTTGCAATACCATCTTTTCTAGGAAACTTTTTCATTTCTGCTAAATCGGTAACCTTATTAATATACAGTTGGAAGGTGCTTGTAAATTTACTGAAAATACCAACAAACGCTCCGTTTCCAGCAGGTACAACCTGATTTGCGAATGAAGCAAAACCACTGTTTCTTACGATCGCAGTTCCTGTGTAGTTGTTAGAAACCGTATTCCAGCCTTCACCAATTTGTCTGTCCACTGTAAATCCGTCTGGAGCGAAGTTTGCACAAAGTGCATTTTTCGTAAATTCAACATCATTCACCTGGATCAATGCTCCTAATAAATTATTATTCGCAGAAAACTCAGAGATCTTCAATACTTTAGGAATAATGTTCTCTCTGATTTTACATGATCTGAACATCGCAGCAGGAAGCAATTTTTCTGGAATTCTTGAAACTGCATCTACCTGACCCGTTGCATCTGATTTGGAATCTCTAATTCCCAATTGCACTAAACTACCATAAGATCCTAAAGAAAGACCTGCTAATTTAATATAGATCTTACTTCCCTGTGGAAATTTAGTGTAAGTACTTACCGCATCAACACTGATCGTAAAACCTTGTGTAGGATTCACCGGTAAATCCTGAATGTAGATCGTTTTATAGATGTTCCCTGTTTCATCAGTAGATGATACATAACCTTCCATAATGTCAGTTGAAGTCGCCGGGAAATCATATCTCACACTTCCGTGCAAAGCTTTCACCTGCGCAATTGTTAATGTTGCTACAAGATCCTGACATTGATAACCGTCTAAATTCGGTGCATCATATTTATCATCGTGAACACAACCTGTAAGAAACAGCGCCGTGAAAGCGATAAATAAAACCTTAAAAAATGAATTATATTTTTTCATTTGGATATATTATTATTAATTAAAACCTTAAATAAACGTTTGCGAAGAAAGTAGTTCCTCTGTCATACCATAATTTTGGTCCGAACAAAGGTTTGTCTCTTTGTGCATCAGCAAAAGCTTCCGGGAAGTTAACTGATCTGCCTTGCTCAAATCCTCCTGTTACGTAATTTCTGTTGTTCAAAATGTTGTTTACACTTAAACTAAGACCCATTCTGTATTTTCCGAACATGAAAGATTTACCAGCATTTGCATTCAACATAAATTGATCGTCAAATTTTTTCTGATCCGTGATCAATGCTAAATTTTCTGGTGTTACACCAGGATAAAGATGTCCTGTCGGATCTGTATATAAGGTTGAAGTCTTGTTCAATGCAGAGAAATTCAAATAATTATCCTGCAAATAATTTGCGGTTGCACCAATCCACCAATATTTTGGGGAGTTGTATCTCAATCCTACTGAATATGCTTTCTGTGGAGTTCCGGCAACTTTGTAATCTTTAATATTCGCAGTACCGAAATCTCTGATCGGATTACCGAAATTTTTCACAGTCGTATCATCTGCAGTAAGAACTCTTGGATTATTGGTAATTCTGTAATCACCGTAGCTTCCAACAGCTGTTGCGCTCAATGTTGGTGTAATTTTTACTTCTGCACCTAATTCTAAACCTTTGTAAGTTTTATTAACTCCACTAAGAATTTCAGCAACTAATGCATTTCCCTGATCTACAACAGAAGATGAAATATCTGCGTAATAGCGGGAGATTTGTGTCGCATTATTAACGGTCGTGTAATAACCACTCAATCTTATTTTTAAAGTTTGTCCTCTTAAGATATAACTCAAGTCATTAGAATTGATGATCTGGTTTTCAACATTTGGCGTGATCATATTGCTTACACGCGGATTAATGAAGATTTCATTAAGCGTTGGTGCCAAACTGAAGAAAGCTCCGTTATAAACAATAAAGTTTTTACCGTTTATTTTATAAGTTACTTTCCCTTTGATCCCTGCATCAAATGAGTTATAAATATCACTTTTACCTTTACTTCCCGGATAATAGTGGTGTCTGAATTTACCATCTCTCTGCGAATCTGCGAACGACGTAAATACCGATCCTACAATATTCCATTTTGGTAAATCTATTTCTGTAGAAGCATTGAAACTATATTGATTTCTCAATAAATCGTAAGAATACTGCGTTCTGTCTCCAACCTTGATCTTTGCATTCGGGTTATCTAAATCGTAAGGCTGATCGTTTCCGAAAGCATTAAGATTTGATCCGTACAAACCTCCTAAAAGATCTTTCAATTCTCTAAAATTATCTGATTTTAAATTCTGATAATTAAAGTTAAGATTCAACTTCCAGTTAGGTGCTAATTTGGTATCGAAATGAGATACAAAATTGATGGTTTTATCTTTGTTTACGTCTTCAACAATGGTATAAACAGCTGCCTGTTCTTTACCGGTCATATCATAACGGTTGATGTAATTCGCGTTATAAAGATTGTTCCAGTTAATTTGGCTAACATTCTCGTCATTTTGCCAGGCGCTTGTATTTGCATCGATATCAGCTTGTGAAGCTCCAACAGATATTAAGTAACTTGGTAAATTTCTATAATAAGTTGGGTTCGGATCTGCGGCGTGGAACCAATCCAAACGGCTTCTTCCGTCTCTACCAAACTGGTATGAAAGGGTATTGTTCCAGTTACTGCTTTTACCAATTTTTAAATAATCAGTGATCATGAATACCGGTTCAAAAACTTTTCGGATACGGGAATTTCTTTTTTCCCCATCTTGCCATCCCCAATAAGAGTTGTAATCTTTACCCATTAAGTCATAAACCTCCTGCGTGTTTGGTGAATTGCTCGCTCTGTACGTTGGCGAACCAAAAGCGGTAATATTAATAGCGTGTCTGCTGCTGAATTGTTTTTCGATCGCACCGAAGTATCCGTAAGCATCCTGATAAGTTCCTTTGATAACTCCTTCATCTGCCCATCTTCTACTTGCAGAAAATGTGAATGCCCATCCTTTTTTAGATAAACCGCTGGAATACGTTGCCATTGCACGGTGAAAATAACTTCTGTTCGTAAATGAATATGCCAAAGAAGTTTGCTTTCTGTAGCTAGAAGCTCTTGTATTGTAATAAACTACTCCACCTAAATTTCCGAATGCATATTCAGAAGGTGTAATATTATCTACATACTCGTAAGGATATCTTGTAACATCATTTAAACCACCCCAATTGCTGAAATCAACTTTTCCATCATCTCCTTTAGACATTGAAACGCCGTTGAATAATACATCTTCATATCTGTTTTCAACACCTCTTGCACGGAACCAGTACGCTCCCAGTTCAAATGCCGAAATATTTTGGAAAGTATCTCTACCTGAACTTAAAAGTCCTACTGTTGGCTGCATCGAAGAACCACCTTCAGAACTGTCATTAGCAGAATCGTCAATGACCATCACTCCTGCGTTTGGATTTGCAGCAACCCCTAAACTGATAACGCCCAGATCTTTTCTCTTATCATCGGCAGTTACATCAAATTCGATCAATTTTGCTTCAAAACTTTGTCTCGAAACGGTGATTTGATAGTGACCGGGTTTTAAATCAACAAACTGGAAATAACCAATTTTGTCGGCTTTTACTTGATCTGCAGATTGTCCCAAGTCAATCGCTGCATTCTCAATAGGTTTTCCCTCCTGATCTTTTACATATGCGTAAACCGTAGTTTGTGCAAAATAAAATGATGCAGGAAGCAAAGTAAACAATGAGATTAAGGATAATTTTTTAATCATAACAAATTATTTATTTCCCTTTTTAGATATCAATTTATTAAGGGGTCACAAATTTAAACTTAATTTTTGTTAAGTTAAACATATTTAACACTTTATTCTCATAAATACACGTTAACAATTATTAATTTTATTTATTCATATCGAATTCATGATTAACATCATATTTAGGATTTTATTAAAGTCTTTACATTAAAAAATATTCACTAGTTTTACCTCCTCAATTTTTATATCATAATTTTGAAAATGAAAAAACTTTATATTTTAGCTTTCGTTTTTAGTTTCGGATTTATTTTTTCGCAACAAAAACAGGTTCAGAGAGCCGCAATTGGTTTCCTAAATGTTGAAAATCTCTGGGATACAGTTCCGTCTGCAGATTATATTGACGGCACCAAAGATGTTCACAATCCCGCATTCCACAGAAGTGTACCGCTCGATTCTTTAAAATATTTAGAAACAACCGAAGATTACAAAGGCGAATGGAGTGATTCACTGCTTATCGGTAAAAAAGTGATCCGCAACCAAATTCTTGCTGATGATTTCACTGAGAACAGCGCAAAAAACTGGACCAAAGCAAAATACAATCAAAAACTGGCCAACGAAGCGAGAGTTATTTCAGAGCTTGGCCGACAATACACCAATGACAATCCTGTTATCGTAGGTTTGATCGAAGTGGAGAACAGACAGGTTATTCAGGACCTTATCGCGCAACCGGCCCTGGCAAAAGCGAATTACGGAATCGTACATTACAATTCTTATGATGCGAGAGGAATTGATATCGCAATAATCTACCAAAAAAGCAGATTCAAAGTAACTGATTCTTATGTGACCGACATTAAGGTATATAACGATGAAGGGAAAAGATCTTACACCAGAGGAGTTTTGGTAATAAGAGGAATTTTAGATGGTGAAAAAGTAGGGGTCTTTATGAATCACTGGCCATCGAGAAGTGGTGGAGAAGCAAAATCTCTCCCAAGACGTGCTGCCGCTGCAAAAGTATTGAAAACGGAAATGGATAAAGCCAGAGCCGAAGATCCAGACAGAAAATTATTTGCAATGGGTGATTTCAATGACGATCCGGTAAGTCCAAGTGTGAGAAAACTTTTGGGAGCCGTGGGTGATCCTGCTCAATTATCAGAAACAAGTCCTTATTACAATTTAATGTACAAACCTTTCAAAGCAGGAGTAGCTTCACTAGCTTATCGTGATGCACCGAATCTTTTTGATCAAATCATCGTTTCTAAAAACCTGTATTCAACCGAGAAATTAACTCCAACGTACAGTGTTTTTAAAGCGGAAATTTTTGCACCTTCTTATTTGGTCAATGACTCCGGACAATGGAAAGGGTATCCTTTGAGATCTTGGGACGGTGATAGATTTACAGGTGGTTTTAGTGATCACTTTCCAGCAGTATGTATCATCCAGAGAGAATTTAAGTCTACTAAATAGACGAGTCAAATAATAACAGTAAGACCGGAGTTGATTCAGCTCCGGTCTTTTTTATTTTATATCTTTAACTTAAAATTACGCAATGAAAAAAATAATTTATTTAATAATGATCTCGCTCTTCGTCATGAGTTGTGCTCCTCAAAATAAAATAGCGGACACGAAAGAAAATCACGAGATCAAACCAACCAAAAACGACGACGGAGAATGGGAACTGGATGTTCTGGATACGCAGTATGACTATTTTCTGACCGCAATTGCGAAACCGATGAGTATGTATTCTGAAAATTATCTGAAAAGCCGAAACACCTTTCTGGTCACCGAATGGAATTCCTACTATTTTTCCGGAAGATATAGAAATGTGATTGAGTCCTCAATCGATTACAATTCCAATGAAAATTATGGGATCAAATTTGAGTACAGATTGTACCAGGTTTTCGCTTATGTTCAGTGGAAATATGGTTTAAAAATGAATGGTTTGAGTCAGGCAGACATTCGGTAATCTTTTACCTTAGATTTTAAATTAAAGCAAAAAAAAGGTTCAGAAATTCTGAACCTTTAATTATAATAAGAGTATTCTAATTATTTATTGAATTTTTCTTCAACTTTATCCCAGTTGATCACATCGAAAAATGCAGTGACGTAATCTGGTCTTCTGTTTTGATAATGCAAATAATAAGCATGTTCCCAAACATCTAATCCTAAAAGTGGCGTTCCCTGACAATCTGCAACCGGCATCAAAGGATTATCTTGATTTGGTGAAGAACAAACTGCAACTGAACCGTCTGCTTTTTTGCACAACCAAGCCCAACCGGAACCAAATCTCGTTTTCGCTGCTTCAGCAAAATCAGTTTTAAATTTATCAAAACCTCCGTAAGTTTCGATGGCTGCTTTTACATTTCCTACAGGCTCTTTGCTTCCTCCCGGAGTTAAAATTTCCCAGAAAAGAGAGTGGTTAAAATGACCGCCACCATTATTTCTAACAGCAGGTTTGTCTGTTCCTGTTTTGCAAACTTCTTCGATCGTTTTACCTTCTAAATCTGTTCCAGCAATTGCTTTGTTTAAATTATCAATATATGCTTGATGATGTTTTGTGTAATGGATCTCCATTGTTTTTGCATCAATCGTTGGTTCTAATGCGTCGTAAGCGTATCCTAATTCTGGTAATGTGAACATAATTTTTTGGTTTTAATGTTATTACCCAAAATTACTCATTAATTAGACCAATTCCAAAATAGAAACATTGTTTTAGTAAATCTTTAACATTGCTAAAAAACAAAAACCGCTCAAAAGAACGGTTTAAATATTATTATATAAAAAATTTTATCTGTTCATCGACATCAAAAATTCTTCGTTGTTTAAAGTATTTTTCATGCTTTTGTTGACAAATTCCATCGCTTCGACCGGATTCATATCAGCCAAATATTTTCTCAGGATCCACATTCTCTGTTGCGTTGTTTCATCCATCAAAAGATCATCTCTTCTCGTGCTTGATGAAACAAGATCGATCGCTGGATATGTTCTTTTGTTCGCAATTTTTCGATCCAGCTGAAGTTCCATATTTCCGGTTCCTTTAAATTCTTCGAAAATTACTTCATCCATTTTAGAACCTGTATCAATCAATGCTGTAGCGATAATGGTCAATGAACCACCACCTTCAATATTTCTTGCCGCTCCGAAAAAACGTTTTGGTTTGTGCAATGCATTCGCATCAACACCACCGGAAAGAATTTTTCCTGAAGCCGGTGTTACTGTATTATAAGCTCTCGCCAAACGTGTAATTGAATCTAATAAGATCACAACATCATGACCACATTCTACCATTCTTTGTGCTTTCGACAGCACCAGATTTGCCACTTTTACGTGTTTATCTGCAGGTTCATCAAATGTAGAAGCAATTACTTCTGCATTTACGCTTCTTTCCATATCGGTTACCTCTTCCGGTCTTTCATCGATGAGTAAGATCATCATATAAGCTTCGGGATGATTGGCTGAAATTGAATTCGCAATATCTTTCAACAACATGGTTTTACCGGTTTTCGGTTGCGCCACGATCATTGCTCGTTGTCCTTTTCCAATTGGGGTAAACAGATCGACAATTCTTGTAGAAAGTGTTGAGTTTTTTCCAGTTAAATTAAATTTTTCTTCCGGAAATAATGGCGTTAAAAATTCAAAAGAAACCCGGTCTTTAATGAATTCCATATCGCGACCATTCACTTCAGTTGGTTTTAATAAAGAGAAATATTTCTCGCCTTCTTTCGGTAAACGTACAATTCCTTTTACCGTATCACCTGTTTTCAAAGCGTAATTACGGATCTGATTCGTCGAAACGTAAACATCGTCGGGAGAAGAAATGTAAGAGAAATCGGAGGAACGCAAGAAACCGTAGTTGTCTGGAAGAATTTCAAGAACACCTTCAATCGTTACTAAACCATCGAAATTAAATTCTTTTTTCGCCGGCTCCTCGTGAGAATCTGCGTTTTGCTGATTCTTATTTTGGTTAGGGTTTTTATTTTGGTTCGGATTCCTGTTCTGATTAGGATGATGCGGTTTATTCTGATTTGGATTCTGATTAGGATTAGGGTTTTGATTCCCGTTCCCATTTTGATTTACATTCCCGTTCTGATTACCGTTTCCGTTCTGATTTACATTACCGTTTCCGTTCTGTTCCTGATTGAGATTTTGATTCGGATTCTGGTTTTTATTCTGATTCGGGTTTTGGTTTTGATTAGGATTCTGATTTGGGTTTTTCGCCTTCAGCGGTCTTACCTCAGGTTCCTTCTCTACTACCACCTCATCTGCGGAATTGTCAGCAGACATTTGCTCCTGAGCTTGTGGAGTTCGCTGTCTTTTTTTCTTCTGTTCCGAATTTTGTTGTTTCGGTTCGTCCGTTGAAAGTTGAACATTTTCCTTCTTTAAATCTTCAAAATTAGATTCTTCAACCATTGCGACCGCATTTTCTGTAATTTCGTTTGCAACAGCAACAACTTCAGCCGGTTTCTCGACTTTCTTTTTAGGTGCTGGTTTTTTTGCAACCGTTTTTTTTGGTGCAGGAGTTGAATTTTCTTCTGTGATCATAGGAGTTTGAGTGGCGTTATAATAATCTTTTGCAACTTTCGAGTTCGAAGCCTGAAAATCCAGGATTGCAAAAACTTTATCATTTTCTGTGCTATTTTTAGCAACTTTAACGCCTAAATCTTGGGTGATTTTAGCCAAATCCGTATCAGATTTCGACTTTAACGTTTCGATATTGAACATAAATTGTTATGTAAGAAATAAATTATAAGTAGGTGTAAGTAAGAAAGTTAAGTCGGGCGACTTGTCTCTTTTCAGATCATTTGTAATGCAAATCTACACTAATTTTCGAATAATGCAAAAAATTATCGCTATTTTTGCACCTCAACTTCATCATAATGTTGCAAAGAATACAGACTGTTTGGATATTTTTGGCGATTTTAGGCGCCATCTTTTTGTTCGTAACCGGACAGGATTTTTCCCTCTTCGGACCTACTCCTTTTATATCTATTGTTTGTGTAGTTATGATCTTGTTGGGATTTATAAGTATTTTAAGTTACAAAGACCGCAAAAGACAAATTCTGCTGAATAACATCGGCATTTTTATAAACGTTTTGTTGCTCGGTTTATTGGCGTATTGGTTACTCACTTTATCTGGAGGAATTCATTTTCCTGAGAAAGGTATTGAGCCGTTTTTTCCGTTTCTTTCGATCATCTGTTTGCTTATTGCAAACGTTTATATTCGAAAAGACGACAGGCTCGTAAAATCTGTAGACAGACTCCGCTAAACTCACAACGATTTTTTTTGAGTGAAACAGTTCCTTTTTAGGAGCTGTTTTTTTTATGACCAAAACTGAAAAATATTTTATCTTTAACAAAAATTATCTATGAGCAGAATTTCTTTACTTCTAGCATTAATGTTGTCCTCGCTATTTTACTCACAGGAAGTTTCAAAAGAAAGAGTAACAATTGTTCTTTCCAAACTGGCTTCTGATGAAATGAAAGGACGCGAAATTGGAACTCCCGAAAATGATTCCGCTTCGATCTATATTGCAAAGCGTTTTGAGGAGGATCAATTAGACTTTTGTACCGGAAATTCTTACCTCGTTCCCTTTCAGTACAAAGGAAAAACAGTTTACAATGTTTGCGGAATTAAGAAAGGAAAGTCCAATAAAACTCTCGCTTTCACAGCACATTTCGATCATATTGGCACAAGCGAAAACACCGAAGATAAAGTGTTCAATGGTGCAGATGATAACGCAAGTGGCGTAACCACCGTAATTGGTTTAGCTGATTTTTTTAAAACTGAAAAGCCCGATTTCTCTATGATGTTCATCGCTTTTAACGGCGAGGAAAAAGGAATGAAAGGTTCTAAAGCCATTTCCAACCTTGAAAGTTTAGAGTCGAAATACCAAAATATTACAGCTTTATTTAATTTCGAAATGGTGGCGACGGTTTCTAAATTTGGTCGGAACGCCTTATATATGACGGGTGATGAATTTTCAGATCTGGACGAACTTTTTAATGGGAGAGCGGTTAATGGCCTTCAGATATTTCCTGACCCTTATTTAGGACAAAATCTTTTTTACCGTTCCGACAACGTAAGTTTTGTGAAAAAGAAAATCATCGCGCACTCTTTTTCGACGGTAGATATGAATACTGCAACACATTACCATCAACTGAATGATGATTTAAAAGTGGTGAATTTTGATAATCTCACGCAAATAATCAATAATCTGGGAAAAACATTCGAAAAATTGAAACCGGAAAATTTTAAACCAACCTATAATAATAAGGTCGATTTTAATTAATCAGCGTCACAATTCTAAATTCCTTAATTTTGCTCCCGAAATTCCCTTAAATGAAACCATTAAAACGCATTCTTTCTATTGCAAAACCTCATCAAAGATACCTTTACGGAAGTATTATTTTTAATCTACTCTACTCTTTACTCCAGATCTTTTCCATCGTAACCATGCTTCCGATCCTGCGAATATTATTCAAGCTGGACAAAGAAGTTGACACGAACATCATTCCTGTTTACAGCGGTAGATTTGCAGATTATTTTGGGTATATGAAAGATATGGCGTATTATAAGATCCAGCTTAACATCAATGAATATGGTGCGATTCAGGTTTTAGCCTTCCTTTGTGGTCTTACTGCTGTTGCGTTTTTACTTCGAAATCTTTTTAGATATTTAGGTTCTTATCTTTTGGTGAATTACCGCGTTGGAATTACGAAAGATCTACGAACTGCGATGTACGATAAATTTTTAAAACTGCCCGTTTCCTTTTTTACAGAGCAGCGAAAAGGAGATATGATGTCGAGAATCTCCAATGATATCGGCGCCGTAGAAGGCGGAATCATGGGAAGCTTGGTCGATATTTTGAACGCTCCTTTCATGATCATTGCGTCGTTAATTACTTTATTTATTCTTTCTCCACAATTAACTTTATTTTCCCTTTTAGTCTTTCCAATAATGGGTTTGATCATTGCCTGGGTGGGAAAAAGTTTGAAAAGACAGGCAACTGCAGCACAGGAAGAGTTAGGAAATTTATTTTCTTTGGTCGATGAAACTTTGAAATCTTCCAAAGTCATTAAAATTTTTAATGCAGATAGAATTCTAAAAAACAGATTCAATACCACCACCGATAACTGGCAGAAATACGCCATCGGAATGAGTCGCAGAAGAGAACTCGCTTCACCGATGAGTGAATTTTTGGGTTCCGTAACTTTATTAATCATCACTTGGTTTGCTGGAACTGAAATCATTAACGGCACCAACAAAGACCCTGTGACTTTCTTAGCTTTTATCGGAGTTTTCTTCCAGATTTTAGATCCTGCGAAAAAATTATCAAATGCTTTTTCCTCTATTCAAGGTGGAATGGCGAGTTTAGATCGTGTCTCTGAAGTTTTAGATTACGATTTAAAGATTGATGAAATTCCAAATCCAACTCCTATATCTACTTTAAAAAATCAAATTGAATTTAAAAATATTGGTTTCTTTTACGATAAGGATAATGTTATTTTAAAGAATTTCGATCTAACGATTCCAAAAGGAAAAACCATCGCTTTGGTCGGTCAGTCAGGTTCTGGAAAAACAACGATCGCTAATTTACTGGCGCGTTTTTACGATGTTTCTGAAGGGGAAATTTTAATTGATGGGGAAAATATTAAAAATTTAAAGGTTCAGGAATACCGTCATCTTTTGGGAATGGTTACGCAGGAATCTGTTTTATTTAATGATTCCATCTTCAATAATATTTTGATGGGAAAACCCGACGCAACCGAAGAGGAAGTGATGGCTGCAGCGAAAATCGCCAATGCTCATGAATTCATTCAGAATTTACCTGAAAAATATTACACCAATATCGGTGACGACGGAAATAAACTTTCCGGCGGACAAAAACAAAGGGTTTCCATTGCAAGAGCCGTTCTGAAAAATCCACCAATAATGATTCTGGATGAAGCGACGTCTGCTTTAGATACAGAGTCTGAAAGATTTGTTCAGGATGCTTTAGAAAAAATGATGGAAAACAGAACTTCACTCGTTATTGCACACCGACTTTCAACCATTCAAAAAGCCGACTGGATCGTCGTGATGGAACGCGGAGTTGTTGTAGAGCAAGGAACTCATCTGGAATTGTTCGAGAAAAAAGGAATGTACAGAAGATTGGTTGATCTGCAGAATTTCGGGTAATTTTAACACTATAACGCTATGAAAAATTTTATTGTACTTTTTACATTGATGGGAATTTTCGCTTTTGGTCAGGAAAAAGCAAATATGGATATTTCACAAAAAAAGGAATATTCTATTTTAAAAAGTAAGATGGATTTGACAGATGTTCATTTAAATGCTGACACAATACCAGAGTTTCCGGGTGGAATAAATGCTTTTAGACAAAAATTCAACCAACTGATAGACGTATCAAATTTAGATCCAGGAAGAGGCGGGACGACGAAGACAACAGTATTTTTTATTATCGAGAAGGATGGAAATGTAAGTAATATCGCAACTATCGGTGATAAGCAATATTCAAAAGAAGCTGAAAAGGCCCTTAAACAAATAAAAAATATTTGGAAGCCTGCAATATTAAATAATGAACCTGTGAGATATTTTTTCACACTGCCCTTGACAATGAGTTTTGAATAGGTGCCAATTTTTTTGAAGTTTTTCTTACTAAATTTTAGCCTGCGAAAAAAGGCATTTTCATTATCTATAACCTAAAAGTAACATTAGTCCATAATTTTGTAATTAAGAAGATGATGGTACAACCTGCTGCATAACACAAAATATCGATCCAGCTAAAACTATTTCCAACAACGATTGCGGCGATACTTCCGGGTTTTAAACCTAAAACATCTGCGATTTTAAAATACTGTAAAACTTCAACGATCACGGAAAAAATAAAGATTCTTGTAATTAATTTTGTGCGGTTTTCAACTTTAAAAAAAGTAAGAATTAAAGTATAAATTAAGATCACCACGATAACATCGCCAAGATAAGCGCGTACGAAAAAAATATCTTTGAAGACCGTTGCAATCAACACTTCGATCAAAAATAGTAGTATTGACAGAAGAAAATATTTTAGGCTAAATTTCATTATTTTAAATTATAATGTTATTGTTTACTTTTTTCTTTTCCGAGCGGTAAGCAAAATAGGCCAGTCCGCCATAAAAGCTTCCGAAAAATAAAAATCGCCCATAATTTGTCATTACCGTTCCGTCTCCCAGTTTTACAGGATGTGTAATTCCCAAAACTTCCAAAGCATTTTCAGCTGAAATAGTGAGGATGATGACAGGAAATAAGATTAAAATTTTAAGAAATCTAAACTTTAAAATTCTGCCTTTCTCATCTTCCGAAATGTCAAATAGTAAAAATTTGTTTGCTAAAAATAGGGATAAGAAAGTATTAAAAACGATGGTATCAACGCCTAGATCTAAAAAGAAATAAATAATTCCACCAGCAAATAATAAGGAAAAGACAATAAATCTAAATTTGAAGGGAAAAAAGACCAAAAAAATAATGGGGAAAAACAACATAATGTCGTAATAAAAAAGTTCCACATATTGTTTAGCAATTTCCCTGTCAATATTATTTGCAAACACAAGAATATACAAATACTGCAACATTAGAAACACATAAGATGCGGTAAGTTCGTATTTCCAGAAAGTAAATTTATTTTGAATTCCAATCATCAAATAAGGTTATCATCAAATTAGCACTTTAATTATCTCCCAATCATTTTCTTAATCGAATTCAACTTCATCAAAGCTTCAATCGGCGTTAAAGTATTGATGTCTATTTTCAATAATTCTTCCCGAATATTTTCTAAAACAGGATCATCTAACTGGAAGAAAGAAAGTTGCATACTTTCTTCGGTAATTGATTTTGCAGAATCTTTGGAACCACTGTGTGAACGGCTTTTTTCTAAAGTTTTCAAAACTTCATTCGCGCGGTTTACAACTTTTGCCGGCATTCCTGCCAATTTCGCAACGTGAATACCGAAACTGTGTTCACTTCCACCTGACAATAATTTACGTAGAAAAATAATACTCCCTTTATGCTCCTGAATCGAAACGTGGAAGTTTTTAATGCGTTCAAAATTGACCGTCATTTCATTGAGTTCGTGATAATGGGTTGCAAATAAAGTTTTCGCCTGCGTTGGATGTTGATGCAGATATTCCGCAATCGCCCAAGCAATCGAAACTCCGTCGTAGGTTGAAGTTCCTCGTCCGATCTCGTCTAAAAGAATTAAACTTCGTTCAGAAATATTATTCAAAATATTGGCAGCTTCATTCATTTCTACCATGAATGTTGATTCACCGGAAGAAATATTATCCGTCGCGCCAACTCTCGTAAATATTTTATCTAAAACGCCAATTTCCGCATGTTTTGCCGGAACAAAACTTCCAATTTGCGCCATTAAACAAATAATGGCGGTCTGTCTTAAAATTGCCGATTTACCCGCCATATTCGGACCGGTAACCATTATTATCTGTTGAGAATCTTTCGACAAAAACAAATCGTTTGGAATATATTTTTCCCCCAAAGGCAAAGCGTTTTCAATAATCGGATGACGCGCTTCTTTCAGATCAATTTCAAAACCTTCATTCAAAACGGGCTTCGTATAAGATTCAGAAACAGCGAGTTCAGAAAGTCCAACACCACAATCGAGTTCAGCAATAATTTTAGAATTCTCCTGAATTTGATCGATGTAGATCATCACATTTTCACAAACTTTTCGATACAGTTGATGTTCTATTTTTGAAATTTTTTCTTCCGCGCCGAGAATTTGTTCTTCGTATTCTTTGAGTTCTGCCGTAATGTATCTTTCAGCATTTACCAAGGTTTGCTTGCGGATCCAGTCTTCCGGAACTTTATCTTTATGAGAATTCCTGACTTCAATAAAATAACCGAAAACATTATTGAAACTGATCTTCAAACTCGTGATTCCGGTTCGTTTGACTTCGCGGTCGCACATCTCATCCAAAAAACCCTTTCCTTTGGTTTGAAGGCCGCGCAAATGGTCGAGTTCATCTGAAATTCCGGTCTTAATGACATTCCCTTTGGAAATATTAACGGGAAGTTCTTCGTTCAAATAATCAGTCAAATAATTAATGAGTTCATCAACATTTACCAAAGGCGAGATCCACGTTAAAACCTCATCGTGACTATGAAGAAGTTC
This sequence comes from Kaistella gelatinilytica, assembly GCF_015679325.1. Lineage (GTDB taxonomy): Bacteria > Bacteroidota > Bacteroidia > Flavobacteriales > Weeksellaceae > Kaistella > Kaistella gelatinilytica. The sequence goes on from NZ_JADPVI010000003.1 coordinate 124,558, forward strand.
TTTAATTTTTTGAATATTAATCAGACTCTGACGAAGATAACCGACCTCTTTTGGATATATTTTTTCCGAAGCCAACTTCCCCATCAAACGATCAAGATCAGAAATCGATTTTAATAATTGTAAAATCTCATATTTCAGATTTTCTTCTTTATTAAAAAACTCAATGAGATCTAATCTTCTATTGATTTCATTCACCGATTTTAAAGGGAGAATCAATCTTCGTCGCAACAATCTTCCTCCCATCGGAGTTGAAGTTTTGTCCACAATATCCAGCAATGATTTCCCTTGAGGATGACTTGAATAAACGATTTCCAAATTTCGCAACGTGAAATGATCCATCATCAAAAAATCATCTTTCGGAATGAGTTTTATTTTGGTAATGTGCTGCAAAAGTGCATGATGCGTATCTTCAACCAAATAAGCGAAGATCGCGCCGGCTGCAACAATTCCTAATTTTAGATCATCAACGCCAAATCCTTTTAGGGAACTTGTTTTAAAATGATTGGTCAGTTTTTCATACCCGTAATTATATTGAAAAGCCCAGTCCTCTAATTTAAAAGAATTGCGGTTTTTCAATTGAGCAGGAAGTTCTGTGGTTCGCTGATAAATAATTTCGCTCGGATCAAAAGTTCCGACGATGTGAAGCAGTTGTTCCAGATTTCCTTCTGAAGTCAAAAATTCGCCGGTAGAAACATCGACCAAAGCCAGTCCGAACTTCTCCTTTGCTTTATGTATAGAAAGTAAAAAGTTATTTTTCTTGGAAGTTAAAACCTGTTCATTGAACGTTACGCCTGGAGTTACCAATTCGGTCACGCCACGTTTTACAATTCCTTTGACACCTTTTGGATCTTCAAGTTGATCACAAATCGCCACACGAAGTCCGGCTCTCACGAGTTTTGGCAAATAAGTATCCACCGAATGATGAGGAAAACCAGCGAGTTCGATATGACCTTCACCGTTGGCTCTTTTGGTTAAAACGATTCCTAAAATCTGAGAAGTTCTAATCGCATCCGTACCAAAAGTCTCGTAAAAATCTCCCACACGAAACAGCAAAAGTGCATCAGGATATTTCGCCTTGATGGTGTTGTATTGCGTCATTAAAGGAGTTTCTTTCTTTTCTTTTGCCACGGAATGGATTTTAAAAATTTATTGGAATGAAAATTAAGATTTGAAAACCTTAATTTTGCCAAAAATACGAAAATGTCATCCACAAAGAAACTGAAACTCGAAGAATTAGGAAGAATAGATGTTGAAACCTTTAAAGAAACCAAGAAAACACCACTTGTCGTGGTTTTAGATAATGTTCGGAGCATGCATAATGTGGGTGCGATTTTCAGAACGGCAGATGCTTTCTTAATTGAAAAAGTCGTATTGTGTGGAATTACACCTCAACCGCCACATCGGGAAATTCATAAAGCTGCTTTGGGCGCGACAGAAAGTGTGGATTGGATTTATGAAAAAGATATCGTTGAAGCTTTACAAAATTTAAAAAAGGAAAACTTTAAAATTATCGGAATTGAACAAACGACGAGTTCAGAAGTCATCACTGATTATCCTATTAATAAAGAGGAGAAGTACGCTTTGGTTTTGGGAAACGAAGTTGAAGGATTAAGTGACGAAGCGCTGTCTGAATATGATACTTTCTTAGAAATCCCGCAATTAGGCACGAAGCATTCTTTGAACGTTTCTGTATGTGGTGGAATTGTAATGTGGGAATTTTTTAAATATTTAAAGTAAATTTCTATTCGAATAAATGGAACGACAATCTTTAACGCAAAGACGCTAAGATTTCTTTCTATTACTTCTTTTAAATTACGAGCGCAAAGGCGTTTCACTCAGCAATGGAAAATATACTAGCTTAGAATCCAAAATTAGGTACTCTTAGCAAAACTTAAAAGCACATAAAAAAATCTCTTCCATAAAAATATGAAAGAGATTTTTTTATTATTATTTTGAAAGAATTTATCTCCAACCTCCACCTAAAGATTTATATAACTGGATCCCAGCATCTAATTTGGAAAATTCTGCATTTGAAATATTGAGTTCTGCGTTCAGTTGATTTACACTTGCATTGATCACTTCCAGATAATTTGCCAAACCATAATTTACCAGTTCCTGAGAATATTCTACGGAGTTTTTATAAGCTTCCATTTCTTTTCTTTTTAAACTGATGAATCCGTCCTGAGAATTATAAACAGTGAGAGCATCTGAAACTTCTTTTCCTGCAGTTAAAACAGAACGTCTAAAATTGAGATAGGCAACTTCTTTATTCGCCAAACTTACTTCATATTGCGTTCTGATCTGTCTCTGATTAAAAATAGGCTGCGTTAATCCCGCTACCACATTGGCAAACAAGGAATTCACACTAAACAACTGATCAATTTGACCCGACGTTATTCCACCACCTGCAGTTAATCTTAAGGCAGGATAGAAATTGGCTTTTGCCGCATTCGTTAATTCAAAAGCATTTATTAAGCGGTATTCTGAAGCTTTAACATCCGGACGGTTTGCTAGCAAATTTGCAGGATAACCCAATTGCAGACTGATCGGCATTTTCTGAGCACTGATGGTTGTTCGCTCGATGGCATGAGAAGGTTCCGCCATCAATAAACTTATCGTGTTTTCGAGCAAAGCGATCTGAACATCAATGCTGATTAACATCGACTGTGCATTAAAAACTAAAGCTTCACTTTGCTGAACCGCAACTTCTGTTAAGGTTCCGGCCTCTTTCAAAGCTTTGGTCGTCTCCAGATTTTTATTTCGTAAAGCGATCGTTGCATTTATAATTCTCTTTTGATCATCAAACGTCAACAATTGATAATAAGCGGAGGCTACAGAAGCAACCAAATCACTCTTCACCGCCTGATGCGCGGAAACTGTTCCTAAATAATTGGCGAGTTCTGCTTTCTCCTGAGATTTTAATTTTCCCCAAAGATCCAGTTCCAAACTGGAATTTGCAGTAATATCAAACTGATTTCGGTACGTTCGTCCGTTGTTCAAAAGCTGCCCGCTCTGGCTATTTAATGATTGCGTTTGAAAGGTATAATTTGGACCTGCAGAAAGTGTCGGGAAATAAGCAGCTTTGCTTTGTTTCAAGTAAGATTCTGCTGCATTGATATTTTGCAAAGCGACTCTTACATCTAAATTATTTGCTAGAGCCGTCGAAATATGTTTCTGCAAAACCGGATCGGTGAAAATTTCTTTCCAGGAGACCGTTGCCATACTTGTAGAATCTTTTGGCAACAGATCGGTGCGGAAAAGATTTTCATTGATGACTTCTTTCGGTCTTTCGTTTTTCTGGCGCGCCATACACGAAGTTAGGATCACTGCCAAAGACAGAAATGAAAGTATTTTTATATTGAAGTATTTATTCATTGTTTAAATTTTATATCAAAGTTTTTGACTTTCAATTATTCGGAAAGATTAATTTCTTTTTCTTTTAATGGAGAAACTTTTTCCTGCAAGGTCTGGAAAACAATAAATAAAATCGGGATCACCAACAATCCTAAAAAAGTTCCTATTAAAAGTCCGGTGGCGGCACCTGTAGCGATCGATCTGTTTCCGGTAGCTCCAATTCCTGAAGCGAAAACAAGTGGCAACATTCCACAGATAAATGCAAATGAAGTCATCAAAATCGGTCTAAGTCGCGCTGTTGCAGCATGTATTGCGGCATCCACGATCGTCTCACCGTGCATCCTCCTCTGGACTGCAAATTCAACGATCAAAATCGCATTCTTCGCCAGTAATCCGACGAGCATAATTAAGGCGATCTGGAAATAAATATTGTTTTCCAGGCCGAAGATCCATTGTCCGATATACGCTCCCATTACACCTAAAGGCAACGATAGAATAACCGATAGCGGTAGAATATAACTTTCATATTGTGCAGAAAGAATAAAGTAAACAAATACTAAACTCAATGCAAAAATCATTAAAGTTTGAGAACCTGAAGCTAATTCTTCCCGTGATAGACCAGTAAATTCAACGTCGTAATTCGATCCTAAATTTTCGCTTGCAACCTGCTGAACTGCTGCAAGAGCATCACCGGTACTGTAACCCAGATTATTCGCACCCGTAATTTTCACGGAGGTAAACAAGTTATATCTGCTCACACTCTGCGGTCCATACGTTTTTTCTAAAGTAACAAACTGAGAAATTGGCGTCATTGCTCCTGAACCGGTTTTCACATACATCGTATTCAAATCTTGCGGTGATTTTCGGTCATCGGGTAAAGCCTGAACAATTACTCTAAACTGTTTTCCGTATTTAGTAAAGTCAGCCGCATAAATTCCACCAATATATCCCTGCATCGTACTCAAAATATCTGAAACCGAAACGCCTGACTGTGCAGCCAAAGGAACATTGATATTCATTTGATATTGCGGATATTTCGTGTTAAAGGAGGTTTGAGAAAACTGAATTTCCGGTCGCTGCATGAGTTTTCCAATAAAGTTCTGAGAAGTGGCATCCAGATCTTTATAATCGCCACCTGCTTTATCTAAAAGCACCATTTCAAAACCTGCATTATTTCCAAAACCCGGTACTGAACCTGGCTGAAAGAATACAATTTTTGCATCGGGAATACTTGAAGCGATACCGAATAATTTTTTGGTCAGATCATCGGCAGATTCACCTTTTCCACGGTCAGAAAATGGCGTTAATTTCACAAAAGCCAAACCATTATTACTTCCATTCCCGGAGAAAAACGATCGTCCTGTAGAGATCGTTACGTTTTGAACTCCCGGAACTTTTAAGACTTTTTTCTGCAGTTCTTTCATCGCATTAAAAGTTCGTTCTTGCGATGCACCTGCAGGAAGTTCTACATTGGCAAATAAGATCCCACGATCTTCATTGGGTACAAATCCTTTTTTCATGGAAGAATTAGACCAGAAGATGAGCAAACCAGTGATAACAAAAATACCGATGGTCACCCATTTATGTTTGATCAAAAAGGAAAAGGCATTCCCATATTTCGTGGTCATTGCTTTAAAACCGATATTGAATTTATGGAAAAACTTCTCGAAGAAATTTTTCTTTTCGTATTCAAGATCGTGATTTTGTGGTTTTAAGAATAAAGAACATAAAACCGGACTTAAAGTTAAAGCGTTTACCGCAGAAATTAGAATCGCGATAATCAACGTCACCCCAAACTGTTTGTAAAATACTCCTGTTGGTCCTTTAATAAAGGTTACGGGAATAAAAACCGCTGCCATTACTAAGGTGATCGAAATAATCGCACCTGTAATTTCATCCATTGCTTCGACGGTGGCTTTTTTGGGATCTTTAATTCCGCTTTCCATCTTGGCGTGAACGGCCTCGACGACGACAATAGCATCATCAACCACAATTCCAATGGCTAAAACCAAAGCAAAAAGCGTTAATAAATTAAGGGAGTACCCAAATAAATTCAGGAAGAAAAAAGTTCCAACAATAGAAACCGGAACCGCGATCGCTGGGATCAGCGTCGATCTAAAATCCTGTAAAAAGATGAATACCACGAGGAATACCAAGACGAATGCTTCAATTAAAGTATGAACAACTTTATCGATCGAGGCTGTTAAAAATTCATTCGTGTCAAAATTGACCGTGTATTTAATTCCTTCCGGGAAATCTTTTTGGGTGCTTTCCAGATATTGGTCGATGTTATTGATAATTTCCTGTGCATTCGATCCCGGAGTTTGAAAAATCCCCATACTAATAGCCGGGTAATCACCGTTCTGGGCTAATCCGCCATAAGACAAGGCAGACAATTCTACTTTGGCAACGTCTTTCAATAGTAGATTTTGACCATTACCCAGGGATTTCAAAATGATATTATCGTACTGTTCCTGGTTATTATATTTCCCTACATATTTAATGATGTATTCGAAAGACGCACCACTATTTTGCCCGATAGATCCAGCTGCTGCTTCTCTACTCTGATCATTGATGGCGTTAGAAACATCTGTTGGAGACAAACTGTAAGCTGCCATTTTTACAGGATCTAACCAGATTCTCATGGAATAAGTTTTCCCTCCAAAAACACTCGCATCTCCAACTCCATTAATTCTTTTAATGGCCGGAATTACATTGATGTTCACATAATTCTGAATGAAAACATCATCAAATTTTTTATTTTCGGTGTAGAACGTCAGATACATCAATGCACTCGTTTGTTGTTTTTGTGTAACAACTCCTGCTCGCGTAACTTCTGACGGCAATAATGGTGTTGCTCTTGCAACTCTATTCTGTACGTTTACCGCAGCAATATCTGCATTGATTCCCTGTTTGAAGAAAATTTGAATAGAGGCTGAACCGTCGTTTCCGGCGCTTGAAGTAATGTAATCCATTCCTTCAACTCCATTAATTTGTTCTTCTAAAGGAACCACCACACTTTTCATAACCGTTTCTGCATTCGCACCTGAGTAATTTGCGGATACACTTACTGTGGGTGGCGCAATATCCGGATATTGGGTAACCGGAAGAGCGGTAAGTCCCAAAATCCCCAGGATCACGATCAGAATAGAAATTACGGTTGATAAAACCGGTCTGTTAATGAACTTTTTTATCATTAGAAAATTGGTTTTATGGTTTTTACTAAACTGTCTAAACTGATTGGCTTCGGAATGATCGCCGTTTTATCTTTGATTGCACCTGTTCCGGCAGCAACAACTTTATCTCCTTTTTTAAGTCCGGCTGTAACAATGGCCAAATTATTAACCCTTGTTTTTACCTGAACGATCGTACTTCTGGCGGTATCTTTCTCAACTTTAAATGCGTAAACAATACCTTGCTGCTCATAAGTTGCGCTTTCCGGAATGACCAAAACGTTATCGTAATATTGAGGGAAGCGGATATTTCCACTGTTACCATTGCTTAACAATTTTTCTGCATTGGGGAAACCTACGCGGAATTCAATCGTTCCTGTTTCCGGGTTGATCTGTCCGGTGATCGCTTCGATTTTTCCTTTTTCCGGATACATACTGCCATTCGCTAATTGTAATTCTACCATTGGTAAATTCCGGATTTTTTCAGGCATTGTTGCGCCTTTTGATTCTTCCAGAAAATCAAAATATTCTTTCTCATTCATCGAAAAATACGCATATACTGATTTTGTATCGGAAATCGTAGTTAAAGGAGTTGGATCTGATGGACCAACCAAACTTCCGACTTTAAACGGTAGTTTACCCACAACCCCGGAAATCGGCGCTCTGATAATTGAATAATCAATATTGGCCTGAACTCCCTGAAAATTTGCCTGAGCCTGAGAAACTCCGGCGCTCGCCTGTTGTTTTGCCGCAATTGCCTGAGAAACCTGTGCCTGTGCACGAGCAAGATTTGCCTGCGCAGTTTGCAACTGTACATTGCTGATAATATTTTTTTCAACCAAAGGTTTCAACTTATTGACCTCAACCTGCGCTGCACTTACGGCTGCCTGCGCAGCTTTTACATTCGCATCAGAAGCCGAAACATTTGATCTTGCTGCACCGACACCAGCTTTTGCGGCATTGGCCGACTGCGTCAAAATATTTGTCTCGAGGCGGAACAAAGGTTGTCCTTTCGTAACATATTGTCCTTCATCCACTAAAACCTGTGTGATATAGCCTTGAATTTTTGCACGAACATCATTATTTAAAATCCCATGAATAGAAGCTGGAAAAGTTTGATAACCTGTCACGTTTTTCGTTTCTACAGAAACCACAGGATATGGCATTGCGCCCGGTTTTTTCGGAGCTTCTTTTTTACACCCGATTATCGTAAGAGCCGATAAAGAAAGGAGAATGATTTTATTTTTCATGAATTTAATTTTATAATTGAGGTTCAATGCTTTGTTTGAATGAGGTTATAATTTTTTCTTATTTAAAGTTGAGGAAGCGTTTCTTTGATATTCGTAATATTCTTATTAAAGAGACGCGTATAAATTTCAAATTTTCGCAGCGCACTTTCGTCGCTTGTATTTCGAAAATCTTTGAGGTTGTGCAGGATTGATAATTCACGTTCCATTTTTTCGATGATCTCTTCAAAACGGATTTTCATAAAGTTTTCATTCATTACGAAAAAACGTTTTCTTTCATCGATTTTATTAAAGTCATTAATGATATTTAGATTCAATAGTAAATTGAGATTGGAGGAAACGGAACTTTTACTGGCTGAAAAAACATCAACAAACTTATCGAAGCAGACGCCTTTTCTCTCAAAATCAAAAATCAGGTACGCATAAATTTTTGCAGCAAGTGGCGGTATATGGAAGACGTCTCCATAAAAATTAACCATTTCACTAAAAATTTCTTTGTCGATTTTCATTACTAGATTTAAAATTAATGCGCAAAATTACATTTTAGTTCTGAACCAAACGAACCAAATATAAATTTTATGACTTTTTTATGATTTACATAACAAATCATCACAAATTTTAAGAATTATGTTTAACTAAAATTAGAGATATGCGTTTAGAAAACCAAAAATCATTAAACCAATTCTACATTTATTTCACTAATTTTGTTAGATGGATTTAAGAGATCAACTCAAAAATATTTTTCCTGACCATGAAGAGCAGGATTTCGAAATGCCCGTAGAAAAATTTGTTCAGAAAGAACCTCTCATTTGTAAGTTTGAAAAAAAAGGCAGACATGGAAAACCGGTGACTTTAGTTGAAGGTTTCGAAGGCAATGACGATGAGCTGAAAAAGATCTCAAAAAAAATAAAAACAACTTTGGGAATCGGTGGCTCAGAAAAAGATGGAATTATTATTATTCAAGGTGACAACCGCGATAAGATCATGGTGATCTTGAAAGAAATGGGTTATAAGACCAAGAGAGTTGGAGGGTGATTTTTGATGAGTAATGAGTAATGAGTAATGAGTAATGAGTAATGAGTAATGAGTAATGAAAAATACTTTTAATTCTACAAAACCATCTGCAGCCCGACTTGAGTGGATCCCGATGTAAAATCGGGAGGGAACGGAAGGTCTCGTCTTTAAGGACGAGACCCAAATAAAAATTTAAAAATAAAAAAAATGTACTATGCTTAATAAATTAGCTGCATCAGAATTGGTGCTCAATGACGATGGAAGTGTTTATCACTTAAACTTATTGCCAGAAGATATTGCGGGAAAAATTATGTTGGTTGGTGATCCTGACCGTGTACCAAAAGTTTCGAAATATTTTGACAAGATTGAAATCAAGAAAAACAAAAGAGAATTTTATACACACACTGGAACTTTGCGCGGTGAAAGAATCACGGTTATGTCAACCGGAATTGGGACTGAAAATATCGATATCGTGATGAACGAATTGGATGCTTTGGTGAATATTGATTTGAAAAACAAAGAATTCAAAACCGATCATACGGCTTTGGAACTTTTCAGAATGGGAACTTGCGGAAGTGTGAATCCTGATGTGGAAGTTGACAATATGTTGGTGACAGAAAACGTGGTTGGTCTTGATGGTTTACTTCATTTTTACCAGGATTATGCTTTTGAAAATGAGTTCTCCAGAAACTTTATGGCGAAATTCCCGTACGAGAAAATCAAACCGATGTTGTATTTTTCTGACTGGGCTAAAGAAATGGGCGAATATTATAAGGACGCAAAATACCACGGAAATACGGCGACTTTTCCAGGTTTCTATGCACCACAAGGACGTCAACTGCGTTTGAAAGCGCTCGATGATCAGTTTTTGGAAACCTTAAATGATTTAGGCGTAACGAATTTCGAGATGGAAACTTCTGCGATCTACGGACTTTCTAAATTACTGGGCCACAAAGCGATCACGGTAAATTCGGTTATTGCGAACAGAAGAAGAGGCGAATTTTCTGCGGATCATGCAGCTTCTGAGAGAAATATGATCGAGTGGGTTTTGGATCGGATTATTAAATAAGAGTAATGAATGATTTTAAACTCTTCATCTGATTTTTAGCTTTAGTAATAACTGTATTTTTATTCTACTTCGATAAAAAAGGAGAATTATCAATTTTTTTTCAAGGTATGTTCTTCGGAGTAGGAATTATTTTCCTGGTTCGATATTTTAACGAAAAATATAAAAAATAAATAATTAAGAACCGGCTTTTAGTCGGTTTTCTTATTTAAAAATACAATCTACCAAATGATCATTTACCATTCCCGTTGCTTGCATGTGTGCATAAACAACGGTAGAACCGAGAAACTTAAATCCTCTTTTCTTTAAGTCTTTTGACAGAGCGTCTGAAATTTCTGTGGTTGCAGGAACTTCTTTTAAGGTTTTTGGATGATTTACAATTATTTTTCCAGCGACGAAACTCCAGATATATATTGAGAAGGTGCCGAATTCTTTTTGAACTTCCTGAAATCTTTGAGCATTATTAATGGTTGCTAAAATCTTTAATCTGTTTCTTATAATTCCAGCATTACTCATTAACTCTTCTACTTTATCTTCAGAATAATTTGCAATTTTTTTATAATTAAAGTTATCAAAAGCTTCTTTGAAATTTTCTCTTTTCTTTAAAATCGTATGCCACGAAAGTCCGGCCTGAAAACTTTCTAAGACGAGAAATTCGAAAAATGTTTCATCATCGTAAACTGCTTTTCCCCATTCTTCATCATGATATTTTCTGTATAGATCGTCTTTCTCAGACCAACCGCACCTCACTATATCCATTTATTCAACTTTAGCTCAAAAATAAAAAGATAATTATGAATTCTGTTCCTTAGTTCATCAATACTTGAGAATTTTAAGAAAAAATTATTAAATGTTTAACATAATATTGGCTTATATGGGAATGGAACTTGCAACTCAATAGTATATCAAATTATTTTTTTCAATCATAAAATATTAACATTAAACATTATTATCATGGACAGACAAGATTACAACAAAGCAGATGACGCGGTAGAAAAAGCAAAATGGACCGTAAACGATTATGCTGACAGAGCACAAGATTATATCCGCGAACAAAAAGAAAAAAATACAGAGCCAACTCACGAAGGCTGGATGGAAAGAGCAAAGGAAAATGTTTCTGATGCTTGGGAATCCACAAAAGATGCTGTTTCTAACGTTTGGGAAAAAACCAAAGATGCATCTGTAGATGCGCAGGCAGAAATTAAAAAAGCGACAAACTAAACTCGTTTTTACATAAAATTAAGAACCGTATTGACTACGGTTCTTTTTTTATGCATTTAACAGTAAAAATTTTTTAAATTTGTCTAAAATTAAGAATATGTCATACGGATTACTAAAAGGTAAGAAAGGAATTATTTTTGGAGCTTTAAACGATCAGTCTATCGCCTGGAAAGTTGCGGAGAGATGTCATGAAGAAGGCGCAGAATTTATCCTTTCGAACGCACCAATCGCAATGAGAATGGGAGAAATTGATGAACTGGCTAAAAAAACAGGTTCTGATGTTGTCGCTGCAGATGCAACATCGATGGAGGATTTGGAAAAACTTTTTGCCCATGCTGAGCAAAAATATGGCAAAATCGATTTTATCATGCATTCAATTGGGATGTCCGTAAACATCAGAAAAGGAAAAACGTATACCGATCTTAACTATGATTTTTTAGAGAAAGGTTGGGATGTTTCTTCTGTATCTTTTCATAAAGTCATGAAAACTGCCTGGGATAAAAATATTATGAACGAATGGGGATCTATTTTAGCTTTAACTTATATCGCTGCTCAAAGAACCTTCCCGAATTATGGCGATATGGCAGATAACAAATCCTATCTGGAAAGCATCGCAAGAAGTTTTGGATATTATTGGGGCGACCGAAAAGTTCGTGTAAATACTATTTCTCAATCTCCCGTGATGACAAAAGCAGGTGCAGGTGTGAAAGGAATTAGCGGATTTTTTAACTTCGCAGACAGCATGTCTCCGCTTGGAAATGCCGATGCTCTTGATTGTGCAAACTATTGCGTGAGTCTTTTCTCAGACCTTACGCGAAAAGTAACCATGCAAAATCTTTTCCATGATGGTGGATTCAGTAAAACCGGAGTTTCCCAGAAAATTGTAGATAAATTTGAAGATTTGCAATAAACAGATCTTTAATTAAAATATGAATTCCGTCTCGCTGAACTGAGACGGAATTTTTTTATCTTGATACTTTGGGAATAACCGGCAAACTTTCGTTTCCAGAAGCAGAAATACTTTGTACCGCAAACAGGAAATTATCTTTCGACAAAGGAACATTATAAGAAGTCTCTGTCGTAAAGATCTTTTTAGTCCAGACCGAACTGTCGGTTTCACGGATCAAAATATAATATCCTTTTACTTTTCCGGAGGCGGGTTTTTCCCAACTTAATTTGGTAGAGTTTGACAACTCTTTTACATCCATCAAAACATTTCCCGGTTGTGGAGTTGCTTTCGCTAAGTTGGCTAAAACGGCAACGTTTACGGCGGTATTCGTTTTTAAATAATCAAAATCCATGAACTCCATCAAATCGCCATATTTTTTATTATTTTCTGTTCTGAGATCCTGATGCTGATGATCGTAATTTTCATAATAATCAGTTAATCGTACCGCCGTAAATCCACTGTTAACGAAAGGCGTATGATCTCCACCACGAAGAAAGCGGTCGTTTCTATAGATCAATTTGATGTCAATTTTTTTCACATACCTTTCCCCGATCTCCTTTACATATCTTGCTAACTGTCTTGCTTTCCCATCATTTTCAAGACCGAAATTCCGGATTCCTGCAGCTGATTTTTCTGTTTCAAAAGCAGGAAGGCCTTCACTGAAAACCCTTAATTTGGAGTTCCATCATTCTTCGGTGTATCGAAACTGTTGTTGCCGATCATATCATTATTTAGGACAGCTTCAACTTGCCAATTCTCTGCCTTTGCTTTATCTGAAAGCATCTTCGCTCCAAATAAACCCTGCTCTTCACCGCTTACTGCAACAAAAAGAATATTCATGGGAAATTTTGATCTGCTTAAAACTCTGGCACTTTCGATAACGGCAGCAACTCCGCTTCCATCGTCGTTCGCTCCCGGTGCATCATCGGTGGAATTTAGGATATCTGAAACTCTGGAATCAAGGTGGCCGGAAACAATAATGATTCTTTGATCTGTTGGATCAGTTCCTTTTAAAAGAGCAATTGCATTCCCAAGGTTCGTGACTTTATTGATCCTTTTTCCGTCAGGTTGCAGATCTTCATTTTGAAGATAAACTTCCATTCTTCCCTCGGAATTTTTCGCAAAGTTTCTAAACTTGGACAAAACCCAATTTCTCGCAGCGCCGATTCCTTTCTCTTTATCCGTTGTCGAACTCATGGTGTGCCGGGTTCCTAAACTGACAAGCTTTTCGATATTCGCTTTGAGGGAATCCTTACTTACATTTTTTACATATCCGGCAATTTCAGGATCTTTTTCCTGTTTTTGTGCGTTGATCACTATGGAAAGCAAAATGCTCAAAAAGAAAACTGCTTTTTTCATTTCAAATTTTTAATTTCAATGATGAATTTCTCAACAATTTCATCGCTCGTCGCCCAGGATGTTATCAAACGAACGGCAGATTTCTCTTCGTCAATTTTTTTCCAGACATAGAAATCGAAATTCGTGGAAAGTTTTTCAATCTGTGAATTGCTTAAAATTGGAAAGATCTGATTCGTAAAGGTTTCACTAAGAAAATCACAACCAATTTCCTGGAAAGCTTTCTTTATTTTCATGGCTTGCTGATTCGCATGTTTTGCCAAGTCAAAATAGAGATCATCTTTTAACAACTCTTCAAACTGAATTCCCAGCAAACGGCCTTTTGCGAGCATCGCACCTTTCTGTTTCAGATGAAAGCCAAATTCCTGCTGCAAATTTTCATTATTAATGATAATTGCTTCACCGATCAAAGCTCCGTTTTTAGTTCCACCTAAATAAAAAGCGTCGCTATATTTCCCAAAATCCTCTAAAGATAAATCATTCGTTTCCGCAGTTAAAGCGTGTCCTAAACGTGCACCATCAACGAATAAATAAAGGCTTTTTTCCTGACAGAATTGATAAAGATCAATCAATTCTTTTTTAGAATAAATGGTTCCTACTTCCGTAGAATTTGAAATATAAACCAATTTCTGTTTAACCTGATGTGGTTTATTTTGATGAAGATCAATAATTTTCTGCACCTCTTCCGGCCGAATTTTTCCATCTGAAGTTTCTATCGCATGAACCTTATGTCCGGTTGCTTCAATTGCACCACTTTCGTTGGTTAAAATATGTCCTGTAGCTGCTGAAACAACACTCTCATGCGGTCTCAAAAATGCTGAAATGGCAATTAGATTTGCCTGTGTTCCACCTGAAACAAAATGCACTTTCGCTTGAGGATTTTTGATCTTTTTCCGGATCAAATTTTCAGCATTAAGGCAGTAATCATCGAGTTCGTAACCGTTTTGCTGCACGAAGTTGGTAGCAGAAAGTGCTTCTAAAATTCTTGGATGGCAACCTTCTGAATAATCATTTTTAAAGGAAAATTTCATACCATAAAAATAAACAAAATACGTGAAAACACGGTGTGAAATACCGTAAATAAACCCGCTATTTTAATCAATAAAAGCAGCACCTTTGAATCAGGAAATCAGCACAAAAAAAATTTAGTATTATTTTTCTTATGTTCTGATGCCGTTAAATTTTTCATAAGAATTTCTTCTCGTTAAACTGAAACTCATCTTTATGGTGAGTTTTCTTTGTCTAATATTATTGTTAGATTTGCACTACTGTTAATCTAACTACTATGATTTCCCTTACTGAAGAAAATTACCTGAAAGCTATTTTCCATCTAATTAATGATAATAATACCGTTACCATCAATGAACTGAGTAAATTTCTCAATGTAAAAATGCCGAGCGTTAACAATATGATGAAGAAGTTTGCGGACAAAAAATGGGTTATCTACGAAAGCTACAAACCTTTAAGAGTAACAGATTCGGGGAAAATGCAAGCTGCCTTGGTCGTGAGAAAACACCGCTTAACTGAAATGTTTCTCGTAGAAAAAATGAATTTCGGGTGGGAAAATGTACATGAGATCGCGGAACAGGTAGAACACATCCAATCTGATGTTTTTTTTGACAAGATGGATGAACTTTTGAATCATCCAAAATTTGATCCTCACGGAGAACCAATTCCGGATAAAGACGGAAACATTATTGCACAACATTTAAAGAAACTTAGCAGTTGCAAAGAAGGGAACAATGTTGTCTTCACCGCAGTTACGATCACTGATGATGACTTTCTAAGTTATTTAAATGCTAAAAACCTGGAACTGGGAACGAATATTGAAATACTAGAAATCGAAAAATACGACGGATCGATGAAGGTAAAAATTGAGGACAAAACTGTCATTTTAAGTAAACTCGTGAGCGAAAAAATATTGGTGAAAGAATAGATTTTAGAGATCAAGTGTTTTTGGAACATTGCCCGAATTCCCTTAACTTTGTAACATTCACAATAAATTTAATAAAAAATAAAAATATGTCAAAAGCAATTTCGCAAGTTCCATTCGCAATCAACGAGCCGGTAAGAACTTATGAACCAGGTTCTGATGAAGTAAAATCATTGATCGCCACTTATAAAAAAATGTGGAAAGACAAATCGGAAATTCCAATGATCATCAACGGAAAAGAAGTTACGAGCGAGAATAAAGTGAAAATCAGTTCCCCACAAGATCATCAACACGATCTGGGTTTCTACTATAAAGGAACAATGGAAAATGTGGACGAAGCGATCAATACAGCTCTTGCTGCAAAAGAAAAATGGAATAATCTAGGTTGGGAACAGCGCGCTGCGATTTTCCTGAAAGCTGCAGATCTAATTGCAGGACCATACAGAGATCGCCTAAATGCTGCGACAATGATCGGACAGAGTAAAAATGTTCATCAGGCAGAAATTGATGCTGCTTGCGAATTCATCGACTTTTTGCGTTTCAACGTAGAATTTATGACCGAAATGTACAGCGAACAACCAGTTTCGGACACCGGAATTTGGAACAGATCTGAATACAGACCTCTGGAAGGTTTTTGTTTTGCAGTAACGCCTTTTAATTTTACTGCAATCGCTGGAAATTTACCAACTTGTATGGCAATGATGGGAAATGTTGTGGTTTGGAAACCTTCAGACAAGCAGATTCTTTCTGCTAAAGTTTTGATGGATGTGTTTATGGAAGCGGGTTTACCTGCAGGAGTAATCAACATGATCTTTACAGACGGAAAAAGTACTGCTGAAAAAATAATGTCGCACCCAGATTTTGCAGGACTGCATTTTACAGGTTCTACAAAAGTTTTCCAGGGAATGTGGAAAATGATCGGAAACAATATCGATTTGTTTAAAACTTACCCAAGAATTGTTGGAGAAACAGGCGGAAAAGATTTCGTTGTAGCGCACTCTTCTGCAAATGTAGAAGCGGTTGCAACAGGTTTGGTTCGTGGTGCATTCGAATATCAAGGTCAAAAATGTTCCGCTGCTTCCAGAGCTTATATTCCAAGATCAATTTGGAATGATGTTAAAGCAGTTATGGAATCTCAATTGAAAACGGTAAAAATGGGAAGTCCGGAAGATCCTTCTAACTTCGTGAATGCAGTGATCGACAAAAATTCTTTCGAGAAATGTAAAGGTTATATTGAAAGAGCAGCAAAATCTGCAGATGCTGAAGTAATTATTGGTGGTAAATGCGATGATTCAAAAGGATGGTTCGTAGAACCGACCGTGATTTTAACCACCAATCCAAAATACGAATCGGTTTGTGAAGAAATCTTTGGACCCATTCTTTCCATCTATATTTATGAAGATAAGGACTGGGCAGAAACTTTGAAACTGGTAGACGAAACTTCACCCTATTCATTAACAGGAGCAGTTTTCGCACAAGACCGTTACGCAATTGCTGAAGCTTACAAAGCTTTGGAAAATGCCTCAGGAAATTTCTACATTAATGATAAACCAACAGGAGCAGTTGTAGGACAGCAACCTTTTGGTGGAGCAAGAGCTTCCGGAACCAATGATAAAGCAGGTTCTAAAATGAACTTGATGAGATGGGTTTCTGTACGAAGCATTAAAGAAACTTTTGTATCACCGAAAGATTACAAATATCCTTATTTAGGGTAATTGAGAACTTTTAGTTATAAAAACGAACGCTGTCCTTTTGACAGCGTTTTTTTTGAGAGAATTTGATTTAAAAATAAAGCTTAATGTAAAAGCTCAATGTCGGGACCACTATAAAACTCTGAAATTAAATAATTTAACAAAATTTTAAGGTTTAAAATAATTTGATGGCACGCTTTTTACAATTGAACAAGTATTAAATTAAATTTTTTCAAAATAACTTAAAACTTAAAATTATGAGCACTAAAAAAAATGGCTTATTAGCATTACTAGGACTTGGAGCATTGGCATGGTGGAAATATAAAAATTCTACACCTGAGGAAAAACAAGCAGTGAAGGATACCATCAATACTGCAAAAGATAACTTCAGCAAATTTGGAAGTGATTTGAAATCAAAAGCAAATGATGTTGCTTCTCAAGTTCAGGATAAAGTTGGTCAGGCAAAATCTTCAATGGAAGAAACTGCAAATCAAAACTAAAAATTATCTTTAATATATTTTAGTAGGCCGTAGTGTATTTTACATTGCGGTTTTTTTGCGCAAAAAAATTCCCGAAGATTTCGGGAATTTTTATTTTACAGGAAAGTGAGATCTATTTCAGTAATTCATTGAAAGTATCTCCCTGTCGAATATCACCGGTGTTATAACCTTTCATGAACCACTCTTTTCTTTGTGCAGAACTCCCATGCGTAAAACCTTCCTGATTAACATAACCTTGGGAACGTTTCTGAATATTGTCATCGCCAACCGCTTCAGCTGCAGAAATAGCAGATTCGATATCTCCCGGTTCTAAAATGTGTTCCCGATTATCGGTTTGTTTTGCCCAGACTCCAGCATAAAAATCTGCCTGAAGTTCTGTGGCTACAGAAACTCTATTCATGTCAGCTTCCGAATATCTTCCGCTTGATCTTAGCTGATCGACTTTTTGAGTAGTTCCCAAAAGTGTTTGTACGTGATGCCCAATTTCGTGTGCCATCACATAAGCAATTGAAAACTCTGTAACCTTTGCGCCAAATCTTTGTTCCAGTTCTTTGAAAAAACTCATATCCATATAAACTGTTTCATCCGCAGGACAATAAAAAGGTCCCATCGCAGCTTGTGCCGTTCCACAACCAGACTGAGTTACACTTTCGAACATGACCACTTTTGGCGGTTTGTATTGCATTCCATTTTGCTGAAAAATTGCGATCCAGGTTTTCTCTGTTTCCTTAGTAACCATGGAAACAAAATCTTTAACTTTTAATTCATCCGGTGTTAAATTACGCTGTTCAGTCTGTTGCGGTGAACCGCCTCCTGAAGAAAGAATTGCGGAAGGATCACCACCCAAAAAAAATATAATGGCCGCGATAATAAGCGTTCCCAGACCGCCGCCGACCATCATTCCGCCACCACTGCCCGAACCGCGTCTGTCATCAACATTATCACTTCTATCGTTGGTCCATTTCATAAGGTATATTTTAAAATATTAATTGAATTAAAATTACAAAAATTTTATTTATTGAGCTTATTTTCTTTTGCCCAAAAACTTGAATATTGGTAAACTACTATAAACGAAAGTTGTGCTATTTTTAGATATTTCTTTTAAAAAATTTAAAGTTTAATTATTTAAAAATATTCATTTGCTCATTGTAAATAGGACTTCCAATGTTTAAAAAATTTAAAACACTGTGGAAGACGTAATTTTGAGTGAGCACTTTATTTGGTTTTAATTGTCTCGCGCTGTTATCCGAAGTCCAAACGATAAAAGGGATCTCATATTGTTGCTTGGGTGCGATACTTATAGGTAAACCATGCATATACAAATTATTTTCACCTAAAGATTCACCGTGGTCAGAAACAAAAATCATAGCACTTTTATAATCTTTTAGTTGTTTTAAATCTTCAATGACATTTGCTAAAAGATAATCGGTATAAACGATCGTGTTGTCATAGGCATTGACGAGTTCTGTGTGAGAACAATTTCCTAATTCAACACTGTTGCAAACGGGTTTGAAAGTCTCAAACTGCGCTGGATATTTCTTGCTGTATGTTGGCCCGTGACTTGTGCTTGTATGTAAAACGATGAGAATTTTATTTTTTTTGCTGGCTAAAATTTCCTCTTTTAATCCAGACAAAAGGATTCCGTCGTAATTGCAGCCATCGCCTTTGCAGTTCGGCAATAAGGCTTCTCTATTTTCGTAATTTTTGATGTGAACGGGCGGTTCGCCCCAGTTTGTAGTTCGCCAGACAACATCGACATTATTTCTATATAGATAGTTGGGCAAAATTTCATACAGTTCATCTGTATTTTGATGTTCTAATATACTTTTTACACCAGCAGTTGTGTAAGTGGCATCCGAGGTTGCATTAAAATGAGAAACATTTGGAATTTTCGAAAGTAGTGGATTCGTATTTTTTCGATAGCCGTACAAAGAAAAGTTTTCGCTTCTTGCAGATTCTCCGATCACTAAGATCACGACCGATTTCTGATTGTCTTTTATAGTCGCATTTGGTAGTAAGATCTCTTTCTCATTCTTCTTGAATTCATGAATGTAAAACAGAGGAATATTGACCGCGTAAGACCATGGCATTGCAAGTCCACCCAGGGTTTTTGAATTTTTATCGATCCACAAAAAATTACTAGAATTTGCGAAAACCAAAGTCAAAAGAAATAATAAAGTAAGTGAAATGGAGATTAAAAATCTCTTCAAAGTCACGTTTATAATTTTCGCTTTAACAATATAAATACTCGGAATAATCCCAAGAAAAACAAGGTATAAAACCAATTTCACCGAAAAAAAACTGCTCGATTCAGAATAATTGGTATTAAGCACATTACCAATCATACTTTCATCGATAATTACACTATACGTGTTGACAAAGTAAACTGCAACTGCATTGATGATAAAAAACAGGACTAACAAAAACTTCCCAACAAAACGAGATAGAAAAAAGAAAAGAAAAAGAACAAAAGCATTGGCAACCAACATTGAAATAACTAAACTTACAATGATAAAAACACCCGTGAAGCTTTTATAATCTACGTTATTAAAAACAAATTTGAAAAAAGGATAATGAAAAAGCAGGAAAAGGAGCGCACTCATTATCAGCACAAAATGAGTTATTTTGATATCATTTTTTAACATATACATAAACGATTTTATAGAGTGAAACGCATAAAATAACTAAGGCCATATAAAAGACGAACACATTTTCAGTAATTATTTTATTGATCAGAGAACCACAAATAGCCAAAATTAATACGATGAAAATGGGAAAGTATTTTTTGTTCCCGACCCAACTGAAAATTTTATATTTTCTACTGATAAAAATACCAATAAGTCCGGAAATATATCCGATGATACTACCGATAATAACATCCAGCGGATGATGGGCTCCAACTCCCACTCGAGAAGATGCAATAAATAATCCTAAAGCGATAATGAAAAATGTCCATAAAAATTTAAACTTAAAATCTTTGGGCATAAATGCATAAAGCAAAACCGTAAGTGTCGTAAATATGGTGATAGAATGACCAGAAGGTAAACTGGAATATCCAACAGCAGTTTTGCCGACGATGATAAAAAGATCGTTATCATAAACAACTGCGGGTCTTGGCACATCGAACAAATTCTTCAGTCCATTCGAAAATACGAGAGAAACCAAAGAAGCAGATATTAAAGCCTCCCAAATTTTTGGAGCATACACCAGGAAAATAATTAAGAACGACAAAAAAATGGAAGCATCTCCAATTTGCGTTAGATTATATTCAAGATTGGGAAATTGGCCTAAATGATGGTTGAGAAGAAAGAAGCAATTCTTTTGAATTTGCGTGTATTGATAGGCATTTAAAGAATTTTGACTGTAAAGAAATATAACGATTGCAATCAACAAAACCAGTGGTAAAATAAATAAGGAAAGCTTGAGCTTCGAGTAATTATTAATAACGGTGGTGTTCATTACGCTTCTTGTTTTATAGATTTACTTTTTAAAATTCATTATAATCTACATTGTGTTCGGAATTATGATACAAAACTCAAACATCATTCAAATTAGGAAATTGCAGCAAAAGGAATGGTTTAAATTTCAGCTCAAATTAAAATCCGATCTGACCCAGTTTAGCATTTAATTTCTTCTTAAAATCGATCATTTGTAACGCCGTAACAGCAGCTTCAATGCCTTTATTTCCTAGATCGCCACCACTTCTTGCGATAGACTGTTCCTTATTATCATCTGTTAAAAGACAGAAAATCGTGGGTACGTCGGTCATAATATTACAGTCTTTGATTCCTTGCGCAACCGCAGAGCAAACATAATCAAAATGTGGAGTTTCACCGCGAATAACGCAACCAATTGCAATAACAGCATCGAAAATACCTTCTTTGCATAACTGCATCGAGGCGTAGTTTAACTCAAAAGCTCCGGGAACTTTGAAAACTTTTATATTCTTTTCTTTTACGCCTTCGGCTTTAAGCACTTCTAAAGCGCCATCGCGAAGATTGTGGGTTACAAAATCATTCCATTCTGA
Source organism: Kaistella gelatinilytica (assembly GCF_015679325.1). Classification (GTDB taxonomy): domain Bacteria; phylum Bacteroidota; class Bacteroidia; order Flavobacteriales; family Weeksellaceae; genus Kaistella; species Kaistella gelatinilytica. The sequence goes on from NZ_JADPVI010000003.1 coordinate 146,089, forward strand.
AACAACGATGCCAATTCTAAAAGAACCGGCATCATTGATCTGTAATGGTTTGTAATCTGAAAGATTTACAGTTGCCATCGTTTATTTTTTTTAGTAATATTTTACCATTTCGATATAAGATTCAGACATTCCGTTATCGTAATCCTGATATTTTTCGTCGATCGTAGAGAAGTATTTTTTAGCCTCTGCATTTTTCTTCAATGCTAATGAAACCAATCCTGCTTTTCTTGTGAAATAATAAGAAGTGTAAGGATCATCGGAAGCTGAAGTTGCTTTATCTAAAAGTGATAATGCATCATCATTTTTATTAAGGTTTGACTGACAATCTGCCATCGCGCCATATTTCAACGCCATTAAAACTTTATTATCAGAAGAAAATTTATCTAACAGATCATAAGATTCCTGATATTTTCCTTCTTTGAATTTCAAAAGACCTGCGTTGTAAGCAGAAAGCTTTCCAACTTTAGTTCCAGAATAGTCATTGTAAGTTCCAAGAAAACCTGGATTTGCAGCAGTTTTACCACCTAAAGCCAATTCGTCTTTCCCATCGGCTAAATTTTTCTGAGCAGAAAGATAACTCAAAATCGCTTCTTCATTTCTAGGAGCAACGTAGAATTGCTGGTAAGCAAAATATCCTAAAACTGCCAAAACCATCACACCAAAAATAGTGATCAAAGTTTTTGCGTGCTTCTCAACGAATCTTTCGGTATCTAATGCACCCCGGTCTAAGTCTTTGAAAACTTCAACAGTTTCCTTTCCTTCCATTTCTTTCTTACTCGTGTGAGGTTTATGTAGTTTTGCCATAATTGTTATAAAAATTGAAGTGCAAATTTAACTGTTTTTGAACGATTTACAAAATTATGTCTGAAAAAACATTTTTTTAAAAAAGCTTACTGTAAATCCCCAAGAAATCTGCGATAAAAACAGTAAAATTTAAATTTAATATTCTAAGATCGAATGAACAGGTGCATTAAACTGTTGCAGTCTTTTTTCTCCATCAAGGTCTTTTAAACCGATCAAAAAACTAAATTGCGACACTTTGGCTCCTTGTTTTTCTACTAATTTTGCAGCAGCTTCTGTGGTGCCGCCCGTTGCTAAAAGATCGTCGTGTACCAGAATTCTTTGTCCGGGTTTTATTTGTCCGGTCCGCATTTCTATCTCTGCGGAACCATATTCCAGATCGTACTTTTCGCCCACAAATGGTGGTGGTAATTTTCCCTTTTTTCTAATCAATATAAACGGAACTTCCAGCGCTACAGCAATTGCGATCCCAAAAAGATAACCGCGGCTTTCTATTCCGCAAACAGCATCAACTTTTCCACGACTGAAATCAGCAAGATTAGCAATAACTTCTTCGTACAATTTTGGATTGAGAAAAATCGGCGTAATATCTTTAAACTGAATACCGGGCTTCGGAAAATCCGGGATATTTTCTATGGTATTTTCTAATTGATGAATCAATTCAGATTTTGTCATTTTAGTTTATTTTATAGCTGGAAATTTTCCACTCGCCATTAACATTCTTTAATCCAAAGGTTACCAAAAGTGCGGTTGTTTTACCATTTTTATCGGTAACATCATACGTTGCATTTACACTGGAAGAATTAGCGCTTGTCTTTGGTGCGGAGATATTTTTAACAGTAATGTTTTTAACTCCGCCGAAACCAGAAGTCGGATTGGAGAAATTATCAAAGGAACCCCAGTTTGGATTATCTGAAGTTTCGTAAGCTCCCTTCAAATTCTGAGCGTTCAGATTATTCAGAAATTTAGAAACACTGGCTTTCGGATCGGATGAAGGCGTAACTGTTGGATTCGTAGTCTGTGGATCCGTAGGATTTTCCGTTGGAGGAACCGTTGTAGTTGTGTTTGGATCAGCAGGATTATCTACTTTATTTTCTGAAGGCATCAAAAGTGCTTTTGGATTGACAGTAACGCCAATCTTCGACATTTTGAATGTTTTCTTCGTCGTTTTCACGGAAACGGTGATGTCGATCTTGTTATCTACAATCTTCTGCGAAGGCAGGGAAGCAAATCTTAGATTAAAACCTTTAAAATTATTATCCTGCATTAAATTTTTAGCCGTAAGGATTTTCGTTCCATTGCTGAAAACTTCCATAATAGCTTCTAAACCAGCTCCAGTAAAAGCAATTGGTTTACCGGTAGAATCCAGCAATCGAGGCACGATCTGCAATGATTTTGGACCTAAAATACTGTCAACCGCAATTGGAGTCGTAACAACATTTAAAGAACTCGCTGAAATATCATTTGGATCAGATTCTTTTGCTGCAATATTTCCGAAAATATTCATTTCGCCCAAAGAAGGTGGACCTGTACTTGACCAGTCGATTCCATTCTTCTGAGCAACCTGATCGGCAAGACTGAAAATTTCGGGAACCTTTTTTCCGTTGATCAATTTTCCTAATGCTTTCAATTCGTTCGTGTCGCCATCAACTTCTACCCCAAATGTTTTCAGGATATAAAGTGCTTCATTAAATTTCACCTGCTTTAGTGTGTTCAAACTTGCCGTCATATCATTAATGCTGGACTGCAGCGTTTGCGTACTGGTTGCATCAACTTTATCTTTTTTGCACCCGATAAGAAAAAGGCTAAAAAGCAATAACAACAAAATTCGTTTCATAGTAAGTGATTTGTACAAATTTAAAAAAAATCCCGACATAAAGCCGGGATAATAATTTGAAAGAATATTCTGTACCTTTTAGAAAGGATATTCATATATTTTTGATTCTTTAAGGAATGGATTTCCTACCGGCATCAACTGTAATTTAGACAACGCAGTCATTACCACGAAGATAAACAATCCTAAACCAAATAAAATGGAACCAGCATTAAGTAATAATACCTCCGGAGTTTTCCAGAAAGGACCAACTGTTCCCGGCATTACCATATTGAAATAAACCAACCATTGTCCACATATAACAATTACTGCTATGGTAGAAACAACTTTATAATTTCTTTTAATGCTTGAACTTACCAAAACTGATAATGGAATAAAGAAATTCAGTATTAAGATGATCCAAAATATACTTTTATAATATTCGAAACGGCCGAAGAAATAATTGACTTCTTCCGGTACGTTCGCATACCAGTACAACATGAACTGTGCAAACCAGGTATAGGTCCAAAGCATACTCAATGCAAATAAGAACACTCCTAAATCATGCAGGTGATTATCATTAAATTGTGGAAGTACTCCAGTTTTCTTTAAATAAACACTTATTAAAATGATCACCGCTAATGCTGCGGCCCATGCGCTTACCATTGCGTACCAAATATACATGGTAGAATACCAGTGTGGATCGATTGACATTAACCAATCCCATGCCCAAGCTGCAGAACAAAATCCGAAGAAAGCAATGTAACCAATACTCCAGCTGTAGTAACTTGCATAGACTTTTCTACTTTTTGTCTCATCTACTTTCTTAGAAAGCGATTTCAGTTTCCAAACGAAGAAAGAAGCACCAATTACATAGAATAAAGTTCTGAAAACATAAAAAGGAATATTTAAAAACTTTTTCTTTTCGAAAAGAATAGGATCAAAATTTTTGTCTCCCTGCGTCGTTAGTTCAGGATCCATCCAGTGGAAAATATGGCCTACATTAGTAACATTCAAAATCATCAGGATTACAACTAATGTTCCTGCATACGGAATAAAAGAAGCAATCGCCTCCATTACCCTTAATATTATTATAGACCAACCTGCGTGTGCAGCATTTTGGATACAGTAGAAAAATAATGCACAACAGCTTAAGGCGAATAAAAATACCGAAACGGTATGAATCGCTGCTAAAGGCTGATTGTGAACTTGATGTTTTGCATGTTCTAAATGCGCTGCATGATCCTGAGGACCTACCAATTCGCTTGAATTTGTAGGCGCCTGAACTCCACCCGGATGAGCGGCTTCCATCATATGCTCAATTTTCGCATCGGTCATTCCGTGATTCATAAAATAGCCTGCGCCAAAGAGTACTAATCCCAGAACGATAAATATGATTGAATATAATCTTAATTTAGGTGAAAAACTATACATGTTTTATTTCTTTTTATTTTTTAGGACTAGTCGTTACATTTGCTGCGGGTGCAACCATCGCTGCATCTGCTGGTTTTGCATCAGTTGCCGGAGTTGGAGTTGCTGTAGTAGATGCCATTGGCATTGCTGCAGCAGCGGCCGGAGCAGGATTTACACCTCCCTTGAACGCACTCATAACATATAAGGCAACTCTCCATCGGTCTCCTGGAGTTAACATTCCTGCGTAAGAACCCATGGAATTTCTACCATGCATTAAAACGTAATGTACAGACCCAACTGTAATTTGTCTGTCGGCATATTTAGGAACTCCTGCATACGCACCGCTCACTACGATCGGTCCTTGTCCGTCTCCTGCAATTCCGTGACAGGCAGAACAGGTTTTTTCGTAAAGACCTTTTCCACGTTCAATATCTTTTTGCTGATTGGCATTTTTTAAAGGAGAACCTACTATTAATTTAGACTGGTCATATCCTCCATTATACTGATCAGGCGTCATTGTCGAATTCATTGCTTCATCAGCAACTCCATCTACATCGTGGGAAACAGTTCCATCAACCGGACCTAATCCTGTTGCGCCATTATTATTTACAAAAGCTGGAATTTCAGTTTCATGATCTGAGTAAGCAATAACAGCTTTAGCCAAAGGATCGTACGCTACAGGAAAATACATATCTGGAAAATAAACCAAAGGCGGATTTTCTTTGCTGCAAGAACTTAATGAAAATGCTACAAACCCTATGATCGCTGTAATTTTAATTATATTCTCTTTCATTTTAAGCATCTTTTACAGTTATTTCTTCAACTCCGGTATCAATCAGAACCTGTTTTACTGCATCAACATTGTCGGTTACAAACTCCATCATAAATTTATCATCTGTAGTTCGTGGATCTGGATTCTGTGGTGGACAACCCGGATACATTTTGTTTCTTATCAAAAAGGTAAGCGACATCATGTGAGCTGCACAAAAAACCATTAGTTCAAACATCGGCACTACAAATGCAGGCATGTTATGTCCCCAGTCAAATGAAGGTTTCCCCCCAATATTCATTGGCCAGTCGTGATTCATCGTATACCATGTAACTAAACTCCCGATTGACAAACCATATATTGCATACATAAAAGCAGCATCTGAAATTCTGGTTTTTCTTAATCCTAAAGCTTTATCAAGACCGTGAACCGGAAACGGAGTATACACTTCGTTGATCGCAATTCCTTTATCGTTGCAAGCCTGTACACCGTTTAATAAATCATCATCGTCGGCATAAATACCAAATACTATCTTAGTGGTGCTCATCTTCTTCTTCTTTAGTTTTATAAGTTTCACCTGATATTTTCAAAATAGTTTTCAGTTCGGCCTGTGCAATTACAGGGAACGTTCTTGCGTACAATAAAAATAACACTCCAAAAAATCCTATTGTTCCTAGGAACACTCCAACATCAATAATTGTTGGTTTAAACATCGTCCATGAACTTGGTAAATAATCTCTGGAAATATTGATAACGATAATATCAAATCTTTCGAACCACATTCCAATATTAATAATTAAAGCAATAATAAATGTTGCGATAATATTCGTTCTTACTTTTTTGAACCAGAATAATGCAGGAACGATCAAGTTACAAGTAATCAATGCCCAGAACGCCCACCAGTAAGGACCGGTTGCTGCACCTGGAGAAAGGTATGTAAAATCTTCATATCTTGAACCTGAATACCATCCGATAAAATATTCTGTACCATAAGCTACAGTTACCATACCACCAGTAATGATGATAACGATATTCATAATTTCGATGTGGTACATCGTGATATAATCTTCGAGGTGACAAACTTTTCTAGCCACTAACAAAAGTGTCTGTACCATTGCAAACCCGGAGAAAACTGCTCCTGCAACAAAGTACGGTGGATAGATCGTTGAGTGCCATCCTTTAATTACCGACGTAGCAAAGTCAAAAGATACCGTGGTGTGTACGGAGAATACAAGTGGTGTTGCTAAACCTGCTAACACCAAAGATAATTCTTCGAAACGTTGCCAGTGTTTTGCTTTTCCACCCCATCCAAAGGAAAGGAAAGTATAAATTCTTTTTGTCCAGGGAGTTTTTGCTCTATCTCTGATCATTGCAAAGTCAGGAATTAATCCCATAAACCAGAATACGGTTGATACGGAGAAATACGTTGAAATTGCGAATACGTCCCAAAGTAATGGTGAGTTAAAGTTCGTCCAAAGTGAACCAAACTGATTCGGTAAAGGGAAAACCCAATATCCAACCCAAACTCTACCCATGTGAATTACAGGGAAAATAGCGGCCTGAACTACAGCGAAAATTGTCATCGCTTCCGCAGAACGGTTAACAGACATTCTCCATCTTTGTCTAAATAATAACAATACTGCAGAGATCAAGGTTCCGGCGTGACCGATCCCTACCCACCAAACGAAGTTGGTAATATCCCATCCCCAGTTATTGGTTCTGTTAAGTCCCCATGCACCGATTCCGGTACCAATGGTGTAAGCAATACAGCCAAATCCGTAAAGGAATAAAGCTAATGCTACCCAAAAGGAAACCCACCACAGTTTACCTGCGCGTTCCTCGATAGGTCTTGCAATATCTTCGGAGATATCGTGATAAGTCTTATGACCAATAATTAAAGGTTCCCTTATCGGAGCTTCGTAATGTCCTGACATTTTTTACCTATTTATTATTTAAACGTTATTTTCTTTTCTGTTTCTTACTTTGGTATGGTAGAATACATTTGGTTTGGTACCAATTTCTTCCAGCAAAGTATATCTTCTGTTGGTGCTGAATAATGCGCGAACTTCTGAGCTCTTATCATTCATATCACCAAATTTTAAGGCAGTTGTAGGACAAGCGTTCACACAAGCTGTAGAGAACTCGCCATCTTTTATCGCTCTTCCGTCTTTCTTAGCTTCCAGGATGGTGTTCTGCGTCATTTGAATACACATTGAACATTTTTCCATAACCCCTCTTGTTCTTACAACAACATCAGGATTCAGTACCATTCTTCCTAAATCGTTATTTTGATTGAAGTCGAATTTATCATTAAGGTTATAAGTGAACCAGTTGAACCTTCTTACTTTATAAGGACAGTTGTTTGCACAATATCTTGTACCGATACATCTGTTATAAGCCATTTGATTTTGACCTTGTTTACCGTGAGATGTTGCAGCAACCGGACAAACTGTTTCACAAGGAGCATGGTTACAGTGCTGACACATTACCGGCTGGAAAATCACATCTGGATTATTCGCAGGATGATTTAAAATACCGCTTTTCTTGTCTAAGAAATGACCATACATTCCCGGAACATTAAGATCTGCTGCAATCGCTTCCTCTTGAGAAAGTTTGCCATCTTTGTTCAAATCAACATTCGCTGGAATATCGGTCGAATAGTAACGGTCAATTCTTAACCAGAACATATCCCGAGACATTCTTACTTCCGCTTTCCCAACTACAGGAACATTATTTTCAGCTTGACAAGCGATGACGCAAGCGCCACATCCTGTACAAGAATTTAAATCTACTGATAAATTAAAGTGAGGACCATCTGCATCATCGAAAGCATCCCAAAGGTCAATCTTTCCTGCAGGCATTGCTCCACCGATCGTATGATATTCCAAAGGTTTGTTCCATCCTAATTTTTCATCGTCAAATTTAACATTTAAGAAAGTATCCAAAGGAACCTCTCTGGCAATCTCGTAACGACCCATCAAGGTATTCTGAAGCTGCATTCCTGCAAACTCATGATCTCCACCAGTTTTCTCAATTTTTACATTGGATAAAATGGTGTTTGAACCATCAAATAAAGGATAAGCATTGACACCTGTTTCGGCAACTTTACCGGAATCTTTTTTACCATAACCAAGCGCAAGTCCGAAAGAACCGTCTGCCTGACCAGGTTGAATAAATACAGGAACGTCTTTTAAAGTAACGCCATTTACTGTTAAATTTACAGTAGAACCGCCCAACTGCATTCTTGCATTTAGATCATTATCAAGACCTAATCTGTCAGCATCTCCGGGAGAAACCGTCAAATAATTGTCCCAAGATAATCTTGAAATAGGATCTGGAAGTTCTTGTAACCAAGGATTGTTGGCTTGAGTTCCATCACCGATTGCAGTCTTCGTATAAAGTACTAATTCTAAATCAGAAGTTTTGAAACCATTTAATTCAGTAATAGCTTGCTGCGCATTTCCACCAGTGTAAGATAGACCAGCAGTATTTCCGCCTTCCAGCACTCCGTTATAAAGCGCTTTATTGAAAGGAGTACCACCGATCATAGTGGTTGCGTTAGCTTTTAAATAATCATAATAATTATTGGCAGGATTTCCTTTTCCATTCATCCAAACTAATAATGAATCTTCAATCTGTCTTGATTTGTAGATTTTCTGAATGGTTGGCTGCATTAAGGAATAAATCCCCGTTTGCGGTGCAAAATCACCCCAACATTCTAACCAGTTTGCGACAGGAATTACAGCTTTCGCTGCTTTGTACATTTCGTTTTTCTTGTCGGTAACTGCAATTACATAGGGAACCTTTTCCAGAGATTTTCTGAAATCTTCTCCTTTATTACTTGAATAGATCGGGTTTACGTTGTTAGCGATCAACACGCCAACTTGCCCGGAAGACACCCAACCTAAGAATTCTTTATATTTTGCGCCGTCAAATTCTTTCAGGAAATTTGCTTTTCCTGTCACAGCAGTTGAGGCTAATTTTTGATTGATCAAATGTGCTAAAACATAAGCGCCTTTCGATCCGTTTGCAAATACAACTGCGTTGCTTCCTTTTGCCTGTAATTCTTTTACAATTTCACCAGCTTCTTTGGTTGTTGCACCACCATTCAGTCCGTTGTAAACTTCAATTAAAACTTTGTTTACTGCACTTGGTTTTAACTGAACTCTTGTATCGGCATTTGCTCCGGTTAAAGATAAATTAGATTCGATCTGAATATGTCTCAACATATTTGGACCTGGCGTTCTTGCTGAAGCGTAAGAGCTTTCTAATGATCCAGCATTATAATCACCTAAGAAATCTGCCTGGAAAGATACTACCAGCTGAGTTTTCGAAAGATCATAAACAGGTAAAGCTCTTTGTCCGAATACTTCCTGAGCAGCATCTAAAGCCGCCGTGTGAGGAATTGCATCGTAAGTAACGAGTTCTGCTGTTGGATATTTAGTTTTGAAATCTGCAAATAATTTTTTGAAAGTCGGTGAAGGGAAAGAGTGTGATAACACAACGATCTTTTTACCTCCTGACTGTGCTTCTGAAATACCTTTTAAAACGAAATCATCAACTTTATCAAAAGTTTCATCTTTTCCGTCGAGTTTCGGCTGTTTTACTTTGTCGTTATCATAAAGAGAAAGTACAGCCGCCTGTGCACGAGCGTTGGTTTTACCCACGCCGTTTGCCAAAGGATTCGGCTCAATTTTAATAGGTCGTCCCTCTCTAGTTTTTACTAAAACACTGGCAAAGTCATAACCATCAAAATAAGTAGTCGCGTAATAATTCGGAATTCCGGGAATTATTTCGTGCGGCTTAACAACATAAGGAATGGTTTTAATTACCGGAGCTTCACACGCTGCTAATGTTACAGCTGCTGTAGAAAATCCTAAAAGTTTCAGGAAATTTCTTCTCGAAGTTCCAGACTCACTCGATTTGTCGCCTCTTAATAATTCATCCACCGGAATTTCGCTCTGAAATTCTTTTAGAGCCAGCTTACCGTTTAAGCTTGGATCTTTCAGTTCGTGAATACTTCTGAATTTTATTTTATTTGAAGCCATTGATACTTCTAATTTTTTATTATTAATAATGACATTTACCACACTCAAGACCTCCAATCGCAGCCACTGTAACCTTAGTTCCAGAACCGTATTGTTTTTTCAATTTATCGTGTAGATTTTTGAAATACTCTTTATTATAACCGTTGGTCATATCAACTTCCGTAGTTCTGTGACATTCAATACACCATCCCATTGTGAAGTCATTTGCCATTTGCACCACATTCATGGTATCAATTTGACCGTGACATGCTTTACACACGACATCGATTTTCGCTTCAGGATTTTTCTTATTGTAAGAAGTGATGATTGCATTCTCTCCTGCTACAACGTGTTGTGCGTGATTGAAGTAAACAAAATCTGGCATATTGTGAATTCTCGTCCACTCAACTGGTTGCGTTTTCCCCGTATATTGCTGTGAAGCCGGATCCCAACCTACTGCTGAGTATATTTTTTGAATTTCTCCATCGTAGAACGCTTTGTCTTTTCCTGGCTCAATGTATTTACCGTTATATTCGGCAATCATTTTGTGACAGTTCATACAAACATTCAATGAAGGAACTTCAGAAACCTTTCCATATTTTGCGGAAGAGTGACAAAGCTGACAATCTATTTTATTTTCCCCGGCGTGGATCTTGTGAGAGAAATAAATTGGCTGTTCAGGTTTGTAACCTTTATAAACACCAACCCACATCAACCAGTTCCAGATTCCGTACGCAGCGAAAATTCCCAGAACTACCAATACGCCTTTTCCAACGTAGCTGTATTTTCTGTACAGATCACCGAAAGAAACCGCTCTGCTCGCATTAAGTCCTGCTAATTCTTCTGTCTGCTGAAGTTTAACAAGCTGTCTTAATTTAAGAAGCAACCATAACAGCAAACCACCGATAGCAATAAGTGAAATCAAAATAACTTTTGAATTCATCGATTGTTTTTGCGCCATCTCCAGAGCAGCTACAGAATTTGTATCTGGTGCAGTTGCCGCATCTGCAGCGGGTGCAGCAGCAGGTGGATTTGTAGTATACTCCAAAATGTCATCGATATCCTTATCAGTTAGATTAGGAAACGCAAGCATTTCGACTTTGTTGAACTTCTCAAAGATTGCGATCGCATCTTTATCACCAGATTCTCTAAGTGATTTATTGTCCTTGATCCACTTTTTAAGCCAACTGGTATCTAAATTTGACTCTTTTTTAACTTTATCTACGATTCCTCCTAGAGCAGGACCAACAAGTTGCTTGTCTAAAGCGTGACATGCGACACAGTTTGCTTTGAACAGTTTTTCACCGTTTTTTGCATCTCCTTGAGCGTAAATAGAAGCACTGGTCGACAGCAACACGTATATTGCGATGAGACCTCTTTTGTAATGCTTTCTCCAACTAATCATATAAAATCTTGGGTTAGTAAATTGTATTGTGTTTACTTTTAACTTGGCAAAAATAGCACATTTAACAGAAAATTAAGAAGAGAACCACGCTGCAATTTATCATTTAAGGTAATTTGTAACAGTTCTAAATTACAAATGTTGGTATAATTTTAAATTGTTATAAATTTGTCAAAAATAAAGCTTGATGAAATATATTCTTAAAATATTCACCGTATTATCACTGCTCACAATTAATGCCTTTGAAGCACAGCAAGTTGTGAAAAACGATACCATTTCCGGCACTCCATTATCAATGACAATGGACAAAAAAATTAATGATTTACTCGGAATTGTAGAGGATAAATGCGGCACGAATCTCGCCAACAATCCCGGAAAATCCTGGAGCGATGGTACAGATTCTTCTTCAAATTCTAATACTCCGAGAATTATTGTACCGGAAAGAGAACTTTCCCGATCTGAAATATGCCGAAGAAACCCACGAATCATGGGTTACAAAATTCAGTTGGCAGTTGTGAAAAGCAATGAAGAAGCCCGCGAAGTAGGAATGTATTTCCGAAGAAGATTCCCAAACATGAAAGTGGAGATCGATGCCTCCTTAAGACCCAATTATAAAGTAATGGCAGGAAGTTATCTTTCTAAACAGACTGCTAGTTCGGACTTCAGCAGTGTGCAAAAAACATTTAAAGAAGCACGTTTGATTCCTTATCGCGTTTTCTGCGTTGAAGCAAAATAATTAGAAACATTCAAAAATAAAATAAGCCGCTCTCTTTTGAAAGCGGCTTATTTTTAGACCAATTTTACTCTTTCGTAATTCGAAAGACTTGGTTTTTATACTTTTCTTTGGACAAATCTAGAATTGTCCCTACTTTAATTTTTTACCAACAAGCGGAAACCTTCCCCGTGAACGTTGATGATCTCTAAACCATCATCTTCTCTAAGCAGTTTTCTCAACTTCGCGATGTAAACATCCATACTTCTTGCTGTAAAATAATTCTCTTTTTTCCAGATCTTTCGTAAAGCCAGATCTCTCGGCATGAAGTCATTTCTGTGCATACAAAGCAATTTCAGCAATTCGTTTTCTTTTGGTGAAAGTTTATATTCATTATCATTAACTCTCAGTTGACGCAGCATTGAATCAAAGAAAATATTACTGATCTTGAACTGTTCCTGCTCATCGTCTTCCAAAACGGCGCTTCTCTGTAAAATCGCTTTGATCTTATATAGCAAAAGCTCAGTATCAAAAGGCTTTGTAATATAATCATCAGCGCCTAACTGATAGCCTTTCAAAATATCTTCACGCATATTTCTCGCGGTAAGGAAAATGATCGGTATATTTTTGTCAATTCTTTTTACATCTTCTGCCAAACTGAAACCGTCCTTTTTCGGCATCATCACATCGAAAATACAGATATCGAATTCGTTTTCTGTAAATTCTTTTAAACCCATTTCGCCATCTGTGGCAAGGTTCACTTCAAAATTATTTATCGTTAAATAATCTTTCAAAACAGCCCCAAAACTCTGGTCGTCTTCTACTAATAAGATTCTGTTACTCATAATACAATTGATTAAATTTATTTGTTTAGGCTAAAGCTTTCTTTCACCTTCTTCTTTTTTATTAAATATTTCTTTTTACGCTTTATGCTGACTCGGATTCATCGGTAATTTAATGGTAAATGTACTTCCGACATTTTTTTGAGAATCAACAATAATGAGACCTTTATGCAATTCGATGATCTTCTTCACATACGACAATCCTAAACCCTGGCCTTTTACGTTGTGAATATTCCCGGTTTCTTCTCTAAAGAATTTTTCAAAGATCCGAACTTTGTTATCCGTTTCCATTCCCATTCCTTTATCAGAAATTTCGATGACATACCAGTTTCCTTCATTCCTTGTTCTCACCGTAATTTCCGGCGGTTCTGTGGAATATTTATTCGCATTATCCAGTAAATTAACGAGTGCATTCGAAAAGTGAAACTCATCAATTTTGAAATTATACTTTTCTGTATTGAATTCCTGAGTCAAAGTTCCTTTTCGCTGAGCCACGATCAAGCCGAAAGATTCGGTGATCTTTTTAATTAAAGCTCTCACATCGGTTTCCTTCAAAAATAATTTAACCTCATTCCGCTCCAGTTTCGACATATTCAAAATATTCTCCACCTGATGTTTCATTCGCAGATTTTCCTGCTTGATCAATGCCGAATAATATTTCACTTTCTCCGGATTGGTCGCTATTTTATCGTTGGCTAAGGAATCTGTTGCTACAGAAATCGTCGCGAGAGGCGTCTTAAATTCGTGCGACATATTATTGATGAAATCGGTTTTAACCTCTGCAATTTTTTTCTGCTTCATCATATAATTAATGGAAATAATATAAATCCCCAAAATGGTCAGCAAGGACATAAAAGTTCCCAGAAGCATGGGCAAATTTGTCTTTGCAAGGGAATAATCCTTCCGCGGAAAAACGAGCGCTAATGTATACAATGTTCGGTCTTTGCTGTCGGTAAAAAGCGGATAGGTATAATTATTTTTATCTTTCTGATCTTTATAAATACTGTTTATGACTTTGGTCGGTTCATTTTTTTTATCCATTATGGCAAAACCAAATTTAGTATCCAAACCATTCAACCTCAACTCTTTGGTCAAAATAGAATCTAAAGTTTTCTCGTCGACGCGTTTTTCAACAGGCAAACTCGAAGCACTTAATTTCGCGAATTCACGTAAAGCATAAGTGTTGTTATTAATGTCTTTGCTTAATTGAGCCGTTAAAGGTTCTGAGGTAATTTGCGGTTTTTTAATTTTCAAGATACCTTCATCCGTGTACAATTTGGTCAATGTAAGACTGTCACCTTTTTGCGAAATAGGAATATTTTGATTTTCAACGATGCTTTTTTGAAAGGTAATTGTTGACTTATTACCGACTTCCGAATTTTGCTGAATATAGGTTTGTGTAGGTTGATTGCTGCTGTCGACCACATTTTTAGCAAAATTCTTATAATATTGATTCAGATATTTATCAACTTCCAGCTGTTGCGTTTTCATAGAAGATGATTCTAATGCAGAATAGACCTTATTTGAAAAATCCTGATTAAGAGCAGAATACAATTCTTTGATCCAGTATAACTGTAGTGTTACGAAAACAACCATCGAAATTGTCATCAGTATCGAAATAAACGGAATGAACTTATTATTCATTTAATGATTTTAAATTTGAATTGTTAAAATTACTCATTTTAAGATTATAAAAACAAAATAGTTAGACAAATATTATGTTTACTTTCTTAAAATACTTTTTTTTAACAAATTATTGTGAATTCGACTCGGAAATATTTTAACGGCAAAACTTTAAAAATATTATCTAAATTTGTTTAAAATAAAAAGATGGATACTAAAATAGTTTTTAATACCGATGAAAATGCGGGAAGTCTGTACATCATGAAAGTTTTTTCTGCAAAACCTGCTCAAATCTGGGATCACTTCACGCAATCTGCTTTATTAGAAAAGTGGTGGGCTCCGAAACCATGGAAATGTGAAACAGCTGAGATGAACTTTGCTCAAGATGGAATCTGGATATATAATTTGATCAGTCCGGAAGGTGAAAAACATTACGGCGCGTTAAAATACCACGAGATCAATTTGCACAGAAGTTTCGATTTTACAGAATATTTCACCGATGATAAAGGAGAAAAAATAGAAGAAGTACCTTCCGGGAATTGGTTGGTTGGTGTAACAGGCGTTGAAGAAGGCACAAAATTAACCATCAATATTCAGTACAATTCAACTGAAGAATTACAAACTATTTTAGACATGGAATTTGAAAGTGGTTTTACAGAAGTTCTGAATCAATTAGAACAATTACTTCATAAAAAAGACTGATGTTAAAATCAGTCTTTTTGTTTTTTACAAAAGTTCTTCGTCAATAAAGTATTGAATGATCGCTTTTTTCATTAAAATTTGCTGTTCATTCGGTTTTAGATCAGGTAATTTTTCGACCTCCTCAAAATGTGGATAACCATCGTCATCGTAATGTGAAAATTTGTAATATCCGAAAGGTTCTAACAGTCGACAAACCGCAATATGCAGAATGTTCAACTTATCGTCTTTCGTATATTTCTGTTTCCCACTTCCCAGTTCCTGAACGCCAATTAAAAATAACAGCGTATCAATCTGCGGATGTTTTTCGGTATCGAAATTTTTAACAAAAAAGGCTTCAACTTCTGCCCAAAGTTCGTTATCTGTCTTATTTTCCATCGATCTTATTTTCTAATTTCATTAAAAAAGCATATTCCAGAGAGTCTTCTTTTAGAGATTCAAATCTTCCACTTGCGCCACCATGACCGGAACTCATATCTGTTTTAAATAAGAGAAGGTTATTATCCGTTTTCAGCTCTCTCAATTTCGCTGTCCATTTTGCAGGCTCCCAATATTGAACCTGAGAATCGTGTAAACCGGTCGTGATCAAAATATTCGGATATTTTTTCGCTTCTACATTATCATAAGGAGAGTACGATTTCATATACTCGTAGAATTTCTTCTTTTTCGGATTTCCCCATTCGTCAAATTCGCCAGTTGTTAGAGGAATTGTTTCGTCCAACATGGTTGTAACAACATCTACAAATGGAACTTGCGCAACGATTCCGTTGAAAAGTTCGGGTTCCATATTGATGACTGCTCCCATTAAAAGTCCTCCTGCACTTCCGCCCATCGCGTAGAGATGTTTTTCTGACGTGTAATTTTCGGAGACTAAATATTTTCCGGCATCGATAAAATCGTAGAAGGTATTTTTTTTCTGAAGCATTTTTCCGTCTTCATACCATTCTCTTCCTAAATATTCTCCACCTCGAATGTGCGCGATCGCATAAACAAATCCGCGATCTAAAATTGAAAGTCTTACATTAGAAAAACTCGCATCAACGGTATGTCCGTAACTTCCATAACCATAAATTAGCAACGGTGTTTCGGGAGATTTTGGCGTGTCTTTATGATAAACCAAAGAAATTGGAATGGAATTTTTACCATCGCGTGAAGGCGCCCAAATTCTTTCTGATCTATAATTTTCGGCGAAAAATTTTCCACCTAAAACTTCATGTTCTTTTAAAACCTTGGTGGTTTTTTCCTTCATATCATATTCCAAAGTAGAATTTGGTTTGGTCAATGAAGTATAGCCGAAACGTAATTTTTCAGTATTAAATTCTAAATTCAAACCAATATATGCGGTGTAGGTTGGATCTGAAAATTCCAGATAATGAGATTCATCGGTCTGATTCTCAATAACTTTAATATAAAGCAAACCTTCCGTTCTTTCTTCCAGAACAAAATATTTATTGAAGATCTCAAAACCTTCCAGCAAAGTTTCTTCCCGATGCGGAATTACTTCTACCCAATTTTCCATTTCTGGAGCAGCAACTTTTGTTTTTACAATTTTGAAATTGGTCGCCTCGTCTGCATTGGTGATGATATAAAATTCATCTTTGTAATGTTCAACTGCATATTCGAGATCATCGATTCGGGGCTGAATAATTTTCCATTCTGCCAAAACATTGTCTGCCGGAATAAAGCGGTGCTCATCGGAAATTGTACTCGAACTTGCGATAAAAATATATTCTAAAGACTTTGTTTTAAAAACATGAACATCAAAAGTTTCATCTTCTTCATGAAAGATCAATACATCCTGAGAAGAATCGGTTCCCAATTGATGCATGAAAACCTGATAAGCACGAAGACTGTCATCTTTTCTCGTATAAAAAACATGCTCGTTATCATTTGCCCAAACTGCTTTTCCCGTTGTGTTTGGAATTTGATCCTGAAGAATTTCGCCGGTTTCTAAATTTTTAAAATTGATCTTATAAATTCTTCTACCCATTGTATCAGAAGAAAAACTCATCAATTTATTATTCGGAGAAACCGCAACGCTTCCAACTTCGAAAAATTTTTGATTTTCTGCCAGAATATTTACATCGAGCAAGATCTCTTCTTCATTTTCTAAGGTCTGAAATTTCCGACTGAAAATCGGATATTCTTTGCCAATTTCAAACCGTACGATGTACCAGTATTCATTGAAAAAATAGGGCAAACTTTCGTCGTCTTCCTTATATCTGGCTTTCATTTCATCGAAAAGTTGCTGCTGAAAATCCAGAGTATCTTTCATTACGAAATCGCAGTACGCATTTTCTTCCTCCAAATAAGCGGTTACTTCTGGGTTTTCTCTTTCTTTCATCCAGAAATAGTCATCAACTCTTTTATCACCGTGAAATTCTAGAATGCTTTGTATTTTTTTTGCTTTGGGAGCGTTCATTTTTTTGAATAATTAGCTGGATTTTATAAATCCTGGTGTTTGCAAATTCTAAAAAATTTAGAATTATAAAAAAATAAAGCCATCTTGATCCAGGAAAAAGACGGCTTTAAATATGATTTTATATCGACCTATTTTTCCATATTTCGAAGATATTTCTCAATAGCCATCGTCATCGATGGGAATTCTTTGCTTGGAGCCATTACGTCGACTCTTATTCCTTCGTCTTTTGCAGCTTGCTCGGTCGTTGCACCGAAAACTGCTATTTTTGTATCCCCCTGTACAAAATCGGGGAAATTGATTCCCAAAGATCGAACTCCTTGCGGACTGAAGAACACCAACATATCGTAATCTCCAATAGAAACATCGGTCAAATCGCTGCATACTGTTTTATACATTGTCGCTCTAGTCCAGTCGATCGGTGCAGTTTCCAACACTTTTTGAACATCGGGACTTAAGAAATCAGCTGCAGGAAGCAAGTATTTTTCTGAAGGGAATTTCTTGAAGAGTGGCAATAAATCGCTAAAGGTTTTTTCACCAAAAGAGATTTTTCTTTTTCTATAAATAATATGTTTTTGAAGATAGTTTGCGATCGCTTCAGATTGACAAATATACCTCATCGAATCAGGCACCGAAAAACGCATTTCTTCTGCAAGACGGAAATAATGATCTACCGCATTTTTGCTTGTAAAAATGATCCCTGTGAACTGTGTAAGATCAATTTTTTGAGTCCTAAGTTCTTTTGCATCAACACCTTCAACATGAATGAAAGGCCGGAAATCAATTTTAATTTTTTCCTTTTTCGCCATCTCCAAATAGGGAGAAGACTCATTCGGGGCTGGTTGTGAAACCAATATAGATTTAATTTTCATCATTAAATTTTAAAAGAATAATACTTTCCAGAGTACCAAAACAGGTACAATTTGGAGGGTGCAAATATACAAAAATTTATAATACCATTTTTGGGGCATTATATCGTTCTTATGGAACAAATAATAGAATTGCTTGAACACAAACATCAATAAAAATCCAATAAAATAAAAAGGAAGTCTCTTTAATTCAGCATCCGGGTAAAAATAGCTCATCACACATAAAACAATGATAATGATGGAGATACAGAAGTAAAACTTAGATACCGTGAAATAAAACAGATCCCATTTTTTAATGGCGCCTGTTCCTGCAAAAAATATGTAGCTCAGCATATTCTTGATAAAGTAAAATCCTGCTAAAACGGCTACGGTAAAACCAAATTTATTGAGTTCATATCCAAACAAAGAGAGGTTACTTATGCTTTTTGGAACGACGGGAATATATTGCGATAGAAAAGTGGCAAAAGCCAAACAGAAAACGACACTAACAATCATCCAGCTCAAAAAATTATTGCTGGAATCCGGGAACTTTTGCATCAGAAATTCCCTAACAGAAGAGTCCCGCTGCAAGGATAATAACATGAAAACATAAAGGAATAAACAGCCAATTATAATGAAGACCACCCAATCGTTTTGCTGTGCAATTCTTACCAATTCTAAACTTTTTGCAAAAGTAAGCATATAAATAGAAATACATTTCACTTTACCTGTATATTAAAATCAAAATTGATCGCACCTTCTATAAATTGAATTAAATAAAGCGGGAAAAGTTTATCTTTGCCAATTAATTACGAAGATGAAGAAACTGGTCATTATACCGACCTACAACGAAAAAGAGAATATAGAAAATATTATTTCCGCAGTTTTCGCGCTGGAAGAGGATTATCATATTCTGGTTGTAGATGATTCATCACCCGATGGAACTGGAGAAATTATAAAAAAACTTCAAACTGAACATCCAAATTATCTCCATTTAAGTGTAAGGAAAATTAAAGATGGTTTAGGAAAAGCATATCTGCACGGATTTGCGTGGGCTTTGCAAAACAATTACGATTACATTTTCGAGATGGATGCAGATTTTTCCCACAATCCAAAAGATCTCAATAAATTATTTGAAGCCTGCCAAAATGCTGATATGAGCATTGGTTCCAGATATTCTAAAGGAGTAAATGTGGTGAACTGGCCGATGGGAAGAGTTTTGCTTTCTTACTTCGCTTCTATCTATGTACGAACAATTTTAGGAATTCCGATCCATGACACCACGGCCGGATTCGTTTGTTTCAGCAGAAAAGTTTTGGAAACGATCGATTTAACAGATATTAAATTAAAAGGATACGGTTTTCAGATCGAAATGAAATTCCGTGCTCTGAAGAAAGGATTTAAAGTCGTAGAAGTTCCTATTATTTTTACCAACCGCGAATTAGGCACAAGTAAAATGAATGGCGGAATTATTCACGAAGCCGTTTTCGGTGTTTTGAACTTAAAGTGGAAATCAATTATTGGCAAATTATGAAGAAATACCTTTTTATAATTTTTTCTTTATTAATGTTGAGTTGCTCACAATTGATCGATCCACCAAAAAATTTAATTCCGAAAGATAAAATGTCGGAGATCGTGGCAGAATTTGCGATGAACGACCAGATCAACACCTACGTTCCGGGAAGCAATCTGGAAAACGCCACAAGAATGGCTTTAAAACAAAGAAAGATAAAACCAGCAGACTTTATAGACAGTTATAAATATTATACAGCGACCGGAGATTTAGAGAATATTCTGAACGATGCGCAGGAAATTATTTTAGCCAAAGATCCGGCTGCGAAAGATTATATCGAGAAAAAATTAAAAGAAAATAAAAATACACCTCCTCTTGTCAAATAATATGATGTCCCCATTTTTCGAAATAAATAAAACTTCAACCGGTAAAGCCAGAGCCGGAACCATTACTACAGATCACGGAACCATTCAAACACCGATTTTTATGCCGGTAGGAACGGTTGCTTCTGTTAAAACAGTTCATCAACGAGAATTAAAAGATGATATAAAAGCGCAAATTATTTTAGCAAACACCTATCATCTCAATCTGCGTCCGAAAATGGATATTATTCAAGCAGCAGGTGGATTGCACAAATTTATGAACTGGGATTTACCAATTCTGACAGATTCCGGCGGTTACCAGGTTTTTTCATTATCGAAATCGAGAAAATTGAATGAAGCAGGCGTGAAATTTAAATCTCACATCGATGGAAGCACGCATTTTATTTCCCCCGAAATTTCTATGGAAATTCAAAGACAGATCGGCGCTGATATTTTTATGGCGTTTGATGAATGTGTTGCTTATCCCGAAGAATACAACAAAGTTAAAAAATCCATGGAGCTTACGCACCGATGGTTAAAAAGATGTATAAAATGGAACGCAGAAAACCCTGAATTATACGGACACAAACAAGCTTTCTTCCCAATTGTTCAAGGTTCTTGCTATTCTGATCTAAGAAAAAAATCAGCCGAATTTATTTCGGAACAAAATGCCGTTGGAAATGCAATCGGCGGACTTTCTGTAGGAGAACCCGAAGAAGAAATGTACCGAATTACCGACGAAGTAACCGATATTTTACCCAAAGACAAACCGCGATATTTAATGGGGGTTGGTACGCCGTGGAATATCATCGAAACCATTGGACTCGGAATTGATATGATGGATTGTGTAATGCCGACAAGAAATGCCAGAAATGCAATGCTTTTCACGTGGAAAGGTGTTATGAATATGAAAAATAAAAAGTGGGAAAGTGATTTCTCTCCGTTAGATGAATTTGGGACCAGTTATGTTGATGCAGAATATTCCAAAGCGTATGTTCGACATTTATTTGTGGCGAAGGAATATTTAGCGAAACAGATCGCCTCCATTCATAATCTCGCATTTTATCTGGATCTGGTAAAGGTGGCACGCGAACACATCGTTGCAGGCGATTTCTACGAATGGAAGGATTCTATAATTCCTGTTTTAAAACAAAGACTCTAAAAATTTTTTAGATCAAATGAAAATAATAGATTTATATATCATCAAAAAATACCTCGGAACTTTCGGGTTTATGCTGGGATTATTAACTATTATCGTATTGGTGATCGATGTTCAGGCAAAAGCACCGAGAATTGAATCGAACGGTTTTACGGTGACCGAATTCCTCATCAACTTTTATCCGTACTGGATCGTGAATCTGATCATCACCTTCATGTCGATCTTGGTTTTTATTTCTGTTATTTTCTTTACTTCAAGAATTGCAAATGACACCGAAATTGTTGCCATCATAAGTTCTGGCGCAAGTTTTCATCGTTTTGCAAGACCTTATTTAATGACTTCCGGCTTGATCGCTATTTTTGCCCTATTGCTCAATCACTATGTTTTGCCTCTTGCAAATATTAAGAAGAATGAACTGGAACCTTACACCTACACCACAATGGCGCGGGAAGAATTCACAGGAAGCTCCGAGGTTTCAACGCAACTTTCCAAGACCGAATATATTTTCGTTAAAAGTTATAATAAGAAAGAAAAACGCGGATCCGGATTTATTTATCAAAAATTCGACAAAAACAGAAAGTTAGTTTACCAGCTTAATGCGACCGATTTCAACTGGGACAATAGTAAAAAGCTTTTTATTCTCAATAATTTTTTCACGAAGGCCATCAATAAAGATGAAACCGAAAAATTAGGAAATGGAACGGTGATGGAGAAAAGCTTCATTCATCCACCGGAAGAGTTATTTCCCGATGTTTTGCTCGGACAAAATAAAACAACGCCGGATCTGATCAAATTCATTGACAGAGAAAAAGAAAAAGGAAACGGAAATCTCAACAATTATCTCAATGAATTGTATCAAAGAACTTCGATGCCAGTTTCGGTGATCATTTTAACTTTCCTCGGATTATCTTTGTCATCACAGAAAAAACGCGGCGGTTTAGGAGTAAATCTTGCCATAGGAATTGCCCTCGCTTTTGTTTTTGTATTCTCGTTTGAAGCCTTAAAAGTGGTATCTGCCAACAAAACATTAACGCCACTTTTAGCGATGTGGTTGCCAAACCTCGTTTTCGGACCGGTTGCCGTCTACTTATATTTCAAAAGAGCCAATCAATAAAGCAATTCGATTTCTTTGTGGTAAAACTTTTGAAGACCTTTATTTTCTAATTCTATCCAAAGGAAACCATCTTTATCGACCTCTTTTATAATGCCATTTTGTCTTAAACCTTCAATATCGAAAACTGAAATCTGATCTTTTCGAAATAATTGGCCGTTTAATCCCGTTAAAACCTCATGTTCAGAAACTTCTTTCATCAAATGAATTAAAAAATATTCATTCAGAGCTTCTGTGAACTCATTCAAATTAAATTTTAAACCAGTCTGAGTAAGCAACGATCCTGCTCTTGTAAGATTCTCAAATTTTTCCTGCAGAACATTTAAGCCAATGCCAATGATGAAATAAGGTATTCCACCAATGTTTTTTTTCTCGATCAACAGTCCGGCAATTTTTTTATTTTTAATGATCAAATCATTTGGCCACTTTATTTCAACAACTGATTTTGTCATAATGGCTAGAAAGTCCGCCAATGTTAGAGCGGTATAGAAATTGAATAAATGATCCTGTAATTTAATAAGAGAAGAAGGAACAGCAATTGTAAAAGCTAGATTCAAATTTTCTGATGATTGCCAGGAATTTCCATACTGTCCTTTTCCTTTTGTTTGCTTGAAAGTATAAACAGAGAGTAACTCATTAGGTTCCGCGGGGAGGAAATGGAGAATTTCATCATTAGTTGATCCACATTCATTCAAATAAATAATTGAAGCCATTAAGAAAACTTTAAGAGTTAGAATGGGTAAATTTGAGACTAATTAAATAAAAAAACAATAAATTTGCAGATTATACAAAATTTTTAATGAATAAGATTACAGAAAAGCAACTACTTATCGACAAAATAGTAGAAGCAATGCAAGATACAAAGGGAGAAGACATCCTAATTTTTGATTTAACGAAGATTGAAAACTCAGTAGCAGAAACATTTATCATCTGTAGCGGAAACTCTAATACCCAAGTTTCTGCAATCGCAGGAAATATCGAGAAAAAGGTAAGAAATGACTTACAGGATCGTCCTTGGCACGTAGAAGGAAACGAAAATGCTTTGTGGGTTCTTCTTGATTACGTCTCGGTCGTTGTGCATGTTTTCCAAAGAGAAACCCGTGAATATTACGATATTGAGGAACTTTGGGGCGATGCGAAGATCACCAAAATAGAAAATTAAAATTAATGATATTTGACGGAATTATATTTTCGTCAAAATTTTTATAGAAAAAATATGAATAATAATAAAGGATTTAACTGGTTTTTTCCAATAGCAATTGGAGCCATTCTACTCTTTTTCTTTTCGAATATGAACAGCAATGCTGACTCAAACAATATCGATGAAGATGCATTCTACGCTTTAATGCAACAGGGAAAAGTACAGGATGTTTTAGTTTATAAAGACACCGAAAAAGCGGACGTATTCCTCACAAAAGCAGCAAAAACAGAATTGGCAAGCAAACAAAAGGCGAAAGAAAAAAGCCCGTTTGATGCTTTCGATTTTGCACCAAAAGCAGATTATAATTTGAGTTTCGGTGATTTGCAGTTGTTTCTGGAGAAATTTGACAAGATTAAACAGGAAAACCCAACCATTGTAACCAAAAAAGATTACGGTGTGGGCAAAAACCCGATGACAGAGTTGCTCTTTACTGCGATCTTCTGGATTGCAATTATGGCTTTATTTTATTTTGTGATCTTCCGCAAAATGATGGGCGGCGGTGGCGGCGGAGCTGGTGGACAAATATTTTCCATTGGTAAATCCAAAGCAAAACTTTTTGATGAAAAAGATAAAGTTCAGGTTTCATTTAAAGATGTTGCCGGTTTAGAAGGTGCCAAAGAAGAAGTACAGGAAGTTGTAGATTTCTTGAAGAACTCAGAAAAATATACTAAACTTGGTGGAAAAATACCGAAGGGAGTTTTATTGGTCGGTCCTCCGGGAACCGGGAAAACCCTTTTGGCAAAAGCTGTTGCAGGTGAAGCAAAAGTACCTTTCTTCTCTCTTTCTGGATCAGATTTCGTGGAGATGTTTGTAGGAGTTGGAGCTTCACGAGTACGTGATTTATTTGCACAGGCAAAACTTAAATCTCCCGCAATTATTTTTATTGATGAAATTGATGCCATTGGTAGAGCCAGAGGAAAAGGAAATATGACCGGTGGAAACGACGAAAGAGAAAATACACTGAATCAATTGCTGACAGAAATGGACGGTTTCGGAACCGACACGAATGTGATCATTATGGCAGCAACCAACAGAGCCGATATTTTAGATAAAGCATTAATGCGAGCAGGTCGATTCGACCGTTCGATTTATGTTGACCTACCAGAATTGCACGAAAGAAGAGAGATCTTCGATGTGCATTTGGCGAAAATTAAAATGGAACCTAATATCGACCGTGAATTCTTAGCGAAACAAACTCCAGGCTTTAGTGGAGCAGATATTGCGAATCTTTGTAATGAAGCAGCGCTAATTGCAGCAAGAAACTCTCACGAAGCGGTATCGACCCAGGATTTCTTAGATGCTGTTGATAGAATTATCGGCGGACTTGAAAAGAAAAATAAAGCGATCAAACCTTCGGAAAAAAGAAGAGTTGCTTATCATGAAGCGGGTCATGCTACAATCTCCTGGTTGGTAGAACATGCGGCGCCATTATTAAAGGTAACGATTGTACCAAGAGGACGCTCTTTAGGAGCAGCTTGGTATCTTCCGGAAGAAAGACAGCTTACCACAACAGAACAGATGTATGATGAGCTTTGTGCAACTTTAGGCGGAAGAGCAGCTGAACAAACCATTTTCGGAAATATTTCAACCGGTGCTTTATCAGATCTTGAAAGAGTGACGAAGCAAGCTCAAGCCATGGTGACGATTTACGGTTTGAACGATAAAATTGGTAACATTTCCTACTACGACAGTACAGGACAATCTGAATACAGTTTCGGAAAACCTTATTCTGAGCAGACTGCTAAAATGATCGATGAAGAAATTTCTAAAATTATCGAGACGCAATATGCAAGAGCTTTGCAGATCTTAGCTGATAATAAAGATAAGTTAGATGCTCTCGCAGCAAAATTGTTAGAAAAAGAAGTTATTTTCCGTGAAGACCTGGAAGAAGTTTTCGGACAGAGAGCCTGGGATCCTGAATTAACAGAACATCCTGTGTCAAATACACACAAAGGGGAAACTCCGGAAGAAGAAGCGGTAATTGTAGCGCCTGATTCTGGTACCCAACTTTAATAAAAACAGTCCTGATTATTTAATTTATAGTAAATAATCAGGATTTTTGTATTTAATTGATTGTTTACGCAAATATTTTCTATTTTTGCACTAACAACGATATAATCAATAGAAATTGAGTCTTTTCAAAAAAATTGTCGGAAAAATATTAAATCAACCTGAAGAAGAAGAAAATCAGGATTTGATAAAACTTGGGGATCAGCTGAAAAATGCTGACCTTGATTATAAGTTTGCGCAACTTTTTACGCATTCCGGCGGATTTTTTAACTATTGTGCAGATGAGGCTGAAGCACTTCAAACCCTGCATCATATTCTGAAAATAGAAGATATAAAATCTGTTTTTTGCTGGGACGCCGATTTGAAGAACTTTTTAGATGTTGTAAAAGTTCCTTACACCAAAGAACTCGAACTTTTCAATGATTGTGCCTTTATCACCTGCGAATATTTAATCGCTTATGATGGCAGAATTATGCTTTCCTACAATAATATTCAACATTATCATTCTTCGAGACTTCCACAAAAAATTATTTTGATGGCCAATGTTTCTCAGATCGTAACCAATCTGAACGATGCGATGAGTAAAATTAAACGCAATGGTAACATTCGAAATCTCACCTCGATTAGTGGAAGCAACTCCAAATTGGATACGCCAAATAAGGATAATACAAAACTTTTCTTACTTTTGCTCGAAGATTAATTCTTCGTCTTATGGAAAAGAAAAAACTAGTTAACTTACAATCACACCATCTTGGATAAAAATTTAGTACAGCGAATTTTCGGAGGATTTTTATATGGTTTTCTTGTGATTTTTTGCACCACTCCGCTTGGATCACAACTCCTCGATAAAATTTCGCCCAACCTTGTCACACAACAAGATCTTTTTTATGGATTGATCACCTTCTTTCTTTTCGTCGGAGCCTGGGAATGCATGAAGATGATGAAGTTTGATCCTAAAAGCTGGGAGAAATGGGCAGTTTTTCCATTAATTATTCTGGTTTTCTATCGCTTTTCTAAAAGATTTTTTCAGCACGGTTTCTTTTTCGACTTTAACCTGTCTGAAATATTGGCACTTTCGCTCATCGTCATTGCGGTGATCACCCTCTTCAAATTTTCTAAAGAACTCTATTACGATAATGGCAAATTGATCTTTACCGTAATATATACCGCACTTCCATTTGGATTTACTTTGGGTTTACCAAAATTCTCTGCGGTTGACAATACCTTTACTTTAGAAGTTTTCTTCCTGTTTATTTTGATCTGGAGCAGTGATACCTTCGCCTACTTCACGGGGAAATTTTTTGGAAAACATAAAATGGCACCTAAAATCTCTCCTAAAAAAACCTGGGAAGGATTCGCAGGTGGCGTTATCTTAACTTTGATCCTCGGTTTTTTTGTTGAAAAATACTTCCCTGAACTACGTGGCAACTGGATGGTTGTAGGAGTTTTGGTTGCTGTGTTTGGACCGCTTGGTGATTTGGTAGAAAGCCAGCTGAAGAGAACTTTTGGCGTAAAAGATTCGGGAAATATCATTCCGGGTCACGGCGGGATTTTAGATCGTCTCGATAGTTTTATTATCTGCGCTCCTGTCGTATATTTGTACTTTATCTTAGAAAAATTCATTTAGAAAAACTCATGAAATTACATAAAGAATCAAAGGGAACCATCATCGTCGCAAGTATTGCTTTTGCAGTCGTTGCTGTTCTTTCCATCTATTTTCTGAAAAACTTATCACTCCTGATCATTATTCCTTTACTCGTAATTTACGGATTGGTATTTTGGTTTTTTCGTGTTCCAAAAAGAAATATTCAGGATCATACCGAAAATGTGATTGCTCCTGTTGATGGTAAAGTGGTGATGATCAAAGAAGTATTTGAAAATGAATTACTACAGACCAAAGTGATTCAGGTCTCAATTTTCATGTCACCATTAAACGTTCATATCTGTCGTTTTCCGGTTTCCGGACAAGTTATTTATAAAAAATATCATCCGGGAAAATATTTGGTAGCGTGGCACGAAAAGTCATCCACCGAAAATGAAAGAACAACGGTTGCCGTAGAAAGTCTAACCAATCACAAAGTATTGTTCCGCCAGATCGCGGGTTACGTTGCGCGCAGGATCGTATTTAACTGTAATGAAGGCGATGCGGCAAAAGCCGGACACGAATTCGGTTTTATAAAATTCGGCTCCAGAATGGATGTTTTCTTGCCTTTAGACACTGAGATCATCTGCAAGATCGGGGACAAAACAAAAGGTGGAATTGATGTTATCGCGAGAATGACGGATCAGTAAAAACCTTAAATAAAAATTTAAAAGCCAGGATTGAATTCATCCTGGCTTTTTTTATTTCCAAATTCTAAAATGTTTCCAAAAAAAAAGAATCAACTTCCGTCGATTCTTTATCAATTTTATATAATTAAAAAATTAAATAGGAACGAAAATAACCGCTGCAATTGCTGCAAGACCGATCGCAATAGTTGAAAGCAGATCTACTTTTTTTACCTCGCGAATGTTGCTTTTTTCAATTACAATTTCCTCTCCTTGTTTATTTTTAATATAAATCTGAGTCTCATCCTGTTTCAAGATCTCCGCTTTATACTCTTTTGCGTCATTGGTCAAAATGGTGTATTTTTCGTAAAGTTCCAAAGAATTCGGCTGCAAGGGTTTATTGTTGCTTACTAACCTCGTTTGGCAAGAGGTTGCGCTAAGAATTAACAGTAATACGAATATCGAAAAGAACTTTTTCATTTTTAAAATATATTTTTCCAAATGTAATAAAATAATTATTGATAGAATAATCTCACGAATGCGATCGATGGTTATTTTAAATTGAGATCTTGTGCAATGATCCAGGCTTCACTCCAACACGCCTGAAAGTTGAAACCACCGGTAACCGCATCGATATTAAGAACTTCGCCAGCTAAATAAAAATTATCTAAAATCTTAGACGACATATTTTTAAAATTAATTTCCTTCAATTCTACGCCACCTGCTGTTACAAATTCGTCTTTGTAAGTTGATTTACCGGAAACCTGCATTACGTTTTTACATAGATGATGTAAAATACTTTGAAGTTCTTTTGAAGAAATGCTTGAAATATTTTTTTCCAAATCAACTTTTGAAAGCCACAGAATACGATGCCAGAATCTCGTCGTAATATCAAAAACCTTAGAAGTTCCAATTGATTTCTTCGGATTTTCCTGGCGAAATTTCTTGAAAATTTCTTCGGCATCTTCCAAATCGATTCCCAAAAAATTAACGTGAATATCAAACTGATATTTTAAGTCTGCTAATTCCCTCGCTTTCCAGGCAGAAATCTTTAAAATTGCCGGTCCTGAAAGTCCCCAATGCGTAATTAACATTGGTCCCGATTCCTCCATTTTTAATTTTGGAATTGAAACTTCGGCATAAGGAAAACTTGTTCCCATTAAATCTTTCAGCGTTTCATTTTTAATATTAAATGTAAAAAGAGAAGGAACTGCTTCAACGATTTGATGTCCTAAATTTTTAATGAGTTTTAAAGATTTCGGGGAACTTCCGGTCGCGTAAACCACAAAATCCGCAGCATATTCTCCCGTTGAAGTTTTTACGGTATAAATATCCTCTTCTTTTAGAATTTCTAAAACGACAGCTTGCGTTTTTACGTCGAAATTTTTGCTTCGAACTTCATTAACCATTGTATCAATGATTGTTTGCGAAGAATTGCTTTCGGGGAAAATTCGGTTGTCATTTTCGATTTTTAAGGAAACGCCGCGCTCTTCAAACCATCCCATCGTATCGCCGGACTGAAACTGATGAAAAACACTTAGCAATTCTTTATTTCCGCGCGGATAAAACTGCACCAGTTCTTTCGGATCAAAACAGGCGTGGGAAACATTGCATCTTCCACCACCCGAAATCTTTACTTTTTGTAAAACATCGGTATTTTGTTCGAGAATGGTGACGTAGAATTTATTTTCATCGAGGTTTGCTGCACAGAAAAATCCTGCTGCACCGCCGCCGATAATGATGATTCTTTTCTTTTTCATTTTTAATAAGTCTTCGTTAAGCGTTGTTAGTGCATGAAGCAGTAATAGAGCTCTTAAGCAATGCAAAAATACGATTTTTCTAACCCATGATTAATGCTTATTTTTGCAAATTATAAACTAAGCTTTTTTCGAAGCGAAAACTGCGCCCCGACTTGAACGGAGCTCTTTTTTATTGTAATCTGAGCGCAGCCGAAGATCACAGTAAAAAAAGCGGGAGTGGAAGGCGGAAATTGGCGCCCCAAAAAATATAAATAAAAAAATATGTCAGATTATCATTATAAATTCGAAGTTCGATGGAGCGATATTGATGCGAACAAACACTTGGCAAATTCGTCTTACGTTATGTACTGTGCGCAAACCCGAATGGCGTTTATGAATACGCACCACATGGGACTTAAGGAATTGAGTTATTGGGGAATTGGTCCTGTAATTCTGCACGAAAGATATTCGTTTTTTAAGGAAATATATGCCGATCAAACGGTTTTTGTTTCATTGGAAATCGCTGGAATGTCGGAAGACGCAAGTATTTATCAGTTTGTTCACAAATTTTATTTACCCGACGGAACGCATTGTGCAACGGCGGAGGCAACGGGAGTTTGGATTGATACGATGTTGCGTAAATCGACGACTCCACCCGATGATGTTTTGGAGGTGATGAATGAATTTAAAGGGGAAAATGTGAAAGTTTTGACCAGACAGGATTTGAAAGACTTGCCTTTTAAACCTGAAAATGTAGAAGCTTTTCATAAGAAAAACACCTTTACCTGGAAAAAAGACAAAGACGAGAAAACGGAAGATTAATTTAAATTTCCAACTCGTTTTTTCTCCTAATTATTAATTTATTTTATACAAAAAATATGCTCGAAGATAAAAATCCACAACTCACGCCGATATCTGCATACGGGGAATTTGGTTTGATCAAACACTTAACCGAAAACTTTAGTTTTGAGAATCCATCGACGAAAATTTCAATTGGCGACGATGCTGCGGTGATTGATCCGAACGGTCAACAAGTGGTTTTAACGACCGATGTTTTGGCGGAAGGTGTTCATTTTAATTTAGGATATGTTCCTTTGAAACATTTGGGATATAAAGCAGTTGTCGTGAATCTGAGTGATATCGCTGCAATGGATGCAATACCGACTCAAATTTTAGTTTCTCTGGCAATTTCAAATCGTTTTCCTGTGGAAGCTTTAGAGGAAATTTATGCCGGAATTGCTTTAGCGTGTAAACATTACAAAGTTGATCTGGTTGGAGGTGATACTACGAGTTCAACCTCTGGTTTGGTCATGAGTATAACTGCAGTTGGTTTAGAAAACGCTGAAAACATCGTGAAGAGAAGTGGCGCAAAAGCGAATGATTTACTAGTCGTTACAGGAGATTTAGGCGGCGCTTATATGGGTTTACAAATTCTGGAAAGAGAACATTCTGTATTTCTTGCAGATCCCAATATGCAGCCCGAAATGGAAGGTTATGATTATATTCTGGAACGACAATTAAAACCCGAAGCGAGAACCGACATTAAGAAAACTTTGAAAGAGTTGGATATTAAACCGACTTCTATGATTGATGTTTCTGACGGTTTATCTTCTGAAATTTTACATTTAAGTGATCAGAGTAAAGTAGGTTTCCATTTGTATGAAGAAAAAATACCGATGGATTCTTTGACCATATCAACTGCGGAAGAATTGAATCTAAATCCTGTCATGTGTGCTTTGAGTGGTGGTGAAGATTATGAACTATTATTTACGATCGCGCCGGAAGATTTTGATAAAATTAAAAACCACCCGGATTTTACGATTGTCGGTCACGCGGTTGATTTGGAACAAGGTAATTTCTTGGTAGCAAGAGGAAGCAATGAACTGATTCCTTTGAATGCGCAAGGTTGGGATGCTTTTTTGAATAAATAATTTTTAAACCACAAAAGGCACAAAAGTTTTTTACTTTTAAAAGTGGAAACTGAACTGTTTTAAAGTGAGCAAAACTTGGTAAATTTACTGCCACGAGTGCGATAAAATTTAAGCTGGTAAAGAAAAGTTTTCTGTCGCCTTAAGAAATTTCAATGGGAAATCTTAACGAAACTTAAAAACTAAATAATCTTAATGTTTTAAATTATCAGGTTAAAAGATATTATAAAAGCGACTCCAATTGGAGTCGCTTTTTATTTTGATTTCAAACTTGTTCTCTGAAAAAATTAATTTATTTATAATCTTTGCTGCTTCTCATCGGCTCTTTTAATTCTGGCCATTTTGCTACTTCACCTTTATCGTTTGCGGGCATTTCCCGCTTTTCCCGGTTTGTAAATTCTGGATCTTCTGACGCCATGTAGGCTAAAGTTGCCGTAAGAATGACATTATTTTTAACCTCATCAAAAACAATTTTATCGTACGTATCTTTTGTCGTGTGCCATGTGTAACCGAAATATCCCCAGTTCAAAGAACTTAACGAAAACCCCGGAACTCCTGCTGCAACAAATGATGCATGATCAGATCCGCCTCCTCCAGGCATTCCCGGGAATGTAGATTTAATTTGGTCTTTAATATTTTTTGGCGCTGCATTGAGCCATTTTCCAATATAATCGTAAGAATTTACAAATCCCTGTCCGCTGATATCAATGACTCTTCCGGTTCCATTATCCTGATTAAAAACGGCTTGAGTTCCTTTCATAATTTCCGGATGATCTGTAACAAATGCACGGGAACCGTTTAGTCCCTGTTCTTCACTTCCCCAAAGTCCGACGATGATCGTACGTTTGTTATTTGGATAGTATTTTTTCAGAATGCGAATGGTTTCTAACATGGTTAAAACTCCGGTTCCGTTATCTGTTGCACCTTGAGCACCATCCCAGGAATCTAAATGCGCAGAAAGAATGACGTATTCGTTTGGTTTTTCTTTTCCATGAATAATTCCTACCGTATTAAAAGACGGCGCATCAGGTAAAATTTTAGATTGAGTTTCTAGTTTGATACGCGGTTTCATACCGCTTTCTGCCATTCTGTAAAGCATTCCATAATCTTCGAGTTCAATATCGAACATTGGAATTTTCTTTGTTTTTGCACCGAATATTCTATTCGCGCCCATAATTCCGGTCCAGTTGGAGATTGCAATTCCTGCGACTCCGGCATTTTCTAAAGCTTCGGGAAGGGTATTGTTGTCGTAACCGATTTTCTTTACATATTCCCTAAAATCTTTAGTTGCCTGATCTCTTTCAGTTTTTAATTTTTCATATAATTCCGGAGTTGCAAATTCTTTGATCTGATCATCAGAACGACCAATTTTTTGATATTGTGCCATCAAAACTACTTTACCTTTCGCAGACGGAAGCCACTTATCAAATTCTGCTTTCGAAGAAACTTTTGGCATGATGACCACTTCTGCTTCGACTGCTTTTTTTGTTGCCGGACTCCAGGCTAATTGCGTGGCGACTAAACTTTTAACTCTTGGATAAACCATATCGACATGCGTAATTCCGCGTTGCCAACCTTTCCAGGTTCCGAATTGTTGCAACTCTGCTTCGATTCCCCAGGATTTCATTTTATCGGCAGTCCAGTTATTGGCAGCTAACATTTCCGGTGTTCCGATCAATCTTGGACCGATACCGTCTAACAGATCGTGCGCCATCGATTCCAGTTGAGAATTATTTTGGGCTTCGTTGACGAAATTCTGAACGATTGGATTGAGTTGCTCTGTTTGTTTGGTTTGAGCGTTGGTGAAAGAAAGCTGTGCGGTTAGAAGCAAAGCAGAAATTGATAAGATGGTATTTCTCTTCATGTTTAAATTAGATTTATGCTAAAGATAATAAATTATGTTTGTCTGCAAAAACCGATATGAAACGAACCTTTTTTTAGAAGCGGAATCTGCGGCCGTGATAGTAGCGGTTACCCCACAGCAAGCGTTGGGAAAAGCTTTGGCGCGAGGAGTAAGAGCGGATAGCACGAATTGTCCGCCCAAAAAAAAATCCCAATCAGAAGACTGGGATTTTATATGTATAAAACGCTTTTTAAATTATGCGTTCGGTTCGATAGATACGAAAGATCTGTCGTTTGCTTTTTTTCTGAAAACTACTTTTCCGTCAACTAAAGCGTGTAAAGTATGGTCTTTCCCCATTCCCACGTTTAATCCTGGATGGTGAGTTGTACCTCTTTGTCTCACGATGATGTTACCTGCGATAGCTTCTTGTCCACCGAAAATCTTAACTCCCAATCTCTTGGAATGCGATTCTCTACCATTTTTGGAACTACCAACTCCTTTCTTATGTGCCATTGTATTTTAAGGTTTTTTGGTTAAAATTATTCAGCGGTTTCGCTGTCTGATTTTTTTGTTGTTTTTTTAGCAACTGGAGCTTCTTCTGAAACTGCTGCTTCTTTTTTTGCTTTCGGCTCAGCTTTTTTAGCTTCTTTCTTATCAAAACCAGTAATACCGGTGATTTGAATTTGAGTTAAAGACTGTCTGTGACCGTTTTTCTTTTCGTATCCTTTTCTTCTTTTCTTTTTGAAGATGATTACTTTATCAGCTTTCAGGTGATTGATGATTTCAGCATCAACAGTGATACCGCTTACAGCTGGGGCGCCGATTGTTGTAGAACCGTTTACAGTAAGAAGAATTTTATCGAAGGATACTTTCGCTCCTACATCTCCTTTCAAACGGTTTACAAACAACTTTTGGTCTTGCTCAACTTTATATTGAAGCCCTGCTATTTCTACAATTGCAAACATTGTTTATAAATTTTGTTAGTTAATTCGAGGTGCAAAGATATGATTTAATTTTAAATTCTGAATTATAAATGATGGATTTTTTATAATGAGTAATTTATCTAATTTTGAAGCAGTTATCCTACTTTATGAAAAGAGATTTATACATTGATTTTGCGAAAGGTTTTGCGACCCTTGCCATTATTTTCATCCACACCGTTTTTTGGTCCGGACAATATTATGTTCCGACAGAATTGCGAGTTTTATCTTTACTCGTCGATGTTCCACTTTTTTTTGCTTTGAGCGGCTTGACTTCCGGGAATAATATTGAGAAGACTTTATATCGATTACTGAAACTGCAGATCACGTTTATGATCTTCGTAACTTTTCTTTTCTTCTTGGATTATTTTTTCAAGGTTTTTGGTCTGAATTTTTTCGGTCTGGAATGGATGAAAAGCTTCTACTCCACTTTCGGCAGCAAATATGTTCCTGTAAATATTTCGGATGTTCCGCAATGGCAAAATCTGGGAAACTGGTATCTTCATCAATATACAAATGCGGACACTTTCCCTGTCGTGATGGGAAGTTTTTGGTATTTAAAAGTCTATTTCATATTAACTGTTTTTGGAGTTTTAATTTTAAAATTTTTTCCAAAACACATCAATTGGTTTATAGGTTTGTGCTTTGGGTTAACTTTGATTTTCAACATTTTACCGCAATTTTATCCAAACGGACAAGTTGGTTACGTTGCTTTTTATCTAGGATTATTTTTGGTAGCTCATCAATTAAAAGGAAAGAAAATTCCGACAAAGTGGGTTCCGATATTGTTTGGGATTTTGGGAATACTGCTTATTTTTCTCTATTGGGATTTAGGTAAAGATTTATTTTTAAAGATGAATAAAGCGAAGTTCCCACCTAAATTGCTATACATTTTCTGGTCCTCATTTTCCTTACTGACTCTTTTTGTTTTATATAATCGGTTGAAAATAAGCAAGCCGAATTTTATTACTTATATCGGACAAAATGCGATCTTCTTTTATTTTGCGCAGGGAATGAGTTCTTCTCTCGTTTATTTTTTGGTTGTCGGATTAAAGGATCGTTTTGAGTGGTGGATCTTAATGATTTTTATTTACCTCATCAACATTCTTCTTGCGGTTGTAATTGCAAAATTTTTAATGAAAGTAGACGCTTTCGGCTGGAGAATTTTAGAAATTTTACGCAAAAAAACTGCCTCAATTTCTTGAAGCAGTTTTATCAATTATACCGTGGTATAATAAAAAATTAGTCTCTTTTTCCGTTACCTCTTGCAACAACTGCAATAATAATGATCAAAAGCAATGCTCCAATCACCCAGTAAATTGGATTGGTGTACCATTCTTCAGTCGTTGTTGTTTTTGTAGATGTAGTTGTAACGTTAACTGCTGGAGCAGTTTTTTCCTGTGCAAAAGCTAAAGCGCTGAAAAAGAAAGTTAGTAATAAAATACCGAAACTCTCAATTTTTCTGGATAGTAATGTCGTATTCATAATTTAATTTTTAATGTATTGGCTTTTATTCAAGTTTTGTGCCACAATTATCCAAATTCTATTTTCCTGAATCTTCATTTAACTTTTACCACAACGTTTATAATCCTTAAATTTACTGCGGAAAAATAGAAAACTATGTTTAAACTCAGACTTTTAACGGATCCTAGATGGGCGAATATTGCAGAAGGAAATTTAGAGGAAATCCTTACGGACCATGCATGGTGCGAACAGAAAGCTACAACGAATGCGATCACTATTATCACGATGATTCCCGAACATCCGGAAATTATCACCGAACTTTTATTTATAGCGAAAGAAGAATTAGAGCATTTTCAAATGGTTCACGAGATCATCAAAAAACGCGGTTATACTTTCGGCAGAGAACGAAAAGACGATTATGTAGGACAACTTTTTAAATTCATCGTTCAGGGTACCCGTGAAAACTACATCATCGACCGAATGCTTTTTGCAGCAATGATCGAAGCCCGAAGTTGTGAACGCTTCAAGGTCTTGACTGAAAACATCAAAGACGAGGAACTGAAAATTTTTTATAAAGATCTTATGATTTCCGAGGCTGGTCATTACGCCACCTTCATCAAATTTGCAAGACAATTGGGCGATCCGGAAAAGGTAAATCAGCGTTGGGAAGAGTGGCTCGAGTACGAAGCAGAGATCATAAAATCTTACGGAAAAAAAGAATCCATTCACGGATAATTTTTGTCTTATTTCTTTTGGAATTTTCCTATTTTTACCAAACCCAATTTAAACGATCCCGTGATTTCAACAGATGAATAAAAAGCAACATGACCGAATACTGAACACCTTGGCGAAATCATTTTTCCAAGGCTTGTTGATTATTGGGCCATTTGCAATAACCATCTGGATTATTTGGTACATCGTTTCGAGTATCGATAATATTGTTCCGACCATTTCTGAGAGAATGTATCCGGGAATTACCTTTTTCATTGTCATTTTTTCAACGACGTTAATTGGTTATCTGGGAAACAAATTTATTATAGGAAGAGTTGTCGTCGACAGTTTCGATTATTTGTTGGAGCATACTCCGGGCATTAAGTTCATCTATACTTCTTTAAAAGATGTCATGACGTCTTTTGTTGGCGATAAAAAGAAATTCAATCAGCCTGTACTCATTAGAACCACGGAAAATCCCGCAATTTGGCGCATCGGATTTCTTACACAGAAAGATCTTTCTTCCGTTGGTTTTCCGGATCATGTTTCTGTTTATTTACCACATTCCTACGCGGTTTCAGGTTGGGTCGTTTTCGTTTTAGCTACTAATATTACCATTTTAGAAAATGTGACCGCTGCACAGGCAATGAAATTTGCAGTAAGCGGCGGTGTTGCAGGATTTCATTCGGAGGAAACAATCATTAAAAATTCTTAAGACATTTCCGTATCTAAAATTTTAGATTCTCTTTCGGCTTTTAAGTCAATCAGAAAATCATCAATCATGTCTTGCGTAACATGCGCCATTGTGACGATTTTCCACCATTGCGGGTTTTGATAGTTATCTGCAACCAAATGATATTTTTTCGCAAGCGATTCTGAAAATTGTCCCGAAACCATTGTTACAATATTCATGTAAGGATTTCGATGATATTTTATGCCCATTTCATCAAGCTTATCACAAAGATGATTGGTAATATTTACAAATTTGTTGATCACATTTTTCCAGCCTTCAGATCCATAAGTCATCAGAATCATCCACACAGAAACAGCATTTGCGCCAGATCTACTTCCACAAAGCGTAAAATCTGACCCATAAACGTAGGAAGCTTCTTCTGTTTGTGCGTATTCTATTAAATCTTTTCTGCACAAAAAAATCCCTGTTCCATACGGAGACTGCAGCATTTTGTGTGCATCAATTGTGACGGAGCTAATTTCGGGATTTTCAAAAGTCAAATCTTTTTCATTTGATGAAAATGGATAAATAAATCCCCCAAAAGCAGCATCGACATGAACAAAATAATTCTTGAAATATTTTCTGACCACGTCTAAAAAAGATTTTGAATCATCTACACTTCCAAACATCGTTGTTCCCATAGAAAGGTGAACAATCAAATATCTAATTCCCTTGTCAAAGGCTTCTTTAAGCTTATTTTCAAGATCTTCCACCAAAATTTTTCTGTCCTCAAAATTTACTTTTACGGTAATCGGATTTATTCCTAATAAATTGGCGCCTTTAAAAACTGAATAATGCGCATCTTCAGAAAATATCACGGCTATTTCTGAAGCTTTCGCGTTATTATTCTTCATAAAATAATTCCGGTAGATCCATTGTGCCTCAATGTTGGCTTCAGTTCCGCCCGTTGCAACATAGCCATCATATTCGGATTTTTTTGCGCCGAAAATCTCTTCGGCACAAATTCTTATCACATCAATTTCTAATTGCTGAGTTCCGCTGAAATATTTTTCACCACTGCTGTAAGTATGACATCCGATGTGATTTGGATTATTAACTAAAACCGACAGAAAAGGTGCGTCTTTTAAAAAAGGAGCGCTATGAAACTGTTCCTGATCCAGAAAAGTTCCGGGAAGTCCAAGAATAGACTCCGTAGAATAGTTTAGATTTTTGTTTAATGCATCAAATACGTTTTGCCTTATCGTTTCTGGAGTAAGTTTTGGCCAATGCATTTTATATCTTTTTAGTTAAAAATAATCCATCATTTATTGATGGAAAGTTCCACAAAATTACAATTTTTTATAAGATTAGAAACCTTTGATGGAATCAGAAATATTGTGATTTTTACCATCCACTTTGAAGAATTTTAATTCCTAAAATAATATTTTCAAAATCAAAAAACCTCAACTTTCGTCGAGGTTTTTGCTTTTAATTTAATTAGTAAATCAATATGAAATCTGTATAAAGAAAGTCCTTTTTATCGAAGTGCTTTACTTTGTAATTAAAATCATATATGACCTCAGTTCATCATTAACAAAGTATTTTTTACCGTTAATTTCAATAATTGTTGAACTCATGCAAAAATTTAACTTTGTAGAATTATTATAAATAAAACCAGATATTCTTGCGTCAACAGTCCAGTCGGATTCTGCTGGTTTTAATTTGCTGAAAATTTTTGCCAATCTCTCATTATTATCTTCAGATAAAATAAGATTCTTTATTTGGCTTGAATTCGCCAGATCATTACAACTCAAAGCTACAACCGTTGTAGTATTTAAAGAAATATAATGCATTTCAGAATGTTTTTTCTCGCAACTGTAGCAATTAAACAGTACCAATATGAAGATAAAATTGATTAATATATATTTCATGATTTTTTAATTTCTATTTATTTACAAAAAGCATTTTCGATTAGAGTCTATTTTATTTAGCGTCTAAGTTAAAGCATCTCTAACCAACTATAACTAAACATAAAAAAACCTCAACTTTCGTCGAGATTTTTGCTTTAAGTATTCAAAAATTGACCATTCATAATTCACCGTTCAGAATTATACTTGGCTCTTTTCACTTTTTCCCTGGCTCTTTCTAAACTTCTTCCAACTGAGAATAATTTTTCACCAATTCCTGCTGAACATTTCCCGGAACCAATTGATATTCCGAAAACTTCATTCTGAATTTAGCTCTTCCTCCTGTGATGGAACGCAAAGTCGAGCCGTAATCATGCAATTCTCCGAGTGGAACTTCGGCCATAATTTTTTGATAATGACCTTCAGAATCCATTCCTGTTATAATAGCACGTCGCGTTTGCAAATCTCCCATGACGTCTCCTGTATCTTCATCCGGACATAAAATCTCCACAGAATAAATCGGTTCTAAAAGTTGGGGTTTTGCATCATGAAAAGCTTCTTTAAATGCGCCGGAAGCTGCTAATTGGAAAGATATATCATTGGAATCTACGCTGTGCATTTTTCCATCGTAAACCGTAACGCGAATATTTTGACAGTGCGATCCGGTCAAAGGACCTTCTTTCATTTGCTGCATAATTCCTTTTTTGATGGCGCCAATATACCGGTTATCAATTGCTCCACCGACGATGCACCAATAGAAAGCCAGTTTTCCGCCCCAAGGTAAATCTTCGATATCCTTTTGGCGAATATTGACGCCAATTGGATCTTCCATTCCTTCGTAGAAATTTTCTACGCGTAGGTGAATTTCCCCAAACTGTCCGGAACCGCCCGACTGTTTTTTGTGGCGGTAATCTGCGTCGGCTTTTCCGGTAATCGTTTCCCGGTAAGAAATTCGCGGATTATCGAAATTCATATTGACATTAAATTCTTTCAGCAATCTTTGTTTCACCAGATCCAAATGAAGCTGACCTTGGCCATGAAGAATCGTTTGTCTCAATTCCGCAGATTGTTCTACTTTTAAAGTTGGATCTTCTTTTTCAATTTTATGCAGCGCAGTCACCAATTTTTCCATCTCAGAACTGGAATCGGTGGAAATTGCTTTTCGAATTCTGCTTTCGGGGAATTTCATAGGACGAACTTTTCGGTCCAAACCTTTTGCATTCAAAGTATTATTGGAGTGCCCATATTTTAATTTAACGGTAACGCCTAAATCTCCCGCAACCAATTCGGTCACCGGAATTCTTTCTTTTCCCTCTGCGATGAATATTTGAGAAATTCTTTCGGTTTCGCCATTATTGGCATTGATGAGTTCGTCTCCTGGTTTCAGTTTTCCACTGAGAACTTTGAAATAAGAGACCATTCCGACTTGCGGTTCAGAGCTTGTTTTATAAATAAAAATGGTTGTTTTATCATTTGGATCGTAAGAAATTTCACCGCCATTTTCCAGTTTTCGTGCAGGTCTTTCGGCGGGCGAAGGTGCGATATCATCGATGAATCCCATCAATCTTCCGCTTCCCATATCTTTTAAACCACTTGTTACAAATACTGGAAAAAATTGCTGTTTCGCTAAAGCAATGGTAATTCCTTTTGCCAATTCTTCTTCAGAAAGATTGCCTTCTGCAAAATATTTCTCCATCAAACCTTCTTCATTTTCGGCTGCGATCTCTACTAATGCACTGTGCATTTCATTGGCTTTTGCCATTTCACTTTCAGGTATTGCTTTCTTTTCAGGTTTCCCACCATTAGGAGGAAATTCATACATCACCATTCTCAAAGCATCGATAATCGCATTGAAATTTGCACCCGAATTAAAAGGATATTGAACAGGAACTACTTTTGAACCAAATCTTTCTTTGGCCTGTTCTAAAGTTTTCTCAAAATCAGCTTTTGGATGATCCATTTGATTGATGACAAAAATCGCCGGAGTTTCATATTCTTCAACATATTCCCACACGATTTCTGTTCCTACTTCTACTCCATTTGCTGCATTTAAAACGATGATCGCAGTGTCGGCAACTTTCAAAGAAGAAATGACTTCGCCCACAAAATCATCGAATCCGGGAGTATCTATAATATTGAGTTTGTTATTTCGCCAGTTGACGAACATTTGGTGGGAAAAAATCGTTTTGCCTTTCTCATGTTCCAGATCGGTATTGTCACTCACCGTGTTTTGTCCTTGAACGCTTCCACGGCGCTTGATCGCCCCGCCTTCGTAAAGCATGGTCTCAATCAATGTAGTTTTTCCGCTGTCGGAATGACCTAATAAAACTACATTTCGTAAATCTTTGGTATTAGCACTCATAATATTTAGTTTTTAATTATTTTTATGGAAATGCTAAAAAGGAAATGACAGTCATTTGATTTTTAGAAGTTTAAAGTTACGAAAGATTTAAATGGAGACGAAAATAAATAAGTATTTCAAAAGATGATTTTTAACATTTTAATTTTCAATGTGCCGAAATCATTGGGAAGAAATACTATCAGTTGCTTTCTTTAAGGATATCAAATCAGAAAGCAGCAAAATGGGGTTAAAAGGTCCATCGATGACGTTGTTTGAGGCATCGATGACGTTCACAACCTCAAGTTTGGGGTTTCGGAACGTCATTTTTGAGGTTCGGAACGTCATTCATGGGGTTAAAGACCTCATTTATGGGGTTTGCAACCTCATATTTGGGGTAAATTTGAGAAAATCTTCATCGAATCATTTCAAAATTAAAAAACTATGAGGAGAAGAAATAACCTTCTTATGTAGCCCCGATTGAAACGGCATCCTTTTTTGAGGAGGAACGACGATGAAGAGATAGAGTGGAAAGCGGGAGGAGTCTTCTAAGAAGCGAAAATCCTGTTGCTCCTAAAGAAAAAACCCATCTTGAAGAGCATTTTCTTTTTAAATTTTAAACAAAAAAAAGAACGGACAAATTGCCCGTTCCTCACCTACTCAAAAGCGTATTTTATTTTTTGATCAAACCGAGTTCAACCAGTCTTTCATACAAAAATTCTCCTGCCGTCGTATCTTCATACAGTTTCGGATTGTTTTCATCAACACAATTTTCTAAAGCATTCAATGGCATTTCTCCCACCGGATGCATAAAAAACGGAATCGAATACCTTGAAGTTCCCCACATTTCACGCGGCGGATTTACCACCTGATGAATCGTAGATTTCAGTTTGTTATTCGTTAATCTGGATAACATATCGCCAACATTGATCATCAATTCGTCTGGTTGTGCGATGGCATCGATCCATTCGCCATCGTGATTCATCACCTGCAAACCTTTTCCTTGAGCGCCCATTAAAAGCGTGATCAAATTAATGTCGCCATGTGCCGCCGCACGAACTGCATTGTCAGGTTCAGAAGTAATTGGCGGATAATGAATGGGTCTCAAAATAGAATTTCCTTCGCCCACGAATTTGTCGAAATAAAATTCATCTAATCCAAGATGAAGCGCCAAAGCCCGGAGAACATAAATCCCGGTTTTCTCCAGCATTTTAAAAGCTTCTTTTCCAACAGCGTTGAATTTTGGATTTTCTGCTACTTCAACATTATCGGGATAAACCTCCGAATATTTGGAGCCTTCTTCCAAATACTGACCGAAATGCCAGAATTCTTTCAAGTCTCCTTTTTTGAAACCTTTTGCAGTTTCTTTACCAAAACCTACGTAGCCACGTTGTCCACCAATTCCGGGGATCTCGTATTTCTGTTTCGTTTCTACACTTAGATCAAAAAACTGCTTCACTTCTTCATAAAGTTCAGCAACCAATTGGTCATCTAGAAAATGTCCTTTTAGCGCGACGAAGCCGATTTCTTCGTATGCTTTTCCGATTTCATTTACAAATTTTTGTTTGCGTTCCGGGTCACCCGAAAGGAAATCACGCAAATCCACACTTGGGATCTGATTCATTTTGTTAGATTTAAAATTGAAGTGCAAAACTAAGATTTTTTAGTTTAAAATTTATATTATGATTAAATTTGCAAATCAATCAATTACATGAAACAATTCTCTTCAAAACGAAGCATTCAAATTTTAGCACACCTTTTAAAAGAGTACGGAATTTACGATATTGTCATCTCTCCGGGATCCAGAAATGCGCCATTGGCGATTCACTTTTCGGAAATGGATGAACTAAATTGCTACAGTATTGTGGATGAAAGAAGCGCTGCATTTGTGGCGATGGGAATGGCAAAAAGCATACAGAAACCTGTCGCAATAACCTGTACAAGCGGTTCTGCATCTGCGAATTATTATCCTGCAATTACGGAAGCTTTTTATTCGAATACGCCACTTTTGATTTTAACTGCAGACCGACCTGTTGATTTTGTGGATATTTTCGATGGACAAACCATTCGTCAGAAAGATCTTTATCAACAACATTCTTACGGTGATTTTCAACTCTTGGAAGATCACGAAGACAACGCAGAGGACGAAAATTTTGCGCTGATAAAAAAGGCAATCGAAATTTGCTTCGAAAAACAAGGTCCGGTTCATATCAATATTCCGCTCGAAGAACCTTTGTACCAATTGGTTTCGGAAATTCCAAATTTCCCGCCTGTCGAGAAAACCATTCAGAAAAAGTCGGAGGAATTTTCTCCTAATCTCGCTGCAGAATGGAACACTTCTAAACGGATCATGATCTTAGTCGGGACACGTGATTATAGTGAAGAACTGGAAATGCAACTGTCACAGCTTGTCAAAAATCATAGCGTTGTTGTTTTAAAAGAAGCAAATTCAAATTTGAGACACGATAAATTTTTCGCGCACATCGATCGTTATATTTTTAATTTTAGTGAGGAAGATTTCAAAACCTACGCACCAGATCTATTGATCACGATAGGACAAAATGTAGTTTCAAAAAAAGTGAAACAATTTTTGCGCAAGGCAAAACCCAAAAAACACTGGCATGTTGATGAATTTTGGTATCCTGACACTTTTTTTAGCCTTACCGAAAAAATTAAAACTGCGCCCGAAAAGTTCTTCTCTAAACTATTGAATTTCGTTTCCTTAGAGCCAAGTCCTTATTATAATTTATGGGATGTTTTGCGGGATAAACGGGATCTGAAACATGAAGAATATTGCTTGGGAACGAATTTTTCAGATTTCAAATTTTTCGAAATGCTTTCTTATAAATTGCCTGAAAACATCAATCTGCATTTTAGCAATTCATCTGCGATCAGGTATGCGCAACTTTTTGATTTCCAAAAAAATAATATTTACTGTAACC
This sequence comes from Kaistella gelatinilytica, assembly GCF_015679325.1. GTDB lineage: Bacteria > Bacteroidota > Bacteroidia > Flavobacteriales > Weeksellaceae > Kaistella > Kaistella gelatinilytica. The sequence goes on from NZ_JADPVI010000003.1 coordinate 190,606, forward strand.
GTGGAACGAGCGGAATTGATGGCTCAACTTCTACTGCGATGGGATTTGCGATGAAAGACGTAAAGCAAACCGTTCTGGTAACGGGAGATCTGAGTTTTTTTTATGACATCAATGGTTTATGGAATAATTATATTCCGCCTTACACCAGAATTATTGTATTTAATAACGGCGGCGGCGATATTTTCAAAATTATTCCGGGACCAAGCTCTACGAATGCTTTAGATGAATTTATCCTGACGAAACACCATAAAAACGCTGAACATCTTGCGAAACATTTTGGCTTTGCTTATACGAAAGTTGAGGATGAAGACACGCTTTCCAGAGTTCTGGATAATTTCTTTAAACCAGATGCAAAGGCAAAAATCTTGGAGATCGACACTTCAGCGATCGAAAACGCAGATGTTTTGAAAGGCTATTTTGAATTTATAAAGTAATCTAGAAAACGACCTGAATACCAAACTTTACGGCGAATCGTTTAACTTCCGGTCGGTCCAGATAATTTCCACGCCAGTTGAAATCGACGCGTAGAATTTTGAAATTACCCAACCCAATATTTTCCAGTCCGAAACCATATTCGTAATAAACATGCTGATCGGGAGCTGAATACCGTTTGTTATCAAAATTTATATTTTTTGAGGCATCGCTTAAAGTTCCGTACGCACCCCGGAAAAAAATGAGTTCGCGAAGTTTTAGTTTTTTGATCAAAGGAAGATAAGAAATCAGTTTCCCATTAAAATGATGCTCAACATTTACCGTAGAATAAGTGTCTGCCACGAATTCATAATACTTTAATAAAGAAAAAGTATTAAAAGATAAGAAGTACGATTGGTTTCCCGGAATGATATTTTGAATCGCGAGAGGTACTGCATCGAAATTTTTCCCCGCCTCGAAATTCACATTTGTTTTCCCCAAATTACCTAACAGAATCTTCTGCGCATAGAGAAACTGCAACTTATTATAATCAAAATCACCATCTAAAACATTCGCAAAACCGTGCGTATATTTCAGGATAAAAGTAGGTGCAAGCGTTCTAAGCGTTGTTCTGTCAACACCATACTGCACATATTTTGCGCCAGGTTGCAACACAAAACTGAAGGTGGTATGAAAATCAGTCAGTCCCGATTTCAATGCACCATTCTTATAAAAATCGAGATTAAATTTCTCTGGATTAGCGGTACTTATATTCTGTAAAGAAGCATCCATTCGCAGGACAAAATTCCTTACCGGCTCCAAAGAAAAGAAAAGGTTATTTTGCTTTACAAAACTCAAAGATGCATTGGTCCCCGAAGTTAAAATACCCGAAGAACCATACGATGGCGTCATAATTCCCTCATCATACATCAAACTTGCACCGAGCTGCATCACATCATTCTTGCTTCCAAAACCCAGAGTAGCACGGTTGTCCCGATTGAACATGTACTTTCCTTCCAAACCATATTTAAATTTTCGGTCTTTGAACCCGTAAGCGGTGTAACCTGCAATTCGCCACATGTCGTTCGGAGAAAAATAAGTTCTTGCTCCAACTCTTACGCGGTCACCTTCCACTTCATTATAGCCATAAGCCGAATAAATACTTCCAAAATCGATGGCGTTCCAGGCATTAAAATAGCCCGACTGCACAATTTCTACCAGATTAATGATCCTTTCAAATTTGGGTACTTTGTGAAGTTCTTCAACCATTTTGTACACATTTTTTTCAGATTCCTGCAGCGGTTGATCTCTGTTCTTTTCCCAGTATTCGTCGGATTTGGTTAGATCTTCATCACTTAATGTCTGGCGTTTGTCTTTCAATAAATTTTCTGCGAAATTCTGGTTAAAAAGGTAGTCGCTGTACTGATCTGTCCTTTTAAAAAGAATACTTTTCGAATCTTTTTTCTTTGTGAAAATGGACATTTCGAGTTCTGTATAGGTTTTTTTCGGAAGAAAAACAGTCTCGTTTGGAGAATCATATTCGATTTCCATATAAATTCCGTTCACAAAATTAACGTTGAGTTTATTTGGAGATTTCAGCGTAGCTCTTACAATATTATAAGTATCTCTCGAGATAAAAAGGTCTCCCTGAAAAGCGATCAATTCTTTTCTTCGCGGAAAATATTTGATCTTAAAGCAATCGGTCCCATTTACCGAAAGCGAATCGGTGAGTTCATAATCATAACTCGCGAAACCATCTGTTCCCACAGGACTTGGAAAACCAATATTGAAAAAGTTTAAAGTATTGTCGTAAAGATTTACGTCTTTGAACTGATTTTTTGCGGAAGCAGCCATTCGCTCATTATTGTTAAAACCCGAAAATTTATTGGCAACAATGATTTTATTTTCCTGTTTGTCGGGTTTGTTTCTGCCATAGGTTTTGAAGATCGTTTCATTAAAGAAAACAGGCAGACTGAGTTTTTTATCAAAATTAGCAGAATCAGCATAATCAAATACGAATTCCAGCTTATTGAAGATTTTTCTTTGCTTGAAAGTACTGTCGATGTTATTCAGACCGATCTCAATTTTCTCGTATTCTTTGTACTGGTAATCGTCGTAGTTAGCAAGACCATTTGTTCGTTTTCTTTTCCAGACTTCCTGCATGATCGCATACGCCGGATTTTCCTTTCTGTTTTTATACTTCTTCTTAGACTTTCCCGTAAGCATAACTTCCTGAATATGCTCCGTTCTTTCAGATTGCATTTTAACCACTAAATTTTGAAAATTGAGATCGCTAAAATTGAGAACTTCGGTTTTATAATTTCTTTTGAAAAAACTGGCTGTCGTAATTCCCGAATCAAATTGAATTAAAAAATGATTGTCTTTCGCGATCACTTCAGATTTCTGATGGTTATTAATAAAAATCTCCACACCATTCAAAGGTTTCTGCGTTTTGGCATCGATAATCATTCCCGAAATTTTATTTTGAGAAAATATCAGGGTTCCAAATAACAGAAAAAATAGAATTTTCAAATGGCGTATGATCGGAAAGGAGAATGTATTTTTTTTCATTACAGGCTTGTGAGTAATTACAAGATCCGGGGATTTCAACAGGGAAAAACAGATCAAGTGATTATCGAGAATAATATCTAATTTAAACTTTTAAATATTCTGAATCTTCAGGTAAGTTTTTAATTTTAGAAATTGGATAAATGAACATATCATCAAAATCATTCATTGAGTTAATGATCTGAAAATGAGAATATTCTTTTAGATTTTGTGGTGTGATCTCCGCTTCTTTAATTTTCTTATGTTTAAGCAAATGTTGGCGCTGCACACCGTTTAACAGATAAGTTGTCGGCGTAAACCAATCTTTTCCTTTTTTGAATAAAAGATTAGAAAAAGAAGTACAGGTAATATGATTGTTTTTTACAATAATAATTTCGTCAGCTTTCGACAAGATCTTCATTTTTTCCAGCTCTTTTCGGTCTTCGAATTTGAAGGAATAGTCGTAGCTGTTATTCTCAACCAGCTTAAAATTATCGATCTCAGAGATGGCATAAGGAATCATCTGTGTGCGGAATTTTTTATCCAGATCATAAATAATTCTTAGTTTATAGAGACCGTCTTCGTCATGCTGCAGATTTTTATAAATCTCATCTATATTGATAGAGCCCTCTTTTCCAAAATGCTCGAAAGTCTTGTTGACCCTGCTTTGATGAAGGTCCAGAAGAAATATTTTCTGGTCTTCTATCTTAATGCTTTCAATGAATTGGGACATAAATTTTGTTTTTCATTTCTTTGTATTCGTCGGCAAATTTACTCAAATGCGTGATTCCACCACCACTTTTGAAAAATAATTTTCCGTTTTCTTTTTCTATAAATCTTATCATGACACAGGAATCCAGATTCTCCCCATCGAACCAACCGCAAACACCTGTGTAGAAACCTCTTTCATAATTTTCAGCTTCCAAAATTATTTCCAAAGTTTTCGGTTTTGGCGCACCGAGAATTGATCCTGCCGGAAGTAAAGTTTTCATGAGACTTCCTATTTTATTTTGAAATTCAGGTTTCAGTTTCCCTGAAATTTTCGAACTCATTGCATAGAGATTCTTTTGTTGCGTCTTAAGAAAGTCAATTCTCTGAAATTCATCCAGTTGAACGTCATTTGCAACCATGCTCAAATCATTTCTCAGCAAATCGACGACCGTATAATGTTCGGCTTTTTCTTTCACATCATTTTTCAGAATTTCTGCCGCATTTTCTATGGAGGCATCAATTGTACCTTTCATCGGATGTGTAAAAATTTGATCACCGATGATTTCTACAAAAGTTTCCGGTGAGAAGAAAACAAAGTGATCTTTGTACAAAACTTTATATTTTGCTCTCGATCGGTAGAAAATTTCTTTTAGAGTCAGATTAATTTCGATTTCGCTCTTAATGGTATAATTGGTAAGATACGAATTTCCCAATCTTAAATTTTCCTTCACGAAATCAAATCCCTTCCGATAGTTTTCTTCACTTTCTGAAAATACTTTTAAGTCGATCTCCTGATTTCCTGCTTCGACCTCTTTTATATTTTTAAAGTTTTGAAAATCAATTAGTAAACTATTTTTATTAATTTCATTTTCCTGAAAAACTTCAACATTTTCCATTAAAAAATCGACCATAAAAAAGAAGGGAACTTTCTGCTGCGAAAGATCATCCATGAGATCAAAATTTTGGTGGTAAGGCGGAAACATGAGCACAAAAATAAGGAAAAGCGCTAACTAAAATAGAAAAAGAAGGGCTTTTAAACTTAAAAGATTATTTTTGCGCCATGGAAAACAACGATCCAAGAAAATCGGGCATTGAACAGATTCTGAAAACCGCATTTTGGTATTGGAATAAAACTTTAATTTATCAGCTGTTGTACAGCTTGCTTTATTTTTCTATGTTTTTTCTGGGTTATTTTTATCTCTTTAGATATTTTGGACTTTGGGACGAATTTGCAAAATACAGTGATCTGGTAAAAACCGACATTCCTGCCTTTAACAAAAAAATGGAGCAAATTGCCAGGTTGCCGCAAGCGAGGAATTTTGGTTTGGCTTTCTTTTTTCTTCTGGCGCTCATCAATCCTTTGAATGTAGGACTTTACAAAATATTTAGAAAGATCGATCTGAAAGAACCCGTTGCAATGAAAGATCTTTTTGCAGGTTATCTGGGTTTCGACTTCTTCAAATTCTTTGGATTTTACCTTTTCTGGATCATTATTTTCACGTACGCGAACGCTCTTTTAGTTCTGGGATTAGTTTGGGTTTTCATTACCTTATTTTCAATTCCGCTCATGTTTTTTATGGATGTTAAGACCTTTGAAGGAATTATGTTGACCGTAAAAGGTTTGCGCAAAAATTTTGGAATGATACTGATCGGAATGGTGATCGCATTATTATTCAGCCTAAGTGGATTTTTACTTTTCGGCGTCGGTTTCCTTCTTACATTTCCTTTTTGGAATGCCATGATTTATGCTCTTTATCAACATATTTATAAAGAATTAGGCTAAATTAACTTCTAGTTTACAGTAATTTCAGATTTAAATTTTAAATTTGAGAAACTTTAAAAACTAGAACTATGGACAATTTTCAAGAATTTGAGCAACCGATGGGACCTCAGAAATCCTCGGGAGATATTATTTCCCACGCTTTCGAAATGTATAAAGGCGTTTTTCTCTACGCTCTTTTGGCAATGGTCATTTATATTGTCGCCTCCATTTTTATACGAGCTCTTACCGGTTTTGATTCGATGGCGCTCTCAGAGGAAATGCGATCTTCCCGCGGTAATTTTTCAGGAATTGATTTCTGGGCGATTCCCAACCTTGGAATTTATTCCGGATTGTCAGGTTTGTTAGGAATTTTGATAACGCCTCTTTTTGTAGGGATCATCTACATGGCGAATAAATATAATTTTAAGCAGCACCTGGATGTCTCCGATTTGTTTATTGGATACAGACAGAACTTTGTTAACATTTTAATTTACACGGTGTTATTTAATATTATTTTGGGAATTTCATTTGCGATGTGTGTGATTCCAGGATTTTTTGTTTTGCCCTTCTTCTTATTAGGTTATCCTATACTTTTATTTGAAAATGCCAGTTTCTCAGATGCATTAAGTAAATCTTTTAATATCGCCAAAGAAAATTACGGCGTATTTCTAGGCGCTTCCTTTCTGGGATTGCTGATCAGTATTGCGGGAATATTTTTGTGCGGAATCGGGATCATTGCAACAATGCCTTTTTTTATTATCGTTTCTTATTCCACTTATTGTGCATATTGTGGCAGACCGAGACCTCTTCACACTCCAGATTAAAATTATATAAAAAATAAAGCAATTTTATTGTACTTTTGAAAACAACAGATTTTTCTGTTGTTTTTTTTAAAACCTAGATTATGTCCATTTTAAAAAATCAGATCAGTGAAGTTAAAATAAAGCAGATTTTACTTTTGCTCGTCATCATCGTGCTTGGAGGATTAATTTTCTTTAATCTATCCATGTTTGTTCCCTCCATTTTAGGAGCAATTACGCTGTATATTATTACTAGAAAATACAATCTGTATTTGCAGGAAGTTAGAAAGTGGAAACCTTGGGTCGCTTCTTTAGTAATTATAGTGGGAACCCTGATCGTCTTGATCTTACCTATTTATTTTATTGCTGATCTGCTAGTAGAAAAATTAGGAAATGCCAATGCTTACATGGCAAAGTTTAATGTTTTCGTAGATAAAATTCACGATTTCGTTTACCAAAAAGTGAAAATCGATATTTTAAGTAAAGAAAATATCGACAAATTAAAAACGAGCGCCGGGAAGTTTTCCACCACCGCTGTAAGCTCCACCTTTAATACTTTAACCGTCGTAGCTTCCATGTATTTTATTCTTTATTTTATGCTGGAAAAACCTCGCCTCTTCGAAAGACTTCTTAAAAGTTCAGCACCTTTAAAAAGATCAAACGTCAATTTGTTAGGGGAAAAAATTCGCAAAATGGTCATTGCAAATGCGATTGGGATTCCAGTAGTTGCGATAGGACAGGGAGTTGTAGCATTAGTAGGATACTTTATTTTTGGCGCGCCGAGTATCATGCTGCTATTTGCATTAACTGCAATTGCGTCCATGATTCCTATCGTAGGCGCCGGAATTGTTTACATTCCAGTTTGTATTTTTATGATTGCAGAAGGAAATGTTGGTGCCGGTTTAGGTTTAGCAGCTTTTTGTTTAGTTGTGGTAGGTCTTACCGATAATTTGATGCGCTTTACCTTATTAAAAAAATTAGAAGATATTCATCCTTTGAACACCGTTTTCGGAATTATTTTAGGATTAAATATTTTTGGGTTCATGGGTTTAATATTCGGACCGATCCTTATTTCTATTACTGCGTTGCTCATACAGGTTTACCGAGATGAATTTTCTGATGACGAAAATGAACTTATTCTACCCGAACCCAAAGAAATTGAAGTAAAAATAGATCTATCCATTTAAACTAAAGAAGAAAAACATGACAGAAGGTTTAAATCCCGAAATACTACAGGAGATCTGTAAAGTTGAAATGCCTTTCGGAAAACACAAAGGAACTGTTTTAGCTGATCTGCCCATCAATTATCTTGAATGGTTTCAGCGACAGGGAATGCCGCCCGGTAAACTGGGAATGCAGCTTTCTACGATTTATGAAATAAAAATGAATGGTTTAATGGATCTTTTAACTCCAATTCGCGGGAAAGTTCAACAAGAAAAACCAAAAAATAAAATTTATAGGTTTTAAGTATTCTCTGAAAAAATCGAATTGAGTGCGTGATTAAGGCGTAATTTTAAATCCTGAATTTTCAGCAGCTTTTACTGCAATATTGTGGTCCTTTTCTCCGCCGCCACCACCCGAAACACCGATGCCACCAACAAGAACTCCATCTTTAAAAAGGGGTGTTCCTCCTCCCAACAAAAGAAGTTCCGGTAATGTATTTAAATTTTTTGCGTCTGTGCTTTTCTCAGCATTTTGCATTAAAATATAACTTGGCGTTTTTGTAGATAGTGAAGTGTATGCTTTTCTGCGCGAAGCTTCTGTATTATGTGGACCGACATTATCACCTTTCAGTAATAACAACGTCACTCCAGAAGAATTTAAGACGGCTATCGAAACATTTTTATTTAATTTCTGTGCTTCCAAATTAGCTTGTTTTGCCAATTGCATGGCTCCTTCCTGTGTTAGATCAAAAGATTTTGAAACCGTCTGAGCGGATAAGAAAGAAGTGAAAATTAAAAATAATACGAATCCTTCTATTTTTTTAATACGAACCATAAAGGTGATTTTTTATAAATTTAATGATAATGAAAGTTGCCTTATGCTTTAAGAACAGCTATTTCATCCCGCAATTTTGCAGCTTTAATGAAATCTAAATTTTTTGCCGCAGATTCCATTGATTTTTGTTTTTCGGCGATCAGCTTTACAATATCTTCCGTGGCGTAGGTGCTTTTCTGTTCAGCAACCTGCTTCAAAATTTCTTTTTGGGTATATTTCTCGTCCGGGAAATCTTTGCTTCTTCCCACTAAAACTTCTGATATTTTCTTATTTAAAGCCGTCGGAACCTGACCATGCTTCTCGTTATACTCTATTTGTTTTTGTCGGCGATAAATCGTTTCATCAATCGTTGCCTGCATTGATTTTGTCATTTTATCGGCATACATGATCGCTTTACCATTCAGGTTTCTTGCAGCCCGACCAACAGTTTGAGTCATTGATCGTCTGGAACGCAACATTCCTTCTTTATCCGCATCTAAAATTGCTACCAAAGAAACTTCCGGTAAATCGAGACCTTCCCGCAATAAATTAACACCAACGAGAACATCAAAAATCCCAAGACGCAGATCCTGCATGATCTGAATCCGGTCTAAAGTTTCAACATCGGAGTGAATATATCGTGTTCTGATCCCAAATTTTGTGAAATATTTCGTGAGTTCTTCTGCCATTTTTTTAGTCAAGGTCGTCACCAAAACCCTTTCATCAACTTCTGTCCTTTTATGAATTTCTTCAATTAAGTCGTCGATCTGGTTGATAGAAGGACGAACTTCAATAATCGGATCCAATAATCCAGTCGGACGAATCAGCTGTTCGATATATTCGCCTCCACTTTTTTCAAGTTCATAATCTGCCGGTGTTGCAGAAACATAAATCACTTGATTTTGAATGGCCTCAAATTCCTCAAATTTAAGCGGTCGGTTATCCATCGCAGCTGGAAGTCGGAAACCATGTTCCACCAAAACTTCTTTTCGGCTTCGGTCACCTCCATACATTGCATGAACCTGAGGAATCGTAACGTGACTTTCATCAATCACCATTAAAAAGTCTTTCGGAAAATAATCCAGCAAACAGAAAGGTCGGGAACCAGGCAATCTTCCATCAAAATATCTGGAATAATTTTCGATTCCGCTGCAATAACCGAGTTCCTTCATCATTTCCAGATCGAGTTCTGTTCTTTCCTGTAAACGTTTTGCTTCAAAAGGTTTTTCGATATCTGTAAAAAAATCGACCTGCTTTACCATGTCATCCTGGATCTCCCGAATTGCACTGACCTGGGTTTCTTTGGAGGTTACAAACAAGTTTGCCGGATATATTTGAATTTCATCAAAATTATCCATTACACTTCCAGAAAGTGGATTAAAACTTTGAATGGTTTCAATCTCATCTCCAAAAAATTGAAAACGGATCGCATTATCAGCATAAGCCGGGAAAACATCCACAACATCACCTTTCACGCGGAATGTTCCACGCGTAAATTCATTCAAAGTTCTCGCGTAAAGAGCATTCACTAAAGAATGAAGCAAAGTGGTCCGAGTCATCTTCTGATTTTTTTCCACGGAAATAAGAGACTTCTGAAATTCTGCAGGATTTCCGACCCCATAAATACAGGAGACTGACGCGACAATAATTACATCTCTTCTTCCTGAAAGTAAACTCGCGGTCGCTGACAAACGCAGTTTCTCTACTTCTTCATTAATGGATAAATCTTTTTCTATATAAGTATTCGTGGAAGCGATGAAAGCTTCCGGTTGATAATAATCGTAATAGGAAACGAAATATTCTACAGCATTATTAGGGAAAAATTCTTTGAATTCTACGAAAAGTTGCGCCGCCAAAGTTTTATTATGCGCCAAGACAATCGTTGGTTTCTGAGAATTCTGAACCACATTTGCCACCGTAAAAGTCTTCCCGGAACCTGTGACACCGAGTAAAGTCTGATATTTTTCACCAATGTTCAAACCTGCCGTTAATTTTTCGATCGCTTGCGGTTGATCACCGGTTGGTTTATATTCTGATTGAAGTTCAAATTGCATGGTGCAAAAATATACAATTAAAAATACGAAATACGGTTAAAGAGAAAAACATAAATATAGATAGAATCGTTTTCATTAAGAACCACTATTTACTGCGATTTTAACAGTTTATCTACCCTTCATTATTTTGGTAATCTAAAATTCAATATAAAATCTTTGTTATAAGTTCCATTTGTATTAGAATTTAGAGCAATTGTAATTTTTTTATTATTGATGACTGTTTCTTTAAAATAGAAGTTCTTTGGATAAATTTCATTATTTAAAATCAAATAGTAATCGGTATCCAAAATGTTAGATTTTCCGTAAAAAATTATATTTTTAAATTTTGGTTTATTTTTAACCTTAATTTTTCTGTATTCTTTTAAATTATTGGCGAAATAAAATCCACCCAAAGTTTCATATTTTAAATGTAAACTATCATTAACAATACAATAATAACCTTCAACACAACTTTCCATTTTGTTATGTGGAGAATACCTACTGAAAGTTGTACAGGAAGTAACAGCGAAAAATAGTAAGAAAATCAGTTTATTCATTGGTAAATTACTTTATGATTTAATTCTATTGGATTATTATTCGCCCGAATTTCCAGTTTCTCTTTTTCGTTCATTTCTTTAAAATTTGGAGTCAACTCGTTTCCATGCTCATCGACCCATTTTATAGCCGGTGTACCAGAATTTTTTCCATTGATTTCCCGTGTTGGATCGGAATAATAATCTTTGGCTAATTTTTCATATTGTTTCCAAGTAATCGGAAATGCCTTTTCTTTTTCATAAAGTTTTCCATCAGAATTACGAATTTGGACTAAAGTGAAAGCATAATCATTTTGATCATCACCAATCTCCGTAATTAATCCTGGTAATCCATGGAAAACATAAGGTCCTTCTTGCAAAGGAATTTCATTGGTGAACCAAGCCGTCCAATTTCTGCCACCATATTTCACTGTAGCTTTTTGCATTTTTATAGAAGAGCTTACTTCAGTTTCATTCGCGATTTTCCATTTCAATTCTTCATCAATTTTAATAGAAAAGAGTTTCTGGAAATTATTAATAAACTTCGGAATTTCTTTTTCTTTTAAATCTTTTGAAACGGTTTGGAAATCTTTGAAGGAAGTTGTTGTAAAACTGAAACGTTTGGTAAGATGCGCGATAGAATCAGCTTTTTTCTCCCGTAACGTTCGAAACATCGACTTTCCATCAATAACATCTAAAATAAAAGTTTCTTTTGAAATGCTATCCTTTGGGGGATTGACATTAAACTTCAATTCATAGACAAAACTTTTGTTTTGGGAAAATGCAAATCCACAAATTAAAATCATTATGATACCAGCAACTTTCTGAAGCATATATTTAATATTTAAAGTTATATCTTAAAAATGAAAATTACTTTTTAATTTCCGGCGCTGCAAATTGCATGGTCATTGGGATATAAAAAACAGTTTCTTTCGGAATTCCTTTTTCTGTAGCGGGAATCCAGACTTTATCTCCATTTGCAATTTTCATTGCGCGTTCAGCTTCTTTATTAAAAACCTCATTATCTCCTTTTGCAACAATATTAATCACTTTTCCTTCCGCATTGATCGTTAAATTAAGCGACGATTTTAGTAATCCTTCATTGCCTGTTAAAACAGAAGTGTCAAAATTGCTGTTTAAACTGCGTCTCAACTCATTGATCCCTCCAGGAAATTCAGCAATGGTTTGTCCAACTTTGCTTGGTGGTGGCGGCGGTGGACCATCAGTTTCATTTTTGCCCACAAATTTCGGTTTGATGGTATCTAATTTTATTTGGATCGCTTTGACGGGATTTTTAAAAGCTTTTAAAATCCCCTTATCTTCTACAGTTACATTCTCCACATTTAATGGAATAGCAACATCTTGTTTTACTTTTAAGATTTCTTCTTTAGAATTCTGCGCTTCCACTTTTCTGGAGAATAATAAAAATAAAATCGCAATCAACGGAAGTACGCTTAGTTTCTTTGCTAAAGAAAATCTGGAATTTTTAGTGGTCATCATAATAAATCTTTTTTTGGTGTTGTTAAAATTAAATTGGTGCGTAAACTGAAATTTCTGGGTAAAAGCAATCTCATTCAAGATCAGGTTTTGATAATTTTTCACATCGAAATCATTTTCCAGAACATATTCATCTGCCTGAAATTCATGATTGGTGATCATGGCTTTTTTAATGAAAAATAAAGAAGGGTTAAACCAGGAAAATATTTTAAGGATTTCAACAAACAAAATATCAAAACTATGTTTTTCGTCAACATGGAATTTTTCGTGCAAGAATATTCTTTCATCAACTCCATTTTCATTAATATGATTCTTACTCAAATAAATAGTACCTAAAAAACTGAAAGGTGAAATCGCCTGGTCTACTAAAAATATTTGATGTCCCTTATATTCTATTTTATTTCCTTTTAATAGATTAAGTTTGAGCAGGCCAAATAAAAATTTGAGCAGAAAAAGAAGTGTTATTAAAACATAAATCCAGATGACGATTTGAGTCAAATCTAAAGTTTGGGCGGATAAGATTGTTTGCTTTTTAAGTTCCTGTGTCGGATTGCCAAAAATTAAATTTCCGGCTTTTGTTTGATTGGTAGGAACGTTCAGTTTAATGAATGGAATACAGTATGCAAAAATCAAAGACGATAAGAGGAAAACCCTGTTGAATTTAAAGGTGCGCTGCTTCTCCAAAAATAAATAGTAAAATCCAAGGAGTAAACCAGAGCAAATGACGATTTTGAAAATTAATAGTATCATTTTTTAGTCTTTTATTTGGTGATCAATAATATCCCGAAGTTCTTTCAGTTCCTTCTGACTCAACTTAGAATTTGCCGTAAAAAAGGAAGCAAACTGTGAGACAGAACTGTTGAAAAAACGATCGATCATAGATGTCATTTCGTGATTGAAATAGTCTTCTTTTTCCACTTTGGGAAAATACTGCCGGGAATTCCCGAAAGTTTTATATCCTACTAAATTTTTGTTTTGCATTCTCTTCAACAATGTTGCAACCGTAGTTGAAGCCGGTTTTGGTTCTGGAAAAACCTCCAAAATATCCTTCATAAAAGAGAATTTATGCTCCCACAGGATTTCCATTATTTCCTTTTCTGCTTCCGTCAGTTTTGTTTTCATATCTACAAATTAAAAGTTTGTTCTACAAATGTAGACTTAAAATTTTAAATGACAAACAATTTTCTAATTTTAATTTTATTTGACATGAAGGAATGTTTTTTGATATTAATACTATTGCGAAAAATGAATATTGCTATGAAAAATATAATCAAAACTTCTTTTCTATTGATTAGTTTAATAAGCATCGTTTCCTGCACCGGAAATTCTGCAAAAGCAGAAGCTCAAAATAATACCATTCTTGAAAATGGAAAACTTCCAAATCCAGAGACGGCTGATAAAAATTCCCCTGAATACAAACCTGCATTTGCTGGTCAAACCCGAATTCAAGGTGTTAAAACGAAAACAGCGTATAAAGTTGAGATCATTAATAAAGATTTAGAAAAACCCTGGGGATTTGTAAATCTTCCGGATGGTCGATTTTTGATTACGTCGAAATTAGGTTATATGAATATTGTTTCAGCAGACGGCAAAACAATCTCAAAAGTAGAAGGTTTCCCAAAAGTGGATGACAAAGGACAAGGCGGTTTATTAGATGTCGCATTAGATCCCGATTTTAAAAATAACAGAATGATTTATTTTAGTTTTTCTGAACCTGTTGCCAACGGAAATAATACAGCGGTTGGAAAAGGAAGACTTTCAAATGACGAGAAAAAAATTGACGATCCAGCGACCATATTTCACGCAACACCAAGTTATGATGGTAAGCTGCATTATGGAAGTCGCTTGGTTTTTGACAAAGACGGAAATCTTTTTGTAAGTACTGGTGAGCGTTCAGATTTGGAAACGAGACCTTTAGCACAAAATACAATGGCTTATTTAGGTAAAGTTTTAAAAATAACAAAGGACGGAAAACCGGCGCCAGGAAATCCGTTCATCGGGAATTCGAAATATAAACCAGAAATTTATTCTTACGGTCACCGTAATCCACAAGGTTTGGCGATGGATGGAAAAGGACAACTCTGGGAAGCAGAAATGGGTCCGAAAGGTGGCGATGAAGTTAACCTCATCAATCCCGGAAAAAATTATGGATGGGGCGATGTAACCTACGGAATCGAATATAGCGGTAAAAAAGTGGGCGCTGGAATTCAGCAAAAAGAAGGAACAGAACAACCCGTTTATTATTGGGATCCGTCAATATCAATGAGTGGAATTACTTTCTACACGGGAAATATTGATGAATGGAAAAACAATTTATTTTTAGGATGTTTAAGCGGAGAGAAAATTATCCGTTTGGTGATTGAAAATAATAAAGTGGTTGGTGAAGAATGGCTTTTGGAAGATCAAAAAGAAAGATTCCGCGATGTTTTAAATGGACAGGATGGGAATTTATACGGAATTACTGATACGGGAAAACTTTATAAAATTTCCAAAAAATAAGAAATTTGAACACTTGAAATCGATTATTAAAAATTAATCCTTTAAATAAACGAGCTCATCGCCAAAATCATCATCTACCTTTTCTAAAATTTTCGCGGTTTTGGTTTTCTGATTCAACTTTTCCACGAAGAAACTCGTCTCAAAAAACTGCCGGTGAATCCCGGGAAGGAGTTCTTCAAAAAGATTCATCCCTACCTGATTATTGTGCAGATCCATCTTAGTTTCCAAAGGTTCATTAGGAAAAAGCTGCTCGTGCAGATCGGTCATTTTTTTTGCATAATCCAACGCTTTTTGTGGCGATGAAATTTTACTGCAATACATGGTGATCAAACAGGTCCAAAGCGAATGACGGAAAGCGTTGCCAATTCCGTTGTTAGAATGGGATTTGGGAAAGTGCTTTTGAGCCAAAGAAAAACTTTTGAGCGTCGCATAAAATCCCATTAAAGAAAATAAAGGATGCGAAAATATTAACCGCAAAAGTTTCAGTATTTTCTCGAAACTTAAGGATCGCAAAGCATTAAATATTATTTGAATATTCCTCATAAAAAAGAAATCCCACCTCAATTGAGGTGAGATTTTTCAGTTAGTTATGTTTTTCTAAGAATGAACCAAAAGATTCACTGTTTTAGAAATTTTGTCTTTAATTTCAGTTCTTTTTACAATAAAATCTACAAAACCTTTCTCCTGCAAGAATTCTGAAGTTTGGAAACCTTCCGGTAAATCTTTACCGATTGTTTCACGAATAACTCTTGGACCCGCGAAACCAATTAAAGCTCCCGGTTCAGCCACGATAATATCTGCAGTCATTGCAAATGAAGCGGTAATTCCACCAAAAGTTGGATCACACAAATAAGCGATATACAAAAGTCCTGCTTCTGAAAGTTGCGCCAATTTTGACTGTACTTTTGCCAACTGCATCAATGAATAAGTTGCTTCCTGCATTCTCGCTCCACCCGACTGACAGATGATCATATACGGAAGTCTATGTTTGATACAATAATCAACGGCTCTGCGAATTTTTTCGCCCATCACAGATCCTAAAGATCCACCGATAAAACTAAAATCCATACAGGAAATTACCATTTCGGTTCCGTTTACGGTTCCTACTGCATTTCTGATCGAATCGGTCAACTTCGTTTTCGCTTTCACTTCCTTCAAACGGTCGGTGTAAGACTTGGTATCTTTAAAACTCAACATATCCACACTTTCCACATCAGCGTCGAGCTCGGTATATTTGTTCTCATCGAAAAGAATCGAAAAGAATTCACGACTACCGATTCTCACGTGAAAACCGTCTTCCGGAGAAACGTAATTATTGGCTTTCAGTTCTTCGTGCTCAATAACTTTTCCCGTCGGAGTTTGATGCCAAAGTCCTTTCGGTACATCTTTTTTATCCTCCGTAGAAGTGGTTATATTCTGTGTTTTTCTTTTAAACCAGTCGAATGCCATTGAAATAAATTTTAGGTTTTAAATTTTAGATCTTCTATTAAAAGCAAACTGCCCTTAATTATAATTTCTAAATTAAAGTGTATTAACATTATTAAGGTCTTCAAAAGCTTCCTCTAATCTTTTAGAGAAAGTCTCTTCACCTTTTCTTACCCAAACTCTTGGATCGTAGAATTTTTTATTCGGTTTATCGTCACCATCAGGATTCCCAACCTGAGTTTTTAGATAGTCTAATTTACTGACCATATAATCTCTAATTCCTTCTGTGTAAGCAAATTGAAGATCAGTATCGATATTCATTTTGATCGCTCCGTAACTTACCGCTTCTCTAATTTCTTCAACTGAAGAACCAGATCCACCGTGGAATACGAAATTTACCGGCTTGTCACCTGTTCCGAATTTCTCCTGAACATATTTCTGAGAATTATCTAAAATTTTCGGCGTCAATTTCACATTTCCAGGTTTGTAAACACCATGAACATTTCCGAAAGCTGCAGCAATTGTGAAGTTTGGAGAAATAGCGTTTAATCTTTCGTAAGCGTAAGCAACCTCATCGGGCTGCGTATATAATTTGGATGAATCAACATCAGAATTATCAACACCATCTTCTTCACCACCTGTAACACCCAATTCGATTTCTAAAGTCATGCCCATTTTCGCCATTCTTTCGAAATATTTACAGGAAATATCCAGATTTTCTTCGAGAGGTTCTTCCGATAAATCGAGCATATGAGAGGAATATAACGATTTTCCTGTCTGTGCAAAAAATTCTTCGTTCGCATCCATTAAACCATCGATCCATGGCAATAATTTTTTAGCACAGTGATCGGTATGTAAAATTACCGTTGCACCATAAGCTTCTGCCAAAGTATGAATATGTTTCGCTCCTGCAACTGCGCCTAAGATTGCGGCTTTTTGGTCGTCATTACTTAAACCTTTTCCTGCGTTGAAAGCTGCGCCTCCATTAGAAAATTGAATGATCACGGGAGAATTTAATTTTGCCGCAGTTTCCAGTACTGCATTTACATTGCTTGATCCAATTACATTAACTGCAGGAAGTGCAAAATTATTTTCTTTCGCATGATTAAAAATGTCGGTAACCAATTTACCAGTGGCAACACCTGCCGGAAAAAGTCTGCTCATAATTTATTTTTTAATAGATTTTTAACAAGAATTTTAGAAATGTAAAGTTAAGAATTTTATGCAATAAACATTAGTTTCTTTTGTCTTTTCCCCACAGCAGTTTCTGACGGATTGTTTCGTAAAAGCTTAGATTATTAGGATGAATTAGCAAGATTTGAAAGCTCGCTTTTCGCAAAACTATTTCCACATCGGTTTCCATATTGATGAGTCTCGAATCTAGCGACAAAGAATATTGGGGAACACGACTTTCGACTTTTAAACGAATCTCAACATCATCATTTACGATGAGAGGCCGAACATTCAAATTGTGTGGTGCGATTGGCGTTATGACAAAATTATGATTGGCGGGCGTGATAATTGGTCCGCCACAACTCAACGAATAAGCCGTAGAACCAGTTGGCGTAGAAATAATTACACCATCGCCCCAGAAAATATTAAGAAATTCGTCGTTGATATAAGATTCTACGGTAATCATTGCCGTAGTTTCCTTGCGGGAAATCGTAATATCATTCAACGCATAAGGAAAAAAGCCGGGATTTTTCGGCGATACAATTTCAATCACCGATCTTCTGCTGATTTTAACTTCTCCTTTAATAATATCGTTGAGTTCTAGAAAAATTCCATCTTTTGTAAAACTTGCCAAAAATCCAAGACGACCGGTGTTTACCCCTACAACTGGTATTTCCAGATCCTGTACAAAGAGAAGTGAATTAACGATCGTTCCATCGCCACCAAACGTAAAAAAGAAATCTACCTTCATTTCTTTCAGATCTTCTTTTCCTGAAAAAGTTTTGAAATCTTTTGAAAACTGCATCAAACTTGCCATTTCTGCATATAGAATAGCCTGAACTCCCCGCTTTTCAAGTTCAGATACAAATTTGCTTAAATACAGAAAAGTATCTAAATCATTTTTTTGAGAATATATCGCTGCTTTCATCCGGCTATTCGTATTTTTTCATTGGTCAGATGGAACACCAACAGATTTTTATTTTTTTTCAACAAAGTGTTATCGTGTTTCATTATTTAAAATTCCAGATATTTTTGAAAAAATCCGAAACGGTCTTTCATCAATTCTTCTTTTTCGTCATCGTAGTATTTATGAACGACGTTGTAACCATATCTCTCAAAAGTTTCATCAATAGAACTGAGATTCTCACTGCTAATTTTCAGCGTGATCTGAATGAAATCTTCGCCGATCTGATTTACAAAACATCCGTAAATCTTGCCATTATTAGACTCTACAATTTTACAGACTTCGGTAAAAGAATACCGCATATCATTGGTCTGAATGATCATTACCGCTCCATTTTCAGAAAAAAGAGGGTATTTCGAAAACTCATTAAAAATATCGTCGCAGGAAAGATAACCCATATATTTTTCGCGTCGGGAAATCACCGGGATTACGTTTGCGTTAAAAGTATGGAAAAGATTGATGGAATCTAATAAATTACCATCATCTAAGATCGCGAATTTGTCAAAATGAACGGCCAAACTTCCCAGATTACCTTCCGGACTTTCTTCTAAAAAAGACTGGCTGATCGCACCCTGATAAATGCCCTTCTTTTTTACAAAAACATGGGAATAACCAAACTCTTTCGCGAATTCATTTGCATCCTCGATTCGGTCACTGGAATTAAAAGCTGGATAGTCTTTTGAGATGTAATCTTTGATAAACATGACGCTAATTTAGGGAAATATTAAAAAGGTTGAGCAGTTTTTAAAATATTTTAAAATTATTAAAAAATAATTTGCATCGTAATAAAACAAAATATATCTTTGTCGCCTTTCATTTTTACTTTTTATTAGATTTATTTCAAACTGCGATGCTTTCGGGCGTTGCAGTTTTTTATTTTGTAACTAATGGTTTTGCGCGAAGGAATATTAATCCAGCCAAAATAACAAGACCACCGAAACCCTGCATTAAAGTTAATTTCTCTCCATCTAAAATCCCCCAAATAACCGCAACAACAGGCATTAATAAGGTAACTGTAGAAGCAAACAAGGGTGTTGAAATATTCAGAAGGCGATAGTTGAGCATCATCGCCAAACCGGTACCAAAAATCGAAAGCAAACTCACGAAACCTAAACCGATAAATAAATCTTTGCTAAGTTCGAGCTTTGTAAAAAATCCGGAAAAAACCAAGGAAATTAAGGATGGCAAAATAAGTACAAAGGAAAAAACAAAGGCAGAAAGAATTTTTGCAGGAATCTCATGAAGTTTTGATTTTACTGTCGTTGTAGAAATCGCGTAACACAAAGTTGCTACCAATAATAAAACGATAGGAATCAGTTTTAGTTCCCCACTTTCTCCACCTGACAAAGCTAGAATACAGGCTCCCGAAAAACTAATTGCAACACCCACCAACTGTCTTTTCGTCGTTGAAAATTTCCAGAAAAGTGAACCGACGATAATTACGAAAATGGGCATCATCGAATTTACAATTCCCGCAATACTGCTGCTGATCTGCATTTCAGCAATCGGAAAAAGAAACATTGGAATAAAATTTCCGGTTAAAGCAGCTATGATCAACCATTTCAAATGTTTTCGTGGGAATTTTTTAATATTTAAAAGTGCGATCGGAAGCAAAAGAATTCCGGCGATCAAAACGCGCAATGCACCGACTTCATAAGGATTAAAATGTTCCAGCGATTTTTTGATCAGAATAAATGACGAACCCCAAATGATGGAAAGTACGACCAGTAAAACCCATCTTTCTTTTTCAGGATTCATTATTTCTTTTTAAAATTGTTAAGTACTCACTTTTAGAAATCATCGTCGCACCAAGACTTTCCAAATGTTCGGAATGAATCTGACAGTCAATTAACTCTATATTTTCTCTGTTTTTTTGAATAAAATGGATAAATCCGGCTTTCGAAGCATTGCTTACTTTCGCGAACATACTTTCGCCACAAAAAACTTTACCGGTCTGAATTCCATAAAATCCGCCAACCAGTTCTTCATTTTGCCAAACTTCGATGCTTTTTGCGATATCCAATTCATGAAGTTCAACAAACGAATCGATGAGTTCATCGGAGATCCAGGTTCCATCCTGATCTATTCTGAAGGTATTTTGACATTCCTGCATCACTTCCCGAAAACATTTATTTTCAGTAAAAGTGAAAACCTCATCCCGCAAGATCTTTTTCATCGATTTGGAAACTTTTAAATCATCAGGAAAAAGTATAAAACGAGGATCGGGACACCACCATAAAATTTCTTCGCCAGGATTAAACCAGGGAAAAAGTCCTAATTGATATGCAAAATGAATTCTCTCTGAGGATAAATCGCCTCCGATTGCCAATACACCACTTTCCGAATCAGTTGATGCCGGATCTGGAAAAGAAATGATCTGAGGATCGAGTAAAACCATTTTTAAAATGAAATCCTGCTCTTTGGAAAGCAGGATTCTTATTTATTTTTAATTTAAAAGACTAGAAAGGTAAATCGTCATCTTCTTCAGCAAATACATCTGTTTTAGAAGCAGAAGTTTGCGATTCTGCCGGTTTTGCAGAAGTAGGCTCATTGAAATCATTTGAATCTACTTTCTCTACTTTCCAACCTGTGATCGAATTAAAATATTTCACATCACCTTGTGGAGAAGTCCATTCTCTACCTCCGATATTGATGGAAACTTTTACTTTATCACCTTCCTTTAATTGATTGAGCAGATCTCCTTTCTCTTTAAGAAACTCAATACTAATAGGTTGTGGATATTGTTCTTCGGTCACAACAACCATTTCTCTTTTCTGAAAACCGCTCGGAAAAGTTTGAACTTCACCTAATTTTTTTACTATTCCTTGTAATTCCATAATTGATTATATAAAGGTGTAAAAGTAAGAAATTAAGAAGAGATAAAGAAGCCGGAGATTTAAAATTTTGAAAAAAATAAAAAATATTGAATTTTGTTGGGTTAAAAGGGAAAAAGTATTTATATTTGCACTCACAAAAAAAAGAAAGGAGTTCATTTGCGGATGTGATGTAATTGGTAGCCATGCCAGACTTAGGATCTGGTGCTTCACGGCGTGGGGGTTCGAGTCCCTTCATCCGCACAATTTTTTGAAATGTTTTTTAGAATTTTTTAATAAATTTTTAGAAAATTAGCTATGCGAAAATAGCTCAGCTGGTAGAGCACGACCTTGCCAAGGTCGGGGTCGCGGGTTCGAATCCCGTTTTTCGCTCTCCACTTTGCCTTGGTGGTGGAATTGGTAGACACGCAGGACTTAAAATCCTGTGTCCGTAAGGATGTACGGGTTCAAGTCCCGTCCGAGGTACTTTAAACGCTGTTAATCATTTGATTAGCAGCGTTTTTTTGTTTAATATTCTCTGCATTTACATTTTTAAATTAATGAAAATTAAATGTTTACGAAGTCTAATACAGACTTTGAAATGTAATGTTTACGTTTCCACTTGTTTTCGTGGTACTTTATTTGATACTTTAGATCATTAAATAAAACATCATGGGCAATCACAACTTAAAAACACTTTCTCAAGTTCTTAATATTCTGATCAAAAGAGGTATTACGAAAGAGATCTGCATGAACGATCAAAATCAAATGATCTTGGGCGACAACGAGAAAATCTATCAAGCTGAAGATCTTCGCATTGTAAAATCTTACCGTTTCGAAGGAGACAGCAATCCGGACGATAATGCTGTTCTTTATTTATTAGAGGATAAAGAAGGTGAACTTTCAACCATACTTGATTCGTACGGCGCAGAAAGCAATCACAGCGGTGAAGAATTTGATAATTTCCTGAGAAAAGTTCCTGTTGAGGAAAATCCCGAATATGACTTTGACTAAATATATGATCCGACCCGTTTAATTACGAGTCGGATTTTTTTTTGAATATTTTCTTAAAAATTCCTTTCTCCTTTACTTTCTCTTTGGTTTCCTCAACTTTTTCTTTTAGGACCTCCACTTTTTCCTTTACTTCGACTTTGGTTTCTTTCAGATCTTTTTTATTTTCCTTTAAAGCAGTTTTGGTGTTATCAACAGTTTTCTTAATGGTTTCTTCCACTTTCGGAGCATT
This sequence comes from Kaistella gelatinilytica, assembly GCF_015679325.1. Lineage (GTDB taxonomy): Bacteria > Bacteroidota > Bacteroidia > Flavobacteriales > Weeksellaceae > Kaistella > Kaistella gelatinilytica. Next base: position 212,994 of record NZ_JADPVI010000003.1, read on the forward strand.
TATTCCGAGCAGCGTTTTCTTTAGACCTTGCTCCATTCCACGCCACAAAAGATTGAAAAAAGATTTGGTATTATCGCGCTTCACATATTCTACCATTACAGATTCTGGATAATTTCCCGAATCCGTTTTTACAAAAACATTTGCGATTGCAGAAAGTACTTTGTTTTTTTCTCCGCCTTCTTTTAAAATAGAAACTTTTAAGTTTTCATGTTTCATTTTCAAAACTCCATTTAAACCCAACTTATTTCCTTTGAAATCGAAAATCAAATCAGAAATTTTTCCTGTTGCCGTAACTTTCAGATAAGGTTCTGTGAACGGATTAATTCTGGAAGCCGGCAAATCCGAAACATTTCCAGAGATAGTGAAAGCATCGCTTAAACTTCCGGTGTCAATATTCCAGTTAATTTTCAAAGGTGAAGCGTCCATCAAGTTAGTCCGTATTGTAATGGGGATTTTGGTAGATCTACCTTTCGTTTTCCCAGAATTAAGATTTTTCGCGGTCAGATTGAAATTAGAAAAAATAAGTTTGCCTGGACCCTCGCTTTTCTTCGTATCTTCTTCATATACCAACAGAGAATTTTTCAAAATTAAATCTTCTACTACCATTGGGAATTTGATCGAACGCAAAAGTTCAGAATACATCGGCTTAACAGCAGGATCATCTTTCGGAATTTTACTTCGGAAAATGTCTGCATTAACCTGATCCAGAACGACACTTGATGCATTTAAAAATTTATTAGCAGAAATAAAATCCCAATTACCATTCATTGAAATTTGATTGACCTTAATATCATACAGATCTTTTTCAGTTGGGATCATCCTAATAAACTGAGCTCTGGAAAATTTTGGGATCATCGCAAATTTTGAAATCTGCACCGTATTTTTATTTACTTTTAATAAAGAAGCAGATAAATGATAGAATTTTGTGTCATAATTAAAATTGCGCGTCGACAAACTATAAAATCCGATCTTGAAAGGAATTTTCTCTTTAATGGTCGTTTCATTCAGTTCGATATTCTGAATATTTGCGTTCAGATCTTTTAATAGTAAAGGCTGTTTTCCTTTCTCATAGACCAGATTAGAATTTTTTAAACTCACATTTTTAATAATCAAAGGAAAAGCAATTCCCTCAAAAGCTGGTTTTCTTTTTTTTGGATTTTCCGCTCCAACAATTTTTCCGTTCAGTTCATTGACTAAAATATTGTCAACCTTTAAATTCAGTTTATTATTTAAAAAATTCCATTCATTAATTTTTAAATTAATATTTTGAGCGGTAAGATCGAGCAATGTTTTGTCTGAAACTGAAACAGTTGGTTTTACAGAAATATTTTTTAAATCAGCCAACTTTGGAGAGATAGAAACCGCCGCTACATGTACATTTTGAGTATTAGTGACGTAATTGATCTGCTTCCCATTGAGTTTAAAATTGTTGTACTGAAAAGGAATATTCCCTTTTGCCGTTTCCTCATTCATCAAGAATTTGTTGATGTTCATGGTCAGATTTCCGGCTGAGAACAAAGGCGATCCATTAGGATTGACGATATTTATTTTGGCATTATTAAAAATAACATCTTCTAAATTTACATCGTACTTGAAACTCTTTTGCTTTTCTGCAGGCTTAACATTGGTCGTAAACATTTTCAGATCTGGATTTTCAAACCGGACCCTGGTCAGCGTGATCTTGTCATCTTTAAATTTGATATCCTTAAATTCCAGTTCTGAAGATCTAAAGTCGAACAAATTTCTTTTTTTAGGATAAAATCTTCTAAAATTTTGATAGGAAAGCAAAGGGATCACTGCCAAATCTTTAACGCTGATCTGCCCTTCTTTCGTAGTAATATATTTTGTGGTAAAAGCGTAAATATTGTCAGTACGGAAATATAAATTTTTTCCGTTGATCTGATACTTATCAAAAGTAAATGGAAGTTTATTCTCCACAGACTCCTTATTCATTTGCAGATTTTCGACCTTTAAGTTTAAATCATTGACCGAGAAAACTTTTTGTTTCGTCGATTTAAAAACTTGAAATTCTCCTCTATTAATGGTGATATTTTTGACCGAGATCTCATTTTTTTTCTTCGCCCCTTTTTTGTTTGCGGGATTTGGGAGAATAATATTGAGATTTGGATTTGAAAGTTTTAGATCAGAAGTATTTATTCTTTTGTTCACAATAATATCGTAAAGCCCTAATCGCGCAATATAAAGTGTATCAACAGTTCCCTGCAAACCAATTTTATCAGTACGGTCTGGATTTTTATTATTGATGGTGATTCCTGTAGAAAATATGTTTCCGGTTCCTAAGTCGACGTTGAGCGTTTTATAAGTAACCAAATACTCAGAATTATTCCTGATGTAATTCGGCAGGTTATTTTTGAGCCAGAAATTTAAACCAAAATTTACAAGAAGGAAAAGGAGGAATATAATTCCTGCGATAATCGAAAAAATGCGGATAGATTTTCTTTTCATTCTAAACAGTATAAAAATTTTGTGCCATTAAATACAATGGATTTTTGGATCGAAAATTTGTGTTTTTTAGGAATTTTAAACGATTATTTCAAATAATTTGCAGCGAATAATTTTTAAAGCTTCACAATCAAATATAAAAAAAACATCCCACAAAAGGATGTTTATCAATGAGTAAAGGAAAAAAGTTACTTCTTAGCTTCTTTCTCCTTGTCTGCTTTTAATTTTTCTGCCTCGGATTTTTCGTCCTTGATGGCATTCTTTTCCTCATCCTGAACTCCAACTGCAGTTTTCACCGTTGCAGAATCATCGCTAAGAATAGTAGAATCATCTACAATTAATGGATCTGAAGGTGCGGCAATAACTGCGGCATTATCATTTTTTGTAGTTTCCGTTTCTTTTTTACTACAGGAATTTGCAATAAAAAAAACACCTGCGATCGCCAACGAATACTGAATTACCTTTGTTTTCATAGTCTGGGTTTTTTGATTTATGTTTACAATATTACAAAATTTTCTGTCAAACTTTTATGCTTTAAATAATAGAGAATGAACTACTTAAAAAAAAAAGTTGATTTTAGAAAAAGAAATTTTACTCGATCTGCATCTCGATCACGTAACCTTCATGTCCGCGAATATTGATAAAATCACCACCCTCGAAAGAAAGATACTGACCTTTGATCCCTCTCAAGACTCCTTCAAATTCTGGTTTTTTATCTAACGTAAACGAATTGATTTTTTCCGGAGCTTCGTACGGATAATCTAACCTGCACATTTCTTCTTCCATGGAATAAAAGTTTTTAAAATCTTCGGGGAAATAATCTTTCACTTTCTCCCGGAAATCAGCCAGATCTAAATCGTCTTCGTAGTCATCTTCCAGCATTTTTCTCCAGTTGGTTTTATCGGCTAGATGTTCTTTCATGGCGACTTCTATCATTCCGGCTTCATACCGATTTTTTGTCTTTGCGATCGGAAGTGCGAAAGTTGCTCCCTGATCGATCCAGCGCGTCGGGATTTGAGATTCGCGCGTAACGCCCACTTTCACATCTCCCGTGTAAGCAAGATACACGATATGGGGCGCAAGTTGAATGGATTCTTCTACCGCCAGATTTCGTTCACCAATTCCGAGATGTGCAGTAGAAAGTTCTGGGCGAATTATAGTTTCACTCGCATACGGACTTTCGAAAAAACACTTTTTACAAAATCCCATTCTGTAAATTTTCTCATCGTTTCCACAGTGAACACATTCGTAACCAATATGTTTAAATTTGATTTTTTTTCCAATTAACTGATTCATGTTGATCAGATCATTGGATAGGTTGAGGTGATATTGTATAGGTTTCGCGTTTTGCGTGATCATTTTTAATATTTGTCCTTGAAACTGCATAATGGTACTTTTTGTAAATATAAAATTTTAAGATCAGTTAATATTATTTTGAGATTTTAATTGTTCGATCGCTTCCTGCAAGGCAGAAATCTGCGTCTGAAGATTCTTAACCTCCGGATTTTGATTATTTTCCTGTCGTGGGGAATATCGCCAGATCAAATGAATATCTCTCACCATATTATCATGATCATTTAATGTTTTTTTGCTGAGCGTGATGCTGTCATTGAGCACTGTTACTTTTAAAAAATTTTCCCCCTTATCCTGAAATGCTTCATAGTTAATGATGGCGAGTTCCGGATGCTTTGCTTTGATATTTTTAATATAATTATCTGATCTTTCTTTCAATTTTTCAAGGTTCCATTTCTTTTTGGTAAGCAATACACTGGGAAAAAGTATAACTATAGAAATTAAACTGATCAACAAATAAGTTCTCAGGTTTCTGACTTTATTTTTTTTAAGGTAAAACTTTTGATAACCCAAAATAATACTGAGAATAAAAGTTCCTACACCAATGAAAAAACAATTGATAAGGTAATAATAAAAACCACCCCAAAAATAATCCCAATTTCCATTTGCAAGACCGAAACCGGCAGTACAAAGTGGCGGAATACAGGCAGTAGAAACGGCTACACCTGCAATTACTTTAATCGCTTCTTTTCTCACAATTCCCAGAAACCAGGCGAATCCGCCGAGAATAGCGAGAAAGCAATCGAAAATTGTGGCGGTCTTAAAACTTTCCAGTTGTGCGGTTTCAGCATGAAAAGGTGAAATAAGAAAATACATCGTAGAAGAAAATATTGCGACAATAATCATTAAGATCCAGTTAACAATTCCCAATCGGATCAAATGTCGGTTGCCGATCGACAAACCGAATGCAGCGCCTACAATTGGCCCCATCAAAGGCGAAATAAGCATTGCACCGATGACCGCCGCCGAACTGTTCGTATTTAAACCAACACAAGCAATACCCATCGAAATTACCAGAAGCCACAAATTATGACCTCGAAAAAAAATACCTTCCTGTATTTCTGAAAAAGTAGTTTCTTCGTCTTCCTCTCTTGGTAAAATTAAAAGTTTCCGAAAATCGATCATTAATTTTATTTTAAACAAAAGTAAGAAAACACCATTCAACTATTATTAATAAATTTGTCTTTAGAAAAAACGATGATGAACTATTTAATTACGGGAGGAAGCGGATTTATCGGGTCTCACTTGGTGCAACATCTGTTAAAAAATGGACATTCTGTCATTAACATTGACAGCTTTGATGATTTCTATGATTACAGGATAAAAATTAAAAATACTTTAGAATCTGTAAATAAAACACTGGAGTTTTCTTGTCATGAAAAGGAATTAGACATTCAAAAACTCATTTTCGAAACTACATCAAAAAATTATCAGCTTTATTACCAGGATATCCGGGATAAAGAAGGTTTAAAAAAAATTTTCGCAAAACATAAGGTTGACGTTATCATTCATTTAGCAGCTTTGGCCGGAGTTCGTCCTTCTATTGAAAGACCGATGGATTATCAGGAAGTCAACATTAAAGGAACTTTGAATCTTTGGGAATTGTGCAGAGAATTTCAGATCAATAAATTTGTGAATGCTTCAAGTTCAAGTGTCTACGGCAATAACAAGAAGATTCCCTTTTCTGAAGAAGATTCAGTTGATGAACCGATTTCCCCTTACGCAGCAACGAAGAAAAGTACGGAGATTCTTGGTCACGTTTACCACCATTTATATGGCATTGACATGATTCATCTGAGGTTTTTCACGGTTTATGGACCTAGACAAAGACCTGATCTGGCCATTTATAAGTTCACCAAATTAATTAATTCCAATAAAGAAATTCCTTTTTATGGCGATGGTTCAACAGCAAGGGATTATACGTATATTGATGATATTATCGATGGTGTTTTAAAATCGATTCACTACTTAGAGACGCACCAAACCGTTTACGAAATAATTAATCTGGGAGAAAGTGAAGTCATCAGTTTAAATCAAATGCTTTCAACCCTCGAAGAAAATTTAGATAAAAAAGCCGCCAAAATGAAGCTGCCATTACAACCGGGAGATGTGCAAAAAACCAGTGCTAACATCACGAAAGCGAGGGCATTAATTGGCTATCACCCAACGACTCACTTCCAAAATGGCATAAAAAAGTTTGTGGAATGGTTTTTGAAAAATGGTTCTTGAAAAAATTAGCAGTAAAAAATCAAAGTTTATTGAAAATCAGCGACAAAAACCTTTTTTATGTCGCCTAATTTTATACTTTTGCAAAAAATTATATTATATGTATTGGACATTAGAATTAGCTTCTTATTTAAGTGACGCACCTTGGCCTATGACGAAGGCGGAACTTATTGATTATGCAATTAGAACAGGTGCACCAATGGAAGTTGTTGAAAATCTTCAGGCAATCGAAGATGAAGGAGAAATTTATGAGTCTATCGAAGAAGTTTGGAGCGATTATCCGACCGACGATGATTTCCTCTGGAATGAGGATGAATATTAGAAAAAACTGCCGGTTGTCTCCAAAGACGATTGGCTTTTATATTTTAGAAAAATTTTAAAATTTTAATGGCTTAATGCTTTGCGCAAAGAGCCGAAAGTAAACAATATGGGTTTTATAGATAAAGTTCTTAAAGGGTTCTTGGGTGATAAAAGTGTGACCGACCTGAAGGAAGTAAAAAAAATAGTAAGTAAAATAAAAGCTGTTGAACCAGCTATTAAAGAACTTTCGGATGATGGCTTGAGGGATAAGACCGCAGAATTTAAAGAAAAATTAAAAGCTGCCACGGCAAATATCACTGCTCAAATCGAAGAAACCAAAGAACAGATCAAAAATTCTAGCGATGTTGATGAGAAGGAAAATCTTTTTACCAAAATCGAAGAATTAAAAAAAGACTCTTACGTTGTTGAAGAAAAAGTTCTTATGGAAATTCTTCCGGAAGCTTTTGCGTTGATCAAAGAAACTTCCAGAAGACTTGCTGAAAACGGAGAAATTCGCGTTACAGCGACGGAACTTGATCGCGAACTTGCTTCAACTAAAGATTTCGTTAAAATCGAGGGAGATACTGCAATTTGGGTTAATCATTGGGATGCTGCAGGAACTGCGATCAAATGGGACATGGTTCACTATGATGTTCAGTTTATCGGTGGTGTAGAACTTCACAATGGTAAAATTGCCGAAATGGCGACCGGGGAAGGAAAAACTTTAGTAGGAACTTTACCTATATATTTAAATGCACTTCCAGGACGTGGAGTTCACGTTGTAACGGTAAATGATTACCTGGCAAAACGTGACTCGGCTTGGATGGGACCATTATACCAATTCCACGGTTTAACGATCGACTGTATTGATTTGCACCAGCCGAATTCTGACGCAAGAAGAAAAGCCTACAACTCCAGTATTACTTACGGAACAAATAACGAATTTGGTTTCGATTATTTGAGAGATAACATGGTTACTTCCCCAACTGAATTGGTTCAGGGAGAATTAAACTTTGCGATCGTCGATGAGGTAGATTCAGTTTTAGTTGATGATGCGAGAACACCATTAATTATTTCAGGACCCGTTCCTCAAGGAGACCGTCAGGAATTTGATGTTTTGAAACCTTCCGTTGACCGAATTGTTGAAATTCAGAAAAAAACGGTTTCAGGGATTTTTAATGAAGCAAAAAAATTAATTGCCAACGGAAATAATAAAGAAGGAGGATTCAAGCTTTTACAAGCTTACAGAGGTTTGCCAAAATCTCGACCTCTAATTAAATATCTTTCTGAAAGTGGTCACAAAGCACTTCTTCAAAAAGTAGAAGGTCAATACATGGCAGACAACAACCGCGACATGCCGATTGTTGACAAAGACCTGTATTTTGTGATCGATGAAAAAAATAATCAAATTGATCTTACCGATAAAGGTGTTGAATACATGTCCGCCGGAAATGAAGATAAAGACTTCTTCGTTTTGAATGATATCGGTACCGAAATTGCAGAAATCGAAGCTAAAAATTTAACCAAAGAGGAAGAATTTGAAGCGAAAGAGAAAGTATTTGGAGACTTTGCCGTGAAATCTGAAAGAGTTCATACTTTAAGTCAATTGTTGAAAGCATATACTTTATTTGAGAAAGATGATGAATATGTTGTTATCGATGGCGAAGTAAAAATCGTAGATGAGCAAACCGGACGTATAATGGAAGGAAGACGTTATTCAGACGGACTTCACCAGGCGATCGAAGCTAAGGAAAATGTAAAAATTGAAGCTGCTACGCAAACTTTTGCAACGATAACGCTTCAAAATTATTTCCGGATGTACAACAAACTGGCAGGAATGACAGGTACGGCGGAAACTGAAGCAGGCGAACTTTGGGAAATTTACAAACTGGACGTAGTGGTAATTCCTACGAACAGACCAATTGTTAGAGATGACAGACAGGATTTGGTGTACAAAACCAACCGTGAAAAATATAATGCGGTAATTGAAGAAATCGAAAGATTAACAGCGGTCGGAAGACCAGTTTTGGTTGGTACAACTTCAGTTGAGATCTCTCAATTATTATCGAGAGCACTTTCATTAAGAAAAATTCAGCATAATGTTTTGAATGCAAAGCTTCACGCAAGAGAAGCAGAGATCGTAGCAATGGCAGGTGCACCCGGAGTTGTAACGATTGCAACAAACATGGCGGGACGTGGAACCGATATTAAATTGCAGGGCGACGTTAAGAAAAACGGAGGTTTGGCAATTATTGGTACTGAAAGACACGATTCAAGACGTGTTGACAGACAGTTGCGTGGTCGTGCCGGAAGACAGGGAGATCCGGGAAGTTCCCAGTTCTACGTTTCTTTGGAAGATAATTTAATGCGTCTTTTCGGTTCTGAAAGAATTGCGAAAATGATGGACAAAATGGGTCATAAGGAAGGCGAAGTAATTCAACACGGCATGATTTCTAAATCGATCGAAAGAGCGCAGAAGAAAGTTGAGGAAAATAACTTCGGTATCCGAAAAAGATTGCTGGAGTATGATGACGTTATGAACAAACAGCGTGATGTAATCTACAAAAGAAGAAAGAATGCACTGTTCGGTGATCACTTGAAATATGATATTTCAAACATGATCTTCGATGTGTCGCAGTCAATCGTTACGCAAGGAAAATTACAGGGTGATTTTAAAGAATTTGAATACGAAATCATCAAAAACTTTACCATGGAATCGCCTGTGACTGCAGAAGAATTTAAAACAAAACAAGTTCCGGAATTAACGAACTTACTTTTCAAAGCAGCCTCAGAAGATTACCAGATGAAGTTGAATTTGCTGAAAGAAAAATCATTCCCGATCATCGAAAACGTGTTCCAAAATCAGGGTTCTATGTTCAAAATGATTCAGGTTCCTTTCACAGATGGTATTAAAACAATGACCATTGTTACTGACCTGAAAGAAGCTCACGATACAAAATGTGATTCATTGATCACCGATTTCGAAAAAAATATTTCATTGTCTATCATCGATGAAAACTGGAAATTACACTTACGGGAAATGGATGATTTAAGACGTTCATCTCAAGGTGCGGTTTACGAGCAAAAAGATCCTTTGGTTATTTACAAACAGGAATCTTTTTACCTTTTCAGCGAAATGGTTGAGAGAGTCAACAAAGAAATTATTTCATTCTTATACAAGGGAGAAATTCCAGCGTAAGAATTCACCAATTATACTTAAAGCTTCTTCAATTTTATTGAGGAAGTTTTTTTGTGATGCTTTATTAATTTTTGTACTTTTAATGACTAAATAATTTTAAATGTCGTTAATAGATTTATCCAAACAAGTTGCACTGGGAGTTGATGTAGGCGGAACAAATACCAAATATGGGTTGGTCAACCACCGTGGAGAAATTTTAGAAAAAGGAAGTCTGAAGACAGAAGATTATCCGGCAGTTGAAGATTTCATTGATGCTTTATATGAAAAAGTTTCGCCTTTAATTATGAAACATTGTGGCCAGAGACAGTTCGATGGAATTGGAGTTGGTGCGCCAAATGCCAATTACTATCGCGGAACGATCGAGCAGGCTCCAAATCTTCGCTGGAAAGGCGTTGTTCCTTTCGCAGAATTAATGACAAAAAAATTCGAAGTTCCTTGCAAAATGACGAATGATGCAAACGCAGCAGCTTTGGGCGAAATGATGTTCGGTGCAGCGCGTGGAATGAAAGATTTCATCATGATCACTCTAGGAACCGGAGTTGGCAGCGGAATTATTGCAAACGGACAATTAATTTACGGCCACGACGGATTTGCAGGAGAACTCGGACATACCATCGTAAAACCAGGCGGCAGAAAACACTGGAGCACAGGATCGGAAGGCTCATTAGAAGCTTACGCCTCTGCAACCGGAATTACGATCACCGCAAAAAAAATGCGCGCAGAATTCCCCGATTCGATGTTGAATCAATATCCTGAAGGAGAAATTAATTCAAAAGTGGTCTATGAGTGCGCCAAACAAGGCGACGCTACTGCGATTGAAGTTTTCCGATATACAGGACAGAAATTAGGAGAAGCTTTGGCGAATTTCGTCATGTTTTCTTCGCCCGAAGCGATCTTGCTTTTTGGCGGCGTCATTCACGCAGGTGATTTTATTTTGAAACCCACGAAGCTTCACATGGAGCGAAATTTGCTACCCATCTTCCGCAATAAGGTAAAACTGGTTTTCAGTGAACTCGATGAAGCCGATGCCGCAATTCTCGGAGCGAGTGCACTTGTCTGGGAGAAATGACTGTCTTGGTTTTCTTAAATATTAAAGACTTATCCATCTCACTCAAATACTTACATCGAAAAAATCATACTTTTTTTCATCATTATCTCTTGATCTCCTGAAAATTTACGGGCGAGTCGAAGATCATCAATAAATATATTTATAAAATGGACAAACAGAATTTAGAAACAATCACTTTTGGTGGCGGTTGTTTTTGGTGCGTTGACAGCGTACTTGATTTATTAAAAGGCGTAGAATCTACAACATCAGGATATGCGGGAGGACATAAAACAAATCCTACTTACGAGGAAGTTTGTACGGGAGAAACTGGTCATGCAGAAGTAGTACAGCTTACCTACGATCCCAAAATTATTTCTTACGAGCAGTTAATGGATGTTTTCTTTTTCCTGCACGATCCTACGCAACTAAACAGACAGGGAAATGATATAGGAACCCAGTATCGATCAGTCATTTTCTATAATAATGAAGCTGAGAAAGCAAACGCCGAATCAGCACTGAAAAAATCTGAAGCTACAGGAAAATACACCGGAAAATATGTAACTGAAATTACAAAACTGGAAGACTTCTATCCGGCGGAACAATATCATCAAGGTTATTATGAAATAAATCCCAATCAACCTTATTGCAGCGCTGTAGTTGGACCGAAGATCGCAAAATTTAAAAAACATTTTGGCGAACTCGGAATGCTAAATACTGAAACTGTATAAAAACGAAAGCGAAGATTTATTCTTCGCTTTTTTTTGTCCAAATTTTAATTCTATCTTCCACCTTTACAAATTGAAAATCACCTCTAATTTACCAATGAAAAAACTCTTGCTCCTCTCCTTTTTAATTTTTTGCTCCTCAGTTTTTGCTCAAACCTACAAAGTCATCGGAATAAAAGATGGCGACACGGTTTCTTTGCTGATGGACGGAAAAGAACAGACCGTACGCTTAGCACATATTGATTGTCCGGAGAAGAAGCAAGCTTATGGTACGAAGGCGAAGGAAATGGTTTCTGATCTTTGTTTTGGAAAGATGGTGAGTTTGCAAGGCGATGGGAAATTGGACCGCAACGGCAGAATGATCGCAGAACTTATTCTTCCAAATGGAGTCAACATTAATATTACTTTGGTAAAAAATGGCTTGGCTTGGCATTTCAAAAAATATTCTAAAGATGCATCTTATGCGCAATTAGCAATTGAAGCCAGAAGTAAAAAAAAAGGTTTATGGAAAGAAAAAAATCCAATCGCACCCTGGATTTGGCGAAAGATGAGTAAAGAAGAAAAGGCTTCTAATTCTTATGCATTTTAAAATTGATGTTGATCTCGCTTTTATATAATGTAAACTCTAATTCATTTTAAAGAAAGTCGAAAAGCTTTTGCTCATTAAATTTGAAAGGTTGAAAGAACAGATTTCTTCAAAATTGAGTACAAAAAAAAGACTGCCGAAAATTCGACAGTCTTTTATATAAATTATATCCTGATTATTTAACCAAAACCATTTCGCTGATCAAATGACCTGCATTACCGTATTTTTCGATAGTCCAAAGAACCATTCTGATATCTACGTTTATTGTTTTCTGCCATTTCTGATCGAAAATAATATCTCCGCTTAGCGCTTCGCTGTTACCATCGAAAGCCAGACCTAACAATCTTCCGTATCCATCCATCACTGGTGAACCAGAATTTCCTCCTGTGATATCATTGTTGGTAAGGAAGTTTACAGGCATAAATCCTTTTTTGTCTTTATAACGACCGAAGTCTTTTTTCTTCACCAAATCAAGGAATCTTTGAGGTAAGTCAAATTCTTCATCGCCTTTTTTATATTTGGCAACCATTCCTGTGGCATCGGTGTAGTAATTATCTTTTTCACTAATACCGAAATATTTTCGATCTGTTCTCTCTGGCAAAGTTGTTACAGTACCATAAGTAAGTCTCATCGTAGAATTCGCATCTGGATAGAATTCTTTCTCAGGTTGAGATTTTCTTAATCCATCTAAGAACATTCTGCTGTTTTTAGCAAAAGCTTCGTCAACTTTAGCAAATTTCTCGCTTTCCAGTTTTTGATCGGTAACGTATCCGTTAGCAAATTTAAACATTGGATCTGCATCAATTTTCAATCGGTCAGGATTGTTTACAAAATTCATCGCTGACTCTTTGTTCGCAAATATGGAAGAAAATGCCTGTAGTGAAAGATTTTTCGCGTCTGCGCTCATCACAGTTGGTGAAGCAACATCTTTGTTCACTCTCTGCTGATAAAGGTTCACCATAGAATTCAGCATTTCACCTTCTAACTTCATATTAAGTTTGTCGTATGCTTTGTCGATCGCATCGGTAACTTTCTGTTTCATAGCAGTTTTACCAGCTGCATCTTGATCGGCATAGGTTTTCAATAAAGTTCCTAACTGATAAGAAATCGTAATGAATTTCGCATTTCTCTGAAGTTGTTGAGAATAATTTCTCTCTACATTTCTGTCAGAAATTTGTACATAATTTGCTTTAATATCATCCAGAACACCGCTGTACATCGCTTGATTTTCTGGCATTAAAGCCCATTTCATATATTTTTCTTCCAAAGCTTTTTTCTCTGCAACCGTTCCATTTTTCTCAACTGCATCAATTGTACCCTGTCTGTTTTTCCAGTAATTTGCAACTGAAGCATATTGAGAAGCATAATCAAGTTTTGTCGCCTGATCTTTGTCCATGAATTTTTTCATCACGTCCATTGCAACTTTAGAAGCTTCAACCCAAGCCGGATAATCTTTGTTAACCATTTGCTCAATTCCGTAAGAAGTCAAAAATCTGTTTGTTCTTCCCGGGAAACCAACGATCATGGCAAAATCTCCAGGTTTGTAACCTTTTAAAGAAATTGGAAGTGAATGTTTTGGCGTCATAGGAACATTGTTCGGAGAGTATTCTGCAGGATTTCCGTTCGCATCTGCATACACACGGAAAACAGAAAAATCTACGGTATGTCTTGGCCATTCCCAGTTATCGGTATCACCACCAAATTTTCCAAGAGATGCAGGCGGAGTTCCTACCAATCTTACATCTTTGAAATCTTGATAAACGAAATAGTAAAATTCATTTCCATTAAAGAAATCTCTTACTGTAACCACATATTTTCCGTTTTCAGAATTTTCAGCTTGAATCGCTTTGTATTCTGCATCGATGATCACTTTTCTTTCGTCAGCAGTCATATTATTATTCAGCTTCGCATTGATCCGTTTTGAAACATCATCCATTCTTACCAAAAATCTTACTGAAAGACCTTTTGATGGAAGTTCCTCACTTTTTTTCATTGCCCAGAATCCGTTGGTCAAATGATCTTTTTCCGGAGTAGAAAGTGCAGCAATAGAACCGTAACCACAATGATGGTTTGTTAAAAGCAATCCTTCTTTTGAAACCATTTCTGCCGTACAACCACCACCAAACTGAACTATCGCATCTTTTAAGCTTGATTTGTTTACAGAGTAAATTTCCTCTGGTGTGAGTCTAAGACCGTCTTTTTGCATATCAACGCCATTCAGTCTCTTAATCATCATCAAAAGCCACATTCCTTCGTCGGCTTTAAATTGTACAAAGCTCAGCATGAATGTGAGCAACAATAATATTCTTTTCATTTATAAAATTTTAATAGGGCTAATTTAAGAAAATCATTTCATATAAGGCTTTAGAACAAAAAAAAATGGATGAGAAAAACTCATCCATTCTATTTAATAATTTAAAAAATTATTTTTTGATCAGTTTCGTATTTTCTACAGAACCGTTAGTATAAGAAACTTGTAAAATATAAGTTCCTTTAGTTAAAGAAGACACATTTACTTCTCCTTTAGTTTCTACAGATTTAACTCTTTTTCCAGAAAGATCAATGATGCTTACTGCTTTGATATCTTGTTTTGAAGAAACAGTTACAACATCGCTTGCTGGGTTAGGAAATACTTTTAAAGTAGACTTAACTGCACTTTCGTTAGTTGCTAAAGCCAAATTACCACTGAACTTAAAGATTCCTGCTGTTTGAGCAGCATCAGCAAAATAACCACACCATCCTGTTGTAGGATTAATGAATTTAACTGTTCCTCTTTGTTGCCCATTATCAATAGCAGTCCAGTTAAGACCACCATCTGTAGAATATGAACTACCTGTCATGGTCGCATCAGTATTTGTTATACCAGTAGATACATAAGTATTAGCAGTTCCAGGAACATAAGTGATGTCACCGTAGTACCAAGGACCATTGGGAATGATTGGACTAGTACTCCAACTTGCTCCACCATTTGTTGTAGAATAAAGTGACGCTACAGCAGTTCCACCTGGTACAGCTCCATCAACAGCGATCATAAGACCGTTGTTTGTATCTCTGAAAGCGAATGAACCAGATGATCCATCAACACCTCCACCTGCAGCACCACCACCGAAATCTAATGCTGGTGTGTAATAAATACCCCAGGTAAGTCCTTTATCTTGAGAACGTACAAGTCTACCATTCGTTGTTCCGAACCAGAAATTATCTCCGATCGTGTATCTAACACCTGTCAAACCGTATTCAGTACCAGGATTAGGAGCTGGAGCCGTAGCTACTGCAGTCCATGTACTACCACCATTTACAGTTCTAAAAATTTCGAATTTTCCGCCTACTGGATCTCCAGCAGTGATCCCAATGTTGGCATCCCAGAAATAAACGACGTTACCAAAAGAAGCCGTCGTATAAACGTTTTGTTTTACCCAAGATGTACCACCATTTGTTGTTTTGTAAACTCCATTTCCAGCAGTACCAGTTGAAGGAGCAGTTACTACCCAAGCAGTATTTGCATCTAAAGCTGCAATATCACCAACAAGTGCAGCAGCAGGAGGACCAGCAATATTACCAGGAGTCCATGTTGTTCCACCGTTGATCGTTTTAATGAAGGTCTTAGGATAAGTTCCCCCACCTGAACCATCTGAAACAGATGCCCAAACAACATTCGCGTCAACTATTGCAATTTCTCTAGGAGCAAATGAAGTAGGAAGTTTAGTCGCTTGTGGGATCCAAGTTTGAGCTTGAGTCGCCATTGAAACTAGCGCAAAGCCAGTAAGTAGAATTTTTTTCATAATCTTTGAAATTAAATGATTTTGGTAAAAGTATATAATTCCTAATTATTAAACAAATTATATTGTTGCTTTTTTAAATAATTGCGAAATTACGTACAAATATAGCACTTAAACATTTAATTAAAAATCATATTCGGAGAGAATTTTGAAATTAGTAAATTTTTTATCAAAAATGAATCGGCGGTTACTTGGAACATCTGACCATTTCTGTATGGGGGATATCATCCTCCAAATACTTGTGTTCTGTAGCTATAAAACCAAAATCTGAATAAAATTTTAGCAAATAATCCTGCGCGGATATTTTGATATCAGTGGTCCGGAATCTTCCCTCGATCGTATCTATTGCAATTCTTACCAGAATCTTCCCTAAATTTAAATTTCTGTAGGAAGGATGCGTAAGAACTCTTCCAATAGATGCTTCTGCATATTTTATTCCAGGTTCAAACACTCTGCAATAAGCTATGATCTGATCATTTTGTTCTGCCCAAATGTGGGCCGCTTTTTTGTCGGATCCATCGGCATCAAGGTAGTAGCAAGTTTGCTCCACGACGAAAACTTCTTGCCGGACCTTTAAAATTTCATATAATTCTTTTGTAGAAAGCTCCTCAAATGATTTTATTTTCCAGACAACTTGTGACATCATTCGAACTTTACTTTATTTTTAGTTAACAGTTCGTTCGTTTTCGTGATAAAATCTAAAATTTCGTCTCCTCCAATTTTCTTTTCTGCCGAAGTCACATACATGTCGGGTAATTCTTCCCAGGTTTTCAAAAGCTCGTTTCGATACACTTCAACATTAGCATTTACCGTATTGGGTTTTAATTTATCAGCTTTGGTAAAAACGATGGAAAAAGGAATATCACTTTCACCACACCATTCAATAAACTCAATGTCTATTTGCTGCGGTGTGTGCCGGGAATCAACCAAAACAAAAAGATTAACCAAATTTGGACGGTTCAGAATATAATTGGTGTTAATTTTCTCGAAATCTTTTCTCATACTTTTCGACACCCGCGCATACCCATAACCTGGCAAATCGGTCAAATACCAGCTTTCATTAATTAAAAAATGATTGATAAGCTGTGTTTTTCCAGGAGTCTGGGAAGTTTTTGCAAGATCTTTATGATTCATCATCGCGTTGATCAATGAAGATTTACCCACATTAGACCGACCAATAAATGCGTATTCCGGCAAGTTGGGTTCCGGACATTCCTGCCATTTGCCACTACTTTTTACAAATTCCGTTGTTTTGATAACCATTTGTTATTTTTTTTCAAATTTAATTAAATAAAAAATGGAAGCTTAAACTTCCACTCTTCTATTTTTCCAGACTTAGCAACCATTCATATAATATTTGGTTGAATTCGTCAGGTTTTTCCATCATTGCTGCATGACCACAATTCTCGATCCAGTGCAGTGAAGAATTAGGCAGAAATTTATTCATATCTATTGCGACTTCAGGTGGAGTAACATTGTCCTGTTTTCCCCAGATCAAGCAAACCGGCGCTGTAATTTTCGGTAAATCATTCAACATATTATGTTTGATCGCACTTCTTGCCAGCATAACGGTCTTGAGTCCTTTCATGCGGTCATTTACCACAGAAAAAACCTCATCGACCAGTTCATTAGTTGCAATGTTGGGATCGTAGAAAACTTCCTGTGTTTTTTTCTTAATATATTCCTTATCTGATTTTCTTGGAAAACTATCGCCAAATGTTCTTTCGTAAAGTCCGGAACTTCCTGTAAGAACTAAATTTTTAACCAACTCAGGTCTTGCCAAAGTTAAGATCAGACCAACATGACCACCCATGGAATTTCCTACAATAGTAACAGGTTCCGTTGCTTTTGCTTCTATAAATTTTGCAACATATTTTGCAATAGTCGTTAGGTTCGTATTTAAAACAGGCAGATCGTAGATCGGCAATACGGGTACGAAAACTTTATAACCTCTCTCGGAAAAAAAGTTTACCGTCTTCTCGAAATTGCTCAAACCACCCATCAATCCGTGTAATAAAATCAACGGATGCCCTTCTCCAGCTTCAATGAAAGAGAATTTTTTTTCTTTTTTCGTAATAAATCTCATAAAAATGCTTTGTCAGCGCTGCAAAAATACAAATTTAACACCAACTTTAATTTAGGTCCTTAAATTTTTAATAAAAGTAATATTTTTCACAATACAGAAAATGTTTTTTTTCCAAAAATTTAAAAAAAGAATTCTCTACCATAACTCGTTTTTAATCAATTATTTAATACTTAAAATCAAAACTTATTAACATTAAGTCAAAAAGTGGGAAAAAGTGGGAGGTTTTAGAAATTTTTATATAAATTTGTCCCAAATGAAGAATTTCATCGGTACATACGAATGCAAAATGGACGACAAAGGTCGCATCAAACTACCTTCATCTCTGGTAAAACAGATGGAGAATTATGGTGGTGATTCCTATGTGGTAAAGCGTTCTGTGTTTCAATCCTGTCTGGAAGTTTATCCAATGAACGGGTGGGAAAAGCTGATGGAAAAAATAAATAAGCTCAATCGCTTTCAAAAGAAAAACGCCGATTTCATTCGCCAGTTTACGGCTGGTTTAAAAACAGTAGAGCCTGATAATGCAGGAAGACTTCAGATTTCTAAAGATCTAACGCTTTTTGCAGATCTAAAAAAAGAAATTGTGATCACAAGTGCAGGTGAACTTTTTGAAATTTGGGATAAAGATGCTTACGAAGAAGTTATCGCAACTTCCGCAGAAGATTTCGCACGACTTGCTGAAGAAGTAATGGGTGAAATTAGTTTTGAAGACGACGAAAATTAATAAGGATAACAATTAGAATATGTATCATAATCCCGTTTTGCTGAAAAAAAGTGTAGATGATTTGGTGACAGATCCCGACGGAATTTATGTGGACGTAACTTTCGGTGGCGGTGGTCATTCCCGCGAAATTTTAAAAAAACTTTCGCCTAAAGGTAAATTATACAGTTTTGACCAGGATTTAGATGCGCTGAAAAACACGATTGAAGACGAAAGATTCACGCTCATCAATCAGAATTTCAGGTTTTTAGAAAATATGTTGATGGCTTTCGGGATTTCAAAGGTTGATGGAATTTTGGCCGATCTTGGAGTTTCTTCTCATCAATTCGATGAAGCGGAGCGCGGATTTTCTACGAGAATGAACGCTCCTTTGGATATGAGGATGAATGTGATGCAGGTTTTGGACGCTAAAAAAATTATTAATGAATATGAAGAGGAACAGTTAGCATCAATCTTTTATTATTACGGTGAATTACGGGAATCAAGAAGATTAGCGAGAGAAATTGTAAAACATCGCCAAACAAAGAAGATCGAAACGACAGAAGATTTAAAAAAACTCTTCAGTTACATTCCTCAGTTCAAGCAAAATAAATTTTTTGCACAGGTTTTTCAGGCCGTAAGAATTGAAGTGAATCAGGAATTAGAAGTTTTAAAAGAAATGCTCGTTCAGTCCTATAAAATTTTAAAACCTCAGGGAAGATTAGTCGTAATTTCCTATCATTCATTAGAAGATCGGCTGGTGAAAAGATTTTTAAAAAATGGAATGTTCGAAGGCGAACCAGCAAGAGATATTTACGGAAACTTCTCGAAAACATTTGACCTTCTTCAGACCAAAGCAATCATTCCTGATGAGGCAGAAATAGCAGAAAACTCCCGGGCAAGAAGCGCAAAAATGCGTGTCGGAATAAAATTATAAGAAATGAGAAATGGGTAATAAGCAATCGTAAAAAATATTACTCATCGCTAATTACTTATTACTCATAAAAAATAGATGGCAAAAAGACCTACAAATCGCCCCCAGAAAAAACTCACTTTTATAGATATTGTAAAAGGGAATTTCCTGAATCGCGATGAAGTAAAAATTCATTACAAATATTTTATGTTGGTGTTTGTCTTAATGATGATCATGATCTACAGCAATCACTTAGTAAGTCAGAAGATAGAAATGGTCAATGATCTGAAAGAGCAAACCGAGGAATATAAGTCCCGAAATGCGTATGCTCAAAGCAGATTGATCAAAGTAAAATTAGAATCAGAATTAGGAAAAGAAATGGTGCAGGATTCACTTCTATCATTAGAAAATCATCCTCACAAATTATTGATAAAATTAGACAGTACAGATGGCGGTTCAAAATGAATTCGAAAATAAACGCAAACAAACACTACGATGGGGTTACTTCTTCGCAGGTTTCGCCTTTGTATTATTTATGGTCTTTCTTGCCAGAATTATTATTTTACAGAACACTAATGTTCAGGAGATTAAAGATGATTACATCAACAAAAATTATCGGGAAGCAACCTTAAAAGCTGCCCGTGGAAATTTATACGCCGCAGATGGTTCTATTTTAGCCACAACGGTGATGCGTTATGATGTTTATCTTGATTTTAAAACCATAAAAGATTCTGTTTACTCCAATAATATTGCAGCATTATCTGATTCATTGTCACAAATGTTTGGTAAACCGAAAAGCTATTTCAGAGATCGGCTGGATCAACAGAAAAAAGCAAAAAATCAATATTACGCGCTCGCAAAAGGGTTAGATTTCGATGGTTACGATCGTATCAGAAAGTTTCCAATTTTCATTAAAGGAAAAAACAAAGGCGGTTTTATCATCGACCGTAATTTCAAAAGAGAACTCGCTACAACTCAGATCGGCGCAGGAACAATCGGAATGGATAATGGTGCTGCACAATCAGGTTTAGAAGGAGCCTTTTCAAAATATTTGACCGGCAAAGATGGTACCCGTTTAGAGCAAAGAGTTAATTCCAGCCAATGGAAACCCATCGATTACTGGAAAGTAAACGAACCAGTTGATGGACAGGATGTTTACACGACAATTGATTTAAGAATTCAGGATATTGCAAGTTCAGCTTTAGAAAAACAACTCATCAAATTCGATGCTGATCACGGATGTGTTTTGGTCATGGAAGTTGCGACAGGAAAAGTAAAAGCCATGGTCAATCTTCGCAGAACTGAACCTGGAATTTATGTAGATGCTTATAACTACGCCATGAAAGATGCTTCTGAACCGGGATCTACTTTCAAAACAGTTTCTCTTTTAGCCGCAATGGATGATGGTTTTATCGATGAAAATACAACAGTAAATGTTGGAAACGGAGTTTGGGTTTATGCAAAACAAAAAATTTCAGATGGTCACGGTGGTGGAACTTATGATATTTCAGATGTTTTAGCGAAATCGAGCAATGTGGGTTCCGCAAAATTAATTACCAAATTTTATGCAGACAAACCTCAGGTATTTTTAGATCATCTGAGAAGATGGAAAATGTTTGACAAAATGGATATTGAACTTCCCGGCGTTACGAGACCTTATATTGTTACGCCTGAAAGTAAAAGATGGAATGCCGCAACTTTAGCTTCATTAGCTTATGGATATTCTTCCCGATTCAACCTTTTACAACTCACCACATTTTACAATGGAGTTGCGAACAAAGGTGTGATGCTTAAACCTCTTTTCATCGATAAGATCATGAAAGACGGTCAAGTTTTATTCACTGCTAAACCAGAAATAATGGTCAAAAAGATGGCTTCTGAAAAAGCGATCAAAATGATGACCAGTGCATTAACTAAAGCCGTAGAAAAAGGAACCGCGAAAAGTATTTTTACGCCCAATTTAAAAATGGCCGGAAAAACAGGTACGGCAAGATTTGAATACTGGAAACCTGGACCCGCGAAATATCAGGCGAGTTTCGCAGGATTTTATCCGGCAGATAATCCGAAATATACGTGTATCGTGATGGTAAATCAACCGGATAATTCGAAAGGTTTTTATGGCGCGACCGTTTCGGCTCCCGTATTTAAAGAGATTGCAGGAAAAACGTTCCTTAAAACTCCACAGAATATTGAACAGGAATTATTGGTTGACCGAAAAGTAGATCTAAGCAAAATGATCGAACCTACCGTAAAAATCGCGGTAACCGGAAATCAAATGCCGAACGTTACCGGACTTATTGGAAAAAATATTATCCCACAACTGGAAAATCAAGGTTACAGAGTTGATTACAAAGGTGTTGGTCGAATTAAAGAACAGTTTCCATTAGAAGGAACGATCATCAATAAAACCCAAAGAATATATCTGCAATTGCAGAATTAAAAAAAATGTAGAGACAAGTCACCATTTGTCACGTTTAAAAATTAAAAGAATCCGAAGGATTTAATATGAATAGCCGTCGGTGAAACCTACGGAATTTATAAAAACAAGAAATGAAATTAGAAGAATTATTAAAAAGAATCCCAGTTTTAGAAATGATCGGAAATCAAAATGCCGACGTTTCAGAAATTGTTTTCGACAGCCGAATAGTTGTTCCGGATTCTCTGTATGTTGCCATCAAAGGAACCGTTTCCGACGGTCATTCATTCATCGATCCTTCTATTGAGAAAGGCGCAAAAGTTATTATTTGTGAAGTTTTACCTGAAGACTTAAAGGATAATGTGACTTACATTAAAGTGAAAGATGCATCGAAAACTTTAGGTCAACTCGCATCTAATTTTTACGGCAATCCTTCAGAAAAATTAAATTTAATCGGCGTTACAGGAACGAACGGAAAAACTTCTGTCGCTACTCTTTTGTTTGATATTTTCAAAATTCTAGGATTTCAATCGCTTTTAATTTCGACCGTAGAATATAGAATTGGAGATGAAATAATTCCTTCAACTCATACAACTCCGGATGTTATTCGAATCAATCAAATGTTAGCGAAAGCAGTTGAATTAGGTTATGAATATACTTTCATGGAAGTTTCTTCCCACGGAATTCATCAAAACAGAACGGAAGGTTTACATTTCAAAATCGCCGGATTTACAAATATTACGCACGATCATTTAGATTACCATAAAACTTTTGAGGAATATTTAAAAACCAAAAAAAGATTTTTTGACGAGTTGAATTCAGAATCGATTGCCATCACCAATATTGATGACAAAAACGGAAACGTAATGCTTCAAAATACCAAAGCAAAGAAGAAAACCTACGCTTTGAAAACGATGGCAGATTTCCACGGTAAAATGTTAGAAACTGATTTCAACGGAATGCTTCTCAACTTTAACGGTAAAGAATTCTGGACGACTTTGTCAGGGAAATTCAATGTTTATAATTTACTTCTAGCATACGCAATTACTGTAGAAGCGGGATTTCATGAAGAAGATATATTAAAAGCAATGTCTCAATTGAAAACCGTAAAAGGTAGATTTGAAACCTTAAAATCTGAAGGCGGAATTTTCTTCGTCATCGATTATGCACACACTCCGGATGCTTTGGAAAATATTTTAGATTCCATCAACGAGATCCGTACAAAAAACGAAAGATTAATTACTGTATTTGGTTGTGGCGGCGACAGAGATCACGCGAAACGTCCTGAAATGGGAAAAATCGCGTCTCGAAAATCGACTTTAGCAATTATCACTTCCGATAATCCACGAACAGAAAATCCTGCGACGATCATTCAAGAAATCGAAGCGGGCGTTGAACCTCAATATTTCAGCAAATACACTTCAATTCCGGACAGAAGAGAAGCGATTAAAATGGCGATTAAATTTGCCGAACCGAAAGATATTATCCTCATTGCAGGAAAAGGCCACGAAAATTATCAGGAGATCGATGGCATAAAACACCATTTCGATGACAAAGAAACAGTTATCGAATTAGCAAAATTAATGAGCAAATAAACGATCAATTATGTTATACTACCTCTACGAATATTGTATCGCCCACGGAATTCATCTTCCGGGAATTGGTATGTTTAAATTCATCTCTTTCCGAGCAGGAATGGCGGTTTTATTGTCATTAATAATCGCTTTGATTTTCGGTAAGAAGATCATCAATTATTTGCGCCAGAAACAAATGGGCGAATTGGTTCGTGATTTGGGTTTAGATGGTCAGAAACAAAAAGAAGGAACGCCTACAATGGGAGGTTTGATCATTATTTTGGCAACCTTAATTCCAGTTTTACTCTTCACCAGAATATTTAATGTTTACATCGTTTTATTGATCACTTCTGTCGTCTGGATGGGAGCAATAGGATTTATCGACGATTATTTAAAGAAAGTAAAGAAAAACAAAGACGGTCTCAGCGGAAAATTCAAAGTCATCGGTCAGGTTGGTTTAGGTTTAATTGTGGGGATCACCATGTATTTTCACCCGGATATTACGGTAAAAAGAAAATATGCAGATGCGAAAGAAATCAATAGAAATAATGTTGAAACGAACTTTATGCCGACGGAAAAAGCAACTGTTTCCACCGTTCCTTTCGTTAAAAATAATGAGTTCGATTACAGCGGAATTTTATTTTGGATGACGCCTGAAAAAGCACACGAGTGGGCATGGATCGTTTTTATCCCTTTCGTCATTTTTATTGTGACCGCCGTATCCAATGGAGCCAATATTTCTGATGGAATCGATGGTCTCGCCGCAGGAACCAGTGTCGTCATATTGTTGACGCTCTCCTTTTTCGCCTACGTTTCGGGGAATATCATTTTTGCAGATTATCTCAATATTATGTTCCTGCCCAATATGGGGGAAACAACCATTTTTGCCCTCGCTTTAGTTGGTGCAGTCATCGGATTTTTCTGGTATAATACGTATCCGGCGCAAGTTTTCATGGGCGATACGGGAAGTTTAATGTTGGGCGGCGTCATCGCAGTTCTGGCGATTATTTTAAGAAAAGAATTAATGATTCCTGTTTTGTGTGGAATTTTCTTGATAGAAAACATTTCAGTCATGCTGCAGGTTGGAGTCTTTAAATACAGAAAGAGAAAATTTGGGTTAGAATATGCTCAAAATAACAGACTTTTTAAAATGTCTCCTCTTCATCATCATTACCAAAAAGAAGGTTATCATGAAAGTAAAATTGTGAACCGAATGGTGATCATGGGCGTGCTGTTTGCGATTATTTGTTTAATTACTTTAAAAGTCAGATAAAAATTATATGAAAATAGTTGTTTTAGGAGGCGGAGAAAGCGGATTTGGCGCAGCTTATTTGGCGAAGAAAAAAGGCATGGAGGTATTCTTGTCCGATAAAGGCTTGATCAAAGAGGACTTCAAAAAGCTTTTGATCGATGCTGATATTGAGTTTGAAGAAGGACAACATTCGGAAGAAAGAATTCTTGCCGCAGACTGGATCATCAAATCACCCGGAATTCCGAAAAAAGCGGATATTATTTTTAAAATTAATCAGAAAGGAATTCGATTATCTTCTGAGATTGAGTTCGCTTCACAGTTCACCGATGCTAAAATAATTGCGATCACCGGAAGCAATGGCAAAACGACCACAACTTCTCTCATTTATCATATTTTGAAAAATGATGATCTGAAAGTTGGTTTGGGTGGAAACATTGGAAAAAGTTTCGCGAAACAAGTCGCAGACGAAAATTTCGACTATTATGTTTTAGAAGTAAGTTCTTTTCAATTAGATGATATTCAAAACTTTAGACCTTATATTTCTCTGTTATTGAATTTGAGTCAGGATCATTTAGATCAGTACAATTACAACTACGAAGAATATGCTTTAGCGAAGTTCAGAATTACAGAAAATCAGGAGAATGACAACTTTTTCATCTATAATAAAGATGATGTGATGAGTCAAAACCTTTTAGAAAAATTAGAGATCAAGGCGAAAATGATCCCTTTTTCTACTAAAGATAAATTAAAAGAAGGCGGTTATCTCAATGATAATAAGATGATCGTGAAACTGGCAGATGAATTTTCAATGAAGATCGATGAACTTTCACTGGTTGGAAATCACAATATTGCGAACAGTTTAGCAGCTTCGATTGCGGGGAAAATACTTCAGATCAACAATGAAAGTATCCGAAATTCTTTGATGACATTCCAGGCAGTTGAACACCGTTTGGAACAGGTTGCAGAAATCGATGGCGTGAAATTCATCAATGATAGTAAAGCAACTAATGTGAACGCAACTTACTACGCTTTAGAAAGCATGAAACAACCCGCAATCTGGATTGTTGGTGGCGTTGACAAAGGAAATGACTATACCGAAATTGAAGAACTCGTAAAGAAAAAAGTAAAAGCAATTGTTTGCTTAGGATTGGACAATCAGAAAATCATCGATTTCTTTCAGGATAAAACGGAATTGATTTACAGCACATCAAGTATGGCAGAAGCCGTGAAAGTTTCAAAATCATTGACTGAAAAAGGAAATACAGTTTTACTTTCACCATGTTGCGCTAGTTTCGATTTGTTCAATAATTATGAAGACCGAGGAAATCAGTTTAAAAAAGAAGTTTTAAAATAAAATCGGAAACGATTCAAACAAAATGCAGGAAACAGAAAACAAATTCGAACTGTTAAAAGGCGACAAAGTACTTTGGAGCGTGATCTTGCTGATCTCGTTCTTCTCTGTCTTTCCGGTGTATTCCGCCAGTTCAAATTTGGAATTTATCGTGAACAACGGTACTACGACGACTCACTTGATGAAGCACATGTTTTTCGTGATCCTTGGTTTGGCGATCATGCGATCTGTAGGGTTTTTCAAGTACGAACATATCGGTAAACTGAGCAGTATTCTGCTCGGAATCATGGTTTTACTTTTAATTTTAACCATGTTTACAGGACAGCAGATCGACGGAGCTTCGGCTTCCCGTTGGTTAAAAATCCCCGGAACACCAATTTCCTTCCAGCCATCGTCGTTTGCCTACTTATTACTCGTAGTTTATCTCTGCAGATATTTAACAAAAAGAATTAAAAGAGACCGACTTGCCATCGAAAATGTGCTCTATATTTTCGGACCAGTTTTGTTGGTTTTTGCGCTTGTTGCAAAAGATAATGGTTCTACAGCTTTAATGATCTTATTGGTTTCTTTAGCCGTAATGGTGGTGGGACAACTTAATAAAAAATACATTTTAGGTTTCATGGGAGTCGCCGTTGTAGCAATCGGAATGTTCATGTTTTTAGCATTAAAGACCGATTTAATTGGCAGCAACCGTGTTCATACTTGGATGAGTCGTGTTGAAACGTTCAGCAATACAAAAAAAACAACTGATGTTGAAGATGAAACTTTAAAAGCAAAAAATTATCAGGTCATGCAGGCAAAAGCTGCGATCGTTCACGGTGGAATTACCGGAATGGGACCGGGGAAAAGTGCTTTAAAACAAATGCTTCCACAATCTGCCTCCGACTTTATTTTTGCCATAATCGTTGAAGAGTATGGATTTTTTGGAGCCGTATTTTTGATAGTTCTCTACCTCATCATGATTATCCGAATTGTAATGATAGCCAGTAAAATGCCTGCGTTTTTCGGGAGTTTACTCGTGCTCAGTTTGGGAATAATGATATTCATGCAGCTTTCCGTCAATATTGCCGTCGCCATTAATTTGATTCCGGTTACAGGACAGCCTTTGCCTTTAATAAGTTATGGTGGAACCTCGATGCTGGTCACCTATATTCAGCTCGGAATTATATTAAATGTGAGTTCCAGAATTCAGGTTTATGACGAAGAAGGAATGGGTAAAACGCAGAATATTGAAGAAATAAATGACATCGCATAAATCGCAGAGACGCGATTGATCGCGTGTCCAAAAAAAATATGAACAAAAATTTAAAAATAGTACTCAGCGGAGGCGGAACAGGTGGACACATCTTTCCAGCAATTGCTATTGCCGACGAGATCAAAAAAAGATTTCCGACGGCCGAATTTTTATTCATTGGTGCAAATGGAAAAATGGAGATGGAAAAAGTTCCACAAGCAGGTTACAAAATTATAGGATTAAACATCGCCGGATTTGACAGAGGAAATTTATTGAAAAATATAAACCTTCCTTTTAAGGTAATTTCAAGTTTGATGAAAGCGAAGAAAGCCATCAAAGAATTTAACCCGGATTTCGCAGTCGGAACTGGAGGATTTGCGAGCGGACCAGCTTTATATACCGCTTCAAGATTAGATGTTCCAATTTTTGTACAGGAGCAAAATTCTTTACCCGGAAAAACGAACATTTTTTTATCAAAGAAAGCAAAAGCAGTTTTCACAGCTTATCCAAATATGGAGAAATTTTTCCACGGAACGAAAACCTTTTTTCTGGGAAATCCGATTCGCAAAAATATTATTACAGATCTAATAGAAACTAAATCTGCGAAAGAAAAATTAGGTTTAAATGGAGATAAACTGACCATTCTTTCTGTCGGCGGTTCTTTAGGATCACGAACATTAAATAATGGTTGGAAAGAAAATTTAGAGGAAATCAATGCTAAAGATTATCAACTCATCTGGCAAACCGGGAAAACAGATTTTAAAGAATTGTCATCAAATATTGAAAATTCCGCTTCCATCCAAATTAGGGAATTTATTTCAGATATGGCTTTAGCTTATTCTGCGGCAGATGTGATTGTATCCAGAGCTGGAGCAATTGCGATTTCGGAACTAGCGATGGCAAAAAAGCCTGTGCTTTTGGTTCCTTTTCCTTTTGCTTCAGAAGATCATCAAACCAAAAATGCGATGACATTGGTAGAAAAGAATGCGGCAAAAATGGTAAAAGACACCGAAATGAAAGAAAAATTTCTGCCGACTTTATTAGAGATCTGCGAGAATGAAAATGTACGAAAAGAAATGTCTGCAAATCTGGAATTTTTTGCAAAACCAAAAGCCACCGAGGAAATTGTAAGTGAGATTTTAAAAATATTAAAAATCAGTTCTTAAAACTAAAACCAGCCAAAAAGTGACAAATCAGCAAAAAAGATAAAGAACCTTATAAACAATTAACAAAAAGCCACGAAGTGGCGCAATCAACAGCAAAGGGTGAAGCCCTTTGAATTTGAAAAAACAAAAACAATAATAGAAAGCCCTGCAAGGGCGCAATCAATAACACGAAAATGAAACCTTTAACAAGCTATCAAAACTTCTACTTCGTAGGAATCGGCGGCATCGGAATGAGTGCTTTGGCGCGCTATTTCCGGGCGTCGAACAACAATGTTTTGGGATACGATAAAACCGTAACCAAGCTTACCAATATCTTAGTTTCCGAAGGAATTGACATTGTTTTTGAAGATGTTATAACTGATAAAATTCAAAATTTAGTCAAAGAAAATACACTCGTCATTTATACGCCCGCAATTAAAAAACTAGACCTACTCAATTATTTTAATGAAAATGGTTTCACAGTTTTAAAAAGAGCGAAAGTTCTTGGAATGATCACCGAAAACACCAATTGTATTGCGATTGCAGGAACGCACGGTAAAACGACAACTTCCTCTTTGGTGGCGCATTTGTGTAAAGAAGCGAATCTTCCTTTTTCTTGTTTTTTGGGTGGAATTGCTGAGAATTTTAAATCAAATTTCCTGTTTAATGGAAATGAAATTTCTGTAGTTGAAGCAGATGAATACGATAGGAGTTTTCTGAACCTTTCTCCAAATTGGGCGGCAATAACTTCGATTGATGCAGATCATTTGGATATTTACGGCGATAAGGAAACGATTGAACAAGGATTCAGAGATTTTGCGGATCTGGTTCCGGAAAGTGATCAACTTTTTGTACGAAAAGGAATTCACATTGGAAGAGAAGCGAAAACTTACGCCGTTAATGAAGAAGCTGATTTTTATTCCGATAATATTCGGGAAATAGGCGACAAAATTTATTTTGATTTCCATACGCCGAATGAAGAAATTGATGATTTTGTTTGGGAAATTCCGGGCATTCATAATGTTGAGAATGCGACGGTCGCAATTGCAATCCTGAATAATTTAGGCGTTGATTTTGAAACTTTGAAAAATGGAATCGCCAATTTCAAAGGAATTAAAAGAAGATACACGAAACATAATTTCGACAGCGGAAAAATTTATATCGATGATTACGCGCACCATCCAACAGAATTGAATGCAGTCATCGGGTCGATAAAAACGTTTTATCCGCATCAAAAATTACTGGTGGTTTTCCAGCCACATTTATTTAGCAGAACACGAGATTTTGCAGATGGTTTTGCAGAAAGTTTGGATAAAGCAGATGAATTGCTATTACTTGATATTTATCCAGCTCGGGAATTACAGGAAAATTTTGAAGGAATAACTTCAAAATGGCTTTTAGAGAAAATTAAATTAGAGAAAAAAGAGGTTTCACCTTTAGACGAGGCCTTTAATAAAATAAAAGAAAAAGACTTTGATGTTCTATTGACTGTTGGTGCCGGAAATATCGATACTTTGTCTGATGGGATTGTAGAATGGTTGAAGCTATGAAACTAAAATTTTCATTTTTGCTACTGCTGTTAATTTTTGGAATTTCATTTTCTCAATCTAAAACAGATTTGGCAGCAGCAGACAAAATCAATAAATACGCTGACCGAATCGACAAGGATTCGAGCAGAGCGAAATATACTTTTGAAATTCCTGTTAAAGGAAAATTGATCAGGTATGAATATGAAAAAGAAGGGAATGAAATTATAAAAATGACCAGAAAATGGGACGAAAATAACGGAAAATACACAGATACGTATTCCGATTATTTCTTATTAAAAAATGAAGCGAAAGTTTTAGCATTGCAAAGCATCACTTATAAAAATAAATCAGACGCTACAGATATTGGCGGATGGAACTGCAAATTTTGGATCAAAAATGATCGCGTAATAAATATGACTTCTCTGGGTCACGGAAAAACAGAACGTGACGATTGGGATTATGAACTGGAGCTCAAAGAAAACTTCAGCTATATGTTAAAAACAGTAAAAAACTTTGATCAGAAATTAAGTCAAAAAAAGTAAATGAAAAACAAATTCAGAATATTAAAAATTTTAATTACAGTGATCATCTTTGGATTTCTGCTGAGTTTTTCGTTGAAAAGATTCAATAATAAACCCATGGAAAAAGTTTCGGTGAACATGACCAAAACTAAAAGTCCGGTTTATTTTATTGATGAGAAAGATGTAAAAGATTTGGTGAAAAGTTCAAATCCGACAAAGAGAGTTGGCGACATTAATATTCCAGCCTTAGAAAAAAAATTAAATCAACTTCCCGGAGTTGACAGCGCAAATGTTTATTTGAATTTAAATGGAAATTTGAATTTAGACATTAAACAGAGAGTTCCAGCTTTTAGATTGAACAAAGATGGTAACGATTTTTATGTAGACGAAAAAGGCACAGAGTTTCCAATTTCGAAAAATTATTCGTTCCCATGCATGCTTG
Organism: Kaistella gelatinilytica; assembly: GCF_015679325.1. Classification (GTDB taxonomy): domain Bacteria; phylum Bacteroidota; class Bacteroidia; order Flavobacteriales; family Weeksellaceae; genus Kaistella; species Kaistella gelatinilytica. The sequence continues at coordinate 243,836 of NZ_JADPVI010000003.1, forward strand.
TTACGGGAAATGTTAAAAGTTCGGAGTATCCAAAACTTGCTGAGTTGGTTAATAAAATTGATAAAGATGAATTCAGTAAAAAATATTTCATCGGTATTTCAAAAGAGAAAGACAATTATAATCTGTTAACAAGCGAAGGAAATTATAAAGTTGAAATTGGCGATTTAGATAACATTAATCTCAAAGTAAAAGGCTTTAAAACCTTTGTCGAAAAGTATTTAATTTTCCAACAACCGGAAAAGTACAGCAAGATCTCAGTAAAATACAACAATCAAATTGTGACTACACTGAATCCGAACTTTAAAGAAAATGACAGTATCATTAGTGTAGGATATAAAGAACTGGCGAAATTACCGGTTATCGCGCAGAAAAAAGCAGAAGCCTTAAATCACGCTTCTTCAAACACGACAAAGTTAGAAGTAGTAAAACCAGCGGTTAAAAAAACGGTATCGAAACCGGCAGAAAAACCAAAGACTACTCCGGCAAAAGCGGTTACGACAAAAGTAAAATCTAAGCCTGCTGTAAAAAAGGAAACGCAAACCGTAAAGAAAGAAACAGTGAAGCCAAAAACTTCAGACCACAATAAGACCAAACCTTCCCCTTCAAAACCAAAAGGAAAGGTTAAAGTTGAATAATATAAAAAGTCAATTAATGGCGCATTAGTAAAGCGGCGGACGAAATCCTAAGCATTAAGAATTAGTAAAAATCAAATCGAACATACAAATGGAAAAACACGAGTATTCAGTAGGCCTCGACATCGGTACCACAAAGATTGTGACGATCGTCGGGAGAAGAAATGCCCACGGAAAAATTGAGATTCTCGGCGTTGGAAAAGCAAAAAGTCTGGGCGTTCACAAAGGTATTGTTAACAATATCTCCCAAACCATTCAATCCATCAAAGCCGCAGTAGCAGAAGCGCAAAGTAGTTCCGGCGTTCCTATTCACAAAGTTACAGTAGGAATTGCTGGCAAACACATTCGATCTCTGCAACATTCAGATTATATTATGAGGGACAATCCCGACCAATATATTACTGAAGATGATATTGAAAGATTAAAAGATCAGGTGAAGAAACTCGTGATGCTTCCAGGTGAAGAAATTATTCATGTTCTTCCGCAGGAATATAAAGTTGATTCTGAAGGTGAAATTCAGGAGCCAATTGGTATGCACGGAAAACGTTTGGAAGCAAATTTCCACGTTGTAGTTGGACAAATGGGGAGCATTAGAAATATTGCAAGATGCGTTCGTGAAGCTGGTTTAGAGATGGAAGCTTTGACTTTAGAACCGCTTGCTTCTTCTGAATCGGTTTTGACTAAAGAAGAAAAAGAAGCTGGAGTTGCCATCGTAGATATTGGTGGTGGTACGACAGATATTGCTATTTTTAAAGATAATATTATTCGTCATACCTGCGTCATTCCTTATGGTGGCGGAATTATTACCGATGATATTAAAGAAGGTTGTTCCATCATTGAAAAACATGCAGAACAACTGAAAGTAAAGTTCGGTTCTGCAGTTCCGGAATTGGAGAAAGATTCAACTTTCGTTACCATTCCAGGTTTACACGGAAGACCGGATAAAGAAATTTCCTTAAAAACTTTAGCTCAAGTTGTAAATGCTCGCGTTGAAGAAATTCTGGAAATGGTGAATACTGAATTAAAAGCTTATGGCGCTTTTGAACAGAAGAAGAAACTAATTGCAGGAATTGTTTTGACAGGTGGTGGTTCAAACCTTCGTCATCTTCGTCAGTTGGCCAATTATACAACTGGTTTCGACAGCAGAATTGGGTTCGCGAATGAATATGTTGCGAATGATAAAAACCAGCAGTTAAAAGGTCCGGAATATGCTACTTCAATCGGATTATTGATGGAAAGTTTAAAAATTCGTGATAAGAAAAACGGCGTTGAACAACCAGAAGAAATCGTCGAAAAAGTAGAGGAAGTTGTACAAAATCAAAATGTTGCCGCCGAATCTCCTGAATTTAGAACTGAAGAAAAAGTGGTTTCTGAAGCTGCAAATCGCAGAAGAGACAAACTCACCATCGGTCAAAAAATTATGGAAAGCGTAAAAAAATTCTTCGAAGAAGTTGAATAATTAAAAAAACAAATACTATGGAAAATATTAATACCCCAGGATTTTCATTTGATTTACCAAAAGGAAATTCCTCAATTATAAAGGTTATCGGAGTTGGCGGTGGCGGAAACAATGCCTTGAAGCACATGTACGAACGTGGAATTCACGGCGTAGATTTCGTGATCTGTAACACCGATGCACAAACTCTTGACAATAACCCTGTCTCTAATAAAGTACAACTCGGAATGTCCATTACAGAAGGACTTGGCGCTGGAGCTGATCCTGAAGTTGGAGAAAAAGCTGCGATAGAAAGTATCGAAGAAATTAAAGCTGCTCTTGGACAAAATACCAAAATGGTTTTTATCACTGCAGGAATGGGTGGTGGAACCGGAACTGGGGCCGCTCCAATTATTGCAAAAGTGGCAAAAGATATGGGCATCTTAACGATCGGTATCGTAACAATTCCTTTCAGTTTTGAAGGGAAAAGAAGATTGGAACAGGCAGATATTGGTCTTGAAAAATTAAGAAATAATGTCGATTCTTTGATCGTCATTAATAATGATAAATTACGTCAGCAATTTGGAAATCTTGGATTCAAATCTGGTTTCTCTAAAGCGGATGAAGTTTTAACCAACGCTGCAAAAGGAATGGCAGAAGTTATTACGGGATATTTTGATGTTAACATCGACTTCCGTGATGCAAAATCTGTTTTAGCAAATTCTGGAACAGCATTGATGTCAAATGGAGTTGCTTCAGGCGAAAACAAAGCAGAAGATGCAGTAAAAAAAGCGCTTGATTCTCCTCTATTAAATGACAACAAAATTACAGGTGCGAAAAATGTTTTGCTCTTGATCAGAAGTGGTTCCGAAGAAGTTACCATGGATGAGATCGGAGTAATTATGGATCATATTCAAAAAGAAGCTGGTAACACTGCAGATATTATTTTTGGGGTTGGAACTGACGAAGAATTAGGAGATTCTGTAAGCGTTTTGGTGATTGCTACAGGTTTTTCTAATGAAGACAGAAAACACGCCGGATCTACGGAGAAAATCAAATTTGCTCTGGAAGATTCAATGGAACCAACGAGAAACTCTCCTTTCAAACAAAAGATGGAGAAAGAGGAAATTAAAAGAGAAAATTTCAATAGAAAAAGCCTTTTTATCTTAGATGATGAAGATGATTTCAATACTCCGGAATTCAAAACGACTTCCGTCGAAAGACCTTCTACATTACAGAAAGAGCAACCTGCAGAAGTCAAATACTTTGATCTGGAAGATGAAGAAAAACCGGATCAGACTTTTAATATCTCCTCTGAAGATAACGGAATGAATTTATTTTCTTTTGACAATGATTCTTCAGAATCGCTCGAAAGAGAGTCTTTTACCTTCGAGACTGAAGAAATAATTGAAAAGAAACCATCGCAAATCACAAATACTTTTTCGGAAGAAAGTGCCATGGAATTCAGTTTTTTCGTAAACGAACCGATTGAGGAGCCGAAAGTTGAAACGCCGCAACCAAAAGCAGAAATCAAACCTGAACCGGTTCAAAAGTTAGCACCCAAGGTGGAAGAGACCAAGATGGAAGTGGAAATTGAAACCAATGACGAATTGGCGAAATTCGAAACCGAAAATGATTTTACATTTATCACCAAAACAACTCCGAATGAGAAAGTTTTGGAGAGAAGAAATAAACTGAAAGAATTCAACTCCAGATATCAGGTGACTGATTCTGAAAATGATTTCGATACGATCCCGGCGTTCAAAAGAAAAAACATCATGTTGGAAGGACACAATGCATCTTCACAAACCATCAGTAATTTCCTTACAGAAACCGATGGAAAAATGCAGGTTCGCGAAAACAGATTTTTGAACAAAGATGTAGATTAAAATTAATCTGATAATTTGTTAAGTTGAAAATGTGCGAATAAAGTTGCATTATCAAATTAACGAATTTTCAAATTTTCAAATTAAAAATTATGAGCTTAGAAATAATCATCAGCGACGCCATTAAAGATGCAATGCGTGCAAAAGATAAAGTGGCATTAGACGCATTGCGTGCGGTGAAATCACAGATCTTATTATTAAAAACAGAAGCAAAAGGTGCCGATGTTTCTGCTGAGCAGGAAATTGCAATCTTGCAACGAATGATCAAGCAGCGTAAAGATTCTTTTGATCAGTTTACGGCGCAAAACAGAAGCGATTTAGCTGAAGTTGAAGATGCGCAGTCAAAAATCATTGAAAAGTATCTTCCGCAGCAATTGTCAGTGGAAGAATTAGAAGCGGAAATGAAGAAAATTATTTCCCAAACCGGTGCCGAAAGCGCCAAAGATATAGGAAAAGTAATGGGAATGGCGAGCAAAGCACTTGCCGGAAAAAGTGACGGAAAAAGCATTTCCGACATGGCAAAAAAATTACTTTCTTAGTCTGTTATTAAGGATATTCAACCTTTGCATATCGATTTGATTGAAACCCGAAACATTTATTGTCTTCGGGTTTTTTCTGCCAAAAAGACCATTATTGAAATTTGGAATGACTTTCATCATTTATTTAGATGAATTTAATAATTGAAAAAGCTTTAAATTTGCAAACGAATATCTTTACAAACCCTAAATTATATAAATATGTATCCAGAAGATTTAGTAATGCCGATGAAGGCAGAACTTACCGATAAAGGTTTCCAGGATTTAACAACACCTGAAGCTGTAGATAATGCTATTAACAAAGAAGGAACAACCCTTTTAATGATCAACTCTGTATGCGGTTGTGCAGCAGGAGCAGCAAGACCGGGCGCTGTTTTCTCTTTAACAGGAGACAAAAAACCAGCAAACTTAGTAACTGTTTTTGCAGGTTACGATAAAGATGCTGTAGATGAAGCGCGTAAATTTTTAGCGCCGTTTCCTCCAAGTTCACCTTGTATTGCTCTATTTAAAGACGGCGAATTGGTTCACATGTTAGAAAGACACCATATCGAAGGAAATCCAGCCGGAGCAATCGCTGCAAATCTGCAAGCAGCTTACGACGAATATTGCTAAAACTAAAGCTTTAGTTAAAATAGAAATTCCGTTCTGAAAAGAGCGGAATTTTTTTGTGTCTTAAACTTAACAACTCTTACCCCGAAAAATATTATATTTGTCTATATGGCAACGAAAGCGCTTTTCAATACGGTAGTTAATTATTTTATTCGACAACGGATTGATCAGATCCAGAATTTTATGAGTCGACCCCTTGAAACACAGAATGGCGTTTTGCTTTCTCAGCTTTTTCTCGCAGAAAATACCGATTACGGCAAAATTCACGGTTTTAATTCGATTTCCTCTTATGAAGATTTTAGCAGGAATATTCCCATTGTTACCTACGAGGATTTCGAACCTTATATTGAGCAGGCGAGGCAGGGAAAACCTGATGTGATCTGGCCTGGTTACATTCGGAAATTTGCAAAATCCTCCGGAACGACGAATGCTAAAAGTAAATTTATACCTATTTCAGAAGAGAGTTTAGCAGACTGTCATTTTAAGGCAGGAAAAGATCTGGTTTCTATTTACGCCAATAATCATCCGGATAATTCCCTCTTTCTTAATAAAAATTTGCGTTTGGGCGGAAGTTCAGAACTCTACAAAGACTACAATACTAAATTCGGAGATCTATCCGCAATTATGATTGAAAACCTTCCTTTTTGGGTAGAAATCACAACAACACCAAGCAAGAAAGTTTCCCTTATGTCGGAATGGGAAAGCAAACTTAAAGCGATCATTTCCGAAGTAAAAAATGAAGATGTAGGAAGTTTTACAGGCGTTCCGAGTTGGATGATGGTTTTACTGCAGAGAGTCTTAGCCGAAACAGGAAATAAAAACATTTCTGAACTGTGGCCAAATCTGGAAGTTTTTTTCCATGGCGGAATCAGCTTTAAACCCTACAAAGAGCAATACCGAAAAATAATAGGAAAAGACATAAATTACTACGAAATATACAATGCTTCAGAAGGTTTTTTTGGAATTCAGGATCAAGCCGGAAGCGACGAAATGCTCCTCATGCTCGACTACGGAATTTTCTATGAATTTATTCCTATGGAAACTTTTGATCCCAAAAATTTAGAAGCTATTCCATTAGAAAAAGTAGAGATCGGAAAGAATTATGCCATGGTCATTACGACGAACAGCGGACTTTGGCGCTATTTAATTGGTGACACGGTGCGATTTACTTCTTTGAAACCTTTCCGGATAAAAATTTCCGGCAGAACAAAACATTTTATTAATGCTTTCGGAGAAGAATTAATGATTGATAATGTAGAAACTGCACTTTCCAAAGCTTGTGAGATCACCGATTCCTGCGTTTCTGATTTCACAGGAGCACCGGTATTTATGAAAGATGGTGAAAGTGGCGCTCACGAATGGATCTTTGAATTTACAAAAGCTCCAAAAGATCTGGCCCATTTTACAGAAATTTTCGATGGGCATTTAAAATCTGTCAACTCCGATTACGAAGCGAAAAGATATAATAATATCACTTTGAAAAAACCGATCGTTCACGCGGCAAAACCTCATCTGTTTTACGAATGGATGTCACTCCGCGGAAAACTGGGTGGTCAGAATAAAGTGCCAAGATTAAGCAATGACCGGGAATATATCGATCCTTTGTTGATCATGAATCAATAAAAAATCCGCTGAATTTCAACGGATAAGTTTCTTATTTTTTTTGAAGATCTTCTTTCGCTTTTGCAGCGCCTTGCTCTACTTTCTCTGCGCCTTTTGCAGCCGCAGCTTTCACATCCTCACCGGCTTTTTTTAATTGTTCTCCCGCTTTATCTGCAGCATCATCAATTTTTTTTCCCGCAGCATCCAGATTCTCTTTTGTTTTATCAATGGTCGCATTAACTTTCGTAGAATCTAAACCTGTCGTTTTATTCGTTTCAACCGTTGTTGTGGTTACTGTCCCATCCGGATTTTCTGCAGTTTCTACTTTCGTTTCTGATTGTTTGCAACTAAAAAGAAATAGAGAGGTTACCGTCGCAGTTAAAAAATATTTTTTCATAGCTAATTGTTTTGTTACTTTCAAATATAGGGTTTTTAAGGCTTCGTCGCCTTATCAGGAGTTGAAATTTCAGGATTAGATTTTTCTTTCTCTTTTTTCAATTTTAAAGCTTCTGCTTTTTTCACATCCTCTTCAGCTTTCTTTGTTGCCTTACCTTGTTCGTCTTTTTCTTTTTGAATCAGTTTTTCAGCCTCCATTTTTTTGCGAACTTCCTTTAATGAATCCTGGTAAGCAAGAGAAGACATTTTAATTTTACGTGCAATATCAACAGAGACCGCACCATTTGAAAAAGAATCTACAGCAATCGTATCATACGGCGGAACGGTAGCGTTTTCCTGAACCACTGCTTCTTTTTTCACTTCTTTTTTACCGCACGAGATCATTAGTAAAAAAAAAGAAAATGCTATAAAATTTTTCATTTTTAATCGATTTTAAATTCAGCGATAACTGGAAAATGATCCGACAACTTCACACTGCGGTCAACCCTGTAACTCACAGGTTTAATTTCTTTTGACGTAAAAATATAATCAATTCTGATGGGGAATTTATAATCATGGAAACTGGTTGAGCTTCCTCTTCCGACCGCTACAAAAGCGTCGGTTAAGCCTTTTCCTAAAGTATAATACTCATAAGAATTGGGCACCGAATTAAAATCTCCCGCCAAAATCACTGGATAAGGCGAATCATCGATTGCTTTTCGAATATCTAAAACTTCATCCTGATGAATTTTAAAGGTGGGAATTAATCTTTTTAATATATAGAGTACTTTAACTTTATTGGTTTCTAAATCTTCGGTCGGTTTTACTTTTGCTTTGTCGAATGAAAAAGGATTTAAGTAAACATCTACGATCCGAATGATCTTTCCATTAAATTTAATATCTGCATAAAAAGCATTTCCGTTTCCAAAAGTGGCCAATTTTTCGTGTTTTAGAATTTCGGTTTTAGAATTTATTGCTACGATTTCGTAATCATTCACGTTATGCGGATATCCGGGAATTTCTATTTCTGTGCCTTTCTCTTGATTAATAATAATATCAGCGTGCGTGTTTTTTAAATATTCGTAAACCTCTTCCCTTCCCATCGAACCACTTTTCATATTCATGGTAACGATCTTCAAATTAGGTTTTTCAGAAGCTTTCTCCGTAAAATTCACCCATCTTCTCACGGGATTAATAAATAGTAATGAAACCAAAAGAAAGAAAATCGCTCTCTTTTTCCACAATACGATCCAGATAACGCACAACAGCACATTGAAAATCATCAAAACCGGGAAAGTGAGAGAAAGCAGATTAAACCAGGGAAAAGTTTTCGGTGAAACATAATCATTGAGCAAAGTTCCCAAAAGAAAAACAATGATCAAAAGATGCATCAAAACTAAAAAGAATCTAAGAATCCTCACAACACCTTTTAATTAATTCTAAACTGGTTGTTTTTCCAGTATCTCGCCAATACAAAACCTACGATCGCTCCACCGATATGTGCAAAATGCGCAATTCCACCCATCGAACCACTGAAACCTAGATAAAGCGAGATGATGATGATTCCCGGCAATAAATATTTCGCTTTGATGCCATAAGGAATAAACATGATCGACATTTTAGAATCCGGGAAAAGGGTGGAAAAAGCAGCAACCACGCCGAAAATCGCTCCTGAAGCTCCTAACATTGGCGAACGGAAAATTTCCTCAGGATTGGCTCCTAATTGAGCAATTTCAAAATAGTTCCAGACGCAATTTAAAGCATAAGCTCCAATTCCACTTGCGAAATAAAGAAGGATAAATTTTTTCTGACTTAAAACCTGCTCTAAAATTGGTCCAAAACTCATCAAAGTTAACATGTTAAATAAAATGTGAGTTAGTCCAATTCCCTGTCCTAAAGGTGCATGCATAAACATATGCGTAATGATTTGCCAAACTCTGAAATAAGGCGATCCAATATAGTAAACAGAAAATTCGGTGTACATGAACAGCGGATTCCAAAAGTTGGAAATCAGGTAAACCAGAACATTAATAATAATTATATTTTTGGTGATTGGGGTAAGTCTTGGAAACATATTTTTTAAAATTTATTTTTTAATTCATCGAGCGGAACTTCTATAAAACAACGCTTTCCGGAAGGTAAATAATCGGGGAAACCTAAAGCCGTAAAATCACGGATCACCTGTTCCGCATCTATTTTATAAAGGAAATCAAATCTGGATTTGCTTTGGATCTTATTCCATTGATTTTGGTAAAAATGAAGGAACTCTTCTTCTGTTCTGTATTCTAAAATTTCGAAAAGCTGCTCCATGAATTTCATGACCTGCGTTTCTTTTAATCCTTCCGGAACGGCATCGATCCGCAAAACATTATCATTGGCGATCACCATATCGAAACCCAGATCGGGTAAAAATTTCTTGATTGAACGAAATTTATTTTTCTCCGTTTCATTCATGTGATATTCCAGAGAAAAAAGCAGGGTTTGCTTTTCGTTGCCGCGTTTTTTCTTACCATTTCTTTCGCTCACCACCAATCGGTGCATTCTGCCCAAATCGAGCATGAGTGTTTTTCCGCTCTTATTAAAAAGCCAGTAACCATTTGGAAGACGCATCAGATCTTCATCGAAGTCTTCATCTTCAAAAAGATTAATTTTCGAAGGTTCAGCGGAATTGGTTTGCTGATACATTTCGCCCATTGCAACGCTTTCGGTGGCAGAAACCTTTTCTTCTAAAAAGGGATTATAATTTCTATCGACCGTTATTTCGGGGGATTTATAACTTCCATTGTTATTGGTTTGATGCGTAAAAGCATCAATTGAAGTATCTCTGTCGAAATCTAAACTCGGCGCAACATTGTAAATTCCGAGCGATCTTTTAATGGTTGAACGAATCAAAGCGAAAATCAGATTTTCATCCTCAAACTTCACTTCTATTTTTTGCGGATGAATATTGACATCAACCTTCTCCGGATCTAATTCTAAGAACAGAAAAAAGGTCGGAATATATCCTGGTAAAAGCAAACCATCAAAAGCTTCCTGAACAGCTTTGTTAAAATAAGCGCTCCGGAAATATCGCCCATTCACAAACAAAAACTGTTCGCCCCGAACTTTCTTTGCACCTTCCGGTTTTGCCGCAAATCCACCCAGTTTTACCCAACCCAAATTTTCATTGATGGGAACTAAAACCGGCTGTAATTTTCGCCCAAAAATCTCAATAATTCGTTGAAGAATACTCGATTTTCTGAGTCTGAAAATAATATCATCGTTATGGAAAAGTTCAAAATCGATGTTTTCATGCGCCAAAGCAACTCTTTGAAATTCATCAATAATATGACGAAATTCGACATTATTATTTTTAAGAAACTTTCTTCTTGCGGGAACATTGTAGAAAAGATTTTTCACTAAAAAGTTAGAACCTTCCGTTGTCTGGATCGGTTCCTGAAATTGAAATCCGCCACCTTCAATATAAATATTGGTTCCGGCTTTTGCATCTTTCGTTTTCGTCTTTAACTCTACCTGAGAAACCGCCGCAATGGAAGCTAAAGCTTCTCCACGAAAACCTTTTGTAGAAATCCTGAAAATATCTTCTGTCGTACTTATTTTGGACGTGGCGTGTCTTTCAAAAGCGAGGCGCGCATCGGTATCACTCATTCCACTGCCATTATCTACGACCTGAATCAAGTTTTTTCCGGCGTCGCGAATGATGAGTTCTATTTTGGTAGCACCGGCATCAACGGCGTTTTCCATCAATTCTTTTACAATCGAGGCAGGTCTTTGCACCACTTCACCCGCAGCGATTTGGTTAGCAACATGATCGGGTAAAAGTTTGATAATATCTGACATCTATTTATAATCGCCACAAAAATAGTGATTCAAAAGGGGTTTATTGAATAATTTCTCGAAATAGTTTTATCCGTGATTTCGTAACGGTATAAATTTTTAATTTAACCACAAAAGCTATAAAAGAAATGCTTTGGAAAATTCAGTTATTCAGCAGCTTAAAAAAGGTGCGCGACCTTTGTTCATATCACTTTTTTGAACTATATAACAGCATCATTTTCCCTTTCGCACAAATAAAACTTTTGTGACTTTTGCGGTTAAAAATTGAATTAATGTAGTTGCGCCCGTTACTTGTATTTGATTTCGTCGATTTTATCCGATACTTTCTTGGATATTTTTTCTGAAATATTTCTGTGGTCAGAAAGATGTTTGAGGACAAAATTTCTCTTTTTTCTGATCACCATAAAATGATAATCTTCTTCTTCCCAAATTCCGTATTTCTCAAAATAAGTCAGTTCCAAACTGTGCTTTTCGAGATGCTGCATCAAAGGAAACAGATGAACTTCCTGATCGATGACCTGCAAACTTTCGGGATGATGAATTCTGGCGTAACCAATATATTGTGGATTAGGAATATTGATGGCAATCTGGGTTTTGTCGGTACAGATTTTGGCTAAATTTCCGAACAGTTCTTCGTGCTGATCTAGCGGAATATGCTCGATAACATCCATCAAAGTGATGAAATCAAAATCTGAATTTTTTGGCTGGTATTTTACGACATCGGCAACATCTAAAAGGATATTCTTCTTCCCTTTCAATTCTTCCTTTGCGACGGCGACACTTTTTTCACTTAAATCAACAGCTTCTAAAATCCCGGTTGATATTTTTTTGCCTAATAATTTGGTGAAAATTCCGACGCCACAACCTAACTCCAAAACTTTGGAATCTTCTTTTAATCCTAAATTAAGAAGTCTTTTATACAAAGAAATGAGTCTTTCGTTCGCCCCGATTTTTAATTGTCGCTGTACGAATTCGTCATAAAAGTCCGAGATTTCCTTTTGTTTCATGCGGTAAAAATAAGAAATTTTTGTTTTTGTTTTTTAGGAGGAAACCTTCTAATGATTTGTAGGGAATAATTAGTATTTTAGCAAAGAAATAAAGTACAATACTTATTAAACCTATGAGTAAGTTTACAGTAATAAAGAACACAAATGATTTCATTTAAACAAGAATCTCTTACATTGGAAGAGTTAGAAGTAAACCTTAGTGCAGAGCTAATCGCACATCAAGAAAAGGTGTTACAAAAATATTCAGTCGAGAAGGAAAAAGAATGTAGTCTTCCATCATTACACGGGACAATAGGCGGAAAAAACAATCAATATGCTGATATAGTAAATACCCAATTCAGTGATCCTCGAGAATTTATTGCGCACTGGGTGAGAGGTTTTATAAAATATGTAGGTAAATCTAAATCTTCACCATTAAGAACTCTTCTGAAAGATGATGAGTTTAGAGAATATACATTTACTTTTTTAGAACGAAATTTTTATAGAAATTTAATTGAAAGAACAAGATTTAAACCTAATCAAAGTTTATGGTCTATTTGGTTCGGGTCTGGCAATTTAATTTGGGGGTTAATTATTGCACCTGCTAATAGAGGAAAACAATGGACAAATGATGTAAGTGAAATTAGAAGGGCAAAATATCAATATTGGACAATTGGGCATATTATGGAGACGGGATTAATTGATCCAGAAAGCGAGTATCCTATAAAATTTTCGAAAATAGAGGATTTAATGACCTTTTATAGAAGTGTACTTAAAAGAGTTTCAAATTCTACTTATGAAAATAGATTTTGTGATTTATACATGGAATATTTACTGTATTCAGATGCACCAATGGAAGAACCATTCTTGATTCCCGAATTTAGATATTTAGGTCTAGAAAAAAATCATGAACATCGTTTAGACTTTACTATATTAAATCCGCACACGAGAGAATTAATTGGTATAGAATTAAGTCCAAACTCGACACATATGGCTGTTTCTGGTATTAAAGATAAAACTCAGAAAAAAGTTAATGAAGAGTTATCTGCAAAGTGGGATAAGGAAATGAAGAAGAGAAATGATTATTTTTCATCATTTGATATCTTTATATTAACCTTTACTGATGAGAATTTAAAAGATATTGACGCATGTTTTATAGAAATAAAGAAATATTTATCTGCTCGACTAGATAATCCCATTATACTTGAAGAAGAATTAGAGAGATTAAAAAACATCTAAATATTAATGCATTCAAAAGCGGTTTCGCAAAATTGTAAAATATGTGCAAAATCTTTCCGCTGCGCAAATTCCCCTGAATTTGAGCCATCAAATCAATCATTATACCCATAATTATACGTGCCGCACCCATGATTTGCGGGTCCGAACGTATAATTATACGTAACAGCACGTATAATTGGTGGTTCGCAACGTATATTTATACGTTGGTGGAGGTGTAATTATACGTCTGCAACGTATCCCGATAGGTTCGCAACGTATAAATATGAGTAAACAACCGCAAATGAGTATATTTTTAATAGAGGAAATAAATTTTAACAGGGATTTTAGTCTTTCTTTAAAACAAAAAAAACTTTCTGAGAAAATTCAGAAAGTTTTTTAGCTATTGAGAAGTAAATTATTTTTTCAAAGTTTTAAAGCCCATTTCAAAAAGCGCAAAACTCAAAATATCTGCGTTTTCACCAATCACCTGATCCGTACTTCTACCCGCTCCATGACCTGCATTGGTTTCGATTCTTACCAAAACCGGATTGCTGCAAGATTGTTTTTCCTGTAATTCTGCACCAAATTTGAAAGAGTGCGCCGGAACTACTCTATCATCGTGATCACTTGTAATAATCATGGTTGAAGGATAACAAACACCTTTTTTAACGTTGTGAACGGGCGAATATGATTTCAGATAATCGAACATTTCTTTGCTGTCTTCTGCAGTTCCGTAATCATAACTCCAACCCGCACCAGCAGTGAATTTGTTGTAACGTAACATATCTAGAACGCCAACTCCGGGGAAAGCAACTTTTGCTAGATCTGGACGCATTGTCATGGTCGCTCCAACTAAAAGTCCGCCATTTGAACGGCCAGAAAGCGCCATATAATCTTTGGAAGTATATCCTTTATTCTGCAAATATTCTCCGGCTGCGATGAAATCTTCGAAGACATTTTTCTTTTGCATTTTGGTTCCGGCATCATGCCATTTCTTTCCGTATTCACCTCCACCACGAATATTTGGAACAGCGTAAATTCCACCATTTTCCATCCAGATTGCATTCACGACAGAAAAAGCCGGTTGCAAACTGATGTTGAAGCCACCGTAAGAATAAAGAATTGTCGGGTTTTTACCATCGAGTTTCAAACCCTTTTTATAATTGATCATCATCGGAATTTTCGTTCCGTCTTTTGACGTGTAGAAAACCTGCTCTGAAACATAATTTTCGGGATTGAATTTTACTTTTGGTTTTTGATAAACTTCAGACTTTCCAGAGTCTGCATTAAATTTATAAATGGTTCCGGGCGTGATGTAATTGGTAAACGAGAAATAAAGATCTTTTTCTTTTTCCTTTCCACTAAAACCACCTGCAGTTCCAATTCCAGGTAAATCGATGGTGCGGATTAATTTACCGTTATAATCAAATTGCTTCACAGAAGTTACGGCATCTTTCATATATTTTGCGAAAATAAAACCGCCACCTGTAGAAACATCAAGTACATTTTCGGTTTCAGGAATAACATCGATCCAAACATCAGGTTTATTGATATTAAATTTGATCAAACGCATATTCGGTGCGTTCTTGTCGGTCATTGCATAAATAAAATCTGCTTTAGAATCCACAACACTGGTGTTGAAATCATAACCTTTTTGAATAGGAATAAAATCTGTTTTGTTTTTTAAATCTTTAATATAAAGTTCATTGCCATTCGTCGCTTCCGACGCACTCAAAATTTCGTAACGCTGATCTTCAGAAACACCAATTCCCATGTATCTTCTTTTGAAATTTTCCCCACCGATAATCATTTTATCAGCACTTTGTTTCGTTCCTAACTGGTGAAAATAAACTTTGTGTGTATCTGTTTTTGCGGAGAGTTCAGACCCTTTTGGTTTGTCGTAACTTGAATAGAAAAAACCTTGATCTCCTAACCAGGATGCTCCGGAAAACTTAACATCGATGATGGTTTCATCAATCACTTTCTTCGTAATGGCATCGATAATGATGATTTTATTCCAGTCACTTCCACCTTCCGAAATGGAATAAGCGACTAAATTTCCTTTTTTATTGAAAGAAACTCCGGCTAAAGAAGTTGTGCCCTTTTCAGAGAATTTATTGGGATCAAGAAAAACTTCTGTTTTACCTGCTTTATCTGTTCTGTATAAAACCGACTGCGCCTGAAGTCCGTCATTTTTATAGAAATAAGTAAAATCTACCTCTTTAAACGGTGCGCTTATTTTTTCGTAATTCCAGATCTCTTTTAACTGAGAGCGAATTTCTTCCCGGAAAGGAATTTTAGAAAGATAATCGTTGGTAAAAGCAACTTCCCGCTGCACCCAATCTTTGGTATCTTCCGCGCGGTCATCTTCTAACCATCGGTAAGTGTCGTTCACTTTTGTTCCAAAATAGTCATCGAAATGGCCGATTTTTTTTGTTTCAGGATATTTCAAATTCGTAGTCATTTTCTGTGCGGTACAAGTTGCAAACAATAATCCGGTTGCACCCACTGCAAAGGTTTTAAAATTCATATCGTAAGGGTTTGTTCAAAAATACCATTATTTAGTGAAAGCAGAAAATATCTTAAAAACGCATAATGCAATATTCAACTTTAATAAAAATTAATAATTACAACCTCAACTTTAACAAACTTTAAAATAGATTTATTGGTCAAGGGAATACAATTTGCTAAGTTTACCAATCACAATCTTATTACTATGAGAAAAGAAACAGGAATATTGTTAGCAGGAAGTTTAGGCATAATCATTGGTCTTGGAATTTTCGGTGTACGAAAATTTTTACTCAATAAAAGTAGAGAGTACAACGATTATTACTCCGATTTCCACCGCCACTTCGAAAAAAAGCAGAAAGAGGAAAACCACGATGGTGTTGAATTTTTGGCGATGCGTTAATAATTTTAATATGTAAATCATAATCCTGCCTTCAAGAAAGAGCAGGATTTTTTGTGAGATAACTTGAAGAAGACCAGAAATTCTACATTGACAGTTTCTGTTTTTCGATTTAATGAATATCAAATTCAATAAAAGTTCTGATGTAAAGGCTAATAAATAAACTTTTTAGTTATTTTTAACAAAATTTTCAAAAATGGTTCTCAGCAGAATTTGGAGCGGCTTTATTATCGTAGCGATCTTGGTGGCAAGTATTAAATATTTGGTATCTGATAATTACAAAGCGATCTACAACGATATGGTCGTAGGGAAAAGTGGAGATACCGTTCAAATCGCTTCTAAAAGTACGTCTCAAATCTCGCCTGCTATTCTTGGAAATCTGTCGGATAAAAAAGAATTTACTGAAAACAGAATTCATTACAAAAGCGATTCTGCACAATCGAAAGTTGCTTTGTATCGCGTTCAACAAACGGATGGTGTTATTGGAACATCAGAAACTGCAGTCAAGATCTGTTTGGGCTTGATCGGAATTATGACGCTATTTATGGGTTTCATGAGCATCGCAGAAAAAGCGGGCGGAATCAATTTGCTGTCAAGAATGATTCAGCCTTTTTTCTCTAAACTCTTTCCGGAAATTCCCAAAAACCATCCTTCTTTCGGACATATGTTATTGAATTTTTCTGCAAATTTATTGGGTTTAGATAACGCTGCAACTCCGTTTGGATTAAAAGCGATGGAAAGTTTACAAACCTTGAATCCCGATAAAGAACGTGCTAGTAATTCTCAAATTATGTTTTTGTGTCTGCATGCGGGAGGTTTAACGTTGATCCCGGTTTCTATTATTGCGATTCGTGCTTCTATGGGTTCTCATACGCCGACCGATATTTTTCTGCCGTGTATGATCGCGACTTTTGCGGCGACATTATCTGCGATGATCGTAGTTTCGCTTTATCAAAAAATAAATTTATTGCAACCAGTTGTGATCGCTTACGTTGGTGGAATTTCTGCCATTATCGGTTTATTGGTTGTTTATTTAGTGAGTTTAAGCAAAGAAGGACTTGATAATTTTAGCATGTTATTGAGCAACGGAATTATTCTCCTTATTTTCTTCGCAATCGTTTTGGGCGGACTTTACAAAAAAATAAATGTCTTCGATGCTTTTATCGATGGTGCAAAAGAAGGTTTCTGGACGTGTGTTAAAATTATTCCTTATTTGGTTGGAATGTTGATCGCAATTTCATTGTTGAGAACTTCCGGCGTTTTCGATGTCTTAATTGATGGAATGAAATGGGTTGCACAAGTTGTAGGTTTTGACACCCGATTTGTGGATGGTTTGCCGACGGCTTTAATCAAACCACTTTCAGGTTCTGGCGCAAGAGGAATGATGGTCGATACGATGCAGACTTTTGGCGCAGATAGTTTCCAGGGAAGATTGGCAGCAGTTTTACAGGGAAGTTCAGATACAACGTTCTACGTAATTGCGATTTATTTCGGCGCAGTTGGAATTAAAAATACCAGATATACAGTAACCGCAATGCTTTTGGCCGACTTGGTTGGAATTATTACTTCAGTTATTTTGGCGTATATTTTCTTTGCCTAGTTTTTTTAAACAAGACACAAAACTCATTTATTTTATTAATATTAAAACTTAAAATATGATACACGATAAAGATTACATCATTAGAATAGTAAAACAATTTTCAGAATTTCTTTCTAAAATGATTTTGGGAGGAAGCAATGGCGATCTTGCCGAACTTCAAAGGGTTTTTGATACCAATATGAATGATACTTTTAAAATGGATTTTGAAACATTGGCTTCGAAACCTACCGAAGAAATTGTTCAGTTGATTAATGATAAAGACAAAAATCATCACATTCCGTATTTTGAATTATTAGGACATCTTTTTTACTTTAAAAACATAGAAAATCCGAATCCTGATTTTGCGCAAAAAGCCAAAGTTTTCTACGAACAATATTTGCAAACGAGCGGTGTTTTTTCAATGCCGATTGTGAGTAGGATTGGGGAATTGAATAAGGTTTAAATTAAATGGACGAATTAAATCTAATACTATCTCAAAAAAAGGAAACTCTTCAAAAATTACAAAAAAAACTAACCATTTTAGGTTGGATCCGTGTTGTTGTATTCCTTTCTATTGCTTACTTTTTATTGAAATATTTCATCTTTGAAAGTGGTTTGAAAAGTCATTTATATCTAGCCCTTTTCTTCACTTTTATCTTTTTCATTTTGGGATATTTCCTTTTAAATGTAAAACAGGAATTGCAGTTTTATAAAAATTATCTTCACATTGGCGAGGAGATCATCAACAAAACTGAATTCGAAACCGGTTTAAATTTTGAGGAAGATGTTGATCAACATCCTTTCGCAAAAGATCTTGATATTCTGGGTAAAAACTCACTCTTCAGTTTTCTCAATTACGCGGAAACCGCTTTAGGAAAAGACAAACTGAAAGATTTTCTTTTAGATTTAAGTGTTAATAAAGAGGAAATAATTCAACGTCAAAAATCGATAGCAGAATTGTCTCAAAAGACGGAATGGAATATTCATTTTCTGACTTTGGCGAAATCGATGGAAATTAAAGGAGAAATTAAACATCCAACAAAATCCAATTCACTTTTCAATGATGCAGTTTTAGCGAAAATCGCCACAACTGGAGTTCCGATCTTGACTTTAATTATTGTAATCTTAGCAATATTTACCTCAATATCCGAAGCTTTGATCGGTGTAATGTTCCTTGGCATTATAATTATTTCCAGAATTGTCCTCTATGTTTATCGCAAAAAAATGCAGGCTTTATGCGAAATGATCTCCTTTGATTCGAATCAGTATGAGCAGTTTTTGAATGTGTTCTCTCATATAGAAAAAGAAGAATTTAAAGAAGAATTGAACCAGTCTCTTCAAAATAAACTCAGATCCGGAAAGACCAAATCTTCCCGAAAGGAAATAGAAAAGCTGGCTCGCTTACTCAGAAATTATGAAAGTGGACAAAGTAATATTGGCGTCATTCTGAATAATTTTTTTCTGTGGAATCTTAATTTCACTATTAAAATTGAAAACCAGTTCAATAACATTGATGAAGATCTGCCGAAATGGTTTCAAGCTTTCTCGGAATTTGAAGCTTTAATTTCATTGGGAATTTTTAAATTTAAAAATGCAGATTACATTTTGCCCGAAATCAATAACGATGGTATTAAACTGAACGCAGAAGAATTGATCCATCCGTTATTATTTCAAACGGAAGTAGTTTCTAATGATTTTACCATCGCACAAAATACAGAAATCTCAATTATTACGGGCGCAAATATGACAGGGAAAAGTACATTTCTGCGTACGGTCGGAATAAATCTAGTTTTGGCAATGGCTGGATGTCCGGTTGCAGCGAAAAAATTCAGTTTTATTCCGATGAAACTTTTCACCTCAATGCGAACGAGCGATTCTCTCAGTGACGGTACTTCTTATTTTAATGCTGAAATCCTTCGACTTCGAAAATTGGTTGAAAATTTAGAAAAAGGCGAACCCCAATTTATTATTTTAGATGAGATCTTAAAAGGGACCAATTCTCAGGATAAACTTACAGGTTCTGAATTATTCCTGGAAAAATTAATGAAGAGCAAAGCATTATTCTCTTGTCTCATTGCAACCCACGATCTGGATCTGACCAAAATAGAAGATAAATTTCCTTTAAAAATTAAAAATTACTGCTTCGAACTTCAAAATATCGATGGCGAACTAGAAACCGATTATAAACTTCAGAATGGCGTTACAAAAAGTATGAATGCCATTTATTTGATGAGAAAGTTTGGCATCATTGATTCTTAAATAGTAAATTAAAGCGCAATCTGTAACATTTCAATATATTTATCGTCTTATTCTTTAAAATAAATCATGAAGAAATCTGCCCTTTTTTTGCTGAGCCTCTTTTCAGTTTTTGCTTTTTCTCAGAAGAAATGGACTCTTCAGGAATGTGTAAGTTATGCTGTCGAAAATAATTTGCAGGTGATCCAAGGGAATTTTAATAATAAAATTCAGGATAATATTCTACAAATTGCAAAAAGACAATATCTACCAGGAGTTTCTGCAACCGCAAATATAGGGGCTAATTTTGGACAGGGTCGAGACACTTTCGGAACGACCAACAGGAATGACAATTTTAGCAATGGTGCAAATGTAGGTGCTGATATTTTACTCTTCAACTATGGCCGTTTGGAAAAAAATATTCGCAAATCCCAATACGATGTTGAAGCGGGAAGTTTTGATTTACAAAAAGTTAAAGATGATATTTCCTTACAAATTGCACAGCAATATTTATCAATTTTACTGAACAGAGAGATTACCAAAATTTCTGAAAGTGCTTTGCAAAATGCAGAAAACCTCTATAAAAGGGCAAAAATCACAACTGAAGTTGGTACAACCGCACAAACTATTTTGGCGGAAGCTGAATCTGCTTTTGCACGGGAAAAACAAAACGTAAAAACAGCAGAGATCAATACGAACCGAAGTCTATTCTCTCTGGCCATGTTACTGCAGCTTAAGGAATACAAAAACTTCGATATTCAAAATGTTGCCCTCGAAAATATGTTAGATGCTCCCCTTTATTCTGCTGATCAGATTATTGATAAAGCCTACGAAAATCAACCTCAACTGAAAGCTGCGGAAAGTAGAATAAAATCGAACGAGGCACAAACTGAAATTACGCGAACTGCTTTCTGGCCTACGATTTCTGCAAATGCGGGAGTAGGAACTTCTTATTTTTACCGACTTCAACCCATCAATATTGGCGGAACGGTAATACAACAAAGAAATTTTTTCAATCAGTTTGGAGATAATTTTGGGCAGCAAGTTGGAGTCACCGCAAATATTCCGATTTTTAATAAAGGGATCACGAGATTACAGGTTCAACAGTCAAAAATAAATGAAGATCTGGCAAAAAACGCCTTGCTACAATCTAAACAAGATGTTCTGCAGAATGTTCAGAAAGCACAGTTTGATGCAGAAAGTAACTATCAAGCATATGTTGCCGCAACGGAAGCAGAGAAAAGTTCAAAATTAGCAAATGATTTTGCTGAGAAAAGCTTTGCTGCAGGAAGAGCAACGATTTATGATTTAAACGCTGCAAGAAACAATTTAGCGAATGCACAAGGTTCGGTTGCACAGGCAAAATACAACTATCTCTTTAGTATGAAACTGTTGAATTTCTATGCAGGAATTCCGCTGTCTTTATAAAAAATTCTTTTCAATAACGATTTTAAAGAATAGGTGAACAAATGTCGATTTCGCTTTTAGAAAAATATTTACCGGAAAATACGCTTCCTTATCTTAAAACCTGGTTTGGTGAACATTCCATTCACATTAAAATTACGAAAGGCAGAAATTCTAAATTGGGAGATTACCGGAAAATGCCGGATAAATCACATCAGATCACCATTAATTCTACACTGCAACCACCACTTTTCTTTTTTGTTTTAACGCATGAACTGGCGCATCTGTTGGCTTTCGAAAATTTTGGTGGCCGAATTTCTCCGCATGGAGCTGAATGGAAAAATACCTTTAAAATAATGCTTTTGGAAAGTATCGCCATTTACCCGGAAGATCTGAAACCGGTTATTCTAAAGTTTTCAAGATCACCTAAAGCTAATTTTATGGCGAGTCCAGATCTGGTTAGATATTTCCACATAGAGAATTATGAAGATGAAAGTTCTTATATTGAAGATTTGAATCCCGGCGACCGATTTACCTACAAAAAGCAAACTTATGTCATTGAGGAAAAGCGAAAAAAAAACTATCTTTGTTTAAATCTAGACACGTCAAAAAAATATATTTTTAAACCTTTGGCAAGAGTCGAAAAATTAAGTTAATAATGTCAAAATCAAACAATTACTGCGTTATCATGGCAGGAGGGATCGGAAGTAGATTCTGGCCGATGAGCACTCAGAAATATCCCAAACAATTTCAAGATATTCTAGGAACCGGCAGAACCATGATTCAGCAAACCTACGACCGAATTCGAAAAGTTGTACCTGCAGAAAATATCTATGTCATCACCAACAAAGAATATATTTCTCTTACCGCAGAGCAGTTACCCGACATAAATGCGGAAAACATCGTGGGTGAACCGATGATGAAAAATACTGCAGCCTGCAATATTTACATGGCAAAAAAAATCGCGGAGAAAAACAGCAACGCAAATATCATTGTTCTTCCCGCAGATCATTTGATCTTAAAGGAAAATATATTTCTAAAAAAAGCAGAACTCGCCTTTAATTTAGCGGAGAAAAACGATTATCTTATTACCTTAGGAATTAAACCAACGCGTCCTGATACAGGTTATGGTTACATTCAGTTTGTAGAAAAAAAGAATTCTGAATATTTCAAAGTAAAAACTTTTACAGAGAAACCAGACTTAGAGATTGCAAAAACTTTTTTAGAAAGTGGTGATTTCCTCTGGAATGCGGGAATATTTATTTGGAATGTTAAATCTATTCTTTCTGCTTTCGAGGAGTTTTTACCAGAAATGTCCCAAAATTTCGAAGGCTGCGAATACAATTCAAAAAATGAGGAACACTGTATTGATCTTATTTATCCAAAAGTAAATAAAATCTCTATTGATAACGGAATTTTAGAAAAAGCGAAAAATGTTTACGTAATTCCGGCAGATTTAGGATGGAGCGATCTAGGAACCTGGAATTCTATTTATGAAAATTCAGATAAAGATAAAAATGACAACGCTGGAAAATCGAAACACACCGTAACCTACAACGCAAAAGGAAATTTGATTAAACTTAAAAATCAAAATAAGGCAGTGGTAATCGATGGTTTGGAAAACTATATTATTGTAGATACCGACAAAGCACTTTTAATCTGTCCACGGGAAAATGATCAACTCCTCAAAGAATATGTGCATGATTTGAAAGCACTGAAAAATGGAGATAAATTTATGTAACTTTCATAAAAGAAAACAAAAACAAATCCTTTCATGTAAAAATGAAGGGATTTTTTTATTTTAAATAATATCGATAATTCGCTGAATATCAATTTCTTCCAGGCACGCCCAATCGCCACGATAACATTCTTTGTCACCAAAAACAGAGCAAGGTCTGCAGGTTAGATCTTTAACCTGAACGATATCTTTCTCACTTTGACCATATCCTAAAAATCCCGCAAAATGATGCGTTGATCCCCAAACAGAAACGCATCGGGTTCCGACCCAACTCGCGAGATGCATATTGGCAGAATCCATAGAGATCATGGTTTCGAGTTCTGAAATTTTTTGCAGTTCCTCTTTCAAAGTCAATTTACCCGCAAAATTTTCAGAGTTTGGGATTTGAGTTACCCAATTTTCTAAAGTTTCAACCTCAGATTTTCCACCGCCAAAGAAATAAATTTTATGGGTTTTTGAAAGAAGTTTTGCTACTTCAAACGATTTTTCCAGTGTCAACATTTTTCCGCGGTGTTGTGCGAACGGAGCGAAACCAACCCCTGATTTTAAAGTACTTTTCGGTCGATATTGATGCGAAAGAGTAACCGGAAATCCCAATTCCCGAAAAACATCTGCGTATCTTTCTGTGGTGTGTCGAAGTGGTTTTTTCTCCAAATTCCAGATGTCGGTAAGGTGTTCTTTCCCTTCTTTTCCTTTATCCAGAACAGAAATTTTATAGCCTCTCTTTCTAAAAATGGTATCTAATATTTTGGTTCGAATTACATTATGAAGGTCCGCAATGTAATCAGGATGAAATTCTTTGATAAGTTCATTGGTCAATTTTCGCATGCCCATAAAACCTTTATAATCATCGATATCAATTCCTTTGAAGATAAGATTGGGAATTCCTTCGAATAGATCCCGGAAATTATTTCGCGAAACCAAAACGATTTCGAGTTCAGGATTTTGTTCCAGAACTTCCCGGAAAACCGGTGCAGTCATGGCAACATCACCAAATGCAGAAAAACGATATGCTAGAATACGACTCATTTTTTTAGCTGAAATGCTACAGCGTAAAACTTGATCTGTTTGGTCATCGCCATTAATCCATTTGCTCTGGATGGCGACAAAAATTCCTGTAAACCGATCTGAGAAATAAATTCGAAATCTGAATCGAGAATTTCCTGCGTTGAATGACCACTATAAATCGAAACCAAAAGCGACACAATTCCTTTCGGCAGAATACCATCGGAATCTGCTTTGAAAGACAATTTACCATCGTTAAATTCAGCATCGATCCAAACTTTTGACTGGCAACCCTTGATCAAATTAGCTTCTATTTTTTTTTCGTCGGAAAGACCTTTTAATTCTTTTCCGAGGTCGATAATATATTCGTATTTCTGTTCCCAATCTTCAAGAAAGGCAAACTCCTCCACGATTTCCTGCTGTTTTTCTTTGATGGTCATTGTAAAAAATCTTTGTGCAAAGGTAAGAAATTCGAGGTTATCATTCAGAATTGAATCTTCTGAAAGAGTGAAAGTATTTTCGGCTCTTCCTTTTCCCAGCAAAGTTCTGTTGCGGCTTTATTTAAAGAATCTTCGTAAAAATGTTTGCCATTTTGCAATACTAAATTTACTTTATCTGCCAATTCAGAATAATCGTGGATTTTCTCTCCGGCTCCAAAATTATCAACAACTTTTCGCATTTCGGGAAAGTCTGAAACAACGACAGGAACGCGACATTGAATATAATCTGAAATTTTATTAGGCATTGAAAAATAATAACTGAGTCCATTATTTTCTTCAATACTTAAACCCAAATCGGCTTTCTGCGTAATGGTTCTCAATTCATCGGGAACTAATTTTCCTAAAAATTTAACTTTATCTTCTAAACCTAAAGTTTTAGTTAGTTCTGCATATTCTTGTTTTCTCGGTCCGTCGCCAGCGATCCAGAATTCTGCATTTTCAATATCTTTCATGGCTGGAATCATTTTATCTAAACCTCTGGACGGATTGATCACTCCTTGATATAAAATAATTTTCTTTGAGTTCGATTCCTCGTATTTTTGTGGATTTTCGGTTTTCCGGGGGAAATTCTGTACTGCGAACGGTCTTTCAATATCGTACGTTTTATGAAACCAATCGGCGTAACTTTCGCTTGCCGTCATCATATATTTCAGTTTAGGAACCATACTTCGTTCCAGACTTCGCCAAATTTTTTGGGTGAACCTTCCATTTATTGCGGGCATTTCAGTAAAAATTTCGTGACTGTCAAAAACAAGTGGAATATTCAATTTTTTGGAAATTAAATAATTGGGCAGAAGGGTATCAAGATCATTTGAAAGGAGGATTGTCTTTTTATCTGCTTTTTTTAGCAATTCATTGTACAGCCTTCTTTGATATTCTACATAAGCAAAGCGAAGAATTTTAGATTTTAAAATAATTCGGGAAAAAGGATAATTTCTTTCCAATTCTGGCAGACCGCCCCAATTATTTCCGATGAGTTCTATTTGGTAGCCGTTTTCCGACAGTGTTTGGCAAACCTTTTCTACCCGTTGATCTGTTACTAAATTATTGAAAACACTCACTAAAACTTTCATCTGCGAAATTTAATTCTTTTTCATCAAATGATACAATTGAATAAAACATAAAATGCCATTTGGAATAATAACCGGCCAAAGATAATTATTGAAAATGCCATAGAGTACAAACAAAAAACATCCTATGAGGTTAAGAATTCTAATTTTTTTTAGATCTTTCAAAGCAAAACCAAGCACAATAAAAAAAGATGCACCGTAGCCGAAAAAATCTGTAATTAAAGGATTCATAGGAGTTTATTAGGAAAACAAACGTAGTCATTTTGAGTGAGATACTCAAATTTTTATCTGCCATAAAGTCATTAATTGTTTTTGGTAAAGTATTTGTAACTTTGATAATATCATTAAAAAATTTTAGTGATCATAAACAATAGATTGAGACAAAATATATGGATCATAAATTTTCAAACGGTTTGGACCAAGTTTTCAAACACAGCAAAAACGAGGCAAGACGCTTGCAGAGTGAATTTCTGAATACTGAGCATTTTCTTTTGGGCATCATAAAATCAGAAAGTTCTGCAAAGGAGATCTTGAATAATCTGGGAGCAGATTTAACGCAAATAAAAAGAAAGATCGAAACCTTAGCGGTGACGAGTCTAAATCCTTTTGCAGTAGAAAGCGAAAAGATTTCATTTACAAAAATGGCCGATCAAGCTATAAAGCGTTCTGAACTGGAATGCAGACAATATCAAAGTGCTGAAATTAATACCGTGCATCTTTTACTGGGAATCTTATATAAATCTGAAGATCCCACGACGAATATTTTAAGCTCATATGATATCGATTACGAAAGCGTAACAAAATCGTATCAAACAATGTTAAAAAATTCAGGACAAGATCCGAAAATGAGTGCTTACGATGACGATGAAGAAAGAGAAGAATTTGGACAAATGCGAAAGCCAACCGGTAATCTCGGAACTGGGAAAAGTAAAACGCCAACTTTGGATAATTTCGGAAGAGATCTGACCTCACTCGCAAGAGACGGAAAACTCGATCCTGTAATCGGTCGTGAAAAAGAAATTGAAAGGGTTTCTCAGATTTTATCAAGACGAAAAAAGAACAATCCTTTACTTATCGGTGAACCTGGAGTTGGTAAATCAGCGATTGCGGAAGGTTTAGCCTTAAGAATTCAGCAGAAGAAAGTTTCACGAGTTCTTTTCGGAAAACGAGTGATCACTTTAGATTTGGCAAGTTTGGTTGCGGGTACAAAATACCGTGGACAATTTGAAGAGCGAATGAAAGCAATCATGACCGAGCTTGAAAAAAGCCGCGACGTGATTTTGTTTATCGATGAATTGCACACGATTGTAGGAGCTGGAAGTTCGACTGGAAGTTTAGATGCTTCCAATATGTTTAAACCTGCTTTAGCAAGAGGTGAAATTCAATGTATCGGTGCTACAACTTTAGATGAATACAGACAGTATATTGAGAAAGATGGCGCTTTAGAGCGACGTTTCCAAAAGGTGATGGTTGAACCAACTTCTGTGGAAGAAACGGTGCAGATCTTAAATCAAATTAAAGATAAATACGAAGATCATCACAATGTAATTTATACCGATGAAGCCATTTTGGCTTGTGTGAATTTGACTGCGAGATATATCACCGATCGATTTTTACCAGACAAAGCAATTGATGCGATGGATGAAGCAGGTTCGAGAGTGTATATTAAAAACATGAAAGTTCCCAGTGAAATCATCGAGTACGAGAAAAACATCGAAGAAATTAAGGATGCGAAACAAAAAGCGGTAAAAGCGCAGGATTATCTTGAAGCCAGAAAACTGAAAGATGAAGAGGAAAGATTACAGATCGAACTCAATTTGGCTCAGGAAATCTGGGATAAAAATGTAAAAGAAAAGAAAGAAGAAGTTTCTGAAGAGAGTGTGGCAGAAGTCGTTTCTATGATGAGTGGAATTCCAGTGACCAAAGTGGGCAAAAATGAGCTGGATAAACTGGCGCAAATGGACGCAACACTGAACGGTAAAGTGATCGGACAACAGGAAGCGGTGAAAAAGGTAGTAAAAGCCATTCAAAGAAACCGTGCTGGTTTGAAAGATCCGAACCGACCAATTGGTACCTTTATTTTCTTAGGAACAACCGGTGTCGGGAAAACGGAGCTGGCTAAAGTGATGGCGAGGGAATTATTTGATTCCGATGAAGCACTCATTAGAATTGATATGAGTGAGTACATGGAAAAATTTGCGATTTCGCGGTTAGTTGGTGCTCCTCCAGGATATGTTGGATATGAAGAAGGTGGTCAACTGACCGAAGCTGTTCGCAGAAAACCTTATGCAGTGGTACTTTTAGATGAAATTGAAAAAGCACATCCCGATGTTTTCAATATTTTATTGCAGATTTTAGATGAAGGTTTTATTACCGATTCTTTAGGAAGAAAAGTTGATTTTAGAAATACGATCATTATTCTAACTTCTAATATTGGCACGAGAGATCTAAAAGATTTCGGAGATGGAGTTGGTTTCGGAACAACAGCGAAGAAAACAAATACCGATGCAAGAGCGAGAAGTACGATTGAAAATGCTTTGAAAAAAGCTTTCGCACCAGAATTCCTCAACAGGATTGATGATATCGTTATCTTTAATAATTTAGAGAAAGATTCTATTGCGAAAATTATCGATTTGGAATTAGCGAAATTATACAGCCGATTAGAAAAACTCAACTACAAAGTTGAAATGACCGATGAAGCGAAAGATTTTATCGCTGATAAAGGTTGGGACAAAGATTTCGGAGCAAGACCATTGAAACGGGCGATCCAGAAATATATTGAGGATTTACTGGCAGAAATGTTGGTTAATAAACAATTGGTAGAAGGCGAAACCGTAGTTTTAAAATTAAACGAAGAGAAAGATGGTTTAGAAGGTTCGACTTCAAAAGAGAAAACGAAAGCAAAATAAAATTGCGACCTTATAAAAAAGAAAACCTTGTCAATAAAATGGCAGGGTTTTTTGTTTTTAAAAAATGAAGATCCGCTCTTCCTTGAAGAAATTTCCACAAAAAAAACGCACTTAAAAAAATGCGCTGCATATTTTATTGAAAAGAATTTTACTTCTTTTTCGTTTTTACTTTTTCTGCTTCTTCTCTGATGAATGGATATTTTTGTTTCATCCCTTCCAATAAATCCTGATCGAGCTCTAAAGCTACAGAAAGTGCCTTTCTTCCGTCCTTTTGATTATTAAGGTGGAAATAACAATTGCTTAACTGATAAAACAATTCTGCGCGATTATGCATTTTGGTCGCCTTCTTTAAAATGGCAACCGCATCTTCGTAATCACCGATCAACATTAAGACTTCCGAATAAGCATACCAATTGTAGAATCTTGTCGGTTCAAAATCGATCAGCGTTTTCATGCAGGCTAAACTTTCTTCAAATTTACCTGAATCGATATAGAGAAAAGCCAGTCTTTTTTGGTAATCCAGATTATTGTCATTCAACGAAACCGCTTCTTTTGCAAAATAAAGGGCCTCTTTCATCCCGCCCATTTCCTCGTAAATGTAGGATTGCTCCATCATCGAAAGATAAAATTGAGGATCATCCCGCAGCGATTTTTGAAAGGCATTAAGTGCCAAAACTGGTTGTTTATTTTCCTTGTAACACAAACCTATCTTGTAAAAAGTAAAAGATTTCGTGTATTCCAAAGCCAACATCTCTTCGTAAACCTCAACGGCCTTCAACCACTCTCCCATCGCTTCAAAACACGCAGCTTTATTGGCATAAACGCCAACAGACTGTGAATTTATCGCTAAAAGGTAATCGAACCCTTTGATGGCTTCCTCGTAATTTTTTCGATTAAAATAGAATTGACCATATTCAAACCAGCCCGTTTCGGAGAAAGCATATTTGTCCAGATAGTTATTTAGAAACTCAATTGCATCTTCACCCCGATTCAGCTGATTGTAACAAAACATGGTGTTTTCCAAAGAATACTCATCATTCTGATCAAAAGTTAAGGCAAGCTTATAATGTTTCAAAGCTTTAAATGGATCTTCTAAATTCACATATTCATCTGCCATGAAATTGTGTAGAAAATTTTCCTCTTCCTCTAATAATAAAGCGGTTTCGCAATACTCAATTGCTCTTCTTGGGTTACCAAGATTGGAATAATATTTTGCGCAGCATACCAGGAAATCAGTACTTTCCATCGATGATTCTTTCAAATCATCCATCAATTCTTTTGCAAGTGTGTAATTTTCGAGTTCCAAAAGAACCTCGAATTTCTTTATTTTAATTTCTAAAGACTTTGGGTGAAGTTTCAGCGCATACTTTACCGCCGTCTCTGCAAAAGAGATGTCTCCCATTTCCAGATAATAAATAATGATGTCTTCGTATTCTTCGGTATCGAAGTAACGTTCTTCATTATTTTCTATCATTTCTTCGAACTTTGTTACAAGTTCATTTTCAAAAAATTCTTCCAATATATGTTCTCACTGTTATTTACAAAGTATGAAATTATCTTGCATACGTTCGTAAAAAACTATTTTAATTAAACTTTACTAAAATAAACATTTACTTTTCTAAATCAAAATAAACTTTATCAATTTTATAATCCCAGTCTTGCGCTTGCCAATGAACTGAATTAATGGGTTCTGATGACACTAATTTATCATTGAAGAAATAGAGCCAATAATCATTTATCGCGTTGTCGTTCCGGTAGACTTCAGAGATCTGAAACACTTCCATTTTACCTGATTTATATTGTTTGGCGCCAATCGTCTTGGTTTGAAATGATTTTGTTTTCATTTGAACTTCAGACTTCGTCATTCCTAAATTAAGGTTCGACATGTCGATTCCTCTGATCGCATTGCATGAAGAAAGTACCAGGATCGTCAACAGGAAAAAATAATTTTTTATCATATTTAAAAATTTTAAATTATTGCTTTCCAGTTTTAAATTTGTGCTGGACTTTATTAAATCAGACTCTTTATTTTCTCAATCATTTGATCACCTAAATAATCAGCTTCTTCCTGTGAAAAAGCTTCTGTATATATTCTGATAATCGGTTCGGTATTCGATTTTCTTAAATGTACCCAGTTATTCTCAAAATCAATTTTCACGCCATCTACGGTTGAAACTTCCTCATTTTGATACTCTTTTTGCATTTTAGTTAAAAGAGAATCAACATCGATATCTGGAGTAAGTTCAATTTTCTTTTTACCCATAAAATAACTTGGATAAGTCGCTCTCAATTCAGAAACCGTTTTATTTTCTTTTGCCAGATGTGTCAAAAACAAGGCCACACCAACCAAAGAATCTCTCCCGTAATGAAGATCGGGATAAATAATTCCACCGTTTCCTTCACCACCGATAACGGCATTTTTTTCTTTCATTAAAGTTACTACATTCACTTCTCCAACTGCACTTGCAAAATATTCAGAACCGTGATTTTTCGCAACATCTCTTAGCGCACGACTTGAAGAAAGATTAGAAACAGCAACTCCTTTTTTATTTTTCAATAAATAATCTGCAACTGCGACCAAAGTGTATTCTTCCCCAAAAAGTTCTCCGTTTTCATCGACCAAAGCCAAACGGTCGACATCTGGATCTACCACAATTCCGACATCTGCTTTCTCGGTTTTCACGAGTTCGCAAATATCTCCAAGATGTTCCTTCAATGGTTCTGGATTGTGTGGAAAATGCCCATTAGGCTCACAATATAATTTCACGACCTCACAACCTAATTCTTCTAATAACTGAGGAATTGCAATTCCACCTGTAGAATTGACTGCATCAACAACGACTTTAAATTTCTTTGCTTTGATCGCTTCTGCATCGACCATTGGCAAATCCAAAATCTGCTGAATATGGATATCGAAAGCATCGTCCCGCGTTTCATATTTCCCCAGATCATCAACTTGAGCGTAATCGAAATCTTCACTTTCTGCTAAAGCCAAAACTTCAGCACCGTTTTCACCCGTGATAAATTCTCCCTTTTCATTCAATAATTTCAAGGCATTCCACTGTTTTGGATTGTGAGAAGCTGTTAAAATAATTCCACCATCTGCATTGAGTTCCGGAACCATTATTTCAACGGTCGGTGTGGTAGAAAGTCCCAAATCAACAACATGAATCCCTAATCCCTGCAAAGTTGCGGTGACCAAAGAATTTACCATTAATCCGGAAATTCTGGCGTCGCGACCAACAACAAGCGTTAGATCTTTTTTATTTTTATTATTCTGAAGCCAGGTTCCAAAAGCGGACGTGAATTTTACAACATCAAGTGGTGTTAGATTCTCATCAACTTTACCACCGATGGTTCCGCGAATTCCTGAAATGGATTTTATTAAAGGCATAAACTGATATTTTTTAAATGATTTTCAAGAACAAATTCATCCCCGAAAGATTTGGTTTTTCAATCTGCAAAAATACGAATAAATAAAAGAGAAGAATTAAAAATGGAACTTTAAAAAGAACAAGTTAATAACAATTCACACTACTGACTAGTACTGTTTTAACTTATTTTTTGCGGATTTTATTTATCCACAACAATCTCTGTCACAGCCAGGTTTTCCTTTCTTTTTGAATTTTTTGGAAGAGAAATTTTTAGCGACAATTTTAAATAAAGAATAGCCTGCAAACAGAACGATCACAGCGATAATGAGATATTGCAAAATAAGAGAATTATCCATTATTTCAAAATTTGATATACAATTAAAGACGCAATATAAGCCAATCCCGACATGCCAAAAAGCTGCGCCATCGTCCATTTCCAGGATTTGGTTTCTTTATATACAACGGCTAAAGTGGAGACACATTGCATTGCAAAAGCATAAAAGAATAAGATTGAAATTCCCGTCGCAAAGCTATAAACCTTTTCTCCATTGGGTTTAACATCGTTTCGCATCTTATCGATAATTTTTCCTTCCGGAGCTTTATCATCTAAGCTGTATAATGTTGACATGGTTCCCACGAAGACTTCTCTGGCGACAAAACTAGTTAAAATCCCGACACCCATTTTCCAATCGTAACCTAACGGAGCGATTGCAGGTTCGATGGATCTTCCCATTTTTGCGAGATAGGAGTGGTCTAATTTCACATCTGTCGCCACAAATTCGTCTTTATTTTGTTTCGGCCCAATATAACTGAAGAACCAGATGACAATACTGAAAAAGAAAATAATTTTTCCTGCGCCAGTCACAAATTCCCAAACTTTACCCAGCATAATTTTGAAATCGTATCCAAAAAGTGGCATTTTATAAGAGGGCAAATCCATCACCAGGAAAGAAGTTCCTTTGCTTTTGATCACTTTTTTGAGGATCAGTGATGCCATCAAAGCGGTGAAAAATCCCAGAAAATACATTGCCATTAAAGCCAGTGCTTTATAACTGATGCCAACGAAATATTTATCAGGAATAACCAAACCAATGATAATACTGTACACCGGAAGTCGCGCAGAACAGGTCATAAACGGAGTTACGAGAATTGTAATTAGTCTCTCTTTTACGTTCTCTATATTTCTGGTGGACATAATCGCTGGAATCGCACAGGCTGTTCCCGAAACTAAAGGAACAATACTTTTACCGTTGAGTCCGAAAGGTTTTAAGAAACGGTCCATTAAAAAAATCACTCGCGACATGTATCCGGAATCTTCCAGTAAATAAAGAAAGTAAAGCAAAATTCCAATTTGAGGCGCGAAAACCATAATTCCACCCAAGCCTGGAATAATTCCATTTGATATTAAAGAATTTATAGGACCTTCCGGAAGATAACTATGTGCTGAAGTTGATAACCACAAGAAAAAATCGGAGATCCAATTCATTGGATATTCTGCCAGAAAGAAAACACTCTGGAAAATAAACAGTAAAATAGCTCCGAAAATAATGTAGCCCCAAAACTGATGTACGAGAACTTTGTCTAATTTCTCCGTCACCAATTCTTTAAACTGTGGTTTTTTCGATAAAACGTTAGAAATAATTTTATCGATATTTTGATAGCGCCGAATAGTTTCCTGTGTTTGTAATCTTTTGGGAACAAGACATTTAACCTGATCAGCGTTCATCTGCTCTTTTACGGTTTCCAATTTCCCGATATACGTTTCGGAGGAAAGTAAAGTCCAGACTTTATACTGATTTTTTTCTTTGGTTTCTGCTAAAATTTTAAAAACCAATCCTTTTTGTTCTAAAGGAATTTCAAAAGAAACCGTCTCGGATTTTGTAAAAGTATTTTTAAAGATCTCATCCCGAAGTTCCTCGATTCCCTGATTTTGTTTGGCATTCGATTTCAAAACCGTGACGTTCAATTCTTTTGAAAGCTCCTCCAAATTAATGTTGATCCCGCGTCTTTCAGCCTGATCAATTTGGTTGACTACCAGTAAAATCGGAATTCCCAGATCTTGAATCTGTTGAAAAAGAAGCAATCCTCTTTTGATACTCAATGCTTCTAAAATATAAACAACTCCGGAATAATTTTTTTGTTCGTCGATCAAAAATTTAGAAAAAATAGCTTCATCCTCGGAAGTTGGATAAACACTGTAAGAACCCGGCAAATCGACCACTTCAACAGATTCGCCTTTGTAATCGTAGGTCCCAGAATAACTCGCGACAGTAACTCCGGCGTAATTTCCGGTTTTTTGTTTCTTGTTACACAACAAATTAAAAACCGTAGATTTTCCCACATTGGGATTTCCGACAAGAAGAATTTGTTTATTGATAGAAGTTTCTTGCATTTTGTCCTCTCCCTAAATCCCTCTCCAAAAGAGAGCAACTTGTTTGGGATTATTTAAATTAATTTTTCCACAATGATGAAGCGAGCTTCTTCTTCCCGAAGTGCAATTCTACTTTTTTCATCGCCAAATTCGATATAAAGAGGTCCTTTGAAGGGAGCCTGATAAAGAATTCTAAATGCTGTTTCTGGTAAAAGTCCCATTTCGATAATTTTGTTAGGCATTCTGAGGTCATCGTTTTCATAACCAACAATTTTCCCCGGTTTGTCTTTCGGGAAACAGCATAATTTATTAGATATATCGCTCTTCAATTCTTTAAATTTGTGATGCAAATATAAGTTATTTAAATCTAATCTAAATAAGGAATGCCATGCAAAGTGATTTAATTCATAAAAAACCCTGAAACAAATGCTGAATCAGGGTTTTAAACAATATAAAATAGGGTATTGAAAGTCTATTTCCCGGCTTTAGGAGCAACCGGTGTTAATTCGATCGGATTATTATTCGACCCGTAAAAATCTTTGAGCATTTTTTCCTGTTGTTTAACCATATCCTCGATCGTAGTTTCACTTCCGGGCATTTTTTGGGTCATCATTTCCGGTTTCAACATCGGTCTTACTGAAGCAAATGGATCTTTTTTATATTCAGTAAAGGTTTTATTGAATTTCTCCCGACTTACTTCCTGAACTTTTCCGCCATTTCCACCTGGGGAAACTGTTTCGATATAAGTTGTTTCGCTGTAATTAGGAACTTTTTTATTTCCTTTTAATTCCCAGGAGTAATTTTTACCTTCGTCCTCAATTTTCACGATCAAACCGGGAAGTCCGTGAAATTTGTATGGCCCATCCTGAAAAGGAATGTCTGAAGTAAACCACGCATTCCATTTTCTACCACCAAATTCGGTAGTCGCTTTCTGGGTATTGTAGGTTCCGATTTTTGCTTTTTCGTTCGTAATTTTCCAGTCAAATTTTGTGTCATCGTTGTAGCCAATATTCAAGGGAGTGAATCCGCTGGAAATTCTTTCTACATACTGAACTTTCATGTCTGGATAAGATTTATATATTTTCTCAGAAAATTTCGGCATTGTGATGCTTTTCGAAAGATCTTTGAAAACCCCGGCTTTCTGCATTTGCTCGACCTGAATTTTTAAGATAGAATCCTGTGCAACTAAGGTATAATCGCGGTAAAGAGATTTGTCTTTGGTGATGTCTAAAATCATCATGACTTTCTCCACTTTTACCGAATCTTTTTTCGGTTTAAAGGTTAATTCATAAAAGAATCTGTTGGCGGTCTCCTGTGCGTTTAAAGCAAAAAAAGCCGTGAATAAAAAGAGGGTGAAAATCTTTTTCATTTTAAATATTTATACATTAGTTATCGAATCAAAATATTTGTTACAGATTTTAAGAATATTTTAAATTAATTTAATATTTCTTTACGTTACAAATCAAATTATGGTCGCTACCTTTATAAAAACAAAAAATTATGGAAAGTTTAGCCAACCTAAAAAAAGAATTTAAGGACGAATACGAAACAACCAGGAAGTTTTTCGAAGTTTATCCTGAAGGAAAAAATGAATATGCACCGCACGAAAAAAGCATGAAAATGATGCCTCTTGCAACGCATGTCGCAGAAATTTTTGCGTGGCCGGAAATTATTATGAAGACCGAAAAATTAGATTTCGCAGCAGGTGATTACAAACCCACCATTCTAAATTCTAAAGCAGAATTACAGCAAAAATTTGAAGAAGATTACCAAAAAGCAAAGAATACTTTTGAAAATACGAATGAGGAAGATTTAAGCGGAAGATGGTCCATGAATATGGGAGAGACGGTACTTATGGATTTTAATAAGTATGAAGCACTTCGACATGCGCTGAATCAAATTACCCATCACAGAGCGCAATTGGGAATTTACTACCGTCTAAATGACATTCCGCTTCCTGGAAGTTACGGACCGAGTGCGGATGACCAGAGTTTTTAGTTTTTGAAAATTAAAAATCCCACCTTAGCAATAAGGTGGGATCGTATTTTAAGGAATTAATTCAATTTTATTATTGTTCTTTTTCATTTCGTCTCTTGCATCCTTTTCCATATACCGCAAAACTTCTTTAGGATCTGAAATCTCTGTGCCATTCACATTAATTTTCACTTTAGAATTCGGTTGCGCAAGAATTTCCCGCATTCCCTGAACAGGATCATTTTCATACTGTTTAAGCTGTTTCAAATATTGCTTTCTACTAACATCTAGCGGTTTTTTTCGCGTAAAAGGAATGTCTTTTCCTTTTGTGTCAAAATCTTCAATTTGGGTTGTTGCAATCTTTTTAATTCCCTTTAATTCCATCTTGTGACTTCCCGTTTCATCAGAAACATCCACAATTAAGCCTGGAAGTCCGGAAAATTTATACGGTCCATCCTGAACGGGAACGTCGGTTGTAAACCAAGCGATCCATTTTCTGCCGGCAAAATCTGTGGTTGCTTTCTGTACTTTGAAAGAACTGATTTGCTTTTTATCTGGAGAAATTTTCCATTCGGGTTTTCGATCTTCCAAAACTTTGTAAGCATCATTTCCTAATGAAGAGATTAAATAGATCTTGTAATCTGGATACGTTTTTTCAACCTCATCTTTTACTTCGCCACCTTGGGAATTCCTCGAAACAGAAATACTTCTTGCTCCGGATGCCATCTGTTTTTTAATGCTTTCGGCGACAATCGAATCGCTTTCAAAACTGTTTTTGCTGTAATATTTCGACCCATTTTTATTAATGTCCAGATACATCCATTCCGTTTTTAAACTGTCGCTTTTCGAAGAATCCGGTCGGAATTTATATTCATAAATAACTCTTGTATTCTGTGCAGAAACCATTAATCCAAAAAATAAAAGAAAAGCAATTTTTTTCATAGCGATTTATTTTATTTATAATAATGGGTTTTTAAGGAACGTTGAAAAAGATTTGAACTTTGTCAAAGTACAAGATGCGTTTTTATTTGAAATTAAATTTAACCGTGAACATGACTTGGCTCGGACGCAGTTGCATTCTCGTAAAATCTGTCGAAGTGGCGCTGGTTGCAAATCTTTCAAATACTTTTCGGTTTGCAATATTCAGCCATTTTAGTTCAAAATCGATTTTCTTTTTTGACCAGGTATATTGGTAAGACAAATCGTAGAAAGCGTTGCGGTAACTTGTTAAATTACTTCCGGAGTTAATTTGATCCCAGTTGAAACCGATCGTATGATTCGCCAAAGGATAAAAATAAGTACTTAAATTATGATTGAAGCCTGAGTTTTTAGAATCATTCAGTTTACTCGTCTGGTGACTCCAGTTAAAGGATAAATTATAATCAATGCTCATCCAGGAGAAAAAAGTATTGTTAAACTTAAATCCGGCGGTTTGAGAATTTACTTTGTTCAAAAAGAAATACTGTACATTATTCTGATCGGTCGTCAAAGCATCTGCTTTTGAAATCGTATTATTAAAACTCAGTGAAGCATTTGTTTTAAAGGATGGAAAATATTTACCGATTTCTGCGCCCATTGAGTTGGAGTTGCTTTGGTTATCTTTCTCAATAAAATTTGTCAGAATAAAACCTGCTCCGTTATTGATGGAATTTCCGATAATATTTCTATTCGTTTTACTGTAGCGGTAAGTCACATTGAAAAATAAATTATTCAGCGGATTCCTGTATTCTAATTTTGAGCCCACTGATTTAGACAGCGTTTCCGGGATTGGATTATTCGCCGACATTGCAGAAGGAGAAGTTGGGGAGGAAAATATATAACCAGCATAAGTGTCTTTTGTATCCCCAAAATTATAATTCAGATTTGCGCTTGCACTCGCTTTCCAGAAAGAAGCAAAAGAATACTGCGTATAAAGTGTAGGTTCGAAGGTAAGTTTATTAATTTTTTTAGAAACATTTCTTTCCGGATCTTCTGCTTTAATGTTATTGAAATTAATTGGCAACTGAGAATACAATATCCACGCATCACCTTTGTAATTGATCCCCAATGAAGCGTAAGGAACGGCATTCGTAAATTTCAAATCATTTTCATAATCCTTTCCGTAAGGAGAAATAACATTATTTGTAATAGTTGAAAACTGACTGTTTAACTGATCGGTTGAGAAATTAAATCCAACTTCCGGCGTGAAAGTCCATTTTTTTGCAGAAAATCCTACGCTTGCAGAATGGTTGATTTCTAAAGATTTAATTCTGAGATTCTGAGTCACCGCATCGGTATTTTCAAAAAGGAAATGTCCTGCATTCGTCAAATCATTAAATTTCAAATAAGAAGAAGGCGAAATCTGCAAGGTTTGTCTATCATTTTGATAACTCACATAAGACATTAAATTCACCAGTTTTTCTTTCCAGGGAATAATGGTACTCAGGGAATTCTGAAACGATGAAGTCGGAGATTCTATCGCTTCTGCTCCGTTTCTGTTTCCGTAAATATCATTTCTGATGACATCTGCGCGATCAGCATTCCAGAATTGAGAGAAAGTTGTTACGTTTTTGAAAAATCCTTTCTTCGCATTTTTGGTAAAAATGACTTCACCTTTTGCTTTATCAGTGTAGAATTTATTGGCGATATTGGTTAAATATTGGGCACCGTTATTGAGGAAACTCGTCGTTTGGGAGAAAGATTCCCGCGAAACCGCATTGTTGGTGTAACTCGCATTGGCTTTCAGTTCCCAATCTTTGCTTTTAAAAGGATTGGTCAAAAGATTGGCAGAAAAATAATGCACATTGTTCATCAAATATCTTTTTTCCGGAAGATTTGGTGTGGTCGCATTTTCAACATTCAGCCAGTCGTTTTGGGAAACATTTCCCCGTCGTCCTTCAAAACGATTTCCGAAAGAGAGAATATTTCCCTCTTTTTCTACGGTGTCGCCGTTGTTATTGGTCTTATAATTGATAACCCATTGATTTTTCTGTCCGAAAAACATCGGAGTCAGTTTGACATTCCAAAGCCAGGGATTTCCAAAACCAGTTCCCACTTCGCCACGACCGGTCATGGTGACGCTGTTTTTTAATTTTACATTAATGGCGGCGTTTTCAGAAGGAACTTTATCCTGAAGAATCTTCACCGGTTGATGATTTTCCATCACTTCTACTTTTTGTACGGCATCTTTCGGCAAGGAATTATTGATGGTTCCATAACCACCTTCCATCAAATCTTTTCCGTTGACATAAAATTTATTGATAGGTTCTCCTTGATAAAGGATACTTCCGTCGGCATTCACATCAATCCCGGGAATTTTCTTTAAAACATCAGCTAAAGTACGGTCAGCTTTACTCTCAAAGGCTTTTAAATCATAAGAAATCGTATCGCCTTTTTTGGTGATCATTTTGGTTTTCAGTTTGACTTCTTTAATTTCAGTCGCATCAGATTCCATATTAAAATTCAAAGTTTGGGTCTGATTTTTAATGGATTGGAAAAGTAGTTTTTGATTAAAGGCTTTTATCTTTAGATCAACGTTTGAATCAGCTGACGTGAAAGTAACTTTATATTCTCCTTTCGAATTAGAAATAGAAAATGCCATGATCGCATCTTTTCCCTGTTCTTCAATCGTTACACTTGCGCTGGGAATCCCATGACCATCTGCATCGGTAATTTTTCCAGTGACTACAGTTTGGGCATGAGTAATAAAAGCAAATAAAAAGGTAATGACCAGCGTGGAAAAATGTTTCATGAAATGTTTTTAAAATTAGTACTCATTTTAGAATTATTGTTACAGGTTTTACTTAAGATCACCTAAAAGCGCATTGCTTAAGCACGAAGGTTAATTGATAAAAACTATTATTTTTTAGCCCTTTAAAAATAGTTTTACTTAATTTTGCCACTTAACATTTACGTAATATGGGACTTCACTTATCACCAATCGAGGTTGTAGAAGACATTTCGAAAGAAGATTTTCGGGAAAAATATTTGCTTCCGCGCAAACCTGTGATCCTTCGAAACATGGCAAAAAAATGGCCGGCTTACCAGAAATGGACCATGGATTATATGAAGGAAGTCGTGGGAGACGTAGAAGTTCCGCTTTATGATTCTTCGAAAGCTGATCCTTCGGCACCGATCAATTCGTCGGCTGCAAAAATGAAATTCAGTGATTATATCGATTTGATTAAAAGTACGCCAACCGATTTGCGTATCTTTCTTTTCGATCCCATTAAATCTGCTCCCAAACTTTTAGAAGATTATATTTCTCCGAAAGAATTAATGGGTGGGTTTTTAGATAAATATCCTGCAATGTTTTTCGGTGGAAAAGGTTCGCAAACATTCATTCACTTTGATATCGATATGCCACACATTTTCCACACTCATTTTAATGGGCAGAAACATGTGCTGTTATTTGATTATAAATGGAAAGAGCGGCTTTATAAACTTCCTTTTGCGACCTATGCTTTGGAAGATTATGACATTTCGAATCCTGATCTTGAAAAATTCCCTGCTTTAGATGGTGTTGAAGGAATTGAATGTATTCTGGAACACGGTGACACTTTATTTATGCCGACCGGTTGGTGGCATTATATGAGATATTTAGACGGTAGTTTTTCAATATCACAAAGAGCTTGGGATGAATCTTTGGCTGTAAAAGCGCATTCTCTATGGAATCTCGTCGTTCAAAGAAATTTCGATAATTTCATGAAAGGGAAATTCAAAAATAAATACATGGACTGGAAAGAAAGGAAAGCGGTCGAACGCGCCAATTATGCTTTGAAAAAAGGCTTACCAAAATAAAAAAAACGCTTTCAATTTGTTGAAGGCGTTTTCTATAATTTTTATGAAGATCTTTAATTATTTAGATCTCTTCAAAAGTTTCCATCCATCTGTAGAATAAAGAGTTAGGAAAATTAGCACAGGCTGAAAAAATAATCTTCCCAGTCTTTTAGCATCGGTATTTAAGCCGAAACCATCAAGATGTTCTGTGTATTGATGAATATTTCCAGGGAAAATCAAAACGTAGAAGATCGCCAGGATCAACCCGACGTACTCTTTTTTCCTTGCTAAAAAAACCATCGCTAATCCAAAACAGATTTCGACAACTCCCGAAGCCAGCACGACAAAATCTTTCGAAAACGGAACCCAATCCGGAACTTGTGCCTGAAAGGTTTCCCGAACAAAAGAAAGATGACCGATTCCCGCACCAATCATTGCTAAACCCAAGCCGATTCTTATCAAATTTTTTATCATTTTAATTAAATTATTATGTTTTTAATCTTTAAATCTCTATTTATAAAATTCTGAAGATCGGATAAGATCCAACGCTACCTTCGTAATATTCTGAATGTTTATAAACCCAGTCTAATTGGGCTTTCCCATCTTTCGCAAAATCGGGATTTAAAACTTTTTCCATTTCAAAAGCGGTTCTTAAAACCTGATTTTTTTTCAACAAATTCGCAGCGGTATCTTCGAAAACGTAATCGGAATAATATTCTTTTTGTCCCAAAATTCCGTCAAAGAAATTCCAGCTAAAGAAGGAGTCAACCGCTTCTGGCTCTAGAGTTTCGAGTAAATATTTTACACCGTATTGTTTCGTTGGAACCAAAAGATCTCCTGCGCTGAATTTGATATTTTTCGATTCTGAAACTGTTTTTGTGTCGTAATGCAGATAATGACCTTCGTATGGATTTTTAACCGTTTTGTAATCTGAAATTTTATACTGCTGAACCAAAATCGTGGAATCCTGGCGAATAATTTTTCCTGCAATATTGTTTCGTTTCAAATACTCCAGAACTTTATGTTCTGATTTTGGAATAATGTAATAAGAGGGAATTACAATTTCTTTGGTGGGAATGTAAGTGTTGTAATATTTTACTTTTCGGGTAAATGGTTTCGTTTTGTCATAGAAAAGTCTTGGTGTTCCGGAAACTTCGCTTGTTTTTTTACCTGCTTCATATCCTTTAAAATCAATCATTTTAAATTGAGTACTATCAACTTTCCACTGAACCGGATATTTCATTTTTGGTTGATAATCCGCCAGTGTTGCTGCCATTTTATCTTTGATCTCTGTGGCATTTTTTGCAGTATAATTAATAGAGATCAACATGTTTTCATAAGTCGCACGAACGCGGTCTTTGTAAGGTTTCAGCATGTGTGTTTCGGCCACCGTTCCCATCGTATTAAAAAGCGCGGTGTAACCGGTTGCATACCGCGGAGAATCCATAAAAGCTGGAAAACCTTCGTCGGGGGAATCACCGTGAATATTTACATAGGGTGTGGTTAAAATTCCTTTCTTTTCTAAATTCTGTACAATCTCAGGTTGCATTTTTTCATTGAAATATTGTCCAAAATTTTTTCCCAATCGTTCTTTGTTTGTAGAAATGTAGGTGAATAAATATTGATAATCAGCCCCGTTACTTACATGGTTATCAATAAAATAGATGGGTTTGAACTGCTGAAAGATCTT
This sequence comes from Kaistella gelatinilytica, assembly GCF_015679325.1. Taxonomy (GTDB): domain Bacteria; phylum Bacteroidota; class Bacteroidia; order Flavobacteriales; family Weeksellaceae; genus Kaistella; species Kaistella gelatinilytica. The sequence continues at coordinate 286,467 of NZ_JADPVI010000003.1, forward strand.
TTGAAAAGCAACCGAATTTTCCGTATCATTTTTTATAAAGTCGCGGTTCAGATCATAATTGCGAATATTACCGCGAAAACCATATTCTTCCGGACCATTCTGATTCGCGCGGCTGTATTTTCCTCTTCGCATCATCCCTGAAATATTGTATGCCTGAATTGCCACTATTCTCAAATTATTGACCACCACTTTCCCGGTCGCCAAATCCCGCATCAACATCATGGTTGCATCAATTCCATCTGGTTCGCCGGGATGAATTCCGTTATTAATGAGGATCGTTGGATTACTTTTATTGACCGTGGCATTGTAAATAACCACTTTTATAGGTTCACCATTATCATCGAAACCAAAAGTCACATTGGTAATACTGGAATAATCTTTGGCGAGATCGTCGTAAAATTTCACCATTTCTGCGTAAGTGGTGGTTTGGTTTCCGTTGCCTTTTTCGAAAGGGGTTTGCAATTTGGTTTGGGAGAAAATAAATACTGAGGAAAAAAGGAAGAGGCTGGTTATGAATTTCATTTCTTAAATTTATTCGAAAGTACAAAAAACATTAACTTTAAAAAAATTAAGTAAATTAAGTTTCGCACTTTCTATAAGGAAAGTCAGTTAAATAATTTTTGAAGTATTTATCTTTTCTCATTTTAAAATTTAATAACATCTCATTATGTTTGGTTTATTCAGTAAAAAAAAGAAGCAATTGATTGTTCATGATAAAATTTGGGCAACAGAAAAAGCCAAATTCGAGGCTTGCCTGGAATTGGGGAAATCTGATCCAAATATCTTATTCGTGGCTTGGTTTGAGGAAACCAGAAATAGTCTTCAACTGTATTTCGAAGAAAATAATCTCGAAAAAGAGGTTTATTTAGCAGCTCGCTTAGGCTTGATGCAAGAGGATAAAAACTTCATTTTTGTGGAACATCATCCTTTGCAAGCAGAAGAAGAACGACTGGCGACGCGTTTTGGAAAAAAAGAAATTACCGTTTTATCTTCATTGGCAGAACCTATTTTCGAGTTATTTGGCAGCGCACGAATTATAGATCTGTTGAAAAGCATGGGAATGAAAGAAGATGAGATGATTGAGCACGAGATGGTGAGCAAGTCTATTGGTAAAGCGCAGGGAAAAATTGCAGCGAAATCGACAATCAATATCTCCGCAAAATCGCAGGGAGAATGGTTGATGAATGCGGGAGTTAATATATAAGTTGATAATGAAATATTGGTTTATACTCATTTTAGGTTTCATTTTAATTGGCTGCAAAAAGAAATCTTTTGCGGACAATATTGTTTTAACGAACAATAATAAAATTGACATGAAATTCCAGAAATTTAATGAGGGAATTGGCGAATACGGCTCGTCAATAATTTACATAGGGAAACTTAAAGATTCCATTCCGATTAAGTATTATGTGTCGATGTTTTCACCTCCACCGCCTCCTCGTCCCTTTGGTTATGTGAAAACAGAAAAAGATATTAATGATTCTATTATCTTTAATAGAATGCGTGACAAGTATTTTCATAGTGAATTTGATAGAATGCAATTTTCAAATAAACCGGTCAAGTTTGATTCTCTTAGTCACGATCTATTAGAAATTGTAGTTAAACCAAACGATACTATTCCTCATTTCGTAATTGATTCTGCGAGGAATATTAAAGCATATAAATCATTTCCGGTTTTTGTAAAGAATATTTCTGGAAGAAAAATCATCCTTCCAGAGAATGAGTCGCTAGGAACTTTCGTGCTTAACAAAAAGAATAAGTGGCAATTAATCTGGAATGATAATGCTTTTGTTTGTGGTGATAATATGTTAAACCGAAGATACTGGACTTTGAATCCCGAAGAAATAATTATCTTTTCAGTGAACTATCTTAAAGGTGAAATGAAAACCAAATTTAAAGTTGGACTTTCTTATTATTTTTTCTCTGCAGAGTTTGAAGGAAATATCAATCCAAAATTATTTGAAAAACAGACTAGAATTTTTGAATTGCCATAAAAAAATTCCTGAACGAATTCAGGAATTTATATTATTACGTATTTTTTGACGAAGCGAAAATCTGCAGCCCGGCTTGAGTGGAGCTCTTTTTATTTGGTGGCTGAGCTTGTCGAAGCCACTAAATAAAAAAGCGGGAACGGAAGACGGAAAAGCTGCCCAAATAAAGAATTTAATCGTTCAGCTTCAACACCGCCATAAATGCGGATTGTGGAACCTCTACTCTACCAATTTGTTTCATTTTCTTCTTTCCTTCTTTCTGCTTTTCCAACAATTTACGTTTACGGGAAATATCGCCTCCGTAACATTTTGCGGTAACGTCTTTTCTTAAAGCTTTGATGGTTTCACGAGCAATAACTTTCGCTCCCAAAGCGGCCTGAATTGCAATATCAAACTGTTGTCTCGGGATCAGTTCGCGCAATTTCTCACACATTCTTTTTCCAATATAAAAGGCGTTGCTGTCGTGAATCAGGGACGAAAGCGCATCGACCATATCGCCATTGATGAGAATATCCATCTTCACCAATTTTGAAGCGCGGAAACCGATCGGATGATAATCAAAAGAGGCATAACCTTTGGAAACGGATTTCAAACGGTCATAAAAATCGAAAACAACTTCTGCTAAAGGCATATTGAAAACGAGCTCTACTCTATCGGAAGTCAAATAACTTTGGTTAACAATTTCGCCGCGCTTTTCGATACACAAAGTCATCACGGGACCAACATAATCGGATTTGGTAATGATGGATGCTTTGATAAACGGTTCTTCAACGCGATCCATCGTCATCGGATCTGTCATTTCTGATGGATTGTTAATTAAGATCATTTTTTCAGGATCTTTTTTGGTGTAACCGTGGTAAGAAACGTTGGGAACGGTCGTGATAACGTCCATATTAAATTCGCGGTCGAGTCTTTCCTGAACGATCTCCATGTGCAACATTCCGAGGAATCCGCAACGAAAACCGAAACCTAGTGCGGCAGAACTTTCGGGTTCGAAAACCAAAGAAGCATCATTCAAACGCAGTTTTTCTAAAGAGAATCTTAATTCTTCAAAATCCTCTGATTCGATGGGATAAATCCCGGCAAAAACCATTGGTTTTACTTCTTCGAAACCGTCGATTGCTTCAGTTGCGCCATTTTCAAAAGTGGTGATCGTATCACCGACTTTTACTTCGCGCGCATCTTTAATACCGGAAATAATATAACCAACATCGCCGGTTTTAATTTCTTTCTTTGCGACTTGTTTTAGTTTTAAAGTTCCAACTTCATCGGCTTCATACATTTTGTTGGTTGCCATGAATTTGATCCGTTGTCCTTTTTTAATACTGCCGTTGACAACTTTGAAATAAGCTTCAATTCCACGGAAAGGATTGTAAACTGAATCAAAAATCAGTGCTTGAAGCGGACCGTCTTCATTTCCAACCGGTGCCGGAATTCTGTTGACGATATGTTCTAACAATTCATGAACTCCTTCTCCAGTTTTTCCGGAAACGCGTAAAACGTCTTCATATTCACAACCAATTAGGTTCATAATTTCATCGGTTACTTCTTCCGGGTTTGCAGAAGGTAAATCGATCTTATTCAGAATTGGAATGATGGTTAAATCATTTTCTAAAGCTAAATATAAATTGCTTATCGTTTGAGCCTGAATGCTTTGAGCCGCATCCACAATCAGAAGCGCACCTTCACAGGCTGCGATGGAACGGGAAACTTCATAAGAGAAATCTACATGTCCCGGAGTATCAATTAAATTAAGAATATATTTTTCTCCATTTAATTCATAATCCATTTGAATGGCGTGAGATTTTATGGTGATTCCACGTTCTTTCTCAATATCCATATCATCTAAAGTCTGAGACTGCAGTTCTCGGGAAGTCACGGTATTGGTATATTCCAAAAGCCGGTCTGCCAAAGTAGATTTACCGTGGTCAATATGTGCAATAATGCAAAAATTTCGTATGTTTTTCATTCAATTCTAGATAGTTTGCAAAGATAATGAAAGCGAAGAGAAAAAGATCATTTTTTCTTAAAAGTCCAGATTTACTTAACAAAGGAATATTCTCCTGTTAAAAAATCGATGTAAATAGGATATCTTTCATCTTTTAAAGCATTGTTGTATTTCACACTAAACTGAATTCCGGCTGCGATTCCGCCGACTGCTCCAAAAAGAAAAAATGCAGATGATGTATTAATTTCTTCCGGGAAAAGCATGAATTTATTTGCATTTACATAAAACCCTCTTTCGTCATGCAACATTTCTAAAAATCCTGCCTGCGAATTTTTGCACGCCTTACCACTTTCTACATAACAAAAGAATTTCCTTGCCGGGATTTTGTTATCATTTGGATCGATGGCTTTTACAACGTCGCCATCACTTCTTACAATTTTATAATTTTCAAGTGGCGTTTGTTTAAAGAAACTTTGAGCATCCAGATAAATTCCATTCTTTAGTTTACTGTTTGAAAAAACAGGGTAAGTCGCTTTTAAAATATCTTCGTAATTGTAGAGATCAGCCATGGGAATTACAGTTTCAGAAGGCGTTGCTCTGTAAGTACTGAACATTAAATTTTGGAGAACTTTCTGCGTATTATCCACAAAAAGATCTGGGATTCCGCCCATTTCTTTGGTGCTAAAACTTATTACGTTATCGTATCTCTTCAAAAAATAATAGCCGTTATCTTTTTTGAGAAAAGTACTAAATTTCATATCTAAGACACAGTAAATCTCATCATTTTTCACCTTATCAGTAATCGCTAAATTTTCTATTAGCAATACAATGTCGTTTGTGCCTTTATCTCTTTTTTTATTGTTTTTTTCGAACCAATTTTCGATATCTGCGCTTAAATCATTGGTAGGAAAACTAAAAGAATAATATTTTCCCCGAAAAACCATATTTCTGAAAACTTTATTTTTTCTCAAGTCAATAACTTCCAAACTTTTTGTAGTTCCTGTATAATCTTTCAGTGGATAATTCAGCTTAATGATCTTTTTTTCCTGTCCAAAAATAAATAGAGGCAACAGAAAAATTAAAAGGGTCTTTGTCATGAGTCATTGTTCTGTGGTGAAAATAAGAATTTTCAGGAGAAAAAGAACGACCTCTACAAAAACTTGCAGAGGTCGCTCAAACATTAAAAATAAACTATTATGGTCTTCTACGCTGCGTACTAGGATTTCCTTGTCCGTCTTCTTTTTTTTCTATTATTTTACTTCGCATCTTTCCTTCCGTGTGATACATTTGAAGAACTTGCTGCGGTTTTATTACTTTCAGAAACTTTTCAGAATACATTTTTCGGTTGTCTAAAAGTTGCTGACCAACTTCAAAACTCTCGTTGAGCTGCTTCTTTGCCTCATCATCACTCATATTTTCGTAATCGCTGCCAGATTTGAACTTACTTTTGATCAAATTTTGCTTTTCCTGATATTCAGAATACAAAGATTTAAAATCACCCTGCGTATTTTGCGGAACAGCCAGTGTTGAAACCATCATATTTTCGCGAAATTCCTGCAAAACCGATTTTCTTTCCTGCGGACTCATCTTCTGAATGATCTGTTTCCTTTGGTCCGGTTTCATCGTTTTCCAATCGTATTTCTGTGCTTGAGCAAAACTGTTTTGTGAAGTTAAAAACAGCGTGATCAGCAAAAATAAAATCTTTTTCATGTTTCTTTTAGTTTTAATTGTACAAATCCAGATAAACATCCTGTTCAACATTTTTTCCTAAATCTGCCAAATCTGCGGAGGAAAAACTAGCGAGAATCTGATCTACTTGAATATCAGGATTTTGACTTACTGCCGTTTTTTCTGAATCTCCCAATTTATTTTTATTCTGCTCTACAATTGCAGTTGGAACTTTGCTTTCTTTTTGATTCGATGCGACAACAGTAGTTAAATCTTGGTCTGCAATTTGATCCGGAACAACAGCTTCTTTTTTAGGGTTATCACTTGGTAATGAACTGTTTGCAACCGTATTGCTGTCGTTGGTAACTTGTTTTGTGGCAGATACCACTTCAGTATCAGTATTTTTCTGATTGACGAAAAAGGTCACTCCGAACAATAAAGCAACTGCAGCGGCGGCAGAATAAGCCCAGTTCATCTTAATAATTTTCGCCTCTTTTTTAGGAGCGGTTTCTGCAAGAACTTTCATCTGCATTTCCTCGAAAAAACGGTCAGGAACGCTGTAAACGTTTTGACGTTCTAATTTTTCTATATCTAAATTTTTCATCTGTCTATTTTTATTTCTTTAATGGTCATCTGCAATGATGCGATTTTACTAGAGAAAAAATGTTTTATTCGGTGTAATTTAATTTTATATACTCTTCCACTTTCTGTTTGGCGTAATGGTAATTGGTTTTCAAAGTTCCAACCGACATGTCTACAATTTTCGAAATTTCTTCATACGGTAGATCTTCGTAATATCTTAAAGTAAAAACCAGTTTCTGCTTTTCCGGTAATGACTGAATGGCTTTCTGTAACAAGATCTGAATTTCATCGGCATCTGCTGTAACATTCTCTGCAACTAAGTTTTGAAGATGATATTCTGAACCTTCGTCACTTTTTTGCATTTTTTTCATCTTATTCAGCTGTTGCAAAGCTTCGTTCGTAGCAATTCTATACAACCATGTATATAGTTGACTGTCCTGCTTGAACTGATGAAAATTCTGATACGCTTTGATAAACGTGTCCTGTAAAACATCTTGCGCCAGATCGTGATCAACAATTAATCTCCTGATATGCCAATATAACCTACTCTGATAAGCATCCATCATCGAACGAACTCCTTTTTCACGGGTTTTCTCGCTCGACATCAACTCGATAATTTCGGTTTCATTAATCTTCATTGCGACGCTTTCGTTGTTTTGATGGTAAATTTAATTAAAAGTTAAATAAGTATTTCAATATTGAGTCCAAACCAAAATAATTACCTTTGTTCATATTTAACTCAATGAAAATCGTCATTCTAGGTTCCGGAAATGTAGCTTATCATCTCGCGAAAGCTTTCAAGGAAAAAAATATCGCTGTTTCCCAAATTTTCGGCAGGAATGATAATGCCTTGAAGGAAATTTCAGAAAAATTGGATATTCCTTTTTCTACTACTGAATTGTTAGATGCAGATTTCTATCTGATCGCGGTAAATGACGATGCAGTTGCAACAATTTCAAAACAAATTACGAAAGAAAATTGCGTGGTCGCGCATACTTCCGGTTCATTACCAAAAGAAATTTTGGATGGTAAATTTAGAAAAGGCTGTTTTTATCCATTACAGACTTTTTCCAAATCGAAAGAACTGCAGTATTCAGAAATTCCTTTTTTCGTAGAAGCTGATAACGAAGATGATTTAAAAATGCTCGAAAATCTGGCTTTGAAAATTTCTGAAAATGTAATGAAAAGCGATTATGAAAAAAGAAAATATATTCATCTTACCGCAGTTTTTGCCTGCAACTTTGTGAATCATCTTTTTGCCCGGGCAAAAGAAATTTCAGATTCTCAGCAAATTCCATTTCAATACTTTTTGCCTTTAATTAAAGAAACTACGTCGAAGATTTATTCAATGGATCCTAAATTAGCGCAAACTGGACCGGCAATAAGGAATGATGAAAAGATCTTACAACTACATGAAGCTTTAATTAAAGATGAGGAACATCTCAAAATCTACCAGGTAATGAACGAATCAATAAAAAAAATGTATGAGTTATAAAACGAAACTAAAAAATATAAAAGCTTTTGTATTCGATGTTGACGGTGTTTTTACCGATGGAAGCGTTTACCTTTTACCAGGTGGAAATATGTGTAGAGTCATGAATGTTCTAGACGGTTATGCGGTGGTAAAAGCCATTAAAAATAATTATATCATTGGAGTTATTACCGGCGGAAATGATGAAGAAGTTCGACACAGGATCAATTACTTGGGTATCAAAGATTATTACGCCAAATCGCCCGATAAACAAATTGATTTTGAGGATTTTAAATCAAAATACAATTTAAAAAACGAGGAGATCTTAACGATGGGAGATGATCTTTCGGATATCAACATTATGAAAGTTTCGGGAATTTCGGCATGTCCAAAAAATTCAGTTCAGGAAGTGAAAGCAATCTCAGAATATATATCTCCAATTGAAGGTGGAAAAGGCGCAGTTCGCGACGTTATTGAACAGGTTATGAAAATTCAGGGAAACTGGATTGAAGATAATACTCAAAGTGTTTAATTGATTATTAATGAAAATATTACTAGCCTCCAATTCACCGCGAAGAAAAGAATTATTAGAAAATTTAGGCTTTACTTTTGAGGTCGTCTCGATTGACTGTGAGGAAATTTATCCGCAAAATTTAGCGGTTGAGGAAGTCGCGGAATATCTTTCGGAATTGAAGGCAAATGCTTTCCGCGATCTGGAAAAAGACGAAATTTTAATTACTGCTGATACGATTGTGGCTTTAGAAAACGAAATTCTGGGAAAACCGAAAGATGAGGCAGAAGCCAGAGAAATGTTACGAAAACTTTCTGGGAAAACACATCAGGTTTACACGGGCTTTACGATCAGAAGTTTAGAAAAAAATATCTCAAAAACCGATGTGGCTTCTGTAGAAATTGGTGATTTAACAGACACTGAAATTGATTTCTATATCAAAAATTACAAACCTTTTGACAAAGCAGGAAGTTATGGTGTTCAGGAGTGGCTCGGAATGGCAAAAATCAAGAAGATCGAAGGAAGTTATTATACGATCATGGGCTTTCCGACGCATTTGGTTTACTCGGTTTTAAAAGATTTTGAATAAGTAGCTTTAAAAAATAAAAAATCATTATTTTTACAACAAATTAATTGGCATTTTCTATACTAAAGTGCCAATTTCAAAGTTATTATGAAATAATGAAAAAAACGATACTCTTTCTTTTAGCAATCACGGTTCTCAGTTCCTGCTCATCTCGTAAAAAGACGAATAGTTCTACCTTTATGAAGGGATTTTTCGCCTACTACAATACTCTTTTTAATAGTAAAGATGCTCTGGAAACTGAACTAAAAAATCGCGATAAAGCACACAGAGATAATTTTTACGCTCCATACATTCAATTATTGACTTACGATGAGCAACCTCTTGGAACGGAACTGGGATCTGCAAAAATCTTCAGCGATGATCCTGCTCCGACTGGAAGAATGGGCAACAACGGACCGGGAACTCCGGGCGCCAATAACTTCGGAACTCCAGGCAGATCACAAAATCCTAATAATCCCGGAGGAAAAACGGGAGCTACCATTTTAGAAATTTCCGAAGCAAAAGCACTTCAAGCCATCGCCAAATATTCAGTAATGAAAGGCGGTGTAGAGAAGAATAAAGAAATTTTCAATGCAAATATATTGCTGGCTCAAGCTAGAATTTATCAAAATAAACCTCTGGAAGCTTTAGATGGTTTGAATTATATTTTTTCGAATATGCCGAAAGATAAAAGAATTCGTTTGGCGAAAATTTATCAAGGTCTCGCCTATTCAAAAATGGAAGATTATACAAGAGCCGAAGAGGTTTTTGCAGATCTGAAAAAAGAAAAACTGAAAAAAGATCAGCGCAAATTGCTGAGTATTTATTACTCAGAAATGTTGCTTCACGCTGGAAAAAAAGAAGATGCTATCAATGAACTGAGCGATGCTTATGCGGTCAATAAAAACAGAAAACTTCGCAGTAGAATTGCTTTTCTTCGCGGGCAGATCTTAGCCAATTTAGGGAAAAACGAAGAAGCAAGAGAAAGTTTTGTTTCCGCTTACAAAAATGCGAACAACTTTGAGTTCGAAGTAAAATCACAAATCGAAATCGCCAAAACCTTTAACGGAAAAGGTGATGATTACGAAGGAGCCAAAGAATATTTAGCAAAAATCAGTAAGAAAGGAACGTACGCTTCCAGAAAAAATGAATTTTACTATGCTCTGGGTTTAATGGCAAATAAAGCCGGAAAGAAAGACGAAGCTAAAGCGTTCTTCGCACAGTCATTGAAGGAAAAAATTTCGGATCCACAAATCCGTGGACTGAATTATTTTGAGATTGGAAAAGCCTATTTTGAAGACAGCGATTATCTTTCAGCAGGTGCTTACTACGATTCTGCTTTAGCCGTAATGAATTACGAACCTTCAAAAATTTTATTGACGGAACAATCAAAAAACATCAAACAGGTTTCTAAAAATTATTATTTAATTAAGAAAAATGACAGTATTCTGGCATTAACCAACATGCCGGAATTTGAAAGAATTGCATATTTCGCCAAGTATATTGAGGGAATTAAAACCAAAGAAGCAAAAGAAGAACTGGAGAAGAAAAGAGCCGAACGCAGCAAAGGATTTGATACCGGCGATTATTCTGCTAATTCACTTTTTGCCGCAAATACCGGAGGATTTCAGGATTTTGGAGAAAGTAAGGGTGGCTTTTATTTTGCGAATCTGAGCACGGTTGCAAAGGGAGAATCCAGCTTTAAACAGTTGTGGGGAAACCGTTCCCTGAATGATAACTGGCGCACCTCTGCAAGAAGCAACTCCATTGAAGATATGAAGAATGAGGCGATGGGAATTACAAATGCACCTGACCCAAGAAGATTAGAACCTGGTTTTTATATTGAAAAAATACCGACCGATCAAAAGGATATTTTTGCGCTGAAAAAAGCGAGAGATACCGCAAGCTTAGGTTTAGGAAGAATGTACGAATCTTATTTTTCTGATACGCCTCTTGCGACCAAAACGCTGTATAATCTCGTAGATTCGAAACCGGAAGACGATTTAAAACTTCAGGCACTTTATCAGATTTTTGCCATTAATTATGAAAAAAATCCGAGTGCTGCAGATCGCGCTAAGCAGATGATCCTCACTGAATATCCGTACACTTCTTATGCGGAATTTGTGAAAAATCCTAAAAATAATTCCTTCGCCAAATCCTCTGAAGAAGTGGAGAAAGTATATGCAGAAGCATTTGATCTATACGCTCAAGAAAAATATGCGGAGAGTAAAGTTTTGATAGAATCTTCTTTAGAAAAATATCCAAAAGACGCGTTGGTTCCAAAATTCGCTTTGTTAAATGCCTTTAATTCAGGAAAAATTGCCGGGAAAGAAATTATGATCCTTCAGCTGGAGCAGATCGCGCTCAACTACGCCAGAACGCGGGAAGGTGAAAAAGCACTGGAAATGCTGAAATATTTGAAAAGCGATCTGGCTATTGAAACCACTGATGAAACTGGTAATAAATTGAATGGTGGTCCCGGAACGCCGGAGAATAAAGCGGATCAGAATAACGGCGCACCAGTTCCAGGAGAACCTGTTGCAGAACCAGTTCCTCGACGCCGCCCGCAAAATGATGAAAAAAATGAAATACAGTCTCCTAAAATAAATCAGCTAGACATGGGAAGACCCGTAGAAAAAACAGTTGACACGAAACTCTAATACTTAAAAAGCGAAGATCATTCTTCGCTTTTTTTATTCGTTCAATTTATGGAGAACAGCATTTCAAAATGCTTTAACAGTTTAAATTATTCTGATTTCTTTTTCTTAACCCCCTGAAAATCCTTTAAATAAAAAGGTTCAAAGTAAGCAACATCCTCAAATTCTTTTTTATGGAATTTATCACTGGCTTTTTTTATTAAATATTTTGCGGAGGGAAATATCGTATCATCAAACTCGGCGGTAGAAAACTGAAGAATTTCCTTTGCTTTTTTGGCTCCGTCACCTACAAAAATTATTTTTTTCCCTTCAAGTTCCTGAAAAGAAGATCCATCTAAAATTTTAGCTTCTGTTTCCGTCAGTATTTCGCCGGATTTTCCATCAAAATTAGCACAATAAACCTCCATTCTTCTTGCGTCAATTAAAGGAATGATCAAATCATACCCTTTATTTAAAAAAGGTTCGATCATCGTTTCTAGAGAATTTACAGCGATAAGCGGAATTTCTAAACCGAAGCAAAATCCTTTTGCGGAAGAAGCGCCGATTCGCAATCCTGTGTACGATCCCGGTCCTTTTCCTAAACTGATGGCATCTAAATCCTGCAACGTGATTTTAGCGCCTTCTAAAGCCCATTGTACAAAGGTGTGCAAACTTTCAGACTGTTTATAATTTTCGGAAACTTCTTCGCACAAACATAACAGCTCTTCGCCATCAGAAATAGCCACAGAGCAGTTTTTGGAGGAAGTTTCGATATGAAGTATTTTCATTTTTGAAAACAAATTAAAGTATAAATTAATTACAAGCCGACGTTTTTATAAACGGTTCGCGATTCAGCCTGCGCGCTTGGATAAATGGTTAAATCTGAAATACAAACGTGTTTCGGCGCGTTGACACAATAAGAAATTGCATCGGCAATATCAGTTGGCTTCAAAGCTTGAAAACCTTGATAAACTGTTTTTGCACGTTCTTCATCTCCTTTGAAACGAACTTTTGAGAAATCAGTTTCCGTTAGTCCCGGTTGAAGATTGGTGACTTTGATACCAAATTCGGTGAGCTCCAAACGCATTCCTTCTGAAATTACATCAACGGCTTTTTTGGAAGCACAATAAACTACTCCATTTGCGTAAGTTTGACGTGCTGCAGTTGAAGAAATGTTTACAATATGTCCGGATTTTTGGCTTTTCATACCAGGAATAAGAAGTTTAGAAATGTAGAGAATTCCTTTTACGTTTCCATCTAACATCGCATCCCAATCATCAATGTTTCCGTTTTCTAAGGAATCCATTCCGTGAGCGTTTCCAGCGTTATTGACTAATACATCAACTTTTTTCCAGTTTTCCGGAAGAGAATGAATTGCCTTTTCGACTTCAGAAAATTCCCGAATATCGAAATTCAAACTAAATATTTCGGTACTTGCCGAAAGATGGGTTTTCATTTGGTTCAAAACTTCTACATTTCGACCACAAATAATAAGTCGCCAGTTATTTTTTGCGAGAAGTTCTGCGGTAGCTTTTCCAATTCCGGAAGTTGCGCCTGTAATAAGTGCTGTTTTCATTTTATTTGATATTTTTAATTCGCATCGAAACTCTGAAAAGCGTCTTCGATGTGATTGATTTGTAATTTTCCTGATGCATCTGGAAGAACAGTAATGATGTCGAAACGTACTTCTTTGTCAATAGAATTTTCATTCATGAAAAAGTCTGAGCAAAGTAAAATTGCTTTTATTTTCTTCTTTGTTACTGCTTCTTGCGGCTCAATGAGCGTATCATAACTTCTTGCTTTCACTTCCACGACAACAATCAGGTTTTCGAATTCTGCAACGATATCTATTTCTGCTCTTTGATAACGAAAGTTTCTGACCAAAATTTTATAATTTTTCTTGGTCAAATAATCAGCAGCTAAAGCTTCTGCAAGGTTTCCGAAATCATTGTGTTCTGCCATTATTTAATAAATTGATACGCCCACCAAATCATCAAAAATTGAAGTGGTAAACGCAATAAAGTGAACCAAAATCCTTCCTTTTTCTTAACATAATATTTACGGGACATTTCAATATTCGCCGGAAAAACAGCTATTAATAACGCAATGGTCAAATAAGCGCCGAGATTAGATGTTGCTGGAAAAAGCAGTAAAATTCCGCAGATTATTTCGGCAATTCCACTTAAAATTATTAAAATATGATGTGCCGGAAGATAAGCAGGCATTATTTTTCTATAGAAATTGGGTTTTAGGAAATGCAAAATTCCTGCGATAATAAGCAATACCGCAAAGATATATTTTGAAATTCCCAGCATTTCCATTAGAATTCGATTGTTGTTTTTTCAGCGACTTTCAATCTGATATTTGCTCCGATAATTAAAGGTCGATTATCATGAATATGTCCGTTCGGAAAACCAAATGCTGTTGGGAAGTCATATTTTGAAATCCGATCAGTAACTATTTTATAGGCAAATTCATCAAATCTTTCTTCATAGCTTTTGTTGTCTTTTTCATCGCCCATATTGGTCATTCCACCAATAATTAAACCTTTAATATTTCGAAAAACTCCGGCCAGATCTAAGCTGATCAACATTCGGTCTAAAGCATAATAATTCTCTCCGATATCTTCAATAAAAAGAATTTTATCTTTAAAATTAAAAGAATAATTCGTACCCAAAAGTGCATAAACTAAAGCGAGATTTCCGCCTACCAAAGTTCCTTCTGTAAATCCATTTCTATTAAACGGCGTTTTATCAATCGTATATTTTGGTCTTTTACCTTCTAAAACATCGAAGATTAAATTATAGCTTTCATCGGTTACTCCAAAGCTGGAAGTTTTGATGGTTTGTCCGTGAATTGAGGCGAAATTATTTTTTAATAAAAAGCTTTGAATAACCGTATTATCGGAATATCCAATATACCATTTCGGGTTTTTCCTGAATCTGGAAAGCGTGATATGTCTCAATAAATGTTGACACCCATAACCACCTCTAGAAGCCCAAATTGCACCGATTTCTTCATTATTAAACGCCCAGTTCATCTCTTCTATTCTTTCCTTTTCAGTTCCTGCGTAATTGTAACCGTTTGAAAATTTAGTGTAAAGGTGCTTTCCGAGAACTGGTTCAAAACCTTTTGATTCAATCAGTGTTAATCCTTTTTCCAACTGAGATTCTTCAACCGCACCTGCAGGGGAAATGACCGCAATTTTATCTCCTTTTTTCAAAGATTTAGGGAAAGTTACTTCTTTCATTTGTGAATCATTTTTTGCTCTGTCTTTTCTGCATCTTCAAGCCTTCTGTCGAACTGGTTGAATTTTTTGAAACTCTGCAGGAATATGAAAATACTGAATGCAATTAAAATAAATCCTACCAGTTTCCGGATCTGATTCGTCAGTTTTTGAGTAAGCCGATCGTGAAACTGTTTCGCGAGATAAATTTTGAAAAAATCAATAACCAGATAAGTTCCCACTACCAATGCCATATACAACAGAAAATCATCAAGTCCGGGATACGCATTTCTCACCGAAATTACGGTAACCAACCAAAATAAAACAACGCCAATATTGAGAATATTAAAGAAAAAACCATTGAAAAACGTCTTCATATAGTTTTGGTTGATCATTTTTTCTTCACTGGCTAAATGCATTTTGGTTTTAGAAACGATCATATAAACTGCGTAGATCAAAATGATAAAAGCGGTAATCCGGTAAAATCCAGGATGTTTATCAATAATTTCAACGAGATCGCCACTCGCAAAAAATGCGGCGGCAATACATAAAATATCCGCGGAAATAACCCCTAGATCTAAGGCTAAAGCATGTTTCGGGCCTCGGGAGAAACTTGTTTCAATTAAGAGAAAAAATATGGGCCCGATAAAAACCAGACTCAACATAATTCCTAAACCGATCGCGGAGAAAATGAGTTCAAACATAGAAAAAGATCTTAAGTTGTTGGAATTTTCCTCTAACTTATTATAAATAAATGATTTATGAATTGATAATTTTAAAGTCCAATTGCTTTTGAACTAAATTAACTTTCATCACCTTGATGGTTACTTTGTCGCCTAACTGATATTGATTTCCTGTTCGGCTTCCCTGAACCAAATGATTTTTTTGATCATAAGAGTAAGAATCATCCATTAAATCACGAAGTTTAATCAAACCTTCTGCACCATTTTCCGGAATCTGAACCCAGAAACCAAAATCTGCAACACCCGAAATTACACCGGTAAAATCTTCGCCCAAATGTTTCTCCATAAATTTGACCTGCATAAACTTGATAGAATCCCGTTCTGCATCGGCTGCTAAACGTTCTCTCGCACTGCAATGCTTACATTTTATTTCATACTCCTCTTTATTCGGCGATTTTCCGCCATCTAAATAATGTTGTAACAATCGGTGTGCAATTAAATCAGGATAACGTCGAATTGGTGAAGTAAAATGCGAATAATAGTCGAATCCTAAACCGTAATGTCCGATCGGATCTGTAGAGTAGATCGCTTTACTCATGGATCTCATGGCCAAAGTTTCGATCATATTTTCCTCCCCTTTTCCTTTCACGTCACCCAATAATTTATTTAAGGATTGCGCTACTTTTTTAGTGTTCGCCAGATCCATTTTATATCCAAAAGTTCCTACAAAATCGCGCAAAGCTTCTAATTTTGCTGGATCAGGATCATCGTGAATTCTATAGATAAATGTTTTTTCGGTCGGTTTTCCATTTTTTAAAGAAACAAATTCTGACACTTTTTTATTGGCCAATAATGCAAATTCTTCGATCAAATGGTTGGAATCTTTGCTCACTTTAAAGTAAACTCCAATCGGCTGGCTGTTTTCATCTAAATTAAAACGGACTTCGCTGCGGTCAAAAGTTATGGCTCCATCTTCAATTCTTCTTTTGCGAAGAATTTTTGCCAAACGGTCTAAAACTAAAATTTCTTCCGTCAGATCACCTTCCTTCGTTTCAATTCTTTCCTGTGCCTCTTCGTACGAAAATCTTCGGTCAGAATGAGTGATCGTTCTGCCTAACCATTCGTTTAGAACTTCCGAATTTTCATTCATTTCAAAAACTGCGGAAAACGTATATTTATCTTCATTCGGACGCAGAGAACATACCTCGTTACTTAAAATTTCGGGTAACATGGGAACAACACGATCAACCAAATAAACGGAAGTTCCGCGCTCGTAAGCTTCATCATCCAGCAAAGTTCCCGGAACAACGTAATGCGAAACGTCGGCGATATGAACGCCTATTTCCCAGTTTCCGTTGTCTAATTTTTGAATAGACATTGAATCATCAAAATCTTTCGCATCTTTCGGATCAATCGTGAATGTGCAGATATTACGCATATCACGGCGTTTTTCTAACTCTGCTCCACCAATGGTTTTATCAATTTTATTGGCTTCATTTTCAACTTCTTCAGGGAACGAATAAGGCAATCCATATTCTGCTAAAATGGAGTGAATTTCTGTTTCGTGATTTCCGGGCATTCCCAAAACCTTAATGATCTCGCCAGTCGGATTTTTTTCGCCACCTTTCCATTCAGTCATTTTGACAACGACTTTTTCTCCATCTTTTGCACCTCCAATATTGTCGCGGGGAATAAAAATATCGGTGTTGATGGATTTTTTATCGCAAACTACGAAGCCAAAATCTTTTTCTTTGATCATTTGTAAAACTCCGACAAATTCATCACGCTTTCTTTCCAAAACTTCCAAAACAGAACCTTCCATTTTTTTGCCTTTGAAATTGTAAGTAACGATGAGAACTTTATCGCCTTGCAGCGCATCTTTCACATTTTTGGAATGAATGAATACGTCATCTTTCATATCATCAACTCTTACGTAAGCATTTCCAGCTTGGTTAAAATCGATGGTTCCGGTTAAAGTTCCTTCTATATTAAGATTGATGATGTATTTTCCTTTTTCTGTCTCCTTAATTCTTTTTTCGGAAAGTAATTTGTGCAAAGACTGAATAACCTGTTCTCTTTGACGCGGGTTTTTATAATCGATACCGTCGGAAATCTGTTTATAGTTATAAATCTTCGCGGAGTTTTTGTTCATAAAATTAAAAATCAAACTGCCAATTTCCTGAAGTTTGTTATTATTTTTCGATGATATGAATTTGCTTTTTTTAGCCATAAAATAAAAGGTGTTTGAAGTAGTGAATTAGCAAAAAGCAATTTTATCTACTCTATTTTGATGTCTTCCACCTTCGAAATCGGTGGTAAGGAATTTTTCAACGATATCGATTGCCAACTCGCTGGATATAAAACGTGCAGGAAGTGCGATCATATTCGCATTATTGTGTTGTCTTGCCAATTCAGCCAGTTCCGTTTCCCAGCATAAAGCACAACGAATTCCCTGGTGTTTATTAGCAGTAATTGCAACGCCTTCGCCACTTCCACAAATCAGAATTCCTAATTCGTTTATTCCATCTTCCACAGAGGTTGCAGCGGGATGAACGAAATCCGGGTAATCTACAGAATCCTCGGAATAAGTCCCGAAATCCTGCACTTCATATTTTCCTTCCAGATATTTTTTGATGATCTCTTTGTATTCAAAACCTGCGTGGTCAGCAGCAATCGCTATTTTTTTCATTTTTAAATGTAATTTATTATTTTACAAATCTTACAAATTTAATACTATTAATATAAATACGGTTTGATTGAATCTTAAATCTTTCGATTCTAAATTAATTTTCATTACCAAAAACGATCTCGCGTGAGCGATGGAAACGGCTACCCCGCAACTAGCGCAGGCAAAAGCAGGGGAGTGAGGAGTAATAGTGTACAGCGCGACCCGACAGATGCGGGAAAGTAGTCAGTATTATGATAAGCAAAGGAGAGGGGCACGTCATAAAAAAAGTAACAGAATAAAATGTTAGCATCGCCTCGAAATGGTGTGGATAAGTCGGTGAAACAAATCCTTTTTTAATTCATTTTAAATTCATACTGCACTAAGTTTTTGAATTCTCAACAGAAAGTTTGCAGAAAGTTTAGGAAGCAAATTGAAGAGGTTTTCAATATTAACTTTCCTAATAGCGTAGCAGTAGAAAACTTACTAATAATTGTTGGTAAAGTCCTCAAGTCATTATCTATCAACGAATTAAAATGTGAACTAAATATGAACTACACCGCTACTAAATGTGTTAAAATTTCTTAATTTTATTTCTCCCCAAACACCCAGACTACAACAACATTACTCATCTTCTTTTTTTAATAAAAGAATATAATGTAGATAAATTGAGGTTTTGGGGATTGTGGAATTTTAAGTGAGATTAAATTTTTATTCGAGGGAATAAATCCTAAATTTGTGAAACCAAAAACAGGAAAAACTATGAAGACAATCAACGATTTTAATTTCAAAGATAAAAAGGCTTTGGTCCGTGTGGATTTTAATGTTCCACAAAGTGCCGATTTGAAAGTTACGGATAATAGCCGAATTAAGGCAGTAAAACCCACGATCGATAAAATCTTGAACGATGGAGGTTCTGTAATTTTGATGACGCATCTGGGTAGACCGAAAGGTAAAGTTTCTGAAGAATTTTCTTTGAAAAATATCATCCCGGAAATTGAAGAGGTCTTAGGTAAAAAAGTTCAGTTTTGTAGCGATTGTATTGGAGTAGATGCTGAAAATATGACCAAAAATTTAAAACCTGGAGAAATTCTTTTGTTAGAGAATCTGCGTTTTTACAATGAAGAGGAAAATGGGGATGTTCAGTTTGCAGAAAAATTATCAAAATATGCTGATGCTTATGTGAATGATGCTTTCGGAACGGCGCATAGAGAACATGCTTCGACTGCGGTAATTGCACAATTTTTTCCTTCAACTAAGTTTTTCGGTTTATTGATGGCAAAAGAGTTGGAAGCAATTGATAAAGTGCTGAAAAGCGGTGAAAAACCTGTCCTTGCAATTTTAGGAGGATCAAAAGTTTCTACAAAAATTACGATTATTGAGAATATTTTACCTGCGATAGATCATTTGATTATCGGTGGTGGAATGGCTTTCACGTTTGTAAAAGCTTTGGGCGGAAAAATTGGAAACTCACTCGTTGAAGCAGATAAATTAAAGTTAGCCCTGGAAATTTTGGAAAAGGCAAAAGAGCAGAATGTGAAAGTTCATTTGCCGATCGATATTATAATCGCTGATGAATTTAATAATGATGCGGAAACGAAAGAAGTAGATGTTTACGATATTCCCGACGGTTGGATGGGATTAGATGCCGGTACGAAAACGCGATTATTGAATCATGATGTAATTATGAATTCGAGAACAATTTTGTGGAATGGACCAATCGGTGTTTTTGAAATGCCTAATTTTTCGGCAGGGACAATTGCTTTGGGTGATAGTATTGCAGAGGCGACGGAGTTAGGAGCTTTTTCTCTTGTTGGAGGAGGAGACAGTGTTGCATTTGTAAAACAATTCGGTTATGAAGACAAAGTAAGTTATGTTTCAACTGGCGGAGGCGCAATGCTGGAGAGTTTGGAAGGAAAAGAACTTCCGGGCGTAAAAGCGATCAATCATTAAATAACTAAGCCTTTAGTTTTATAGTAAAAAAAGGTTCCCATGTTTTGAGAACTTTTTTTTTGTTGATATTTTAACAATACCTTAAATAAAAAATATTTTTCGAATTAACGCCATTGTTCAATTCCTAAAAATTATAGTCTTAAAAAATCTACCGTTTCATTTGTTAAGAAATTTATTTTCATGATTGATTTTTGAAAAGTGAGGAATTTCAGAAAATATAGGAGAAATCAGCTTGCAGAAATAGGTCTAAAACCAAAAAACTATTTTTTTTCGATAACATATATCAAACTGGAATATTCACCAGTTTTTGATGCTTTAAAATTAGAAATGCTTCCGAAAACCAATCCTTTTAACCAAAAAAATGCAGATTTCTTGTATTTTTCGCTGAGCATTGAAATATAAAAGGAATCGAGTAGGAGTGGTTTGATTTTTTTCATTTTCCAATTTTCGGTATTCATTAATTTTTCCATTCCCGATTTTGTAAAATGATAGATATGTCTTGGTACATCGTAAGCAGCCCATAACTCTTTATAGTGTAAAGCGTCGAACGAAGCAGGATTCGGAACTGCAATAATTAATAAACCGCTGTCTTTCAGTTTATTATGAAATATATATAAGATATCTTCTTGATTATCAATATGTTCGAATACATGCCATAAAGTGATTGCATCTAAACTTTCATTTTCTATAGTATTTAGATCACTTAGAATTTTTGTTTTAGATAATTTCTGGGAAGCAAAATTTCTTGCAGCATCATTAGGTTCGAATCCTAAAGTTCGGAAATCATTTTCAATAAACTTTAGAAATTCACCAGCGCCACATCCGTAATCCAGAACTTTTGCGTGTGGTGGTAATTCATCTTTTAAAATATCTTTTTTATAATTTAAATTGAAACCTTGTAAATATTTATAGAGTTTTTCTTTCAAACTTCCAGAATCCTGATGGTGAGAAATGTAATCTACACTATCATAATATTTATCCAAATTGGAAGGAACTGGAGTTGTTCTAAAAACACCTTTTGTTTCCGTCTCTTTTATTTCAAATATTTCCTGGGTTAAAAAATGATCTTTAATTTTCATTTAAAAGTCTTCTTAGTTTAAAGTGAAGTTTTTGGATTGAATAGTATTTCGGAATAAATTCAGAATGTTTCACGTGAAACATTCTGAATTTATCTTCCTAAAAAGATAAGAAGTACATTAATGTCTGCAGGTGAAACTCCGCTAATTCTTCCGGCTTGTGCAATAGATTGTGGTTTCACTTTGTTTAGTTTTTGTTTGGCTTCTGATGATAAAGAATTGATATTCGAATAATCAAAATCCTCTGGAATTTTTATTGTTTCCAAGCGATTAAGTTTGGCGACATTCTCTTTTTCTTTTTCAATATAACCTCTGTATTTTATATTGATCTCAGCTTGCTCCTTAACTTCTTCGGAAAAAATCTCTGTTTGTTCTTTGATAAAATCGATTTCCTCTAATTTTCCTAAAGTCATATTCGGTCTGGTTAGAATCTGCGCGGCACGATAAGCCTGATCAACAGGAGAGGATTCTATACTTGCTAAAACGGGATTAATAACACCAGGTTTTAGCGAAGTTTCCTTTAAATACGCTTCTAACTGATTACTTTTAGCAATTTTTTCTTCCACATTTCTAAGTCGTTTTTCATCAGCTAAACCTAAATTATAGGCCTTTTCCGTTAAACGAATATCTGCGTTGTCCTGTCTTAAAAGTAAGCGATATTCTGCTCGGGAAGTAAACATTCGATAAGGTTCTTCGGTTCCTTTTGTAATTAAATCATCAATGAGAACTCCGATATAAGCTTCGTCGCGGTTTAATATGAATTCACCGTTATCGTGAACTTTATTATGAGCATTAATTCCAGCCATTAAACCTTGTCCAGCAGCTTCTTCATAACCGGTTGTACCATTTATTTGTCCCGCAAAGTATAGATTTTGGATCAATTTTGTTTCCAAAGTATGATACAATTGGGTAGGAGGGAAGTAGTCATATTCTATGGCATATCCTGGACGAAAAACTTTTACATTTTGGAAACCTGGAATATGTTTCATTGCTTTGATTTGAATATCCTCAGGAAGAGAAGAACTGAAACCGTTAACATAGATCTCAACGGTTCTCCAACCTTCAGGTTCTACAAATAACTGGTGGCGGTTTCTCTCGGCAAATCGGTTTATTTTATCCTCAATACTTGGACAATATCTAGGTCCTGTACTTTGGATTGTTCCATTAAACATGGGGCTTCTGTCGAATCCTTCTCGTAAAATATCGTGCACCGTTTCGTTGGTATAAACAATGTGACAACTTAATTGTTTTGTCAGTTTTGGGGTGTCTGAATAGGAGAATTTTTGCGGTTTTTCGTCACCTTTTTGTTCTTCCATTTTTGAATAATCCAAACTTCTACCGTCGACTCGTGGTGGAGTACCGGTTTTCATTCGACCAGATTCAAAACCTAGGGAGACGAGTTGTTCTGTAATTCCGGAAGCTTTTGGTTCACCCATTCTTCCGCCTCCCAGTTGTTTATCACCTACATGAATTAGACCGTTTAAGAAAGTTCCATTGGTTAAAACCACTGATTTTGCTTTGATCGCTATTCCTAGAGAAGTAATTACGCCAACGACCTTGTGATTTTCTATGATCAAGCTTTTAACCATATCTTGAAAAAAGTCCAGATTCTTTGTGTTTTCCAAAGCGTATCTCCATTCTTCAGCAAACAACATTCTATCATTCTGAGTTCTTGGTGACCACATTGCAGGACCTTTGGAAAGATTGAGCATTTTGAACTGAATGGCTGATTTATCTGCTATAATTCCAGAATAACCTCCCATTGCATCAATTTCCCGAACAATTTGTCCTTTTGCAATCCCACCCATTGCAGGGTTACAAGACATTTGTCCGATGGTCTGCATATTCATTGTAATGAGTAGGGTTTTAGACCCGAGATTTGCTGCTGCAGCTGCTGCTTCAGATCCGGCGTGTCCTGCTCCTACTACGATTACGTCGTATATTTCGCTTATCATTTGTTTATTGAATGAATTAATTTGTAAAATGTTTCACGTGAAACATCTATTTGTTTTAAAATTTAGTTGTGCTTATAGCCCCGATGGAAACGGCATCCTATTGTGCAGCGGAGCGGAACAATAGATATAGTGGACAGCGGGAAATAGCTCCTAAAAAATAGACAAATAATAATCTTCTTTGTTTCGCATTTCGGAAATTTCTTCTTCTGTTTTATCCTTGTAACCGCAAAGGTGTAAAATACCATGCGCTAAAACGCGAAGTAATTCAGAATCAAACGCTTTGGATAACGAAGAAGCGTTCTCCAAAATGCGGGGCAAAGATACAAAAATATCTGCTGAAATGGTTTTACCCTTCACATAATCAAAGGTGATCACATCTGTGTAATAATCGTGCTGAAGAAAATCCCGGTTTACCTGTAAAAGATGTTCGTCATCACAGAATATGTAATTAATTTCGCCTGGTTTTTTCTGTTCTGAAATTATAAGTTGCTCTAACCAAATTTCTGTATTTGGTGGAAGAGTAATTTCATCTAAATTTTCGAAGAAAAATTGTATCATATGCTAAAAATAATGTCCCAATACGACACTGAAAATATTATTATTAATGGACAATGAACGGCTGAAATTAATTTTAATTTGACCAACCGGCGACTTATAACCAGCGGTAAGTCCCATTGAAGAAGCATTGACATGGAATATATCGTCAACTTTGATATCGGTAAATAAATTAGCGAGACTTAAACTTGCTTCCAGAAAATAATTTTTATAGACGTTGAACTGGAAACTGTTGATATTAGTTAAGAGATTTTTTGAACTCAGTTGACCGAATTCGTACCCTTGGAACATTGTGAAATTTCCTAAATTTTGGGCGAAAATTCCGCCAATTCGATATTGGTAATAGCTTGGAAGCTTTTTCCCAATGGTAAAACCACCGTATAATCCTAACCGGTAAGTAAACCAGCTTGTAATTGGAAAGTTCAACTGAGTTGTTATTTTTGCCTGTAACGTTCGACCATCCTGATCTTTATTGAGAAGATCTAAAACTTTCCCTTCTGCATTTAAATAGATTCCTTTTGTGGGAAAGCTCTTATCGTCCTGCGTATCACTTTTAATGAAGAGGTAAGCATTCATAAAGTTCGTGCCATTTGTATACGTTGGAGTGCCGGTAAATTTGGTTTCAAAGTAGTCATGACTTATTCCGCCACCAATTGCATATTTATCGCGCCAAACCGACTGAATGAAAGCTTCATTTCTGAACCAGTTCCATTTTTCATAGATATTAGAATCACGATCATTCAAATTGAGAGACATTCCCGAAGCGTAAACGCCGAATCCCGGGATATAACCGTTGTCTATAAAATAATTTAGGTAATATCTCGTCTGGTCGCCGACAACCAGATCCAGTGAAACGATGGAATTCCGAAACAACAATCTTTTGGCAGTCATGTTAAGGAGAAGACCCGTTTTAAAAATTTCATCGTAATGAAGACCAAATTTTAAGAAAAAACGCGTATCATCTTCTGTGACATTGAGCTTTAAATAGTTTTCATTATTTTTTTGAATGATATCGTAATTTATTAAAGTGTAATTATTTGTTGCATACAGCGCATCAATCATTTTGTTGATACCGCCATAAGTTTGAAGCGATGGAATTCGAAGATTCATTTTCCCTTTCACATAATTTTTTCCAAAAATGCGGCTGTTATCGAGGATCAAACTGTCAATTTTATAAACGTTCGAGTAGATCGAACTCAGTGGTGCGCGCAAAACTGTAGAATCTCTCTTCGGGAGCAGGGAGAGAGGCTCAACGTATTTTTTAGCTTCTACATAACCCGAGTCTAAGATCGCTTTCTTAAAATCATAGCTTGTTGCGCCCATCCCCTTTAGGTTCGGACGAATATTGATATCGGTATATTGATATTGGTTTTTTGTTTCACTTTGAATTCCGTAATCGATGACCTGATTTAGGATGTCGATTGCACTTATAAGACTCTTTGCACTTGCTAAACCCTGGCTTAAATCGACTCCAATTACAATATCAATTCCTTTGTCTTTCAAGGGTTTGGAGGGATAATTTATCGTCATCGCGCCATCAATATATAAGGAATCGCCAATTTTTACAGGGTCCATTAAAGAGGGAAAAGCCGAACTTGCCATGATCGAACTAACGAGATCGCCCTTCTCAAAAATTTCAATTTTACCACTCTCTAAATTAGTCGCAATACACATGAAAGGGATGGGAAGTTTAGAAAAATCACTTATTGTAGATACATTTTTGAAGAGCTCTTTTAAGAGATAAATATTTTTTTGACCCGTCGAAATTGCTTTCGGCAAAACATTGATCTTACCGTCTTTCACCGGGACTGTAACAATATATTTGTCAACCGACTTGCTGAAAAAGGAAGTTTCCTGTCTGGTTTTTCCATTAGCGAGGATATTGTAGAAATCGGTATCTAATACAATTTTTTCAATTTCCTTTCCACTATAACCTGAAGCATATAATCCTCCGACAATCGCGCCCATACTGGTACCGGAAATATAATCGATCTTTACACCTAAGGAGTCAAGAACCTTTAAAACACCGATGTGCGCAAAGCCTTTTGCACCACCACCGGAAAGTGATAATCCAATTTTGGCATTTTTAGGCACCCTAAATCCTTCTTTTACCTGAGCTGTCAGGAAAAAACTGCACAAAACAGTAATGATAAGTATAAGTTTTATTTTCATTTAATCTTTAATATAAATTCTTTTTACGCGGCGAGAAATAGAGGTTAATACCTCATAAGGAATTGTATTACAATAAATTGCGAATTCTTCAAGTGAAGGTTTGTCATTAAAAATGATTACTTCTTCCCCTTCATTAATAGGTTCATTTCCAATATTGATCATCATCATATCCATACAAATGTTTCCGACGATGGGAAAAAGTTTTTGGTGTATTCCTACTTTACCGACTTCATTTCCGATCATCCGTGGAATTCCATCTGCATAACCAACGGGAATGGTGGCGATTTTCGTACGATTTTCAGCCAAAAATTTTCGGTTATACCCTATAGAATCACCTTTGTCAACTTCCGAAATCTGTGAAATAACGGTTTTAAAATTTACTGCATTTCGAAGTTGCTTCTTAATTTGTGGATCTGCTGCAATTCCGACCATTCCAATACCGATCCGAACCATATCAAACTGAAATTGAGAATAGCTAATGATGCCGGAAGAGTTTAAAATATGTCGGATAGGATGGTAGTGCAAACCATCAATCAATTTCTCAGAATTGGCTTCAAAAATTTTTATCTGTTCAAAAGTATATTCTTTTTCATCTGGATCATCAGCGGAGGAAAGATGGCTAAAAATGGATTCCACTTTCACATTCATTGTCTTCAACTTGTCAATAAGCTCATCCAACTCATTTGCTTTAAAACCAAGACGATGCATTCCGGTTTCCAGTTTAATATGAATCGGATATTTTCGCTGAATCCCTTTGTGCAAAAGTTGCTCATTGAAAAGTTGAAGCACCCTGAAACTGTAAATTTCGGGTTCCAAATTGTAATCGATAATGCTGTTGTAACTGTGTTGCTCCGGATTCATCACCATGATGGGCGTTGTAATTCCGTTTTTTCGCAGGTCAATTCCTTCGTCGGCGTAGGCAACTCCAAGGTAGTCAATATGATGATGTTGTAGAAACTCTGCGATTTCATAACCTCCCAAACCATAGGAATAGGCTTTCACCATCGCCATCATTTTTGTTTCAGGTTTTAATAAAGACTTATGGATATTGATGTTATGAATAATTGCGTTTAAATTAACCTCTAAAACAGTGTCATGTTTCTGCAATTCTAAAAATGTTTTTAACCGGTCAATTTCGAATTTACGAGCACCTTTCAGAAGAATTAATTCATCTTCTATTTGGTTAAGTTGCGTACTTTCAATAAGTTCCTTCGTATTTTTAAAAGGGTAGGTCTGCGAATTGAAAAGATTTTCAAAATGTATTATTTCTTCACCAATGAGAAATATTTTGCTAAAATCCTGTTGATTCGTTAGGTCAGCGACTTCATGATATAATTTTTCAGAATCTTTACCTTCCACAAAATCAGTGATAATCAGAGTCTTTTTCGGTTTATTGTATTGATGAATGAACTGAAAAGCAATTTTCAACGAATCCATGTCCAGATTATAGGAATCATTGATCACCAAATTATTACGAAGGCCGTTCACGCTTTCCAGACGCATTTCAACCGCCTTTAATGCATTTATCTTTTCGATAATTTTTGCATTTTCTATTTTGAATTCCTTTAAAACTGCAATCACACACATCGCATTACTCAGCGTTGCTTCATCTCTTTGAGAAATTGGTATTTTAATTTCCTCTTGGAAATATTGCAGAACCAACTCGTTTGAATCTCCTCGCCAGTCATTTTTTAGATGAAGATCATTATGAGATTTAAAACCATAAGATATTAGATTTTTACTTGAATAAAGATCATTTATACAATTGTAAACCAAATCGTTATCAGCATTAAAAATAATAGTTTTGGAATCTTTGAAAAGTATCAGTTTTTCTTTAATGAGCTGTTCCTCATTTTCGAAATTTGAAGAATGAGCCGCACCAATATGAGTAAGAATACCAATCTCCGGAGAGAAAATATGTTCTAAAACTTGCATTTCTCCAGGCTTTGAAATTCCTACTTCGAAAATCCCGAGTTCGTGAGTTTTGGTAATTTCCAACAAAGAGATCGGAAGTCCGATTTGTGAATTGAAACTTTTTGGGCTCTTCACGGTAACGAATTCATCAAAAATACTTTGATAAAGCCATTCCTTAACAATGGTTTTTCCGTTGCTGCCTGTAATTCCTATGGTTTTCAATGAAAATTGATGAAGGTGAAATTTCGCCAGTTTCTGAATAAATCGAATTGCATTTTCAACGATGATCCAAGTAATATCCTGAATTTCAGGGAAGTGGTGTTCGCTGATGATGATCTTTACACCTTTTTCAACTGCAGACTGAATATATTTTTCTCCCGAATTTTTTGAAGTATTGATGGCAAGAAAGCCAATGTTTTCGCTGGAATAGATATTACGACTGTCAAACTCGATTGTTTTGACAATCAGATCATTTTTACCAATGAGTTTTGAACCGGTGATTTCTGCAATTTGCTGGGTAGAATAATTCATTTTTTATTTATTCAAAAATTCATCATTGAAAACCCTTCTGCTTACTGCTTCATAACTTTCTGTTTCGCCAAGTTCTACTAAATCTTTACTCGTTGAAATCCTCATCGAATAATTAGCAAGATTTCCGGTTCTCTTACAAATTGCATGAACCTTCGTCACATATTCTGCGGTCGCCATTAAATTAGGGATGGGTCCAAATGGACGGCCCATAAAATCCATATCTAAACCTGCAACGATGACACGTATTCCGCTGTTCGCCAGTTTATTAGCAACTTCGACGATACTTTCATCAAAAAATTGAGCTTCATCAATTCCTACAACATCACAATTAGATCCCAGTAGTAAAATTTCGCTCGGACTGTCAACGGGAGTGCTCCGAATTTTGTTTTGATTGTGAGACACCACTTCTTCAGCAGCATAACGCACATCTAATTTTGGCTTAAAAATTTCCACATTTTGTCCTGCCATTTCTGCACGCCGAAGTCTCCGTATCAATTCTTCCGTTTTACCGGAAAACATTGAGCCGCAGATCACTTCCATCCAACCGCTTTGTTTTGCGTGATTAATTGTATTTTCTAAAAACATTTGTTAAATTAGCCGTAATATTTAAAGCTCAAAAATAAGGAAATTTAATAAGACTTTATTATGCAAAACCTTCAAGATCTACAAGAAAAAATTTTTTTTGAATCAAAGAATATTCTCAATACCCTTTCAAAAATTAATTCTAAAGAAGAACTACTCTCTAAGCAAGATCTATTTGCAGAAGTAGCCGACAGAATTGCCTTTCTAAGAATTTTAGAGAAAAATAAAGAGAGTTTTCAACAAACTGTTGAAGATGCTGACAATCAAGAAATTAACAACAATATTATCGAATCCGGTAATGAAGATTATTTATCCGACTCACCTCTTTCCGAAGATGTTATTGAAGAGGAAGTAATTTTCACGAACGAAATTAATGAGATCGATAATTCTCCCGACCATCCCATTCATGAACTAAGACCCGAAATGGAAGACCCCTTTATTGAGTATAATAATCCTGAAGTATCCAGTGAAGGAAATTCAGATTTTGAAGAGGTCAGTCATGACTTAGAAGATTTTGTGGTCAACGGTAATTTTGCTTCTGATAAAGAAATTCCCTTGGTCGTCGAACAGGAAGAAGCAGATTATGCAGAACGTATTTCTCAGAAAGAAAAAGATTTTTTAGATTCTGAAGAAAGACGGAGAAAAATTGTAGAATTTGGCAAAGTAGAAACTCCTTATCCCGTAAGTACAGAAACTATTTCAGAAGAAAAAATAACAGATAGCAATCCTGAAAAGAAATTTAAACTTGCCAACATCAAAGGTTTGAAAGCAGTTCAAAATTTATTTGATGATGATCCGTTGGAAAATATCGAAGAAAATTCTCCCGAAATTAAGACTAAAACAGTAGATCCCGGAAGTTTATTAAAATCTAACATTGCGACAGATTTTATGGAAGCTCCTAAAAAGCAACATGAATTTAAATTAGATTTCAATGATAAGATCGCATTTACGAAATTGCTTTTCAACGGAGATGAAACTGATTTAAAGAATACGATCGACAGATTAAATTCTTACCAAAAGTTAGAAGATGCCCGACAATATTTGAGTGAAGTTTATTACCAGAAAGACTGGAGTAAAGCCGATGAATACGCTCAAAGACTGTGGGATTTGGTAGAAAGTAAATTTTTATAGCACGCTGTTTCTTTGTAAAATTTAAGAAACTTGTTTTTCATTAAAGGTCAGAATCAATAAATTTAGAATGACAAAAAGTATTTCAGATTTTCAAAATGTCTTTTTCATCGGAGTCGCTGGAGTTGGAATGAGCGCAATCGCCCAATATTTAAAAGGAATTGGTAAAGAAGTTTCGGGCAGCGACCGGTATTTTCATCCTAATGAATATAATAAAACCAAAGAGCAGTTAGAAGCAGAAGGAATTCACTGTTTTCTGCAAGACGGAAGCGGAATTAATGACAAAACGGATCTGATCGTAGTTTCGACGGCAATTGAAGACACGGTTTTTGAAGTTCAGAAGGCCAAAGAGCTCGGAATTCCAATTATTAAAAGGAGCGAACTTTTATCGATCATTGCAAAAAGTAAAAAAACGATTGCCGTTGCGGGAACTTCCGGCAAATCTACAACTTCTGCAATGCTCTATCAAATTTTATTGGATGCGGAACTGGAGCCGAGTATTATTTCCGGAGCTGGTTTAACCAGCATTATTAAGCAGGGAAAAATCGGAAATGCCGCAGTCGGAAAAGGAGAATGGCTTATTATTGAAGCTGATGAAAGCGACGGTTCCGTTGTTCAATATGAACCGGAAATCGGGTTGCTTTTAAATATCGATAAAGATCATCAGGAAATCGATGAGTTGATCGATTTATTTACCATTTTTAAAAATAATAGTAAAAGCTTATTTGTTGTAAATCAATCAAATACATTGGCGAAATCGTTGTCAGCGAATTCTAAAAATGATTTTGGATTTGAAGATAAAAATGCAGGATATTCTGCCGAAAATTTTAATCAAAATGGACTTTCTTTGACTTTTGAAGTTTTGAATCAGAAATTTCAAATGAACTCTTTAGGAAAACATTCCGTCGAAAATGCAACCGCTGCAATTGCAGTCGCACATCAAATTGGAATTGATCTAAAAACCTGCGCAGAAAGTTTAGCAACTTACGAAGGAATTTATCGGCGTCATCAAATTCTTGGACAGAAAAATGGAGTTTGGGTGATTGATGATTATGCTCACAATCCCGCAAAATGTGCTGCTTCGATAAAAGCTTGTCAACCTTTAGCAGAAAAAGTAATTGCCTGGTTTCAACCACATGGTTACAAACCGACGAGATTTCTGAAAGATGATTTTATTCAAGAAATTGCAGATTCATTAAGACCACAAGATGAAATTTGGATGAGCGAAATTTTCTATGCGGGCGGAACTGCGGTGAAAGATATTTCAGCCAAAGATTTAATTGAAGGCATTAAAGCAAAAGGGAAAAATGCCCATTTCGTTGAAGATCGAAATAATTTGTTAGCAGCCTTAAAACCGGAATTAAAAGAAGGAACGGTTTTACTTTTAATGGGTGCAAGAGATCCGAGTTTGGAAACTTTTTGCAAAAACTTATATGAAAATCTATAAATGAGCGGAATCCTATATTTTGTTCCGACACCCGTTGGAAACTTAGAAGACATGACTTTCAGAGCTGTAAAAATTCTGAAAGAAGTCGATTATATTTTATGTGAAGATACCCGGACTTCGGGTTTTCTTTTGAAGCATTATGAGATATCTAAACCGCTGAAATCGTACCATTTACACAACGAACATCAAACGACGCAAAAAGTTATTGATGATTTAAAGAACGGTCAAAACATCGCAATTATAACCGATGCAGGAACTCCCGGAATTTCAGATCCCGGATATCTTTTGTCAAAAGCAGTTTCAGATGAAAAATTAGAAATGCAGTGTTTACCGGGCGCAACAGCTTTTGTTCCAGCTTTGGTTGTTTCAGGATTACCGAATAATGAATTTCTATTTGCCGGATTTTTACCACAGAAAAAAGGACGTCAAACCAAGCTTAAACAATTGGCGGAAGAGAAAAAAACAATCATCATTTACGAAAGTCCGCACAAGATCAACACGACATTAGAACAGATCAAAGAATTTTTCGGCGAGGAAACTAAAGTGAGTTTAAGCAGAGAAATATCAAAAAAATTTGAAGAAACTAAACGCGGAACAATCAACGAGTTAATTGACTTCTCCAAAAGCAAAACTTTAAAAGGTGAAATAGTTTTAGTCGTCAATAATGTAATAACTAAGGAAGACGAAAGCGAAAAACCTTTGTCCAAAAACAAGTACAAAAACTTAGAAAAATAAACGAAAATAATATGGGATTATTAGAAGGAAAAGTTGCCCTCATTACCGGAGCAACTCGTGGAATAGGAAAAGGAATAGCAGAAGTTTTTGCGAAAGAAGGCGCTCAAGTTGCTTTCACTTACGCCGGTTCTGTCGATAAAGCGAAAACTTTGGAAGAAGAATTAGGAAAAATAACAAAAGTAAAATCTTACCAATCCGATGCTTCCGATTACGATGCTGCGCAACAATTAGCCGCAGATGTGATCGCTGATTTCGGTAAAATCGATATTTTGATCAATAACGCCGGAATAACGCGTGATAATTTAATGCTCAGAATGTCCAAAGACGATTGGGATACGATCATCAAAGTGAATTTAGATTCTGTTTTCAACCTCACAAAAGCGGTGATCAAGCCGATGATGAAAGCGAGAGCAGGTTCGATCATCAATATGACTTCAGTTGTTGGGGTAAAAGGAAATGCGGGACAAGCAAATTATGCTGCGTCAAAAGCGGGCGTGATTGGTTTTTCAAAATCGATTGCGTTGGAGTTAGGTTCCAGAAATATCCGTTGCAACGCGATTGCTCCCGGATTTATCGAAACAGAAATGACTTTAGCTTTAGATGAAAAAACCGTTCAGGGTTGGAGAGAAGGAATTCCTTTAAAACGTGGAGGTCAACCGGAAGATGTTGCAAATGCGTGCGTTTTCTTAGCAAGCGATATGTCAACTTATATTACAGGTCAGGTTTTGAATGTTGATGGCGGAATGTTGACCTAATCTCACTTTTCTTTTTTGGGAGCCCCAAGATTTCAGCCTGTCTCGAAGATCAGACCAGCTTTACGCTCTATCTTTTCCTCGTCGTACCTCCTCAAAAAAGGATGCCGCTGCAATCTGGGCTAAAATAAAATATATTTCTTCTTTCTAACAATTTGAATTATTCGATTGTTAGTAAGTTTTTATACCAATATTTCAATATTAGTTGGTAAACTGACAATTCGGAATATTTTTTGTAGTTTAGTTCTACTATAATTATTTTTAATTATTATGAGCGAACTATTTCAACTTTTTAAAAACACAAGATCGCACTCGGTTGCGCTTTGTGAACCTCTCGAAATCGAGGACTACATTCCACAGCCTGTGGATTTTGCAAGTCCGCCGAAGTGGCATTTGAGTCACTCGACCTGGTTTTTCGAAGAGATGATTCTGAAAAAGTTCGTTACTGATTACCAAGTTTTCAATCCTCACTTTGCGTTTTTATTCAACAGTTATTACCAGACTTTAGGCGAAAGAGCCATCCGAACAGAACGTGGGACAATTACCCGTCCAACGGTAGCTGAAGTCTATGAATACCGAAATTACGTTGATGAACACATCGAAAACTTATTAAAAACAAACTCGTCTTCAGAGTTAGAAGAATTAATTATTCTAGGAATTAATCACGAGCAACAGCATCAGGAACTTTTAATTACAGATCTTAAACATACTTTTTCTTACAATCCTATTTTCCCGGTTTACAAAGAAGGCTTCAATCTAACGGCCCAAGAAAATTCTGAAAAAGGTTGGTTAGAAATAAAAGAAGGAGTTTACGAAATCGGTTATGGAGGAACTGGCTTTCATTTCGATAATGAAAAAGGAAGACACAAAGTATTTCTACACGATTTTCAGATCTCAAAATCTTTAGTAACCAACGGCGAATATATAGAATTTATGGAAGCTGGAGGTTACGACAATTTCAAACTCTGGCTCGATGAAGGTTGGAGTTGGGTCAACGAAAATCTAATAAAATCACCTCTTTACTGGAAAAAAATAGATGAGAAATGGCATTCCTATACTTTAGAAGGCTTAAGACCAATTCAGCCCCACCATATTTTAACACATATTTCTTTCTACGAAGCGCAAGCTTTTGCCAATTGGAAAGGCATGAGATTACCGACCGAATTTGAATGGGAAATTGCTTCCGACCAATTCGATTGGGGAAAACGCTGGGAATGGACGTACTCTGCATATTTACCTTACCCAAATTTCCAGATTGCAGAAGGCGCAGTTGGAGAATACAACGGCAAATTTATGATCGGTCAAATGGTTTTGCGCGGAAGTTCTACTGCAACTCCAAAAGGTCACGAGAGAAAAACATATCGAAACTTTTTTCAATCCAAATACAGGTGGCAAATCACCGGAATAAGATTAGCAAAATGACGAAAAACGACACTTTTTTAAAAGATATTGAAGCAGGATTGAGCCAAAATCCAAAATATATTTCTTCGCATTATTTTTACGACAAAGCTGGGGATGAACTTTTCCAGCAGATCATGGAAATGCCGGAATATTATCTGACCAATTCTGAACTGGAGATTTTTAGTCAGCAAAGTGAGGCCATCATAGAATCTTTCCAGATAAATCCGAACGAGGAGTTTGAATTGATAGAACTCGGAGCAGGCGATGGAAAGAAAACACAGCATCTGTTAAAAACTTTGCTCGAAAAAAATTACCGGTTTAAATTTATTCCTGTTGATATTTCTCACAACAGTCTTTCAGTCATTACAGAACGCATGGAAGATTTATTTCCGGATTTAGAAATTGATCCTCAGCAAGGAGATTATTTTCAGGTTTTAGATGAACTTTTTACTTCAGATAAACCCAAAGTAATTTTGTTCATCGGCTCCAATCTTGGTAATATGCAGGACGAAGTTGCAAGAAGTTTTCTTCATAAAATTGCGGATCATTTAAAACCCAATGAAAAATTACTTTTAGGAGTAGATCAAATTAAATCGAAAGATATTGTTCTTCCTGCATACAACGATGCAGCTGGAATTACACGAGACTTTAACCTAAATTTGTTGAAAAGGATCAATCGGGAATTAGGTGCAGATTTTGACTTAGAGAATTTCGAACATGCTCCAGAATATACAGAGGAAGAAGGTATTGCAAAAAGTTTTTTAAAAAGTACTAAAAAGCAATCTGTTTATTTTAAGGAACTCGGTAAATCTTTTGAGTTTGACGAAGGTGAACTGATCCATACAGAGATTTCCAGGAAGTACAACGATACAATTTTGCAAGATCTTATTGATGACTCAATGCTGGAAATTACCCATAAATTTCTGGATTCAAAAAATTATTTCGCAGATTATATTCTAACCAAAAGATGATTATTGATTCGAGTTTAAGGGGCGTTTTAGGTTTAGGTAATGCTTCAACCGAATACTATTTGAAGAGGATCCACGAGAAATATAGGAAAAATAAGAAAGAGTTCTCAACTTGCCCATTGCTTTTATACCAAAGTGATTTTCAGGAAATAAACCCTTATTTGCCTGATCAATTTTCAGTCTTAATTCCTAAACTGGAAAATTACTTTTCGAAGATTTTAGACTTCGGTATTTCAAAACTTTTAGTTCCAAATATTACGCTGCATGAAACATTGGATCAGATGAAATTACCATTCGAAATTTTTCATCCTATCGATCTCACTTTAAAATATTTAAAGGAAAACAGCATTTCAGAAGTAACCCTGTTTGGGACCTTTTACACAATGAATTCCGAATATTTAGATGCTAGATTTCAGAAAGAGGGAATTTCTCTATTAAAACCCATAGAATCGGATCAAAAATGGATTGATGATTTTAGGAAAAAAATCTACAACAAAGAAGAATCTCCCTCAGAAATAAATATTTTTCAAAATTTAATTAAGAAATATTCCAGCGGAAATCCTGTAATTATTGGTTGTACAGAACTTTCACTTTTTGCTTTTAAAGAAAATTCTTCCTGCATCGATATGGCTGAGCTGCAAATCGAGGAATTTTTAAAGTGAACGATTTAATAGATTTAGCCTCCGAATACTTGATTCTCTTGCTCAGAAACTCTGATAAAAGTAGTTCTTTTTGACAGTTCGCGCAGTTGTGAAGCGCCAACGTAAGTACAGGTAGACCGAACTCCGCCCAAAATATCTTTCACCGTTTCTGCAACTGCACCTTTATAGGAAACTTTCACCGTTTTGCCTTCAGAAGCACGATATTCTGCAATTCCACCCGAATGTTTATCCATAGCAGTTTGAGAACTCATGCCATAAAAAAGTCGGTATTTTTTCCCGTTTTCTTCTACGATTTCACCTCCGCTTTCGTCGTGTCCCGCGAACATTCCGCCTAACATCACGAAGTCTGCGCCACCACCAAAAGCTTTTGCCACATCACCGGGAATTTTGCAACCACCATCAGAAATAATATGTCCGCCAAGTCCGTGAGCAGCATCTGCACATTCTATAATTGCAGAAAGCTGCGGATAACCGACGCCGGTTTTAATTCTTGTTGTACACACAGAACCGGGACCAATTCCTACTTTAATAACATCTGCGCCGGCTAAAATTAGTTCTTCTACCATTTCACCTGTTACTACGTTTCCTGCGATGATCGTTTTATCAGGAAAAATAGTCCGCATTTTTTTTACAAATCCTACAAAATGTTCAGAATATCCATTGGCAACGTCAATACACAAAAAATTAATTTTTGGATGTGCTTCAACTATTTTCTGAATTTTTTCTTCATCACTTTTTCCAATTCCGGTGCTTAATGCGATATAATCGTAGATAGAATCAGGTTGCTGATTTAAAAATGAACTCCACTCTTCCAAAGTGTAATGTTTATGAACCGCCGTAATAATTTTATCTTTTGATAGTGCTTCTGCCATCTCAAATGTTCCCACCGTATCCATATTGGCAGCGATGATCGGAACACCGCTCCATTTTTTCTGAGAATTGACAAAAGTAAAATTTCGTTCCAAACTTACCTGTGAACGAGATTTTAAAGTAGATCGTTTTGGACGGATCATGACGTCTTTGAAACCTAATTTGAGTTCGTTTTCTATGCGCATCTTTTGAGAGTAAAATTTATTGAATTAAAATAAGGAGCTGAAAATTATTCCATCATTTTTCGAAGGTTTTCCAGTTCTTCGTGAGCGGTAAGATCAAATTTAACGGGAACGATAGAAATATAACCATTTGCCAAAGCAGTTTCATCAGCATCTTCGCCTGAATCCATATTGTTGAAATAACCCGTTAACCAATAATATTTCTTACCGTGTGGATTGATTCTTTCATCGAAATTTTCTTCCCACTTTGCTTTCGCCTGTCGGCAAACTTTCACCCCTTTAATTTCATCTTTCAGTAATTTTGGGATATTTACGTTGAGAACAATTCCTTTCGGTAAAGGATTTTCTAAGACTTTTTTTGCAATATTTTGAATGTATTCTTTCGCCTGAGAAAAATCGGCATCCCAGGAAAAATCGAGTAAGGAAAATCCGATCGCCTGCAAACCTTCAACACCTGCCTCTACAGCAGCACTCATCGTACCTGAATAAATAACATTAATGGATGAATTCGCACCGTGATTAATTCCGGAAACCACGAGATCTGGTTTTCGGGTTAAAATCTTATCTAAGGCAAATTTCACACAATCTACAGGAGTTCCGCTCAGTGAATAATCTTTCTGCGGTCCTTCTAAACTAATTTCTTCAAAAGTTAAAGTTTGATTGATGGTAATTGCATGACCTTTTCCAGATTGTGGTGAGTTTGGTGCTACTACAATAACTTCCCCAATTTCATTCATAAATTCTACAAGATGCCTGATTCCAGGCGCTGTAATTCCGTCATCATTCGTTACTAAAATCAAAGGTTTTTGCATATAATTTCTAGGGTTTCCACAAATTTACTTAAAATAATAGTGTGCAAATATAAATAAGGTATTAATTTTGATACTTTGTAAAATCCTGTAA
This sequence comes from Kaistella gelatinilytica, assembly GCF_015679325.1. Taxonomy (GTDB): domain Bacteria; phylum Bacteroidota; class Bacteroidia; order Flavobacteriales; family Weeksellaceae; genus Kaistella; species Kaistella gelatinilytica. The sequence goes on from NZ_JADPVI010000003.1 coordinate 324,199, forward strand.
CAAATGGAGAAAATTCTTAACAAATTAGATATTAATTAATTATATGTTCAAAAACCTAAAACTCAATACATTATTGCTTTTCATACCACTCACAAGTTTGGTGTTCTGTTTTAATACTCCGAAAAATGATGATGAAAAAATGTCGACAATAATGGTGAGTGTAAAAAATACACTCAGTTATTTACATTATTCCCCCAAAACCATAAATGATGCGTACTCGAAGGATGTTTACAAGCATTATTTCGAAATGGTAGATTCATCAAAAAGATATTTTCTCCAGTCTGACATGGATGACTTTGCGAAACACGAAACTAAACTCGATGATTATCTGAATCAGGGAGATCTTACTTTTTATAAACTAACGGTAGATCGTTTGTATCAAAGAGTTGATGAGATCGATAAGATCACTCAGGATATTTTGAGCAAACCGATCAATTTGAATGAAGACGAAACTTTGATCTTAGAGCCGAAGATCAAGAAAAATGCGAAAAATCAAGCTGAGCTTTCTCAGGAATGGAAAAAATACATCAAGTATAATATTTTACAGGAAATGGAATCTTTGACGGCAAAAGAAGAAATGCAGAAAGAGAAAAAAGATTCTGTACAGAAATTTAACTTGAAAGATACGATTAAGCTTGAAATTCTAACGCCGGAAGCGAAGAGAATTAAAGCAACTTCGGAGGTAAAAGACCTTGTTACCGATACGTTCAGAAGATTTAAGAAAAGAAATAAAATGGACTGGTTTACAGTTTATATGAATGCTTACACCGAAGTTTTCGATCCGCACACGAATTATTATTCACCGAAAAATAAGGAAGATTTCGACACTCAGTTTACTGGCAAAGTGATCGGAATTGGAGCTATTATTCAGGAAAAAAGAGGTTATCTTTATTTAGGTGCACTTACAATCGGAGCTCCCGCCTGGAAATCTAAACAACTTACGGAAGGTGACAAAATATTGAAAGTAAGATCTAAACCCGATGCTGATGCAGTAAATGTGGTAGGAATGCTTTCTGATGAAGCTGTACGACTAATTCGCGGTGAAAAGGGAACGAAAGTAACCTTGACCGTTGAGAAAAAAGACAAATCAATCAAGGAAGTTACCATGACTCGCGAGGAAGTCGCGATTGAAGATACTTTTGCTAGAAGCATTATCGTTAACGCTCCAGATGGTAAAAAATACGGACTGATCAATTTGCCAAGCTTTAACGCGGATTTTGCAGATTCTAAAGGAAGAAATGCTTCAGATGATATTAAAAATGAAATACTCAAGTTAAAACCTCAAAATGTTGACGGGATCATTCTTGATCTTCGAAATAATGGTGGTGGAAGTTTAACGGAAGTTGGTGATATTATGGGTTTGTTTATGAACGCAGGTCCTTATGTTCAGGTGAAAGATGGCAACGGAAAAGTACAGACTCTGAAAAATAAAACAAATGCACCGATCTGGACGGGTCCTTTGTTGATCATGCAAAATGAACTTTCAGCTTCGGCCTCAGAGATTTTAGCCGGTGCAATGCAGGATTACGGGAGAGCTGTAATTCTTGGTTCGCCACAGTCTTTTGGGAAAGGAACGGTACAGACTTTTGTTGATCTGAACAGATTCCTGAACACCACCGATGATTTTGGTTCTTTGAAATTAACCATCCAGAAATTCTACAGAATTACAGGGGAATCAACGCAAAGAAAAGGGATAGAGTCCGACATTAAAATGAAAGATTTCTTCACTTACGCTGAAATTGGAGAACGTTATGATGATTACGCTTTAGCCTGGGATAAAATTCCGGCAGTGCCTTTTCAAGCTTTAAATACATTCTCGGTTCAGGCTTTACAAAAAGGGATCGAAGCGCGTCTTGCTAATAATAAAAACTACCAGTTGATTCAGGAATCTGCGCAATGGAAGGAAAAATTAGACAAAGAAGAAACAATTTCCTTAGAGCAAAGCAAATTCAATGAAGTGATGCAGACAAGAAAAGCCCAGATCAAAAAATTCAAAGGGCTGGATAAATTTAACAATGGCCTTAAATTTACGCTGAATCCGGATGAAGCGATCCGTGAAAAAACAGATGAACCTTTCACCAAGAAAACAGAAAACTGGACCAAAAATTTACAGCGCGATCTGTATCTTCAGGAAGCAGTAAATGTTGTGGGTGAAATGAAATAGCCTTCAAAAATAGACTTACTAAAACCATCGGAATTCCGGTGGTTTTTTGTTTTTTACAACTCGGTGTATAAAATTGACCCTTCGGTTATAATTAGTTGAAAAGTGAGGTCGGAGGGAATACCTTTACACCATCAAATAACAACAACTACAAAAATTTTATAAAATGGAAACTTACAATTTTAATCAGGAAGCAAAATTTTCACAAGCTCAAAGAAGAGTGAAATGCATCAGAGGTTTTTATGTTCATGCCATGATCTATCTTGCCGTAAACGCAATCATTATTGCTGGATGTGCGGTTGATAACGTAAGCACTTTATTAACTTCTGATCCCTACATGACCGCATTATTTTGGGGAATCGGTTTGGCTGCACACGGAATGTCAGTTTTTGGACAGGACTTTATTCTGGGAAAAAACTGGGAGGAAAAAGAAATTCAGAAAATATTAAGAAAATAATTTAAACTTTTCTTTTATCATTAAATTTACAGGATGGATTTTAAAGACGTTAGAAAGCAGGCAAGAATTTCTCTCTGGATCTCATTCGGAACAGGCCTTTTCTTTTTTACTTTTTTTACAGATGAAAAGAGTGTTAATAACTTGTTGATCAGCTTTTTAGTTTCTGCTATTTATTCCTTCGTTTTTGTTTTCGGGAATTTTTATACCAACTGCTATCTCAATTCAAAATATTCCTGGATCGATGATACCAGAACGCGGATCATCCTTGGGATTGTCGCAACCATTTTTGTCAATATCATTTTAGTCCTTTTCTGTAACTACTTGAATTTCATTGTTCTTCAGAAAAACAGTCCGGATCATTTCTTCACCGGTCAAATGGGATTTGTGAATTGGGTCATCATCAATATTGCACTTTTGGTCTCTGCGATCATGCATGCGAAAGGCTTCATGGAAGAATGGAAAAAATCCTCCCGGAAAGAAGTTGTAGAACAGAAATTAATTGCAAAATCAGCCAACGCACAATTTGAAAGTTTAAAGAATCAACTCGATCCGCATTTTCTTTTTAATTCTTTGAATGTTTTAAGTGCTTTAATTGATGAAAATCCGAATCAGGCACAAAGATTTACGGCTTCCATGTCGAAAATTTACAGATATGTTCTGGAGCAGAAAGACAAAGAACTCGTTACCGTAGAAGAGGAAATTGAATTTGCTAAAACCTATTGCGATCTTTTGAAAACGCGTTTTGAAGATAGTGTGAGCTTTGATTTTAATGTAAATGAAATGGCCTTGAAATCGTACGTCGTTCCACTTTCTTTACAGCTGCTTTTAGAGAACTGTATCAAACATAATTTTGCAACTTCAAGCAAACCTTTACACATTAAGATCTATTCAGAAAACGGATTTCTTTTTATAGAAAATAATTTACAGCAAAGAGAACAGGTAAAAGAAAGCGCCGGAATTGGCCTCTCTAATATCGTTCAACGTTATTCATTACTCACGAAACAAAATGTTTTCATCGAAAAATCAGATGATTTTTTCAAAGTGAAAATACCAATGTTAACCAAAAAAATTACAGCCATGACCACACAACCTACTAAAGAATCCATATCCTACCAAAGAGCAGCCAAAAGAGTCGATGAACTGAAAGGGTTCTACAGCAATTTGATCTCTTACTGTCTCGTCATTCCATTTTTACTCTTTATTAATCTGTACACATCGCCGAAACACTTATGGTTTTATTGGCCGATGTTAGGATGGGGTTTTGGATTATCCATACACGCCTTAAAAACATTTGGCATCGGTAAAAACTGGGAAGAAAAACAAATTCAGAAAATTTTAGACAGAGAAAATTCAAAAAAATAAATAATATGGAAAATTTAACCGACAACGAAACTGATTATTCTATCGCAAAGGAAAGAGTAAATCAAATGAAAAAGTTTTACGCAAGCATATTCATTTTTATCTTGGTATTTGCAATCTATAGTTTTCGCAGATACTATAAAACGGGCGAAATTACCTTTTTAGATTACAACGGTTTCTCCGTTATTTTCTGGATCTGCGGAATTGTTTTGGTCGCAAAAGCGTTTAAAATATTCTTCTTTAACCACAGTTGGGAACGAAGAATGATTGATAAAGAACTTAATAAAGAACAGCATGGAAAATACTAACGAAAATAATATCAAGTATTTAGAAGCGCAAAAAAGGGTAAAACGGTTGAAAGGATTTTACATTCACGCCGTAATCTATGTACTAGTGAATCTTTTTATCATCGCGCAAAATGTAGAATCAGGTGCCTCGCTCTCAAATATGGACAATTACTGGACTGCAATTTTCTGGGGAGTTGGTTTGCTCGGTCATGGGACAAGCGTTTTCCTGCCGAATATGTTGATGGGAAAAGACTGGGAAGAGAGAAAAATTCGGGAGCTAATGGATAAAAATAAATAAGATGAATGCTGCAACCAATATCATTATGATCTTGTGGGGATTTTCAGAAATTTTTCTCCTCTTAAAAATGCGCTCCGGAAATGCAGACGCGAAAGGAAAAGATAAAAAGTCACTTTCTTATCTGTGGATGGTCATTGGCTTCAGCATTTTCTTCGGGATTTTTGTTTCCAAAGCAACGCAGTTCCCTTTTTACACCAACAGTAAAATACAAATTTTAGGATTAGCAATTCTTTTTTTAAGTATCGTTTTGCGTATGATCGTTGTTTATAATTTAGGGAAATATTTCACCGTTGACGTAACCATCAAAAAAGACCATCAATTAAAAACAGATGGCTTTTATAAATATGTGAGACATCCTTCTTACCTTTTTTCCCTGCTCACTTTTGTAGGGTTAGCCATCGTTTTAAACAATTACATTTCTGCAGTTATCCTTTTGGTTCCGGTATTTTTAATGTTCTTTTACCGCATCAACATTGAGGAAAAAGTCTTGACAGAGCAGTTTGGGAAAGATTATACCGATTATATGAAAAAAACCAAAAGACTTATCCCTTTTATTTATTAATTTTAGAACATGATAAAAACCGTCATCATCGAAGATGAAAAACCTGCCGCGCGAAAACTTGAACGACTAATTGGTTTATTTCCTGATTTAGAATTAGTTGCAACATTAAATTCTGTTGAAGAAGGTTTAGACTGGTTTCAGAATAATCCACACCCGGATCTGATTTTCTCCGATATCGTTTTGGGTGATGGATTGTCATTTGATATTTTTGAAAAGGTTCCTACGAAGAGTTTTATGATCTATACCACAGCGTTTGATCAATATACTTTAAAGGCATTTAAACTGAATTCCATCGACTATCTTTTGAAGCCAATAATGGAAGAAGATCTGGAAAAAGCCATCAATAAGTTTAAAAGCTTCCTACCTTCTGAATCATCAAATAATTCACTGGAGATCAAATCTTTAATTAAAGAAGAGAAGCAAAAGCTGTCCCGGATTTTGGTGAAGATCGGCTATAATTTAAAGATCGTTCAGACCGATGAGGTTTCGTGTTTTTACAGTGAAAACAAGATCGTTTATCTTCAAACCAAAGAGAGAAATTATCCGACCGATTTTACTTTAGATGAACTGCAGGAAGTTCTCGATGAGAAGAAATTCTTTCGCGTGAACCGACAGTTTATGATCAATTCCAATTTCATTAAAAACATTCATACTTCGCCTTATTACAAAGTGGAAATGGAGTTTCAGCCGGAAGAAGAAATTACGGTGAGTCGGGATCGAGTGAAGGATTTTAAAGATTGGTTGAGTAACTAAAATAGTACAGGATGAACTGGATTTTATTGATTGAGATCATTTATGTTCTTTTCATCAGCGGAGTTCTGCTTCGAATTATTTATGATACGCAAAGTGTTACCAAAACGCTGGCGTATTTACTTTTGGTCATTTTCCTGCCGATCATCGGCGTTTTTATTTACTTCTCTTTCGGCATCAATTACCGCAAGAATAAACTCTACAGCAAAAAGATCATTCAGGATGAGAAACAGGAAGATCTTGTTCTCGCAAAACTGGAATCTTATAATCTAAAAAATCTGGATGGAATCGATGATAATGATCACTTTTCGGGTTTAATGAAGATGATCTATGAAACCGACAGAAGTCCTTTAACTACCAATAATTCTGCGAAACTTTTGATCAACGGCGAAGAGAAATTTCCGGAAGTTTTAATGGAATTGCAAAATGCAAAACACCATATTCACATCGAATATTATATTTATGAAGATGACGAGATCGGTCGCGCAATCGAAAAAATTCTGATTGAAAAAGCAAATGTCGGCGTTGAAGTTCGCTTTATTTATGATGATTTCGGCAGTGCTTCCATTCGCAAAACTTTAGCCAGGAGATTGAGAGCTAACGGCGTGAAAGCTTTTCCGTTTTATGAGATCAAATTGATCAAGCTTGCGAATCGCCTCAACTATCGAAATCACCGGAAAATTATTGTCATTGACGGCCGCGTTTCTTTTGTGGGCGGGATCAACGTGAGTGATAAATATAATAATGCACATTCCGGAAACAAATTATTCTGGCGCGATACTCATCTGAAGATCGAAGGAGATGCGACCGCAATTCTGCAACATCTTTTTATCGGTGACTGGAATTATTGTTCTAATGAAAAACTCACGGTCAGCGAAAATTACTTTCCAAAACCAGAAATGATTTCTGGGCAAACAAAAAATATACAGATCGTTTCCAGCGGACCGGATTCCGACCGACCTTCGATTTATTACGCAGTAATTAAGACCATACAGTCGGCGAAGAAAGAGATCTTCCTGACTTCTCCTTATTTTATTCCAGGCGAAACCATTATTGATGCGCTGAAAATGGCCGCACTTTCCGGTGTTGATGTTCGTCTCTTGGTTCCGGGGATTTCAGATTCTTTTATGGTAAATGCGGCGGCAAAATCTTATTACAACGAACTTTTAAAAGCCGGCGTAAAAATTTATCTCTATCAAAAAGGTTTTGTCCACGCGAAAACTTTGGTTGCCGATCGTTGTTTGGCAATGGTCGGAACCGCCAATTTAGATTACCGTAGTTTTGATCTGAATTTCGAAGTCAATGCAATTGTTTATGATGAGCAAATCGCTGAAGAACTCGCTTTTAATTTTGAAAAAGATATGAAGGATTCAGAACAGATCGATATTAATTCCTGGCTTAATCGCCCGAAACATGTTCAGCTGATTGAAAAGATCGTGCGGTTGATCTCTCCGATGTTGTAGAAAATTTTTCCATAGAAAATACGCTTCAAATGTTTTGAAAGGTATTTTTAAATTGATTGGAACTGCTTTTTTAGATTCTCTCTGCAACCAATTCTTCTTCGTCCGTCACTTCATAAAGATAGCGCTCCTTCGTGTCATTCATTTCATCCATCCATTCCGTATGATGTACGGCTGCCTTCGTTCCGGTAACGACACTTTGATACGTTTTGTCGCGATAAGTCAGGATACATTCCTCTTTATCTTTCAGCCATTCTTTAAACATCACTGCGACCTGATCAACATTAAAATGCGGATAGTCGGAAAGAGAAAGCAGATCTTTAATATAGGCCGTTTGAAAATCAACATGTTCTTCACCCGTTGCAGCCTGCTCATTTTTTTCTAACCACTGATCAATATCAAGTCGTCTTTCAGCCGGCGTAGGAAGTTCTAATTTTCCCATCATATAATCTCTCGCAACCCAGGCCTGTGTATCAAACATGTTAAAAGTGTAATACTGATCCTGCATTCCTAAATAAATTAACTGTGGCAAGTCATTAAAGAAAACTCCTTTGTAAAGGTGATCCGGATATAAATTATTCTTGGTTTTCAATCGCATCTCATCCGGCAAGAAAGGGAATTTATGTTGATAACCGGTACACATAATTACGGCGTCGAACTTCTCCGTAGTGCCATCTTTAAAGAAAGCGGTATCATCTTCAAAATGCGTCACCAATGGAAGTTCTTTCATTCCTTCCGGCCATTCAATTCCGATCGGATTGCTTCTGTAACTCAAGGTCACCGATTGAGCGCCGTGCTTATAACACTGAACTCCAATATCTTCTGCAGAATAACTGCTGCCGATGAGTAAAACGTTTCGGTCTTTGAACTGGTCCGCTCCTCTAAAGTCATGCGCATGCATTACCGTTCCCGGGAAGTTTTCTATTCCTTTGAAATAAGGCATATTTGGTGTTGAAAAATGTCCTGAAGCGACCACTAGGAAATCAAATTCTTCAGAATACGTTTTATCAATTTTTAAGTCATCCAGAATGACGGTAAATTTTTTCGTTTCCTCATCGAAACTTACCCATCGCACCGTCGTATTGAAACGGATGTACTCCCGGGCATTACTTTTTTTGATCCTTCCCTGAATATAATCGAATAAAACCGGACGTGGTGGATAAGATGAAATTGGCTTTTTAAAATGTTCGTCAAATGAATAGTCTGCAAATTCCAAACATTCTTTCGGACCGTTGGACCACAAGTATTTATACATACTTCCGTGCAATGGTTCACCATATTTTCCCACACCGGTTCGCCAGGAATAATTCCACATTCCGCCCCAGTTATCCTGCTTTTCAAAACAGACGATTTCAGGCATGGCAAAACCTTGATTTTTTAGGGCTTCAAACGCACGAATTTGTGCAAGACCGCTTGGACCTGCACCGATAATACCAACACGTTTATTTTTCAAAATATTTTTATTACTCATACTATTTATTTTTTTAAAATTAAAATTGGAACACTTTATAAGAAAGCATTCTACGTTAATAACAGCTTGTAAAAATTTCTGCAGAAAGCAGAGGTAGAGTTCAATACTCTAAAGAGAAATTAATGACAAAAAGAATTGACTTATAATTTCCGGGGGAATTTTTAATGTAAGCAAGAACTGGAATATAAGGAATTTTTTGCGGAATTCCTAATTTTGAGAGAAACAGGAGGTAATTAAGTATTGAATTAATGAAAAAATAGGTCGAATTTTGATTATAGTTTAGCCCTCTAATTTTTTATATCTCGAGCAGAGGATTGTGCGATGGGCAATATTGATTAATCGCGACTGCAATCCCTTTCCTTTGATTCTTTTTCAAGGGCTTTTTTATAAGACCATTTTTTAGCAAACATTGGGATGAAAAACAAGGGAAACGCGGTAAGAATTCCGAAACCGTTTCTCACCGTGCTGTAAATTGCAACTCCAATCATTACGCCGACCAATAAGGCATTGATGACATTGGTGGATTTAATCTTTTGTAATTCGATCAACAATTCTTCGGCTGTCATTTCGGAGGGTTCTTTTTGTTTCATTCGATTTGTTCTCATTTATGCTAGAAGCGTAAGTCGGTGGAGAATATTTTTATTGATGACATTGTATATAATTTGAAAGCAGGTCGTTAAATTTCATTCCAGTTCAGTGTTTTTTGTTTGCTGCTGCTTGAAAGGATGGGAACCCGAACTTCAAGTTCTTTGTTCTTCGTGGTCAGTAATGCAATGACTTCAAATTCCTTTTCTTCCAGAACTTTTTGAAGTGCTAAAGCAGAATCTTTTCCGCCGCTCCAGTTGAATACTGCTTTTTTCATTGGGTAGATGAATTCAAATATTTTTTTTCGCAGGCGACAACTATAGTTTTGTTAGTCGATCTATAATTAAAGAAAAATGAAAATGCACACGATGAAGAATTATGACTTAGATTTTATGAATTTTCTATTTGAAAAAGTTTATTATCCTCAGATAGTTCCAATATGAAGTAATCAGGATTATTAAGTTCTGCAGGTAATTTGTCTTTCAAAATTGAGGCTACAAATTGAATCCCTTTTTCGTTAACCAAATGGGCTATTTTTACTAACTGATTGTCGTGCATCAATTCCTTTTTGTCATTTAAAATAAAATCCATTGAGGGTATTTCTTCATTTCTAGCAAATAAGATATAGGCGATATCGAAACAAGAGATTTCCCCCTGCTTTTTACCTGAACTAAAATTTGTATTAAATGCACTGAACTTATAAAGACGTTGACCTTTTTTGTTTATGATTTTATCATATTTAAGAGCATACTTTTCATCATAAAGGTATTCAGAAACAGACGAAAAGTATTTATTAAATTTATTTAATTGGATTTTTATTTTGTCTTCAAAGTCATTTGAAAATAGTGCTTGATTAATTTTTGTTAATTCATCGTTATATGAAGTTAAATTATCCTCAACTTCTTGCAGTTGTTGAATTGTGTTTTCATATTCACCTTTTACTCGGTATTTTTCAGTTAACTCAGTAATTAAGGACTCCAACTCTTTAAAAGAATCACCTTTTGCGATAGTTTTAGACAATTTTGATTCACTAATTAAAAGTATTTCTAATTCTCTTCTTCTTTGTTGTAATTTTAATTCAAGATTTGGTAATTCATTAGTTATAAATTTAGTTTTTTCAGAAATCATTTGATTATGATATATTACCATGTTCTCAAACGTCTTTTGCAATTCTCCCAACATTTCAGTTGCCTGACTATAAATTTGCTCAAGTTGTGGCATATCTATATCGACGTTATTCGATTCTAATTCCTTTTTTGTTTCAAATATTATTTCTTTTCTTATACTTAATTTACTTATTTCTGAACTTAATTTATTAATATCATATTTAACTTCATTCAATGCATTCAAATCCCTTTCAAAATTTTCATTTAAATTTAATTTTGATTTTTTTAAATTCAGTTCCTCAATATCGTTTTCGATAAGTGCTAAAGTCGTTTCGTAGGCTGTTTTTGTTTGAAATTTCTCTAGTCGGTTTCTGAAAATGCTTTCTTGACGAATGCTTTGAAGAATTTCTTGTTTTTTGTTACCTTCATTAAATTCACATCCTAATAGATAAAGATATAATGTTTCATATTCAGCATCTGAAGTATAACTGTTCAACGTTTTCAACGTGTTATTAATACTAATATCTTTGTACCTAATATTGTGCGAAATAATTTGCCTAAAACTTGGCTTCTCTGCATCGAGATTAGGGAAGAAAAATTCTTTAAGCTCTGGTTCAAACTCTTCCTCTGTATATTGTTGACCATTTATACGACGAATAATTTTATTTTTTGAACTTAAGAAGTTTCTCTCTATTACAACATCACTTTCTTCATCTTTATCAAAAGAATTTCCCAGAGTTAGAACGATTAAAACTTCATTATTTATCAAGAAATCTTTCACTGCGGAGTAAACTTCTTTCGGATTTTCTGGATCTTGCCAAATATTATTTTTATCTCCTCCAAAACAAAAGTCAATTAACTTTAGAACTGTAGTTTTTCCAATATTATTTCCTGTTATTTGTTCTTTACTTTCATCAACAATTAAATTTATTCCATTTCGAAAATGGATTTCTCGAATAACTGAAGAATTTTTTGTGTTTACAATTAAAAGAGTTTTTATGTACATAATTTTACTTCACCTTTATTTAATTCTGCAATATTAATTATGTATAACCAGTCCAAGCATAAAATATATACAGGCAATGATATTTTTTTAGTTTTATTGACTATTAAATACAAATCTAATAGCTCTAGATTTCCATAATCCTGTAATGCTTTTAGGACAATTGATGCATTGTAATAAATGCTGTTTTTTGGATGAATATTATCCGGTAGTAACATATTTATATTCTTTAGGATTCTCAAAAATTTTACATCGAATAAATGCGTCTACAACTAAAATGTCTATGCAGAGTTCTATTTCATCAATTGGTATTGAGTTAAGATTACCACTTTTCAATACTTTGTTTTTGACATTTTCTATAACAGTAAAAAATATTTTGTCTTTATTTTCTTTATTTTTTATCGTTAAATATTCTTTTCTAATTGAGTTTAAAACTGAATTACTCTTATTTGCCCCCAGCAGATCAAACTCGGTATATTTTTCATCAATTTTTTTATAATATATACAAAACTCTTCAATTATATCTCTTGCATCATTTAGTTCATTAAATTGAATTTTTCTTTCAATTTCAAAACTGTTTAATTTATCATCTCCAATTGTATCATCCCATCTCTCGAGAGAGAGAACATTTATTATAGTCGCTAGATTACTATCTAACTTAACAATATCTATTTCTTCGCCCAGTTCTTCTTTAATGAATTCATAAAGTTTATTCTGAGTTTCTGCTTTTTTTGGCAAAATATCATTTAAAATGCTTTTTAAGTCATAAATATCATTCTTCGGATCAAAACTTATCGAATGTGGATTCGAAAATGTTTTATTTCTTAAATCTGTTGCATCAATTGAAATTGAAATAAACTTAAACCTATAATCCTTATATTTTTTAAAAATATCTTTGGATAACGTAGATTCAATTTTTTGTTTTGTACAAGTTGATGAAACTTGAAAAATCATTTTATTTTCATGATCTATTAAATCAATAGCTTCAACATTTTGATTACTACTGTTTAAATTACTTAACTTAAGACTGTATAGCAGATTAAAAAAATGAAGATAAAAATTCTCTGAATGCAGATGAAGATTGAGAATATTCAATTTGCCTTTAGTTTGAATCCGATGTGCTAGAATATGAAGTTTGGCTTCTATGTACTCAAAATATTTGCTTCTGTTCATTCTGATTCAGTAAAGATTATTTTCATAAAAGCTCGTCTTATATTTGAAGCCAAATTACTGAAAATTTTGTTCTAATATTCTCAAAAGGAATTTAAATAACTTATTTAGATAAAAAATCACGAAATAACCCCACTTCCCACCAACTCATCGTCCATATACCAGGCAGCAAACTGTCCTTCTGCAATCGCAGATTGTGGGTTTTCAAACTCGATATAGAAACCTTCTTCAAATTGGTAAAGCGTCGCTTCTTCCAAAGTTTGTCGGTACCGGATTCTGGCTTTTACTTTCATCGATTCGCCCTTTTGCAAACGCAGATCTTCACGAACCCAATGAACTTCTGAGTTTTCTATTTTTAAAGCGCTTCTGAAAAGTCCCGGGAAATTTCTCCCTTCCCCCACAAAAACGATATTATTTTCAATATCTCTGGAAATCAAAAAGCAGGATTCTTTATGTCCGCCAATTCCCAAACCTTTGCTTTGACCCACCGTAAAATAATGCGCACCCTGATGTTTGCCAATTACTTTTCCGTCCGATTTTTCGTATTTTATTTTCTGAGAAAGGAATTGCAATTCTTCCAATTTTGAAGAAAATTTAGGCGTTTCCTCATGAAAACCGGGGAAATCCTTAAAAATCTCTACAATTTCACCTTCTTTCGGTTCCAACTGTTGTTGCAGAAAAGTCGGTAAACTTACTTTACCGATAAAACATAAACCTTGTGAATCTTTTTTATCTGCCGTCACCAAACCCATTTCCCGGGCGATTTCCCGAACTTCAGGCTTTGTCAATGCTCCAATCGGAAACAACGATTTCGACAACTGGTCCTGATTCAACTGACACAGGAAATACGACTGATCTTTATTATTATCTGCTCCTGCCAAAAGGTGAAAAATTTCTTTTCCATTTTCATCAAAAGTAGAGTTCACCTGTGCATAATGTCCCGTTGCAACTTTCTCAGCACCAAGCGATAAGGCTGTTTTCATAAACACGTCAAACTTCACTTCGCGGTTACACAAAACATCAGGATTCGGCGTTCGGCCTTTTTTATATTCCTCGAACATATAATCCACGATCTTCTCCTTATACAGTTCACTCATATCGATCACCTGATAAGGGATTCCAAGTTTTTGCGCCACCATCAAAGCATCATTACTGTCCTCGATCCAGGGACATTCATCCTCCAAAGTTACGGATGCATCATTCCAGTTCCGCATAAAAAGCGCGACTACTTCATGACCTTGTTTTTGCAGCAAATACGCTGCAACACTGGAATCTACACCTCCAGAAAGTCCAACTACAATTTTCATATGTTCATTTTATAAAGCACTTCAAGGATGCTCTTTATTGAGGCTGCAAATTTACGACTTTAAATATGATTTGTAAGGAGCAAGCAGATTTTCGCTTTTTTCGAAAACTCCTCCCGCTTTCCGTTTCAATCTTTTATTTTTTATTCAAAAAACAAAAGGATTTCCACTGCAATCGGGGCTAGAATATCGATTTGTTTTTCTTCCCAAATTTTTACACCGCAGAAAAGCAATTTTTTTTAGAATTATAGAAATTTTCGATTTCAAAAAAAGAACTATTTTTGAAAGTACAATCAAGCACCCATGAAAAAAATTCTTTTACTTTCCCTTATAGGATTCGGACTGCAATTCAATGCACAGATCACAACTTCGACACCCCTTGGAAATACCGGATCAAAATGGACTTTCGGTGGTTCTGCCGGTTTAGGCGGATCGTTTGGAAGTGGCGGCGGCGGAACTTCCATTTATCTTTCTCCCAGAGTTGGCTATAAACTGACGGAAGATCTCGAAACCGGTTTAGCAGCAAATTTCACCTGGTCAAATTCTGATTATTATTCCGCAACCACGATTGGCGTTGGACCCTTCGTTAACTACTACATTTCCAGAAGTTTTTTTCTAAGCGGTATGTTTCAGGAATATTTCTTCAATCAGAAAAACAAGTATGATCATTCAAAATATTCCGGAAACGAATCCGCACTTTATTTAGGTGGTGGTTATATGCAGAGAATTGGCGAACGCGCTTACATGCAGATCGGCGGAATGTATAATGTGTTGTACAAAAAAGACCGGTCAGTTTTTGGCAGCGGATTTATTCCAAGTATTGGCGTTGTATTCGGACTGTAAACTTTGAAACATTTTCACGGATAATAATTTTTGAATCTTTCTCGCATGTATCAATTTCTCAAATTTCTCTTTGTCATTGTATTTTACGGTTTCATTTCCTGTAATGAGAAATCAACAGAGAAAGAAGTTGTGAAAAATTCTGCCAAATCAATTTTGAATTGTGATTTGCATGAAGCACAGAATGAAATTCTAAAACTTCCGGAGGTTATGAGCAAAAATAAAATGATCGATTCGCTTACCACCCATAAACAGGGAATTTCCCTTATGTCCGACAGTACGACCATCGACGGAACTGTATTTTATGAAATTAATGCAGGGTACAATTCAGACATTAGGTATGAAACTTATTATAATTTTTACGTAGAGAAAGGCAATTGTAGTAATATAAAAATAGCCGAACCGATTGAAGGTGATATCATTCCGATATCTGAATGGCGAATGAGAAATCGGGACAAAAATAAAAAGAAACAACCGGCAAATCTTGAAAATTTTCCCTACAGATCTTTTGTGATAAGTTGTGGGTCCGGTTGTGCGATGACGTATTCAGCGATCGACATCAAAAGAAATTCGGGAAATATTTCAGTGATCTTTTCTGTGGACAATTATATTGATGAGGTATTAACGGATACTTTTGAAGATGAATTTATATTCACGTACGATGATTCAAACAGTTTAAAAAAAATTACTCAAAAAGGAGATAAGGAGGATTTTTTAAAAACACAAAGCGCATCTTCTCAGAAAAGCTTCGAAAAATTCGCAACTGATTTGATCCAATTTATTGAAAATAAAACAATTGACACTAATGCTGTTGCTACTAGGAACAATCCCATTTTATTACCCTTAACCGGAAGTACTATTGAAATTTCAGATCATCCTATGACTGAAAAATTCGAGTTTATTAAAATTGAGGGAGATATTCCATCATCCGTTATAGAAATTAATAAAAATCTTTTACTGACCTGGTTTGACGGCGATACAGAAAGATGGTATTTAGTTACTATTGAAAATAAAAAAGTTATAGATCAATTACTTGTGGGAAAAAGCGAAACGGTTGAAACTGAAAAAGAAACATTTGATAATTATATAGAATTTACCATTGACAAAAACTTAATTGTCGAATTAAAATATAGTTATGGAAAAGGCTTCGATTCCAGAAAAATTCAAAAAACTGAAAAATATAAAATTAAATCGAATCATTTTGTCAGATTGTGAAAGAAATATTAATCGCTTAATGGTGAAAAAAAATAAAAACATACACAAAAGGTTTCAATAGGCTCAAATTTATAATTCTTAAAGTTCTTAACAAGAATAAACTTGTTTATTACTTAATTACTTCAATTCCTAATTTATTGTTAAATGATGGGTTTTTATATTATTAAGAGAAAGTAGGACAGATAAAATCTTAATTTCTTAATGGTAAAAAAAGCACAACAAAACCCACAAAAGGTTTCGACGTGCTCAACCTGACAATTCAAATAAAATTTATTTGGTACAGTGTTAGACTGAGCCTGTCGAAGCCTCTCCAATTCTCAATATATTTCCAACAAAAAAATCTCCCGAATATCAGGAGATTTTTTATGAATTGTTGAGGTTTCAATTACGGTTTGCTCGCTAAAAAATATTCAGCTTCTCCTTTTCCCCAATTCGGATCTAAAGCCGTTTTTGGTTTATAAACTTTGAACTGATCCAGCGATTTTTGAAATAATTCGAGTCCTTTTGTTTTGCTTCCACCAAACTGTTCCGGCGTAAAATAAGTGTCTTCAGCTTGCAATAAAGAAATCCGTGGATTTTCAGGGTCTAATTTCGCCGCTTTGGAGAGTGCGTCTGCCGCCAACATTCCTTCGCTCATAAATCTTGCCTGTGGATTGACCATCATTTTCATACTGTGGATCATTTTCTGCAAGATCATGTTCTCCGCGTTGTCTTTGCTTAATGCGGAAGCTTTGTCTAAATTAGTTTGTGCTTCTGCTGCGATGGCGTCTAACTCAGTAAGTTTGCCCGTTCTCATTAATTTTCTGCCTTTCTCGATGGAAGAATGTGCAGCGTAATAATAAGGAAGCCACTGTGTTTTTTCTTTGTCCCCAATTCTGGCGAAATCGTTGGAAAGTGCAGTTAATTCTTCCGGAGTTTGAGCTTGCTCCATTTTGGTGATTTTTTCAGTCATCACTTTATCAAAAGCTGTTTGAGCGAAAGTGCTTACTGAAATTGCGAGAAGCGTAGTTAAAAATAGTTTTTTCATTGTTTTAAATTTTTGAGTGTTTGTTCTGTTTTGATGAATCAAAGGTATTTTAAAAATTTCCCCGTTGAAATATTTTTTTTCTGAAAGGTTGATTTTGTTTTCTGACCCGTATTACAAATTATTATTGATGGCGTCTTCTGTTCTGTCAATACCGAAATTGATGAAGGCACCGATGAAAATAAAGGTATTGGTAGAAGGTAAAACAGGTCGGTTTCTTAATCCATCATTTGAAAATTGATAGCCGTAAATATTTTTTTGTCCCAGTACATTATTAATTCCCAATACAAGAACCGTAAATGCTTTTGCATCTTTTTTACCCAAGAACGGTAAGTAATTCAAACTGAAATTTAAAGCGTTGTAATCTTTTAATGTTCCGTAATTGTTGAGGTGGTAATCGCCGTTGCTGTCTGTTTGAAAATTGTAATAAGGTCTTCCGGAAGTGTAGGTATAAGAAACATTAAATCCGGTTTTCCAGGCGGTGACAAATTTTTTCGCTACGATCGAAAGCGTATGTTTTGCTGCAAAACTCGGAAACAAACTTTGATCATAATTCTCGAAATTTCTTTTGGAATCCAGGAAAGAGTAGGAAACCCAGTAGTCGATGTCTTTGATCGATTTTTTATCACGCCAGAAAACTTCGAGTCCTTTTGCATAGCCGTCGCCATTATTATTGATCGCAACCGGGCGGTAACCTAAAACTTTAGTTTTAATGAGATCATTGTAATTTTTATAGAACGCTTCTAAGCGAAAACTTCTTCCTTCCGAAGATTTTTGAAGTTGAAGAATATAATGTTCTGCTTTTTGGTAATTTAAAGAAGTAGCGCCAAAATATCTGTTTTCCGGGTTTTGATAAAAAATTCCATAGGCTAAAGAGCTTGTCCAGCCTTTTGCAATTCGGTAAGCCATTGCAAACCTTGGTGCGAGATTCCATTTTTCAATTGCAGAAGAATATTCGGATCGTAAACCGAGTTTCGCTGAGAAATTATTGCTGAATCCCAGATCTGTTTCTGCAAACACTGAAGTTATTCCATCATTAAACTGATAAGGATTTGGCGCAAGTGAAACGTCTGTTGTCTCGCGGGTCTGGTTAAATTCTATTCCGCCTCTTAAGGCAGAAATTTTATTGATCTTTCTTTCGAGCATTGCTTTCGCATTGAAGTAATTGCCTTTCACATCGATCTTGTTTGGATTGATCTCTACATTTTGGTAGGTGTTGCTTAAATCGATCAGGTTGGAATTATAGGTGTAAGATCCGCCTAAATTCAAAAGATATTCTCCAAACTTCTGTTTAAATGATAAGTTGTGAAAAGTATTTTGCCCCTTCAATCTGGTATTGTCAAAATCGATGTTGGGTTCTAAACTTTCTGCCTGTAATCCGATTTTATTCGTGTCGAAACTGCCGTAATATTTTAGAATTCCGCCCCCTTTATTTTTGATTCTGAAGTTAAAATTGGTGCCAAAACTCTCCGGTGCTTTGGTGAAATCATTATTAAATTTGATCAATTTCGTCATCAAAGCAATATTAGAATAACTCCCGGAAATCCCGAAAGATCGCGTTTTTTCTGAGTTTACATTTTGAAATCCGGCATTGACGAAAATAGGTGAAATTCCTAGATCTATAGAATTCCGCTCCGGAAAATCGATACTTTCCAGGGCTAAAACTGAAGATAAAGCTTGTCCGTAAACTGCAGAATAACCACCACTTGAAAAAACATTTCCTTTAAATAAAGAAGTATTTAAACGGTCCATGGATTTAATTCCCGGTACTGAATTTCCGAAAAAATTATTGACCAGATTTCCATCCATAAAAAATTTCGTTTCAGTGCCAGTTCCGCCACGGACAAATAATCCTTCTGTTTCTCCGATTTTCTGAACACCCGGAAGTGTTTCCAAGGCAGCCGTAACCTGTCCGTTGGCTCCTGCAGTAGTGTAAATATCAATTGGAGTTAAAAGCGCCGTTGCTCTTTTTCGATCACTTGCTTCAATAGAACCCGCCGTAATTACAACTGCATCAATTTCAGAGATCTGCTCTTTTAGGTCAGAATTCACAACGATGGATTCATTCGCAAGGATGACCGGTTTTTCAATTTCCACAAATTTTGTATTAGAAAAAACAAGGATGTGATTCCCTTTTTCTGAAGTTTGGAAAGAGTAATTTCCATTGGCATCGGTTGTAGAACCGTCATAGGTGTCTTTCAATGTCACAGAAATATCTTTGACTCCTTTGGTTTTATAATTTACTTTTCCGGAAATGGTAATTTGAGCGTTCAGAAAAAGGCCCATTAAGAAAGAAAAAAGAAGAAGTAGTTTAGAAATGATGAACGTTTGCATGGTTGTAATTTTTATACTGCAAATATATTACGGAATGGGATTCGATGAAATTAATTTCTACTGAATCGTCAGAAATTCCTGCTGAATTGTTTTTAATTCAAAAAGAACAGAATTGGCGTACCTTTATCAATTAGTAACATCAAAAAATTTATTATGAAAATTACAACTTTATCAATGCTTGTTTGCGGTGCCATTTTTACCGTTTCCTGCACCACTGCAAAAAATTATAAAATTAATTCCAAAAGTGGAACGAATACCCAAGGAACTGCTGATTTCGTACAGAAAGGCAAGAACGTGAAAATGGATCTTAATGTCTATAAATTAACTCCCGGAATTCACGCCGTACATATCCATGAAAAAGGAGATTGTTCTGCGACAGACGGAAGTTCTGCAGGTGGGCACTGGAATCCTTCAAAAAATGATCACGGGAAATGGGGTTCTGAACATTTTCACATGGGTGACATCGGAAATTTAGTTGCAGACAAAAACGGTACTGCAAGATTGATCTTCGATACTGATAAATGGTGCATCGGATGTAAAGATGAAAGCAAAAATATTATCGGAAAAACGATTATTATTCACGCAGGTCAAGATGACTTCCATACGCAGCCAACAGGAAACGCAGGTGGAAGAGTAGGTTGTGTAGAAATCAAATAATTCTGCTTAGATGTAATATTTTTCCAGAAAAAGGAAAAATTCCTGCATTCTGAAAATATTATTGAATGCTAAATAAAAGAGTAAAATTACTACTGTAGAAAATAGCAGAGAAAGTATTTTGGGATTATTTTTATAGGAATAGAAGAGCCAACCGATCATGAGCGGAAAGACGAAAACAAAGTGACCGCCGTAAATGTAGGAAGTGTGCAAACCAAATTTTAAAACGCAGTGAATGATGATATCTACGAAAATAGAGATCATCAGAACCTGCACCAATTTATTTTTAAAATTTCTAAAATAACTCCAGAATACGAGAAGAAGTAAAACACTCACAAAAACATAAGGAATCCAGGAATGGTACACTTCCATAAAAAGGGCTTTGTAAAAGAAGCCCTTTTTGTTGTGATAATCTCGTATTGCAAAGTCTGAAAACAAAACATTTCCACCAAAAAACCAGGAGGCGATCATGTCCCAAAGTGGCGTGATTTTCGGTTTTGAAAATTTATCGAATTGTTCCTCAGATTTATTCAGAAAATTCAAATATTTGAAATCTATTCGGTAAAGAAACAGCAATATAAAAGCTGCGACAGAAACGGAAACCCGAAAAACAGCATTCCCCAATTTCTTCCAGTTTCGAAAAATATTTTTTTCAAAAAGAAGTGGAATATATACTTTTACAATATTGGTCACGGTTAATCCACCGATCGAAATTCCGGCTAATGCGAGTGCGACAGCGGGAATTTTTTCTTCTTTCCGTAATTTTAGAGCTGCGTAATAATTGAAGAGGACGAGGAAAAACAAAGTGTAAGTATACGTTTCCGGTGTGAAAGACAATAAAATATTCGTCGTAAAAAAAGCAAAAAAGAGAAGAATTACCAACGAGATTTTCTTCGGTAAAGCAATGATGTTTTTTAAATATTTATAAATTTGAATTAAACTCAAACTCACGGCAAAGTTGCTGCACCACGCCAAAACGAGACGAAAAGTGTCATCTTTTTTTCCACCTGAAATTAAATAGGCAAACTCCCGGATCCACTTAAAAAAATAGTTGGAAAGCGGATGTCTTTCAAAACCGCCGCCAGTCATGACGATAGCGCGGTTATCAAAACTAAAATAAGCATCCCACGGAATTCTGTCATCAAAAATAATTCGGTAGTTGAGTGCGATCGTCGTTCCCAAAATACCGTAAGCGGTTAGAAAAATTGCAAAGAGCAAGAATTCGAATTTCGTGCAGGGAAAAACAGTTTTTAGAAAAACAGTGAATTTTTGTTTGAAAACCAAGGTAGAAAATTTCGACAAAATTAAGAAAATTTAGGAACTGCATGACAGCGTTGAGCAACCGGTTTGATCGTTATAAATTGGCGGTCTTTTTTTAGAAAATTCCGGATAAATTTCTTTGTAAGGATTTTCTAACGCGATGAGAATTTTATTGAAAAGATCTTTTTTGCCTTCATTTAATTCGTTGATGCATTCAAACAGAATATAATTCCGAAGAATAAATTTTGGATTATTTTTCTGCATTAAGGCTAAAGATTCTTCGCCAGAGATCATATTTTGTTCTAATCTTTCGCGATACGTTTTTATAAAATTTTCCAGGATTTTAAATTGGTCATCTGTGAGTCGATCATAAAAAACTGTTTCAAAATGTGCCTTTAAATCTGAATTTTCCGGCAAAGTTTCCAGTTGATTAAAGAAAAGCGTGTAATCTGCTTTTAAATCTTCCATGACTTTTTGAGCATCAGTAAAAAATGGACCGTCACTTTCTAAAACAGTGTCGAAACCAAATTTTTTCGCCATCATGACGTCATGTTTCGTCCAGAACATTTCGGTGAAATCATTTAGGATTTTTTCTAAGACTTTTTCGTCTTTAATTAAAGGAAATAAAGCATTTGCGAGTTGCCAAAGATTCCATTGCGCAATTTTTCCCTGATTTCCGAAAGCGTATCTCCGACCGGGTAAATCGGTTGTATTTGGTGTGAAATTTAAATCATATTCATCGAGGAAAGAAAATGGCCCGTAATCAATGGTTAAGCTTAAAATTGACATGTTATCGGTATTCATAACGCCATGAACGAAACCGACGCGATACCATTCCACCATTAAATCGTCAGTTCTTTCGGAAATGGTTTGAAATAAATCGGCGTATTTATTTTCACTTTGAGAATCAATTTCAGGGAAATAATTCTCGATGGTAAAGTCGGTGAGTTTTTGTAAAGTCTCAATTTCTTTTTGGGCTGAAATCAGTTCGAAGTGTCCGAAACGCAAAAAGCTTTCGGCTGTTCGAAGCATTACTGCGCCTTTTTCGTATTCCGGATTTCCATCATACATCATATCCCGCATCACATTTTCCCCCGTAAGTGAAAGAGAAAGTGCTCTGGTCGTGGGAATTCCTAAATGATGCATCGCTTCACTCATCAAATATTCACGAACGGAGGAACGCAAAACTGCTCTTCCATCTGCGTGTCGGGAATAAGGAGTTGCGCCGGCTCCTTTCCATTGAATTTCGGTTTTTTTGCCGTCTTTGTTCTGAATTTCTCCGGCGTAGATCGCTCTTCCATCGCCTAATTGTCCCGCCCAGTTTCCGAACTGATGTCCAGCATAAGCGGTAGCGTAAGTTTTTATATTTTCGGGAAGAGAAGCTGCATTAAGAAAGGCAAGATCTTTATCATTTTCTATTTTTCCCAAACCGATCTCTTCGGAAAGTTTTTCATTAAAGGCAATCAGTTCAGGCTTTTCAAAACCCATTATTTCGATCGTGGAAAATAATACTTTCGGAGTTTGTCGCTGTCTTGCATTTCCAGAGAAATCGCCGGGAAACTGTTCTAAAAAAGGCTGGGTAATTTGATCCAAATTCATGGGTCAAAGTTCGGCAAAAAAAACATCCTTCCAAGGGTTTGAAAGGATGTTTTCGATTAATATTGTATATCGGAGTTACTTGTTGAAATCGATATCGTCTCCGGTATTAAGGTTTTCGTTGACGTTTTCTTCTTTGGTCCCCGATGATTTTTTAGGACCCGATGGAGTTGGGGCTTTAGGGTTTTTCAGTTCGTCCAGGGTTTGTAAACCACCGTCATCACCATATCCTCCTAATCCCTGCAGGTCGGAACAACTTCCTGTCCAGTTGGATGGTTTTACAAATTTATCATCCGGCGAAATACCGAGTTCTTTATCTGCCCAGACTTTCTTCATGTAAATTGCCCAGATCGGGAGTGCCATTTTCGCACCCTGACCTTCACCCGTTCCAGCGAAATGCGTGGCTCTGTCTTCCCATCCGACCCAAACTCCGGTGGCGAGATTTGGCGTCATTCCCATAAACCAACCGTCGGAATTGTTTTGAGTAGTTCCTGTTTTGGCAGCAATTTCTGTTGTTTTCGGAACTCCTCTTCTGCTCAGTTCTCCGGAAGCTGTTCCGAACTGAGCAACGCCCTTCATCAAGTCGATCATGGTGTACGCATACAATTCGTTCATGACTTCTTTCATGACGGGTTTTACCTCTTTGATTACTCGTCCGTTGGCATCTTCAATACGCCAGATCATTTCCGGCTTGATATAATTTCCGTAGTTCGCAAAAGTACTGTAAGCTCCAAGCATTTCGAAGATGGTAATGTCAGAAGAACCAAGCGCAATCGCATAATCATTTGGCATTTCCTCAGTTACTCCGAGATCTCTCGCCGTCTGAATTACACTTTTTGGCGTTACCATTTCGATCAGACGAACAGCAACTGGGTTTTTTGACTGGGCAAGTGCGTCTCTTAAGGTTAACATTCCGCCCGAACCTTGTACAGACCAACCTCCTTTGGTATAAGTTGCATTTGAAACTGTTGAACAAGGCGTCATTCCTAATTTCATAATTGCAGTTGCGTAAACAAAAGGTTTAAAGGTAGATCCTACCTGTCTTTTCCCCTGTTTAATATGATCATACTGGAAATGTTGCCAGTTAATTCCGCCGACCCAGGCTTTTATTTCGCCAGTTCCGGGAACCATCGACATTAATCCAGCCTGTGCAATTTGCTTGTGATAACGGATAGAATCCCATGGCGACATCTCAACTTCTTCTTCGCCGCCCCACGTAAATCGGGAGGTTTTGATAGGAGTTTTAAAGTCAAGCATGATCGAATCTTCTGACACCCCGGCATTTTTCAGCTGTTTATATCTTCCGGTTCTTTTCACCGCACTCATCATTACGGATTTAATTTCCTTATCATTTAAAAAATAAAAAGGTCTTTGTTTTCTATTTCTCTGTTCACCATCAAATCTTTTTTGAAGATCTGTTAAATGCTCTCTCATGGCTTCTTCTGCATAACCCTGCATTTTTGAATCAAGGGTGACATAAATTTTAAGACCGTCTTTGAACAGGTTTAAAGTTTTACCGGTTTTCTTTTCGTAATCTTTTAAATAACTGTCAATTTCTTTTCTTAAATAAAATTTGTAGTACGCTGAATAACCATCATCGATGGATTTAATGGGATGATAATCTAAGTCAATAGGCGTTGCTACGGCTTTGTCATAATTTTGCTGATCCAAATAGCCTGTTTTCAGCATCTGCTCCAAAACGACATCTCGGCGTGTTTTCGCTCTCTGCTCGTTCCGCATCGGATTATTTTTCACCGGATTTTCGAGCATTGCGACAAACATTGCTGCTTCCGGAAGCGTTAACTGAGAAGTGCTTTTGTTGAAATAAACTCTGGAGGCCATTTCAATTCCGTTCGCATTATATAGGAAATCAAATTTGTTGAAGTAAAGGGTAATGATCTCTTCTTTGGTATATCTTTTTTCCAAACTTACGGCAACGACCCATTCCTTCAATTTTTGAAAAACGGCCGTTGCTTTATTCTGAGATCTTGATCCCGTAAATAATAATTTAGCAAGCTGTTGAGTAATGGTAGAACCACCACCACGTTTTCCACCAAAGGCTACAGCTCTTGCAACAGACTGCAGATCAATACCGGAGTGTTCTTTGAAACGCTCATCTTCTTTGGCCTGTAAAGCGTAGATTAAATAAGGTGGTAACTGCTTGTAAGTGACAGGTTGTGTTTTTTCTTTTTCAAATTTCCCCAGAAGTTTTCCATCGGAAGAATAAATTTCGGAGGCTACGTAAATATCAGGATTTTCAAGTTCCTTCACATCGGGCATGCTTCCGAAAAAACCTTGAGAGACACCGAAGAATATGGACGAAATTCCTAAGATCAAAATGATTAGACCGATCCAGACTAATCTGACCCACTTTTTCCAACCCGTGTTTTTTACTTTCTTGGGAGGAAGCGGAAACGTTTGCTTCGGTTTGCTTACCGGATTTTGTTTGTTTTCCATAAATGAAATTACGGTTTTGCCGTTTCTATTTTTAGACCAATATCTTCAATTCCCTTTAATTGATCGGCTCTCATCGCCTGAATAATTCCTATGGAATAATCACCATTTTGGGGGAATTTATAATTTAATTTATACTGAAACAATGTTTCTTTGGTATCGCCAAATCCCTTACCGATCCACTCGCCACTTGGTTTTGCTAAAACATAATTTAAAGTATCAATACTTTTCAACTTTGTCTTTGCATCGGAGAAGTTCACAATAAAACGGATGTTGCTGTACGGATAATCATTATTGTTTCTTACAACAAATATAATATTTTTTGGATTTTGGGCATCGTTTACTTTAAAGTCAAATTTTTGCTCTGCTTTTTTATCCCATTTTCCGTTGAGGTTCTTCATATCTACTTTTTCCGAGGAGTTTTTGCAACTCATGAGAAATAGCAAAACGAAAAATACACTCCATATCTTATGCATTGTCATCACGTTTTGGTGGAAACTTCTTTTTAAATTTTTTCGGCTGTTGAGTCTGAGGCTGGTCAGTTTGTGGTTTCTGATTCTGCACAGGTTTATTTTGATTCTGCTGATTCTGAGGCGGTTTATTCTGATTCTGTAGATTTCTCTCCGGATTATTTGGCTTTTTCTCAGGCTGATTCGCAGTCGCTTTATTGTCAGGATTTTGATTCGGTCGTTGACTATTATTATTATTCGGTTTTTTTCTGTTTGAATTTTTCCCCGAATTTTTGTTTTTTCTTTCGAAACGGTCAATCGTGTTTTCCTGAATTAAATCTACAGATCTTACCGGAATGTCATGAACCTTAATATCCTCTAATGGCGAGCTTTTCTCTCCATTTTTGTTTTGAGCGAGCATTTTTTTAACATCCACAACATCTAAATCGTACCATGCCATAGAACGTTCGACATAGGCAAACCACATTTTCTTTTTGAAAACGTCGATCTTAATACAGAACGCTTTACCATTTACGGTATCGATGGTTGAAGAAGAAGGTGGGAAATCACTCAGAGCATCCAGATAACTGTCGAGTTCATAATTCAAACAACATTTCAGCTTTCCACATTGTCCTGCTAATTTCTGAGGATTAATGCTTAATTGCTGATAACGGGCTGCATTCGTATTCACAGAACGGAAATCGGTTAACCAGGTTGAACAGCACAGTTCTCTTCCACAAGAACCAATTCCGCCAACTTTTGCAGCTTCCTGTCGGAAACCGATCTGTTTCATATCGATCTTTGTTCGGAAAGTTCCGGCGAATTCCTTAATTAACTGTCTGAAATCCACTCGGGTATCAGAAGTATAGTAGAAGGTTACTTTTCCGCCATCACCTTGATATTCAACATCGGTAATTTTCATATCGATGTTTAAACCGTACGCAATTTTACGGGCCTGAATTTTCACAGGCTCTTCTTTTGCGCGGGATTCCTGCCAAACCTCAATGTCTTTTTGGTTTGCTAACCGGTAAATTTTCAGAGGATTATCTTCAGTGACGAATTTTTTCTTCATCTGAATTTTAACTAATTCTCCTGTAAGGCTTACTACACCTATATCGTGACCCGGACTTGATTCTACTGTGATGACGCTCCCCATGTGGAGCGGTAAATTGTTTACGTTCTTATAAAAAAATTTACGATCGTTCTTGAATCTTACTTCTACAAAATCCGTTTGAGACGTTGCAGGATTATTGATATTGGAGAGCCAATCGAAAACGCTTAATTTATAGCTATTCCCGCAGGTATTTACACTTTCACATCCACTCCCCGATTTTGTTCCGCAGGAATGGCCAGAATCGCCGGATGTTTTGCATCCACAACTCATATTTTTATATATCTAATTGTTGCAAATTTAGTATAAATTTATTTTGTTTAATTCAATGTAGAAATATTTTAAGCAATAGTTTTTCAAATTTCAATAAATAATATGTTTTCTTACGAAATTATTAAACAATTCGATATTATTATGCAAATCATACAATTTAAAATTGCTTAATTTCTTTGTTTTTACTGAGATTATTTAAATTAAACTAAAACTTTTTACATAATCATCGAATATTAAAAACGACCATAAATACTAATGAAACCGATGGTTTTCGGTTTGATAAATATTAAACAGAGTAAGCAAAATGAAATTTGTTTAAAAAGAATTATGATTTGTTAACAGTTGTTGAAAAAATAATTTTATATTTGGCACATTAATAATGATTATATGAAAAAAATTGTTGTAACAACAGCACTATTGGCAGGGGTTTTATCTTACGCAGGTGGCTTTCGGGTTTCTTTGCAGGGAGTAAAACAATTGGCAATGGCTCACACGAGCGCACATGCAGAAGACGCAAGTGTTACTTTCTTCAATCCGGCAGGTATGTCTTTCATCCCCGCTAAGTTAAGTGTAGCAGCCGGTGGTTTTGGCGCAAAATCGATCGTCACTTATCAGAATTTATCAACACTGCAATCTTACGAAACTAATAATCCAATCGGAACTCCGGTTTATGCTGCTGTAGCATATAAAATTATGGATAATATTTCTGTAGGTTTTAATTTCTCAACTCCCTTTGGAAGTACTATTGAATGGCCAAATGACTGGGCTGGAAGAGAAATCGTACAAAGACTTGAGCTGAAAGCTTATTATTTCCAACCGATGGTTTCCTTCAAACTGGCGCCGTGGGTATCTCTTGGAGGTAGTTACATCTATGCTAGAGGAAGTGTAAACTGGGACAAAGCAGCTACTCAATTAGGTGGAACGCTTAATCTAAAAGATGATAAAGCATCTGGAAGCGGTTTCGGATTAGGATTTTATTTCCGACCAAGTGAAAAACTGGACGTAAGTATCGCATACCGTTCTCCAATTGATATGGAAGCAAAAAATGGAGTAGTAAGTTTTAATATTTCTCCTGCATTATATCCTGCTTTAGGTCTGGATGCTGCCGGTAAAGATTCTTTCAAAGCAACATTGCCTTTGGTAGATGAATATACAATTGGGGTAACTTATAAAGTAACTCCGAAATGGTTAGTTTCCGGAGATTTCAACTACAGTGGATGGGATCGTTATAATAGTCTAACTTTAGATTTTGCTAACGCACCAATTGGTAATCAGCCCACTGATCCAACAGTTTTGGTAAGTCCAAAGAATTTCCAGAGTACACAGACATGGAGATTTGGAACTCAATATCAGGTGAGCGAAATGATTGCTGCCCGTGCAGGATATTATTACGATGAATCGCCTTATACGGACGAAAACTTCCAGGCTGAAACACCATCTTTTGACTCCAACGTTATTACTGCAGGTTTAGGATTTAAATTTGCTAAAGGATTCGGAGTAGATGTTGCAGGTGCACTTGCGCTTCCAAAAAGCAGAGACGTGAAAAACGCTTATAACAACTTCTATGGCCAGGCGAAAGCGAAAGCATATTACTTTGGTTTAGGATTATCTTACAACGCATTTTAAGATTTAAATTTAATTATGAAAAAAATATTAATATCAACAATAGCTGTTTCAGCCTTATTATTTACAGTAGGTTGTAAAACAGACTTTGATACCGATGTAAGTAGCATCGTAGTTACAAAGGGAGATGCCGATTTTACAAAATTTGTATCTGTAGGTAACTCATTAACATCTGGTTATAGAGATGGAGCTTTATATATTGACGGGCAAAATGAATCTTTCCCATCGATGATGGCTAAACAAATGGCATTAGCTGGTGGAGGAGCTTTCAAACAACCTTTAATGGGTGACAATTTAGGCGGAATAAAAGCCGTAGGATTTTTGGACAAACTTGAACTAAAAGTTGTTAATGGAGCTTTAGGTCCAGTTAGAAACGAGGATCCGGCAAAAATAATGGGAACTACAACACTGGCAAATATCTTTAGCGCAGGTCCTTACCAAAACATGGGTGTTCCGGGTGCGAAATCTTTCCATTTGGGTGCAGCAGGTTATGGTAATCCGGCAGGTTTATCTTTAGGACTTGCTAATCCCTATTTTGTGAGATTTGCTTCCAGTGCAACAGCTTCTGTAATCGGTGATGCTGTAGCTCAGGCGCCGACATTTTTCTCTCTTTGGATCGGAAATAACGATGTTCTTTCTTATGCAACAAGTGGTGGAGCGGGTGTTGACCGAACAGGAAACACAAATCCAGCAACTTATGGTGGAAATGATATTACAGATCCAGGTGTAGTAGCATCAGTAATTAGTGGTTACGTAAATGCGTTAACTGCAGGTGGTGCAAAAGGAGTTATTGCAAATATTCCTAACGTAACTTCCATTCCTTATTTTACCAGAGTTCCTGCACTGCCAATTCCAGGTGCTCCAGCAACGGTTGCTGCTCTAAATGCAGGTTACGCACAATATAACGGCGGTTTAGGTCAGGCAAAAGCGGCATCTTTAATTACACAGGCCGAGTACGATCAAAGATTTATCAAATTTACATTAGGCGTTGCGAACGGTGCTGTGATCGTAGATAAAGATCTTACAAACTTATCAGCATTGGGTCTTCCATCTTACAGACAGACTACTGCGAGAGATTATATTTTATTACCAGCTTCAAGCGTGTTAAACCCAACAGCAGGTGGTGGAACTTCCGTTCCGTTAGCTGATGGATATGTACTGACAGAAAAAGAAACTGCGAAAGTTATAACAGCAACTGCAGCATATAATGTAGCCATCAAAGCGATCGCTGATGCAAAAGGTTTAGCGTTTGTTGATGCAAATGCTAAAATGGTACAACTTTCTTCAATGTCAGGAATACAGTATGACGGTGTAAAGTATACTGCTACATTTGTAACAGGAGGAACTTTCTCTCTTGATGGAGTTCACCTTACAGGAAGAGGTTACGCTTTAATAGCGAACGAATTTCTAAGAGTAATTAACCAAAAGTATAAATCAACATTACCAATGGTAGATATCAATTCTTATAGTGGAGTTAAGTTTCCATAATTAAGTTTGAAAATATTCATACATAAAACCACTTGAGATTCCTCGGGTGGTTTTATTTTTTTAAATTTGTGCATCTAAAAAAGTAAAAATGGCTGACCAAGCAAGTTATTTGTTTTCCACGAGGACCAGTAAAGTCTTAGCGGAAAAAATCGCCCACTTCTATGGGCAGGAATTAGGAAAGATTAAAGTACAGGAATTTAGCGACGGCGAGTTTGAGCCCGTTCTCGATGAATCTGTACGCGGCGGAAGAGTTTTTCTCATCGCCTCTACTTTTCCACCAGCAGACAATCTTCTGGAGTTATTACTGATGATTGATGCCGCAAAGCGTGCCTCAGCAAAAAGTATTACAGTCGTTCTTCCTTATTACGGTTTGGCAAGACAGGACCGAAAAGATCAGCCAAGAGCACCGATCGGAGCTAAATTAGTCGCTAATCTGTTAACTGCAGCCGGAGCAACCAGAGTCATGACGATGGATCTTCATGCGGATCAGATTCAGGGATTTTTCGAAATTCCAGTGGATCATCTTTATGCTTCTACTTTATTTATCGACCACATTTTATCATTAAACCTTCCAAATTTAACCATCGCTTCTCCGGATATGGGTGGTGCAAAAAGGGCAAAAAATTACGCCGGTCATCTGGGAGCAGAAGTTGTAATTTGCTATAAAGAAAGAAAAAAAGCCAATGTAGTTGACGAAATGTTCCTTATTGGAGATGTAAAAGACCGAAATGTAATTCTCATCGATGACATGATCGATACCGCCGGAACTTTGTGCAAAGCAGCAGATATTTTAATGGCAAATGGAGCCAAGAGTGTACGAGCAATGGCATCTCACGGAGTTCTTTCTGGGAAAGCCTACGAAAATATCGAGAAATCTGCTCTTTCCGAAGTAATTGTAACCGACAGCATTCCCATTAAAACCGAACTTTCTTCCAAAATAAAAGTACTTTCCTGTGCGGAACTTTTCGCCGATGTGATGCGAATGGTTCACGAACACAAATCAATCAGTGAGAAATTCATTATTTAAAAAAAAATTGGTACATTTGCACCCTTAAAATTTTTATAATACATTATGAAATCTATCACAATTCAAGGTACAAAAAGAGAAAGCGTAGGTAAGAAATCTACAAAAGCTTTGCGCGATGCTGAATTAGTTCCTTGTGTTGTTTACGGAGGTGCCGAAACCCTAAATTTTTCTGCTGAAGAAAGATCTTTCAAAGGTTTGGTTTATACTCCCGAAGCACACACGGTATCAATTGAGGTTGACGGAAAAACAATTCCAGCAATCCTTCAAGACATCCAGTTTCACCCATTAACAGACAAAATCTTACACGCTGATTTCTATCAGATGTCAGATGACAAACCTGTCGTTATGGAAGTTCCTGTAGCACTTACAGGTCGTTCAAAAGGTGTTGTTGCAGGGGGATCTCTAAGACAGTCTTTCAGAAAATTGAAAGTAAAAGCACTTCCTGGTAACTTACCGGATGAAATCGTTGTTGACGTTACTTCTTTGAAAATCGGAGGTAAACTTTACGTAGGCGACATCAAAACCAATAATTTCAGTTTCATGCATCCAGACAACGCCGTAGTTGTTGCTGTTAAGATGTCTAGAACTGCTCTTAAAGGTGGTGCTGCTGGAGACGATGAAGAAGATGAGGCAGAAGCTGCAGAAGTTAAGGATCAATCTCCAGATGTTCCGACTACTGAAGAGAAATCTACTGAAGCATAAAATTTTCTCAGAATTTACAAATTCCCGCTCATTCATTTGAACGGGAATTTTTTATTTCAGGAGCAACCAAAATTTCTCTATTTCCCACAGGTGTTCCTACTTTCACTACTCGCTTCCCGCTCAAATGCAGCGGGAGAGCTCAAACAGACCGTTCAATCAGGGCTAAAATAAAGATTTATTTCTTTTCCGAAAGAATTCAATTGGATTCATCAATTTAAAACACATTCATATATTTTCCTTATTTTTACCAGACCCGAAAACCAGATCGTGTCTAAAAAATTATTATATATCATCCTTTTTTGCACCAGTTACTTTCTGCATGCACAGCAAAACGACGAATTTGTCTCCGCAAAGAAATTCTTTGACTATCAGCGGTTTATGCTCAACAATGAATTCAAAAAGAAATTTGATCTGGAAAAGGAAGTTCCAAAAAAATTGGGCATTAAAAAAGATTTTTCAGAATTCATGATGAAACTCGACAGCATACAAAATACTGCGTTCATCGGAACCCTGATCAAAGTGAAAAACCGCGAAGACTTAGCAAGTCGAACCCATAAAAGTCCATCACCAGTTTCCGCCGAAAATCCTGAAAAAGCCTTCCTGGAAGATCATGCACAATATCCGGGCGGATTTAATACGCTGAGAAAGCAAGTTGCCGATCTGTTTTATACAGAAGCTATTTTGCCCGATCAGAAAGTCATCAAAACCAATGTCGTATTCGTAGTCGAAAAAGATGGAACAATCAGTTCTGTACACGCAGAAGGAGATCATTTCGCCTTCAACCGACAAGCAGAAATTGCCATGTATCTTTTACCGGAGAAATTTTCTCCCGCAATAATCAACGGAACTGCAGTTCGCTACAGATTCCGACTTCCTTTAGCAATGAATTTTGAATAATGATTAGTAAAATAATAGCAGTTGTTTTTTGTGCAACAACAAGTTTCGTCTTCAGTCAGCAAACGAAACAGTTGAAGATCATAAAGCAGAAGTACGATATAGAGGTCGAAAAATACAGTAAGATCTGTGAGGCCGATCTAAAGAAGACCAACTTGTCAGAGGAAAAAAGAAATATTTCTGATCGATGCAGAAATGCGATTTCCCTCATCAATTCTAAAAGAAACCGGGAAAACCTGCAGGAATTAGCACGTATAAAAGCTGAAGGTACGGGAAATAATATCGCTGGTTCTACCGAAGATTTAGAATTTAGTAAACAATCAGAAGAAATTCCTGAATATCCGGGCGGATTTAATCAGTTCAGAAGTGAAGTCGGTAATAATTTTGATACGGAGGCAATCGCAGGCGATGGAGTATTCAGATGTGAGATCACATTTGTCATCGAACGTGACGGATCTATAACAGAAGTTAAAGCTGGCGGAAACAACAGCGATTTCAATACCCAAGCTGAGCTTGCAGTATATTTAGTTGAAAATAAATTTTCAGTAGCAAAATTAAATGGAATTCCTGTGAGATATAGAATGAGACTTCCCTTAAGTTTATCTTTTGAGTAAATACTGATTTCAAAACTTCCATCATCCATCATCCAACACCCAACACCCAACACCCAACATCCAACATTGACGCTATGTTTACCGACGAATATTTCATGAAAATGGCTTTACAGGAAGCTCAAATTGCTTTGGAGAAAGATGAGGTTCCCATCGGTTGCATCATCGTCTCCAACAACAGAATTTTAGCCAAAGCGCATAATCTTACCGAAACATTAAATGACGTTACAGCCCATGCAGAAATGCAGGCGATCACGTCAGCTGCGAATTTTCTGGGTGGGAAATATTTGCAGAATTGTACGCTTTATGTTACTCTCGAACCGTGTGTAATGTGTTGCGGAGCTTTGAACTGGTCTCAGATTTCAAAAGTTGTGATCGGCGCAAGAGATGAGCAAAAAGGTTTTATCAATAAAAATTTACAGCTTCATCCTAAAACCGAAATTGTTTTAGGAGTTATGGAACACGAATGTTCGGTGATCGTAAAAGAATTTTTTAAAAGTAAAAGATAAGTTTTTGGGTCAATTCCTGCGGGTGAATTCTTTCAGGTCAATTTTCTATGAGTGAATTCTTTTGGTATTGGAAAAAATGATTTCACCATTCACCAAATTCACAGCAAAGTAATTCACCATTCACTCAACCATCCCATTTTCTTTACAGATCTTTCCCCAAATAATACAAGCCTTTCAGGGTATGCAATCGATCTGCAATGTGAATTTTCTGTGTTAGTGGCTTATAAACATGGGAAACTCCACCAGTTGCGATGACGAAACAGTCCGCGTTAACTTCTTCATTAATTCGGTCTACGAAACCTTCAACCATTCCCAAATAGCCATAAACCATTCCGCTCTGCATGCAGGAAACCGTGTCTAAACCGAGAACCGATTTGGGTTTTATCAATTCAATTTCCGGGAGCTGCGCCGTGTCGTGAATTAGAGAATTGAGCGCCGTAATTATTCCCGGAGCGATGATCACACCCAGAGTTTCTCCCTTTTCATCAATGCAACTTGCGGTCAAGGCGGTACCGAAATCGAAAATAATTTTCTTTTTATCGGCCGGATAGAGATGATGTGCTGCCACTAAATTTGCGTAAATATCGGTTCCCATCTGTTTCGATTTCGGCTCTACATCAGAAGTGGTATTTCGATCAACAACAATGGGGTTTTTACCATGAATTTTTTTCAAAGCTCGCGTAATGTCATAAGTGAGTTGTGGAACAACGGAGCCAACAATTACTTTGTCAATGTTCAAGGCTTCAATTTTATGATTTTGATACATCATCATAAATTGAGCCTGCATTTCATCACTTGTTCGGTAGGGTTTGGTATTAATGATCCAGGAAATATCGCAGTTATCATTATCGAACAGGCCGAATCTGATATTGGTATTTCCGATGTTGATGACGATAGAATTCATTGATTATGAAATTTTCTGCGGGTTCTGTTAACCGCTATTATAATTGAATGACTGCCATTGTTTTAGCAGTATTTATTCTTCCCAGTTGATTTCCGTATCTTTTAAACTTTCTTTATTTTCGTTTGGTAAACTTTCTATCGTTAACCACAAAAAATATTCGCAGTCCTTTACAAAAGGAATTTGAAGTTTCATTTCAGAATCAATTTTTTTTATTCGATTAAGTTTGTCAATATCGAGAGTGACATTTATTTTATTATTTGTACCAACAAAAAAGTAATCTGTGTCATTTTTCACGATTTTACCGTAATAAATTTTTACGTCATTTTCTTTTTCTACATTTTCGATCAGTAAAGCAATAGATCTATTATTAAAAACCGCGAAATTTTCATTCATTCTAATTTCAGATTTTGAACAAGAAAATAAGAGCAGAAAAATTGAAAAATAATTGAAAATCTTCATTGGTAAGAATCTCTTATTTCACTTCCACCATGTTATCCGCCAAATTCACATCCGCCAATCTTTGAGAAAAATCGATTCCAAGAACTGAGATTTGAGATTTGTTATAAGGTATCGTAAAAGTGTATTCTTTCTGCGTCCACGGCCAGTAATTCAAAGTGGTGAAGTCGCCGTAAATATCTTTGCTTTTCCAAACATGAGTCATATTTAAAGGAATCTGGTAATTCACTACTTTTTTATCTTTTGTCAAAATTGAGAAATCGATCGGCATGGGAACCGTTCCATTATTTATTAAAGTAATCGTCGTAGAAGTTGCATCGTATTTCACGTCTTTAATTCCGTAATCGATTGTTTTAACAGTGTTGATCCAATAATTTTGAAACCATTTCAGATCCATTCCGGAAACTTTTTGTGCAATATGCATCAAATCTCTGTCGGTTGGATGTTTCAGTTTCCAGGTTTGATAAAACTCTTTCATGGTTGAAGATAAATTTTGTTCTCCCATAATGTAGCCAAGCTGAACCAAAAAAAGTTCACCTTTCGTATAAGAAGCCACGGAATAAGCTGAACCATTGTCGTGATGATCGCCAAACCAAACGGCAGGTTCTTCAATTCCTCTCTTTACAAAATTTCTGTAACCGTTCAAAGTACCTACAAATGGATTTGCTGTGGCTTCTTTCGGCGGGAAAAGTTGATGCATGATCAAACTTTCATAATAACTCGTGAAACCCTCATCCATCCAAGGTCGCATACTTTCGTTGTACGCCATAATCTGTTGATTCCAGGAATGGCCGCCTTCGTGAACCATTAATCCAAGAAGTCCTTCCAAACTCGTTCCTTCACCCAAAATCATGGTACACATTCCGTATTCCATTCCGCCGTCGCCACCTTGAATAAAGCTATAAGACGGATAAACATATCTTCCGAAAGTCGCATTCATCAATTGGAAAAATTGCGTAAGATAAGGTTTAGATGTTTCCCAAAGTTTCGTTTTTTCAGATTTTTGATAAACGTAATACACTTTTGGTCCATCGAGAACAGTGAAATTTTCTACCGTATAATCGCGATCTGCAGCCCAGGCAAAATCGAGCATGTTTTTTGCCGTCCAGTGCCAGGTTGCTTTATTTTTATCGTCTGTTTTAATATTTGCTTTGTCGTCGTAACCTTTTACTTCTAAAGGATTTTCTAAAGTTCCACCGGCTCCGACAACGTAATTTTTATCGATTTTAATGTTGACATCGAAATCTGCAAAAGGCGCGTGAAATTCTCTGCCGATATAATCGAAAGTTGCCCAACCGTCGTAATCGTATTCAGCAATTTTCGGATACCATTGTGTTACGGTCATATCAATTCCTTCGCGGTTATTTCTTCCGGCGCGACGAATCTGCATTGGAATTACGGCGTCCCAATCCATCGTAAAAGTCGTCGAAGAATTTGGTTTTATTGGAGTGGCCAATTGCACTTTCATAATGGTTTCCTGAATTTCGAATTTCAGGTCTTTGCCATTCTGTTTGATCCAGTGAATGTTTTGTGCGCCTTCTTCGTTTTTAGGAATAGAAGCTAATCGGGAAATTCCGTCTTTCTGCAATCTCGAATCACCGTTTTTTCCTTGTCCGCCAACTCTTTGATCCATCATCGATCCTGCTTTGAAAGCATTCCAATACAAGTGAAAGTAAACGACTTTCAGTTCGTCGGGAGAATTATTGGTGTAGGTTAAAGTTTGTTTTCCCTGATAAGTGAAGTTTTCGGCGTCAACATCAATATCCATTTTGTATTTGGCGTATTGTTGGTAATAAGCGTTTTGCTGTGCTGAAACCATTCCGAAAACGAAAGCGAAAATTACGAGAAGTCCTTTATTCATTTCTTAAAAATTTTTTGAAATGGAAAGATAGGAATTTTTGAAAAAAGAAAAGCTCTTCCACAAAGGGAAAAGCTTTCTATTAAATTATATTTTTATAATTCGATCCCAGCTACGCCCCGACCTGAGTGGAGCTCATTTTTTGCGTCGGCCAAAGCTTCTGCAAAAAATAGCGGGAACGGAGGGCGGATTAAGGCGCCCAAATACTATCATTTCTTACTTGCTGAAGAGGCTAAAATTTTCTCCAGAATTCTAAATGTGATCAGATAAGTCGGTTTAACACCGGTTAATCCTAAACCACCGGAAGATAGTGTAGAACCTGTTTCCAGAGGATTATCTGAAGCGTAATACGCATACATTACAAAAAGATCTTCGGAAATATGATGACGGATCTTCGAGGCTACCTGAATTGCTTTTTGATAGTGCGCTCCTTCCATTTCCAGACCGATTGCTTTCCAGGAAGTATCCATAAAATATCTAAGAATATCTTTATTTTGAAGTGAAGTTCCCAAAACGGTCACCATTCCACCTTCAAAAGCCTGCAATTCGTCGTCTTCGAAATCTGCTAACTGCAAAGCATTTTCAAAAGCGTAGTTATCGGCAGTTCCTTCGAAAACGTGAGACGTCGGTATCATAATATCGCCTTTTCCTCCCATCAAAATGCCGGCTTTTCCCATGATGGAAATCGATTTCACTTTCATGGTATAAATCTCGCCGTTGTAATCGTAAGGTCGCAATAATTCGTCCATGACTTCAAAAGCCTGCTCACCGAAAGCATAATCGAAAACAAGAATAACGTCGTCGCCTGTAAATTTCAGTCCTGCGAATGGCGTATTTTTCAGATCAGTTTTCGCAAGATCGATGATCTGTACATCGATATTACTTCCGCTCTGATCATCAATATAAATTAAACCTGCATTCTGGGAATGATGAAGAACTTTTTCCTGCAAAGATTTCTTGTTAGAAATTTCTTCATATAATTTATAATCTACCTGCTTTGTCGTTTTTTTTGAGACCGCATCATTGGCATAAAGCATATTCTTTACAGAATGCATATTGGCGGAAATAATGTGTAATGGCCGCATGTGCAGATCATTTTCTGCCAAGACCTGTTTTACTTTATTTGCCCATTTTTCTCCAAAGAAATGGTGACCAACTCTTTCGCGCAGAATGGCGGAGAAATGAACTTCGCGCTCTCTGATTTTTTTATAATCGTTGAAACTTTCGTCACCCAGATGGTAAATAATTTTGAAAAGTCGATCCGGGTTTTTGTCATCACCGAAACTGTTGTAAGCATTGAGTGTTTCAACAAATGTTCTCCCCAAAAGTGAAGAAAGGTGAATCAACGCTACTTCTTTTTCTTTTCTGCTGAATTTTTTCTCTCCTTTTGCTACTTCTTCGATGATTTTCCAGGCGCGTGTCGGTTTGTCATTTTCATCAGAAATAAACGCAAGATTTCGAATTTTGTCGGCTTCTATATATAAGAAGGTAAGGTGAGTCAGAATATCATAAATTTCAGAACGGCCCAAAAGAACTTCAATATTCATCTGGTGTTCGTCGATCCTGTAACAGTTTCGTCGTCTTTTCTTCGGAACAATCACTTCAAAACTACCTTTTTCAAAACCTTCATCGGAAGTTAAGTGAATGAATGAACATTCCTCGATTCCTTCCGGAAGTCGGTCTAAAACGTAGTGAAGTCCGTCGAGTTCTATTTTATTTGGAACGCCCATCGTTCCGTAAATTTCAGGATTAATGGTTGTTAGTAATGATCTTAGGCTTTCTCCGGAGATCCCGGATGGTTTGAAAAAACCGCGATAGAATAAGTGTCGCATAGAAACATAAAGTCGCTCAATTGCTTCAGTCGTTTCTCTTGCACGTGAATTTACCATAGGAGTATCTTTTGGCAAAGATAATACATATTAGCAGTTTTAAAAAATATCTGCCTTTTTATAAGATTATTAATCGTTAATATGCATTATTTTAGGTTTTTAAAAATGTGTTTAATCTGAGAACTATAATTTAAAAAGACCTTAATACCCCTTTCCTAATTTTTTAATTTCTTTTTCTACGTCTTTAAAAGCAATATTTTGAACACTTTTTATCATCTTTCCTTTTTCGAATAACTGCAGATTGTAAATATCATTTTTAAGATCTGTAATCAAAATTCCTTCTTTTGGTTTTCCGGAAGAGTCCATAATTACCGCAGTGATCGTACTTTCATCTTCTGATTGATCCAGAAATGTACCGCTGCTTACCTCCTCTGATAAATGATTGAAAATTTCGGTCGCGGTTTTTAGATGGTCATCAATGGAATTGTAAACGGAGTATGCAAATTTCGATTCGCCGTAATTTTCATTTGGTTTTTCATGCAGGTCGATCGTAGCAGAACTTATTTTGCCGTTTTTGAGAAAGTAGAGCGTAACTCTTTCATAATACTTGTTTGATGCATTTTCGGCGGAAGAATAGTTTCTGGTTTCGATAAGTTTGCCGTCGATCATTAATTTTTTCGTAAATCCTTTGTCTGAGTTTTCGATTTTGATGGTGGCTTTTTTCTTCTCCTGCAGATCACTGATTTCAATGCTGTTTCCCTTTAATTCGAAATGGATCCTGTTGAAATAATTGACTGCAAACAAGTCCCAGTCAAAACTTTGAAGAATGCCGTTTTTTAAGTTTCTTGAAGTGAATTGCCGATTGTTGAGCACATATTCTACACCATCGAAAATTTTTCCGTCTTTGTAAGTTGATTTAATATTATATGGTTGGTAGCGGTAATTATCCATATTCTCCAAATAATTATTGGAGTATTGAAATTTCGGACTTCCATTTTCGAAATAGTCAATTTCCTTAAATTCACTGTCTTCATCGGTCACAAAATAACCTGAGTAAGGTTTTCCGTTTTTATAAATCCCTTCATAAACTTCTCGTGGCTGCTCCTCGATTGTAAAAGACTGATCCAATATTTTTACGAGAACTCCATTTTCATAGAATTTTTTCTTTGAAATATTATTCTCTTCTTTTGAATATTCATCTTTATAAATGGTTTCAGCCTCTATTTTTCCATTTTTATAAAAGGTTGTTTCTTTTTTCCCGATTAACGTTCCGTTGTAAGGTTCATCATTTTTATATTCGAGCGTCGCAATTACTTTTCCATCGTTATTATAGAAGGTAGTCAATCCGTTGAGTTTTTCATTTTGAATGGTGTAGGTTTTTTCAGGATTATCGAGTCTGTAATTAAAAACTTTTTGCAATCCGGTTTGTTTAAAGTTTTCGACATTGATCAATTCATTATTTTGATCAGATGATCGATCAGTAATAAAAGTTCCTTTGTATGGTTTTCCATTTTTATAAATTCCTTTCGCCACGATTTCGTTTTGCTCGTTTTTAGCAATAGATTCTCCCTCTTTTTGTCCATTCAAATAAGTGGAGTTGATCAC
Source organism: Kaistella gelatinilytica (assembly GCF_015679325.1). GTDB lineage: Bacteria > Bacteroidota > Bacteroidia > Flavobacteriales > Weeksellaceae > Kaistella > Kaistella gelatinilytica. The sequence goes on from NZ_JADPVI010000003.1 coordinate 364,888, forward strand.
AAATTCCGCTATTTTCTCATCGAAATTTCCGTTGAAAGGGTCATTTCCTTTGTACGTCCTTTTACTTTTTTGGTTTCCATTCTCGTCAAAAGTTATTTCCTCGCCCTCTTTTATACCTTCCCGATAATTGCTTTCAGAATATATTCCTCCTTTCGGATTGTAGGAAATCGATTTGCCGGATTTCTCCCCTTTTATATAATTGGTAGATGATTGTAAACCGGTTGCAAAATTATTCTGGAGAAAGTATTGGTAATCGGTTCCATCATTGATCTTGCTGCTGTACTTTTTTAAATTATTTTCATTTAAGGTTTGAACTAACTTTCCCGTAATATCATAATTTTTCTGACCGATGAATTTTAAATCACCAGCAATAATAGCATAAACTTTCTCCTGAGCCAGTTTATTTGAATTGCTCCAGAATATTTTTTGCGAAACAGTTTTTTCATAGACTTTCCTGGTTTTTTCAGGGACAGCCGAGTAAGGCATTGGTGGTTCGACTCCAACAGTTTTCTGTAATTGTGGCTCATCGGAATTATTGTTTTCGTAATCCTCCGTGATGATTTCAAAATCTCCACTTTTTGGGGTTCCTTTGAAATAAATTCCTTTCATCAAAACAGTGCCGTCTTTCGCGTAAATTATGGTTTCACCGTCTTTTAGGCCATTTTTGTACTGAACTGTTTTCCGAATTTTACCATTTGCGTGATAGTAAGTGAGCGTGGGATTCTTAGACTTGTTTACATACTGCCGAAAAGTGGTGTCATTTCCATTTTCATCATACCAGGTAATATCTCCAACATAAGCATTCTCATCATTTTTTGAAACGTAGCCTTCAAATTGCGGGGTGCCATTCATATAAAAATCACGGAGTAAATTCAGTTCACCCAAAGTTTTCATCGGCATTTCCCGATAATATGAAGCGTTCGTTTTGTTCGTGACTTTCCATTCTTTATCATAATAGATGGATTCTGAATTTTGGGCAAATGAAAGTTGACAAAGGAAAAAGGTGAGGAGGAAAATAAATTTATGGATCATACGAATAACTTTAATTCAAAAATAAACAATTCAAACGGAATAAAACGAAGTGTCTATTTAATGAATAGGAGGTTAACTTTAAAAAAGCACCTGCATTAAATTAGGGGTTAGTGTTAAAATGTTAATAAAGTTTCAGATTTGTATAAAAAAAAGAGGGGGTAAAATAATTTGTAATCACTTTTTGTTGTAATTTTGCGTTATTAAAATCAAAACCAAATGGCATACTTAAGATTTAAAGCATTAGAAATGCTTTCCTTTAAAGATTACAGAAAAGATAATGCAGTGGTCGTTCCTGCAAAATTATCTGAACTTTTCTGTCAGAATGTATTTTCTGAAGAAACGATGAGGTCCTACTTGACTCAGGAAGCTTTTAAATCAATACAGGATGCGATAAAAAGAGGAACCAAAATACAGCGCGATGTTGCTGATCAAATTGCGGTGGCCATGAAAGACTGGGCATTAAGCAAAGGAGCAACTCATTATACGCACTGGTTTCAACCTTTGACAGGGTCAACTGCTGAAAAGCATGATTCATTTTTTACTCCTTTCGAAACAGACCGTGCAATTGAAAGATTTTCTGGTGGAATGTTGATTCAACAGGAACCAGATGCTTCTTCTTTCCCGAACGGTGGAATCAGAAACACATTTGAAGCGAGAGGTTATACCGCATGGGATCCGACTTCTCCTGCTTTTATTGTGGGAACTACACTTTGTATTCCTTCAATTTTTATTTCATATACGGGTGAAACATTAGATTATAAAGCGCCATTATTAAGAGCTTTAAATGCGGTCGATATGGCGGCAACTGACATCTGTAAATCTTATTTTGATAAAAATGTTACGAAAGTAAGTCCGACCTTAGGGTGGGAACAGGAATATTTTTTGGTTGATTCAGCATTGTATCAGTCAAGACCGGATTTAGTAATTACGGGGAAAACCTTACTGGGACATTCTCCGGCAAAAGGTCAGCAGTTAGATGATCATTATTTTGGATCGATCCCAACGAGAGTAATGAACTTTATGAAAGAACTCGAGATCGAGTGTATGAAGTTAGGAATTCCGGTAACGACACGTCATAATGAAGTGGCACCAAACCAGTTCGAGTTGGCGCCAATGTTTGAAGAAGTAAATGTCGCGGTTGATCACAACTCCTTATTAATGGATATTATGGCGAGAGTCGCGCACAAGCATCACTTTCATATCCTATTCCACGAAAAACCTTTTGCAGGAGTAAATGGAAGTGGGAAACACAATAACTGGAGTATGGCAACAGACACCGGGGAAAATTTATTGAGTCCAGGAAAAAATCCAAAAAAGAATCTGCAGTTTTTGACGTTTTTCGTGAATACCATCAAAGCAGTTCATGATTACGCAGATTTGCTAAGAGCAAGTATTGCTTCCGCAAGTAATGATCATCGATTAGGAGCCAACGAGGCGCCGCCTGCTATTATTTCTGTTTTCATCGGAACCCAATTATTCAGTGTCTTAGAAGAGTTGGAAAAAGTGACCGACGGAAAACTTTCGCCAGAAGAAAAAACAGAACTTAAATTAAATGTGGTCGGTAAAATACCGATGATTTTGTTAGACAATACCGATAGAAACAGAACTTCACCTTTTGCTTTTACCGGAAATAAATTCGAGATCAGAGCAGTTGGCTCGTCTGCAAACTGTGCGGAAGTAATGACGGTAATGAATTCTATTGTTGCGAAACAGTTGCAGGAATTTAAAATTGAAGTGGATGCGTTGATCGACAAAGGCTTGAAAAAAGATGAAGCGATCTTCAATATTTTAAGAGAATATATTAAGGTCTCCAAAAATATTATGTTTGAGGGAGATGGTTACTCAGATGATTGGGCAGTGGAAGCTGAGAAACGTGGATTGAGCAATTTGAAAACGACGCCGGAAGCTTTAAAAAGAGAGATGGATGAGAAATTCGTTGCGCTCTACGAAGATCTGGGAATTTACACCCACCGGGAAATTGAGGCGAGAAACGAAATTAAGTTAGAAAAATATTCTACCGTTGTTTCTATTGAGGCGACTGTTTTAGGAGACATAGCACGAAATCACATTATTCCATGTGCCCTGAATTATCAAAACCGACTCATCGAAAATGTAAAAGGATTGAAAGAAATCTTTGGGGAAAAGGAGTTTAAGAAATTAGCCTGTGAGCAAATGAATATGATCACTGAGATTTCTGAACATGTTTCTATCATTAAAGTTGAGGTTGATCGTTTACTGGGTGCAATAATTACCGGTAAAGCTGCTGGAAATTCTCAGGAGATGGCAGAGATCTTCTGTAATGATGTGAAACCTTTGTTTGAGAAGATCAGAGACTCTTCAGATGCATTGGAAATGATGGTTGATGATGAGCTTTGGCCAATGACGAAATACCGAGAACTCTTGTTTACAAGATAACTGAAAACTGTATCATACTACAAAATCCCGTATAACAGCGGGATTTTCGTTTTTGCCTCATAGAGAATTCATATGCATGTTATAGATGCACTAAATAAATGTTAACAAATCACAAAAAAAATAAAACCGCAATCACTTAAATAAAGGGATTGCGGTTATTTTTCCATTAACATTGTACTTGAAAATGTTAAATTGTGTTAAATACAGTTTATGAAAAAGGTGTTTTCACCCATTCTAAAACTTGAATACCTACTTTTGCTTTGCATTTAAAAACAAATATTACTTTTTTAACACAGAAAATAAATATATATATGAAGAGAAGAGTTCTGTTTTATTTAGTTGGAGTGATTGCTACGATATCTTTGCAATCTTGTGTAACCAACTACGTGGTATCAGCACCACAGACTTATGTTAATGAATACAAATCAGATGCCAAACTTGCATCACTTGATAATAAAAGATTAGAAACTGCAAAAGCGCAATTGTTAAACAGTTTCAAAGATGAGAAGTTCGCAGCAGCAAAGACTTTAGAAGCATCTTTAAAAAATGAAGAAATTTCCAGAACAGTAAGATTTACTCAGAAATTAGACGATATTTTAAAAGAAGCAGAATCTTATTTAGGAACTCCTTACCGTTACGGCGGAATGACAAGAAGCGGAATCGATTGTTCTGCATTTGTACTTTCAGTTTTCGGTGCAGTAACCGGGATGAGTTTGCCAAGAGTAGCAGCATCTCAAGCTCAGGAAGGAGAGAAAATTAATAAGGAAGACCTTCAAAAAGGAGACTTAGTTTTCTTTTCACACGGTAGAGGTAAAATATCTCACGTAGGGATCGTAGAAAACGTAACAGCAGATGGTCAGGTCACATTTATTCACTCAGCAACTTCGAAAGGAGTAATGATATCGTCACTCGATGATTCGTATTGGGGACCGAAATTCAGATTTGCTAAAAGAGTAATGTCTCAAAACATTTTCAACAGTAATTTCGCAAATAACAATTAAAAGTTATATTCTAGATAATTGATTTAAAGCTACCAGAAACGGTAGCTTTTTTGTGCTCTGTGATTAACTAAACCTTACTAGAAATCGCGTTCTGTTTAAAGGACAGTTTAATAATAAATTAATAGGTAATGAAAGTACACACTACATAATTTAAGCAAGCGTACTTTATTTTTCTTTCTCAAGAGACCTTGAACGTATTCCAAGAAGTTTATAATCCTTCCAGATGAAGGAAATTAAAAGTGATGCAGTTTGAAGTATAATTTATTTAGATATTTTATTATAAACTGAAATTTACTACAGAAACTATCACTTAAATTTTTAAAACTTAAGTCTGAATACGATTAAAAGTAAAGTAGAAATTTTAAGCTGACTTTCAGATTAAACCAAACTATTTCGATCGGTATAATTAAGTTTGAAGAAAATAAAAGTCATGATTGAAAATGCTAAAAAAGAAGATCCACCATAACTAAAAAAAGGCAGCGGGATTCCAACCGTAGGGAAAAGTCCCATGACCATTCCGAGATTGATGGCAAAGTGCATTAAAAGGATTGAGGCAAAACAATAACCGAAGACACGATTGAAAGTGGATTTCTGCTTTTCAGATAAATAATAAATTCGCCCGATAAAAAGGGTGTAAAAAATAACAAGTACAGAAGCTCCGAAAAAGCCCCATTCTTCTCCAACAGTGCAGAAAATGTAATCTGTTTCCTGTTCCGGAACAAATTTCCCTTGTGTTACAGAACCTTCCTTGTATCCTTTTCCAAAAAAACCACCTGATCCTATAGCCGTTTTCGAGTATAATAAATTATATCCCGAAGTGTCGCGAAATGCTTTTTCACCTTTGTAAAGAACTTCAATTCTTTCCCGTTGATGTTTAGGCATCTTTTCCAGAATTTTTGGGGAACCGTAAGCCAATCCGCAAAGGAGTACAAATGAACCTATAAAATAGACAACTGAATATATATCCCAGTGAATTTTGTAGTAATTAAATAAAATAATGATCCCGTAAATAACTGCGATGCCTATTATGATGTAAACAGGATCGATTGCCAAGGCTGTCAAAAATACAGCCGCTAAAATTCCACCTACTCCGAAAAACCACCCACTTAAACCTTCCCGAAAAAGTGCGATAAAATAAGCCGTAAATACTAGCAACGAACCTACATCGGGGATTGCTAAAACCACTACTGCCGGAATTCCGATAATGGCTAATGAAGTCCATAAAGATTTTTTTACTTTCAGATTAAAATCTGGTCCGGAAACATAATTGGCAAGCATCAATGAAACCCCAATTTTTGCAAATTCTACAGGCTGCATCGTAATTCCGCCAAATTTATACCAGTTTCTTTGTCCTAAAATTTCGGTCCCAAAAGGAAATAATCCGATCAACAAAAGAACGCCTCCAACATAGATGATACTGGAGAAATTTTCGAAAAATTTGGTTCTCATCATAAAGATCATGAGTCCCACCACAAGAGATATACAGAAAAAAATCAGTTGTTTTTTTCCTAAAGTTTCATCAACACTATAAATATTTGCCACGGCAAAAAGGGATATGGCGAGATAGAGAAAAATGCTGAGCTTATCTAAACCTTCTGTCCACTTCATTTGGTCGGTGTATTAATTTTTGATTTAGAACGCAACGAGTCCATTTTGTAAATAAGTTTAGTTCTTATGGCTTCATTTTTAACAACCTTTAAACTGTCTTTAAGATTTTGAACTAGTGCAGAATCTTTGTTAGGTTCTTTGTACAAACCTTTTCTTTTCAATTCAACAACCCATTGTCTTTTATATTCAGGCATAAAACTGGCGTTCACTAATTTTTTGTACAATTGTTCGCGCTTCAGATCGCCTGTTAAATATTTTTCTGCGATGGCAGTTGCTGCAGGTCCAGCCCAAGTTGCTCCGAAACCGGCATGTTCCATTACGGCTGCAATTACAATTTTAGGATTTTCTGCGGGAGCTGCCAAGACAAAAATCGAGTTATCTTTTCCTTGTGGCACTTGTGCTGTTCCCGTTTTTGCAAGCATGGTAAAATCATTTGATTTCAAACTTCTTGCTGTTCCCGCTAAAACAACCTGTTCCATTCCTTTAATGATCGGTCCGAAATATTTAGGATCTACCAGTGTTTTATGTTTTACTTTGAACCTTGGATCTGGATTTGGTTTTCCATCGATTGATTTTACAATGTGAGGCGTATAATACCACCCTTTATTTACGATCGCAGCTGTTGCATTTGCCATTTGCATTGGGGTAAGTAACACATCTCCTTGTCCCATTCCATTAAAGATAGAACCGTTCATGGTATATGCTGAACTCCAGTCTTTTTTGCCACCACTTCTTTTTTCGTAAAATTCACCACTCGGAATTCTTCCTTTTGAACCTACAGCCAGATCATTATTTAAAAATTCTCCAACCCCAAAACTGCTCATGATTTTTTTCCATTCGTCAACTCCTTTCGTAGGATCTCCCGGATATTTATTCATGATCGCAATAAAAGCGTAGGTAAAATAGCAGTTGCTGGAAACCTGGATAGAGGGAATTAATGGAACTGCACCACCGTGACCTTTCACGCGCAATCCCCGATAATTAAATCCACCACCGCAGGGAAAAATTGTATTTTCATCCATCACACCCATTTGCATTCCTGCCGCTGCAGTAAGCAGTTTAAAGGTAGAACCTGGTGGATAAGCCGCCTGAACAGACCGGTCAAAAGTAGGTCGGCTGTTATAAACCGTGTCCATTTGCAAACGGTAAAGATTTTTAGTTTTTTCCGGACCTATGAAAAGATTTGGATCAATATCAGGACCGGTTGCCATTACTAGAATTTCTCCCGTCTTCGGATCAAGAGCGACAATGGCGCCCTGTTTGTTGACCATCATTTCTTCTGCCATTTTCTGCAGATCGTAATCGATGGTTAAAGTAATGTCTTTCCCCGTAACAACGTCTTTATCTAAAGTACCATTTTTATAGGAACCAATGCTTCTTAAGCGGATGTCTTTCTGAATATACTGCACTCCTTTTATTCCGCGCAGATCATTTTCGTAAGATTTTTCAATACCGGTTTTGCCGATAAAATCTCCGGGTAAATAATACGCCGAATCTTTTTTTAGTTCGCGCTCATTAACTTCATTCGTATAACCCAAAAGATTTCCGGAAGTAGAAACTTCATATTGTCGCTGAGGTCTGGAAACGATATTAAAAGCTGGATATTTAAAAATGATCTCCTGAATTCTTGCAATTTCTTCCCGACTTAAATTTTTCATAAAAGTCATCGGCGTCAATTTCGAGTAATATCTTTCGTTTTTAATGGAGTTGATGATTTTGATAAAATTGGGCTTATCAATTTTCATCAGATTACAAAAATCTAAAGTATCAAAATCAGGTTTCATCAATGCTTGCGTAAAAGAAATTTCATAAGAAGGCTGATTTCCCACCATAATTTTTCCGTTGCGGTCGAAGATAACCCCTCGTTGCGGAATGATGTATTCCGTTTTGATCGAAGTATTTGCTGCATTTAAAGCATATCGGTCTGTGAAAAGCTGTAAATACGAAAGTCTTGCTATGAATATTAAAGCAAGTATTCCTAAGATGGCGGTGATTTTTAAATATTGTGACTTCAAACCTTCTGTTTGATTTTAAATGCTAAAGCGTAGAGAACGATAAATACAAATGAGATCGCACTCGTTGCTAAAATGTTAATGAATATTTCGAATAACCTGCTTAATTTAAAAAACTCAATAGATTGCACGAGAAACTGGTGCAGAAATATACTGGAGAATATAAAAAAGAAGTATTGCGACCACTGTAAAGTTTGAAAAGAAAAGAAATCGGTAGATGTATCGGTAGAAGTTCGGAAGATCAATGTTCTGAAATAAGCGATCATAACCGTTGCGAAGGTATTGATTCCCCATGTGTACATAAAAGCGTCAATTCCTAATCCCAAAATAAAACTTAAAGCTAAAAATTGAAATTTATTTCTAAAGAACGGATAGAACATCACAAAAACAGGATACAAAACCGGTGTATATTTCCCGAAAAGCATAATGCGGTTCAGCACAAAAATTTGTAATGCAATGAGCAAAACAATCATCAGAAGATCTGTAAATAGTGTTCTGCTTATCATTTTTCTTTGTTTATCGTCGCCTGCAAAGTATCTGCAATTTTTTTAACTTCTGCTTTTTTTAGATTTTTTACCACATAGACCTTACTCAGATTTCCCATCTTTTCGCTCAGTTCTACAGAAATATCCCAGAAACCGGTTTTGCTGTCGACCTCATAACCTGCAACTTTACCGATCATAATTCCTTGTGGGAAAATCGCAGACTTACCATCGGTTATGATCGTATCTCCAATTTGTAGGGGAACATATTTTGGAACATCAGACAAATGCATGGTTCGCGAATCTTCACCTCTCCAGGTTAAAGTTCCAAAATAACCAGATTTCTTCAGCGCAGCATTAATTTTAATTTTATTTAAACTTAAAACCGATTGTACCAAAGAATAAGAATCTGTGGTGTTGATCACAATTCCGGCGATTCCGTTTGGTGCCATAACGCCCATCTTGGGCAGAACGCCATCTCTTTTTCCACGGTTGATGGTGAAGTAATTGTCTTTTCGGTTGATGCTGTTGAAAACAATTTCGCCGTCGACAAAAGTGTAGATCTGGCCACCTCCAATGGTATCGTGAACTTTTCTGAATTGTGGTTTTCCGGTAGAGTTATTGCCATAAACCTGCTCCATCAAAGTTTTGTTCTGAGCAACCAACTGTTCGTTGATCTGTTTCAGTTTCAGGTAAGAAGCGCCTTCGTCAATATATCCTGAAACCCAGGAATTAAAAGCCGCAGTTTGTCCCGCAACCCACGACTGTTGCATTGAATTTCTGCTGAAAACCAAAACCAAGGCTATGAGTTGCAGAAATATAAAGAAGACGAATAGGCCGTTCTTCGAAAATAATCTCAGCAAAAATCCCATCGGTTAATGTCGTAAAAAGTTAAAAATTTATTTAATAAGGAAATTGAATTTATCCATATTTTTCAAAGCGATACCTGTACCACGAACTACTGCTCTCAATGGATCTTCAGCTACAAAAACAGGCAATCCAGTTTTCTTGTGAAGTCGATCAGCAAGTCCTCTTAATAAAGCACCACCTCCTGCAAGGTAAATTCCTGTTTTATAGATATCTGCTGCCAATTCTGGCGGCGTAAGAGAAAGTGTTTCCATTACCGCATCTTCGATTCTGATGATGGATTTGTCTAAAGCACGCGCGATTTCTTTGTAGTTCACCATTATTTCTTTTGGTTTACCGGTAATCAAATCACGTCCTTGAACCGGAACATCTTCGATATCTACATCAAGTTCTTCAACGGCGGAACCTACTTCGATCTTTACTCTCTCAGCAGTTCTTTCCCCGATGTATAAATTATGGTGTGTTCTTAAATAGTAAGCAATATCATTGGTGAAAACATCACCTGCAATTTTCACAGACTTATCACAAACAATTCCACCCAAAGCAACAACTGCAATTTCAGTCGTACCACCGCCTATGTCGATGATCATATTACCTTCAGGTTTCTGAACATCAATTCCTACACCGATTGCTGCAGCCATTGGTTCATAAATAAGACGTACTTCTTTTGCGTTTACTTTTTGTGCAGAATCTCTTACCGCTCTTTTTTCAACTTCTGTAATTCCGGAAGGAATACAGATCACAATTTTTAATGAAGGCTGAAAAAGTTTTCCTTTAATGCCCGGAATTTGTTTGATGAACTCCTTGATCATGTGTTCAGAAGCGTGAAAATCAGCAATTACGCCATCTTTCAAAGGTCGGATCGTTTTGATGTCTTCGTGGGTTTTTCCCTGCATGTGTTTGGCTTTTTCCCCAACCGCAATGGGTTTTCCGGTAGAACGCTCAATCGCTACAATAGAAGGTTGATCAATTACAATTTTATTGTTATGTATAATAAGTGTGTTCGCTGTTCCTAGATCAATCGCAATATCTTGCGTGAACATATCAAATAAGCCCATTTTTCGTGATTTTTTTAAGTGTACAAAGATATAAATTTAGAACCGTTCTAAAAACTGCATTTCAACTAATTTAGGTTAAAGTTTTATTAAAGTTCTATTACCTCATCTAATAACTTTTTTATGTTGGAAATATTTCATAATCAGCAGAAAATAGAATGGAAAGAGAATTTTCGATAGACTTTCGTGATAATCTTCATATTGTATTGTAATCTTATATTGAATTTAAAATCTTAAATTTGCGGGTGTTTATGAATCAGGATTTTAACATTCACAAAACTGCTAATTTTGCCGTTCTCAGTATCAGTTTCGAAAAAGCTGATGCGGAAACCCGTGGGAAATTTTCTTTTTTTGATGAAAATATTAAAAACTTTGTCAATGAGATCCACGGGCAAAGTTTAGGTGATGCATTCGTAGTTTCTACCTGCAACAGAACAGAAATTTACACGACTACCCAAAATTATCTGCTTATCGCAGAACTGTATTGCAAGATCATCGGCGTAAGTCTCACCGATTTCATGAAATACGTCAACGTTCTGAAAAGAGAAGAAGCATTAAATCATCTTTTCCGTGTAGCAGCAGGATTAGAAAGTCAGATCATCGGTGATTTCGAAATCATCGGTCAGATCAAAAATGCCTATTACCGTTTCAAAAAAGAAAAGCAAAACTCCAATCCTTTTTTAGAAAGAGCCATTAATTCTGCCATTCAAATTTCCAAAAGAATTAAGAATGAAACCGGGATTTCCAATGGAGCAGCTTCAGTATCTTATGCTGCGGTCCATTATATCTTAAAAAATCAGACTCAGATTTCTGACAAAAATATTTTGTTGCTGGGAGTTGGCGAGATCGGTCAAAATACGGTGGAAAATTTGGTAAAACATGTTTACAAACCGAGAGTAAAAATTGCGAACCGAAGTCTGGCTAAAGCCGAAAAAATAGCCGAAAAATATAAAATTCCACACATTGAGTTTGATAATTTTCAGGAGGAATTGAGCAAAACCGATATTTTAATTGTCGCAACTGGTGCTCAACATCCCATTATCAACAAGTCTCATTTCCCGAACGGAAAAGAAACTTTGGTCATCGATCTATCGATCCCAAATAATGTGGAGAAAAACATTACCGAAAATACCAATGTAAGTTTGGTCGATGTTGATCAGCTCTCTCTTCACATCAGTGAAACGATGATTCAGCGTCAGAAAGAAATTCCGAAAGCTGAAGAGATCATCAAAGAAATGACAAAGGATTTTCTGGAGTGGGAAAAGAAACGAAAAATGGCTCCCAACATTCACCATTTCAAAGCAGTTTTGAAAAATATGGAACGCAATGAAATGCACAACATCCACAAAAAACACAGTTACGTGGAGGTTGATGATATGAAGCTTTCTGATAAAATGATTCAGAAAATTACGAACCGTTTTGCAAAATATATCATCGATAATCCTTGGAAAGCCGAGGAGATCAGCAAGTTAATGCACGAAATTTTAGTCGAACAGCCAAACAACGAATTCAATGAGAAGCATTAAGATAGGCACCAGAAATTCTCCGCTTGCACTTTGGCAGGCAAGAGAAGTTGCCCGAAATCTTCAAAATAAAAATTGCAAAACCGATATCACGCCGATTCTTTCTTCGGGAGATAAAAACCTGACTCAACCTCTTTACACTTTGGGGATTACAGGAATTTTTACCAAAGACTTAGACATTGCACTCCTTAATAAAGAAGTTGACATTGCAGTTCACTCCTTAAAAGATATTCCAACCGAATTGCCCGAAAATATTTCAATTATTGCAGTACTGAAACGCGATTATCCTGAAGATGTTTTGGTTCGAAAAACTGATTCAGCAACAGTAGAAATGAAAGATTTGAAAATTGCGACGAGCAGTTTGAGACGTCGTGCGTTCTGGTTAAGAGAGTTTCCTGATACCCAGTTTTCAGACATTCGTGGCAATGTTCAAACGAGATTAAAAAAGCTCGAAGAAAATGATTTCGATGCGACCATGTTTTCTTTGGCAGCGATCGAAAGAATGGGTTTGAATATTGATTATGAGTTTCTTCCGATCATGATTTCAGCTCCGGCGCAAGGTGTTGTTGCGGTTTGTGCAAGAACCGATGATGCTGAAATGCGAGAAATGTTTGCCGATATCAATCACAGAAACACCCAGATCTGTATCGAAATTGAAAGAAATTTTTTGAATACTTTAGAAGGTGGTTGTACCGCTCCAATTGGTGCTTTAGCCGAAATCAAGGACCAAAATGAAGTCCGTTTTGTTGGCAGAATATGTTCATTAGATGGAAAAAACTGTATTGAAACCGACGAGATATTTCAGTGGAATGACACGGATAATTTCGGAAAGATACTCGCGGAGAAAATCCTCAACAATGGCGGTAAAGCTTTGATGACGGAAATTAAAAATAGATTGTAAAACTTTGCTTTAAGCATTTATAGTAAAAAATAAATGAAAATTCTTTTCACAAAAAAATTGAATGAAGTAGTGATTTCCAATAAATTAGGAGATCAGTTTTCCTGGGATTTTGTGAAAGTTATTGACATTAATCCATTAAAAATACAACCGTTCGAACTGAAAAACAGATCGTTGATTTTTACCAGTGTTAATGCGGTAGATGCTTTTTTCACCAACAATTTTTTCCCCAACGAAAATTTCATCGATAAGAATTTCAATAAAATTTACGCCGTTGGTTTTACGACAAAAATAGCGCTGCGAAAAAACGGTTTTGGTACTTTTAAAGTAGCGAAAAATGCTAAAGAACTTTCAGAATTCATCATCGACAACAGTACGAAAGAAAAATTCCTGCATTTTTGCGGAGATCTTGCTTTAGATGTTCTGGATAAAGCTTTGCCCCTGCAAAATATCTCTTACAAGAAAATTGTGGTTTACGAGACCAAATTACTCTTCCCAAAGGTTTCTGGAAATTACGATGCAGTCTGTTTTTTTAGTCCAAGCGGAGTTCGTAGTTTTGCCCAGTTTAATTCTCTCGATCACATGAGAATATTTTCTATCGGTGATACGACCGCGAATGAGATCAAAAAATTTACAAACAATCCAATTATAACAAGTAAAGAAAGCAATCTTGACGATTTGCTGAAATTAATTTCTGCCCAGAACAAATAGATCTGCGCAGGGAAAATCAAAGAATATGATTAAAAACGATTTATATTTAAAAGCATTAAGAGGAGAAACCGTTGAAAGACCACCGGTTTGGATGATGAGACAAGCGGGAAGGTTTTTACCAGAATTCCGTGCGATGCGTGATGAATATGATTTCTTCACCAGATGTCGTACCCCGGAATTGGCGTCGGATATTACCATGATGCCAATTCGCAGATTCCCTTTAGATGCTGCGATCTTATTCTCCGATATCTTGGTTGTTCCCCAAGCAATGGGAATGGATTTCGAGATGCGGGAAGGAATTGGACCCTGGTTAGAAAAACCGATCCGTACTTTAGAAGATGTTCAAAATATTGAAGTTCCCAATGTTGATGAAACTTTAGGATATGTTTTTGATGCCATCGAAATGACTTTGCATAAATTGGATAATGATATTCCTTTGATCGGTTTTGCCGGTTCACCCTGGACTATTTTATGTTATTGCGTAGAAGGAAAAGGTTCGAAAGCTTGGGACGTTGCGAAAAGTTTCTGTTTCAGAAATCCGGAAGCGGCTCACTTATTATTGCAGAAAATCACAGATACGACCATCGCTTATTTGAAAAGAAAAGTAGAAAAAGGCGTTTCTGCGGTACAGGTGTTCGATTCTTGGGGCGGTTGTTTGTCGCCGGAAGATTACCAGATTTTTTCTTATCAGTATATCAACCAAATTGTAGAAGCATTAAGTCCCTTAACGCACGTTGTCGTTTTTGGAAAAGGATGTTGGTTCGCTTTGGAAGAAATGACTATGTCTAAAGTTTCTGCTCTTGGTGTTGACTGGACGATCACACCGGAATTAGCAAGAAAACTGACGAATCATACGATGACTTTACAGGGGAATTTTGATCCGAACAGATTAAACTCTTCACCGGAAACTATCACAAAAATGGTAACAGAAATGATCAACCGTTTTGGGAAAGACCGCTATATCGCCAATCTTGGACACGGAATTTTACCAAATATTCCGCTGGAAAATGCTGAAGCATTTATTAGAGCAGTAGTTGACTGGAAGCCGAACTAAAATTTTAGTTTTAAAAATAGTAAAGAACGTTGTCTCGGAAGCGTTCTTTTTTTATGCGTTTGTTTTTAAGAGTTCATAATACAGCAATTCTACATCCTCATTGGGAAGTTGAATTGTTTTTAAATATTTTAAACCTAATTTTTTGATCAGATTTTGAGAGGCAATGTTTTCTTTTGAAGTAATTGCTGAAATTCCATTTAAATTAAAATCTGTAAAAGCTATTTCCAAAAGTTTGGAAGCGGATTCGAAACCATAACCTTTCCCCTGAAATTCATCTAGAAAGGAGAAGCCGATATCCTGAACATCCAAACCTTCGCGCTCGAAAATGCCGACTGCTCCGATCTTCTTCTCATCTGATTTCCTTACGATCAAATAATTTCCGTAACCTAATCTTTCTAATTGAGGCAGAAATTTTTCTGTAATATATTTTTCAGCATCTTCAAGGGATCGAATCTTTTTGTCTCCAATAAATTTGATAAATGTTTCAGAATTATAAAGTTCCAAAATAAAAGACGCATCAGATTTTGAGATCGGTTTCAGAAGCAGTCTTTCGGTTTCCATATTTTTGATTTCCTTCATGCATAAGATTATTTAAAAAATTTTTTCTGCTCAAATATAAATAAATCATGGCACGGAAATAGGATAGTAAAGGGAAATTTAAAAATGAAACATATTTTGACAGGCTTTCTAGCCGTATTCGCAATGCTTTTTCTAGCAAACTGTACTTCTCAAATGACCAATTCTGACAATGTAAAAAAAGAATGGATGTTGGTTGAATTTCAGGATTTCAGCAAAGACATGATGGTTGCCAATAAAGCCAACGTTAATTTCACCAGTATCAAAGATGCCGGAAAATTTTCCGCCAATATGGGTTGCAACAATATGTTTGGAACAGCAACTTTTAGTGGAAATGGAATGGTGAAATTTTCTCAAATGGGAAGCACGATGATGTTTTGCGATAAAGCCATGGATCTGGAAGCTGCTTTTGGTAAAGCTTTGCCAACAATGACACATTATAAAATTGAAGGACATTATTTAACGCTTTCCGATAACACTGGAAAATCAATGAAATTTGTAGCTTCAGATTGGGACTAGGAATTTTTTAAAAATATAAGAAGTCTCAGATAAATTTATCTGAGATTTTTTAATGGTGAAAATCAAATTATTATCTTTGTACAAATGCCGCGAGGAAATTTATGTTAGAAAAAAAAGATCATCAATACGAAAAAGCTGTTTTAGTCGGCTTAGTTACTCAAAATCAAGACGAAACGAAACTCATCGAATATATGGATGAGCTTGAGTTTCTGGTTTTAACAGCCGGTGCAACAGTAGACAAAAGATTTATTCAAAAACTCACGCAACCCGATCCGAAAACTTTTATCGGAAGTGGGAAAGCCCAGGAAATAAGAGATTATGTAAAATCAAACGGAATTGGGACCGTAATTTTCGATGACGAACTTTCTCCTTCACAACTGAAGAATCTTGGAAAAGAAATGGAGGAGGTAAAAATCCTGGACAGAACCAATCTAATTCTCGATATTTTTGCCCAAAGAGCGCAGACTTCTTATGCAAGAACGCAGGTAGAACTGGCTCAGTATCAGTATTTGTTACCGAGATTGAGCAAAATGTGGTCTCACCTTGACAAGCAAAAAGGAGGGATCGGAATGCGTGGACCGGGAGAAACTGAAATTGAAACCGATAGAAGGATTATTCGCGACCGAATTGCTTTGCTGAAAGATAAATTGAAAACCATCGACAGGCAAATGGCAACGCAGAGACAAAACCGTGGAAAAATGGTTCGTGTCGCTTTGGTTGGATATACGAATGTTGGGAAATCAACATTAATGAACGCAATTTCGAAGTCTGATGTTTTCGCAGAAAATAAATTATTTGCCACTTTAGATACAACGGTTCGAAAAGTCGTGATCGGAAATTTACCTTTCCTTTTAACGGATACTGTTGGATTTATTCGAAAACTACCAACCCAATTGGTTGAAAGTTTTAAATCAACCTTAGATGAAGTTAGGGAAGCAGATCTGCTGATTCATGTTGTTGATATTGCGCATGAAAGTTTCGAAGATCAGATCAATTCCGTTAACCAGACTTTAATGGAAATCAATGCGCATCAAAAACCGATGATCATTATTTTCAATAAAATTGATGCTTTTGCCTATGAACACAAAGACGAAGACGATTTAACTCCGGAAACGCGTAAAAATATTTCTCTGGACGAATGGAAAAAAACCTGGATGTCGAATTCAAAATATCCTACCGTTTTCATTTCCGCTTTAACAAAGGAAAATTTCCCGGAGATGAAGAAAATGATTTACGATGAAGTTTTGAAAATTCATACTGCACGTTTTCCTTACAATGATTTCTTATTCGAATATCATGATGATGAAGCGGCAGAAATTGAATCAGAAGATTAAAATTCAATGCGATAGCGCACTTAAAAAAATGCTTGATTAATTTTAAGCATTTTTTTTAAAGCTGATTTGTAAACACACCCATTTTTATCGAATGAAAATAGATTATCAAAAAATTATTTCAGAGGTGTACGCCGATATTATTGGCAAAGAAAATTTTGGGAAAGTTCCGGACTATATTCCTGAACTCGCCTGTATCGATGAAAATAAATTTGGCATCAACTTCACCGATTTAGAACACAACAGTTTTGGAATTGGAGATTTTGAAGAAAAATTTTCAATACAAAGTATTTCTAAAGTTTTCGCACTTTCCTATGTCTACGAGAAATTGGGCGAAAAATTGTGGAGTAGAGTTGATGTAGAACCTTCCGGCAATGCGTTTAATTCTTTGGTACAATTGGAAGCCGATCATGGAATTCCCAGAAATCCCTTTATCAACGCAGGAGCTTTGGTTATTTGCGATATTTTATTAGAAATTTGTACTGATCCGAAACAGGAATTGCTCCAGTTTATTCGGGATTTAACCGACGATCATCAGATCTTTTTCAATGAAAAAGTTGCGGCGAGTGAGATGCAGAACAGTTTCAGAAATGCTGCGATGTGTAATTACATGAAATCTTTTGGTAATATTAAAAGTCAACCCGATGCGGTCATTGAATTGTATTGTCATCTTTGTTCCATCGAAATGACGTGTAAACAGTTGAGCAGGAGTTTTTTATATTTAGCAAATGAAGGAAAAACACCTTCAACTGATGAGCAAATTTTATCGTTAAGTAAAGCCAAAAGAATCAATGCGATTTTATTGACCTGCGGATTTTATGATGAATCAGGCGAATTCTCTTTCCTTGTCGGTTTACCTGGAAAAAGTGGCGTTGGTGGCGGAATCGTAGCCATTTATCCGCAACATTACTGCATCACCGTCTGGAGTCCAAAACTTAATGAAAAAGGAAATTCCTACCGCGGAATGAAATTTCTGGAAGAATTTACAACACAAACTGGTGAAAGTATTTTTTAAAATGATTGACGAAATTAAATCTGCGCTTCAAGAGCTTTCAAGTTCAGAAAAGAAAAAGTTTCTTCCTAAATTTTTCAAAGCCGGAAAAGGCGAATATGCAGAAGGTGACCAATTCATCGGCGTTACTGTTCCTAATCAAAGGAAGATCGCCAAAGAATTTGGAGATAAGATTTCTTTAGCAGAATTAGAGAAACTTTTATCCTCGCCGATTCACGAACATCGTCATTGTGCTTTATTGATTCTGGTTTCCATATTTGAAAAGTCAATAAATTCAAAGGAGAGAAAAGAGATTGTAGAATTTTATCTAAAAAATAGAAATCATGTCAACAACTGGGATCTCGTCGACAACTCGTGTTACAAGATTTTAGGAAGATATTGTTATGAAAATCAAGATAATACTATTTTAGTAAATCTTTCCGAGGAAGAAAATTTGTGGAGCAAAAGAATCGCCGTTGTTGCAACAATGTTTCATGTCAAAAAAGGTTCTTTTAGTTTGCTGAAAGAATTGACTTTAAAAAATCTTCATCACGAACACGATTTAATGCACAAAGCAAACGGTTGGCTTTTGCGCGAAATGGGTAAAAAAGATCAGAAAGAACTTCTTGACTTTCTAAATCTTCATTACCAAAAAATGCCACGTACAACCTTGCGTTATGCCATCGAAAAACTTGATGAAGACGTAAGACAGGATTTTCTAAAAGGCAGAATTTAAAGAAATAAATTGCATTAAGACAGCTGATTATCATCTAAACCTAATTATCTTCTCGATACCTCCATTTTATGACCCATCAAATTGGCGATGTTCGTTGCTTTGTAGATCGCTGTTTCCGCCATTTCGCCTGTGAAATTTTCTTCAATCGTTTGCGTCCATAATTGTACCCAGTGTGCAAAATGAAATTTTTCCATCGGCACTTGCGAATTGATGGGGAAATGAACTGCCATTGGATTTCCTTTATAAGAAATTTGCCCAAACAAAAGAGTTTCCCAAAAAGAATACATTTTCGGCAGGTGATGATCCCAATCTACTTTTGCGACATCATTGAAGAAAAATCCTATCGTTTCATCGGTCTGCACTTTATCATAAAATTTATTGACCAAAGTTTCAATATCCTCTCGCGTTTCCAATTTTTTCATACGCCAAAATTAAGAAATTTTAAAGCATTCGTTTATGATCGCAGACAGCGTTATTTTTTTTGGGCGGACAATTCGCGCTATCCACTCCTACACCTCAATCATCGGCTCCACTTCGTTCCGCCGATTCTTTCGGGGGTAACCGTTTCTATCGCGGCCGCAGATTCTGCGAAAAACAAAACCATGTTCCCCGAAATTAAATTAATTTTGCAAAATGGCGAAAACACCCAATAGATTTCCCCGTTTAAAACCCCGCGAAGACAGTGGCTTCAGTTCTACTGCTACAGGAAGATTTATAAACAAAAATGGCAGTCCCAATGTTAAAAGAACGGGCTTATCAAATCCACTCGAAAAATACAGCTGGTATCATACTTTGCTCGATCTGCCCTCCTGGAAATTCATTCTTCTTTTGGTTTTAGCCTATATTTTGGCCAATCTATTTTTTGCATTGGTTTATTATATGATAGGGATCGAGCATCTTACAGGAATCGATAAAAGCACGCCACTAAATGAATTCACCGATGTTTTCTTTTTCAGTTCCCAAACTTTTACCACGGTAGGCTATGGTCGAATTGCACCTGTCGGATTTTTGGCCAGTTTGGTCGCGACTTTTGAAGCTTTTTTAGGATTACTGGGTTTTGCGATTGCGACCGGTTTATTTTACGGAAGATTTTCCCGACCACGGGCATTCCTTAAATTTAGTAAAAATGCTTTAATATCGCCTTATAAAGAGGGTTCTGCTTTAATGTTCAGATTAGCATCTTACAAAAATAATTCGCTCACCGAAGCGCAGGTTACTTTAATAGCGGGAATAACGACTCCTGATTCTCCAACTGAATTTTTCACATTGACTACGGAACTTTCCAGAATAAACTCTTTAACTTTAAACTGGACCGTTGTGCACAAAATAGATGAAAACTCCCCGTTTTTTGGTGATATTCATGACTTCATAAAATCATCGGAGGTAGAAATTTTTGCTCAGATCCGTGCATTTGATGAAGGATTTGCAAATACGGTGGTACAGAGAACGTCTTATACATCTGAGGAGCTTGTGATCGGCGCCAGGTTTCTGCCGATGTTTCGGCCATCTGCAAACCGACAAACTACAATTTTAGAACTGGATAAAATTGATGATATTGAAAAAGTAAATCTTTCGTAATGGATCTGGAAAATTATAAAGTTCAGGCTTTAAAAAAACAAAAGGAACACCAGAAATTTCTGGCAAACCTCAAGAAAAAGCCACCCAAAAATTTAGATTTTGTCGTGCAGGAAACACATGACGAAGTTTTCGCGAAGATCGACTGTCTTTCCTGTGCAAATTGCTGCAAAACGACCGGGCCGCTTTTCACAGAAAAAGACATCGAAAGGATTTCTAAACATTTGCGAATGAAACCGGCAGATTTTGAAACAAAATATTTGCAGACCGAT
Source organism: Kaistella gelatinilytica (assembly GCF_015679325.1). Lineage (GTDB taxonomy): Bacteria > Bacteroidota > Bacteroidia > Flavobacteriales > Weeksellaceae > Kaistella > Kaistella gelatinilytica. The sequence continues at coordinate 385,546 of NZ_JADPVI010000003.1, forward strand.
GAAGACCAGGATAAGGTGCTTCAGAACTTACCTTGCTGGTTTCTGAATGAAGACAATACATGTTCTATCTACGAAGTCCGCCCAAAAGCCTGTCGTGAATATCCGCATACCGATCGGAAGAAAATTTATCAGATCAATCATTTGACCATCAAGAATACCTTAATTTGTCCCGCTGCCTTTGAGTTTGTAGAAAGAATTCAAAAAAAAATCGAGAAGAAGTAATTTTTCTAAAAACCTCACAAAGTCTTATAAATTACGTTAAACTTTCGTTTAAAAAATACAGGAGTTTCTTTTTCGGCGTTACAGTACTATTAAAAATAAAAAGTATTATTATGAAAAAGTTATCAATCGCAATCGTATTAGTAGGTTTAAGTGTTTCATTTGCAAAGGCACAAACTACTAATACAAAAAGTAAAGTCAAGACGGAAACTGCAGTAGTTGCTGAAGTGAAAGCAGACACCACTGTTGTTAATCCTGCCGCAGAAGCAACGAAAGTAGAAACCATGAAAATGGAGGAAGCTGAAGTAAAAAAAGAAATGCCTGCTGAGGCGAAACAAAAGGCAAGAATGGAGAAAAAGGAGGCTAAAAAATTAGTTGAGTAAGAAATTAGAAAAGTAAGAAGAAAGAGAAATTCCCGCAGCGATGTGGGAATTTTTGGTTTTGTCTTCTATTCAGCAATAAGCAACCATTAAAGGCAGAACAATTAATAATTAAAGTTTTTCATTGTTTAGTAAAATATGTAATGATTTCGAAGTTGGTTAATCCTAAAAGTAATGAAATCGGAAACATCAAAATATTCCCCATCATTCCCATAAATAGTGCAGCAGGAATATTTTCTAACACTTCATTTACCGGTTCTTCAATTAAAAGCGCAAAAAAATTCCCGGTAAATATAATGATCACACAACTTAAAACAGATAACAAGATTAATTTTAGTCTTCCATAAATTTCAAAATTTGAATATTTAAAGAACAGGACATAAAAAACAATGCAGGCAATTGACATTCCTGCCATTAACGGATAATTAGCACTTTCTCCAAATGAACTTTTTCCACCGAAAAATAAGATGCCATTTCCGATCACTAGATTGGTTAAAACAATTGCTAAACAAACTTTTGTGCCGATTCTATTCATCATTTGGTTTTGTGTCTTTCGGAAAATTTTCGCTAAGATTCTCGGCTTCAAGATGTAGCGGAAATCTATGCAAGAATCTTGAATAGTGAACTACACTTTAATCGAAAAAATGGACTTGAATTTAGCGCTGATCACGCCATATTGCCAAACCGATGTTAGCGGTGGTTTTTTATCCCGCAACGGCTAATCTTATGAAATTTATTTTGTTGTTTTTAATATCAAATTGCCAGTTATATAAATGTTCTCCTTCTGATTGATAATCTGTATAAATGTCTAAATCTTTGATTATTTCTGAACTATTCATAAAATTGTACAGAATAGAAATTCTTTCATTCTCAATTGTTACGCTGTATTCAATAATTACGAATCCATTGTCAACTAGAACTTTATGAATTCCTACATTTTTATACCAATTAATATCATCTAAATCAATTTTTTTCATAACACTTAACAGATATTCAGTGTCATATTTATCTTCTGCTTTGTAATTAAACAATTTTTGTAAATTGACTTTATCATTTTCTAAGACATAATTTTTGAAAATTTTTATTTGATCAACCAATTCTTTCCGGTTATTTTTTAGTTGTTTTGTTTTGTCTTGAAATAATTTAATATTTTTTTTTTCAATTTCATTGTAAACTACACTTTTGTTGTTATTCTTTGATTTGTACCAAGATTTTTCCTCAAAAAAGTCTTGAAATCTACTATTTTCAAATTGGTAACCATTTCTTGCAAATATTTCGTTTGTTAAAAGTCGAATTTCGTCAATACTCAAAAATTTAGTTTGTTCGGATTTAATAAGTTGAGTTGCACAAGTTGAGCAATCTTTTAATGTCTGTGCTTTTACATTTAAACTTAAAAGTGTAAAAAATATAAAGATGTAATTTTTCATTTTTTTTCTTGTCTGTCTGTGGATTTCTGTCGGTCAATAAATTACTGCTGACGGTTGGGTATATCTGTTGGCGGGACTTTTTGTAACAAGTCTTGGTAAATATAACAAATTGAACAATTTGCAAAAATGTTTAGGATAGGAACTTCCGCACCGATAATAGAAATACCTTGTTGTGCGATTGTGCTTTTAACGATTGTTTTTTTTCAATTCATCGAATTTTTCTTTGTAAAATCTTTTATCAGCATCTGTTGATGTATAGTTCAATTTCGGTAATTTTATGATGTGTTCTATTCTATTCCTGGTCAAATTGAGGAATTCAGCGTAGAATATTTCAGCGTAAAATTTTTTAATTTCATTTCTATTTATAATTATAAAACATAAGCTTCGATTTAATTTATCATTTTGAATACCAATTATGTAATCTTTCGATTCCCATTCATTTTCAGAAAAATAAGCATCTTTATTATTTAACTTAATTGGGGTATAATCACTTCGCTTGTTAAACATATCAAAAATTGATTTAATATTGTTTTCTGTAATATTACCTGGACTTTCAGCAGCCCATCCTTTAAAACCAATAACTTTGTTATTTTCATTAAAATATAAATCAAAATAGTCCAATTTAACACCATTTGTAAAAGGTTGCCATCCAGCTTTTATATTTTCCTCATTCAATACAATTCTAGAGTGCAATGTATCAGTGTAGGTATAATATCTCAAGTTATATACTTCTTTATTTTTAGTTAAGAAGTTATAAGGTTCATTGAGAATATGGAGATTAATTTCTTCCTTTGTTTGACCGTTGCATGAAACTATTATGGAAAAAATTCCTAGTAGTAAAAATATTCTCATTAAATTTTTATTTTCAAATTTTAGGCACATTTTAGTATAACTTATCGCAAAATGTTTCGATATTTCAGTTGGCGGGCACTTTTTATAAAAAGTCTTTGTAAATATAACAAAATGGACAATTAGCAAAAATGTTTAGGATAGAATTTTCGAGCAGCTAAAATAAATACCTCGTTTTACACAGTATTATTTTTTAATGTAGTAGGTGTAAATCTCTTTTTTTAATGCTTTTTTTCTTGCTTTTCTATTGATAATGTTTCCTCGATCATCAATACGTCCAACTAGATTTCCATTTTTGTCAACTTGTTTTATAAGTCGTAAACGTTGCTGTCCGTTAACTTTACGCACGGAAAAATACAATATCTCTTTATCGATTTGAAGTGACGGAAAAGCGGAAAAAGATGTAGTTGTAAATTTGTTATTTTTTAAATCAATACGAGATATAATTTCTTTTGAATCATTCAGAAAGCTGATCTGATCAAGATCGATCGCTATGAATTTTGTAAACTTAATATTAGAATTATAATTTGAATCCAATTTTTATTTTAAGATCCAGGTGCCGATTAATCCGTTTACCATTTCATTTCTAACATCATTATTCATAACATCATTTTTATTCTGTGATAATGAGAAAAATGATATAAATAGTAATAAAAACGATAAGGTTAAATTGGAAACTTTCAATTGATGCAGTGTTTTGTAATGTTGAATTTGGCGGGGACTTTTTATAGCAGGTTTTTGTAAATATAACAAATTGAACAATTAGCAAAAATCTTTATGATAGGAACTTCCGCCCCGCTAATAGAAATACCTTGTTGCCTGAAGGTCTTTTAATGATTAGTTATTTCCGCAATTATTTTTTCTAAATATAATTCCATTAACCAACTTGTATTCATATTTATTACTTAAAAATTTTTTCACTTTTTTTAATCCAAGAATAATCAATTTAGTTTTCGTCATTTTAATTGGAAATTCTGAGTTGGGTTCAGAATCGTTTTTTCCAAGATATAATTTACCATCTCTTTGGATTATAACTCCAGATTCCTGATTTTCTTTTTTTTCAATTTTACCATAATTTGGTGAACTGAAATTTTGAGATTTCCATATGTAATTACGGTTTGGAAATACTTCAATTTGTAATTTCGTTCTTATCCCGTCATTTTCTTTAGATTCAAAGCAGTATGAAGTAGAAGTGTTTTGACAATAATTCTGGATTGATAATAAAATGAATATTAATTTTACAAAGGCTTTCATAGACTTTCTGCTAACGGTTGGGTATTTCTGTTGGCGGGGACTTTTATTAACAAGTCTTTGTAAATATAACAAATTGAACAATTAGCGAAAATCTTTATGATAGGAACTTCCGACCCGCTAATACTAATACCGTGTTACCAGCAGTTTTTTTATTTACTTACGTTTTGATTATATAACATTTTTCCAATTCCATTCTGAAAAATAATAAAAATTAAACCAACTAAAACTTTTAATGACGCTGAAAATATATCAGAACTTATTCCTATAGTTTTTATATCGTCTGAAATATTTTGGTTCATATTTCTAATTTTAATCAACGTAAATAATTTATTGATAAGTTCAGGAATCGATTCAAAAAGTAATAGAATACCAATTGCTAAAATTGCAACTTGTAATAAACTTTCAGAATTTAATTTTTCGAAATTTATCTTCTCGTTTAGAAAGTTCTTAGGCTTTAATCTTCCAATAATTATGTCGGGATTTATTATAAGAACATAAAATACTGCAACAATAAATATCACGAGAATTATTAGATAAATCCAAGTTTGCATAATTCCATTTTTACTATCGAATGGAAAAAATATCTCAGAATTTATTAAATAAGTTAACTGTTGAGGGAAAAAGTTAAAGATTAAAGTGAAGACTGAATATAATCCGAAAACTCTAAATATTATTCGAAGTAGATTTTTTATTTTCATTTTTATTTTTTAAAATTGCTGGTAACGGTTGGGTATTTCTGTTGGCGGGATAAAAATACGAAAACTTTGTACTTGCTAAAATCTTAATTAATCGCTAAAATCTTCGATGAAAACTTCAGACCCGCTTGTATAAATACCTTGTTATGTGACGTATTTTTTACTTTTTATTTTGTATAAAGTTTAAAAGATCGAGAACATGTTGTTTTGTGTGATTGTTAAAAATCATTTCAAAAAAACAAAGTCCGTCAGACAAACTATTATTTTCAATTCTCTCTTTTATGTCTAAAAGGTCAATAATTATGTCGGTCAAATCATCAAGTGCATCTCCAGTTGCATTTTCATCCATGTTGTAAATGTCACTAATGTCAAGTACGGTTTTATAAAGTCCGAAATCTTTAAAATTACTTGTAACATTTTGTCTGATTTTAGAGTATTCAATTTTGTAACAGTCTGGAAAATCTCTATCATCAAATTTATATTCTATGTCAAAATATAGGTCATAAATTTTTACAAGATTTCTCTCCAACAATTTACCATTATCGGTTTCAGTCCAGTTTGGATTTAGACCATATTTTACAATATCGTTAATTGTTGGAATTAGTTCTGTCATTTCGGTGTCGCTCTATTATGGCACATAACGGTTGGGTATTTCTGTTGGCGGGGACTTTTTATAACAAGTCTTTGTAAATATAACAAATTGAACAATTAGCGAAAATCCTTATGATAGGAACTTCCGCCCCGCTAATAGAAATACCCTGTTATCTACAGTTATTGTTTTTGAATCCATTTAATATTCACTACTGACTCTTTCCAAGTCTCGGCCAATGCACCATCGAATTTTCTGCCTGTATATTTTTCTAAATCTTTTAAAATATTCCATGCTCTTTTATCCCCGATAATTGAAAGTGCTTCAAGTCGACCAATGATTTGTTCCCAATCAGAATTAAAACCTTCTCCTTGTTTTAGAGAGTGTAAAAAGTCATCGGCTTGTTTTTTACTGATTGTGTATGGTTGGATTTTCGACTTTAATTCTGAAACGTATAATTCATCTCCATTTGGTTTGATAGTTTGTTCTCCGATTTGAATTAATGTCCAACTCCAATCATCTCCAACGGGTAAATATCTCAAATCTTGAATCTCCAATTCATTTTCTTTTTCAACGATCCTGCACATTTTTACTGCTCCATATTGCACATAAGATTTTCCGTCATCACAATCGAAAATATTAAATTCAGAAATGATAAATCCTTCTTCGTGCATTTCATTATCAATAAAACCACAAATACTTACAGATCTGTTATTTTTAAACAAGTACGTTAACTTCGGTTCATCATTTTTTAATGAGCCAATTCCGTCAAAACACTTACAACTTTCCGTTAAACTAAGTTTAATATTGTCTTTAGAGTTTGGTTTTGAATTTTCTTCACACGATAATTGGAAAGTAGCGATAATTATGAGTGCGATAAATTGTTTCATAATTGTAGATAACGGTTGGGTATTTATGCAGGGGGGATAAAAATACGAAAACTTTATCCTTACTAAAAACTTAATTAATCGCTAAAATCTTCTATGAAAACTTCAGACCCATTTGTATAAATACCTTGTTATCTACAGGTTTTGTATTATGACTTGACGCCTTTTTCAATTCTATTAAGTATTTCGTCGTAAACTTCGTTTCCAAAAATACCTTTCATAATTTTAGTGAAATCCAAGTCAACGGATACTATTTTGTAAATTTTATCTAAGTACGAATTTTTAATTATAAAGAAATATTCATTTTCAGTTTCTACTAATGAAATAAATTCGGTCTCGTTATTTAATTCTCTAACTTTTATTTTACTAAAATTTGAATCTTGACAGAGTTTTTGAATTACTTGTCTAAAGTTTTCATCTTCTTGATTGAGTGTTATTTTATTTTTTTTAATTAAAGGCTTAAAATCTGTGTATATATCGTAATTTTCACTATTTACTAACGCGTAATTTTCCTCATATTTTTTTAAATCAAAATCTTCAAGTTTAAATATTGACGTTAATACTTTTCTAAACAAATCTGGTAGAATGGTAATTGCATTTTGATGTTCCCATCTGATAATAGAAATATGTTTATTTGTTATCTGATCTGTTACATGTAAATCAAAATATCCAGATCTATTCCCAAACGAAATTGTATGATGAAAGGCTTTGTTTTTCGAACTTCCAAAAACCAATTTATTACCTCTAAAAGTTAGCCATAAATCATCAGATATTTTAATCTTTTCTATTTGGGGATGTTCATTCATAAACTTGTAGAAATACCGTGTTATCTGTAGCACTTTTCTAGTTTATTCCTACTGGAAAAGCGAATACATAATTTATTTTTTTTCCGTCACTTTCTGCGGGGATCCAGTTTCCAGTAGTTTTATAAAGTGCGACTTTCGCTAAAGTATTTAAATTTTCATTATCACCTTTCGCATCGAGTTTTCTGATGTCACCGTTAACATCAATTACAAATGTTAGAATTGTTTTTAAACGGACATCTTGTAAATTATAGAAATAGGGAAGGTTTTCTATTTTAAAAAGTTTTGCAAAATCATTTCTAAATCCACCTATTCCTCCATTTTTATATTCAATTTGTTTTTCAATAGTTGTCGGAATTTCCGCCTTGCCTTTTGTTAGTCCTTCGACTTTTTCACCTTTTTCGGCTCTTTCTATTTTTTGAATTGTTTCTGAAACTTTTTTAAGTTCAGTGAAACTCATTTTGCTTCCTTCTATCAAACTGTCTTTTTTATAATATTGTCCAAGAATCTTATTATATTCCAAAATTCTTTCATTGTTAAATTCTGATAAAATTGGAAGATACTTTTTAGGTCGTTTGTTTTGTGTTTTTATTTCTTCAATTTTTTTATCAAATATATTGTCAACATTTTTTAGATCTTCAAGTTGAGCAGATAAAAAACTGAAATTTAGAAGTAAAAGAGTGGAGATTAAAATTTTATCTTTCATTTGTACGGTATTTTTTTTGTGTTGCAGATAACGTTTTGCGTATTGGCGATGGTGCGGCTAAAAATACAAACTTTTTGTATTATAAATTAATCTTCGGAACATCAAAAATAGTTAAACTTGCGATTCTTCCGCACTATTGCCAATACGATGTTATCTGCATTCTATTTTA
>NZ_JADPVI010000004.1 GCF_015679325.1 Kaistella gelatinilytica
TTTTAGCAGAGGGGCTCACCTGTTCCCATTCCGAACACAGAAGTTAAGCCCTCTAGCGCCGATGGTACTGCGTAAGCGGGAGAGTAGGTCGCCGCCAGTTTTTTTAAAAGCTCATCAATTTTTTTGATGAGCTTTTTTTTGTTGTAAATCTAGAAAGCTGTAATGAGTAAAGATTTATGGTCAATCTATTTTATTAGATTGAAAAAATAGACAATGAAATCATAGACTAAAAAATAGTGAGAGGAGATAATTGACACAAGACCATAGGTTAAAACTGCAAATAACAGTGAAACATTGCAAAGAATCATTATAAATACCAACACTCATATATCAAATCTTATTTAATTAAATAAAAGAAGTGATAGGGTATTAAGAATTTAGGAGGGAAATTTTAATATAATTGATATAGTCCGTGTATGATTCACCTATAATTTTTTGATTAATGAAAGTTGTGTTTTACTCCTTTTCTAATAAATAATAGATAAATATGATTATCTATAAATTTTATCACATTAATTTCATCGGAGTGAATTATCTGGATATAGGTCTCATTTTTATTCAGCAAATTAATCGGTCTTAATAACTTTTGTATTTTGTAGAAGGAGGAATTATTATTTTTTGGGAAGAAGAACAACATTTGATTATAGCCACGATGGGAGCGGCATCCTTTTTTGCTGGTGCTGATTTTATTATGATCAAAAAAATTGTAAGCAAAAAAGATATAGCGGACAGCGGGTTTTACGATTCGAAAGATGAAAAGATCTTGTTGCTCCTAACAATCCTAGAACCTGCTCAGAATACCCCAGTGGATCTTGGTGTCGCCAAATTTGATGGGATTTCCGAACTCATTTCCATTTGAAATCTGGAAACTCATCAAACCGATCGGGAGCACGAAATTGAAGCCCAGTCCAAAACTGTAAATTTTTGGTTTTAAGTTCAAACTTTTATTATTGAATTCTCCATACTGTCCAAAAACATCAAAAAATGCCTGCTCGCCGACAAGATATCGGTATTCAGCGGTGCCATAATAATATAGATCGGCATAAAGCGAATTCTCATTAAACCCCCGAAAAGAATTCCAACCGCCAAAACGTAATAATTCATTGGCAGCAAACTCATTTTTTGAATTCAATAAGGCAGTTTCGCCTCTTAAATTTAAATAATTGTTACCTGAAATATGAAAATTCCGTTCGGCTGAAAAGAGAAAATTATTTTGTGTTACCGTGGCATTTTCTTTATTATAGTTTGTCGAAATATAATCAGCTTCACCTCTGATGCGCGTTTTATAGAGAAAAAGTCCGACCTCGGAAGGTTCTGTAAACTCATACCAAACACCGATTCCTTGCTTTGTAAAATCTTTTCCCTGTGTGTACAATGTATCGATAATTGCCGAACTTTCAAACCTTCCGCGAAGTCCTAATTTTTGTCTGCTGCTTAAATGAAGGTAGATACTCGGTAAAAATTTTACAGTGGCATACGTAGAATCTTGCCTAAAAATATTCACATTGATGTTGGTACCGACATTTGATTTGAAAAGGTAAGGAATATCTGCTTGTAGATCGAAGGTTTGACCTTTATCAGGATTTCTCTGCCAAAATACGTTTACGGTTTCAAAGCGGTTAAACATATTTCGGAAGTTGACATTTAAGCTTCCATTAAAAGTAAATTTATTGGTTTTATCGTTCCCAAAACCAATGACTCCATCGAAACTGTTGGATCTCTTTTTTCTTAGAAATAAAAATACCTGCGTTGAATCTTTGGTAAACAGAGTTTGTGGTGGTTTATCTAAAAGTACGAAAGGATGATTTTGTAGGGATTGATTGATGGCGACTAAGTTTCTGTCATCATAGGTCTTGCCTTTAAATTCTTTTTCTAAATTTTTAATAAATCGCGTTGGTACTTTCTCATATCCTTTGATGACGAAAGCATCTATTTTTCTTTGATTCCCTTCGACAACGGAGATTTCAACCTGTGGAATATTATTTTTAATTCCGGTGAATTTAGATTTCACGCGATTAAAAGCGAATCCCTGATTGCGGTATTTCTCACTTATTTCTTTTTTTAAAGAGTCCAGGTTTTTAGTAAAGAATTCGGTTTTTAATTTAGATAATTTTGCCGCTTCGGCTGGAATAGTGATGTTTGCCTCGTTAAAATTCTTTCCTTTAACAAAATAGATCGAGGTAACATTTCCTTCCTTTTTCACATTCTTAACCTGAGTGAAATAATAGCTGTTTTGGGAGAGAGAATCTAAAAATTTGACTGCAGAAACGGAATCTTTTACAGTTGTTTTCTTATTATTTTCAACATCGATCAACTGATATTGTTTTTGCTGAGCTTTAAAAAAAACACAGAAGAAGAGGAGAAATATGGGGTATAAAATTTTCAACAAACAGATTCTTAATTGGAACTCAATTTACGCAAGTTTATTATATTTTAAAATTTATTTTTTGGTAAAATGATTTCAAATGTTGTGAATTTAAATAAGAAACAGATGTTCAAATTGCGATTTTTCGGAAGATGAGGATTAATTTTTTATCTTTAAACAATTATTAAAGGTCACTAAACTCCTTCCGGATTTAGAGTGTTTAAATTTAAAAATAGATGAAAAAAATAGGTTTGTTTTTCGGCAGTTTTAATCCCATTCATATTGGTCATTTAATTTTAGCCAATTATATTTTGGAGAATTCCGATATGGAAGAACTATGGTTTGTTGTAAGTCCACAAAATCCTTTTAAAGATAAAAAATCCCTGCTGAAAGATCATAACCGTTTAGATATGGTTCAAGTTTCCCTCAAAAATTATCCGAAAATGCGGGCGTCGAATGTAGAGTTTTCTTTGCCTAAACCGAGTTATACAATTGATACATTAACTTATCTGCATGAGAAACACCCCGATTATTCTTTCGCTTTGATCATGGGTGAAGATAATTTGGGTGGACTTTCGAAATGGAAGAATTCGGAAACTTTAATTAAAAATCAACAGATCATTGTTTATCCCAGAACCTTTGAGGGAGAGAAGAAAGATAACGAGTATTTGCAGCACGAAAATATTTCCCTGATCAATGCACCGGTTGTCGAGATTTCTGCGACCGAAATCCGAAAGATGATCAAAGACGGAAAAAATGTTCGGCCAATGTTGCCGCCAGAAGTTTTTGAATATCTGGATGGAAGCAGTTTTTATAAGTAATGACCAAGCTATTCCCTTTTTAAATCCTTAGATTTGCAGTCGTCTATCTCAGAAATAGTTTAATCATTCTCCATGCAATTCATAGAAAAATTCTTTTCAAAATATTCCGAAGAAAAACTCACAAAATGGTTTCATCAAATTTGTTTTGCAGAAGCAGTTTCCTGGTGTTTCCTTTTCAGTGCAATGATCTGGATCCGGTATGAGCGGGATGCACTTCTACCTACCATTTATATTATTATCGTGGGAAATATTCATGGGCTCTTTTTCAGCCTTTATCTTTTACTGTTAACTTCTGCAAGAAAAATTTTCAAATGGGATGATGAAGATACCGTCTTTGCAGTTATCTCGGCGTTTTTTCCTTTTGCGACAATTTGGGTAGAGAAAAAACTGGCCCGTTTTGACCGGGAGTAATTCTTGATGTAATAATAAGCCTATATAAAAATCTAAGAGTGGAAATTTTCCACTCTTTTTTTGTTTTTTATATGTAATACTTTGTAAGTTTCAGATGTTTTATTAAAAAGAAGGGTAGTTGTTTGAAAGTTTTCGAACTGATTATCAATTCATTAGTAATATATAAAATATTATTTTACTACTTTGTATTGCATAATACTAATATATTCACATATCTTTGCATTGTAATACTACTAAAAAAACTAATCATCAAAGAAAAGAAGGAAGCAAAAAACTAATAACCGAAACTAATAACCTTCACTAAAACTAATAATAGCGCTTCCTTTTTTTATTTTTAAAACTTAAACCATGAAAAAACTAATTGTCACCCTCTCGCTACTGTCTGGATTTGTTGCTTTCGCACAAGGAAATCAAAAAACAGATTCTGTTAAAGTTCAAAAAATAGAGGAAGTTGTAATGACGAAAAAAGTTTTCAAAAAAGAAAGCGATCGGTTCGTTTATGATGTTGCAGCGTCTCCCGTTGCAAAAGGAAATACTGCTTTTGGATTGTTAAAAGAAACTCCACTTGTTTCTTCTACGGACGATAAAACTTTAAAAATTGCAGGAAAATCAAACGCCGTTATTTATATCAATGGAAGAGTAACGCAAATGGATGCAGATGGTTTGGAGCAATTTCTAAAGAATATGCCCGCAGAAAACATTCAGAAAATCGAAGTAATTACAATGCCTGGAAGTGAGTTTAAAGTTGAATCTACAGACGGAATCATCAATATTATTTTGAAAAGGAAAACCACAGATGGTTTGAATGGAAATTTGAGATTGTCTAACGAACAGTATTATTATAATGCAACTGCAGCCGGAGTAAGTTTGAATTACAGAAAAGATAAACTGGGCATTAGTGGAAATGTAAATACCAGCGAAAATATTGAGCGAAAAGAGTACGTTGTTAATAACGGAAATCAGAAAGGAAGTACGCGTTCTGAAGGTCCAATTAATGATCCCAACAAAAATTTGGGCGGTTATTTAAACGTAGATTATCAGTTAAACGATAATAGTAGTTTAGCTTTAACTTACAATTCCCGTGCAAATAGAAGTTATGATTCTACCATCGATTTCTTTAATACAACGATCGATTTAGTGAAAGACGAAACAAAATATTCTTTAACTAAAAGTAGCGAAAACGCCCGTTCTTATAATAATTCTATCAACTTAAACTATGAATTAAAGACAGATTCTTTGGGAAGTAAATTAAATTTGAACGCAGCTGCATTGCTTTACAGAAGATTTCAATCTTCAACTAATTCTACCTTTGCATCGGATATCAATCGAAATCAAATGTCGCAGACTTTGGGAATTATGCAAAATCAACCGCAAATCATCAACAACTTTTCGGCAACGGCAGATTATATTAAAAAGTTTAAAAATGATTTGAAGATTTCAGTTGGTGGAAATTTTAACAAAACGAAAACCGATAATGATACAAAATATGATGCTTTCGATTTCCGTACGGATACTTCCGTGCAAATGCCAAATCATTTTCTCTACGATGAAAATATTTATGGTGCCTATGTAACCCTTGAGAAATCACTTTCTCCGAAATTTTCCGGTAAAATTGGTGCTCGATATGAACTGACGCAAAGTGAAGGAAATTCTGACAATGCCCAAGATGAAAGATTGAGAAGCATTAAAAGAAATTACAATGAGATTTTACCTTATTTGAGTCTGAATTATGCAATAAACGAGAACAATAATATTTCTTACGCTTTTTCAAGTCGGATGAAAAGACCGAGTTTTTGGGAATTAAATCCGGTGAAAACATTATTGACAGATGTTAATTATACCCAAAATAATCCTTTCGTAAAAGCTTCTTCTGTCTATAAACAAGAATTGACTTACATGTACAAAAATTCTTATTTTTTAATTCTGAATCATGCTTTGGTGAAAGATAATATTACGGAAGTTCCTTTGCAAGGAGTAATCGATGGGGTAAATCAGGTGAGATATATCAGAACGAATTTCGGCACAAATCAGGAATTTGGCGCCATGCTCGGAATGCAGAAAAGCTTTTTCAAAGGATATTTATCTTCAAACTTCAATGTTGGAATTCAGCATAACAGAAATAACGGAAGTTTGAACCAGGATCCATTAACAGGAGATCTATTTCCACTTTATGAAAACCGCAGAAATTCAACAAGTTTTACAATTCAAACCAGCAATAATCTTCAGTTAGACAAGAAAAAAACTTGGTTTTTAGGCGTAAATTATTTCTACATTGACAAACAAACTATCGAATTAGGAGAGCTTGGAAAATTGATGAGTTTAGATTTCACCGTGAAAAAACTTTGGAACAACTGGACTTTCTCTGTAGATCTAGATGATTTTTTAAACACTCAGTTGATCTCCATTACCGACAACCAAGAGAATGGAAACTTCAACAATATCACACAGAATCGATTTACAAGAGGTGTAAAACTGACGATGGTTTATAATTTTGGAAACCAAAAAGTGAAAAAAGTAAGAGATATCGATAGTGCCGACAAAGAAATTAAAAACAGAACCAGATAAACTGAATTTTTTCATACTAGATATATTGTTATCAAAAAATCCACAGCTTAAAGTTGTGGATTTTTGATTTAATTTTGAGGATATTTATCTTTATTTTAGATAATGTCCGTAAGCAGAAAGAATAAGGACGGTTTCATTTTCTACTTCGTAAATAAGTCGGTGTTCTTTATTAAGTCTTCGTGACAAAAAACCGAGAGACTGTGTTTCAAAGCTTCGGGTTTTCCTGTGCCTGTGTAAGGATGAACTGTGAGTTCTTCTAGAAACGATAACATCTTATTTAGTACCACTTTATTTCCTGCCTTTTTATGTAAGGTAATGTCTTCTTTTGCTTTGGTGGTAAAATCTAAATAATAGGACATGCTATAATCCTAAAAATTCTTTCAAGTTTTCTTTTTTTACTCGAGTTACTTTCCCGTCTTTAGCTTGTTTCTGGCTTTCCAGAATTTTAGCTACGAATTCAGGATTATAAGGTTTTTCTTTTACTTCGAATTTAATTTTTAAAGCTTTTGCAAACGCTATCACAGCATTTGCTTCTTCAGAAGTGTTTGGCTCTAAAATAAAAATATCTTGTGTTTTCATTTTGATAAATATAATAACAAATGTACAAATTTTAGAAAATAGAAAAATAGCTGATTTGGTAGATGATTTAATATTAACCATTTACTTGGGTGAATCTTGCAGACGAATGTATTAAGAACAGAACGAAATAAGAATTGACACTATTAAATTATGTTTTTCAAAAAAAATCCACAATAATGATATTGTAGATTTTTGATGTTTTGTTCAACCTTGTCAAGGATCAAAACCTTGACAAGGTCTGTTATAATTAATTTTTCGGTAAGAAAACTTCTGCCAACATGCATCTTGCACTTCCGCCACCATTTACTTCAATTGTATTTAAATCTGCATAAATAATTTCGCAATGCTTTTCAATTCGTTCAACTTGTTCTTTAGTTAAAGATTTGTAAGCCGTTTCACTCATTACCAAAAACTGCGTGCCTTCTTCATTCTGAACCTGCAGCATATTACCTGCAAACTGTTGAAGCTGATCTTCAGAGATTTCGATCAATTCTTTATTGGTTGATTTAATGACTTCCTGAACTTTTTCTCTTTCCATTTCGTCATCAATACAATCCAGACAAATTACCACAAATTGTTCTGCAACGCACATCATCACATTGGTATGATAAATGGGTAATCGCTGATCATTAACATTTTGATAAGAATGAAAAACGACAGGTGTAAAATTAAATTTATCACAGAATTTTCTAAATAATTCCTCGTCTAAACGAAGGGAAACTGAGCCGTAAGCGATTTTATAATCGTGATCGAAAATCATACTTCCGGTTCCTTCCAGATATTTTTCTTCGTGCTCAAAATGGGAGAAATCGTCGACTTCATCAATTTTGAAACCTTCTTTTTCAATTGTTTCTAAAATTTCCGGACGACGCTCAACTCTTCTGTTCAAGGCAAACATTGGGTAAAGAGCAACTGTTCCATCTTCGTGAAAACTCACCCAGTTATTTGGGAAAATAGAATCAGGCGAATGTGGATTCAAAGTATCTTTTACCGTGATCACATTCACGCCTTTCTTGCGCAATTTGTCTGCGAAATTGTTGAATTCCTGAAGTGCTTTTTCCTGAATATCTGTTTCTTTTTGTTCTTTTTGAAAATAATTATTTTCGGCAGTTTGGGAATTATAACCGAAAGCAATCGGTTCTACCATCAAAACGGTACTGGCTGTTTGCATGAAATATAAGTTTTAATCAGCATTGAGTTGCTATTGAACAAAAATACTTAAATTTATAGATAATAAAAAATAGATGTTAGAAATTGCTTGTTTTGAAATTACTTCTGCTGAAACTGCCATGAAATCAATGGCTGATCGAATAGAGTTCTGTGATAACTTCGAACTCGGTGGAACAACCCCCGATTTTTATGAGTTTTTACATTTGAAACGTACTTCAAAAACTCCTGTTTATGTGATTATCCGCCCGAAAGGTGGTCCGTTTTTTTATTCTGCGGAAGAATTTATTCAAATGAAAAGCAGCATAATCATTTTTAAAGAAGCCGGCGCAGATGGATTTGTCTTTGGAATTTTAGATTCGCACAACGAAATTGACGAAGCGAAAAATTTAGAACTTCTGGAACTTGCAGGCGAAATCCCGTGTACTTTTCACCGTGCTTTTGACAGAACTTCAGATCTAGAAAAATCCATCAAAACTTTAATTAAATTAGGATTCAAAACCGTTCTGACTTCCGGTGGGAAATCTGATGCTATGAAAGGTAAAGAAAATCTGAAAAATTTGGTTCAAAAGTATTCTGATCAAATAGAAATTTTGATCGGTGGCGGCGTTCGTTCGGATAATATTTCGGAATTAAAAGAATTTACGGGCGGAACAAGTTTTCATTCCTCCGCAATTTTAAAATACGATACATTTGTAACAGAAGGTGAAATTAAAAAATTGAAACAGGGTTGTTCTTAGAATTTTTTCTTACTAAACATCAGATTTTTTATCCAATAACTTCAATAAAAGCTGCGATTAAAAATCGCTTTCTTAAAGCGAAAAGCTTTCGCGGCCGTAATTTTTGAAGTGAAGTTGTGTAATCTGTGCGTTTTTCTGTGAATGGAAATTATTCTCTCACCAAAGGCAGAGTAGAACATCTCAGCAAACCACCCATTTTCGAGATCTCACGATACGGAATTTCTTCAACCGTCATTCCCCACTCATTTCTGAGGTGATCATTCATTCGCGTAAAAGATGAATCAGAAACGACGATCTCCGGAGAAATAGAAAAAATATTTGGATTCATTTCAAACATTTCCTGTTGCGTTACGTGGAAACAGTTTTCTTCACCGAAAATGTCCAGAAGCAATCTATAATCACTTTCATCTACAAAACCGTCTTTGTAAATAATGCATTTATCTTTTCCGATCGGGTTAAAAGTACAGTCTAAATGAAGAATTCCTTTGAAAGGATCGGTGTCGTTCTTTTTTAATTCCAGATCGATGATTCTCTTTTTTGGAAAATATTCTTTTAAGATTTCAATAGCGTATTCGTTGGTTCTTGCTGTTTTAAAATTCCTGTAATCTTCAGAAAAACAGGTTCCAATAAATAGAAAATCATTCCATACGATCACGTCGCCGCCTTCGATATGAGCCGTATCGGGAAGATTGATGATTTTTTTCCAGCCAACTCTTGCGAAGATTTTCCGGTAAGCATCCTGTTCATCATATCGGTCCTGGATGATATTTGAAATGATCATTTTATCATCGATCACAAAAGCCACATCACGCGCAAAAACCTGGTTGTAATCATTAATTAAACCTGGTCGGTAAACTTCAACATCATGTTTTCGCAACACTTTTTCAAATTCCGACATTTCATGAACGATCCCTTCTTCTGTCGGATAAATCCCATTTGAAAGAGAGTGATAACTTTTTGCGTCATAGCTGTCTTCTAAAGAATGAGGATGGCCCATTGAATTAGGCATTCCGAGTACTACAGATTTTAATTTTCCAGTTTCGTTGGTGATGTTGAGATTCATAAATAAGTGATTGTGTCAAATTTAAACAAAGCAATCGAGTTGCGAAAATTTTATTAATAAGGAACAAAAATTTATGGTCGTCACATAATATACACAATGTGACAAAATGACAATTGCTCTTCCTTTATTTTATGAATAAAAACCTAAGAATTGCTCAATATCATTAAAATATTATAAATCTTGTTAATCTTTCGTTAAAATTGAAACAAAGCATTTCTTCCGAATACCTATCTAGCATTAAATTTGTTCTCCTATTATTAACAAAGTTTTTTAAATTATATGACGATGAAGAATACTCTCAAAAAACTAATACCTTTTGCTTTTGTAGGGGTAATCTCCGGAGCGACCACTTTCGGAGCGATCAATTATTTTAATGGAATTAAAGGAAATTCAGATTTTTCTTATTTCGCACCTAAAACAAGCGATGCAAAATATGCATCCTTTAATATGACCGGAGTCGGCGACGATTTCGTCAAAGCTTCAAAAATAACGGTTCCGGCTGTAGTGAGTATAAAGAATTACTCTAACAAAACTGCAGGAAGAAGTGAACAGGATATGTTTGACCTGTTTTTCGGAAACCCTTTCGGAAACAATCAACCCAAGCAACAACAGCAGCAACCGCCTAAAGATATGCCAACAGGAATGGGTTCTGGTGTAATTATTTCGCCAGACGGTTATATCATTTCCAACAATCACGTAATTGCTGGTGCCACAAAATTGGAGGTGGTACTTTCTAACAAAAAATCATATATTGCTAATCTTGTAGGAACCGATCCTACTACAGATATCGCTCTTTTGAAAATCGAAGAGAAAGGTTTGCCTTATTTAAATTTTGCAAATTCTGATAATGTAGAAGTTGGTCAATGGGTTTTAGCCGTTGGAAATCCGATGGGCTTAAACTCAACTGTAACCGCAGGAATTGTTTCTGCAAAAGGAAGAAGCATTGACCTATTAAGCCAGCAATCCAGAACTCCGATTGAGAGTTTTATTCAAACCGATGCCGCCATTAATCCCGGAAATTCCGGTGGTGCTCTGGTAAATCCAAATGGAGAATTGATTGGAATTAATGCCGCGATTTCTTCTAAAACAGGATATTATGAAGGTTACGGTTTTGCAGTTCCTTCAAATTTAGCCAGAAAGGTTGTGGAGGATATCAAACAGTTTGGTTTGGTTCAAAGAGGTTTCTTAGGTGTAGTTCCTTTAGATCTTTCTGATCAGAGACAAATTGCAGCTTACAATCAGCAGAAAAAAACCAATATTAAAACCGGTGACGGCGTTTATTTGATAGATGTTGCTGCGAAAGGAGGTGCAGAAGATGCTGGTTTAAGAAGTGGCGATGTTATTACTAAAGTTGACAACGTAGTTATTTCAAGTTATTACGACCTATCATTTGCGGTAGGAAGTAAAAGACCCGGAGATAAAGTTGCCGTTACTTATACCAGAAATGGTAAAGAAAATACAGTAAATGTTACGCTAAAAGATCAAAAAAATGGCACTTCCACAAGAAGTAAAGCTGATCTTTCGGTAACTGAAAAAATTGGCTCAGACTTCGAACCACTGAGTGATAAATTCAAAACCGATTACGGCTTAACCAGTGGTGTGATCGCCAAAAATGTTGTCGATGGTAATGAAATGTCTAAAATTGGGATCGTTGATAATTACATCGTCATTGAAGTAAATGGTAAACCCGTCAATTCTCAGAAAGATGTTGAGAAAATCTTACAGGGTTACAATGGAAATGTACAGGTAAAATATGTAGATGAATATGGAAGAATTACAACAAGAGGTTTTAAAATGCCTTAGGAAATTATAAATTATTGAAAGAAAAAACGCAACTTTTACGGTTGCGTTTTTTTATGAACTGGAGATTTTTTTCTACTCTTTATCGAAATTATAAATTTTACCTCCTTGATTCAGAATCATTTTTTTCTCAGCTGGTTTAAATTCTAAAACAATTCCTGCCTGATCGAATTTGAAAATATTTTTATCTGTTGCTTCCAGTGGAAAAGCAGATTGTCCCGTCGCTTGAGCCATTAATGTTGTGTCACTTTTGGTGACTGTAACTTTCAATGGAATGTCTTTGCTGGAGTAATTCCCTAGATATTGATCCAGATCTTCCGTTTTTAAATCGATATTTTTAAAGGTTGGAATTTCATAAGGCTGATTAAAAACAGCGCTTAATAATGCGATTGCAATGTTATTGTTGGTGTAATTACTTCCGTTTGAAGTAAACGCAAATGAAACTTTTTCTGCCGGGAAATAACCGTAATTTGAAGTAAATCCATCTATTCCACCGGTGTGACCAAAAGCTTTCTTCGTTCCAAATGGCATCTGAAATAGTCCGTAACCGTAATTGTCTTTCAATGTTTCCATGAGTTTCAAACTTTTTTCTGAAATAATTTTTCCGCCAAAAAGTGCATCTGCAAACTGAAGTAGATCGCTTGGTGTGGAAACAATTGCTCCGGCTCCAAGCGGAATGCTCATGTCGGTCTCCGGTTCTTTTTTCCATTCATTTTCGTAATGGTAAGAATTGGCTTCATTGTTTTTTAGATTTATTTTCCGGCCGAAATAGGTGTTTTTTAATCCAACTGGTTTGATAATTTTATCGGTCAAAATTTCTGAATAGGGTTTTTTATACACTTTCTCCAAAATGAAACTTAGCAGAACGTAGTTTGAATTGCTGTAATCAGCTTTGGAATCTGGCTCAAAATCAATTCCGCCTTTTTCTATAATTTCCAGAAGTTCCTTTTCAGATTTTTTCTGCGTGTTCCATTTTAGATAATCTTCCGAGCTTGTGAAATTATGAATTCCGCTTCTGTGGTTCAATAAATTGCTGATGGAGATCTTGTTTGCATTTTTAATGGAAGGAAAATATTGATCAATTTTTGTATCCAATGAAAGTTTATTTTCTTCCATGGCTTTTAAAATCAAAGCACTTGTAAAAGATTTTGAAATGGAGCCGATCCGGTATTTCGTGGTTTCATTGGGTTTGGCTTTGGTTTCTACGTCGGAATATCCAACAGATCTGGTGTAAATAATTCCGTTTTCAGAAAGAGCAACACTTCCCATAAATTTATTGTTGTTTTCTAAGGTCTGGAAATATAGATCCAGTTTATCTCTATCCAATTTCTGCGCAAAGAAAGTGGTGCTAAAGACCGTTACCAAAAGGAGAACTATTAATTTTTTCATGGTTTTATTTTTTTTTGTTAATGGATTTTTTAAATTTTAGAAGTAAAGTGATAAGGAGATAAAAAAGAATGATTGACAGTAGCATCACGGGAATAAACCAGTTGCCTAATACTTCCGTAATTGCAGTGCGATCAGAATCATTTGACATCCCTAAAAGCAGAAACGAGTTATTTTTGTAGAACATTCCAATTTCTGTGGGGTTCAGTATTTTCGCACCGATCATGAAAACAAAGGCGAAAAGCATCACATATAAAATAAAGAAAATGATGTAGGAAATGCCGTTCGTGAAATTTAAAACGAGGGCTTTAAAAATATGAACCGGATTAAAAGTTCGGGTTGCCTGTTCCAGTTTTTTATCAGCTACTAAAGGTTTTAAAACTTCTTCCGGAGTTCCCAATTTTTCCAGAATATCCAACAAATTATCAATTTCTTTTCCTTCTTTGTTGTGATTGAGAGCTTCGAAAATATGGCTGTTAAATTCCATATAAATGTCGTCCTGATTTTGAGTTGATAAAGAATTTGTTGCTTTCCTGATCCTCTTCATATAATCATCGTACACTCTTTTGGAAGCGGCTTCGGAGAATTTTATGCTGGCTGTTTTCATTGTACTATTTTTTTTATTGCGTTTTCTAGATCCGTCCAGTACGTATTCATCTGCTGAAGTGTTATTACGCCAATTTCTGTGAGCGAATAGTATTTTCGAGGGATTCCTGTTTCCTGTTCTACCCATTTTGATTCCACCAAATTTTCCGTTTTCAGGCGGTTCATTAAGGGATAAAGCGTTCCTTCTGCAACTTCAATTTCGGTATGGGTTCTTATTTGTTCAATGAGTTCATAACCGTAATATTCATTGTTTTTCAGAATGTTCAGCACAATAAAAGTAAGCGTACCTTTTTTGACTTGTGATTTCCAGTTCGTAACAAATGTCTCATTCATTTTACAAATGTATAACAAAATACATAGCATAACAAAGTACATTGGTAAAATAATTTGATTTATTTTTAATTTTTGAGATTTGGTGCGGTTTTGCTGATTAAATAAATTTTAAAATTGATTGTAAAATTTAAGATAAGTTGAATTTTCAAACTCTTTTTAATTGCAAAAAACGAATTAATCACTGCAAATTCTTACTCATTCTGTGATTCGGGAATAGATAATTATTAAAGAAATTGTTCTCAAAGAATTCTGCCATAAAACAGTTGCATATATAAAATAATATTTAGACATTTGTCTAAATAACTAAATAAATGAATTCGCTCTTTAAGGCTCTCAATGATGAAACGCGCAGACAAATTGTAGATCTCTTAAAAGAGAAGGATATGAATGCCGGAGAAATTGCAGCGCATTTTAATATTTCCAAACCCAGTATTTCTCACCATCTCGATATTTTGAAACAGGCCGATCTGATTACGAGTGAGAAAAAAGGACAGTTTGTCGAATATTCCCTGAACACAAGCATTTTAGAAGATTTATTAACCTGGATACTCACCTTAAAAAAATAAACCATGAACCTTAAAAAAGAACTTCCGCTGATCGCAATTGTGCTGTTGCCTTTTGTTTATATCGCTCTGATATGGAATAAATTACCGGAGAAGATTCCGGTGCACTGGAACTTTGAGGGTGAGATTGATCGGTATGGGGAAAAAATAGAAATTCTTCTCATTCCGATTTTGCTGCCGTTGTTGATTTATGTGATATTCCTGGTAATCCCGAAAATTGATCCCAAAAAGAAACTGAATAATATGGGAAATAAGTTGCAGACTTTAAAATTTCTTTTAACTACTTTAATGTCCGGTTTAGCTTTATTCATCATTTATTCAAGCCAGAGCAAAACTTCAGCGAGTCCCAATATTATCTTTTTATTCATTGGTGTTTTATACGTGGTTTTGGGGAATTATTTTAAAACCATCAAAGCCAACTATTTTATTGGGATCAGAACACCGTGGACTTTGGAAAGTGAATCGATCTGGAAAGAAACACACTTGCTCGGTGGAAAACTCTGGCTTATCGGTGGTTTAATGGTCATTATTTCCGCCCTGTTTATAGAGGAGAAGTTGAATGGTGTTGTGTTTTTAATCATCACAGGAATTATAACGGTCGTTCCGGCAGTCTATTCTTTTTTACTTTTTAAACGAGAAAATAAAACGGCGCGAAACTGATGTTAGAATATGAAAAACGATGTGGTAACAAAGAAACACTCGTTGTTCTAGCCCCGGTTGCAACGGCATCCTTTTTCTTTTTTTTAGGAAAAAAAAGGAAAAGATAGAGTGGAAAGCGGTTAAGGTTTTTGGGAGAAGCGAAAATCCTGGTGCTCCTAAAAGAAAAAGTATTTCTATTTCTTATTGGCAAGTCTCTGCAATTTTCTCTTCTTCCGTTTGTAAATGATTTCGGTGATCTTTCCGCCCATCCATGCGCAGGGAAAAAAGGTGAGGAAGATCAGTATTTTGTAAAAAGTAGGGTGGTATGGATAAATAATAATATCGAGCATGGCGATAAAAAGCAAAATAAATCCAATTAAGATCGCGTAGGCAACTTTGGCATATTTCACGAGTACTGCAGTTACAACACCACCGATCGTTGCGCCAATTCCGGAGGAAATAAGGAGCGCTACGAAGAAATAAGGTTTGTGTTCCATGGACTGGAGCAGACTTTTCCAATGCTTGAAGGGCGCGTATTCTTCATAGGTGATCCAGGCTGAATTTAATCTTACACCCAAAGAAATCAGGATCCCCGCTACGGTAAGACCCACCAGAACTGCAAAAGTATTTCGAAGGAAATTCATTTAAAATTGATGTGCAATCATTGAAATTTCTATATCAACATTTTTTGGCAAACAGGAAACCTGTACCGTTTCTCTTGCCGGAAAACTTTCCTGATCAAGATATGATGCGTAAATATCATTCATTACCGCGAAATCATCCATATTTTTTAGAAAAATGGTTGCTTTTACGACATTTTTAAAAGTCATTCCGCCTTCTGTTAAAATCGCTTCCAGGTTTTTCATTACCTGATGCGTACCTTTCTCAATGCCTTCTACAAGCTTGCCAGTCTCTGAATTCAAAGGAATCTGTCCGGAAATGTAAAGGATTCCACTGGCGAAATTTGCCTGTGAATAGGGTCCGATTGCGGCAGGAGCTTTCGAGGTAGAAATGAGTTTTTTCATAATGACATTATTGGGCAAATATAAAACTTATGTTTTAGTATTTAAAATTGATTTTAGAAAGGTGCGTTCGGTTGTGTGAAACTTCGGTCTTTATATTTCAAAGCATCCCGTAAAATATTGGCCTTGATCCCGATGAAGAAATCGTAAACTTTATATTGGCCATACGGGATCCAGTTAAAGTTGATGGTAAAACTTCTTTGATCACGGGAGAAACCAAGTCTTGTGTTAGCAATTTGTTTTGAAATTACGTCGTAATAAAGGTTTCCACTAAGACTCCAAAACGGCGTTAATTTTAAACTTCCATCTAAACCAACTGAAGCCATTTTGTTTCCGAAACGCGTTAGACTTCGGGTATAACTGTATTGTGCGTTGATATTTAAAGTCCAGGGTTGCGTAAACCGGGCGTAATCATCATCGTCAAAATAATAATTTTCATTCCGGATTTCTCCTTTTTTAGTGTATTTTTTAGAGAGGTCCTTTTTTTCTTTTCCACTGAATGTTTCGCTACTCAAAGGGTAGGAGAATTGTGCATTAAATCCCTGAATACTGAAGTTTCCGAAATTTTCGGTCCGAATTCCGGTGTCTGAACCTGGTGCAAAAATAATTTGATAAGGTTCCAACGTCAAACTCGTGTTTAAATTTAATTTATCGAATAAAGTGGTTTGACCATTAAAACTGAAAATAGACCATTTGTACTTTGGTGCTGCAAAATTATAATTGGTGTTGAAATTTAAACTTTCGAAAATCTTGATTTTTCTAACGCCGGTAGAATCTTTTTTCGATTTCACTTTCATCTCCAGATTGTTATTGATGGCAAAACTTAAAGCTTCAACCAAAGATGAATTTGGCGAACCGATAATTCCTCGGTCAAAAATAGAATAGGGCGTTAATTCACCGCGGTCACTGTAATAATTTTTATAATATCCAAAACCTGGAGAAGAAAAATCAGGGGAATAATTGAATCCAATTTGAGGCGTCATCATGTGGCGAATCGCCTGGATCGCAGAACCTTTTTTGAAATTCAGCATGCCATAAAGTACAGTTTGCAAACTTGCACTTGTAGAGAAAGAAGAGTAACCTGCAATTTTTTTATTCAAAACATCTTCCACCTGGTTGCTTACCGGATTGTAAAATCGGGTTACCGTTTTCGTTGTTAAAGCATTATCAATATTGGCAGAAAGTGAAAAAGTGAAATATTTAGCAACCGTGGTGTTGGTTCCAAGTGCGATGTTGTTTTTCAAACCTGTCTGGAGTTTATCAAACATAGCTTTCGTGAAAAGCTCGCCTTCATTGGTCTGAACATAATTATTAAAATTGAACCCGGTGTTTACAGTAATGTTTTCCAGAAGTCCTTCGCGAATTCCGGTTTTAGGCTTGAATAAATAAAACTGATTGATGGCAACATTTAAAACCGGTAGCTTCAGATCGGCTAATCCTGTAGAGAAATTTTGGGAGTATGAAGAAGTTCCTGTAATGGTGATCGGTAAAGTAAGAAACCTTTTCACTACACTTACGCTGGAATTTTGCTGGGCGTTTAGATTATTCTGGTTAAAGGCGTAGTTGTTATTTACGGTGTTGTTATAAAACTTATTACTTACCACATCTACCGACGCTGCGAAGGTCAGGAAAGGGTTCGCCTTGCTGTCCTGTTGATGTCGCCATGCAATTCTGTAAGTTCCGGTTTTGGAGTAGTCAGAAAGACCCTTAATCCCTCGAATAGTGGTTCCAATATCTGCCGAAAAACTTCCGGTATATCTGTAGTTTTTCTTATAATTCATTTCTGGCCGAAGATTCCAGCTTCCTTTCGTGTAAATATCGGTGAGAATTTTCAAATCGAAATGTTCGCCGATCGGTTGATAATAACCGAGGGAATTCAGGAAAAATCCGACATCTTCCCGTTCTCCAAAACTTGGAATTAAAATACCGGCACTCCTTTTATCAGAAAAAGGTAAAATGGCGAAAGGCATGATCAATGGAGTCGGAACCTGCTCAATATACAATTGAATTGGACCTGTTATTACCTGTGATTTATTTTTTCCTTTGATAAGTTTAATGTTGGGAGCAAGCAAATAATAATCTGCGATCGTGTCTTTTTTCTTGATGAAATATTCGTCGGTGGTGTATTTTCCACGTCTCATGAAAAAGACAGAATCATTGTATTTTTTTGTCTTTTCAGCCACGATCACGCCTTCACTTTCTTCGGTTCTGGCGTTGAAAGCAATTGCCTGCTTCGTTTTCAGATTGTAGGAAAACTGATCGGTTTCGTACGTTTTTCCTCCTTGTGTCGTTACTACAGGGACTTTTACTTTCCCCAAAGAATCTAATTCTCCGCGGGCGAAGATCAAAGATTTATCCCAATCGATAGAAATGTAATCAGCCTCAATTTTCATATCCTGATATTTGACTTCCGCCTTTTTGTTGAGGTAAGTCATTTTTTTAGGAATATCGTTGCGAATATTGTCGGCTTTGGTTTCTACAACTGCTTCCAGTTGTTCTTTTTTTACCTTAATGGTATCAGATTTGCGGACAGGAGCAGTAACTATCTTATTTTCAGGCAATTTTTGAGCATTCAATTGTGCTAAAAAATTGTTAAAAATTAGGATAATTAGAATTAGTGATATATTTTTGGAGCCGGTTTTGACCAAAGCGATTTTTTCTGTAATTTGTGGTCAAAATTAATACAATTTTTAAAATTTAAAGATGATTACCCACAGTTTTTCTATTAAAAGATATTTTTTATTATTTTTCGTACTGTTATTCACGTTGAGTGGCGCACAGAAAAAATTTACCATTGTTCTGGATGCAGGTCACGGCGGAACAGATATCGGGACCAACCGAAAATACAGCGATCTAGGGACTGTTCGGGAGAAAGATATCACCTTAGCGATCGTGTTGAAGCTTGGCAAAATGCTTGAAAAGGACAAGGATTATAAAGTGATTTACACGCGTAAATTCGATGAATATCCTTCACTTTCAGAACGAACAACTTTGGCAAACCGCAGCAAAGCAGATCTGTTTTTGTCGATCCATGTAAACGCATCACCATCGTCTTCTACAGAAACTAATGGAACGGAAACTTTCATTCAGGGACCTAATCAGAACCGAACCAATTTAGAAGTTGCCAAAGCGGAAAACGACGTAATTTATCTGGATGAAAAAGATAGGGAAATGTTTGCTTCCTATGATCCAAAGTCTCCGGAATCTTTAATTGCGCTAAAAATTCAACAGAGTAAATATTTAGAAAGCAGTTTACTGATCGGAAGTTTAGTAGAAGAAAACTTTTCAGGAAAAGACAAAAGATTTTCGCGTGGTATAAAACAAGCCGATCTGCACGTCTTGCGGATGAATGCGATGCCTTCCGTTCTTATCGAAACAGGTTTTGTGAACAATTATGAAGATGCAAGTTATCTGTCTTCAGAGAAAGGGCAAAATGATATTGCAAACAGTATTTTTGATGCGATCCAAAAATTTAAAAAGGCGCTGGAACGAAACGGTGGAGAAAAAGGACATCCTAAACTTGCAGAAAAGCCAGAAGAGAAACCATTGAAGAATGATTTCAGGATTTTGCTGATGTCATCTCCTTCAAAATACGGCGCTGGTGATCCTGCATTAAAAGGATTAAATTACATTCTTCCTGTTAAAGAAAACGGATTTTACAAATATTATTACGGCACGACCAATTTAGCTTCGGTACGGGATGCCAATTTAAAAACGGCCAGAGATGCCGGTTTCAATAATGCAACATCAATTTCCTTTGTGCCGAATCAGAAGTTGGGAATGGGCTTTTACACCTTAGAGATCGCAGTAACTGATCAGAAATTAAGTTCTAATTCCTATATACTCAATTCATTGAAAGACGTGAACCGCGATAAAGAAAACGGTAAGTTTTACTACACCTATGGTAAGTTTTACAGCCTAGAAGAAGCCATAAAAACTCAAAAAGAGCTGGAGGAAAAAGGCGTAAAAAATACCGTCGTTCAAAAAGTTTTCAAATAAGAACGCAAGATTGTTGCAGAATCAAAACATAATTGATATTTTTGCAGTCCTCAAAGCAAAGGCCTATTCGTCTAGTGGTAAGGACTCAAGATTTTCAGTCTTGCAACAGGGGTTCGATTCCCTTATAGGCTACTTTTATTGAAAGTTTTGAAAAGTTTTATAAATAATATTTTGTAATCAAAAAAAGATTATTATCTTTGCACCCAAGTTTTTAGAAAGATATGGCAAATCATAAATCAGCTCTGAAAAGAATCAGACAAAGCGAAAAGAAAAGATTAAGAAACAGATACTACCACAAAACTGCCAGAACAGTTTTGAAAGTATTGAGAAGTGAAGAAGATAAAGCTGCTGCTGCAATTCAGTTGCCTTTAGTAATCTCATTGTTGGATAAATTGGTGAAGAAAAACATCATCCACAAAAATAAGGCTGCAAACCTTAAAAGTAAGTTGACAAAGCACGTTAATAAATTAGCGTAATTTTATAAAATTCAAAGACGCTCTGGCCCGTTCGTCTATCGGTTAGGACCTCAGGTTTTCATCCTGGTAAGAGGGGTTCGACTCCCCTACGGGCTACTTAACTTCCGAAATTAATTTTTCGGAAGTTTTTGTTATATATGGATATCTATATTTTTTTAATTCATTAAATGATCAATCATAAACTCTGTTGTCTTCCGTACCGCACAATTAAAGAGATTTTAATGTAGAGTTCTTCAATAAAAAAACCGAAGCAGAATAATTTCTACTTCGGTCCCTTTCATCATTTGTGTTCTAATTATCTCTGAGAATAGTGTTACGCTTTTCTAATCTTTCTTGATTATTTTGTATACTTCTTCTCCTTCCGTTGTTCGGGTTTTCATCATGTACATTCCGGCACTCAATGTTTCTAAGTTGATTGAAGGATCTTTCTGATTAGGTTTTGTTTCCATCACCTTTCTTCCGGTACCATCGTATATCTCGATATTTAAAACATTTTGAGGTGATTTTAAATAAAGCATACTTTTCGTAGGATTAGGATAGATCTGCATCTTGGTTTTCGTCAGCGCAGTGGTTGTTAATGTGGTGCAATCTGCAAGTACTGTAATATATCCCATTTTTATCTTCGTGTCGTTACCGATATAATTAGCCGCAACTAATTTTACCTGATAAGTTCCCGGAGCATTATACGTTACATCTACCGTTTTGGTAGAAGCTGTTGCTGGTGTTCCTCCCTGGAAGGTCCACGTCCAACCCGTTGGTTTATTTGTAGAGGTGTCAGTAAATTTAACAGGACGACCTACACAAGTTGTGGTTTGATCGGCTGTAAAATCAGCAACAGGTGCAAGGATCGGACAAGTATCTGCCGTTTTTCCCACTGAAAACCCATCACCAGTTCCGCCAAAGTAAGCAAAGAAATGATAGGGTGTCGCACAAGATAAGCTCATCAAAGTTTCTACCGCCGCGCCATCATTGATCCCACCAAAGTAGGCAAACTGATTAAAAGGGGTGCCGCAACTTGCATTGTCAGCAATTGTTTCTACAGCTGCTCCATCTGCATTTCCGCCAAAATAGGCAAACTGATTAAATGGAGTTCCACAGGATAGATTCTCTACCTTTTCCGTTGCAAACCCGTCTGAATTCCCACCTCTAAAAGCATATTCTTCAAAAGTCTGGGCGATCATAATTGTCTGGAAAAGAAAGATGAGACTTAAAACCTGTATTTTGGTTATAATTGTTTTCATCTTCTAATTTGATTTAATTGTTAAAATAATTTTGTTGAAAGTTGCCTTTCGTTTCAAATTAGAATAGATTATCTTACTCCTCTACCACCGTAATCTCCGACTCTTGTAGCAATAACAGTTTCACTTCTGTCCGAAATTCTCATTCTCGGACTGCTGTCGGTATTGTAACCAGGAGCTAAAAAATGACCTCCTCTTGCGATCATTCCAGTATTATCCGGCCAGTTCAGTTGATTAGAATCTCCGTCGGTCGCTGCATTAGTAGATAATTCCCCATCTCCTAAAACGCCGGTATAAGTACTACCACCCGCAGTTTTGGCTGCAACTGCTAATTCAGAAACATTTCCGCTCATTTCCATAGCACCGTAATATGCTGCTGATGCAGATAAACGTCCTGAAGCTCCTGTTGCGGTAAAGCCGACTTTCACCGGTCCTGCATAAAGAAGTTGCTGATAGCTCGGTCCTGTAGTTCCGTAATTTGCTCTACCGTTAGCAACTGCATTGGAGCCTTCGTTTGGGGATCCTGCATTTACAACTCCTGCGGCAGTGATCGATGCCAAATCTATTGTTCCCCAGGCAAATTCGTTCGCTACCGGCACCAAAGGACCACGGCAGATCTTCTCAAATTCTATTTCACTCATTGGTCTCAAAGCGGCCCAATCCAGGTAAGCAGAAACATCATTCCAACTCAACTGACTCATCGCAATATTTTGTCCATCGTTGAGGTCATCAAAATCTCCGGGAGTCAAGTCGCATCCATAAACTGCTGGAATTGCTGCATTGCTTCCCGGGACTTTTATTTTCACTCCGTTCCTGTAAGTATTGTCAAAAGCAAATGTCGCTGCCGGAGAATTTGGACTGGTTACCGTTCTTCTTGCCTGTTGCCCATAAGTAAGACTGTTCAAAAATTCTACATACTGTTCCTGAGAGATTTCGTATTTCATAGAATAAAAGCTTGCCCATCCTTTAGGAAAAGCACCTGGCGCAGAATTTCCCGTTCCGATTGCTGCAGAACTAATGGAGCTGTTTCCTGTAATTTCGTATTTCGTAAAAGCTCCCGTTGAAGTACCATCACCAATCCAATAAGAAGTAGTTTGTGGGATATTGACCATTTCTACGCCGAAAACTTTGAAGTTATAATTCTCGTAATTGGCAGCTGCGATATTCATTTTTAGAGTTACTGATGTTGAAGGAATATTTCCACCACCGTCAGCATTTCTGTGTACAAAAACTCCTTTACCATCGGTAACTGCATCAACTTTTAGCAATGTTCCCGAAGTGTGATCTCCGGACGCCATGCTCAGATCAGCCTGTCTCCATAATTTATCTGCACAATCCTGATATTTGATAAATACCCAGACTGCATCGAAGTTTGCGGGAGCAATCGTGGTTTTCCAGCTGTTATCCCATTTAATGTTGAAGGTAACTTTGCCGGTGGCTGTGTCGACCGATGTTCCTGTAATTTGAACGTTGTTTGCCTGCGTACTGATTGCAAACAAACTCATTGCAGCTATTGCAATTTTCTTAAAGTAGTTTTTCGTGATCATTTTTTAAGTATTTAATAGTTATTAATTATTTTTAAGATTTTTGATCGATACTTACAATCTCAATCTATTGTTTGATGTAAACCAAAGGTATAAGACCTCTAAAAAATTGATATACCCAGAATTGGGTATATTTTAAAAAATTTCAGTTTTAAAAGTGGGAAAATGGTTTTCTAAATTTTCTCTGAGAGAAATAGAGAAGTATCACAAATATCTTTATTTCGAACTCAGAATTAGTACGAATTCTAATGGAAGGAATTTTTCCCAGGTTGTGAATTACCGTGATGAGATTTTGAAGAATTAAGAATGCTCTTTGAAGTATTTTGAGTGAATGTTGAAAACCTTCGAATTCTCAGCGAAGATCTTAGTGACCTGTTAAATAAAAAAAACTCCTGAAAAAGTTCAGGAGTTTAATAAATATTTTTAAAGTTTAGGTTACGATTTATTTTCCGGAACAGCTTCTTTCGTCAACAATGATTCTGCGTAAAGCTTTTTAGCACTCCATTTTGCATGTCGCGATGGAACTATTTTGTAACCTTTCCGTTGAGAATAAACCTTCGTAAATTCAGCACCGAAGAAAATCAGCATACAGGAATAGTTGATCCAGATCATAATTAAAACAACAGTTCCCGCTGTTCCGAATGCTGAAGTTGGCTTTAATTCAGAAAAATAAAGACTCAGCAAAAATTTTCCGATCGTAAAAAGGATTGCGGTAAGAAATGCTCCGGACCAAACGGCTCTCCAGGAAATCTCCGCATCGGGCAGAACTTTAAACATAAAGGCAAAAACCAGCACGACTAAAATAAATCCTACAGAGAAATTCACAACCTCCATTAATAGGTAAGTTTCTAAACCTAATCTTGAAGTGATATAATGATTCATTAAACTGATGGCGGAAGAAAGGATCATGGTGATCATCAATAAAAAACCGATAACCAAGATCATTCCGAGGGAGTTCGCGCGATCCAGCAAGAATTTGATCACCGCTTTTTTGGGTGCAGATTCTACATCCCAAATGTCATTCAAAGCTTTCTGCAGTTGGAAAAAAACAGTGGTTGCTCCAAATACAAGTGCAAAAACGCCCACCGTTTTCATAAATATATTGTGCTTGTCGATAAGTGCTCCTGCAATAATACCTTCGACGCTTTTCGCAGCATCTTCGCCCATCATCGAATTAATTTGACTGCTGATCTGTCCCTGAATAGCTTCCTGTCCGAAAAAGTTTCCCGCGATCCAGATGATAATTATTAATAATCCCGGGATCGAAAATATCGCGTAATAGGCTAAACTCGCAGAATCTTTCGTGGCAGAAGAATTGTTCCACTCCGTAAAAGTCTCTTTTAAAGTTTCCCAGAAAAATTTTAATTTCTTCATGAATGATCTTCTTTAATTAAAACGGATATCCAATTGCGATGTTTAGGATCAAATTGTCTTTTCTCCAGGCGCCACTTCCAAAATTTATTTGATCAAAAGTCCATCTTTTTCCTTCTTCATAATAAGGAATTCGTAGCGGCATTGCCAAATCTAATCTCAAAATAAGGATAGAAAAATCTAAGCGAAGTCCAACACCGGCTCCAACGGCGATTTCTTTTGCGAAATCTTTTGAGAATTTTCCACCTGGTCTGGTTGGATCTTCATTAACGAGCCAAACATTTCCCGCATCTGCAAAAGCAGCAACATTCAAAAATTTGTAAATATTCGCGCGGTATTCTGCATTAACTTCCAGCTTAATATCTCCGGATTGATCAAAAAAGAAGGTTGCATTTTGAACTCTCGGATCATAACTTCCGGGTCCTAAAGTTCTGGCACGGAAAGCTCGAATACTATTGCTTCCACCCACATAAAATTGTTTTACATAAGGCATATAAACGGAATTCCCGTACGGGAAACCAATTCCCACAATCGCTCTGGTTGCAATCGAACTTTTGGTATTTACTTTTCTATAATATCGGAAATCGTGTTCCATCTTCGCGTATTGGCTGAACGGAATGCCGAAAAGCTCTTTCTGTTTCCCCGCTTTTGCATCAGCGCCACTCACCAAACCTGCGATTGTACCTGCAATATCTACACTCCCTTTATAATAGAAGGTGTTTTTCTTCGGAAGCATGGTATTCGTATAAGTATAACTATAAGCCGGACCGAAAATTAACTGTTTATCTACAACTCTTTGCAGAGAAGGATTTGGTGGAATAATATTGTTCGGATCAGAATCATCACCTCTTATTTGAGTCAGATATTTTTCAGTTACATTTTGAGGTGCAACCAAAGTCACATCCAAAACTTTTAAATCGTGTTCTTTTCTTTCATTTTCTTTCCAGAGATATCCGAAAGAAGTATTGAAATTATGTAAAGTGTACAATGCGGTGCGACTCAAAAATTCATAACCAATGTTGAAATTCGTTCGCGGAACATAAGCACTCGAAGAATGAAATTTAAACGGTGCCACAATTCTCGGAATAGAAAGTTGCGCATTTGCACCAAATCTAATGATGTTGTTCGCATCTTTTGGACCACCAACCTGCACATCAAAAGCACCATAAATAGCACCTTTTATTTGCTCAGCACCTCTGAAAAAATTTCGGTTCGTCCAGTTCAGGTTTATTTCGCCACCCGTGTAATTGGCGGAATTTGTTTTCCCTAAAGTCTCCAGGCGTAATGATTGAAATGGTCGCGGTGTCAATAAATAATAGGCATCAAATTTATGGTTCAAAGAATCTGAAACAATAAATTCATTTTTTACAAATTTAAAAACACCCAAACTGATCAACCGGTTCAACGATAAATTATGATCTGTTCGATTGTATAAATCACCTTTTTCAAAATAAAGCGTTCGGTCGAAAATTTTCGGCTTAAATTTATTTTGCGGATCGATGATATAGAGGTTGTTGTAAACTTTTACAGAATCTGTATTATAAGGAATGCCATATTTTCCAAGTTTTATATCTGCGATGTTGTAATCTGCAAAAACGATCGTTTTATCAATGGTAAATTGTTCCTTTGAAATTTGCGGCGTATTTTTTTTCAGTTTTACAAAAAGCTCAACTTTGGGTTCTTTCTGAACGGTAGAATCGGCCTGAACAATAATATTGTCTGGACTGAAATAGTAAAATCCTCGGTTTTTCAAATGCTCATTAATTCGTTCTCTTTCGGCTTTAATGACATCCAGATCAAAAGGATTCCCAACTTTCAAGAAGGTTTTGTCTTTAATATTTTGAATTTCAGAATTAATCATCGTAGAATCTTCAGGAAAATTAACTTTGCTGATCAGATATCTCGCTCCAGGTTTTACAGTATAAAGAACGGAAGCTTTTCTGTTTTTAGAGATCGTATCAGAAGAAGCTTTAGCATTAAAGAAACCTTTGTTCTCAGAATAGTTTACAATAATTTTTTTATTGAATTCCCGATCAACATCGCCTAATAAAACCGGTTTTTCTCCAATTTTATATTTGAGCCAGTATTTAATTCCTTTTTGTTTTTTTGGTTCTGATGTGATGTTATAAATGTAAAGACGTGGTCTTAAACCTAGAAAAGAAGAATTAGGTTTCGGTCGCAATTGCTCCTGAAGCGCTTCTTTTAAACTTGATTTTTCTTTCTTTTTGAGCGTATCATTTTTAATGGTGATTTTTGCTCCGGTGTACAACATTTGTCCTTCCTGCAAAAATTTAGTATTGCTACACGAGGAGATGATTAACATTAATGTAAATGCAGCGAATATTTTATAATAAGATGTTTTCAATTTTATCATTATTTTGAAGACGTATTTTGTTTTCTAAATTCTTTATTTTTCTTGGCTCTTTCAAAGATCTCCCGAAATTTGTCGTAATCCAAAGTGATGATAAATCCGACGCCGGTTTCGATGATCTGTCCCTGCAAAGCTACCTGATAATCATTTTTACGATAGGCTCTCAACATATACCGTCCGTCTTTTGACAAACTGTAATCCAAAGTAATGTCGCCTGCAATATTCGTCATCTGCTCATTTTGTCGAGCATCGCCTTCGAGGGCGAAGTTATTTCCAACCGTTACTTTTAATCGATCATCAAATAATCTTTTCGTCAAACCAACATTCAGATCGGTTCTTTCGTTTTTACTTCCGGTTGAATAATCTTCTGTAGAATTTAAATCAAAATTCAGTTCTACACCGCCGATTAAATCTTTCGCTAAATTGTTCAGCTGTTCCGATAAAATTCGACTTACACTTTGTTTTGCCAGCGTTGAAGCAGATAAACCTGTTTCACTTTGGAAAGGATTTTCCCCGATAAATCTGTTCAGCAATAACAAAGCAAAAACCTGTTTGTTGATTTCAGATTCTTCTCTTCGCAACTGATCCAGCTTGGCTTTTGTATTGTCTAAAACTGTTGCCGAAACTGAATTATTTTCTTCCGCTGTTGTAATATCGAAAGTGATAATTGGTTTCATGAGTTCGCCTTTCATGATCAATAAAGTATTGAAAGGAATTCTCTGTTTATACTGATTCAACTCTGCGCCGGAAACTCCCGTTAATTGTTGTTGCAATAGATCGAGTGGTGCAGCGTCGGTTTTATAGATCGCCGTGATATCGAGATTTGCCGTCATCGGTTCGCCAGTCCAGGTAATTGTGCTTCCTTTTTGAATTTCAAATTTTCTCTTCAACAAACTTACCGACATTTCGTAAGCTCCCTTTTCCACCGAATAAACGCCGACCAACGTTGTTTTTCCGGACGGATCAATTCCTCCTGTTAATTGCGCTTCTCCTTGAAGTTTCACAAAATCACCGTTTGCTTTATCGATAATTAAAGAAATTTTAGCTTCTTTATTTACGTCGATATTCACATTCACATCCATTCCTTTGATCTCACTTTGGTTCGTTAGAGAATCTGCTTTAATGGTTTTCTGCAAAGCAATTTGGTCTTGATCGATAAATTCTACAATCCCTTCTCTTTCCTGTAAACCAGGCGAAGATTGCGGCAGGACAAAAGTAAAATCGGTTTTATCGGTTATAGATAAATTCCCATCAACTTTTGGCAGATCCAGATCTCCACGAATTCTTAATCCAGCGTCAACTGCCAAAACGCCGTACATGATTCTGTCGTTGTTTTTTTCAGAATCTACAACTTTGAAATTTTTTGCATTCACATCTAAGTTAAAGGCAAAATCTTTATAAGTTTTGGTCAGAACGGAACCATCAATTACAATTGCATTTCCAGATTCGTCTTTAATTTTGAAATCATTGAAATCAATTCCACGGTTTGTAAATTTAATTTCATCGTTGATATTTTTGAATTTACTTCCTAACTGTACAATTCCTAAACCGACGTCATTAAATTTAACTCCTCCTAAAACATTCGGCGCTTTTGTATTTCCACCGATTTTTAAATTCCCGGAAAGATAACCTTCGGCATTTTCGATCGCGTTCATAGAAAATCCTTGAACCGTTTTCATTTGAAGTTGGTTCATATTCAAATTCATATCTAATCCGCTCGATTTAGTGTTGTACGTTCCCGCCAATTTCACATCATTATTAAAGCCGGAAAGTGCGATGTCTGCACGAATTAATTCCGAAGTTTGGTTGTTTGCTTTTACATCTAAATTCCCGACCGGACTTCCATAAAAGAATAGATCAGTAATTTTTAAATCGGAAGTAAACGTCATATTATTTTTCAAATCGCGAAGTTGTGCCGTACCATTAATATTCCCTTTTGCGAGAAGAGAATCTTTTTTTACTAATTCGGTCAAGGTTTCAATTTTAAAATCTTTCAGCGTAATGTTGAGCGGACTGTTTGGAACATTATTTTCTGACTGAACCCGAATTTCACTTCCTGCATTGGAAATTCCGAAATTGTTCGCCAAAATTCCACGACTGCTCAACTGAATGAAATTGTCGGGCGTCACTTGCCAATCGGTATAATTTAATTTTAAACCATCCGGATTTAATTTGATTTTCGTCAGATCACCCATTTTTTCAACATTTCCGGCGATCAAAAATTTCGTTGCATCTTTTTCATCTTTCGTCGAAGCATTGTACGTGATGAGGTTGTCTTTAACATCACCATTCAAACGAACTTTCATCAAAGCAATACTTTCATTATTGAATTGCCCCAGATTAACGTCGTAAACTAAGGCGTCATTCAAATTATTGATGGTTAAAGTTCCATTTCTAACGATATTTTTTCCATAAGTAACTTCCGGAATTTGTCCGTTAACCTCCAGTTTTTTAGAATCTGCATCGTAATTTCCGCTGAAAGTAATTGGTTCAAAACTCGTGAGTTCAGGTACAAATTTTCGTAGTAATTTATCGTCTTTTACTTTTGCATTAAAGCTGAAATATTGTTTAGCATCAACTTTAACCGTTTTTGTTCCAGGTTTTTGAAACTGATAATATTGATTAATGGTTTGCTGCAAAGAGCCAAAAATTTGAGTTAATTTATATTTCCCCTTTAAATCGATATCTGCAATCTGAGATTTCAACTCAATTCGGTTGCTGTCTAAAGTTGAAACCGCTTTCAAATAAACTTCCTGCAAAGGAAAAACATCTTTCGTATCAGAAATTGCAAAATTCTTTAAGTTTAAATATCCATTGGGTGCGTCAGGATTTAAACTGGAGAAATCACCATCGATATCTCCCGCAAGAATCATTTGATCCTTATAAAAACCTAATTTATTTAGATCTAATTTATTGATCCTGCCGTTTACTTTTACGGTCGGATTCTTATCCGTAAAATTCCCGGAAGCTAAAATTTTCAGATTGGCATTTGGGTCTTTAGAATCCAAATTGATGACATAATTCCCGCGGTTAATTTTACCGTTCAACGCCATATTTCGGTACGTATAACCATTATAATAAACCGAAGTAATGTTTCCTTTGATATCTGCATTCGCCTTTTTCGGATCGAAACTTTGACCTTTCACTGCAATTTGTCCTGTAATCGAACCTAGATCTTTATTTTGAATGATCGATCCAATTTGTAAATTTTGCAGATTTGCCAAAACATCATACTTCTCCTGACCTTTCTGTTTCATGTTGACAGAAGCTCGAACTGCGGCATTTCCTAAAGTGGAAGTCAGTTTTAGATTAGCATTTACAATTTGCGTTGTTCCTTTCGCCGTTCCCGCAATTTTAAAATAAGAAGGCAGAGAAATATTGCTTGGTATCGTATTTTTTGGAACTAAATTAAAGATCGTTTTTGCGGTAGATGACAATTCGCGGATATTCAGATCGTAATATAAATTCTTCGGATCCATCGCGTTTTTGATGGTTCCGGAAGCATTGACGATTAATTTATCCAGACCGGAAAGTTCTAGATTTTGAATCGTTAAATCATTCAATGTTCCTTTTAATCGCGTATTTACATTTAAAGTAGAATTCGGATATTTATTAAAAGGCGCCGTGTTTCGCAAAGAAGGAACCAACATTAAAATATCGCTGAATCCTACTTTAGAATTTTTGATATTGGCTAAAATTTTGACCGCACCCGGATTTGCTGAAAGTTGCTCGATTGAATTATAATTCAAAACAACTTCATCACGCAAAATGGTTTTCGGCGTTTGCAGATACAGGTCTTTCAAGTAAGCCTGTTTGTCTTCATAAACGAAATCGGTTTGGAATTTCTGGATATTTAAGCCGCGACTTTCCTTAATTTCTGCTGAATTAACGGTTCCTGCAAAAGTGCCGTCTTTCATTTTAAAATTCCGGACTTCCAAATCCATTTTGGAGAAATTCAGATGATTAAAATCGATTCCGCTTTTCGTTGGAGCAATTGCGGTATTGTCGTAAACCACTTTTACGTCATCGAAAATAAATGTCTTCAGCAGAAGCGCGAGCGATTTATCTGTCGCAGCTTTACCGTCTCCAGATGGTTTTGGATTCGCGTTTTTCGCAGGCAAAAATAATTTTGCATTAATATCTGCTCCTTTTAAATAAACATTTTCAACTCCAAAATCGCTCTTATCTAAATCGAGTTTGTTGATTTTGGTACTGAGTTCTTTAAAAATAACTTTCGCAAAAGTCTTTGAATTATCGTCGCCGTAATCGATATTGAAATTGGTAAGATTAATCTTATTCAAACCTAATTTCATAGGTTTTTGTTTATTCAAAGAATCGACTTTTTTAACAACTTTAGTTGCGACTTCCTCAATGAGATCCTGCTTCAATTTCAGGCGAAGTCCATCCATATTGATGTCGTTGGCTGCGTAAGAATTGTTTTGAAGATCAAAAGTTTTTACACGGGTGTCAAAAGATTTGAAATAAACATTGATGTCATTTCGGGATTGTTGATCGATAAATGAGATCCCGATATCTTTTAAATTAATTTTATCCAGAGAAATTATAAAAGGTTTTGAAGGAGTTTTTTCTTCGTCTTTTGTCGCGAAAGCATCAATAATATAATCAAAATTGAAAGTTCCGTTTGGGTTTCGAACAACATTTGCTTTTACGCCTTCTAAATCAATGGATGTAATATCGGCGGTGTTATTGAGAAGTTTAGGAATGTTTAAACCAACATCTAGTTTTCGAGCAAACAAAAGCGTATCAACTTTTTGACCTTTTAAATAAAGGTTTTCCATAACAAGACTGTTCGGAAAATCGATGTAAACTCGATCGAGAGTTACGGTTGTGTGAATTTTTTCTTGCAGATAATTGACCAGCTTTCCTTTCGCAAAGTTTTGTACAGCAGGTAATTGTAAACTTAAAACCAACGCAATCACCAACACGAGCAAACATGCGATGACAATTCCGGTGTATTTTAAAATCTTTTTGTAGATATTCACTTATTCAAATTAGATGGATTAAAATTTACAAAAAAAATACATTACGGTTGACTTTAATGTATTAAAAATGTAATAATATTATAGCTTTTCCGGACAGATTAAAATCTGAACAGATTTTAACATAATAATTTTAAGCCTCAAAATTAATAATTTTAG
The DNA here is from genome assembly GCF_015679325.1 of Kaistella gelatinilytica. Lineage (GTDB taxonomy): Bacteria > Bacteroidota > Bacteroidia > Flavobacteriales > Weeksellaceae > Kaistella > Kaistella gelatinilytica. The sequence goes on from NZ_JADPVI010000004.1 coordinate 32,219, forward strand.
GCAAACTACCTATATTTGTAAAAATTTGAAGATGAAAATTCTAATATTAAACGGTCCTAATCTCAATCTTTTAGGAACTCGCGAACCCGAAATATACGGCACAGTTTCCATGGAAAAGCATTTAGAACTGTTACAAAAAGCGTACCCAAAACACGAGATTTCATATTATCAATCGAATGTTGAGGGCGAAATCATCAATCGCTTACAGGAGGATGATTTTGAAGCCTTGATCATAAATCCCGGAGCTTTTACGCATTATTCTTATGCAATTGCTGATTGTCTGAAAAATATTTCTCAACCAAAAATTGAAGTTCACATTAGTAATATTTACAAAAGAGAAGAGTTTCGCCAGAAATCGGTAACCGCTGTAAATGCAGACGGTATTATCAGTGGTTTTGGTTTGAATGGATATTCGCTCGCAATTGCAAGTTTTATTATTTAATAAAATAACGGCATGAAAAATTTTATTCTGGTATTCTTATTCGTTTTTTCAGGAAATTTTTTGTTTAAAAGTCAAACCAAAGATCCGCGTTATCAACCGAAAGAATATGTAGAAATCACCCATCCGGAATGGTCGAAAAATGCAACGATCTACGAAGTGAATATTCGTCAATATACGCCGGAAGGAACTTTCAAAGCTTTTGAGAATCACCTGCCACGGCTCAAAAAAATGGGCGTCGATATTATCTGGCTCATGCCGATCCATCCGATCGGAGTGAAAAATAGAAAAGGAACTTTGGGAAGTTATTATTCTGTGAAAGATTTTTATGGGATCAATCAAGAGTTTGGGAGCGGAAAAGATTTTCAGCATTTGGTCGATAAAATTCATTCGATGGGAATGTACGTGATCATTGATTGGGTCGGGAATCATTCAGCCTGGGATAATCCGCTCGCAACGCAGCATCCGGATTGGTACACGAAAACGCGGGAAGGAAATTTTCAGCCAACGCCGTGGTACGATTGGGATGATGTGATCGATTTTGATTATGACAACCCGGATTTCCGAAAATACATGACCGACGCTCTGAAATATTGGGTAAAAGAAACCAATATCGATGGTTACCGCGCCGATGTTGCGGGGTTTATTCCCACCGATTTCTGGGAAAATGCGCGACAGGAACTGGATCAGATAAAGCCGGTTTTTATGCTGGCGGAATGGGAAAGTCGCGATCTGTATAAAAAATCTTTCGACATGACGTATTCCTGGAGTTTGTGGGATCAACTCCGGGTTGCGACAAACCAGCAGAAATTATCAGGTTTGGTCGAATACCTTTCTCACGATGTAAATACCGTCCCAAGAAATGCGTATCGAATGACTTTCACCGATAATCACGACAAAAATTCGTGGGAAGGAAATCCTTACTTGAATTTTGGTCCCGGCTTGAAAACTGCGATTGTAATGACGGGAGTTGTAAATGGTATGATGCTTTGCTACAGCGGTCAGGAAGCTGGTCTGAATCGAAGTCTGAAATTTTTTGAAAAAGATCCTATCGAATGGAAAGATGATGAAAATGCAGTTTTATTTACCAAACTATTCCATTTAAAACACGATAATCAAGCTTTGTGGAACGGAAAGTATGGCGGGGAAATGATTCGCGTTGTGAACGATCAACAGGATAAAGTAATTTCCTTTTACAGAGAAAAAAATACTGATGCAGTTTTACCGATCCTGAATTTTTCCGATAAAATTGTCAATGTTAATTTGGATACCAAATATTACCAGGGAAATTATAAGGAACTTTTCAGCGGAAAAATTTTCAATATCAAAGAAAAGATAAATTTAAAACTGGAACCGTGGTCTTATATGGTTTTGGTGAAGGAATAATTATTGCTTAAAAAATGTAGAAAAATTTAAATATGAAAAAGATTCTTTTATTAATGATATTCTCTGCGGTCCTTTCCTGTAAGAAAGACAAAGAAAGTGTTGTGCAAAATAATACAGATTCCACGAAATCAGTTCTTGACAGTATGCAAATTCCAGCTTTTCAAAATGGGGAAGAATCTGTTGCTTTTAAAATCCTACCTCAAAATATTACAAGCCAAAAAGGACGAGCAATTTTTAAGCAAAACGGAAACGTACTCTTTTATTTTGATCAAAATTCCAACGAAGGAAATATAAGAATTGATGGGAAAGATTATCCTTTGAACACCTTTAACTTTACTGAAAACAACTACTCAATTTCCGGAAGAGGAGTAGAAATTGAAGCTGCGAATGGTGATTTTAAAGACGAAAAAGATGATTGTGTAGAAGGTAATTTCCCGGAAGTAAAGGTGATGCTTAACGATAAAAAAGTTGTTATAGCCAATATTACAGCGCAAGATTGTCCCAATTACTAATTTAAAATTCTTCGTTTTCACTCCACTGCGATTCGTCGAAAGAATGGCTGTCCTGCGCTAGAAGTTCAGCTTCACGTTCCAAGTATTCCTTCATCGTAAAAGTCACAGTATCGTTGCTTTTTTCTTTGGCTAATCGTCTCGTCACCGCTTTATCGATGAGCATAAACCGTTGTCCAAGTCTTCTCGCTGCATAAGCGCGCATTCCTGTAGCTTTTAAAATATCAACGGCCATGTTCACTGCGGTTCCCAATGTTTCCCGGTAAATATTGTCAACGCCATTATTAATGAAGTCATAGGCATCAAGACGGTTTTTTGAACGAACAAAAAATTGCAGTTGCGGGAATTTTTCTCTGGCATATTGCAGAATAAATTTATTTTTCTCCGGGCTGTCTAAACAAAGGATGAGCAGATCTGCAGTTTCCGCACCGGCTGAACGTAAAATCCCGGGTTTCGCAGCGTCTCCAAAATAAACTTTGAATCCATTTTTTCTTAAAATATTTACACGCTCCGGATCATTGTCCAAAACTGTTGCTTTAACGCCATTAACACGGAGTAATCTCCCAACGGTACTTCCAAAATGACCGAATCCGACGATAATTATTTTCTGTTGTTTTATCTGTTCGATTATTTCATCATCAGTATTTTCAGGTTTTGGCCATCTTGGTTCAATGAATTTGTCATTAATGATTAGAAGAATTGGTGTGACGCACATCGTAATAGCTGTAATGGCGAGGAGTTGTGCATTCAATTTTGGATCGAGTAGATATAAATTTGTGGAATAATTAATGAGGACAAAAGCAAATTCTCCAATCTGAGATAAGGCAAAAGCCACCATGAAATTTTGATCCATCTTTAACTTGAAAAATTTTCCAACGCCAAAGAGAACTCCGAATTTCACGGCTAAAACTACAATTGTGGTAGTGAAAATAAACATCGGATCTTCCATGATGACAAAGAAATTGATGGTTGCTCCCACACTCACGAAGAACACTGCGAGCAGCAATCCTTTAAATGGTTCGATCTGACTTTCAAGTTCATGACGAAATTCACTCGTAGCCAACATTACTCCGGCGATAAAAGCTCCAAGAGCCGGCGATAATCCGACAGCATTCATCAATTCTGAAACTCCAATGACGAGAAATAGGGAAGAAGCGGTCAATAATTCATTCATACCCGACCGCGAAACGTATCTCAGAAACGGCACAAAAATATAACGGCCTAAAAAAATCAAAAGCAAAACTCCCAGAATAATCGAAAACGGTTGCAACCAATCGGGTAAATATTGCAGCAAGATCATTTGTTCTTTATCTGCGGGTCTTGAAGCTAAAACCGGCAATAAAGCCAAAATCGGAATCACGGCAATATCCTGGAACAGAAGGATCGAGAAGGAAGATTCACCGACTTCTGTGCGGAAAATATCTTTCTCTTTTAAAGTCTGCAACACGATCGCCGTAGAGGATAATGCGAAACACAAAGCTGCAACCAAAGCTTGATCAGGACGCCATTTTGCTACATAAAATATGAGGAAAAGTAAGGTCACTGTGATCAACATCTGACTCAAACCCATGCCGAAAATTTTCTTTCTGATGCGCCAGAATTTTTTGGGTTCAACTTCTAAGCCTATTAGGAAAAGCAACATGATCACTCCAAATTCTGTAGTGTTCATGATGTCTTCGGAACCGCGACCTGTTAATTTTAAAACAAAGGGACCAATAATAATTCCGCCCAGAATAAATCCGATCACCGAACTCAAACCCAGTTTTCGGACCAATGGAACCATGATGATGGCTGCACCTAAAAAAATGAGCGCGGTCATTGCAAGTGAATTCTCCATTATTTAATGTTGAGGGTTTTTTTTATTTTTCCGGAAATATCCAAAAGTTCTTCTTTGGTTAGATCGTCTGAATTATGAACTGCGATTAATTCTTTTACTTCGATTTGATTTACTTTTAATGATAGAGTAAGCGATTTTAATAGTTCTTCGATCGTGGTTTCATACATTCCTTCCGGCGTGTAATGTTCTGCTTTTCCGCCTACAGTTACGATGATAATTGCATCTTTATTTTGAAGCGGATGGTTTTTTTCCATCGTCCACGTCATGTCGAAAACCTCGTCGATCCAAAGTTTAAGAAGCGGTGGAATCGAAAACCAGATCAGGGGAAAATGAAAAATGAGTCGCTCGTAGTCTCTGATTCTTTTTCTCTCTTTGAAAGCCTGAACGTGAAAATCAGGATATTCTTCATACAAATCTTTGAAAACCAAATTTTCAACACCATCATATATTTTTACTAACTCTACGTTGGAAGTAGAATATTCAAAATAAGGATGTGCAAAAATGACAAGGGTTTTCTTCAAGATCTACGATTTTTTTAAAAATACTGAAAAAAAACAAAAATTACAATTTTATTGAAAAAATAAATTGACTATTTTTGAAATATGAAGGTAGAAAAAGTGGTTTCTAAAGAACATAACAAGGAATTTACAGAGTTTTCGGCACGTTTGTTTTCTGATGATTCAAATTATATTCGTCCGCTTGATAAAGATATTGAGAATGTTTTTGATACTAAAAAAAATAAATTTTTTCGCTTTGGCGAATGTGAACGTTTTCTCTTTTTAAATGATAAAAAAGAAACGGTCGGGAAAATTGCAGTCTTCATTAATAAGAAGTATGAACAGGATCAACCAACTGGTGGGATTGGTTTTTTTGACTGCATTAATGATCAGGAAACAGCCAATTTTATTTTTGATTTTGCGAAGGATCGGGTTCAGGAAAAAGGGATGGAAGCGATGGATGGACCGATTAATTTCGGGGAAAGGGATCGGTTTTGGGGACTTTTGATCGAAGGTTTTTCCGAACCACTTTTCGGGATGAATTATAATCCTCCTTATTATAAAGAACTTTTTGAGAATTATGGATTTCAGATTTATTTTAATCAATTGTGTTTCGGTCGAAAAATTCATGATCCGGTTGCTGAAAATTTTCTGGAGATGCACCAAAGAATTTCAAAAGTCAAGACGATTTCTGCAAAAAGAATGAAAGTTAAAAATCTGGAAAAATTTGCGGTCGATTTTACGGAAATTTACAATAAAGCCTGGGCAAATCATGGTGAAGGAAAACAACTTACTAATGCGCAAACGCTGAAACTTTTTCTCACTTTGAAACCTGTTATTAACGACCATATTTCCTGGTTTATTTACGAAAATGAAAAACCCATCGCTATGTGGATGAATATTCCAGATCTTAATCAATGGTTTAAATATCTGGATGGAAAGTTTGGACTTTGGCAGAAACTGAAATTTCTTTTCGTCAAGAAGTTGAGAAAAAATAAGAAAATGGTAGGTTTGGTTTTTGGGATCGTTCCGGAATGGCAGAAAAAAGGCATCGACGGTTTTATGATCTGGGAAGGAACGAGGCATTTTAGAAAAACCACCGATTTTGAAGATTACGAAATGCAGTGGATCGGTGATTTTAATCCAAAAATGATGAAGATCGCGGAGAATTTAGAAACTGAAGTGACGCGTAAATTAGCGACGTATCGTTATCTTTTTGATCGAGAGAAGGAGTTTGAAAGGCATCCGGTTTTGTAGAAATTTTTAATTAAATACTTAATCTGAGCTTTAATTAAATTTTACATCTCGAATATTCAAGTAGTAGGTCACATTTCCTTTCCAGTGATTTTCTTCGGCGGTAAAGGCGATGTCAAATGTTTTTTGTCGAAAATCATCAGCAAATTTTCCCAGTTTAAAACCTACACATTCGATATTTTTTCCTGTAGAATCTTGTTTGATGAAGAATTTTAAATGATTATTATCTTTCCCCATCGTTTTCACATAACCCGAAACTTTTTGATTTTTTAAGACCAGAACGGGTTTCATATTGTTCGGACCAAATGGAGCTAATTTACGGTGGAAGTTGAAGAAATCTTTATCCAGATCATCGATCGTAACATCGGAATCAATTTTTATGCTTGGTTCTTTTTGATGATCTTGAATTTTTTGAGCAACTACTTTTTCGAACTTTTCTTTGAATAGTTCAAACTTGTCTTTTTCCATGGAAAGTCCGGCTGCTGCGGGATGACCGCCAAATTTTAAGAAAAGATCCGAACAGTTTTCTAAGGCATCATGCACATCGAAATCAGCAATTGACCGCGCAGAAGCGACCATTTCGCCGTTGTTTCCGTCTGCGAAAACAATCGTGGGTTTATAAAAAGTTTCAGTTAATCTTGAAGCTACGATTCCGATCACGCCTTTGTTCCAGGTTGAACCGTAAACAACGGTAGAAAAATTTTGCAGTTGACCAGTTGTTTCTACTTGCAAAAGTGCTTCTATAGTGCTGTTCGTATCCATTTCCCGGCGGGAATCATTGAGTGTTATAATGTCACTTACAATTTGATGCGCCTGCTTTAAGTTGTCGGAAACCATTAATTCTACTGCGGCTTTTCCGTGGGAAATTCTTCCGGCAGCATTTATTTTTGGAGCGATTTCAAAAACGATGTTTGAGATCTCGAAAGTTGCTAGTTTATCTTCCGGTATCAACATTCTTAAACCAAGATTTCTGGATTTTCGTAAAACTTTTAAACCCTGTTTCGCCAGAACTCTGTTTTCTCCTGTCATTGAAACAATATCTGCGGCGATAGAAATTGCAAGTAAATCGGTCAATTCGAAAAGTTCAGCTTCCGGAATTTTATAAATGGTATTTAAACCCTGACATAATTTGAACCCAACTCCGCAACCAGACAATTCTTTGAAAGGATATCGGCAATCAACTCTTTTCGGGTCTAAAACTGCAACGGCTGCAGGAATTTCTTCTCCCGGTAAATGGTGATCGCAAATAATAAAATCAACGCCTAAATTATTCGCGTATTCAACTTTATCGAGTGCTTTGATTCCGCAATCAAGTGCAATTATTACAGAGAAACCGTTTTCTTTTGCGAAATCGATTCCTTCATTTGAAATCCCATAACCTTCAATATTTCGGTCGGGAATATAATAAGTTAGGTATTTTTTATCTACAATTTTGCTGAGGTAAAGGTACATCAAGGCAACTGCAGTGGTTCCGTCGACATCATAATCACCGTAGACCATTATTTTTTCTCCATTTTCAATCGCTGTTGCAATACGATCTACAGCAAGCTGCATATCCTTCATGAGAAAAGGATTGTGGATGTCGTTGAGGTTAGGTTTGAAAAATTCCCGCGCTTTTTGATAATTGTCGATTCCGCGCATGACGAGGATCTTGGATTCAAAGGTGCCGAAACCTAGAGATGTACTTAGTCCATCAACAATTTCTTCATCGGGTTCGGGATTGTAAATCCATTTTTGATTCATAATCTCACAAAAATAGAGTTTTTTTTCCAATTTTTTTTATGGAAAGCTTGATCTCTTGTTCTTGATTTCGATTTAATTAAAGATGCGTTTTCAATTTTCAAATTAATGTAATATATACTTTTAATGATTGCCATTAATTCAAAAAAGAAGAAGATTTGATGCATGAAAGTAAAAATTCATAAAATTTAAAACGCACTAATTCAACGAAGTAGCAATTAATTTGATTTTATTATAAATAATTTAAATCTAAAAACTTTTAAGGCTCGTAATTAATATTAGAACCAATTAAACAATATTTATTATGGAAAAAACAGTTCACGTATCGAACAAAGGAGCAACTTTGGATACAAACAGAAGAAATTTTCTGAAGTTAGGGGGAGTCGGTCTCGTAGTAGCCGGACTGACTTTGGCAGGATGTAGAAATGAAGATATGCAGTATGTGCAACCGGATTCGATATTTGACCTGGGAGTAGGAGATGTGGGAATTTTAAATTACGCTTATGCGCTGGAACAGCTGGAAGCTGATTTTTACACGAAAGTGGTCAATAACTTTTACACTGGTATTTCTGCAGCCGAAAAACAAGTTTTTATTGATATCTATAATCACGAAGTTATTCACAGAGACTTTTTCAAAGCAGCAATTACTGCAGCAGGAGCAATGCCTACACCGAAGTTAGAATTTAAATATGATAACATCGATTTCAGTAGTAGAACTTCGATTCTTGCCACTGCCAAAGCATTGGAAGATACAGGTGTTGCAGCTTATAACGGTGCAGGTAGATTAATTAAAAATTTAGATTATTTAGTAATTGCAGGTAAAATAGTAAGTGTTGAAGCAAGACATGCTTCCGCAATTAGAGATCTGATAAATCCTGGATCCATGGATTTTGCTGGTGATGATGTAATTGATGTAATGACTGGTTTAGATGTAGCAAAAAAACCAAAAGATATTGTTGCAGCAGCTGGTGGATTTTTCAAAACACCTTTCACTTGGAAAGAACAAGGAATCGGTTAGAATTTATTAATTTTTAAAACATTTATTATGAACTTACTTACAATATTAGATAAACTTTCGGACGATAAATTTTTCTCAACCGAAACTTCAAGATTAGGGAGTCTGTCTCAATTTTCAGCCTTTGGAAAAAAAGCAGCACTTGCAGCTATTCCATTAGGATTAGGATCATTTATGGCAACTTCTGCGAAAGCTGAAACAACGCAAGAGATGGGTTTTGCAGCAGCTTCAGCATTGACTGGTGCGCTCCAATTAGCATTGACTTTAGAATATTTGGAAGACGAATATTACAGAACAGGTATTAATACTGCGGGATTAATTCCGGCGGGTGATAAAGTTGTCTTTCAACAAATCAGCAAACACGAAACCGCTCACGTTGCTTTCTTAAAAAGCGCACTGACTTCCTTAGGAGAAGCTCCAGGTATGAAACCAAATTTTGATTTTACAGCGGGTGGAAATTTTCAACCTTTTACCGATTATCAAACATTTTTGACTCTTGCGCAAGCTTTTGAAGATACAGGAGTTCGTGCTTACAAAGGTCAGGCTGGAAATGTTGCTTCAAATAAAGATGTTTTACAGGCAGCTTTACAAATCCATTCTGTGGAAGCGAGACACGCTTCGAAAGTGAGAAGAATGCGTATGAACAAAGGTTGGATCGAGTTGAATGTAGGTGGAAATATGCCTGCAGCAACCAACGCAGTTTATGCAGGAGAAGAAAACATAACTCAAGCTGGTTACAATACTTCTACATTATTTGGAGCTCCAGCTGGATCGGCTTCATTTGATGAAATATTGACCGGAGACCAGGCTGCTGCAATTGCAGGAATATTTATCTCTTAAAAAGACTCAACTATATATCTCTTTTTCAGTATCCTTTTCAAATTTTATTTGGAGAGGATTTTTTTTGATCTTTAATAAAAAAAACCGTCTTATCAATATTGATAAGACGGTTTTAACTCGTTAAATTATTTTAAGAATACATCTGCTGCTGCAGTTCCTTTATTTTTTTATCATCTAAGTACTCATCGTAAGTCATTTGTCTGTCGATAATTCCTTTTGGCGTCAACTCAATTACTCTGTTACAAACTGTTTCTAACATTTCATGGTCATGAGATGAGAGCAGTATGGTTCCTTTAAAGTTCGTCAATGAATTATTTAAAGTGGTGATACTTTCCAGATCCAGGTGATTTGTTGGTTCGTCCATGAGTAGAACGTTTGCTCTCTGTAACATCATTCGACTAAACATACAACGCATTTTTTCTCCACCTGACAGGACTTTACAAGATTTCAAAGCTTCATCTCCGGAGAAAAGCATCTTCCCTAAAAATCCACGCATATATTCTTCGTGACGCTCATCATCGCTTTTTGTAAACTGACGCAACCAATCAACCAGATTGATATCTTCCTCGAAAAAACTGTTGTTATCTAAAGGCATATACGATTGATTTGTTGTAATTCCCCAATTATATTCGCCTTTATCTGCCTTAGTGTTGCCAGATAGAATTTCAAAGAACTCTGTAATTGCTAAACTGTTTTTAGAAAGTACTGCGATTTTATCTCCTTTTTTCAGATTTAGATCGATCTTCGAAAATAGAAGCTCACCATCTTTTGTTTTTTCCAGATTTTTGATCTCTAAAATTTGATCTCCGGCTTCACGTTCTGTATCAAAAATAATTGCAGGATATCTTCTGGAACTTGGCTTGATGTCATCAATATTTAATTTATCGATCATTTTTTTACGGGCAGTTGCCTGTTTCGCTTTTGCAACGTTAGAAGAAAACCGTGCGATAAAATCCTGAAGTTCCTTCTTCTTATCTTCAGCTTTCTTGTTGGCTTGCTGTCTTTGTCGCGTCGCTAATTGTGAAGCTTGGTACCAGAAAGAGTAGTTACCAGTGTATAAATTTAATTTAGAATAATCTAAATCGGCAATATTGGTACAAACTGTATCTAAAAAGTGACGGTCGTGAGAAACCACAATCACAGTATTTTCATACGTTGATAAAAAGTCTTCTAACCAGGCAATTGTTTCAATATCAAGATCATTCGTAGGCTCATCGAGAATTAAAACATCTGGGTTGCCAAACAAAGCTTGTGCTAAAAGAACTTTCACTTTATTTTGATTTTCCAGTTCACCCATCATTTGATAGTGCATGTCATCTTTAACTCCAACGTTTGAAAGCATGGTCATCGCATCAGATTCAGAGTTCCAGCCACCCATTTCGTCGTAAGTTACTCCCAGTTCACCGGCTTTTATACCGTCGGCATCAGAAAAATCTTCCTTTGCGTAAAGCGCGTCCATTTCTTCCTTTATTTTATAAAGCTTCTCATTGCCTCGAAGTACTGTTTCTAAAACCGTGAAATTATCGTAAGCGAAGTGATTTTGCTCTAAAACGGACATTCTTTTTCCGGGCTCAAGCGATATGCTGCCCGTTGTTGGATCTTGATCTCCGGTTAATATTTTAAGGAATGTAGATTTTCCGGCACCATTTGCACCGATAATTCCGTAGCAGTTTCCTTTCGTAAACATAATGTTCACATCATCGAAAAGTATTCTCTTCCCGAATTGCAGTGATAAATTAGATACTGTTAACATATAGTTTTGTAAATTTGGCGCAAAATTACGAAAAGAAATTGGGTTTAAAGTTTCAATTTCGTGTGATTGTAATAAGGTATAAAATTTGAATGCAATTTTTAAGATAATTTTTAGTTAAAATAGAATAAATTTAACATATCTTTAAAGTATAAAGAAGCAAGTGAAATGAAGATAGAAAAAACGATCAATATTTTTAACAAAAGAGCCCGTTTTGAGTATGAGCTATTGGATGAAGTTGAAGCAGGAATGGTACTTACGGGAACTGAGATTAAATCTTTACGTTCATCAAAAGCAAGTATTACCGAAGCGTTTTGCCAGTTCATTGACGGAGAACTTTATATTATTAATATGATGATAGATGAGTATAAATTGGGAACTTTTTATAATCACAAAACAAAAAGGGAACGGAAGTTGCTGTTGCACAAACGGGAATTGCAAAAGTTTGAAAAAAAACTGAAAGATGTTGGAAATACCATAGTTCCTTTAAAACTATATATTAATGATAAAGGAAAAGCTAAGATTCTAATCGCACTTGGACGGGGTAAAAAATTATTCGACAAACGCGACAGTATAAAAGACAGAGAAAATAAACGCAATCTCGAGAGAATATTAAAGAAAAGTTAAAAAAAGACCCAAAATCTTTGTTTTTAAAGAAAATTTATATTTATTTTGCATTATCAATTATTTAATCATTTAATTCTATGAAAAATCTAAAATTAGGAATTTCAGCATTGGCTCTTACGATTGCCTCTACTGTTTTCGCCCAGACTACCAGTAACCCGTGGTTAATCGGTGTTGGTGCTCACGGAGTAAATCATGCTGCGGCAGGAGGTACAGTTGGAAATGTTTTCTCTACTGCTTTCGGTAGTTCAGATCACGGTCAATTGTATAACATCAGCAACTTTACGATTACACCTCCACTTTCGAAGTTAACTGTAGCAAGAAACATTAATAAATATTTGGTTCTTGACTGGCAAACTTCCGTAGGGAACGTTGACAACAAAAGAATTGGAATGGGAAAAGAATTTTTCCTAATGACCGGTTTAGGTCTTCAATTCAAATTCAACGGTCTTTGGAACGAAGAATCTTGGTTTGATCCATATTTGAGAGTTGGTGCAAACTACATGAGACACGATTATACAGGTGTTACTTTTCCTTTAACTGATATTAATGGAGAATACTATCCTGGATTTTCTGATGGAATGCGTAGTACACAAAGAAGAAGCGATCACTTTACAGTTTCAACTGGTTTAGGATCTAACTTCTGGTTAACTAAAAACTTTGGTCTTGGTATTCAAGGTGATTACGTTTCTACACCAATTGACAAGTCAGATATTGCTAACTTTTGGCAAGCTTCTGCTTCATTATTGTTTAGATTCGGTAACAATGATAGAGATAAAGATGGTATCTTAGATAAAGACGATAGATGTCCAGATACTCCAGGTTTAGCTGAATTCAAAGGTTGTCCTGATACTGATGGAGACGGAATTCCAGATATCGATGATCAATGTCCAGATGTTGCAGGTCCAGTTGAAAACAACGGTTGTCCTTGGCCAGATACTGACGGCGATGGTGTAATCGACAAAGATGATGCTTGTCCTACAGTTCCTGGTCCAGCAGAAAACAAAGGTTGTCCTTGGCCAGATACTGACGGTGATGGAATCTTAGATAAAGATGACGCTTGTCCTACAGTTTTCGGATTGAAAGAATACAACGGTTGTCCTAAGCCACAAACTGTAATCGCTGACGAAGCTACAGGAGCTCTTAAAGGAATTTTCTTTAACTTCGACAAAGCTACAATCAGACCAGAATCTAGTTCTAAATTAGATATGGCTGCTGACATAATTAAGAATTCTAACGGTGGAACTTTCTTATTGACAGGTGAAACTGACAAAAAAGGTTCAGACGCTTACAACTTGAAATTATCTAGAGAAAGAGCTGCAGCAGTAGTGAATGCTTTAGAAGCAAGAGGAGTATCTACAACTCAATTGAAATCTAAAGGTGTTGGTGAAGCTAACGCAGTGGTTTCTGAGAAAGCATCTGATGCTGAAAGAATGACTGATAGAAAAGTAGTTGTTACTGCTGTTGATAAAGCTGCTTTTGATGCAATGGATAAGTCTGACTTACCAGTTGTTATCAAGAAATCTGCTAAACCAGCGAAGAAAACAATGAAAAAGAAATCAATGAAAAAAAGAAAATAATTAAAAATTATTTCTAAATCATAAAAAAACGCTCCCATTATTGGGGGCGTTTTTTGTGATTTTATGTAAATTTGCAATATTAATAACTAAAATTTATGGGACGCGCATTCGAATATAGAAAAGCCTCAAAAATGGCTCGCTGGGACAAGATGGCCAAAACATTCTCTAAAATAGGAAAAGACATTGCTCTTGCCGTTAAAGCAGGTGGTGCAGATCCGGACTCAAATCCTTCTTTACGGAGATGTATGCAAAATGCCAAAGGGGCAAACATGCCAAAGGACAATGTTGAAAGAGCAATTAAAAAAGCCAGTGGTGCTGACGCAGAACATTATGAGGAAATTACTTACGAAGGTTACGGTTTAGGAGGTGTTGCATTTTTTGTTGAATGCACTACAAACAACCCCACGAGAACTGTGGCAAACGTAAGAGCGATTTTTAATAAATTCGATGGTAGTCTTGGGAAAAATGGAGAATTGGCTTTTATCTTTGACCGAAAAGGAATTTTCTCGATTGACAGGTCTTCAATCAAAATGGATTGGGATGATTTCGAAATGGAAATGATCGATGGTGGTGCAGAAGATGTAGAAAGCGATGATGAAGAAGTGTTGATCACAACAGCATTTGAGGATTTCGGCGCTCTTTCTCACAAACTGGAAGAATTGGGCATGGATGTTAAAAGTGCCGAATTAGAAAGAATTCCCAACAATAGCAAAGAAGTTACGGAGGAGCAATTCAAAATTAATATGAAAATGCTCGACCGTTTTGAAGAAGACGATGATGTTCAAAATGTTTATCATAACATGGAAATAACCGACGCCTTACTGAATTCTTTATAAGAAAATAATATCGTGTTCATCTGCAAGTAACATTCAAGTCTTTTCTTTGCACAAAAGCGATGAAAAGAAACGTTGAGTTAGTTGTAATTTCAGATGTTCACCTCGGGACTTACGGTTGCAAGGCAAAAGAATTATTAAGATATCTCAATTCCATTCAGCCGAAGACGTTAGTTCTAAATGGAGATATCATCGATGTTTGGCAATTCAAAAAGTCTTATTTTCCTAAATCTCATTTGAAAGTCATTAAGAAAATACTTTCTTTCGTGACCAAAAATGTTGAGGTTTACTATGTGACCGGAAACCATGATGAGATGTTTCGCAAGTTTGCTGATTTCGAATTAGGAAATCTTAAAATATGTAATAAAATTTGCCTTACCATTGATGAGAAAAAAACCTGGATTTTTCATGGTGATGTTTTCGATGCCTCTGTGCAGCATTCCAAATGGCTCGCTAAATTAGGCGGAAAAGGATACGATTTACTCATTCTTATCAATACGGTTATCAACTGGTTTTTGCAAAAGATGGGGAAAGAGAAGTATTCATTTTCCAAAAAAATTAAAAACAACGTAAAAAAAGCAGTAAAATTTATCGGTGACTTCGAATTAACGGCTTCTGAATTGGCGATTGACAATCAATATGATCATGTTATTTGCGGTCACATTCATCAACCGCAGATTCGGGAAATCCACAACAAGAATGGATCCTGTATTTATATGAATTCTGGTGACTGGATCGAGAATTTATCAGCGCTCGAATACAACGATAAGAAATGGGCCATATTTCATTATGAGGATCATAAGCATTTGCTGAAGGATGACGATCATGAAGAAATTTTGGAAATGGATCATCTGGAATTATTAAAAGTGGTAACCAACTTTTCCTGATGAAAGTTCTGTACGCATTTCAGGGAACAGGGAACGGACATATTGCAAGAGCGCAGGAAATTATTCCTCTTCTCAAAAAGCATGTCGAAGTTGATATTTTAATGAGTGGTCATCAATCGCAACTGAAAGCCGATTTCGATGTCAACTTCCACTACAAAGGGGTTTCGCTGCTATACAATAAAACAGGCGGGCTATCTTACCGTAAAACATTTGCAGGGAATAGTTTTGTTGAGGCTTTTAAAAACGGCAGAGACTTGCAACTTTCCCATTACGATTTAATTATCAATGATTTCGAACCTTTGACAGGATGGGCTTGCAAATTAAGAGATTTGCCCATGATTGAACTGAGTCATCAAGCTTCCCTGTGTTTTAAAGAAACTCCGAAACCTGAAAAAAAAGACTTTTTAGGCGAGCTGATTTTAAATTATTACGTCCCAAGCGAGCGGAAAATAGGATTTCATTTTGAAAATTATCATCCGCAGATCAAGAAACCCGTCATTAGAAAGAAGATCAGAAATTTAAATCCTCAGCGGAAAGGATATTATCTTGTTTACTTACCCAGCTTTTCAGACCAGAATATCATTCAGATCTTAAAGGATATTCCGGTTGAATGGAAGGTGTTCTCGAAAGACAGCAAATTACATTATAGGCAAGAAAACCTGGAGATCTTTCCCATCGATACCATTCAGTTTTTAAAATATTTCGAAAATTGCGAAGGAATTTTGTGCAATGCAGGTTTTGAAACTCCGGCAGAAGCGCTGTTTATGGGTAAAAAGTTATTTGTTATTCCTATTCATAACCAATATGAGCAAGAATGTAATGCTTTTGCTTTAGAGAAAATGGGATTTCCGACCTCCAAAATTTTAAATGCCGAAGAGATCAGAAAATGGGTCGATCATCATCATCATTTTACAGTTGATTATCCAGATGATATTGAAGACATCTTACTTAATGAAGTATTAACCTTCCAGTAAAATATCCTCCACATCAGTCATCCTGTTCATTACAGATCTTGCGTAAGAACAGTGTGGATAAACTTTCCAGTTGTTTTCCCGAGCGAATTTAATGGCTTCTTCGACCAAATATTTTCCCATTCCACGACCTTCAAATTTTGCATGAACCAAAACAAAGGAAATAATGAGTTTATTTTCCTCCGGGAAAATGGTGTAAGTTAATCTTCCAACTTCGTCTTCATCATTATTTAACTTAAAAACTCCGCCGTTTCCTGATCGATCATTGGTGTATTTCATTTCTTTCGATTTTGTACTTTAAATTTAAGGAAAATAAATGGAAGCGGGATTTTAGATTTAATAAATCGTTTTGTTTTTCGCGATTGTTGCAGCCCAGCTTGAGCGGAAATCCTTTTTTGGGTCGTCATCTGACGAAACAAAAAAGATTGGGAGCGGAAGATGGATGAAGTTGCCCCAAAAAGAATTGAAATTTAAATATCTTTTCCTGTGTAAAAATTGTAATCCTTAATGATGATATCGATGAATCTGCGCTCCGTGAATTTCGTGGGATCAATATCTAACTTTAGAATTTCTTTAATTTTACTCGAAAGTTTTGAAAGGATCTGTCTGTCATCGCTTTTTAGTGCCTTTTGATAATTTTCTTTGATGATTCTCACATCATTATCGGTAAGCGCGATGACTTGTGGAAAAACAGGCAAATAATCTTCTTTTAAATTTTCTAAAATCGTGTGCGAAATGGTAACGTGGTTTTTCAAAGATATGACGGCAGTTCCGGAAGCAATTCCTCCTAAACGCTGATTATTTTTCGATACGATCATGGTGATCAAACCGACCACGCCTGAATTTGAAAACACATCTACCAAGCGGAAAAACCACCGAATTAGATAATCCCCAAATCCAGCCTGAAAACCATCGATCTTTACCACTTTGATCCGCACCACTTTTTTTCCGAAAGTTTGTCCTTCCAAAAGACTTTCGCAAACCAAAGTATAAATATGAATGGGCAAAGTAATGATGATGATCACGGCCATGACAGACCAGTTATCGAGCGTATTAAAAAAAGCCCCAAGATTAAAAACGCGAAAAAATATCAGATAGGTGACCAGTAAATAAGCACCTTTGATGAGCATGTCGATGCCAAAAGCCAATATTCTCTCGCCAACACTCGCGGTATTGAAATTTATATTTACATTTTGTGAAGTATTTATGGCGATCAGCGACATATTTTTATTATTTTAGCTTCCTTATGAGAGAAGTGGCATTCATCAAACAAAATAAAGAAAAATGGTTGGGAATCGAGCAGGTTATCGCAGAAAAATTGAAAAAAAATCCTGATGATCTCTCTTCTTTGTACATTAATCTGGTGAATGATTTGTCTTTTGCACAAACGTATTATCCGAAAAGCAAAACCACAATTTATCTGAACAACCTTTCTTCCCTTATTTTTCAGAAAATTTATAAAACGAAACGGACAGAACAAAACCGCCTCCTGTATTTTTTTAAAACTGAAGTTCCGCTGTTGGTCTATCAGTATCGCAGATATTTATTTTATGCGTTTGGCTTTTTTATATTATTCACTTTAATTGGATTTATTTCCGCGTATTATGATAAGGAATTTGTGAATGTTATTCTGGGAGAAGAATATGTAAACAAAACGATTGAAAACATCAAAAAAGGCAATGCAGTCGGCGTTTATCAGCAAGGTTCTAATTGGGGAAGTACAATTGGAATTACCGTAAATAATCTGAAAGTTGGCGCCATTCTATTTCTTTATGGGGTTTTCGGCGGTGTAGGGACTTTGTATGCTTTGCTCCAGAATTGTATAATGCTTGGTTCGTTTCAATATTTTTTTCACGAACATGGCGCTTTAAAAGACAGTGCAAAAGGAATCTGGCTTCACGGCGTTTTTGAAATTTTCAGCATGGTTGTAGAAACAATGGCGGGATTAATTTTAGGAGCGTCCATTCTTTTCCCAAGAACTTTTTCCAGATTTAATTCCTTTAAATTAGGTTTCAAAGATGCTTTTAAAATATTTCTTAGCACCGTTCCATTTACCATTATGGCAGGAATGATCGAAGGTTATCTGACGAGATATGCCTTGATAATGCCCGGAATTTTAAACTTCATAATGATCTTCGGTGCCTTTGTAATCATTGGTTCCTATTATTTTATTTATCCATATTACATTTCAAAAAAATACCTTAATGATGCAGTTTTATCAGAAACGCGACTTCGGAACGTTCATTAGCGATACTTTTACGTTTTTCAAAGAGAACGGTAAAAACTATTTCAAAAATTATATAATGATCAACGGGATTTTATTAATTCTGATGGTAGTCATTTTTGTATTTGGTTACCGCGAATTATTTTCTCAAATGATGGGTTCAAATATCCAGGGTCAAAATTATTATTTTCAGGCTTATTTCCAGGAAAACAGTGTGGTTTTGACGTTAGTTTCTGCGATCATGTTTATTCTTTTCCTAATGGTAATGATGATTTCCTATTCGTACCCGATTTTATATATGAAAAGATTGACCGAAACCGGAAATAAAAATATTAAAGCGGACGAAATTTTAAGTGATTTAAAAAATAATTCCGGTCGATTTATTAAATTTTTTTTAGGATTGGTTTTTATCGTTATGCCACTCGCCGTGATTCTTTTTGGCATTTCTGCAATGTTAATAATTATCGTCATCGGATTTTTTCTCTTGATATTAATGGGACCAATAATCATGAATGTTGTCAATTTTTTAATGTTCGATTATTTCAACACCAAAAAAGGTTTTTTCGAATCACTCAGTTATGCTGTAAGAGCCCAGTTTTCCTATAAAAATGGCCGCGACAAATCTCCGTTTTGGAAATATTGGGGCTCAACAACGGTGATGTATTTACTGATTCAGACCATAACTTCGGTGTTTGCAATAATTCCACTTATGATTATTTCAGGTGCAATGGTTACAATTCCGCAAAAGGGACCGCAAAACATTATGGAAGGTTCAATGGGAATTTTATTTTTCTCTATTTACGGAGTTTCAATATTAATTTCTTTTTTAATGATCAATGTGATCTTCGTGAACTCCGGTTTGCAATATTATGACAGCAGAACAGATCTTCACCGGAATCTTGATCTTTCCGAAATCGACACGATTGGTACGAATGAAATTTAGAATATTTTTACTTTTTTTACATTTTTCACTCTTCGGGATTTCTCAGAAAATTCCGGAGGCGCCGTTTGCGGTAAAGGTTGATTCATTGGTTTCTTCTTCACCAAAATATCGTGCAGATTCTCTTCTTAAAAAAAATCCTACCACGAATAATGTTGTTTTTCCTAAAAGTTTTGAGGAGAAATTTCAGTCAAAATATAAAGGACCCGATTTCGATTACACGACGATAAAACCAAGAGAATCTTTCTGGCAGAAACTTACAAAGCGAATCAGAAAGTTTCTGGAGTCTATTTTTGGCGAAGTTGATCCGAATAAAGCGTCTTCGTACACCGAAATTATTTTGAGACTTTCAGCCATTGTAATTATTGGTTTTGTGCTTTATTTGTTACTTAAATTTTTGCTGAATAAAGACGGGAATTTCTTTTTTGGGAAGAAGAATAAGAAATTTAATATTGCGAATCAGGATTTACAGGAGAATATTCATGAGATTAATTTTAAAGAATCCATCGAAAAATTTGAGCAGGAAAAAGAGTATCGTTCGGCGATCCGTTATCATTTTCTTTTTGTTTTAAAGAAATTAGCGGATAAAGAACTCATCAATTGGAATCCGGAAAAAACAAATAAAGATTATTTCGGTGAATTAAAAACTGCCGATTTGAAAACCAGTTTTCAGGAATTGAGTTATATTTTCGATTACGTTTGGTATGGAGAATTTGAAGTAAATGAAGAGCGCTACAACCACTTTAAACAAAAGTTTTTACAATTTAAAATATAGTTATTAAGCTGAAGGATTTGCAAAGAATATGAACAAAACAGTCAAATTATACGGTATTATTTTCATCTTCGTGATGTTGATTTTGGCTTTGCTGGAAATCAATAAAACGGAGGTGACGGATTGGCGTAAAAATTTTGATGTGAATCAGAAATCTCCTTTCGGTCTTTTTGTTTTTAATAAAGAAGTAAATCATTTTCTCAATAATGAAGTGAAACGAACGGAACTTTCTCCTTATAATTACTATAAAACCAATAAGGAAAAGCCACACAATATTTTGATCATCCAATCCGAAATCGATTTTGAATCCTGGAAAAAAATACTGGAAACCGTAAAATCAGGTTCAGATGCATTGATCATTGCCGAAGGTTTTCACCCGAAAATTGCTGATTCTAACCACTTTACGCCATCTTACGTAAGTGTTCGAAGTGAGAATGTGTTTAAACTTACCGACGAGAAATTTTCTGCAGATTCTATTAAGATTGATAAGTTACCTGCAAATCAAGGTTTTTCGAGGATTGATAAAAACCACGAGATTTTAGGAAAAGCAGTTCTCGATGGAGGAAAAGTGAATTTTATTAAAGTTAATTTTGGAAAAGGTCATTTGTATCTTCATACCGAACCTTTAATTGTAACCAACTATTATCTCTTAAATCCGGAAAACCAAAAGTATGTTCAAGATGTGTTTTCTTATCTGCCGAAACGGGAAACGGTTTGGTTTACCGAATCTAATAAAGAGTCTACAGAATCGCAATCGCCTTTGAGATTTATTTTATCCAAACCTGCGCTTCGATTTGCGTGGTGGTTATTCTTGGCCGGACTTTTATTATTTGTTATTTTTAATGCGAAAAGAAAACAGCGAATTGTTCCCATCATCGAACCTTTAAAAAATAAATCGGTTGAATTTGTGAAAAGCATCGGAAATCTATATTTACAGGAAGGTGATTTCCACGATATGATGGCGAAAAAAGCACAGTATTTTCTAAATCGTGTACGACTTGATCTCATGATCGATACGCAAAATTTAGATGAAAAATTCGCTCAAACTTTACATTTGAAAACAGGAAAAAGTCTTGAAAAAATTAATGAAGCAATTGATTTCATCAAAAGAGGACAAGATCCTTATGCAAGTGTAATGAAAGAAGATCTGGTGAAAATGAACCGATTGCTCGACGGAATATTAAAGTAAAAAAACACGAATTCATTATATATAAAACGATGAATTCACCTCGAAAAATAAGTATGGAAAATTTTGAAAACCCAAGTTCAGAGCATATAATTCCTGAATTTCAGCCGCGACTTGATATGACGGAACTTCAGCAAAGTCTGGAAGCTGTTAAAGCTGAAATCGGTAAAGTAATTGTCGGTCAGGAATCAATGATTGAACATCTTTTGGTTGCACTTTTATCTAACGGACATGTTTTAATTGAAGGTGTTCCGGGAGTTGCGAAAACGATTACAGCAAAATTATTAGCGAAAACAGTTGATGTTGGATTCAGTAGAATTCAGTTTACACCCGATTTGATGCCTTCAGATATTTTGGGGACTTCCATTTTTAATGTCAAGAATTCTGAATTTGAATTTAAAAAAGGACCCATTTTTTCCAGTTTTATTTTGATTGATGAGATTAACCGATCGCCTGCAAAAACGCAGTCTGCTTTGTTTGAAGTCATGGAAGAACGCCAAATCACGATGGATGGAAAGCAATACGAAATGCAGGAGCCTTTTCTTGTCGTTGCAACTCAAAATCCGATTGAGCATGAAGGAACGTATCGTCTTCCGGAAGCGCAACTCGACCGTTTTCTCTTTAAGATAAATGTGGGTTATCCGAATCTTTTGCAGGAAGTTCAAATTATTAAAAATCAACACGCAAACAGGTTAGAAGATAAAACCGATGCAGTTCACAGCGTAATTTCTGGTGTTCAGCTCAAAAACTACCAGCAGATTGTAAAAAACATTCTTGTAGAACCTCAATTGCTGGAATATATTGCAAAAATCATTGTTAATACAAGAGAAAATCAATTCCTTTATTTGGGAGCTTCTCCACGAGCAAGTTTGGCTTTGTTGACGGCGTCGAAATCGTTTGCTGCCATTCGGGGAAGAGATTTTGTAACTCCGGAAGATATTAAAGAAGCGAGTTACGCCGTTCTGCGCCACAGAATTATGGTTTCGCCTGAACGAGAGATGGAAGGTTTGACCGCAGATGAAATCATTCGACAAATATTGGAAGCGATTGAAATTCCGAGATAGAAAAATAAGCAATAAGTAATTGGTAATGAGCAATTATTTAAAGCAATCTATATGAAAAATTTATACCTCAATAACCGTTTTTTCTTCACACTTTTCGGCGTGGGAATTACTTATGTTCTGGCTTTTTTCTTTCCGGTTTTAATGGGAGTGGCGCACGGGTTTTTGATTTTAGTTTTTTTAGCATTTACCGTTGATTACTTGCTTTTATTCAATCAGAAAAATGCAGTTCAGGCACAAAGAATTTTACCTGAAAAATTATCGAATGGCGATCAAAATTCAATAAAAATTGATCTAAAAAATAATTATCCTTTTCAAATTAAAACCAAAGTGATTGATGAAATTCCTTTTCAGTTTCAAAAGAGGGATTTTAATATTGAAAGAATCATTAAACCTAAAAACAATGTTCTTTTCGAATATATTTTAGAACCGAAAGAACGCGGCGAATATAGTTTTGGGAATTTGAATATTTTTGCACAATCAACTTTAGGATTTGTTTCCCGACGTTTTACCTTTCAAAAAGATGCTTTGGTACCGAGTTATCCGTCATTTATTCATTTAAGAAAATATGAATTAATGGCACTTCAAAATGAATTCCTTTTGGGCGGAATTAAAAAAATCCGAAAGTTGGGACATACCATGGAATTTGAGCAAATCAAAGAATATGTTCCCGGCGACGATGTGCGAACGATCAACTGGAAAGCGACTTCGAAGAGAAATCAATTGATGGTGAATCAGTTTCAGGACGAAAAATCGCAGCGAATTTTTATGCTCATCGATATTGGCAGAACCATGCAAATGCCTTTCAATGGTTTGAGTCTACTCGATTATTCCATCAATGCAACGATGGCTTTGAGTCATATTATCCTGAAAAAAAATGATCGCGCCGGAATGATGACTTTTTCTAAAAAGGCTGAAAATAAAGTCGCCGCAGATAATAAATCTGGACAGCTGAAAAAGATTTCGCAAGCACTTTATAATATTCAGACCAATTTTTTCGAAAGTGATTTTAGCAGATTGTATCAGGAAGTGAGATTTAATATTGGACAACGAAGTTTGATCTTGCTTTTCACCAATTTTGAAACTTTAGATGCGGTAAACCGACAAATGAGATATCTTCGTGGAATCGCCAAGAATCATTTATTAGTCATTATTTTCTTTAAAAATTCTGAACTCCAAAGTTTAATGAATACCAATCCGGAAAATATTCAGGAAGTTTACGATGAAATTATTGCAGAGAAATTTGAGTACGAAAAGAAATTAATTATTCAGGAATTAAAGAAATTTGGGATATATACCATTTATACGCTTCCCGAAAATTTAAATCTGGAAGTCATTAATAAGTATCTGGAAATAAAAGCAAGAGGAATTTTATAATTAAAATCCTCAAATTAAACTTTTAAACGTATCATCTTTTAAAATATACAATATGAAAATTACCCTCAATAGAATCAACGACGATTATTTATTTGAATGTAAAAATTCTATTGGGAACTCCATCCTTTTAGATAATATTTCCCAATCAGAAGGAACAAAAGCCGTTTCTCCCATGGAATCTCTATTAATGGCAGTTGCCGGTTGCAGCGGAATCGACATGGTTTCCATCATGAAAAAACAAAGACAGGAACTTACCAATTTTTCTGCAGAAGCCGAAGGGGAAAGAGTTCAGATGGATGAAGCAAAACCTTTTAAAACCATCAATGTAAAATTCTTTTTGGAAGGGAAAATCGATCCGAAAAAAGCCCAGAAAGCTGCAGAACTTTCCTTTGAAAAATACTGTTCGGTTTCCAAAACTTTAGAACCAAATGTAACGGTTAATTATGAGGTTTTTGTGAATGGAGAGAAAGTAGGCGTTTAAATCTATAAAAATATTTATTTTGGTCTCGAACCCATTCTTGGTTGAATAAGTTTCGCAATCGTCGCCGTCCATCCTGTTTGGTGAGATGCGCCGATTCCTTCACCCGTATCACCATTGAAATATTCGTGAAACATGATGTAGTTTTTGAAGAATTCATTGTGATTTAAAAATTCGTTTCCACCGTTGAAAGGTCTGTTGCCGTTTTCATCTTTACTAAAAATGGAGTAGAGTCGCTGACTCAGATCATCCGCTATAAATTCCAGATTTCTCACTTTTCCACTGTTTGTCGGATATTCGATTTGAACACTGTCACCATAATAATAATGAAAACGCTGCAAACTTTCCACAATCAGGAAATTAATGGGAAACCAAATAGGACCGCGCCAGTTGCTGTTTCCGCCAAACATGCTGCTGTCGCTTTCTGCGGGAGTATATTTCACGATGAAATCTTTGCCATCGACTGAGAATTTAAAAGGATCTTTTTCGTAAACTTTCGACATCGATCTAATTCCGTAATCGGAGAGAAATTCGTTTTCATCGACCATTCGTTCCAAAATTCTTTTCAGCCTGTTTTTCCGAAGAATGCTCATCAAATGTTTTCTGCTTTTACCTTCTACTTCCCAGTGTGAAACTAAATTAGCGAGTTCGGGTTTGTTTTTCAGGATCCATTCCATTCTTTCGGTGAAAGCGGGGAGTTTTTCCAATACGGAATGTTCAATCACTTCTACAGCGAACATCGGTATTAAACCAACAATGCTTCTTAATTTCAATGAAACGGCATCACCATTATTGAGTTGAAGAACGTCGTAGAAAAAACCATCTTCGTCGTTCCATAAACCTTTGCTAGGATCTCCAAGATTTTCCATGGCTTCGGCGATATAAAGATAATGTTCGAAAAATTTGATCGCCATATCTTCATAAATTGGATTGTATAAAGCGAGCTCCATAGAAATCCGCATCATATTTAATGCAAACATCGCCATCCAACTTGTTCCGTCGGCTTGTTCTAAATGGTCACCATTTTTAAACTCCATATTTCGGTCAAAAGCGCCGATGTTATCAAGTCCGAGGAAACCGCCACCAAAAACATTATTTCCGTTCTTATCTTTTCGGTTGACCCACCAGGTGAAATTTAATAATAGTTTTTGAAAAACGCTTTCCAGAAAAGGAATGTCGGGTTTTCCATTTAACTTCTCATCAATTTTGAATACCCGGAAAGTAGACCACGCATGAACCGGCGGATTTACATCGCTGAAATCCCACTCATAAGCCGGAAGTTGACCATTGGGATGAATGTACCATTCTTTCGTCAGTAATTTGAGCTGATGTTTTGCAAACCCCGAATCAATAATGGCGTACGGAACACAGTGAAATGCGAGATCCCAGGTTGCGAACCACGGATATTCCCACTTATCCGGCATCGAAATAATGTCTTTATTCTGCATGTGTTCCCAACCAACATTTCGAACATGCTTGTCTAAATCTCTCGGCGCTTCCAGTTTCGGATCACCTTTCATCCATTTTGAAACGTTATAATGATAGAATTGTTTATTCCACAAAAGTCCGGCAAAAGCTTGTCTTTGAATGTTTTTTTCCTCCTCGTCGCTAAGATCTTTTTGAAGCGTTGCGTAAAATTCTTCGGCTTCACTTTTTCTTAAACTAAAAACTTCGTCGAAGTCAAAAAAAGCATTTTCCATATCGTGTGGACTCAATCTGAAATCAAAAGTTTGAGAGTCACCCGCTTCTATTTCTGTGTCGATAACGAAACATGCTTTAGTTCCGTTTTTCTCAGGATTCACAGCATCTTCATCATTGTGAACCAGAAAATTATTGATGCCATCTTTATAATATTTTGGGTCGCTGCTCGCACCTTCAATCTTAGCCGGATTGCTTTCGTTATTACAAAAGAGTGTTTCTGTATTTTGCTCTCTTGAATATAATTTTATAACTGGTAAAGACTCATGATGAATTTCAATATCGCCACTTACCGAAGATTTTAGTTGAGGCTCATATTCTCCATGACCCCAACTCCAGTTGTTTCTGAACCAAATGGTTGGCAGAATGAACAAAGGAGCTTTTGCCTCACTTCTATTGATCGCAGTTACACGAATAAGATAATCATCATGATTTATTTTCGCATATTCAATGAAAATATCAAAATAGTTGTTGTCATTAAAAATCCCGGTATCAATCAACTCAAATTCAGGATCTTGCTTTGTTCTCTTTCCATTTTCCGCAATTAATTCATCGTACGGAAATTCATTTACAGGATATTTATAAACCAATTTCATGTAGGAATGAGTTGGCGTATTGTCGAGTTCGTAGTAAATTTCTTTTAGATCTTCGCCGTGATTTCCCTCATAATTGCTTAATCCGAAAAAGCGTTCCTTGATCATTTTATCTTTTCGATTCCAGAAAGAGAATGCAAAACATAAGCGTTGTTTACTGTCACAAATTCCTGCAATACCATCTTCACTCCACCGATAAGCTCTGCTGATCGCGTCGTTGTAGGTCGTGTAACCCCATGCATTTCCGTTTGGGCTGTAATCTTCGCGCACCGTTCCCCATTGTCTGTTGCTCACATAAGGTCCCCATTTTTTCCAGTCACTGTCGAGCATTCTTTCTCTTTCTGTCATTTTACCTAAAATTTCTTCTGCAAAATTAAGGAATAAAAATAATTCAAAAGTTTGTGAGTAATCATTTTAATTCCTTCCTTTGCAACAGATTAGTTCATTTACATATTGAAAATGTTATCAAGAAAGGTGGAGAGATAAGACTCTATGAAACCTTGGCAACCCTTCGGAAACGGAGAAGGTGCTACATTCTTACCCAATTTGGGTGAAGATAACAGAAACTTTTTTACCCTTCTCAGGTAGCATTTTCAATTTTAATTTTAAGAAAAATTGAAAACACCGCTACAACATATCAAACTCAAAAATCAACATTTAGTATCAGGAAAAATCCTCGATATTGATTTGTCTTATCAAATTTTCGGACCACCATTACATTCGGCTCCGATTATTTTGGTGAATCATGCATTGACTGGAAACTCTGAAGTTGCTGGTGAAAATGGTTGGTGGAATTCATTAATTGGAGATGATAAAATTATTGACACAAAAATTTATTCTGCCATTTGCTTTAATATTCCCGGAAATGGTTTCGATGGAAATCTCATCGCTGAAGAAAATGTTTTCACGACAAAAGACATCGCCAATATTTTTTTGAAAGGTCTCGAATTTCTCAATATTCCTAAACTTTATACGCTAATTGGTGGTTCAATTGGTGGCGCGATCGGTTGGGAAATGATTGCAATTAAATCTGATTTAACTGATCATTTTATTCCTATTGCTTGCGATTATAAAACTTCTGACTGGTTGCATGCTCAATGTTTGGTTCAGCAATTTCTTTTAGACCAAAAAGAAGAGCCTTTGCAGAAAGCAAGATTGCATGCGATGTTATGCTATCGAACTCCCGAATCTCTCAATCACCGCTTCAAAAACGAATTTGATACTGAAAAGCAAATTCTAAAATCGCACGACTGGCTTAATTTCCATGGAAAATTGTTAAGCGAAAGATTTAGTTTAAGTTCTTACCGTTTGATGAATAATTTACTCATGTCGATTAATGCAGCTCCCGAAAAACTAAAAAATATCAAGGCCAATATTCATTTCATCGCAGTAGATTCTGATTTGTTTTTCCCAGCGTTTGAAATGAAAAATTGCTATCAATTTTTAAAGAGTAATAAACAAAATGTTTTCTATCACGAAATTAAATCCATTCACGGCCACGATGCTTTTTTAATGGAATACGATCAACTTAATTACTTACTAAATAATATCTTCAATGAAAAATAGAACGGAAATAAAAATTTTAAAACATAAATCCATTATCAAATTTGAAGGAAAGAATTTCTTAGGTGAAGTTGGGATTGACGGCCGAATTTTTAAAGCTTTGACGTATGCAAGAATCAGCGTAGGTGTTATTTCTCAACAAGCTGCAGAAAACGGAATTTCAGTTTTAGTCAACGAAAGTGATTCTGAAAAAGCCGTAAATTGTTTGATCGATGAATTTGAAAACGAAAGAAAATCGGGTAAGGTCAGTCAGATCTACAGTATTAATAATGTTTCAGTGATGGGATTTGTCACGAAGGATTCAACCAAAATATTGTCAGAATTAGCGAGGAATAATATATTTCCTTTGATCTTAAATCAAGTTGCAGCAGAAAATAAAATGAATATCGTGGTGACTTCTTCCCAAGATGAAAAAGCCAAAAACATTATCGAAGCGGAAATTTTCGCTAGACCGAAAACTGTTCATCTAGCCATCATCGGTCACGGAAAAGTGGGTTCTACTTTAATTGATCAGGTTTTAAATAATGCGGTAGAAATTCGAAACCGTAAAAAATTAAATCTGAAAATTGTCGCCGTTGCAAATTCAAGAAAAATGGCTTTTAATAAAGAGGGTTTTAATGAAAGTTGGTCCGATGATATTTTGGTCGCGGAAGAAGAAACTAATGTAGAATCACTCATTTCCTTTTCTCAAAAAAATCAGTTAGAAAACTTGATCGTCATCGATAATACAGCCAGTGTAGATTTTGTAAAAAATTACACCACTCTGGCAGAAAATGGTTTCGATTTGGTTTCCTCCAATAAAATTTTTAACACATTACCTATTTCTGAATATCGCGATTTTCGACATGTTTTAGCAAAGAGAAATAAAAAATATCTCTATGAAACTAATGTTGGAGCAGGTTTGCCTTTAATTGATACGATAAAATTGCTTCATCTGTCAGGAGAAAATATTACCAGAATTAAAGGGGTTTTTTCCGGCTCCCTCAGTTATATTTTTAATAATTTTTCAGTGCGTGATGAGAAATTTTCTACGATTTTAAAAGAAGCCATGCAAAAAGGTTTCACAGAACCTGATCCTCGTGAAGATCTTTCCGGAAATGATGTCGCGAGAAAATTGTTAATTCTTGCCAGAGAACTCGATTTGAGCAATGAATTCAGCGATATTAAAATTGAAAATTTAATTCCAGAAGATTTATTAAAATTAAATAAAGACCCATTTATTTCAAGTTTAAATCTTTTAGATGAACATTTTGACGCGGTTAAAAAAAATCAAAAAGAAAATCACGTTCTGCGTTTCGTGGGAGATTTACACGGCGATCTCCAACAAGAAAAAGGCGAACTCGATGTACAATTAGTTTCCGTTCCTGCCAATTCTGCACTGGGACAATTAAAAGGATCAGATTCGATTTTCGAAATCTACACTGAAAGTTATGGCGAAAATCCACTTGTGATCATGGGAGCTGGAGCAGGAGCAAAAGTAACTGCAAGAGGAGTTTTCGGAGATATTTTAAGACTTTCAGAAAATAAATAATTATGGAAAATCAATATTTAAATTTCGAAACTCAAGCAGTTCGAATTCAGTCAGAACGTTCGCATTTCGATGAACATTCTACGCCACTTTATCTAACTTCAAGTTTTGTATTTCAGGATGCCGAAGATATGCGCGCAAGTTTTGCCGAAGAAAAACAGAAAAATATTTACAGCCGATTTTCCAATCCAAATGTGAATGAATTTACCGAAAAAATGGTTCAATTGGAAGGTGCAGAAGATGGATATTCTTTTGCTACAGGAATGGCTGCAATCTTTTCGACGTTTGGAGCGCTCCTAAATTCTGGCGATCATATTTTAAGTTGCCGCGCCGTTTTCGGTTCTACACATACACTTTTCACGAAATATTTCCCGAAATGGAATATTGAAACCACTTATTTTGAAGCCAACGAAACTGATCTTGAAAAATATGTAAAACCCTCAACCAAAATCCTTTACATCGAAACGCCGACCAATCCCGCGATCGAAGTTTTAGATTTAGAATTATTAGGGAAATTTGCAAAAAAGCACAATCTGATTTTCATCGTAGATAATTGTTTTGCAACACCTTATTTGCAACAACCCATAAAATTCGGCGCCGATTTGGTCATTCATTCCGCCACGAAATTAATCGATGGTCAAGGGCGAGTTATGGGTGGCGTTACCGTTGGAAAAAAGGAATTAATTAGGGAGATTTACCTTTTCGCCCGAAATACGGGACCTGCAATGTCGCCTTTCAATGCTTGGGTTTTGAGTAAAAGCTTAGAAACTTTAGCGGTTCGCGTCGACAAACATTGCGAAAATGCTTTAAAAGTTGCGGAGTTTTTAGAAACCCATCCAAATTTTTCTTTAGTAAAATATCCCTTTTTAAAATCTCATCCCAATTACGAAACTGCCAAAAATCAAATGAAAGCAGGTGGTAATATCGTCGCTTTCGAAGTAAAAGGCGGCATCGAAGCCGGCCGAAATTTCCTCAATAAAATAAAAATGTGTTCCCTTTCCGCCAATCTCGGCGACACCCGCACAATTGTCACGCATCCCGCTTCTACGACGCATTCTAAGCTTTCCGAAGCCGAGAGAAATCAAGTCGGAATTACTGCAGGATTGGTGCGCTGTTCCGTTGGTTTAGAACATATTGATGATATAATTAATGATCTAAAACAAGCTTTAGATTAGAATGATTTTGGCAGACATTTCCGCCCTCCATTCCCGCTTTTTTGCTTCCACTTTGTTCCAGCAAAAAGAGCTCCACTCAGGTCGGGCTGCAATAAGTTTCTAATAATGGATACTTTAGTTAAAAATAAAAAAATGAAAAACACCTCAGAATTATATAAAGCGCTAAACGAAAGAATTCTCGTCCTCGACGGCGCGATGGGAACAATGCTGCAACGCTACAATTTCACGGAAGAAGATTACCGTGGCGAAAGATTCAAAGATTGGCAATATTCATTAAAGGGAAATAACGATTTGCTTTCATTAACGCAACCAGGCGCCATTGAAGAAGTTCACCGTAAATATTTAGAAGCCGATGCAGATATCATCGAAACCAATAGTTTTTCCGGAACAACTATCGCAATGGCAGATTACCACATGGAAGAATTGGTTTACGAACTCAATTTTGAATCCGCCAAAATCGCGAGAAAAGTGTGCGACGAATTCACCGCAAAAAATCCAGCGAAACCAAGATTCGTTGCAGGTTCTATCGGTCCAACCAACAGAACGGCAAGTTTAAGCCCGGATGTGAATGATCCGGGATTTCGGGCAATTACTTTTGATCAATTGAGAATTGCTTACAAACAACAGGCAGAAGCTTTACTAGATGGAGGTTCAGATATTCTTCTCGTTGAAACAATTTTCGATACTTTAAATGCAAAAGCCGCCCTTTTCGCGATTGATGAAATTCAGGAAGAAAGAAATATTCAAATTCCAATTATGGTTTCCGGAACAATTACCGATGCTTCCGGACGAACTTTGAGCGGACAAACCGCAGAAGCATTTCTCATTTCGATCTCGCATTTAAATCTTTTAAGTGTCGGATTAAATTGCGCTTTAGGAGCAAAACAGTTAACACCGTATTTAGAAACATTATCCAAGAATTCAGACTTCTTTATTTCCGCTTATCCAAATGCAGGACTTCCAAATGCTTTCGGTCAATATGATGAAAGTCCAGAATTTATGGCAGAACAAATTCGCGAATATGCAGATAAAGGATTGATCAATATTATTGGTGGTTGTTGCGGAACGACGCCGCCTCACATTAAAGCAATTGCAGATTTGGTGAAAGATTATGAACCGAGAAAAATCAGTATAAAATCTTAGATAAGTAAATATTTAATTTAACAATAAAGCAATAAAGCAATAAAGCAATAAGGCCATAAAGCCACGAAGTGGCGAAATCAAAAGCATTTGGTAAGCGTAGCGCAGCCCAATGAAAATTAAATAGAGATAACGAACAGGTCTGAAAGACCGCAATCAAATTTACCCGATGAAATATTAAAATAAAATCATACGACATGTCACAATCCCTAAACAAAATATATGTGCATTTGGTTTTTTCCACCAAACATAGAGAACCTCTAATTACAGAAGCAATACAAGAAGAGTTGTGTAATTATTTAGGCGGTATTTGCAAAAATTTAGAATGCAATCCAATTCAAGTCGGTGGTTACAGAGATCACGTTCATATCTTATGTTTATTATCGAAGAAAATTACTTTAATGAAATTGATTGAAGAAGTAAAATCTCATTCTTCAAAATGGATTAAAATAAAAGGTAAGGAATTCGAAAATTTCTATTGGCAAAATGGTTATGGTGCTTTTTCTGTAAACCCAACGGAAATAGAAGTAGTGAAAAATTATATTATCAACCAGGAAGAACATCACAAAAGGAAATCATTTCAAGAAGAATTTTTAGGATTTATAAAGAAATATAATATTGAATATGATGAAAGATATATTTGGGATTGATAATAATGTGAAATTGATTGCGCCCTTTCAGGGCTTTGATTCATATTCCATATACAACATTGGGCTTCACCCAATGCTAATGATTGCGCCACTTCGTGGCTTTAAAACAGATTAAAAAAATGAAATATTTAAAATTATCAGGTTTAGAACCTTTAATTATAACACCGGAATCCAATTTTATTAATATTGGGGAAAGAACAAATGTTGCGGGTTCTAAGAAATTTCTTCGACTAATTAAAGAAGGCAACTATTCCGAAGCACTTGATATCGCACGAAATCAAGTTGAAGGTGGTGCGCAAATTTTAGATGTTAATTTCGATGATGGATTGCTTGATGGAAAATTTGCCATGGTGAAATTCCTGAATTTAATTGCATCTGAACCCGATATTTCCCGCATTCCAATTATGATCGATTCCTCCAAATGGGAAATTTTGGAAGCTGGTTTGCAAGTCGTTCAGGGAAAATGTGTAGTGAATTCCATCAGCTTAAAAGAAGGTGAAAAAGAATTTATCGATCATGCGAAGAAAATAAAGAGATATGGTGCAGCAGTCATTGTAATGGCTTTTGATGAAAATGGTCAAGCCGATAATTTTGAGAGAAGGATAGAAATCTGCAAAAGATCCTATGATATTTTAGTCAATCAAGTACATTTTGCTTCTGAAGATATTATTTTCGATCTCAATATTTTCCCTGTAGCAACCGGAATGGATGAACACCGGAGAAACGCAATAGATTTCATTGAAGCTACAAAATGGGTTCGGGAAAATTTGCCAAATGTTTCAGTGAGTGGCGGAGTTTCCAATGTTTCTTTTTCATTTAGAGGAAATGATAATGTTCGGGAAGCGATGCATTCCGTTTTTCTTTATCACGCCATAAAAGCTGGAATGAATATGGGAATCGTCAATCCGACGATGTTGGAAGTGTATGATGAAATTCCAAAAGAATTGTTGGAGTTGGTTGAAGATGTCATGTTGGATCGCAGAGAGGACGCAACTGAGAGACTTCTTGATTATTCTGAAAGAGTAAAATCAACCAAAAAAGAATTTGTAGAAGAATTAGAATGGCGAAAAGAAACTTTGCAAAACAGAATTACGCATGCTTTGGTGAAAGGAACGGATCGGTTTATTATTGAAGATGTAGAAGAAGCAAGATCTCTTTCCAAACGACCTTTAGATGTTATTGAACTCAATTTAATGACCGGAATGGGCGTTGTCGGTGATTTGTTTGGCAGCGGAAAAATGTTTTTGCCACAAGTTGTAAAATCTGCGCGAGTAATGAAAAAAGCCGTCGCTTATTTGCAACCTTACATCGAAGCCGAAAAAGATGAAAAGCAAAAACCAAACGGAAAAATTCTCATGGCAACCGTAAAAGGCGATGTTCACGATATTGGAAAAAATATTGTAAGTGTGGTTTTGGGTTGCAACAATTATGAAATCATCGATTTGGGCGTGATGGTTCCGGCGGAAAAAATTATTCAGGCAGCAATCGATCATCAGGTTGATGTGATCGGTTTGAGCGGATTAATCACGCCAAGTCTAGATGAAATGGTTCATGTTGCAGATGAATTGCAAAGAAAAAATTTAAATTTCCCT
The DNA here is from genome assembly GCF_015679325.1 of Kaistella gelatinilytica. Lineage (GTDB taxonomy): Bacteria > Bacteroidota > Bacteroidia > Flavobacteriales > Weeksellaceae > Kaistella > Kaistella gelatinilytica. Next base: position 66,358 of record NZ_JADPVI010000004.1, read on the forward strand.
TTATTAATTGGAGGCGCCACGACTTCAAAGGCACATACTGCGGTGAAAATTTTTCCAAAATACGGACATACGGTTGTTCATGTGAATGACGCGTCCAGAGCAGTTGGCGTGGTTTCTCAATTGCTTGATCACAATAATGTTCAGTATAAAGCTGATCTTAAAATTGACTATGAAGATTTCCGTCAGAAATTTTTAGATCGTCAAATTGAAAAAGTTTATTTGACTATTGAAGAAGCTAGAAAACAAAATTTCACCATTGATTGGGCAAATGAAAATATTTCAAAACCGAAATTCCTAGGAATTAAGGTAATTGAAAATCAAGATTTAAGAGAATTGTTAGATTTTATGGATTGGTCACCGTTTTTCCGAAGTTGGGAATTGCACGGAAAATTTCCGCAGATTTTAACTGATGAGGTTGTTGGTGAACAAGCGACAGAATTATTTAATGAAGCAAAAGTTTTACTCGATAAAATTCTCGATGAAAAACTATTTACTGCAAAAGGAATTTTTGGAATTTTTCCAGCAAATTCTAATGAGCAAGATGATGTTTTGGTTTATAATGAAGAAGGAAATGAACTGGCAAAATTCCATACTTTGAGACAACAACTGAAAAAATCTGCGGGAAAAGAATATTTAGCTTTAAGTGATTTTATCGCTCCAAAATCTTCGGGTAAACAGGATTATGTCGGAGCTTTTGCCGTTACAACAGGTTTTGGAACGGAAGAGCTAGCTAAAAAATATTATGATGAAGGCGATGATTACAACGCGATTATTGTAAAAGCTTTGGCAGATCGCCTCGCAGAAGCTTTTGCTGAATTTTTACATTACAAAGTTCGTACAGAATTTTGGGGTTATGCCGAAGATGAAAATTTAGAAAATGAAGATCTGATCGCTGAAAAATATTTAGGAATTCGTCCTGCTCCAGGTTATCCTGCTTGTCCGGATCATTTGGAAAAACAAACTATATGGGATCTTTTGAAGGTGAAAGAAAATATCGGTTTAGAACTGACAGAAAGTTTAGCAATGTTTCCAACTGCGGCCGTTTCCGGATATTATTTTGGAAATCCGAAAGCGAAATATTTTGGGGTAGGAAAAATAAAAGAAGATCAGTTGAAAGATTATGCTGAAAGAAAAGGAGTTGATCTGGAATTCGCCAGAAAATGGCTGAGTCCGAATCTAGCAGATTAGAAAAGCCACGAAGTGGCGCTATCAAAAGCAATGGGTGAAGCCCATTGGAAAAAAAATTAAAATCCATCGCGAAGCCCTGAAAGGGCGCAATCAATTATCAATAATGAATCATCAAAAAATAAACGCGGAATCTTCTAAATTGATACAAAACTGATTGAAAAACCGAATCTGCAGCCCGACTTGAGTGGAGCTCTTTTTTCTTGTAGGCTGAGCAGAGCCGAAGCCTACAAGAAAAAAAGCGGGAACGGAAGGCGGAAATGTCTGCCCCAAAAAATATTGAAAATTAAAGTGAGATTGTTTCGAAAACCCAACAATGACAATAAACTATGAAAATCACAGAACATATAAAAAACGCAAACGGAAAAACTTTATTTTCCCTCGAAGTCGTGCCGCCACAAAAAGGAATCGGCATCGAGGATTTGTACAAAAATATTGATCCTTTGATGGAATTTAAACCGCCGTTTATCGATGTAACGACTTCTCGCGAGGAATATATTTATCTGGATAAAGGAAATGGTTTGATGGAGCGGAAAATTACGAGAATGCGTCCCGGAACTTTAGGGATTTGTTCTGCAATTCAGCATAAATACAATGTTGATACGGTTCCGCATGTTTTGTGTGGTGGTTTTACGCAGGAAGAAACCGAATATCTTTTGGTCGACTGTATGTATCTCGGAATCGAAAATGTGATGGCTTTGCGCGGTGATGCGATGAAAGGACAGCAATATTTTGAGCCAACTTCTGGCGGTCATAAAAATGCGATGGATCTAGTTCATCAAATGAATGATTTGGGTCGCGGAAAATATTTGCACGATGAAAATATTCTGGATGAAAATAATAAATTATGTATTGGTGTCGCGGGTTATCCGGAGAAACATATTGAAGCGCCGTCCATGAATTATGATTTAAAATGGCTGAAAGAAAAAGTCGATGCAGGAGCTGATTATGTGGTGACACAAATGTTTTTCGATAATAAAAAATTTGTTGAATTTGTGAAACAAGCACGTGAGATTGGAATTACCGTTCCGATTATTCCGGGAATTAAACCGATTGCGACGAAAAGTCATCTGCAAATGTTGCCCAAGGTTTTTAAAATTGATTTACCGGAAGATTTAATTTCGGCGGTAGAAAATGCCAAAGATAATAAAGCCGTAAATCAAATTGGAATTGAGTGGACTATTAACCAATGTCGAGAATTATTGGATTTTGGGGTTCCGGTTTTGCATTTCTATTCGATGGGAAAAAGCGATAATATCAAGAAAATTGCTGCAGAACTTTTTTAATCTGAGCGTTTTTTACAAGAAAAAGCCACGTTTCAGGTTTTGAAACGTGACTTTATTATTTTAGCAAATTTTATTGATTTAAGAAGGATCCTAACTTTGTGAGATCTTCCTCCTTGTTCAATTTGATGTTATGTTTATCGATAAAATCGGTAATTTCTTTTGCTTTCTCTGGGAAATGATTTGCTAACTCCTTCGCACTTTTATTAATTTTAAAGAAACCGTTTTCTGTTCTGATAAAATACAAAGGTTTCTGTGGAATAAATGTAGCTGGACTCCCAGCGATCATAGAATTCGGAGCCGGTTCAGCCGGTTGATATTTGGTAATTACTTTCTTTAGAATTCGGTATTTTCCATCAGATAGTTCAAAAAAATAGCCGGAATATAAATCATCTGTTTTTACGAAAACTAATTTTTCTTTCGTAGTTGTAAAAGTTAAATACGGATTGGAGTCGTCTTTTGGAAGCTGATAAACATCTTCATTGTTCACAATTTCTACGGTATCTAAAAAACTGTTGTATCGAATAGGGGCGGAAGTTGATGTGTCACCGATCCGTGCATTGATAAATTCTGGATAATAATAAGGAATGCCTTTGATGTCAGAATATTTAATTTTAGTCGAGCCATTATTTTGTTCATCGATCAGTTTACCGAATTTTGCGGTTCTGGAAATTTCACCCAAACTGATCTGTTGAGCTTGTAAACCAACCATTACAGAAAGAAGAAAAATAGAACTAAAAATAGTTTTCATAACGTAATAAGCATTTTTATTTTTAAAAAGATCACCTTTAAAATGAAAAGGTTAGAATAATACGATTCAATTTTTAATTAGAAGTGTTGAGAAAATTGACCAGTCTTGTAAGATCAGAATCCTCATTAAATTTGATTTTGTTTTTCTTCACGAAATCTGTAATTGCATCTTTTTTATCAGGCATTGCAGTCACTAAATCTTTCACATTTTTAGTCAGTTTAATAACGTCAGTCTCTGTTTTGATGTAATACACAGGATTTAAATTCTCAAATCTTGGGAGAATTGCCGGCGTAAAAGAATTTACTGCAGGAGAACCTTCTCGAAATTCAGCTTTCATCTTTTTGAGCAACGTATATTTCCCTTTTGCCAGTTCAAAATAATAGCCTTGTGGAATATTGCCAGTTGTAACATAAACAAGTACAGCGCTCGGATTTAAGAAAGAAATTCGGCCATATTTTTGAGATTTGGGCAGCTCGAAAATATCGTCGTTATTCTGTAATTCTACCGTATCGGTGTAGGTATTATATCTTGCTTTGATCAAACTCGTAGCGTTTTCAATATTCGCAGAAACGAAATTCTTTGCAAAATAAGCATTGCCCTCGATGTCTGCGTAAACCAATGCTAAGCCTTTCGGAGCATTTACGCGGTCTATAAATTTATTAAACCGTACCGCTTCATTAAAATAATTTGCCTGCGCACTCAGACTAATTGCAGTAAATAAGGTAAGTGCTATTGTTGCTAATGATTTCATAGTTTGCATTTCTTTTTTGTAAATATACATTTTAAAGCGAAAACCGAAAAATTATGTTAACTAACATTCGATTATGATCTTATTTGATGATTTAATGGACAAAAAGTTAATTGAGGTTATTGTATTTCTTCATTAATTTCTCATAAAAAGTTTGCGACAAAAGCCATTTTAGAGGCACAGCAATTTTTTGTCCGAATTTCCCAAAGTAATAGTGAACCTTCCAGTTTTTTTTAGCCAATAGTTTTTCGATGTATGCTGCAACTTCCTCAGGTTCGCTACCTTCATCGACGTGCGAGTTCATCAATTTATAAACTTTCTCGAAAGTTTTTTGGTATGGTTCAGAAACTTTAGTTTTCACCCGATTTTCTGCAATATTGGTCTTAATGTCGCCTAAATGTAAAGCGCAGATCTCAATATTCCAGGGAGAAACTTCGTAACGAATTGCTTCTGTTACTTTATCCAAAGCAGATTTTGAGGCTGAATAAAATCCTCGAAAAGGCAGTCCCATTTCTGAACCAATGCTGGAAATATTGATGATTTTTCCAGATTTCTGTTCCCTCATTTTTGGTAAAACTGCCGTCATCATTTGTACAGAACCAACCAGATTGAGATTAAATAATTTCAGAATTTCCTCCTGCGAAGAATCTTCTACAGCTCCAACCATTCCGATTCCGGCATTGTTAATGAGTACATCGATCCTATTTTCGGTTTTTAAAATTTCCGAAATAGCGTTTTGAACCTGATCGTTATCGGTGATATCAGTAAGAATGGTTTTGAAATGTTCAGAACTTGCGGGTTTTCTGCTCAGTCCAAAAACCTGATGCCCTTTTTTTCCAAAATATTCAGCCAAAGCAAAACCGATTCCGCTAGAAGTTCCTGTAATAATGATCGTCATTTTTTAATCTAATTTTTCTAAGATCTTGTCAAAATCTTCCCAGAAATCAGGATATGATTTTTTAACAACATCTTCGTTTTCAATGTTTAAACTTTTAATCAGGCAAAATGGTGCGAAACTCATCGCCATTCTGTGATCGTTGTAAGTTGCGATGGAAATGCTTTCGTTTGCCTCAAAAAATTTCTGTGAAGTAATAGAATCATCGGTGATTTCTGCAATGCATCCTATTTTAAACAGTTCGTTTTTTAAAGCTAAAAGTCGGTCGGTTTCTTTTACTTTTAATGTTGATAAGCCTGTAATTTCAAACGGAATATTCATGGCAGTCGCCGTAACACAGATGGTTTGCGCAATATCCGGACAATCATTCATGTCTAAAATAATTTTTTCGGGATAATTAAAATAATTTTCCGGGAAAAGGGAGATCTTCGATTCGGCACCTTCTGAGATGGTATTAACTCCGAAATATTTCCAGTAAATTTCCCGTAAAACAGAATCGCCCTGCAAAGAGTAAGGTTTAAAATATTTCAAATTAATGGTGTCTCGAGCGATCGCCGCAACCGAGTAAAAATAGGAAGCAGAACTCCAGTCACTTTCCACCACGAAGGGAGTAATTTGGGAGTTTCTCATCGGATTCTGCATATCAGGAAAAATCTGAATGGTGTTTTCTTCCCATTGATAAGAAATTCCTATGGTTCTCAAAATTTTCAGAGTCATTTCGAGATAAGGTTTTGAAGTCACTTTTCCTACCAGATTTATTTCTAAACCATTTTCTAATTTTGCACCTATTAACATTAATGAAGAAATAAACTGACTTGAAATATGCGCAGGAATCGTCACGGAACTTTTTTCAAATTTTTTACCCGTGATTTTCAACGGCGGAAATCCTTCATTTTCAAGGTACGTAATTTCAGCGCCTAAATCCCGCAAAGCATCAACTAAAAATTGGATCGGGCGTTGTTTCATGCGGTCAGAACCAGTCAGTATAACCGTTTTCCCTTCCTGAATTGCGTAATATGAAGTTAGAAACCGCATCGCAGTTCCAGCGTGATGAATGTCGACAATTTCTGAATCACTGTCAAGTGCATGTTGTAAAAGTTGAGTATCTTCAGAATTGGACAGATTCTCAATAATTATATTTTCAAACAACTTATTCAAAATCAACAAACGATTCGAAATGCTTTTCGAACCGCTGATTTCTAGGGTTTTATTTCCTAATAATTTAGATTTTTCTAATAACATTTAATAATTTAAATTTATTTCAGTTTTTCATTATTTTGGTGGCGGTCTTTATCCCGATCTGTTTTCAGCTTCATTTTTTTATCAAATGCTTCCTGAAGGTTTGTACCGGTTTGGTTCGCTAAACATAGCGTGACAAATAAAACGTCGGCTAATTCTTCGCCGAGATCTTTGGTTTTATCAGATTCTTTTTCGCTTTGTTCACCGTATCTTCTAGCGATAATTCGCGCAACTTCCCCAACTTCTTCGGTCAACATCGCCATATTGGTCAGTTCATTAAAATAGCGAACACCAACTGTTTTGATCCACTCATCGACTTCATTTTGAAGTTTAGTAATTTCCATATTCACGAATTAGTTGTTTCCGAAAGTCAAGATTGAAGCTGGAGATTTTATTGGTAAGCTCCGATTGTTGGTGGATTTGTTCTGGTAACTCCTGCAATATCGGTTGGGAATCCTGATAAAATAGCGCCTTTTCCTTTCGCCGGTGAATCAGCTTTTACTCTCAAATTTAATTTTTGAGTAAAATAATTTTCAAATTTCGGATCTTGATTTTTAATCGTTGCTGCATCTACCGTATAAGTTGAAGTGCTTCCGTATTTTAGTAAACAGTTTTGAAATGTAGTTGTAAAAGGTTGTCCAGATGTTTGTTTAAATACGATGGAGTTATCCTTACTTCCATAAATAATAGAATTCTTAATAGTAAGCATTAATGAGCCTTGCTCAATCGAAGTTCCATTATCATATTCATTGGTTGCATAAATTCCCAGTGAAGGAAGAGAATTATTGAAATCCCAGTAATTTGCCAGTGTTGAATGAGTGATATTATAAATTCCCCCTTTAAAAATTCCTAAATCAGCTTCTCCACAATTATTCATGACTAAATTTGAAGCGGTAATAGTCGATTTCACGGCAAAAATTCCATATTCCTGGTGGGTGTGAATAATAGAGTTGGTAATGTTCGCAGTCGTCTCTTTCATTTCTAAACCTCTGGTCCCGCCGAAAACTCTGGCATAATTCATATTTAATCTTGAACCAACATCGAAAGAGATTCCTTGCCAGTTTTTAGGAATGGTATCGTATTTTGTTTCACTTCTGTCGCCACGAAACACAACCTCATTATTTAATTCTCCTTTAACATTCAATTCTGCATTTTTACCAATTTTCAAAGCAGCATTTTTAAAGAAATACACTTTCGTTCCTTTCTGAATGTCTAGTTTTTTGTTCGCATCTAATTTCAGATTCCCAAAAATAATTTTTGCTTTTTCGTTCGTCCAGTTGGTGTCGGTTGTTAAAATATTCGGATTGGTTTTACTTTCGATATAGAATTCGGCATCCTGAACCACAGAAAATAAGGTTACATGTTGTTTTCCAGCTGGAGTTTCAACGTTGATCTGGTCTTCAGCAATCGCTTGCGGAGCGTTTGCAATCGGCGCAATTTCTACAAAAATATAAAGACTGTCTTTTTTTCTCAGAGGAATATTGGTAAAATTGGTCCCTGCTTTTCCATCGACGTTGATTCTGTATAGCGAAGCATTTCCGCTTCCGAGTGAAATTTTTGGAATCATAACGTCTTTATCTTCGTTATTATAAATTTTCACTGCATACGTTTCAGAACGAACCTGGTTATAAACAGTATCGCAAAAAACAGTATCTGCAGAAAAACGAAGGAGTTGAGTTGGACTATCGAAACTGATATCATCTCTGTTACAGCTTACTGCCATTAGAAGAATCCAAAATGAGGCTCCAAGTAAAAGTTTAAATTTATTCATCGATATATAAAATAGGTAGAAGTTTCAAATTTAATTAAAATTGTCGAACATAAAAATTTAAAAATTATCCTTGTAGGTATTTGGAGATTGAAAAAATATTTGTACTTTTGCGGTCTAAAATTTAGCAGAGGAATATCCATTACTACTTTCTGAAGCAAGACTCTAATTTATTAAAATTTTTATTATGAAAAACGGAATTCACCCGGAAAACTATAGACTTGTTGTTTTCAAAGATATGAGTAACGACGAGACTTTTCTTTGCAAATCTACTGCAGATACAAAAGATACAATCGAATTTGAAGGATCTACGTATCCTTTGATCAAAATGGAGATCTCTTCAACTTCTCACCCTTTCTACACAGGAAAAGTGAAATTAGTTGATACAGCAGGTCGAGTTGACAAATTCATGAACAAATACAAAAAATTCGCACAATAATCAGTCGGGTTTTTACGAATATTTAAAGTCTTTCAGGTTTTCTGAAAGACTTTTTTTATTGTAAATTCGCTTGATAATAGAGGTTAGATCTTAGAAAAACTAAAATCTAAAATTTGAATTTAAAATTTTGACTATGCAGCTCGTTTTTTCCGACGCCCAGTTTTGGGATGATTTTTTACCGCTTACTTTTACAAGACCCGTTGCAGAAATGCGTTGCGGAATTTTAACTTTCTCTGAAAGATGGCAAAAATTACTCAATATTTCAGAGGTTTCTTACCTGACCGAAGATTATCTGCAGGAAAAATTTAAAAAGCCAGAAGACAAAGAAAGTCTTTTGATCGTACCGAATTTTTTGCCAAGTGAAAGCATTTTGCTGCAAATCAAAGATTTGAAACTCGGTGAGGCGTTGGTTTACGACAATGAATTGCTTGCGGCAAAGATCAATATGAAAGATTTTTCTCTCAAGCAGATCGAAAAAATGACAGATGTTCATGAGAAACTTTTGTTCTTTAAACAACCAACAGATCTGTTTTCTTTTAATGATAAAGCCATTGATTTTGATTTCGAATTAATAACGAAAGGAAGAAATTCCGCCGAATTGTCGGAAACGAATGGATTCTTGGGTGAAGCTCAAAATTTATTTATTGAAGAAGGAGCGAGTGTAGAATTTTCCACCATCAATACGAAAAGCGGAAAAATTTACATCGGTAAAAATGCCGAAGTGATGGAAGGCTGCAATCTTCGTGGTCCAATTGCGCTTTGCGAAGAATCGAAGTTTAACATGGGGGCAAAAATTTACGGTTCCACAACGATCGGTCCATATTGTAAAGTGGGTGGTGAAGTGAATAATATTGTGATTTTCGGATATACGAATAAAGGTCATGACGGTTTTGTAGGAAATTCTGTGATCGGGGAATGGTGCAACATCGGCGCAGATACCAATTCTTCTAACCTTAAAAATAATTATGCTTCTGTAAAAGTCTGGAATTACCGAACAAAGAGATTTGTAGATACCGGTTTACAATTTGCGGGTTTAATTATGGGAGATCATTCAAAAACGGCGATCAATACGCAATTGAATACGGGAACTGTTGTTGGTGTTGCGGCGAATATTTTCAAAAGCGGTTTTCCACCTAATTTAATTGAAAGTTTTTCCTGGGGCGGAATGAAAGGTGATGAAAAATTCAAATTAGAGAAAGCATATGAAGTTGCCGAATTGGCTATGGCGAGAAGAAAAGTTTCTTTTACAGAAGTTGACCGAAATATGTTGAAGTATATTTACCAAAACAATTAATTAGTAAGAAGCGAGACTTGCAGCCCGACTTGAGTGCATCCCGATGTAAAATCGGGAGGGAACGGAAGGCGGAAAAAGCTGCCCAAAATATTCAGAAAGTTTCTAATGTCAAAAGTAAATTTCTTACCTTTGCACCTTTAAAATTCTCACTTAAACCGTTTATAGCATGCAACTGTATAACACCTTAAGCGCAGAAGAAAGAGCTCAACTTATTGATGAAGCCGGTAAGCAACGTCTTACTTTGTCTTTCTATGCGTACGCCAAAATCTCAGATCCTAAAAAATTTCGCGACGAATTATTTATAGCCTGGAATGCACTCGATGCTCTTGGTCGTATTTATGTTGCACACGAAGGTATTAATGCTCAAATGAGTATTCCTGCTGATCAAATTGATGCTTTCCGCGATACGCTGGAAGTTTATGATTTCATGAAAGGAATTCGCTTGAATGTAGCGATTGATCAAGACGATCATTCCTTCCTAAAGTTGACCATAAAGGTTCGTCATAAAATCGTTGCAGATGGTTTGAATGATGATACTTTTGATGTAACCAATAAAGGAATCCACTTAAAAGCGCAGGAATTTAATAATTTACTGGAAGATCCAAATACGATCGTAGTCGATTTTAGAAATCATTACGAAAGCGAAGTTGGTCATTTTGAAGGTGCGATTACGCCGGATGTTGAAACTTTTCGGGAAAGTTTGCCCATTATCAACGAGCAATTACAAGATTTTAAAGAAGATAAAAACCTGCTCATGTATTGCACAGGAGGAATTCGGTGTGAAAAAGCAAGTGCTTATTTTAAGCATCAAGGTTTTAAAAACGTGTATCAGTTAGAAGGCGGAATTATCGAATATACGCGTCAGATCAAGGAAGAAGCGATTGAAAGTAAATTCATTGGGAAGAATTTTGTTTTTGATCATCGATTGGGAGAAAGAATTACAGATGATATCGTTTCGCAATGCCATCAATGTGGAAAACCTTGTGACAATCACACGAACTGTGCGAACGAAGGTTGTCATTTGTTATTTATTCAGTGTGATGACTGCAAAGCGGCGATGGAAAATTGCTGTTCAACCGAATGTCTGGATATCATTCATTTGCCCCTTGCTGAACAAGTGAAATTAAGAAAGGGAAAAGAAGTTGGGAATAAAGTTTTTCGTAAAGGAAAATCTGAAGCTTTGAAATTTAAAAACTCCGGCAGTTTACCCGATAAACCTTTAGCACAAGTTGAAGCAAAAAATATCCGTCAAAAAATAGCTGTCAAAAAAGTAATGGTGGGAAGAGCCGAACATTATTATACCAAATCAAAGATCGCCCAGTTTTTAATTGAAAATAATGAGCTTTCGATAGGTGATAAGGTTTTGATCGTTGGTCCAACAACTGGTGAACAAGAATTGACGATTACTCAACTTTTTGCAAATGGAAAAGCCTGCCAAACTTCAACACAAGGAGATCAGGTAACCTTTGAGATTCCCTTTAGAATTCGATTATCTGACAAATTATTTAAAGTTTTAGCATGATCAAATTTAAAATTTTGTAATTTTAAGGATGTTAAAATCTGAACTTAGAAAAAAATATATTGAACAACGAGAAACCTTATCGCAAGATGAGGTTTTGTCTTTATCTGAAAAAATATTCCATCATTTTTTGGATAAATTCACGCTGGAAGAGAATCAAAAGGTGCACTGTTTCTTATCGATGCTGGAAAAAAAAGAAATTGATACTCGATTTTTTATCGATTATTTCTTTAAAAATAAAATTCGGGTTTTCGTCCCAAAAATTTTTAAAGGAAAACTTATTTCGGTAGAAATTAATCAGGAAACAGCATTCATCAAAAGCTTTTACGGGATTACAGAACCTGAAAGTAATATCGATTCTGGCGAAAAAGATTTCGATTTTGTGATTACGCCTTTACTATACTGCGATCAACACGGAAATAGAATAGGATATGGAAAAGGATTTTATGATAATTTTTTCGGAAGTATCAATCCAAATTCGATCAAAGTTGGCGTAGGGTTGTTTGCACCAAATGAAGATATTGACGATGTTTGGGAAAAAGATTTTCCGCTGGATTATTTAGTTACGCCAGTTGAAGTGCTGTCTTTCTTAGGTTTAACATCGAAATCAACGAAATAGAACTTAAATTCTTTCTTAAATTTTACAGGAGAAAGCTTTAAAATATATTGGGCATTCTTTTCAAATTTGCCGATTAAGCGTTCTTTATTGTCAAAATATTCGACATCAAATTTTGCAAAATCCAGCGTGTCGTTTCCTTTAATTTCTTTTTTTACGCTGATGTTTCCCACTTTGGCAGTTTTAACTTTAAAACTGTCGAGTTGATTTAAAATCGGTTTTAACTCATTGGAATCACTTTCTGCAAAGTAGCTTTTCATTTGGGCATAAATTACAGAATCTATTTCGGTGTCGCGGTTTCCGGAAGTGTAAAGCGTAGAAAGATCGAAGAGTTCCTGGATCTTTTGTTTCGTAATAAATGAAATTGCCTGCGCACTGTCCATTTTCGTGACAGGATAGGATTTTTCATTATTATTATTTCTAACTTTTTGAAGATCAGATATTTCACTGTTTTCTTTCTTGCAGGAAAATACTAGAAAAGAAAGTGCAAAAACCATTGCGATCAAATTATTTTTTTTCTTCATCTGTTCCGATTTTAAATTTAATCATTACTATTTTTCCAGCTTTATCCGTTTGGGTGTCAATTACTTCCAGTTTTTCCAAAGAAGTTGAAGGTAAAGTTACCAAATTAATGTAGCGTTGTTTGTCCATCGTTTCAACTCCATAAAATTGATTGTCGAAAACCTGGTATATAAGAGCATTATCGCTGATCAGGTAATTCAATGTAACTCTTTTCTTTTTCAAATCTTTGATCGATTTTGAGTAGTAGAAGAGCATAATTGCGTAATCATTTGGTTTCAACTCAATATTTTCAGCTTCTGGTGCATTTTCCAAATTTCTTTGAATGGTATCTGTTCTGTAATAAGGAGAAGATACAACCATTTTCAGCGTTTTCGATTTGGTTGTATAAACAAATGGCTCGTTGGGTTTTGCTACGTATAAGATAGGAGATTCATTGTCTTTCATTATTTGAACCTGCAATTCAGCGTTGATCTTTGAATTTCGGTCCGCATCAATAAAACTGTAGTAGAATTTTTTGCTGAAGAGTTCATCTTTAAAACCTAATAATCCAACTAATATTGCTAAAATTGCTGAAATACTTAGCCAAAGATATTTTTTTACAAGAGAAATTGTTGATTTTGGATTTGTAGTTTTATCAGAATTTTCTTTTACTGAAATTGCTTTAAGGTTTTGATTTTCAGTGTTATTATTTTGTAAATCAATATTTTCACCAGTATCTATTGAGGTATTTACTGTTCCTTTTTCACTTTTTTCAAATTTTCTGTCGTCAGCAGGTAAATCTTCCGAATTTGCGACTTCGCTCTCAAGTTTTTTGATCTCTGCTTCTTCCAATTCTTCATGTTCTTTTAAGATCTCATCTGCAAAAAGATGGTTCTTTTTAAAGTCGTACCATGAGACGTAACCCGTATAAAGACAGAGGATATTGAGCATATCAATCCGTGGCAGTTTAGTTACGGGTGAATTTTTAAAGTAGGTGTAAAAAGATTTTTCGCTGATGTTTCCTTTCGCGATTTTTCGCAGGTCTTCCTGGAAATAAATGATATCAATACCTTTCCATTTCGAAATATCATCGAAGGAAGGAGTGTGATTTGCTAGATATTGAGTTTGGACCTCGTTTTTTAGCTGTTCAAAGTGTAATAAATCTAAATCGCTCAATGCCTATAAATTGTATAAATCGTTGATAATCAATATTGTTTTCTTGTAAAACTGTTTTACAAATATATTACAATTAATTTTCTAAAACAAATTTAATTCTGAGTATACCTTTGTCCTGTTCGAAATGAGTAATTAGAACAACACGATCTTTAAAATAACAAACAATTTAAATTCAATTATTATGAAAAAGTCATTATTCGTAGCTGCTTTCGCTGCATTAGCTCTTGTAGCTTGTAAAAAAACTGAAACTGTAGAAACTGCTAACGCTGCTGATTCTGCTGCTGTTGCTGTAACTGATTCTGCTGCTGTTGTAGCTGATTCTGCTGCTACTGTTATTGATTCTGCTGCTGCTGTAACTGTTGATGCTGCTAAAGGTGCTGCTTCTTCAACTACTGCTGCTGGTGCTGAAATGAACAAAGATGCTGCTAAAGGTGCTGCAGAAGCTGCTAAAGGAGCTGCTGAAGCAACTAAAGGAGCAACTAAAGATGCTAAAGATGCTGTAAAAGACGCTGTTAAGAAATAATTAGCAACTACTTTTATAAAAAAGATTAACCGTTTCTTTCGAGAAGCGGTTTTTTTTTGATTATTTCTTACCGTTATTTCTTAATCGTATTTGGCGAGCTGCTGTCTTAACATTTCATAGCAACTTATCGCAACCGCGTTGCTCAAATTCAAAGAATCAATACTTCCAGACATTGGGATCAAGGTATTTTCACCTTTACCGATCCAAAAATCACTTAGACCAGAGTGTTCGGTTCCGAAAAGTAAAGCTGTTCTTTGGTTAAAATCTCTTTTATAAAGATCTTCTGCGCTTTCATCCATCAAAGTGGTGAATATTTTAAAACCGTTTTTTTGTAAAAATTGAAAAAGTTCATCATTATTGGATTGAAAGATGTTCATTCCAAATAAGCAGCCCACACTTGAACGAATTACATTCGGATTATAGAAATCTGTTTTAGGATCAGTTACGATCAAAGCATCAATTCCGAAAGCTTCACAACTTCGAAGGATCGCGCCAAGATTTCCTGGCTTCTCGATGCTTTCAACAATAATTAAAGACGCATTTTCTTTGGGTTGAAACTTATTTAAATCTTCAGTCTTTGTTTTGTAGATTCCAATAATTCCTTCCGAACTTCCGCGATAAGCGAGTTTTTCGTATACTTTTTCCGACACAAGCGTGACTTTTCCTTTTGGGAAATCGTCATCAAAAATACTTTCACAAATAAAAAATTCCTCCGCTTGATGTGCGAAATTCAGAGCGCGTTGATTTTCCTGCTTTCCTTCTACTGCAAAAAATCCAGAATTTTTCCTGAATCGATTGTCTGTAAGTAATCTTGTGAGATTTTTAACTTTTTCGTTATTGGTACTTTCAATTAGCATGGTGCAAATTTAGAAAAATTCTATTCACTGAAATCTATTTGATTATCAGCGTTTTCAGTTAAAGTGGAGGGTAAAGTTTTTCTGTTTTTCGCGCCTAGTTGTTTGAGCTTTTGAGTTTGCGTAACCAGGTTATCATTGCCGGTCGCTAATTGTTTGAAGGCATCGTTATAAGAATTCTTTGCGTTATCAATGTTTTTACCAACCTTCTCCAGATTTTCTACAAAACTTACAAATTTATCATACAGTTTCCCGCCCCGTTCTGCGATTTCCAACGCATTTTGATTGTGATCTGCGCGTTTCCAAACATCAGAAATGAGTTTTAAATAGGCTATTAAATTGGTGGGACTTAGTAAAATAATATGTTTGTGATAGGCATAATTCCAAAGTTGAGAATCAAATTGGACCGCTGTGAGAAAAGCTGGTTCGACCGGAATAAACATGATCGTAAAATCCAGGGATTCCTTTAAATCATCATATTTTTTCTGGGAAAGAGTGTCGATATGTTTTTTTACGGCAGCAATGTGAAGACTTAAATTTTGTTTTCTGTCCTCCTCATTTTCTGCAGAAACCATTCTTTCGTAAGCATTTAGAGAAACTTTAGAATCGATAATAACCAATTGATTCCCGGGAAGTTTGAGGACGAAGTCTGGACGTTGATTTTCTCCGGCTTCATTTTTAATGTTATATTGAGAATAATATTCTCGGTCTTTTGTTAATCCAGAGTCTTCTAAAATTCGTTCCAAAATCATTTCGCCCCAATCACCCTGAGTTTTGCTTTGACCTTTCAAAGCCGTGGCTAAATTGTTGGCGTCCTGACTAATTTTCGTCGTTTGTTCCATCATTAATTTGATGGTGCTGTTCAAAGAAAATCTTTCGCGCGCTTCATTTTCATAAACTTCGTTCACCCTTTTTTTAAAAATTTCCAGGTTTTCGCCAAGAGGTTCTAAAATTGTTTTGAGTTGAGTTTGGTTGAGCGTCGTAAACTTTTCTGTTTTCTCTTCCAGAATTTTATTCGCTAAATTTTGGAATTCGATTTTTGCCAGTTCCTGAATTTTTGAAATTTCTTCTTTCTGCGTTTCTAAGAGAGATTGAAGATTTTCATTCTTTGCAGAAAGTTGTGATTTTATGGTGATCAAATTTTCCTTCTCGTTTTGGAAATTCTTTATGTCTAAAATTAAATTTGAGTTCTGCGCTAAAAGTTCTTCCTTTTTCGAATTAGAATTTTTCAGATCAGCATTTGACTTGATGAAGTTTTCATTTAATTCGTCGTAAGAATTTCTAGAGATATTCGAAGATTTTAAAATAAAATAGATTAAAACAGCACCGAGAATAGCGCCGAGAGTAATACCAATAATTAACGTGGTGATTTCCATATTTCAAAAATAGGAAGATTTAAAATGGTTTTTGTTCTTTGTGGAAAAGTTCACTGAAAGTTTTTTAGAATTTCGTAGCAGAAAGAATTCCTATATTTTTTGCCATATCTGAGCTTTCGAAAGATTTCATTTTCTTTAAAAGTTCTGGTGGCGTTTTGGCAGAAATGATAATATTTCGCGCAATCAGAGTCGCTGCATTATCGATCATATTAATTAAAGACGGACGAATAAATGCAATCGAATTTGATAAAATAATCGCTGTTGCCCAGGATGTTTGTCGGGCTTTTGAAATTGCAAAATCTAAAATAATATTATCCTGACCTTGCGAAATCTGATCAACAAGTTCGATCGGATAACAAATTTTGCTCAATGAATCCTGGACTTTTTGACTGATGGAAGCGATGACTTCATTGATTTTATTAAAATCATTTTGTAGAAGATTTACTTTTCGGTAAGGCATGATCGCCGCGGCGGAAACTCCCAGATCTAAATTGATATGCGCATTGATTCCAAGGATAATATGCTGCATGATGAGAAGATCTTGATTTTTTGAAGCTTCGAAAGCCGTAAACCAGGTATTGCTGCATTTTTTATTATTTTGATAATTTTCTAATGCTGCGAAATAGCGATCTGCAAAAGCAAGATCCAAAGTGATCATTCTGTTTCCATCTTCGAATTTTTTCTTTTTCACGCCGTCTAACACAGCTAAAGTCATGCTTCGGTAAGTGCAGGCAAAATATCCGATCGGACTTTTATTGGTAATGCTCCACGCAATTATTTCGTCTAGTTTTTTGATGACTTCTTCGATTGTTTTCATTGTTTGTGTTTTAAAAAGAAATATAGTGATTTTCGATATATTTATAAAACGAGCACATAAAGATAAAAGACCGACAGTAAAGTTGCAAAAAATGTTGCTAGAAATATAATTATATTGTTTCGGGTTTTACCCGTAATTACTTTTATTATTAAGTAATTAATGATATAAATCGGAACTAGAAATGCGATTAATGCGAAATTGATGACAGTGATAAAAAGAAGAAATATCAGAAAGGTCAAAATGGAGGAGATAAATATTGCAGCAATGCTTTTTACAATTGTTTTTGAATCAATTTTTAAATTTTCTGAATGATTGTGAATATGAGTGTATTTCTCATTAATAAGTACCAATTTTTCACTTTCACTAATGAGGTCTGATTTTATCAATATGTTACACTCTTCTTTTGATTTTTTTTTCATGTAATGACCATGAATTTCACGAATGATTTTATTGCGCTCATCGACATGCTTTTGTTCTTGTCTTATTTTTGAAACTAAAGATTCAAGTCCTCCGCGTTTTTTAATTTCCGCAAGAATTTCTTCATTCGGTTTTCCCTGATAATCAACTTGATTCTTGTATGCCTCTCTTAAATCATTTTCGGAAAAATTGCTGTAAAATGCCATTTTAATTTCTTTATAAAAGTAGGGTATATTTTTGGGGTTTTTAGCCCCGATCGCAACGGCATCCTTTTTCTTTTTTAGGATGGAAGATGCGATGGCAAAAAGAAAAAGATATAGTGGAGAGCGGGATCAAGCTCCTGAAAAAATTAATCTTTAATCCTTAAAAATTCTTTAGCCAGCTCGATCATTTTCGGGTCACCCGTATATTTACCATGTTCGTCGGAAAGTTTTACGGTGGGAATCCAGTCGCCGTTGATAGATTGCGCGCCTATGAGTTTCATGACGATATTCATTGGTTTTAAGCCGACATCGTTGGTTAAATTGGTGCCGATCCCGAAAGAAATTCCGATTCGTCCTTTGCAAGCGCGAGTAATTTCTTCGACTTTTTCTAAATTTAAACCATCTGAAAAAATGATGTATTTGAAGAGTGGATTGATGCCATTTTTTACATAATGCGCAATGGTTTTATTGGCGAATTCGATCGGATCACCGCTGTCGTGACGAACACCATCAAAGAGTTTTGCGAATTTTTTATCGAATTGCTGAAAGAAAACTTCTGTGGTATAAGTGTCGGAAAGTGCGACTCCCAAATCACCGCGATAGACATCGACCCAGTGTTCGAGGGAAAGTGCGTTTGCCATTTTGAATCCGTATTCTGCAGCGTGGAACATAAACCATTCGTGAGCATGCGTTCCAACGGGTTTTACGCCGTATTTCATCGCAAAATGCACGTTGGAAGAACCGATAAATCTTCCTGTTTTATTGTTTTGAGTCAAAGCTTCAACGACCAAAGACTGCACTTGATTTGAATGTCGTCTTCTGGTCCCGAATTCTGCGAAAGTGACGCCTAATTCATTGAGTTGATTTGCTTTCTCTAAGGTTTTTTGAATGACGATCTCGTTGGTTTCTCTTTCCAGAGAATTGGTTTCGTAATAGAGTTCAGAAATTAAAGCCAGAAGCGGAACTTCCCACAAAATGGTGCGGTACCATTCGCCTTCAACCGTAACTTCGAGGTCATTTTCGGTTTGCACAATTTTCACTTCAGAAGGATCGTAATGATAACCGCCAAGAAAATCTAAATAAGGCAAATCTAAGTAAGGACAGGTGATGCGAAGAAATTCCTTCTCCTCTTTGGTGAGTTTTAATTCTGCCATTGCGTTGACAGATTTTCGGAGCTCGTTGGCAAAACCTGCAGGAAAATGATGTTTTCCCCGATTGATAAACTGGTATTTTACTTTTTCGTTAGGAAACAATTTGACCACGGCATTTTGCATGGTTATTTTATAAAAATCGTTGTCGAGAATTGATTTTAAACGAACTTCAGTCATGTTGAAAAATATATTTAAACAAATGTAGAAATTCAAAACAAAAATCGCCTTAGAAAGACGATTTTTTAAAGTAATATTTTGATTAAATTATTTTCCGAGATAAGAATTGTACATCCAGACTTCTTTTTCCTGTTCTGTGATATAGTCGCTCATTTGGGAATTTGTTCCTTCGTCGCCGGCTTTTTCGGTTACATCGAGCAATTCTCTTTGTAAATCGATGACGATTTTGAAGGAGGCTAAAATATTTTCGATATCTTTTTTCGCATCTGAAACTTCTTTACTTTCTTTGATGTTTGAAAGCGTGAGGTAATCAGAATAATTGTGATTTGGCGTAGAACCGAGTGTTAAAATTCGTTCGGCAATTTCATCAATTTTTAAAACTAAATTGTTGTAAAGTTCTTCGAATTTAAGATGAAGCGTAAAAAACTGGTCCCCTTTTATATTCCAGTGTGCGCCTCTTGTATTTTGGTAAAAAACGGAGTAGTTGGCTAGAAGTATATTGAGTTTTTCTGAAATTTGTAGACAGTCGGTTTCGTTTAAACCAATGATTCTGGAATTGTTCATAAATTTTATTTCTACGAATCTACGCAAGATAGAGTGGTTTCCCAAAAATTTCTAATTGATGAAAACTATAGAAAGTGTTTTTAAAGATTGACAGAACAAATTACTTTTTAATAAACTTAAATGATTTTATGCCATCATAAGTTTTAATAGAAATAATATAATTTGCAGAAGGCAAATGACTGATGTTGATGTCTTTTTTATATTCGGTCATTATCAATTTTCCCGCAAGATCGAAAATAAACACTTTTTCAATATCAAGTTTTGAGGTTTTGATATGGATGAAATCTGAAGCCGGATTTGGATAAACGACCAAACCGATTTGCACTTCTGAAGTTGCCAGATCTTTCACCAAAGTCACCGGTTCGCGGTAAAAAGAAATTTCCATCAAAGCTTTTGGAAGCGTTTCAAAAGTATAAGCTTCGCACGTATAGGTTGAATAATCTTCATCTTTAACGGTGTTGATATTATAACTTTCTGTTGTTGCAGGTGTTTTTAAACTAAGGTCTTTGAACCAGGTGAACTGATATTCATCGCCGGAAAGTGATTGGGGCAAAGAAACAGTGCTTCCCAATGTAGCGCTCACCGTTTTTATTTCATCATATCTTTGGGGCGAATAAGTGAAATCTGCTAAAACTTTGTTTTTAAGGATAAAATTTTTGATTTCTTGTTTTGTAAATCTGTTATTATCAAGGAAAGTAAGTGCTGGAATTTCATCCGGGATTTCGCCCGACAGTTGATTTCCGGTCAGAGAGATCATCTGCAATTGATCGAGTTGAAGCAATTGGCTCGGAAAACTTCCTGCGATTAAATTTTTGTCCAGATAGAGTTGTTCCAGCGATTTTAAAACCGAAAGACTACCGAAACCGCCAGATATTTGATTATCGGAAAAATTGAGATGAACCAATTTCGTCAGTTGAGAAAGTTCGGTTGGGAAAGTTGTAATTTGATTCGAAGCCAAAGAAAGCCACTCCAGATTTTTCAAATTTGATAAAGTCGAGGAATAATTGGTTGTAAATAAATTATGACTTAAATCCAGAGAATTTAATGCGGTCAAACTCGAAAGATCGGTCGGTATTTTGGTCAGTTGATTGCCGGATAAATTGAGTTCAGTCAATTTGATCAGCGTTGACAGGTTGCTGAAATTTTGCGAAATTGTATTATTGCTTAAGTTAAGCGACTCTAATTTTGTTAAAGTTGAAATCTTCTGAGGTACTGCATTTAAGCCGATATGCGAGAGATCTAAAACTTCGAGTGCTGAAAAATTTTGGAGAAAATTATTGATATCGCTGAAGATAAACTGGTTATTGCCGACAGAAATTTCTTTCAAATTGAATAGGGGTAAAATCGTCGTGCTCGGATCACCGGTTAATCGGTTATTGCTGATGTCCAGGCGAACCAAAGTCGTAAACGATGAAAGGGAAGGTGTAATTTCACCCTCTAATTGATTGGAGCTCAGATCTAATTTCTGTAGTTTTGACAATGGAGACACAAAAGCCGGAAAGTTTCCTTTTAAAGCGTTCCCGCGAAGATTTATTTCGGTAACGTTGCCGTTTTTAATTTTGATGCCATACCAATATTTGGGATCTTTCTCCAGGTCCCAGGGTTGACTCCACTGTTCCCCGGAAGTTGAGGCGTAGAGGTTAACAAGCGCCGCTCTTTCTGCAAATGAGATGCTGTATTTTTGCGAGAAAAAGAGTTGAGAAATTAATAAAAAGAATAGAATTTTCTTCACTGAATTGTGTTTTTTTGAGTTACAAATATATATCAAAAGTTGGTATCTGAAATAAAATTTTTAAAATTCGCATATTTGCGAAACAAAGGTCAATATTTATAGGTGTTTATGAAGAATTATGTTTTCTTATCGATTGCAATTGTTTTAATTTATTTTTTCCAGTCATTTTTTAACGCGACCGGCGGAATAGGTGCAGACAGCCTTTCTTATTTTGGGATCGCATCAGATCTGCCGAGACTGGAGACCAACCTCTTTCCATTGGGCTTTCCCGTAGTGATCGAATTTTTTCACAAGATTTTCGGTGATTATTTCTGGGCTTCGAAAATGCTGAATACTTCGATGATCATCGCGATCTTGCTATTTTCCTATTTCCGAAAATTTTATTTTAAAGAAACCGTTTTACTCTTCGCAGGTAAAACGCTTTTTTTTGCTTTCAACTATGCCGTTTCCGAAGGTTTATTTGTTTTTATGCTCTATTTTTTGATCTATCTTTTTCATGAACGATTTCAGGACCGGATTAAACCTAAGTTTTTTATAATATTTGCCTCCTTATTATTTATTCTTTTATTCTCTGTGCGATATTCCGGGATCTATATCTATCTTGGATTTGGAATTTTTTGGGTGGTGATGTTTTTGAAAAACCGATCTACTGCTTTAATTAAAGATTTTTTTAAAGTGCTTTTATGGAGCGGATCTGGGATTTTCGCTTATCTGCTTTTTAATCATTATATATATGGAAGTTTTACGGGAGAAAATCTTCGTGGCGCACCGGCTCAATATTATCCCGTGTATATTTTACGCGATATTCTTGGCGTAACAAATGTTGTAGATCCTTTTATCGGAATTAAACCTTCTTCTAATAGTTTTGTGAGTCTGACTTTTCAAGTGTTATTGATGCTTTTTGATTTTATGCTTCTGCGGTATTTTATCAATTTAGTCAAGAGAAAAAAAACGGTCATCGATTTAAATTTTCATCGGTTGCTCTGGGTCATCTCCGGAGTTTATACAATTGCTGTTTTTGCTTCCGGATATTTTCAGCAGATCGAGGAGATGAATGTAAGAATGTTGGCTGCGGCGAACTTTATTTTATTTTTCTCTTTTCTCATCATTTATTTCAAAAATTTAAAGTCGGATAAACTCCTTTTTAGAATTGGATGTTTTTTTCTGGTCTTCCTCACTTTTTACATTTTAAAAATGCCCGAAAATTATTTGAAGAACCGGAAACAGATCGAGCCTCAAATGGCAAAATTTCAGCATAAAAAATTTATATTTAATAATGAAGAGGGCGCAAATATTTCATTGACAACTTATCACCTTCCGATCATTAATAAAACTTTCCAGTATAAACATACCAATAATCAGAAGGGAGATATTAAACGCGCCATCGCCGGAACGATCAATCCTCAGATCAAATGGTTAAAGTACGATACCATTAAAGATAAGAGTCAGGTTTTATATACTTCTGACCTAATTTTGAAATAAATTTCTGTCGGTGAATGCTGCAATTTTTTATTAATTAAATATTTATGATTGTAGATTTAAAAATTATTCCTATTTTTGCACCCTAAAATAAAAAGCAATTTAATGCCTACTATTCAACAATTAGTTAGAAAAGGAAGAGTCGCACTTACCAAGAAGAGTAAATCGGCTGCCCTTGATTCATGTCCACAAAGACGAGGTGTATGTACTAGAGTATATACAACTACTCCTAAGAAACCTAACTCTGCACTTAGAAAAGTTGCAAGGGTAAGACTTTCAAACGGTAAAGAGATCAACGCCTACATTCCCGGCGAAGGACATAATCTTCAAGAGCACTCGATAGTATTGGTACGCGGAGGAAGGGTGAAAGACCTACCGGGAGTACGTTATCACATTGTTCGTGGAGCTTTGGACACCGCAGGTGTAGCTGGAAGAACTCAAAGAAGATCTAAGTACGGAGCCAAAAGACCAAAACCAGGTCAGGCAGCTGCAGCACCAGCAAAAGGTAAGAAAAAGTAATCATTAATTTTTAAGAAACGAAACAATGAGAAAGACGAAAGCGAAAAAAAGACCGTTGTTACCTGATCCAAAATTTAATGATCAACTGGTAACAAGATTTGTAAACAATTTGATGTTTGATGGTAAAAAATCAATCGCATTCAAAATATTCTATGATGCAATGGATATCGTAGAAGCAAAAAAAGGAGAAAACGAAAAAGATTCTTTGGAGATCTGGAAAGATGCTTTAACTAACGTAATGCCACACGTAGAAGTACGTTCACGCAGAATCGGTGGTGCAAACTTCCAAATTCCTATGCCAATTAGAGCTGATAGAAAAATTTCTATGGCGATGAAATGGTTAATTAAATATTCTACTGCAAGAAACGATAAATCAATGGCTATGAAATTAGCTTCTGAAGTTATCGCTGCTGCAAAAGAAGAAGGTGCTGCGTACAAAAAGAAAACAGACACTCATAGAATGGCTGAAGCAAACAAAGCATTTTCACACTTTAAATTCTAATCTGAAATGGCAAGAGATCTTAAATTAACAAGAAACATCGGGATCGCTGCACATATTGATGCAGGGAAAACCACCACTACAGAAAGAATTTTATTCTATACCGGAGTTAATCATAAAATTGGAGAAGTACATGATGGTGCTTCTACAATGGACTGGATGGAGCAGGAAGCTGAAAGAGGTATTACCATTACTTCTGCAGCAACTACTTGCGAATGGAATTTTCCAACAACGCAAGGTAAAGTTCTTCCAGAATCTAAATCTTATCACTTTAACATTATTGATACTCCTGGACACGTAGATTTTACGGTTGAGGTAAACAGATCTTTAAGAGTTTTAGATGGTTTGGTATTTTTATTTTCAGCAGTTGATGGTGTTGAGCCACAATCTGAAACCAACTGGAGATTAGCTGATAATTACAACGTAGCGAGACTTGGTTTCGTAAATAAAATGGACCGTCAAGGTGCAGATTTCTTAAATGTTGTAAAGCAGGTAAAAGAAATGTTAGGTTCTAATGCAGTTCCTATCGTTTTGCCAATTGGATCTGAAGAAACATTTAAAGGTGTTGTAGATCTAATTAAAAACAGAGCAATCGTTTGGGATGAAGCAGGACAGGGTGCAACTTATGAAGTAGTGCCAATTCCTGAAGACATGAAAGCGGAAGTTCTGGAATACAGAGAAAAATTAGTTGAAGCTGTTGCTGATTATGATGACACTTTGATGGAGAAATTCTTCGAAGATCCAGATTCAATCTCAGAAGACGAGATCAATGAAGCTTTGAGAAAAGCAACGATCGATCTTTCTATTATTCCAATGACTTGTGGTTCTTCCTTTAAAAATAAAGGAGTTCAGTTCATGTTGGATGCAGTTTGTAAATATCTGCCTTCTCCAATGGATAAAAATGATATCGTAGGAACTAATCCTGATACTGAGCAAGAAGTTACAAGAAAACCAAGCGTTACTGAACCTTTCGCGGCATTGGCCTTTAAAATTGCTACCGATCCTTTCGTAGGTAGATTAGCATTTTTTAGAGCATACTCCGGAAGATTAGATGCAGGTTCTTATGTTTTGAACACAAGATCTGGTAACAAAGAAAGAATTTCACGTATTTACCAAATGCATGCTAACAAGCAGAATCCGGTAGAATATATTGAAGCAGGAGATATTGGTGCAGCGGTTGGATTTAAATCCATCAAAACTGGTGATACTCTTTGCGACGAGAAACATCCAATTGTTTTAGAATCTATGGTTTTCCCTGATCCGGTTATTGGTATCGCGGTTGAACCTAAGACTAAAGCTGACCAGGATAAAATGGGTAATGCTTTGGCTAAATTAGCTGAAGAAGATCCTACTTTCCAGGTTAAAACTGACGAAGCTTCTGGTCAAACGATCATTTCAGGAATGGGTGAACTTCACTTAGATATTCTTGTTGACCGTATGAGAAGAGAATTCAAAGTTGAGGTTAACCAGGGTCAACCACAAGTTGAGTACAAAGAAAACCTTACACAGGAAGCCAATCACAGAGAAGTTTACAAAAAACAATCTGGTGGTCGTGGTAAATTTGCTGATATTGTTTTCACAATTGGTCCAGCTACAGATGGTAAAGCAGGTTTAGAATTTGTAAATGAGATCAAAGGTGGTAACGTTCCAAAAGAATTTATACCAGCTGTAGAAAAAGGATTTAAAGAATGTTTGAAAAACGGACCTTTAGCAGGATTCGAAGTAGAAGGCTTTAAAATTGTTTTAAAAGACGGTTCTTTCCACCCGGTGGATTCAGATGCTCTATCTTTTGAATTAGCAGCGAAGATCGGTTTCCGTGAAGCTGGTAAAAAAGCAAAACCTGTAATCATGGAACCTATCATGAAAATTGAAGTGGTAACACCGGAAGAATACATGGGAGACATCGTAGGTGACCTTAACAAAAGAAGAGGTACTATCAATGGAATGGATGACCGTAACAACGCGAAAGTAATCAAAGGATTCGTTCCGCTTTCAGAAATGTTTGGTTATGTAACTACTCTTAGAA
This sequence comes from Kaistella gelatinilytica, assembly GCF_015679325.1. GTDB lineage: Bacteria > Bacteroidota > Bacteroidia > Flavobacteriales > Weeksellaceae > Kaistella > Kaistella gelatinilytica. The sequence continues at coordinate 92,109 of NZ_JADPVI010000004.1, forward strand.
CACTTTCTTCAGGAAGAGCAACTTCATCTATGGAATTCGAAAAATACGAAGCAGCACCGCAAAGTGTAGCTGAAGCTGTAATCGAAAAAGCAAGAGGTTAATATTTAAATTAGATTAAAATGTCACAAAGAATCAGAATAAAATTAAAATCTTACGATTACAATTTAGTAGACAAATCTGCTGAGAAAATCGTAAGAACGGTAAAAGCAACTGGCGCTATTGTTAATGGCCCAATTCCTTTGCCAACGAATAAGAGAATCTTCACTGTGTTGAGATCTCCACACGTAAACAAAAAAGCAAGAGAGCAGTTTCAACTTTCTGCACACAAAAGATTGATGGATATTTATTCATCTTCTTCTAAAACTGTAGATGCGTTAATGAAATTAGAACTTCCTTCAGGAGTTGACGTAGAAATTAAAGTATGATGATTGTAGAGACGCGATTTCGTCGTGGCTCGAAAAAATCTACCTAATATTTAAAATCCCTCTTCGCAAGATCAGGGATTTTTTTTATCAAATTTTCGTAGAAGAATTGATATTTAGAATCGGTGCAGATCTGTGAAATCTGTTAGCTACAGTGGGAGCAAGCAGATCATTTCAAATCCCAAAGATCACACCCGCTTTCCGCTTTATCTTTTCCTCGTCGTTCCTCCTCAAAAAAGGATGCCGCTGCAATCGGGGCTAGAACAAAGATTTTATTTATTTTCAAAAGCTTTTCCTCAACCTTGTCAAGGTTATTCAGTGAAGTTTAAATATAAAAAGCAAAACCAAAATTCAGTATTTTCACCCAATGAAAGAAATGCTCATCGCCTATATTTTCGGAATATCGATTTTCACCCTAGTTATTTTCGGCATCGATAAACGCAAAGCCAAAAAACACCAAAACAGGATCTCAGAAAACAGTTTATTAGTGCTGACCTTCTTCGGCGGAACCATCGGATCGATTTTAGGAATGATCGTCTTCAACCATAAAATATCAAAAGATAGTTTCCTGTTGAAAATTTTCTTTGTCATCATGCTTCAGATTTTATTGATCTTTTTAATTTACAACAATCAAAAATATCTTTTAGCGCTATAGAAATTTATAAATTCCCGAAGGATCTCAAATAAAAAAAGGAATCTCATTGATTCCTTTTTTGTTTAGTTTTTCTTCATGAAATAATCAAAATACGAACAACTCGTTTGCAAAGATTTTCCCGTTTGCGTTTGTCCGTAGTTCTTTTTCAACTCCGCGAAATAGGTTCTGTATTTAGTGTTTTTTGTCAATGCCATATTTTTCATGAAATCTTCCTGCTTCTTAGAATAATCCGGATCATCATAGTTAATTTCAGGAGAATTTTTCGCTTCATACTGATAATATTTCCCCTGTTCTGCACTTGCCATTTGAAAAAGGATTCGCGCTTTCTGTTCTTGATCTTTAGAGTTTGTCAAGGCTTTATTGTAGAAATTAATAGCGAGATCAAAATTATCTGGTTTTATAAAAACATTATTGCTGTAATTTTTATAATAATATTGAAACGGACTTTCGGTTGTACCGAAATAATTTTTACCACCATTTGCATTATCAAAATCCATCACGAAAACCTCTCGGTAATATCCGAGAATAGAAGTGTTGTACAATAAATTCCCAATGAGTTGGTTGGCTTTTGCCGCTCTTTCATCATTTCCATTTCCAATTTTCTGCAGATCCAGAACCGCGATAGCCAATTCAAGCTTCGTCATATTTGATTTGATCTGCGGAAATTGATTCACGAAATCTTCCGCTTTCATACTTTGATCTTCGTTGCTCTGATAACTTTCCCAAACATTGTGACCGAAAATTAATCCCGAAATATTATTAAAACCATTATAAAGTTTACTGGTATCTGTATATTTTTTATAGTCGTCGGTTGCGTAATCGTATCGACCTTCAGGTAAAGGCAGTCCGGAAAATTGTTCGCCCTTTTCATAATATTTTTTGGCACTCGCAAAATCTGCAGAACGCATTGCGAAATCTCCGTAGATAACATTAAAAAAAGCTTCCGGATTTCCCACTTCATTTATATTCTTCGCAATAATTTCTTTCTCGAAATTCGTTTTATCTTTTTTAATACAGAAAATTTCCAGTTTTTTAGTCAGGTCTAAATTTGGATTATAACGCAGATCAGAAAGCTGGTTATTCATCAAAAATGATTTTGCATCATCGCCCTGAATAAAATATCGGTTCGCTAAAATATCACGTAGGAAATCGTTGGTGGATGGTTGTGAATATTCATCATATCCGTAGTTTTCTGCCAAAGAATCTGTTTCTTTTTTAGGGACTTTAATGGTGAAAAAATCTTTATAATCTTGCATCAAATGATCTTCAAAATCAGAATTAATTTCGGGTTGCGATACAATATCATTAAGCATTTTCATTCGGTTAATCTGCGTAAGATATTCCGGATTGGTTGTTTTGATCTGATCTAAAGTTTCTTTGCTTTTTTCATAATCTTTTTTTAAAAAAGAAAGATAAGCATCAGTAATTTGCCAGAATTCATCGGTGGATTTCTCTTTTATCTTTGAGGTCAACTTTTCAAAATCATTAATAAAATTGGCTGATTTATCATCACTGCCATAAACCTGGTTTTGCGTGTAAAACGGAATTCGGTTCGGATTGTTAAGCAGCTGATCATCACTTTGACCAGAACCTTTCGGGGACGTTTCATTTTGCCTGGATGAAAATAAGTTCGTGAAGAAATTTTTGATCTTTTGCCAAAAACCTACATCCTTTTTTTCAATTTGATCATTTGCGGTTTCAGGAGTTTTTGCCTCTGAAGATTTTATTGTAGACTTATCTGTGTTTGTTGGATTAAAATAGGTGGGCAAATAACTTCTCTCCAGTTCATTCACACTTCTAGCTGCGAGAACTTTTAGGATCTCTGAATTTGGATCATTCTCGTACATTTTTTCCATCATCGGAAGTGGATTGCTGTAGTCTTCATATCCCAAAAGAAAATAAGCCATGTTTTTATCTTCTGGAGTTTGCGCTCTTTTCAGCAAATTGTTAAATGAGGCAGAATCTGTTAATTGCATCGAAATAAACGCGCTTTCTTTTCGGCTTTTACTGTTCTTAAAAACCTGGAAAAAATTCCAGTTTGCCTCGCCTGTCATTTTCAAACCTCGTTGCGCGCCTGCCAATTGATCCAAAGCTAAAAAGTAAGGAGCCGTTTTTAACTGTAACGGTTCCACGTATTTTTTGAATGCCTGCGTTGAAGCTTCGTAATTTCTGGTGTAGTGGTTAAACCGAACCAACTGATAACCGTACCGCAGTTTAATTTCCGGATTTTTTGCGGCATTATAAAGTGTGGTTAACGCGGAAACTGTTTTGGCATAATCAAGCTTCGTCGCATTTTTATCATTCTGTTCCGGAGTAAAATAGAAAGAATCTGGACTTTCTACATAATTGATCCGCATGAAAGGTTCCAGATATTTCGCCTCAATTAAATAATCAATTGCTTCCGCGTATTTTTGATAAGAAACCAATTTAGAAAGAATCGTATTTCCAGAAACTCCTTTTTTGAAAGAATTCAGATCGCTCATTGGCATTTTCTCAACCAGAGTTTGGGTTTCAGCATAACTTAAAGTATTGCCAAAAAACTTCTGCCAACTTTCAATATTTTCACTCGGGATTTCAAAATGTTCATGACCATAAAATCTATTCGATAAAGTATGCAGAAAAGGCAGGTAGGTTTTATCTTTAATGATGCTTTGTGTAAACAGATTGAAATATTCATAATCGGGATCATACCACGAACAAGCCACAACTTTCGAGGACATTAAAAATAATACGGTAGCGGAAAGGATCAATTTTTTCATAACTAGAATTTGTGGGTGTCAACAAATTTACCATCTAAATGATAATATACAATAGTGTAGTTTTTTAATTTTTTGTTGAGAAAGGCTTTGACTTCATGTAATTGATCATCGGTGATTTCTTCCACTTTAATCGTAAAACCTTTGTTCAGATAATTTCCGAAATAGAAACCGTCTTTTAAGATCTCAATTTTATGATTTCCGATTTTTTTAAAGTTAGGGTTTTCCAGATCTTTTGCCGACAGTGCATTGATGAGTTTGTGTTTCCCAAAATGATTCGTGACAATTCCCCAGGAATAAATAGGTAAAGCAACATCTAGATCCAAAGGATAATTATCAATGTTTTTCAGATAATCTCTTAAGGTCGGTAAATCTAAAATTGAATTTCTTGTCGAGTTTTCTAAAGGAGAGGAAGTAGAGTAACACATCAGATAAACTTTATGAACCGGCGGGATCCCGGAAAGTTTGCTGTTTTTTACCTGATGCAATCTCAAGGTGCAGGTAATTTCTTTTGCGCTGATTTGTTTTAGTTCTTTTAAAAACTCAAAATATTCTTTGTTTGTTCCAGCGGTCCAGTCGCAGTCGATTTGAATTTCCTTTGAAATTTTGAAACCAAATTCTTTTTGCTTTTTCGCAATTAAAGAAGAAACGTTTTTTGCGAGAAAATTAATTTCATCTAAAGTGATATTGTAGAAGACTTCATTTTTAATAAAAACAACGGGAACAATTTCTTTTTCGGTTTTGAAGCTTTCGTCTTTTGTAATGACGGCAACTGGCTGAAATTTCCCATCTACTTTTTCAATATCGAAAAACCGCGTGTATAAATAAGGAAGGTCTGATTTTTTTAAGGCTTCTTTTTCAGCATTGTTTAAAGAAAGGGTCGTGCGCCAATAGTAAAAGGTGTAAGAATGTTTTTCAGAATTTTGGCAGGAGAGGAAAAATGCGAAAAGAAAAATTAATCGGAATAATTTCATTCGATAAAAGTATAAAAAATACTAATATGTTAAAAATCAAAATATTTCTACATGTAATATTGTCATTTCAAAAAATCTTCATACATTTGCACACTCAATTTAAGGAAGAAGTGCGCCTATTTCAAACGTAGAAATCACAGCAACCTTGATTGACAATCAGTGAATATAAATAATATATATAAACAATGTCAGGTATTATTGGAAAAAAAATCGGGATGACTTCTCTGTTTGACGAAAACGGCAAAAATATGCCGTGCACCGTTATTCAAGCAGGTCCTTGCTCGGTTTTACAGGTCAGAACCATAGAAAAGGATGGGTACAAAGCTGCTCAACTTGGTTTCGATGACAAGAGTGAAAAGAACGTTGGTAAAGCGTTAATCGGCCATTTTAAAAAGGCTGGTTCTACTCCTAAAGCTAAATTGGTAGAATTCTATCATGCTTTCGTAGAAAAGTTAAGCGTAGGAGATGAAGTGAAAGTAGATCTGTTTGCTCAAGGCGAATATGTAGATGTAACAGGAACTTCAAAAGGTAAAGGTTTCCAAGGGGTTGTAAAAAGACACAACTTTGCGGGGGTAATGCAAGCAACTCACGGACAGCACAACCGATTAAGAGCCCCAGGTTCTATTGGTGCAGGTTCCGATCCATCCAGAGTATTCAAAGGAATGCGTATGGCTGGAAGAATGGGTGGTAAGCAAGTTACTGTACAAAACCTTCAAGTGTTAAGAGTGGATCAAGAACAAAATCTTTTAGTAGTAAAAGGAGCTGTTCCGGGAGCAAAAAATTCTTATGTAATTATTAGAAAATGGAATTAGTAGTACTTAATACATCAGGAAAAGAAACCGGAAGAAAAGTAACTCTTGACGAAACAATTTTCGGAATTGAGCCAAATCAACACGCGGTTTACTTAGAAGTAAAGCAATATCTTGCCGCTCAGCGTCAAGGTACACATAAATCAAAAGAAAGAAGCGAGATCGCTGGTTCAACTAAAAAGTTGAAAAAGCAAAAAGGTTCAGGTTCTGCAAGATATGGTGATATCAAATCTCCAGTTTTCAGAGGTGGAGGTCGTATTTTCGGTCCAAAACCAAGAGACTACCGTTTCAAACTGAACAAAGCTTTGAAAAGATTAGCTAAAAAATCTGTGCTTTCTCAAAAAATGAGAGACAATTCTATCATGGTATTAGAAAGCTTCAATTTTGATGCTCCTAAAACCAAAGAATTTATCACTTTGAATACTGCCTTAGGATTCGAAGGTAAAAAAGCTCTTTATATCTTACCGGAAGCGAACAAAAATGTTTATTTGTCTTCAAGAAACTTAGCGAAAACTAAAGTTTTGACTTATAACGAAATTAGTTCTTATGACTTAGTTCATGCAGGTGAGATTATCTTTTTAGAAGGTGCTATCGAAAAATTTCAAGAAAATTTAAAGAAATAAATCATGTCTATTATTATTAAACCCATCATCTCAGAGAAAGCCAACTATCTTACTGATCTAAGAGGTGCTTATTCTTTCTTGGTTAATCCAAAGGCGAATAAAATCCAGGTTAGAAAAGCGATAGAAGTACTTTACGGTGTGAAAGTTTCAGACGTAAGAACAATGATTTACGCTCCGAAAGTTTCTTCGAAAAATACCAAAAAAGGATTGCAGGTTGGTAAAACCAGCAAATTGAAAAAAGCGATCGTTACCCTTGCAGAAGGAGAAGTGATCGATATTTTCGCAACAGCTTAGGTCATAACCTTCGCTTTATAAATACTATTTTATTAATTATAAATAATTGTAATGTCTGTTAGAAAATTAAAACCTATCACCCCGGGACAGAGATTCAGAGTTGTAAATAACTTTGAGGAAATTACTACCAACAAACCAGAGAAATCTCTAACCGTTGGTCTAAGTAAGTCAGGTGGTCGTAACAATACTGGTAAAATGACCATGCGTTACACCGGAGGTGGACACAAAAGAAAATACAGAATTATCGACTTCAAACGAAATAAATTCGATGTTGAAGCTACGGTAAAAACTGTGGAGTACGATCCAAACAGAACTGCTTTCATCGCTTTATTAGAGTACACAGACGGAGAGAAGAGATACATCATCGCTCCAAACGGTATCAAAGTAGACATGACAGTAATTTCTGCAGAAACCGCAGAACCAAATGTTGGTAATGCAATGAAGTTGAAAAACATTCCTTTGGGAACTGTTGTTTCTTGTATCGAATTGCGACCTGGTCAAGGTGCAGTAATGGCAAGAAGTGCAGGTTCATCGGCACAGTTAACTTCAAGAGATGGTAAATACGCAATCGTTAAATTACCTTCAGGAGAATCCAGAATGATCCTTACTGAATGTATGGCAATGATCGGATCTGTTTCTAACTCTGATCATCAGCTTACCGTTTCTGGTAAAGCAGGTAGAAGCAGATGGTTAGGAAGAAGACCTAGAACAAGACCAGTAGTAATGAACCCTGTCGATCACCCAATGGGAGGTGGTGAAGGTAAATCTTCTGGAGGTCACCCAAGATCTAGAAACGGACAACCGTCTAAAGGTTACAAAACAAGAACTAAAAATAAAGCGTCTAACCGATTTATCGTATCTAAAAGAAAATAATTATGGCAAGATCACTTAAAAAAGGACCTTTCATTGCTCACACTTTAGATAAGAAGGTTCAGGCAAATATAGAGTCTAGTAAAAAGACAGTAATTAAAACTTGGTCTAGAGCATCAATGATCTCTCCAGACTTCGTAGGACAAACTATCGCAGTACACAACGGGAAATCATTTATCCCTGTTTATGTAACTGAAAACATGGTAGGTCACAAGTTAGGCGAATTTTCTCCGACAAGATCTTTTAGAGGTCACGGTGGTAACAAAAATAAAGGAGGTAGATAATCATGGGATCAAGAAAAAGAGAAAGTGCTTTGGCACGTAAAATAGCAAACCAGGATGTAGCGAAAGCTTTACATAACGATTGCCCGTCTTCCCCAAGAAAGATGAGATTAGTAGTTGATATTATCAGAGGAGTTGAAGTTGACAAAGCTTTGGCAATTCTTAAATTTTCGAAAAAAGACGCTTCTAACAAGTTAGAAAAAGTTTTACTTTCTGCAATGGCCAACTGGCAGTTGAAAAATGAAGGTGCGGATATTGAAGAAGCTAATTTAATCGTAAAAGAAATTATGGTTGATAGTGCAAGACAATTGAAGAGACTAAGACCAGCTCCACAAGGAAGAGGTCATAGAATCAGAAAAAGATCGAACCACATTACTTTAATTTTGGGTAACAAAGAAACTATATAATCAAGTTATGGGACAAAAAACAAATCCAATAGGTAACAGATTAGGAATCATCAGAGGTTGGGACTCTAACTGGTATGGTGGTAAAGATTACGGCGACAGACTTGCTGAAGATTTTAAAATCAGAAGATATCTTGAAGCTCGTTTATCAAAAGGAGGAATTTCAAGAATTTATATTGAAAGAACTTTAAAACTGGTTACAATTACAATTACTACAGCCAGACCCGGTTTAATTATCGGTAAAGGTGGGCAGGAAGTTGACAAATTAAAAGAAGAGTTGAAAAAATTGACGGATAAAGATATTCAGATCAATATTTTCGAGATCAAAAGACCTGAACTTGACGCGGTTTTAGTTGCAGACAGCATCGCAAAACAAATCGAGAACAGAATATCGTACAGAAGAGCAGTTAAAATGTCTATCCAAAGCACTATGAGAATGGGAGCTGAAGGAATCAAAGTTCAAATCTCTGGTAGATTAAACGGAGCTGAAATGGCAAGAAGCGAATCTTTCAAAGACGGAAGAATTCCTTTGTCAACATTTAGAGCAGATATCGATTACCATATCGGTGAAGCTTTAACTCAGTACGGGAAATTAGGAGTGAAAGTTTGGATTATGAAAGGTGAAGTTTACGGTAGACGTGACTTAATGCCACTAGTAGGACAACAGAAAAAAGGAGCACCTGCCGGAAGAGGCGACCGTAACGACAGAAATGATCGTGGCGAAAGAGGTGACAGACCAGACAGAAGACCAAGAGATAGAAAATAATTAAAAAATTTTAGAGGCCAGTTTTAAATGACCGTTACTTTTTTAAAATCTAAAATCTAAAATCTAAAATTTAATAGATTATGTTACAACCAAAAAGAACCAAATTCCGTAAAGTTCACAAGATGAAAATGAAGGGGGTTGCTCATAGAGGCAGTCAACTTGCTTACGGAACTTTCGGGATCAAAGCCAACGAAGGTGCTTGGATCACTGCAAGACAAATTGAAGCAGCGCGTATCGCAGCGACAAGATATATGAAGAGAGAAGGTCAGTTATGGATCAAAATATTTCCGGATAAGCCGATTACGAAAAAACCAGCCGAAGTAAGGATGGGAAAAGGTAAAGGTGCCGTAGAATATTGGGTATCTGTAGTGAAACCTGGTAAAATAATGTTCGAAGTAGGAGGTGTTCCTTATGAAGTAGCAAAAGAAGCATTGCGTCTTGCTGCTCAGAAACTTCCTGTAACTACAAGATTTGTAGTGGCGAATGATTTTGTTCAACCTCAATAATCTGAATTATTATGAAAAAAGCTGACATCAAAAATCTAAGCGCAGGAGATATTCAAAACAAATTAACTGAAATAAGAGCAGATTTCAATAAAATGAAAATGTCTCATTCTATTAGTCCAATTGAAAATCCTATTCAAATCAGAGACATGAGAAAAACAATCGCACGTCTGGAAACTGAACTAACACTAAAACAACAATAAGAATTTCATTTTATCATGGATAGAAATTTAAGAAAAGAGAGAATCGGAATCGTTTCCAGCAATAAAATGGAAAAGACCATTGTTGTTAGTGAAACTACAAGAGTAAAACACCCAATGTACGGTAAATTCGTTTTGAAAACGAAAAAATACACCGCTCACGATGAGAACAACGAGTGTACTGAAGGCGATACTGTAATGATTACAGAAACAAGACCTTTAAGTAAAAGTAAGAGATGGAGATTAGTACGAATCATTGAAAAAGCTAAGTAATGTTACAAACCGAATCAAGAATAAAAGTTGCTGATAACACAGGTGCCAAAGAAGTACTGGTTATTAGAGTTCTGGGAGGAACTAGAAGAAGATATGCTTCAGTTGGTGATAAAGTCGTAGTTACTATCAAAGATTCTGCACCACAAGGACAAGCGAAAAAAGGAACTGTTTCTAAAGCAGTTGTAGTAAGAACAAAAAAAGCAGTACGTAGAAAAGATGGTTCATACATCAAGTTCGACGATAATGCTTGCGTTTTGTTAAATGCTGCAGGTGAAATGAGAGGAACACGTGTTTTCGGACCCGTTGCTCGTGAACTAAGAGACAAAGAATATATGAAAGTTATTTCATTAGCTCCTGAAGTACTTTAATTTTAAAATTTACAAAAATGACAAAGTTAAAAATCAAAAAAGGAGATAACGTAATCATCACTACCGGAAAGAAAGAAATTAAAGGTAAAAAAGGTGAGGTTATTGAAGTGATCAGAAAAGAAGGCAAAGACGCCAGAGTAATTATCGCAGGTTTAAATATTGTTAAAAAACATACTAAACCATCTGCAGGTAATCCACAAGGCGGAATTGTAGAAAAAGAAGCATCCATCCATATTTCAAATGTAATGCTTATCGACAAAAACGGTAAGACGACTAAAACAGGATCTAAGGTTGACGGTGATAAAAAAGTAAGAGTTGCGAAATCAACCGGTGAAACTTTATAATTATAAAAGACGATGGAATATATAGTAAGACCAAAACAACAATATAAAGAGAAAATTGTTCCTGCAATGATGGAAGAATTTGGGTACAAATCTGTTATGCAGGTTCCTAAATTGCTTAAAATCGTTGTATCACAAGGTTTAGGAGCTGCTTCTGCCGACAAGAAAATTGTTGACTATGCAGTAGAAGAACTTACAATGATCACTGGTCAAAAAGCAGTAGGAACGATCTCTAAGAAAGATGAAGCTGCCTTTAAATTAAGAAAAGGAATGCCAATTGGTGCGAGAGTAACCTTAAGAGCAAACCAGATGTATGAGTTTTTAGACAGACTAGCTTCTTCAGCTTTACCACGAATCCGTGATTTTAACGGTATCAAAGCTGATGGTTTCGACGGAAGAGGAAATTACAATTTAGGGATCACTGAGCAAATCATTTTTCCTGAGATCGTAATCGACAAAGTAAAAAAAATCCAGGGGATGGACATTACTTTCGTTACTTCTGCGAAAACTGATAAAGAAGCGAAATCATTATTAACTCACTTCGGTTTACCTTTCAAAAAGAACTAAAAGATGGCTAAAGAATCAATGAAAGCGCGTGAGCGCAAAAGAGAAGCTACGGTAGCAAAATATGCTGAGAAAAGAAAAGCTTTAAAAGAAGCTAATGATTATCTTGGTTTACAAAAATTGCCGAAAGATGCTTCACCAGTAAGACTACACAACAGATGTAAATTAACTGGAAGACCAAGAGGTTACATGAGAACATTCGGTCTTTCAAGAGTAACTTTCAGAGAAATGGCCAACAACGGTCTGATCCCGGGAGTGAAAAAAGCAAGTTGGTAATAATTTAGAACAATCGAGATGATCAAGTTGATTTGATTGCGGTGAAAATATATTTTGAAAACAGACTTCGGTCTTGGCTCTCTTTAATTTTTACTCAGCTCTTATCAAAACTGCTCATCACAAACCAATAATTTAAAATAGAAAAATGGTAACAGATCCAATTTCAGATTTCCTAACCAGAGTAAGGAACGCACAAAGCGCAGGCCACAAAGTGGTGGATATTCCTGCATCGAAAATCAAAAAGGAGATTACAAAAATTTTGTTTGACCAGGGTTTTATCTTGAACTACAAGTTCGAGGAAAGCGCTGTTCAGGGAAATATCAAAATCGCTTTAAAGTACGACAAAACAACCAACAAACCGGTTATCAAAAGCATTCAACGTGCTTCTAGACCAGGTTTGAGACAATACAAAGGGTCAGGAGAACTGCCAAGAGTATTAAACGGATTGGGTATAGCTATTATCTCAACTTCAAGAGGAGTAATGACAGATAAAAAAGCACGTCAGGAAAAAGTTGGTGGAGAGGTAATCTGCTATGTTTATTAATAAATAATCAAAGGAAAATGTCAAGAATTGGTAAAGCAATTATAGAAATTCCCGCTAATGTTACGGTAACCGAGAAAAACGGACTGGTAACTGTGAAAGGACCGAAAGGCGAACTTACACAGCAATTAGAAGAGGGGATCACTCTAAAACAAGAAGACGGAATCTTAACTTTAGACCGTCCATCTGAATCAAAATCACACAAAGCATTACACGGTCTTTACAGAGCGTTAATCAATAATATGGTTTTAGGAACTTCCGAAGGTTGGTCTAAAAAACTAGAATTAGTAGGAGTAGGATATAGAGCATCTAATCAAGGAAACAAATTAGAATTAGCTTTAGGATTCTCTCATGGGATCGTACTTGATCTTCCGAAAGAAATTGTGGTAGAAACTTTATCCGAAAAAGGTAAAAACCCTGTCATCACTCTGTCATCATTTGACAAACAATTATTAGGAATGGTTGCTGCAAAGATCAGATCTTTCAGAAAACCAGAGCCGTATAAAGGAAAGGGTGTTAGATTCGTTGGAGAAATTGTAAGACGTAAAGCTGGTAAATCTGCTTAATTTTTAAACTTAAGAACATGGCACTAAGCAAAGTACAAAAAAGAAATAGAATTAAAAGAAGAGTAAGAGGGAAAATCTCTGGCTCTGCTGAATTACCAAGATTATCTGTTTACAAAAGCAATAAAGAAATTTACGCTCAATTGATCGACGATAAAGATGGTAAAACCTTAGCTTCAGCTTCGTCAAGAGCGTTGACTGCTAAAGGAAACAAAGTAGAAATCTCTGCAGAAGTTGGAAAAGCGATCGCTGAAAAGGCTAAAGCTGCAGGAATTGAAAAAATAGTGTTCGACAGAAACGGATTTGTATATCATGGTAGAGTGAAAGCTTTGGCAGACGGTGCAAGAGAAGGCGGACTAAAATTCTAATCATTAAATTTCGGAAATATGTTAGGACTAGATAATATAGAAAAAGTAAAACCGGGAGGATTAGAACTTAAAGATCGTCTCGTTTCAGTAAACAGAGTTACCAAAGTAACCAAAGGAGGTAGAGCTTTCGGGTTTTCTGCAATCGTGGTTGTAGGTGATGAAGCTGGAACCGTAGGTTTCGGATTAGGAAAATCTAAAGAAGTAGCTTCAGCTATTGCAAAAGCAGTAGAAGATGCTAAGAAAAATTTAGTAAAAGTTCCTGTTGTAAATCATACCATTCCTCACCAAACTTCCGCTCGTTACGGTGGTGCAGATATCTTCTTGAGACCTGCAACTCACGGTACAGGTGTAATCGCAGGTGGTACTGTTCGTATGGTAGTTGAAGCTGCTGGAATCAAAGATATTCTTTCAAAATCTAAAGGTTCATCTAACCCCCATAACGTTGTGAAAGCTACTTTCAAAGCATTATTGGATATCAGAAGACCTGAAGAAATTGCAAAATTGAGAGGTATTTCATTAGATAAAGTGTTTAACGGTTAATATAAAACAATGGCAAAAATTCAAGTAAAACAAGTAAAAAGCGCTATTGGTAGAACCAAAACTCAAAAGAGAACGCTCGAAGCATTAGGATTAAAAAAACTTCACCAAGTTGTGGAACATGATGATACTCCTTCTATCTTAGGAATGGTATCTTCAGTAGCTCACCTCGTAGTAGTTGTAAAATAGAAAATAGACAAAGGGGCAAGAGACTCTAATTAAATTACAGTCTCTTTTCTCTAATCTTAAAATCTCAAATCTAAAAATAATGAATTTAAATAATATTAGACCTGCAGCAGGTTCTACACACAGTACTAAAAGAATCGGTAGAGGACAAGGTAGTGGTAAAGGAGGTACAGCTGGGAAAGGTCACAATGGTCAGCAAGCAAGAGCTGGTTATTCACAAAAAATCGGTTTTGAAGGGGGTCAAATGCCTTTGCAAAGAAGATTGCCTAAATTCGGTTTTACTAACGTAAACAGAAAAGAATACAGAGCGATCAATATTGATACGATTCAAGTGTTAGCCGATACTAAGAACATCACTGACTTTACTCAAGAAGTATTGGTACAAAACGGATTAGCGAAGAAAAACGAAATCGTAAAGATTTTGGGAAGAGGAGAATTGAAATCAGGTGTTTCTATCTCTGCTCACAAATTCACAAAATCTGCTGAAGAAGCAATTGCTAAAGCAGGCGGAAAAGCAATTACTCTATAATTACGACAATGAAAGAATTTATACAAACACTAAAAAACATTTGGAGTCTTAAGGAATTGAGGGATAAAATTATGTTTACTCTCGGTATCATCCTTGTGTATAGATTCGCATCTTATATTTCTTTACCTGCCATTAACATGTCAGAAGTAGGAAATCTTTTGGACATTTACAAACAGCAAGGAGGCAACAAGCAAGGAGCAGGACTTCTTGGCTTGCTTTCTTCGTTTACAGGTGGTGCATTCTCCAGAGCCTCAATTATGGCGCTCGGGATCATGCCTTATATTTCTGCTTCCATTATTGTGCAGTTGATGGGTATGGCAATTCCGTACCTTCAGAAATTGCAGAAAGATGGGGAAAGTGGTAGAAATACTTTGAACCAAATTACAAGATGGTTAACAATTGCAGTTTGTTTGGTACAGGCTCCTTCTTATCTTACTTCGATCACTCAGATGTTTTTGCCGCATGCACAGTTTGCTTCTGCATATTTTGTACATCCGGAATCAATTATGTTCTGGTTGCCAAGTATCGTAATTCTGGTAGCAGGTTCCGTATTTGCAATGTGGTTAGGAGAAAAAATTACTGATAAAGGAATCGGAAACGGTATCTCGATCTTAATTATGGTTGGTATTTTAGCAGATCTACCTGGAGCATTTATTCAGGAAATCGCTACACAAACCGGAAAAGGAGGATTTGGTACGATCATGATTCTTATTGAAGTTTTATTCTGGATGGTTGTAGTACTATTAGCGATTATTTTATCGGTTGCAGTGCGAAAAATTCCTATTCAGTATGTAAGCAGAGCACAGGCAAGAGGTGGAGTAACAAAAAATTTGATGCAGGGCGCAAGACAGTGGATTCCTTTAAAGGTGAATGCTGCCGGAGTTATGCCGATCATTTTTGCTCAGGCCTTAATGTTTGTTCCTGGACTTTTAACGAAAGTTGATGAGTCAAATACATTCCTGGCAGGATTCAAAAATGTTTTCAGCTGGCAATACAATGTATTATTTGCGATATTAATTATCATCTTCTCTTTCTTCTACACTGCGATCACAATTCCTGTGAATCAAATGGCAGATGATCTGAAAAGAAACGGCGGTCTAATTCCAAAGGTAAGACCTGGGAAAGAAACCTCTGATTATCTGGATGATATCCTCTCAAAAATAACTTTGCCAGGTTCGATGTTTTTAGCTATCTTTGCAATCCTTCCGGCAATAGTGCACGGAGCGTTTGTTCAGACGGATAGATTTGCTCTTTTCTTCGGTGGAACATCACTATTAATCATGGTTGGTGTAATACTGGATACGATTCAGCAGATCAATACGTACTTATTAAATCATCATTATGATGGCTTGATGCAGTCGAAATTATCCAGAACAAGCAACAATCTGTAAATAATAAATGGCTAAACAAAAACATATTGAACAAGACGGCGTGATCACGGAAGCACTTTCGAACGCGCAGTTTCGTGTAGAACTGGAAAATGGGCATGTTCTTATCGCTCATATTTCTGGTAAAATGCGAATGCATTACATCAAACTTTTACCTGGAGATAAGGTAAAATTAGAACTTTCTCCTTACGATTTATCGAAAGGAAGAATCACCTTCAGATATTAATTTCAGGTCAACTGAATTTAACTATAAACGAGAACTTGTAGAATTACATAATTTTATTGAAGTTCTAAATTTAAACAAAATGGGAATGATTCCGTAAGATCTCATTTAACCGTTGTAAAATTAAAAAAGAAAAGTAACGAATGAAAGTTAGAGCATCTATCAAAAAAAGAAGTGCTGATTGCAAGATCGTTCGCCGAAAAGGCGTTCTGTTCGTGATCAACAAGAAGAACCCAAAATTTAAACAAAGACAAGGCTAAAATTAAATTATGGCGAGAATTTCCGGTATTGATTTACCAAAGAACAAAAGAGGCGTTATCGGCTTAACCTATATTTTCGGAGTTGGAAGAAGTACTTCTTCTAAGATCCTTAAAGCCGCCGGTATCAGCGAAGACAAGAAAGTCAACGAATGGAATGACGATGAATTGGCATTGATCAGAACCTACATCACTGAACACGTAAAAGTAGAAGGTGAATTGCGTACTGAAACTTCAACTAACATCAAGCGATTGATGGATATTGGTTGCCAACGAGGAATACGTCACAGACTTGGATTACCTTTAAGAGGACAAAGAACTAAAAATAATTCTAGAACCCGAAAAGGAAAACGAAAAACTGTTGCTAACAAGAAAAAAGCAAGTAAATAATCGGTAAGAATTATGGCAAAACAGACAAAAGCAGTTAAGAAAAGAAAAGTTAAAGTTGAAGCAATTGGGGAAGCTCATATTCAGGCAACTTTTAACAATATCATTATTTCTTTAACGAATAAAAACGGAGAAGTAATCTCTTGGGCATCTGCCGGAAAAATGGGATTCAGAGGTTCTAAAAAGAATACTCCCTTCGCAGCACAAATGGCTGCAGAAAATTGCTCTACAGTAGCTCATGACGCTGGACTACGCAGAGTAAAGGTTTACGTGAAAGGTCCTGGTGCAGGTAGAGAATCTGCCATCAGAACTATTCACAATTCAGGAATTGAAGTTAGTGAAATCGTTGACGTGACTCCTATGCCACATAACGGATGTAGACCACCAAAAAGAAGAAGAGTATAATCTATCATTTTATGTTTTAGTTTTAAATTCTTAATGGCAAACCCATTCTGATCTAAAATCTAAAATCTAGAATCTAAAATCTTATAAAATATGGCAAGATATATTGGACCTAAAACGAAAATTGCAAGAAAATTTGGTGCTGCAATTTACGGAGACGACAAAAACTTCGAGAAAAGAAAGAACCAACCACCAGGACAACATGGTGTGAACAAAAGAAGAGGATCTAAGAAATCCGAATATGCTGTTCAGTTAATGGAAAAGCAAAAAGCTAAATATACCTATGGTATTTTAGAAAGACAATTTGCTAATATGTACGAAAAAGCCAACCGAGCAAAAGGCGTTACAGGTGAAGTACTATTGCAATTATGTGAATCTAGATTAGACAATGTAGTGTACAGATTCGGGTTTGCGAAAACCAGAGCCGGTGCAAGACAATTGGTTTCTCACAGACACATCACAGTAAATGGAGAATTAGTAAACATCGCATCTTACACGCTTAAAGCTGGAGACGTGGTAGCAATCAGAGAGAAATCAAAATCTTTGGAAGTTATTGCTGATTCATTAGCTTATAAGTCAAGTTATGAGTGGTTACAATTCAACGACGAAACTAAACAAGGTACTTTCATCGCAGCTCCGGAGAGAATTCAAATCCCGGAAGACTTGAAAGAACAGTTGATCGTCGAACTTTACTCTAAATAATAATTTTTTCAAATTTTTGCTCAACCCAAATTATATGGCAATTTTAACATTTATTAAACCCGATAAAGTAATCCTTCTTAACTCCGATGATTTCAAAGGTCAATTTGAATTCAGACCATTGGAGCCAGGTTTCGGACTTACGATCGGTAATGCTTTGAGAAGAGTATTGCTTTCTTCTCTAGAAGGATATGCTATTTCCTCTATCAAAATAGAAGGCGTAGAGCACGAATTTTCAACAATTCCGGGTGTTATAGAAGACGTTACAGAAATTATTCTGAATCTTAAACAGTTAAGACTTAAAGCTAAAACTGAAGCTGCTACGGCAGAAACAGTTTCTGCAAAAGTTTCCGGACAAACGACCGTAACTGCAGGAGATTTAGGAAAATCAATTCAAGGTTTCGAAATTTTGAACCCAGAGTTGATCATCTGTAATCTTAACAAGGATGTGAAATTCGAAATTACATTCAACGTTGAGAAAGGAAGAGGTTATGTTCCATCGGATCAAAACAAGACGAACAATGCTGCTATTGGTACCATTGCAATCGACTCTATCTTTACGCCGATCAAAAAAGTGCAGTACAGTGTTGAAAATTATCGTGTCGAGCAAAAAACAGACTACGAAAAACTCGTTTTAGATATTGAGACTGATGGCTCCATCTCCCCTCAAAATGCTTTAACTGAAGCTTCTAAGATATTAATTTATCACTTCATGTTGTTCTCCGACGAGAGAATTACGTTGGAGACTGAAGCTGTAAAAGCATCTATTCAATACGATGAAGAAACTTTACATACAAGACAACTTCTTAAATCTAAATTAACAGATATGGACTTGTCCGTAAGAGCACTCAACTGCTTGAAAGCTGCTGAAGTAGAAACTTTAGGAGAACTGGTTTCTTACACGAAGTCTGATTTGATGAAATTCCGAAATTTCGGTAAAAAATCATTAACAGAATTAGAAGAATTAGTGCATGCAAAAGGTCTTAACTTCGGTTTCGACGTTGCTAAATATAAATTAGACGCTGACAAATAAATAACAATGAGACACGGTAAAAAATTCAATCACTTATCTAGAACAGCTTCACACAGAAGTGCGATGCTTTCTAATATGGCTTGTTCTCTTATTGAGCATAAAAGAATCATGACTACTGTTGCAAAAGCGAAAGCTTTGAGAGTGTACGTTGAGCCTATCCTTACAAAATCGAAAGACGATACTACACACAACAGAAGAACGGTTTTCTCCTACTTGCAAAGCAAAGAAGCAGTTACTGAATTATTCAGAACAGTTGCTCCTAAGATTGCATCAAGACCAGGCGGTTATACAAGAATCATTAAAACAGGATTTAGACAAGGAGATGCTGCCGATATGGCAATGATCGAATTGGTAGATTTCAATGAGCTTTACAACCCGAATGCTGAAGAGAAAAAAGTAACAAGAAGAAGCAGAAGAGCGACTCCAAAAGCGACAGAAACTGTAGCTGACGCAGCAACGATCCCTGCCAAAGAAGTTAAAACTGAAGAGCCAACAGCAGAAGCTGCTGATTCAACAGAAGAAAAAGCTGCGGAATAATTATCCCCAACTTTGATATACTAAAAAGCCATTCATTAATTTGAATGGCTTTTTTTATGTAGCTTAATCCCGCTTGTAGTTTATCCTGAGCCTGTCGAAGGGCTATATCTTTTGCTCGTCGTGCCTCCTCAGAAAAGGATGCCGCTTCAATCGGGGCTAGGAAATACCGTGTAAAAGTAGTGTCTTTTCAAATTAGAAAAAAACAACTGATCTCCCAAAATTTTTTTAACTTTTTGATAATCCTCAAATCCTCAAATCCTCAAATCCTCAAATCCTCAAATCCTCAAATCCTCAAATCCTCAAATCCTCAAATCCTCAAATCCTCAAATCCTCAAATCCTCAAATCCTCAAATCCTCAAATCCTCAAATCCTCAAATCCTCAAATCCTCAAATCCTCAAATTCTTCTTGGGTATTTTTACTTTTTACTTGGATCTTTTCACTTGGCTCTTTTTCCATGAGTCTTCACCTACTGTCCTCTCGCTTTCTTCAACTTAATAATATTATTTCCCTGCGTAATCGTAATACTGTCGGTCTTCGCCATAATCTCGAAATCGTAGTTTCCGTAAATCGTACCATCTGAAGTTTTCTTTTTCTCCGGTGCAGAGATCGTTTTGTTATTGCTTCTAATGCTGATGCTTTTTTCTTTATCCGTATTTTTAAAGGTGACCAAAGCAGATGAGCCATCCTCAGCAACATAACGTTCAGTATATTCCTGCGCAGTTTTATTTCCGGCATTTTCGGTAACGCTTAAACTGTCTTTTGGCAGATTTTCCGAATATCCATTTTCCTTTTTGATAACACCTTTATTACCCTCTGTACTTTTATTACAGCTAAATGTCAACAGAAGTAAGGAAGTTGATAGGGTGATGATTGTCTTTTTCATTGGTAGTGATTTTGTCGTTAATTCAAATTTAATGATAACTTTTCTAATTCTCAGTTAAGCCGTACAATTAACTTAATTTTAACTCAAACCCAGGTAAAATCATTGCAGAAATCAACGGCAATCATTCAATTTTAACTAAATTTGTAATCATTAATAAAACTTAAAATAAATACAATGAGTTACATTTCTTACATTGAAGCAAGACAAATTTTTGATTCCAGAGGAAATCCTACAATTGAAGTTGATGTTTTCACAGAAAGTGGTGCAATGGGACGGGCTGCAGTTCCTTCCGGAGCTTCTACAGGTGAACATGAAGCCGTAGAATTACGCGATGGAGCTAAAGAATATGGCGGAAAAGGAGTTTTGAAAGCCGTAGAAAATGTAAGAGAAGTTATTGCTCCTGAATTAATTGGGACTTCTGTTTTTGAGCAAAATTTTATCGATCAGCTGATGATCGAGTTAGACGGAACTCCAAACAAAGCCAACCTTGGTGCAAATGCAATTCTGGGTGTTTCTTTAGCAGTAGCAAAAGCAGCGGCGATAGAATTAAAAATTCCTTTGTATAAATATATTGGCGGTGTAAATGCAAATACACTTCCTGTTCCGATGATGAATGTAATTAATGGCGGTTCGCATTCAGACGCGCCTATTGCTTTTCAGGAATTCATGATCATGCCCGTAAAGGCAGATTCATTTTCTCACGCGTTACAGAAAGGGACAGAGATTTTCCACGAATTAAAATCAATCTTAAAAAAGAGAGATCTTTCCACCGCAGTTGGTGATGAAGGTGGTTTTGCCCCAAAATTTCATGGTACGGAAGACGCTTTAGATACTTTAACACAAGCAATTTCAAACGCAGGTTACAAAGCTGGAGATGATATTATGTTTGCTTTAGATTCTGCAGCTTCAGAATTTTATGTTGATGGAAAATACGATTACAGAAAATTTGAAGGAGAAAATGGTGCATGCAGAACTCGCGAAGAGCAAGTTGACTATTTAGCTGAACTGGCTTCCAAATATCCGATCATTTCAATCGAAGACGGTATGGATGAAAATGACTGGGAAGGTTGGAAATTATTAACCGAAAGATTAGGAAAAACGGTTCAGATCGTTGGTGACGATTTATTCGTAACGAACACCGAAATTTTAGCCAAAGGAATTGCCGGAGATATTGCAAACTCTATTTTAATTAAAGTAAACCAGATCGGTACTTTGTCTGAAACCATGGCAGCTGTGCAAATGGCCCAAAATAACAAATACACCACCGTAATGTCTCACAGATCAGGAGAAACCGAGGATTCAACCATCGCTGATTTAGCGGTTGCAATGAATTGCGGCCAGATCAAAACCGGTTCTGCTTCCCGTTCAGACAGAATGGCGAAATATAATCAGCTTTTGAGAATTGAAGAGGCTTTAGGGGAGACAGCAATTTTCCCTGGAATGGATGCTTTCAAAATAAAGCGATAATAGATAGAATTAATCGGGAATGAGAAAAATCGTTTGTGGTTTTCTCTTAATATTCATAAATTAGTAAAAAAATAAATTAAAATGTCAGATAACAAAGTTATATTAAATTATGACGGGAAAGCCTTTGAGTATCCCATCATAGAAAGTACAATCGGCGACAGAGGAATCGATATCTCAAAATTGAGGGACCAAACCGGATTAATTACTTTAGACTTAGGATATAAAAATACAGGAGCGACGATCAGTGATATCACTTATTTAGATGGCGATAATGGAGAATTATATTACAGAGGTTATCCAATTGAGCAAATTGCAGAAAAATCGAATTTTACCGAGGTAATTTATCTATTGTTGAACGGCAGTTTACCAACTTCAGACCAGTTTGCAGGTTTCGAAAAAGGAATCAAGAAATACAATTTCGTTGCTGACGAAATGAAAAGACTCATCGACGTTTTTCCTCGTTCAGCCCATCCAATGGGAGTTTTATCTTCCCTAACTTCTGCTTTAACAGCCTTTAATCCAAAAGCGGTTGATGTAACTTCAAAAGAAGATATGGATCACGCTGCAGAAATGCTCATCGCTAAATTTTCTCACCTTTGCGCCTGGACTTACCGTAAAAAAATGGGACTTTCCATCAATCATGGTGATGACAGTTTAAACTATGTAGAGAATTTCTACAAAATGTGTTTCCGTCGTCCAAACCAGGAGTTTCATTTAGATCCGGTTGTTGTTGGCGCTTTAGATAAATTATTAATTCTTCACGCAGACCACGAGCAAAACTGCTCTACATCAACTGTAAGAATGGTTGGTTCCGCACATACAGGTCTTTTCGCTTCAGTTTCCGCAGGGATTTCTGCACTTTGGGGTCCACTTCACGGTGGTGCAAATCAGGCAGTGATCGAAATGCTTGAAATGATCGAAAAAGATGGTGGTAATGTCGCAAAATATGTAGAGAAAGCAAAAAATAAAGACGATAATTTCCGTTTGATGGGATTCGGACACAGAGTTTACAAAAACTTCGATCCAAGAGCAACCATCATCAAAAAAGCAGCAGATGACATTCTTAATTCATTAGGAATCGAAGACAAAGCCTTAGATATTGCACGTCAGTTAGAAAGAGTAGCGCTGGAAGACGAGTATTTCGTAAGCAGAAAACTCTATCCAAACGTAGATTTCTATTCCGGAATTATTTACCGCGCTTTAGGAATTCCGACAGAAATGTTCACTGTAATGTTCGCTTTAGGACGTTTACCGGGATGGATTTCTCAGTGGAAAGAAATGCGTTTGCACAACGATCCGATCGGCAGACCAAGACAGGTTTATCAGGGAGCTCAAAAACGCGATTACGTGGAGATGAACCAAAGATAAATTCTTCAAATACTTACAGATTCCCTTTCAATTTATTTTGAGAGGGAATTTTTCTTAGCGCATGCTTCACTTCCTCTAAAGGCTTTTCTACTAATTTTTCTAGCGCGCATTTTCCGGCTTTCACTACTCGCTTCGCGATCAAGTGCACCGGGAGAGTTCAAACGTGCCGTTTAATATGGGGCGCAGATTTTTGCTCAAATGAGATGCCCGCAAAATTTAAAATTCATTATATTTAACCCTCAGAATTAATAACCATCTTTTAACCCTTTTTTCCTATGACCTTTGAAAAATGGAGCAATAAAATTTATCTCCTAATTTTATTTACAATAAGTTTCGTACTATTTTATTTAAATTTTGAAAATCGTGAGTATGGATGGGATATGCCGGGATATTTAGGGAGTTATTACCTTGTAGAAAATCCCTCCAATAATTTAAATATTCAAGAAAATGTTTATGCACTCATTAAAAGCGAAGCTCCAAAATTTCAGTATGAGAAAATGGTCGGCTTTCATGTGAAAGGAAATTGGAATGATTGGATCTCTAAAAATGGTGACGCTTTCAACCTCCAGATTTCCTATTATTCCATTAAAGTTTTTTACGTATTCTTAATTTTCTGTTTCCATAAAATCGGTTTTTCCCTCCCAATTGCTGCGTTTTTGCCCAATATTATTTCCTTTTTTATTTTTGGATTCGTGCTTTATTCTATTTTCAAAGAAATTTTAAAAGATAAAAAATTAATTCCTTTTATTTTAACCTTGATTGTATTGCTGATTCCGCCTTTCAGATATCTCGCTACAATTCCGTCTCCCGATATGTTGACTGTCTTAATTTTAACTTGGTTCGGTTATAGCGTAGTGAAAAAGCAGGAATTATACATCCAGTTTATGATTTTAATGCTCGTCATTTTTTCCAGACCAGATTTTATCATTTTCGGGATTAGTTATTTGGGGATATATTTTCTTTATCATTTATATAAAAAAAGAAAAATCAATTGGATGCCTATAGTTTTTGGAGTCGGAATGATGGCAACTTACTTTTTAATTTTAAAAATCAATAATTATCCCGGCTGGAAAGATGTCTTCTATGATTCCTTTATCCAAAGAAGAATGATTATAACCGGAAATGCAAATTTCTCATTTCACGAATACCGACAGGTTTTTCTTGATAACATTACTAATTTCAAAAAAATAACCTTGATTTCACTTGTGTGTTTAATTGCAGTTTTTTACTTTACCAAAGATCTTTGGGTCAGAAGTTTAGCCGCGCTTCTTGTTCTTAATGTTTTTTTTAAGTTTGCGTTTTTTCCCGCACCCGGAGAATATCGCTTTTTCATCGGGTTTATATTACTCCTATTTATTACTTCTGTTTACTCTGCGAAAGATAAAATTCGTAATTTAACACGATAAAAACAACGGTGAATGTTTAAAAATTTTACCAAGAAAAGATGGACCATTTCCGGAATAATTATTTTACTTCCACTCAATTTTCTGGCTTTCTATCTCATCAGACAAAGCATCGGAATTACAGAGGCATTAGAACATGTTGATAATCAAAAAGCAGCAGAATTCCTGCATCAAAAAGTTCTTATTTATAATGTTTTTGCAGCGGTGGTGATCACCCTCGATTTTGTTTTTATTTTAACTTTGCTCTATTTTTTATTTAAAATCATTACTAATAATTTTAAAAATTCTAATCAATAATGAAACTTAAAAATTATATATACGGAGAATGGGTCGAAGGATCCGGCGACGGAACACAGCTCTATAATTCAGTGAATGGCGATAAAGTTGCCATTGTTGACACGAAAGGAATTAATTTCGAACACGCTTTGGATTTTGGTCGAACAGTTGGTTACAAAAATTTAGCTTCGATGACTTTTTATGATCGGGGCGAAATGTTGAAAAATATCGCATTATATCTTCTCGAGAGAAAGAAAAAGTATTACGAAATCTCTTACAAAACTGGTGCAACTCATGCAGATTCCTGGGTAGATATCGAAGGTGGATTCGGAACTTTTTTCACTTATTCCGGTTTGGCAAAAAGAATGTTACCAAACACCCCATTTTGGGTCGATGGCGATACCCAGAAATTGGGAGCCAATGGAACTTTTCTCGGAACACATATTCTCACGCCAAGTGAAGGGATTTCAGTACAAATAAATGCCTATAATTTTCCGGTTTGGGGAATGTTAGAGAAACTTTCAACTTCGCTTTTGGCCGGAGTTCCAAGTTTAGTGAAACCTGCAACACCAACAAGTTATTTGACTCATGCAGTTTTCGAGGATATTATTGAAAGCGGAATTCTTCCCGAAGGTTCACTGCAACTCATTTGTGGAAGTGCCGGAAATATGCTGGAATATATGAAAGACGGAGATTCTGTGCTTTTCACAGGTTCTGCTTCCACGGGAAAAAAATTAAAATCAATGCCTTCCATCGCGCAAAATTCAGTGCGGTTTAATATGGAAGCCGATTCTTTAAATTGCTCCATTTTAGGTTTAGATGCAAAACCCGGAACTCCGGAATATGACCTTTTCATTAAAGAAGTTCGAAATGAAATGACGACCAAATCTGGTCAGAAATGTACTGCAATCCGAAGAATTATAGTTCCCGAAAATTTAATTGGAGATGTTCAAAATTCGCTGATAAAATCTTTAGATCAGGTAAAAATCGGAAATCCATTAAGCCGCGAAACCAGAATGGGCGCACTTGCGGGAAAAGATCAATTCGCTGAAGTTTCTGAAAAAATAGAATTATTAAAAACTGAAACCGAATTAATTTACGACGGAAAACAGAATCTGGTAGATGCTAATTACGAAAGTGGTTCATTTATGAGTCCTAAATTATTTTTAAATGACAAACCTTTTGAAAAAAACATTTCCCATGATGTAGAAGCTTTCGGTCCGGTTTCCACAATAATGCCGTACAAAGATGCGGAAGAAGCTGCAGCTTTAGCAAAACGCGGAAAAGGAAGTTTGGTGGGTTCCATTATTTCTCACGACGAAAAATTTGTAGCAGAAACTGCCTGGAAAATGGCAACAACGCACGGAAGAATTTTTGTTCTGAATCGCGATAATGCGAAAGAATCTACAGGTCACGGTTCACCTTTGCCGACATTAATGCACGGCGGTCCCGGAAGAGCAGGAGGTGGCGAAGAAATGGGTGGTTTAAACGGACTTCATTTCTTCTTACAAAAAACAGCGATTCAAGGTTCACCAGATATTTTAACAGCGATCACCAAAGTTTATCAGCAGGGAGCGACTCCAAATTATTCGGAAAAACATCCATTTAGAAAATATTTTGAAGAAGTAGAAATCGGTGATTCATTAGAAACTGCCGGAAGAACGGTTACTGAAGCAGATATCGTAAACTTTGGAAATGTTTCTTGGGATCATTTTTATGCCCATACCGATGCAACTTCCCTGAACGGAACTATTTTCGACAAAACGGTGGCTCATGGATATTTCATTCTTTCCGCCGCTGCAGGATTATTTGTCTCTGGCAAAAAAGGTCCGGTTATCGCAAATTATGGTTTGGAAAATGCCAATTTCTTTAAGCCAGTTTATGCGGGAGATACGATCACCGTTTATTTAACGGCGAAAGAAAGAATCAACAAAGGTGTAAAAGGAAGAAACGTTCCAAGCGGCGTTGTGAAATGGTTGGTTGAAGTCGTGAATCAAAGAGAAGAAACTGTTTGTGTCGCTACGATTTTAACTTTGGTTGCGAAAAAATCTCCTTTTATTAAAATTGATTATAAAGACTTTGCAAAACGTTTAAATAATTTAACGGATAAATCTGTACCGAATTGGGGACAAATGAATGCTCAACAAATGTTGGAACATTTAGAAACAACCATGAAATACAGCACCGGCGAATTGGAAACTTCTGAATGTAAAACTCCGGAGGAACAACTAGAGAAATATCAGGATTCCCTTTATAATTTTTATAAAATGCCTAAAGATTTCCCAGCACCATTTTTAGAAGACGGAAAATTACCCGAATTGAAATATAAAAATCTAGAGGAAGCCAAAACTCATTTTATAGAGTCCGTTAAGAATTATCAGATCTATTACCGGGAAAACCCAGATGCAGAACATTTGCATTTCGTCTTTGGAAACTTAAATAAAGAGATGATGGAATTATTTCACCAAAAACATGTGACTCATCATTTTGAACAATTCGGACTTTTTACAAGTTAAATGAAATGGAAAAATATCTAGCCTTGATTTTTGGACTTTTTTTTACTTTGCAGTTTCCTGCACAGAAAGTTTTTTCTGTTGATTACCAAAGTGAAGCAGATGTGAAAGTTTATGTAGTGAAATATGAAAGTCAGGCAGATTTAAAAGTTTATAAAGTCGATTACCAAAGCCAAGCCGAAGGAAACGAAGGAAAGTGGTTCTTTGTGAAATATCCGAGTCAGGCGGACAAAAAAATCTATTTTGTAGATTTCGAAAGCCAGGCAGATTTAAAAATTTTCTTTGGGAAATATCAAAGTCAAGCTGGGTGGAGTAAAAAAGAGAAGAAGCAGTTGATCTATTAAAGATGATAATTTAGAAAGTATTTTGTAAATAAGATAAATGTTCCTGAGGAACTTTATCTCTGTAGAATTAAATTGGAAATAATGTATTTGCGTTCCTGAGGAACGCTATCTAAATAAATTAAAGGTACTGTTTTGAAAAAAACCATCGGCGAAAAAGTAGTAGAATTCAATAAAAAATTACATTATTCTGGAGAGCTTCCTGAAGGTTTCGATGTGCTCAATCCTTTCTTCGATAATCCCGAAACTTTAACTGTGATGACCGATTTTTACAAAAAGTTTTACAATGATCACAACCAAAGAAAATTCATCATCGGAATTAATCCCAGTCGCCACGGAGCTGGAGTTACTGGCGTTCCTTTTACCGATACAAAAAGACTGGAAACGGTTTGTGGAATTGAAATGAAATCCTCGCACACACATGAAATTTCTTCAGTTTATCTCTATGATGTTATTATGAACTTCGGCGGACCGGAAAATTTTTACAAGGAATTCTATATTAATTCTCCGTTTCCGCTCGCAATTATTCGCAAAACAATTCGGGGTGGATTAAATGCTAATTATTATGATGATAAAAAACTCTTCGAAGCCGTAAAACCTTTTATGATTCAAACTTTAAAAGATCATATTAGTTTGGGTTTAGATACTTCGGAAGTTTTCATCTTAGGAAAAAAGAACGCCACCTTCATTGATAAGATCAACAGGCAGGAACATTTCTTTGATAAACTGACCGTGTTGGAGCATCCGAGATATATCCAGCAATACAAAAGCAAGGAAAAACAATTATACATCGATAAATATTTAATCGCCCTAAATAAAGCCTAATGAACAACGGATTTGTCAATCAAGAATTAAAGAATAATATCTCAGAAATCACTTTTGGAACTCCAAAAAGTAATTCTTTACCGGGAGAAATTTTAGAATTACTCGCTCAAACTATTTTAAACGAAGGCGCAAAAAAAGAAGTAAAAGCAATTTTGTTAAAAAGCGAAGGAGAAAAATCCTTTTGTGGCGGTGCAAGTTTCGATGAATTATTAGAAATTGAAGAACTGGAAAAATCAAAAATATTCTTTGGAGGTTTTGCTAAAGTTTTAAATGCCATGAGATCTTGCGGGAAATTAGTCATTGTCAGAGTTCAGGGAAAAACAACTGGCGGTGGAGTCGGAATTGCTTGCGCAGCAGATTATTGTTTTGCCACAAAAGAGTCTGCTTTGGCTTTAACAGAATTAAATTTAGGAATTGGACCATTTGTGATTGGACCATTTGTAGAAAGGAAAATTGGAAAATCCGCTTATTCTGCAATGTCGATTGATGCTGATTTCCGCAGTGCAGAATGGTGTGAAAGCCACGATATTTATCAGTCAGTTTCTGAAAATATTCCGGAGATGGATGCTAAAATTGAAAAATTTATGGAAGTTCTTTCTGGTCGAAGTTCAGACGCTTTGGCTTTGATAAAAAAAGTCTCCTGGGAAGGAACGGAGCATTTCGAACAGCTAATGCCCGAAAGAATTTTGATGAGTGCGAGTTTAATTTTAGAAGATTCTGCGAAAGAAAATATTGGTAAAATTAAAGAGAGACTTCGTGCCAAATAGTCGATGAATAATAATTCCAACAAAACAGTTCTTATTTTAGGCGCTAATTCCGATGTGGCGAAACAATGCATTTTGCAATATCTGGAAATGGGTTTTTTCATTATTGCTTCTTCTCGAAATCTCGATTCTTTGAAGAGTTTCGTTCTAGAAAATAATATAGATTCTTCAAAAATTACAGTCAATTATTTCGATGCAGCCGATTTTAATTCTCATCAAAAATTTTATGATGAACTTCCAAGAAAACCAAACATCGTAATTTATGCTGCAGGTTTTTTAGTGGAGAATCAAAAAGCGCTGCACGATTTCACAAGTGCAAAACAAATGATGGAAGTCAACTATATAGGTGCAGTTTCTATTCTGAATATTATTGTGACGGATGAAACGAATAAAAATCTGGAAAGAATTGTCGGTCTGTCCTCACTTTCCGGCGTTCGTGGGAGAAAAAGTAATTTCATTTATGGAAGTACGAAATCTGCGTTCACGCAATATTTGGCTGGACTTCGACAAGAATTATCTTCGAGAAATATTATCGTTAATGTTTTGGTGAGCGGATATATTAACACCAAAATTAATGAAGGTTTAGAATTGAATAGAAACCTTTTGATGGAACCAGATTATGTCGCAAAACATATTGTAAATGCAGGGAATTCCTTCTGGATTGTTCCGAATTTCAAATGGAAAATGATTTATTTTATTTTGAAAATACTGCCGGAGAGTTTAGTGGCGAAATTGCCTTAAAATAGCTCAGAAGATTTTTCATGAATGTAATCTTTCAAAATTTCAAAGTCTGCATTTCTAAATTCAGAATGATCGAGCACAAAATTTAAAGTATTGTTTAGAAAGCTTATTATAATCCTGTTTTCAATCAACTGATAGCTGGTTTTGTCCCAAACGGAACTAAAGTTGTTAAAAGGATTTTTAATTTCAATTAAATTTTCATTTAAAATAATTGCAAATAAATTTTGATCAGCCTTATTTAATTCGGTGATCATTTGATCAAGTTTTTTTTGAAATTCTTTTTTTGCTTTAATATAGGAACGCAATATGATTACCCAATAAATTAAAAGGTAGATCGCTCCGAATCTAATAAGGTAATATATCAAATTGCTATCGAAATTTTTTATCGGGTAAAATCCCAAAAACACGATAACTAAAGTAAAAAGTACGAGTTTTTTCCAATCTTTCAAAAATTTTTTCCACGTCAGTTTAAATAAGAATTTTTGATTTTCTCTTTCTATATCTTCATCGTAGTAGAGTTGGATCGTCATAATTTCATTCATCAGAAAATAGGCAAAGTAATGCGTAAAGTTTTAAGCTTTTAAATTTAACTTAAGTTCCAACTCATCCAATTGCTCGTTAGAAATCGCACTTGGCGCATCAATCATCACATCTCGTCCGGAATTGTTTTTGGGGAAAGCGATATAATCTCTAATTACTTCATTGCCATCTAAAATAGCAACCAAACGGTCAAAACCTAAAGCTAAACCTGCGTGAGGCGGAGCTCCATATTGGAAGGCATTCATCAAGAATCCAAATTGTGCTTCTGCATCTTCTTTGGTGAATCCTAAAAGATTGAACATTTTAGCCTGTAGATCTTTATCAAAAATTCTTACCGAACCACCACCGATTTCATTTCCGTTGAGGATTAAATCATAAGCATTTGCTCTGGCTTTTCCTGGATCGGTTTTTAATAAATGAACGTCTTCAGGTTTTGGCGAAGTAAACGGATGGTGCATTGCGTGATAACGATTTGTTTCTTCATCCCATTCTAACAATGGGAAATCGATGACCCAAAGTGGTGCGAATTCTTTTGGATTTCTTAATCCCAATCTGTTTCCCAATTCCATTCTCAAGGCAGAAAGTTGGGTTCTTACTTTATTTTCGTTTCCGGACATTAGGAAAATTAAATCTCCTGCTTTTGCTCCGAATTTTTCTGTGATTTTCTTTAAATCTTCTTCGTTATAAAATTTATTTACGGAAGAAGTAACAACACCATCATTCTGGAATTTAATCCAAATCATTCCGTTTGCGCCAACTTGTGGGCGTTTTACCCAATCGATCAATTCGTCGATTTGTTTTCTGGTATATTCTGCGCAACCTTCAACATTGATTCCGACTACCAATTCTGCGTCGTCGAATATTTTGAAATCTTTTTCTTTTACCAATTCATTCACTTCCACGAATTCCATCCCGAATCTAATGTCCGGCTTATCGTTTCCGTATTTTTTCATGGCGTCAGCGAAAGTCATTCTTGGAAATTTGCCGAATTCTTTTCCAGCGATATCTTTCAATAAAGTTGCGGTCATTCCTTCGAAGATTTCCAAAACATCTTCCTGTTCTACAAACGCCATTTCGCAATCGATCTGTGTAAATTCCGGTTGACGGTCGGCTCTTAAATCTTCATCACGGAAACATTTAACGATCTGAAAATAACGGTCCATTCCGCCGATCATTAATAATTGTTTGAATGTTTGTGGCGATTGTGGCAAGGCATAAAACTGTCCAGGATTCATCCGGCTTGGAACGACGAAATCTCTCGCTCCTTCCGGAGTTGATTTGATAAGAACCGGAGTTTCTACTTCGATGAAATCTTGTTCGGATAAATAGTTTCTCACTTTCTGCGCCATTTTGTGACGGAAAATTAATTTGTCTTTCACCGGATTTCTTCGGATGTCTAAATATCTGTATTTCATTCTCAGTTCTTCGCCACCATCAGTTTGGTCTTCGATGGTAAATGGTGGAACTTCTGATGCATTTAAAATGGTCAGTTTTTCAACAAGGATTTCAATTTCTCCGGTTGGAATTTTTGGATTTTTGCTGACTCTTTCAATGACTTTTCCTTCAACTTGAATGACGAATTCACGACCGAGTTTGTTTGCGTTTTCTAATAATTCTGCGGATGAACGGTCTGCATCAAATACCAATTGTGTAATTCCGTAACGGTCGCGAAGATCGATCCACATCATAAAACCTTTGTCGCGGATGGTTTGAACCCAGCCGGAAAGAGTAACAGTTTGATCAAGATTTTGGATGTTTAATTCTCCGTTGGTGTGCGTACGAAACATAATTTTCAAATATTAGAAGTTAAAATTGAAATTGAGATTTACTCTGAAATTTCAGGTGCAAAGATAAGTTTTTTGGATGATTTTCAGAAGTGATTTTTCAGCGATTCCCTGCGTGAGGGATCGCAATGGAAATCCCGGAATGAAACAAAGTGGAATGAGGAATTGTAATGGAAAGCCCGACCCAAGCGGCTGGAAATATTTACAGCATAATTATAAGCGCTGGAAAGGGTCACGCCCAAAACTTTATGATTATTTAAGAAGTGCTTGCCAAATTATTATTTTAACTTTGGTATAATCAATACATTAAAAATAATTAATTATGGGAAAAGGAGACAAAAAATCAAGAAAGGGAAAAATTATAGCGGGAAGCTACGGTAACAAAAGACCAAGAAAAGCCAGTTCTGTCATAGAAATCCCGGTTAAAGTATTAGATGAAAATGATAAAAAAGCGCCGAAGGAGAAAGTGAAAAAAGCAGTCGCTTCTCCAGCAGAGAAAACTGAAAATGCAGAAGTAGAAAAAAAACCAAAAGCTGCTGCAAAACCGAAAGCAGATAAAAAAGAAGACACCGAAGAGGTGAAAACTAAAGAGTAGATATAAAAAAAACCGAAGAATGATCCTCGGTTTTTTTTATGATTTGATTTTTTGTAGAATTATTTTCCGCCAAAGAGACCGCCTAAAAGTCCACCCAAACCGCCTTGACCTTGTTGCTGATTGCCACCGCCAAGAACGCTTTCGAGAATTCCTCCTAGTCCACCGCCTGAATTTTGGTTCGCGCCGCCAAGAACACTTCCTAAAATATCAGTTATAGGATTTGAGCCGCCTTGCGATTGTTGTTGCTGAACGTGGCTGCTTGCATTGCCCAAAATTCCGCCCAGCAGATCTCCTAAACCACCGCCGGAAGTTACACCGTTCGATTGTTTTTCTTTCCCGATAAATCCCATAATGACAGGAGCTAACATGGCTAAAATCGGTCCGATCTTATCCATTGAAATCCCCGTATTCTGTGAAAGTTGATTTTCTACCGTTGATTTTTGATCTCCAAAAACGTGATCTAAAATTGAACTTCCTTCTTGCTGCCGATCAGCTGCCTGAGAAGGATCATTTAAAATACTTCCGTCGTGATCTTTATCAAGCGCTGTATTCAAGGCTTCTGCATCTGCAGGACTGTCTTGGGATTTTTTTCTTAAGTAAGAAATAACCAGTGGTGCAGCAACTGCCAGTAAAGCGATAACCTGCGTTTTGCTGATTCCGAATTTGTTTTCAGCATCAGAAGCAACTTGATTTCCTGTGCTGCCTGTGATTAAGTCGAGTAAGCTCATAGTGTTTTATTATTAAGTTAATGATATTTGACAATCAAAGTTATCAAAAATTAGTCCTAAAACTTTTTGCAAAAACTTAAATAAATGTTAAACTTTAATTTTTAAAAATAGGGACATTTGAACAGGCTTCTCCGAACATCAAAGATTTTACGAGGGGTTTCAATTGTTCCACCAGCTCGATATACGCATTCTCGGGAATTGATTCATCGGAACATCCTTTAACCAAAACTCTTTTACCGATCATTTCTGTAAAATCGTAGGTTTGCACCGCATTATGCATCAAGAGAACTTCTAGATCTTCGCGATTTCCAAAAACTATTTTTTTTGCCGTTTCCGTCAGTTTTGCGGTCAGCAGAAAATAGGCCCAAAGTGGAACGATCGCATCTGCAGAATTATAAATGTAAACGTAGCAATCTTTATAATCCTCTGCATTAATGTTCTCGATTTTTTCTCTGAAATCTTTTTCCTTTAAAATCAGTTCTTCGAAAAGGAAATCTTTTAAATCAATACCGATTCTTTTTCCTTTTGGCACCAGTTGCGAGAGATCAAAATTGACCAATCCGCTTTCGGCTATTTTATTTTTTATTTCTAAATCAGACATTTTTTTATTTTATCTTTGAACAAAATTAAGGTAAATAATCGGTTTTAATTTGATGGTTGAAAGATCCTAAAACTAAAATTTAAATTTAAAATATCAATTGAAATATTACATTATCGCAGGAGAAGCTTCCGGAGATCTGCACGCTTCCAATCTAATGAAGTCACTTTTAAGAAAAGATCCAACTGCAGAATTTCGTTTCTGGGGTGGAGATTTAATGACTGAAGTTGCGGGATTTCCGCCCGTGAAACATTATCGGGATTTAGCATTCATGGGATTTCTTGAAGTTGCCAAAAATTTGGGAACAATTCTAAAAAACATTAGATTTTGCAAAGAAGATATTCAGAATTATAAACCCGATGTTTTAATATTGGTTGATTATCCTGGATTTAATTTAAGAATAGCAGAGTTTGGAAAAAATTTAGGCATAAAAATCATCTACTATATTTCGCCGCAGCTTTGGGCCTGGAAAGAAGGTCGTGTAGAAAAAATTAGAAAATTTGTCGATGAAATGTTGGTGATATTGCCGTTTGAAAAAGACTTTTACAAAAAACACCAGGTTGATGCGCATTTCACAGGACATCCTTTATTAGATGCGATTTCAGATTTAAAGGAAATAGATATTCAGAAATTTAAGGCGGAAAATAATTTAAACGAAAAGGAAATTATTGCGCTTTTACCGGGTTCTCGTGAACAGGAAGTGGCGAAGATGTTAGAATTGATGCTTTCAGTTCGTCCTTATTTTAAAGAATATCAATTCGTAATTGCAGGCGCGCCAAGTTTGCCGAAAGAATTTTACCAAAAATATGTGGATGAAAACGTTCATTTTGTTTCCAATAAAACCTACGATTTATTGCGATGTTCGAAAGCGGCGTTAGTTACATCAGGAACTGCAACTCTGGAAACAGCTTTGCTCAATATTCCAGAAGTTGTATGTTATAGAAGCAGCCGAATCTCCTATGAAATCGGTAAAAGAGTTGTTAAAAACATCAAATATATTTCTCTGGTCAATTTAATTATGGATGAGAAAATTGTGACTGAATTGATTCAGAGTGATCTTAATACTAAAAACTTAGTTAAAGAACTGCAGTTGATTTTAGACGGAAATTCCAGAGAAAAAATGTTGCAGGATTTTGAACTTTTACGACAAAAATTGGGCGGAAAAGGAGCAAGCGACCACGCCGCAGATATAATTATAAAAGGGTGATTTCACGCGTAATTTTATCAATTGAAGTTGATAATTTTACACGAAAACACCATTGCAAAAACAACCACTTTTTATCCTTTGTATTTGTTTTATTCTTGGAATTTTCTTTCAGGATTCTTTCAACGTTGAAAGTAATTACATCTATTTGTTTTTAATTCTATGTTTTCTTTCGCTCTTCGTTTTTCTTGTTAAGAAATTCTTATTTTATCGGTTACGACATCTTTCTCTTTTCCTTTTGTTTTTCTCTTTGGGAATTTTCGCGCATTTTTTGAATTCGCAAAAACCACAACTTCCAGACTTAAAGAGTAAAGAAAATATTATTTTCAAAATTACTAAAAAGCTTAATTCCAATCAGAAAAGCCGTCGCTACGA
The DNA here is from genome assembly GCF_015679325.1 of Kaistella gelatinilytica. Lineage (GTDB taxonomy): Bacteria > Bacteroidota > Bacteroidia > Flavobacteriales > Weeksellaceae > Kaistella > Kaistella gelatinilytica. The sequence continues at coordinate 127,544 of NZ_JADPVI010000004.1, forward strand.
AATTGAAGCCTGGAAAGGAAATGAATCTTTTAAAAGTGTATTGTCAATTCCTAAAGACGAAAAAGATTTTGATTATCTTCATTATTACAAAGCCGAAATTTATATCAACAAAATTGAAAAACCATACAGCGATTTTCAGTTTGATTACGGCAAATATCTGGGGAGAAAAGGTATTTATTTTCAAAGTTATTTGCCCAATTCTTTCCGATCCAGTAAACGAAATGATCTTTCTTTTGCGGAGAAAATTCGTCAGAAACGTTTAGAAACTTTAAGTAAAATCGACGATTCCAATTTAAGTAAGGCAAGTCGGGAATTTACGAAAGGAATTATTCTCGCCGATCGCACAGAAATGGATAAAGAGATTGTTCGGGATTTCAGCAAATCTGGACTGGTGCATATTTTAGCGATTTCCGGTTCTCACATGGCGATTATTTTTTGGTTGATCTTACTTGTTTTGAATCCAGTCTTTCCACCGAAATTAAAGAATTACAAAATTATAATCTCGCTTTTATTGATCTGGAGTTTTGCCATATTTATTGATTACGGGAGTTCTGTCGTTCGGAGTTGCGTGATGATCTCGGCTTACTACACTTTTATTTTATTGCAAAGAAAAACGGATCTGCTTCATTCTATGGCAATCGCGGGACTCGCAATTTTAATTACGGATACCAATCAGCTTTTCGATGTAGGATTTCAATTGAGTTTTCTGGCGGTTTTAGGAATATTCTGGTTTAATCAACCTATTTTGAAATATTTGCCAAAACCGAAAAATAATTTTCAGAATTTTTTCATGAACATTGTTTCGATCAGTATTTCGGCGCAGTTGGCGACACTTCCTTTGGTGATCTATTATTTTCATCAGTATTCATTTATTTCAATTATCGCAAACTTAGTTATAATTCCTTTTTCAGAGATCTTAATTATTTTCGCTTTGTTAATGACGGTGCTCACCGCGTTTTCTTTACAGTTCACTTCCTTGAATTTGATTTATGATTTCTGCGTAACGTACACGTTGAAGGAAATTCATTTTTTCGCAGAGATCGATCTGGCTTTTTATAAGATCATTCCTCTGACGCTTTTAGAGGTTTTCGTGGCTTTTATCATCATCTATTTATTAAGATTCGCGATTTTAAAATTCAATGTAAAAAACTTCCTTCGAGTCACTTATTTTGTTTTGACATTTATCGCATTGCGTTTTGTTTTAAATTTTAAAGCGGATCAGATCGATGAGGTTTTAGTCCATCAATATTTTAAAGAAGCAGTTATTTCGGTAAAAGGAAACAACAAAGTTCGGTTTATCATGCATGAAAATTCAAATCCTGAGAAAATTGAGCAATTTGTTATCGAACCCTATTTAACTTCCAGAAGAACCAAAAATTTTGAGATCGTTCAAATTCCAAGATCAGTTGAGCAGATCAATATTGATGGAGTAAAATATATTTTAAAATGACGCTTCATGGCAAATTTATTGTTGCTAATAAATATCCTTCTACACTTTATAATAACGATCCAATCTTATTTAGAAGGATTACAAACTAAAAGATTGTGACTTTTCTCATCTCGAAATAGCTTAACATTTTTTTAACTTTGTGAAAATTCAATTTAAATATTAATTATGGCAGGATTTACAAGTTCTACTATCGGTAGAAAGTACGCAATGGCATTGTCTGCAATGTTTTTGCTCATATTCCTTATCATCCACCTTTCGGTGAACTTACTTTCGGTTTTTGGAATTGACGGCCCTTTCAATGCGGCTTCAGAATTTATGGGTTACAATCCACTGGTTCAGTTTTTAATGCAGCCTATTTTAGGTTTTGCAGTTATCTTTCACTTTGTAATGGGATTTGTTCTTGAACTTAAAAACAGAAGTGCAAGACCAATTAAGTACGGAATGAACAATGGTGCTGCGAATTCTACATGGATGTCGCGAAACATGATCATTTCCGGATTGGTTGTTCTGGCTTTTTTAGGCCTTCACTTCTACGACTTTTGGTGGCATGAGATCAACTTCAAATATATTGAAGGAAATACAGCGGATCAAGCGAGATTCTGGCCAGAAATGCATGCGAAATTTGCAGATCTGTGGCGGGTAGTAATTTATGTTGTTGCTTTTGTTTTATTAGGACTGCATTTAGCGCACGGTTTTCAATCGTCTTTTCAGTCGATCGGTGCAAGACATCCGAAATATACACCTGTGATTAAAGCTGTTGGGACCTGGTATTCTATCCTTATTCCTGCAGGATTTATTTTCATTGCATTATATCATTTTTTAACTCAATAGTATTTTAGATTTTATTTTAAAGTTTAAAACACGAAGTATTCGCGACCTCAAATTTATATTTTGAAATTCGGGAGTATATTAAAAATTCAAAATTTCTGAAAATGAGCAAATTAGATTCAAAAATTCCGGCTGGTCCTTTAGCGGACAAATGGACAAATCATAAAAATCACATGAACCTTGTTTCACCAAACAATCGAGATAAAATCGATATTATTGTTGTGGGAACAGGTTTAGCAGGAGGTTCTGCTGCTGCAACTTTAGCAGAGCAAGGCTATAATGTAAAAGCATTTTGCTACCAGGATTCACCAAGAAGAGCACATTCAATTGCAGCACAAGGTGGAATCAACGCAGCGAAAAATTATCAGGGCGACGGTGATTCAACGTATCGTTTGTTTTACGATACCATCAAAGGTGGTGATTACCGCTCAAGAGAGGCTAACGTTTACAGACTTGCAGAAGTTTCTACAAATATTATTGACCAGTGTGTTTCCCAAGGTGTTCCTTTCGGAAGAGATTACGGTGGACAATTAGATAACCGTTCTTTCGGTGGTGTTCAGGTGAAAAGAACTTTCTATGCGAAAGGTCAAACCGGACAACAGCTTTTACTGGGAGCTTATTCCGCAGTCAGCAGACAAGTAGGAAAAGGTAGAATTAAAATGTATAACCGTCACGAAATGCTGGATCTGGTACTCGTTGATGGGAAAGCAAGAGGAATTATTGCAAGAAATTTAGTAACCGGAGAAATTGAAAGACATTCTGCACACGCAGTTGTGATTGCTTCCGGAGGTTACGGAAATGTTTATTTCCTTTCTACCAATGCGATGGGATCGAACGTTTCTGCAGCCTGGAAAATTCATAAAAAAGGAGCCTACTTTGCAAATCCTTGTTATGTACAGATTCACCCAACGTGTATTCCTGTTCATGGTACAGCACAATCGAAACTGACTTTAATGTCAGAATCATTAAGAAACTCAGGAAGAATCTGGGTTCCTAAAAATATTGAGGACGCAGTTGCAATTCGCGAAGGCAGATTAAAAGCAGAAAGCATTCTCCCGGAAAACCGCGATTATTATTTAGAGAGAAGATATCCAGCTTTTGGAAATCTTGTTCCACGTGATGTTGCTTCCAGAGCTGCAAAAGAAAGATGCGACGCAGGTTATGGAATCGAAAATAATGATACTCAGGAAGGAGTTTTCTTAGATTTCTCTACAGAAATTATTAAAAAAGGAAAGGAAGCCGCACAGGAACAAAATGTTCACAATCCTACAGAGCAGCAGATCATTGATTTGGGTAAAGCCTGGATCGAAGAAAAATACGGAAACCTTTTCATCATGTATGAAAAAATTACAGGTGAAAATCCTTACGTAACTCCAATGAAAATTTACCCGGCGGTTCATTATACGATGGGCGGAGTTTGGGTTGATTATAATTTGCAGTCTACCATTCCGGGGTGTTTCGTGATTGGTGAGGCTAATTTTTCTGACCATGGCGCAAACAGATTAGGAGCTTCGGCTTTGATGCAAGGTTTGGCAGATGGTTATTTCGTACTTCCTTACACTATCGCAGATTATCTTTCCGCAGATATTAGAACGGGAGCAATTCCAACGAATACTGCTGATTTTGATAAAGCTGCACAGGACGTTCAGGATAAAGTGAATTTCTTCATGACGAATAAAGGAACTCATTCAGTCGATTATTTCCATAAAAAATTAGGACACATTATGTGGAATAAAGTTGGAATGGGAAGAACGCCGGAAGGTTTAAGAGAAGCGATCGCAGAAATTGATGAGGTTAAAAAAGATTTCTGGCAGAATGTAAAAGTTCTTGGCGAAGCAGACGGCATGAATCCTGAATTAGAAAAAGCATTTAGAGTTGCCGATTTCCTTGAACTGGGACAATTGATGGCGATCGATGCTTTGAACAGAGAAGAATCTTGCGGTGGACATTTCCGTTGGGATCACGCAACACCTGAAGGTGAAGCTGAAAGAGATGATGAACATTACAAATTTGTTTCCGCTTGGGAATATCAAGGAAACGACATTAAGCAAGAAGTTTTACATAAGGAAGATTTGATCTATGAGAACATCGAAGTTAAAACAAGAAGTTACAAATAATCTCCAATAAAGTAAATAAGAAAATGAGTACACAAAAAGGATTAAACCTGACTCTAAAAATTTGGAGACAGAAAAATAATAAAACAAAAGGACAATTCGAAACCCATAAGATCTCTGGTGTTTCTACAGAATCATCATTCTTAGAAATGCTCGATATGTTGAACGAGCAATTGATCAACGACGGCAAAGAATCGATAGCTTTTGATCATGATTGTCGCGAAGGAATTTGCGGAATGTGTTCTTTGTATATCAACGGAAGACCTCACGGTCCGGATACTGGTATTACAACTTGCCAACTACACATGAGAATGTTCAAAGATGGCGAAACAATTCACATCGAACCCTGGAGAAGCGCTGCTTTTCCGGTGATCAAAGATCTTGTAGTTGACAGAAGTGCTTTTGACAGAGTAATGGCTGCAGGAGGATTTATTTCGGTAAATACTTCCGGGAATACTTTAGATGCAAATGCGATCTTAGTTCCGAAAGAAGATGCTGATAAAGCGATGGATGCAGCAGCTTGTATCGGTTGTGGAGCTTGTGTCGCAACATGTAAAAATGGTTCTGCCATGTTATTTGTTGGTGCAAAAGTTTCTCAGTTCGCCTTACTTCCGCAAGGTAGAGTAGAAGCGAAAAGAAGAGTTCTGAATATGGTGAAAGCAATGGACGAAGAAGGTTTCGGAAACTGTTCCAACACCGGTGCTTGTGAAGTTGAATGTCCGAAAGGAATTACGTTAGAAGTGATCGCAAGAATGAACAGAGAATTCGCAGTTGCCAATATCGAGAAAGAATAAAATTTTTATTTTGTTATAAAATTAAATCGCCTTTTTAACTGAAGGCGATTTTTTTTGTGTAAAAATCAATCTTAACGTTTTTTTGTGAATTGATAGGGGATACATTCAAAATAAAACACCTATTTTTGCGGAAATTTAAATTTAAAAGATGAAAAATTATTTGTTGATGCTTTTCGTTGCGATTGCGACGATATCATGTTCAAAAAAAGTAGAAGTAAAAGGTAATTTTGCAGGCGGTTCTCCATTAGAAAGAATCGAATTTGTAGAAGCTTCAGGTGTTGCAACTTTACCGCTTGTAAATATGGGTGTTGACGCGAAAGGAAGTTTTTCCGGAAGTTTCGATGCACCGAAAGACGGAATGTACATTATGTCTTACGCCGGAAAAACTGCTATGGTTTATCTAAAAGGTGGTCAGACATTTAATATCTCCGGTAAAGCTGAGAATTTCCCAAATCAATTTACCATTACTGGTGATGCAAAAAAGAATAATGATTTTCTTCTTGAAGTTCAAAAATTCATTCAGACTTACGCCGGTAAAATCAATGTAAGAGAACTGGTTGCGAAAGATGAAGCTAACTTTTTGAAAGAAGCTGACAAAATCAAAACGGATATTGAAAAAAATATCGATGCTTCTGCAAAGAATACTTCAGCGGACAGCGAAGTTGTAAAATGGAAAAAAGACGAACTTAATGCAAGTATCTTAGGATTGATGAATCAGTACGAAACGAATCATGCACAAGCTGCACAGGACGTTGCTTACAAACCTTCTCAGAAATTCAAAGATGCTGTAAAAAAATTGGAGGGCGACAGCGACCGATTATTAAAAGAGCAGCCTATTTACAGAAATTATCTCTTAGGAAAATTAAGTCCGGAAATTCAAACATTTAGTACGACTAATAAAAAAGAAGGCGAACTTCCTTCTTCTATGTTTTCTAGATTTTTAGATACGAAAAAAGACCTGTCACAAATTACCAAAGATTACCTTTTAGCATATGTTATTGGTGGTGATCTTGCGCCGGGAATGACTGCAGAACATGCTGCTGCCGTTGCAAACACCATTAAAGATAAGATCAAAGACGCCGGGATCAAAAAAGATTTAGAGCATCTTCAGTTTGTAATTAGCGGACCGAAAATCGGAGAAGCGGTTCCAACTGCAAAATTGATCAAGCAAGATGGCAGCGATTTTAAACTGGCAGATGTTAAAGGAAAACCAACATTAGTAATGTTTTACGCTTCCTGGAATCCTTATATTTCTGAAGCTACCATTCCTGTTTTGAAAGAAGTTGCTAATTTCTACAAATCAAAAATGGATTTCACTTATGTGAATTTCGATGATACCAAAGATCAGTTCATCAAAACCAGCAATGCAATGTTAAAAGGACTTCCTGGAAATAATGTTTATGCTGATGGTGGATTAAATTCTCAGGTTGCGAAAGATCTAGGACTTTACGGTTTCAAACTTCCTTCTTTCGTTGTTTTAGATAAAGACGGAAAAATTGCAAGCAGATTTTTTAATAATTTAGGAGATCCTGAATTGATAACGGCATTAGATAAAGTTTCTGGTTTGAAAGCGCCGACTGCTCAACCACAAGCACAATTGCAAAATGATTTATTAGCGCCACAACCACAGGCTCAACAGCAGCAGGCTCCACAACCTGCTCCAACGAAATAAAAATTTCATTAATCATATAATTCCTGGCAGATTTTTCTGTCAGGAATTTTTTTTTATATTTGATAAAATTCTATTATGAAAACAAAACTACTCATCCCCGCAAACATTCTGATTCCGCTTGCCTTATTTGGTGCAATTTTTACCGTTTTTACAGTGTCATTCGATTTGACATCTTTTGGAATTCCACTCGCAGCCGGGAAATTTCTGACGTATATCGCTTTTCTGTGCAGTTTTCTTGTCGCTCTAATTTTAATATCTGATGTCTTCAGAAACAACATTCCAGGAAAATATCTCTGGACTTTAGGATTTTTAATTTCAGGTGGAATTACAGGTTTATTTTATCTGCGAAGCCGGCCTAAATATTTTGCCCAGGCTTGAGGTGAAAGTTTTCTAAATCGATAGGCTTCAAAATATTAAAGATTTTCTTTAAACACTTAATTTGAAAGAGAAGGCGATTTATCGTCTTTTTTTTATTTTAAAACCTTACTTTTGCCACCATTAAAATTTCCATGAGAAGAAAAAAGCAAAATATCGTTTTAGAAAATATTAGATTGGTTTCAGCAGGATCAAAAGGTATTGCAGTAGGAAGGACTGAGGAAGGAAAAACCGTTCTGGTTTCCGGCGCAGTTCCGGGCGATCTGGTCAATGTACGCGTGAAGAAATCGAAATCAAATTATTTTGAAGCTGAAATGATAGAGATTTTAGAAAAGTCGCCTTTCAGAGTAGAACCAAAATGTATTCACTTTGGAGTTTGCGGTGGTTGCAAATGGCAAAATCTTTCTTATGAAAAACAACTTGATATTAAACAGGACGAAGTTTTCAATAATATTAAAAGAATTGGCGGCTTAGAAGATTTCGAAACTTTACCGATTCTGGGAAGTGAAGAGCAGTATTTTTACCGCAATAAAATGGAATTTTCTTTTTCCAATGCACGTTGGTTAACGCAGTATGAGATCAGTTCTGAAGAAAATTTTGGGAACAGAGATGCTTTAGGATTTCATATTCCCGGAATGTGGAGCAAGATTCTTGATCTGAAAGAATGTTGGTTGCAAGAAGAACCTTCTAATTCTATTCGACTTGCAGTGAGAGATTATGCGATCAATAATGGGTTAGAATTTTTCGATGTTAAAGAACAAAAGGGATTTCTTCGAACTTTAATGCTCCGTCAGAATTCCAAAGGAGAATGGATGGTTTTGTTTCAGCTGTATCGGAAAGATGAGGCAAACCGCACGAAATTATTTGATTTCTTACTGGAAAAGTTCCCGCAGATCAAAACGTTGGTTTACTGTATCAATTCAAAACAAAATGATTCGATCTATGATCAGGATGTTCAGACTTATTTCGGTGAAGGATTTATCATGGAAGAAATGGATGGTCTGCAATTCAAGATCGGACCGAAATCTTTTTTCCAGACGAATTACAAACAGGCTTTAGAATTATACCGTAAAACTTTAGAATTTGCCGATTTAAAAGGCCATGAAGTTGTTTACGATTTATATACCGGAACCGGAACGATCGCGCAATATGTCGCGAGAAATGCGAAACAGGTTATTGGAATAGAATCCGTTCCAGAAGCCATTGAAGCTGCAAAAGAACACGCCAAATTAAATGGTTTAGACAACTGTACTTTTTATTGTGGTGATATGAAAGCTATTTTTAATGATGAATTTTTAGAAAATCATCCAAAAGCTGATGTATTGATCACTGATCCACCAAGAGACGGAATGCATCAAAAAGTAGTTGAGCAAATTCTGAAACTGGCTCCGGAGAAAATTGTTTACGTAAGTTGTAATTCTGCTACACAGGCAAGAGATCTGGCTTTGATGAAAGAGCAGTATAAATTGGTGAAAATCCTTCCGGTCGATATGTTTCCACAAACGCATCACGTAGAAAATATTGCACTTTTGGTAAAAATTTAAATTCTACATTTGTTTCATGAAATTTCTTAAAATATTCTTGATTTCGCTCTTTCTAATTTCCCTCTTTTCTTGCGGAAGTGATGATGATATTTGTCTCGGCGGTGAAGCAACTCCAAGAATGAAACTGAGATTTAAAACCCAGTCTACAGGCAAGTTGAAAACGATGGATTCGCTTTACGTGAATGTAGATTATGGAAATGGTCCTATTTCGGTGGTGGCTAAATCAAAAGTTGATTCTGTACTAATCCCGTTGCGGGTTGATGATGTTCCTTTTACCAAAATTTATGTGGGAATCACGAAAAAGGCGGTAACTTCTGAAATTAAAATAAATTATACCACGAAATCGCAGTACGTTTCTCCTGCGTGTGGAGTAAAAAGAATATACGAAAATGTGACTTCAGTTCTAGACGTTCCGAACCCTGTCTTAGCTGTTGAACAGAATCAAAACCAAATTACCGATGAATCAAAAACTCATTTTTACCTTCTTTTTTAGCCTCTTGTTTTCCTTTGGTTTTGCACAAAAAAAAGACCAGGATTCTTTAAAGGCAAAATGGAAATATCAACCCAATTTTATGGTGGGTTTTGATCTTTTGAATGTGGGAATTGGAGCATTCTCTGATCGTAAACTTTTTCAGGGATTTGTTTCGTCCCGAATTACCAAAAATATTCATGCCGTGGCTGAGGCTGGTTTTGAAAAAAATATTTATCAGAAAAATGAGTACGATGCTTCCGCCAATGGTCCTTTTTTGAAACTGGGCGCTTTTTATATGTTGGCAAATGATCGCGAAAATGAACTGAACGGTTTCTACGCAGGCGGAAAAGTAGGCGGTTCATTTTACAAGCAGGAATATAAAGCAGTACCGGTGCGTGGATTTGGTGGAAGCGCAACTTCTATCGCTTTCCCGCCCTCTTCTCAAAGTTCTTACTGGATTGAAGCTACCATTGGTGGCAGAGTTCAGCTTTTTGAATCTCCTTTTTATATTGATGTCAATGTACAGCCTAAATATTTGGTTTATTCCACTACGCAGGATGAAATTAAACCGATGATCGTTCCGGGATTTGGTAAAAGTTCAGCGAAATTCAATATGGGCTTTTCCTGGAACATTGCCTATCACTTTTAAAGAATGTACATATTATGCAATGAATATCTTATCGATATTTTTTTTGCTGTTATTTTACAACTATTTTCTTAATCTTTTTTGTTCATTTAGATATTCTGTAAATTTTCGGTGATAACGATATAAATAAGCTATTAATAGTTCTTATGACTTGTCTTATTTTTTAAAAAATACAAGAAAGTTTAACATTTTTATTTTGATTAGAAGGGAAAAAAATCTACTTTTGGGGAACAATTTTAATAAATTAATCTTATGAAGAAAATTTTTACTTCTTTGCTTTGCGGATTGATGACTACGGCTGCTTTTGCACAATGGAGCCCGACCTCAATGCAAGGTGACAGAATTCGCGCGACATCTAATGTCACAAGTTATTATTCACTAGATCTTGCATCCATGAGATCTACACTTGCCAAAGCGCAAGAAACCGGAAAAAATTCGGTTCCAGTTGAAATTAAAATCCCTACGTTAGATGGTAAAATTGAAAGATTTGCCGTGTACAGTGCACCCGTAGTTGTAAAAAGTTTGGCAGACCGTTACCAGTTAGGCTCTTATGTAGGAGTAGGTATCGATGATCCAACTGCTCATATTCGTTTTTCTGTAGCTCCAAACGATTTTCAGTCGATGGTAGTGAGAAATGGAAAATATGAATTTATCGAGCCTCAAAATAAAGACAAGTCTGTTTACGGAGTTCATCCAAAAACAAACAAATCTGAAGCTGACAAAGCTTTTATTTGTGCAACAAGTGAAGCTCCTTTAACGAAGCAGCAAATCGACAAGTTGTATATGTCTGGTAAAACTTTTACCAATAATCCAAGTGATTTCAGCAGAGCATCTGATAAAAAATACAGAACAATGCGTCTTGCAATGTCTGTAAATGGTGAATACACGACCTACTTCGGTGGTGTTGCAGGTGCAGTTACAGCAATAAATGCTACTATTACCCGTTGCAACGGTGTTTTTGAAATGGATTTTGGTTTACATTTGATCCTTCAGGATTTCCCTGCTTTGATCTATACAAATCCAGCAACAGATCCTTATTCAACCTTAGCAAACTGGAATGTAGAATTACAGAATACGCTAACAACTGTTATCGGAAGTGCAGCTTATGATATCGGACACATGTTCGGGGCTTCAGGCGGCGGCGGAAATGCAGGTTGTATCGGTTGTGTTTGTATTGATCCAACAGGTCCAGGTGTTAAAGCAAAAGGTTCAGGTATTACTTCTCCTGCAGACGGAATCCCACAGGGAGATAATTTTGATATTGATTATGTTGCCCACGAAATGGGTCACCAATTAGGAGCAAATCATACTTTCTCTCAAGGTCTTGAAGGTACAGGTCAGAATGTTGAACCAGGTTCTGGATCTACGATCATGGGTTATGCTGGGATTACAGGAGCAAATACGGATGTACAGGCACATTCTGATGCTTATTTCCATATTAATTCTATCATCCAGGTTCAAACGAATTTAATAGCTAAAACTTGTGATGTTGAAGTGCCGGTTGCTAATAATCCAGCGGTTATTACACCACTTCCAGATGTTACTATTCCAAAAGGAACTGCATTTGTGTTAACAGCTCAGGCAACAGATCCAGAAGGTAACCCCATGACCTATACTTGGGAAGAAGTTGACAACGCAACAGTTGCAATCTCAAAAACTAATTTAGGAACTACAACTTCTGGAGCAAGTTTCAGATCGATCACAGGTACTGCAAGTCCAGAAAGATACTTCCCGAAATTTGCAACGGTAATGTCTGGAGTATTAAGTAATCCAAACGGTTGGGAAGCAGTTTCTTCTGTAGCAAGAGCTTCTAATTACCGGGTTACTGTAAGAGACACTCCTGCAGATCCTAAGCAGAGACAAACTCAAAATGCTTTACAAAAAGTGACGGTAAGTGCAAACGGACCTTTCAAAATTACTTCTACGAAAGTATATAACAACGCTCCAGGACCATTAACTTGGGATGTAGTAGGAACTGATGTTGCTCCATTTAATGTAGCCAATGTAAAAATTGACTATACAATGGATAATGGTACAACATGGACTGTATTATCTGCATCTACTCCAAATGATGGATCAGAGAATTTCAGTTTCGCATCTTTGCCAACCAATACAGCTTTGAAAGTTAGAATTTCTTCAATTGGTAACGTATTTTATGCGGTTGCTCCAGTTACTGTTTCTGCACTTGTTGCTTGCGATGGTACTGCTCCTGCAGGACTTGCAGCATCTTCAATTACAACACTTGGTGCAACAGTTTCTTGGGATCCAATTGCATCCGCAACTTATATCGTTAGATACAAAAAAGCAGCAGATGCGACGTGGACTGAAGTAGCAGTAGCAACAAATACTTATGCTATTACAGGTTTAGAAGAAGGTACTGCATATAATGTGCAAGTTGCAGCAGTTTGTACTGGTACAACCGGTGCTTATTCCGCAACTGTTAATTTCACGACATCAATGATCGCTTATTGTACATTGACGTCTACGAATTCAAATGATGAGTATATTTCTAATGTTAAAATTACTGCAGAAGGTGCAGCAGGAGTAAACAGTACTTCTGGTGCTTCCAATTATACCAATTATTCAGCAGATCCTACAAGATTGGTGAAATTGGCAAAAGGAACAACTAATAATACCCTTTCTGTAACAAAAGCATGGACAGGAACTCCATATACTGAAGCAGTAACTGTTTGGATCGATTTTGATAGAAGTGGAACTTTTGACGCGAACGAAGTAGTGATGGCTACAGCGGCAAATAGCACAACACCTGTAACTCAAGTTTTCGCTGTTCCAGCAACGGCTTATTCAGGTGATAAAACAGTTGGAATGAGAGTAGCTTTAAGATTTAGTACTCCTCAAACATCACCTTGCGGTACTTATACTTACGGTGAAGTAGAAGATTATGCAGTACTGATCTCTCCGACACTTGGAGTAAATGCAGCGACTGTTCAATCTGCTCAGGTTTATCCAAATCCAGCAATTGATTTGTTAAATATTACTAAAGTTTCTGACAAGGCAACTTACACGATCGTCAATATGGCAGGTCAAGTTGTAGCGAAAGGAAAAATAGTTGACAATAAAGTGCAGGTTTCACAACTAGTGAAAGGTGTTTATGTAATCGCTGTTGATAACGGTGGTGAAGTAAGCCAGGTGAAATTTATTAAGAAATAATAACTTTTTCTAAATATTGAAATCCCCAGAATTTTCTGGGGATTTTTTTTGCGCTTCACTTAATTATTTTTCATATCTATTTAACAGTATTTGGTACTATTTAACCAAACTTTAACCACCAAATTTTACCCATATTAGCGTATTTCTGCGAAAATTCAATTATTTTTGCGCTCTATATGAAGAAACTTTTTCTGCTTGCCACTTTTTTTATTTTAACAGAAGTAAATGCCCAGTTTTTTTCCGGGGATATTATCATCAGAGATAATTCTGTTTACTATCTGAATCAGGTATATGTTACCAATATAACGGCACAAAAAACAGTGTACACTGATTATTTTGGAGCATTTAAAATTCCGGCGAAAGTAGGAGACGTGATCAGATTTACGTCAATTGTTACCGATAGAAAAGATGTTTTGGTCACCGCAGAAAACATTCAAAATACCAATAACTTTGTGGAGTTGAAAGTCGCTTATTACGATATTCAGGAAGTTGTTATCAGCAGATTCAGACCTACGGGAAATCTGCGAAAAGACGTAAGCTCCTTAAAAACAGGAGAGAAAACTTTAGCCCTTCAAAAAATGCTTGGTCTTCCTTCTCCGAAAGGAGACGGAACGCCAACTCAACTTCCGGTAGCTGGACTTTCCGGTGGTGGACTTACTTTTGGTTTAGACAGTATTTACGATATTCTATCCGGTGAACGGAAAAAGAAAGAACGAGCTACGCAATACGAAAAAATGAATTCTACGATCAGTGGAATTAAGAGTTATTATGGTACTGATTATTTTACGAACTTAAAAATTCCTGCGCCTTTGATTGATAATTTCCTGCAGTTCATCTATACTTCAGACAATTTATATCCTTACATTAAAGCGAATAACTACGAAGCAATTGCGATTTATATTGAGAAATACCTGCCCATTTACCAAAGAAGATTAAAAAATTCCCACCTGATGGATCTTAAATAAGGTTTAATCCTTGAACTAAGATGATATTCAATATTTTTTTTAATTTCGCTAAACTAACTGTTTATCAATAATTTAATTTTAAAATCAGACTCAAGTGAGAAAGAGTCTTATTGTACAAAATTTTAAGTCAAATGTTCTCCCTTAAAAATATTTTCTTTCTTTTAATCCTGTTATCATTTTCTAATCTTTCTGCACAGAAAAAGATTAAAGATTACAGCAATATTCTTAACAGTACCAATATTTACGAGATCGATGCCTATCTAAGAGATGCTCATCCGGATGATCCGAAACGAACTGTACTGAAACCTAAACTGGTGAAGATGCTCAAAGAATACATCAGAACTGCGCATGTTGGTGATCAAAGGGTTAAAGATTTTCAGGAAAAAATTGTCTTACTGCGGAAAAGAGCTTCAACACGGATCAGTTTCGAGGAGCTGAATGAAATTATCCGACAGAAGCAAATCGCGAAATTCAAAGAAGAGTTAAGAAAAAAAGATGGAAGTTCGATCACTTATATTACGACCGTTTATGGTAGCGAATCTACACCCAATAACGCCACAACTTTTGGCAGTTCCGTAGATACAGAAGTTGAGGAGTTTAAGATGTTATTATCGGTAAGTCCCATCGAACATAAGAACAATACCGTGAAGATCCTTAATTCACTGTTTGATAATAATCCTGAAAGCAAAGAAAGTATCGTAATGATCGAAAATAAATCCGACTGCAATCTCATCATGAGGATCGACGGTGTGGGAAATACCAAATATCGTTTAGCAGTTCCGGCGCATGCACAAAATACAATTGTAATTTCAAAAGGTGATTATCTTTTCTCCAGTCTGGTTTGTGGAGCGCAGTATGCTTCTCAGAAAACTGTGCAGAAGGCGATCATGGTTGCACTGGGTGATTCTCCCGCAAAATAAATTTAAAAATAAAAAAAACTGCAATATTACAAATTGTATGTTACTGAATACGAAATGGGTAAAAATAAACAAAAAAGATTCGACGAAAATAAAACGCTTCCCAATGTTTTTCAACCAACCAGAGCTGAAGCACTCGAAGGTTTTAATATAAAAGGCAAGTGGCGTAGTGAAGTTTTTAAAAATGGTAATCCAATTGTTTTGGAACTGGGTTGTGGAAAAGGGGAGTATTCCATTGGTTTAGCAAAAGCATTTCCAGAGAAGAATTTTATTGGAATTGACATTAAAGGAGCAAGATTTTGGTTCGGTGCCAAAGAAGCTATCGAAAAAGATCTGACCAATGTTGCATTTCTCCGAACTCAAATTGAACTGGTTGACAATTTTTTTGAAACAGATGAGGTTGATGAAATTTGGATCACTTTCCCCGATCCTCAGATCAAATACAGACGGACAAAACATCGAATGACGCATCCGGAATTTCTGGAAAGATATCAGAAAATTTTAAAAAAAGACGGGATCATGCATTTGAAAACTGATTCTGAATTTCTGCATGGTTATACTTTAGGTTTGCTTCAGGGTCAAAACAGGGAAATTCTTTTTGCCAATCATGACATTTACGGAGCGCCAGAATTCGATCCGGAAACACCATTATTAAGAGAAATTAAAACGTATTACGAAACTTTATTCGAGTCAAAAGGAAAAACAATCACCTATATCAAATTTAAATTATAATTTCCCGTTAGAGCATTAATGAAGAAAATTATTTTTACACTCACTGTAGTTACGGGTCTGTCACTTTCAGCACAGAAAAAAAATAAAGATATTTTAAACAGCAAAAACATCAAGGAGATCGAAAATTTCCTGAAAACTGCGCATCCCGATGATGGCAGAAGAACGGTGTTGAAATCGAAACTGATCGCGCTTAAAAATTCTGCATGGATGAAGCCAGATCAGCAGAAAGTATTGAATTTAAAACCTACATACATCGAAATTCCGAAAGCTGTAATGCAGCAGAAGGACAATAATGAAGTGGAGGAATTTAAAATACTCATTTCAGAAAACTCTGCAAAGCACGACGAGAAAACGGTAAAATTATTAAATCAGCTTTTCGAAAATGATATTACAAATAAAGAGGCTATTCTTTTGATGCAAAATAATTCGGACTGTAACATGATCGTAAGAATTCAGGGTAAAGAATTTTATAATTTGGCCGTTCCTGCACACGGTGAAAATTCGGTGGTCATAAAGAAAGGTGACTATCAGCTGAGAAGTAATGTTTGTGATGCCTTATATACCTCTACCAAATCGATCGCTAAAAATATGCTGGTCATTCTAAATAATCCAGTGGTGAACTCTCAGAGTAGAACTTATGCACAAAATAAAAATGGTGCTTCTTATTAATAGAAAGTAAGGCCTTTTCGCAAACCAAAGATCAAGTCACAAAAAAAGGTTCAGAAATAATTCTGAACCTTTTTATATTTGAAGATAAAATCTTATTCTGCTGCAGTTGCAGGAGTTTCAGAATCGAAATCTGTATCAGCATCAGCTGAAACTTTTTCTCCTTCTTCTTTAGATTTTTCTTTATCTGCTTTTCTTTGAGACAAACCTTCTTTGATTGAAGCTGAAACTACGCTCAACAGCATATCAATAGATTTAGATGCATCATCATTTCCAGGAATTACGTATTCCACTTTTCTTGGATCTGAGTTAGTATCAACGATTGCAAAAATTGGAATTCCCAATTTCTTCGCCTCAGTAACAGCGATGTGTTCCTTCATGATATCAACAATAAATAATGCTGATGGAAGACGCACCATGTCAGAAATTGAACCTAAATTTTTCTCCAGGTTTGCTCTTTGACGATCAACCTGTAGTCTTTCTTTTTTAGATAAAGTTTCGAAAGTACCATCTTTCTTCATTTTATCAATGTGGTTCATTTTCTTAACCGCTTTACGGATGGTAACAAAATTTGTTAACATTCCTCCAGGCCATCTTTCAGTAATATAAGGCATATTAAGTTCTGCTGCATATTTCGCTACAACTTCTTTCGCTTGCTTTTTAGTCGCTACGAAAAGAACTTTTTTACCTGCAGAAGTGATTTTTTCTAAAGCTGAACAAGCTTCGTCTAATTTCACAGCTGTTTTATGTAAGTCTACGATGTGAATACCGTTTTTCTCCATAAAAATGTATGGAGCCATATTTGGATTCCACTTTCTGGTCATGTGACCAAAGTGTACTCCTGCCTCTAAAAGGTCTTTAACATTTGCTTTTGCCATGTCTCTTTTTTGTTTTTAGTTTACGTGCCGCTTTATGCAATCAACGATTTCTTTGATGGGAGAAATGTTTGGGTGCTAAACTAACGGGGCATTTTGTGATTAAAAATAAATTTTTGTAAAAAGAATTGAAATAAGAAAATAAATTCTCTGATCTCGTTTCTCCAAATCTCACGTTGAATATTAACGTTTTGAGAACTGGAATTTCTTTCTTGCTTTTTTCTGACCTGGTTTCTTTCTTTCTACCATTCTTGCGTCTCTTGTAAGCAATCCGTGCGGCTTCAAAAGCAAACGGTTTTCTTCATTGATTTCGCACATAGCTCTAGAAATAGCGAGTCTGATTGCTTCAGCCTGACCTGTAATTCCACCACCGAAAACATTCACAGTTACGTCATATTGACCTACTGTTTCTGTTAACAAAAATGCCTGATTCACTTTGTAAACCAAAACGTCAGTTCCGAAGTATTCCTTAGAATCCTTTTTGTTTATCGTGATTGCACCAGAACCTGGTCTCACGTAAACTCTTGCAACAGAAGTTTTTCTTCTTCCGATTTTATGAACTATTGACATATTAATTATTTGAATTCGTTAATATTAATTACTTTCGGCTGCTGAGCTTCATGTTTATGTTCTGTTCCTTCATATAAATAAAGGTTTTTGAACAATTGATTCCCTAATTTAGTTTTTGGGATCATTCCTTTTACAGATTTTTCCAATACTTTCAAAGAATCTTTCTTTTGAAGTTCGAGCGCAGTCATTGACTTTTGACCACCTGGATAACCAGTATGCCAAATGTAAGTTTTGTCAGCCCACTTGTTTCCGGAAAGAGTAATCTTTCCAGCATTCAAAACGATCACATTATCTCCGCAATCTGCGTGAGGGGTGAAATTCGTTTTGTGCTTACCTCTCAAAATCTTTGCAACCTTAGAAGCTAATCTTCCTAAAGGTTGTCCTTCAGCGTCTACCACAACCCATTCTTTATTTGCAGTAGCTTTGTTAGCTGAGACGGTTTTGTAACTTAATGTATTCACACTTTTTTCGTTTACGATTAAACATAATTTTTCCCTTAAAAAGGGTGTGCAAAGCTATGAAATATTTTTCTATCTGAAAACCTTTTGCCAATATTTATTGCAATCATTTGGAAAAGAAAATCTTAGAAGTGGTGATCATTCTTTATTTTAAAGGTTAATAGCACGATAAATTGCCTAATTTCTAAGTGATTTTGAAGGTTTGAAGCTTGCGATCAAATAGTACGCAACGAAAACCATGGAGAATTTAATGACTGAAGGTACAGCGAGTTCCAGACCGAAAAGCAAAAATCCGATCAGGACTAACAAGCCCATTCCAAGAAAAGAAATTCCCAGTTTTTGAGGCAATGTAAATTTTGGATCATCCAGAAAATAAGCCATTCCCCACGCAGAACCAAACGCAAATCCGTAATACAGATCCAGTTCCCAGCCTTGACTTCCCAATAGAAAGTAATTCAATAAAAAACTGACTGCGGTTCCGCCTGCTAGATATAGGAGTGCTCTTTTCATCTTTAAATTTTGGCAAAAATATTGAAAATTAAATAATCCCTGGCTTTAAATTGATTTTCTGTTAAACCTGGAAGAGGATATTTTATTTTAAAGTTCTTTCATTCAATTGTTTAAGATAACTTTTAAAATTTTATTTAATTCATTATCTTTGAAGACAACCGAAATTATATTATGAATCAAGAAAAATATACGCCGAAAAATAAAGTGAGAGTCGTAACCGCCGCTTCTTTATTTGATGGACACGACGCTGCTATTAACATTATGAGAAGAATGATTCAGGCTACAGGAGCCGAAGTTATTCATCTTGGCCACGATAAATCTGCGGAAGAAGTGGTTGACTGTGCGATTCAGGAAGATGCAAATGCGATTGCCTTGACTTCTTATCAAGGAGGCCACAACGAATACTTTAAATACATCTACGATCTTCTGCGGGAAAAAGGTGCGCCTCAAATTAAGATTTTTGGTGGTGGAGGCGGCGTAATTCTTCCTGAAGAAATAAAAGAATTAATGGATTATGGGATCGACCGTATTTATTCTCCGGATGACGGTCGCGAAATGGGATTGCAGGGAATGATCAACGATCTGGTGCAAAAATCTGATTTTGCAACGGGTGAAAAAATCGAAATTCGTGATTTAGAAAAAATAAAATTTGAAGATTCAAAATCAATTGCCGAAATTATTTCAGCCGTAGAAAATTTCTCCGATGAAAAGCCAGATCTCGTAAAAGCGATAGATGAAAAAGCAGCGGATTCTAAAATCCCAATTATCGGAATCACAGGAACAGGTGGAGCAGGAAAGTCTTCTTTAACAGATGAACTGGTTCGTCGTTTTTTAAGGTCAAATCCTGAACAAAAAATTGCAATTGTATCCGTCGACCCTTCCAAAAAGAAAACAGGTGGAGCTTTATTGGGAGACAGAATCAGAATGAATTCAATTAATGATCCGCGTGTTTATATGCGATCAATGGCGACTCGGGAAAATAATGTTTCAGTTTCGCCTTATATTCATTCTGCTTTAAATATTCTAAAATTAGCAAAACCTGATGTTATCATTTTGGAAACTTCCGGAATTGGACAATCCGGTTCTGAAATTACCGATATCGCAGATGTTTCAATGTATGTGATGACGCCGGAATATGGTGCTTCGACGCAGCTGGAGAAAATTGATATGTTGGATTATGCAGATTTAATTGCTTTAAATAAATCCGACAAACGCGGCGCTTTAGATGCTTTGCAAGCTGTTCGTAAAACCTATCAGAGAAATCATACCGCTTTTGATAAACCGTTAGAGGAAATGCCGGTCTTCTTTACGAAAGCCAGTCAGTTCAATGATTATGGAACGACCGAATTATACAATGCTTTAATTAATAAAGTCAACGATAAATTAGTTGAAACTACTGGTGAAACTGCCCCTAAATTTAGAGAATTTGTAGAGCAGAATATTTCTGAAGACACCACTGTAATTCCACCAAAACGAGTTCGTTATCTTTCTGAAATTGTAGAAAGCAATCACGCTTATGACAAAGAAGTAGAAAATCAGGCTTTGATCGCAAAGAAAATGTATTTACTTGAAGGCGCGAAAGTTTTGATCACCGACGATCAGCATACTGTAGAAAAATTAGAAAAAGTTTTTCTTAAAACGAAGAAAGAACTTTCTGAAGAAAATATCGCTTTTCTAAAAGGCTGGAAAAACTTTAAAGAAGAAATGTCACAGGACGCTTATTCTTACTTTGTTCGTGGAAAAGAAATTAAAGTCGAAACCAAATACGAATCTTTATCTCATTTAAAAATCCCAAAACTTTCATTACCGAAATTTCAGGATTGGGGAGATTTGCTTCGTTGGAAAGGTCAGGAAAATGTACCGGGACAATTTCCTTACACGGCAGGATTATTTCCTTTTAAAAGAACAGGAGAAGATCCAACTCGTATGTTTGCCGGAGAAGGTGGACCGGAAAGAACGAACCGTAGATTCCATTATGTTTCCGCAGATATGGACGCGAAACGTTTATCCACAGCTTTCGACTCGGTTACATTATATGGACAGGATCCAGCTTTTCCACCAGATATTTATGGGAAGATCGGGAATGCCGGAGTGTCTATTGCGACGTTAGATGATGCGAAAAAATTGTATTCAGGATTTGATCTGGTGAATGCCATGACTTCGGTTTCAATGACCATAAATGGTCCAGCTCCAATGTTGCTCGCCTTTTTTATGAATGCGGCCATCGATCAGAATGTCGAAAAATACTTATCAGAAAATAATCTTTGGGACGCAGTTGAGGCAAAATTAAAAGCCAAATTTGATGATCAAGGTTTGAAAAGACCTGCTTACGAAGGCGAACTTCCAAAAGGAAATAATGGTTTAGGTTTAAAATTGTTAGGAATTACAGGTGATGAAGTGATCGATGCGGAGGTTTATAATAAAATTAAAGCAGAAACCATCGCAAATGTTCGTGGAACGGTTCAGGCAGATATATTAAAGGAAGATCAGGCACAAAACACCTGTATTTTTTCCACCGAATTTGCTTTGAGATTGATGGGTGATGTTCAGCAATATTTCATCGATGAGAAAGTGAGAAATTTTTATTCAGTTTCAATTTCCGGGTATCATATTGCAGAAGCGGGCGCAAATCCGATTTCTCAATTGGCATTTACTTTGGCAAATGGATTCACGTACGTAGAATATTATTTGAGCCGCGGAATGAATATCAATGATTTCGCACCGAATTTATCTTTCTTCTTTTCTAATGGATTGGATCCTGAATACGCTGTAATCGGTCGTGTTGCGCGTAGAATTTGGGCAAAAGCAATGAAGCTGAAATACCACGCGAACGAAAGATCTCAAATGTTGAAATATCATATTCAAACTTCCGGAAGATCGCTGCATGCACAGGAAATTGACTTTAATGATATTCGTACAACATTACAGGCGTTGTACGCGATTTATGACAACTGTAACTCGTTGCATACCAATGCTTATGATGAAGCGATCACGACTCCGACTGAAGACTCCGTTCGTCGAGCAATGGCAATTCAGCTCATCATTAATAAGGAATTAGGTTTAGCGAAAAATGAAAATCCTTTACAAGGTTCATTTATTATTGAAGAATTAACCGATTTGGTAGAAGATGCAGTTTATACAGAATTCGACAGAATTACTGAAAGAGGCGGCGTTTTGGGTGCAATGGAAACCATGTATCAACGTTCGAAAATTCAGGAAGAAAGTATGCATTACGAAATGCTGAAACATACCGGAGAATTCCCGATTATCGGCGTGAATACTTTCCTTGGAAAAGACGGTTCGCCAACGGTTCGTCCGGGTGAAGTTATTCGTTCTACGGAAGAAGAAAAGCAGGTTCAAATAAAAAATTTAGAAAACTTCCAGAAATCTCACGCTGATAAAAGCGACGGAATTTTGAAAGATCTGCAGACTTCCGCTATCAATCATGAAAATTTATTTGCAAAAATGATGGAAGCGGTGAAATACTGTTCACTCGGACAAATCACCAATGCTTTATTTGAAGTGGGCGGAATGTATCGAAGAAATATGTAGTTCAATTTTTTAAATCTTCATCTATTTACCAACCGTGTCAAACTTCAAAATCTTGACACGGTTTTTTTTATTAATTTTTTCAATGACGTTAATTTTCGTTAAATCAGATAATTACGATCTTTCTTTGAAAATCATTTTTTACATTTACGTTAATATTAATTTAATAGAAATTATGGAAAACACGAATTGTACCTGCAACTGCGAATCTTGCAAATCAGGAGACTGTAAAAAATGTACGTGTACCAACTGTACCTGCAAAGGCTGTACGTGCGAAAAGTAGCTCCTTGAGAGAACAACAATAATTAATACATATGACCATCAAATTTTTATAGGTTTGAGGGTCTTTTTTATACTTTTTAAAAGCAAAAATTTAAACAAATAAAAAATTTAGTAAATGAATATTACGTTATCGCAAGCTGAAAAATTAATTTCTGCAGCACAGGAAAAAGCCAGAGCAATCGATTGTAAAATGAATATCGCCGTAGTCGACGGTGGTGCAAACTTAGTCGCTTTCGCAAGAATGGATGGCGCTTGGTTAGGATCATTGGATATCTCCATTAAGAAAGCAAAAACAGCAAGATTTTTTGATATGAATTCCGGGGAGATCGGCAATCTTTCTCAACCCGGAGGTTCGCTTTACAACATCGAACATTCCAACGGTGGTCTAATAACTTTCCCAGGTGGAATTCCGGTGAAAAATGCCGATGGTGAAATTATTGGTGCGATCGGAGTAAGCGGAAGTTCTGTTGAAAATGATCACGCAGTTGCAGAGGCCGGAGCATCTTCATTGTAAAACCTCAAGATCAAGTACCTTAAAATCTCTCAAATTTTGGGAGATTTTTTTTAGTCTAAACTGAAAAATTATTTAAAATTCTGAAAAATTTATGTCTCATCAAAGGTCATTTATTTTTCATTCTTTATATTTGAAAAAAGACAATTTCATATGAATTTTAAAACTACATTTTTCCTGTTTATTTTCATCCTTTTATTTTCCTGTAAGTCAGAAACAGAAAAAATTGCGGAAAAAACGATTTCGCGGGATGCAGTGATCGACAGTACGATCAACAGTTTTCAGAAAAAATTATTGACTGCCCAAATTGATTCTGTCTTTTCTAAATATCATTTCAATGGTTCTGTGGCAGTTCTGAAAGGTGAAAATATTTTATATCAAAAAAGTGAAGGATTTCAAAATTTTAAGGATAAGTCTAAGCTCGACAGCAATTCGGTTTTTGCAATTGCGTCGATCAGTAAACAGTTTACCGCGGTTCTTATTTTGCTTCAGGAAGATCAGGCCCATCTTAACACAGAAGATAAAATTTCAAAATACTTGAAGGGCTTTGAAAAAGGTGGCTTTGAAAATATCAGCATTAAGAATTTATTAAATCATACCTCAGGAATCAGTGATTCTGGAAATGGATTGCTTTCAAAACCCGGAGAAAAATTTCATTATTCTAACAAGGGATATCGGCTGTTGGGCGAAATTATTGAAAAAATTTCAGGGAAATCTTACGATGAAAACGCGCTCGAACTTTTTAAAAAAGTTGGAATGAACAATTCTTCTACCGCTAATTTATCGCAGGGAAATCATCTTGCAGGAGCTTTCTTAGGGAATTCGAAAAAACTTCAGGAAATTGCAAATATGCCGAAACGTCTAGCAAACAAAGAGATCTCCGTTCCTGCCGGCGGAATCTTGACCACCGTTTCTGATCTTCATCTCTGGAATACAAAACTGTATAACGGACAAATTCTGAAGCCGGAAACTTTGAAAAAAATGACTGAAAAATCAGCGGATAGAAATCATCCGGTTTTTGGAAAAATGGAATATGGTTTCGGAATTATGATGAACAATATGGAACCTCGTTCTTATTTTCATTCGGGTTATGTAAAAGGTGCGCCGTCACTCAATATTTATTATCCGGAAACTAAAACTTCAGTCATCATTTTGTCCAATATTGCTGATGAGGCGAAAGGAAAAAATGCGATTTTTAATCCGCATAAGGAAATGAAAAAGATTGCAGATTCAGTTCAAAACAAAGTAGTTGAGTTGCGGACGGAAATGTTGAAACCACTTTCTTCGCTCTAATAGATTTGTTTTCATTCCAAAAAAAATGGTTTCAGCACTGCCGAAACCATTTTTTAATGCTATCTCTGAAATTTTTTAGGATTGAAAACCATCCATCACTTTTAATGATGCTAAAGCTTTGTCTACAGAATTTTTCTGAGTTTGAACCATATCTTTTACATCTTGTGGTAAAACTTCTTTGGTTAACATGTCTCCGTACTCTGCGGAAAATGCTTCTTCACCACGAATTGCTTCTGCGTAGATCGCATTGTCTCCATCTGTAAATGCGTCTCTGATTGCGATCCAGGTTCTGTGTAGATCTCCCACAATACTTGTTCCTTTGTGCGGTTCGCCACCATATTTTGAAATTAATTCTTTGATATGATGTCCGAAATCATATCTGTTTTGAGCTTGAGCATCAAAATAAGATTTAAGAGAAGTGTGCTCAATTTTTTCAGCAACTTCTTTATATCCTTTCTCAGCGTCGTAATTTTTGGTCAGTAAATCGTTTAATAAGCTAACTACTTTGTCGTTTTCCATTGTAATATTTTTTAATGTTATTTCCTTCATTAGTGCACAAAACATTCCAATTTCCGAGGAATAGTAAGATTTAACTTAGTTTAACAATAGTGAATTTCTCGATGAAAAAAAAATTAAAATTCGAACTCTCCGATCAAAACACCATCGCCGTTTCCTTCTTTTGATTTTTTCTGATTTTGAAAAATAACGAGTTTTCTTTCCTGTTTACCAGTAGCGTAATTAAGATAGATCTCCGCTAAGATTGCAGTTGGTCCACTCAAAGTCACCTGGTTTTCTCCATAGAAATTGGTTTCTATTTTATATTTTCCTTTGATGGCTTTCTTTAATAAAAATTGTTCCGGTCCGAATCCTCCCGTGAAATCATCGCTCAATCTTCCGCCAAGCGCCGTTTTTTTATTAGAATACATGCATTTTTCTCCGTTCGGATCGGTCACCCAAAGATCAATATCGGTATTGTCTTTATTCCAGTTCAGAACGACGCGAATATTGACAGGTAGATCTGTTATTAATTTTGGATTAATTTTACTTAGATCGAGTTTATTACCGTTTCTGGAGATCAATTCATTCAATTCCATGATGATGGTTTCTTCTATTCCGTTATCTCGGTTTGCGAGTTCCTGCGTGTACGATCTATTCAAAATTTTGTAAAGATTATTCAATGCTTCCTGTGGTTTCCCCTCATCTTCCAATGCCAATGCATAATCGCGGTAACTCTGAGGATCCATCGGTCGCCACTCCATAATTTTTTTGGCGATCCAGACTTGTTTGTCGTTGATATTCTGTTCTTTTAATTTGTAAACCAGGAGCTTGTACAGTTCTTCATTTTCAAGATCCAGATCCGCAATTGAACTCAAAACCTTTAAACCTAATTTTCTATTATTTTGTTGAAAGAGCAGATTTGCCACATCAAAATAGAAAGTCGGTGTTTGAATGTAATTTTTTCTTTGCACCAAATATTGCGTATAAATACTTTCTGCGGAATTTAATTTGTCAAAAAACTTCATGTATTCCTGATCAGATTTCACATCGATGGTTGTGATCTTTCCTTTTGCGATGTTTTCTTTTTCAGCGGATTTGTCATTACTGACTTCATCGTCACTCCTGCTTTTATTACTGGCTGAACTAATTCCTCTAACTGTGACTACTTCCTGAATATCTTGAGTCCTCTCTTCAGAATTATTTCCACGAATTTGAACCCCCTGAACCTGACCGGATAATTCGTTGTGAACTTCAGAATTATTGACTGATGGCGCTTGATTTTGACGACCCAATGGTTTTGGATATTTTTTCGGACTTTTAAAATCAGTATTCGACCATTTTTTCAGATCTTCTGTCATCAGTTCCGCTTTCTCCATTAAATTCGTCATTCGGGCATCTCTTTGATCTCGGTTTCCTTTTATGATTTGATCATATTCTGCCCGCAATTCTGCAGGTGGAAAAATTTCGTAACGTGCATAATCCTGTACATTTTCTAAGACAATTAAACTCGTGCTATTGGTGGCGATACCAAATTGCTTACCTAATTCCTGAATGTCTTCTTTATTTTTCTCTCCAAAAAGCTCCAGTTCAGAAATCTTTTTTTGTGCCCAAAATTTCGAAATATCCCAGTCTTTGGTGCTTTGGTTTTCAGCATTAATGGTTATTACTTTTTCTTGAGAAACCTGATTTCCAAAGCCGAAAAGTAAAGTGATTGAAGTTTTTCCCTGATTTGAAATCCCTGTCAATACCAGATTATTATTAACAGTTTGTGGAAGTTGTGGATAAACTTCACTCAAATTCGAACCAGGTGTAATACCCAGAAATTTTAGATTTTGGAAAAGCAATTTTTTTACCTCCTGCGGAGGTGAGTTTTGATTGATATTTAAGAGTTCACCACCTGTTTTTAAACTGATGAATTTCATCTGACTGAAGTTAGATTTCGGCGAAGAAATGATGGTATAAACGGGTTTTCTTAAAGTTAGATTTAAATCTCCAAAAGTAGACAGGCCATCGGAAAAGAGAAAATACTCCTCTACATTCAGACTCTTTATTTCTCCGAAGTCTGTTCCTCCATCGTAGGTTAGAGTCTTTAAAAAAGTTTTTAATTCCGTCCAGTTTCCATTAGTAATTTTAAAGCTTTTGCTTTCTTCAAATTCATTGCTAAGAAGTGATAATTTGACATTGATATTTTTTGCCACTTTAAAATATTCATCCAGTAACTCAAATTCTTTTTCGTGATCGCGTTTTAAACCACTCAAAGAATTGTCCCAAATAATGCCGATCGTCTGCGGAATTTTTTTTGAAATTGAAGAAGCCGTCACGGGGATATTTGCCAAAAAATAAAATTGATCGCCACTCGCTTTCTGCATCAAAACAGAATTTTCTTCATTATTTTGAGGAAGATTAATTCGCAGGTTTTCTGTCGTTTTATAATTAGATTTTTTAATTTCCGCAACCCAAACATTTCCATTCTTTTTAAAATCAAAACTTCCATCGGGTCTTTCTTCTAATTGTGGCATTGTGCTGTTTTCAAAAACCGTAGTTTTTAAACTAAAAAAAGGAATAGAAGCTTTATAATCCAGCGGTAAAAAATACTCGAGATTATTTCCCGATTTTTTTAATTCTTGATTATAAGTAATTTGAACGGTTCTTTCTCCATTGGCGAGAACGGGATAAATACGCGTCCGAAAATTATTTCCCTCTACTTTTTCCAAAATTCCGGGGTCAACTCTTCTTTTCTCAATACTTTCAAAAACTTCTTTCGCCCTGGCTTTTTCAACGGGAACTGCATTGCGTAATTTCCCATTAATATCTAAAGCATAGCCACTTACGGAAACGTTTTCCGGCAAAGGAAATGTTATTCTACCTTCTAATATTCTGCTGGAATTATTTTTGAAAACCATTGTTGCAACGGTGGTAGAAATGTTTCCAGTGATCTTGATGTCATAATTTAAACTTTGAAGAATTACCTCGTTATTCATTTTATAATCTCCATTTTTCCCCGCAATTTCCAAGATGGGAATTTGAGCGAAAAACAAATTTGAAAACAGCAAAAACGAGAAGAGAGTTGACAATTTTTTCATAAGACAGAAGATTTTTTATTTGACATCACGTATTGTTTAAAGTTAAAAAGATTTCCCCTTTTTTACAGAAAAATTTCCCAAAAAAAATCCGGCCCATTTCTGAACCGGATTGTTTTGACATATTTCTGTGAATTTAAGAGTAAGAGTTCTCATAATCCTTAACTTTCCTTATTGAAGCTGAGCGGTCCTGTAACATGAAGTACAGATAAAAAGTGACTGCTGTTTTGAATACAATGCTTGTGACCGCAGCAATAAAAATCTCTGTAGAAAACAAATTAGAGCCGTGTAAAAAGTCATAGACCACTTTAAAAGAATTGGTTGGAAGTTTTGTGAAGACACCCAAAATTGCAAGTAAAATAGATAAAAGAAAAATATTCAGCAGCTGATTGTAGAAATATTTTTCTGCCCTTGTTCTTTGTTTACTAATTCTTGAAAAAGCATAAACGAGGATCATTACCACAATTAATATTCCTAACAAAACATAAATTACTGCATTGATCATAAAATAGTAATCTTTCATCATAAACTTTGCAGTAAGAAATTGCAATAACATTAGTACAAAAGCTATCGTTAAAGACTTTTTAAGGAGTTTCTTGTTGATTTCTCTTTGAATTTCCTTTACGATTACAGGTACTTTTCCAAAGGAAAAAAATGATTTTTTCGTGAGACGGAAATCCTTTTGCCAGATATTTTTAGTAAGTTTAAAGGCTTCATCAAAAGAAATTTCTTCCTCGCGTTGTAATGATTCAACTTGGATTTCAAAATGATCAGTAACTTCCATCAACACGTCTAGCGGGAGTTTTTTAGATATCAAATAATTACGGATGTGTGTTTTTTCAGAGAGTGTCATCATATTTCAAAAATGGTTTTAAGATTAAACAGATAACTTTTCATTTCGGCTTCCTGTTGAACTTGTTGTTTTTTTCCTTTTTCCGTAAGAAAATAATATTTTCTGTCGCGACCATTTACGGTTTCTATACTTGAATAAATAATGCCGTCATTTTCCAGTTTATGAAGTATTGGATAAAGTGCACCTTCAGTCATTTCCAGCTCACCCTGAGTTAATTCTTTGGCGCGCTGGGTCATTTGATAACCGTACATTTTTACTTCTTTAACCAAAAGTTTTAGAATGATATTCTGTAAGGTTCCTTTGTAAAGTCCATTTTTTTTCATGACTAAAATTTAATACCTAACAAATCTATGTATAATTTTCTTATGTATGTAATCTTTTTTGGATTTTTATTAAAAATGACTTAAATCATTTGGACCTAATAAAAATAATCCGGCCCATTTCTGAACCGGATTTGATCTTATTTTTTGAATTTTATTTTTTATTGAAATCTCCTGCGTACACAGAAGTCAAACGATCTAAAGTCAGATATTTTCTCAGTGCCGCATTTACTTCCTCCTGTTTTAAATTGGCAATCTTAGAATTTAAAGCGTCATATTCATCTAGAGAAACGCCGTACTGTAATTTTTTATTCACCAGATTGATCAGCGTATTATCCATTCCCAACATGGTTTTCTGAATGTTGGCGTAACTTTTTTTGTTGGTCGTAACTTCATCTGCGGTAAAACCGTCTTTTAAAGCTTTGCTTACTTCATCTTTCACTGCACTTTCTACAGCATCTCTTTTGGTCGGGTTTAATAAGGCATAAAATCCCCAGGACGCTACATCATTAGAAACAGGGACATTTAAAAATGAACCAACTCCATAACTTATTCCTTCTTTTTCACGCAGTCTCATCGGTAATCTTGCCGATAAAAATCCGCCACTTCCCAATATTTCATTAGCCAAAAGTAGCGCCGGATAATCTGCACTCTTCTGATCCATTTTAAAACTTTCTGTTCCTAAAGCCATGGCATTTTCTTTGTCAGGCGTCAAGAAATTTTTATCAATTTTTTTAGTATCAAAATAGGTAGGTTTTATTTCGGTGTATTTCGATTTTGCATTCCATTTTCCGAAAGTGTTTTCTAAGGAAGAAGCTGCGATTTTCGGATCAAGATTTCCTAAAACCGTTCCGAATCCGGTGTTCGCACCCATTATGTTTTCGTAGAAATTTACGATTTGATCTCGGGTGACTTTTTTGGTATTATCAATTTCTTCCTGTAAAGAGGCAGTGTAAAAAACGCTTTCTTTTGGATATGGCATTGCTAAGCGTTGCAGCTCATTTTGCGCGAGTGCTTGCGGATCTTTTAGTTGACCTTCTAAAGCAGTCGTATATTCTGAAATTGTTTTAGTTAATTCATTTTGTGGGAAAGTAGAATTAGCCAACATATCTTTTAAAATATCCATCACCTCCGGATAATTATTTTTGTAAGTTGACAAACTGATAAATAAGTTCTGTCCACTAATTCTTGTGTCAATAGATGATTTTAATTGATCAAGTTTATCCTGAATCTGCTCTTTTGTTTTGGTCTTGGTTCCTGCTTTCAAAAGATCTGCAGTTAAGTCGCCAATTGTATTTTTACCGGCCAGATCTTTTTCGTTTCCGAGCAGAAACTTAAAAGTAGCCATTACTTTATCACCTTTTACTTCTTTATTGATGAGGCCATATTTCATTCCGTTGGAAAGAACGCCTTCTGTTACATTTTTCTTCAGATTCGCAATAGAAGCTTCAAACGGTGCAGCTTCTTTTTCTAAATCTTTTCCCTTATAATTAGAGGTTAAAGAGGCGATTTGGTCAGGTTGAAATTCTGAAGGTTTCACCCGCATTTCATTGGCACTCGGTACAAAAAGCCCGATTGTTCTGTTGTTGCTTTTAAAATATTTCTGCGCCACACTTTTAATGTCTGCAAGGGTCAGTTTTTCTACATTGTCGCGATATAAAAATGACAGTTTGTAATTCCCTGCTCCGACAATTTCCGTCAGAGAGATCGCATAACCGATCGTATTATTTTTGGTGTCTGAAATCTGTTTTACAAGTTTTGATTTTGCGCGTGCTAAATCTTCTTCTGTATAATTAGTAGTGGCGATTTTATCTAATTCAGTTTTTACCAATTTTTCAGTGACGTCTAAATTTTTGTCTTTCGGCACATCAAAGTTGAAATACATCATCCCCGGATCTCTTGATTCTGGAGAATAAGCCCAGATCGCGGAAACTTTTTGTGTTTCTACCAAACTTTTGTATAAATATCCAGAAGGATTTCCTGTTAAAATTTCACTCAAAGCTGCCAAAGCTGCAAAATCTTTATCGGCGTACGCAGAAGTATGATAAGCTGCGGCAACCAGTTTACTTTCTCCGGCGCGGTTCAGAACTACCGTTTTTTCTCCGTCTTGTGGTGGTTCTACTGTGTAAGTTCCGCCCAGTTCTCTGGTTGGTTTTGGTAAGTTTGAAAAATTTTCCGCAATATATTTTAAAGCGTTGTTTTCATCAAATTTTCCCGCAATGATCAGGGTTGCATTGTCGGGTTGATAATATTTTTCGTAAAATTTTCGGAGCGTATTTGCTTTTACTCGCTCGATATCCTCTTTGCTTCCAATCGTAGAATTTCCGTAATTATGCCACATGTACGCCGTAGAAAATACCTTTTCCATCAAAACGCCGGAAGGATTGTTTTCCCCGATCTCAAATTCATTTCTAACCACAGAAAATTCTTTGTCTAAGTCGGTTTGCAAAATGGTCGCGTTGATCATTCGATCGGCTTCCATATTAATTGCCCACTTCAGATTCTCATCATTAGAAGGAAAAATTTCGTAATAATTGGTTCGGTCATAATAAGTGGTTCCGTTTGCAGCACCGCCTTTGTCGGATAATTGTTTCTTAATATCACCCAGGTTTTTCGTGCTTTTAAAAAGCATGTGTTCCAGCAAATGCGCCATTCCTTTTTCTCCATAACCTTCATCTTTGGAACCTACATGGTAAATAATGTTAACGACCATATTGCTCTGTGAACCGTCTGGAATCAACAAAACTCTCATTCCGTTGGTTAAAGAATATTCTTTTATTCCTTCAATGTTTCCGACAAATTTCGGAGTTTCGGTTTTTTGAGCAAACGTAAAATTGGAAAGTGCGAATGTTCCCATTAAACTTAGACCCAGTAGAAGTTTTTTCATGTTTTTATTTTTAATATTACCAAATTTAATACTATTCTTTAATGTATTGATACTGAAAATTATAAATGTTTGTTAAATATCTAATTATTGCGATTAAAATTTAAATAAAAAAATCCGGAATTCCATAAGGATCCGGATTGTTATGAATTAAAAAATAAATTTATTCTTTAATGATCTTTTGGGTCAGGATCAAAGATTTATTTTCGTACACTTTGATAAAATAGGTTTGTGGCAAAAGTCCTTCAACATCTACGGAAACTTCACCTGAACTCAAAAGTTCTACTTTCGGCGTTCTTAAACTTCGCCCTGAAGCATCAAGAATTTCTACGGAGATATTCTTTAAACTTTTATTTTGATCTTTAATAAAGATCTGGGATTTCACAGGATTTGGATAAAGCGTAAAATTTCTTTGCGTAGCGTTTACATCAATTGCAGCAAGTGTTTTCGTTACGGTCCAGGAAACGGTTCCAACATGTAGAGAAGAGTGATTGTCAACCTTCAATAAACTGTTGTTGTCCACGACCGAAAAAAGTACCGTATTATTTCCCATATTAAAACTTGCAGGATTAATGGTGGTCGCGTTTGAGGTTTTCGTCAAAGAGGTTCCATTTAAACTCCAGGAATTTGCTAAAGTATTTGGTACCGGTAAAATTTCATTTACATTAAAGGTAATCGGAGCAGTAAGATTAATTGCTGCTGCATTGCTTGGTGTAAAGGAATCGATCGGATTTTGCAAAGTATGAACTCTCTCGATCAATTGTTGTTTGCAAACTGAGCAAAATTCGCGGTTTAAATAACGCATTTCGCAATTTTGATTAGGTCTGAACCAGGTCGGACTTTCCTCATACGGAAATATGCCGGTTGAATTAATTCCTAACCAGTTTTTCCATCTGTTGGTTGCAGGATTATTGTCTTTCGTTTTATTTGGAGATTCACCCGTTCCTGAAAACCAGTATTCATCGGCTAAATTTCCGAAGGAATGTCCAAGCTCGTGCACTACAATTTCGGGCGCGGAAGGATGATTGGACAGGAAAGCGTACGTTCCGCCGCAACCACCGTATTCCGGAGAATTTCCTAAGACAAATGCAATGTCAAAATCAGGCACATTACTCGCCAGAACACCGGTTACTTTATTGGTCGTGTTCGAATATACGCAGCGATGAACACCAACGTCGAAAGTTGTTCCTAAAAAATTATTGGGATTACTTACCGGAAATACAGGTTCTGTCACATCAGTTGCCGTTCCCGGATGTTTTACGCCGGATTCCAAAGAGATTACTTTGATCGCGTAAACATTAAAATAGTTTTTGTACTGATTATATGGTGATTTTGCGAAAATGTAGTTGATCAGAGTCGTTGCATCTGCGATAAAATTTCCCTGTTGCGCCGCAGTAAATCCATCTCCCAGAACCACCATATTGATCCTTTTATCTCTGGGTCCGTTCTCTATAATGGGGACGGTTTCAAAAACTTGAGAAAAGCACAACTGGCTCATCATCAAAAATAGTAGAATTTTTTTCATCGTTTAAAGTTTTAAGGTTATTAAATTGTTTTTTGAGGTTGTAGTAATTTTTTCAATTTTCACGGAAGAGATCTCTCCTTTTTGATTAAACCTTACGCTGAACTCAGCTTTTGATAAATTGACTTTATTCTTACTCAATCCATCTTCTGCAAACACTTCAAGAACAGGATTGAGCGGATCTTCGATAATTCTTTCTTCCAAAATTTCCCCACCTTTTCCGAGCATGGTGATCAGGAGATTTCCTGCCTTATTTTCTTTGTTGTCAATGGAGGTATTTTTTATAATTCCTTTTGTTATTCTTGTTTCGGTATGTGTTACTTTTTCAGAGCCGGACGGTGTTTTTTCAATTCCAAAAAAAAGATAAATAATGCTGTTTTCTGGGGCAACGCTTTTCGGGATTGCACCAGTATTGTTGGGCACGGCAGTTTGTACATTGCAGGAACCCATCAAAATTAACAGAATCAGGTAAAAAAAGGAAAGAAGTCGAACCATAGCGCAATTATTTCTAAACAAAATTAATATAAAATACTAAATTATAAGTATTTATCTGATGTTATTAAATTAAACGGATTATTTTTGCAGCGTGCAAACAGAAAAAATTATTTTAGGAATCGATCCCGGAACCACGATCATGGGCTTCGGATTGATCTCAGTGAAAGGAAACAAAATAGAAATGATTTCTATGCATGAACTTATTCTAAAGAAATATCCGAATCACGAAACCAAACTGAAATATATTTTCGAGAGAACTTTGTCTTTAATTGATGAGTTTCATCCCGATGAGGTTGCGCTGGAAGCTCCTTTCTTTGGAAAAAATGTACAGTCGATGCTGAAGCTGGGTCGCGCGCAGGGAGTTGCAATGGCGGCGTCTCTTTATCGCGATGTTCCGATCACTGAGTATTCTCCCAAAAAGATTAAAATGGCGATCACAGGAAACGGAAATGCGAGTAAGGAACAGGTTGCAGGAATGTTGAAAAACCTTTTAAATCTTAAAGAATTTCCCACCAAATATTTGGATGCTTCCGATGGTTTGGCAGTTGCGGTTTGTCATCATTTCAATTCGGGTACCATCTCTACTGATAAATCTTACACCGGATGGGACAGTTTTCTAAAACAAAATCCCGATCGTTTAAAATAGATCAATCTCTTAATTTTCAGTTATTTACTTTGTAAATTTGATTTACAAATAATACACAAAGGATTTACTTGGCTAAACCTAATACTATCTGTAACATTGTTGCGTTTTCTAAGACAGATTAGTTAAAGTTTTAATTTTTTAAACCAATGAAAAATCAAAAAATAAATCCAGTAATTCAAACCGCTCATTCTATGAATTGGTTTCAGAAATTTCTGATGATTTGTTCCGGCAGCAACATCCATATTTTAAGAAAAACACCGAGCGAATGGAATAAGTTTGCCGGAATAGGCGGAATCGTTTTGTTCACCGCAGTTTTTGCAACACTTTCTGCCGGGTACGCGATGTTTACAATTTTCGATAATATCTGGACTTCAGGGGCATTTGCAATTCTTTGGGGTTTAATGATCTTTAATCTCGACCGGTATATTGTTTCCTCCATCAAAAAAACGGGGACTTGGTGGAATCAAATTTTGATGGCCATTCCGAGATTGATTTTAGCGACTTTTTTAGGGATCATTATTTCGAAACCTTTAGAATTGAAAATATTTGAAAAAGAAGTTAACAAGCAATTGAATACCATTATTCAGAGAAATAAAACCCAGCTTCAAGCCGAAATGAACGGCAGGATTTTGCAGCAATCCGGTCCATTTGACACAGAGAAAAAACAAATTCAAAACAAAGTTGTCGAGTATCAAAAATCCTATGATTCTGCGTCGGTCGAATTAGAAAAAGAAATTTTAGGGAAACAAAGTGGCTTAACCAGTGGAAAAGTTGGTTACGGAACGAATGCCAAAAGAAAAGCTGAATTAAAAGAACAGCGTCGACAGGATCTGGAAAATTATCAAAAACAAATTGGTCCCCGACTGGAATATCTGGATAAAGAAGTTTCAAAAGTGTATACCAATATCGAAAAAGAAAGAGATAAAACAGAAACCTTCGAAGATCAGTTCAACGGTTTTGCCGCAAGACTTCAAGCTTTAGATGAATTGGGTAAAAACTCAGCGATTATAGGAGTTGCTGCTGCTTTTATCATGGGGCTTTTTATCACTTTAGAAATTTCGCCGGTTCTGGTTAAACTAATTTCTTCGGTTGGACCTTATGATCATCTTTTAGAAAAAACTGAAAATGATTTTAAATTATATTCCAAAGAAAAAATAGAAAAAGGAAATGCCTTAACCGATTTTCGAATCGATGATTTTAAAGATAAACTGGGGAAATAAACCAAAAGATTTTCAAAAAAAAATACCTGCAAAATTTCTTAAGCAGGCATTAATGGCTGTTTTTAGTGTTATTTTAATTCAGACCATTTACTGTTTTCGCGATCGCATCAGAATTTACAGTTCCTTCTTCCTGACTTACCATTTCTCCATTTTTGTTAAAGATAGAAATGATATTGGAATGAGAGAAAATAATTGGCGTAATTTTTTTGTATTTCACCGCCAGAACATTTGCAAATTCCCGGGTTGATTCAAGATCGCTGCGAAGGAAAACCCAGGGTTCACCGTACATGTCTCTTTTTTGAGCGTATTTTTTCAAAACTTCCGGCGTGTCATTCGTCGGATCGATCGTGATCAACACCATTGAAGTATTTTTGAGTTTGTCTTTCGTGATTTTAGCTTCTACTTTTTTCATATCGGCTACCAAAAGCGGACAAGCTGTTTGGCAACTCGTGAAAATCATTACAACAACCAAATTTTTACCTTTTAGATCTTTCAGTTGAATTTCCTTGCCATCTTGATTTTGCCACTTTGAATCTAATAAGAAGATAGAATCTGCAGTTTTTACTTTGATATCTTCTGGTTTTTCAGAATTGTCTTTGCAGGCAAAAAGGAAAAGAAGAGAGAAAATGAGTATGGTGAAATTTTTCATTTTATTTTTTTTGAAGGTCTTTTGCACATCTGAATCCTAAGTTTTCTACCGTGAAATTGGCTTTTAAACTTGATCTGAAAGCGTATCTCATAAACGAGGCATAATTCAGAACATCCGTTGCGCTCGTTGCTGCTGAAGCACAAAATAATCCTTTGTCATCGAATTCTCCATTTCTGGAATCCGCGGTCGACATGATCGAATTGAAATCGTCCGTCCATTCCCAAACCAGATCGAACATATTGTAAACGCCGTAAAAATTCGGTTTTGAAATCATTACCTTATTTTTCTCTCTTAATTTTTCATTGTAAAGATTGATGAGATGAGCGGAATACGTAGGTTTTTTTCGGGCATTTGCAGTTTCTTCGTCTGCCATTGCTACAAATTCCCATTCGTCTAAAGTTGGTAATCTTTTTCCTGCACTTTTCGCGTAAGCTTTTGCGGCAAACCAGGAAGCAAAAGTGATAGGTGCATCTGGATCAGCATTTTTTGGAAGCGTTTCGTCATTTTGCCAATTTTTCAAGTACGTGTCGTCTGCAAAAATAGTTTTGATGTTGCTGCGTTTCCATTTCGGATTTTTGATCACAAAATCGAGGAATTCCTTATTTGTTACAGGTCTTTCATCCAAAAGAAAATCATCCACTTTAACCAGAGAACTGTCGCCGTAAAAAGATAAATAACTTCCGCCTTTGATGGTGATCATTTTCACGTCCGGATGAATTGCGGCTTCCTGAGTAATAGCAGCAGGAACTTTTTTTGTAGAAATTTCTGTGCTCTTTTTATTGCAGGATACCAGAATAAAAAAGAAACCGCCGATGAACAGAACTATTTTGAAAATTGATGACATGGCAGTTTCTTTTATTTGATATTTAAGATTTTCGATTATTGTACTTTATGGTAAACTTTCGGATTTTTCTCTCCCGTAACTTTTAATTTACCGATGGCTCCTTTGTTGAAAGCTCTGAAAATAGAGTGGTCAACGATCACATATTCTCCCGGCTCTTCAACTTTGAATTCTACCATTGCTGCTCCACCTGCAGGAATTACTGTGGTTTGAACATTCTCATTGTATTTTGTTCCACCTTCTGCATAAACTTTGTCGAAGATTTCCCCAATAACATGGAAAGAAGAAACTAAGTTTGGTCCTGCATTTCCTACGAAAATACGTACTGTTTCACCTACTTTTGCCTGAAGCATTTTTTCACCCATTAAAGCGTTTTTCTTGCCGTTGAAGACTACATAAGATGGTCTTTCGTCGAGTGCTTTGTCCTGGTCAAATTCCTGAAGACCTTTATCATCGGTTTTTCCTTTCGTATAGAATTCACCCTGCATAATGTAATATTCTTTGTCAACTTTGGCTAAACCTCCTTCTGGTTCCACTAAAATTAATCCATACATTCCGTTTGCAATGTGTAATGGAACCGGTGCTGCAGCACAATGATAAACAAAAAGTCCCGGGTTTAAAGCTTTAAAATTAAAGATCGCTTCTTTTCCTGGAGCAACATTGGTTGCTTCTGCACCTCCACCTGGACCGTTTACGGCGTGAAGATCAATATTGTGCGGCATTACACTGTTACTTGCATTTTTTAAATGAAGTTCAACTTCGTCGCCGACTCTGATTCTGATAAATGATCCCGGAACGGTTCCGTTAAAAGTCCAGAATTTGTAAGTAGCGCCGTCTGCAAGTTCGCCAACTTCTTCTGTCGCCTCTAAATGTACGATCACTTTTTTAGCAGCTCTGTCACCAACCGGTGCAGGAACTGTTGGAGGATTCACAGGTTTTTGGTCTTCTGTTTCGCCACTAACTTTAATGTCCATTGCAGCGCTTTCTGATTTTGCTGCGGAAGTTTCGTTCGGATTTTTTTTGCACGCCTGAAGCGCTAAAAGAGCGAGTGCAAAGGTTGTAAGAATGTTTTTCATGAATTGATATTTAACTGTTTTTTAATAGGACAAAATTATCCGAATTAGATTTAATTTCAAAGTTTTCAGATATGAGTTTTATCAGAAATGAAAAATGATTGTTTCGCTTACCGTTATTCTGCTAATTTCAGGTCTTTCCGTGCATTCAACATTCTATTCCAGTTTGACTAATTTTTAGAAAGTTTCAGACTCAGCGGATCCAGAATATTCTTCTGGGAATAATATTTAGCAGCACAAATATTTGATCTCAAGGTATAACTCCCTTTTTGAATGACGAATTGATTTTTGGAGTTTGCAGCAATCGGCAGATTGTAGATTTGATTATTAGATTTTCCGACCATTCTTACGATAATATTACAGTTCGACCTGTTTTCGATAACTGCTGCTGTATTTTTTTCTGCAGGATCTGAATCATTCAATAAATAAGTTAAAACTTCAGCATTTACGCGGGTTTTATTGATTTGATCTTTCTCCATTAAAGTTCTGAATTCCTGTACTTCATTATTTGAGGAAGAAGTACCGCCATAATTGGGAGCATTGGAAATCACATCGCAACTTCCGAAAAGCAGAAAAAGAAAAAGAAAGTAGTAAGACTTCATTGCTGATTTTGTAGAACGTAAATATAAACTGATTTTGAGCAATCCGAAAAAAAAACCGACTTTTTTAAATAGTCGGCTTTATATATTTTATTTTTTTTAAAGGGAATAATTCGGAGCTTCCTGCGTGATGATCACATCATGAGGATGAGATTCTTTCAAACCACTTCCGGTTATCATCACCATTTTACCGTCTTTTTGTAAAGTGTCGATATCTTTCGTTCCGCAGTAACCCATTCCCGCGCGAATTCCGCCCGTTAACTGGAATACAACTTCTTCTAATTTACCTTTGTGTGGAACTCTGCCTTCAATTCCTTCCGGTACAAATTTTTTGGCCTCACTTTGAAAATATCTTTCTTTTCCACCGCGTCTCATGGCAGAAAGTGAACCCATTCCTTGATACGCTTTGAATTTTCGACCCTGGAAAATAATTTCTTCACCCGGCGCTTCATCAGTTCCGGCTAGTAAAGAACCGAGCATCACGGCACTTGCACCGGAAGCTAAAGCTTTGACGATATCTCCGGATAATTTAATTCCACCATCGGCAATTACAGCAACGTTTTTTGTTTTAGCATATTCGAACACATTGTAGATCGCAGTCAATTGCGGAACTCCAACTCCGGCTACAACTCGGGTTGTACAGATCGAACCTGGACCAACACCGACTTTTAGAATATTTGCACCCGCTTCAATTAAATCTTTCGCAGCTTCTGCGGTGACTATATTTCCACCAACAATATCAAGATCTGGAAAATGTTTTCTAATTTCTGTTACTTTATCAAGAACTCCTTTTGAATGTCCGTGCGCAGAATCAACAGCGATAATATCAACTCCAGCGTTGACCAGAGCTGTAACGCGATCGATGGTGTCGTCACCAACTCCAACACCGGCTCCAACGATCAACCGACCATTTTTATCTTTATTGGCGTTCGGATATTCCATTTGATTGTCGATATCTTTAATGGTGATTAAGCCAACAAGTTTGAAGTCTTTGTCAACAATAGGAAGTTTTTCTACGCGGTTTTTCAGAAGAATTTCTTTGGCTTCATCTAAATTTGTGGCTTTATCAGAAGTGATGAGTTTATCTTTCGTCATTAATTCTTCAACCTTCAAATCTAAATTTTCCTGGTATTTGACATCACGGTTCGTAATAATTCCAATCAAAGTATTCGTCTCATCAACAACAGGTAGTCCGGAAATTTTAAATCTCGTCATTAATTCCTTGGCTTCAGCTAACGTATGATCTTTCGATAAAGTCACAGGATCAGAGATCATCCCATTTTCAGAACGTTTTACATTGTAAACCTGAGTTGCCTGTTCCTCGATCGGCATATTTTTATGAATGAAACCAATACCGCCAACTCTCGCCAAAGCAATTGCCATTTCTGCTTCTGTCACCGTATCCATAGCTGCGGAAACGATGGGAACATTGAGCGTAATTTTATCGGAAAGTCGTGATTTTAGGGAAACCTGATTAGGTAAAACTTCTGAGTAAGCAGGAATTAAGAGAACGTCATCGAAAGTGATGGCAGTTTCTACGATTTTGTTGTGAATAGACATCTTTTACTTTCTGTGCGAAATTAAGTTATTTTTTTTTAAAATGAAAGTTTTTGGTTTTTGTTGTTAATTATTTAATTTGATATTTAAAATTTTTAAAAAAAATAACCGCAAAAAAGGATGCGGTTATTTTAAATTTTTAATTTTCATTAATTTATTCTAAAGAAAGTTTTAGAGAAGATTCTTTGAAAATATTGATGATTCCACTGCAACCACCATTTTGATATTCAAGCCGAACTTTTACCCAACTGCATTTTGAGATCTCAAGATTATTCCAGGCGGAAAAGGGTGGTACATTGACGGTTTTTTTTGCGCCATTTTCTTCAAATTCATAACTGTCGACCGTTATTCCGAGATTCCAGTACGAATTAGTTTGTTGATTGATAAACATACTTGAAAGATGAACCTGAACTAAAATATCAGTCGGCTGATCTAAGTTTATTTGTTCGTACACATATCTCATTTCACTTTCGGCAGTTCCATCTGCATTGATGGCTTTGGTTTGAAAAAGGGTTTTCATGATTTAGTTTATTTGGTTATTTAATTCAAAGTTAGCAAATAATACACTTTAATTGAATGATAGAATACTCTTTTTTTAACTGGAATCTTAACAAACTAATGGAAATTGAATA
This sequence comes from Kaistella gelatinilytica, assembly GCF_015679325.1. Taxonomy (GTDB): domain Bacteria; phylum Bacteroidota; class Bacteroidia; order Flavobacteriales; family Weeksellaceae; genus Kaistella; species Kaistella gelatinilytica. The sequence continues at coordinate 168,807 of NZ_JADPVI010000004.1, forward strand.
TATGTTCCTGATAAAAAGAAACAGCCACTAATAAATCTGTGGCTGCTTCTTACTGAAATCTAACTATTTCGAAACCAATTTCTTAATATCATTTTTCTCTGAATAATTAATAATTCTGGAAATATCATCTGCTGTAAATTTTCCCGAAACATCTACATAAACCAGATCCTTCTCGGAAGCTATTGTGATGAGTAATCTTCTGATTTCTTCTCCCTTTTGTTTCGCCTGAAATTTGATGATTTCTTTATCTTTTTTTATCGTCATCCATTCTTCGTAATTGTTTTTGGTCAGATATTTTGTGTAATCAGAAACCATATTTTCGTTTCCATTTTCCACCGTCATTACTTTGATGTCTGATACTTTTTTGATGAGGTTAATGAGTTCTTCGCTTTCACCATCTTCGCGCAATGCTCTTTTCACAATGGGTTTTGCCAGAAACATGGGCACATTTACACTTATGAATTTTACATCTTTGTTATCATAATTTGAATGATCAAAGAAATCCATTTTTGGTTTTTGAGAAACAATGCAGGATTGAAGTGTAATTATTAGTAATAAAAAAGCACTTAAAGAATATAATTTTTTCATGACATTAGTTTAAAGGTTTCACACTTCCGCCGCTCACTGATGATTTTTCTCCCTGGAAATTTTGGGGATTTCCTTTGTACCGAATAGAGGCACCCGAAGTTGCATTGGCATTTAAAGATTCAGTTGCATGAACTTTGACTGTAGCGCCGGAAGAAGCACGAACCATTGCAGTTTTTGCGACCAGATTCTGCGCATTACAAGCCGCTGCACTCGATAAATCGATGGAGATTTTTTCTGCATTTCCTTCGATGGTTGCCATTGAACCGCTGCTACCATCAACTTCTATGGTTTTAGAATTCACCTCAATTCTTGCACTGGAGCCGGAACTGATATCCACTTTTACACTGTTCGCAATATTTAAATCTGCATTCAGATTGGCGCCGGAAGAAATTTTGGTTTCGAAATCATTTTCATTAATGGTATTTAAAGTGGTCAACAATGATCCGGAACTCACTTTTACAGAAGAAAGTCGAGGCGCCTCAATAGTGACCAATAGCTTTTTGAAATTCAAATTCTTGTTATCTTTATTTTTAACTGCAATGGTTAAGATTCCGTTTTGAACTTCCGTCGAAACATATTGCTGCAAATTTGAATCAGTATCCACAATAACAGATTGATTATTTCCCTGCGTGAAGTTCACTTTAATTCCGCTTGAAACTGAAACGCCTGTAAATTTTCCTACATTCCGAACCTGCGTATTAGCATTTGAACTGATGTTTTGGGAAGTAACTGAACTGATCGGCGTAGAATTCTGAGCTTCGTTGACTAAGTTGTTTACATCATCCATCGAAATTTTTCCTTCCAGCATCAGCAACATCGTATTTCCTTCTGAATTAATGCTGAGCAAGAGATCATCTAAAATCCCATTCGCAGCATCTGAGGAAAGAAATTTTATTTTATTGTCTTTGTTATTTACCGTGATGAGTTCTTCATACTTCATGTTTTTTAAGGAACTTGTAATGTCGGCCTGTAATTTTTGAAACTGCAATTGCTGTTTTTGATCTTCCGGCTTTGCAGAAACTTTTGGTTTTTCAACGATCAGAATTTTCAAACCATTAATTTTACTGAGCAACGGTTTAATTTGAGACAGTTCGTCGTCGGCAATATTTAATTTGTTGAGCATATTAAACATTGGTTTTGCAATTTTGATGGAGGTAACTCCTTCCGCTTCCTGATATTTTTCAAAAAGCTGATCCAGTTTATCTTTCTGCGCATTAATTTGAAAAAAATGCGAAAAGAAAAGGGCGAATATGATAAGTAATTTTTGCATGATATTATATTTTAGTAATCATTTTTAAAGTTGTTTAGGACATCGGTTTGAGCCACTGTTTTCGATACATTTTCAGACAGAATTCGGAAGGAATACTTCGTCAAGTCAATCGCTTCCTGTTCACTTTCTATTTTCTGACCATTAATTATTACGTAATTAGATTTATAGTCAGAGTTTTCATTTTTGGATACAGTTTTAGTCGGAGTTGAATTTTTCGCATATCTCGGTCTCGATTCTCTTCTGATGCGACCTCGTTTAGGCAAAATTTGATTCATAATATCGGTCTCATTCTGATCAACGGTTGATGTAGAATCAGATATAATGCTGTCGGATTTTATTTTTAAAGAATCATTGGTCAGGTTGATCGCCAGTTGTGATTCCTGTTGGAAAGTATCTTTCTGTTTCAGGATTTCATTTTGAACCAAATTGTCCTGTTCTTTAACCGATTTTTTAGTTTCATAATTAAAGAAAATTCCTATTGACAGAAGCAAAATTACACTTGCAGCCATCCAGAATGTTTTCGACAAGGAACCACCTTTCGTTTTATTAACCAGAGGAATTATTTTTTCACTTTCTTCTGTTTTTTTCAGAAAATCTTCGAAATCCCAGTTCATTTTCTCTTCCTTAAGTTCCTGGGTAATTTCCTTATATTTATCTTGAGATCTATCTTTTTCCATGGTAATAATTGTTATAAATTTTCAATCATTCTATTTTCGAAATCCATCAGTTTCAGGATTTGTTCTTTTACTTTTGTTCTTGCCCGCATCAGATTTACACGAACTGCATTTTGCTCCATTTCCAGAATTTCTGCAATTTCCACAACATCGAAATCTTCTACATCTTTCAAATGAATCACCGCTTTCTGCTTCTCTGGAAGCTGATTAATAAAACCGATGATCTGGTCTTTCATATTATTCGATTCCACTTCATGAATTTCACTTCTGTGTTTTTGAAAATCTGCGAAACCCATTTTCACATCTTCGTGTTTCAAGCGGTTCAAACATTCATTCTTCACCGACTTCATCGCATAAGATTTCAAATTTCCGAAACCCGCAAGTTCTTCTTTTTTCTGCCAGAATTTCATCATCAGATCCTGCACTACATCTTCAGCTTCGTCACTGCTGATCACGAATCTTTTCGCAAAACGATACATCTCATCCTTGAGACAGAATACCGTGTTTTTAAAAATATCGTGGGTCATTGTTTAGTTTCTATAAGTAAGACAACTAATTTCCGAAATATATTACATCAAAATAAAAAAAACTTCAAAATAGTCTTTGAAGTTTGGTTTTTGCTCGAATTTGTTCGCGAATAATTCTCTTTATTTGGGCAGACATTTCCGCCTTCCACTCCCGCTTTTTTAATTGGTGGCTTCGACAAGCTCAGCCACCAATTAAAAAAAGCTCCGTTCAAGTCGGGCTGCAGATTCGGTTTTAAATTAAGTGATATAAATGTTTAAAATGTGATATCAGATTTAAAAATCAATAAGACTGAATTAATACTTCAGTAGGAATTTTCATAATCGTGTGTAAGTTTCTAATCATCTCTAAAGAAAGTTTTCGTTTCTTATTGAGAATTTCGCTCGCACGACTTTTTAAACCAATCACTTTTGCCAAATCATTTTGAGAATAATTCATTTGTTCCATTCGGAATTTTATAGCGTCAATAGGATCAGGCAAATCAATCGGAAAATAATCATCTTCATATTTTTCAATAAGAATTCCTAAAACTTCTAATTCATCTCCTTCTTTCGTTCCTTTTCTTGCATCAAAAATTACTTCAAGCCTTTCCAGTGCCTGATTGTAATCTTGTTCGGTTTTAATAGGTTTAATTTCCATTTTCTTTAGCGTAGATTTTTTCATATCAGATGACGATTATTAAAAAAAAGTAAAATGGTGAAGAGATCTAATCTTTTAATTTTTGGAGTTTTAAAGATTTTAAATAATCGTCGTAGAAATTAATTGTGTTTTCTAAATATTTCCTTGCCTTTCCAGATGCAGAGAATTTAAATTTTTCAAAATACTCATACATTTTTTTGTCGTCTTCATAAACAATGAAAGGGAAATATTTTAAATTTAAATGCCTTATTTTTCCGGATTTTAAGGGTGTAACAATTTCAAATAATTGTTGATCAATTCCCTCAATTTTATTTTCGAAGATATACTTATCAATTGAGTGGTGAGCAACTCCTCCGAAATAATCAACATCCTCCTGTAATTGAAAAGCATCAATGAATGCTTGACCAAAAAATATTTGTTTTTGAACGTCGACGCTAATTTCGCCATGAGCAAATGAACCTTTCAGTGGCGTGTTTGTTTCTATTATTCTTGCGAAAATCCAATTCAGGGCTTCTATAAATACATTAAATGTATCAATCGAATCGTTTTTAGAAAAAATAATTATTGAATCGGAAAATGTAACAATTTCTATTGGGTTTGTGTCGTCATTTGTAAACCGGCTGTCAGTTATTTTTGGATTTATTTCATTTTTTAAATTTGAAATTCCGATAAGTTTTTCGAAAATTTCCTTGTGAGAACTTCTCAACACCATTTCCTTAAAGCCCAAAATATCGAAGAATGCGACGAACCTATTCTTCGTGATTTCCCATTTTGTGTCATCTGAATAGTCTTTGATGCTTTTAAGTAAATCAGTATGAGATTTACTTAGTACGTTAATTATTATTTTCGCCATAATTATTTATAAATCCGTCACCTTCTTATCAATTTTATAAACCGTTCCTCTAAAAGTCGCCACCAAAACTTTATGCTGATTTGTAATCGAAATATCGTAAACTCCGGTTTTTCTGGTATCGGAAATCAAAACACTTTCTGCGGTTAAGGTATCGCCCAATCGAATCGCTTTTGTAAAGTTCATTGAACAATGTAGCGCAACCGAGGCTTCATTCGTATTGTTACTCGAAAAAGCCAAAGCAGAATCAGCGAGAGAAAAAGTAACGCCACCATGAACCGTTCGCAGTCCGTTGATCATTTCTTGTTTTACAGGCATTTCAATCAGACAATATTTCTCCCGAACTTCGATGAGATTTATTCCCATCCATTGTGAGAAGTGATCCTGAGTGAGCATGTATTGAGCGAGTTCGTGTGTAGTCATTTTGAGTAATTGAGTTTTTGGGTGATTGAGATTTTGAGTTTTTAGTATTGCTTACAACCAATTACTAATTACTCATCTTTCGAAGTAACGGACTTTGTCGGTATCGTTCTTCCTGATAAATTTCGTAAAGATTTTGAAGGGTGTCTGAAATTTTTTGATAGCCGATTTCTTGTCCCCATTGCAACAAACCTTTTGGATAATTCACGCCTTTTTGCATGGCTAATTCTATGGCTTCATCGTTGGCGATTCCCAGTCGTTTTGCTTCTACGGCTTCGTTTATTAACATCGATAAAATACGCATGAAAATTTCGTGGTACAATTCTTCGTCTTTTTCGGGAGCGGGTTTTTGAGCATTTTCGGAATAATCGTAAAAACCTTTTCTGGTTTTTCTGCCGTGTAATTTTGCCTCACTCATTCTTTGTTGAAGCAAACTCGGTTTGTATTTCGGATCGAAAAAATAATCTGCGTAAACAGTTTTGGTTACTGAGAAATTCACATCAATTCCAATGAGATCCATCAATTCAAATGGACCCATTTTGAAATTTCCCAAAGTTCGCATCGCATCATCGATCTGTTCCGGTGTTGCAATATTTTCTTCAGCAATTCTTAAAGCTTCACCATAAAATGGACGCGCAATTCTGTTCACAATAAATCCGGGAACATCTTTCGCGATCACTGGAGTTTTCCCCCAACTTTCCATTAAAGAAGTAATTTCGTTGGCTAAGTTTTTCTCCGTTAATAATCCTGGAATCACTTCCACCAAAGGCATCAAAGGAGCTGGATTGAAAAAATGAATTCCAATAAAACGTTTTGGATTTTTTAATTCTGAAGATAGGGAAGTGATTGAAATCGAAGAAGTGTTGCTCGAAATAATACATTCATTAGAAACAATTTCTTCTAATTGCTGGAAAACTTTGGTTTTGATTTCTTTATTTTCGATGATGGCCTCAATGACCAGATCACAATCTTTAAAATCTTTGAGTTCTGTACAAAATTTGATTCGGTTAAAAATATTTTCACTTTCTTCAAAACTAATTTTATTTTTTTCGACCAATCTTTCCAAAACTTTTTGCAATCCTTCTAAAGATTTTTCGGTCTGTTCCGCGTTTTGATCGTACAGAAAGACGTTACATTTATTCATGGCTGCAACTTGTGCAATCCCAATTCCCATTGTTCCAGAACCTATAATTCCAATTTTATTCATTGTCCTATTTTTATAAAAAGTAAAATGTCGGATGTATAAAGTATTTTACATTTTACTTTAAACATCCGACATTCCACAATATGCTATTTTCCTTTATACTCCGGTTTTCTTTTTTCCAGAAATGCAGAAACTCCTTCCATGAAATCTTCTGATTCTGCCGCTTCTTGTTGTAAGATCCCTTCGATATCCAATTGTTTATTTAAGGAATTATCATAAGATTCATTAAATGCTTTTTTGGTAAGCGAAATCGCTTTAGTCGGTAAATTTGAAATTTGGATAAGAACTTCCATTGCATTGTCCATGAAAGTTTCATCTGCAAAAACATCAGCGATCAAACCTAAACTTTTAGCTTCCGTTGCCGATAATTTTTTCCCTGTAAACGCCAAATAATTCGCCTGTTGTCTTCCCAAAAGTTTTGGTAACCAATACGTTCCGCCGGTATCTGGAATTAATCCAATATTAACAAATGCCTGTGAAAAATAAGAAGTTTCGGTGGCCAAAGTAAAATCGCAGATTAAAGCCAACATCGCGCCAGCTCCTACAGCAGGACCGTTTACTAACGAAATCACAGGTTTTCTCGCATTTGCAATTTCTTTCACCAAAGGATTATAAAAATCAATGACCATTCTTTGGATTACCCGATCTTCATCCGGATCGCTGAAAGACATCGCGTCTTTTAAATTTTGTCCGGAACAGAAAGCTTTTCCACGACCTGAGATCGCCAGACAACGAACTTTTTCGTCTCGACTTCCGTCATGAATAAAAGTTCGTAGTTCCGAAAGTAAAGTTTTATTTAAGCTGTTATAAGTTTTCTCGTCATTGAGATAAGCGATTTGTAATTTTCCCTCTAAATGGGTTTCAATTTCTAACTGTTTGTACATGTTATCTTAATTTTTATGAAGGTCTAAATTACTCTTAATTTCTCGGTTTGCATATTTTAAAACTATGCTACAACTTCTAGTTAATGACATTTAAAATAATCGAAAGGTTCCAAACAATCGTTGCATTGGTAACTTGCTTTACACAGCGTAGAACCGAAACGGCTGATTTGTTTTGTATTTGTAGAACCACATCTTGGACATTTTTTTGGAACATTTAAATGATCTTCGTGATTTCCTTTTTCAGGCGGTGTAATTCCGTAAACGCGAAGTTTTTCCCGCGCTTCATCGGTGATCCAATCGGTTGTCCAAATGGGAGAAATTTTGGTAATTACTTTCGCGTGAATTCCTTTTTCTTTGAAGAGTTTTACAATGTCTTCTTCAATATTGAACATCGCCGGACAAGCCGAATAAGTCGGCGTAATCACGATTTCAACTTGGTTGTCGGAAATCATTTTTGCTTCCCGAACAATGCCGAGTTCCACAATATTGATAACGGGAATTTCGGGATCAGGAATTTGGGAAAGTATTTCGAATAAATCTTGTTCTATTTTTATCATAGAATTTTTAATTTTTTAACCACAAAAGGCGCAAAAGTTTGAAGTGAAATTTATAATGTTGAAAAGTTCAAAAAAGCACAAAAGCAATTATTTTGAAACCATCAAGTATCAACTAAAATTTACCAAGCGCAGTTAGGATAGGTTCTTTGCATGAACTGTAATTCACATAAAATAAAGCCGAAATATTCAGTGTGATATCCTGTTCTGGAACCTTTCTGCATAAATTCGCTTTCCGGAATTTCTATTCCAAAATTTTGGAAATCTTCTTTAATGATTTTCGTCCATTGTTCATGAATTTCTTTTCCAGCTGGAACAACGTCTAATTTCGCTAAATCTTCTTCGCCCGGAGTTTCTGCAAACATTCCGCCCGTGTATTCCCAAAGGTTTTCAACTGCATTTTTTACGCGTCTTTTACTTTCTTCAGTTCCGCCTGCAAACATTTTGATCCAGGTTGAAGTATGCGTATAATGGTACTTTACTTCTTTCAAAGATTTTTCGGCAATCGCAGACAGTTGTTCATCGCTGCTTTTCATTAATTCTGTGTAAAGAATTTTCTGATAAACCGAAAAGAAGTAAACTTTCAAAATCGTCTGTGCATAATCACCGTTCGGGATTTCTGTCAACTGACAATTCAGATATTCTTTTTCCAAACGCAGGAAAGCCAGATCGTCTTCTGATTTTCCAAGATCTTGAATCTGTGCGGCGTATTTATAAAAATTATTAGACTGTCCGAGATAATCTAAAGCGATATTCGTCAAGGCGATATCTTCTTCCAGATAAGGTCCCTGTCCGCAAAGTTCGCCCAACCTTTGACCAAAAATCAAAGTATCATCGGCTAATTTTAAAGTATAATTAAAAAGTGGATTCATTTATTTTGTTTTAAGAGCCAAGTAAAAAGTTAAGTAAAAGAGCCAAGTAAAAAGTAAAAAGAGCCAAGTTGGATATTTTACCTCAAAACTTGTACCCCGAAACTCGCACCTCTTCTACATATTTTTCACATCATTCGGGATTTCGTAAAAAGTCGGGTGGCGGTAGAGTTTATCATCGGCCGGATCGAAGAATGCTTCTTTATCAATTCCTTCCGAAGTCACCAAATATTTACTGGGAACGACCCAAATTGATGTGCCTTCCATTCTTCTCGTGTACACGTCTCTCGCTGCTTGTAATGCCATTTCCGCCGTTGCTGCCTGCACAGTTCCTGCGTGTTTATGGGAAAGTCCCGGTTTTGTCTGGATAAAAACTTCCCACATATCTAAGTTGCTCATTGATCTAAATTTTATGGTTTAAAGATAAAGTTTTTTAATGAATTCCGTATCGTTCAAATGATTGCCAATACTTATCCTTATAGATTTCAAACGTCATTCTATAGTCCGGATATTTTTGAACCGTTTCTGCCAGAACTTTTGAGATTTTCCGAAAGTCTCTGCTGACGAAATAAATTTCTCTAATGTTTTCAGCAGTTTCCCGACCTAAATTTAAATTTCCTTCGTCGTTTTTTAATTCAAGCATCATTTCATCTTCAATCAAATTAAACAGGTCGTAATCTTTATCATCCGGAAAACCATTGTCTTCATCACCTTGATATTCAATTCTTAAAACCGAAATCCAGGGATGCGACGCTTTTTGATCCCACTGTAATAAATCGACATTTATGGTTGCAAGCAAAGGAAAACCATTTTCCAGAGTTCCTTCTAATAAAGAGTAAGAATCTTCGGTGGTTTCAATTTTTGCGTCTTCGTATTTTTCGGTGAATTCTCTTTCACGCCAACTCAAAAAATCTTTTAGTTTTGCAATTGGAATGAGTTCTTTTTCTGCTTCGTTTTTACCCTTTATTTCAAAATTGTCAATTTGAGTAAGGAAATTAAGTTCACCCAAATAATTATCGATAAATAGGTAAGTCCCATTGATTACGTCACTTTCATTTTGATCATTTAAATCTTCATGAACAAAAACCAAATCAATTTCATCGGGATAATCTTCATCGTCATTAGAATAGAAATAAATATTTTCTTTGTTAAAAATATAATCGCCCATTTTAATGCTGACATTTTCGATATCTAATTCTGGTTTTAGAGCGGTGAATTTCCAGTTTTCAAGATTTGGAGATTCAGCAATAAGCTCTTCTGCGAAAACAATATCTTTAATATTTCCGTCAACGGTGATGATGAGTTCTGCTGTAGAATCATCAGACATTCCCACGAGGATGAAAAAATTTTCATTCAGTTCTTTCAATCTCGGAAGAATAATTTCTAAAAAACCTTCATCAATATTTTGGCGCTCTTTTACCGCAGTGAAAAAATCATTTTCCTTGCTTATAAACCACTTCCAAAACTCCTGATAAGTGGATTTATTTAGTTTTAATAATTCAGTCATGATGATTGTTTTTCTCCGTCAATGTAAACGTTTTCCGCTTTTAAACTTCCCTGGTGATAAAGTACATTCTGGAAATTATCTGTTTTAAAGGTGACGAAATCTGCTTTCTTTCCTTTTTCTAAAATTCCGCGGTCTTCTAAATTCAAAGCAAAAGCCGACCGGAAAGTAATTCCCGCCAAAACTTCAGCCGTTGACAATTTTTCAAAAGTCGCTAAAATACTTGCTTGCGTAATTAAATTTCCCATAGGAGCGGAACCTGGATTCCAGTCGGAGGCGATGGCTAAAATTCCACCTGCATCTAAAATTTTTCTAGCCGGCGTAAACTTTTCACCCAAACCTAAACTTGCTCCTGGAAGCGCAGTTGCCACAGTTTCTGATTTTGCTAAAAATTCGATGTCTTCATCAATTGTTGCTTCTAAATGATCGGCAGATTTTGCACCAACTTCAACGGCAATTCTGGAACTTCCGGAAGTAAATTGGTCTGCATGAACGGTAATTTCAAAACCCAATTCTTTGGCTTTCAATAAAAAGGATTTGCTTTCTTCTGGTAAAAACGCCGATTTTTCAATGAAAATATCAACGCGTTTTGCAAGGTTTTCTTTTTTTACTTTGGGTAAAATTTCGGTGATAATATAGTTGAGATATTCTTCTGAACTTCCTTCAAAATCTCTTGGTTTTAAATGGGCAGAAAGACAGGTCGGAACTAAAGTCGCTTTGGTAAAAGTTTGTGCTTTTTTAATGACACGCAACATTTTCAGTTCACTCTCAACATCTAAACCATAACCGGATTTTATTTCAATCGTCGTAATTCCTTGTGATATCAGAAAATTAATTCTTTCTAAAGTCGTTTTTAATAATTCTTCTTCATTCGAAGATCTGGTATGTTGAACAGAACTCCAAATTCCGCCGCCACTTTCTGCGATTTCTAAATAGGTTTTTCCGGCATTTCGCATGGCAAAATCATTGGCGCGATTTCCCCCAAAACAAATATGCGTGTGAGAATCTACGAAAGCCGGCAAGCATATTTGTTCACCTTCTATATTTTCGATTTCAGTATCTGGAAATTGGTCTTTTAAATTTTGGAAAGAATTAGCGGTTTCAATTTTTCCATCTTTAATTAAAAGTCCGCCATTATTAATGATTTCGAGTTGATCATCTGAAAGTTTTCCACGTAAAGGCAGACTGGCAAGCGTTACAATTTGTTTGAAAGGACCGATTAATTTCATGAGGATGGTTTTTAAAATATTTTCAAAATTAAAATAAAAGACTTTAAAACCGAACTAAATAAATTTAATTTAAGAATATCTAACTCGTCTTTTTTAAATGATCAAAAACCATTTTGGAAAGTGGAATAAACATTAATCCAGCGAAAATAAAAGTGATAAATGCTTTTTGCAATCCAAAGGCACTTGCAAGATAACCAATAATCGGTGGTCCTAAAAACATACCCACCGTAGAATACGTACTGATAATAGAGATCACGATCGGAACCGAATATTTTTTAGCTTTCCCTGCAAGGATGAAAGTCATAGGAAAAAGACCGGAAACGCCAAATCCGACCATACAAAATCCAACTAGAACCGGGACAAGAAAGGGAAAAAGTATTGCGAGAAGAACTCCGGAAACGATCAGGACTGAACTTGTAATGAAGAGTTTTTGCATGCCAAATCGACTCATCAAATTATCGATCGTTAATCTCGAAATCGTCATGCAAACCATGAAAAGCAAATATCCGTAAGTGAAAACTTCCTGTTTTACAATTTCTTTTAAATAAACGCCATTCCAGTCGTACATACCACCCTCACAAACTGCAGCGAAAAAGACCATAAATCCTAGTAGGGAAATGTATTTGCTGGGTTTTTGAAATTTAAATGGATTGCTTGTTTTTACTTTATCATTTTTAATAAGGAAAGGAAACATTGCGATAATTATTAAAAGCCCAAACAACATGATCGTTAGAAAATGCCAGAAGATCGAGACTTCGTATTTGAGCATAATTGTGGAAAAAAGTACGCCGGCAATTCCGCCAATACTCCAAACACCATGAAATTTTCCCATGATCCTTTTCTCGAATTTTTGCTGTATCGAGAGTGATTGTGTATTAATTGCGACGTTAATAATTCGGAGCGCTATCGAAAATATAACCAACGAGATTACAAGTCCAATCAAGGAAAATCCCCAACCGATTGAAAATAGAGACAAAAGAAATAATACACTCGCTAATTGCAGCGGAATTCTGCTGTCATATTTTGCGACCAACCAACCAGAAAGAGGAATTCCGATAATCGCGCTTGCAGGCATAATCATTAAGAGATTTCCTAAATCTCCTTCCGTAAGATTAAAAATTGCTTTGATGGTCGGTATTCTGGAAGCCCAGGTAGAAAAACAAAGTCCAGATAAAAAGAAGTAGAAAGATAGTGCAATTCTTTGCTTTTGAGGTGTTGAAAACATATCGCGCAAAATTACGATTTTAGACTTTTATAATCCAGAAGTTTTTGGATATTAAATCAAAGGTTAAAGCAGAAAATATAAGTTTCTGTATCTTAAAAATTAAAACAAATCGTTATTTAAGTTTTACGTTAAAAATTTATAGGCCTTAAATTTTACTTGAAAGAATCATTAATTAGTGATAAAAATATTTTCAAAAATTTAGTATTTGAAATGATAGATTTTCATGAGGTAATAATTAATATTATATTTACATAAATTTTTATTAATGACATTTAAAAAAATAGGCAAAGCATTTTTAATACTATCATTTATTACATTTCTTTTCGCAGGTTGCACAAGTGAACGCGGAAATGACCCAGAACCGGAAGAGCAAAACTTCATGAAAGCCAAAGTAAATGGCGTTGAAAAAACATTTTTATACGTTTACGGAATTGGCGGAAACAAACAAATATTTTCTGTCACCTTTGATGAGTTTGATCCTAAAACAAACAGCTATTATCCTAATATGACCTTAGAAATTAATTATCGGCAAGGCGATATGAAGGATTTTGTAATCATACCAAGAACCTATACAGAATCTGCAGATAACGCAGAGTTTAAATATTCTAAAACTCAAAATAGTAATGATATTTATACCGCCAGTAATTTTGCAGCTAATGATTTTAAAATCACCTTAACTCGTTTTGAGAAAAGAGTAGTGGGAACCTTCAGTGGAACACTACAAAATGCAAATGGCGACCAAATCGTAATAACAGGAGGCAGTTTTAATAGTTTTCTCTACTAATTTTCATTTCAAAATATTAAAGCATAATGACCGACTTTTTGCATCCCGATCAAGAAAATTTCTCCGAGGATGAATTAATTTTAGAAGAAAAAATACGTCCGCAGAGTTTTCAGGATTTTGCCGGACAGCGCAAAACTTTGGATAATTTAGAAGTGTTTGTTGCAGCGGCGAAAAACCGTGGCGGCGCACTGGATCACGTTCTTTTGCACGGTCCGCCCGGATTGGGAAAAACGACTTTAGCCCACATTATTGCGAATGAATTGGGAGTTGGCTGCAAAATAACTTCAGGTCCTGTTTTAGATAAACCCGGAAGTTTGGCAGGATTACTCACGAATTTAGAAGAAAATGATGTTTTGTTTATCGATGAAATCCACCGACTTTCACCGATTGTAGAAGAGTATTTGTATTCGGCGATGGAAGATTATAAAATCGATATCATGCTGGAAAGTGGCCCGAATGCGAGAAGTGTTCAGATCGGTTTAAATCCTTTTACTTTGGTTGGAGCAACCACGAGAAGCGGAATGTTGACCAAACCAATGTTGGCAAGATTCGGAATTCAGTCGCGTTTAGAATATTATACAATTGAACTTTTATCAATGATCATTGAAAGAAGTGCGCGTGTTTTAGATGTTAAAATCTACGAAGATGCCGCTTTGGAAATTGCGAGAAGAAGTCGTGGAACGCCCAGAATTGCAAATGCATTGTTAAGAAGAGTTCGAGATTTTGCAGAGATCAAAGGGAATGGTGAAATTGAAATTAATATTACGAAATTTGCTTTGAACTCATTGAATGTTGATGAATTCGGACTCGATGATATGGACAATAGAATTATGCGCGTGATGATTGAAAATTTCCGTGGAAAACCCGTGGGAATTTCTGCATTGGCAACTTCAATTGGGGAAAATCCGGAAACTTTGGAAGAGGTTTATGAACCGTTTTTAATTCAGGAAGGGTTTATTATTCGAACGCCGAGAGGAAGGGAAGTGACGGAGAAAGCGTATAAACATTTGAATATTTCGATTCCGAGAAGGCCGGATGAACTTTTTTAATTGTAAGAGAAATAGATTAATTTTTTTAACGCAAAGGGCGCAAAGAAATTTTAATATATTTGTGTTCATTCGGTCGCAAAGGCGTTTCACTTAGCCAAGGGCGAATTAGACATGTAATAGTTAAAGGATTGAAATATGAATGAAAATGAAATTTCAAAAATTGTATTTGACTCGGGTTTAAAAATTCATCGTAAACTTGGAATTGGTCTTTATGAAGCGGTATATGAAGAATGTTTGGTTTACGAATTAAAAAAACATGGTTTACATGTTGAACAGCAAAAAGACATTCCAATTGAATATGAAGGATTGATCATTGAAAAGGCTTTTAGAGTTGATTTATTAATTGAAGGTAAAGTTATAGTAGAAATTAAAGCAGTTCCTGAAATTAATAGTTATCACACTTATCAACTTTTAAATTATTTAAGAATTACAGGTTTTAAATTAGGAATGCTTTTAAATTTCCACTCTTTATTGTTTAAAGATGGCGTCAAAAGAATCGTAAATCATTTATAGTAAATTACTAATTCGCTGAGTGAAACGCCTTTGCGAACCTAAAGTTTTAAAAAATAAGTAGATAATCTTTGCGGACGTTGCGCTAAAATATAAAAAAAAAGAAAATGAAACTCTATCCTATACAGTGTGGAAAATTTAAATTAGATGGTGGTGCTATGTTTGGTGTGGTGCCGAAAACGCTTTGGCAACGGACGAATCCGGCTGATGAAAATAATTTAATTGAATTGGGAACACGTTCACTTTTGGTGGAAGACGGTAAAAAACTGATCCTCATCGATTGTGGTTTGGGTAATAAACAGGATGATAAATTCTTTGGACATTACTCACTTTGGGGCGATGATACTTTGGATAAAAACCTGAAAAAATATGGTTTCGTCAAAGAAGATATTACGGATGTTTTTTTGACGCATCTTCATTTTGACCATTGTGGTGGCGCGATTGAGTGGAATGATGACCGAACAGGTTACAGACCAGCTTTTAAAAATGCTAATTTCTGGACGAACGAAGAACACTGGAAATGGGCGACTGAACCAAATCCGAGAGAAAAGGCAAGTTTTTTGAAGGAGAATATTCTGCCGATGCAGGAAAGCGGACAGTTGAATTTTTTGCCAACGCCACAAAATGGAAATTATGGTTTCGCTCCTGATCTTAAAATGGATGTTATTTTTGTGGACGGACATACCGAAAAACAGATGCTTCCAGTCATTCGATATCAGGAAAAAACGATTGTTTTCGCGGCCGATTTAATTCCGACTTTTGGACATATTCCACAGGTTTATGTGATGGGTTATGATACTCGGCCACTGTTGACGATGGAAGAAAAGGCTAAGTTTTTGAAGCAATGTGTTGATAATGATTACCTTTTGTTTTTCGAACACGATGCGCACAACGAGCTGGCTAGTTTGAAAATGACTGAAAAAGGAATTCGGTTAGATGAAACCTTCAGCATGAATGAAGTTTTTGGTTATTAAGATTAGAAAAATTAAAATAAAATTATGATAGAAGAAGAAGCTGAACCCGAACCCAGGGTAAGCACAAAGATTATTGGAATTACCGGAGGAATTGGCTCTGGAAAATCAACCGTATCGAAATATATCGAAGAAGCAGGATTTCCTGTTTATTATTCTGACATTCGTGCGAAAACGATTGTCAATGACAACACCCAACTTCAACAACAGATCAAAGAACTTTTAGGTGAAAATGCCTACGATTCAAGTGGCTTGTATGACCGGAAATATGTTTCTAAAATGATATTTGAAGATGAAGAAATATTATTAAAATTAAATTCACTGATTCATCCCGCGGTTAAAATTGATTTTGAAAACTGGGTGACGCAACAGTCAAGCGTTTTTGTATTTAAAGAAACTGCGCTTTTATTTGAATTAAAATTAAACGAAAGTTGCTACAAATCTATTCTGGTAACTGCAGATGATAATTGTCGGTTAAAAAGAGTGATGGATCGCGACGATAAAACATATCGTGAAGTGGAAGCGGTCATGAATAAGCAAATGCCCGAAAAAGACAAAATTAAATTTGCCGATTTTGTGATCTTTAATAATGATGGTTTAGAGGAATTAAAAGAAAATACGCTGCAAGTTATAAATGATCTAAAAGAAAGTTTAAAATAATAACCGTTCTTCAATCACCCAAATAAAAACCTGAATTCAATTTGAATTCAGGTTTTTTCTATTAAAATTGTCTTGGTTTTCTATTGTCGGTTTTTCACCAAGATCCAGCCTTTATATTCTGTTACGGTGGTGAATCCAGGTTCTTTCCATTTCATGACGTACCAATAACTTTCTGTATTGACTAATTTTCCAAAGGCTTTTCCATCCCAGGAAAATCGGTTGTTTTTATCGCCTGTGAAAACTAATTTTCCGTACCGGTCATAAATTTGTAGGAAAGGTTCCTCTTTTTTCAATAAGGCAGAATAATTAAGAATATCATTGATTCCATCGCCATTTGGTGTGATCACATTGTATAATTCGATGACATCAATATCCGCAGAAACAGGAGTACAATTGTCTGCCGAAATTACATAAACGGTGTGCTCACCGCCCGAAACATTGGTGAATATGTTTGAAGTTTGATAATTGCCGTTATCGATCGCATATTTGTAAGGAGGATTTCCGCCGGTTACTGTTACCGTAACTGTAGAACCTTTAATTTCTATGCTCGTAATTGTTGGCAATGCAACTGCTTTCACAGAAACATTTTGAGGGTAAGTACAGGTACCGGAACGCAGATCAACCGAGTAATCTCCAACAGGCACAGTTATTTGCTGTGTAGTTTCGCCGGTGCTCCAAATGTAGCCGTCAAATCCCGGTCCTGCATCAAGTACAACTGTTGCGTCTGGGCAAATATTTTGATCTTTTAAAACATCTGATTTTTTCGCTTTTTGAATATTGATGGTTAATTTACCAATCGCATCGCAGAATAAATTTTTATGAAATCTCAAATAGTAAATTCCAGAATTGGTTATTGTAACAGGATTTGAAACTGGGTTTACTTTATTCTGAGCATCGACTAAAGAGGTGTAATAGGAAACACTTACACCAGAATCTGCTGTAAAATCAGTAATGAAAGTCGAGAGGTTAACCGATTTTATTCCATCGAAATCATCATCACAAACCTTCTCAGTCACGTCATGTTCAAGCAAAGGAAGATCGTTCCCAAATTTAAAATCGATTGATTCGGTCTCCGCCGGACAATAAGCTGAAGTTGCTCTTACATAAATGATGGTATTTGCAGTGTAAGTCCAGTTTGCAGGATCTGTTATCAGATTTTGTAATGTTGAATCAGTAAAATATTCTACAGTGAAGAAAGTGAAATTCGGCAAGATCACCGGAGTCACGGCTGTGAGATCTATTTTAATAATTCCATCAAAATTATCATCACAATTTGTGGCATTATAATTAGTCACTTTCCAAATCGGTTTTGGCGCTTCGACAATGGTAATATTTTTTGTGAATTTACATCCGGAACTGTTAGTGAATTCAATTGTGTAAACTCCGGCAGTTAAGATCGCGGTATTTGTTGTCGAAACAACGACGGTGCCTTTTTTCCAGAGATAAGTAGTGTAGGTGCTTTCCGCTGTCAATGTTTTAGAACTTCCTTCACAAACAGTGTATGAATCAAGCAATGCAGTTGGAGTAGAAGCTTTGAAAATAATATTTAAAGTTCCGATCGCATCACATAAACCGCCTTTTTTAAATCGATAGTAAAAAGTTTGATTTCCTGTGATCGGTTGTGAAGCATTAATGGTTGGCGTATTATTTTGCGCGTCTGCTAAAGTGGCAAAATATTGCACTGAAACGCCAGTTTCTGTCGTAAATAAATTTCTATAATTGGCTAAAGAAATTGTTTCTGTACCATCTAAATTATCATCGCAAATAGTGGTAGAAAACGTAGATGGATTTAGAACGATGCTGTTATTGAATTTCAAATCAAATTTTCCAAGAACAGAAGAACAAACCGGAGAATCTACTCTGAAATAAATCGTCGTATTTGCAGTAAAAGTAAAGTTGGTCAAATTCGGAATTGTATTTCCATTATTCGCGTCCCGATCTCCTGCGTTCAAATAATATTTCACGGTGAAAACACCAGGATTCGCTGCAAAATTGGTTACAATAATTGGGGTGATCGAATTGAAATTTATCGGATCACTGATTCCATCAAAGTTGCTGTCGCAGTAAGTGGTAGTGAACGCAGCTGCATCTACAATCGGTTTAGGAGAATTCGTAACAGTGATCGTTTTCGTGAATTTACATCCTGAAGCATTTGTGAATTCAATCGTGTAAACTCCGGCATCTAAAGTTGCAGTATTGGTGGTAGAAACGATTACTGTTCCTTTTTTCCATAACCAAGCGTTGTAAGTTGGAGAACCTTCTGCTGTTAATGGAATAGAACTTCCATCGCAAACGAGATAAGAATCCTTTAGTGCGGTTGGAGTGGAAGCCTTGAAAATAATATTTAAAGTTCCGATCGCATCACATAAACCGCCTTTTTTAAATCGATAGTAAAAAGTTTTATTTCCTGTGATAGGTTGAGAAACATTAATGGTTGGAGTATTATTTTGTGCATCTGCTAAAGTGGCAAAATATCGTGCTGAAACTCCAGTTTCTGTAGTAAATAAATTAGAATAATTCGCTAAAGAGATCGTTTCGGTTCCATCGATATTATCATCACAAATTGTGGTTGAAACCGGAGCTGGATTCAGAATGATGATATTATTAAATTTCAAATCGAATTGTCCTGTAACAGAAGGACAAACCGGAGAATCTACTCTAAAATAAATGGTCGTGTTCACCGTAAAAGTAAAGTTGGTCAAATTCGGAATCGTGTTTGCGTTATTTGCATCCCGATCTCCTGCATTCAGATAATATTTTACGGTGAAAACACCAGGATTAGTGACGAAATTGGTTACAATAATTGGCGTGATTGTATTGAAATTTACAGGATCACTAATTCCATCAAAATTACTGTCACAATAAGTGGTGGTGAAAGCTGTGGCATCAACCAACGGTTTCGGGGAACTGGTAACGGTAATTGTTTTCTTGAAAATACAACCAGAACCATTCGTGAATTCAACGGTGTAAACTCCGGCGTCTAAAGTTGCAGTTCTTGTAGTAGAAACTGTAACGGTTCCTTTTTTCCATGACCAGGCGGTATAAACTGGAGAATCTTCTGCGGTTAAAGTAATTGAACTTCCATCGCAAACCGGATATGAGTCCAATAAAGCGGTCGCAGTGCCTTTACTTAAAATAACATTCAAAGTTCCTATTTCATTACAAAATCCGGGAACATTCAATCTGTAATAAAAAGTTTTATTTCCAGTAATTGTTTGTGCAGCAGGAATTGTTGGTGTGTTATTTTGTGCGGAAGTTAAAGAAGAAAAATAAGTTGCAGTCGTTCCTGTGGTCGTATTGAAGAATGGAATATAACTGTCAAGATTAATGGCTTCTGAATTATTTTCCAGTAGATCGCAAACATCTTTTGTTACTACAAAGTCGATTAACGGCGCTTTTGCACCAATTTTTAAGAAAACTTCTTTAATTACAGGTGGACAAGTAGCAGGAGAATCAACCCTGATCCAGACGGAAGTATTTGCCGTGAACACGAAGTTTCCTGTAAGAATATCTGCAGGTAAACCAGTAATTGCTTTAGCTTCAGTTGCGAAATATTTTGTAGTAAAATTGGTCGGATTTTGAACAATTAGAGGCGTAATTGTGGCTAAATCTACTTTGTAATTCCCATCGATTATTCCGTCAATTTCTTCGTCACAATGCGTTACTGTATAAAGTGCGGGATTTACAATGGGTGGCGCAGTTATTTTTAATTCGATGGTTGCCGTTGCAGTACACCCGTAACTATTAGATAGTTGAACATAAACAAATCCGGGAGCCGATGTGTAATTCGTTAGCTGACCAGCGGGAATTTGGTTCGTATAAGCAGCGTCGCTAAAATATTTTTTAACAACAGTTGCATCTGGAGTAATTGCCGCTGAAGTCAAATCATAAGTTGCTGTATTGGTAGCAGAACAACTGTTTAAAGGCTTATCATATTTTACGATCTGATTCAAGTTTACAGTAGCCTGCACAGTTTCGCAATCTGGAATTGCACCTGATCCGCAAAAAGAAAACTTGAAAGTATCTGCTCCGGATGAATTAGGATTTGCAGTGTAAGTTATTGTTCCGTTTGCGTTGATAACAACGGTCCCTTTTGTAGGTGGAGTGTCAATTTTTATTGTTGGAATGTTTACCGCTTGAGAACTTAGCGCAAAATTAACCGGAACGATCTGACTTGTACAAGTGGTGTAATCGTAATTGGTATAAGTAGTACAGTTGTAGAATTTGTAATCTTTGGTTTGAATTTCCGGGCAAGAACCTTGCTTTACTTTCACAGCATAAATTCCTGCCTGAGTTGGAGAATATTCGAAAGTATTGTTGACTCCGGGCGCAGGAACATAAGTGGCACCTACTTTAATAAGCCATTGATAAGAATCAAAACCTGCGGTAACCTCTAATTTTACGCCGGGAAGACATTCGCCATCAGTTTTTAAAATTAAAGGAATCGAAGAAAATCCGGCAAAATACCCACCGTAACCTACTGCATCATTTCCGGCAGAAATACCGGCAGTTACTGCATTAGAAGAAAATATAGCAATATTTCCTGTGATATTTGGAATAGAATACGTTACCCAATTGGTATTTCCTAAAACCGGGAAAGGACCGTTGCTTACAGTTAATGCTAAAGAAATCCCGTTTCGTTTTACATCAACCAAAGCTCCTTTTTCGGTAATGATATTGAGCTTTGTAGGAACAGTTAAACTGTAATTAACTCCATTGGAAGAATATTCGTTTTCTTCAATTCTGCCAATTTCATCAATTTTTTTCGGTAGATAGCAGTTCAATGGTGGAATATAATTAAAACCTCCGGTCGCCTCAGTAGATGAATTGTTCGCTCCTGCCAGTAACTGGTAAACATATACATTTTTAGTAGCGCGGATAAACATATTGTAATTGTTATATCCTTGATTGATATAGGCCGTATTGTCTGTTTGATAATATTGACCGGCGTTCAACGTAGCTACCGGTGAACCTGAACCGTTCACGTAAATTTCTGTACCGTTTTCTGTTGCTAAAATAAGTCCCTTTTCCATGTTGGAACTTGGGTCACCATTTCCTTTCATCAAGACAAATTCCTGTCCCAGTTTATCGATGGGAACTCCCTGATCCATTAAAATGTCTGACGAACTGCCGAAATTTCCCGCGTATTGCCCATTAAAATTTCCATTTGCGATGATCACAGGCTTATCCGAAACTATTTTTGCGCCGATATATCCCGTATAATTTGCAGAATAATCGCCAGTTCCTTCTATAATATAAGATTGTCCTTTGTTCAGGACAAAATTAAACTGTGACCTTGGAACAAAATCTGAAAAAGTAATATTAGGATTAAAATTCGTGATGGTAACGCTAGTATTATCTTCAGTCGCCAAAATACTGTTCATGAAATTTAAAATTCCATTGTTTACCGTTATTGGAGCCATGACCGCGCGGAATTCTGTTCCTAAAGCCGCTGTTCCCTTCGAAGTCTGTATTTCTCCATGATTTTTTATGGAAAATCTTAAACTCGCAAAAAAAGGTTTAGCTCCTTTTAAATAAAAGCCCATTGCGATTGGCCTGAAAAGATCACTTTTATCTGTAGTGATTATTCTTCCTCTTTGTGCATTTGCAATGCTGTATTTTCCAGGATTGTTTTTACTGATCGTGACAGAAGCAACAACAATATTGTTTGAATAAATATCGACATTAAAGGGAACAGCCTCGTTGGTCGACATATAAATTGACTGATATTGATTGCCATTTCCTACCTCATCCATCATCGGAGCAAACCAGTGTTCGCGGTCAAGCTGCGCGTATGAATTCAAAGAAATAAAAACGAAAAAGAAGAATAGAAGTTTTTTCATAATAAAGAATAGAAATCTTCGCAAATGTAGTATTTTCTTAACAAAATTTAACTCATTTTGCATTTTTGTTATTAAGGTCATAAAGTTCAATATCTTAAATTTCAAATTTTTCTTTATTTAAAGCAGAAATTTATCATTTTAAAAATATTTAGTTCATTCTGATTCTATCGATTTCCCGTAAATTTGTTGGATAATTTGAATTAATGAAAAAATTATTTATCGTCGTTTTCTCAGTAATCTTTATTTTTGGATCTGCACAAACAGACACGGCGCAAGTTGTTGTTCCCAATCGGAAAAATTCTGTAGAAGCACTCTCAAAACCTTATGTTATTTTAATTTCCGCGGATGGTTTTCGGTATGATTATTTGAAAAAATACAATGCAACCAATATTCTGAAACTGGCAGAGAATGGTGTTTCTGCAAAAGCCATGATCCCAAGTTTTCCCTCCATTACTTTCCCGAATCACTGGAGTTTGATCACGGGTTTATATCCTGCTCATCACGGTTTGATCGATAATTATTTTTACGATTACAAAAAAGAAAAATTCTACGCCATGAGCAGTAAAGAAAATGCGGAAGACGGTTCCTGGTACGGCGGAATTCCACTCTGGAGTTTGGCGGAAAAAGAAGGAATGCTTTCTGCCTCGATGATGTGGGTTGGTTCTGCAAGTGATGCCGCCGGAATGCGACCAAGCTATTATTACCACTATCACGAAAAATTCACTCCGAACGAAAAAGTTGATAAAGTGATCGACTGGTTAAAATTACCGGAAGAAAATCGACCCCATTTTATTTCCCTTTATTTCCCGGAAGTTGATGGAGCAGGACATCGCTTCGGCCCAGATGCTCCGGAAACTGAAAAAGCTGTCCATCTCGTTGATGACGCCATGAAAAGATTAGTAGAAAAGGTAAAAGATTTAGGTTTAAAGAATGTCAATTTTATTTTCGTCGCAGATCACGGAATGATAAAAGTAGATACTGAAAAACCAATCGAAATTCCGGAAATACTTTTTGATAAGACCCGTTTTGATTTTTATAATTCCCAGACTTTATTGCGCGTTGTCGTAAAAAATCCTTCAGAGATAAAATCGGTTTTTAGAGTATTAAAGAAAAATAAAACGAATGATTACGAGGTGTTTTTAGACAAAAGATTTCCCAGAAAATTAAATTTCGCGCAACGGGACGATCGCTTCAACAGGATCGGACAAATTATACTCGTTCCGAAACCTGCGAAGATATTTTTAGAAAAAGGAAAGAAAACTTCTGTGGGAAAACATGGTTACAGTGCGTACGAAGTTCCCGAAATGAAAGCTGTATTTGTGGCTTTTGGTCCAGCTTTCAAACAGAATAAAGAAATAGGGGAGTTTCAAAATGTAAATGTTTTTCCAATTGTTACTGATATTTTAGGTTTGAAGATTACAGCACCAATTGATGGAACTCAGAAAGTGGCGAAGGAAATTCTGAAGTAATCTTTCTTCAAGCTAAATTGATTTAAACGCAAAGGGCGCAAAGATTACTGTCTTATCAATCTGAATAAAAAGGACGCAAAGGCGTTTCACTTAGCGATGGGAAGGAGATTTTAGTAAATGAAAAACGATGAAATTTTACAGAAAAATTCCGGCTGAAAATTTCAACCGGATTTTTTTTTATCGACAAAATAGTTTTGTGAGCTATTAGAAAGTATAATTTTCCACTTTAATCCTTATCAAACTTTGTGACTGTTGTGGTTCATAAAATTACTTTTTCAAAGACTGCATGTCGATCACAAAACGATATTTCACATCACTTTTCAACATTCTTTCGTAAGCGTTGTTGATGTCCTGAATATTGATCATCTCAATTTCCGGTAAAATATTATGTTCACCGCAGAAATCAAGCATTTCCTGAGTTTCTTTAATTCCACCGATCAATGAACCGGCAACAGATCTTCTTCCTAAAACCATCGGTGGCGTAAACAAAGGTTCTTCCATTTTACCGATGTATCCCACCAAAACTAAAGTTCCGCTGATATTCAAAGTTCCAACATAAGGATTAATATCGTGGTCGTAAGGAACGGTATCGATGATGAGATCGAATTTACCTTTCACGGTTTCCATTTCATTTTCATAAGTCGAGATCACAACTGAATCTGCGCCCAGATCTAAAGCGTCCTGAATCTTATCAGGACTTCTGGAGAACAAAGTAACTTCTGCGCCTAAACCTTTCGCCAGTTTGATCGCCATGTGACCCAATCCGCCTAAACCAACTACTGCCACTTTACTTCCTTCTTTTACATTCCAGTGTTTTAGTGGAGACCAGGTTGTGATTCCGGCACACAATAATGGCGCAACCGCTTTTAAGTCTAAATTTTCCGGAATTTTCAAACAGAAAGATTCAGTAACAACGATCTTTTCAGAATAACCGCCGAAAGTGTGACCTTGCAAATGTTTGTCAGCGCCGTTGTAAGTTCCTGTAGAGCCATTCGAGCAATATTGTTCCAGATCCTGTTTGCAGCTTTCGCATTCTTTGCAAGAATCGACCAAGCATCCAACGCCAGCTAAATCACCGACTTTAAATTTAGTAACCTCAGATCCCACTTTAGTTATTCTTCCCACGATCTCGTGTCCGGGAACTGATGGATATTTCGTTCCGCCCCAATCATTTCTGGCAGTGTGAAGATCGCTGTGACATACGCCACAATATAAAATTTCGATTTCGATATCGGTTGGAGTAACTTCTCTTCGTTCAATCTTCATTTCGTTCAAATCCTCATCTTTAGAAGGAGTTCCGTACGCTTTTACGTTAAATGTATTCATAGGTATTTTTACTGGGTGTTAATTCGAAAACAAATTTAAATCTAAAAGTTGCATCGAACTAATGATTAACTCTTTTTAATAATATCTTAACTATTCTATTTCTCTATCAGATGAATGTTGGGATGGTCGCTGATGATTTTGAGAATGATTTCAAAATACGTCTGTCCGGTTCCTTCGTTCAATTCTTTTATCTTCTCTTGTATTAATTTTGAATTAAAGATTTCCGGAGATCGCAATTTTTTCTCGTAAAATTCCAAAGTCGTTTCTAAGCCAAGGACTTTTCTGTTTTCCTGAAAATGTTGCCAAATTAATTCAACATCTTCATTTCCTTTTATTTCTCCAAAACCTCCATAAAAAAGATCGTCGAGCGCATCTAAACTCGCACCGATCTTCCAATCTTCGTTGCGCATAAAAAGTCGGTTCATCTCCTCATAAAATGCAGAAATATCTTTAATGTTTTCGCCTTTAATGAAAAATTGCTTCATCTCCCGATCCTCATTAATTCGAGATTATTCCGGAACCCAGACAGAAACATTTCCAGCCGGAACAGGGAAATTTCCCCAACCATTTTCATCGATGACAACTTTCTCCGGAAACCAGCCCAAATAATCATAAAAAGTTTGTCCTGCATATTCCGGTCCCATTTCCATATGTTTTTCCGTTGCGTCTTTATTGCTGAGAACTACGGCGCAACCTTTATTATAGCCGTCACCTTCGCGAGTCCAACCCAAAGAATTTGGATCTTCGAAATAATCACGTTGTGTTCCGTACGCAAATAACTGACGGGCTTTTAAAAGCTCTTCTATTTTTTCCACCTTGTCTAAAAATATTTCCTGATCGTTCCCTTCTTTATCTTTATCAGTATAATGTGCTCCAAAAAGATCGGGGTAAAAAACACACGGATAACCATCTTGACGTAAAAGAATAAGCGCATAAGCCAAAGGTTTAAACCATTTTTCAACCGGTGCTTCTAAATCCTGAAGCGGCTGTGTATCGTGATTGTCCACCAAAGTCACGGATAAAAGTGGATTGCTTTGGGTCAAAGTAGCATCGAAAATTTTTCTCAGATCATAATCTCCTCCAGCCAAAGAAGCTTCGTGCAAATTATGATGAAGCGATGAATCGAAAAGACTCATAGAACCTTTCGTAGCATCGATATACTTTTGCAATAATGGTAAATCTCCCGGAGCCCAATATTCGCCCACGGCAAAAATATTTTCTCCTGTATTTGCGCGCAAAGCATACAACCATTCCTGATAAAATTCGGGTGACTGATGTTTTACCGCATCCAAACGAACGCCCGCAAAATGAATCTGATCGTGATACCATTTCCCCCAATTATTTAATTCTTCGCGAACAAAAGGATTTCGGTGCTCGATGTCATTATACATTAAGTAATCGTAATTTCCTTTCTCGCCTGCGATCATTTCGTCCCAACCGTCGCCGTGATCATTGATGATCTGAAAAATTCCTTTGTCCTGACCTTCTGCGTAATCGACTCCGGAGAAACATTGAAAATTCCATTTGAAGTCTGAATATTTTTCGCCTCTTCCAGGAAAGGTAAATTTTGTATAAGATTCGATCTCGAAAGGTTCGGAGATATTTTGCTGACGATTTTCAGGATCAACTTTTACGGCGTGAAACTTCTCTTTTTCGTCGCCACCAGCTTTGTGGTTCAGCACAATATCTGCAATAACTGAAATCCCATTTTCCTGCAAAGTTTTACAGGCTTCCAGTAATTGATCTTTGCTGCCGTACTTTGTATTGATGCCTCCTTTCTGATCAAATTCACCCAGATCAAATAGATCATAAGGGTCATAACCTACTGAAAATCCCCCACCTGAGCTTTTGTAAGCGGGCGGAAGCCAAACTGCTGAAATTCCAAGTTCTTTTAAATATGGGGCGGAACTTTTTACCTGGTCGTACAATTTTGAATCTCCCTCGGAATACCAATGGAAAAACTGAATCATGGTCGCGTTCATAAGATAAATTTTTAAAGAATTTTGATAGCAAAAATTATCCCAAAATTTTGCGGAAGATTTTATTAGTCTTTATTATAATTACTTCAGGATATTTAATTTCTCTTCCTGAAGATCAAGCAGCCGTAAATGTTTCCTGATAATTTCGTCATCGAGCAAAAGTTCTTTCCGGTTTTTAGCGATGAGAAATTCCTTCTGTGTGGTGATGATGTCGGAAAATATTTTTTGATATTGGTCGTAATTAATAATGATCTCAGAACTGTTGAGTTTCTTTTCCCAGATCTCAAGTTGATCTTTTAATGCCGGAAAAGTTTCGATCTGATCCGAATAATCGCTGCGAATTTTATTGATGGCTACTTGTGCGAGTTCCGTCCGGATCTCATAATCAATTTCTTTTTCGCTTTTGATAAAATCCCGATCTTCAGGAGGAAACTTTTTAAGCAAAAGAGGAAGTGTAAGTCCCTGAACAACGAGTGTTAAAAGGATTACCACGAAAGTGATAAATAGAATCAGATTCCGTTGCGGAAAGAGAGAGCCATCATCTAAAGTGAGCGGAATTGATAACGCTGCAGCCAAAGAAACTACGCCTCTCATTCCAGTCCAGCCAAGCAATAATGGTGATTTCCAGTCGGGAGGTTCAGGATCAGCAACGGTGA
The DNA here is from genome assembly GCF_015679325.1 of Kaistella gelatinilytica. Lineage (GTDB taxonomy): Bacteria > Bacteroidota > Bacteroidia > Flavobacteriales > Weeksellaceae > Kaistella > Kaistella gelatinilytica. The sequence continues at coordinate 196,489 of NZ_JADPVI010000004.1, forward strand.
TAAAATTACGCATGATCATCGTCGTAACTACTGCGCCATAAACCGCTAAAATCCTTACAATAACTAAAACTAAAGTAACGGCTGCTCCATAACCGATCGCGGTGTAAATGTTCGTGTTTCCCAGTCCAGATATGATTTCAGGCAATTCTAAACCGATCATCATGAATACGATCCCATTCAATAAGTAGCAAAAACTTTCCCAAACGGTAACCGCGCGAAGTCGGGAAGCACTCGTTAAGAAATCTTGATTTCTGTATGATAGAAATAATCCGCCACTTACCACGGCCAAAACACCGGACGCGTGAAGTTCTTCTGAGGACAGATACATCACAAAAGGTGCGACCAAACTGAGTAGCATATCGGTGTTCGCATCGGTAGGTAAAATTTTGTGCAGCTTTAAAAAGATATATCCGATCAAAACTCCGATTCCAACGCCGCCAATACACATCCAAACAAAACTTCCGGCTGCTTCCTGCCAAACAAATTGTCCCGTCGCAGCGGCGATCATCGCAAATCTGAAGATGATCAAAGATGATGCGTCATTCAATAAACTTTCACCTTCCAAAATAGAAGCAAACCTTTTTGGAACTTTAACAAATTTTAAGATCGCACCGGAACTTACTGCATCGGGTGGCGAAACGATTCCGCCCAGTAGAAATCCTAGGGCTAAAGAAAAACCGGGAATAAAATGATTTGCGAAAATAGCTACAGATAAAGCGGTTAAGAAAACGACGACAAAAGCGAAACTAAAGATGATCCGTCGCCATCGCCATAAATCTTTCCAGGAAGTCGTCCACGCAGCTTCATACAATAATGGAGGTAGAAAAATTAAAAAAATGAGTTCCGGCTCAACTTTAATGGTAGGAATTCCAGGTATGAAACTTACGGCAAGGCCGGCTACGACCAATAAAACCGGATAAGCAACCTGAATTTTTTTTGCTAAAATGAGTAGGAGTGTGATGAGTAAAACCAATCCAAGATAAAAAGCAAAATTTTCTAACATCAATTAATTTTAAAGTAAAAGTAATAATTATTTGGGTTTATTTAATTCGAAACTGAAGAGTGATCATTCGAACTCCTCAAACGGAATTTTCAGTTGAACAGAAACTTGTTTTTTCTCCTGCGTATTTAGATTTGAAAGCGATAAACCAAGCAAGCGAACCGGTTTATCAAAAGGGCGAAGTTCCCACAATTTTTTTGCCGTATCGTAGAAATTTTTTGCGTTGATGAAATATTCTTCCTGAGTTTTACTTCTTGTATAAACCGTGAAATCTTTGTATTTAATTTTCAGTGTTAAAGATTTGCCTTTTATTTCTTTGGTTGAAAGACGCGTTTCCAAATCTTCGCTGATGATTTCCAGTTGTTTAAAAACAGCTTCTTCATCCAGCAAATTCTCCCAAAAAGTTTCTTCAACGCCCACGCTTTTTTGGGTGCGATGAGGTTTTACTTCACTGTTATGAATTCCGCGGACGACGTTGTAATAATAGTTTCCAGATTTACCGAATAAGTTGGTCAGTTCTTCCAGAGATTTTTTCTTTAAATCTGAACCTTTAAAAATGTGGAGTTCGTGCATTTTATTTGCCGTTACTTTTCCAATCCCGTAAAATTTCTCGATGGGCAGATCTTCCATGAAATCCAGGATTTGGGTTGGATGGATGGTTTTCTGTCCGTTGGGTTTGTTATAATCGGAAGCGACTTTTGCCAAAAATTTATTGATGGAAATTCCCGCAGAAGCCGTTAAACCTGTTTCTTCAAAAATTCTCTTTCGGATCTCGCGCGCGATATCGTTCGCCGATTCCATGTCTTTTTTATTCTCCGTAACATCCAGATAAGCTTCATCCAAAGAAAGAGGTTCTACGAGATCGGTGAATTCGTAAAAAATCGCCCGAATTTGCTGTGAAATTTCTTTATACCGATGAAACCGGGGTTTCACCACAATTAAATCCGGACATATCTCTAAAGCCAATCTTCCGGGCATCGCAGAACGGACGCCAAATTTTCGCGCTTCATAACTTGCGGCTGCAACAACGCCATACATTCCACCGCCGACTGCCAAAGGTTTTCCTTTCAGCTCGGGAAAATCATGTTGTTCCACAGAAGCGTAAAACGCATCCATATCGACGTGAATTATTTTTCGGTCGTTTTGCACGGTGCAAAATTAGGGAATGACTTTGGGAAAAACAGTAATAGGTGAGTGTTTCCTTCTAAATAGGTCATTGAAATAAATAAAATTAGTTTATATATTTGAATAGTAAAAAGCAAAAATGAAACTTATAATTTGTCTGTTTATATTTTTTTCTAAAATTTTATTCGCTCAAAATAATTTCGATTTTCCGAAATCTTTTGTCATTGAAAATGATTTAAAAACTGAAAATGTTTTAAATAAATATTCTCAATTTGATTTCTCAAATATTTGGTTAAATACAGAAGACATTAATATTTATGGGATAATCGGAGATGATTATCAAAGAATTAATGTGAAAATTTTAGTTGTTAAGAAAAGCGGTAAAAATAAGAATCAATACAATGTTAGAGGGAAATCTAAAGTAAAAGGAATTGTTCGCGATTTTACGGGAATTATTGATCTCACAGAAATAATCGAATTTAAAAAGTTCCATTTTGGAGTTGATGAGGAGTTTGCTAATCAAGGGATTAAAGCGCAGGGAATTTTTATTGCAAACTACGAGTTCGAAGAAAATAAGAACCAAAATCACAGCGGAATTTTTAAAGGTAAATTGTATGGAAAATGGTATTTGAATGATAAAAATGAGATTAAATACGACGATATTGAATTGAACTCTGATAGTTATTTCAATAATGCTTTTGTTGGCTATTGGAAAAGTTATAAAAATGATCGTAAAAAGATTTGTAATTGGGGAGATTACCGAGTTCCAAATGGGAAAAAAGTTTTTGATATTGGTGTTGGAGAATTTAATGTATCTGAAAAATACTGGGATAAAGGCTGGTTAAATGTAGATGTGAAAAATCATAATACCAACGGATCTTTTGAAGGGAATAAAAAATCTGACAGATCTAAAAAATGGTGGGAATGAATTGATATAATGGGAAAGAATAATCTGATATGAGTTAGAATTTGTAAATTTGTTTGAAGTCAAAAATGATAATGACTATAAAACAGACAAATATGACCGATCAAAAACTTGCCGTCCTCATCGACGCAGATAACGTTCCCTATAAAAATGTAAAAGAAATGTTGGAGGAAATTTCCAAAAATGGAACGCCGACTATCAAAAGAATTTACGCAGACTGGACCAAACCAACCGTTTCTGGGTGGAAAAATGTCTTGCTTGAAAACGCAATCACGCCCATTCAGCAATACAGTTATACGACTGGAAAAAACTCCAGCGACAGTGCCTTGATCATTGACGCGATGGATATTTTGTATTCTGAAAAAGTAACAGGATTTTGTATTGTTTCCAGCGACAGCGATTTTACGAGATTGGCAACCAGACTTCGGGAAGCCGGAATGATGGTCATGGGATTTGGGGAAAAGAAAACGCCAAAACCTTTTATTTCTGCCTGTGATAAATTTATTTATCTGGAAATCTTAAATAATACTGAAGAAACAGAAAATACAGAACAAGCCGGAGAGCCTGAAAATAAGATCAACAAAAAAACAGAAAAAGCAAAACGTAAAAAAGAACCGCTTAGTAAAGTAGATTTTAAAACGATTAAATTGATTACGGAAAGCATTAACGATCTGGGTGACGAAGAAGGCTGGACTTTCCTCGGAAATCTTGGCAGTTTTATCATCAAAAAGAAACCTGATTTTGATCCGCGAAATTTCGGTTTTGCAAAATTGTTGCCTTTAATTAAAAGCATTGGAAAGATTGAAATTGACGAACGCGAAACCGGACTGAATAATATTCGCCATATTTATGTTAAAGTAAAATAGCCTTTAAAACAAAAAGAAACGCATCCCGAAAAGATGCGTTTCTCTATTTATATATTTAAATGAAAATTAAGCGTTGTAATTCTTCACCAAACCTTTTACGATTTTTATCACATTCGGCATTGCTTTGTCAGCAGCTTGTAACACCTCTTCATGCGAAACGGTAAATGCGATATCCGGTCCGCCAACATCGGTAATAATGGAAATTCCGAAGCAATCCATTCCCTGATGTTTAGCAACGATTACTTCGGGAACTGTACTCATTCCAACAGCATCTCCACCGATTGCTTTGATCATTCCATATTCAGCCGGAGTTTCAAAAGTTGGTCCCTGCAACGCTACGTAACAACCTTCATGGGTTTTTATTCCTAAATCTTTAGCAACATTTACAGCAACTTCAATCATTTTTTTATTGTAAGGCTCGCTCATATCTACAAATCGTGGTCCGAATTCCTCCAGATTTTTTCCACGCAAAGGATGTTCCGGCATCATATTAATGTGATCATTAATGATCATAATATCGGCAACAGTAAAGGCAGAATTCACGCCACCACAAGCGTTTGAAACGATCAAGTTTTTAATTCCCAAAAGATGAAAAACCCGAACTGGGAAAACCACCGTCTGAATATCGTGACCTTCATAATAGTGAAATCTACCACTCATCATCAATACTTTTTTACCTTCCAGAATTCCGTAAATTAATTCGCCGCCATGTCCAACAACCGTAGTTTGCGGAAAATTTGGGATGTTGTGATATTCAAAAGTGTGAATGGCCTGAACTTCATTTTTAAGCGCTCCTAAACCTGAACCTAATATGATCGCAAATTCGGGAATATCCTGAATAATATTTTTGATAAAATCTGCAGTCTCTTTAATTTTTGCTAACATAATTAAGAATGATTTGGTTAAACTCTTCCTTTTTATCAATATGAACATTGATCGGCCAATAATAAACGATTTCCCGAAGATAATCAAAAGTTTTCAGCCTTACATAATCCTTTTCTGTGGTGAGGATTAATTTGTATTCGCCCAATTTCTTATATTCTGCAATAATGTTTTTAATATCCTGATCGCTGAAATTATGGTGATCTTTAAACTTTAAATGCTTTACACGCTGCGAAAATTTCGATAAGTGATTCAGCAACGGTTTCGGATTCGCAATTCCTGTAATTAATAAAATATCGTAGTAACTTAAATTATTATCGGGTAGAAATTGATTGTGTGCGTATACCTTTTCATCATAACCAATGCTCGAAAAAAATACTTTTTGACCATGTTGCGGTTTAATTCTCGAAATATAATACTGCTTTTTTTCGTCCGTCAAATCATTCGGACATTTTGAAACCATGATGATCTGCGCTCTTTTTGCGCCACTTCTGCTTTCTCTTAGATCTCCTGCAGGAAGCAAAAAATCTTTAAAATAAGGATCATTATAATCGGTCATCAAAATATTAAATCCCGGTTTGATGGCTCTGTGCTGAAATGCGTCATCTAAAACCAAGACATTCAGATCCATATCGTCGATCATTTTTTTTGCACCCGGAACTCTTTCTTCGGAAACGCCAATGACAAATTTATTTTTGAATCTTTCAAAAAGCTGCATTGCTTCGTCGCCCACGGTTTTATAATTACTGTCGTAGTTCGTAATTCCGTAACCTTTTGTGATTCGTCCGTAACCCCTGGAAAGCACGCCGGTTTTGTACGTTTTGGATAAAAATTCTGCCAGATACATGACCATCGGAGATTTTCCGCTTCCGCCCACCGAAAGATTTCCGACATTGATGATCGGAGTTTTGAATGTGGTCGATTTTGAGATTCCCCAATCATACATTAAGTTTCTTAGACTTGTTACGAAATGATAACCAAGGGAAAAAGGGTAGAGATACCATCTTTTCATAGCCTGCAAAATTACATATTTTTAACAGGAAAATAAAATAGTAGAAAGACCAATTTTTTCTATAATTCAACCTGATTTCTTTTTAGATATAATAATCGCCTGCTTCAACCGGAATTTTAAACATTTTGACTAAATTTGCTTCTATAGATAAAATCGTATGAACAAGAAAAATGTAGCCGTGGTCATGGGCGGTTATTCCGACGAATATAAAGTATCACTGAAAAGTGGACAACTGATTTATGATTCCCTCGACCGCGATTTGTACAACGTTTACAAAGTGGTGATCCTAAGAGATGAATGGTATTTCCTCGATGACAGAGGACAAAAAGCGGCTATCAATAAAGCTGATTTTTCTGTGAATTTGAGCAGCGGTTTCGATGTTAAATTTGATGTTTGCTTTAATATTATTCATGGAAAACCTGGCGAGAATGGGGAACTTCAAGCGTACTGGGACACGATCGGACAAAAATATACGGGTTGCGATTTTTATCAAAGTGCCTTAACCTTTAATAAAAAAGATACTTTGGCGGTCCTTTCAAAATACGGAATTCCGTCTGCAGAAAGTGTTTATTTAAGAAAAAATGAAGAGATCAACGAAGAAGAGATCGTAGCGAAGTTAGGACTTCCTCTTTTTGTAAAACCAAATCAGTCCGGTTCCTCTTTGGGAATTACTAAGGTAAAAGAAAAAGGAGAACTGAAAAAGGCAATGGATTTTGCGTTTGCGGAAGACGACGAAATTTTAATTGAAAGTTTCTTAGATGGAATGGAGGTTTCCGTTGGAGTTTTAGATTTTAAAGGAGAAACCATTGTTTTAGGAATTACAGAAATCGTTTCGCATACCGAATTCTTTGACTATGAAGCAAAATATGAAGGTGCTTCCGAAGAGATCACTCCTGCCAGAATTGATGACGAAACCCGCATAAAAGTAGAAGAGATTGCCATAAAAGCCTACGATTCTCTAGGAATGAGCGGTTTCTCCCGAAGCGAATTTATAATTATGAACGGCATTCCTTATATGTTGGAAATGAATACGAATCCTGGTTTTTCTCCAGCTTCAATTCTTCCGCAACAGGCAAAGATCTACGGTATTTCACTAAAAGATCTATGTGGGAACGAGGTCGCAAAAGCTTTGCAAAAAAGTAAATAAAACAAAAATATTTTAGATTTGAAAAAGTGAGTAATCTAAAATTTATAATTCAAAATCTAAAATTATTCTATGAGAGTTGCAATTTTTCCCGGGTCATTCGATCCGATCACTCTTGGACATTACGATATTGTAGAAAGGGCGACGCCGCTTTTTGATAAAATTATTATTGCCATCGGTCAGAATTCGCAAAAAAAATACATGTTTTCTTTGGAGCAACGTATTGAATTCATTAAAAAAACTTTTAAAGATTTTCCGAATGTAGAAGTCGATCATTTTGAAGGTTTAACCATAGATTACTGCCACAGCAAAAATGTTAATTTCATTTTGAGAGGCCTGCGAAATCCATCCGATTTCGAATTCGAAAAAGCGATCGCTCAAACCAATCGCGAACTCACGCAAGATAATAAAGTTGAAACGATATTCCTCTTAACTTCTGCGAGTAAAGCATTCATCAGTTCAAGCATTGTGCGGGAAATACTAACTTTCGGTGGTCATTACGAATTGTTGGTTCCGGATTCTGTCAGAGTTTAAAAAATGGGTAATAAGTGATTGGTAATCGGTAATAAAACTAAGATATGGGTACTTATTTTAACCAAGTTTTTAGAGATCGGACCAAAAAGCTTTGTGTTTTAATCATACGAACGCTTTCCATTTTACCTTACTCTGAAGATTTATCGGTTATAAGAAAACAAATTTATCGTTCATCAACTTCTGTTGCTGCAAATTACAGAGCCGTCGGAAGAGCAAGATCTGAAAAAGAGAAGTTTTCTAAATTGTGTATTGTCGTTGAAGAAGCTGATGAAACACAGTTTTGGCTGGAAATTATCGAAGAACTTAATTACCTAAAACCAGAAATTTTAAATAATCTTAAGATAGAGTGCGAAGAGATTGTAAAAGTAATGACAGCTTACAAGAAAAAACTATCTGAAAATAAACCACAATAATTAATTTTCTTTACAATTGCTCATTACTGATTACTTATTACCCATCAAAAAATGATTCATCAAAATTTTAATTTCATCATCGAGATTCTGGGTACGATTTCCTTTGCGATGTCGGGGAGTTTTGCTGCCATGCAAAAACGTCTGGATCCGTTCGGGGTTTTAATTATCGCTTTCGTCACCGCAGTTGGCGGCGGAACAGTGAGGGATCTTTTGTTAGATGTTCCTGTTTTCTGGATGCACGATATGGTCATGTGTTCTGTGATCTTTGCGACATGCTTATTCGCAATGATCTTTAAATCGGTAGAAAAAAAATTCCGTGTAACCTTATCGATATTTGATAGTTTAGGACTGGGATTATTTACGATAGTAGGAATTCAGAAAGGATTAAGTGCCGAACTTCATCCTGTTATCTGTTTGACTCTGGGAACAATTACTGGATGTTTTGGGGGAATTATCCGGGATATTTTACTTAACAGGATTCCGTTGATCTTCCGCAAAGAAATTTATGCAACCGCTTGTATCGTGGGTGGAGGAGTGTTTTTGCTTTTGGTAAAATTAACCAGTTTTTCTTATGGATTTGTTCAGATTTCTACGATTATTATCATTGTCGCCATCCGAACTTTAGCCTTGAAATTCCAGTGGCAAATTCCTAAGTTTTACGGAACTGATCAAAATTCGGAAATGTAATTTTTTGAAGAGCCACGTAAAAAGTAAAAAGAGCCAGGTTAAATTGATAAGAGTCTTTTAATAAGTCTGGAATTTCCATTTCTTGTAAACATCCATCATCCATCATCCATCATCCATCATCCATCATCCAACATCCAACATCCAACATCCAACATCCAACCTCAATCAAAAAAATCCCGCAATTTGCAGGATTTATATTTTAGAATACTTGAGGTTTAGAAGGATTTTCCCCGTTGTCTCATATTCGGATTATGAACGTGTTTCTGCATCGATGGCATTTTCAGCTGACTCTTCATCATTTTGATCTGCTCAGTCATCATTCCGGCAGTATCCAATTTCTTCGCTTCTTCCAACAGTTTTATCGCTTCCTGTCGTCTTCCTTTTTGCAAAGCGCCTGCAGCGATATTTAAAGTAGCCATTGCTCGGTCATGTTTCATATTAAGACCAAATTCCAAAGCTTTTTTCATCAAAGGTTCTACTTTCTCCGGATGTTTCTCTGCTAAAGTTAAACCTTGTAAATAATGGAAATAGCCAAACTGTGATTTATGAAGTTGTGATTCATAATTGGTGATTTTTGAAAGCCAGAGATTTGCCTTTGATGTATTTTGTTTTCGTAAAAACCAGAATGATAAAAGAATAAGCTCATTTTTAAAAAACAAAAAGACAGGAACAGCAGACAAAATAACCACAACAATTCCCCACCCAATATTTCGGTTCATCATCAGATAAACTCCGGCGGCAATCATTAAAGCTGCGATAACGAATTTTAGGTATTTGTTCATTGTTTAAATTTTAGTGGTGCAAAGATAATAATTTGAAGTAAGGATGAAAATCCAATTGCAGAAGATTTAACTTATTATTAAAGAGCCTCTTTTCTCTCATACGTTTGAAAGCAAAAATCAAACTCATTTTTCTCGTCTTTTTCGTGGCAGATTTCTTCTGTTTTGTTCCATATTTTCATGTTGATCTTTGGGAAGAAAACGTCTGCTTTTAAATTGGTTTTTACTAAAGTAACTAGAAGTTTGTCACATAGATCGATGGTCTGTTCGTAAATGTTTCCACCGCCGATAATGAATATTTCTTCGTCGATTTTTTTTGCAAACTTGATGGCTTCTTTTACGCTGCCAACGATCAAAATTCCCTCTTCAAACCAGTCTTTTCTTTTTGATATCACAATATTGGTGCGGTTTGGTAAAGGCTTACCGATACTTTCATAGGTTTTTCGTCCCATGATGATCGGATGATCAGTAGTAGTTTCTTTAAAATATTTTAAATCTTTTGGTAGATGCCAAAGCAATTGGTTGTCAGCTCCAATTTCATTATCTAAACCCATCGCTACGACGATTGTTATCATTTTTCTGTAATTTTCACAAATTTAGCACATAATTTGTATATTTGGGTATCGATTTTAAACATTAAAAACTTTTAACTATGAGAAATAAAGGATGTATGAGCGCCGGAACGATCGGTATCGCTCTACTTGTAATTGCCGCTGTATTGTTTTTTTGGGGCAAGAATGGGTACAACAGTTTTACGACAAAAGAACAGAACGTAAATACAAAATGGTCCAACGTGGAAACCGTTTATCAAAAACGTGCGAATTTAATTCCGAACTTAGAAAGAACGGTAAAATCCTATTCGCAATTTGAGCAGGAAACATTAACTAAAGTTGTTGAGGCCCGTTCAAAAGCAACATCAATTACCATCGATCCTACGAATATGACCGAAGCAGATATGGCGAAATTTCAAGCTGCACAAGGTGAATTAAGTGGTTCACTGAGCAGATTAATGGCGGTTGTAGAAAGTTATCCTAATTTGAAAGCTGATCAACAGTACATTAATTTTCAGAGAGAATATACTGCGATCGAAAACAGCATCAGAAGCGAAACCGTTTATTTTAATGAAGCTGCGCAGGATTATAACACTTCGATAAAAACTTTCCCTAATAATATTTTGGCAAGTTTCACAAACTTTAAAGAAAAACCGTATTTCAAAGCTGCCGTTGGTGCTGAAAAAGCGCCGGAAGTTTTCACAAAATAATGAACGATTTTTTAACAGATCAACAAATGGCTTCTCTCGTAGAAGCCATTCAAACGGCGGAAGATTATTCTAGCGGTGAGATCCGTATTCATATTGATTCAAATACTGAGGGAAATAATGCAGAGATCGCTTTTGAAGTCTTTAAAAGGCTTTGTAAAGATAAAACTATTGCAAAAAATGCCGTTCTCTTTCATGTAAATTTCGAACAGAAATACCTGACCATTATTGGTGATGAAGGGATTCATGAAAAAGTAGATCAAAATTTCTGGGAACGAATGCACGACAGAATTACCGCAGAGTTTTCAAAAGGAAACTTTCATGATGGTTTAAAAAATGCGGTGCTCGAAACTGGTCTTGAACTCAAAAAATATTTCCCGATCACGGGAGAAAATCCCAATGAACTTCCGAATGAGATTACCTTCTCTTAAAAATTGTATCACTCTTTTTCTCCTTGGCTTAAGCATTTTTGTTTTTGCCCAAAAAGTTCCGGAAAAACCAAAAATTCTTTATCCCGTTACCGATAATGCAGGTTTGTTAACGCAAACTGAGAAGGATGAACTGAATCAAAAACTGATCAAATTTTCCGACTCTACTTCCACAGAAATTGCAGTCATCATTATTCCAACAACAGGCGGTGAAGACGTCAATTATCTCGCTACAATGTATGGTGAAAAGTGGAAAATTGGTCAGAAAGGAATTGATAATGGAATTGTTTTCCTCATCGCGACAGAAGATCATACGATGGCAATACAGCAAGGTAGAGCCGTTGAACAATATTTAACTGCGTCGGTTGCGGGACAAATTCTGGATTATATCGTAACACCAAATTTTAAAAAAGGACTTTGGTATGAAGGCATAGATCGCGGAACTACGGCTTTAATGGAAGCAGTTCAGGGAAAGTTTAAACCGATCGCTAAAACTTCGCAGGAAAAAGGTTTAACTCCATCGCAAATGGTCATGATCGCTTTCTTTATCATAATGATACTCAGTATTTTCTTCAGGAATCGAGGCGGTGGCGGAAATAATGGCGATGATGATGAAATGCTTTCCGGACGCGGCAGAAGAACTTATCCAGGCGGATTCTTTCCTTTCCCAGGAAGTTTTGGTGGTGGCGGATTTGGCGGTGGTTCTAGTGGCGGCGGTGGATTCGGCGGTTTTGGCGGCGGCGGAAGTTTCGGTGGTGGTGGCGCTTCCGGAGGTTGGTAATTTTTTTATCGTAGGGACAAGTCGCGACTTGTCCAAAAGACGAGTTAAAAGAAAAAAGAGCAATGTTAGAATATACTCTTAAAAAATATTTATTAAAATTTTCAATAGGAACGGGCTTTAGCCCGTTTTTTTCATTATAGTAATGCATTGGCTTTAGCCGAAACTTATTGTAAAATAAAAATCAATTTCAGATTGTTAAGATCTTAATTTAGCATAATCATCTTTTTATAAAACTCCTTTATAAACCCTTTCAGTCTTTCAAAGGCTGAAAGGGTTGAATTCTAAATAGAAAATACCCGCAAATAATTACCACAAAAAAATTCAGCTTCGATATTCCGAAGCTAAATTCCTATTTATTTGAAAACCAAACTTTCTACTGAATCGAAACGCTTCCGCCACTACTTTCTTTTTTGCTGACAACATTTAAATTTCCTTTTCGGGTAATATTAATTTCTCCTGAAGAACTCGCAGAAGCATTTAATTGGTTCGAAACCGAAACACTCACGTCTCCTGAACTTGAAGCTTCGATATTTGCATTTTCTGCTGTCATTTTTTGTGCGTTCAAAGTTCCGGAAGAAGAAGCGCTAAGATTCGCGTTTTTTGATTTACCCGAAATATCGATATCTCCGGAAGAAGTGACTTCAGATTTTAAATTGACTGCCCAAATTTGACCCGTGAAACTTCCTGAACTCGAAACATCAATCGACATTTCATTGGCTTCTAAATTTCCTGTAACATCGCCTGAACTTGAGGCTTCGATGTTCATTTTGTCCTGCGTGAATTTATCTTTTATATTAATTGATGCTGAAGAACTTGCTTTTACCGCTGAAAAATCTTTAGCAAAAATTTTCGCAGATACATTTCGCGCAGAAATATTTGATCCTGATTTGAAATGGATGTATAATTTCCCATCAGAATTCTCCACCAAAATATCATCTAAAATATCAGAAGGCGCTGTGATCACAACTTTTTCCTCGTCCGATTTTACCACTTCAGCAGAAATTGATTGTGCCACTTTGATCTCATCAAAAGACATTTTATATTCTTTATTTTTAATGATTCCCTTTCCTTCTTTGGTCGTCATATTAAAGGGAAATCCGTTGTCGGTTTTGATGTTGCAGGACGAAAGAGTTAAAAATGCGGAGAGCATAGAGATTGTTAATGTTTTCATAGTTTTTATTTTTAGCGAAGATTTATTATGTTAAAGATAAAATTTAAATTAATATCTTTATCCTTTAATAACAATTTACGAATGAAAAATATTACATCAGTTTTTTTAATTTCTTCTTTGGCAATAACTTCTGCCTGTACCACAATGAAAACGACCAATAATTCCGCTACCGAAATTCCTGCGCCCGACGCAAGCTTGTCTTCTAATCCTTTTATAAAAAAAAGTTCGCTGCAATATCAAGCACCCGAATTTGATAAAATTAAGGACGAACATTTCAAGCCGGCTTTTGATTATGGTATGAAAGTTCAGATGGTTGAAGTTGACAAAATTGCAAATAATTCTGCGGCTCCAACTTTTGAAAACACCATCGTTGCGTTAGAAAATAGTGGAGAAGTTTTAAAAAGAGCTCAAATCGTATTTTATAATCTGACAGGATCAAACACGAATCCGACTTTACAGAAACTGGAAGAAGAATATGCACCGGTTTTTTCTGCATTGAGCGATAAAATTCTTTTGAATGAGAAATTATATGCGAGAATTAAAGCGATTAAAACAGAAGGTTTAGGTTCTGAAGAAAAACGGGTTTTAGATTTGTATACGACCAATTTCGAAATTGCCGGAGCCAATCTTTCTCCTGAAAATAAAGCAAAAGTTAAAAAAATTAACGAGGAATTAGCAACGCTTTCTACTCAGTATTCCAGTAAATTACTGGATGCCAGAAAAGACGGCGCACTTCTTATTACTGATGTTAAAGAATTAGACGGACTTTCTCCGGATGAAATTGAAGCAGCAAAAACAGATGCGAAAACTGCCGGGAAAACTGGGTATTTATTAGCGTTACAAAATACGACGCAGCAACCAATGCTTCAGAATTTAAAAAATCGATCAACAAGAGAAAAGCTTTTCAAAGCATCTTGGTACAGAGCTGAAAAAGGCGATGCTGATGACACAAGAAGTATTTTGGAAAGACTCGCAAAAATTCGAATGGACAAAGGACATTTGATGGGTAAAAAATCTTTTGCTGAATGGAAATTGCAGGATCAAATGGCGAAAACTCCCGAGAATGCAATGAATCTTTTGGCAAGACTGGCAACTCCAGCTGTGGAAACTGCGAAAAGAGAAAGCGACGAGATTCAAGCTTTAATTGATAAACAAAAAGGAGGTTTCACCGTAGAACCTTGGGACTGGAATTTTTACGCAGAACAGGTTCGTAAAGAAAAATACGATTTAGACGAAAACCAAATTAAACCTTATTTTGAAGTAAGAACTGTTTTGGAAAAGGGTGTTTTCTATGCCGCTGAAAAATTTTACGGAATTACCTTTAAAGAAAGAAATGACCTTCCCGTTTACCACCCGGATGTGAAAGCGTACGAAGTTTTCGACAGAGATGGAAAATCTTTAGCCATTTATTATTTAGATTTCTACACCAGAAACAATAAAAACGGTGGCGCCTGGATGAGTAATTTTGTTGAGCAATCCCATTTGTTAGGTCAGAAACCGGTGATTGTAAATGTTTTCAATTTCCAGAAACCGGCAGAAGGAAAACCGTCACTTATCTCTTATGACGATGTTTCTACCATGTTCCACGAATTTGGACATACTTTACACGGATTATTTGCAGATCAGAAATACATTTCAATTTCAGGAACGAGTGTTCCGCGAGATTTTGTAGAATTTCCGTCACAAATTAATGAGTTCTTCGCATTGGAACCATCAGTTTTGAAAAATTACGCATTGCATTATCAAACGAAACAACCGATGCCAAAAGCTTTAGTTGATAAAATTAAGAAAGCCGGAACTTTTAATCAAGGATATTCTACAACAGAATTAGTTTCTGCTGCGACGCTTGATATGAACTGGCATTCTGTAACCGATGCAGCTCAGTTTAAACCAACTTTGGAATTTGAAAAAGATGTTCTGGCGAAATATGGTTTTAACTTAAAAGAAGTTCCGCCAAGATATCATACTCCGTATTTTGCTCACATTTGGGGCGGTGGATATTCTGCGGGATATTACGCGTATATGTGGAGTGATATGTTGAATGCTGATGCTTGGGACTGGATCACTACGCACGGTGGAATGACGCGGGAAAATGGTGACCGTTTCCGTAAATGTATTTTATCTGTCGGAAATTCGATGGATCTGAACACTGCGTTTAAAAACTTCACCGGAAGAGATCCTGATTTGAAACCGTTGTTGAAAAGCAAAGGATTTATTAAATAGTCTTTTTTAAAATTGATTAATATGAACCGCAGATTTTTCTGCGGTTTTTTTATTTGTAAATTTCAGTAATTTTAAGTTTCTAAATTTTTAAAAAGAAGAGAAATGAAAGATTATAAACCCAACAATTATAATTCGCTTTCTGCTTATTTAATAGTGGATGATGCGGATCAACTTGCAGCACAACTCAAAAGTATTTTTGATGCAGAACAGTTGCGGAGAATTGAACTCGAAGGAAGGGTACAACATCTTGAGCTCAAAATTGATGACACGGTTTTAATGATGAGCAATAGCGTTATTGGTTATCCGGCGCAAAAGGTAATGCTACATTGTTATGTTCAAGATGTATTTAAAACTTTTGAAAAAGCTTTGGAAAATGGTGCTGAAAAAATTGAAGAACCCCATCAAAGGGAAGATGACGATGATATCCGCGGCGCTTTCTGTGATTTAGCTGGCAATTACTGGGCGATTTCTACACAGAAAGACTGAGCCTCTTTTTCGAAAGACAAAATACCTGAACTTTTAGCCCGGATCGAAAAGGAAATCCTTTTTTTTGAAGCTGGAGAAGGAGAGGAAAAAAAAGATTGTAATGAAGAGCCGGAACGATTTTTCAAAGAAGCAAAAATCGTTTTGCTCCGAAAAAATTCTTAATTTTGCAAAAAATATATCAGAATGCCAAAAATTTCTCATAGAGCACAAAATATGCCCGCTTCGCCAGTTCGAAAACTCGTTCCTTTTGCTTTAAAAGCGAAACAAAAAGGAATAAAAGTTTATCATTTAAATATTGGTCAACCCGATATTGAAACACCGCAAACTGCATTGGATGCTGTGAAAAATAATGATTTGAAGATCTTTGAATATGCACTTTCTGAGGGGAATTTAGAGTACAGAACCGCGCTCAACAATTATTATCATTCACTTGGTTTTACGGATCTTACGACCGATAATTTTATTGTTACAAATGGTGGTTCGGAAGCTTTGAACTTTGCGATTTCTACTTTGTGTGATGATGGTGACGAAATTATTATTCCGGAACCTTATTATGCAAATTATAACGGTTTCGCAAACACGTTCAACGTAAATGTTGTAGCGGTTTCTTCCACAATTGATACTGGATTTGCATTGCCTCCGATCGAGGATTTTGAGAAGAAAATTACGCCGAAAACAAGAGCGATCTTAATCTGTAATCCAGGAAATCCGACGGGTTATCTTTATACAAGAGAAGAATTACAGAAGTTGGCAGATATTGCGTTGAGACACGATATCGTGATCATTTCCGATGAGGTTTACAGAGAATATGTATATGATGGAAAGGAGGCGGTTTCGATGTTAGATTTTCCTGAAATTCCGGAAAACTGTATTATCATTGATTCTGAATCAAAAAGATATTCGATGTGTGGCGCGAGAATCGGTTTCATGGTGACACGTTCGAAAACAATTCATGATGCTGCGATGCTTTTTGCACAGGCGAGACTGAGTCCTGTTCTTTTGGGCCAGATCGCAGCGGCTGCAGCTCACGTTAATGATACCGAATATATTTTGAAAGTTCGTGCAGAATATACGCACCGTAGAAATGTTCTGGTAGATCTATTGAACGGAATTCCGGGCGTGATCTGCCCGAAACCTAAAGGAGCCTTTTATTGCGCCGTAGAACTTCCGGTTGATGATACCGATAAGTTTGCACAATGGCTTTTGGAAAGTTATTCCCACAATAATGAAACGATCATGGTTGCTCCGATGAGCGGTTTTTACAGCAATCCGGAATTGGGTAAAAAACAGGTTCGAATTGCGTACGTTTTAAATGAAGCAGATCTGCGAAGAAGTGTGGAATTGTTAAACGATGCACTGCACAAGTATAAGATCGAATTTAGTTTATAATCGAAATAAATTCATGTTCAAAAAAATAAAAAATTTCGCGCTTTTATCATTGCTTGCTTTTTTAGTTTGCAGTTGTTCAAGCACGATGCAGAATAATTCATCGAAAAGCAGCGACATTAAATCTATTACTTACTCAAAAACTTTGGGAAGAGCCGGTTTTTTGAATATTGTTGCGACGAAAGATTCTTTAATTTCCACAAAATTCGGAAGTGCTTTCAATGATATTCCTGAGGTTAAAAAGAAAATGAATGCTGAAGACTGGAATAAAATGGTGTCCGCTCTTAATTTGGAGATGATCAAAAAAACCAAAAGTGGTGATGGAAGAGGATATTATGATGGTCCAGATGAAACCTTTGAAATTACAACTTCAGATCAAAAATATACGTTGATCAATGTGGCAGATTCCACACAATACAAGCAGCTTGGAAATCTGAGAAACATTATTAAAAAAATCGCCACCTCCCAAAAATAATGCAGGAAAACATTTCATTAAAACCTTACAATACTTTTGGCGTTGATGTTTCTGCAAGATATTTCGCAGAAGTAAAAACATTGGAGGAACTTCTCGGAGCGCTACAATATTTAAAAACTCAAAAACTTCCGCTTCTCCTTCTTGGTGGAGGAAGTAATCTGTTGCTGACGAAAGATTTTGATGGATTGGTAATTCAATTGAATTTGAAGGGAATTTCTGAGGATGTCATTAATGAAAATGAGGTTTTAGTCACTTCAAAAGCCGGAGAAAACTGGCATGAATTTGTTCAGTTCTGTTTGGATAGAAATTACGGTGGTTTAGAAAATTTATCACTCATTCCGGGA
Source organism: Kaistella gelatinilytica (assembly GCF_015679325.1). Lineage (GTDB taxonomy): Bacteria > Bacteroidota > Bacteroidia > Flavobacteriales > Weeksellaceae > Kaistella > Kaistella gelatinilytica. The sequence goes on from NZ_JADPVI010000004.1 coordinate 214,408, forward strand.
AACGTCGGAACTTCGCCCATGCAAAATATTGGTGCGTACGGAACTGAAATTAAAGACACTTTTGTTAGTTGTAAAGTATTGAATTTGGAAACTTTGCAAGTGGAGGAATTCGATCATCAAAAATGTAATTTTGGATACCGGGAATCAATTTTTAAGAGAGAAGGAAAAGGGAAATATGTTATTTTAGATGTTACTTTTAAGTTGACTGCAAAAAATCATTCCATCAAAACTGACTACGGCGCTATTCAATCTGAATTGCAAAACTTAAGAATTGCAAATCCAACGATTCAGGATATTTCGAAAGCGGTCATCAATATTAGACAAAGCAAATTGCCCGATCCGAAAATCATCGGAAATGCGGGAAGTTTCTTTAAAAATCCGACTATTCCTTTATCGCAATTTGAAAATTTAAAACTGAAATTCGAAAATATTCCGGGTTATCCGAACGGAGAATTTGTGAAAGTTCCTGCAGGTTGGCTCATCGAACAATGTGGCTGGAAAGGAAAACAAATCGGGAATGTCGCGTCGCACAAATTACAGGCTTTGGTCCTTATCAACGCAACAGGAAATGCGTCTGGAAAAGAAATTTTTGATTTTTCTACGATGATCATTGATTCCGTAAAAGAAAAATTTGGGATAGAACTGGAAAGAGAAGTGAATATTATTTGATATGATCACCACTTTCTAACCTCGTCAAATCAATACATCAAATTATGAAAATAGCAGTTCTCGGAGCCGGAAATATGGGTTTATCTTTTTCGAAATCTTTTTTGAAATACGAACTTATTCTCCCCGAAAATCTTCATTTAATTACCCGCAAAAAAGAAAAGGTAAACAAAATAGCAAAACTATTTCCTGGATCGAAAGTTTCTGCTTTTGAAGAGTTGAAAGAAATTGAAGCCGATTTAATAATTATTGCTGTTAAACCTCAAGATTTTCATTTTGTTGTAGAGAATATTTCCTTTCAATTGAAGGAAGATCAAATGGTGCTTTCCATCATGGCAGGAATTAAAATTGAGAAAATTCAGCACCTTTTAAACCATAAAAAAGTAGTTCGAGCCATGCCAAATTCGCCCACGCTTTTGGGAATGGGAATTACCGGTTACACAGCTGCAGAAGGAATTTCCTTTCCGGATCTCATGCAAATCGAGCGATTTTTAAACTCGACGGGACGTTCCGTTTATTTGGAAGATGAAAATCTTTTGGATGGCGTTACTGCACTTTCCGGAAGTGGACCTGCTTATTTTTATTACATCGTTGATGCCATGATCAAAGCCGGAACAGAGATGGGAATTGAGGAAAATCTCGCAAAACTTTTTGTAAAGCAAACCATGTTGGGCGCCTATCATTTGATCAATAATTCTGATAAAAATTTGGAGGAACTCATCAAAGATGTAGCATCAAAAGGTGGAACTACGGAAGCAGCTTTGAAAGCTTTTGAAGATCATGAACTGAAAGAAACATTAAGAAAAGGAATTTTAGCAGCAGAAAAGCGATCGAAAGAATTGAGTAATTAATTTGCGTACTTAAAGTTTTATAGACAGAAAAAATGTAAAATTCTACAGAATTAATTTCATAAATATTTGTCTATTTGAAATTTTCTTCGTTATTTTGCACTCTCAAATATTCATAAGAAATAAGAACATCCAGATATGTCAAGAATTTGCCAAATAACAGGAAAGCGTGCAATGGTAGGAAACAATGTTTCTCACGCTAATAACAAAACGAAGCGTCGTTTTGAAATTAACTTATTAGAGAAGAAATTTTACCTTCCAGAGCAAGAGAAATCTGTAACTTTAAAAGTTACTGCTCACGGATTGAGAATTATTAATCGAATTGGGATTGAAGAAGCGATCCTAAGAGCAACTAGAAACGGATTTATTAAATAATTAGAATCATGGCAAAAAAAGGAAATAGAGTACAGGTGATTTTGGAGTGCACTGAGCACAAAGAAACAGGTGTTGCAGGAATGTCAAGATACATCACTACGAAAAATAAAAAGAACACTACTGAGAGATTAGAATTGAAAAAATTTAATCCGGTTCTTAAGAAATACACCCTTCACAAAGAAATCAAGTAATTTTTTAAAAGAATAAAAGATGGCAAAGAAAGTAGTAGCAACGCTTCAAGGTGGTGCAGGTTCAAAAAAAATGACCAAAGTAGTGAAAATGGTAAAATCCGCTAAAAGTGGTGCTTACGTTTTCGAAGAGAAAGTAATGAACGCAGAAGAAGTTGAAGGTTTTTTGAAAAAATAATTTTCTGCTTAGCGAGAATATATAAAACTATCCAATTGGGTAGTTTTTTTATTTTATCTTTGTTTACAGTCTGTAACGGACGGCAAGTCTTAATATTAAATTTGTAATTTTTGGAATGAGCTGGTTTAAAAAAGTATTTAAAAAAGAAGAGAAAGAAACTTTAGATAAAGGTTTGGAGAAATCGAACCAAGGTTTTTTTGAAAAAATATCGAAAGCAGTTGTCGGAAAAAGTACGGTTGATGATGAGGTTTTAGATGATCTGGAAGAAGTGCTCATCGCCTCAGATGTTGGTGCTTCAACAACCATTAAAATTATTGAAAGAATTGAAGCCCGCGTTGCCAAAGATAAATTTGTAGGGACGGATGAACTCGATAAAATTCTGCGCGAAGAAATCACAGGCTTACTTTTAGAAAATCCACATGCCGGAACTGGTAATATCGACGAAAGTAAAAAACCTTATGTCATAATGGTTGTCGGTGTAAATGGTGTTGGAAAAACCACAACGATAGGGAAATTAGCGCATCAATTTAAATCGGAAGGAAGAAATGTTCTTTTAGGAGCCGCAGATACTTTCCGTGCCGCTGCGACAGAACAGTTAACCATCTGGAGCGAAAGGGTCGGAGTTCCGATCGTGAAACAAAATATGGGATCTGATCCCGCTTCGGTTGCGTTTGATACGGTTCAAAGCGCAGTTGCTAATAATTCAGATGTCGTGATCATTGATACTGCAGGAAGACTTCATAATAAAGTCAATTTAATGAATGAGCTGACTAAAATTAAAAGAGTCATGCAAAAAATTATTCCAGATGCTCCGCACGAAATTTTATTGGTACTCGATGGTTCAACGGGACAAAATGCTTTTGAACAGGCGAAACAGTTTACTGCTGCGACAGAAGTTAACGCTTTGGCTGTGACGAAATTAGATGGAACCGCGAAAGGTGGAGTCGTTATTGGGATTTCAGATCAGTTCCAGATTCCGGTAAAGTATATTGGTGTTGGAGAAAAAATGACAGACTTGCAATTATTTAATGGAACAGAATTTGTAGACTCTTTTTTCAGAAAACGAAATTAAATATTATTATTTAATTTTTTTTGCTAAATTTATTTAAACATTTACAAATTATTAACATTAAATTTTTAAAACTATGGGAATTTTAACTTGGATCATTTTTGGTCTTATCGCAGGTGCAATCGCTAAAATGATTATGCCGGGAAATCAGGGAATGGGTTGGCTTTTAACCATCATTCTTGGAATTGTGGGAGCGTACGTTGGTGCGTTTATCGGACAACTTTTAGGATTAGGAGATGTAACCGGATTTAATATCGGAAGCATGTTTCTAGCCATCGGTGGTGCATTAGTTGTTCTCTGGATATACGGAATGGCGACCAAAAGAGGTTAATCAGCATTTTATAAAAAAATCCCGACTTGAATTTCAAGTCGGGATTTTTTATGCAGTTAATCGAATTTAATGTGATACGGCATTTCCATCATCACACTGCTCTGTAATTTAGGATTGGTAATCTGTTCGAAAACTTTGTAATTGTCGAGTCCGATTTTGTTTTTTATAATTCGTGCAGAGATCTCATCTTCGCTCATGTCTTTAAATAACTGCTCGAATTTGCTCACTTTTTTCGGATAAGTTGCAACGTTGTAATCTTTTAATTTTACTTTTTGAGCAGCAAAAGTTATGGCGTCGTTCAGTGTTCCAAGATCATCAACCAAACCAATTTCTTTGGCTCTGGTTCCACTCCAAACTCTTCCACCGCCAATTTCATCAATTTGCTCGAAAGATTTTTTACGGTTCACCGTTACAAAATGGACAAATCTTTTGTAAGTTTGCTCTACACTTTTAGTCATCATTGAGATTCCACCTGGAGTAATCCCGTTGATTGGCGAATACATATTTGAATTAGCGTTCGTATTTACAGCGTAAGAATTTAAGCCATTTTTGTTAGCGAGTTCTTTAAAATAAGGAATCATTCCGAAAACACCGATTGAACCTGTTAAAGTATTAGGTTCGGAATAAATCTTATCTGCAGCCATCGCAATATAGTAACCTCCGGAAGCTGCATAATCACCAAAAGAAGCGATCAGTGGTTTCTTCTTTTTCAGTTGTTGAAGTTCGAAAAGTATTTCATCAGAAGCATTTGCGCTTCCACCAGGAGAGTTGATTCTAAATACTACAGCTTTTACTTTATCGTCATCAGAAAGCTTTCTTATTTCTTTTACAAAATTTTCTGCATAGACCGCGTCATAACCTTCGCCGTTATAAATTGCTCCAGACGCGTAAAGAATAGCAATCTGATTATCTTTTTTAATATTGTCGTTGTCTAAATTTCCGATATAGGTGTTAAAAGATATTTTGTTGAGTTTATCTTTCTCCTTCAGAATTAATTTTGATTTTAAAAGGTTATCGTATTCAGTTTTCTGAATGAGTTGGTCGGCCAACTTATATTTTAAACTTAAATCGGGAATCATTCCATAAAGACTGTCAACAACTGTTTTGAACTGCGCAGTATCAATTTTCCTGGAATTCGCCATTTTCGCGGAATTAATGGACCAGATATCATTTAATAAAGTGGAAAGTTGCTCCCTGTTTTCCGGAGACATGTCATCTCTTAAAAATGGTTCTACTGCAGATTTATATTTTCCGTGACGGATCACCTCGATTCCGATTCCAAATTTTTCTGCAAAACTTTTCATGTATAACACTTCTGTAGAGAGACCTTTCAAGTCAATTCCACCGGCAGGATTTAGGAAATATTTATCAGCCACAGATCCCAAATAATAAGCGGACTGTGAAACCACATTTCCGTAAGCATATACGAATTTACCGCTCTTCTTAAAGTCTTCCAGAGCAGCTCTTATATCATCAAGCTGAGTCATTCCGGCTTTAATTCCGTCGGTTTCTATACTGATGCCTTTAATTTTATCATCCTTCTTTGCATTTTTAATGGCTTCGAGAATGTCGAACACCATAATGCTTTTCTGCTTTTCATTTAAAGAAAATAATTGCTGATTATCTTCGGACGGACTGTCAATAATTTGAGTTTTGAAATCTAAGATTAAAACAGAATTCGCCTTGATATTGGGTTTCGAATCAGAACTGAAAGCACTTGCTGCAATCACCATCACTAAAAACAAGAGAAAAACTGCTCCAATAATCATAATTGCCACTATATTTGCTAAGACATTCTTAAAAAAACTTCTCATAATTTTTTAAATATTTTCTAATATGTCGCAACATGATGTTACTTTGTTACTCGGCAGCAATCTGGGAGATACAGAGAAAAATATTAAAACCGCATTAAATTTTATTGAAATAGAAATTGGTCCTATTATAAGGAGAAGTGATATTTTATTAACAAAGCCCGTAGAGTTTGCTAGTAATAATATTTTTTGTAATATTGTAGTATTAATAAAAACACAATTATCTCCTGTTAATCTGTTGAATTCGATAAAAAGAATTGAGGTCGACATGGGGCGGATAGAAGATTCATCAGTTACAAAAGCTTATGTAGATAGGATTATCGACATTGATATCGTGCTTTATGGGGACCTTAAGTTTGAATGCAAAACTTTACAGATTCCTCACAAAAAACATTTGTATGAACGTGAGTTTTCCCGAAATTTATTAATGAGTTTAAAAACACATTAAAAACAACAAATATGAAATTAGGTTTATTTTTAGCATTAGCCTTTCCTATTGCGTTCTATGCACAAGATCGCTCAGGAGTTACGGGTAAGAATGAGTATCCCAATGCGTACTCAAGCGGTTCGGCGAAGGTAAGCCCTTTTACGAATTCATCCAGATTGTTCAAAGACTGGTCGATATCAGTAGGAGGTGGTGCTGCAGTTTTTCAGAATGCAGATCTATCTTCTTTTTACGATGGTAAAATTAATCTTGGCTGGAATGGCTATGCAAGTATTGATAAGCAAATTACTCATACTTTTGGTATAAGTGTTCTTTATCAAATGGGTAAACTAAACCAAAAAGCAATGTTGCCAGGTGCTGCAGGTATTGCCGCAGGTGTTGCAACTGCTTGGACAAAATATCAGCAGATCTCGATTTTGGGAGATATTAATTTCTCAAATTTAATACGTCGTGTTGATAATCATTCGCCTTACAGATGGGCTTTGCACGGTTATGCAGGAGTAGGTTTACAGGGGTATAATACTCTTTTGTTAGACAATGATATGTCGAGATACAGTACAGTGCCAAAAAGAATTCCTATAGAAATCGATCAAAAATTAGGATTTGATACCTTCTTTTACCAGATCGGAACTGGAGTAAAATATAATGCTTCAAAATTAATTGATATTGAAGCTCGTGCGATGTATATCATTACAGGTGATGATTCATTTGATGGTGGTGGATATGGCAAAAATGCAGTTCCACGTTATAATGCAATAACTTCGGGACATTCTGATAATTTCGTTACTGTAAATTTAGGACTGTCTTTCAAATTAGGAAAACATGATACTCATTTAGCATGGTATGATCCTATGCAGGATATTAACAGCCGAATCAATGTTTTAGAAAATACAACAGATGATTTTGTTGTTTGCCAAAAAGGAGATAAAGATAATGATGGTGTTTGCGATGATTGGGACAGACAACTTGATACTCCTGCAGGAGCGAGAGTTGACGGTGCTGGTGTAGCTTTGGATATGGATTTAGATGGAGTGATCGATCTTTATGACAAATGTGTAACAGTTCCAGGTCCTGTAGAAAATAACGGATGTCCTATCAATACTCCGCCAACTAATAAATAATAAAAATTTATTTTTATTATGGTATATTAATTGTTAAGGGTCAGCAGCTGAATTATGCAGTTAGATTTTTAAGAAAATTAATATACTTTATAACAGATAACTAATAATTAAAATACAAATTAAAATACAAATTATGAAACTAAATTTAGCAATCGTGGCCTTAGCATTAGCTTTACCTACTGCTATCTTCGCGCAAGATTCGACAGCAGTTTCTACCGGAGGATATCCCAATGCATTTTCTTCAGGATCTGCAAATGTCTCTCCGTTCACACAATCATCGAAGCGATTCAATGATTGGGCGATATCTGCCGGTGCAGGTGTGCCATTAATTCAGTCTGCCGACCTTACTTCAATCAAAGGTTTTGGTGCAGGTAAAAACCTGTATGGATGGTCTGCGTATTTCAGTATTGATAAAGCAATTACTCACGCTTTTGGTTTAAAACTGCAGTACGACAAAGGAGAAACAAGACAAGGATTTGTTAATACGAAAGATAAAGTAGCTTCTCCTACAGGAGCAGGTGCCAGAACTCAATATGATGCAATTTCTGTTTTAGGAGATATCGATTTTTCTAACCTTTTACGAAGAGTAGATAATCACTCCCCATTCAGATGGGCACTTCACGGTTATGCGGGAGTAGGAACTTTGGCATACAGAGCATACAGACAGGATGCAAGTCCTGCTTACAATCAGAGTTTGATTACTGAGGTAAAACCTTTTATTTTAGGAAGTTTCTTCGGACAAGCCGGAGCAGGTCTTAAATTCCGTGCAACTAAATCAGTAGATCTGGAGGCAAGAGGAATGTATGTCTTGACTGGTGATGACAGTTTTGATGGAGCAGGTGGAACATCTTACAATGGTAAAGTAAATGATAACCCTTCAGATAACATGATCAACTTAACTTTAGGGGCAACCTTGAATTTAGGAAAACATGAGTCGCACCTTTTCTGGCATGATCCTTTGCAGGAAATTTATTACAAATTGGATGTATTAGCTGATAAAAATCAGGATGTAGAAGTATGTAAAAAAGGTGATGCAGATAATGACGGAGTTTGTGACGATTGGGACAGACAACTTGATACTCCTGCAGGTGCAAGAGTTGATGGTGCAGGTGTAGCTTTAGATACAGATTTAGATGGAGTAATTGATCTTTATGACAAATGTGTAACTGTTCCTGGTCCTGTTGAAAATAATGGTTGTCCGTTAGATACGACTTCAAAAATTACAGATACTACAAGAACAATGGAAGGAATTGAATTCGACTTGAATTCAGACAAGATTCTTCCTTCTAACACGCCAATATTGAATAACGCAGTTAGTTATATTAACTCTTCAACAGGTTCATATAATGTGATTGGTGCTACAGATACAAGAGCTTCTGTACAATACAACCAGAAATTATCTGAAAGAAGAGCAAATAGTGTTAAGAATTATTTGATCCAGAATGGAGTACAATCCGGAAAATTAGACGCAATCGGTAGAGGTAAAAAAGACCTTAAATATCCTGAATGTGATCCAGCTACAAAATGCCCGGAATGGAAAAACAGAGCGAACAGAAGAGTTTACTTTGAAGCAAAATAATTTTTTAGAATTTATATCAATTAAAAGTCACGCATTGCGTGGCTTTTTTTGTTTTGTGGAATTTCTTTCAGTATTTTTACTCCATGATTTCTCCGCAAGATTTTCATCAACTCAAATTTCAAACCTTAAAGCATTTTTGGGGTTATGAAACTTTTAGAAATTCCCAGGAAGAGATCATTAATTCTCTGATCGACGGAAAAGATACTCTCGCTCTTCTTCCGACTGGTGGCGGAAAATCTCTATGCTATCAACTTCCTGCGCTCATTTTAGAAGGCACCTGTCTTGTGATTTCACCACTTTTGGCCTTAATGAAAGATCAGGTTTATCAGCTCAAAAATAATGGTATTGAAGCAGAATATTTATCCTCTGAACTCGATGAATTTGATGCTGAAACCATTTTTAACCGATGTAAAAATGGTTTAACCAAGCTATTATATATTTCCCCGGAAAGACTGACGAACAGAATTTTTTTACAGAAGATAGAAGAAATTCAAATTTCCTTTTTAGCAGTTGATGAAGCGCATTGTATTTCGGAGTGGGGACAGGATTTTCGACCCAGTTATCAGAACATCAAACAGTTTCGGGAGAATTTAAAAAACATTCCGTTATTGGCACTCACGGCGACGGCAACTCCAAAAGTTTTAGAGGAAATTAAAGCGAAATTAAATTTAAAAAATCCCAAAATATTTCAACAGAGTTTTAGACGGACCAATATTAAAATTGTCTCTGATAAAGTTGCTGATAAGTACGAAAGGGTTTTAAATATAATGAAGTACAATAATTCGTCGGGAATTATTTATGTGAGAAGTCGTAAAGAAACAGAAGAATTAACCAAATTTCTACAAAGAAATCAGATTCAGAATGTAGATTTTTTTCATGCAGGCTTGCCTTTAAAGGAAAAAAACGCCAAGCAAAAATTGTGGATTCAAAGTCAAAATAATGTTTTGGTTTCCACAAATGCTTTCGGAATGGGAATCGATAAAGATCAGGTTCGTTTCGTGATTCACTTTTCGCCTGCGCAATCGCTGGAAAATTATTACCAGGAAATTGGTAGAGCAGGTCGCGATGGTTTAGAATCCTACGCTTTTTTACTTTGGAACGAGCAGGAATTAACTAATTTTGATCAGATTTTAAGAAACCAGATTCCCTCCAAAACCGAGTTTCTAAATATTGTTTCGTATCTCTACTCGACATTTCAGATTGCGGAAAATGATTTGCCTGAAAACGTTTTTCAGCTTCATATTCAGAGAATTCAAAATTTCACCAAAACGTCTCTGGCTAAAATTAGAAATGTTTTAAATTTTCTGCATAATCAGGAATTTATTTTCTTCAACAGCAATCAGTCTCTTTCTTCTCTGGAACTGAAAATTTCTCCGGATGAACTCGATCTGCTTTCTCAAAATGATTCTTATTTTATCGAACTTTTGCTTCGGAGTTTTTCTGGATTTACAACGCATAAGATTATGTTCAGCGAGAAAACTTTAAGCAATAAAATAGATTCAGATCCTCATTTGATCAAAGAACGGCTCAAAGAACTTCAGCGAAAAGGATATTTAGAATATATTGATGGCGCTTTATCCAGTGTTAAATTTCTGAAGCCTCGTGAAGACCGGCATTTCAATGGTAAATATTGGAATCTTTTCGAACAGATTCAAAAAAATAAATTGCAGAAATGGGAAGAGATGAAATTCTTTGTGGAAGATTCAGATTTTTGTAAGATGAAGCTTATTTTGTCTTATTTTGGAGAAAAAGATGTCAAGAATTGCGGTAAATGTTCAGTCTGCGAGAAACAGAAAGAGAGTATTTTCGGACGAAATATATCAGCTGAAATCATCGATACACTGCAGCAGAAACCGTCGAACGTTGAGGAGATCGCCATTAAACTGAATTACTACGAAAAAGAAAATATTCTGGAAAATCTTATTTATCTGCTGGATTCTGGCAAAGTAAAAATGCTCAATTTCAGAACGTACGCGGTTAATCATGAGTAATAAAAAATAAGTAATCAGTAATTTTCAACTATCAACTATCAACTATCAACTATCAACTATAAATGAAATCATTAAAAGTCGTATTCTTCGGCACTCCCGAATTTGCAAAATCTTGTTTAGAAGCGATTCACCAATCTGCACATGAAGTTGTAGGCGTAGTAACAGTCGCGGACAAAGCAAGCGGTCGTGGCCAAAAACTTAATCAATCTGCGGTAAAACTTTTCGCGGTAGAAAATGATCTTGCTGTTTTTCAACCTGAAAAACTAAGAAACCCAGAGTTTTTAGAAGAAGTTCAAAAATTAGACGCCGATGTTTTCGTGGTTGTTGCTTTTCGAATGATGCCCAAAATTTTATTTGAAATGCCAAGACTGGGAACTTTCAATCTTCATGCGTCATTGCTTCCCGATTATCGTGGTGCTGCACCGATCAATTATGCGGTAATTAATGGCGAGAAAAAAACGGGTGCGACTACTTTTTTTATTAATGAAAAAATTGATGAAGGTAATATTCTCCTTCAGGAAGAACTTGAAATTTCACCGACCGAAAATGCTGGTTCTTTGCATGACCGTTTAATGGAGTTGGGTGCAAAACTGGTTGTAAAAACGCTGGATGGTTTGGCTGAAAATTCTATTCAGGAAAAACCGCAGCCTGAAGTTGAACATCCGAAAAATGCTTTTAAAATTTTCAAAGAAGACACCAAAATCAACTGGGATCAAAATTCTGAAAATGTTCACAATTTTATCCGTGGAATGTCTCCTTATCCTTGTGCATTCACCAGTTTAAAAATTGGCGAGGATGGTAAAACTTTAAAAATTTATGAAGGGAAATTCAAGGTTTCAACCCATGAAAAAGTTGCCGGAACATTAGAGATCGACAAACATCAATTCAAAATTTATACAAAAGATGGTTTTTACCTTCCGGAAGAATTACAGCTTGAAGGCAAGAAAAGAATGTCGTTGAAGGATTTTCTAAATGGTTTCCAAAATTTTGATCTTATTTCAAAAACCATTCAGTCTTAGAAGTTCTAATTTCTGTTTTTAAGTACGATCCAGCCTTTATAAGAGACCGGTAGATTGGTGTCGGGTTCAGTCCAGTTTAGAATATACCAGTAATTTCCTGTTGGTAAAGCTCTTCCGTTCAACTTTCCGTCCCAAATGTACTGTTGATTTTGTGATTTAAAAACTTGACTTCCGAACCGATCATAAATTGAAATACTGACGTCTTTTTTTATATTGAGATCTGAATAATCCAGGAAATCGTTGTAACCATCATTATTTGGAGTGATCACGTTGATTAAATTAATGACCAAAAATTCTTTTTCAATAATTTCGCAACTCTTAGCATCTTTCACAAAAATCTTATGAACTCCGCGTGGAATATTCGTAAAAATATTTGAAGTTTGATAATTTCCGTTATCCAAAGCATACTGATAAGGAGGTTCCCCGCCGGTTACAAAAACGGTCGCGGTATTTCCACTTACGTCAATGTTGATGATTTGAGGAACTTCTGCAGCAATTACATTCACTTTTTGAATTAGAGAACAGCCATTCATGGAAGTCAGTTCCACCGAATATTTCCCCACCGGAATATTGTCAACAAAATTTATTAATGCGCCTTGAGCGATGATATCACAGTTTTCGCGCATCCATTTATAATTCTTGAATCCAACTTCCGCTTCTAATTTTGCGGTCGCATTTTGACAAATTGTTTGGTCATCGAGAATTAGGGATTTTTTTGGAGTGTAGAGATGAACAATCTGCTTAACTTTTGCACAATTTCCACTTTCAACTTCTGCATAAATATCAACGTCTGAAATATAAGAAAAGTTATCGGAAAGCGGGATCAAACATGTGGAATCCTGAAAATATTTGACCTTAAAATAATCTTTAAGATTAGAAACGATCAGCGTATTTAAATCCTGTAATTTGACGGAAATTGAATTTCCCTCATTGTAATTGCAAAATGTTTTCTCTATAACGACTGGTTTTTCAGCAAATTGAATTTTAATGGAGCCTTTTTGCTGGCATCCGGAATCGTCGATCATCACCTCATAATCTCCGGGAGTTGCAACAGTATAAGTTCCTGAAGTTGCTCCAGCGATTAAAATACCATCTTTATACCACTGATAAGTAGCACCGGAAGTTGTAGCATTTAATTGCAAAGTAGAATTTTCGCAGAGCGCGGTTCCCGTAGAAATCAAACGATCGCTTCCAAGGTCTTTATTTCCCAGAAAACTTCCAGCCTTCAAAAAAACTGCGGAGTCAAAAAGTCCCGTCGTGTCGCCATGGTCGGCAATCACTAATTTAATATGATACTTTACGCCAATTTCAACATCTGCTTTTGCAGAAAGTATTTTGGTTTGTCCGTTGAAATTCGTGGGAGTTTGTACATCATTATAACTTCCGAAATAACCGATGTTTTGCGGACAACCCGCAGAAGCATTAATGGTAAGTGTAGAAACAGGAATGGTAGTACCCGGAACAACGGCGATATTCAGATAAGGATCTGTGTTGTTGGCTTTTTTGATAAGAAAGGCAAACGCGTCGGAATATTTGCAATTCCCTTCCCGATACTCTTCGGAAAGAAACATGTATTCAAAACTGATCTTATTACTTTTTAAAGCAGTAAAATCAAATTCTAAAATCGTTGCATTTAAAATATTATCGTAATTTAAATTAGATTGTGCGAGTACATCAACCAAATCCTGATCTCCCGCCCAACTTGAATTAGCAAAAGGACTGTTTCGATCAGCTGTTTGAATATAGGAGTTCGGACCAACTGCTGTTAAAGCACTTCCGGTGGAAAGAATGATCCCGTCTGACATTTCAAAATTACTCCCGTTTTTATTAAAGTAACCGAAACTTTTATTTCCGAAACCGAAATCAAAACCGGTAACGGTTACATTATCTACAGAAATGCAATTGGCATTCTGACTTCCAAAAAAAATGTCTTTCACCAACTGATCAGCAGTGTAAGTGGTATTTACACTGATATATTGCGCATTCAACATCGTGATGCTCAAAGTACAAATGACGCTGATAAAAAAGGTGAAAATTCTGATAAATTTCATAAAGGAAAATGGACTGCAAAAATAGCCCTTATTAACCGCAAAAAAAAATCTCTTTCTACAAATAGAAAGAGATTTTAATCATTTATTTTTTAGTGCAATTAGGTAAGACTTACTCTTACGAAACCTACTACTTTTAAATCGCTGTTTACAGATTTTACGTAATCAGCAACTGACATATTTCCGTCTTTAATAAAAGCCTGGTGAACCAATGTGTTGTCTTTGTAGAATTTCTGCATTTTTCCTTTCAAGATATTATCGATGATGTTTGCAGGTTTCCCTTCTTTAATCAATAATTCTTTTTCGATCTCTAATTCTTTATCGATCGTTTCCTGAGAAACCATAGTTTCATCTAAAGCGATCGGCTTCATTGCAGCAACCTGCATAGAAACAGATTTTGCAACTTCAGCAGCACCGTCAACATCACCAGAAAGTGAAGTGATCGCAGCAATTTTATTTCCTGCGTGAATATAAGCTCCTAAATAAGGACCTTCAATTCTTTCGAAAGAACCGATCTCAATTTTTTCTCCGATCAAACCTGTTTGCTCAATTAATTTTTCGGCAACAGTCATTCCGTGGAAATCTGAAGCGAAGAATTCATCTTTATTAGCATAGAAAACCGCTTGTTCAGCAAGTTCGTGCGCCAATTCTACGAAATTGTCATTCTTTGCAACGAAATCAGTTTCGCAATTTAAAGCGATGATCGCACCCATCGTGTTATCCTGGTTTACTTTTGCAATTACAGCACCTTCATGAGAATCTCTGTCTGCTCTGTTAGCTGCAACTTTCTGACCTTTTTTTCTAAGGTTTTCAATTGCTTTGTCGAAATCTCCCTCGGCTTCTACCAATGCTTTTTTGCAGTCCATCATTCCTGCTCCTGTAATATTTCTTAATTTAGCTACATCTGCAGCAACCGGTGTATACATATATTTATTTTTTATATTAAAATTTTGATTAATTTAGCTTTTTTAGAGTGGTGCAAAGATAATAAATTTCACACAAACTAAAAAGAAGATTTATTCGTTATCAGTAAAATTGTATCCGCTAAAAAATCCTCATTTTTATGTACAAATATTTATTCTTTTTCGGCCTGTTTTTTTCTTCGTTGGCTTGTGCACAATCTAACTACACCGCAGAGCAGGTTGAAAAAAGTACAGATCCACAGGTTATTGCTAATTTCATTAAATATAATCCGACCCATCCCAGAACTCCAGAGTTCAAACGAAAATTATTGGCTGTTATCAACAATGATAAATCACCGGCTCAAAAAGCTGCAGTGGCAAAACCTACGGTGAAAGCTATAAATACTGAAAAACTGGAAAAGGCTGTCGTTCGAGGCGCAGCCAAAGGAGAGCCTTCTGAAAAAAATAAAAGAACTGCAGAATTATTAACCCATATTTTCAGTAACGATACTTCGGGCAAAACTGCTTACGTTCAGATTATCAATAAATCGAAGTGTAATTTGATTGTGAAAATCAGCGGTAAAAGATTCTATAATCTTGATGTTCCCGCTCATAATCAGAATTTTGTTTTAGTTGATAAAGGGACTTATATTTTGACAACTTCCGTTTGTGATGCGAAGTATTCTTCTAGCAAAACCATCAATAAAGATATCGTCGTAACGCTGAATCCACCGAAATAAATTAAATATTTATTTTTGAAAGAGGTGAAAGTCTTTCGTCAGTTCTAAATATTCTTCACTGTAAAATCTTGGAAATTTTTCAACCGTAAATTCTTCTTCTAAGATCTCTTTTTGATTTAAGCCTAATTCTAGAATCCATCTTTTTGGCGCAGAATTTTTGATGCCAAAAATTTGAATTTTGCGCGAGAGATAGAGTTTGTTCTTAAGAGAAATTTCTTCAAAATAAGCTCCGGATTCAAATGGAATGATGACTACCAACCGACCTTTCTCCGATAAAATTTCCGCAGACTTTTCAATTAAATTTTCAAATGAAAGTTCTGTCTGTTGTCTGGCTAAAATATCTTTATTGGAAGAATTTTCTTTAAAATAAGGTGGATTTGAAATAATTAAATCAAATCGTTGCTGAGTTTTAAAATCCTTAAAATCCTGTAGTTCTACGCTTAATCTTTCACCAAAAGGAGAATTTTTGAAATTTTCATTTGCGAGATTTATCGCTTCTTCATTGATATCAAGTGCAAGAATTTGGGCATCAGGATTTCTTTGTGCTAACATTAAAGATATCAAACCTGTTCCGGTTCCTACTTCTAAGATTCTTTCAACATTTTTTACGCTCGATAAAGCACCCAATAGAACACCATCAGTTCCTACACGGAAAACTTTTTTTGATTGATTAATACTGAAATTCTTAAACTGGAAAGGTTTCATCAACTGGAAGAAAATTATAGATTGGTCGGAAGTAGAATTGTAAATGTAGAGCCCTTATCAACTTCAGATTTTACTGAAATTTCACCTTTATAATCTTCAACCATTTTTCTGACCATCGTTAAACCAAGTCCTGTTCCACTTGTTTTTGAGGTGAAATTAGGTTCAAAAATGCGATCGTACAAATCCTCTGGAATTCCGATGCCGTTATCTTCAATCGTAATGATAATTCTTTTTTGGCGCAGTTCTACGTCAACATTAATGATGTTTTCCCGGTCATCGTGTCGCGCTTGGCGGGCATTTGCAACGAGATTTGTAACAATTCTGGATAAATAAATCTTATCCATTTTTATCATTATATTTTCACTGTTAGCGTGGAAATAAATTCTTTCATCACTGAAAATATTAATGATGTTCTTTATTTCTCTATTGAGATTGAAAACCTCATTATTTTTTTCGGGGAGTTGTGCAAACTGGGAAAAGGCACTCGCAACTTTAGCGACCAGATCGATCTGATCTGCAATTGTTTTACTCAGATGTTTCACTTTTTCGCGAATATCGGGGTCATTCGGATCAAATTTTCTTTCAAAATTTTGAATGGTCAGTTTCATTGGTGTTAAAGGATTCTTCACTTCATGAGCAACCTGTTTTGCCATTTCCCGCCACGCTTCTTCTTTTTCTTTGAAGCTTAAACGCTCTTTCTGTTCCTTGATCTGAAGGATCATTTTGTTGTACGCTTTGACCAGCTGACTTAATTCATCACGTTCGTAATAGCGAATTGCTTGTGGATCCTTGTCGAAAAGAGTAACGCGGTTCACTAAATCTGAAAATTTGGTGACTGCTTTGGTTAAATTGTTCGAGATGATCCAGCTTAACCAGATTGCGAAGGCAATGATAAATAAGTTTACAATGAGAATATAGTTCACGTATTTGTTGAAGACATTAAAGTAAGAACCATCATTATGATAAAATGGAAAATATACAATAGCAATGGGTTCCAGCATATTGTTTTTGAGAATCATATAAGAAGACGTGATATTAGCATCGGTCTTTTTATCATATTTTTGAAAATCGACTCTTCGATCACTTTTCAATACGCGGTTAACGATTTCGAGCGGTAGTTTTTTCTCCGCAATAAGATGGCTGTCTTTATTGGATATTAAAAGATTTCCTTTTAAATCATAAATAACAATGTCCTGATTGTTAATATCAGCAATTTCAAAAATATCATTATTTAAAATAGAGGGCAGATCTGATGTTTGAACTTGAGTATGACTCACTCCATAATCCAGTGCAGACATCATCGATTCCGATTTTTTCTGCATATCGGTGCGGCTTTGTTCAACCGCATTATTTTTTAAAATAAAGAATGACAGGATAGAAGAGCCTAAAATACTCAGTAAGCAGATCAGCAGAAATCCGCCGAACACTTTGTTTCTTAAGCTATAACCTTTGTATTTAGAGAACGACATTTTTTTTCATCAATTTTGTTACATATTTGCCAATAATGTCGAATTCGAGGTTAACCATATCGCTAATTTTCAGGTTTTTCATATTCGTAAATTCCCAGGTGTAGGGAATTATTGCAACCGAAAATTGTGAATTTCCGCTATCTGCAACCGTTAAACTTATTCCATTTACCGTAATTGAACCTTGCGGAACGGTAGTAAAATCATCCGTTTCGTCATATTGAATGGTGATAAAAAAACTTCCATCCCGGTCTTCAATATTTTTTACAGTTCCAGTTTTATCGACATGACCTTGAACTATGTGTCCATCGAGCCTACCATCGAACTTCAAACAACGTTCCAAATTGACTTCAGTTCCAACATTCCATTCACTTAAATTGGTTTTTTCTAAAGTTTCGGCAATTGCGGTTACGCTGTACTCATCACCCGAGATTTCTACAACAGTAAGGCAACAACCATTGTGTGCTAAACTCTGGTCAATTTTTAATTCATCCGTGAAGGGACAGCTTAAGGTGATATGAATGTTTTCAGCGCGTTTCTCAATTTTTTGGATCATAGCCGTAGCTTCGATAATTCCTGTGAACATAAAAAAAGGTTTATTGGTGAAAAATATTAAGTTTAGAAATAAAATGGGATAGTTATTTCTATTTTCCTAAATTTGTGAAATTCTATTAATTTTCAAAGATAATTAAAAATGAGTCTGAAACATCATAAAGTACGAGTGGGAATTTCTATTGGAGATTTCAATGGGATTGGTCCCGAAATCATCATGAAGTCGCTCAACGACAAAACAATTACCGATTTTTTTACTCCAATTATTTTTGGCTCCGGAAAGTTGTTTACCTATCAGAAAAACATTTTTAAACTCAACCATAATTTTCATTATATCACCGAAACTTCTCAGGCGCAAAGTGATAAAATTAATATGGTCAACCTTTGGAAAGATAATGTGAATGTAGATCTGGGAAAACCTACGGAAGAATCTACCAAAATGGCGATTGAATCATTAGAAGCTGCGACCAATGCTTTGATGAACGGCGAAATAGACGTTTTGGTTACAGCGCCGATCAACAAAGAAGAAATGTTGAAACACGGCTTTGCTCACGCAGGGCACACCGGATATTTAGAAGAGAAATTTGGTAAAAAAGGATTGATGTTCTTGGTCACTGAAGATTTGAAAGTGGCTGTTTCTACCCATCATATTCCGATTAGCCAGGTCGCTGAAAATATTTCAAAAGAAAAAATTAAAAAGCAGATCAAAATGCTCAACCAGTGTTTGATTGAAGATTTTCAGGTAGAAAGACCCAAAATTGCGATTTTAGGTTTAAATCCGCATGCTGGAGACGGTGGTGCAATTGGGAATGAAGAAATTGAGATCATCGAACCTGCAATTCGTGAACTTTTTGACAACGGAATTTTAGCTTTCGGACCTTTTCCGGCAGATAGTTTTTTTCAACCTAATAAATATAAAAATTACGACGCTGTTTTAGCGATGTATCACGATCAGGGTTTAGCGCCATTTAAAACACTTGCATATGAGGAAGGAGTGAATTTCACCGCTGGATTGCCATATATTAGAACGTCTCCCGATCACGGAGTTGCTTATGATATCGCGGGGCAAAATATCGCAGACGAGCAAAGCTTTAGCGAAGCGATCTTCATGGCGATCAAAATATTTAAGAACAGACAAGAATATAATGATTTGATGAATAACCGAATGCAGCCAAGAAGAAATGCTTCTTCAAATGGTTTTGACGAGGATTTACCGAGAGAAAATCATCATTAAAAATTAGAAAATAGAATTTCTAAAATATTTGTTTAAGAAATCATTTGTAATATTAAAAAATTTGCATATTTTTGCACACTCATTTTATGGACAGACTAAGAAACTACGACATCGTGTTTTCGGGACTGAAAAACGGTAGACACGAATTCAAATTTGAGATAGATAAGGAGTTCTTTCAACTTTTCGATACTGAACAGGAATTTACAGAACCGAAGATCGTTGCTGATGTTTTAATGGAAAAACACACAACTTTTTTAGAATTTTGGATAAAGACAGGAGGTATGGTTAATTTAGTTTGTGACATCACAAACGACCAATTTGATCATCCGATAGAAAACGAAATGAAGGTCTTGGTGAAATTCGGAGAAGAATATGATGACAGCGAAATTGATGTAATTACAATTCCCAGCAAGGATCACGCGTTCAATATAGCGCAGTTGATTTATGAAAATGTAATGTTGTCGATCCCGATGAAAAAAGTTTCTCCAAATATTTCAAAAGAAGATTTAGAGATATTAGAAAAGTTCAGTCCAAAAGACGAAGTAGTAGAAGAACCGAAAAGCGACCCGAGATGGGAAGCACTGAAGAATTTAAAAGATAATAATAAATAGTTTAAAATGATGAGGATTGAGCAATCAACGACTCATCGCTCATCAAATTAAAAATATAAGAAATGGCACATCCTAAAAGAAGACAATCCTCCACGAGAAGAGATAAGAGAAGAACTCACTACAAAGCAGTAGTTCCTCAATTGGCAAAAGATGCAACATCAGGTGAAATGCACTTGTACCACAGAGCACACTGGTCTGAAGGAAAAATGTACTACAGAGGTAAAGTAGTAATGGAAAAAACAGTAGAAGCTATCGAAGAAAACTAAGCGTAAAACTTAGAAAAACTTCAATTTTATACTAAAACCACTCGATTTTTTCAATTTTGAGTGGTTTTTTGTTGTTTTTTAGTATCTTTGACATAATAAACAAAACCAATTATATGGACATTAAAGACATCCAAAATCTTATAAAATTTGTGTCTAAAGCGGAAGTTTCCGAAGTAAAATACAAAACGAAAGATTTCGAAATCACTATTAAAACTCCACTTGGAGGAAACGAAATGACTTATATGCAGCAACCTGCTGTTTACCATTCTGCACCACAACAGCAACAACAGGGCTTTGCATCGCCCGCTCAAGCTTCAGCACCAGTTGCAGATACTCCGGCAGCAGCAGATGTTTCTGATGACAGCAAATTTGTTACTATTAAATCTCCGATGATTGGGACTTTCTACAGAAAACCATCTCCAGACAAAGACGTTTTTGTAAATGTTGGCGACGAGGTTTCTATGGGTAAAGTAGTTTGTGTAATTGAAGCAATGAAATTATTCAACCAGATCGAATCTGAAATTTCAGGAAAAATCGTGAAAATTTTGGTAGATGATATGACTCCTGTAGAGTACGATCAGCCTTTATTCTTAGTAGATCCTTCTTAAAGATTTTAAATTATAAATTATAGATTTTAGGTGAAGACTCATTTAAAATAATTTAAAATTCAGAATTTAAAATTTAAAATATCAAAAAGATGTTCAAAAAAATATTAATAGCCAACCGCGGCGAAATTGCAATGCGGATTCTTCGCACCTGCAAAGAAATGGGGATTAAAACGGTTGCAGTTTATTCTACAGCTGATAAAGACAGTCTTCATGTACGTTTCGCGGATGAAGCAGTTTGCATCGGTCCGCCTGCGAGCAAAGATTCTTATCTTAAAATTTCAAATATTATTGCCGCTGCTGAGATTACCAATGCAGATGCAATTCATCCGGGATATGGTTTTCTTTCAGAAAATTCTAATTTTTCCAGAATTTGTCAGGAGAATGGAATTAAATTCATCGGCGCAACTCCAGATCAAATTGATCGAATGGGTGATAAAGCCAATGCGAAAAAGACCATGAAAGAAGCTGGTGTCCCTTGCGTTCCCGGTTCTGAAGGTTTGATCGATGGATATGATGAAGCCGCAGTTTTAGCAGAAGAAATGGGTTATCCTGTCATGATCAAAGCTACTGCAGGTGGTGGTGGAAAAGGAATGCGTGCCGTTTGGAAAGCTGAAGAACTTCACGAACTTTGGGATTCTGCAGTTCAGGAAGCAACCGCTGCTTTCGGAAATGGTGGAATGTACATGGAAAAATTGATTCAGGAACCTCGACATATTGAAATTCAAATTGCAGGTGACCAATACGGAAGAGCTTGTCACTTATCTGAAAGAGACTGTTCGGTACAACGCAGAAATCAAAAACTGACGGAAGAAACACCTTCACCATTTATGACGAATGAACTTCGGGAGAAAATGGGTGCAGCTGCAGTGAAAGCCGCAGAATATATCGCTTATGAAGGAGTAGGAACCATCGAATTTTTGGTTGACAAAGACCGTAATTTCTATTTTATGGAAATGAATACCAGAATTCAGGTAGAACATCCAATTACTGAGCAAGTTGTTGATTATGATCTGATCCGTGAGCAGATTTTGTTAGCTTCAGGAACAGCGATTTCCGGGATTAATTATTTGCCGAAACTTCATTCGATTGAATGTAGAATTAATGCAGAAGATCCTTACAACGAATTCAGACCTTCTCCGGGTAAAATTACAGAACTCAATATTCCTGGCGGACACGGTATTCGTGTTGATACTCATGTTTATTCAGGTTATACGATTCCTTCCAATTACGATTCAATGATCGCAAAGTTGATCACAACAGCACAAACCCGTGATGAAGCGATCGCGAAAATGAAACGTGCCTTAGAAGAATTTTATATTGAAGGTGTAAAAACTACGATTCCTTTCCACAGACAATTGATGGAAGATAAAGAATATCTTGCTGGAAATTACACCACAAAATTCATGGAAGATTTTGTGATGGACAAGAAATTTAATTATTAAAAGTTACTTTCCTTAATAATAGATGCCTCTTTTTTGAGGCATTTTTTTGTGTTATAAGATTCGAATTATTATCATTAAATTTGCAAAAAGTAAATATATGTCAGAAACAGCAGTCTTAAAAAATTCTCAATATTATATTGATTTAGAAAACGAACACGGCGCTCACAACTATCATCCGCTTCCTGTGGTTTTAGAAAAAGGAGAAGGAGTCTATGTTTGG
Organism: Kaistella gelatinilytica; assembly: GCF_015679325.1. Lineage (GTDB taxonomy): Bacteria > Bacteroidota > Bacteroidia > Flavobacteriales > Weeksellaceae > Kaistella > Kaistella gelatinilytica. Next base: position 236,823 of record NZ_JADPVI010000004.1, read on the forward strand.
GATGTTGAGGGGAAAAGATATTACGATTTTCTTTCCTCTTATTCAGCCGTGAATCAAGGTCATTCTCATCCCAAGATCGTGGATGCATTGATTGCTCAAGCGCACACTTTGGCTTTAACTTCACGTGCTTTTTACAACAATGTATTAGGACCTTACGAAAAATATGTAACCGAATATTTTAGATTTGATAAAGTTTTGCCGATGAATACCGGTGCAGAAGCGGTAGAAACAGCCATTAAATTATGCCGTAAATGGGCTTATGAAAAAAATGGTATTTCCGAAAACGAAGCTGTAATTGTTGTTTGCAAAGGAAATTTCCATGGAAGAACAACGACCATTATTTCTTTTTCTGACGATGACAACGCTCGTGACAATTTTGGTCCTTATACAGGTGGATTTATCAGTATTCCTTACAATGATATCAAGGCTTTGGAAGAAGTAGCGAAAGATAAAAACGTTATCGGATTTTTGGTAGAACCTATTCAGGGTGAAGCTGGAGTTTATACGCCAGACGAAAATTATATGGCGAAAGCACAAGCTGTTTGTCACGAAAATGGAATGTTATTTATCGCAGACGAAGTTCAGACGGGTATTGCCCGTACAGGAAGTTTATTAGCAGTTTGTGGTAACTGTTCTTGCGAAAATCAATGTGAACAACAAGCTACTTACACCAAACCAGACATTTTGATTTTAGGTAAAGCTCTTTCAGGAGGAGCTTATCCGGTTTCTGCAGTTTTAGCTGATAATGAAATCATGGAGGTCATCAAACCAGGTCAACATGGTTCTACGTTTGGTGGTAATCCGATTGCTGCAAAAGTTGCGATGGCTGCGTTAGACGTTGTTACTGATGAGCATTTAATTCAAAATGCACGCAAATTAGGTGATATTTTCCGCAAAGAAATGAACCGAATTATCGAAAAGACCGATTTAGTTGTAAAAGTTCGTGGTAAAGGTTTGTTAAATGCGATCATCATCAATGATTCACCTGAAAGTGAAACTGCTTGGAATCTTTGCGTACAGTTAAAAGAAAACGGGTTGCTTGCAAAACCTACTCATGGAAATATAATCCGTCTTGCGCCACCTTTGGTAATTAGCGAAGTACAAATGGCTGAATGCGTTGCTATTATTGAGAAAACGATTATGGAATTTAAGAAGTAGATTTTTTTAAAATCTCTTCATAAAACTGAAGATAATTATTGGACATTACTTTATAATCATATTGTTTTGTCCAATTTTTTATTTTTAATGATTGTTCTAGTTTATTTTCCGCGTAGAATTTCATCTTTTTCTTAAAGAATTCTGCCATTATTTGAGGTTCGAAATTTTCAAAATAAAAGGCAACATCGCCACCAATCTCTGGCAAACTTGTAAACATTGAAAGAAAAACCGGTTTCCCAAAAGCCATCGCTTCAATCGGCGGAATCCCAAAACCTTCTGCAATACTTGGATGACACATTGCACTGCAATTTTGAATGAGTGCATATTTTTCTTCTTCTGAAATGTTTTTCAGGAAATGAACTCTTTCTTCTAAATTCAATTCTTTTATGCGATTTCGCAAATTTTCTGCGTACGGATTTTTTTCGTCTGACGCGATCAACACCAGATCAACATCAATGAAAGGAAGCATTTCTACCAACGAAAGCTGATTTTTTTTATCGAATAAAACTCCAATATTGAGAATGTATTTTTGTCGGCTTAAAAATGAAAATTTCCCCAAATCATAAGTTCTATCTTCAGGAAGTTCTACGCCATTGTGAATGACTACGATCTCTTTCAACTTATTGAAAGTAAGAAGGTGTTTGTTTTCAAGAACATCTTTTTTGGCATATTCTGAAATGCAAACCAAATAATCAGTATTTTTTAGATTGTTATTTACTTTTCGCAGCATCTTTTTTTTCTTCTTTTCTGAAAGATTTTCATGCAGAAAATTAAGATCGTGAAGAGTAACTACTTTTATAGATTTTTTATAGTTTCTCTGAAAGTAAGACGACAACTGATGACTCACGTGGATGATATCAAATTTATCACTAAAATTTTCGTAAAATTTATACCACTTTTTCCACTCAATTTTATTTGAAAGTTGAAAGTCTAAGGCTGAAAAATCTCCAAAATAAGTTATGTCAAACTGTTGGTTTTTATTCGCCGAACCTTTGGCTAAATTCCGAAAAACATTTGCAATCCCAGAATAAGGATAACGAAGACGTTCTAAATCGAGAAGGATTTTTTTCTTCATTTGAAAATAGTATTCATAATTTCTACTTCTAATTTTGGGTCGTGATTATTTTTAAAATAAGAAATTCCTTCATTTTTAATTCGATTATAAAAAATTTCGTCCTCTAAAAGATGCTTGATTTCTTCTGCGAAGATTTTTGGATCATCTGTTACCAGACACCCGTTTTCTTTTTTATTCACCAGTCCATCAACACCTCTTCTGTTTGTAACGACAGGAATGCCGTAAGAAAGTGCTTCTATTACTTTAATTTTTATGCCTGTTCCGCTCAACATCGGACAAATGGCAACTTTAGCATTTTTATAGTAATCATTGAGATCATCAACCATTCCATGTTTCACTACATTTTCATAATCGCCGATTTGGGTACAAATCTTTCCAATAATATGAATTTTTATGTCCTTTAAAAGAGGTAAAACTTCCTTTAAAAACCAGTTAATTCCAGCAATATTGTGTGGATTATTACTTGCGACGTAAATCACATCGTACTTAAAACTGGAGTGTTCTTCATTAAAGTTTAAAGGAAAAGAGACTGGAATTAAAGTCACCTTTTTGTCGGTGAACTGTTCGAAAATATATTCTTCTTCCACAGAATAGGTCCAGATCTCGTCGAATTTCTTTAGAATTTGAATTTCGTCTTGAAAATATCGACCGACTTCATTTTTTCTCCTACTTTTTTGCGCAGTTATAAAGTCGTGAGTGTCAATAATTGAATAAGGATTACCTTTTACATCATCGATAATTTGTCCCCAAGATGCGTAACTCACTATAATAACATCTAATTTTTCTGCATTAGCAATTTTCGCAAAGTTTTTTCGCAGAATATAACTAGAGATATCAATCGAATTATTCTTAAAAAAATATGGGATTTTGTAAAGAAAAATATATTTGAAAAAATTCTTTTTAAACTTCTTTTCTAACAATTGCAGTTTAATATTTGGAAATTGATTGGCAAAAGAATTTATCTCTTCATCTTTCCAAATTCCCCAGTCTTTTAAGGAAACAAAAGTAACATCTATCGAATTGTTATCATTAAAATAAGACAGCATTGACCGAAGTCTGGTTGTGTTTCCAGCCTTTCCAGCAATCGGATTATCAGGCATGAAATATAAAACTTTCTTTTTCAAAACTTTAATTTTTCAGAATTTGGTTGTAAATATTTAGATGTTGTTGCATCGTTTTCTCCCAAGAGAATTCCTTAGCTCGCTCAATTGCTTTTTGGGCGTAAGTTTTTCTTAAATTTTCGTCAGAATAGAAGTTCCACATTGTTTCAGAAAGACTATTTTCATCTGTTGGATCTAAAATAATTCCGGCATCGCCAACAACTTCTGGAAGAGAAGACGTGTTCGAAGTTACGGTTGCAACACCACATTGCATAGCTTCCAACGGAGGAAGGCCGAATCCTTCATACAAAGACATATAATAAAATGAATTCGCACCACTATAAATACTCGCTAAATCTTCGTCGGGAATTCTGCCAGTAATGATTATTCTGTCCTTTAATTGTTCGGCTTTTTCATGCTCCTCAAATATTTTATTATAATCCCAACCTTTTGAGCCGACTAAAACTAATTTCATGTCAGAAATCTTATGTGTTGTGATCATTTTTATAAAAGATCTGATAAGGAAATCGATGTTTTTTCGGGGTTCTAAAGTACTTAAACTTAAAAAGTATTGATCCGGAAGATTGTATTTCTCCTTAACTTCAATGAATTTAATTGGGTCTTTGCAGGGATAAAATATTTCTGGAGAAGCTGCTAATAAAGCAACAAAGATCTTTTTTGGATCAAGATCTGGAGCATATTTTAATAAATCTTGTCTGGTATTTTCAGAAACACAGATTGCATAATTATATTTTCCGATACTTTTTACGGTTTCTTTTAATAACTCAGTATTATCATTATATTGAGGAAACAAAATAGGAATTAGATCATGAACAGTAACGACTTTTTTCACATGAGGATAATCGTCTAAGCTTCTATGTATCGGATAATAAAAAGAATGGTAAATATTTGCCTCTGAAATAATTTCTTTATTATAAGTGATCTTGTAATTTCTGATCCCATTTTTTTCATACCACAAACGAAATAATTTTTCTTTTCGAAACGGAATAAATTTGACTCTTTTGCACTGATTAACAAACCGAGTTTCGACGGAATGATCGCTAAAAAATTTTTCTATTTTCGATTCGGTTGATCTATGGTCATTAAAATTAAAATTGGAGTATAATAATTCTACTTCTTTGCTTCGGAAAAATTGTTTAAACATTTCATAAGCAACTCGGAAAATACCGGTTTCATTGTGTTTATAGGAATTCGCAATTACTTCGATGTCAAAAATTAATTTAATTTTCATTCAAATTTGTTTTTAATAAAGCTTTTTTATCAGTTGGTTTTTCTTCTGCCGCCAAAATAGAAAGGTAAATAATCGCAAGAAACATTAAATTGTAATAATAATTTCCGAAAGCTTGTTTCCCAAAAATAAATAGGGAGAATAATAAGATGCTTAAATCCTGAATTTGAAAAAGTACAGATGACCGTTTTTTCTTCCAAATTCTGAAGAGGATAAAGATAATTATTAGAATTGATATGAGGGAATTCAATACATTTAAATTTAAATCAAACTGGTATAAATAACCGGTTATCGACAATGAATCTAATCGTGGTAAGCTGTTTTTAAAATAAATAATGCTGTAGAAAAGTGCTTCATAATTTGTTACTAAATAAGGCAAGAAACACAGTGCAGATATAAAAATGCTAATAAATCCTAGTAGAATTGGTCGTTTCCAAGTTTTGGTTTCATTGTAAAGATAGAGTATCGATATTGGAAGTAAGAAAATAAAGTACAATTTTAGGGACATCAAGATTCCCAAAATCAAATAAGCAAACAGGAATTTTTTCTTTTTGAAAAATAAAAAATAGAGAACGAAAAAAGGAAATGCTAAAGTATCGATCCATGCATATTTTATCATATAAAAAGTGTAAGGATTCGTAAATAAAAGGATGAAGCTGATATAAAATACTACTTTATTTCTGTTTATTAAGAAGTATAAGATTAGGCAACTTATCATTAGAAAAAATAGATAAGCATACCGTAAATCACCAAAAATCATTTGAAAGGGGTATAAAAGATATAGATTTAGAGGCCAGTAAACCAATTTTATTTCTTGCTTTTGATAGGTATAATCGTACATTCCGTTGTAAATATCGGGAAATGTTCGCAAGTAAGGATCTGTATTTTGAGAGAGGTCGATAATTCCCTGCTTTAAAATAATATAAACGTCAATAAAAGGAGCAGGATATAAAACTGGAATTAAAAGAAGCGGGAATAAGAAGAATGCAACCGTAAATATTGTATTAGAAAAAGAGAAATTAATTTTCCGATAATATATTCGTAAAATTAATAGAAGAGAGACAAAAATAATCAATAGAAGTTTCAAATTGGTCCCGGCTTTTTCCTTAAAGATTTTAAGCAATTGTCCTTCTGCATTTACTTTTCCGGTGATTAAAATAATAACATTCACCAATAAAATGAGATCGACTAATAACAGGATTTTCTTTTGCGAAATATTTTCAGGAATTCTATTGCTGTAGAAAAGGCTGATCAGGAAAGTAATTATTAGAAGAAAAATCGGGAGAAAAGATTGCTTCGGATTTGCACCTAAAAATAAATTGACAATAAGTGAGAGTAAAAAATAATTCGCAACAAAAAAAATAGGAGTAAAAATCCCTATTTCTTTTAATATTGCTTTGTAATTATCAAACTTCATATTGAATCTATTCAAGTTATTCAAAGATAAGTTTTATAGCGTTCAAAGTTCACTATTTCTTTTTAAAATCTCTTTGATCTTCAAATAATCTCTGTGCTGATAACTCTCTTTTTTTTTCTTTAATTTTTTGGGTGTTTTCTTGATCAAGCCAAATAAATAACGCTTTTTTGATTGATCTTCAAGTGCTGAATCTATTTGATTTGGTGTGAAAATCTTATTGGTAAAAACATGAAGATTCCCTTTTCTATAGTAATTTTTACCTAATTTTTTTGCGATAATTTGCAAAGATTTTTCGGTGTAGAAAGCGATATGTTGTCCGGTTTCATGTGCGATATAGATCCAGTTTTCTATCTCTTTATTATCTGAAGGAACAAGATCAGTAGAAAAAATAATGTTCTCAGAATATTTTGAAATTTTTTCAATTTCTTCCAGAGGTTCGTCCAAATGTTCAAAAACTTCAAACGCACTCACAATATCAAATCGAGTCTCAGATATATCATCTAAATCAAAATGTTTGGCAAAAATATTTTCACAAAAATAATCCTGCCGAAAATAATCATAACCTTTGTCACGCATCGATCTTACAAAAAGTCCATAACCACCAGCAAAATCCAGGAAAATCTCAGCTTCCGGAAAACAGATGTCTATAATATTGCTTACTTCCTTTTTTAAAAATTCGTTACGATTGAGAATTCCAATATCCAAAGATGTAATCGCGTTTTCATACGCTTCTTTCAGCCAGAAAACTTTATCAGTTTGTAAAAATCCACAGTTTGTACACTGATAATATTTTACAGGGTATTTTAGCAGGATATCTTTTTCAAAAATAAAATTACTTTCGTGCTGACAGATTTTACAATTCATTTCGGTTGATTTTCAGTGGCTACCTAAATATTATCATTTTATTAAATGTATAAAGAGAGAAATTTACTTTCTTTCATAATCATCATCTAATCTCACAATATCATCTTCCCCGAAATAAGTTCCTGTTTGCACTTCAATAAATACAACTATTTGCGAACTTCTGTTTTCAATACGGTGCTTTGAACCTAAAGGGATATGAATGCTTTCTCCATATTTCAAATGATTTTCCACCTCATCAAGAATTACAACTGCTTCACCCTCTACGATTGTCCAAAATTCCTGGCGATGATGGTGGTATTGGTAAGAAAGTCTTTGGCCTGGATTAACTTCAATTCTTTTTAATTTATAGTGTGGTTCATCTTCCAGAACGTAATATTTGCCCCATGGTCTTTCGCCAATTTCTAACATAGTTGCTTAATTTATTTACAAAAATAAGTATTTTTATTAAACGGTGATTTTTTCTTTAAATTTGCAACTTAAATTTTAAGGAAAATGAACAAAGTAAGAGTGCGCTTTGCACCAAGTCCGACCGGACCTTTACATTTAGGAGGAGTAAGAACCGCTTTATACGATTATCTTTTTGCGAAAAATCAAGGCGGAGATTTCGTCTTGAGAATCGAAGATACTGATACTGCAAGATTTGTAGAAGGTGCAGAAGATTATATTTTAGAAGCATTGGAATGGTGTGGAATTGTTCCCGATGAAAGTCCGAAACATGGTGGCAAATTTGCGCCTTACCGACAATCTGAAAGAAGGGATATTTATGACAAACATTTGGTTGAACTCCTTGAGACAGATTTTGCTTATCTCGCCTTTGATACGCCGGAAGATTTGGATGAAATTCGCAACGAGTTTGAAAAAAACGGTGAAGTGTTCGCCTACAACTATATCACAAGAAATCGGTTAAAAAATTCTCTGACGTTATCTAAAGAAGACGTTCAGAAATTAATTGACGAAAAAGTTCCTTATGTTGTTCGTTTCAAAATGCCCGTAGATCGAATTTTAAATCTGGAAGATATTATTCGGGGAAAATCTTCAGTAAATACAAATACATTAGATGATAAAGTGTTGGTAAAGAACGATGGAATGCCGACTTATCATTTTGCCAATGTTGTTGATGATCATGAAATGGAAATTTCTCATGTTATTCGCGGTGAGGAATGGTTGCCTTCTCTTGGTTTGCATTACTTATTATATGAAGCCATGGGTTGGGAAAAGCCTGAATTTGCGCATTTATCTTTAATTCTGAAGCCTGAAGGAAAAGGAAAATTGAGTAAAAGAGATGGCGATAAATTTGGATTCCCTGTGTTTCCTTTAAATTTTAAAGATCCTGAAACCGGAAATATTTCTAAAGGATATCGAGAAGAAGGTTATCTTCCGGAAGCATTCATCAATATGGTTGCACTTCTTGGTTGGAGCCCGGCAAATGACCGAGAAATTTTAACGGTTGATGAAATGGTAAAAGAATTCGATTTGAATAAAGTGCATAAAGCCGGCGCCAGATTTAATAAGGAAAAAGCAGAATGGTTTAATCACGAATATTTGAAAGTAAAATCTAACGAAGATGTTTTAGGTTTATTAAGGACTATTGACGGCATTAATCTTGAAAATTCAAGCGATGCTCAATTATTGCAGATCATTTCATTAATGAAAGAAAGGGCAACTTTTGTTAAAGATATTTTTAACGAAGGAAAATTCTTCTTTGAAGCTCCAACTGAATATGAGGAGAAAGCGGTGAAAAAAACATGGAATGAAGGGACTTCGGAAGTGATAAAGGATTTTATTTTAAAGTTGGAGAATTCCGACTTCGCGGCTGAAGCATTAAAACAAGATATTCACGATTTTGCAGAAAGCAAGGGATTGGGAATGGGAAAAGTGATGATGCCTCTTCGATTAAGTTTGGTTGGTGAATTAAAAGGTCCGGATGTTCCAGACATTTTGCAAATCCTTGGGAAGGAAGAAAGTATCGCAAGATTAAGAAATGCAGTGAATAATATTTCCTGATTTCTTATATTTTTCCCTAAATTTGAAAGATAATTTTTAATTACAAAAATGGAATATTTAAGTTTTGAACTTCCTGTGAAAGAATTGATGGATCAGTATCAAACCTGTTCATTGGTTGGCGAAGAGAGTGGCGTAGATGTTAAACTCGCTTGCTCACAGATCGAAGATAAAATTATAGAAAAAAAGAAAGAGATATACCTGAATCTTACGCCTTGGCAAAGGGTTCAGCTTTCCCGTCATCCAGATCGTCCTTACACTTTAGATTTTATTAAAGGAATTACGGATAAAGACAGCTTTTTAGAATTGCACGGCGACCGCAATTTTGCAGATGATCCTGCAATGATCGGAGGTTTGGCAACAATCGACGGACAAAGAGTAATGATCATCGGAACTCAAAAAGGTCGAACTACAAAAGAAAGACAATTTCGCAGATTTGGAATGAGTAATCCGGAAGGTTACCGAAAAGCTTTGAGATTAATGAAACTGGCGGAAAAATTTAAAATTCCTGTAATTTCTTTAATTGATACACCTGGAGCATATCCTGGTTTAGAAGCTGAAGAACGCGGACAGGGTGAGGCTATTGCCAGAAATATTTTTGAAATGACCATGCTGAAAACGCCGATTTTCGTTTATATTATTGGCGAAGGTGCAAGTGGTGGTGCATTAGGAATTGGTGTTGGAAATAAAGTGTATATGCTTGAAAACACTTGGTATACTGTAATTGCACCCGAAAGCTGCTCATCAATTCTTTGGAGAAACTGGGATCATAAAGAAGATGCAGCCAATGCGTTGAAATTAACTCCCGCAGATGCTTTGAAAGAAAAATTTATTGATGGAATCATCGAAGAGCCTCTTGGTGGAGCACAATATGAGCCACAAGTTGCTTATGATCATTTGAAAGTTTCTATACTTCAAAATATCAAAGCTTTTTCTAAATTTACAGGAAAAGAACTGGAAACTCAAAGACAGGATAAATTTATTGCGATGGGTCAATTTAAAGGATAAGAGTAAAATATTAAAATTTTAGATCATCGCAAATAGGAAACAACAGGAACGGGCTTTAGCCCGTTTTTTTTATCTAAATTTTTGTTCCCATTAGCCAAAACTTGGCGTATTTATAAAAAGAAAAATCCTGTAGTTATTAATTACAGGATTTTATATTTTATAAAACAGTTTTTAAATTATTCGAAAAGTTCCGCAGTATCTAAAACTGTAACTTTCCCGTCTTCGCAACGGATCGCTTCACCCGGGAAGTTTTGAATCATGTGATAATCGTGAGTTGCCATCACTACAGCAGAATTATTTTCAAATGCGACTTGTTTCAAAAGAGTCATGATCTCATTTGAGGTTTCTGGATCCAAATTACCAGTAGGTTCATCAGCTAAAATTACTTCAGGATGATTCAACAGTGCTCTCGCGATGGCGATACGTTGTTGTTCACCCCCTGAAAGTTCGTGCGGCATTTTGTGCTTTTTAGATTTCATTCCAACACTTGCTAAAACTTCATTGATCCGGTCGTCCATTTTTGTTTTATCTGTCCAACCTGTTGCTTCTAAAACAAACCGTAGATTTTTTTCAACAGTTCTGTCCGGTAATAACTGAAAATCCTGAAAAACAATTCCTAATTTTCGTCTTAAGTTTGGCACGTCAGAAGTTCGAAGGTTTTCTAAATCAAATCCAGCAACGTTTCCTTGACCAGCAGTTAAAGGAATATGTCCATAGAGCGTTTTCAATAAAGAACTTTTTCCCGAACCTGTTTTGCCGATCAGATAGCAGAATCTTCCTTTCTTAATATGAAGATTAACTTCATTTAAAACTGTGAAATTTTTCTGTGCGATTTTCGCATTGGTCAGATGTATTACGTCCTGGCCGTCTTGAGAAGAATGGGGCATATTTTTGTTTGATTGTAGTTGATAAAATTGGAACTGCATTTACAGCAAACCAAAAGTAGAGAAAACTTTCTTTTTCTGCTAAATATTGGCAAATTTTAACAAACAAAAAATGCCTGAAAAATTACTTTCAAGCATATTTCGTATATGATAATTCCTGAGATTATCTCTTAGCGCGCTGTGCACTTACAGTTAAACTCTTTCTGCCTTTCGCTCTTCTCGCTGCCAAGATTCTTCTACCGTTAGGTGTTGACATTCTTAGACGGAAACCGTGTTTGTTTCTCTTTTTTCTTTCCGATGGTTGAAACGTTCTCTTGCTCATTGCTAATATTTTTAGTAAAAACTATATCTTATTTTTCAGATTGCAAATATAAGAAACTTTTTATTTTCTACAAACTATATCTCCTGTTTTTATAAAGAAAAAGAGATTTACTTCTAAAGGTAAATCTCTTCTTTATTTTTAAGTGAGGTTTTTATTTTTTAATAAATTTAGTAGTAGTGGTATTTCCGTCTTTATCATTCATTTGAAGAAGGTAATTACCTTTTGTCAATCCTTCTACATTAATTTGATTTTCGGAAGTTTTTACTGGAACTAGTTTTCCGCTTGCATCATAAACTTTAGCATCATTTACTTTCATTCCATTTACGAATAATACTGTTTTTACAGGATTAGGGTAAACGTTAACACTTTTGCCTCCTGTTTCTCCAGTTCTCAAAATTCCTCCGCAGTTTGTAGATAGAACATCAAGAGTATAATCGCCAGTGAATGTACTATTTGCAGTAGCTTCGTTTGCCACGATCACCATTGTTGAATTTGCAGGCATTGTAATGCTCATAGTTGCTACTGAGCCACCAACACTACTTGTTCCGGAATCACCCATGTAATTTAGAGCAATATTCGCTGGATTAAATGTGCCAGAGTATGCTACTAAATGCACTTGATTAACTGCATCGGTGTTTGTTAGATTTACGGTTACACAATTTGTTGTTGGTAGTGTATTTTGTATAGTATAAGATCTATAATGATAATTACCTGCAAATGCTGGAGTTGGATAAACTTTTGCAGTTCCGCAAACAGATGGGACCGCGTCTCTATAAAGTCTGGTAGTCTCTGTAGGATCTGTACTTACAATTCTTGCCACATATGTTTTACAGGTGGCCGCAGTAGAATTAGATTCAATGCCATCAAGACTGAACGCAAGATCTTTTAATTGTCCTGGAATGCAAATAGATCCTGTATTCCATACCGTGTTACAAGGTGTTCCAAAACCATTTCCTGGATTTGTCCATGCATAAGGTGAACTTAAGGTAGATGAATCAGAATAAGTTTCCCAATACCATTGTCCGCCACCTGCAAAATCTAATACAGCCTGTACAGAAACCCAGTATTTACCTGCCGCGAGTGATAGCGCAGTAGCAAGGGGTAAAGTAGGACTGTTGGATCCTGCAGCCAAGATTACATTTTCTGTTCGAATTATGGTTCCGGGTAAATTTGATCCCGTGTTGGTATAAAAAGTCACTTTGTACGAAGTAGGGTATACTGGTGAAATTGAATATCCTCTCACATAAATGGCGCTAACTTGCCAGGATTTGCCTGCAGGAACTGTGAAATCATCCGCTGCGTTAGAATTATACTGAGCATTTGCTGCTTCAAACTGTTGCGAGGTTATCGTACTGGTGCCAATTGGGGGAAATTGTCCGTACAGCAATGGAGCATTTATATTTTGGGAATTAAATGCGGCGTTGTAAGCTGCCAAAGTTACATAGGGTTTCGTTGGCGTGTTGTAAACAACAGGCGGTTTTTGTGTTGTATTCTGAACATCCGAGTTTCGGGTGTTTTGCGAAAACATAAGCAAGTTGCAAGCTGTGAGCAACAAAAGAGTAAATTTTTTCATGATAAATGTTATTTTTTGGTTAAGAAAATTTTATTAATTATAGGTGCAATTCTTCACTTTAAATATGATAAATAGATAAAAATTACCCGAGCAGCCAATTTCGCAGCGGTTTTACATTTTAAATATAGTTACCTGGAAAAATTAACATATCAAACTTCCCACTTTTAATTGAATTTTCATGATGTGAATTCACCCTTGTTTGTAAGGTGAAATGACCCAATTTAGTAGGGTGTTTTAACGGTAAGTCTATTTTAAAATTCAAAATTGCACCAAATAACACAAGGAAAGTTTACAGATTGGTGCAGCAAATAAGTTATTTGTTTCTAAGTGGAAGTTTATGAAAGAAGATGATATAATAGTTTGAGAATTGAAGACTGTTGCTAAATTCCCATCATTCAAATCTGAGTGAAAAATTAAAAAGTCTGCCTATACGATAGGCAGACTTTATTTAATTGAAATGATCGTTTAGTTTTTGATAAACTTATCTTGGTGTACATTTCCAGACTTGTCTTTCATTTGAAGTAAATAATTCCCTTTAGTAAGTCCTTCAACATTGATCTGATTTTCTGTACTTTTCACTGGGATTAATTTTCCACTTGCGTCATATACTTTCGCTTCATTCATCTTCATCCCATTCACATATAGTAATGTTCTTACAGGATTTGGATAAATACTCACGTTGGAGCTGGTAACTTCGCCAGTTTTCAAAATGCTTCCGCAGTTTCCAGCTATTACACTTAATGTATAATTGTTGATAAAGGTAGTGTTAACCACAACCTCACTAACTACCAAAACCACTGTAGAACTTGCGGGCATCGTAAATGCCATATTAGATGAACTGCCACTAAATGGACTGGAACCTATATCTGCCAAGTAGTTCTGTGATAAATTTGCAGGATTGAAAGTACCGCTATAAGCAACTACAAACATCTGATTTGCTTCTGGATTTGTTATGATAATATTAACGCACTGAGCTGATGCAGCAGTATTTTGTATCGTATATTTTTTATAATGATAATTTCCAGATCCTATATTACCGGGATAAACTTTTGTGGTACCGCAAACCGAAGGATTTCCGTCTCGCGTTACTCTAGGAGTTTGGGTAGGATCGGTAGAAACAATTTTATCAGTAAATGTTTTACAAGATGATAGGATATTACCATTTAATGTAAAACTTAAATCTTTAGCAGATCCTGGTGAACATACGGAACCTACTCCCCAATTTGCAGCGCAAGTTGTACCAAAACCATTTCCTGGATTTATCCAAACAAAAGGAGAGCCGAGTGTAGAACTGTCGGCATAGGTTTGCCAAAACCAGTCACCCGGTAAATCTGCAACTGCCTGAACAGAAATCCAATATCTTCCTGGATTTAAAAGCAAGCTGGTGCCTAAAGATAAATTAGGACTTTGTGTTCCCGCCGAAGGTTGTATATTTTCCTGTCTGATAATATTTCCCGGTAAATTGGCGCCACTATTTGCGTAAATAATGACATTATAAGAATCAGGATTTTTTGCTGTCAGAATATAACCATCAGCAGCAATGTTTTTTATCTCCCATATTTGTCCCGCCGGAACTGTGAAATCATCTGCTGCCGTGCAGTCATACGTGGCATTTGCAGCATCAAATTTTTGTGATCTTATTGAATTAATAAAGGGAACCTGTCCATAAACGCGGGGATCCAAATTATTGAGTAGTGCAAAATCATTACTATATTCTCTCGAAGTTTTGAAAATTTTGGTTGGCAATTTTTGAATATTTTTAGTAACAGTCATGGGGGTCGGCATTTTATTATCGGTGCCGTCTTTTTGAGCAAACATCAGAATGCTGCAAATTGTTAAGAGAAACAGAGTAATTTTTTTCATGGTGTAAAGTTTTAATTGGTTTATATTAAATTAGTAATGCAAAGCTTTAATTTTCAATTCAATAATGAAATATCAAATCGACCAACGACGAAAATAATCGACGAATGACAATTTCTTCAAAATATCTTGAGGAATATTAATATTGCAAATCTCTCCCTTATTTCATTCAATAGAGTGGTGAAAACACCCTATTTCCTTAAGCTAAAACACCCTAAATCGAACATTGAAATTTTTGCCCGGCTGTAATTTGTCAAAAACAAAGATTACCTTTGCGACTCCAAAAAATTGTACTAAATGTTTACTTCTACAGAAATTTCCGAAATTCAAAAACTGTTAATACCAGAGAAAAAGATAGTCATTATCACCCATTATAATCCCGATGGAGATGCTGTTGGATCCAGTTTGGGTCTGAAACATTTCTTAAAACAGAAAGGTTTAGAAGCTGATGTTATCGTTCCGAACGATTTTCCAAAATTTTTGAAATGGATGCCCGAATCCAAACAGATCATTATTGCAGATTATAAAAGAAAGCAAGCCGGAGAAGCAATTTATAACGCTGATGTTATTTTTATTTTAGATTTTAATGCTTCTCACAGAAGCGGTAATTTAGTGGGGCCCTGGATTGAAAAGGCAAGAGCGAAAAAAATATTGATCGATCACCATCAACAACCTGATGATTTTCATTATGTGTATTCTGATGTTACGATCCCAGCGACTTCGCAAATGGTGTATCATTTTATTCAGGAATTAAAGGAAGAAAACTTAGTAAATAAAGATATCGCTGAATGTCTTTACACCGGTATTATGACTGATACAGGAGGTTTCCGTTTTCGGTCAACGAGTGCAACAACGCACCGAATTGTCGCCAATTTAATTGAAAAGGGCGCAGATCCAGCCATGATCACTTCTAATACCTGGGATACCAATACGGTTTCAAGACTTCATCTTTTGGCTTTGATTTTAGGTAGAATTGAAGTAGTGAAAGACGGAAAAGTTGCCATTCTTTGGTTGAAAAGGGATGAATTGAAAGAATTTGGTTTCCAGAAAGGAGATACCGAAGGTTTTGTAAACTACGGTTTAAGCATTATGGGAACGCAAGTTGCCGCATTTTTTATGGAAGATTTATATGATGATTTTATCAAAATTTCTTTCCGTTCCAAAGATGAGGTTGATGTCAATCAGTTCTCCCGAAAATATTTTAACGGAGGCGGTCACATTAACGCAGCCGGTGGAAAATACATGAAAACCATTGAAGAAACAATTGTCGATTTTAAAGAGAAAATTGAGCAGGAAGATTTTTAATAAGATTCAGCTTTGAAATAAGATTTATTTTGCCAAAACAAATATCAAAGCTAAAATTGCTGGCAAAGCCTGCACGAAAAATATTTTCTTCGAAGCGGTGAATGCGCCGTAAATTCCCGCAACAATTACGCAGCTCAGAAAAAACATTGCGACATATTTAGACCACATTTCATCAGAAATTACCAAAGACCAGATTAAACCTGCCGATAAAAACCCATTGTATAATCCCTGATTTGCAGCTAAGTTTTTCGTAGGCGTGAAAAGTTCGTCTTTCAATGCGCCCTTGAATGTTTTTTTACCCAGCGTTTCCCATGCAAACATTTCCATATATAAAATATAAAGATGTTCAATAGCAACAAGAGCAATTAATATTTTTGCAATAATTTCCATGGGATTTTCAAGGTTTTAAAATTAGAAAAGAAGATGTTTCGGTAGATTGTGAAGGAGTTCAGCATTAATGATTTCTGCACAAATTGTCGGTTTTTCCCAATGTCCATTATGGCCGCAATCTAAAATATAGGATTTAATGTTTGTTTTCTCTGGTAGATTTTTAATGGTTTTTTCTACATTCACAGCATTGTCATGTTTGCCTGCAAGTACCAAAATTTTACCTTCAAAATTAACCAGCACCGATGTTTTGTCGGTTCTTTCTATCATTCCTTTTACGGCGGCTGAAACTCCATCATTTTTTGTAGAAAGAGCAATTTCTTTTGCGAGATTCATTTTCCCTTCCAAAATATCTTTTTCATTTGGATTAAATAGATTGGGAACTCCCGCACTTACATAAGTTGGAAAGGCTTCTTTGATGATCCGAAGACTTTTCTGCCGTTGTTGTTTTTTCTCTTCGTTATCTGAAAAATAAGTGGAAAAAAACAAAGTCAAACTTTTCAAAACTTCCGGAAATTTTTCAGCAAACGCCAACGAAACATAACCTCCCATCGAATGACCGAGGAGATGAAATTTTTTCAATTTTAAATGATCTGTGACTTTTTTTACTTCTTCCGCCATCAATTCCATCGAATGAATTTCGGCATAAATTTTAGACAGACCATGTCCAGGCAGATCAATTTTTATAAGTGTGAAATCCTTTGAAAGACCCACTTCCAAATCTTCCCAAATAAGCAGATTTTCCATAAAACCATGCAGCAAGACAAGGTTTTCTTTTCCTTTTCCGGATATTTCGTAGTTCAACATGCGAATAATTTTAAAAGTAAATGTCGATATAGTCAGCAAATCCGGAACCATTAATTTTATTCTGCAAGCGCCAGAATTTTCCTTTTCCTTCATCAAAAAAGGTTGTCTTTTTAGTTCTTTTAAAAACAACTCCGTTAATTTTTTGGGTGATTTCTCCTTCAAAATTAAGATGTTTTTCAGAAACTCTTTTTATAGTGCCCTTAATTTCTAAAATATTTTTGCCTGATTTCGCATTTCCGGTAAGGTTGTATAAATCACGACCGGTTTTTTCGAAGTTTGCCGTTCCAGCAAATGCAGACGTTTCATCAGAAGTGAATTTAAGCTGATGGTTTCCACTCAGATCTTTGAAGATGTTTTGCTGATTTAAAATTTCAATACTGTCATTCATTTTTTTTCGGACCATATTTATGGATTCGATTTTTTTAGCTTCCGGAGAAAGAGTTTCTGTTTGATCAGCATCTTTTTTTGAACAGGACATTACTGTTACTGCAGAAATTAAAAGGATAGTTCGCTTCATATATAATAATAGTATTTTCCTCAAATTTAAATAAAATAAGAGTTGTTTTTAAAGTGGAATGAAATTTAATTTAAAGTTTCGTTTTAGAATTCATCACGATGGTTACCGGACCGTCATTCAATAAAGAGACTTTCATGTCTGCACCGAATATGCCACTCTCAATTTTCAAATTTGATTTTGAAATTTCAGTTTTAAAATATTCAAATAACGGAATAGCTTTTTCTGGTCTAGCTGCCTTTATGAAAGAAGGGCGGTTTCCTTTCTTATAATCTGCAATTAAAGTAAACTGACTGATGCAAAGAATTTCACCGGAAATATCCAGAATCGACAGATTTAGTTTGCCATCCTCATCACCAAAAATTCTGAGATTCAAAATTTTCTGAACAAGCCAGTTCGCATCGTTTAATTCATCTTCTTCATCAACGCCAATTAACAAAAGCAAACCGTTTGAAATTTGGCCCACGATTTCATCATCAACTTTTACACTGGCTTCAGAAACTCTTTGAATAACTGCTTTCATTAAAAAATAAGATTTAGGAAAAAAAATTAATCGAAAATAGAAAGAATTCCGGAATTTGAATCGAAATTGTATCGGTACGTTTTTGGCGCAATTTGGGCGACATTTGTAGGTTCACCAGTAATGAGGATCCAAGTTGCATTGTCTTTTGGGCAAACTATTTTGATATTATTTTCGACTACCAAAGTCGTGTTGTTATCCGGACAAATGTGAGGAGCGTTTCTGTCATATACTTTAAACCCGTTGGTTGTTCTCACGACAATTAAACCGCGTGTTCCAGATTCCTGTTGGTTGACATAAATCCATCCATTTACATTTTGTAGATCGTAATAAGCAGGAAGATTAAGGTTTAAAACAACATTGACCGGAACTTTGGGAAAACAGCTGACTGTTTCTTCGCGACTGCTGCATGAATTAAGATTTAAGGCGCTGAAAATGAGTAATATTGGGAAAAGTAAGATTGAAATATTTCTTTTCATTTAAAATAAATTTATATCTTTGTAAAACGATCAACGCAAAAAAACATTGTCCGACAAATGTCGGATTATTTTTTTATACTAACGTTAAATATAAGAATTTATGGCAAGTTATGTTACCAAAGATGGATTAGATAAAATGAAAGCTGAACTGGAACTGCTGGAAACCATCGAAAGACCAAAAATTACACAGCAAATTGCTGAAGCTAGAGATAAAGGCGACCTTTCTGAAAATGCAGAATACGATGCTGCAAAGGAAGCACAGGGAATGTTAGAGATGAGAATTTCTAAACTGAAGAATTTAATGGCAGATGCAAAAGTAATCGATGAAACCAATTTAGATATTTCCAAAGTTTCTATTTTGACCACCGTGCGTTTGAAAAATATGGTGACAAAAGGAGAGCAGAAATTCACTTTAGTTCCTGATAATGAAAGCGATCTGAAAGCTGGGAAGATTTCAATCAATACGCCAATTGCGAAAGGACTTTTGGGTAAAGTAATTGGTGAAACGGCAGATATTGTTTTGCCAAACGGAAATAAACTTTCGTTTGAGGTACTCGAGATTTCCAT
Source organism: Kaistella gelatinilytica (assembly GCF_015679325.1). Classification (GTDB taxonomy): domain Bacteria; phylum Bacteroidota; class Bacteroidia; order Flavobacteriales; family Weeksellaceae; genus Kaistella; species Kaistella gelatinilytica. The sequence continues at coordinate 255,913 of NZ_JADPVI010000004.1, forward strand.
TTAATAATCGAAGGTAATTTTAAACAAAGTTTTACGAATTCTTTAACAATCATTTTTTTAATTAAATTGTAATTTTACAACATCATAGAAATCGAGGTGGTCGTGTAGTTTAGATAATTTCTAGATAATAATTACAAATACCAAAATCATGAGTTCCATATTTACAAAAATTATAAAAAACGAAATTCCTGCCTATAAAATTGCGGAAGACGAAAAATATTTAGCTTTTCTGGATGCGATGCCTTTGGTGAAAGGGCACACTTTAGTTATTCCGAAAAAGGAAATTGATTTCATTTTTGATCTGGAAAATGAAGATTTTAAAGATCTTTGGAGTTTTGCACAAAAAGTTGCAAAAAAACTGGAAAAGACGTATCCTGACAAAAGAATTTCGGTATCAGTGATCGGATTAGAAGTTCCCCACGCACATATTCACCTCATTCCAATCACCGAGATGGGAGATATGAATTTTAAAAACGTACGTTTAAAATTTTCCAATGAAGAATATCTCGAGATTCAAAACTCGATTCTTAATTCCTAAAAATACAATTTTGTCAAAGTGATTATGCTTTGACAAAATTTTTTAATTTAACTCTTAACTTATTATTTTATATGAATTCAAACGAATGTTCTTTCTGTGGAAGAAAACGAACTGAAGTACAAATGCTGATTTCCGGAAACAACGGATTTATCTGCGAAAACTGTATCGAGCAAGCGCATGCAATTGTAGCGGAAGGCGCTTCAGATTCAAAATTTTCCCCGGCAGAAAGCATGGCAGATTTAAAGAAACCCAGAGAAATTAAAGAATTTCTGGACCTCTATGTCATCGGACAAAATCAGGCTAAAAAGCAACTTTCTATTGCAGTCTATAATCATTACAAACGTATTTTACATGCCAAGAATGAGAACAGGGAAGTGGAAATAGAAAAATCCAACATCATCATGATTGGTGAAACAGGAACCGGTAAAACACTTTTAGCAAAAACAATTGCTAAAGAATTAAATGTTCCATTCTGTATTGTTGATGCCACCATTCTTACGGAAGCAGGTTATGTTGGAGAAGATGTAGAAAGTATTTTGTCACGTTTATTAATGGTTGCTGACTACGACGTAGAAAAAGCCGAAAAAGGGATTGTTTTTATTGATGAGATCGACAAAATTGCAAGAAAATCTGATAATCCAAGCATAACAAGAGATGTTTCCGGTGAAGGAGTTCAGCAGGGATTACTGAAATTATTGGAGGGAAGTATTGTAAATGTGCCGCCACAAGGAGGAAGAAAGCATCCTGATCAAAAATACATCCAGGTAAATACGCAAAATATACTGTTCATCGCCGGTGGTGCTTTTGATGGAATTAAAGATATTATTGAAAAACGGCTGAATAAACAAGCAATTGGATTCAGCATGGAAAAAATAAATAAAGTTGAAGACGAAGATTATATGCTGCGTCAGATCAATGCGATCGACTTGAGAAAATTCGGTTTGATCCCCGAGCTTTTAGGGCGTTTTCCTATTGTAACTTATCTGGAGAAACTCGATAAAGAGACGATGATCAGAATTATGAAAGAACCAAAAAATTCTATCGTTAATCAGTTTGTTGAGCTATTTAAGATGGATGGGGTTACCTTGAAATTTACCGATGAATCAATCGATATGATCGTTGACGAAACCATGGATAAAGGATTGGGAGCGAGAGGATTGAGAGGAACAACTGAAAAAGTTTTAGAAGACTTTATGTTTGATATTACGAAGCAAAAGAAGATCACGTTAACTACTGATAATGTAATTTTCTAGTATTTATTTTAGGAATTTCATTGAAATACTAAAAATTATGAATACATTTGTAACTGTATTATTTTCAGGAAAACACAAAACACACAATAATGAAAAAAAATCTATTAACTGTAGCGCTTATGGCGCTAAGTTTATCTGTTGGTGCCCAAGTCATCTTCAGTGCAAATAAGGATGCGGTTTTTTACGTAGGAGAAAACGCTTTGGTCTATAACGGAGGTGGCGTTCAAACTGTAGAAAACGGTATTTACGATGTACATGGAAATGTCATGATTGTTGGATCAGGTTCTGATCTTTTCAAAACTTTAGCCACAGGTGGAGGCGATAAATTAGACGGAGGAAATATCATCCTTAGACTTAATACTCCATCAAGTTCAGCAACTTCTACTTACGGTCAGCTATTTATTAACGGGTTAGCTCAAGGTAATATGACAGCGATCGTTGATAAAGAATATCGTACTCCTAAACACGGTACTTACCAGCAGATTGCATTGCCATTCAGAAATAAACTACTTTCCAGCCTTTCAGGCAGTACATCATCGATTGGAACATTCGGAAAAACTTTTGCTGACATTAGATACTCCAAAAATGAAATTTTAACGTGGAACAACATAACTGCTGTTTCAGACAATTTGAGTGTATCTGCTACAACTCCGAAAAATACGACCTACTATATGTTGGGTTCGAATTCCTTTGATTCAGACAATCCGCCTGCTTTGATGCCTTCAAATCCTGATCCGTCAGATCCTGCGTTTATTACGAATCCAAACAGAAAAGGTGTCGTTTATACCTTAAGAGGACAAGCATTTGCTAATGGAATAACGGAGTCGTTGAAAAATGCTGCGAACGGAGTAATTTTTGGAACAGGAGGGAATAATAATAATTCCTATAATGAAAAATACAATACATATCTTCAAGATGATTGGGAAGCAACAACGCCATGGGCAGGAAACTATGGTAGAAACATTTACCAATTTGGAAACCCATATTTCACAAATTTAGATCTGGGTTTCATCAATAAAGTGGAAGCAGGTGCAACTACTGACGGTAATAATATTCCGTCAATACAGGGAGTTCGTTATGATCCAGGTACCGTAGTTTCTTTATCAAATGGCAGTACCTATTCTGTAGGTGCTAAATTCATAAACTTTACTGATGTTGTTGGTAATCCTAATGCAAGTTTCCCAGTAGGAGATGTTGGTTTGATCATTAAGCCAATGCAAACATTTGTAATAAAATTAAGAAATAATAATCCAGAAGTTGTTAATGCTGGTGTTGGTGATAAAACTTTATATTTTGACAATTTAAGGAGATTTAAAAATTCCCGACGAATGACGGGTACCGATTATGATGTAAATGCTTTAAAATCATCTGGAAATGCAGGTAATACGACCAGTACTGTAAAGCAATTAGGTGTAATTGGTTTAGATGAAAATGGTCAGGAGCTCGCTCGAACTTATTTTGCGGTTTACCCAACTGCAACTACCGGTCACACTACACAACCAACGGTGCAATCAACATTGGGGAATGAAAATATTTTAGGAACTTATGAGGAAGATATAAACGGTGGTTATGATATGAATTATAAAGATTCATATTGGTTATATATCAATGAAGCAAATGAAACCGATTTTCTTGGAAAAGCACTTCCTTTAGCATTGTATAGCAGCAGTATTAAATCTTTAAAATTTGAAGTTAGAGAAAATGCTGAATTAATTCCAGATGGCGAACATAATTTGTCAACCGGAATTGGATTTTATTATAAATCAGCGACAGGAGCTATTTCTGAAATTGCACAGAATCAAGTAATTCCTGTACTTGGAGACCAATATAATCTATATTATGGAAAATCAAATATAGTATTAGGAACAGGTGGAAGTACGAAACCTTCCAGAACTAAGGTTGTTTACAATGGAGCCATTAACATGTTCGTAGTACGCTTTGATCCTCAATGGAAAAAATCAGATATTAATGTGTATGATATGAGTGGGAAATTAATTATTTCTCAAAAAGATGTTTTGACTGATAAAGATTTCGAGATAAATCTATCGAAAATGAATTCTGCGTACATCGTGACTGCTGTTTCGGAAAAAGGAGAAAAAGTTAGTTCCAAAATTATCAGATAATATTAAAAACACACATTATGAAAATTATTAATAAAACTTTGTTCTTTTTATTCCTCATTATAGGAACGCTTTATAAAGCGGGTATTCCTGATGATGTTCCCGCTCCGCCTCCTGGTGGTGGTGGTGGTACTGGTCCAGGTGCGCCCTCTTCACCAATCGATATGTATGTTTACATTCTGGCATTGGTCGGTTTTCTTTTGATCATCTATTTTGCAAGAAAACAGCATAAAACAATAGCTTAAATATTTATTAAAATTATAAGAAATCCATCGAAAATTCGGTGGGTTTTTTTATATTTACGCTATGAAGAAAATTTTAGCAGTACTGAGTTTAATCCTTTTGAACTCATTATCAGCTCAATTCAAAATTGAGATCGAAGCTCCGGCGACTTTTACTCCAAAAGAGGTATATCTTTATACATTAAGTGGTTCAAAAGACCTGTTGGAAACCAAAGAGGTCAGAAAAGGGAACACTTGGCAAATTAATGTCACAAAGCCTTATTCTGGAATGATGAAGCTGTACTTCCCTGAACAAAATGTATCAATTAACTTTATTTCTGAAAATAAAAATGTAAAGTTAAAATTTGATGTTGAAAATTCTAAGGTTACCAATATTCAATACCTTGACGACAGTAATTTTGTGATGAATAATTTGCAGGATGTGCAGCAAAAAAAAGAATTTATTCTGCCTGCATTATTTCAGATGAAGGAATATTACAAAGATAATTCCGATTTTGGAAAAGCAATTGAAACCGAGATCCTTCGTTTATCCAATAATTCAGATATAAGTGTTAAATACCCGTTTGTTAATTTTTATAAAACGAATTACGCAAGATTCTTAGAAAAGAGTGCTGGAAAGAAAGCATTAACGCATGAGGAAATTATCGATTTTCTGACTAAGTCAAATGACCTTTTAGAAACCTCATCGCTTATGAGACCTATTTTAGTTGCTTATCTAAATATCGGTCCTAGTTCGAACGTTTCCTCAGATATCGACAAATTACTGGCCGCGGTGAATGTAGAGACACCTCGAGGACAGACCGTGCTGTCTGAACTTATTGAAATTTTTGACCTTTACGAAATGAAGGATCTAAAAGATAAATATCTTACAGAAGCCAGCAATTTAAAATGTACGATCAATGAAAGACTTTCTTCTACCATCGCCACAAATAAAAATACAGAAATTGGAGCGCAGTTTCCGGATCAAATATTTAACCAGCCAACCAACACAAAGGCAAAATCACTTTCTGAAGTGAAAGCTGCTAAGAAAATTATTATTTTCTGGGCGTCTACCTGCTCGCATTGTGAAGCTGAACTTCCGAAGTTTTTGGAGAAATACAGCGCTTTACAGGCACAAAATATACAAATAATTGGACTTTCTTTGGATAGTGAAAAGGCATCATATGAAAATAAGGTGAAAAGCTTGCCGTGGATCAATGATTCGGAGCTCAAAGGTTGGTACAGTTCATATGCTAACAAATATAATGTTCATGCTACTCCGTCGTACTACATACTCGACGCAAACAACAAAATTATTGCTAAACCCGATCACGCTAAAGACGTGTTTTCTTATTTGAAATTAAATTAAATTAAAATTTTTGCTACCTCACAAAATATTTTTATATTTGCACCACCGAAAAAAAGGCGAGGTAGCTCAGTCGGTTAGAGCGCAGGATTCATAACCCTGAGGTCACGGGTTCAATTCCCGTCCTCGCTACTAAAAACCCAAACAATTGTTTGGGTTTTTTTATTTTAAAATTAAACAGCGGTTCAGACCTAAAATGTCATTTTAGTATTTCATCAAATAACCATTAATTTTTAACTTTATAATTACCGAAATGACAATAGATTTGATTAATCATTGTTGTGCTGGTAATTTTTTCAAAGTACTGTTATTAAACGTATATTAATAATGAAAATATTACCTATTTTTTTTATCAAAAGTTTTGCTAAATAAAAAAAATGTAGTACTTTTACAACGCTTTAATGATGACGCAAGTTGTCGTGTAAGCAAATTTTTTTTCATCATTTGTGTTTTTAGAATCGCATTTCATTATGCGGTTCTTTTTTTTTATTTTTTTGGTAGTGTTCTTTCGAAACGAATCAATAGATCAACGAAATAAGAATAAGTAATACTGCCTTCTTGCTGGTTGCTTTTTAAAAATAAATCGTTGGTATAACCAAACAGCACATCTAGCAATCCTTCATGTTTTTTTCTAAAATCTTTTTCAGCCCTACGATCCCGCTTCATCTCTGCGGAATAGTTTTGGAGTACGCTCTTTGCAAACTCAGGATTTTTTTCTGCCAGAGAATTCAGTAGTGATTTCAGAACAAAATATTCAGTACTATATCTTAATTCAAGATTCGTCGCACTTCTACCAACGAGAAATCCGGTGAAATTTGCTTCCTGTTCCCGTGCAAAACCTAATTGATGAATGCTTTCGTGCGCCAAGGTAAACGGAAGATAAGTGGAGGGCAATTCAGCGTTGTATTGCGCTTCTGCAGTAAATGGATTGTAATAACCTAAGATCCCGGTATAACTCATGACTCCTTCATACAGGCTGGGTTTAAAAGCATTAATATTTACGGCTTTCTTATGACCTAAGAAATCTGGCAGATAATTTTGATTCTGTAGAATCTCATTTTTGATGCTGCCCAGATTAGTCACCATGAAAACCCCATTTTTATCTTCTTTAACCAATTGGCGGGTTTGCTTACAAAGATTGAGATATTTTAAGGTCAAATCCTGGGTTTCTTTTAAGGTGATATTTCCTTTCGGAAGATTTTTAATAATCGGTTGCTGAAAATAAAGCATGCCCCAAAATAGCTGATAACTGAAATAGAGAATATTTGCCGCAATTAAGAATCTCAGAAGAAAGATGTTTCTGCTTTTCTTCTTTATAATTTTAAAAACAAAGTAGAGGAGGCCAATTCCAAGGATGATATAGAAGATATCGCCCACTGAAAATGCAAGCGATGAAAATATTGCTTGGTGATAACCTTTCTGCAATTCAAAAAAACTACTGAAGAGATTTACAACGAATTCAATTTTTGAGAAGATGAAGAACAAAAGAAATTGGGCAAGTAAAATACCCGCCCAAAATCCTTTTGTTTTATATGTGGGTTTTTGTTTAATGTCCACCTTCACTTTTAATTTGATCCAGTTCAATTCCCTGCGCTTTTAAAATTCCTGTAACTCGTACTGCATAAAATGCGAGATAAGCGAAACAAACAACTCCCACTACGTAACTAACGTGAATATTTGTCATATCGGCAAGAGTTCCCTGCAACCAGGAAATAATTCCACCACCCATGATCATCATAATCAAATAACCTGATCCCTGATTCGTATGTTTTCCTAAACCATTAATCGCTAGTGCAAAAATACATGGCCACAAAGTAGAGCAGAATAATCCAACACTTGTAAATGCATAAACTGAAGTCATTCCCGAAGTCATCATTCCCGTTGCCAGAGACAAAATTCCCATACAGGAGAAGATCAGTAACATTCTCGCCGGGTTTCCTTTACTCGCAATATCACAAGCGATCATGACCAAAATAACCAAACCATAAATATAAAAATGGGACAGATCATGTTTAGCGATCGCATTGACCAGAAGGAAAACTCCAAAAGCCAGATAAGGGGCCAGAAATCGTAATATCTTTTTATAACTTGCGCTAATATCGAATGCTTCCACAGCTCCGGTCCACCGACCGATCATTAATGAAGCCCAATATAAAGAAACATAAGGCGCAATATCTTTAGTAGTGAATCCTAAGGATTTTTCCATGTAAGCTGGCAAATTACTCGCGGTTGAAACTTCTACACCTACATAGACGAAGATCGCGATCATCCCTAAAACCAGTTGTGGATATTTCAATGCAGAATCTCTATGTTCGCCAGGAACAGCGTCATCAGTAACTTCTGCGATTGTTGGTGTAATTTGTGGTAACGAAGAAAATTTAAGTAAAATTGCGACTAAAATAAACGCACCTCCTAAAACCATGTAAGGGATTTTTACAGATTCGATACTTGCTTCGGTATTTGAGGCAGTTGCTGAGCCAAAAATTGCAAAAGCTACGATCAAAGGTCCTATAGTTGTACCAAGATTATTAATTCCTCCCGCCATCGTTAATCTTTGTGAGCCCGTCTCAGTTGGACCAACTTCAATAGCCAGTGGATTTGCTACGATCTGCTGTAATGAAAAACCCAGACCCAGAATAAATAATCCGGAGATCATTAATGGGAATGAGCCCAAATTGGCTGCAGGATAAAAAAGTAAAGTTCCGGAAGCCGAAATTAAAAGTCCTAAAATCAAACCGTTTTTGTAGCCGATTTTATTCACCAGATCCTGTTTGATAGCTTTCGAAATAAACATGTAGATGAGGGAACCAACGGTATACGCAACATAAAATGCGACCGATACCAACTGACTTTGACTTTGAGTAAGATCAAAAGCTTTTTTAAAAACGGGAATTAAAATATCGTTGCTCGCCGCAACAAATCCCCAGAAGAAAAATACAGTTACCAACGGTACGAATTGACCCCAGTTAGTTTGTTTTGTGTAAGTTGTAGACATTTGTTAATAGTTTCTTTAAAAACAAATATAACTAATTTAAATTCTCAAAGGGATTTTTCCAAAACTTTTTTTATCTCAGCATGAGAAAGCGATTTGAGGTCTTTTACAGAGTGATCAGATCCTAAAATATCATTGAAATAAACCTGTACTTTTCCGGGAAAACCTCTTGAGTAATCAAAAGGAAACATTTCCTTTAAACCAACAAAGGTGAAAACTACAATTGGAACCCGATATTTTGAGGCTAAAATAAAAGCACCATCTTTAAATTCATCTAAAACGATCGACTCATCATCGGGAACACCACCTTCCGGGAAAATAACGATACTTTGCCCTTCTTCCATTCTTTCGGCGCATCTCCGGTACACATCCGCGCGACTTTTCGCAGAACTTCGATCAACCATGACACAAATTCTTTTATAGATGGTTCCGAAAATTGGAATTTTCACAAGTTCTTTTTTTCCGACATAGCAAAGCGGATGATCTGGCATCAAAATGCAGGGCAACATGATATCCATGATCGAAGTGTGGTTCGCAATAAAGACATATTGTGTGTTTTTATCGATTTTTTTATCGGTGAGTTTTTTCAGATCGTAGCGAAATCCCATTCCGTAGAACATTCCGATCGCCCAGAAACGAATGAATTTGTACGCATATTTATAATGCTCTTTTCTGATCGATAAAATTAAAACAGGAATTCCCATAACGGTGGTCAGAACAGCGCCTAAGATCAGCATCCAACCACGCCAAATATAATTGAGGATTTTTTTCATTTAATTTTTTAAAAAAGCAAAGCTAGTCTTTAAGTGATTAACCATTAAAAATAATTTTCTTCTTCACAGTGTAGTTGAGGACAGAAACCAGTATAATTGCGGCGATCTTACTCAACATTTCCTGACTGAATACAAAGAAGCCCAGATCAATATGATCTAAGAATACAAATCGGAAGAAGATCTGGAAAAAACTTAAACTAACTATTGTTGATAAAAAAGAGATGCCCATAAAGTAAGCGAACTCCTTATTTTTCGAATGTTTACCACGGGCAAAGACGAACCAGATGCTCAAAAAATAATTGGTGAAAATCCCACAACTTGTCGATAAGATGTTGCTCAAAGGAAAGTGGATCCCATGAAAATTTGTTTCCTGTGAAAATATATGCGGTAAATGAACACTGAATATTTTGAAAGTTCCGATCTCTACGATCGCACTAAGCGCTCCCGCAAAAGCGAAAAGCAATATCTGTCTTTGTTTTAGTAAAAGTTCTTTCATCTTTAATAAATGCAAATTTAAAATTATATGTTAAACAATCAGAAAATCTTGTTAAAGTTTTTTTTTGTCTCATTTTATTGTTTACTTTTATTTCGTCTTAAAGCAGAAGGTTATTATAATATTTTCATTTTTAGGTAGTTACAGAAGTGATTTTATTTTTAAATACCGATAAGCAGATTTAAATTTTACAAAAAAAGCAGTAATATCAAAAAAAAATCATGACAACACAGAGACCTTTCAGAAAATTCATTCCTCAACAGAAAAAAATTGAAGAATTAGAGAGAAACAGTCCTAGATTCAAAAGAATTTATGAGGAATACGAATTAATGTCGAATGAACTATATAATCTGGAGAATAGCGATACCTCGAATATTCCCGATGATTTTATGGATGCTGTTAAAATACAAACCGAATATCTGGAAGATGAAATTGGCGATTGGCTTTTGGAGAAAGACAATAAAGAAATCTAAAGAGTTTACAGTATACATTGTTTGATCAATTTATACTTTTTGAATATTTATTTTCTAAAAACGCTCGGAAATTCATAAACCAGGCGTTTATTTTTGTCTAAAAATCTAATTTTTATTTTATCAAATCTTTTTGGATTGAGTTTTCAGTTTTAATCCCGCATCTCTTTTACTTATCTTTGCAAAAATTAAAACTTCAATCATTCGATTGTGGTAATTCAGCTTATGAATATCAATCTTACGCAAAATAAAAATTTCAAAAACTTTAAGATTTTTTCCGAAGTTGCGGCTAAAAATAATCAAACTCTTTTTATTGTCGGGGGTTACGTTCGTGATTTATTGATGAAGCGTCAAAGTCCCACCGATATTGATTTTGTCACTGAAGGAAATGGTATAGAACTCGCAAAATCGATCGCAAAAGAACTCAATCCAAAACTTAAGGTTTCCATTTTCAAAAATTATGGAACTGCGATGTTCAAACATGAGGGTCTTGATTTAGAATTTGTAGGCGCGCGAAAAGAAAGCTATGCTGAAGATTCCCGAAAACCTTCTGTAGAGATCGGAACTTTGGAAGATGATCAAAAACGCCGCGATTTTACCATCAATGCCTTGGCACTTTCTTTAAACAAAGAAAATTTTGGCGATCTGATCGATCCATTTGATGGCGTTCAAGATATTAAGAAAAAAATTCTCCGCACTCCATTAGAACCAAGTCAAACTTATTCCGATGATCCTTTGAGAATGATGCGTGCAATTCGGTTTGCTTCGACCTTAAACTTTAAGATTGAAGAAAACTCTTTGAATGCCATCAAAAATGAATCAGAAAGAATCAAAATTGTTTCTCTGGAGCGCATCATGGTTGAATTTAATAAGATCATGCTTTCTGCAAAACCTTCTTTAGGTTTAAAATTGATGGAAGAAACCGGTTTGATGCAACTGATCATTCCTGAATTAACTGCATTAAAAGGAATTGAAGAAGTTGAAGGACAAACGCACAAAGACAATTTCTGGCACACGCTGGAAGTTGTAGATAATATTTCTGCGAACACCGATAATCTTTGGCTCCGATGGGCAGCTTTGTTGCACGACATCGGAAAAGCGCCGACGAAAAAATTTGTGGACGGAATTGGCTGGACTTTCCACGGTCACGAATTTCTGGGTTCAAAAATGGTAAAAAATCTTTTCTACCGTTTAAAACTACCGCTTGGAACAGATATGAAATATGTTCAGAAACTCGTCAAACTTTCCTCAAGACCGATCGCTTTGGTTGACGACGGAACTTCAGATTCTGCGCTGCGACGACTCTTATTTGATGCCGGTGAAGATCTGGAGGATTTGTTTATTTTGAATAAAGCAGATATCACGACGAAAAACTCTTCAAAACAGGCCAAGTTCAAACGAAATTTTGAAGAAGTTGCCATTAAAATAAAAGAAGTAGAAGAGAAAGATCAGGTCAGAAATTTTCAACCACCGATTTCAGGAGAAGAAATTATGGAGCTTTTTAAAATAAAACCGAGCCGGGAAATCGGAATTTTAAAGGAAAAAGTAAAAGAAGCGATTCTGGAAGGCGAAATTGCAAATGATAAAGATGAGGCGAGAAATTTCGTCATTAAAGAAGGCGAACTTCTTGGATTAAAAACTGGAATCTAAACGGAAATAACTTTCTATTCAAAACAGAAAAGAACGCACTTAAAAATTCGTTCTTTTTCGTAATGAGAATATCTTTTTGAAATACTTACAATTCAAATTTTAGTTTTTATAAAAACCATTGGTCCCGATTCCTGTGCTCAAAGTTTTCACTATGGTTCCTGTAGAATTATAGATTCTCACGGTGCTGTCTCCGGTAAATGAACCATCAGAAACATAAACATTTCCATCAATTACATTAAATCCGTAAGCATAACTTGCAGTTGCTGTAAACATAGCGTTTGCCGTAGTCGCCGTTAAATTATAAATTTTGTTCCCGGAAGTCATGAAATATAATTTGCTGTTATCCAAAGCTAGCTTTTGCGCTCCTGCAATTCCAGGCAATTCGATTTTCTGTACATTTCCGGTCGCAGAAGTAATTTTGTAAATATTAGAGTTCGTATAATCTGAAGTTACTACATACACATAAGTATCATCGGCGATCATATCACGAATAACCAGATCATCAGATAAAGTAATGGTTTTATCTACCGCATTGGTCGCAGGATTAATTCTGGAGATCGTATGTCCGGTCGCCAATTCGTTGGAAGATGAATCGTAAGTTAAACCATCCGTTTGAACGTAAATAAAACCGTTTGAAGCTGATATTTTTTCAGCATAACGATCAAAATCAATGCTTTTTACAAAATTATTCGCGTTGTCATAAATATTTACTTTTTTCACGGTAAAAAAATCGTGATTGGTGATATAAGTATTGTTTGGAGTAAACGCAATGTATCTCGGTGTGCTCAAATTAGAAGTGATCGTTGCAGTTTTTTTGAAAGTATAACGGTTCACGATTTCCACTTTATTAGGAACGTTTAAAACGAGATAAGCCAAATCACCTTTAAACCCGATCGACTGGAAAACATTTCCCAAAACCGCATTATCGTTATTTTTTGCGAAAATATTGTCTTCCTGCTTTGATAAGTCGGTTGGAAGAAAAGAAGCCGAAGAAGTTGGCGTAGAATATCCACCTTCATTAGTGATGATGATTCCGTTTTCGTACGCGCCTCTTGGGAGTTCTTCCTTGATGGGATCGTCATTTGTGCGACAAGAAATGTTGAACAGTAAAGTCAGCGCAAAAGCTGAAGCAAGAATTTTAGAAAATTTCATATTTTTATTTTTAAAAGTTAATTAAAAGGTTGGCGCTGTAATTCCTTTTTGGTAAAGGATAATAAGCGGTAGTTTCGTAGATCTCATCGAGAATATTATTCACTTTAAAACCGATTTGATAATGTTTCAAAACAGTGATGTTGATTCCTGAATTCATCACGAAATAGGATTTAATTGCGTCCTTCAGTTTTTCTTCATCTGAAGTATAAGTCCATCCATTAAACATTCCCTGAACGAAAAATTCTAAGAAATCGTATCGATAATTCGCGTTTCCGTAAATTTTATGTTGTGGAACATAGGCTAAAAACCGGTCGGTTTCCACATTTTTTGAATGGGTAAAAATATAACCGAGAGAAAACTTAGTTTTGTTTTTTCCGAAAGATTTTTCAAAATCAAACTGGGATTCTACTCCATAAGATTCCACTTTATTCGTATTCATCGGCGACCAGATTCCTTTCGAATTGGGCAACCAACGGATCATATCTTTAATGTTGATGTAATAAGGAGTGACATTTAATTTGAGATCGCCGTATTTAAAATTATTTCCTAATTCTCCCTGATAAGAAATTTCTGACCGTAGATTTAAATTTCCGCCCGGTTGCCAATACAGATCGTTGAAAGACGGATATCTGAAATTTTTCGAAGCATTCAAAGCAACTTGATACCAATCGCCTACTTTCATTTTTCCGGAAAACGAAAAAAGAAGGGGAGTTTCAATTTTTTCTACAAAATCTTTTTTAATACCGGCTTCGAAATAGAATTTTTGTGAAGGATTCCATCTTAGTAAACCTGCTGCTGAACCTGCTTTTCTTGAAACAGAACTGATCCCGGATTTGTAACCTTCTGCTTTATTGAATTGATATTCACCAATGATATTAAAAGCAATTTTATCATTATAAATATAATTGAGATCATTTTTTGCCAAATAAATATCCGCCGTTCCGCCACTGCTTTTTGGGTTTTCAATATGATCGAAATATTGAAATTCATCTTGCAAATAGGCGAGTTTAAAGCTATTTTGAATTTTTTTATTTTTAAAATCCCAGGCAACTAAACTCCGGAAAGTATCAGAAAAATATTTTGTTTTCGTAAAATCTTCTGAAGAAACAGGGTAATGTTGAACGCCGTCGTAGATCTGCGTTTGCCAGGAAATCGTATTTCTGTGATCGAGTTTGTAAGCGGCTCCTAAATTAAAAGTTCGGTTATCATATTCCCCATTTAAGTTGACGTATTTTTTCTCCGGAACTTCGTAATAATTATCGCTTTTAACAAAATTCCCCGAAACTTTTACCGATAATTTATCGTTGCTGTAAGAAGTCTTTAAAAATGAATTGAACGTATTATACGAACCACCTTCGAGGAATAAAGTAGAATGAAAACCTTTATTAAAGGACAATTCATTATTCAAATGGATCGTTCCGCCGATCGCGCCACTTCCGTAAATGACACTTCCGCCGCCAGATTTTATTTCCAGTTGATCGTAACCAAGAAGGTTGAGATTATTGACATCACCTTGTCCTAAAAAGGTAGAATTGATATTAATTCCGTTCCAGATAAAAGCAGTTTGTTGTGCCGTAGTTCCACGGAAAGATGGTGAAGACACCATGCCACGACCGTTTTCTTTAATATAAACCGGCGATTGAAAACGCAGAACTTCAGAAAGATTCGTCGTGTTTTTCAACAGATCTGCTTCATCTAAAGTTTCAATTTTATGAAATTTCTTTGAATTCTTCAATTGATTGTCGAAGATATAAACCGTGTCGATTGCTTTCTCCTGAGAAAAACCCAAGAAAAAACAAAATAGTAAAACAGCCGAAAATTGGTATTTTTTAGTCATTAATGAAGCCTTTCCTCCGAAAGCATTTTATAAGTTAATACTTTCAGTAAGGTCTCCTGACTTTCACAAAACTGCACCTTCCCGATTGCTCAGTGGTTGTATTGCAGTTTCACTAGTGGTGATTTACAGTTGCGGGGACAGTTTGTGATTTGCACACAATTCCCTTTTCTAAAAGCAGTGCAAAGGTATGGAATAAATATGAATGAGTGAATGGTGAATTTTTTAAGCTTTTAACTTGGCTCTTTACACTTTTTCCTTTGCTCTTAAATACCGATAGGTTTCAATTTGCGACCGAATTTTTATTTTATCGCCTTCCACATATTGATTGCTCAGTTTTTTATCCAGAATTCTGGCTTTTACATTATCACTCAATTGAATGTCGAGCAAGTCTTTAATTTCTTTTTTAATGTTTTTCTGGGTGATTTTTGCAGCGGCTTCAATTCGGTAATCCAGGTTTCGTGTCATCCAGTCGGCGGAAGAAATGTAGATGTCTTCGCTTCCTTTGCTGTAAAAATACATGACTCTCGCGTGTTCCAGATATTCATCAACAATACTGATTGCGGTAATTTTTTGCTTAAATTCTTTTTGATTCACAGCGCAATAAATTCCTCTGACAATTAATTTGACAACGACACCAGCTTTTGCCGCATCATAAATTTTTTCAATTAAAGCGCGATCACTCAGTGAATTTGTTTTAATGATCATTAAAGCTTTCCGTCCGGCTTTCGCTTCTTCGATTTCTTTGTCGATATGATGAATGATTTTTTCACGCATAAATTCGGGACAAACCAATAATTTTTTACACCCTTTTAAAGCCTGCATGATATTATCTTTTGGTTTCTTTAAAACATTGAAAATCTTATTAATGTCGGCCATGATAACTCTGTCAGAAGTCATTAAAAGATGATCGCCGTAAATTTTTGCCGTTTTTTCGTTGAAATTTCCGGTGCTTACAAAACCATACTGCAACGTTTTATTATGCACCCTTTTTTTGATGACACAGAGTTTTGCATGAACTTTTTTATTGGGAATTCCGACTAAAACTTTCACACCTTCCTGTTCCAGAATTTCTTTCCAGCCCAGATTGCTTTCTTCATCAAATCTTGCGCGCAATTCCAGCATTACGGTAACTTCTTTTCCGTTTCGCGCGGCATTGATCAAAGCATTGATTATTTTAGAATTGCTCGCCAATCGATATGCTGTAATTTGAATCGATTTTACATCCGGATCCATCGCTGATTCCCGCAACAAATCGATGACCGGCGTGTAATTGTGATAAGGAAAAGTAAGCAGAATATCGGTTTTTTGAATTACATCAGTCACTCTTTTTCCAACAAGATCAGGATGATCAAATGAAGTTCTTTCTACCGGTTTTTTGTACGCCTTAAAAACGTCGGGAAATTCCATAAAATGACGGAAATTATGAATTTTACCTCCCGGAATAATGCTGTCTTTTTTTGTTAAATGTAATTTTCTGATAAGAAATTCGAGCAAGGCTTTGTCCATTGCTTTGTCAAAAACAAAACGCGTTGGTTTTCCTTTTCGACGGGATTTAATTCCTTTTTCAATTTTTTGTGCAAGCGTTGTTTTAATGTCGTTGTCTAAATCGAATTCGGCGTCTTTAGTGACTTTAAAACAATGTGCTTCAAACTCATCATATCCAAAATAGGAAAAAATGTGAGGCAAATTATACGTGATCACATCTTCCAAAAGCATGACGTTTTTGGTGTCGTCGTCGGAAGGTAATAATACAAAACGGCCCAAAATTCGGGAAGGAATTTCGATGATGGCAAATTTGCTTTCGTATTGAAATTGCTTTGTACGCATCGCGACTCCCAAATAAAGAGATTTGTCTCTCAAATAAGGCATTGGCGAATTTTCATTCAACAAAATCGGAATGACATTGCTTTCTACCATTTCATCAAAATAGTGGACCACAAATCTTTTTTGCTCAGCGTTCAGGGTTTTAGAATTTTTGATGAATACATTTTCATCTGCCATTTCTACCTGAATTTTTTTCCAGGTTTTATCGAAGTTTTGCTGTTGTTTAATGACCACTTCGGTGATATTCTGCAAAATTTTTGTTGGCGGCTGATAAAAAGATTCGGTAATGTATTTTTCTTTAAAATCCATCGCCCGTTTTAGTCCGGCAACGCGAACCCGGAAAAATTCATCTAAATTATTTGAAAAAATTCCCAGAAACCGAATACGAAGATGAAGAGGAACCTCAACATCCATCGCTTCCTGCAAAACTCTTTCGTTAAAAGCGAGCCACGTAATATCTCTTGGGTTAAATTGATTCGACATTTTAATTGAATTAGATTTCCCCAAAAATAAGGAATTTTGCGCATTAGTTTGTGATCGCAATCATAGGTGGAACAATAATTTAGTGTTAAATTTGAATCAAACTAAAATTATGTTCTCAAAAGAAATTTTGTTGAAAAATAAAATTCCGGTCCTTCATTTTAAGAAAAAAGACACTCTTTTTCGGGAAGATCAGAAGGCGGTTAATCTTTATTATCTGCTGGAAGGAGAGATCAAAATTTACAATACCGATTCTGAAGGTAAAGAGTTTTTGATCAGTACCGTGGTGAATCATATGTTTCTGGGTGAACCTCCGTTTTTGTTGGGCGAACGCTATCCTGCAAATGCAATTATTGCCAGCGAAACCGCGAAAGTTTTCTGTTTTAATGAGGAGCAATTTCAAAAATTCATGATAGATAATCCTCCACTGCTCTTTAGATTTACAAAAGAAATTGCAAGAAAGGCTTATGAAAAAACCATGAAACTGAAATCGATCGTTCACTTAAGTCCGAATGAAAGAATTCTTCAGTTTTTAAAAATTCACAAGAGAACTCTGGGTCTGGAACCTGAGCAAAAAACTATCATTGATGTCACAAGAAAAGAAATGGCAAATTCCACAGGATTGGCTGTAGAAACTGTAATTCGGGCGGTGAAAAAGATGGAGAGAGAAGAAAAGTTACAATTAATCAATCATAAAATTTATTACTAATGCAAAGAAGTTTCTGGCTGAAATTTTCAATTTTCAATTTTTTGATCGTCGCACTTCTGGGCGTTACGATGCGCTACAAAATTTTATATTCAATGCCTTTTTTAGATCAGAAGCATTTACAGGAAGCTCATTCGCATTTTGCTTTTTATGCCTGGATCACCAATGCGATCTATGTATTGATCCTGAATTATCTGAGTAAGATCAATCCGGCAATTAATCTGAAAAAGTATGAGAAACTCATCATTATCAATCTGATCGCTTCTTTTTCTATGCTCGGAACATTTATTTATGGTGGTTATTTTTGGGCGTCGATCGCGGGTTCTACAACAGCTTTGCTCTGTAGTTTTGCCTTTTTCTTTTTATTCATCAGAGATTCCAATAAAATTCAGGATACTTCGAAGATCTGGTTTTTAGCAGGTCTGTTTTTTGCGGTTATTTCCTCGGTCGGAGTGTTTAATTTAGGATTTATGATGATGTCTAAAACGGCCACACAGGATCTTTATCTCGCCTCGGAGTATTATTATCTGCACTTTCAGTACAACGGATTCTTTATTTTTTCCTGTATTGGTTTTCTTCTATTTTCTCTGAAACAAGTGGGTTCTGCGATTTCTGAGAAACAGAATAAGTTAATTTTCTGGCTTCTGTTTTTCGGTTGCGTCATCGGTTATGGATTATCTGTTTTATGGATGAAAATGCCGGTTTATATTTTTGCAGTGATTGTTGTTGCGACCATCGGACAAACGATTGGCGCAGTAATGCTTTATCTTTTCGTGAAAAAGAACTGGACCAATTTAGTTTTGAAATGGTCAAAAATGCATCGGTTTGTTTTGATGTACGCAGGATTTGCTTTTGCGGTGAAAATTGCACTTCAGCTAGGTTCTAATATTCCGGCGCTCAATCAGTTTGCATTTGGCTTTAGAAACGTTGTCATCGCTTATCTGCATTTGGTTTTACTGATGTGTATTGCTACATTTTTAGTCAATCAGATCTTAGCGACCAATTATTTTACGATAACAAAAAAGCTTCTTTTGGGCGTGAAACTTCTTTTATTAGGAATTTTCCTGAATGAGTTTATCCTTGGTTTGATGGGTATTTTCTCTATCAAATATATTGCAATTCCCTTTGCAAATGAAATACTTCTGCTTGTTTCAGTTTTAATGTTTGTTTCGATATTCTGGATCTTCGTCAATTTAAAATCTTTTAAGAAGACTTAATTTTAAAGAACAGCAGATTGTAATTTAGATTTACCCCATAAAAAAACGGCTTTCAAAATAATTTTGAAAGCCGTTCCAACATTAAATTCAATAAACTCAGATCTTTATTTTGCCGGAAGCAAAACTTCATCAATTACATACACGATTCCGTTTGAGGCGGGAACTGTTGCAACAATTTTTGCTTTTCCGTTGATGACAGGTTTCCCGTCAATCATTGTGATTTTTATATTTTTTCCGTTCACCATTCCCAGACTTTGACCATCCGACATTTGGTCTTCTTTGATCACTCCAACATAAGTGTGATATCCTAAAATATCTGACAGATCATCAACTTTATCGGGTTTTAGTAATCCTTCAACTGTTCCTTTAGGAAGTTTATCAAAGGCAGAATTCAAAGGTGCGAATACCGTAAAAGGTCCGGCGTTACTTAGTGATGTTGCTAAACCCGCAGCTTTTACAGCCGTTACCAATGTAGACAGATCCGGGTTTTTTGAAGCCAACTGAACCACATTGGGTTGAGAATCTTCATCTTGTATTCCTTCCTGTCCGTGACCCACTGCTTCCGTGGCATTTGTAGTATCAGCAGCAGTTACTGTTTCACTTTTTTTGCAGGAAACAAGGGCAAATCCTACCATGCCCAAAATTAGAATTGACTTTTTCATTATGCTTTAATTTTATATAAATTTACGGCAGAATACAGAAAAAACGTATGACTACAGTCATATCAATCTAAAGTGGTTTGGTGACTTTTATCACTTGAAATTGCGACAATTAAATAGACTATGTGACGAGAAACAGTCTTTGTTGAATGATGAAATTTTTAGGAAGTAGAAGATCTATAAATCTTTCTTATTAAATTTAATTAAAGAGAGCACGAAAGGAACAGTTGCCCAGATGAGAAGAATTAACATAGAAATTCCCATTCCGCCACCGGAACCAAAAACCTTTTGAAAAACGGCGCCAGAATAGCCCAGCATCGCGGAAATGTTAAGTTGAAGCAGAACAAAAATTCTGGATAAACCAACAGGATTCAATCCGGCTAAAGTCGCCATAATTCCTTCTATTGGATAATCTGAAAACTGGAACATTAACATCAAAAGAATTCCATCATAAATAATGCTGAAGAAAAGCCATATAAAAATTGAAATTCCGATTCCTTTTGCACGGTCACGACTCAAGATCGCAGAAAGCATTGCAAATGAGGTGAAGATCACAGACAGTAACACTCCGATAATTATTAATGAAAATCCAGTTTCTAGAGAAGAGTAGAGCAGAATAGGAATTCCACACCCAATTAAAAAGGCGAAAACCAATGCAGTGGAAAGTCCCAAAAAGATATTAAACCAAACTTTCACGCGGGGAACCGGTTGACTCAGAAGCAGTTCTATAAACTGACTGCTGTTGTAAACGTAAATCGTTGAAAATATAATACTTACCAAAGGAACAACGAGCAAAACAACATTGAGCAAACTCAAAGTTGCTTTCGTATAATTTCCTTCTAAACCGAGAACGGACCATGAAATAATAAAAAGTAAAATGGTATAAAAAATAACGATCTTGTTTTTTAAAATATCAAAAAGTATAAAGCGGGCTATTTTGTTCATTGATCTAAATTTTTGACTTTCATCCAATTTTCATGTTGAAGATTGACGTTAAAGTCTGTTCAAAATTGGTAATTACTTCGAATTATTTTTCATCTCCTTCAAAATACTTACAATCGATTCGGAAATTTTTTCTGATTTGCGTTCGGTCATTAAGTCAGTGACAGATTGCTGTACGATGATTTTGCCTTCGTTGATAAAAACAATTTCGCTCACAATATCATCCAGCTCGCTCAAGAGGTGAGAGGTGATAATAATGAGTTTGCCTTTGTTTTTTTCCTGGATGATCTTATTTTTCAGAATTTCGGAAGCCAAGGGATCGAGTCCGGCAGTTGGTTCATCCAGAATGATAACTTTTGGATCAAACATAAAAGCCAGCACCGCGCTCACTTTTTGCGTTGTTCCGCCTGAAAGATTGCCCATTTTCTTATCGTACATTTTTTCGAGTTCGAAAGCTTCGAGAAGTTCGTTATCTAAATGAGTTTCCGACATTTTTCGGGTGTCTTTGATCATTTTGATGGTTTGTCCGATCGTCATATTTTCCGGATAACGCCCGATTTGAGGCATGTAACCAATTTCTCTGCGGTAGAGGTAATCGTCTTTCACACTTTTGCCATCGACTAAGATGTCACCGGTTTCGATGACATTTAAACCTAAAATACATTTAATTAAAGTTGTTTTTCCGCAGCCGTTTGGACCAATTAAAGCGATTGATTTCCCGTCGGTAAAGGATAAATTCAGATCATCGAGTGCGGTAAAGCGATCGAATTTTTTCGTTAAATTTTTTACTTCTATCATATCAGTAAGAGAATAGAAAATACAATGAAGAACGTTTTAGCGACTTCATTTTATTCATTCTCAGAATTTTAAATCGTTAATTTCTTCATTAAAGGTTCCCGGTCTACGAAGTTTTCGGGCGTTAAACTGGGGATTATTTTTTCAGTTTTATCGAGCAGATCGACAAAAAATGTCCGGAATAAAAGCATTACTGCCGGATTACTTTCTACCAAAACCGCGTATAAACTCAAAGGATGGAATGGAACGTCGCCAATTTTATCTTTGTTGAGGTCGTAGCCTTCATATTTATCCCAATAATTTCTTTTAAAATCATTCATCGCCATCGATCCACTTGTGCCGACATCGAAAACATTGTTAACAAAATTATTATTAATGATCTTATTTTCCATACAGTTGGAATTGATCTTCATGCCCCATCCATTATTTTCAAAATCATTTTTTAAAAGATCAATTTTTGTGGCGCCATCAAGATAAATGGCAGTTGTATTATTGTGAAAGCGATTGTCGATTATTTTGCTGAAACTGATGTCTTTTAAAAGCAGACCATAATTCGCATCGCCCCAGTTATTAATAAAATTATTGCCGACCATTCCAACATTATTGCTGTACATCACAGCAACTCCTGCGTTGTTGTTATCGAAAGTATTGTTAACGTAAACATTGTCGTCGGCGAACATAAAATGCAGACCATAGCGTAGATTTTTCTTCGAATAGTTGTGGTAAATGTAAGATTTGATGACTTTTTCGAGATAGATCCCGTCTTTCTGACCTTCAATGTAATTGTTTTTGATCCAGAGTTCTTCGCTTACCCAGGCGTGAATTCCGTCGCCGCTTCTTTCCTGAGAAGTCGCTCTTCTGGAAGTGATCCGGTTATTCTGAATTAAACATCGAAAACCACGCTGAATATAAATTCCAAAATAATTATTCTCGAAAATATTATTTTCAATGGTTGAGTATTGACTGTCGTAGAGCCGAACTGCACCGATATTTACAATTTCATCTTCCCCTGAATTGATCAGCTTGAAACCTTTCATCATAATATGATTGGCCCGGAATGACACAATTTCGTATTTCATTTCACCGTCCAGAACCGGCAATCCAATCCCGATGAGAGAGAGCGGTTTGTCTAAATTGATATTACCTTCTTTATAAACACCGCTTTCTACCAAAATACTATCGCCACTTTTCGAGGCGGCGACAGCTTGTTTGATAGTGGTGAATTGTTCGTTTTTCCCAACTTTTAAAACAGTAGAAAAGATTAAAACAGGAAAAAATAAGAGCAATATTTTGAACATGAAATGTTTAATTAGTTAGCGTTGCACCCAAAGCTGTTGCTGCTTTCTGGGCTGCTTCTTTGTTTTCAAAAGCCTGCGTATTTCCCCCCATTGGGGATTTTATATTTCCTTCTTTGATAAGGGTTGCTTTAGATAATTCTACAAATTTTCCGGTAGGCGCATCGATGACGTATTTTTTTGAATTTTTCACTTTGTCTGCTTCCGAATTTTCGTACATTGTCATGCAACTGATATCATCGAACTTGTACACTCTGCCTTTTTCTGTAATTAATTCTGTGCCGTACGGCAGATCTGTGATCGTCATTTTACAGTTGTCACACTGATCTTTTTCAAGAAGAAAATCTTTGGGGCCACTTTCCTGACAAGACATTAAGGCTAGAAAAGGAAGTGCAAGTAAAATGCTTTTTGGAAATTTCATAATATTTTAAATTGAGGTTTGATTGATTTCAAGCCTAAACTTTAAACCGTTTTTGGCTTTTTGAACTCTATAAATGCTAAGGTAGCTAAAATTGCTGCAACACCGATCATGATGCCACCGCCAATATTGGGATAAGAATACGCAACAAAATTTAGCAATTGTTTTGACCCGAGCAATGGTGGTTGGTAAGACATTCCGGGAACGATGATCGCTGCATGAGGATCCAGGTTATGACCATAATTGTATTCCCACATGTAAAAATCGACCATAAAGGCTAAACAGAAAATCATAAATAGACCGGTAGCAATGTAAAGCCATTTTTTGGTGTTTAAAAACGCTGCAAGGAAACATAAAAATGCAAAAAATCCCAGTGCGTAAGGTAAAATTTTAAATTCATAGAAATCTTCCTCATGGATGGTTTTCATTCCGATGTAGTGATTCAGTCCATTGATGATCTGGTAATCTCCGGTAATTTTATGCGACCATAAAAACATCGATAAACCTTCCGGATACTGTGGAGCCTGCAGATAAATAGACCACATTGGAACAAAGATAGAAACGCCCAAAGCAACTCCACAAATAACGAGTGCAATTCTGGTCAATTTTTTTAGTAATTTTTTTTCCATTTTTTTAGATTTTAAAAGGCTGGTTTTCTGATGACTTTCTCTAGTAAAGGTCGATCCTTTAAATGGTTTTTAATGTAATATATGTTACAAAGTGACACATGTCATCAAAAACAAAAAGGACAGTAAAAACTGCCCCTTTGTTATAAATTTCTATTTGGTTTCACCTTGTTTGACCGGGCTTTGAGCATTGTCTTTTTTATTATTCAAGGAGTAGGTAAGTGGAGTGCTGCTTCCTGCTGGAGAGACTCTCACATATCCCTGCATTTCTTGGTGCAGTGCGCTGCAGAAATCGGTACAGTACATTGGATACATTCCGGCTTTTTGCGGAACCCATTTGAGCGTACAGGTTTCTCCCGGCATGATCAGAAGTTCTGCATTCTGGTTGCCTTTAATAGCAAAACCGTGAGGAACATCCCAATCCTGTTCAAGATTTGTAACGTGGAAGTACACTTCGTCACCAACCCGAACGCCTTCAATATTATCCGGAGCAAAGTGAGATCTGATCGAAGTCATGTAAACATGAATTTTATTTCCTTCCCGTACAACTTTACTTTCTTTTTCTCCTTTAGTTACATAAGGATGGTGATTATCGTCGATCTTGAAGAATTTCA
The DNA here is from genome assembly GCF_015679325.1 of Kaistella gelatinilytica. Classification (GTDB taxonomy): domain Bacteria; phylum Bacteroidota; class Bacteroidia; order Flavobacteriales; family Weeksellaceae; genus Kaistella; species Kaistella gelatinilytica. The sequence goes on from NZ_JADPVI010000004.1 coordinate 280,354, forward strand.
CCTGATCTTTCAGCATTGCTGCAGGTAAAGCCTGTGCGTAATGAGGTTCACCGAAGAGCGGATAATCCAGTAGCAGTTTCATTTTGTCTCCTGATATATCAAATAACTGGGCAGATTGCGCCAATTCGGGACCAGTTGGTAAGTATCTGTCTTTGGTAATTTTATTATAAGCTACCACATATTTTCCAAAAGGTTTTGCGGTATCACCACCAGGAATCATCAAGTGACCAGTAGAATAATAAGTAGGAACTCTGTCGATAACTTTTAAATCTTTGATATTCCATTTTACCAATTCTGACGATACGAACATCGAAGTAATTGCATTTCCTCTGCCATCAAATTCAGTATGAAGTGGTCCTAAACCAGGTTTTTGAACTTCACCGTGCAATGCTGCTTCATATTTAATCACTTTCACTCCATCGTATTCTCCGCTAAAGTTTTTGTCAGCAATTGCTTTCTGAATTTTAGTAAAACTGAAAACAGGGATTAAAGCTGCTAATTTACCGGATCCTACAATATATTCACCAGTTGGATCAACATCGCAACCGTGTGGAGATTTAGGACAAGGGATAAAATACATCGCATCTTTCATATCTTCAACAGAAAGAACAAGAACTTCTTTTTTCATGGTAGAAGTCGCACTGTGCGTTTTTTCGTCCCATTTGTTGTGTACATATTCTGTTGCAACTTTTCTACCTTTTCCAGCTTTCGCCATTTCTGCTGCTTTCTTCCAGTTGATCGCCATGATAAAATCTTTATCATTTTGGGACGCATTTACTTCAAGTAAAGTATTGGCTTTTTCAGAATTATAGCAAGAGAAGAAGAACCAGTCTCCAGATTTTCCTTTACCTGCATGTGAAAGGTCAAAGTTAATTCCGGGAGCTTCAATTTGGAAAGCGATATCCATTTCTCCACTGTCTTTATTGATTCCAATAAAAGAAACTACTCCTTTAAAGTTTTCTTTGAAAGACGAGATCGGAACGTCACCATTTTTGTCATCAGTTGGAACTGCGAAACGTGTTCCTGCAACGACATACTCGGTATTTTCCGTTAAGAAAGGAGAAGAGTGATTCCCTGCAGAATTAGGGATTTCTAAAATCTCTACTGTTTTAAAAGTTTTAAGATCCAGTCTCGCAACACGAGGTGTATTGTTTGCGTTGGCAAAAAGCCATCTTCCGTCCACTTCACCATTAGTTTGAGATAATGCGAGGTGATGCTGATCATCCCAGGGAATAAATCCATGAGAAGTTTCAAGCATTGGTTTGGTCTCTTCACTGAATCCGTAACCATTCTCAGGATTTACAGAAAATACAGGAAGCGATTTTAGTAATCTTCCGCTCGGCAATCCGTACACACTTACTTGTCCATTGAAACCTCCGCTGACAAAGTTATAAAACTCATCATATTTTCCCGGGGCAACATAAACTTTCTGTGCGGCATCACCGCTTACCGCGGTTTCGGTGCCTTTTGGCTTACAACCACTCAGCGCAATTAAGGCAACAATGGTAGAGAGCCCGAATAATTTAAGACTTTTCATATTGATATTTGATTAATTTTTTTGCTAAAGAATCTTACTTCGCGCCGTCGATCTGTCTCATGTATTCGAAAATTTCGCGGGCTTCAGTATCATTCAAACTTTGGTTCGGCATTCTTACCAAACAAAGTTCCAGTTGTTTCTGTAACTCAGGATCCACGTCGATCATTGGATCAGGATTAGAGATGAAATTCATGATCCATTCCGGAGTTTGTTTTTTGGTAACACCTTTCCAACCTGGACCAACTAATTTTTCATCGGTAGGTTTGTGACAAGAAGTACATTTAACCTCAGCAACCTTTTTACCAGATGCAGCCATCGCAGGATCAAATTTAGTGATGTCGATTTTTTCATGTTTCCCAAGACCTCTGTTTGGATCATATTTTGCTGCAGTAGCTTCCATTTCTGCACTGCTTTGATCAGTCGCAGCTGGTGTCGAAGCTGTAGAGCCGGATGGGATCGAATCTGTTTTCTTGTCACCACCACAAGAGAAAAGCGCCATAGTTAACACTGAGAGTGCAATTGTTTTTAATGTTTTCATATCTTTAATATATTTATTACTCAAAAGTAGGAAGATTTGGCAAGAACTGCGTATGATCTGAGTCATACGGTTTATATGACATTTATCTTCACTTTTATTCAAGAAATTTTCTATTTTTGTAACAAATTAAAAAAGATGAACAAGTACTTAATGATAATCGCAATGTTGGCAGTTGTTTCTTGCGGAAAAAAAGTTGATTCAGGTAAAGAAAGCAATGTAATGTTACCAGAACCTGCCGTTAAAGTGATGGATTCGGCAACAGCAGGAAAACATGAAGGTTTGGCGCTTATTGAAGGGGCAGACTGCTTAACTTGTCATAAAATGGATACCAAATTAGTAGGTCCATCTTACCAGGAAGTTGCAGCTAAATATACAGAAGCTGATGTTGACAAATTAGCAACCAAAATTATAGAGGGCGGAAAAGGAGTTTGGGGAGAAATCCCGATGACTGCGCACAAAGGAATGAGCCCCGACAACGCAAAAAAAATGGTAGAATATATTCTTACCCTAAAAAAATAAGAGAATCTCAATTCTTTCAAACAGACATCTTATATTGTATAGGATGTCTTTTTTTTGTTTTTAATTAATGGTTTTTTTGGTGATCCAATTGTCAGGTTAGATAAGACCAAAAGTTTTTTCGGTACTAAAAGTTTTAGTATTTTAGTGCAGTTTCATTCATTTGTATGAAGATCTTTTTAATAATTTCTGTCAATTTGTCATAAATTTTTGCTTGGTATATTTTTGGAGAATGCATTAACAAATAAAGTTTAAAACTAAAAAATATACATACTATGAGTAAAATAATTGGAATTGATTTAGGAACAACAAACTCTTGCGTATCCGTAATGGAAGGTAAAGATCCGGTTGTGATCCCAAATTCAGAAGGTAAAAGAACAACACCTTCAATCGTTGCATTCACCGAAGATGGTGAAAGAAAAGTAGGTGATCCTGCAAAAAGACAGGCAGTAACAAACCCTACGAAAACCGTTTATTCGATCAAGAGATTTATCGGAACACATTTCAAAGATGATGCGAAAGAAGTTTCAAGAGTACCTTATAAAGTCGTAAGCGGACCAAACGATACCATCAAAGTAAAAATCGACGACAGAGAATATACGCCACAGGAAATTTCTGCAATGATCCTTCAGAAAATGAAGAAAACTGCTGAAGATTATTTGGGTCAGGAAGTAACGAGAGCGGTAATTACTGTTCCGGCTTACTTTAACGATGCTCAAAGACAGGCGACGAAAGAAGCAGGTGAAATCGCTGGTTTAACCGTAGAAAGAATTATCAATGAGCCTACAGCAGCAGCTTTGGCTTATGGAATGGATAAAGCACATAAAGATCAAAAAATTGCGGTTTATGATTTAGGTGGTGGAACATTTGACGTTTCAATCCTTGATCTGGGAGACGGTGTTTTTGAAGTATTATCAACAAATGGGGATACGCATTTAGGTGGTGATGATTTCGATGATGTGATCATTAACTGGATGGCAGACGAATTTAAAACGGAAGAAGGTGTTGATTTGAAAACAGATCCTATCGCTTTACAAAGATTGAAAGAAGCTGCGGAAAAAGCAAAAATTGAATTGTCTTCTGCGCCACAAACTGAGATCAACTTGCCGTATATTACTGCAACTGCAACAGGTCCAAAACACATGGTGAAAACTTTGACCAAAGCGAAATTCGAACAATTGTCTGCTGATCTGGTAAAACGTTCAATGGAGCCTTGTAAAAAAGCGCTTTCTGATGCTGGACTTTCTATTTCAGATATCGATGAGGTAATTTTGGTAGGTGGTTCAACCAGAATCCCAATTATCCAGGAGCAGGTTGAAAAATTCTTTGGTAAAAAACCTTCGAAAGGAGTTAATCCAGATGAGGTTGTTGCCATTGGTGCAGCAATTCAGGGTGGAGTTTTAACAGGAGATGTAAAAGACGTTCTTTTATTAGACGTTACGCCACTTTCTTTAGGAATTGAGACAATGGGTTCAGTTTTCACTAAATTAATTGATGCGAACACAACCATTCCAACGAAAAAATCAGAAGTTTTCTCTACCGCAAGTGATAACCAGCCTGCAGTTTCTATTAGAGTAGGACAGGGAGAAAGACCAATGTTTAACGACAACAAAGAAATCGGAAGATTTGATCTAACTGATATTCCACCAGCACAAAGAGGAGTTCCTCAGATTGAAGTAACTTTCGATATTGATGCCAACGGAATCTTGAGTGTTTCTGCAAAAGATAAAGGAACCGGAAAGGAGCAAACGATCAAAATTCAGGCAAGTTCAGGACTTTCAGATGATGAGATCCAAAGAATGAAAAGAGAAGCTGAAGAAAATGCTTCCTCTGATGCGAAAAGAAAAGAAGAAGTTGAAATCTTCAATAAAGCAGACGCATTGCTTTTCCAAACAGAAAAACAACTGAAAGAATTCGGTGATAAATTATCTGCAGATAAAAAAGCAGCGGTAGAAACTGCTCACGCAGAATTAAAAACTGCTTTCGAGGCAAAAGATATGGACAGTGTAAAAACGAAAACTGAAGCATTAGATGCTGCTTGGATGGCTGCTTCAGAAGAAATGTACGCTGCAGGAAATCAAGGACAACCGGGAGCTGATCAAGCGCAGGGAAATCCAGAAGGTAATTCAGGAACAGAAGATGTTCAGGATGCTGATTTCGAAGAAGTGAAATAAGACTTCTCAATTTTATAATAGAAATTCCCCGAGTTTAACCTGGGGAATTTTTTGTTTAGTAATTTTTTCTACTCGCGTTAATGATTTAATATATTAGTTAATAAAAACTGTATTTTGTAGCACCTCCCATTTTAAATTAATTACGAATACACTAAATAGTCATCTTTCGTCCGTTTGATTTGATACATTTGTATTATAATCAAACAAAATGGCAAAAAGAGATCAAATGTTGAGATTGATGTATATTTCAAATCTGCTTCAAGACAAAAGGAATATTGGCGCTACTTATGAAGAAGTCAGAAATCATTTGGAAGCACAACATTATGACCGAAAAGGGTACGATAACGATTTGGCTTTTAGTGAAAAAACCTTTAAAAGAGACCGTAATTTACTTTTTGAAGTTTTTGGAATTGAAACCCAGTTCAAAAGATCAACAATGTCTTATCAAATTATAGAAGATGAAAATCTAGAGCAATCACAAGGTATTTTTGAAAATTTAATGTTGATCAATGCATACAAACAAACTGTTGATCATTCCAAAATAATGCTTTTTGAAAAAAGACAAGCATCTGGACTTCATCATTTAGATGGGATCGTTCACGCCATCAAAAATTGTAAAACAATCAGTTTGCAATACAAGAAATTTTCGGAAACTGCTTCTCATAAAAAAGTTTTACAACCTTATGCTGTTAAAGAATTCAGAAACCGTTGGTACCTTCTTGCGAATGAAGATGACGGAAAAGATTTTATCCTTAAAACTTATAGTTTGGATCGAATTACAGATCTCGATATTCACAATAAAACTTTCACAAAGAAAGAAATCGATATTGAATCTCTTTTCGTCAATTCTTTTGGTATCGTTTCTACGCTCGGCGAAAAGCCTGAAAAAATCATTTTATCATTTAATCAAAATCAAAAGGGATTTGTAAAATCATTACCAATTCATCATTCTCAAAAAATTCTCATCGATAATAACGAAGAATATCAAATTGAGTTGACTTTAATTCCGACTTACGATTTTTACCAGGAGTTATTGACACACGCTGAAAGATTGACGATTGTGCAACCAGATAAAGTGAAAAATAAATATTTAGAGTTCCTCGGTCAAGCGATGCAATTAAATAATTAACTTAAAGCAACAAAAAAAATTTGCGAAAATTAGTAAATGAATTAACAACTTATAATAATCATGAATAAAAAACTCCTCTACATCCATGGACTTGGTTCCGATCGAAACTCCAGAAAATTTGTAAATATTAAAGAATATTTCAAAGATCAATTCGAATATAATTTCGTGGAATGGAAAAATAATTCCAATATTTTATCCCTTTTAAATGAGGCTAAAAAATGGCTAGAATCTGGCTCTACTGATCAAATCGTTTTGGTGGGAGATTCAACTGGAGCAAACTTCGCATATCAATTAAGAGAAAAACTGAAACAAGATAATATAAAAACAATTCTTCTTTTGACCAGTCCGTTATTGGATATCTCGAACAGAATTAGGGATATTGAATTTCCAAAAAATCTCATTTCGCAATTATGGAAAATAGAAAATCCTGAGGAAGCGCTCATTATTGCGACGCAGAAAGATGAAGTTTTAAATCTAATTCCTTTATACCAGAAGAAATTAAAAAATGTAGAATTAATCGATGTTGATGACAGCCATCGATTGTTGAAATTTGAAAACTATGTTCCTCATATCGAGAAATATATTCAGTCTCAAACATAAAAAAATGCAGGCAAATAAATCCTGCATTTTTAGGTTCGTTTTCAAAATTCTAATAGTTGATAATCAATAATTTTTTCTCCAGTTTTTTCGTTTTTTTAATACTGTCAAGCGTTCCTTTTGATTTTCCATCCCAAAACGCAAATACAATATCTGAATTTTCAATTATTTTAGAATTGCGGACAATCGTAGCACCACGGCCATATTTTTCAAAATTTGGTTTGAAAATAATCATTTCAATATCCATTTCAGCAGCAAATTTTTCCGCCAAAGTATCGGCACCTTTTGCGCCACCCGATACAATGCACTGAAGCGAAATTTCATTTTCCTCAGTGAATTTCGCCAATTCATTTTTAAGTAATTCATAATCATTAAAATCCCGACCACCAATAATTGCTATTTTCATAATGCTTTCTTTTAAGCGAAAATAACAGTGCCAATAGACGATTGACGGCCATTTAGAAATAGGATTTAAAAAATCTCTGATTCCACTTAAAATAGATACTTGTTGAAATTATTCATTTTTTTTCTACGCCACGTTTTGGCGTTATCACCAATTATCTTTACTGATAATTAATCATTATAAACATTAAAATCAGTAAAAATGGAAAATCAAAAAGAAACAAGATTAAGAATTTTAGCGGAAGGTGGAAGCATCAAAATTTGTAGTATTGAAAAAGGATACAATGAAGGTTTCGATTATTTTTTAGAAACATCGGAAGAGGATCTTTTCGAGGCAGGTTTAGGAAATGAAAGCCAGGAAATTCACGAAAGTTTTTATGGCGCTTTTGACCAACTGAACGACAAATATCCTTGGTACAAATTGCATTTGGATTTTATTGATGAAGATTTTGTAGATTACGTGGCAGATGCTTTAGTAGAAAAGCTCAACCAAAGCAATAGAATGTTCCGTGTAGCCGACAAGAAAAATTTTGAAGAGAAATTAGGAATTCATTTGAGGACCAAAGAAGTGGAAATTAAAACCGGTGTTTTCAGTATAGAGGTCGGAAGTTTAGTTAAAACGATACAGTATGATTACATCGATTTTGCTGATTCCTACGCCGAACAAATTGGTCAAAAATTTAAATTAGACAGCATCGCCGAAAGTTGGGACACTTTTAATGGCGACTCCTTTTACTTTGTTGGCACCATAAAGATTGTCGGTAATTCAATCCTTCTTCTGGATAGCGACGGTGATGTATGTTACGTATTACCTGCTGATAAATATAAGTTGACTTCAAATCCTTTGATGTATACCGATAACAAATGGCAATATGTTTTCACCAAGAAAAAGATTTAATATTAGGTATAAAAGCCGCCGGGTTTTTCTGATGTTAAAATTGTACACTATTGTATTATTTTGACCTCGAATTCCATCTTAATTTTTCTTAAATTTCAAATTCTATAAATAAACTATAAGAATTCAATTTTTACTTTTTAAATGGCTATCAAAAAAACAGAACTCTACCGCTCACTTTGGGCGAGTTGTGACGAATTACGCGGCGGAATGGACGCCTCTCAATATAAAGATTATGTACTCACGATGTTATTCGTAAAGTATATTTCAGACAAAGCGAAATCAGATCAGGATTTTGCCATCGAAATTCCAGACGGTGCCTCCTTTGAGGATATGGTGAACCTGATTGGGAATACCGAGATTGGTGATAAAATCAATAAGCAGGTTTTGAATCCGATTAAAGAAGCCAATGGTCTGAATGATTTCCCCGACTTTAATGATGAAAGCAAATTAGGCAAAGGAAAAGATCTGGTGGAAACAGTTTCTAACCTCGTCCGAATCTTCAATGATAACAGTTTAGATTTTTCTAAAAACTCGGCGGAAGGCGATGATATTCTGGGCGATGCTTATGAATATCTGATGCGTCATTTTGCCACAGAATCCGGAAAATCAAAAGGTCAGTTTTATACGCCTGCCGAAGTTTCAAGGATTTTAGCAAAGGTGATCGGTATTACTTTTAATAATGCGACGACGCAAACGACTGCTTATGATCCGACCTGTGGATCGGGATCGTTGTTGTTGAAAGTAGCGAACGAAGCCGGAAAAGCCATTACACTTTACGGTCAGGAAAAAGAAACTACCACCGCCAACTTAGCGCACATGAACATGATTTTGCATGGTGCGGAAACAGCGGAGATTGTTGCCGATAATACGTTGACAAGACCAGCGTACAAAGAAGACGATGGCAGTTTGAAACGTTTTGATTACGTGGTTGCTAATCCGCCTTTTTCTTTGAAGAGTTGGAGCAATGGTGTGAATATCGAAAGTGATGAGTACAACCGATTTACTTTAGGTGTTCCTCCCGAGAAGAATGGCGATTATGCTTTTCTACTGCATATTTTACAATCGATGAAAGCCAAGGGAAAAGCCGCAGTGGTTTTGCCACATGGTGTTTTGTTCCGTGGAAATGCGGAAGGCGAAATCCGTAAAAATATTTTAAAGAAAGGTTATATCAAAGGGATTATCGGCTTGCCGGCAAATTTGTTTTACGGTACAGGAATTCCGGCCTGTATCATTGTGCTGGACAAAGAAAATGCAGAACATCGGAAAGGGATTTTTATGATGGATGCCAGCAAAGGTTTCCTGAAAGATGGCAACAAAAACCGTTTGCGTGAACAGGATTTGCGCAAGATCACGGATGTATTTACCCAAATGCAGGAAGTTCCCAAATACAGCCGTATGGTTCCGATGAGCGAAATCGCCGATGCTAAAAACGATTACAATTTAAATATTCCACGCTATATCGATACGCAGGAAAACGAAGATATTCAGGATTTACTGGCGCATTTACAAGGTGGCATTCCGGTGCGTGATCTGGAAGTGATGCAAACGTATTGGAACGCTTATCCGAAACTGAAACATGATTTATTCTCGCCGTTACGGGAAGGTTATGTGAAACTGAATGTTGCAGTTGCCGATATTAAAAGCACTATTTATAATCATCCAGAATTTAAAGCGTTTAATGCGACTTTAGACCGAACCTATCACGATTGGTTAGATGGACAAATGAAAATCTGGGAAACCTTGGCGCAACATTCCAACGGTAAAGATCTGATTGCCCAAATGAGCGAAAGTCTGCTGGAAGCCTTTGAAAATAACACGTTGGTGAATGGTTACGATTTGTACCAATACGCGATGACCTATTGGCAGGAAACCATGCAGGACGATGTGTATTCGGTTTCTTTAGATGGCTGGAAAGCCGGAAACGAATGGGAACGCACCATCATTAAAGGAAAGAAAGGCAAAGATGGCAAACCTGGAAAAGACAAAGAAGTTACAGGATTAGCCGGCGTGGAAGGTCGAATGATTTCACCGGAATTATTGAGTCAGGTTTATTTTAAAGACTTATTAAATCAAATTGGAACTGCGCAACAATCTGTAGAAAATTCTCAAGCCACGATGACTGAAATAGAAGAAGAGCATACTTCGACAGGCTCAGCACAAGGTGAAGAAGGTTTGTTTGCTGATCTGGAAAAGGTGAATGCAAGCGAAGTTGCTAAACTATTGAAAGAACGGACTTCGACAGGCTCAGCCACCGCAGCAGTTAAGGAGGAAATAGCCGTTTTGAAAAACTATATTGCTGCGTCAGAAGCCATTAAAAAAGCCAATGCCGAAATTAAAACCTTGCAGGCAGATTTGGAAAAAGAAGTTATTGCAAAATATGCAAAACTGACCGAAGCCGATATTAAAGATCTGGTTTTGAACCATAAATGGAAAGCGCATCTCTTAACGACTTTGCATCATGAACAGGATAAAATCTCGCAGGGTTTAACCCAAAGAATTAATGCTTTGGCAGAACGGTATGCAACGACATTGGCAAGTTCGCAAACGGAATTGGCAGCAGCCGAAACCAAAGTAATGGCTCATTTAGAAAAAATGGGATTGGTATGGTAAAGGAAACGAGGATGAAGCAGACGGAGATTGGTTTAATTCCGGAGGATTGGAATATTGAAAAAATCAAAGATATTTCATTAATTAAAACTGGTTCTAAAAATACTCAAGATAGAATTGAAAATGGTATATATCCATTTTTTGTGCGGTCCCAAACTATTGAAAGAATAAACTCATATTCATTTGATGGTGAGGCAATATTAACAGCAGGAGATGGCGTCGGTGTTGGAAAAGTTTTTCATTATTTAAATGAAAAATTTGATTTTCATCAAAGAGTTTATGCTATTTATAATTTCAGAAATGATGTTTCCGGTTTTTACTTTTTTAAATATTTCCAGAATAATTTTTTAGGTAGAATCATGCAGATGACTGCAAAATCCTCTGTTGATAGCGTCAGAATGGAAACGATATCGGAAATGCCAATCCCACTTCCACCACTCGCCGAGCAGGAAGCCATTGCAACGGCCTTAAGTGATTGCGATTCCTGGATTGACAGCATCGAAGAAGTTTTAGCCAAAAAACGCCTCATCAAACAAGGTGCGATGCAGAAATTGTTGACGCCAAAAGAGGATTGGGAAGTGAAGAAGTTGGGGGAAGTTTTGCAATTTGGAAGCGGACGAGATTACAAACATTTGCATGCCGGCGAAGTTCCAGTTTACGGAACTGGCGGAATCATGACTTATGTAACTGCCCATTTGTATGATGGTGAATCAGTTGGTATTGGTCGTAAAGGAACAATCGATAAACCAGTTTTTTTACAAGGAAAATTTTGGACTGTTGATACTTTATTTTTTACCCATTCATTTAATGGCGTAATTCCAAAATATATTTTTTATCAATTTTTATTGATAGCGTGGAAGGAATATAATGAAGCATCAGGTGTTCCAAGTTTGAATAAAAATACATTAGAACAAATTGAAATACAACTTCCATCCCTTTCGGACCAAACGCGCATCGCCGCAATCTTATCGGATATGGATTTAGAAATCGAAGCGCTGGAAGAAAAACTGCACAAAGCCCGCCAAATCAAACAAGGCATGATGCAGGAATTGCTGACGGGGAGAGTGAGGTTGGTTTAAGGAATAAAAATAAAATAATGAAACAAAATAGATTTTTCAAAGAAACAGAATATAAACACTGGTTGATTGATAATATTATAACGAGTCCAGCTTCTGCAATTAGTTATTGCTCATATGTCAATTCAGTAAATAATGAATTGCATTTTCACGATGAATTAGAGCAAATATTTAATAAACAAATTACAAAAAACTTTTATGAATTCATTTTAGAATTACTCCAAGTCTTATCTGAGAAATCCTTTCCTGAAAGAATAAGTAAAGCTCCTAAAACTGTCCAAAATTGGAACAGCGGCATTCGTGCTTACGGTGAATTTTTGGTAAATAATTTTCAAACTGAAGAAGTTGAAAATACAGGAAATGAGATAACGAATGAATGCTTATTGCTTGAAGGCAATGTTTCATATAGTAGGGAGCAGTTATATAAAAACTTCACATTTAGATTAATAACACAAGATAGATTTTATGATAGCATATATTTTCCTATTAGCTTTATAAAGAAAGTTTTATACAAAACTGGGAATCGAGATTTTTTTGACAAATGGGTAAAAAACATTTTAGAAAGAACAGTTTTACATACCGACAATAACGAAGTACAACTGAAGCAAGTTATTAACTTATATTTTGATGCAGAAGGGTTGAAAGCAGAAGTGAAAAATAAATTTTATCAAGTTCATACAAAGCATGCAAATAATTCAGATAAGAGTGCATTTTCTACAAAGGAACTTAGAAAAGTAGCTCTAGATCATGATAAACCTATGTTGGCAATAATGAATGAACTTTGTGATGAACTTATTGAAATACAGAAGTTGACAGATTCAATTAAGTTGAAATTAAATAAACGAAAAATTGATAGAACTGTATTAGCCGAAATATCTAGAGAGTTAATAACTGAATTATATTTAGATGAAATTAATATTGATCGTTTGAAAACTGACTTAGAATTAATTGGAGAGGATACGAACTTACAATTGATGGACGGAAGTTTTAACGCGAGTAAAAAAGCAAACTAAAAAAAATAAACATAAATGAATACACATATTAATCAGGTTTTTGCAAACCATTATCTTAATTATAAAGATCAAAGTGTTGAGAACATTAAAAGAGATGCACGAGGACTACTGCATATTGTATCCGATTATGAGGGAAGGGTGGTATTTGAATTACTTCAAAACGCGTTTGATAAAGCAGAAAAAAACATAGGTATTTTTATAAAAGATAATATTTTATATGTTGCCAACGACGGTATTAAATTTTCATATAATACAGAATTTGATTATAAAGATGGACATAATATCATCAGAGGTGATTTTCAATCGATTTGTTCCGTATATACTAGTACTAAATCAATTGCAAATGCTATAGGCAATAAAGGTATTGGGTTTAAGTCAACTTTTTCAATCGCTAAAAATCAAGATACAGATATAAAATATCCGACAAGATATGTGGAAATTTATACCAATGGAAATTTTATAAAAAATACGGATACTAGTTGTGATAGTATTCAATGTGCATTCAGACTGTTCGAAATGATTCGAAATACAGATTTTATATCCGATTTAAAATTAGACAAAGATCTACTAAAAGCAAAAATTGATACTGCACGAGAAGAGTATCCGGATGTTGGAATACCTGGTTACTACTTTCCAATCGAAATAGATTGTCAAAGCAATGCTTTTGTTAAAGATTTATTAAACAGATATGTAACTGTAATCGCAATACCTCTTGAGAAACCTTCGGCTATTGCAGAATTAATTAAGAGGAATATAATTGAGTCAGGAATTCATTTCAATTTTATTCAGCTAAAATTTCCAAAAGAATTTCATATTGTAGTAGAAATTAATGATGAAATCAATTATGAGGAAACAATAAAATTAGGAGCTGCTAATTTAGTAAGTTGTAAAATTAATAATGACGAGTTAAGACTTTTGGCAGAGGCTGCGAATATAGAAATTGAAGATATTTCAATCGGATTATTCTTTAGACAAGATGGTAAAGGTAAATTTTACAATTACTTGCCAACTGAAATTGATTCACCTTTTCCCAATGTTGATTTGCATGCCGATTTTAGAACCACACTCAATAGAACAAACATAAATTGGAAAGGTGCTGTAGGAGAATATAATAAAGCGTTATTGCGATGTTGTTTGGAATTAATGTTCAGTTGTTGGAATGATTCAATTGTTTTAAATAATAAGTATATTATAAAAAAGAATCAAAGTAACGTTTCTTGGGATATTAATTTTTTCAAACCAAATTTTTCAATTGAATCATTAGAATGCTTATGCATTAGAGATCTTTTTAACATAACAGACGAAAGGTATAATCTTGACTTTTTAAATTTTTCTGAATGGACAGCTGTACATTCAAAAAAATATTTTGATAATAAGAACGAAAAATTAATTTTTACAAATTTTTATTCAATACTGTTAAAAATAATTCATTCTTTATCAAGCGATTATAAATTAAGTGCATACAGCAGGGTTGAGGCTTTTGAGTTAGAAATAAAGCAACAGTTTGATAAATATGAAGTTAGATATTTACCAAATGTTGTTTCTAAAAAAGATGTTGAAGTTTTTTCTGTTTATGATGATATTCAAATTAGTCCTTTAATAAATTTATATTTTACAGAAGTTGAATTTAAAAAAGATTATATCGGAAATCAATTTAAAAAAAATTTAAGTATAAAAGACTTCGATAATCTTAATGAAGTTATTAAACATTTTAAACAATGTCAGTTTGATGGGGAGTTTAATTCAGACTCAATATCTGAAAGTAAGCAAATTAAATTGCTTCAAAACCTTTATAGCTTTTATTCTAGGAAAGATAAAAGTGAATTTTTATCGTCACATAGATATAACACAGCATTATCTGCTAGTTTAAGAGATAGTAATTCATTATCTAACCAAGCTAATTTTAGTGTTTCGACATTGTTTCTAAAAATGCACAACGGTAAATATAAGCCAGCACAATTATGTTGTTTTGAAGAATTAGATATAGATTTTAGAAATGAAGTTACTGATAACCTGCAGTTTTATAAATTTTTAGGAGTTAGTGAATTTCGAAATTTCAACGTTGTAGATCTCAGAATCTACAATGCGATCGAAGATGGTCTAGAATTTATTCCTACGATAATGGGATATAATTCATCAGATTCGATAAATGCAATGCTTCTTGAAAATTTAAGAATTATAAATTCTAAAAATTGTATTAATGTTCATCCTTCATTGGTCAATGATAATCATCCTAAAATATTCAAGAAAGTTTCTGTGTTCGATCAGGAGAAAAAAAATGAATTAGAAAATATTTTAGTAAAGAGATATGATGATTTTAATAAGACATACGTGGATGTTTTAAAAAATGAATTGTTAACTAAGATCACTTTTACTAACGAGATTATAGCAGTTTATCCTTTGTTTTTCAAATTATTCTCAGATAATAACCTCTACATTATTTTCAATGGCGAAAGTTTAGAAATTGTAACGAATACTGATTTTATCATTGTGCAATCCAAATCAGATTTAATCTCTGCTATGAACTCAAATGTCAAATTTAATATTTTGGCTTATGAAGCAGAAAGAGGCTTATACAAAGATAATTTAAAACATAAAATTGCACAGTACTCAATTGACATCTCAAATAAGTCTAAATTGGAAAATTCAGAAGTGAAAGGATTATTACTGGATAAGTTATCTTTTATTTTATATCGCATTTCCAAGTTAAAAACTTCTGATTTTAATTTTATTGAAAATGATAATTTTGATATACTAAATAAAATTTCCGATTTGAAAATATTTAATGTATCAGAACTTAGAATCAAAAAAAAATTTGATAAGTTTCATCTGATCATGGAAGAATCCTACTTCATAGATCGCAGAGATTTACTAATAAGTGACGATTCAAAAAATGTCATTGCAAAAGGTTTATCGAAATATTTGTTTGGAACTGAAAATTATGCATCAGAATTAGAGGTAATTATTTTTCACACAGATAAATCAGATTTACTGAAGCAGGTTGATCCTTATGATTTTTCAGTTATTCAAAGTAAATACGATAATGTATATCTGGAGAAGAGAAAAGAGTTTTTTTTGCAGATTTTTACTCAATTTAAAGACATTGATGAAGATGATACAGAATGGTATGTATACAACCAATCATACAAAAGTGCTTCATTGCAAACCTACATTGATCGTGGCGAAATTGATGACCTAATTAATTTTGTCAACACATTAAAATACAGTGAAATTTACAGGGAGTTAAATTTTAAATTACAAATCAACCTTGATAATACTGTCGAAGATTTGATATTTTATAAAGAAGAGGAGAATGATGAAATTGCATTTTTAACAAGGAAAATCGCAGAATCCACATTAAGAAAAGAAGTATTAAATATTGATGATTCATTTGGTGCCGTGCGAAATATTTCTTCACTGTTTAAGCCGAAAAAAATTAAAGTTTTTAATTTTGATAGTTCTTCAAGTGAAGAATTAGAAAGTATTGGCACTAATGGGGAGCATGATGTTTTACTGTACTATATAAACCAATTTAAGATTTTAAATTTGGATGATAAAATAAGAACAATCGAAAGCATATATCAATTAATTTTATTGAAAGTAGAAAACGTATCCTATTTTCAGGATTTAAAAGTACTAATTCTTAATAATATTGAAGAGGAAGAAAACTATTTGCCCCATCTAATTCCCTTTATCTATATCACTAGTAAATATAAATTTTCTTACTTTGATTTAATAGGTTTTAAAGACTGTATTGCATGTATGGTTGAAGTTAAGAGTACAACAAATTCAAATAACAAACATTTTTATTTTTCGAAAGCGGAGATCAATTGTGCTTTACAATATGATAATTATGAGATTGTGAGGTGTACACCAGAAAACATAATTTTTTTAGGAAACCCAGTCAAGGATTTTCAAAGTAAATTAGTTAATTTTAAAAATGAAAAATACACATTAGAACCGTTAAATTATAAAATAAGTTATAGTTCATGATTAACCCAATAGAGCGCATCACCCAAAAACGTATCATCCAATTGTTCACCGATCAATTGGGCTACATCTACTATGGGAATTGGGAAGATCGTGCTACGAACAGCAATATAGAATCAACCTATCTCAAGAAGTTTTTGATAAAGAAAGGGTACGCAGATTCTTTGGTAGAAAAAGCCATCACTGAATTAACGCAGTTAGCCAGTTCCAATACCGGCAATTTATATGAGCGAAATCAAAAGATGTACAATCTTCTGCGTTATGGCGTGAAGGCGCGTCCGGAATTGGGAGAGCAGTTTGAAACTATTTTCCCGATTGATTGGAAGAATTGGGAAGAGAATGAATTTGGGATTGCGGAAGAAGTAACGCTTTATAATCACAAACACAATCGCCGTCCGGATCTGGTTCTGTACATCAACGGAATCGCTTTTGGCGTGCTCGAATTAAAAAGAGGAACCGTAGATATTGCGGAAAGTATTCGTCAGAATATTTCTAATCAACAGGAATTGTTTTCACAAAGATTTTTTACGACGGTTCAAATGATTTTGGCGGGAAACAATACCCAGGGTTTACGCTACGGCACAATCGAAACGCCCGAGAAATATTACCTTTCGTGGAAAGAAGATGAGCAGGATAATGAAGAGTACAAACTCGATAAATACCTGAAAAAATTATGTGAGAAATCGCGCGTCATCGATTTGCTCTACAACGGAATTATATTTGACGCGGGTTGGAAGAAATTGCCACGTCCACATCAATATTTTGGTTTGAAGGCAGCGCAGGATTTTATAAAGCGCAGAGAAGGTGGAATTATCTGGCATACGCAAGGTTCGGGCAAATCTCTAATGATGGTGATGATTGGAAAGTGGATTTTAGAAAACATTCCGAATTCCCGAATTGTCATCTTAACCGACCGCACGGAATTAGACGATCAGATCGAGCGGGTTTTTAATGATGTTGGTGAAACAGATATTGCAAAAACAAAATCGGGAAAAGAATTGATGCATTATTTGCAGGCTTCTAAACCGCGATTAATCTGTTCTTTGATTCATAAATTTGGGAATAAAGACGAAGGCGATTTTGAAGTTTTCATTAGAGAATTAAAAGATAATCCACTCACCACACAAGGCGAAATATTTGTTTTCGTAGATGAATGTCACCGGACGCAAAGTGGGAAGCTCAATGAAGCCATGAAAGCTATTTTGCATAATGCAGTTTTTATTGGTTTTACGGGAACGCCTTTATTGAAAGTCGATAAGAAAACAACGACGGACGTTTTCGGACGTTATATTCATACTTATAAATTTAATGAAGCAGTTCAGGATGGAGTTGTAAAAGATTTGATGTATGAAGGAAGACAGATCGAGCAAAAATTGACTTCACAGAAAAAAGTCGATCAATGGTTTGATGCCAAAACACAAGGGCTCAATGATTTCCAGCGCAGTGCTTTGAAAAAGAAATGGGGAACCATGCAAAATGTGTTGAGTTCAAAAGGACGCATGGAGAAAATTGTAGCAGACATTGTCGTTGATTTCAGTACCAAAGCACGATTAGCCAATCAAAATGGAAATGCCATATTGGTGGCAGGAAGTATTTATGAAGCCGCGAAATATTACAGTCTTTTTCTGCAAACCGAATTGAAAGGAAAGTGTGCATTGGTTACTTCGTACAATCCAAATGCAAGCGATATTTCTAAAGAAGACACTGGTGCAGAAACGGAAACTGATAAAGAATTTATTTATAAAATTTACACTGAATTATTAGAAAACGTAAGTACAAAAGGCAATAAATCAAAAACCGAAACTTACGAATCTGATGTAAAAGAATTATTCCGAAAACAACCCGCCAAAATGAAATTGCTGATTGTAGTTTCTAAACTTTTGACTGGATTTGATGCGCCACCTTGCAGTTATATTTACATAGATAAAAAGATGCAGGATCACACTTTATTTCAGGCGATTTGTCGGGTGAACAGATTGGATACGGATGACAAAGATTACGGCTATATCGTAGATTACATGGAATTATTTGGTAATGTAACCGATGCAATTGACGTTTATACTTCGGAGTTGGATAGTGAAGGTTTTACAAAAGAAGAGGTTTCTATTCAGTTGAAAGACCGGTTGAAAGTTGCGGCAGATCGGTTAGAAGTCGCTTTGGAAACTGTTGAAGCCTTGTGTGAAAATGTTCCCACTAAAAAAACAGATTTAGATTTCATTAAATATTTCTGTGGAAATACGGAAAACCCAAACGATTTGAAAGCAAATGAATATAAACGGATGGCTTTGTATAAAGCGATTGTCGAATATATTCGTGCTTTTGCCAATATGACGACCGATTTTGAATTGGCTGGTTATCAGGAAAAGGAAATTAAATATTTTAAAGACCGTTTGGATTTCTATTTAAATGTTCGCGAAGTGATCAGAATTGCAAGTAATGAAATCATCGATTTGAAAGTATATGAAGCAGATATGCGTTTCTTATTAGATACTTATATCCGCGCTGAAGAGTCAGAAGTAATTTCTCCATTTGAGGATATTTCTTTATTAGATTTAATGGAAACGGATATGGATAAAGCGATTGACTCTTTGCCCAAATCTGTGAAAGGAAATAAAGAAGCTGTTGCGGAGGTTATTGAAAATAATGTAAGAAGTAAAATTGTAGAAGATCATTTGCTGGATTCTAAATATTTTGATGAAATGTCGTTTCTTTTAGCAGAACTTATTGCGGCAAGAAAACGGGATTCCATTCTATATCAGGAATATTTATTGAAAATGGCGGAGTTAATTCGCATGGTCAATAAAGGTCAGAAAGACGATGTTCCAAAATCATTAAATACAAAAGGGAAAGTCGCTTTATATCATACTTTAGAAAATGAAGAATTGGCACTGGTTTGTGATCGCGAAGTTCAATATGCAAAACAGGAAGGTTTCAGAGATAATTTGATGAAGCAAAGAAAAGTTAAAAAAGCAATTAAAAAGGTTGTTAAAGATGATACTTTAGCAGAACAGGTTTATCAGATTATTGACCAGAATAAAGAAGATTATTAAAATGCGAACAGAGCATTTAGAAATTGGAGATTTGGAGGTTGAAGTAAAATTTAAACCTATCAAAAACCTGCACTTAAGTGTTCATCCACCACATGGAAAAGTGACAGTTTCATCTCCGGAGTATTTTGATCTAGAGAAAGTTCGGGTTTATCTTACCACGAAAATAGGCTGGATCAAGCGCGAACAAAAGAAAATCGCCAATCAGGAAAGAGAAGGTGAGAAATTGATGATTACGAGAGAAAGTCATTATTTTCTGGGGAAAAGATATTTGCTGAAAGTTACGGAAGCCAAAAGACCGTATATTGAAATTCATCATCATGTAATAGAACTTTTTTCTCCTGCGCATTACACCACTGTACAGAAACAAAAACAACTTGACAATTGGTACCGAAAAGAATTGAATACGGTTTTGGGAAAATTGTTAATGCACCATTTACCCATCATGAATCTGACCGTTGATACTTATAGTGTTCGAAAAATGAAAACCAAATGGGGGAGTTGTAACAATGAAAACAGAACGCTAAATTTTAATATTGAACTCATCAAAAAACCAATAGAATGTATCGACTACATCGTGGTGCATGAATTGGTTCATATATTAGAAAGGAATCATAACAAGAATTTCATTATTCTTATGGATCGCTATTTACCGAATTGGCGAACTCAGAAAAAAATCTTAAATGATTTACCTATTTAAGTAAACTACGCCACATTTCGGCGCAGTGATTTTCCATCTTTGTAAAAATAAATAACAAAGCATGGAAACAAAAATCACTTTCAACGTTTTAGAATGTATCGAAACCATTCACAAATTTTCTAAAGATTCCCATCTTCGTGAACCATTTTTCGAGTCGATTGAAAAAGAATTGGCGTCGCTTTGTCCGTATTTACAACTGAATAAAATAGAAGTTGTTTTATTTGCAAATGCGTTTGTTTATTGGTTTGAGGAAGCTTCCTTTACAAAAGTATTTCAGTATTTCGGAATGACCAGCTTTCAAGTGCTCAAATATCGGGAAGCCATCGAAGTTTTGTATCAACGAAATCTTTTGATGAATAAAGAAAGCCGGAAAAGACAAATTTCTACCTATGAATTGTCGCAATCCGTAATCAACACCATTTCCAAAAATGAGCCTTTACAAATCTTTCAGAATAAAAACACTTCCAAAGAGAAAAATTTTGTTGATTTGCTCGAAGAATTTGATGGAATGAGCGATCAGTTGGATTCAAATATGATTCATCAATATGATTTTACGGATTATATAGGAACCCTTTGTGAAGAAAATTTGCACATGCCTATCTTTCGGGAAATTAAAAATTACAAGCTCGATCTTTTTGAAACCTTCTTCTTTTTAGATGCAATTTGGGATACCATTAGTTGTGGTGATAATGATTTTAATACCAATATTCAATCTACTGTTAACGATTATTTTAAACAAAAAAGCCAAGCTTTATACAATATTAAAAAATTGGTAAACAAAGAAACGAAATTGAGCAAGTTGGGTTTAATCGAAATATCCAATCAAAGTTTCGCCAACAAACCACACGCAAAACTCACTAAGAAAGTAATAGATTTCCTTCGAGATCATCAAGATTTATTAATTGATGACGTTTCAAATGAAAATTCAAAATTGATTCTGGCTAAAAATATTCAGCAGAAAAAACTCTTTTTTAATAAAGATGAGAGTACGCAATTAAATCAAATTTCCGCTATTTTGGAAGATCAGAAGTTCAAAGAAATGCAAATTCGATTAAAAGAAAGAGCAATGCCAATTGGGATTACAGCCATTCTTCACGGCGTTCCTGGAACGGGAAAAACAGAAAGTGTATATCAATTAGCAAAAAATTCTGGACGAAATATTTTTAAAGTAGATATTTCCGAAACTAAAAGCATGTGGTTTGGCGAAAGTCAGAAATTGGTGAAAAAGATTTTCACGCAATATGAAGACATGAAAAAAACAGAAAAATTGTGTCCCATTTTGCTATTCAATGAAGCAGATGCCATTATTGGCAAACGAAAATCTGCCGGAAGTAGCACTATTGCAGATACTGAAAATGCCATTCAAAATATCATTTTAGAGGAAATGGAAAAGTTTGATGGAATTCTTTTCGCAACAACAAATTTGGTAGAAAATATGGATGGCGCTTTTGAACGTCGCTTTTTATTTAAAGTCAAATTCGAGCAACCATCCACA
This sequence comes from Kaistella gelatinilytica, assembly GCF_015679325.1. GTDB lineage: Bacteria > Bacteroidota > Bacteroidia > Flavobacteriales > Weeksellaceae > Kaistella > Kaistella gelatinilytica. Next base: position 302,073 of record NZ_JADPVI010000004.1, read on the forward strand.
GAAAATTCTGCAAAAATATGGCGAGAGAAATTTCCTCATTTATCTTAAAAAGAGAGCGAAACATTAGCAGAAAGTTTTAATTTTTCTGGTGGAGAAATGGAAAACATTGCCCGAAAATGTGCGATGCAAGAAATTCTATCGGGTGAAAAACTTCATTTTGAAGAAATTATAAACCTTTGTAAAAATGAAAAGTGGAGTGGTGAAGTGAGAGGTAGAATTGGATTTTAAATTTTGATCAAAATAGATGATTTAAAGAATTTAGTTATGATACTTTTAGTTGCAAAATTTTCTATCTTTAATTAAAACTTAAAAAGAATAATAAAAACTGATTTTTAAAATTGTGTAAATTATGATTAATTTAAATTCGCAAATTGCAAAATTAATTGACATCGAAAAAGAAATATGCACATTTCCTAATACAATGGTAGATGGAGCGATTAATAATGAAGTATTTTTGAATAGCAAATATAAAATCGCATGGTTTTTAAAAGAATCTTATTCTGAGGATGATGGATCTCAATACTATCGTGATTTATTTACCGCCGAAAATTTATATGAAGATTTTTTTAAAAATGTTGCAACTCCAACTTGGCATCCAATTATTTATATTTCTTATGCAATATTAAACAATTTTCAAAAATGGAATGATTTACCAGATATTAAGGAATTTCCGCAGATGGCTGAAGTTATACATAATATCGCAATATTAAATGCAAATAAGGAATACTCTAAAACTGGCACTTTTACAACAGATGATAATTTGAAAAAAGGTTTTGAGAAATTTAAATCAATCATTTTAAGACAGATAAATATACTAAATCCTGATATTTTAATTTTTGGAAATACTTTTCATTTGTATAAAGAAATTTTTGTAACAGATGAAGATAAAATAGAAGAGCTTTCTACTAATGGTTTACTTCATACGTATTATAAAAATGGAAAAATCTATTTAGATGCTTATCATCCTGCGAGTAGAAAAAAAGATTATGTAAATTCAATAATTATCGCTGTAGAAAAACTTCAGAATAAAATAAGATAATGAGAACAATTGATATCATAGCTCAGCTAAAACAAAACATTCTTAAAATTCAGAATTCGGTTTCATTGGATGATGTAAAGGAACTCGAATTTTACGATTTTCAAATCATTAATACCATTTTTTATTATGGGTTGGAAAATAAATATTCAACCGACGGTTTTCCCGACAGATATAGTAAACTCATTAAAAAAGAAGATGAAGATTTTGAGGACTTTCTAAATTATGATGTTAAATCCTATTATGTTTATAAAATCGCTTTGCAATACGATGATGTTTTCCAAATGGTGAAAATCTATTTTAATGATTCCGATATTGATTACAAGGATGAAAAATGTAAGGAAGACTTATTAATTAGCATTAAAATTCTGGAAAGTGAAGGTATTAATTTAATTTTTAATCCAGAAAGTTTTGGAACTATTCCACTATTTAGACCGAAACTTCCTCGTTGAACAATTTAAATTCTATTTTATTTAAACGCCGTATGTTGTCGTTCTTCTTTATTATCTTTACCTGATAAGATAGACAAAATGGCAAAAAAAGAACAAATGCTTCGCTTAAAATTTATTGAAGAATTTTTGCGTAGAAGAAAAGAGAAAGGTGCATCTTTCGAAGAAATCAACGATTATCTTGAAAGTAAATATCAAGATAAAGGATTGAAACTTGACAGTTTAAAATTTACAAAACGTACTTTTCTTCGCGATAAAGAAGCTATTTTTGAAGTCTTTGGCGTCCTTATTATTTACAAAAGATCAACTAACTCTTATGTCATTGATGCTGATGAAATAGACGAATATCACGAAGATGTTTTTGATAATTTGTTACTCGTTGAAGCATACAGAGAAGTGAAGGGCAAGAAAAATGTGATGCTTTTTGAGCAACGAAAATCTCGTGGTTTACATTGGTTAAACGGTTTAGTTCATGCAATTACCCATCAACAAATCATTAGTTTAAACTATACCAAATTCTGGGAAGGCGTTTCTCACAAAAAAACTTTGGAACCTTATGCGTTGAAGGAATTTAGAAATCGGTGGTATTTGCTGGCAAATGAAAAAGATAGCAAAGATTTTTTCCTGAAAACTTTTGGTTTGGATCGAATTTCAGATTTAGACATTTCTAAATCTAGCTTTAAACCTGAAAAAATTGATATTGAAAACTATTTTAAAAACTCTTTCGGGATTATTTATGGCGAAAATGAAGAGGTAGAAGAAATCGTTTTATCATTTGATGCAGAACAAGGGCAATACATAAAAACGCTTCCAATGCATCATTCCCAAAAGGTTTTAATTGATAATGATAAGGAATACAGAATTCAATTGACCCTATTTCCGACTTACGATTTTGAACGCGAAGTACTTTCACATGGTGAAAGAGTGAAAATTATTTCACCTAAAAGTTTTAGAGAACATTTGCAAAATGAAGTGAAAAATATGGTAAAGAATTATAAATAGAGATAATATGAAATCGTTATTTATGGAATTACAAGCAATAAATGCCATTTAATATGGTCGATACCATTTGACCTTAAAAAAATATATAAATACAAATGAAATCAATTTCCAAATCCCGTTTTGTTTCTGGAGTTCAATGTTCCAAAAAAATTTATTTCGAATATTTTAGAAAAGATTTAAAACTTCCTGTAAGTGAAGCAACACAACAGATTTTTGATTTAGGACATACCGTTGGAGCATTGGCGCAAAAGAGTTTCCCGAATGGAGAAGATGCAACGCCAACAGATTTTTCAGATTTTTCAATTCTATTGAGCAAACGAAAAAATGGATTGCAGAAAAAAAGAAAACAATCTACGAAGCAACATTTGCAACAGAAAACACTTTGGTAATGCTCGATATTTTGCACCGAAAAGATGATGAAATTTGGGCTATCGAAGTTAAAAGCAGCACATCAGTAAAAGAGTATCATTATACAGATTCGGCGTTTCAATATTATGTAATGTCAAAATCTGGATGCGTTCCAGATCGATTTTTCTTAATGCATATCAATAATCAATATGTTAAAAATGGAGAAATAACTTCCGAATTATTTCATTTAGAAGACATTACAAAAGACATCATTGAAATGCAATCTTGGGTTGAGGAAAATTTTGAAAGTTTATTGAAGGTTTTGGAAATTGCAGAAGAACCAGTTGTAGAAATTGGCGGTCATTGCAGCAACCCATTTGAATGTGAATTTACCCATCATTGTTGGAAGCATGTTCCTGAAAATTCAGTTTTTGAAATGACGAGAGCAGGAAAAAAATCTTGGCAATTGTATGAGGAGGGAGTTTTGAAATTGGAAGATATTCCAGAAGATTATCATCTTACTTTTTCTCAGCAATTGCAGGTGAATGGAATTAAAAATAATGAATCTTATAAAGATTTACAAGCCATTCGAGATTTCTTACATACGTGGGAATATCCGCTACAATTTTTCGATTTTGAAACCATTTTTGCAGCAATTCCAGTTTTAGATGGAACAAGACCATATCAACAAGTTCCTTTCCAATATTCTTTGCATATTCTAAATGCCGAAAATAATATTTCTCATAAAGAATTTCTTGCCGATCCAAGAGATTTTATCAATTCAGAAATGGATCCGAGAAAAAAAATGATTGAGCAAATGAAATTGGATTTTTTGGATTGTGGAAGTATTGTTACTTATAATAAGAGTTTTGAAGTCTCCCGTTTAAAAGAATTAGCCAAAGATTTTCCAGAAGATGCTGAATTTCTCTTTGGTTTAATTTCAAGAATTGTAGATTTATTAGTCGTTTTCAATAAACGTTGGTATTATTTGCCTGAAATGGGAAATTCCGCTTCCATTAAATCTGTACTTCCCGCAATTGCCCCAGAATTTTCTTATGATGATCTGGAAATTGGCGATGGTGGAAGTGCAAGTACATTATTTCACGCAAGTATCTTTGATGAAAGTCAAAACACAGAAGAATTAAGACAAAATTTATTGAAATATTGTGAACGAGATACCTACGGAATGGTTGTGATTTATCAAGTTTTAAAAAAAGAGATGGGTAAATTTTTCATTTAAAAGTTTCCGATATTTACATTGTATATTATAAATTATGGAAATTAAAAACCAAATAGAAATTTGTCAAGCCAGTGCTGGTTCAACTCAAATCAATGTGCAATTTGAGCAAGATACTGTTTGGCTTACACAATCGCAGATGGCAGAACTATTTGGCAAAGGAAGAACTACAATTACTGAACATATTAATAATGTGTTCACTGAAGGAGAGCTTTTAGAAGAACTGGTATGTCGGGATTTCCAACACACCATCCAACACGGCAATCGGCTATTACAAAAATTCCCCGAGTGAAAACTTGGGGAATTTTTTTGATAAATGCCAAAAAAAATACCTCAATCGAGGTATTTTAAATTATTGTTTTAAGAATTCACTCAGTTTCATTGCCTCCGCATTCATCGGGTCATATGTCAGTGATTTTGCGATATGCTGTTTCGCCTGCTCTTTATCAGTTTTCTGAAGTTGGTAAGCCACAAAGAAGTGCGCATAGGCCAAATTCTTTTTATTCGCTTCCAATTCTTCTGGTTTTACTGCTGCGATGTATTTTTCATAAGCCATTTTTGCGTTCGCGTCATCTTTCATACTTTGATAAACGTAGGCTTGACTATAATAAGACGGTGCCCAATCTGGAAGTAATGTTGCCATTTTTTTCCAGGTTTCCAATGCGCCGTTCCAGTCTTTTGCGTCTTGATAAGCGGTGGCTAATTTCACGATCGCTTCCGTATCATTTGGATTGGCCTCAATTTGTTTTTTTAAAGCTTCTATAGCTGGATTTTGCTGTGTTCCCTGAACTTGAGCCGTTGCAGCGGTTTCGGTCGCAACACTTTCAGTCTGTGCATATCCAAAACTTACCGCTCCTAAAAATAATGCAGCAACGAGTGCTTTCTTGGTGTTAATCACGCTTTCCTTTTTCATATTCAATTTTTTGATTAATATTTAACTCCTGCTCCAACAACAATAATTCCGCTTTTTACAATTTTTTGAAACTTTAATATTTTTTATAACATCTTAACTTTTTCAACCTTTAACGTTGAAATATTAATGCAGATGTTTTGGTCTAAAAGTTTCCTGCTTCAATCTTTTAAAAATATCTTTGCACTCATTAAAATTTTCAAAAAAATGCTCTCCAAAATTATCGTTCATAAAGTCGGAAATAAAGTCAATCAGGAAAATCTTTTCCTCTCAGAAAATGAGTTGCAAATCGATGACGACATGAAGGAACTCTTAACCGATTATTTCCTCAACGCTTTCAAATCTGAAGAACAGTTTCAGTTTTACAGCGATTCTTATCTTTCTTTAAATCCGGTTTATTCATCTGTTTCAGAAATTTTTGAAGACAAAGACAAATTCAGATTTGAATCAGAAAATATTGCGAAACATCTTTTTGAGATCAGCGATAATCCACGCGTTCAAGGTGGCGAAGTTTTTATCGTTTATTTTGAAGGCGGCATTACAGAAGAAGGTAACCAAATCGATTCTATCGGGATCTTTAAAACAGAAAACAAAAATCCTTTCCTCAAAATTTTACCCATAGACGAGAATTACGAAATCGAAAAAGATTACGGAATCTCGCTTTCTAAATTGGATAAAGGTTGCCTGATTTACAACACTGATAAAGAAACCGGTTACGCCATTTCCGTCGTAGATAACAACAAAAACGGCGATCAATACTATTGGTTCGAAGATTTTTTAAAAGTTCGTCAACGCGATGATGAATATTTTCATACTCAGGAAACGCTTTCTGTTTTCAAGGATTTTGTCATCAAACAATTGCCGCAGGAATTTGATGTGAATAAACCTGATCAAGCCGATTTCTTAACGAAGTCGATCAACTTTTTCAAAGAAAAAGAAACTTTTCATTACGATGAGTTTACGAATGAAGTATTGCAGGATAAAAATGTGATCGAGAGTTTTTCTAATTTCAAAAGTGATTACGAACAGGAAATGCAGGTTTCAATTTCCGAAGAATTTCCCATTAATCAAACGGCTGTCAAGAAAAATCAGCGGTATTTTAAAAGTGTCATTAAACTCGATAAAAATTTCTCTATCTATGTTCACGGCGACCGAAAAATGATCGATCAGGGACAGGATGAAAATGGAAAATATTACCGACTTTATTTTGAAGAAGAAAAATAGATCAGTAAAAAAATTACACAAAGCAGAAAATTTCTAAATTGTACTCCAAATTTTGCTGAGCGATGAAAATTCAATTTTTAAAAGATTTTTACAGTAATAGTTCTGCCAAACTGTTGATATCACTATTGTTTCTGGTTATCGCATTTTTTGTGCTTGCGGTCATTACCGATGAGATGGTTCTGGAAAAAGAAAATAATATAGATTTTGTTATTTTTAAATTTTTCAATACGCATATCGTCCGAAACAGTTTGACTGGTTTTATGTACGCCATCACCCAATTTTCCTCCGCGACTTTTATTAAAATTGTGTATCCATTTCTGATCGTGGTCTTGCTTCTTTTTAAACTGTACCGAAAAGCGCTTTTTACTTTCGTAGCTGGAGTTGGCGGTTTGCTTCTCATTTACGGTATGAAAATGTTTTTTGCACGACCAAGACCGCCGTATCCTTTATTATACAAAGAAGAGACTTTTAGTTTTCCAAGTGGTCATGCGACTTTTGGCTTTATTTTTTATGGTACTTTGGCGTATTTTATTTGGTTGACAGATCTGCCAAAAGTTTGGAAATACATTGCAATGGTTTTTCTCATCGCCCTTTCTCTCACCATCGGTTTCAGTCGGGTTTACTTGCGGGTTCATTATCCAAGCGACGTTGTAGGCGGTTTCTGTCTCGGATATTCCTGGTTGTTTCTGATGATTTTTGCCTTCAGAAAATGGTATCCGATTGATTAAGAAATTTTAATAACACAATTTGTACATTTAGAATTACAGCAATTTCTGATCATATTCAGATCAGTATCTTTACATTTGAGACTTCATTCAAATCAGTTCAATTCATTCAAAACAAAATAAAATGCCAGAAGGTCCGTCCATACTTTTTTTAAAAAACAAACTGCAAAGATTTAAAGGGAAAACAGTTTCCGAAGCATCCGGTTACGGCGAAATGGATAAATCTGCGATCGTTAATTTAAAATTGATCGACATCGAAACTTACGGTAAAAATCTACTGTTCGTTTTCAAAGATTTTTTTGTCGGTGTTCACCTCGGACTTTTTGGAAGCATGCTCGTCAACAAGCAAAAAAAAGTAAATGCGAGTTTTGCCCTTCATTTTGCTGATGGGGAAATTAATTTCTACGTTGCCAAAACGAAATTATATCAAGGGAAACCTCAAGATCACTTTGATTTTAAAACCGATATTTTAAAACCTGAATTCGATGCTGAGTTTGTTTTAAATGAATTGCAAACGAATCATGCAGAGCAGATGATTGGTGATGTTTTAATGGATCAACATCTTTTTGCGGGCGTCGGAAATATCATCAGAATTGAAAGTCTTTACCACGCCAAAATTCATCCCGAAAGTTTGGTGAAAAAAATTCCGGAGAAGAAATTAATTTTCCTGCTTTCAATGCTCGTAGATTACAGCGAAGAATTTTTAAGTTTGCTAAAAACCGACGGTGTAAAAGAAGCCGCCATGATTTATGGAAAAAAAATCTGTCCAAAAGATAAGACTGAACTCTTGATCGAAGAAATGGGTAAAATAAAACGCAAAACCTATGTCTGCCTAAAGTGCCAGAAACTCTACAAATAAAAAAATCCTGCACTGTTGCAGGATTTTAAGTTTTCAAGATAAAACTTTTAGAAATTAACCTTGATAAGGATTCTCTTCAAAAAGACCCTCAACAGACCAGTATCTTTCGCCCGTGTCATAATTGAAAGTCAATACGACAGAACCTTCCGGGATTTCTGCTAACTTTTTATTGACTGCTGCACAAGAAGCTCCGGTTGAAACGCCGGCTAAAATTCCTTCTTCTCTCGCCAGTCTTTTTGTGAATTCAAAAGCTTCTCCTTTTTCAACAGCAATTGTTCCGTCTAAAAGATCAGTGTGTAAATTTTTTGGTACAAATCCAGCGCCGATTCCCTGCAAAGGATGCGGTCCGGGTTTTCCGCCAGAAATTACAGGAGAATCTGTAGGTTCAACCGCAAAACTTTTCATATTCGGAAATTTCTGTTTCAAAACTTCAGTTACACCTGTAATGTGACCGCCAGTTCCAACGCCTGTGATGAGGTAATCGATCCCATTTGGAAAGTCATTTAAAATTTCCTGTGCAGTGACTTTTGCATGAATTTCAGGATTGGCAGGATTTTCAAACTGTTGCGGGATCCAGGAGTTTTCGATTTCTTCAGCCATTTGCATCGCTTTTTTGATCGCTCCCGAAGTTCCTTCTTCTTTTGGTGTCAAAACAAATGATGCGCCGTAAGAACTCATCAGTTTTCGTCTTTCAACACTCATGCTTTCCGGCATTACCAAAACCAGTTTGTAACCTTTTACCGCACAAACCATGGCCAAACCAACGCCGGTATTCCCGGAAGTTGGCTCGATAATCAAAGTGTCTTTATTGATCGATCCGTCCTTTTCCGCTTTTTCGATCATTGCCAAAGCAATTCTGTCTTTCAAACTTCCGCCCGGATTTTGCTTCTCCAGTTTCATCCAAACTTCCACATTTTTAGGGAAAATTTTATTGATTTTGATCACCGGTGTATTTCCGATGGCTTCTAATATATTGTTCAGTTTCATATCTAAATTTTTTAAAATTTGTTAATTATTTGGGCAGACATTTCCGCCCTGGTTTATCCTGAGCTTGTCGAAGGATTCCCGCTTTTTTGCTAGCCTGTCCAGAGCTTGTCGAAGGATTCCTCCTCGCAAAAAGAGCTCCACTCAGGTCGGGCTGCGGTAATTTTGCGGATCAAATACTAAAGATAATAGGTTCATTCCTGGGGAATTTATTCTTTACGGTGACTTGACCTTTATGAAAAACCACCGAATTGGGTGCCACACTTTCTGTGATCCAAACATTTCCACCAATTAATGCATTTTTTCCGATGACCGTTTCGCCGCCCAGGATCGTCGCATTCGCATAAATCACAACACCATCTTCAATAGTAGGATGCCGTTTTATATTTTGTAAATTTTTAGCGACGGAGTGAGCGCCTAAAGTCACGCCCTGATAAATTTTCACGTGATCACCAATAATGGTAGTTTCCCCAATTACAATTCCTGTGCCGTGATCGATAAAGAAATAGTCCCCAATCTGTGCTCCCGGATTAATGTCAATTCCCGTTTTGCTGTGCGCAAATTCCGTCCAAATTCGTGGAATTAATGGAATATTATTTTTATAAAGTTCATGGGCAAACCGATAAACAGCAATGGCGAAAAATCCGGGATAGGAAAACATGACTTCTTCTTTGCTTTGTGCCGCAGGATCATTGTCAACGATTGTTTGTGCATCATTTTCCAGTGATTCGTAAACTTTGGGGAAACTTTCAAAGAAGTGATCAGTTTTAAGACTGTCTTTTTCTTCAGTCACAGAACATAATATTTCTTTAAATTCAATTTTAAAAGTATTTAAACGCATCTCAATATTCGGAAGTTCCGAACATCTTTGATATTCCAGAAAGAAAATAAACCGGAAAAATCGGTCGATAAAATCTTCGATTTTCTTTTTATCGATGTCATATTTTCGGTTCGAGTACCCTTCGTGAAGTCGTTTTGCAAAACCCATATTGACTGCTAATTTTTAACAAATTTAGTTTATAATATTTCCAAAAATCTTGATTTAGGGTAAGAATTAACTATGGCAATGATGCAGATTATGAATTGCCTGTGTTTTTTTTAATAATTAGGAAAACTTTAATAATACTAAAATTGCCCAAAACTTTAACATTTCGTAAATTTACGCTTCTTAGAAAAAATGAATTGAATATGGAAATAGTTGAAGAAAATACCTTTTTCTATTCCCTTTAAAATTAATAAATCTATAAATAAATAAATATGAAAGTTACCGTAGTAGGAGCAGGAGCAGTTGGCGCAAGTTGCGCAGAATACATTGCGATGAAAGATTTTGCAGCAGAAGTTGTTTTAGTTGACATTAAAGAAGGTTTTGCTGAAGGTAAAGCGATGGATCTAATGCAAACCGCTTCTCTAAATAATTTCGATACCAAAATTACAGGAACAACCGGTGATTACAGCAAGACAGCTGGATCAAAAGTTGCCGTAATTACTTCCGGAATTCCAAGAAAACCTGGAATGACGCGTGAGGAATTGATCGGGATCAATGCTGGGATCGTGAAAGATGTTACTGCAAACCTGGTAAAACATTCACCGGATGTAATTATCATCGTAGTTTCAAACCCAATGGATACGATGGCTTATTTGGTTCATAAAACTTCCGGACTTCCAAAAAATCAAATTATCGGAATGGGTGGAGCTTTAGATTCCGCACGTTTCAAATACAGGTTGGCAGAAGCTTTAGAATGTCCGATTTCAGATGTTGACGGAATGGTGATCGCTGCTCACAGTGATACCGGAATGCTTCCACTAATGAGTAAAGCAACCAGAAATGGAGTTCCAGTCACTGAATTCTTAGACGAAGCAAAACAAGATCATGTTGCAGAAGAAACTAAAGTTGGTGGAGCAACCTTAACTAAATTATTGGGAACTTCAGCTTGGTACGCTCCAGGTGCAGCAGTTTCTGTAATGGTTCAGGCAATTCTTTGCGACCATAAAAAAATGATTCCTTGTTCATTAATGTTAGATGGCGAGTATGGTCAAAGCGACATCTGCCTTGGAGTTCCTGCAATTATTGGCGCAAATGGTGTTGAGAAAATTGTAGAAATTAAATTAACAGACGCAGAAAAAGAAAAATTCGCTACCGCTGCACAAGCAGTAAGAGAGGTGAACGGAGATTTAAAATTTTAGGATCACCTTATAAGCCACGAAGTGGCGACATCAAAAGCAAAGGGTGAAGCCCTTTGAAAATGGAGATTTGAAATTATAGGATTTCCTTAAGCCACGAAGTGGCGACATCGATAGCAAAGAGTACAACTCTTTTAAAACGGTGCTTTGAAGTTCTGATCAATTTCATTTAAATATACAAACGCATCTTTTCGAAGGTGCGTTTTTTTCTTTATTCATCATTACGAGGAACGACGCAATCTCAAAATCTATTTTTCAATTTTCAATCTTCTGTTTAGAAAATTCATGAAAAGTTCATTCTGTCCTTAAGTTTTAAACCCTTAAATTTGTCTCTAAAATTCGAACATCCGTAAATTTTTAATTATGTTGAAAAATATTTCCATCATTTGTTTAGCCGTTTTCTCAACGGGTTTTTCTGCTCAAAAAAATAAATCGTCCCAAATCGAAAGACCAAAACTCGTTGTCGGTTTGGTAGTTGATCAAATGCGGTGGGATTATCTGTACCGTTATTATGAAAAATACCAGAACGATGGTTTTAAAAGATTGCTGAAAGAAGGATATTCTTTGAACAACGTTCATATTAATTATATTCCAACCTACACTGCGGTTGGACATACCACGATTTATACAGGTTCGGTTCCAGCGATCCATGGTATTGCCGGAAATGATTGGTTCGATAAAACTACCGGCAAAGACGTTTATTGTACAACCGATGAAAACGTAAAACCGGTCGGAACAGCTGATGCGAAAGTCGGCAGTCATTCTCCTAAAAATTTGTGGTCTACAACGGTTACGGATGAACTTCGGTTAGCAACTAATTTTCAGGCAAAAGTAGTTGGAGTTTCTTTAAAGGATCGCGCTTCAATTCTTCCCGCAGGACATAATCCGACCGGAGCTTACTGGTTTGATGATACCAGCGGAAATTTCATTACGAGTTCTTATTATATGAATCAGTTGCCAAAATGGGTGAACGATTTTAATGCCCAAAAAATTCCAGATGAATTGGTGAAAAACGGTTGGAATACGTTGCTTCCCATCAATCAATATACCGAAAGCTCTCCCGACAATTCGAAGTGGGAAGGACTTTTAGGAAGTGCAAAAACACCGACTTTTCCTTACAATAATTTGGCTGCAGATTACCAGACGAAGAGAGATAACATTCGTTCGACCCCTTTTGGAAATACTTTAACGCTGAAAATAGCGGAAGCTGCCATTAAAGGAGAAAATTTAGGAGCGGATGCGATCACCGATTTTCTGGCCATTAACTTAGCTTCTACCGATTACGCCGGACATAAATTCGGACCCAATTCTATCGAAGTTGAAGATGTTTATTTAAGATTAGACCGCGACCTGGCTGAATTCTTTAAATATTTAGACCAGGCGATCGGTAAAAACCAATATACAGTGTTTCTTTCTGCAGATCATGGTGGAGCGCATTCAGAAGGATTCATGGAAGAACATAAAATGCCAACAGGATTTTATGGCGAAAACTCTAAGAAAGATTTCAACCAGCTTTTAAAAGATCAGTTTGGAACCGATAAATTGGTGAGTGATGTGAGCAATAGTCAAGTTTATTTAGATGATAAATTAATGACTGACAATAAGTTAGATGTTGATAAAGTAAAACAATTTTTGATCGATCAGTTGAACAGAGACAAATCTATTCTGTTTGCAGTTGATATGAAAAAAGCAGGATCATCTTCAGTTCCTGAGCCTATAAAAACCCGAATTGTTAATGGTTACAACTGGCAACGAAGTGGTGACATCCAGATCATTTATCACGATTCGTGGTTGCCAAGTTATTCCAAACTCGGAACGACGCACGGTTCCTGGAATTCTTATGATTCACACATTCCTTTAATTTTTATGGGATGGGGAATTAAAAACGGTGAAAGCAATAAGGATTATAATATGACCGATATCGCACCGACGATTTCTGCCTTGTTGCACATTCAGTTTCCAAGCGGAAACATCGGTAACCCAATTACAGAAGTGATCGAAAAATAAGTTTTAAAAATTTTGTACTCATATTTAAAAGCCGCTTTCGAGCGGCTTTTTTAATTTGGAAATTGTAAACACGAATTACACAAATCACTTGCACAAATATTACAAATATAACTTCAAAAATATTTTGCTTAAAACTACTGTGGACTTTGCATTCACTAAAAAGAACTTATGTGACTTATGTGTTAAAGCTCATCACATTTATAGCCAAAAAAAAAGACCGCATTACTGCAGTCTTCATTATTTTAAAAAAAATTACTTCATCTTGTTCGGCGGATAATTCGCCATGATCTCCGCCACAATTTCCGGGATCTGTTTCTGTTTCGCTTTCGGCGAATCAACCGAAATTCCACTTCCTACCCCTTGCCAAACCAATTTTTGCGTTCTCGCATCAATGAGATCAAGGATCAAAGCACCTTCATTGTAATTAGAACTCCACGTTCTGTTCATTCCAACACCCCAACCAAAATTTCCGCCCCAACCGTACATTCCGTAAGGTCGATTGCTTTGTACATCCTGAATTTTCTTGTAATTCGCTTTTACGTTTACAATCAAATCCGGATTATCGGAAACACTCAAACCTTTCATTTGTAACTGCTTCGAAACCTCGTTTAAAACACGATCCTTATCGATATCGTTCATTTTTAAATCATCAACTCTCAATTTATACGATTTGTACATATTGAAATTGGCGGTTTCTGCATAATCAGATTTAACTTGAAAAGGGCTGCAAGAAGCAAGTCCCAATGTGGCCGAAGCCAATAAAAGTAAGATATATTTTTTGCTCATGACTTGAAAATTTATATTGTATTTAAATTTTTAAATTCCTAATTACAGATTACTGATTACTTATTAACTTCTCTATTTGTCTCTTCTCTCACTGGCTTTTTAAATGAATCGGTCTTCTTATCGTAGCCGAACGGACAATGTTTGCATCCACTTTTGCAGCAATAACCGCGCTTAAGATGGAAATGTTCTGTAAAAACTTTATAACCCTGTTCGTTGTAATAAAAGTCTTCGTGTTCTTTGATGATTTTCTGCTCCATTAGTTAAATCAGAATTCCTGAATTTGATATATTTGTGAGATGATAATTGTATGCCAATCGCTTCTCAAAAATACAAAAATTTCGGGGATCACCCTTTTCCCTTTTATCCTTCTAAAAAACCAGCACGATCTGCGCAATAAAATTTTGATCAACCACGAAAAGATCCATCTGCGTCAACAAGCCGAACTCCTGATTATTTTCTTTTACATATGGTATGTTTTAGAATATTATTGCCACTTTTTCAAACTAAAAGATTCTTTTCTCGCCTACAAATCAATCTCTTTCGAGCGCGAAGCTTACGCCATGGAAGACGATCTAAACTATCTCGCCAAAAGAAAATATTGGAGTTTCTGGAAATATATTGTGGATTAATTACTATTATTTGGGCGCCAATTTCCGCCTTCCACTCCCGCTTTTTTAATTGCTGACTTCGACAAGCTCAGTCACCAATTAAAAAGAGCTCCGTTCAAGTCGGGGCGGAGATCTCGCCCTCAAAAAAAATATCGTTTTGGGAAGATTAAGCCGTTACACCGGAGAACAGTTATTTGTTGATCATTCTCTAAGGTGCAATAAATAATAAATTATTTAATCAAATTCTTCAAAACGTAATCTAAAGCATCACCCTCGCCAACTTCTACATCCGGAGAAATCCCAACGCGATCAACCCGAAATCCTTTATCAGAAATAAAATCATTCGTCGGAATAATCACTGCAAACTCATTATCCAATTCAAAACCTTTCGCACTTAATAAAACACCTGCAGTTTTTGTCCCAACAATCGTAGCGAGTTTCTCTTCTTTCGCCGCAGTGGTAAATACTTCCGCGGTACTTCCTGTTTTATTATTCGTCAGTATAAAAACTTTCCCTTTAAAAGTTTCTGCATCTGGACTTGTTAAAAGAAAAGCTCCCGATTGATCCGCTGCTTTTTTATAAAATTCGTCCAAAGTTCCATACCGGAAAATATTAAAATGTCCTCGATCAGTTTCATTTGGACTTCGGTTATTTTCATTATACCATTTTTGATTCGGAAAATAACCTACGACAAATTCTCTGTTGGTGAGAAAATTGCCCAAAGGAAGTGAGGTTTCAAAATTTCCGCCGGGATTATCTCGCAGATCAATGATAAGATTACTGTACTTTTTGACTTTAATTTGAGAAATTAAAGAATCAATTTTCTTTCGGTTGCCATTAAAGGCATCAATATCTAAAACACAGGTTTTTGGATTAATTTCGGTCAATGTAAATTTGGAATCTCCGGCATTTCCACCTTTCTTCATCAGATTTAAGTGGCTGAATTCCAGTTTTCTTTTTATTATTGCTGAAATAATAAAAGCATATTGAAATTCAAAATCATCAACAATTTTCGGTGTATTCTTTAAAAGGTCTTTTTTGAAATCCAGGTAAGAAGTCGTTTGCAAATATTTCCGGTCAAAAATATTGGTTTCAATATTAGAAATTAAACTATCCGCAAGTTTCGAATAATTTTTGCCTTGGTAATTTTCTGCCAGCTTTTCGCCTTTTAAGATTTTCACTTTGCCCTTCGAATCTTTTAATTCAAGTTCTATGTTTTGATCATCCATTCTCAAAATCAAATCGTATTTCGTTCTTAATTCTGAAAATTTCCCCCTGAAATCTTTTCGATTGTTAGCTGTTGCTTCCAGATGAATAAACTCCGGCGTGTCGAGATCGAATTTCTTTTTCACCACCATATATTCAATTATAGAGAAATAATCTTTGATCGCGTTTTTTCTGGTAGAACCCTCTATTTTATTTCCTTCAACTTTTGTCTCCAGAATAAAATTAAAATTAGTTTCACTCTTAATGAGCCATTTCGTTTGAGCAAAAGTAAAGACAGGAAGTAGCAAAAGTACTGCGGCGATTTTGAGAAAAAGGGTTTTCATAAGACTTTATTTGTTTGCAAATATCAAATTAAAAAGCACTGGAAACTATTCAAAACCGCCATTTGTGACGAATAACAAGCATTTGTGATGAACAGCAAGGAGAAATTATCAATTTACTGCCTGAAGATAATTTCTGGAAACTGGAATTTGCTCTTCAATATTTTTGAGCCTTAGTTTTAAACCTTGCGCATTTCCTTTTTTAGAAATGATCTGCAGTTTATTGATCAGATATGAACGGTGACATCTAACAATATTTTTTTCTTTTGCCAGCTGATTTTCTAAATTTGAAAGAGAAATTCGGATCAGTTTCTTTTCCAGCATCGAATTATTTTGATAATAAATGGTACAATAATTACCTTCGGACTTCGCAAAAATAAAATTTTTATGACCTTCTACAATTGTCAGGTCATTGATTTGAATGGGTTGATCATTCTGAGAATTCTCTTCCAAAATATTTTCTGAATTTTGCGAAACCCATATCAATTCATTTTTGTCATTTTTAAAATTTAGAAGCGCAAAAAAGTAAATTGCGAAAATTGGAGTTCCCAAAGCGAAAGTGAAAAGGATCATAAAACCCAGATCCGACCAATCAAATGGAGATTGTCGAATTACGCTCATATTATAGAAGTAATTGAAAATGGAAGACAAAACTAGAATTCCCACAATGCTCAAAAGTTCGTCACTCACTTTCCAAAAATGATCAGAAAACTTTCTCAGCAGAATCTTAGCGAGAGAGAAAACCGTGAATACGATTATTGCATAAGGAAGTAGAATAATATATTTCAGCGAATGATGGAAAGTATAAGTTCCAAAAGGCTGAAATAAAATCAAAAATAAATAAACCGCAACTGCGATAAACAAAGCCTGGAGGAAAATTTGCTTCAACTCTTGAGTCTTTGGAAATGGTAGATTTAATATTTTTTTCAAAGGGAAAGACTTTATAGTATGAATATAGATATTTATTGAAATTAGTGAAAATTTCTCTGTAAAAGTAAAAAATATATTCTCCAAATATTTGCGAACTTTGCCCCAATGAAAATCCCCACCATTTCAATTCCTATCACCCAAATCCTTCTTCAGAAAAACATCCAACTTTTTCTGAAAAGAGAAGATCTCATTCATCCTCAAATTTCAGGGAACAAATATTGGAAACTCTTTTATAATATCAATTTTTACTTAGATCAAAATCCAGCAAATCCTTTCCTTATTACTTTTGGTGGCGCTTTTTCCAATCATATCGCCGCAACCGCTGCTTTGGGAAATGAATTTCAATTGAAAACTATGGGCATTATTCGTGGAGAAGAACTTCGAAACAAATGGCAGGAAAATCCAACCTTAAAATTGGCGCATGAAAACGGAATGGAATTTCGATTTGTGAGCAGAGAAGAATATCGAGACAAAGATTCTTTAAGACAACTCCTACAAAAAGAATTTCCCGAAGCTTTGATCATTCCGGAAGGTGGAACCAACGAACTCGCTGTGGAAGGAATCCAGTTTATGCTCAATTCGGATACAAAAAGTTTTGATTATCTTTGCACCGCAGTTGGAACTGGTGGAACAATTGCCGGAATATCTAAGTTTGCGGAAGAAAATCAGCAGGTTTTAGGTTTCAAAGTAGTAGATGATGACTCCTTATATAATAAGGTGTTGGCTTTTTCAAAAAGAAATAATTTTAAACTTCTAGAGGCACACGATGGAGGTTACGGTAAAATAAGTGACGAAAATATCCGTTTTATCAATGACATCAAAGAAGGGCACAGAATTCAGCTTGATCCGATTTATACCGGAAAGATGATGATGAGGATTTTCGAAATGATAGAAAATAATTATTTTCCGGAAGGATCAAACATTCTCGCTTTTCATACAGGTGGTTTGCAGGGGATTTTCGGAGCTAACGAAATGCTGAAAAAACAAAACCGGGAATTGATTAATTTATAAGGTGTTTTAAACGCAAAGACGAAAAATTTTAATTTTAAAGCACTGATTACAGACTTTTATTTTAAAAGAATAACTTCCTTCTAAAAAAGTTGAATGTTATTTTATGTTGACTTTATAAAAATTTACGAATAAGAAAACTTTTGTGTCTTACAAAAGAACGCTAACAATAATTGAATTATGAGATAAAACTATACTTGTTTTAAAATCATCAAAAAGAATTTATGAAAAGAATATTTTTTGCTTTTGCACTCCTAATTATAGCAAAATTTCACGCTCAAACCTGGAAAACAGATGAGCAATATATCCAGAAATTCGCGCCGTACGCCGTAGAAGAAATGGAGAAATATAAGATCCCGGCTTCAATCACTTTAGCACAGGGACTTCTGGAAACCGGCGGTGGACAAAGTCGATTGGCACAACAGGGAAATAATCATTTCGGTATTAAATGTAAAGAAGACTGGACCGGAAAAACAATGACGCACACCGACGATGCTCCGAATGAGTGTTTTCGGGTTTACAATGATCCGCGACAATCTTACGAAGACCACTCAAAATTTCTCGCCTACCGACCATTTTACGTGAATTTGTTCAAACTTGATATGATGGATTACAAAGCTTGGGCACACGGTTTGAAAAAAGCCGGGTATGCAACGAATCCAAAATACGCCTACATTCTCATCGATAAAATTGAAAAGAACAGACTCTATGAATTTGATAAAACAAGTTCTGGCGAGGTTCTTTACGTCGTTTTGAGAATGTACCCTGATCTAAAAAATGACCGTATTTTTATGGCACAGTTAGATCAAAGCAGATCTTCTTCAAACCCCGTAACTGTAAAAGTTCCTTACGAACAGGTTTCATATGCGAAACAGCAGCAGAATGTTGAAAAGATCGTTTCAAAAGCGGAAACTTTAAATTCAATTTTAATTAAAAGTCATCCGAATGATGGAATGAAATTCGTGATTATTCCAGATAATTTAGATTTAGAAGCAGTTTCGAAAAAATTTGGTATCAGCGAAAGTCGTTTAATGAAATGGAATGAATTGGACGGAACGCAATTAAAAAGAAATGACATTCTTTTCTTAGAATCAAAATCTTCCAGCGGAAACGTTGCAACTTATAAATCTCAGGTTGGCGAATCGATGCACGATATTTCGCAGAAATTCGGAATCAAACTGAAAAAACTCTATGCTAAAAACCGAATGGATTACGGTCAACAACCACAATCCGGACAGCTCATCTATCTTCAAAGCAAAAAACCCAGAAAGTAGAACAGGCTTTAGTTATTTAGCCGTAGATTTTTACATTACTCATTACTCATTACTCATTACTCATTACTCATCAATTATGAATTACCAAAGAAGTTCAGCTTTATTCGACGAAGCGTACAAATATATTCCGGGCGGCGTAAATTCTCCCGTTCGTGCTTTTAAATCTGTAGGCGGCGTTCCCATTTTTATGAAATCTGCGAAAGGTGCTTATATGACCGATGTTGACGACAATCAATACATCGAATACATCAATTCCTGGGGTCCCGCGATTCTCGGACATACCCATCCGGAAGTTTTAGAGGCGATTAAAAAGCAAGCAGAAAAAGGCTTTTCTTATGGAACTCCGACTGAACTTGAAACGGAGATCGCGAAATATATCGTAGAAAATGTACCGAATATTGACCAGATCAGAATGGTTTCTTCCGGAACTGAAGCGTGTATGAGTGCGATTCGTTTGGCTCGGGGATTTACAGGAAGAGATAAATTTATCAAATTCGAAGGTTGCTATCACGGACATTCTGATTCTTTTTTAATCAAAGCGGGAAGCGGAATGGCAACTTTTGGAAATCCAAGTTCTCCCGGAGTAACTCCCGGAACCGCGAAAGATACTTTGCTTGCGAAATATAATAATATCGAAGAAGTGGAAGATCTGTTCCGACATAATCAAGGAGAGATCGCTGCAATTATCGTAGAACCGGTTGCCGGAAATATGGGTTGCGTTTTGCCTGAAAATAATTTTTTGCAGAATTTGAGAAAATTATGTGATGAAAACGGCGCACTTTTAATTTTTGATGAGGTGATGACGGGATTCCGACTGGCTTTCGGTGGTGCTCAGGAATTGTATAATGTAAAAGCAGATATCGTAACTTTTGGAAAAGTAATTGGTGGTGGACTTCCTGTTGGAGCTTTTGCAGCGCGCAACGAGATCATGGATCATTTAGCGCCAAAAGGTGCAGTGTACCAAGCAGGAACTCTGAGTGGAAATCCTCTAGCGATGCGAGCGGGTTTAACGACTTTGCAACTCATCAAAAGTGATGAAAATTTCTATCAAAAATTAAACAAATCAACAGAAACTTTAGATTTTGAAATTGGTAAAATTTTAAATCAGAAATCAATTCCGCACCGAATTAACAGGAAAGGTTCGATGATGAGCATATTTTTTCATGTGAATGCGGTTTCAAATTTTGACGAAGCAGCAAATGCGAATCATGCTTTGTTTAATAATTTCTTCCATCAGCTCTTAGAAAAAGGAATTTATTTACCGCCGAGCGGATTTGAAAGCTGGTTTATTTCTGCTGCGATTAAAGAGAGTGAAATCGATAAAACTTTGGAAGTGATTCGAAAGTTTGAATATTCTTAAAACTATATAAGAAAAGCCAGTTCAATTTGTACTGGCTTTCATGTTATTTGCTGATTAGGTTTTTAATTTCTAGCTCTTTCATATTGATGCGGGAAAAAGCAATCATCATTATTTTTAAAGGAGCCGCGAACCGGAAGGTAAGGATTTCTGAGAATTTCACGGGCTACAAAAATGAGATCAGCCTGATTGTTCTGTAAAATTTCCTCGGCTTGCTTTGCGCTCTTTATAAGTCCAACTGCGCCAGTTTTTATTCCCGTTTCTTTTCTGACTTCTGCGGAAAGTGGAACTTGATAACCATCAAACAAAGTAATTTTTGAACCTTGAATATTTCCACCACTGGAAACATCAATTAAATCAACGTTTTTTGATTTTAAAACTTCAGCCAATTTTACACTTTCGTCAATATCCCAACCATTTTCAGCATATTCCGTTCCGGAGATTCTCACAAAAAGCGGATGATTTCCATCCAATAATTCATTCACCGCTTCAACAATCTCTACCAAAAAGCGAATTCTGTTTTCGAAGCTTCCACCGTATTCATCGGTTCTCACATTTGATAATGGCGACAAAAACTGATGAACTAAATATCCATGCGCAGCGTGAATTTCAATTAAATCAAATCCTGCTTCCAAAGCTCTTTTCGCAGCATCCTGAAAATCCTGAACAAGTTTTTTAATTTCCGCAACCGATAATTCATGTGGAATTCTTTCTTCTTCGGAATAAGGAATTTTTGAAGGTGCAACAGTTTCCCAACCTTCTTCCAATGAGATTTGTTTGCCATTCCACGTCGAAGCTTTTCTTCCCGCATGAGCTAATTGAATTCCAATTTTACTTTCGGAATTTTCATGAACAAAATCAACAATTTTTTTCAAAGCTTTTCCCTGTTCATCGTTCCAAAGTCCCATACATTTATTGGTAATTCTACCTTCAGGAACAACTCCAGTTGCTTCAACCATCAATAATCCGGTTCCACCTTGAGCGCGGCTTCCGTAATGAACATAATGAAAATCGGTTGCAACACCATCGTTGCTGGAATACATACACATTGGCGACATTACCCAACGGTTTTTGAGTTCGAGATTTCTAAATTTAATAGGCGAATATAAAATCATAAATATTTTTTTAATTAAGAGCACAAATTTACAACAAGTGGAGTGGAGCGGCACATTTTTAGCCATTCAAAATATCGATAAAAGAGAAAGGTATTTTAGACCAAAATCTCTTTTTCTAGATGAATTTTTTCAGACAATACTTTTACCTTTACTGAACTTTTGGCTTTCATCAAATAAATTTGGCTGATCTTAAACTACAACTATGACTAAAAAAATTATCTCCGAAAGTGATTTGACAAATATTGCGATCATTGGAAGCGGTCCAACTGCGTTATTTCTTCTCAAATATATTTGGGAAAACATTAATGTTTTACAATCAAAAATTCAAAAGATCACTATTTTCGAAAAAGAAGAAGTCTTGGGAATTGGAATGCCTTACAATTCGAAAACGACGGACATTTATAATCTGGCGAATATTTCTTCCGAAGAAATTCCGATGCTGCAGGAATCTTTTGCAGACTGGCTTCGAAAACAGACTCCAGAATTATTAGAAAAGTTGAATGTAATAGATTTTCCAATTGATGATTCGGAAGTTTACAGCCGGGTTTCTCTCGGACATTATTTTGAAGAGCAGTTTAAGCTTTTGATTTCGGCTTTAGAATCGAAAGGAATTGAGGTGATTCAAAAAGTCAGATGTGAAGTGTCGGACATTTCAAAAGATAAAAATCAATTGATCGTCACTGACTGTAATCAGGATAAAAATAAATTTTCTACCGTCATTATTGCAAATGGTCATGAATGGGGCGATGAAGATCATCCGGAATCTGGATATTTTGCTTCACCCTGGCCAATTCATAAACTTATTCCAGAAGATGAAAAAGGTTATAATTTTCCAGTCGGAACTTTGGGAGCTTCCTTAAGTGCGTTTGATGTAGTGACTTCTTTATCGCATCGTGCAGGAATTTTTGAAAAAATTGACGGTAGATTAACTTTCAAAAAAAATAAAGAAAATCCTGACTTTAAAATTGTTCTGCATTCTGCCGAAGGTTGGTTGCCGCATTTGCAGTATGAACAAAAAGAACCGATCCGCGAAATTTATCGTCATTTCAATCGAAATCAAATTTTAGAATTAATTAATAAAGATGGTTTTTTACGAATTGAGAATTATTTCGATGTTTTGTGCAGACCGGCTTTAATTGAGGCTTTTCGAAAAGATCGTTTGGAAGGTGTCGTTAAAAAATTGGAAGATCCTTCTTTCAGTTTTAAAGATTTCGTCGCGCTAATGTCGGATAAACACGAGTACGTAAATTCATTTGAAGGAATGAAAAAGGAAATGGTGACCGCAAAAAATTCTGTGGAAAACAACATTCCGATTTACTGGATGGAAACTTTGGATGATTTAATGTACAGTTTAAATTATCATGCAGATCTTTTATCAGCGGAAGATCACCTCTTTTTTCAGAAGGAAATTATGTCTTTTTTAATGAATGTGATTGCAGCTTTGCCGCTTCAATCTGCGAATATTTTGTTGGCGCTTTATGATGCAAAATGTATCGAACTAAAAAGTGGATTTGTCAATTTTCCTGATGATGCTTTTGGAAAAGGAAAAACTAAAATCACCGTAAAATCTGAAGATGGGGCGGAAGAGGAACTAGAATACCAATTATTCGTGAATTGTGGCGGTGGAAAAAAACTGGAATTAGAGGATTATCCTTTTCAAACTTTAGCAAAACAGGGTGTTATTCGCACTGCAACTGCAAAATGTGCGGGCGAAAAATATTTAAAAGAAGAAGCGAAAAAATCGGATAAAATAGATTTGGTAGAAACTGAGGAAGGTTTAGCAATGAAATTATCTGGAATTGAAATTGATTCAAGTTACCGAACGATTAACAAAAAAAATATCGCAAATCCTTTTTTATATGATATCAATTTTACGCATGCAAATGGATTAAGACCTTATTCTTACGGACTTCAAGCATGTAGCGCAACAAGTTTAATCGTGGTAGAATCTTGGTTAGCGGAAATTGTAGAAGATAAAAATGTAAGTGAAGAAATTGAAACCATCACCGAATTATATGAAGATGTGGATGGTTTATAAAATATTTAAAAATGAAAAAGGCTCCAATTACGGAGCCTTTCTTATTTAAATCAGAAAATTAAGCTGGAACAACTGGATTATTTTCCCGATCCCAGAATCGATGTTGTTGAATATCTTTTACAAAATCTTCTAACTTTCCATTCGTAGAAACTCCTTTTGCAGGAAGTTTAATTTTGGGAATTGCTTTTTGTAAAAATTCTTTCGCGTCACTGTCACAAGCAATCGGTTTACAATGTTTAAAAGCTTCCGCCACAAAATGAAGCGCATCTGCATTTCCTAAAAGTGTTTTCAAATCGTCGCCACCTGCAACATAAACTGCATCAAAAACGACAGAAGCTGCAGTTAACAAACTTTCGTCAATCGGATATTGATCGCCAGATTTCGTAGTGACAAAACCATGTTTTGGTGCAATTACTGCAACCATCGCATCCAGATCACACAATCCTTTTTTAATTTTTGTGAAGGCTTCATCATTTACACCATTTGCAGTAATCAATGCTATTCTTCTCGCTTTAATGTCGTTCACTAATTTATTTGACATGCTTAAAGACGGCGCATCTTTAATCGTTAATTTTTCTTTGAAAGAATGATAATGCTCCAAATTTCCGTCCGCAGGAATACTTCCCGTAATTGGTTGTGGAAGTTTGGCCGGAATCAAACCTAAATTATCGCCCACGATTTTTGCCAATCCTTCATCAATTTCCAAAAGCATATTGACCATTCTTTGACGGATCGGAACAATTTTCACTTTTCCGAGTTCAAAAGAAAAGGCATTTTGAATGTGTCTTTTTTCATTGTCCGTCATGCTTTTATAGAATAATTCTGGCTGACTGAAATGATCGAAGAAACTATTGCTTCTCATTCTAATTTTTTTAGAATCGATGCGCTCTTCGAAAGAATTAAACCCACCTTCCGCAATTTTCGCCTGGAACGGGCAACCTCCTCCCATAGAATTTGGATTGTAGGAAACTTTTCCTTTCACGATCTGCATTCTGTGCATTCCGTCGCGCTGATTATTCGTCACTTCTGGAATCGATTTATTAATGGGGATTTCATGAAAATTCGGTCCTCCCAATCTGGAAATTTGTGTATCGGTGTACGAAAATAATCTTCCCTGCAATAAGGGATCATTCGTGAAATCAATTCCTGGAACCAAATGTCCGGGATGAAAAGCAATTTGCTCTGTTTCGGCAAAGAAATTATCAGGATTTCTATTCAAAGTCATTTTTCCAATGATTTCCACAGGAATTATTTCTTCCGGAATTAATTTCGTAGGATCCAGTAAATCAAAAGGATATTTGTGTTCATCTTCCTGCGGAACGATTTGAACGCCCAATTCCCACTCTGGAAAATGACCTTCATCAATTGCTTCCCACAAATCTCTACGGTGAAAATCCGTGTCTTTTCCGGCAATTCTCTGCGCTTCGTCCCAAGCTAAACCTAAAACGCCTTGTTTTGGTTTCCAATGGAATTTTACAAAATGGGATTTACCTTCATCATTGATAAAGCGAAAGGTGTGAATTCCGAAACCTTCCATTGTTCGTAAACTTCTCGGAATCGCGCGATCGCTCATTAACCACATTACATTATGCATTGCTTCGGGCATAAGCGAAATAAAATCCCAAAAAGTATCGTGCGCAGAAGCAGCTTGAGGAATTTCGTTGTGTGGTTCAGGTTTTACGGCGTGAACTAAATCCGGGAATTTCGTGGCATCCTGAATAAAAAACACAGGCATATTATTTCCAACCAAGTCGTAATTTCCTTCTTCGGTATAAAATTTCACGGCAAAACCACGAACATCTCTTGGAACGTCGGTTGATCCTCGAAATCCTGCAACTGTGGAAAATCTTGCAAAAACCGGAGTTTTTATAGAAGTGTTGTTGAGGAATTTTGCTTTTGTATATTTTCCCATCGGTTTATACAGTTCAAAAACACCATGAGCTCCGGAACCGCGAGCATGAACGATTCTTTCCGGAATTCTTTCGTGGTCAAAATGCGTAATTTTTTCCCGAAGAATAAAATCTTCCAATAATGTTGCGCCTCTT
This sequence comes from Kaistella gelatinilytica, assembly GCF_015679325.1. Lineage (GTDB taxonomy): Bacteria > Bacteroidota > Bacteroidia > Flavobacteriales > Weeksellaceae > Kaistella > Kaistella gelatinilytica. Next base: position 327,743 of record NZ_JADPVI010000004.1, read on the forward strand.
TCGCCTGTTTTTAAAGAGTTTTGATCGTCATTTATTTTTAAACCTTGGTCGGTTGTCAGAAATTCACCGTTATTATCGGTTGTGAATTTTCCTAATTGTTCTTGTTTTGGATTCGCGCCATTTTCAAACGGTTCGCTTTCGTTTATTTTCATAGTAGTATTTCTAATGTTGGTGATTAAATTTTAAACGGCATTTAAATCTTTAGACTGTAATTTTCCATCAACTGCTTGAGAATTCAAATTAGTATCTGCAATCGTACTAAGCAAACAATCGGATTTTTTTTCTTCGCCTAAGGTTTTTAGAAGTAAATCTAGCGCAGTTCTTTCATTTAAGGTTTTCGCAAATGCTGCTAAAGTTCCGTAAGTCGCGATTTCATAATGTTCTACTTTTTGCGCACTTGCAATAATACCGGCGTCACGAACTGGACCTTCTGCGGTTTCTTCCATAATTTCTGCGCCTTCTTTGATAATTCCATCCATGGCGAGACATTTTTTACCTTCCGCTTTTAAGCCCATCGATTCGAAAACCTGTTCTAAACGCGTAACATGTTCTTTTGTTTGAGCCAAATGGTCTTTAATGGCTGTTTTCAATTTTTGATCTGTTGCCTGATCGAACATTTTCGGAAGGGTTTTTACCAGCGCATTTTCTGCCCAATAAATGTCTTTAAGTTCGTCGATAAAAAATTCTTTTAAATTTTTAGCGATGCCACTTTTTTCTGATTTTGGTGATTTTGATTTTTTGGTGTCCATTTGTTTCAGGTTTTATATTTATTAATGTTATATAATTTAAATGTGTTTAATTAAGTGCATGGAGAAAATTTAAGAAAAAGTTGATAAATTTTTGAAAGAATATATTTTAAATCCATAATTTAATTTAAATGTATACCATTAGATATGAACCTTCTAGGTAAAAATTGGAATCAACTATTAAACCAAAACATCAAATTGTTTTAATGATTTAATATTGGCTCTTTAAACATTTGAATTAGAACGTTTAAGAAAAGACCACTCAAATCTTAATGAATTTTTACCTTTAAATAAAAACTGCTGATTGAAACTTGAAGGTGAAATCTATTGGAAAGTAGAAATTTAAAATATACTTTAGCAAGTGATAAAACCATTAGAAAAAATTCTGATGATCTTTTTATTTCAATGAAAAAAAGTGCGCTTCTTATCTTCTCATTTACTTCTATTTTGGTCTTTTCCCAGAATACGGAAGCTTACAATAAAATTTACAATAAGACATTTTTGGAAACGGCGCAAAAGGATTTTCCTGCGGCGCTGAAAGTTGCGGATTCTCTTTTTTTAATTTCCGAAACACCGAGTTTTAAAACAAAAAGTTTGATGCTTTCTGCAAATTTGTATTTTCAAAAAGGCAATGTAGAAAAGGCGATGGAACTTGCTTTAAAGGCAAAAGCGATCATCGAACCGACAGACGAATATTTGATGCAGAGCAAGATTTACGGATTTTTGTCGAGTTTGTACATGGATTTAAATCTTTACAAACAGTCCAAGGAATATTTTAATAAATGTTTGAAAACTAGCGATATAATTGAAGATAAAAATATTTCAAATAATATTCAGGGAGTTATTTCCCAGGAACGAGCGCAAGCTGAAATAAAATTTAAAAATTACGCGCAATCGATTCAATATGTAAAGCAATCCCAGAAACATCTCAATCTGGTAAAGGATCCGCAACCTTTTTTACTCGCAAAAAACGAAAGTTTATTAGGAGAAAATTTTTATTTATTAAAAAATGATGAGGCATCTTTTGATCATTACCAAAAAGCTTTGAAAATTACGGATGCGATTCCAGACAGTTATATAAAAGGCATTATTTATAGTGGTTTAGCACGGATTTACATTGACAAAAAGGACGAAATAAATGCTAAAAAATACATCACTTTAGCGCAGGAAATTTCAAATAGATCTCAATTCCTGGCTTTGAAAAAAGAAGTGAATGAAACTTCTGAAAAATATTATCAACTGACGAAAGATCTTGATGGACTTTTGGAAGTACAAAGCAAACAGGAAGTTGTAGTAGAAAACATCCAGAAGCAGAAAGATTCTTTCGTAGACAAATCGATTGTGGATTTGAAAAAGGAAAATGTGGTTGTAAAGGAAGAAATTTCTACGAGTAAAATCATCATTTTGGGAGGTTCGATTTGTTTGGTTTTTGCCTTTTTATATTTCTTAATCAGCAGAAAGAAACATCGAAGAGATTTTGAAAATTTTCAAAAAATAATGGCAGATCTTCATGCCAAAGTTCAGGAGCAGGAAAAACAAATGCAAGTTAATGCAAAACCGAAAGAAATTTTAACTGAAAATAAAGCTCAATTTTTGAAAACTACGGAGAAGATCATGATAGATTCTACCGAATTGAAGCTTCTGAAAAAACTGGAAAAATTCGAAAATTCCACTTTGTTCACGAAAAATTCGATTTCGCTTTCCACGCTTTCTACCTATTGTGAGACCAATCCAAGATATTTGTCAAACGTCATCAATTCTCATAAAGGAAAAGATTTTAATAATTATATCGGCGAATTGCGGATCAATTACATCATCGAAAAATTAGAACGCGTTCCAAAATACCGGAAATTTAAAATTGCGGCACTTGCAGAAGAAGCGGGATTTTCTTCGTCCAATAAATTTGCGACGGTTTTCAAAAAGGTGACGCATATTTCGCCCTCGGTTTTCATTAAATATGTGGAAGAAAATGAGGAAAAAGAAGAAGTTTCAACCTAATAATAATTCTCTTTTTCGAATGTCTAAAAAAATGTAAAACCTTTATTTCATGGAGTTTTTGAGAACTTTATAGGAGTTTCGTTTTACGTAAACTGATACCTTAAAGATTCTTTTCGATACCAATCTTCAATTATTTTTACAAAAATGAACTCGCAGAAATTGTTTTCGCGATTCTCATTTTTCAGTTAAAATAATCTTACGATGAGTGTTTACAGTATCGAAAAAAAAGTTGCTTCTGAAGAAAGTTCTGTTCTAAGTTTTGATCGCCACACGGATTTTATCACGACGGATACGCTTCGAAAATTATTGAGAAAATTGGAGCGATTTGAAAGATCAGATCTCTATTTAAAAAATGATATCTCTCTTCTTAAATTAACGTCATTTTGTAGAAGCAACACCAAATATATTTCGCACGTTCTTAACTTTTGTAAGGAACGGGATTATAACAATTATATCAATGAACTTCGAATTCAGTACATCGTAAAAAAATTGCAGTCGGACCGACAATATCGAAAGTATAAAATTGCAGTTCTTGCAAAAGAAGCTGGATTTTCTTCTCCCAATAAATTTTCTTTTATCTTCAAAAATTCTAAAGGGATATTGCCTTCAACCTTTATTAGAAATCTTCAATAAAAAAAAGTTTTAAAATTATCTTCAGATATTTTCTCCCTTATATTTAAAAAAATCGGACAGATTAATTCTGTCCGATTTGTATCTAGAAAAAGATTGAATTATTTTTTGATAAATCGAAGAGATGATTTGTTATTACCACCGTTAATTTGGACGAAATAAACACCTGCTTTCAATGATTTTACGTTAATGTTTTCTGATAATCCTTCTGATCTCACAACTCTACCCGAAGCATCAACGATAGAAACTGTAGCGTTTTTGGAATCGAAAGTTTTGTCGATATTCAATTTTAGATAATCAGTTACGGGATTTTCTTTTATTGAGATCGATTTTGTTGTTTGAGCAGAATTATTGGTTGCTAAAGTTCCTGATACAAATAAATCAGAATATGTTTGTGCTACTTTGAATGCTCCTGCAGACATTGTAGGAACTCCTGCGGTATTGGTTCTCAATAAAAATCGATCCATGGTGAACGTTGCAGCGTAATCACTTCCCGCAGAAATTGTTGCATCTGCAGTTGCAGGTTCAGCCGCTGCAGTAGGATTTACATAAAATTTAAGAACGTCATCTGATGTACTTCCACTGTTTACCGTATATTTAATAACGATCAAATGCGTAGTGTTCAATGGGTAAACCGTTGAAGAATACACATTAGTTCCACTATTTTTTGATCCACCGATCGTAAATCCTCCCGCTGCATTTTTCAACTGCATACGAATTACGGTGTTAAAATTTCCGCCGGCAAGAGCACGCAAAACATCACCTGGAGTACCAGTTGGAACGACAGAAGCATTGATCAAAAATGAATAATAAATCGTCGACGATGTTGCCGGCATAATCAAAGGAGTAGTAAGTGGAGTTCCCACTGCATCCTGATTGGGTTTGATCGCTGCAACATTTGTTGTGGCTGAAGAAATATAGTTCGTGTAATTAAGAGCTCCCGCCATAACTGTTGTATTCGTACAGCCAGATCCGGCACAGGTTCCACCGCCATAGGTACTTGAATTATTAGTCCAGGTTCCCTGGGAAGATAATAATTGTCCTGCAGTGTAGGAAGCCAAATCGTCTGAGAATAATATTTGAGCCTGGATTAAACTAATTGCTCCTAATAATAATAAGGTAGAAATTTTTTTCATTTTTAAAATTTTAATTGTTGATGATAAATTTTTTGTTAACTGAATTTTTGCCACTTTGAGCCGTCAAGAAGTATATTCCTTTGTTGAGTTGGCCCACGTTGAGCTGTTGATTTTTTTGTGCGTTGAGTTTTGAATTGTAAATTAATTTCCCATCTATGGAAACAATTTTGAAATCAGCGTCATTGAAACCTATTTGTTGAATCAGAATATTTCCTTTCTCATAATGAAAGGTTAGATTTTGACTTGCATTTACATTTGCAGTAGCCAAAGTTTCTGGAAAATCTAATTCATCCCAGGTTCTTGCGATACTTACCAAACCAATTTTGCCGTCAGCTTTTCCTGCTTTTGGAGTGTTGTAAGGGAAAGCTACCCTGTCAATATTATTGGAATATTCGAAAGATGCTAAAGGTGCCGTTAAAGTTGGTGTCGCAGGTTCTCCCGAAGCAAATGCAGGATCTACGTAAAGCACCATCGTATCGTCTAAAGTCCCTGAATTAATTACGTATTTTACTACAAATAAGTGCGTTTGATTAAATGCATAATCAGAAGTTGTAATGCCGGCTGGACTCGTAGAATCGCCAATTTTAATTCCAATTTTAAAACCTGCCGCAGTGCTTCCAGGCTGTACCCAGATTCTTGCAGAGGTGGTGAAAGCTCCACCATTCATCATTCTCAAAACGTCATAGAAAGATGTTGCAGTTGGATAAGCGCTAAAATTTCCTAAGAAAGAAAAATAGTAGGTTCCAGAGGTGATTGGGGTTGCTAATAAATGTCCCGGTCCGTCTTGATCAACGGTCTGCTTCATTGCAATAGACTTTGTAGCATTACCGTAATTTGGATAAGATAAAGCGTCTGCTGATACGGAAACGAATTCAGCGCCAGATATTGCACCACCGGTTCCTCCTGCAGAACTGTTGTTGGTCCAGCCATTTTGACCATCTAATTTTCCAACATTTAAAGTAGAAAAATCCTGACGTAAAATAATTTGCGCATTTGCCTGTAATACAAAAGATAAAAGTAACAAAGAGAGTAGTTGTTTTTTCATAAATTTTTTTTGTAAATCTATGTAAAAGTTGCGGTGATCTGGTCTACACAACCTACGGATTTTTTTCAGAGGTAATTTCACTTGTGTCCGACCATTCAAAAGGATTTTACAGCAATGCTCTTCCTCTTAATGGTAAATATAGATTTTGAGTAATGGCAAGTGATCGTGAAAAATAATGACTGTAAAGGATCTAAAAATCGATTTATATTTTCTGTCGGGAGCAAAAAACCAGATTCTAAATCGGTGTTTAACAGAGTGAAGAATTAAGATGGTCGGAAAACTTAAATAAGTGAAATTTTCACCTAAAGAATTACGTACTTAATTTTTGTACCCTTCAACATGAGAAGCCAGAAAAGCATCGAATATGCGATTTAAATGGTTGGCAATAAATTCTTCTTCTTCCTGGGCGCTCACTGCTAATAAAGTTGCAGCTTTATAATAGTTTAATTTAATCGCCAGATGAGCAAGGCCGCCATAAGAGGCTATTTTATAATGTGCTAATTTTTGAGAAACAAGGATCAGAGCTATTTCCCAATTTACGGGATCATCTGCGAACATTGCAAGCTGTTTCTTTCCCTCTGACAATAAAGCATTAAAAGTTTCGCAATTTTTACCTTCGATCGATTGATCTTTTAATCCAAAAATCTTTTCCAGGCGTATTTTATGTTTAAGCAGAATGGAATAATGATTTTCAAGAATTTTCTTCAAATTTTCCGAAATGATCTGACCCTCGATGAGTGCGAATTCTTTAGAGATCTCGCATTCAGCAAAGTACATTTCCTGTAAAGAATGAATGAAAAAATCCTCTAAAACAGATTTTGATTTGGTGTTATCTTCTTTTGATGAAGGATCAATATTTTTGTCTAAATTTTTCATGAGCCTCATTTATTTGTTCACTAAATTTAAAAAGACCGCGAAATTGCAAGAGTAAAATTACGATATTAGTTTTGTTTATAATCATATTTTGGTACCGTGATTACACCCTTTCTTACTCATAAATTTATAGCGAATAACGATTAAAATTTTTAGTGGAATTATTTATTTATTCAATATCTATACCCAAAAAAGAATTTTCGCAATAGAAGAGCAGGGAATTTTCATCGTTTAAAATTCCGCAGAATAAAAAGTCATTTTATGCAATTACAAAAGATACTTTTATAAGTTTTTCTGGCTATCTGAAGCATTTCTTTTCTTTTGGCCCGCTGCTTCCTTTCAAAAAAAATATCTATCTTTACTCTCCTATTTTTAATACATGCAAAAAGAATATACCACTAGTTTTGAAGCCATCGAGAGTTATGAACACCTTGATGAAACTGAAAAAAAACTATTCGATTCCGCTCAAAAATTTCGCGCGATTGCTTATGCGCCATACTCCAACTTTACAGTAGGGTGCGCAATTTTACTGGAGAACGGCGAAATCATTTCTGGGAGTAATCAGGAAAATGCAGCTTATCCTTCAGGTTTGTGCGCAGAAAGAACAACCATTTTTTGGATTGGTGCCAATTTTCCAGAGGTGAAGATCAAGAAGCTTTTTGTAATTGGTGCGCCGAGAGAAGCATTAACTTCTGTGCCGATTCCACCTTGTGGAGCTTGCCGACAATCTATATTAGAATATGAAGCCAAACAATCAGATCCTATCGAGATTTATTTTGCTTCTTTAGGCGGTGCGATCTATAAAACAAAATCAATCCGCGATCTGCTTCCATTTTCCTTTGATGCATCTTACCTTTAACAAAAATTATCCCGAAAACAATGAGAATTGCCGCAATTGATATCGGAAGTAATGCAGCACGATTGCTGATCAATGAAGTGACGGAACCCAAAAAAGGGAAACCGCAATTCACCAAGCTCAATCTGCTTCGTATTCCGCTTCGTTTGGGGATGGATGTTTTCACGAAAGGGGAAATTGGTGCAGAAAGAGAACAGATGATCATGGATTCAATGAATATTTTCAGCAATCTCATGAAAATTTATAAAGTTGAACATTATCGAGCTTGTGCGACGAGTGCGATGCGCGACGCTAAAAATGGACAGGAAATTATTCAGCAGGTGAAAGAAAATTCCGGACTTGACATTGAAATTATTTCCGGTGACGAGGAGGCAAGTTTGGTTTTTGAAACACATATTGCAGAAGGTCTTGATAAGAATTTCGATTATCTCTACATCGATGTTGGTGGCGGTTCAACAGAACTCACTTTTTACGAAAACGGAAAAATAAAATACGAAAGATCGATAAATATTGGGACGATCCGTTTGCTCGAAGGTTTGGTAAAAGACGATTTGTGGAGAGAAATGAAAGAAGACATCCGCAAAAATATCAACAGCAGTAAACCGATTGTTGCGATTGGTTCCGGTGGCAACATCAATAAAATTTTCTCGATGAGTAAGACCAAAGACAGCAAACCAATGTCGAGTACTTACCTGAAGAAATATTATAAGGAAATGAACGAATTGACGGTCGCTGAACGAATGAGCAAATTCAATCTCCGCGAAGACCGAGCCGATGTTTTGGTTCCGGCATTAGAAATTTTCAATAATGTAATGACTTGGGGTGATATTGATAAAATATTTGTGCCTAAGATTTCTGTTGCTGATGGTTTGATTCACAGTATTTATGAAGGGTTACAGAAGAAATAGCGATAATTAATTTCAAAATTCTTCTTCATCTTCGTCTAGAAAATTTAGTTCATCATCTCGTTGCTCGTAATCCTGCGGAATTCCCGGTGGATTAAAAAGTCCCCATTCATCGACAATAAAATGTTTAGGATTAAAGGTCGCGACCCAATCTCGAAACAGCAATCGAAATTCTTCGAGTTGTCTTCTCACAATTTGATAATAATCTGCTTCTTCAAAACCAAATGCTTTTAGAGAATGTTGAAGAACCATCAATTCTCTTGCACACTTTCTGATGATTGCAGCGTTTTCCATTTTTAAATCCCAGATTTTTACGGAATAAGCACCTGCAAGTTTCGCTTGAATGGTATAAATATTTTCCAGAATATGCTGTTTCGTAAATTCTAAATGTTCATTTTCTTCAGGAATTAAATCGGTGATGATTCGTAATGTGTCGAAAATTTCTTCTGACTTTTTGAAAATTGGAGTTTCACGGTATTGATCCATAATTTTTTATTAAAGTTAATTTAAAGAGGAATGGACATTATGAAATTATTGTTCGGCAGAATTAATTTACTTCTTTCCCAACTCAATCAGTTCTAAATTTTCGATCTGATCACCATTGATTTCAAATCGCATCATGGTTCGCATTTGATGCCAACCGACTTTTCCCATTGCTCCAGGATTTAAGTGCAGCAATTTATTTTTTTGATCGTACATCGCTTTTAAAATATGAGAATGTCCCGAAATGAAAAGTTTAGGAGTTTTTTCTTCGATTTCTTTTTTAGCTAAAGACGTATATTTCCCCGGATAACCGCCGATATGAATCATTAAAACTTCTACTTGTTCGCATTTGAATCTTAAAACTTCCGGAAAGATTTTTCTAATTTCCGTTCCATCGATATTTCCGTAAACGCCACGTAATGGTTTTATTTTTTCTAATTTCTCAATGACTTCCATATTTCCGAAGTCTCCACAATGCCAAATTTCATCTGCGTTTTTTGCGTAGTCTAAAATTCGGTCGTCGATGTAGGAGTGAGAGTCGGAGAGAAGGAGTATTTTCATGGGGTAAATTTCTTACTTTTTTATATAACCACAAATAGATACGGTTTATTTTAGTGGATTATTGGGTGAGTTTTTAACACATGAGTCACATTAGTTTAGTTAATTCTTTTCTGCAAAATAGCTCACATTAATTCAGGTTGCTGCAATTTCTGCTAGGAACTTAATGATCTTAGTATTTCATTTGGTTTTAATGGTGAATGTGTTTTTAAGTTCATTTTCGGTGTGATTTAGATATTTTGATTTGTAAAGGTTTAATAGGTTTCGGCTAAAGCAAATTTCTCCGTTTCTATTTTTAAACGGGCTAAAGCCCGTTCCTATTGATGGTTGTTAGAAGTTCCTATTGATATTTATTATAATTTGAAAATAATTTTGATGAAGATTTATTTCCCACAGATTTCACGTATTCACGTATTCACAGGTTCACGGGTTCACACGTTCGGAGATTCACAGGTTCACAAATTCACAGTTTCACAGTTTCACAGCTTCACGGATTCACGGATATTCGAATTCGCAGATGATGCAGATTTTTGAGGTAGTTTCTTTTGAAGATATTTGGCAAACAGTGGAAGAAGAAATAGTTTTTATTTTAGCCCCGATGGAACGGCATGTTTGAGCTCTCCCAATGCATTTGATTGGGAAGCGAGTAGTGAAAGCGGGTCTTGTTTTCGAAAGACATTCTTCCTTTGTTGCTCCAGAAAATTCAGTAAATTTGCAGTCGATGAGGTATTTTATAGCGTTTTCGTATTCGGGGAAAAATTATTTTGGTTATCAGATCCAACCGAACCAAATTTCTGTACAAGAAGTTTTGGAGAATGCTTTGTCCACGATTTTGCGGGAAAAAATTAAAACTACAGGAGCGGGCAGAACCGACACCGGCGTTCATGCGAAGAAAATTTTTGCGCATTTCGATACCGAGAAAAATTTCGGGGAGAATTTTGTTTATCAACTCAACAGTTTTTTGCCTTCTGATATTTCTATTTCCAGGATTTTTGAAGTGAAAGATGACTTGCATGCTCGGTTTAATGCAACTTTTCGAACTTATGAATATTACATTACTTTGGAGAAAAATCCGTTTACGCAAGATTCTTCCTGGCAAATCTGGAAACGAGATTTGGATATTATGCGAATAAATGAAGCGTGCAAAATCCTTTTTGAGTACGAAGATTTCACGAGTTTTTCGAAATTGCACACCGATAATAAAACCAATAATTGCAAAATTTATAAAGCGTTTTGGGAACAAAATGGTTCGGAACTTAAATTCACCATTTCTGCGGATCGCTTTCTCAGAAATATGGTTCGAGCAATTGTCGGAACGATGGTTGAAATTGGGAACGGAAAAATGGAACCTTCAGATTTGCGAAAAATTATCGAAGACAAAAACCGAAATTCGGCCGGAACTTCTGCTCCTGCAAAAGGTTTGTTTCTGGTAGATGTTGGTTACGATTTTTAATTATCAATCACCGCAATATTAAATCTCAATCTTTCAACACCTTTCATCACTGCAAAATTCCTTATTTTTGCAAAGAATTTTTAAATAAAATATGAAGCAGCAATCTACTTGGGATATCATCAAACGGCTATTCAAGATCGGCATGAAATTTCGGTCGTGGTTTATGGTCACGCTGATTATCTCAATTGTTTTATCGGTGATTTCTACCTATCGACCGTACTTAACGATGCTTATTGTAGATACAGATATCATTCAACTTCGCGACAAAGAGTTGATGATGAAGCATATTTATATTTTGGTGGCGTTGGTTTTTGGGGAAACGATTTTGAATTTTTTCTTGGTTTATTTCTCCAATTATATTTCTCAAAATGTAATCCGCGATATTCGGGAAAGATTGTATCATAAACTCATTTATTTCCGCACTGCTTTTTTTGATAAAACGGCGATCGGACAATTGGTAACTCGCGCAGTTGGCGATGTAGAAACGATTGCAACGGTTTATACGGATGGATTTTTGATGGTTTTCGGTGATATTTTGAGGATTGTTTTCGTTTTGGTGATGATGTTTCAGGTCGATGTGCACTTGAGTTACATTTCTCTCGCGATTCTTCCCTTGATGGTTTTGATCACGAGATTTTTCCAGAAAAGATTGAAGAAAGCCTTTACTGATGAGCGCGCCTGGACTTCGAATCAGAATTCTTTTGTTCAGGAACGACTTTCAGGAATGTCTTTGATCCAGGTTTTTAACAGACAAAAAGCAGAATTTCAGAAATTCGATGAGATCAATATTACTTTAAAATCTGCATTGCTGAGAACAGTTTTCATTTTCTCTCTCTTTTTTCCTGTTGTTGAATTAATTTCTTCTTTATTTATCGGCTTCATTCTATTTTATGGTGGATTTATAACCATTAAAGCGGGAGCGGTGATCGCCTTCATTCAATATATTTCAATGTTGATTCGGCCATTGAGACAAATTGCTGATCGTTTTAATAATATTCAAAGAGGAATTGTTGGTGCAGAAAGAGTTTTGGGCGTGATGGATGAAGATTTCGCTCTGCCAAACAAGGGTAAAATCTCAAAAAATCATTTTGATGGAAAAATAGAATTTAGAAATGTGCATTTTGCCTACGACGATAAACAGGAAGTTTTGAAAGGAATCAGTTTCAAAGTTAATCCTGGCGAAACCGTAGCAATTGTTGGTGCGACCGGTGCTGGAAAATCTACAATTATCAGTTTGATTACGAGATTGTATGACATCAATTCCGGGAAAATTTTGCTGGATGACGTTGAGTTGAAAGAATATGAACTTTACAATCTTCGAAGTCATATTGGAGTGGTGTTGCAGGATGTTTTCCTTTTCCACGGAAGTATTTTCGAAAATCTTGCTTTCGGCGACGAAACAGTGACTTTGGAAAAAATTAAAAGTATTGCGAAGGATATTGAAGTCGATGATTTCATTGAAAGTCTTCCCGGCGGTTACGAATATGTGGTAACCGAAAGAGGTTCTTCGATTTCTTTGGGTCAAAGACAGTTGTTGTCATTTTTGAGAGCTTATCTTTCTGATCCGAAAATTTTGATTCTGGATGAAGCAACTTCGTCAATCGACCATGAAAGTGAGAAACTGATCCAAAGAGCGACAGAGAAAATTACTAAAGACCGAACATCAATTATTATTGCACACCGACTTTCTACCATCGAAAAAGCTGACAAAATCATCGTCATGGAACATGGGAAAATTGTAGAGGAAGGAAAACACCTGGAACTTCTGGACAAAAACGGTTATTATGCGACCTTATATAAAGCGCAGTTGAAAGTTGAAGTTTTGGAAACAGAATAAATTATACCTAAAAAAAACCTTCAAAAGTTAAGATTTGAAGGTTTTATTTTTTTGTAAGAGATGCCTTTAATTTCCGACGATCGTTTTTACATTGATAAATTCTTTCAACGCATGCAAAGATAATTCTGTTCCGTAACCGGAAGATTTTGCGCCTCCAAATGGCAATCTAGGATCAGAACTCGATTCTTTATTCAAACTTACCGTTCCAGATTCCAGCTGATCGATAAATAATTGTTGTCTTTTTTTATCTTTCGTCCACACTGAATTTGATAAACCGAAAGGAATGTCGTTTGCCAGTTTTAAAGCCTCTTTATCATTTTTTGCGATCATCACCATTCCCAGTGGACCGAAAAGTTCTTCCTGTAGAATTGGGTTTCCTGCTTTAACTTTTATTAAACCTGGCATAAATTCATTTTTTGAAATTCTTTCGAGTGGTAAAATAATTTCTGCGCCATATTTCAAAGCTTTCTTATATTGCTTTTCCAGTTCATCAGCCAAATCCGGACGAGCCATTCCACCGATCAGGGTTTCTTTCTTCATCGGATTTCCGGGAATATATTTCTGATATTCTTTAATGAACATCGGCAGGAATTCTTTTTCGACATTTTTCTGAATGATGAACCTTTTTCCAGCGTTACAAGCTTGGCCGCAATTTTGAAGTCGCGCTTTCGCACCGCTTTCTGCAGCTTTTTTGAAATCGGCATCATCTAAAACGATGAAAGCATCACTTCCGCCTAATTCAAGAAGAGATTTTTTAATGTTTTTCCCTGCGATCGACGCAACTTCTGCACCCGCTTTTTCACTTCCCGTTAAACTTACAGCTTGAATAACTGGATTTTCTAAAACGGCTTTCACTTCAGCATGTCCAATTTCTAAATTTTGAAAAACGCCTTTTGGAAAACCTGCTTTCAAAAATAACTTTTCAAGCATATTTCCACTTCCAAAACAAATGGAAGCATGTTTTAAAACAACGGTATTTCCTGCCAAAATCGCGGGGACTGCAAAACGCAAAGCTTGCCAAAAAGGAAAATTCCATGGCATAACTCCTAAAATAACGCCTTTCGGCACAGAATGAATTTCTGATACGCGGAATTCGGTCTTAATTTTCTCAGGTTTTAAAATATTTTCTGCCTCTGCATAATAACGCGTCATTAAAGCGCACTTTTTAACTTCTGAGATCGATTGCGTGATTGGTTTATTCATTTCCTGCGTAATGATCTTGCCAAATTTCTCAGCGTCTTTGTCTAAAAGGTCGGTCAATTTTAGCAAAAGTTTTTGCTTTTCTGAGAAAGGAACGGTTTTCCAACTCTCAAAGGCTTTTTGACTTTTTGCTAATTTATTTTCTAAATTCATTTCTGATTTTTTTGTTGATATATAAAGAATGTTTTTTGAACACTTTATTCTGAAACTTTTTCAATACAACAAAGATACTAAAAGAAGGAAAAACTATTGATTGACGTCTTATATGATTGCGATATTAAGGTTTTATTTATCCCTTTTAATTTTCATATTATATAAGGTGTAATTTAGAAATTTAAATAAAGGGTATAAACGTTTGATGGTCTGAGAATTTTAATTAATTTTGAAAAAATAAAATTTAAAATAATGAATACACCGTCAGAATTAAAGTACACGAAGGATCACGAATGGGTTATGATTGAAGGAAACATCGCAACAATAGGTATTACAGATTTCGCACAGGGTGAATTAGGCGATATCGTTTTTGTAGATGTTGATTCTGTAGATGATGAACTTTCTTCAGGAGACGTTTTCGGAAGTGTAGAAGCAGTGAAAACGGTTTCTGATCTTTTTTTACCGTTAGCAGGAAAAGTAACCGAATTTAATGCAGAGTTGGAAGATCAACCAGAATTGCTCAATACGGATCCTTATGGTAAAGGTTGGATCATTAAATTGGATATCGGTGATTCAGCAGATACTACAGAATTACTTTCAGCAGAGCAATACCAGGAGTCTCTTGGATAAAATATCGAAATTATTTCGTAAGATCTTGCCCATTTATTGGGCATTTCTTACTTATATGCTTCTCCGTCCCGGCGTAGAAAACATGGAGTTTCCTTTTATGTTCGAGGGAATTGATAAGGTTTTGCATCTCGGTATTTTCGCTATGTTAGGATTTTGTTTCATGGCAGCAGTTCCGAAGATCAAATTCATTTACTTTATTCAGATCATGATCTGCTACGGTTTACTAACTGAGATTTTACAGGATGAAATGCACTGGGGTCGATCTTTAGAAGGATTAGACTTGGTTGCAGATACAATTGGAGTTCTGATCGGCTATTTTGTTTATAGGAAAGTAAAAGAATTAAATTTTTAAATACAAATCCCGTTCGAAAGATCGGGATTTTTTCTTTTTTAAGAAGAGCACACTTCTATGGTATAGCATAATAAAGGTGGAATAAAATATTATTTTTTGGGCAGTCCCCTCGCAGCTGCTTATAATAATTGTAATTAGTTGGCCATTTCCCGGGTCGGGCTCTTCGTTCCAATTCCTCGTTCCATCACTAGTCCAGCGCTTACTGTGGGATTTCCACTATGATCCCTACTGCATTAGGGGATTTTTAACATACTGTGGATAACTTT
>NZ_JADPVI010000005.1 GCF_015679325.1 Kaistella gelatinilytica
TTTACCCGGCCAAACTCCTTCATAAGCAGAGGTACCGTAGTCGATTTTCTCTGCACTTACTACGAATGAGATCAACATGTTGTCTGAATCAATAGCATCGAAATCTACTTCGTGCTGGATCACATAACCATTATTCCATTTCAAAGTGATCAATGTTCCTTCTTCGTGAGATTTATTGAATGTAATTTCACCAGTTGTTGGTTTGTATTTCCCATTCAATAAACTTTCCAGTACGTGCGCATCTTCTGTTGCTTCGATCGTAATTTTGATCAATGCATTTGATGGATCAGAAGCTACTCGTCCGGAAACGTCCGTAGATCTTGATACACTGTAATTAAGTTTTAAAACTTTCTGTTCTGCTCCTCCGTTGAATTTCAGAACACCTCTTGAATTGTTTGCTGCCATGATTTCTAAATTTTAAATTATTAAATTATTTTTGAATTATATTATTGTCTTTCTGTTTTTGATAATTCAAAGATAGACCCACTTTTCTAAATTCTTTGTAGTAATTCTACTACAATTTTGAAAGTAATTTTAGAAAGTTGCTTGATTTAGAAACTTTAACCAAACCATTTTGACCAAAAAACAGCAGCTGATACCTCTAGATTGGATATTTCTGCCTTAAGTAAAATTACTACTGTAATAAAATTTGATACTTTACTTCTGAAGAGGAGATCTGCTATATGATCTAAATTTTTAGAAACTTTTACAAAGATTTTTAGTCATGTCTGAAAGGTCGTTTATCACTGCGTTCATAAGAGAGCTTGCTTCACGAAAGAGAATTCCGCCTATTGCTATTCTGCCGCAATCATGATGTTATCCGAAAAAGAAGAGCAAAAAAATCTGTACCATTCTGCCGAATCCATTTTCAATCCAATTTGAAAGTAATATATTAGTAGAAAAATTCTTCGCAATTCTCCTGTTAAATCTTTACCTCATCCAAAGCTTTAATCATTTCAACCGAAATTCCTTCACTGGAAATGCCGTATCCATCAATCAACACGCCTTTTAAATTATGTTTTTCGGATGAAATCGCAAATACGATGGCTTCATCTCCCGGATCAGAAACGCCTTCAAAACGGTAATGTTTATCGACAATAAATTCACCCGGAAGTATTTTTAAATGATCGCCTAAACATTCAAGGTGATCGTGCTTCAAATTAAATTCGATGGTGTATCCTCTTTTCTTCAGTAAATTCGTCACTTCAGAAAGCGTGGTCATGGTAGTCTTTGGCATGATAGCTATTTTTTTAGTTAAAAGATTTTACGAACATTAAAGGTACGAGATTATAAAATCAACACCAATAGAAATGGATCTAACTATCGGCCATTAAATCAAAATATTCGTCATCTTCATTTTTTCCACCAAAGCCCGTTCCCAGATTTTTAGGTGATCTTACAAATTCAATCCGCTCGATCCATTTTACCATTTTATAGCCCAATTGATTTTCAACACGCAACCTTAAAGGCGCACCATGTTCGAGTGAAAGAGGTTCGTAATTCATTTCCCAGGCAAGAATAGAATCTGGTTTCATGCAATTTCCAATTATATGAGTGTCGTAATAAACACCGCCGTACATTCCTTCCCCAAAAGAATAGAAAGCCACGGTCGTTACTGAAGGATCGGGTTTTACCAATGCGATGATCCTGCTTAATGGTAATCCGCCCCACTCTGCAATTCCAGACCAGCCTTGAATGCAATGATGCATGGTAACATTTTGTTCTTTACCCATTTCTTTTAAATCTTCCAGCGACAATTCCACTGGATTTTCTACCAAACCACTGATCTTTAATTTATAATCTGCGAAGTTATTTTCAGCCAGATTTTTCCAGTCAGAGGATTCGGGCATTTTTCCATTTAACCAGAAATAAGAAGTGATGTCTTTTTTTTCGTAATCGGTTTTCGCTTTAAAACGGTTGATGGTATATTTCCAAATTTTGCCATTGGTAGAAGCCTGCAGCTTTTGGAGAGCCCTCTGTTTGTTCCAGGAAAGCCAATGCGCTAAAATGGCAAAAGCAATCGTCATCAAAATAATAGCAATTCCGATGTAAAGTCCAGTGTAACTTTCGGCGCTGTCAGTTCCCATCACCATGTGATTCATGTTTTTCACAAGACCTGTTGCAGCGACCAAACTGACATGAATGACTATAAAAACACAGTAGGATATCATTACTAAAAAGTGAATAGAACGCGCACTCTGTCTGTTTCCAAATAATTTCGGATACCAGCGAAAACGGTTTTCTATCGCAGGTGACATTGCAATTCCCGTCAACATTCCAAGCGGTGCTAAAATAAAGATGACCGCGAAATAAGAGAGTTGCTGTATGGCGTTGTAATGATAAAAACCATCAACATTAACAGGAAAATGAAAAGTAGCATAATGCACAAAAACAGTCCACGGATCAGGAAAAATTTGCCAGGAAACCGGAACTAAACGTTTCCATTGATTCGTAAAAAATAAGAAGGAAATAAAAACGGCACCATTCAAAACAAAAAAAGGAACAGTCAAAAAATGCCAGACTCTTGCAATTCCGACGGTATGTTTATAACCAGGCAAACCCGCGATGGGATTTATATATCTCGCATCCTCTTTTGCGGTGTAAGGTCTATCGAGTGGTATTTTCACGGGTGTAAAGCGAATCCAGGAAGAATTGGATTTGCAGCTGTTATTCCAGTATAAACGAGGATGATCGTATAAAATAGAAAGTCCGCTTCTTATAATCAGTAGGAGAAAAAAGAAATTCACCCAATGGCTCAGTCTGATCCATAAGGGAAAACCAATAGGTTCATCCACCTGTTGAGATAAAAACGAAATGGCAGGATCTGGTGGTAAACCGAAGAAAAAATACTGAAACCAGGCTGCACCAAATAAAGCAATAAAAAGAATCAGCAGTATCAATTTCGTGTACGGCTTCATTCCTAAAAAGGCTTTTCTGTCTTCAGGATCAGGATAATGAACTGCTTTTTCTGCTGCTGTGAAATGCGGAATCATGTTCAGGAATTAATTTTAGGTCACTATTCCATGACGGAATTGTATTCGCCGCGTCTTGCTGCAGCAGCGATTTTTGCACGACTGCTCAATATTTCCTGCGCTTTTTTTATATTTGATGATTCACCTTTCCAGACATCTAAAGCCGGTTGTTGAATCGCTCTGGCAAAAGAAAAAGCGACGATCCACGGCAAACGATCTTTAAAATTTTTATTGATGGCATTCAAATGTTCTGCGGCAACTTTTGGTGATTGTCCACCAGATAAAAATGCAATTGCAGGAACTGAAGCGGGAACAGCAGAACGCAGACAATTCACGGTTGCTTCGGCGACTTCATCAACACTGTTTTGATTCGGACAGCCTTTGCCGGCAACGATCATATTGGGTTTTAAGATAATGCCTTCCAGATCAACTTTGAATAAATATAATTTTGAGAAGAGCGCTTTTAACACTTTTTCGGTGACGTCATAAGTTTCCTGAATGGAATGATTTCCGTCCATCAAAACCTCCGGTTCTACGATCGGGACAATATCTGCTTCCTGACATAAAGCTGCATATCTCGCCAAAGCGTGAACATTCGCATGAATACAGGCATCGGTCAGAATACCTTCGCCAATCGTAATGACTGCTCGCCATTTTGCAAAACGAGCGCCCATTGTTTTATATTCTGCTAATCTTTCGCGCAAACCATCCAGACCTTCTGTCACCAATTCTTTTGGAAACTCAGGTAAAGGTTTGGCGCCCATATCTACTTTTATCCCCGGAATGATGCCTGCTTTCATCAAAGCTTTTACCATCGGTTCACCATCGTCAGTTTGTTGCCGAATGGTTTCATCAAATAAAATAGCACCACCAATACTTTCATTTAAACCGGGCGTCGTAACAATCAATTGCCGGTATTGACGGTACATCTCGATGGTTTGCGGAATTCCGGCAGCTTCAAAACGTTTTTTACACGTTGGTGTACTTTCATCCATTGCAAGAATACCTTTACCATTGGCAAAAATCTCTGCTATCGTTTGCTTTAATACTTTTGAGTTCATGGCTTTCGTGTTTTAGTTAATTGTATTTTAGAAACTTAATCAATGTTGAGAGAAATGATTTTTTACGAAATTATGTTGTAGGTTTTCCGACATTTTAGCTCAAACCTTCAAAAGGTGCTTTCACAATGCCTGCATTTATTTTGTTGGAGATCCACCATTCATTTTTTTGCTATTGAAAATCTAATTGTATCGGTTTTAAAAAGAAAGGTACGATGCTTAAAAAAAGGAAGACGATCGAACCTGAGAATATTATCTGAATGTAAAATTAAAGTAGAATTTTCTAATTATAGCTGATTTTCATGAAAATTAATAATTAATGTGAAATGTTGGGCTATAACCAAAGTTATGTCATCTCTAAATCAACCGCATTTACTTGAATTAATGCAAAACTGGAGCTATTACTTACCGTTTCTATTTTTTTTAACCAAAAGAGCAAAATAATTCTCTCTCTTTAAGGATTATTTTAAAATGCTTTTTAACGATTTTCCATCAAAAAAAATACCGTCTCAATTTAAATCGAAACGGCATTACGTATTTTTTGATTTTCAATTACATGTCCAAAGTCTGTTCACCACCACCATTGATGAATATCACCTGTCCACTTGTCCAGCTGGAAATTGGTGCAGCAAAATACAATACCGCTCCGGCAATATCTTCAGCCTCGCCTAATCTGTGTATTGGCGTATGTTTAAGCATTGCTTTTTCTAATTCTGGAGTTAAAACGGTACTCAAAGCAGCAGTTCTTGTAGCTCCAGGTCCGATCGCATTAATTCTGATATTATCTGGGCCATAATCAAAAGCTAAATTTCTGGTCATGTGATTGATGGCTGCTTTTGAAGAAGCATACGCACTAATTGCCGGACTTTTATTAATAGACGCCATTGAAGACATGTTAATAATACTTCCGTAACCCGCTTTTTTCATATGTGGTGCAACCAACTGGCACAATCTCCACATGCTGAAAACATTCATATCAAATACTTTTTTGAATTGTGCAACTTCGATATCATACGGACTTTCTTTTCCTGCACCGCCGCCGCCAACATTGTTGACGAGGATTTCAATGCTGCCAAAATGCTCAACGGTTTTATCAACTAAATTAACCAACGCTTCATCTTCCAATACATTGCAGTCGATGGCGATTGATTTTCCGCCATTATCGTTGATTGATTTTGAGGTTTCTTTTGCTGCTTCCAGATTATAATCTGAAACAACCACGTTTGCACCGAAGGCTGCCAACATTTCGCAGCATGCTTTTCCGATTCCACCTGCACCACCTGTAACGATGGCTGTTTTTCCTGTTAAGTCAAATAATTTTTTAGTATCCATTTTTTTTATTTTAAAATTTATTTATGATCTATTATCTCGGAGTCTATTATCTATCCGTCTATCATCTTTTCGTCTACAAGTTATTTTTTCTTTTTCAAATAATCCGCGACCGCACCTTTCATTAATTTCGACTTCATTTCATTTTCCATAATTTTTAATTTAATAATTTATATCATCGCTCCTGCAGCATCTTCTATTTGTTTCAATTGCTTATTGCGTAAACGATTGCGAAACCTTTTGGAATATCTTCTTTTGTCTAACGGTACGATTGGCATTAATTTAAAACGCTTCACGCCGAAATTATAAGATAAAACATACAACAGAATTCCAATACCGGCAATGCAGACGTAACCCAATAATTTTTTATTCGCAGCTAAAATGGCGTTGAGTTGAATGGATTTTAAATTTCCCATGATTTGATTGGTACTGAAGGAATTTCCATCCAGATAAACCGCCATATCGCCGACTGCCTGAATTTGAAAATGATACTGCAGATATCCGAAAATGGCCGAAAATAATCCGACTGTGAAAAATGTTCTCCACGCCAAAACCAAAGCTGCAACAGGAAGCATTTCATCCATACTGATATTATCCAAAGTGTAATACCAAACAGAAATAAAGAGCGCACCCATTCCGAAACCTTTCAAAAACATGGGCAAAACCCAGGCGGAAAAGTCAAGTTCCATTGCCATGGAAAAATAGAGAATGATGGTATTCGCCAACATTGCAGCAAATCCCAGAAAAATAAACATTTTTAAACCACGATCTTTTTTAAACCAGTACGCCATGTAAAATCCGGAAACCACAATCCCGGGAATCATCATTAAATTGAGACTCGCATTTTGCACCGCGCTGTATTTTAAAATTCCAGAGGTGAAAATACTTTGCATTCCGCCTGTGCTTAAAAACATTCCTAAAAATATGAGCATTAATAAACCATGCAGAACGTTGGCTCTTTTGAAAACGCTGAAAGAAAGGTAAGGTCTTGCGGTAGTATATTGTCTGATCACCAATAAAACGAAAGAAATAAAAGAGAAAATAGAAACATTAATTATCGCATTAGAATTAAACCAATCGAGCAATTTTCCAAAAGCAAAAACGTACGCTCCGGACATAAAAACCGCCACAAAAAGGACGATACTGATCCAGTCGATGTAATACAATCTCATGATGAATCCAAAATATTTATCATGCATGAAAATCCAGGCGAGTAAAGCCATCGCAAGACAAACAACGGCAGAAATCAGATGGACATATTGCCAGTTGTGATCAGATGCAACAACCGTCAACACATAACCTGCTAACTGAGATAGTCCTATCGAAAAGGGATAAAAAACAGAATAAAATTTCCCGCGATTTCCATCCGGTGCGATCATCATCATAATCGGGATGATGAATTCGATCATCAAGATCATTTTAGCAAAACCAATAATTAAGGTATTTGCAACGATGAGATAGGCATTATCTGTGGTTCCGTTGACATAACTTAACAAGGCAATTATTAGAAAAATGATAACCGATTTGTCCCGGATCTTAAATCGAAATTTAAACCTCAGCAATAAAGGCATCGCGGCACTCATTCCTATAATTGAAGCATAATTTGCCCAGACAAAATATTCTGAAGAATAACCTGTATCGCTCACCATGTAAGAAAGCGCGCCGGAATAAATCCCATTGACCGGAATTATTATGGAGATAAAAATAATGATTAAAAGCAATTGTACCAATTTGGGCACCCAACTGCTAAAAAGTCCCTGATTATACATTTACTGGCTTTTTAAAAATAGAAATGGAGAAATTATTTTTGAATATTTTGCTGGTCATTATGGCTTTTTTTCTATGGTAATTTCCATATTCATCCCTGCACGAAGCTGATCTAAATCTTCCTTTTTATTATTTTTTGTAAAATCAATTCGTACTGGAATTCTTTGCTGCACTTTCACGAAATTTCCTGTAGAATTGTCTGTCGCGACATTAGAATATTGCGAACCAGTCGCTGCTGAAATCGCTGAAATAGTTCCTTCAAAAGCTTTCCCATTCATCGCGTCTGCTTTCATGGTCATTTTTTTACCGACTTGAATTCCGGGCATTTGGCTTTCTAAAAAGTTCGCAGTTACCCATTTTTGACCATCTAAAACGATGGTTGCGATCTGCTGACCGGATTGTAATAATTGTCCATCTGAAATAATTCTTCTTCCCATAAATCCGTCATAAGGTGCGATGATCACGGCATAAGACAAATTGATTTTTGCCATATCGAGAGCAGCTTTTGTACGCGCAATATCTGCATCGTTCACATTAATTCTGGTTTTTACTTCTGAAGTAGAAAGATTGGCAGAATTTTTTTGATTGAGTAAAGTTTGATAAGAAGCTTGCTGCGCATCATATTCGGTCTTGATTTGATCATATTGCTGTTTCGTAACGGCTTCGGCTTTTAATAAATTTCGATAACGATTCAAATTCTGTTCTGCATTCCATAATCTTGCTTTTTGTCCGGCAATATTACTTTCCAAAACAGAAACATTACTGGAAACGGTGTTGATGGAAGAGTAAGTCGCGTTTTTCTGCGCCAAAGAATTTTGGTAAGTTGCCTGCGCCTGTGCAACCTGGGTTTTTAATTCATTATCATCTAAAATCACTAAAGTATCGCCTTTTTTCACGGCTTGATGTTCCGTAAATTTAATCTCTTTAATGTAGCCAGAAACTCTGGAATTTATGGGATTGATAAATTCCTGAACTTGCGCAGATTCCGTATAATTTTCTTTTCCGATGTGAAAATATTCTTTGATGAGCCAATAAAAACCAAATGCCACTACGAAAAATACGAGTACATTGGCGAAGATATTTTTTGCCTTATTCTTTTTATTTTCTTTGAGTTTTTCCGCTTTATTCGGATTGGCAATCTTTGTTGGCGCCTCCACTTTTGGTGATTCTACTTGCACTGAATCTTCTGTATTTATTTGGTCTTTATTTTCCATGATTCTATTTTCTAGATTTTATTAAAGGGTTCCGGTAGATTTTAACAAGGTGTAATGTTGGTATAGGACATCTATTTCAGCATTTACATAATCCAGTTCGGTCTGAATATTTTGATTTTGAGCATCGGTCATTTCTGCTTGAACTGCAAACTGATTGAGGTATTTTGCTTCGGTGATTTTATAATTCTCCGCGGCCAGAACTTTTGCCTTTTCCAAAATTTTCAGATTCTCCAATGCGTTTTGTCTCCTGATATAAGCTGCGTTAACATCCATCGCGATATTTTCTTCTATTAATTTTGAACCCGCTTCTGCCTGTTCTTTTTGAAGAACGCCAACTTGCAATCGTTTCTTGGTTTTAAATAAATTATCGATGTCATAACTTACTGAAACTCCCACCTGAAAACCGCCGGAATAAGCATCCAGAATAGGATTTCCGCTGCTCAAAGGTTTATTCACACTCGTAGAACTGAAGCCTGCAATAGAGGGATATTTATCGGTATTGATGATCTCAATATTTTTCTGAGCAATTTCAATATTCGTTTTGTAAGATTTACTCAAAGGATTATTTTCTTGGGCGAGTTGTAAATAATATTGCTGATCTTTCAAAGTAGAAGGCGCATCCAGATCGAAAACCTGAACAGGTAATAATTCCGTTGTAGTATCGGTTCCCATCAAAATATTGAGATTATAATTGATGATCTTCCTGTTATTTTTAAGAACGACCAAACCCTGTTCGATATTGATGATGGCGAGTTCTCCGGATATCACTTCGTTTCTGGTGATCATTCCCTGCTGATAAAACTTTTTGATATTGTTCAGTCGTTCTACAGCCAAAGTTTTATTATTCTCGTAAACCAACTCCTGATTGTTGATCTTGTAGATTTCCAGCAAATTATTTATTGCGTTTAATTTTACATCTTGCTGGTCTTTTAAATAATCAAATTCAGAAATTTTTTCCTGCAAACCCGCAACTTCAATCGATTTATTGATGAGTCCACCTTTGTAAATTAATTGGCTAGCCTGAACACCGTACGAACTTCCGTAATGGGGCAGTTTAATGCTTGTAACATCTGAAAAATCTTTTTGAATAATAAATGAATTTCCCAAATAAAACTGACTCGTAGAAGCAGTAATGGTTGGTAATTTTTGAAGTTTTGCAACTTCAATATTTTGTTTTGCAATCTGTACTTTCTTTTCAGAAACAGAAAGTTGCGCATTGCGTTTTAAGACAAGACCCATTACCTCATCGACTGTGATTTTTCGCGTTTCCTGTGAATTAACAAAAATTCCACAAAGAAAAACTGAAATCATTATTAAAACTTTATATAAACTTCTCATTCTCCTAATTTTATACAAAGTAACGGCGAGATAATTCCCGATGCAATGTATATAAATAGTTAAAAGATGTCTGAAAGTAAGATTTCTAAATTTTTGAAGAACGATATAGCGCAGGACTTTTGCCGGAATATCTTTTAAAATAGTGCGAGAACGTGTAGGAATCACCAAAATTCAATTCGTCTGCAATCTGCATAATTGTTTTATCTGTTGAATTCAAAAGAATTTTCGCCTCATTCATTACAAATTCTGCGATGATTTGGGTGGCAGTTTTACCCGTTACGCTTTTCACCATCGAGGTGAGATGTCGGGACGTAATATGTTGCAGATCGGCATAGAATTTAGGAGATTTTTCTGTAATAAAATTTTGAAATACATTTTTCGTAAACTGAAACGTAATTTCGTCTGCACGGGACATCTTGTGCTGTTCAAAAAAATCATTCTGCAAATAAATTCCTGTGACGGTGTAGATCAAAGCTGAAAACAAATTCTCCAAAACTTTTTCATCAAAACCAATCTTTTCCTGAAAATCCTGCAGACATTTTATAGAATCGATCTGCTTTGATAACAGATCCATTTCCTGATCCGTAAAATCAGACAGTTCTTTAAAATAATGAATAAAGTATTTAAATACCTTTAATTTGTTCAGCTTAATATTGATAACTGTTAGAAAACTTTGTTGATAAACCAAAACTTTCATCTCAAAATCAGGTGTAATTTGTTCTATCGATTTCACCTGACTTGGTTCAAAAAAAACGATGGAATTTTTAAGCAAAGAAATAGTTTCCTCCTTTTGCACAATTTGTGCTTCTCCATTTTGAGTTAGAAAAATTACAGCATTTTCGGGATTTTGAAGGGCGTCGAGAAAGCTTTCATCATCCTTATTTCGTTCTGTAAAAACCCAGAGTTTTTTTTGCTGCATTTCCGTTTATTAAATCTTTTCCTAGTAAAAATAATAAAAAAACAGGTTGGTTGATAATTAAACTGCAGAATTTAAAGTCTATTTGAGATGAAGTGCTGATGATTCATAATGATTTCAAAAATCACCTGATCTCAATTCTGGTCAAATAAATTAGAAAAAACTTTTTTTGGACGTTCTAAAAATAAATAAAAAATTCCTGACAGATGATGCGAAAAACATCTCTATCAGGAATTTTAAAATAGTTTTACATTGGTATAAAACAGAAGGTAAATCTTATACTTTACCTTTTATTTACCTGGCCAAACTCCTTCATAAGCAGAAGTACCGTAGTCGATTTTCTCTGCGCTTACTACGAAAGAGATCAACATGTTGTCTGAATCGATCGCATCGAAATCTACTTCGTGCTGGATCACGTAACCGTTGTTCCATTTCAAAGTGATCAATGTTCCTTCTTCGTGAGATTTATTGAAAGTAATTTCACCCGTTGTTGGTTTGTATTTCCCGTTCAATAAACTTTCCAAAACGTGCGCATCTTCAGTCGCTTCGATGGTAATTTTGATCAATGCATTTGAAGGATCTGAAGCTACACGTCCGGAAACGTCAGTAGATCTCGATACACTGTAATTAAGTTTTAAAACTTTCTGCTCTGCGCCTCCGTTGAATTTTAGAACGCCTCTTGAATTGTTTGCTGCCATGATTTCTAAATTTTAAATTATTGAATTACTTTTAAATTATTTTAATGTCTTTCTGTTTTTGATAATTCAAAGATAAACCCACTTTTCAATATTCTTTGTAGTAATTCTACTACAATTTTGAACATTATTTTTATTGAACTACAAAATTTATACAAATAAACACGTCAAATAAAATGTTAAATTTTGCTAAAAGACTAGATTTCAAAGCATTAAAATCGCACGTATTTAATTTAAATTTATGTACATTTAGTTTTTGAGAAATAATAGTGTAATTCAACAGAAAACCAGACATCATTCGGTAAATCAATATGAATTTAAATCAACAAATTTACTCTAAAGAAGCCATTAAGGCTAGAATGTTGCAAAACGCCACAAAATTGTGGGGACTAAAGAACATCCAGTCTCTCGACCCTTTCGTCAAGTTACTTATTGACGCTTTCAGCACAGAAATTTTTAAAGCAAACAATGAAATTGAAAGCATAAATGGTAGAATTTTAGAAAAATTATCCCGTTTATTGACGCCGACAAAATACGCGCACCCAAATCCTTCCCATGCCATTGCTTTTTCCTATCCGGATGAAGACAAGGAATTGATCATGGAACATTCGGAATATTTTCTGAAAAAACAGCTGAATTCTCTTCAGAAAAACCAATCTGACAAACAGGTGGAAATTTCTTTCACTCCCATCGACAGTGTTGAATTGATCAGGGCTCAAACTGCCTTAATCATTGTGGGAAATACAGCTTACAGTATTGATGAAGAACTCAATAAAATTCCTATTCTTCGATTGGAAGCTAAGGTGGAGGAATATCGAACGATCAAATTAGGAATCGACATCAGCGATTATAATTCTGAAGTTTTTCCGACAAAAATTGCTTTATTCTGTTCAAATCCTACCTACGAAAATGTTGATTTTGTTTATCGGCTTTTGCCTCATGTGAAGGTTTTTCATAATGATATTCCTTTAGAAGTATCATCAGGATTAAGTTATCATGAAGACAGAACTTCAGAAGGTTTTGAAAAGATTTTTGAATTCCAGTCCATCAAAGAAAAAATTAAAGAAGACATTAAGAATACGTACCGGGAAAAATTTATTGAAGTTACCGGAATTTATCCTTCGATGTTTAAAAAAATAGAACCGGGATTGCCAGATGATATTGACGATGGAAATACAGCATGGGCACCTTACCGAAGTAAAAAAATCCTTTGGCTAAAACTTGAATTTCCACCACAGTTTACCGCAGAAATTTTGGAAAATTTTCTTTTTGTGTTAAATGCTTTTCCCATCTACAACCGCGGTTGGAAAAAAACCGAATATGCTTTGGATATTATGGGGAATAATATTCCGCTGGAAACCACCGATGACGAATTTTTTCTATACGTAGATGAAGTGATCGACGGAAAAGGAAAAAAATATATGGAAATCCCCTTTACACCAACAGGAAATCTCGACGGTGATCTGTATACCCTGAGAAAAGGTGGAATGGAAAGATTTACAAACCGCAACGCCACAGATCTTATGGCACACGTGATGGAGCTGCTTCGGGATGAAGTGGCCGCGTTTTCCATCATCAACAGGGATAAAGTAAAAGATGTTCTTGGAGAAATTTCTGAGAAAATGAAAGGCTTGATGAAGAAGGTTGAAATCGCCAATCAGGAATTGAAGGAAGATGTGAATTATGTGATCATAGAACCGGTAGAAAGCGCAGCGCACACTTATGCTTCTTTCTGGATCTCACACTGTACTTTGGCAAATAATATCCGGCCGGGAACCGTTTTTAATTCGCAAAAAAGAGCGCAGTCTTTAACTCTTCTTACTCAAACTTCCGGTGGCGCAGAAGAGCAGAAACAGTCAGACACTATTTTAGCTTACAAATACGCTTTGACGACGAAAGACAAAATAATTTCGGTAGAAGATGTAAAAAACTACTGCAAAATGATCCTAAAAGATTCATTGAAAAAAATAAATGTGTCGAGAGGAACGATGATCAGTGATAAACCCCGCGAAGGTTTTATCCGAACGGTAGATATTGAAATCGTTGTACAGGATTATTCCTATTACGGAAGTAAATACTGGAATAATATGGCAACTACGATGAAAAATAACATCAAAAATAAAGCGATAGACGGAATAGAATATCGACTAAAAATAAGTGAGGATGCGGCAATTCTAGAGGTTTAAGGATTACTTTATGAAAAAAGACACTACTTATTTGGCACAAC
This sequence comes from Kaistella gelatinilytica, assembly GCF_015679325.1. GTDB lineage: Bacteria > Bacteroidota > Bacteroidia > Flavobacteriales > Weeksellaceae > Kaistella > Kaistella gelatinilytica. Next base: position 13,517 of record NZ_JADPVI010000005.1, read on the forward strand.
TCGATTATAACACTTTAGGAACAGATTTTAAAGTAGAAGTTGTCGCTGCCAATCTTTTAAAATATTACGACGAAAATTCAAACATATTTATTAAAAGAACGGGTATTAATGACAGACCTTATTTAAAGGACCTTAAAAAAGTATACTTCAGCAATTATGGATTAGACGAAGAAACCATTATCATGGAAACTTATCGGGAAAGCCTCTATGACTATCTCCCGGAAGGACTTTTTCACCCTCCAACACTCGGTAACTATAATAAAGGTGTAGAAAATGTAGTAAAAGAAATTCGTCGGCAAAAAGAAGTGGAAGAAAATGCACGCAATTTTTTTCAGCCTTTTGAATTAGAAATTTTCCACACAGAAATTTTAGCGCTTTTAAAAGAATCTGAATATTCCATCGCAGATAAATCTGATGTTTTAACGAACACCTTGGCAGAACTTTGGCCTTTAATAAAAGATCTGGACAGAAATACAGCCCATATTTTTTTCTATATCATCCCTTTTTTGCATGAATTCAGGGGAAATGTTGAATGGATCGAAAGCTTTCTCTCCGCGTTTTTAAAATTGAACGTCAATATTACATTTGTCCCAAACAGTATAGAATCTTTTGAAGATAAAACAGATATGATGGTTCTGGGAAAAGCAAAACTGGGCATTTCTTTGATACCAAATGGCAAACATATGGACGGTGAACGCAACTGGAAAGTTAATATCGGACCCATTCAATATGAACAAATCTATAAATTTATACCGGGACATCCTTTTCGTGAACTTTTATTGAAAATTTACGACTATCTTTTCCCTCTTTCTGTTAAGATCTTTGAAGACTTTATAACGGAGAAAAATGAGAGATCTTTTTATTTAAATGAGACCGAAAACACGAGCAGACTTAGTTATTCGACTTTCATTTAATTTAATTATATTTATAAACTAAAACAAGAATACGATGGAGTTGAGCTCTGTTAAAGGAATTTTTTTAAGGTATTTGTTAATGCCAATTTTTGCAGCCGTTATGATTTTCATAATGGGCGCGATCCGTAAAGGCAAACCAGACATCAAGATCAGAACGATCATCATTTATGTTTTACTAACCTCTCTTTCTTTTGCGCTTCTAGGGTTTTTGGGCTTTTCCGGTAATCTTTTTAGTCCTTACTGGTATCTTTTAAGCATGGGTATTAGTTTAGGATTGGGGATTTTACACGTTAATTTGCTGCACTTCTATTTTAGAAAGCATTTCGAGAAAATGTGGAAAGCCATACTTTTTGAGTTTGTTTTAACGATCACGTGTTTAATCGTCGGCGGTTATTTTTTCGCTTTGATTTTTAATTTTACAGGTAAAGGTTTAGGCAATGAATATATGGCTGCAAGCAGTTTATTTATTTTTATCCTTCCTCTAATTTTTTACTACAGTTATCTGCAATTTATTAGCATTCCATTTGATATTTATAAAACGTGGCAGTTTGATCCGGATCAGAAAGCCTTTAATTTTAAAGGAGTCGATTTTGATCAGTTACTCGTTTTAAATGTTGAGCTCAGTAAAAAAGTTGATGACGAGCAGCGATTTAACATTAAAGCAAAAACACTTCCTACAGAAATTACTTTTGGAGAATGGTTTTTTAGAGTGGTTGATGATTACAATTTTAAAAATGCCAATTCTAAAATTCAGCTTTTTGATGAAACGGGAAAAGCATTTTACTGGATATTTTATGTAAAGAAATCATTTTTCAGCATGAGAAAATATATCGATTTTGAAAAAGATATTTTGACCAATAATCTCACTGAGAACGAATATGTAATTTGCAAACGGGTTATTAACAATAAGGAGGAAGGCTTTTCCTTTAAAAATTAAACAGTATGATTGAGCCAATAAAACATTACGCCGTCAATTGGGTAGATGGAATGAAAATTTCCAGAGAGCACTTGATACAGCAGGAAAACTTCATAATTGATGCTATTCGGGACGCTAATTCCGTTAAAATAAATGCTTTTAATTATGGTTTGCTGCCATTTTCAGACAGTTACGGAGACAAGCGCATTTTTGAGATCCAATCTACTGCGACCAACGATGCACAATTAATTATAAAAAAATTGTCAGCAGTTACATTAGCCGGTCATCGAATAGAAGTCAATGATTTTAAAGTGAACATCCGCAGTTTAGCCAAAGAGCTTAATACTGAAGACAATGAGAGTAACGGCGATTACTACATTCTGGCATCTGTAAATCCTTTTGACAAAATCTCTTTCGGGGAAATAAATTCGGAAGAAATTCCACCCAGACATCCGTTTACGAAGGCAAACTCCAAAATAGAACTTGTCGATACTGCTTTACTGTTAAGTGGATATTCTGGCGGAAATTTTATTATTTTAGGTAAAGTGGCTATTAAATCTGGAATTGCGCAGATCGATGAGCATTTTATTCCACCATGTACTTCTGTGGAAGCGCATCCTAAACTGGTAGAATACTATAATCAATATTCTCATTCGATGAGTAATTTAAGGGTTTATGCCTTTAAAATTTTACAGAAAGTTGCCCATAAAAATCAAAATGATGAACTGGCCAATAATGTAAAAAAGATTTGTAAAACAATCGTAAATCATATCAGCGAAAACTATTTTGAATTTAAAAATATGGTGTACAATGAGCCACCAATTTATATGATGAATGTTTTTTCTAAATTAGCACTTCACCTGTACAATGACACGCAGATGATGATCCCGGCTGAACTGGAAGAAATGCTTAATTACAGTTTAGAATGGAGCGAAGTAGCTCCTCATACTCTACTAAACCAGCTTTCAAGCGTTGCAGAGATCGATTACGTTCATCATGATACGGGCGAAATTTTCCGCAATACGCAAATAATGCTAAAAAGTCTGGAGCAGGTTTTAGGTAAACTGAGTGAACTGGATTATATCGGTCAGAGAAAAGAAAATGTGATCGTAAATGAGCAGCAGGTAAAATCGACCAATGATCCTAAAAAAGGATGGAGTGTTCTAGATTAAGTAAAAAATGATCTGCCAACAGATTTTATAATAAAGTATCTTGAAAAAAGTTAAGGAGTAATTAAATGAGTTTATATGCGAAATAATTCTACTAATTTAGTCCGTTTTTCTATTGCTGAAAGTGATTATTACTTTAAACAGTTTTTGATCAAAATGCTTTTAGAAAATCCCTTCTATTCCATTGTTAATGATTGCAATAATGGGAATGAACTGATCAACAGACTGTACAGAAAACAAGAAGATATTTTCATTCTTAACCTCTTTATGCCCATTCTTAGCGGCATAGAAGCGATAAAATTTATACGCGAAACAAATAATACCGTTCCGATCCTCACCTATTCTGACACTTACCAGGAAGATATGGCTAATCTCATCGCAGATATTCCCAATGTTTTTTACTGTCAAAAAAACAGCATAATCATCAAAGACTTACTTAGAAATTGCATCTTGTCTGAAAATAGTAATTATGAAGATTATAAAAAAGAATGGGCATCGCAATCTCAATCGGTGCAAAACTATATGGAAAGACAGAAGCGGGAACAGCAGGACATTTCTGTAACTGAAATCCAAATTATTAAACTTTCCTACGAAGGCTACAGCAACAAAGAGATCGGGGACAGAATAAATCTCAGTGCAAGAACTATTGACACTTATATCACGCGTCTTACAGAAAAATTAGGTTTAAAAAGCAAACTGGATCTGGTGAGATTTTGCGTGGAGAAAGGGTACTATAACTCAAGTATTTAAAATATTATGATATCATCCGGACAAAAAAGGCTTAATAGAGACGACGTACAAAAAGGGACTAGAAATTTTATTCTTTCCTTTATAATCCTTTGCGGAATGGCTTTCTGTGCAGTTTTTTTATTTTTTAAAAGTGCTGAACTGCAGAAAAAAGAAATACACGATGATTTAGAAGCGTACCGAAGTATGCTCGGTAGAAATGAAGTTCTTAACATTAAATTAGACACCATTTATTATAAAATGACGCAGATGAGCAATGAGAAGACTCAAAACGACATTTTTCTTCGAAATTCAATTATCGAAGATATTCAGGTCGGGCGGGATATTATCGGGAAAGACAGCGCAGCAGATCTGCGCCAGATCTCAAAACTTCTGGGGCAATTGCAACCAATGCTTACTTACAAAAATGAACTTTTGAAAAAAAAGATGGAAGAAAGCAGTTATGCCAGATTATTAAGACAGTGTATTGAAAGCAATACCAGAGCTGAAGCAGTGGTGAGAAACAATACGAAAATTCCGGGGAAATTATTTAATAAGAAATAATATGCAGGTCAATATAACATTATCGAATAAAGAAAAACGACATTATTTCCTCTATCTTTTGGGAATGATGCTTATTACAATACTGATCGTTTCAGTATTGACGCTAAGAAAATTCCCTTCGCCTTTTGGAGACGCAGATCTTCATTCTGTATTGGTCCTGGAGGAAAAATCGAAATTTGATGAAGCGCAAAAATCCATCCAGAAAAACATCGACAGTACTTTCGCGCTCATCGAAAAATTTGATCCTGAAAAGAATGATCCAATGAAGGAAAATGCGATCGATATAGGCATCAGTGATATTGGTAATGCTTTTAAAATCACGGCAGTTACAGATAAACGGCAGAACGGATATGCCAGAATCGCCAATTTTTATAAAATGTACGAACTCGATAAAAAAAACATGCACATCAGTACAGAAAACGTTGATCTCTTCAAAAAACAATATGACAATTGTCTCATCAACGTAAAGGAAAGAGCTCAACAAAGAAATCAGCAGCAATAAATTTGGATAATGAAAAGTAAAACTAACTAACATGAATTATATACAAAAAAACAGAAGGAATATTCTGGTTATTTCAGGCGCCTTAGTGCTTATTGTAGGATTATTAATTTATCTGCTACAGAAAAAAGGGCATACTTCGGATGATATGGTCGCAACGGTTTATCCCATCTCGGTTAACGCAGGTGAAAATGTAAATTTTGAAGATAAAACCGCTTTCTCTACGAACCGTAAATGGGTCTTTGGAGATGGCTTCGAAACGAAAGACCAAAAAGGTTCTCATATATTTAAAAAACCAGGTTATTATCAAATTTCTCTTATTGTAGATAACGAGTATACTAAATCTTTTCCGGTGCTTGTATCTTCTGCACCTATAGCAGTAGTCTCAGGCGAAGTTGCGGGTGCAACGGTTATTGATGCTCCTTCACAGGCAATGCAGCTAGAGAATGTCCTCTTTCGCGCGGTATCCAGCAATGCAAAAATATATTCCTGGAAATTCGGCGAATCAGGTAACATTGATGCGAAAGATAAAATGGTGACTTATTCATTTAAGAATCCCGGAACTTATGTGGTGACGCTTTTCACAGATACAGACACCGATCCTATCATTCATCAAATAAAAATCTTACCTTCTTATCCCGTGAACGAAATTCAGGAGATTAAACCCATTGAGGCAACCCAAACGGAAGTGATCAGTAAAATAAATGATGATTTCAGATACCATCTGCAGCAAATTGCAAACGGAAGCAATTTTAATATGCATTACTATTATTTGCTAAGAACTTATTTGTGTAACAAAGACAATGTCTCGGTATCTGCGAACGGAAAAAATATTTCTTTCTATTACTACTGCACAGGACTTCAGTTCGATAAAAACAATCTTATTCAGGAAGTTACAACCACGATCGATCCGGGGCAAAACTGTATAACGAAAGTTGAAGTAAAACAAAGCAAAGAATAAAAAAGACTACAATTATGAAACATACATTACTAAAGACAGCCTTTCTTCTTGCAATATCATTCCTGATCATGGGCTGTAACGTGAGAATTCCGTCGAATACCACGCCAAAACCTACGGTGTACGGAATGATCGACCAAATTAAAATTACAAATGGTTATCCTCTAAAAAAAGAGCCATGGGTCGTAATATCCGATAGAAACAGCAATGTTGTTTTTATGAAAAAAGGTGATGAAAAATCACCGAAAGAAATTAAATTTTTAGAACCACTTTTGGTTGTAAAACATAAAGATGCGAGAGGTTTGGTAAAAGTTGCAGCCTATAATCCTGATGCTCTTTTGCAAAAGCTTCCTTCAAAATCAGTAAAAACTTACGGCTGGATTCCGGAAGATCAGTTATTACTCTGGACCAATTCAGTAAAAAATGATGCAAATGGTTTTAACATCAAAGCAACCCTAACTCCAAATAGATCTGACGTTTTAAAAAATGGAGATAAGTATTTGAAAAATGATTCTGTACTTGTATTCACTTCGCCGGATCTAACAAATCAGGCGAAAGTAAAACTTCCGATTGGTCAGTTGGTTTATATCTATAAAAAAGCAGAAGACAGCAAACGATATTTAATCGGTAAATCTCCATCTGTGAAAATTGACAGCATTTCGAAAAATCTGTATGGGTGGGTAAGCTCTAATATTGTAACGCTTTGGGGTGATAAATCTGCACTTAGAGTTTCACCTGATTACAAATTTGCAGGGGAAAATGATTTATCGGTAACAAAAGAAAGCTTCGGTGGTGCCGCAAGTACAACTTTCCCGGTATCAGATGCGATCAACAGAGATCCTCTACAAAATATCATCAGTACAAATCCATTAAATGCAGCAATGGCCACGAAGGGGAAATTCTACACCAATGCTTTAGATTACAGCAAAAATTTTATTTACAATATTTTAGGTCAACCTCTTTATCATCCTCAATATAAAGAGATCATATCGAAAAATAAAAATCTGAATATCGTTCTTACCGTAGATGCGAGCAATGAAAATGATCAAAATATAGCAGTTGCAAAATCAACTTTGCAGGATCTGTCTTTAAAATTAAAAAATATAAAATATTTCCGACAGGTTAATTTTGGCGTTGTTTTATATAAAAACAATTCTTGTGGGGAAGATGTCGCTGCGTCAGAATTAACCGCAGATCCCGAGAAAGTTTCCCAATATATCGACAGACAAATTATATTAATGCGTTGCAGCGGATATGGTGGACAACCGATGCAAAAAGGAATGGAAATGGCAGGACAGGTTTTAGCAGATCATAAAAACGAAACAAATGTCGTGGTTCTTATTGGTGCAAATTCCAGCCAAAGTAATATGGGGAATGCAATTTCCAATTTATCTGCAGCCAGAGCACGAATTATTTCCTATCAGACTTTTTCCGGAAATTCAGAATCATCGAATAATTTCGTCCTTCTATCTGAAAATATAATTACAAACTCCGGGAAAAATATTGCAGAACTTGAAAAGGAAAGAATTGCAGATCAGGCGATGGTTCTGAATAAAAATGACTATAGCCTTCTGCAGCAGGAAGAAGGACTTTTCTCTCTCGATTATCCGAAGAAAAGTATGTGGCAAGGTTTTGTAATTTACCCGAAAAAAGGTGATTTTAACTCGAGCGCATTACTTTCAAAAAGTTTAGACAGTCTCTTGTCTCAGGCAACTGCACAAAATAAATTTTTAGAAAAATCTTTAACAAAATATTTTCAATCTTCGCTCGCGAATACAAGAACTGAAATAAAGCCTGATTTCCGCTCCGAGTACTCTGATGTTCCGGCACCTTTGCCAACGGAAACTTCATCACAATTTGTGAAGTACGACAATCCTTTTTTAACGAAAGGAACTTACACGGATGATTTCAAAAATTCATTTCCGGTTGTTCAGAAAGGTATTTTAATTTCTGAGCCGGAATATAATCGCCTTAGAAACTTGTATGAAGAAATTTATAAAGAGACCTTTTCTTTCAGCAAGACCTTTTCACAGAGCAGCGCTGTAAATGCCTACATCAAAATATTGAAAAAGTATAATTTATCGACAGAAAAATTGAGATCAAGTGATTTGAAGACCAAATCAATGGCTTACTCTGTAGGTTTAAGCACTGGTTTTGACACATCAGCAGATGAAATCCTTTCGAAGTACATGCTTGCGGGCTGGAAACAGTCTAAAGTGATGCCTGAAGAAGCTGTAAAAGCTTACTTCAAACAGTTTCGTCTTTTAGCAGATCGCTTACTGGAAAACAAAAGCAATCCTAAAATAAAGATCGATCAGAATGGTGAAACCTATTATTGGTTAAGCAATTATTTTGCACCACTGATCACGCCACAACAAAGTTTATAAAAATGAAGACTGAGATTTAATTCTCAGTCTTTTTTTTGTCTAAAAGAGGATTTCGCATTTATTTTGCTCTAAAAATATTAGAGAAATAATATGTTGTTCATCGAAGCTGACCGACATCTTATCATTCTTAAATCATGAATAGACGAGCTGATCATTTTTTTTAGGAAATTTGCACATTCAAATTTTGGGCTCTTAAAACATTGAATACCGGTTAATCTTATGCATTATTGATAAGAATACCAGATTTGCACTATCAATATTTTGCGAAACATTATTTATTATTATTTGAATTTACAAGAAGCTAGTTGCCTAATCAAGTATCAGTAGCGATCTTATAGGAAGAATTAATGCAAATTCATTGTCTTCTTCTTTCGTTAAAAATGAACTTATTAAAAACAGAAACCGAAAATTTTTAATTATTGTTTTGTAATATTAAAGTTCAACTATTTTTCCATCTTCATCGATTTTATAAGAGATAGATTTGGTTGAATTTGAAATTTCTGTTTTGACAAAAATTTTGAAATCTTTATCAATTTTAAAAGACGTATTTTCTTTAGAACTGTCATCTTCCGGTTCTTGCCAAGTGCCTTCAACATACAAATCAGAAACTACTGCATTATTTTTAATGGTTAATAAGTAGTACCGATAGTCAAAATCTCCACAATCTTGCGGAACTAAAACTAAACGAATATCATCTTTATTAGGTAAGGAAATGTACCTTGTTTTTTCTTCGGCACAGCTATATTCTTTTAAGTTTTTTATTGAAGATGTGTCAAGTAATTCATAACTTGCAGTTTTTGGATCTGTCGTTTTATCATAAATAGAGATATCTACAGCAGAAGATATGGTATTTTTAGAGTCCTTTTTATCCAACCTCACAATAGCTACAGAATCTTGCTTAGAGAAATTATCTGTCTCCTTCGGCGATAATTGTTTTTTGCAAGAAGTTGTGCAAACTGAAAATAGAATTAGGAAAAAGCCGAAATATAATTTTTTAGTCATTGCTTTTACTTCTTATAAATGAAAAATACTTCTCATCACATTGCGTAAAATTAGTGAACTGATTCATAGAATTACCGCTATTCTGAATAACAATACTGTCTCCATAAAAAATATCTCCAATTCTCCCAATGTCAATTTGCTTCGGCATTTCAGAATTATAAATAGCTAATAATCCTTTTGAAATAATTTTATTTTTGTCGTAAATTAAGTAATCATAATCTTGTTTTACTTTGATAAGTTTTATGCTGAACCGTCCATTTTCGCAGGATTTTAAAACATAGGAACCGTCAAGTTCACTAGTCTTTTTCTTTTTTATGAGATTACATTTAATAGGCGCATAACATTCACCACCTTCTACGTTTTTGACTATTTTCCAGTTGATGGAATTCTCATTTAAAATTGTGATTTCTGCTTCGCCATTTTTACCTCCAAAAAAACTAGAAAAGTTTACTTTATACTTATTTCCTGCAATTTCACCCGTTAAATTATTGATCTCATCATTTGAGCAGTCAATTTTATTTCCATTTCTGGCAATTGCACAATACTGACCACTCAAATACCATCTTTCACAACAATATTTATTTGAAAAGTTCTGTTCATTAATTCGTTATCAGCAGAATTAACTTCATAAAACCATTCTCCGCTAATGTTTATATCTTCCCTTGAATCACCACCAGTTTTACCAACATTGCTACTTTTATGAACAGGTTTTTGCGTTAGAACAATAGAATTACCCTTGTCGCAACTGAATAATAAAATAATTAATGTTAATAAATAAGTGTATTTTTTCATTCAGTATAGTATTGGTTTGATGATCGATTTTCAGAAAAAAATTTTTAGTGGTCACAAAAATATCCCACGTTTCAGGTCTTTCAGGATGTCTGGAAAGTGCACTTTTTAAACTATTTTTTAGTTCAGAAACTCTCTTTAAAAAAATTTTTAATAAGATGTTTTTCTGCAGCATTAAAATGAATTATCAGTCTACCATTATTAGCAACAGAATATATATAACTAGCGCTGATCTTTGTTTTTCACAATGTAAGCATCACTGATTTCACCTTTTGGATCAGTATCCGTTTTCGCTTGACGTGTCGTCGTCGCTAGAAACTTTGGAGAGTCTTATGAAGTTTTTGGATGTAATAGGAAGTTATTTCTTTTGAAGAACTACCCATTGATTAATTGTACCTTCTCCTCCAACACCCTTAATAAAATATTTATTTTCATCTTTTTTAATTTGAAAATTTGGTGTTCCAGATTTGCAATTTCCTTCATTTCCAAGGTAATATAATTCTAAAATATTATTGTGCTCAACCGCTTTATAATGTCCATTACAAATGATAGGTTCGTGATAAGTGTTAGTCTTCAAGAGCACATTATCTTTTTCGATACTAAAAGAATATGTAATAAATGAGGTACCTGTTGTAGTCTCTTCAATTTCTTGCTTTACGGAGTATTGCCCTTGAAATTTTGGGTTTATAAATTGCAAATTTTCTAAACTGGAAGGATCATTTAAAGTTGTTGCTTTATTCTCAGTGGTTTTGCAACTTAGTAAAGCTAAAAAAGAAAATAGGATTATTTGATTTTTCATTTTCAATTGTTTATGCATCATAAAATAAAGTTAAAATTAAGTTACCTTTTTCATCGCACCATCTTATCCAAAAATCTTTTTTATTGTCATCTTCTACCATTAAAAAATCACCACTAATTTTAATAGGATAATAGAAACTATTTTTATTTTTTGGATTTTGCTGAGACTTTTCATTAGGTTGAGATAATAATGGGTTTTCCTTTTCATTAAAATCCACGGAAAATACGGTTAAAATATGTTCATTGATAGTTTGGTATTTAAAATCTGGATCAGATTCTTTTATATATTTTGTAATATTTTTATCTTCATTGACTATGATTTTATAAAATCCATTATCTTTACCTAAATATTTAAAGACAAGTAAAATATTTTCAGGTTTTATAGCATAAGGACTTATTTCTTCATCACTAAAATTATCATTGAATTTAAAAGATTTCCACTTGGAACCGTCTATATTATATATTGTTAATAAATTTTTATGATTAAATGTATTTTTCAATATGACAAATCCATTATTATTTAATACTATACGTGCATCATCTTTTATTTTAACTTGAGCCTTAATAGAATCCTTTAAATTTATCTTACTTTTAGGAGAATTTTCAGAACTTTTATTATTACATGATAAAATTGACAAGACTAAAAATATTTTTATATACATAATATTAAAATTTCTATTGAACGATTTTTGCATCTATTTTTTCTACAGTTTCAAATGGTATGGATAAAGCACCAATATGTCCATGATCATAATGACCACCAACTTTTGAATTTACACCTGAATAGGTTTTACCAGTTGCATAATTTTTATTAAATCCATATTTTAAAGCAATTGTAAAAAACTCTTTATTTTTGGCATCATCAAAAACATCTGAACTACTTACACCTTGAAAACTTTTGCCATTCTTATTTAGATATCTAAAATCAGCATTTAAGCCTGATTGTTTTCCCTTATGACCATGACCAGCATGATGACTTGATGCTTTCGACGGTGTACTTGTAGGGTCACTTCCGTTTTCTGAGGACATATCTCCGAAATGAATTTCCCAATTTTTGTCCTTTATGTGTGAAACTATTCCAACTAATGCTGCTGCAGTTTCTGGTTTAAGGTAATGATCACCTTTACCAACATATTCAATTGTTGATTCACCACCTGTATCAACTCCTCCATATCTATTAAAACCGCTGCCAGAATCAGGAAATTTTACAAATCCGTAGGAATTTTTAGTAAGTGTAAAAAATTTAACGAAATTATTTGAGTCATCTTCTTTCTGTACATAATATGCTATTGAATCTTGAGATTTTATATATTTTATATCACCATTTCTATAAATATAAAAACCTGAACTACCTACATTTGTTTTGACTTTTCATTAGTAACAGAGAACTTTGCAGATTAGTTTTTGTGCTTCCGCTGATTTTCAGAATTAGCAACATTACACTTACCTGGCTGTCTTTCTGTATTTTGCATGCATAACTGGCCGTTACATAATATTCATGATGGAGACTTCACTTTTGATCTCTCTCATCATGAATTTATTTGCTAGCATTTTTAGGAGACAGGCATTTGAAAGCAGGGAGATTTTTACTTCCGTAATGCCATTTACATTTACTCTCGCTTTAAAAGATTGTGCAGATTTGTCGTATTTTTAGAAGTAATGTTTTATAATATTTATTTCTCCACAAATTCACCATTAATATTTATTACATATTTGTACTCTTTAACTCTATCAATTTTGCTATTAATTAGGTGAGTTTGAGAAATATTAATATTTAAAGGATTACTAATTTTAAATGTAAGTATGGTTTCATCTCTTATGTTTTTTTCATCTTTTTCAGTATCCCAAGAATCTGATTCTAATAATAATTTTGAAATAATCTGATTTCCTTTTACTGAAATTAAGTCCTTATAGGGAAAATCACCGCAATCATTAATCAAAATGAAAATATCAAATTCATTTATTCGTTTTAGGTAGTAACCACGAGATTCCGTCCCACAATTATAATCACTAAAAATCTTATTTTGTAATTTAGAAGGCTCTATTTTTTGAATTTCTTTGCTTGAGATTGGAAAATTTAAGGTTGGGTGATTATATTTTTTTTCGAAAAGTTTATTTTTAAATTTGTAAACACATCCATCTTTTTCAAAAAGAAGATATTTATCAATAAAAAAAGCATCTTGAAAATATAAATCAAGTTTTGAACTTTTATCAAATGCTTTTTTATTTCTAATATATTCAATTTTTTTAGGGGTATCCAAATTAAATTTTTTCAAAATAAATTCTTTTGTTAATCCATGTTTTTTATATAAAATATCAGATTCAATTTCTCCATTAAAAATGTCATCTGTATAAACATTATTAATAAATACAGAATCATTTGAAAAATAAAAATCGACACTTGTATATTGATCTATATTTTTACATTTTGTTGATTCCCAAATTGATTCTACATTTTCGAAAATCCATTTATCTTTCGTATTTTTAGTGTAATTTGAACCAATAGCTTCATTTACAAAATTAATGTCTGCTTTTTTGGTATTTACGCTATCAATGCTAGTAGATTTAAAATCTTTATTATTATTTGAAGTATTTTCCTTACATGATATATTTATATATATAACTAAAATCAATAGTAATTTGCTCATTTTAATGTGTGGAATCATAAGTATTTGTTTTAAACATATTTATTTCTGCTTTTCTTCTTTTAATTAACCCTACGGTGCCACCATTAGTTACATCTGCCATCTCGTCTGCACCACCTTCGTAATCTTTATTATTAATTTTTAGTTTAATTTTTGTGTCACCTTTTTTAGCGCCTCCTATACTTAAAAATTTAACCCCTGTATTAAAAGTTAAACTTACGAGTGCACTAAACTCATATTGATAAAGATTTACTGTTATTAGATTTTGACTGCGGCTTTTTATTATCGCATTTCACGGTTTTGGCAGGATTTTCTTTACAACTTCAAAAATTAAATGAAAAAAGAATTATTACTAAATATTTTATAAATGTTTTTATTATTGATAATCAAAGCAACAACCTCTATTGATTATTTACTTCTTTCAAATACTCGTTGCGAAATTTTAGTTAAATCTTTGTTTTGACTTTTCATTGTATATATATATTTTTGATAAGCAATTTTAGCCTGAGACTTTTCATTCAATCCCCATAACGAATCGCCATAGTTAATCCATGATAATACGCAAAGCGGATATTTCTCTAAAATATTGTGAAGTAAATAAACTGATTCCTTATATTGATTATTTTGTTCATGTTTCATAATGGTAATTTTACCACCCACCGCACACATTAATTCATATATTTCCGTGAGGCAACTGTGTCCCATCACTTTTATAATTATTATTTCGGATATGTCAATGAACTATTTTGTAAAAAAGCATTCCGTTGAATGCTTTTTTTCTTAGAATAAATTTATTAGGTATATTATGTCCTGATTCGTTAAGACATAATATTTTATAAAAAATCATTTGCTTTTCGTTAACTTAATTTCGGTATTGTAATTCCATTTAGAATCTGCAACAATTGGACTCTTTAAATAATACTCACCGTTCTTATAGATTATTTCACCTAAATCTTTAAAGTCCGAGTGATCTGAAAAACCGTCTCCATCTATGTTTTTCTCATATTTTAAAATTAAGGTATTATCTTCTTCTACCATTTTACATTGATCTGTAAAATCGGTTTTATAGCCCATTCCAGAAAAAGTACAGTTTCCATCTTTAATTTCTAAATTAAAATCGATTGCCATTTCAGAATTTTCATCCAACTTTCCATAATCAATATTTACTTCATAATTGCCGTTCCATCTTTTAGCATTTTTTGTGTCTGACTTAACTTGTGTTTCCTTTAGTTTCAATAGAGAATTTAACTCACCCAAAGAAGTAATATTTTCATTTGCATCGTTGATTGATTTTGTATTTATCAATCTCCAAGATTTTTCTTTAGTATTGTACAAATAAAAATATTTCTCGTAAGGGTATTTATAATCTTTATTTTTATTAATAAAATTACTTGGAGTAAAAACTGCTATTATATGGTATTCTGATAATTTTGGCTCAAGTTTATTCTTTATTAATTTATTTAATTGTTTAAAGTAATTATCATCTGGTTCATCCTCAGAAATTACATTATTTTTGGTATCAAAATCCAACCATTCTTTTTGGTTTTCGATTTTTTTGTTCACATAATTTATTGTGAATTCACCAATAGTATTATCGACATAAGAATACATCGGAAAATCTGAAGTAGGACTTAATTGATAGCCATTAAAATATTCTTTATTAAAAAAATCGGGTGTTTCAATTCCTTTTTCTGAAGTAGTTGAAATTTGCTTTTGTGGTGATTGCTTTTTATCTTGCCCATTACATGATATTATAAAAAAAATTAGCAATAACTTAAGTGATAGATTTATTGTTTCTGTTTTCATTTTTAATTTCCTTTATCATCAAATTTTGTTTTCATATAATCCTCAGGGTTTAAGCGACCTGTAAGTTTGCATTTTAATTTTCCACTTGCCCCTCCATATAACGTGTATGATGTTCCTGCTTCTACATGAACATGTCTATATTTCTCATCTACATGCATTGCATTTCCAGTACTACCAGACAACGCTATTATTTCTCCGTGTTTTACCTTCTGACCCACAATTACTTTCGGTAGAGATAAATGTGCATAAAAAACATAAACAATGTTTCCGTTTTCATCTTTAGATTTTATGGTAACGGTATTTCCATAGCTACTTGCACTTTCATAACCTAAAGTATAATTATTCTGAGGTAGATCTTTCCTAACATGAACTACCTCTCCACACATCATCGAATGAACGGATGTACCAACTGATGCTAATATATCTGTTCCTGTATGAAAATATTGCGTTCCATTTGCTCGTGTTCTTGCTTCCTTATTATATCTATTGTGATTTCTATGTCCACTTTGATCATTAACTTTTGGACTTGCTACAACATCAGCGTAATCAAGACATTGCGAAAAATCTTCTGGACATTTTGATGCAGATATTTTAGAAGCTGTTTCAATATGCTTTCCACATTCAAAATCTTGTGTTTTATTTGTAAGTCCTTCTGTAATATATACTTGAACTTTCAATTGAACTTCTGATTTCCATACTTTACCATCATTATTTATATCCAAACCTTTATTCTGATTATATGCTGTGACTCTTAATCTCCTAAGTTTATCTGACTCATTAGTTCGGGTAGTCAATTTATCTAAAGATGAGGCAAAAACAATATGTTCTTCTTTACGGGAGGATGCTGGAAACAAAACTTGTAAATAGAAATCTACAAATTCCACTGTTTTTCCCCGTAACGGCTCAAAATATTTTTTCACATAATCCAATTGATCAAGAGCAGTCATATCAGCAAATTCTTTTACTCTTTTTAAATACCAGTCTTCTTTCTGTTTAGTTTTTTTATTATATTTCTTTCCATAATAATTCTTAACCATTTCTGTTGTAACATCTCTGCCAAGTAAACCTTTTGCCGTACTTGGCATAAATTGTATTAATCCAGTTCCTCCAGAATTTGCCTGATTTGGAGCATCAGGTTTGAAGGTACCTCCACTTTCCCATCGAAAAACTGCCATTAGATTATTAGCCATTTTTATTTTATTCTCTTCTCCCCACAAATCTTTGCAGATTTCAACAACCTTTTTTCTAAAATCACAATTAACCTTATTTCCCCAAATTAAATCATATTGTTCACATTCACATTTTGAAGCAGGTTTTTTTACCTCAGTTTTTTTAACAACAGTTGTACTTTTACCATCCGGCAAAGAAAAAGTGGGCAATTTATCTTTTATGGCTGTTCCTACACTTTCTGCATAATCCCAAAGTTCACCTGCTTTGTCAGAAATGGTTTCCATAATTCCTTTTTCCTCTTTCTTGCTTGCTGGTTTACTTTCTGCAGGTGATCCTTTTGCTTTTGTCTTTGTTGCAGGTTTATTTGTAGCAGGGATTTGAGGATAAGTATTATTTACATTTACATTATTGGTGGCGTGTTTTTTATTTTTATAATATTCCACAGTCACATAAAATTCCAGTTTCGAATCCTGTTCTCCTCTTGAAGCTTTTAACATAAGCGCAGTGCTCAACGAAAAATCAACAGCTGCCAAACCGTTTGCATTAACGCGTGATTTTTGTGTAGAAATCGGCATATTTTTTTCATTATGTCCTCCTCCTGCTGCATCGTCTTCCCACAAAGTAAACACCAACTCTTTGCCCAACATATTAGTACAATTGGCTCTGGCTCTCAATTTTTCCATAAAGCTGAAAGTGGTCCCCTTGGTATCATCAACATAAAATAATTCAACTTTATTGATTTTAGGGATTTTGGCGGGTTGGGGAGTTATTACTAAACCGCCGCCTTCAGGACGGTATCGATATGCTTCTAATCTATAAGTATGACCAGCAGCTGACTCCCCAAAAGTAAAATCGCTGCGACCTAATTTTTTGTTATTAGTAGTTGTGAATTTGCCGCTGCTTCTTTTTTTGAAAAGTTCCCACGTGACTTTTGTAGGATCCTGTTCTAAAACTGACGTAGCTGGATACCAACTCACAATATTGTAAATATTCTTTACTCCTATCACAGGCGATTTGCTTCCTGATATAACTGAAACTCCTTTTTTTGACATAATTTAAATTTTAAATATCACCATGCCTCTACACCATTACCATTAATTTCCTCACCAAATTCCTCAAAATCCACAATAGGATTATAAACATGCTGTTCTTTCGAGTCAGCTTTCTTTACATTACGTTTCCCCGCCTCACTCTGCTGTCCATGTTTCATAATGGTAATCTTTCCACCCACCGCACACATTAATTCAGATATTTCCGTGAGACAACTTTGTCCCATTACTTTAACTTTTTCGTAAGGTTTCTGCCATTTACCTACAGGTGCGTAAGTGCACGGCAAATATCCTCCAGATGAAGGTTTCAATTTACATTGTCCAAAGGGCATTGAAGGTGGATCGAGAGTGAGGTCATCTTCAGTTACGGCCAGATAATCTGCTTCTCCTTCGGAATCATTCCAATAATGTTTTTTGTGACTCGTGACTTTAAATTTTGGGAATTTAAAGCCTTGGTCGCATTTGCACATTCCTTTTTGGAAAGTTATTTATCGATACTTCAACGAAAATATTTTTCTAGAAGGAAGCCGTCTCAAAATATATTTTGAGACGGCTTCCTCTTAATTTTCGCCTATCCTGTCATTAACTACTTTTGGAATTTTAGATAAATCTTTTTTTTGGCTTTTCATTAGAGAAATGTATTTTTTGTAACTCTCTTTAGCGTTGCTTTTTTTATTTATAAGCCAATAAGCATCTCCAAGATTGAGGTAGGCGACAGCTCGGTCTGGAAATTTATCTATTATTTTGGTTAAAATAAAAATTGATTCATCACAGATCTTAGCTTGTTGTAAATAAAAGGCAATATCGTTACTATTTTTCACATCAATAAAATTGATATTACTTATTTTAAATATGTCAATCGGGTAATCTATAAAAAAATCTTGGGGATTGTATTTAAATTCAAGGTTAAATGCTGGTTTACTATCAAGCATAATATAATTCTTCAAATTATTTGTAGAATATTCTGAGATTTTATCATTTTTAAAATCTGTCTTTTCATCCAAATCTTCATAAGTTAGATTAGTTGCATTTATAGGTTTATAATAGTTTTTCGAAATAAATATATTTCTAAAGTTGTATTTCACCTGCTCCTTGCTAATAAAAAACAGTTTGTCATTTTCGATAAAGTAATGATATGCAATTTGTATTTTTTCTGATGTAGCATTATTCTCATATACCAATAAGAAATCATTACTTAATCCTTTTTTAAAAGTTGTACTTAAAGCCGAAAAATTTCTAATTAATCTTTCACTATTGTATATAACTGATGAATCAGAATTTTTTATAATTAATTTATCATCAATTTGTAGTATCGAATATCCAATTTTTTTTATCTCATAGCCCGTTTTTTTCTCTACAATAAAATGATCTTTAATTTGACCATCACCTTTGCAGGAATGAAGAACGGAAAATAAAATTAATATTAAACTTAATCTGTGCATTTTTTTATTTTTAAGCATGATTCTATTTTTGTTGCGTAGCCTTCTATCGTTGATGCTTTATCTGTTCCGTTTATAACTCTTCTGGCATTATAGTAGTCTGTTTTTTTTGAGTTTATATAATGATTTAAAGAAACTCCTGTAAATTTACCCTCTTCACTGCCGTAAATCATAATTTTCATTGCAAGATCGGGATCTAATACTTTCTCAGGATTATTAACTAAATCTACTCCAAACTTCTCACCCATTTTACGGTAATTTTTCTTCCATGTAATTTGTACATATCCTCTACCAAAATATTTCACACCATCACCTTGTACATTATTTTCATTTTTAAGAGCCATACTTCTACGTTTCTCATTTTTTCCTAAAATAGGATCGTACATTTCTTCAAAATATTTTTTTCTTATTTTCCAACTTAGCCAATTTGCTTCTTCAACAGGATTGAATGTAGAACCTGTTTCATGTTTCGCCGTTGCCAACAAATATGAAATTTTGCTGACGTCGCAATCTTTTTTTTCTTTCGAATAATATTCTTTTATCCCTTTGAAAACTATTCTCAAACTACTTTTCAAATTTTCACTTAATGGTACTATTTCACCTTTTTTATTTTTTGTAGGAAACTTTATTTGATAATTTTCAAAGAAAAATTCTTCATCAATCCTACAGCATTTGCAATCCTTGCTTTCTTCTTCGTTTTTTCCCTGCGGTATCATTCCAACGCTTGTCGTGGTGCGAACATTTTCAATCGAATCCTCTATCTTTTGCTTTCCTTCCGCAACAATTTCAGCAGTTTTATTTATGAAGTTGCTATCATCTTGTTCATTATCTTTATCAACTTCCACTGCTCCTTTACTAGTCGCTTTTTTATTTTCGTAAACTGCAGTTACATAGAATTTCCTTGTTGTTTTAGTAGTTGAAGTGAAAAAATCCAGCAAGGTTTTTTGCGATGCGTATTCCAGCAAATTAAACTTGACTTCTGCGACACCGTTTTTATTTACCTTCTTTTTCTTTGGTTTTTTATATTTGTTTGCTTCCGAAGTTCCTTCCTCCCAAAGGTAGAAGGTAATTTCTTTCCCAAACAGATTTGCAGTTCTTGCCTGCGCAGATAAAGATTCATCAAATGCCGCTTTATTTACATTTTCTTTACCCCGATTGAGCAAAATAACGCGCCCGATTGAAGGTACCTTTGTTGTTTGTGGTGTTACGACTAAACTCGCATAAAATTTATTTTCTACCTGATTAAATAAATTGCTTGATTCTTCAAATACCACAATTTTGAACTGCGTACCAACAACTTTCTCCCCAAAAGTATAGGGTGCATTTTTGCCATATTTTACATTATTAGCAACTTTTACCCAACTTCCGTTTTGATTTTTAAATAAGGTCCACGTATATTTTGCTTTGGAGTCATCTTTAAAAATCGAAGTTGTATTAAGAGTGAAAATATTATTCCCAATTTCGTAAAACGTTTTTTCTTCGGCTTTTGGTGATTTATTACCGGTTATTGCATTCATACTTTTTAAATTTATTCTACCTCAAAATTATCTGGACTCAACTCCTCCTGAAACTCCTCATAATCGATTACCGGATTATATACTTCCTGTTCTTTAGGTTTTGCATTCGCAGCATTACTTTTCCCCGCTTCACTTTGTTGCCCATGTTTCATCACCGTTATTTTCCCACCGACCGCACATTGCAATTCCGACATCTCTGTCAGGCAACTGTGTCCCATTACCTTCACTTTTTCATAAGGTTTTTGCCATTTTCCAACTGGCGCGAAAGAACAGGGTAAATATCCACCTGTCGTTGGTTGTAGTTTGAAGTTTCCAAACGGCATTGCAGGTGGATCAAACATCAGATCGTCTTCTGTAACGGCGAGATAATCTGCTTCTCCTTCCGCATCATTCCAATAATGTTTTTGATGACTGGTCACTTTAAATTTTGGGAACTTGAAACCCTGATCGCATTTGCACAAGCCTTTTTTGGAAGGTTGGGTTTTCGAAATTTTAAAGAGCGGCTATTCTAAAAAAGCATTCGAAGGAATGCTTTTTATTTTATTTTTAATTATAATCGTTTGATATTATAATTATTTTTATCAATTTAGTATTTTTCTGTTTGCTGAATTATGCTGGAATCTACATTTCTCCCAGAACTGTAATTTAAAGTAATTAAAAAATTCTTATCAATATTAAAATTTATGTAATTAACTGTGGTTCCGTTTTCTGTTTCCACAGTTTCACTTTTTCCTATGAATAAGTTATCAAATAATTTATTGTTTTTAAAAGTAACCAAATACCATCTTTCAGTATCGCCTTCGAACCAAATGATAAAAACATTTTTATTAATTTCTAGAAGTGATGTGGGAGTTTCCCCATCAATATTTATGTAATTGTATTTTGCGGGAACGGGATAATCCAAAATTTCAATTTTGCTCCCTACTATTGGTAAATTAAAAATACTCTTGTTTTCTGGAATATCAGATGATTTTTTGCTATAAAGCATTGTCGATAAAATCATCCGTAAATTTTTTAAATGAATTTTGTCGGTTTATGCTTTGTGAGGATAAAAAGTCTTCCTCTTCACCCACACGTTTAATATTCTTTAATTGATTTGAACTGTCATAATAAAACATATAATTTTCATCATAAGATTCCGACAAAGTTTCATCAATATACATATCAACACTAAATTTGACTTTCACACTTTGTGAATTTTTTTCTGCTTGTCTTGCAATGTAAGTCATAGCACAACCAGAACAGCAGCTGATAACAAATGATCCACCTTCAAAATCTTGCTGATTTTCCAAATTTTCATTAATTGAATCTGTTACTTGAGTATTTGCGTTTTTCTCTAATTCTAAAGAATTCGGATTACTTAAAGTTTTTTTACATCCTAAAAAAATAAAAAGTGTTAAAATAATTATCTTTTTATTTGTTTGCATTCCTTGAAATTAATTTTGTTTTATTTAGTTTCAATTATTTTCCCAAAATCCGTCAATAAATATCTCTTTTCTTCAATTTTGTTTTTTTCAAAATTTTTATTTATTGTTCTAACTGTTAAAATTGAATTCTTATCAATTCTAAAATTTGTTTTTTCGGCATCTTGCTTACTTTCTGGTTCGAACAACTCACCTTCTACATATAGACTTGAAACTACCGTATTATTAAAAATCGAAACTAAATAATATCTGTAAACTGCATCTCCACAATCTATTGGAACTAACAACAGACTTGCTTTGTCAGTTTTTGCCAATGAAACGTATCTTATTTCGATTTCGCCACAAGCGAATTCAGATATTCCATTTATACTTTTAGTTGGTAAGGTTTTATATTCTATATTTTTGTAATCAATTTTTTTATCATAAGGTAAAATCGAACCAGAAAATTGGAAAGGTTTTTCTTTTTTTTCAATTTCTGTGGATTTTTCCGATTCAGAAAAATTATTTTTTTTTGTTAAAATTATATTATTCGGCGCATAATATTCTCCGTGTGGAGGTTTTGTAACAATCCATTTTAAATTATTTTTATTAAAAATGAGTTCTGCTTTTCCGTTGTTTGCTCCAAAAAAACTACTAAATTCCAGCAATGCTTTATTTTTTTGGATTACTCCTTTAACATTATTAATATCGTCAAAATCACAATCCATTTTGCTACCATTATTATATACAGCGCAATATTGCCCAAAAATTGAATCTTTACTTATTTTTTTTATTTTTAGTGTAAATTCTTGTGTTTTGTCAGCAGATCGCCAGTGCCATGTTCCAATGGAAATTGAATCATTTTTTTGATTACTAAAATTTTTTTCTACAATAAATTTTTCTTGTTCATTACTTTCACTATTCTTTTTTTTGCAAAAAATAAATGAAGTAAATAGCAAGAATAACAATAAAACCCTTTTATAATTCATAATTCAAACATTTTGTTACTCTATTATCCAAATCTTTTGAATAATCTTCAGAAAACCAACCTTCTTTCGCACCTTTTATATAATATTCTCTTCTTACCTCTGCAATTCTATTAAGAAGTTTATCTTGTTCTTCAACACTATTAATTGCTTTAGCTGTTAAAGGACCCATTCCTCCATCATCGATAATATTTTGCGCAAATTCATTTCTCAAGAGTTTTTGTACTTCTTTAATTGCTCCACCCGATGTAATTGACCAATCATAAATCATTAATGCTACTTTCAAATCTTCAATTTCGCAATATCCTTTTGGTTCCCAATATCTTTTCCTATAAATAATTGTAGCTTGAGCATCAGTTAATTTTTTTTGATTATTTTCAGTTGGTTCAACACCTAAATCTTCTTTAGCATATTTGATCCAAATAGGCCAACTTATTCCTTTATTTGTTGGATCTCCCTTATCTTTTGATGGCTCATTTTTATAACCTCCTTCATGAATTAAAATAATTGGAGCAACTTTTTTAAATTTATCTTCACAAGAACTTGCATTAGAAGTTGCATTTGCTGGTTCAGATTTATTTCCTCCCCCTAAACATCTGCATGTATTTGATAATCCTAATTCCAAAGCTAAAGCAACTAAATTTTTACCATTTAATTCTGTAGAATTTTTAATAAAGTATTTTTTAATTAAATATTCCTGCGAAAATTCTCTTACATCAAAATGAACCCAAGTTGTTGCAAAAGATTCTAAATAAAAAATATCACTACCTGAATTCCAATCTTCTTTTGCTCCAGTGTATTTTTTAAAAATTTCTTTTCTAATTTTATCCATATCATCATTACTTTTAGTTCTTTGACCTGTACTAAGAATATTATAATGAATATCTAAAGCCTTTCCACAATGATTTGTTGTGCCATCTCTCTTATAGATGTAATGATCGTGGCATCTATAACCAGATTCGACCCATTTTGTTTTGAAGTTAAGGTTTTTGTCTTTTTCAACATAAAAAATTGAAGCTCTGTATCCACAAACTAAACTTCTATGAATTCCTGGATATTCATACTTCCTGTGTTTTTCTAAAACTTTTATATTTTGATACTGTTCGCTATTTCTTTCTTTTCCATAGCCTGTGCAAACTCCACATTTACATTTGATCGCATCAAAGTTAATGGGATATTTCGCTTGAAACTCATCAATCGCCCTTAAAGTATTCCCACAAACTTTCCCAGTTTCAGGAACTTTCATATAGTCTCTCTGAAATTGTTTTACCATTTTTTCGGTTCGGTCTGTAAATAAAGAGGTAGGAACATTTCCTCCAAAACCAGCTAAACGGATATTAATTTCTCGTATTAATTCATTGTCATCTCCTTTTTTAATACAATATTTTTCACCACAATTTACAATGGGTGGTACTTTTGTTTGATCCACCATCGCCGCACTTTTCACCACTTCCATCTGTTGCGGCGCCGCATCATCCAAACCAAATTTGTTAGATTCGGCAGTAGAATCTAAAACGATAATCTCTAAAAAGTAATTCTGTTTATCAGAATCTGGATCACCTGCCGGTAAGTCAATTCCTTTCTGAAAATGAATTTCTGTAATTTTAAATCCTCCAGTAGTGCAAATATCAGAAGGAACTTTTATTTTCCCACTCCGGAAAAGCTCATCATGTATTCCAAAATCCTTTTCACAAACTACATATTGTAGGTATTTTCCCAACATATTATTTGACAATATCTGAACTTTGACAGGAGACCCAACAAGAACACGCGCTAATTTATGGTTCTTATCATTCACTAAATAAGCATCAGTTATATTGCCTTTTGCATCAGGTTGTTTTTTGGTTTTGCTCGCAGTTGTTGAAGGAAATTTTGGAGAATCTTCATTAGGTTTGGGTTTGTAATCAGGATTCGCCACATCTACAATCATCTGGCTGGCTTTCTGTATTTTACCGGAATAACTTGCCGTTACGTAATATTCGTGGTATGTAGCTTTGGAAATAGCAATAGAAGAAAATCAATAGTAATATTTTGGTGTTTATCATAATCTATTTAAATCTAATAAATAACATTACAAACTTTAATTATTGTTGAATTTTTCTTGTCTATTTGTTTTTTCCCAAGTTTTATCAGAATTTAATTTATAAGTATTAACATTAATATTGCAACATCCAATAGGACTTTCTGTAGTAATTGTTTTATTTTTAAAATCGAAATCTTCGGCTAACAGCCCATGTTGAAGAGGAAAAGAATCTAAAGTATAAAAGTTTCCATTTTCATTCTGAAAATAATATTCATACAATTTGCCACCATTCCCACCTTCATCCCAAACAATTGCGAAATCTTCTAAACCATCAAAATTAAAGTCCTTTATAGTAAAACTATTGCAAGGTAAATCACTGTAAGTTGCCCATGAATTTGGTTCATAATGAATTTCTTGAGATTTTGAATTTGTCTTGTTGATTATTATAATCCATGCTGAAATGGGATTTTTTTGTAATTTTTCATTTGAATATTCTGCGGCTTCTAAAGTGAATTTGAATTTATTTGAATGATCGGTAAAATCACAGGATTTAGTTTTGGGTTTACACATCCTATTTTCAATCGTCTTTAATTGTTTTTCATTGATAAATAGACTTGGTTCATAGCTATTTAATTGATAGGATAGAATTCCTTTATTTTTATCAATCCATTTCAAATTATAGTACGAAGATTCATTCTTATTTATATAAAAATAGGTTGAATTTCCTTTAGTTTTAAAATGGTCTATATTGAAATTGGAATCTTCCATTGCTGTGTGATCCAATATTTTGTTCTTACTTATTTCTAAAAACCGATCACTATCTATACAATAGTAATAAATATCATTTTTTTTATTAACTAAAAACCATTTACCATTGTAAGAGTTTTCAGTAATACTTTTTGAAGCAATAATATCTATAATTTGTTTTGATTCTTTTGATTGGCATGAAATAATTAAAAATAATAATAATAACCAAAAATAATAAAGTTGTTTTAGAGTGTTTTTCATATAAATATTAATTTTTTCGTATTTGTGTGACTGTGTAAAAATTACCATTATAAACTGTTTTACCTTTTAGAGAATAATCTGCTTTATCAAAATATAAACGATTATTATCACTTGCGCCTTTTTCTTTATGACTTGTACCAACGTCATAAAAAATATAATAGCATTTATTGCCCTCGCATTTGCGTCCAACAATAACAACAAAATGATCAGTGGTGTGATCTGCATTATTATTTATTTTATATCCTAATCCATGATCTACTCCTACCTGAACTGGATGACCCTTTTCTAATTCGCTATCCAAATACGAAACAGCATCCTTTGAAACTTGGGTATTAATATTTAATATTGTATGCTTGTCATTTTCTAATGCAGTTTGGTATAAACTTGCTAAAGACGTCGCCGTAAGACCATTATTAATTAAAATATCATCGCAAGTTTTTTTACAAGCCACCATTTGCCTATCGCGTCCTCCCCATTTAGGATCAAATTGAGTTTGCCATGCTATTTTACTTCTTAAATCTATTTCAGATTTTCCACATCCTGTTGTTGCAACTGGTTTTACAGGTGCTTCATCGCAACAATCATAGCCAAAATCTTTTAAAAATCCTTTTTTTAAATGTAGTGGACTTTTGCCTCTTAATTCTTCTTGATAAAATGTATTATACAACTCTAATGCTTTATCCATTGTTTCAATCGGTTGTCCATATCTACCTGGTGGCAAACTTGCCCATTCATAACTTCCGTAGGTTTCTGTAGCTTCTTTAATATTACCATTTATTATCATCTCAAGCATTCCTGCTCTCTTATGTTTGAATAAGACAATACAAAATTTATCCTGACTTTCCGCTGAGAAATCTTTTACAGTATAAGTTTTTCGATTTTTAATCATGCTTTTATCGCTCCAAGTATATCCCATTACTTGATAAGCACCAGCTGCAGAACTATAAACTTTTTCGCCATTCTTTTTTGTATAAAAGAGAATTTTTATTTGTGGATGATCACTCATATCTTTATAATGTGGTGCCTTTATAAAATTGCCTCCTCCAAATAATTTAGTATAACCACCTTCAAAATCATGTGTTACATATACTATTTCATTCTTCTTAGTTTTTTTATTATATACAGAGGATTTTATTAGTTCTCCAGTACCTTCACCAACTCTAAGCATTCGCATATAAGCTCTCACTCTCGCTTCACATTCACAAACATTATCTTCTTCTTTCTTTTTCTCCACCTTCACTTCCTTCACCATCGAAGCACTTCTCACCACTTCCATCGGTTGACCAGCTTTGTCATCTATACCAAAATTTTTGGATTCTGCGGTGGAATCTAAAACGATGATTTCTATAAAATAGTTTTGCTTATCAGAATCCGAATCACCAATTGGCGAATCTATTCCTTTTTTAAATAGGGTGTCCGTAATTGTGAAACCGCCAGTTGTCGCAATATCTCCAGGTATTTTTATTCTGCCGCTTCTATAAATTTCGTCATGAAAACCAAAATCTTTTTCCCAAACCACATATTGAATGTATTTTCCCACCATATTGTTTGACAATATTTGAACTTTTACAGGAGATCCAACAAGAACACTCGCTAATTTTTGGTTCTTATCATTCACAAAATAAGCGTCCGTTATATTGCCTTTTGCATCAGGTTGTTTTTTGGTTTTGCTCGCAGTTGTTGAAGGAAATTTTGGAGAATCTTCCTTAGGTTTGGTTTTGTAATCAGGGTTTGCCACATCTACATTTACTTGGCTGGCTTTCTGTATTTTGCCAGCATAACTCGCCGTAACATAATATTCATGATTGGCACCTTCATCTTTATCACCACTCATCATGTATTTGTTGGCTATGGCTTTTAGAATTGAGGCGTTAGATAGTAAGGATATTTTTACTTCGGCGGTCCCATTTTCATTCACTCTCCCTTTAAATGTTTGTGGAAGTTGATTATTTTTATTAATACTTACATTGTGTCCAGGACCAGCTGCATCATCTTCCCACAATTGAAACTCTACCTCCTTATTAAACATCGCAACGCAATAAGCTTTCGCAATCAAAGTGTCGCGGTAACTTGCTTTGTTGGGATCTTTTGCGCCCTGATTAAATAAAATTACTTTGTCAATTTTAGGAACTTTGCTGGAAGTGGGAACCAGGAAAAATTCTCCTGCAGGTTTTGCCTCAAACTCTTCGCTAAACAATTTAGGCGTGGCTTTAAAAACCTCCAGTTTAAATTCTTCACCCAGCACTTTCTCTCCAAATTTAAAGGAAACTTTTTTTCCTATTTTTGGAGGTTTTTGAGTGATGTTGATCCATTTCCCAGCTTTCTTTTTCCAGATATTCCAGACATAAGTAGCATTCAAAGAATTAAATAGATCTAAACCATCGCTGAACTGAAAAATTTCGTCTTTTCCTACAACTGGATTCTGGGTTCCGGTAATCATAATTTTCTTTTTTAAAATTGGAAACTAAACATAATCCTCGCTATAATCCTCATTAACCTCCTCCTGAAACTCTTCATAATCCATAACCGGATTATAAATTTCCTGTTCTCTCGAATTTGCATTGGCGGCATTACTTTTCCCCGCTTCACTCTGTTGCCCATGTTTCATCACCGTTATTTTCCCACCTACTGCGCATTGCAATTCAGACATTTCTGTCAGACAACTGTGTCCCATTACTTTTACTTTTTCATAAGGTTTCTGCCATTTTCCGACGGGTGCATAAGAACAGGGCAAATATCCGCCACTTGAAGGTTGCAATTTGCACTGTCCGAAGGGCATCGCAGGTGGATCGAGCATCAAATCATCTTCTGTAACGGCAAGATAATCTGCTTCACCTTCTTCATTATTCCAGTAATGTTTTTTGTGAGAAGTGACTCTAAATTTGGGGAATTTGAAACCTTGGTCGCATTTGCACATGCCTTTTTGGATCACGAAATATTTGCCGTCGTGCTCGCTCGATTTGCTTTCTTTTGATTCACCTTTTTTATCACCATCTTTAGATTCTGCGGAATTTTTATCAGTTTCATTACTTTCCGAGATGTCATCTGCTTCATCGTCAAAACCATTCATAGGATTAAGATCGTCCTCATTAATCTCTCTCATCGCGCTGGACTGCGCTGCAAAATCTCCACCAAAATATGGCGAAGAAATTCTGGAATCCTCGTTTTTGGGTGGCGTCTCCAATTCTGACAATTTTTTATCTTTTTCTAAATCTTCCATGGTCTTAAATTTTTGAAAGTAATATTTTCTGCTTTCTGTAAATTTCACCTTCCTGTAAAAGTGCAATACCCGCTTCTGCCTGAAGCATCTGCTTTGTGTTTTTGTGAGTCGTGTATTTTAATTCAACCAATCCGACTACTGGTTCCTCCGGCTCTTCTTCAAATTTTTTACCCTTCAGTAATTCCTGCAGACTTATCTTATCCTGAATTTCACCTTTAATATCGGTTTGAATTTGTGCCTCATCCAGATGAATAAAATCTACATTAAAGATACAATTTATTGGGAAAGAGTTTTTGACCAAGTAAAACTCCTCTTTCCAAGCTGACTCTTTGTAAAACCAAATCATAGAGGGAAATAGAACCTGATATAGCAAAGTGGACCCAATCTGCTTCTCGAAATATTTTTCATCCGACAAGCTTTTCGCAAATTGATCCATATATTTTCCTGAAACTTCACCAATAAAAAAATCTTCTAAATCTTTCCTCTTGTCCTCAAATGTTTTAAGCAGTTTTTCAAATTCAAAAATGCCCGAAATTTTTCCTTCAGGTGAAATGATGAGATTTATAGGTGCAATACTTTTCGCACAGGCAATGGAAAGTTCGCTCATTTTATCATCCGGTTTTTCCCCGTTCTTTTTAAAATCATAACAATGGACAGAGGCGACGAAAACTTTTATCTGATTTTTCTCCATTTTTTTGAGCTGAATATCGAGCGTGTATGCGATCTCTACTTTATTTTCAAAATCACTTTCGTAGGATTCTAAAACCTCATAAGTTTGTGCAAAAAAATCTGGAACCATCATTTTTAGTGGAATGGCCGCTAAATTTTCTTTTCTGATCTGAGCTGCACTTTTGTAGTTTTTTGGAAGAACGATTTTTTCAATACCCACGAGATTATTAAACCACATTAAGCCATTTCGCTCGCAATTTAAGTTGTGGAAATCACGAACCTCATCGGCAGTCATCCCAATCTTTTGTCCAATCTTGACCAAGGTGTCATTGGGTGTTACATCGTAAATGGTAATTAAATCTTCCATATTCGTATTGCGCATAAGAAGTGTAATTTTATCAGTAAAATTTCCTCTGTAGTAAAAGTAAGGAAAAAAGGAAACCGAAAAACATTCAGACCTAAAAGTTTGAATTTTGTAGTAGTTCTACTACAAACTGTTACGTCACAAAAAAATTTTAGAACTTTAACCTCTTAAAAATGAAATTTTTAAGCAAAAAAAATGCAATAATAATTTATCGCATTTTAAATATCAAAAATAAAATTTACTCTTTTTAATCGATAGACATTGGGCTTAAAAATATTTCTGTAGAAAAATTAAAAGCTTCGTTGGTCGATTCTAATTTTGCATTGATGACTACTTTTACTTTCTTTTTAACTTCAGTAAAACCTTTTGTCTCATAATTATGTTCTACAAATTTTATATTTGCCTGCACTCTCGCATTGATAAGACGTGGCTCATAATCATCAATCTGGCGCTGCAGACTTTTTACAAAAATATTTTCCCACATTGCTGATGTAACGCCATTATCAAATTCTAAATTCCAGACATCATTTCCGTAATGTTCATCATATCTGTTTTCTCCTTTCTTGGTAATGATCAGCAGCATTATATTTTGAGCAATACTTTCACCCACGCCACAAGTATCAATATGTCCACCATTCATCATCATTGACAAAGGATTTAAGGGCAATCTGTAATTCTCATTATCCATATCGTATCTTTATTTTTTAAGAGATTCGGTTAGAATTCTATACTTATTAATGGTGAACATATCCATCAAATTTTTTGGTAAAATCAATATCGATTCGCCTTTTTGAGCAAGATTTCTTTCAAGTTCAGGATTCCATTTTAAAAACTGACTTTTTTCAATTTTTAAATATTTTAAGATCGTGTCTAGATGATAGGCTCCATTAATGGTTGTTTCCATTAAATCGATTTTTCCCTGATTTTTTACCGTATTTTCTTTAAACTTTTTAACATCAACCGATTGTTTATTCGGCGTTTCTTTCTGCCTTACAGGAGTTTTGTAATAATCCTGCAAAACTGAATTCAATTCACCCGTTGCATAACAGGCATTTAAATATTTCTGAACATGATTTTGTGTTTCTAAAGGCAAAAAGGATTCGAAATCGGTATAATTTTTTGATCCCGCTCTCTGCATTGCTTTATTTACATTTCCACCCCCACAGTTATACGCCGCGACGACCGTTACCCAATTATGGTATTTATTGTACAAATTAATGAGCGAATTGGTGACAGCTTTTGTACTCTTATACATATCTGATCGGTCACTCTCCGTTAATCCATAATCATTTGCATGTCCCGTCATGAACTGCCAAACTCCCGCTGCACCTGCCGACGAAACCTGACTTTTATCTAAGCCAGATTCTATTATTGCCAGATTCCGCATATGTTTTGGAATGTTTCTCTTCGTAAAACAATATTCGATAAAACGAACCAACTGCTTATTGTTATTGATCACATTCTGATACCTACGAACGCTTTTCTCAGAAGTATCTGTGGCGGTCAAACGCTGTGCGAAAAAATTCTGAGAAGAAATTACACAAGAAAATAAAATACAGTATTTAAAAAAAAGTTGTTTCAAAATCGTTCTGATAAAAATTTTCAGTTAGTTGACGGTCCAAATTAATTCTTTTATTTCATCGTCCCAATCGACTTTAATTTGCTCGCCGGCTTTCACTTCTTCCCGTACAATTCTTTTTGATATTGGCCGTGCAATTTGAGATCGTATCACACCTGTAATTTGTCGGGCGCCATATTTACTGCTGAAACCGTTTAAGGCTAATTCTTTCACAGCAGCGTCTGAAATATCGAAAGTCATACCCAATCTTTGCAATGCATTTCTCAGAGGTTTCAATTGAATTTTGAAAATATTTTCGGCCATTGCTTCTGTAATTGGAGAGAAAGGAATAATTTCTGTAATTCGGGCTAAAAACTCCGGACGAAAACGACCTGAATCGGTCATGATCTTCATTAAAGATTTAGTGCCCGGAATTTCATTTCTTTCAAAATGCTCCACAATTTGTTCACTGCCAATGTTTGAAGTAAATAATATTAACGAATTGCTAAAATCACCTTCTTTGCCCAATTTATCATGAATTTTTCCTTCATCCATGATTTGAAGAAATACATCAAAAACAGAAGTATGTGCTTTCTCAATTTCATCAAATAAAACCACGGCGTAAGGTTGCTGACGGATTTTATTAACCAAAACTCCACCCTCTTCATAACCAACATATCCCGGAGGAGCACCATAAAGCAAAGCTGCAGAATGCTCTTCTTTAAATTCTGACATATCGAATCTGATCATGGCACTCTCATCGTTAAAAAGCAATTCTGCCATCGATTTTGCCAGTTCTGTTTTCCCCGTCCCAGTTGGTCCAAGCAGGAAAAAAGATCCAATTGGTTGACCCGGTTTGTTCAGTCCACTTCGGTTTTCAATAATTGCATCTGCTAAAGTTTTGAGTGCGTGATCCTGTCCGACTACTCTTTTCTTGAGCAAGTCTTCCATATTCATGAGTTTTTCCTTTTCTCCGGATTGAATTTTACCGATTGGAATGCCAGTTTTGGAAGCCATTACTGCTGCCATTTCCAGAGTTCCTACTTTTTCGCGTTTTACGGAAGCGTGCTTGAGGAGTTCCTCAAAAGTTTCGTTTATAATTTTTTTAATTTGACTCACATCCATTGAGTTATCTAAAACGTGCTGTTCTGATAAGGAACCCCAAAGAATTGGACTCAATTTATTTTGAAGCAACTGGAAATTCCAGAGTAATTCATCAACCAATAAAGGATCATCTTCGGGTATTTCTGCGATGATCTCTTCATAATTTGTTTTCCATTTTTCAAGTTCTCCTTCCGAAAGTTCATCCAGCATTTTAATGGAAGCCATGGTTCTGTCTAAAAGATCAATGGCTGAATCCGGCAATTTTTTGCCTTTCGAATATCTTTTTGCCAATTTTACGCAATCTCCCAAACTATTTTCATCTACATCAACATTGTGATGCTCTTTATAACCTTCAAGAATTTTTTTGATCATTTTCACACAGGCTGCTTCATCTGGTTCTTCAACCAACAAAACTTCAAACCTACGGTCAAATGCGCGTTCAGGTTCAATAATTTTTCGGTATTCCTCCTGCGTTGTTGCCCCAATAACCGTAATTTCGCCTCTCGCAAGTTCAGGTTTTAAAAGGTTTGCGACATTTCCCGCGCTTCCTTTAGGGTCTAATAATGCGTGTATCTCATCGATAAAAAGTACTGCTTTGTTAATCTTTTTACATTCCGTAATTACTTTTTTAAGACGGTCTTCAATTTCTCCTTTGTAGGATGTTCCGGCCAATAAAGACCCTGTATTTAATTCCAATAAAGTAGCTTCTTTTAATAATTCGGGTACATTTCCATTGATTATTTCTGAAGCAAAACCTTCTAAAAGCGCCGTCTTACCAACACCTGGTTCGCCAACAATAATTACATTGGGTTTGGTTTTTCTGGAAAGAATTTCTACCAACATCCGCAATTCTTTATCGCGACCAACAATGGTTTCAAATTTTCCATCTCTCGCCATCTGCGTCATATCTGTACAATAGCTGGAGATCGCCGGGAAAGAAGATTTTTGATCCTGAAATCCTGAAAGAAGATTGTTCTCCTGCGAGGCAACTTTTTGAGTTTCGCCCTGAAAGTAATTTAGAATTTCATGTTCGCGTAGGGGAAGGGATTTTAATTCCTGCGCGGTGTAGGCGATATTTGATTTGGTAATTGCCGCTAAAACGCAGATCGCCGAAATATCATCAAGCCCCAATTTGATGCGGATATCATCGGCTTCAGACATGATGGTATTAATTTTGTCATCGGCAGTTGGTTCTGTTGGAAGATTGCCAGTTTTAGGATATTCTTCAATACGAACTTCGGCCCATTCATAGATGTAAGCCGGATCTTTATCGATACTGATCAGAAATTCCCGCAAACCTCCGTCTTTGTGCACAAGAGCCTGCAGAAGATGTGAAGCTCCATAAGTAGCATTATAATTTTCCCTTGCAATTGATTGGGCAATATGGATGATCTGCTTTACGGTTTCATTGGTAATTATTACGCTCATACTAGTAAGTTTTTAAAGAGGACATTTATCAAATATAAGAAACTTTTAAAAAAAAATGAGACAATATCATGTGAGATTGTCCCAATATTTTATAATGAATTTAATCAATTATTTTATTCCTGCTGGTATTCAGATTCCCATTCGTTACCATCATCACCTTTATGACCATCGAGTTTTATAACAAAACTTTTGGTAGGAAAATAAGGGGTCATTCTGATGTCTAACCAAACTCTGTCTTTATTCACTTTATCCTGTTCAAAACGAACAATTTTAAATTTCTCGATTAATTTATCAGCACCTTTGATACCGTCGAGGAAAGTAACGATCTGTTTTCTAAGATCATCTTCATTTTTAGGTGTCCAGTTTTCAAAAGCTCTTCTGTTTAAGAAATCTAAAAGCACTTTAGTCACATAATCAAAAACACGCACTACAGAATACGTCTGTAACCCGATGTTATCACCTGTAAATAATGTTTTCGCAGAGAATGCCATGATTTTACCGTACTCGCTTACCATAGGAACTAAGCCCATTTTTTCGAGCTGAGAAATTTCACTTTTTTTCAAATCAAATTTTACGGCATCAACTTCATTAATGTTACCGTGCTTCTTACCTGCTGCAACCTGCGACATCAAAGTTCTGTGGATTTTTCCTGCCAAAGAGGTTGAAGGTGGAAGATCTACATTTTCCTCTTCGCCAACTTCTTCTGCTCTGCCTCTTCCAACCAGCCAGTTTGTGGTCATGATGACATTACTCCTGTGCAACTCGCCACCGGTAAGATTTGCGGAATGAAAAAGATCTACAACATCATCGGGTTTATCAAGATTAGCAAAATCGGTAACCATCATTACCTTGTTCTCATTGCATATTTTCGCCCATTTTTCTACAACTTTATTAGAGCCTAAATAGCCTGGTAAAGCCAGAATAGAATAGCTGTCACGAAGATCAAGACGGTCATAATTTTGTTTAAATTCGTCTGCAATTGCTTCTACAAAAAGGGGATTATCTAAATCTGTCAGCTGATCCATGGAGGCATTTACGATGCTTACATTGTCAACTTTATCGAGTTCTGTATTTTTGTAAAACTGGGCAACCGTTCTGTAGTTGGTTTCCATCTCACGAACACTGTCTAAGGTATTTTTAAGATTACTTTTCAGATTTTTTTCAGCAGATAAGGCTTTATCCTTGCAAGCTTCTGCCATAACGTCAGCAGAATCTCCGCTTTCTAGGAGGGAAATCCATAAGTTCAGTTTCTGTAATAAATCTTTTCTTTCTGTTCCTTTATTATTGTCGTTAAGAAAAATTTCCTTCCGCGCTTTTCGGGTTGGATTCATATTGGCAACGCCATCGACCACTGTTTCAATAAAATTAAAACCACCAACTTTATTTAATTCATCCAGTGAACTTTGCTTGTGTTGCGGTTTCCCTTGCTGTTGACCCTGTTCTTTTTGACTTTCCTGTTGTTTGCTATTTTCCATCTGTACTTAGTTATCGTTTTTCAATTCTCCGGCCACGTCTTTTAAAACATCTACCAGTGCATTTCTAGTAGCTTCATCTGTCAAAATCTTTTTCAAAATTTTGTTATTTTTTAGTTGTCTTAAGATCTTATTATATTGCTCCTGCTCAACACTCAACTTTTTTAGATATTCTGAATTTTGCGTTAAACTTTTTGGGGTAAAATCTCCTACAGTATTAAATCTAAATTCTTCATCTACAATAGTCCCATCTTCAGTTTCATGCTGCACGCCAACAGTTGGTTTAAAATGTCTAAAAACATCTTCTACTGTTTTTAATCCCTTCACTATTTCTGGCGCAAAAGGTTCTTCTTCTGTAAGTTTACTTACGATCAAAGATCTATTTTCCTGAATATGTGTTATTGCTTCGTTAGCGTCAACTTTTACTTCGTTACCACCAACGCCATAATCAAACATTGCCATAATCTTATTTTTTATTAATGTTACTACTTAAAGTTTAAAGATAAATATTTTTTTTAAATAATAGCAAATTTTAATTTAAAATAAAAAATGTGAACCTATAAAATAACATATAGTTCATTTTGGGTACAATTTCTTTAAATAAAAGAGTAATCTTTCATTTAAATGTAATTTTTGAATTCACTGCTGATAAATTATGGAAATATGTTGAGAGCTAGAGTAATTTAAAACATACTGATCATAATGTTTATAAATTTTTAAACACTATTTTTTTTACTTCTGATTGAGAATAGAATAAACATTACTTGATCCGTGGTTGCTATTTTTAGATGTGCGACAAAAGCCGGATAGAGAAAATGTTGTCTCACTAAAATAAAGAATGTCTAAGGCGGTAATTGCTCAGGTCTTTAACTTCGTGCGTTCACTTTTAATTTAAAATCTTAATAGTATTCAATCTTTCTTACCACAGTTGAGTCAGCAAATTCATTTATAAAATCTGTTTTTTTGATCCAGTTGCCAGTTTTATCCAGTTCAAATTTTGAAGATTTTTCATATTCAATATCTCCATTTGGAAAATAATGTGTCTCTTTAGTTGTATTACCTGCACCATCATATTGAAATTTTACATTCGCCATTTCTATCCCATTACGATCCACTCTAATTTTCTTTATTAAGTTTCCTGTTTTATCAAATTGACTATTGATCTTTTCTTCTATTTCACCACTGGTATTAAAAAAGATTTCTTCAACATTTTTCTCCTTGTTTTTATTGATTTGAATAAGGGTTTGAGAGGAAAGTTTATTTTTAGAAAATATTTTAGTTTCAATGAGTTGTTTGCTTTTGTCGTATTGGTTGAAAACAGTAAACTGATGTTGACCAAAATTATCAGTGACGGTTTTAATAATCTTTTCTTTACTGATGTACTGATAACTGGTTTTTATTTTGAGACGCTTAGATCCAAATATAGCCACCGTCTCAATTAGCACTTCATTTCGTTTGTAAACATTAGAAATATCAGGATTATACTGCTCGTAAGTGCCTTTATTAATGACACTTGTAATAAAACCAAAACTATTATAGTTGGTTTCACTGGCGCCCAAAATTTGGTCTGTATCCATTTTGTAAGCAATTTCTTTTACTGTTTTTACTTCGCCAAAAAGTTTGTTAGTTTTTAAATCATTATTTTCTGGAAGTTCTTTTATCTCCTGACCATTGCACGCTGCAGTGAAAAAAAACAGAACAAATAATTGATATATTACCTTCATATCACTTTTTATTTTTTGCTTCTTTCAATTGCTTTTTTATATCTTCTGGAAACCAAGGTAATATTGGATCGTTTTTGAATTGTTCATAAACTTCGTCGGGATTTAACATTTCTTCGGGAAGGTTAAGTTTTTCTAATTCTGCCTTGAAATCAGATTCTTTATCGAATAAGGAGAGTTTTTTTCCTTTTGTGTTAATAATGAACCATTTCTCTGGCATTAAAAAATCAGAGTTGTTTTCATCTATTAGCTTAGATTTATATCCATAAATCATTGAATCATTTACGTTAAAATTAAATAAAGGTGCAATACCACCACCTAATTCATTGTATAAATTTCCTAAATCAGTATCTAAAAACCATGTAGCAGAAGAATTATCTCTAAACAAAGTATAGGGTTTTAGCAAGGGAATAGTGGCAGTTGCATTTCCGACTTCATGACTTAAATAATAAAACTGATCAATCCCTGCGTTTTTATAGGTGTAATTTGGTCCCTGCATGTTGTTTTTTAGTTTATCACAACTTAAAAAAACTGCTGTAAAAATTAGAAATGAATATATTCTTTTCATCTTAAAAATTTTATTGTGTTTCTCATATCCATCTTAATCGATATTTTTCCGAACTTTTAAATCTTATTTTTCATTAAGTCTTCCACCATTTTATTTTTTATTCTCGGATGTACTCTTCAATATAGTTGATCTTCGAAAGAATGATATATTATACCATTTCAATTTGTAGAAATGCTGTTCTGGATTAAACACTCGCTTCGCTTTTTAGCCATAAAAATTTAATTAAACTTTTAGTTTAGATCGATCGCATATGCTTTTGAACTCCGCCTCCCAGTCCAACCTGACTTATGAAATATTTAACCCATAAGAAATGGCCGGAACGGGTATATATTTACAAAACCCACCATCATCTGATAACTAAATTTTATTATTATTTTTTAAAAAAGACAATAATTTTAAATATAAATGAAACAAAAACAAAAAGAGAAATTTTATTACTTCTCCTTTATTAAAAATACAGCGGAATTTAATTTTATTCTCCCACAATCTTTCCTGTCTCTCCGTCTATATAAAATATGTGATCATATATTAAAGCGGATCCTGTTTTTCCTCCTGCTCCCGATTTTCCGCTTGTAATACTGACTTTCCATATTTTTTTCAATTCGTCAAATCTTATATTAATTGCATCGTTACCGTTTTCTAAAGACCATCCTTTACCTGTGATTAAATTAAGATATTTCTCTTCAGATAATATTTTTAATATATCAGTATACTTAATCTTCCCAAATTTTTTATCTTCATTTTTTTCGCTAATAAGATCCCCTGTACTATTATATTCAATCGAGGTGTGAATTGGGATTCCTTTAAAATTAATAACAGAAGATTTTAAATTTCCATTTTTATAATAAGTATTGTATTCTGAAATAAATTCTGGGGCACTTTTATTAATAATCTCATTATATCCATCATCGTTTTCGTATTGTTCAATTTTTGTCCCATCTGCCATTAAAAAAAATGCACCACCTCCCTTCCAATTTTTTTTAAAGTTTTGTATATTAATTTTTTTCTTTTCTAAGAAATTTTTTTCTTGTTTATTACAAGAAATTAGAAATAAAAAAATTAAAATAATCTTTAGAGAATTCATGTAAAAACGCAGTTTTATATTTCGCTGAAAGTTTGATATTCTTTAAAAACTTTACCAGAATTTGATTCTATTTCTACGTTTTGTAAAATTCGAAACATTTTTAATTTTGTTTTACAGTATCCCATTCTAAATACCACACAGGCCTCTAAATCCTCCAGAGAGTGGACTTAAAGAATGAGATATTTCTTTCTTTAAAATCATTTGAATATCATCTTAAGATAGGTAAACTAAATTAAATCCTAAATCTGGAATTGATTAACCATTACTATAAGAATTATCTTTTTTAAAATTTTGTATAACTTTTTTCCACTATTGGGTGCTTTTTGCGATTTTTTTTGCCAAATTTATCTAAAATCTTTAATCGTCTTTCAACTTTTCAAATACCATCGGCACAAATGGCAACTTAAAAGGAAATGTTAACATCTCTCCGTTTGGTGCGGATCCAAAAAAATGGACAAAATAAAAGATTGCATCTCACAAAGTATCCAGTTCGCCAGCGTTTTTAAATATGTTTGGTTAATAAATTATTAATCATAATAAAAAGTGATATTTTTTTTCTCGCAAATGTCCTTTATTTCGTTATAATTTTTCAATTTTAAACCCCTCGCATGTATCGTTTCCAGTTTTGGTGCATTTAAAATTTCGGCTGGAAACTCTGTTAATTGTGTGCCTGAAATATTTATCCAATTTAAATTAGGTAAACTTCCCATGCATTTAGGTAGCTCTGTTATCTTGGTGTTTTCCAAAACTATAGACTCTAAGTGATTTAAATTACATATTTTTTCTGAAATTACCAATAAAGGATTATTTGATAAATAAAGAGATCGTATTTTAAAAACTTCTATATCTCATCTGGGACTTTTGATATAGCATTATCTGATAAATATAGCGATTCTAAATTTTTTAAATTTTTTATTCGACCAGAAATTTTAGTGATTCTATTTTGATTTAAATCCAAATAAATAAGTGATTGGAGGTTAAAAAAACTTTCAGGTAAATATGTGATGTTATTTGATTTTAACGTTATCCGTTTAATACTTCGACTGTTACCCAAGGAATTAGGAATATCATTAACTTTAGTAAGAGATGTAAAATCGACAATTAAAGTTTCTAGATTTTGATAGAGAGCAATCCAATTAGGAATAACTTTAGAATTTTTAATCAGTATCCTTTTAGTATTGACTAATCTCAAATAAGTTAATGAGTCTCGCTTTTGCCAAACACTATCTAAAACAATTTCTTTTTGCGTGATTGCTAAAAAACTCTTATTTCTTTTTCCTTTTCATCATAGGGTTTGTGATTATAATTCTGTTGACAAGAAAAAAGAAGAGGCAAGAAGGTAATGAGATAAAAAAAATGTTTCATAAATCTAACGATGTAAATTATTTATAAACAAAGCATAAATGTAATGATAAGTTATCAATCGATTATATTCATAGAGTCCTTCTAATGATTGAACCAAAATTCCTGCTTCACGAGCTCCACTGCCAATATTTCGCAAGGCATCCATCGAAAAAGGGACTTTGGAATACTTGTTTCTGGTGCAGTTACATAAATATTTCTTCCCGTAGTATCCATATGAATTTCATTGCCTGATTTATCGGTGATGATGATCCTTTCATCTTCCGTAAAAACCACTTTATGTTCACATCTGGTCATGATTGCTTCCACAAGGTTGTACGCAAATACTCCCAAACAGTTACCACATGAACATCCCAACCATAACAAAATGGCGATCCAGATAATTGTGAAAGACGCCCACAGTAACCTGATTGCCAAACACAGCAAATTTATGTAAAATTTTTATTGATATTTTTTTGCGACGAGCGCTAAAACGACGTTACATTTTTTAGCTTGTAAGATTGTAACTTTTGGCTACTGAGTTAAATTTCTGTACAGATCATCTAATAAAAAATCTTTATGAAATTTAAAAATATCATTAGCACTTGTATTTCCATCCTTATAATTTAAATTGCTGACACTTGTTAGAAGATAAATATGATTAGATCGACGAGCACTATAATAAATTTGTTCATCACCTATCTCATAACATCTTTGTCCAAAGTCTTTTCTTTTTAAGTTTCGTGTAAAATCAGCGTATATTTGTACTTCTTTAAAAGCATTTTTAGCAACATCAATATTATCAAAAATATATTCCTGTACAACAATATCATTTTTATCATTTGCTAAATAGTACATTTTACTTCTTATTACTCCCTTATAAAAATAGCTGTTACATCCCGACAAATTACCTTTAAAATAATCTTCATTTTTTTTCTGCTTCATTTTTAGATTATCAATATTTTTACTTTTTTTAAAGAGCATTTCAAAATTAAATTCACTGCTAATAGCAACTATCTCCTTTTTTTGTTGATTAAATGCATTTTGAAAAATGTATAAGAAAATTACTAAAATATATTTCATTTTTAATTCTTTTAACATTCACAAATCTTTAGTAATTGAAATACAGTTGAATCTAATGATGCATCCGTAGCTTTATTGCCATCTACCGCTCCTTCAATAATTTTGTCTCCTCTATAAAATTTTCTAGCAGAATATATCCAAACTTGCATTGATTTTTCAAATTCAGACTTACTAAAATATCTTGCACCACCTCCATCTTCTATATATAAATGAAGGTTCTGAATAAGTACTAGTTATTTCAGTATTGCAAATCTTAAGTTTACTGACAGAATCTTTGGTTACAATTACAATTGTTGAGTGATATTCTGCATCCATACCAACCGCAAAAACTACAATAGAAACTTTTTTAGTCAATTCTATTAATTTTGCAGCCGTGACACCTGAAGTAGTTTCTTTTTGTGATTAAGTACAATTCACTATAATAATTCACAATTTCTTTGCTAAGTCTTATATTTTTTTTGAGTTACGAGATAATAAAATTGAAAAAAAAATCAAAATACTCAGTATTTTTATTTTGGTCAGCCATACAACAATTAACAAGTCTTCTTTAGACAAATAACTCTTTGATAATACTCAGTAGGTTCAATTTCATCTGCATATTTTCATTAAATAAATTTCTTCCGGCTTTGAAAGATATTTTTTTTCCAGGAAGTGCATCTTGCTGAATCCAAGTTGAACCAGATGTGTCTTTATTAGAATACCTGTACTCGCGATCGCCGTAGATTAACAATAACTGATGCCGAACTTGGTGTGCTGAAGTCTCTTTAAATTTTAAATCTGCATCTTAAGATTCCGTGTAAAGCCATGCTTTTGAGATATAGATAATTTTGTTTTTGTCAAACTCTTGCCAATCTCCGCAGGAGGTATAAGCAATACAGATGCCTATGCAATTCCCAATTGTGTTAACGGTTTAACATGTTTTCAGAATTTGTGAAATAACTAATATTTGGATTCACCATTCCTTTTACAGCAAAAGTAGTACTCACTTTAATTTTTCATTTTTAACCTCTATCTACTTTCGCATCTATTTTCCTTAAAACTTTCGCCACACCAACACTTTGAATTAAAATATCGCCGTTGGTCGCTTTATGTGTTGTTGTGGAAGTAGTTTCTTTTAAATCTTCAGTGATAGTAATCGTCTTATTTTCATTGATGGTTTGTTTATAATTGCTTACAGTAAATTTATGGTTTTTTGTAATACTCATGCTGTGGTCTACACCAACATTTGTATTCATATTTTTGCCTACATTAATATCTAAATTCTCTCCCGCATTAAAAGTCATATTTTTCGGCGCCGTTACTTCGATATTACCATCCATAAAATAAGTATTTCCGCTTGGGTCCAAAATAGTTACACTTTTCTCATTATCATTCATCAAAACCTTAATTCCGGTCTTTGTTTGAATCGATCGCATGTGGTTCTGAACTCCACCTCCTAATCCAACTCCCCCGCGAAACATTCCACCCATCACAAAAGGTCGGCCCGAATCATTGCGAAAAAAAACCACCATTGATGCGGTAGTGTCTTATTTAAGTATAAAAAATATGTATTATAAAATTTTCTATTCTTTAGTTAAAATAATCTCTTTTAATTTAATTGTGTCTAATTTGTTATCTTTAGAATATATTAAATTTTTAATAGTAATAATTTTCGTTTTATAACCGGATTTTTCAATATGATAATTATAAGAAACCTTTGCTTGCATGTTTAAATATTTATAAGAAGATTGAAATCCATCAATAAAAAAGTAGCCTTTTTGATTAGTTTTTATTGTATCAAAATCATTCGAAGCAAATTTATCTACAAAAATTTTTACATCTTTGAGTGGTTTCCCATTTTCAAAATCAACTACCGTTCCAGTTACTGCATTATATATTACATATTTTTTGGTTGAACAATTTAATACCAAAAACAAAAAAATCATAATTGAGTAAATTTTAAACTGATGGTTTTTCGCGTAATTTTTCATGATATCCTAATTTTCGTTAACCAAATTAATTTAAGAAGATTAAATTCCGTAATAATCGTTCATGGAATATCATAATAATTTTTATAATATTTCATTAAATCTATCTCTTCACCATCTTTAGAGGCATTAGCTGCATTATTATTTGTTTTTTGAGTAATTACGTTCCAGCCCTTTATAGTTCCTTCGTCAGATTTAGAAGATTTGTCTCTATTGTTCTATCAGAATATGAAAATTATTTGGGGATAGAATCTTTATCAATTGACTTAAGATTTTCGAAATAAATTATACCTAAATCAATTGTATCTTTCTTATAATAGTTTTCACCTTTGTAAATCTTTTTGGAATCAGCAAACTTAAATTCATTTTTATTTTTGAGTAGAAAAATACTAGAGACATCCCTACTATCTCGTCGGAAATCACTACTGGTGCTTGACCATCCTAAAATTACAAATCCACCATCTTTACGAGAATTTATTGTATCAAAATTATTAATAGCGTACTTATACCCAAATATTTTTACATTTTGAATCGGTTTATTAGTAATTTTCGAATAAATCATTCCTTTGACATTACGAACTAAAATATTTTTTTTATTTTTACAATTTAATAATGTAAAGATTAGTGAATAGACAAGATATTTTATTTTACGCTTATTTTTGTTAACCACATTAATTTTAATATATCAAATTCAGAAACAATTTTTCTTAGAATATCATAGTATTTAATATAACATTTCATGTTAATGTTGTCAAAAATAGTTGGTAATTTTGATAAAAATGTTTAAAAATTATCGGAATAACTATATGGCAAAAAAAAGCTTCAAAAATTTATTTGAAACCCATTTCAACTAAAATCTCATTACGTGAGTGACAGTAGATCTTACAGAAGATTTCACCAACTATTTTTGGCTATTAAATCTATATCATTATGTCAATATTTCCTGAGTTAAAATATTCACTGCCTACTTAAGAAACTGGCAGTGTATAAGTTAAATATGAGATTCCTTTAAGTTTTTATATGCGTTTTTTTCAATTAAATTTTTTTAAGGTTTTATCTCACAAGCATCCTTCGTGTTTCATTTCATATAGATTCATTTTACTATTATAAAAACATTTCACTCTTTCTTGTGTAAAATATTTAAATTTTGCGCATAAATTTGGAAAAAACTTTTTGTTTTTATCTAACTTTTTAATTTTATTGTTTTATAAGTACAAGCGTATCAGGAACTTTGTAAATAAAATAAAAATTTACCGGGTATTCTCGATCTCTTCGTCTGTAATCTGAAACGGGTTGAGCTGTCTTAATTGTATCAGTAATATATCCTTCTTTTTTAAAAATTAATTTTCGTGGTTCTTGTATATTTAAGGTGTTTAGATTTTTATCAGTAATTTTAAAATAACCGGTCTTAGTAGTTGAAACAGTTTGTAATAAATCATTTTCTAACATACATGTAACAGTGACATCTGAGAGAGTTTCTTTTTTGTCATTAAGTACAATTCCACTATAATAATTCACAATATCTTCGCTAGACTCTGTATTTTTTTTTGAATTACAA
Organism: Kaistella gelatinilytica; assembly: GCF_015679325.1. Lineage (GTDB taxonomy): Bacteria > Bacteroidota > Bacteroidia > Flavobacteriales > Weeksellaceae > Kaistella > Kaistella gelatinilytica. The sequence goes on from NZ_JADPVI010000005.1 coordinate 58,422, forward strand.
GATAATAAAATTGAAAAAAACATCAAAAGACTCAGTATTTTTATTTTGCTCAGCCATACTACACTTAACAAGTCCTCTTTAGACAAAACAACTCTTTGATAATAATCTGGAGGTTCAATTTCATCTGCATATTTCATTAGATCAATTTCTTGCGGCTTTGGAGGGTATTTTGTTCCAGGAAGTGCATCTTGCTGAATCCAAGTTGGACCAGATGTGTCTTTATGCGAATAACTGTAATCGCGACCGCCGTAGGTTAACAATAACTGATGTCCAATTTCATGAGCTGAAGTCTCTTTAAATTTTAAGTCTGCATCTTGCGATTCCGTGTAAAGCCATCCTTTTGTGACATAGATAATTTTGTTTTTGTCATACTTTTGCCAATCTCCGTAGGAGGTATAACCAATTTTATAATACAGTTCCCTATGCAATTCCCAATTATGTGAACGGTTTAGCATAGTGTTTTTAGAATTTGTGAAATAAATAATATTTGGAGCAACCATTCCTTTTACATCAAAAGTAGCATTCACTTTAATTTCCCATTTTTCTCCATTAATCTCTGTGCCTTTGTTCGATGTTCTGGCATACGTTCTGCTCCAATATTCATTTATACCGTCCAAAGCCATTTTTCTCAACTCCTCATATGTTTTTGTCTTCTTTTTAATAGGGGGTTTTTTATAATATTGTAACGCCTCGTTAGAAATTTTGCCCCAATCATTATAGGTTACTGTTACACCTTTAAATGGATTGGGTTCACCCTCTGCAGTTTCATTTAATTCTTTATGAGTATAAGATTTTAATCCTTCTTCTCCTCCATCAGTCAAATTTACTCTTAAACTAATGTCGATATTTTTATTTTCTCTGTCTATCTTAACATCTACCCAGTCTTTCCCAATCTGTTTGGTGGAAAATTCCACTTCTTTCATTTTTTTTACACCATTTTTAGTTGCAATAATCTGAGCTTTTAATTTGTTATTTTTAAAGTTCGTACTATCATATACTTTCTGATTATCAAAACCGTCCCACATAATTATGTATGATCCTATTTTTGTGTAATCGCCAGAACCAATATTATAAGGATCGAAAACGCTTTTCCAATCCCACGCTTTTAGCGGTTTTAGCGGATCTGGTCTTGGTTTTTTCTTATAAATATCTTCTACCAAGTAGGGAAATCTCCTGGCTGGTAATATTACCGCTGGAATACTTTGAATTGCAAATAAAGTGGTTCCATCTCCTTTTATAATTTTGAAATCTAAATTATCAATATTTCCTAGTGATAACGAATAATTGAACAAAAAATTAGCATTCTCATAATTTTCTTCATAGTCAAGTATTCCTAATGGAACTATAGTAGAATATGACTTATCTTTTTTTATTGATAAAGTAATTTCAAAATCATCTGTTACATCACTTCCAATTCTTTCAAAATTACCATAAGGTACACCATTTTGCAAGCCGTGATCTCTTACCTCATTTTGAGCATTTGAGGTAATATTTCCCTCCGCTGAGATAAGATAGTTTTCACCTACAATTTTAGTATATTTTCCTTTTACTATCCTGGTTCTACTCATAATTAATGATTTTTGCTTTTTTCACCAGAATTATTTTTAACTTCCAACTGGGCGTTTTTGGTAATACTCTTACCTGAAGAAATCTCAATATCTTCATGGGAAATTTCATTCCGCTCCATTTTCGTTTCACTATGCACATCTCCTTCAATCATTTCTGTCAGCTTGCCTGTTATAAAGATACTTGCATCACCCACAACAGAAGTCATTTTCATGGCACCCACACTTTCTGTAGAGTTCATACCGACAGATTGAGTATTATTCATACCAATCATCTCACTTGCGTTCATGCCAACATTCGTCGTCATGTTTTCCCCCACATTAATATTCATGTTCTTGCAATTAAGCGTCATCGTTTCCGGTGCAGTGATATTAATATTACTCCCCGTCGTATCCAGGTGAATTTCATTTCCAGATTTATCAGTAATAATAATACTTTCATCTTCCGTAAAAATTACTTTATGTCCACTTCTTGTCATAATAGATTTTACGCGATTATCTGCAAATCCACCCAAAGCAGTTCCCCCATGAAACATTCCACCCATCACAAAAGGTCGATCCGGATGATTATGTACAAATCCCACCATCACCTGATCCCCAACTTCGGGGATCGCTACGTAACCTCGATTCTGAGAAACCTGATCCGTTCCTCCTGCATCCGGACTCATCATTCGGATGAAATCGGTTGTGTCATGCAGCTGCCAGTCGAATTTTACCGTCACTCTTCCCTGTCCGCTTGGATCGGTGTTGCTGATTACGGTGGCTAATTGTGGTTGTGCGATTGGAATTGTAAACTCTGGTTTTGGTAAAAATCCAGTGTCACTTGCAATGGCTTTGAACGTTCCTTTGTAATGTCCGAGTGTATCAACATCGTGACTCGTTTCAATGATCATTAATCTTGTAAAATAGGAAGTCTGATTGCTGTCTTCTTTACGCATTTCCAGATCTGCTACACATCCCGGATATAAAAATGGGATCGTGGTACTTCCACTTACATGTAAAACTTCCACGGCTTTACTTCCCGCCGCGCTCGTTTGTGAATTCACTACATCTTTGTCGGTTACTGCTCTGATCGGAGCAATCTGTAAAGCTGGTGTTTTAAAGATACCGCTGTCTGCATCATTTTTTTTGTACGCAATATTGGCCAGATCACTTTTATGATTTGCCGGCGTAGAACCTGAAGTTAATTTAGCGTTCTGAGTGCTGTTGTATCCATAAAACTCAGGTTTCGTGTGAACTGCTTTTATTTCTATTTTAATATCATTGACATTACTGCCATAGACTAATTTTAAAGGCTGGTTCTGTGGTGGAAGTTTTCCAAAATGCAAGACTTCGCCATCATAATAAAACTGTTCTCCATAAGCTTCTGCCATTCTTGCCAGATAGTTGTAATGCGTTTCATTATATTGGGAACTGTAGATAATTTCTGAATAATCATTCGCATCTACTCTTACATCATAACTTCCGGTATTTATTCCTTCTTTGATGAGTTGATTCGCGATGATACTCATATTCACCGATTGTGCTCCTCCAAAACTCTGGGTATGTGGCGCAGCATCCAGCAATATTGTTGGACTGTAACCTGACAATACAATATTCCCCAGTCCACTTTGATCCTGTAAATAACCGACTTCGGTGATCACTCCCACAAAGGTTCTCTCCGGACTGTCGGGTATATCTTTATATTTTTGAACGACCGTCAGTCTTTTTCCTAAAAACTCATTGGAGGATTCTAAATTATGGTTCTCTCTGTTTCCTAAGGAATCATAAGCTAAAACCATTTCAAAACGATGGTGTTTCCCGGCGTGTTGGCTTAAACTAAAGTGTTTGTAATGGGAAATCACTTTCCCTTCGATCACCACCAAAAGTTTTACGAGCCTGTTAATCCCAAAAATCTGACTGGCGGAAATTGATTTCGAACTGTTATCCGGCTTGAAAGTAGGCGTTGAAGTTCCGTTTGTTTTTGCCATAATATGTAGAGTTTGTTAGGTGATGGATGTCAGATGAATGATGATTGACAATTGTTAATTGTAATTTGAAAGTTGATCCTTATTTTTTTTCAGTTCGTACTTTACGATTATCAAACTTCTAAAGTTTAAAGGTTTAAAGGTTTAAAAGACAAATTTGATGTACTAAAATTAAGTATATATTTTTAATTAAGTTTAAAAATATCATTTTT
>NZ_JADPVI010000006.1 GCF_015679325.1 Kaistella gelatinilytica
AAAAAAGCTCATCAAAAAAATTGATGAGCTTTTAAAAAAACTGGCGGCGACCTACTCTCCCGCTTACGCAGTACCATCGGCGCTAGAGGGCTTAACTTCTGTGTTCGGAATGGGAACAGGTGAGCCCCTCTGCTAAAACCACCCTAAAGGTTGTTTTGTACAAAAGGATGTACAATATATTGTTATTAAATAGATGGGAGATGTTTGGATTGGAGACCTAAGACGTATTGTCTCGTATCTCTTATCTTTAAATCTCTTGTCTGATTTAAAAAAATCGATAAAAACGTTCACAAAGAGAAGACCGTATTGCACGATCGAGTACCTATATTAAGCTATAAATCTACGGGTAATTAGTACTACTCGGCTATGACATTACTGCCTTTACACCTATAGCCTATCAACGTTGTCATCTCCAACGACCCTTAAAAGATGTCTCATCTTGAGGCAGGTTTCGCACTTATATGCTTTCAGTGCTTATCCTTTCCAAACGTAGCTACTCTGCGATGCACTTGGCAATACAACAGATACACCAGAGGTTTGTTCAAATCGGTCCTCTCGTACTAGATTCAAGCCCTCTCAAACATCTAACGCCCGCAATAGATAGAGACCGAACTGTCTCACGACGTTCTGAACCCAGCTCGCGTGCCACTTTAATGGGCGAACAGCCCAACCCTTGGGACCTTCTCCAGCCCCAGGATGTGACGAGCCGACATCGAGGTGCCGAACCTCCCCGTCGATATGAGCTCTTGGGGGAGACTAGCCTGTTATCCCCGGAGTACCTTTTATCCTATGAGCGATGGCCCTTCCATACGGAACCACCGGATCACTATGTCCTGCTTTCGCACCTGATCGACTTGTAGGTCTCACAGTCAAGCACCCTTATGCCATTACACTCTACGCACGGTTACCAAGCGTGCTGAGGGTACCTTTGAAAGCCTCCGTTACTCTTTTGGAGGCGACCACCCCAGTCAAACTACCCACCACGCAATGTCCTTCCGTTAGGAAGTTAGGCTCCAAATAAACAAAGGGTGGTATTTCAACGTTGACTCCACCGACACTAGCGTGCCAGCTTCAAAGTCTCCCACCTATCCTACACATTGTTTATTCAAAGTCAATACGAAGTTATAGTAAAGGTTCACAGGGTCTTTTCGTCCCATTGCGGGTACTCGGCATCTTCACCGAGACTACAATTTCACAGAGCTCATGGTTGAGACAGTGCCCAGATCGTTACACCATTCGTGCAGGTCGGAACTTACCCGACAAGGAATTTCGCTACCTTAGGACCGTTATAGTTACGGCCGCCGTTTACTGGGGCTTCAGTTAATTGCTTCGCCTTACGGCTAACAACCTTCCTTAACCTTCCAGCACCGGGCAGGTGTCAGACCCTATACAGCATCTTTCGATTTAGCAGAGTCCTGTGTTTTTGATAAACAGTCGCCTGGGCCTCTTCACTGCGGCCAGCATTGCTGCTGGCGTCTCTTCTTCCGAAGTTACGAGACTATTTTGCCTAGTTCCTTAACCATGATTCACTCTAGCACCTTAGGATTCTCTCCTCGACTACCTGTGTCGGTTTTGGTACGGGTTGCTTCACTTCGGCTTTTCTTGGAACCGCTTTCCCTACAACAACTTCGCCCGAAGGCTAGGTCTTGACTATTCCGTCAGTCTCCAGTAAGTACGGCAGTCCGTCCCCTTTTTAATGTGAGCAAGTTAGGGAATATTAACCCTATGTCCATCCACTTCCCCTTTCGGGTTCGCGTTAGGTCCCGACTAACCCTCAGCTGATTAGCATGGCTGAGGAAACCTTAGTCTTTCGGTGAGCGGGTTTCTCGCCCGCTTTATCGTTACTTATGCCTACATTTTCTTTTCTGTCCGCTCCACCATACCTCACGATACAGCTTCTGTGCAAACAGAATGCTCCCCTACCAGATATAACTCAAAAGTTATAAATCCATAGCTTCGGTACTATACTTATGCCCGATTATTATCCATGCCGAACCGCTCGACTAGTGAGCTGTTACGCACTCTTTAAATGAATGGCTGCTTCCAAGCCAACATCCTAGCTGTCAATGCAGTTCAACCGCGTTATTTCAACTTAGTATAGATTTGGGGACCTTAGCTGTTGGTCCGGGTTCTTTCCCTCTCGGACATGGACCTTAGCACCCATGCCCTCACTGCTGCAGAACATTTATTAGCATTCGGAGTTTGTCAGGAATTGGTAGGTGATGAAACCCCCGCATCCAATCAGTAGCTCTACCTCTAATAAACTATATTGCAACGCTGCACCTAAATGCATTTCGGGGAGTACGAGCTATCTCCCAGTTTGATTGGCCTTTCACCCCTACCCACAAGTCATCCGAAGACTTTTCAACGTCAACCGGTTCGGTCCTCCACTTTGTGTTACCAAAGCTTCAACCTGCCCATGGGTAGATCACAAGGTTTCGCGTCTAATCCTACTAACTAAGCGCCCTATTCAGACTCGCTTTCGCTCCGCCTCCGTACCTGAAGTACTTAAGCTCGCTAGTAAAATTAACTCGTAGGCTCATTATGCAAAAGGCACGCCGTCACCCAACTTGTGGGCTCCGACCGCTTGTAGGCGTACGGTTTCAGGTTCTCTTTCACCCTTCTATTCGAAGTGCTTTTCACCTTTCCTTCACAGTACTTGTTCACTATCGGTCTTTCAGGAGTATTTAGCCTTGGAGGATGGTCCCCCCATATTCAAACAGGATTTCACGTGTCCCGCCCTACTCATTTATCATCTATGTATGCCTTTCAATTACGGGGCTATCACCCTCTATGGCCGTTCTTTCCAGAACGTTCTTCTAAACATATAAAGACTTTTGGGCTAATCCGCTTTCGCTCGCCGCTACTTACGGAATCTCTTCGATTTCTTTTCCTCCGGGTACTTAGATGTTTCAGTTCTCCGGGTTTGCTCTCTAATAAATTAGAGTGACTGGTCTTCAACCAGACGGGTTGCCCCATTCGGACATCTGCGGATCAATTCGTGTGTGCCGATCCCCGCAGCTTTTCGCAGCTTACCGCGTCCTTCTTCGCCTCTGAAAGCCTAGGCATCCGCCATACGCCCTTAACGATTTCTTTCCTAATATAAAATTAGTTCAGTATTTTTTGTCTAACACCGTAGTGTTAAACGATATTTTTAAAACTCGGCACTCGAAAGTGCGCGGTTTTCTCTTTGTGATGTTCTTATCGTTAATGTCAATGATCTTATCTCTTCCTACTCAACTAATAAACAGATGTGTTTTTGGCTCCATCCGTCACTTTTAAATCAGTCTCGTAAAACGGTGAATAATTAAGGTATCGCTCCTTCTAATAAACATTTTATATGTTTATTCTGCCTTCTCTGGCATCATTCTTAAATCTTAATGTAAATATCTTCTGTTCTCGCTTCTTTTAAAAAGCTCTTTTGCTACATCACTGTAACTGTTCTCGTTATATCACTATAACTTATGTGGAGAATAAGGGAGTCGAACCCTTGACCTCCTGCGTGCAAGGCAGGCGCTCTAGCCAACTGAGCTAATTCCCCGCTAGTGGAGTGTGGGAGTTGATTAAATATTTGAGTCATTGAGTATTATTACTCCCTTTCTCATCTACTCTCCGCTCTTGTACTCTAAATTAGTAGTCTCGGGCAGGCTCGAACTGCCGACCTCTACATTATCAGTGTAGCGCTCTAACCAGCTGAGCTACGAGACTCTTTTATGAGTGATGGGTAATGAGTGATAAATAATATATCTCCTTTCTTCATTTCTCAATCTCTATTCCCTGATTACTAATCCTAGTGGGTATGTTTTTTATAAATATCAACCAAATAAAGAAAAACGAAAGCTAACTTTGAGTAAGACAATGATACCTTAAGTATCGTTTTGTTTGTTTATACTCTCCTATCGAAGAGTCTCAAAAATGAGATGTTCCAGCCGCACCTTCCGGTACGGCTACCTTGTTACGACTTAGCCCTAGTTACCTGTTTTACCCTAGGCAGCTCCTTTTACGGTCACCGACTTCAGGTACCCCAGACTTCCATGGCTTGACGGGCGGTGTGTACAAGGCCCGGGAACGTATTCACCGCGCCATGGCTGATGCGCGATTACTAGCGATTCCAGCTTCATAGAGTCGAGTTGCAGACTCCAATCCGAACTGAGACCGGCTTTCGAGATTCGCATCACATCGCTGTGTAGCTGCCCTCTGTACCGGCCATTGTATTACGTGTGTGGCCCAAGGCGTAAGGGCCGTGATGATTTGACGTCATCCCCACCTTCCTCTCTACTTGCGTAGGCAGTCTCACTAGAGTCCTCAACTTAATGTTAGCAACTAGTGACAGGGGTTGCGCTCGTTGCAGGACTTAACCTAACACCTCACGGCACGAGCTGACGACAACCATGCAGCACCTTGAAAAATGTCCGAAGAAGAGCCTATTTCTAAGCCTGTCATTTCCCATTTAAGCCTTGGTAAGGTTCCTCGCGTATCATCGAATTAAACCACATAATCCACCGCTTGTGCGGGCCCCCGTCAATTCCTTTGAGTTTCATTCTTGCGAACGTACTCCCCAGGTGGCTAACTTATCACTTTCGCTTGGTCTCTGAAGCTTGCGCCCCAAAAACGAGTTAGCATCGTTTACGGCGTGGACTACCAGGGTATCTAATCCTGTTCGCTCCCCACGCTTTCGTCCCTCAGCGTCAGTTAAATCATGGTAACCTGCCTTCGCAATTGGTGTTCTAAGTAATATCTATGCATTTCACCGCTACACTACTTATTCCAGCTACCTCTAATTTACTCAAGACCGACAGTATCAATGGCAGTTTCATAGTTAAGCTATGAGATTTCACCACTGACTTATCGGTCCGCCTACGGACCCTTTAAACCCAATAAATCCGGATAACGCTTGCACCCTCCGTATTACCGCGGCTGCTGGCACGGAGTTAGCCGGTGCTTATTCGTATAGTACCTTCAGCTTTCTACACGTAGAAAGGTTTATTCCTATACAAAAGAAGTTTACAATCCATAGGACCGTCATCCTTCACGCGGGATGGCTGGATCAGGCTTTCACCCATTGTCCAATATTCCTCACTGCTGCCTCCCGTAGGAGTCTGGTCCGTGTCTCAGTACCAGTGTGGGGGATCTCCCTCTCAGGACCCCTAAAGATCATTGACTTGGTGAGCCGTTACCTCACCAACTATCTAATCTTGCGCGTGCCCATCTTTATCCACCGGAGTTTTCAATATTAAATGATGCCATCTAATATATTATGGAGTATTAATCTTCCTTTCGAAAGGCTATTCCCCTGATAAAGGTAGGTTGCACACGTGTTACGCACCCGTACGCCGCTCTCTCCTGAATAAATCCAGAATACCGCTCGGCTTGCATGTGTTAGGCCTCCCGCTAGCGTTCATCCTGAGCCAGGATCAAACTCTCCATTGTATGTTTGTCTGACTCACTCGAAAGTTATTGACGCTTTTGTCTTTCCTTACTTTTTTGGTTGTTATTTGTTCCGAATTGCGAGTGCAAAAGTATAAACTTATTTCTAATTGACCAAATGTTTTTGATTAAAATTTTGAAGTATTTTCATACTCCTAAATCAATACCTAATCCCATCTGATCTGCTCCTACTTCGCTCCCCGTTACTCTCGTTTGGGTCTGCAAAGATAAGAATCTTTTCCTAATTAACAAGCATTTATTTTTAAAAGTTTTTTAGACTATTACTAATCCTAAAACCATCTCCTTAAAAACCTGCCGTCCTACT
>NZ_JADPVI010000007.1 GCF_015679325.1 Kaistella gelatinilytica
TTTAGGGTGGTTTTAGCAGAGGGGCTCACCTGTTCCCATTCCGAACACAGAAGTTAAGCCCTCTAGCGCCGATGGTACTGCGTAAGCGGGAGAGTAGGTCGCCGCCAGTTTTTTTAAAAGCTCATCAATTTTTTTGATGAGCTTTTTTCTTGTTGTAAAGTCAGAAGAAATATTAAATAGGATAATTTAACTAGCAAACCAAGAGATCGATTCGATACTTTTATTTCCTTTATTTTTGAAGTACAGATGTGGAAAAAGATCGGCGGCTTACTTCCAGTTTGGGTACCTTCTTATTACAATGAGGGATCGCTTATCAGAGTTAATGAAATATAAGCTTTTGAATACTGCGTTAGAGAAGTATGTAACGGTAGTAAACTCTGCTGAAGTTGAACCTAATACGAAAGCTTTGGCTTACGCTTATTTCAGTATTGCAAACTTTGTAAACGATGCAGATTCGGCAAAAGCGAAATGTATACAGATTAATAATGTTTGATCCTACTTCGACAAAAATGATACTGTTTCGGCTGCAGTTAAAAAAATAGCAGACTCATCAATAATAGAAATCCCACCTTAAAGTGGGATTTTTTTTGTGAAAAGAATACCGGTGCGATTTGGAATTAGAAAGTTTTAATTTACTTTTTGTTAACACTGCTATATAGTTTGTATAATATTTTAGTTAGATAGTTGTATAATTAATTAGGTTTTAAACTAGATGTTTAAGAGTTACTCCCAACCTTTAATCATAATATAATTACTGTTGAATACTTTGATATATCAAATTTACCGCTTAGGGTAACAAAGTTGTGATAAAGTGGATAACTTTAATAAATATGGGAAGTACTGTACAATAAGGAGTTACAAAAAAACTTATACACTTGTTTAAAATACTTGAAGAAACATTTGCGAGAAATGATGATAGTAGTTACATTTGCACCACTCAAAAAAAGGAGTAGCGAAGTAGGACGGCAGGTTTTTAAGGAGATGGTTTTAGGATTAGTAATAGTCTAAAAAACTTTTAAAAATAAATGCTTGTTAATTAG